>NZ_WQBE01000002.1 GCF_013032005.1 Ruegeria atlantica
AATCAACCAGCTTGCCTCCCAACTCAACATGGAGATCGTAGAGAGGAGTGCGTTTCGGTTCGGTGCTCATAATCCGGGCCTTTCGAATGCCGTTTTGAAAGATCACCGTGCGGTCTGCAATGGCAACCCTTTTACAATCAACACCAAGGTTCCCGGGACGCTATTGCGAGTCAACAGGATTTGCCATGATAGCCGATACAAAGCGTATACAGCCGCATGCAGCGGCCTTGTATCGTATAGGAAACTATTTTCCGTTGAGCAACAATCACATCGCGAAATCGCAGGTCTGAAAACGAACACGCAAAACCTTTGACGAGGGTCGGTTTTTGCCCGCCCCCTGACAAACGCCTCTGGCCCCTTTCCAAATCCTGCCCTAAGACTTCGCCCAAGAGGAATTGCAATGTCACATATTACACTGGTGCGTCACGGACAGGCCAACACCACCGCACGGGATGAAGAAAGCTATGACAGGCTCAGCGATCTGGGCCATCAGCAGGCCCGCTGGCTGGGGGCGCACCTGCAGGATACGCGCGCCCATTACCCGCGGGTCTATTGCGGCACGTTGCAGCGACATGTGGAAACTGCGGCCAGCATGGGCTTGCCTGACCCAATCCGGGACGCACGCCTGAATGAGATCGAGTATTTCACCATCGCGCAGCTATATGAACAGCAGCACGGCGTGGCGATCCCCACCGACCGAGAGGGCTTTGTCGAACATCTGCCCCGCACCTTTGCCGCCTGGGCCCGGGGTGAGATCACGGATACGCCCGAAACCTTTGCCGAGTTCGAAACCCGTGTCTCGGACGCTTTGCGCGAGATTGGAACCGAGGGCGGGCCGGCCATCGTTGTGACCTCGGGCGGGTTGATTTCAATGGTGGTACGGCAAGCGATGGGTCTGGATATCCCGGCGATGGCACGGGTGGCGCTGGCCATCATGAACACGTCGCTGCATCGCCTGCACCCGATCGGCGCGCAGCTAAGCCCGGTTCTGTTCAATGCGGTGCCGCACCTGGACTCGCCCGACAGGCAATACGCGCAAACCCACCTTTGACCTCGGAGGCCATTATGATGCAGCTATACTATGCCCCCCGCACAATCTCGGTCGCTGTTGCCATTGCGTTGGAAGAGGCTGGGCTAGAGTATGAAGCGATCCAACTGGATTTCGCTGGGGGAGAACAAACGAAACCAGCTTATAAACAAATCAACCCCAAGGGCCGGGTTCCGGCACTGGTGGTTGATGGCGGTATCCTGACCGAAACCGGTGCTCTGCTGGAATATCTCGCGGCCAAGGCGCCCGAAGCCGAATTGGTGCCCACCGATCCGATCATGGCCGCCCGGATGCGCGAGGTGATGTATTATCTGGCCTCGACCATGCATGTGAATCACGCGCACAAATTGCGCGGCGCCCGCTGGGCCGACAAGAAATCCAGCTGGAAAGACATGACGGACAAGGTTCCACAGACGATGACCGCGTCCTGCGACTATATCTCCTCCAACGGGTTGCGCGGGCCGTTTGTATTGGGCGAGGCGGTCTCTCTGGCAGATGCTTATCTCTATGTGGTTTGCAGTTGGCTGGAAGTCGACGGCGTCGACGTCTCGGCCTTTCCCAAAATTCTGACCTTCCGCGCGGCGATGGAGGCACGTTCTTCGGTTCAGGCGGTGCGCGCCGCCGGAATGCTTTGACAAAAGGATAACGCATGACACATCTTTGGGTCCGGGCAGAACAGCGCCCGAATGAGGAACGGGTCGGGCTGACCCCCGAAGGCGCTGCTGATCTGATCGCAGCCGGCATCCGCGTGACGGTTGAGGAAAGTTCCGTGCGCGCAATCCCGATTAATGGCTACAGAGAGGTCGGATGCGAGATCGCGCCCGAAAACTCCTGGCCCCGGGCACCACTGGATGCGATCATCTTCGGCCTCAAGGAACTGCCCGAAGACGGTACGCCCCTGCCCCACCGCCACATCATGTTCGGCCACGCCTACAAGGGTCAGCATTCAGGCCGTGCGCTGCTTGCGCGGTTCAAGGCCGGCGGCGGAACGCTCTATGATCTGGAATATCTGGTGGACGAAGCTGGCCGCCGCGTCGCCGCCTTCGGCTATTGGGCTGGATATGCGGGCGCTGCTGTGACGCTCAAGACCTGGGCAGCGCAGCAACGAGGTCAGCAATGCCCGCCGGTCGGTGTGTATGCCAGCAAAGACGCGCTGAACGCGGAGTTGCTGACTGAATTGGATGCAACGGGCGCAACTCGCCCCCGCGCCATTGTCATAGGCGCTCTGGGCCGAGTGGGCACCGGGGCTGCAGACTTATGCGAGGCCATGGGGGTCAGCGTTACCAAATGGGACATGGCCGAAACGTCTAGCGGCGGACCGTTCCCGGAAATCCTTGACCACAATCTGTTCCTGAACTGCATCTTTGCGCGCCCCGGCACCCCGGTCTTTGTACCGCGTGAGGCTTTGACCGCGCCGCGCAAGCTGACCGCTATTGGCGATGTAGCCTGCGACCCCGACAGCGATTACAACCCGGTGCCCGTTTATGACCGTGCAACCTCCTGGGACGCCCCTGCCCTGCGTGTGGCGACTGATCCGGTGATGGACGTGATGGCCATCGACAACCTTCCGTCAATGCTCCCGGTCGAAAGCTCGCAAGATTATGCCGCGCAATTGCTGCCTTCGTTGCTGACCCTGACCAATCTGAACGCCGGTGTCTGGGGCCGGGCGGCGGCGACCTATAACACTCATATCGAAGGATTCTGAGCGATGACGATTCATTGGTGTGGCACCGGCCTGTCGGCCATCCCCGGCCTGCGCCGCCTGATTGAAGGCGGGCACAAGGTCACCGTCTGGAACCGGACCATCGAAAAAGCCAAGGCCGAGGTCGGTGACCTGACCGACGACATCCACGCCTTTGACATCGATGCGCTGGGTGCGGTGCTGGAAAAGGGCGACGTGATCGTCTCGATGCTGCCGGGTGACTGGCACGTGCCGCTGGCCGAGCTGGCCATCGCGAAACAGGCCAATTTCGTCTCGTCCTCTTATATCGCGCCCGAGATGCGTGCGCTGGACGACAAGGCCCGCGAAGCCGGTGTGGCACTGGTGAATGAGGTCGGGCTGGACCCAGGCATAGACCACCTGATGGCGCATGCTCTGGTCGATGACTACCGCGCCTCGGATGCGTTCGATGCCCAGAACCACCTGAGCTTCATTTCGTATTGCGGTGGCATTCCGAAGAATCCCAACCCGTTCCGTTACAAATTCAGCTGGTCGCCGCTTGGTGTGCTCAAGGCGCTGCGTTCGCCGTCCAAGTCGATCCGCGATTACGCCCCGCTGGACGTGGCCCGCCCCTGGGACGCAATCACCAGCTATATCGCGCCGCTGCCGACGCCCGAAAGCTTTGAGGTCTACCCCAACCGCGACTCGATCCCGTTCATGGAGCAGTACCACTTTGAAAAGCACTGGCCGGTCAAGGAATTTGTCCGCGGCACCCTGCGCCTGAACGGCTGGGCCGATGCGTGGTCTGATGTATTCCGCGAAATCGAAACCCTGTCCGGCCCCGAAGGTGACGCGCGCTTGAAAGAGATGTCAGACCAGTTCTGGGAAGAAAACGCCTATGACGAGGGCGAACCCGACCGCGTGGTCCTGTGCGTCGGACTGAAGGCGGAAAAAGACGGCATCCCGGTCTGGCACAAGACCTATGTGATGGACGCCTGGGGTGACGCGCGTGGCACCGCCATGGCGCGACTGGTGTCGATCCCGGTGTCGCTTGCGGTCGAGGCGGTCCTGAACCGCGCCATCCCAGCCGGCGTCCACGCCGCCCCCAGTGACCCGAAACTGGTACAGGACTGGATGGCCGAAATCGACACGCTGGCTCAGCATCTTCAGATCGTAGACCAGTTGAAATGAACGGCTGACATCGCCCGTTCGAGAATGGGCCGCTTAAAGGTTAAAAAAGCCATCCCGAAATATCGGAATGGCTTTTGGTTTGTCTTGCATCGCGATCGGTCAGATGTAGCGCTCGATCACGGTGTCGATATCGCTGCGGTTGATGCCCAGTTCGGCGAGTTCGGAATCGTTCAGGCGGTTCAGATCTTGTGCGGCGCGTACGATGCTGGAACTGATCGCCTGCAACCGCATCGCCCGGTCGAACAACAAAACGGAACTGGCATTTATCGACTGGTCGCGATTTGGGTTAAAATCAAACATTTTCTCCTCCAAGTAATTTACGATATTCGGCGCGGCCCGTGGATCAGTGTGCGGTGCCCGAGTAAGGCTTCTTGTGATAAACGCTCTCATAGGCGCGTTGCTTGATCTCACTGCGTGGGATGCCGATGTCTGCCAATTGACGATCACTGAGGTTTTCCAGTGCCCGAACGGATTTGGCAAAGATATCGCGGCGAAAATGTTCGACCCGTGCTTCGGCGTAATTCGAGAACAGACCGAAGAAGAGCCCCTTTTGCGGCGTAACTGTTTGTGCGTATCCCATGACTTTCTCCTTTAACTCTGAATTGCGTTTGTCGTTGAAACAGAGAAAAGGGTTCGGGGTTAAAAGCGTCGGAGGGTTGGATTAAATCCGCTTAATCTTCGCAGGACCAGACGCCGACAACATGGCACGGTCAGGTGTAATCATCTGAAATAAAATAATTTAATCAAAATCACTAATATCCAGCGCGTTTTGAACCAGAAACAAAACCGCGGCATCGAGGTCTTCACGCGCCAAAACTTGTTTGAACGACGCCGTCAATGCATCCGTTTCCCATGTCCGTACAGACAAGGCGATCCAGCCTGCCAGTTCCGCGCTGCGTTCAAGCTCAAGCTTGTAAATCTCCAGTATTTGTTCTTGCAATTCCGGCCATGTGGAACCGCCAACGGCAAGAACCTGAATTAGCTTCTGCTTATCTTCTGGCGACCAGTTCGCCTGCGCTAACGCCTGCCCAATCGCTTCTACTGCGTCTGCGCCGTCCACCTCGATCCCGGCCAGCGCCCAATCCGCTATGTTCCGGTCACCGGCACGCAACGCGGGCTGATACCGCTGTCGAACGAATGCCTGCGCGGCAGGATCGGATTGCATACCCAACAATCGAATGACAGCCGGCGCATAAGCAAGGCGATTTACATCGCGCAACTCCTGCAACAAAGACGCCGTTGTCACAACGTCCCGCACCTGTCGGGCAGTCGGATACGGTGCGCGATGAACCTCTGCAAGCGCGGCATTGCGCAACAGCCTGTCTTCATGCGTCAGATATTGGCTAAAAAAAGTGACGCGTGCAGGGTTAGCCGTCTTTCCGACGATCCAGTGTTTACCCTGAACACGCACCCCTTCCAGAAAAGCTGCCCGCTCTTGCGTCATCAGGAAACCTTTGGACCAGGCGGTTGCGAAGCTGCGGCCTGACTTGTCCACAGATCCGCTGCCGTAGATCATCAAAACAACTCTTTCAGGGTCGACGCGGAAGGCTGATCGCGTCACGCTGTCAACCAGGAATGGGATATCCGGTAGGGTCTCTAGCTGCGCGGGCGCGCCTTTCAGCACAGAAACCGAGGCGTACTTAAAGGGATTGGTCGGCGACGGCGCAGCCAGAACAATCACACGCGCAGACAGAATACGGTCTGCAAGAGAGTATTCCGGCAATGTTGTACAAACTGAACAGGCGTTCGAAACGCGCGGAGCGGCCATGCTGGCCACGGCAAACACAAGTCCCACTAGAATACGCCAATCGAGTCGCATGGTTCGAGCATCCACCAGTTTACGACCCTGCTGCAACTGTTCTTTGCGCCGCCGAATTGGCGGTCGGATTTGATGACCACCAGGCATGGGGAAAAGGCGCTTCGTTCAAACCGGCCTACATCAGATCGTTTTCCACGTCCTCGGCTGAAATCCCCAGCGCATCCAGACCGTTTTCTAGGTGATCCGACAGGTGTGGTGTGCCGATCAGATAATCGGCGCAGGGGGTCGAGGCCTCGGATTTTGCGGTTGCGATGGCTTCGGCCAGATCCTCGGCGAAAAAGCTTTCACGTCCGATCCACATGACAGCAACCAACTCGGCCTGCTCGTCCTCACCCATACGGTCGATAAAGGCGCGCAGTTCGCCCTCAGCGCGGTTCAATTCACGCCCCATCATGGCGACCTGAGCGATTTTTCTTGCCGAGATTTCCAACATGACCCAACTCCTCGTGTTCGCGGTTTCATCCTAGCACAACCACCCCACGGCGCCTGAGTCTTTGATCTTACGCAAACTATGCCAGCTTAAGGCTCGCGAATGCGGGAAACCGGGTGGTCGGGAATGGGGGCTGTACGAAACGGGCGGAACCGGGCCTTTTTCGCCTTCAACTTCACCGCCTGCCACAGGATCAGGAAAAACGCGCGGCGCGCACCAAAAGGTCGGCGCAGCAAAGACCACAGGATCGTGCGATTGGTCAGCGGAGCCCGCCGTCCGGTCAGGGTTGCAATCAGCCCACCATAGTCGCGCCCGTAATCGATCCAGACACCCACCCGGTCCGGGCGATAGTCAAACCGGAAGGTATAAGACCCTTCGACCTTTTGAAACGGCGAGACATGCATCAGCTTGTCCGCCACGATCCGGTCCGAGGGTCGGATCGGCGCAAAGTTGGGGGTGTGGCACAGATAGCTGTGGCGCGTGCCATAGGTGTTTGTGACCTCGGCCACCACGGCGTAAAGCTGTCCGTCAACATCAAAGCAAAACCAGAAGCTGACCGGATTGAACACATGGCCGAACACTCGCGGCTGGGTCAGCAATGTCACGTGATCCGGTTGGGTCACGCCCATCTGGTCAAACTGCTCCCGCAGCCAGGCCACACCGCGCCCCTGCCCTGGCTCACCACCATGGTCGCGCTCCCGCCAGCTGGTGACATTAGTCCGGTTCAGGGAAAACAGCGCCGGAGTGGCCGGATGGCTTTCCGGATCCAGCAAGATGTAGTCGACGGAATACCGAAAGGCGTTCTGGATCGCGCCCTTGCGCCCGTGAAAGGTATGGCCTGAAATATGGTCGACCGTGTTCACTCAGTTTTCTCCGATCTCCGTGCAAACCGTTCCGGCGGCATTCTTTTCCTCATGTGTTTCTATCAGATAGTACGATATTTGACGTGACCCGGATCAAAAACAGCAAATAAAGTGATCCGCCTTGGGCTGGGCCGCGTAATGTGGTTATGTTTACCGAGATCGATACCGTGACCTTGGATGAACCGGCGGCCGAAAGGCCAGCACTGAAACCTCGGCGCGCAAGCAAACGCATCAGGGGCAAGCCGGTGAACAAAGCGGATGGCAGTTGCGACACCAGAACTGAGTGGGTGAGCCACGTCAGGCGCATTCGGGACGCGCAGGATCAGGCGGCCTTTGCCGAACTGTTCCAACACTTCGCGCCACGCATCAAGGCGTTCCTGATTAAGTCAGGGTCCGACGCCGCGCTGGCCGAGGAATGCGCGCAAGAGGTGATGGCGACCTTGTGGCACAAGGCGCATCTGTTCGATCCCACTCGCGCGACCGTGGCCACTTGGGTGTTCACGATTGCAAGGAACAAGCGCATCGATGTCCTGCGCAAACAACGCCGACCCGAACCCGAGGATCTGTGGTGGGGGCCTGAGGCGGAACCAGATCAGGACGACGTGGTCGCGTTGCAACAGGAAACCGCGCAGCTGCGCGACGCCATGGCGGCGTTGCCCGAGGCGCAAAGACAATTGATCGAACAGGCCTATTTTGGTGATCTGAGCCATCGAGAAATCGCATCTCAGACCGGGTTGCCCTTGGGTACGATCAAATCACGGATACGGCTGGCGCTGGACCGCTTGCGCCATGCGATGAATTGAGATGACGAAGATGAGCAATGATATCAAACATCACCTGACAGACGATCTGTTGATGGCCTACGCCGCGGGCAACCTGCCCGAAGCGTTCGACCTGATGGTGGCAACACACCTGTCCCTGTGTGACCACTGCCGCGCCCGGGCCGAAAGTTTTGACGCTGTGGGCGGATGTGTTCTGCAAGAGCAGGACAGCCCTACCAGCATGAGCGATGGGTCTCTAGCCGCAACCATGGCGCTGATCGCTCAGGGAGCCCCGATTGCAAAACCCGCACGTCCGGGATGCACGGTTCTGCCCGCGCCCTTGCAGGATTATGTCGGCGGCGATGTGAATGACATCAAATGGCGATCCATCGGCATGGGTGTAAAACAGGCGATCCTACCCACCACGAGCGAGGCCACCGCCCGCCTGCTATTCATTCCGGCCGGTGCAGCCGTGCCCGATCACAGCCACAACGGCATGGAACTGACGATGGTTCTGCAAGGCGCGTTTTCGGACGAGGTCGACCATTTCGGTCGTGGAGATGTTGAGATTGCGGATGAAAGCCTGCACCACACGCCGACGGCCGATATCTCAGAGGATTGCATCTGTCTGGCCGTGACTGACGCGCCCTTGAAATTTACCAAGTTGATGCCGCGCCTGTTCCAGCCATTCCTACGAATCTGAAGCGTTGATGCGGCTCGTGCTACACTGACTCATCAATAGGTTCGGGAGACGTTTCATGAGACATCATCTGATACTGACTGCATTGATCGCAAGCCTTACCAGCACGGCCTGGGCGCAGCGTGCAGCAGAAGTAAAATTCGAGCCCGGCAATTTCGGCACGATGGTGAATGGGGCAATTACCGGCAACGAGTATTTCGATTACATGTTGGGCGCGCAGGCTGGTCAGGAAATGTTCGCCGATCTCAAGGTCAGCGACACCAATGGCAATGGCGTGATTTACTTCAACATCCTGCCACCCGGCAGTGACGGCGTTGCGATCTACAACGGCTCTATCGATGGCAACACCGCCCGCATCGACCTGCCCGAAGACGGAGATTATACGATCCGCGTCTATCTGATGGGCAATGATCGGGATACTGATAAGACAGTCGGCTACAATCTGGATCTGTCGATCCAGTAAAGCCTAGCCTTCGGATTTGCCCAGCGGTACCACATTATTGTGGTCGTCCGGGGCAAGCTCTTCGAAATCGAAGTTGTCCAACCGCTGTGCCCGACGCCCGGCTTTTTCGGCACTGATCTTGATTTCCGAGATATCCTTGGCTGCCTGTCCGAAATGGCGATCAAGATTCGAAACACGGTCCCCCAGACGCTCCACATCCTTGTGCAACAGGCCCAGTTCCTTGCGGATTGCCCCCGCCTGTTCTCGCATACGCGCGTCTTTCAAGATCGCCCGCATCGTGTTCAGCGTCGCCATGCAGGTGGTGGGGGAAACGATCCAGACTCGCTTGCTGAAACTCTCTTGCACCAGTTCCGGGAATTTGGCGTGCAACTCGGCATATACCGCCTCGGACGGAAGAAACATAAGCGCGCCGTCGGCGGTTTCGCCGTCCAGAATGTACTTCTCGGCAATGTCGTTGATGTGTTTGCGCACCGTGCTGCGAAACATCTGCACGGCTGCTTTAAGCTCGGCGTCATTGGTCGATCCAATCAGCGCTTCATAAGCCTCTAACGGGAATTTGCTGTCGATCACAATCGGCCCCGGCGGGTTTGGCAGGTGGATCAAGCAGTCCGCACGACGCCCGTTTGACAAAGTCGCCTGCAATTGGAAGCTATCCGACGGTAATGCCTTCGAGACGATATCGTTCAGCTGAATCTCCCCAAACGCGCCGCGTGTCTGCTTGTTCGACAAGATATCCTGCAGCGACAGCACATCGCCCGACAGCTTGGTGATATTGTCCTGCGCTTTGTCGATGGCGGCCAGACGTTCCTGCAATTGTGTCAGAGACGTCGCGGTCTGTTTCGACGAGCCATGCAGCGATTCCTTCATTCGCTCCTGCATCTCGGCCAAAGCCCGAGCGGATTTCATCGCATTGTCTGCCAACCGGTCATTCATCTGCTGCTGCACCGAGGACAGGCGCGATTCAACCGTCTGGATCACCTGCACCTGCGCATTGGCCTGTGTATCCGACACATGCTGCAAACCACCGCGCAACTGTTCCTGGCCCTGCCCCAGTTGCTGCACGTGTTGACCCAAATGCGCCATCTGCCGCGCCAATGGTTCTGCCATTCGGGCGGAACGGTTGGCTGCCCGCAAGGACAGGAATAGCAGCAGCAGAATCAATGCCACCACTCCACCCGCGATCAGCACCACAGGGTCGTTCAAAGCCATTTCTGTGCCAGCAATCTCGATCATGTCGCCTCGGATGTTCTTGTTTTATTCTTCATAACCCGACCGGGCGTCGGGATCAACTGCGCCCGAACAGGCGTTCGATGTCGCTTAGCTTCAGTTCCACATAAGTGGGTCGCCCGTGATTGCACTGGCCGGAATGGGGAGTCGCCTCCATCTCGCGCAGCAGAGCATTCATTTCCTCGGCCCGCATCCGGCGGCCAGACCGGACCGAGCCATGACAGGCCACCCGGCTGAGGATTGCTTCGATCCGCGCCTGCACCGTTTGGCTTTCGCCCTGATCGGCCAGTTCATCCAGAATATCCAGGATCATTGCACGGGCATCCACTTCGCCCAGAATGGCAGGTGTTTCGCGCACGGCGATGGCGCCGCCGCCAAAGGGTTCCAACGTCAGCCCAAGGCGCGACAGGTCATCCGCAACAGCCATCAGACGCGCGCAGTCGCCTTCGGACAGCTCGACGATTTCCGGGATTAGCAATGCCTGCGCGGCGACGCCGTTTTCGGTCATCTGGGTTTTTAGCTTTTCATAAACCAGCCGTTCATGCGCGGCGTGCTGATCGACGATCACCATACCATCAGCGGTCTGGGCAATGATGTAGTTCTCATGTACTTGCCCGCGCGCTGCACCCAAGGGCAGGTCCTGCATCGGGGGCTCTTCTGCCGTGGTCGAAACTGGCGGAGCCGCCTCCACGATGCTACCGCTATAATCGCGGGACAGTTCGGCAAAACCCGGCGCCTGCGCGTGAAACGCGGCCTGCCGGGCTGCGGGCGAAGGACGATCCATCTGATACACCCGGGCGGGAGTGGGCTGTGCCGGTTCGGGCCGCATCGCGCCCAGCGTTGCATTTGCCACGGTCGAGGACGCTCGGTGCCCCGCCTCGGCCAACGCATGCCGCAAGGCCGAGACGATCAGCCCCCGCGCCACGCCGGGATCGCGGAACCGAACCTCAGACTTTGCAGGGTGAACATTTACATCCACCAGCATCGGGTCACAGTCGATAAACAATGCGGCCGCCGGATGCCGGTCACGGCTGAGGAAATCGAAATAGGCCGCCCGCAGCGCACCGGTCAGCATCTTGTCACGCACGGGACGGCCGTTGACGAAGAGATACTGCGCCACCGCTGCGCCACGCGAATAGGTCGGCAAGGCAGCATAGCCATACAAGCGAATACCGTCACGAGTCGCATCGATCTGCAATGCGTTCTCGGCAAACTCGCGCCCGATCACGCGGGCCAGACGGGCGTGCAACGCATCGAACAGATCGCCATTTTCGCGATCGGCGCGAAAGGTCACGCGACCTTCGCCCCCGCCCGAGACATCGCGCAGCGTAAAAGTGATGGCGGGCTCGGCCATGGCCAGACGTTTGACCGTATCGGTGATCGCCTGCGCCTCGGCCCGGTCGGTGCGCATGAATTTCAGCCGAGCGGGCGTGGCAAAGAACAGATCCCTCAGCTCGACCACCGTGCCTGCACGCAAGGCGGCGGGTTTCACCGCCTCCATCTTGCCACCAGATACATATATCTGGGCCGCATCTGACCCCGGCACCCGACTGGTTATGTTCAGCCGCCCAACCGCACCCAGCGACGGCAGCGCCTCGCCCCGGAAGCCGAACGTGTGAATGTTCAGCAGATCCGACCCGTCGATCTTGGATGTCGCGTGGCGCGAAAGGGCCAGTGGCAGATCATCCGCCGAAATCCCGCACCCATCATCCGTGACGCGAATCAACGTCTTGCCACCATCAGCGATATCGATGGCAATCCGGGTTGATCCGGCGTCGACGGCGTTTTCCACCAGTTCTTTGACAGCCGAGGCGGGACGTTCCACCACCTCACCCGCAGCGATGCGGTTGATTGCAGCATCGTCAAGTTGACGGATTACGGGGCGGATTTCGCTGATATTGGGGTTTGCCTGCACCATACCACCAGACCTAGCATATGCGCACACGATTCTGCCACTGATTTGGCAGTCCTATTTTTAAGAGGGAGGGGGCGTTCGAACAATCGCGCTGCGCCGATGTCAACAGACGGCAAACCTTGCCACGATTGTCCGAACGATCCAAGTGAGTGGTGGTCATTCAGAAATTTATTGCGGCGGGCCTAACACGAAACGCGGCGCGACAATCATTAACTCTGTCCTCGCTGGGCGTCTGGGCGAATTTCAGCCGACCCCTCGCATTGACCAACAGCGGGAAAGCGCCGTGTCAAGTGGCTTGGGGCGCTCCGGCGCGGGAGCGGCACGGGCCCCACAATGCGGCGCAGGCCAGGATCAGGCCGGACATGGTTGCGATCATCCCCGCCGCGCTGACCGCATCCGTACTGCCCAACCAAAGCGGCCCGTAGCCCGCCAGCACATAGCCCGATATTGCCGACACGCTGGCGAAAATGACGCTCCAGGCGATTTGGGTTTCCAGCCGATTTGTCATCATCCGCGCCGCCGCCGGGGGGCAAATGAACATGGCGATCACGATAATTGACCCCACTGCATCAAACGCGGCCACGGCCGATATTGCAGCCACGATCACCAACGCCATACCCAGCGCGCCGGTGCGAATGCCGATGGTGCGTGCGAAGCCTTCGTCGAAGGTCGAAATTTTCAGCGGGCGCCAAAACAGCCAGATGAACAGGACCACCCCGACCAGCGTCAGCGCAATCCGCGGCAGCTCCGGCGGCAGCCCGGCCAAAGCCGTCAGGTCCAACAGCGATGACCAGCCCACAGCATCCAGCCAGATCAGGCTTTCCAGATTGCCATATAGCGCATGTTCCACGTCCAGATGCACGGTTGAGGTATCGGTCTGCTCCAGCAGCAGCACACCGCCTGCGAACATGGTGGTGAACACCACGCCCATCGCAGCACCGGGTTCAATCTGGCCCAGCCGCCGGATCGCCTCGATCATCACAACGGCAACAATGGCTGCACCCGCCGCGCCCAGCATCATGGGCCAGGTCGAGATCGCTCCGGTCAGCAGAAAGGCCACAACGATGCCGGGCAGCACCACGTGGCTGATTGCGTCCCCAATTAGGGCTTGTTTGCGAAGTACAAGAAAATTCCCCGGTAGGGCGCAGGCGATGGCGGCGAAGATCCCGATCAACAGAGGCGTCAGGGACAGGGGGACAAATTCTTCACCGCTCATGGCTGGACCTCCTGCGGGCCACCGATCAGGCGGTCGATATCCGCGATCTGATCGCGGGTCAGCACCGATTCGATATCGCGCAGCCCGTCATAAAGCGCCGCCGTCGCCTCATGCGCCTGATCCGCGCGCACGAATTCCCACCGTCTTTCGTCGCGCAACGCCTTGGCGGCACGGGCTTTACCAGCCTCGGTAGCAACGCCATCGGCGCGGGCAAAGCCAGCGCGTTTCAACAAGCGCAGAGTCAGCGGTTCATAGATTTTCTGGCCTTGTGCCAGCGCCAGCAAACCTTGCCGAATATGCACTCGGCGCTGGAATCTCAGATGTTGCAACACCGCCGCCAGAACACCGCGAACAGGTGCAAACAGTAGGGACAGCGCGAAAAAGCCAAAACTAACCAGCACGATGATCGGACCGGTCGGCAGGTTCGGCGCCGAGGCCGACAGGGCCGCGCCCAGATACCCGGCCAACCCACCCGCCAAACCAGCGAGCAAAACAACTCGGTCCGAGCGGTCGGTCCAGAACCGCGCGGTCACGGGCGGTATGATCAGCAATGCCACAATCAGGATCAGCCCGACGATCTTCAACCCGACAACGGTGACGGCCATCACCAATCCCATCATCGCCAGATCAATCCGATGCACCGGCAGACCCCGTGCAGCGGCATATTCCGGGTCAAACGCCACCATGGTCATCGGACGGCGGATGATCATCACCAGAACAAGCGTCGCTGCCCCGCCAATCGCAATGATCAGTGCATCCGCCCACAACATCCCGGCAGTGGAGCCCAGCAAGAACCCTTCGAGCCCCGCCTGACGACCAACGCCCATGGTTTGAATCACGGTCAGCAGTACGATGCCAAATCCGAAGAAAACGGACAGCACCGCCCCAATAGCTGCATCTTCGGCCAGCCGCGTGCGCCGGGTCAGCCAGTTCATACACAGCAGACCAATCCAGGCCGAGATCGCCGATCCGGCAAGCAGACCGATCAGATTGCGTCCATCGCCGCCAAAAGCGACCAGCACCATGAAGGCCAGGCACACGCCGGGAAGGGTCGCATGGCTGATCGCATCGCTGACCAGCGCGCGTTTGCGTAGAAACAGGAAAGTGCCGGTCACCCCGGCGGATACGCCCAGTAAGGTCGCACCAATAGCAACCAGCGTGGCGTTATAGCCAAGCTGCAGGCTCAGAGCATCCCAAAGCATGATTTACCCCAGCGCGCGTGAGATCTGGTCGATCTGCGCGGTGGCCAGTCGGCCCCCATAGGCCGATTGCAGGGTTTCGGCGGTAAAGGCCTCGGCCACTGTTCCCTCGGCCACCTTACGGGTGTTGATCAGGAAGACGTGGTCGAAATAATCGGTAACGGTGGCCAGATCGTGATGCACGACAACGACGGTCTTGCCCGCCTCTTTCAGCGATTTCAAAACCGCGATGATGGCCTTTTCTGTGGCCGCATCGACCCCGGCAAAAGGTTCGTCCAACAGGTAAAGATCAGCCTCTTGCGCCAATGCGCGGGCTAGAAATACCCGTTGCTGCTGACCGCCGGAAAGCTGGCCAATCTGACGATCCGCGAAGTCGCGCATGCCGACCCGGTTCAGGCAATCCATGGCCCGCGACATATGTCGGGCTCGAATGCGGCCCAACAGGCCCAACTGCCGCGACAGGCCCATCAGCACCACGTCGATCACGCGAGTCGGGAAATCCCAGTCCACACTGGCGCGCTGCGGGACATAGGCGATGCGGGCACGCTGCTGCTCCAGCGGTTTGCCAAAGACAGTGACCTGCCCGGAGAGCGGCGATACAATCCCCAATGCGGCTTTGAGAAGGGTCGATTTCCCCGCGCCATTAGGTCCGATGATCGCCGTCATCGCACCGGTCTGCACGGTCATATCCACGGAGAACACCGCAGGTTTCTGGCCATAGGAAACGGTCAATCCACGAATGGCCAGAGGGCTCTCGTGCAAACTGTGCCCGGTAATTGAAACACCCTGATCAGCGGCCAGTTCCAGCATCATTCAAAACCCCGCCGATAGTTTGCCGTTCATACCCCGATCAGGCACATCCGCGCCCAGCGCCCCGGCGATGACAGTGATGTTGTGATCCAACATGCCAACATAAGTGCCTTCATACGTGCCAGGCTCTCCCATGGCGTCGGAATACAGCTCGCCGCCCACACCCACGTCGTGACCTTTGGCAGCAGCTCCTTCGATCAGCGCCCGCATCGACCGGTCAGAGACCGAGCTTTCAACGAACACCGCCGTCAGCTGTTGATCGACCAACGTATCCACCAGCTCTCCGATCCGGTTCAGCCCGGCCTCAGATTGGGTCGAGATGCCCTGAATGCCCATCACTTCATAGCCGTAAGCCGCGCCGAAATAGCCAAAGGCGTCATGCGCGGTGACCAGCACGCGGTTGTTTTCGGGAACAGCTGCAAGCGCCTGATTGGCATAGGTGGTCAGCGCATCAAGCTCGGCCAAATGCGCTTCCGCATTAGCGGCAAAAATATCCGCCGCTTCGGGGCGCGCTGCGGTCAGGGCCTCTTGCACCTCAACCACCACATCACGCCACAGGGTCGGGCTCATCCACACATGCGGGTCGTATTTGTCGGCATAATCGTCATGCCCACGCAGTTTGGACTTGTCGATCCCTTCAGCCACGGCCACCACAGTGCGTTTGCGGCCGAGGTCATGGAAGAAATCTTCCATCTGCGCTTCCAGATACAGACCGTGCCACAGGATCAGGTCCGCACGGGTCATCGCAACGATATCACTGCGGGTCTGGCGATAGGCATGCGGATCGACTCCTGGACCCATCAGGCCCTTCACCTCGACCTGGTCCCCGCCCACCTGACGCGCGGCGTCAGCAATCATACCGGTGGTTGCGACTACTTTCAGTGGTGTCTCGGCCAGTGGTGTCTCGGCCCAAGCCGTCAGAGGCAAAGCAGCCGCAAATGCCAGCGCTGCAAGAAAGCTGCGACGAATCATAGTCAGATCCCGATTTGGTGTCCTGTTGAGAATGAATATGCGAACCATTCGCAACTAAGTCAACGCTATTGCGAATTATTCGCAAGAAAATGCCTATTTTTGTCCATTTGGTCAAAAAATTTGCAGATCGAACCTTGCTGCACCTTCCCTTTACGTGCGGCTCGTGCGATTTTGGCGCAAACCTCCCAAAGGACGTGACTATGGATACGCAGAGCTCAGAAAGCCCCGTGCGCACCGCGCATCTGCCGCAAGTGACCGAACCCAGAAACCCCGGCATGGATCTTGATCTGGATTGGGTACGCGCCGTGCAGGCCAATACCTCGGCCATCGAACGCCGGGCCGCGACGCTGCCCGGTCGCCGCTCGGTTAAAAAAGAGTATCAGGCCGCGTGGCTGTTGAAGGCGATCACCATGATCGACCTGACCACCTTGTCCGGCGATGACACCGTGGGCCGGGTGCGCCGCCTGTGCGCCAAGGCGCGTCAGCCGGTGGCACCTTCGGTATTGCAGGCGCTGGACATGCCGCCGATCACCACCGGGGCTGTCTGCGTCTACCACGACATGATCGGCACGGCGGTTGAGGCGCTGAAAGGCACCGGCATTCCGGTTGCGGCTGTGTCAACCGGTTTCCCGGCGGGCCTTTCGCCGTTCCACCTGCGTGTAGCCGAAATCGAAGAAAGCGTAAAAACTGGCGCCGAAGAGATCGACATCGTCATCTCGCGCCGCCACGTGCTGTCCGGAGATTGGCAGGCGCTGTATGATGAGATGAAAGCCTTCCGCGTGGCTTGCGGTGATGCGCATGTAAAGGCCATCCTTGCCACCGGAGAGCTGGGCAGCCTGCGCAACGTCGCGCGCGCCTCGCTGGTCTGCATGATGGCCGGGGCGGACTTCATCAAGACCTCGACCGGCAAGGAAAGCGTCAACGCCACCCTGCCCGTGTCGCTGGTGATGATCCGCGCGATCCGCGACTATTATGACCGCACCGGGTATCGCGTTGGCTATAAGCCTGCGGGTGGCATCTCGAAAGCAAAGGACGCGCTGGTTTACCTGTCGCTGATCAAGGATGAGCTGGGCGACCGCTGGTTGCAACCGGACCTGTACCGCTTTGGCGCGTCGTCCTTGTTGGGCGATATCGAACGGCAATTGGAACACTATGTGACCGGAGCCTATTCGGCCGGTTACCGTCACTCGATGGGCTGAGGACAGAACAATGACAGTCAAAGAGATTTTCGAGACCATGGACTACGGCCCCGCCCCCGAAAGCGCCGCCGAGGCACTGGCCTGGCTGGTCGATCAGGGTGATAAGTTCGGTCACTATATCGACGGCGCCTTCACCAAGCCCGGCAAAGGGTTCGAAAGCCGCAACCCCGCGACCGGAGAGGTGCTGGCCAAGCTGACCCAAGCCAAACAGGCCGATGTGGACGCAGCCGTTGCCGCCGCCCGCAAGGCGCAACCGAAATGGGAAAAGCTGGGCGGTGCGGGCCGTGCGCGATACCTCTATGCCATTGCGCGGCTGTTGCAGAAACACGCGCGCCTGTTTGCCGTGCTGGAAAGCCTCGACAACGGCAAGCCGATCCGGGAATCGCGCGACATCGACATCCCGTTGGCGCAGCGGCATTTCCACTACCACGCGGGCATGGCGCAGCTGATGAAAAGCGAGCTGCCCGATGTGCAGGCGTTGGGTGTGTGCGGGCAGATCATTCCGTGGAACTTCCCGCTTCTGATGTTGGCATGGAAAATCGCCCCTGCGATCGCGATGGGCAACACCGTGGTTCTGAAACCGGCTGAATACACCTCGCTGACCGCGCTGCTGTTCGCTGATATCTGCTCCCAGGCCGGTTTGCCGAAAGGCGTGGTCAACATCGTCACCGGCGACGGTGCCGTGGGCGAAATGATCGTTTCCGCAGACGTGGACAAGATCGCCTTTACCGGCTCGACCGTTGTGGGCCGTCGCATCCGCGAAGCCACTGCGGGCTCAGGCAAAGAACTGACTCTGGAGCTGGGTGGCAAGTCTGCTTACATCGTCTTTGACGACGCCGATATCGATTCAGCCATTGAAGGTCTGGTCGACGCGATCTGGTTCAACCAAGGCCAAGTCTGCTGCGCAGGCTCGCGCCTGTTGGTGCAGGAAGGCATCGCCGACCGCTTCCACGAGAAACTGCGCGCGCGGATGGACAAGCTGCGCATTGGCGACCCTCTAGACAAATGTATCGACGTGGGCGCGGTGGTGGACCCGGTTCAGTTGCAGACCATCAAGAGCATGGTCGAAAGCAACACCGCCGGTCACGTTCATCAGGCGGCCTGCGACCTGCCCGCCAATGGGTGCTATTACCCACCGACGCTGATCTCGGGGCTCGAAACCTCAGACCCGCTGATGCAGGAAGAAATCTTTGGCCCGGTACTGGTATCGTCCACTTTCCGCACTCCGGATGAGGCGGTCGAGCTGGCCAACAACACCCGCTACGGGCTGGCCGCGACGGTCTGGACCGAGAATGTGAACCTTGCACTGGATATTGCGCCCAAACTGGTCGCGGGCGTGGTCTGGGTCAATGCCACCAACCTGTTCGATGCTGCCGCCGGATTCGGCGGTGTACGCGAAAGCGGCTTTGGCCGTGAAGGCGGTTGGGAAGGTCTGGCGGCCTATACCAAGCCCAAGGGCAAGGTCAAACCGCTGGCCAAGGTTGAGGCGACCCTGGGCGAAGGTGCTCCGGTTGATCCCATCGACCGCACCGCCAAGATGTATGTCGGCGGCAAGCAGGCAAGACCCGATAGTGGCTATTCCAAGCCTGTCTGGGGTAAATCCGGCCTTTTGGGTCATGTGGGCCTAGCCAACCGCAAGGACGTCCGCAACGCGGTTGAAGCTGCGGCGGGCGCCAAGGGCTGGTCTAAAACCACTGGCCATCTGCGGGCGCAGATCTTGTATTATATTGGTGAAAACCTGTCGGCCCGTGCTGATGAATTCGCGGCTCGTCTCGATGCCATGACCGGTAAGAAGGATGGTGCGAAAGAGGTCGAGGCCTCGATCCAGCGCCTGTTCACCGCTGCCGCCTGGGCGGACAAATATGACGGTCAAGTGCATGGCGTTCCGATCCGGGGCGTTGCCATTGCCATGAAAGAGTCCGTTGGCGTCATCGGCGCGCTGTGCGCGGATGAGGCACCTTTGCTGGGTCTGGTCTCGGCCATGGCCCCGGCGATCGCTATGGGTAACCGGACAGTTCTGGTCGCGTCCGAGCCCTATCCGCTGACAGCAACCGACTTCTACCAGATTCTTGAAACGTCCGACGTGCCCGCAGGTGTGGTCAACATCCTGACCGGCAGCCACGTGGAACTGGCGAAACCGCTGGCCTCACACCTGAACGTCGATGCGGTCTGGTCATTCTCGTCCACCGACCTGTCGAAAGAGATCGAGGTCGTCTCGGCCGGGAACCTGAAACGGACCTGGGTGAATAACGCGACGGCATTTGATTGGGGCGTGGACCATTCGCGCCGCTTCCTGCAGGCTGCAACCGAAGTGAAAAACATCTGGGTGCCCTACGGCGAGTAGGGCTCCCGCATCAGGAAGCGGCCAATTTGGTACTACCTACAGACAAAACGACTAGAACCACCGTTGTTCGCCTTGTGATTTGGTGCACAGTTGGTGCTTTGGTTTGTTTGGCTTTCCTGCTTGCGAACGTCGACAGCCTCGTGATCCCAATGGTTGAAGAGATGCGCGGCAAACTGAGTCAAGGAAACGTGGCTGATCACAACTAGGGAGACCTAAATGGACTTCGCAGAAAAAACCGTCATCGTGATTGGCGGGACCAGCGGCATCAATCGCGGCATCGCCGAGGCATTTGCGGCCTCGGGTGCCAAACTGGCCGTCGCCAGCCGGTCGCAGGACAAGGTCGATGACACGCTTGCCGCGCTAAAAGAGGCCGGCGCAGCCGAAGTAGTTGGCGCAGCCTTTGATGTGCGCGATGCGCAGGCAGTGGCGGACGGGCTGAAACAATTCCATGACGCCTTGGGTGATTTCGACGTTCTGGTCTCTGGCGCGGCGGGGAATTTCCCGGCCCTGACCTCCGAGATGTCGGTCAATGCGTTCAAGACCGTGGTGGATATCGACCTGATGGGCACCGTTCATGTGATGAAGGGGGCCTATCCTTACCTCAAACGCCCCGGCGCCAGCATCATCAATATCTCGGCCCCACAGGCGTTTCTGCCCTACGAAGGGCAAGCCCATGTTTGCGCGGCCAAAGCCGGGGTCGATCAGATCACTCGCACCCTGTCGATGGAATGGGGGGTCGAAGGCATCCGCGTGAACTCGGTAGTGCCAGGATTTATTGAAGGAACTGAAGGCGCACGGCGTCTGGCACCAACGGAAAACGCCCACGAGGAACTGCGCCGCGATGTGCCGCTGGGGCGTTGGGGAAATACACAGGATGTAGCCAATGCCTGCCTGTTCCTCAGCTCGGACATGGCCAGCTATATCAGTGGCACAGTTCTGTCCGTTGATGGCGCGCTGTATCAGCGCGGGTCCGGCAAGTTCGGGCAGATGATGGGGCAGATGCTGCGCAGCGCAGCGGGGAAAAAGGGCTGAGCGTTGCTCAGCCCCCTTTGATCAGTTTGTGGTTTCCAAACCTTCGGGTTTGCCGACAACAGTGAAATGTAGCCCCTCGGGGTCCAGCAATTCACTGGCCACGCGGTTCACCTCGTCCAACGTCACCGCGTTCACCTTGTCGTTGCGGGTGGCGATATAGTCGATGGGCAGGTTTTCCATCTGCATACCGACCATGATCCCGGCGATCGGGCCATTGCCATCAAACCGTAACGGATAGGCTCCGGTCAAATAGGTCTTGGCGTCGTCCAGCTCTTTTTGAGTCACACCTTCGGTCGCGGCACGCGCCCACTGGTCGCGGATCACCTCGACCGCTTCGGCGATGCGGTCATTGGCTGAGGACACCGAGCCCAGATAGACCGAAGCCAGATCCTTGGGTACCAGATAGGTCGCGACGCCATAGGTCAGGCCACGCTTTTCGCGCACTTCCTGCATCAGGCGGCTCTCAAAACCACCGCCACCCAAAATGTGGTTCAGAACAAAAGCGGCAAAGAAGTCAGGATCATCCCGGTCGATCCCCGCGTGGCCAAACAGGGCCACGGATTGCGGCGTATCGAACTCGACCACGCTGACGCCACCGGGGATGTCCACGTCAGCACGGCCCGGAATGGGTTTGCCCGCCTCGGGCAGATCCGCCAGCAACGTGTCCAGTAGCGCACCCAGCTCATCGGGGGTGATATCGCCCACCGCGCCAACATATAGGCGGTCCTTGGCGAACACATTGTCATAGGCGGTGACCACATCATCACGGTTCAATGCGCTGACGCTTTCGATCGTGCCTTTGCCCTCGGACCCATAGGGGTGATCGCCATATGCCATCTGTGCAAAATTGCGCCCGGCAATGTCATTGGGGTCAGTCTGGTCCGAGCGCAGTCCGGACAGAATCTGCGCCTTCACCCGCTCAACCGCGTCTTCATCGAACCGAGGCTCGTGGATCGTGGTGCGTAACAGGTCGATGACTTCGCCCCGGTTCTCAGTCAGAAATTGCGCGGAAATCGAAACGGAATCATCCGACGCATTGTACCGGAACGAGGCCGCCAGTGATTCCAACTCGCGCGCATAGGTGCGGGCGTCCATGTCACCTGCGCCTTCCTCGATCAGACCGCTCATCAGATAGATGGCGCCGCGTTTGCCGGGCTCATCCAGCGAGGTACCACCGCGAAAACGTAGTTCCAGCGCGGTGAAGGGGATCGAGTGATCCTCGACCAGCCATGCGGTGATACCGCCGGGTGAGGTGACCTCTTCGATCTCGATCTCGGCCCATGCGGGCAGCGCGATGACAACGGCGATCAGGGTTGCAAAAATCCGTTTCATTGCGTCACCTCATCGTCGCGCATCAGCCATCCGGTGACCGACGCCTCGGGCTGCAGAACTTCACGGGCGGCGGCGATGATTTCTTCCCCGGTCACGGCCTGCAGGATATCGGGCCACGCCTGCACATCCTCGACCGTCAAGCCGCTGGTCAGGGCGCGGCCATAGCGGTTGCCGATCCCGTCCACATTATCGCGCGCATAAGTCTGGGCGGCGCGCAGCTGCATCTTGATCCGGTCAAGGTCTTCTTCGTTCACACCTTCAGCGATGAAGTCGGCGACGGCTTGATCCATGGCTTCTTCGGCTTCTTGCAGCGACACGCCCTGGGCCGGGACGACCAGCAGATCAAAGGTCGTGTCGTCCAGCGAGACGCCGCGATAGAAGGCACCCGTATAAACGACCTTTTGCTGTTCGAATTGCAGTTTTTCGTTCAGGTAGGACGTGGTGCTGCCCCCCAGCAATTCGGCCAGCAGGAACAGCGCGGCGGCTTTTTCCTGCGCACCGGCATCCCGTTCGGGCGCGAGATAGCTGCGCTGGACATAAGGCTGCGAAACACGCGCGTCCTTGAAGGTCAGGCGACGTTCGGCCGATTGCGGCGGTTCCTGCGAGCGTACGCGTTCAGGCAAGTCCGGGTTGGCGGGGATAACGCCATAATACTGTTCGGCCAGAGTTTTGACCTCATCCGGCTCCACATCGCCGGTCACCACCAGAATGGCGTTATTGGGCGCGTAATGGGTCTGATAGAAGGACAGCGCATCCTCCATGTCCAGCGTCTCCATCTCGTGCTTCCAGCCGATGATCGGCACGCCGTAACGATGGTTAAGGTACTGAGACGCGCTCATCTGCTCGCCAAAAAGCGCCCGCGGGCTGTTTTCGGTACGCTGGTTGCGTTCTTCAAGGATCACGTCACGCTCGGTTGCGATATCCTCTTCGCTCAGGCGGATATTGCGCATCCGGTCCGCCTCCATCCGCATCATCAACTCCAACCGGTCGGCGGCTACACGCTGGAAATAGGCAGTGTAGTCATAGGAGGTGAAAGCATTGTCATTGCCACCGTTGGCGGCGACGGTAGCGGAGAACTCGCCCGGTGCCAGCGTATCGGTGCCCTTGAACAGCAGATGCTCCAGGAAATGCGCCACGCCGGACGAACCAACAGGCTCATCCGCAGATCCGGCGCGATACCAGACCATGTGCTGCACGACCGGGGCGCGGTGATCTTCGATCACAACGACATCCATGCCGTTATCCAGCGTGAAAGTGGTAACCGCCTCGTGCCCTTCCTTGGCAAGCAAAGGGGTGGCGGCGAACAGGGCGGCAGATAATGCCAGGGCCCGAACCATGGGGCGTCCTCCGTTTCGTTTGATGGTGTTCAAACTACGGTTGTGGTGCGCAGGTTCAAGGGTGATGACGGAAAGTTAAGATTTATTCATCAGCCGGTGGGGCCGAGGGCGTCTCAATCCCGGCCTGACGCGCTGCTTCGTTCTGCCGATTGGCATCAAGTGCTTCGCGACTGTAAACCTGCGAATAGCGGTCTATCTTGAACAGGCGCAGACGGGTCAAGCGGCCCTGCTTTCTGCGAAACTCGGCGTCTTCGGTGTCGACGACCTGACGCGTGTTGGATGGTACGCCATAGCGACTTGAGGCCGTCACCAGCGCGCCATCAGATGCAGGAATTGCGGCATTCGGGTTCAACGCCGCTTCGCTACCGCCCAGCGCCACCACGGCATCCGCCTTGGGGTTTGGGTCGGTCAGGTTGGAACCGCCCGGTGTGGGCGCAGGCAGGAACTTATAGTCCTTGGGCTGGGTCAGCGGTTTGACCGGCATGACCGAAAACTCATCCGGTCCGTCCCCCGGTGCCTCAAGATGGCGCAAACCGATATCCGAGCACCCGGCAACCGCAAAGGCCAATGTCACAGCAAAAATGGAACGCGGCAACCGCATCAGAGTCTCCAGCCAGTTTCAGGCGCTTTTATCGCATATCACCCGGCGCGTCACGAGGGCTTTTTGCCATCGAACAACACAAGTCCGAAAGCACCAGCAAAGATGAACACATCGGCCAGGTTGAAAACAAACGGATTGTTGAGGCCGCAACAGGACATGTTCAGGAAATCCAGAACATAGCCGTACAGCACCCGATCCACCACGTTCCCAAGCGCGCCACCAATCAGCAACCCGCCGCAAAACAACATCAGCTTGGACGGGGTTGTCCGCATCAGCCAGATCAGCACGCCAATCGCAACAGCCAGCGAGATGCCGATCAGCACCCAACGCGCGGTGTCGCTGTCGCCTTGGAACAGGCCGAAATTGATGCCCCGATTCTCACCGTATTTGAACACCAAGAGCGGCGGCAGCACATCGATATTGCCCTCGGCCACACGCATCACGTGAACGACCAGATACTTACTGATCTGGTCGATCGCAAACGCGGCCAGCGCGGCCCAGAGCAGAATACGAGAGCGCATCAGTGGCGGAAGTGGCGCATGCCGGTGAAGACCATTGCCAATCCGGCCTCATCCGCGGCCGCGATCACCTCGTCATCACGCATTGAACCGCCCGGCTGGATGACACAGGTCGCACCAGCCTCAGCGGCTTCCATCAGCCCGTCAGGGAAGGGGAAGAATGCATCAGACGCAACGGCCGAGCCGATGGTGAGCGGCTGCGGCAAGCCGAGCGCGTCGGCCATGCGTTCGGCCTTCTTGGCGGCAATCATGGCAGAGTCCAAGCGGCTCATCTGGCCTGCACCAACGCCAACGGTCGCACCTTCCTTCACGTAAACGATTGCGTTGGATTTAACGTGTTTCGCCACTTTCCAGGCAAACAGCAGGTCGCGCATCTGCTCTTCGGTCGGCGCCTTCTTAGTGACGACCTTCAGATCGTCCATGCCGACAAAACCATTGTCCTTGTCCTGCACCAGCAGACCGCCCGCTACCTGACGCACGGTCTTGCCGCCTGCGGTCACGTCCGGCAGAGCTTCAGTGGTCAGCAGGCGCAGGTTCTTCTTGGCCGCGAAGATCGCCTTTGCTTCATCCGATGCACCGGGGGCGATCACGACTTCGGTGAAAATCCCGGTGATTTCCTGTGCGGTTTCCGCGTCGAGCGGTTGGTTCAGTGCCACGATCCCACCAAAGGCCGAAGTACGATCGCAGTCGAATGCCGACTTATACGCGTCCAGCAAGGTCGCGCCTGAGGCAACACCGCAAGGGTTGGCGTGTTTGATGATCGCACAGGCCGCACCTTTTGCAGGATCGAACTCAGCCACCAGTTCAAACGCTGCGTCGGTGTCGTTGATGTTGTTATAGCTCAGCTCCTTGCCCTGGTGCTGAACGGCGGTCGCCACACCCGGACGGTTGGTTCCATCAGTGTAGAAAGCCGCCTGTTGATGACTGTTCTCACCATAGCGCAGGGTCTGTTTCAGTTCACCGGCAAAGGCGCAGCGCTTGGGCGCATCAAGCTGCAGTGCGTCGGCCATCCAATTCGAAACCGCGGTGTCGTACGCTGCGGTCCGGGCGTAAGCCTTTTGCGCCAGCCACTGGCGGAAACCGTAGGATGTCTTGCCGTAATTCTCTTCCAACTGATCCAGGAGCGAAGAGTAATCCTCTACATCCACAACTACGTTCACAAAGGCATGGTTCTTCGAGGCCGCACGGATCATCGCAGGGCCGCCAATATCGATGTTCTCGATGCACTCGTCATAACCTGCGCCTTTGGCCACCGTCGCCTCGAACGGATAGAGGTTCACAACCAGCAAGTCGATCGCGCCAATACCATGTTCATTCATCGCAGCCACGTGGCCGTCGTTGTCGCGCAGCGCCAGCAGGCCGCCATGCACCATCGGGTGCAGAGTCTTGACCCGACCATCCATCATTTCGGGGAAACCGGTGATCTCGCTGACATCCTTCACCTCAAGCCCTGCATCACGCAGCGCCTTGGCTGTACCGCCGGTCGACAGGAGCTCGACCCCGCGCTCGGCCAGCGCCTTACCCAGCTCGATCAGCCCGGTCTTGTCGGAAACGGAAAGCAACGCGCGGCGCACGGGGTGAAGATCGGTCATGGGTCCAAAGGTCCTTTTGGCGTCAGTCAAACTCGGGCTCGTCCCGGTGCAGATCGCGCACGGCATAGGCTGTATCCTGAGCCTTACTCAGCGTCCACCGGGTGCGGGTCGCATACTCCATTGCGCGCCCGGATAGAACGATCTGTTTTGTCGCGCGTGGCTTTAAACGGCCTTTTTCAAGGTAAACGCTTGGTTCAACGGATAATTTTCCCACGCCATCATGGCGGAAAATCCAAATTTCGCCGCTTTTGAGCGCCATCGACACCGCCGCGCCGCCCAAATCAATGGCCGCATCCACGTCTGGATGCAGGTGAAACCGGATATCAAATCCGATCCCGTTCAGGCCCGAAGCGTCCAGCGCCCGGTCAAACTGCCGCTTGGCCTTGTCGGTAGCAGTCAGCAAAATATCCTCGCCCGTCAGTTCTCGCCCATCAAATCGCAGCTCAAACGTACGCGCATGGGTCAGACCGAACACTTTGGTATAGCCGTCATGCCCGACCATAAAGCGGGTGCCTTCGAATGCCTCTTCGAAATCAATCGGCACGTCTTGCGGTGCATCGACCAAAGCCTCTCGTTCACCTCCATTCCCCGCTGGTGCCAAACGCGCGCTAGAATAGCCATCCAGGCACAGGGTCGAATGCGAAGGTGTTGCGCGCCCGGCTCGCCGCCATTCCGTTCCGAAACTTTCGCCTGATCCGCAGTTCACAATCAGTGGCCGCCGCCCCGAAGTTAGCTCAAACGCCAGTGTCGAGGCATGGGCATTATAAGATGCAGCCCCCTTGGGCGGCACGTTAGCATCGACGATCACGCTGGTCCGGGCCGCGTAAAGCCGTGCAAACCCCATCGCCAACCCAGTTGCGTGTTGCGGGCGAACCCCGCTTTGAGCCAACGCCTGATCCAGCCGCCCTTCGATCCCGCGCCCGCCGCCATGAAAGCGGGCCAATGCGCCGTCTGAATGGCGCAGGCTGCGCAGCGTCGGCGCCATGCGTTTGATCGCATCGGCCTGCGCGCCGGGGGTGCCCCGCCCCTGATCGCTCAGCGCGGCCGAGGTCCAGGACAGCAGGGTAAACACGTCAAGCAACTCTTCAGGGTTGCGGGTGGAAATGCCGCCCTGCGCGTCGATCTGCCGTTCGCATTCCTTTGCCAGGGCGCGCAGGGCCGGGTCGGCCATCTGCTCCAACCCTTTCAGCGCCAGTCCAGCTTGAACCAGACCGGCCAGAGCCTCGAACCGGGGCAGGCCCGGCGTGGCCGCTTTCCAGCGTTTGGACAGGAACCAGGTTTGCTGCGCCAGCGCGCGAAAGAACACATTGGTCTGTTTGTCATCCATTCCACGCAGAAGGAAGACGGCGTGGTTGATCCAGCGCATCACCCGCCGCCCGGTCAGATCGGGTGCCCAGCCCGGCCCTTGCCCGCGGCCATGCGCGTCGATCCAGCCCCACACCCAACGCTGCGCCTTTTCCCGCGCGCGCATATCGCCGACGGCGGCCAGATCATCCAGCCAGGCAAAGCCATGGCGCTCATTGTCAAAGCCGGTGCTGGGCGCGGTCACGTCCCACAGGCCGGTATCCTGTGCCTCGACCAGATACCCGGCAAACAGTAGATTTCCGGCGACCAGCTGCCGCCCCCGGGCAAATGAACCTACGGTGCGCGGTTCAGGCTCGGTGACGAAGCCGGCAGCGGCCTTGCGCCGCTGACTGAGCCGCGCATACAGACGGTTCTGAAACCGCGTCCACCGATTTGTCATGGTATCTGAGTTTGACATGACGCTCGTTACTCTGCCTCTCACGCTCTGCTGGCGCCTGAGACCCAACGATAGACCGGTGTGATCGTCAAGTCATCGAAAAGCGTGCCATCAGGCGGATTTGTTCAGGCAGGCGATATAGAACCCGTCCATGCCACCGCGATCCGCCCAATAATCGGGCCGCAGACGCAGGCCACCTTCTTCGGTGATCCAGCTTTGATCCACCCCGGTCACGTCCAGCGCGGTGCGGTCGATGCTCATGTCAGGATATTGTTCCAGCGCCTCTTCGATCTGCACCTCGCCTTCGTCAGGCAACAGGGAGCAGGTGCAATAGACCAACCGTCCGCCGGGTTTCAGCAGGGTCCAGGCATGGGCCAGCATCTGCGCCTGCAATTCAATCAACCCGCCGAAGTCCGAGCCGTCCTTGGCAAAGGGCAGGTCCGGGTGGCGCCGAATGGTTCCGGTGGCCGAACAGGGTGCGTCCAACAGGATCGCGTCATACTGGCCCTGATGCTCCAACGCGTCACCAGCGATGACTTGCGCTTGTAAGCCAGTGCGTTTGAGGTTCTCGCGTACTCGCTCCAGTCGGGGCTCCGAAATATCCAGAGCCGTCACCTTGGCCCCGGCTGCCGCCATTTGCAGCGTCTTGCCGCCGGGTGCAGCACACAGATCCAGCACGGATTCCCCGGGCTTTGGTGCCAATACACACACCGGCAAAGCCGCCGCCGCGTCCTGCACCCACCAGTCGCCCCGATCAAACCCCGGCAGGTTTGAGACCTGCCCCGCATCCTGCATACGCATCGACCCGGTCGGTAGTGCCTCACCCGGTCCCGTGGCCCCCGGTTTCAGTGAGAGGTCCAGCGGTGCGCCAGTGAAATGCGCCTGCTCCATGCCTGCAACGGCATCAGTGCCCCAGGCCATGATCAGCGGCTCGCGCAGCCAGTCCGGCAGGCGCGGCACCCGCATCTTGGGCCAGGCTTCCGGCCCTTCGGCGGCAACCTTGCGCAGCACAGCGTTGACCAACCCCTTGAGCCGGCCATGTTTGCGCGACCGCCCCACAATTTCGACCATCGAGTTCACGACACCATGCGCGGCCTCACCCTGGCACAGCTCAACCGCGCCCAGGCGCAGCGCGTTATTGACGGTCAGAGCAGGCGTCCTGTTAAGGTGATTGTCCAGAAGACGGTCAGCTCGTTCCAAACCGCGCAGGGTTTGCAAGGTCAAACGCTGCGCCCGCGCGCGATCCTCGGGGGCCAGTCGATCCAACGCGCCTGCGGCCAGGCATTCGGACAACAGCCGCCCCTCACCCAATATCTGATCCAACAGATAGATCGCGCTGCGTCGCGCCGCTGTTGCGTTGTCGGACATGAAACCGCCTTTGATGTGACTCTCGTCCGCATTGCCAAAGGCGGACGGGGGCGTATATCAAGCCCGTGCCCGGAAAGGAACCCGATGTCATGCCCGACACCACGAATGACGACCACAAAGACCTGCCCCCAGCCGCCCAGCGCGCCCTGGCCGAGGCGGAAGAACGCCGCAGCAAGGCCGAGGCAGAAGCAAAAGAGATGCCCAAGGAACTGGGCGGGCGCGACGGCCCTGATCCGGCCCGCTATGGCGATTGGGAAAAAAAGGGCATCGCCGTCGATTTCTGATTGATCAGCCCTGAAGTGCCTGCAGAAAATCGGCAATCAGGGCACGCTGCTTTTTCGATTTGACCCGCTCTTCGGGCCAAGTCAGCCAATAGCCGTCTTTGGTCTGCAAATCGGGCAGATCCAGCCGACACAGCCGACCGGCCTGCAAATCCGCGCTGGCCAGAGGCACCGAGCCCAGCACCACCCCAATCCCCTGCCGGGCCGCCGAAATGGCATGTTCCATCGAATCGAAACTGATCTGTGACGGCGGCATCTCGCCATGCCCCGTCTTACGCGCCCAGTCCCGCCACGCCGGGCGCTCGCCACGCAGCTCAATCAGCGGCACCCCCCATTTTACACCGGGCGCGGCCATCGGCACCAGAACCTCGCGGGCGATCAGGGCCGCATCCCGACCGGGCCAGGCCCCACGCCCATAGCGGATTTGCAACCAGGTCCGCTCCTCATCCAAGGACGACCGGCGCGCCACCGAGTCGGTCATCACCCGCACATTGGGTCGCGTTTCCTGAAACCAGGCAAGCCCAGGCAGAACCAGCGCGTGGATGTTCGAAGACAGGCCCGCGACGCGCAGCTCTTGCGGGGATTTGCCGAACAAATCTTCGGTGTTGCGCTCCAACGCCTGCAAACTCTCTTGCACCAGCGGCAGATAGCTTTCGCCTTCAACCGTCAGTGACACGCCTCGTGCCTCGCGCACGAACAGGGACCGGCCCAGCCAAGCCTCCAGGTTACCGATCCGCTGACTGACGGCTGCCTGTGTCAGCCCAAACTCTCGGGCGGCGGCGGAAAAACCACCCAACCGACCGGCGGCCTCGAACACGCGCAGCCAATCCAGCGGCGGCAATCCGATTTTTTTCTTTGCCATAAGATTTTCCAAGCCTCAGCCGAAAGAAGGATTAATTGTGTTAATGCCACAAGAGGCGTATCTGCTCAATCAAAGCCCGCGCTGAACAGGAGACCCCCATGCTGCGCACTGCCAATCACGATACTTCGGTTGTGACTGTTGAATTTGACACCGGAACTCAGGCCCGTTTCCATGCGATCTGGCTGCGCGATAATGCGCTGGATCCGGAGACACGCGCGCCCGGAAACGGTCAGCGTCTGATCACCATCAGCGACATTCCCGTCGATATTTCAGTCAGCTCCGCCGAGATCAGCAATGGCGATCTAACGGTCACTTTCCAGCCCGAAGACAAGACCGTGACCTTCCCCGCCGATTGGCTGGCCGATCACGTCTATGATTGCGCCCGGTCCTTAGAAACAGGCCGTGTCGCACATGGCATCACCACGTGGGAACGCGGCATCGAAGCGCCAAGTGCTGATTGGGGTGAAGTCCACGCCAATCCCGCCGCCAAGCGCGGCTGGCTGGCTGCAGTGGCTAAGTTCGGTTTTGCCAAGCTGACCGGCGGCCCGACTGAGCCGGAATCACTGCTGAAGGTGGCCGATCTGTTCGGCTACGTCCGCGAAACCAACTATGGCCCCTATTTTGAGGTTCGGACCGAGGTAAACCCGACCAACCTAGCCTATACCGGCCTTGGTCTTCAGGCGCATACCGACAACCCCTATCGTGACCCGGTGCCGACGCTGCAAATCCTCTATTGTCTGGAAAACAGCGCCGAAGGTGGCGATTCCATTGTAGTCGATGGTTTCCGTGCCGCCGAAAAACTGCGCGATCAGAACCCCGAAGGCTTCGCCCTGCTGGCAGGCTATCCCGCGCGATTTGAATACAAAGGTTCGGACGGCATCTGCCTGCGGTCTCGCCGCCCAATGATCGAGTTGTCGCCGGACGGTGAGCTAGTCGGCATCCGCTTCAACAATCGGTCTTCCGCCCCGTTTGTTGACGTGCCATTCGATCAGATGGAAGCCTACTATGCTGCCTATCGCCAACTTGGCGAGATAATCGACGATCCGGCCATGGGCGTGTCGTTCAAGCTGGAACCGGGTGAAAGTTTCATCGTCGACAACACCCGCGTCCTACACGCGCGGCTGGGCTATTCCGGCGCAGGATCGCGTTGGCTACAAGGCTGCTATGCCGACAAGGATGGGTTGCTGTCGACGCTCGCGGCGATGGACATGGCGCAACCGGAGGCAGCGGAATGAAACCCGATTTCTCAACCCTCAACCGCGACAACATCGTGGCCTTTATCGGGGATATCTTCGACCGTCGTGGCGGCGAGGAATATCTGGGTGAACCGGTCACGATGGCAGAACACATGCTGCAAGGCGCCACAATTGCCGAACAGAACGGCCAGTCCGAGGAAATCATCGTTGGCGCGCTGCTGCACGATATCGGCCATTTCACATCCGAGTTCGGCACCTATCACCCCGACGATACCGAGGATCGCCACCATGAGGATGCGGGGGCCGAAGTTCTGGAACAGTTCTTCCCGTCAGTCATCACCGATTGCTGCCGCTATCATGTGGCGGCCAAGCGCTATCTCTGTGCCACCAAGCCTGACTATTTCAACCGTCTGTCCACGGCTTCGGTCCATACACTGGAACTGCAGGGCGGACCAATGAACGCCGAAGAAGTCGCGGAATTCGAAGCGAACCCGAACCTGAAAGAGATCATTCAGGTCCGCTATCTGGACGAAGCGGGCAAGCGCGCAGACATGGAAACGCCGGATTTCACCCATTTTGCGCCGATGGTGCAGCGCATGGTCGACAAACATCTGGGGGTGGCATGAACGCCCCCGAATATATCTTTGAGGCCAGTTCGAAGCCGTCCCTGCCCTGGCAAGAGGTACCCTTGATCCGGGCCACAGACGCGTCGGTCAAGGGCTATGGCTGTCTGGTCGATGACCCGGACGGCTTCGAGATCGAAATCTCTCGCTGGCCCCAACAGGGCTGGCGCCCCATCGACGAGGGCACCGGCGATGAAGGTGGTTGGGTTGAGGGCACGTTCAAATGCGACTGGCAGGGCGACGTTCTGTATGGTGAGAACGAGGCGGTTAAAGGCCATTATGTTTTGGGCTGGTCCGCCGACCCGCAACAGGCACAGACCGACCAGCAAACCGCGCCGCGTGATCAGGTGCTGTTATGGCATATGAACTATCACCCAGACGGCGGACAGATGTTCTGGCCGCTGGATAACAAACCCTTCATCGTTCCCGCTGCGCTGCCCGGGGACAATTTGACCCCCGACAAAGTGGTCGCGTTCTGGTGTGACGGCTCGCGAGGCCTCTATATCCACCCCGGCATCTGGCATGAGGGGATTTTCCCCGTCGAAGACAATCAACGGTTCCTCGACCGCCAGGGCCGGGTCCACGCCCGTGTCAGCGCCGATATCGGCAAAGAATTCGGCGTTTATCTGGCCTGCCCGCTGCGTGATGAAAAGGTGAAGGATCTGTAACTGCACCTCAGGAAGCCTGTCTTCAGAAACCCTTAACCCTTAGCCGAAACATCTGTGATACTCTGATGCCACGTCCAACAGGCACGGGAGGTATCCGATGGGATGGAACAGGCGCAAAGTTGTCCAGCTGGGAACCGCAGCAACGGTCGGAACCTTGTTGCCGCGCATGGCAACAGCAGCGGAAGACCAGAATGCGGCGTTCGAACAGGAATTCAGCACGACGCTCGATCATCTGAGAAAAACATTCTCGGGGCTTGGGTTCAACGAAGCGGCGCCACTGTCCATTGCTTCCGGGCGCGATGACTATAACGAGGGGCTGCGGCACGATTTTGACCAATCCGCGCTGCCCTCGAACGCTTTTGTCATTCAACCGTTGGCTCGGGTTGCCGATGTCAGTGAGAAATCTCGTGCGGACGTGTTGCCACTATTTCATGAGGTCGGCTGCCATCCCGCAGACGCAGACGGTCAAGCCTCGACGCGTCTGATGATGCGCATTCTGACCAAAGCCTTCGATCTTGACCCCGCCCGCATTGCCTTTGTCAGCGTGCCGCAGTCCGAGGATATGCGCACGGTGCTGGACGAGATGGCCCTACCCTTTACCGAAAAAGTGCTGCTGCGCGATGAGGTTGAGGCCCTGGCCGCCCGCGATGCCTCGGGCTTTTTCTTTCCTGATCCGTTTGGCGATGCCTACATCGTGACGATGGGCGTCTATTACCGCGTCGGTGATACGGATGAACTCGCCCCCACGGCCTATCCACCGTCCGCCAACTGGACCGAGATCGGCGAGATCGTGATCGGAGGTGAGGCCGCGCCCCTTGGCATTTCCATCGGGGCCGAGCGCCTGACCTATGCCCGGACCGGCCAGTACCCGACATGGGATCAACGATTGGGGCTGCTCTTTGCAACGGCAGAACAGGATGGTGCAGAACCGCCCGGTCTGGCCGCATTCCGCTAAACGGGGTTACAACCCCAGCACATCCACCATGTCATACTGGCCGGGGGCCTTGCCCTGCCCCCATAGCGCTGCCTTTAGGGCACCGCGAGCAAAGATGGCGCGGTCGGTGGCCAGATGGCGCAGAACGATGCGTTCTCCGGGGGCGGCGAACAGCACGTCATGCTCGCCGACGATGTCGCCACCGCGAATGGCGTGGAATCCGATGTCTCCGCGTTTTCGGGCCCCGGTGATCCCGTCGCGGCCCCGGTCGGACACGTCGGCCAGATTGACACCGCGCCCTTCGGCGGCGGCCTCACCCAGCATCAGCGCGGTGCCCGAGGGCGCATCGACCTTGTGGTGATGGTGTCCTTCAATCACTTCGATGTCGAAATCCTCATCCAGCGCGGCGGCAACTTTCTTGGTCAGTTGCACCAGCAAATTGACCCCAAGGCTCATGTTCCCGGCCCGCACGATAACGGCATGGCGCGAAGCTGGCTCCAGCGCTGCGATCTGCTCATCCGACATGCCGGTGGTGCCGATCACGTGCACGCAGCGCGCTTGTGCCGCCAGCGCGGCAAATTCCAGCGTCGCTTCGGGTGCTGTGAAATCGATCACCGCCTGCGCCTGCGCAAATGCCTCAAGCGGGTCATCGGTCACGGTGACGCCCAGCGCTTGACCGCCCATGGCCGTGCCCACGTCCTGACCGATCCAATCATGGCCTGTACGCTCGACCACACCGACCAAACGCGCCTGATCACTGTCGGTGACGGTCTTGATCAGCATCTGCCCCATACGGCCCGAAGCCCCTGTGATGACGATCCCCGGAATATGGGTCATTGCGCTGGTCCTTTCTAAAGTCGGCTCAAAGCCTCCTACCCGGTTCGCGCCCGCTTGGCAAAGCCCAGCTTTGCGCTTAGATCGGGGATATGGCAAAGAACAAATTCCACGATGGCCCCGGCCCCTCCCAACGACAGCTGCGCGTCGGCGAACTGATCCGACGCACCCTGTCCGAGGTTCTGGCGCGCGGAGATGTCCACGACCCCGACCTGAACCGCATGTCGATCACTGTAGGTGAGGTGCGCACCTCGCCCGATCTGAAGATCGCCACCGCCTATGTGCTGCCCCTTGGAGGCAAAGGGCAGGAAGATGTGATCGAACTGCTCGCTCGCAACAAGGGCGAGTTGCGGCGCGTGATCGGCAAAAAGCTCAACCTTAAGTTTTCGCCCGATCTGCGGTTCCGTCTGGATGATACTTTCGATCGTCTGGACGACACCCGCCGCATGTTCAATCAGGACGCGGTGCGCCGCGATCTGGACGAGTGATCCGCACACTGGTCACGTTGGGCGCGGTTTTCTGGGCCGCGCAGGCCGGCGCGGTCACCTGCGAAAAGCTGACCCACGAGAATAAGCGGTACACCGTTTGCGAGGTGGACGCCGCCAATGAAGACCTGCGCCTGTTTCTGAACGACGAAAATGACGACCTGCTGGGGCATTTCTCATCGGTGAACGAGGCGCTTGAACCCAGTGGAAAGCGTCTGGCCTTTGGGATGAACGCCGGTATGTATCACGACGACCGCTCGCCCGTCGGCCACTATGTCGAAGAGGGCGAAGAGGTCATGCGCGTGATCCCGAATCCCGGCCCCGGCAATTTCGGCCTGCTGCCCAACGGCGTGTTCTGCATCCGCGACGGTCGCGCCGATGTGTTCGAGACGCTGGATTTCGTCGAACAGGCCCCCGACTGCCGGTTTGCCACCCAATCCGGCCCGATGCTGGTGATCGACGGAGAGCTGCATCCGCGCTTTCTGCCTGACTCGACCTCGCTCTATGTGCGCAACGGGGTGGGCACCAGCGCCGATGGCACGCGGGCGGTGTTCGCAATCTCGGATGACTACGTCACTTTTCATGAATTCGGCAGCCTTTTCCGCAACGTGCTGGAAACGCCGAATGCGCTGTTCTTCGATGGCAATATCTCACGCATGTACGACCGGGCCAGCAACCGCTCGGATGTTGGCTTTTCGCTGGGGCCAATCGTGGGTGTGGTCGAAGACACACCGGGAAATTGACAGGACCCGGGTGATCCGTTAGGTCGCGCGCCTCAGCAAAGGGCAAGGTGCAAGATGGGACGTAAACGCAAGGGTCGAGACATTTCCGGCTGGCTGGTGGTGGACAAACCCGCGGGCATGACCTCGACCGCGGTGGTCAACAAGGTACGCTGGGCGATGGACGCGAAAAAAGCGGGCCATGCAGGCACGCTGGACCCCGAAGCGACCGGTGTTCTGGCCGTGGCATTGGGGGAGGCGACCAAGACCGTTCCCTACATCACCGACGCGCTGAAAGCCTACACATTCACTGTGCGTCTGGGTCAGGCCACCAATACCGACGATGCCGAGGGCGAAGTGATTGCACAAAGCGATGCGCGCCCCTCGGATGAGGATATCAAACAGGCGCTGGCCCCTTTTTTGGGTGAGATCATGCAGGTTCCGCCCAAGTTCTCGGCAGTGAAAATTGACGGCCAGCGCGCTTATAAGCTGGCCCGCGATGGCGAGGACGTGGAACTGACCGCCCGCCCCCTATGGGTTGAGGAACTGGTCCTCGTCGACCGCCCCGATGAAGATCACGTCGTACTGGAAATGACCTGTGGCAAAGGCGGTTATGTCCGCTCGATCGCCCGCGATCTGGGGGCGGCACTGGGATGCCACGGCCACGTCAAGGTCCTCCGCCGCATCTGGTCCGGCCCGTTTGAGGCCGAGGACGGTTTGAGCATCGAACAGATCGACGAAATGGCCAAGACAACCGCGTTGGACGAGTATCTGCATCCGCTGGAAACCGGTCTGTCGGATCTGCCCGAACTGAAATGTACCCCCGAAGGGGCCAATCGCCTGCGCAACGGCAACCCGGGTATGGTGCTGGCCTCGGACGTGGAATACGGCGACGAGGCATGGGCCTCGCTGGATGGCAAGGCTGTGGCCGTGGGCATCTATAAATCCGGCGAATTGCACCCCAGCCGGGTGTTCGTCGCCTGAGCCACGTGTTAGGCGAAGGGCATGATCACCCGAACGCATACCAAGGGCGATGCGCCCTCGACCGCCATTTATTCCGATTGCGAGAAGTATCGCTATAGCCTGACCCGCATCTGGGACCCGGAGGGATGCAAGGCGCTGTTCGTGATGCTGAACCCCTCAACCGCGACCGAGGTGCAGAACGACCCCACCGTCGAACGCTGTGAACGGCGGGCGCGGGCGCTGGGGTTCGGGGCGTTTCAGGTCACCAACATCTTTGCGTGGCGCGACACAGATCCGCGCAAGATGCGCGCCGCCACCGATCCGGTCGGGCCTGCGAATGACGCGGCGATTCTGGACGGCGTCGAATGGGCCGATCAGGTCATTGCCGCCTGGGGCACCCATGGTGCGCATCTGGATCGCGGCCCGGCGGTGGAAACCTTGCTGCGCGGCACCGGCCAACCACTGTTTCACCTGGGGCTGACCAAGGGCGGACACCCGAAACACCCACTCTATATCGCCTATACTCAACAACCCGAACCGTGGTGACAAAAGGTTAACCACGAGATCAGCTTGGCTTTGACCAAGTGCTTGACCGCATGAGACATTTACCCTCGGGGCAGTACGTTTACGGAGGGTTCCCATGTTTCTGATCGGATTTCTAAGTCTGGCCGCTGTCGGTGGCGCAGCCTTTGCCATGAGCGACGCGTTTGTCCCCGAAGACACGCCCGAAGATGATGACAGCATTGACGATCAGCCTGATGAGGTCTCTGACGGCAAGTACCTTGAGATCGACGAAACCGACGAAGACCCGACCACGTCCCAAGACACCGCGGAAGAACAGGAACCATCGACCGGAACCATCCTGTCCGAATTCGAAGGCGATCTGGTCATTGCCGGAACCGAAGAGGCGGATGTGCTGACCGGTCAGGACGGGGACGACCAAGTCAATGGATATAGTGGGGATGACACCATCGACGGCGGTGCCGGCAATGACGTGCTGTTCGCCGGTGAAGGGGCGGATTTCGTGTCAGGAGGCGCGGGCGACGATATTCTGCATGGCGAGGACGGGGATGACCTGCTGACCGGGGGTGAAGACGATGACATGCTTTATGGTCATTCCGGCGCAGATCAGCTGGAAGGGAGCGAGGGTGAAGATACGCTCTATGGCGGGCAGGACGATGACACGTTGGACGGTGGTGAAGGCGATGATGCACTGCACGGCGGGTATGGCGACGACATACTGGACGGCGGCACGGGTGAGGATGTTCTTTTTGGCGGCGACGGCGACGACATATTGAACGGCGAAGAAGAAGTAGACGCTGTCGATTTCCTGAACGGCGGCGATGGCGAGGATACCATTCTGGCCGATAGCGGCGACATCGTCACCGGCGGCGACGGCGCGGATGAGATTATCCTGACCCCCGAAGCCGAGGATGAAGCGGTGACCGTGATGGATTTCCAACCCGGCCAGGACAAGCTGTTTGTATCATGGGATGGTCAGGAAGACCCCGACATTCAGATCGAAACTGACGCTGAAAACGAGAATCTGACACATGTGCTGATCGACGGGCAGGATGTGGCGCAGCTGCTGGGGGTCGAAGGGTTGACTGCCGACGACATTCAGCTGATCTCTGAGATCGATCTGGCACAGCTGGTCGCATTGGGCTGAGCCCGAAGAATCCTTTTGCCATTCGCCAAAAATACGCTTATACGCGCGCATCCGCATCGGAATCGGTGCGGTCTTCTCCATGGGCCTGTGCTGGACGACATCCCGGCCTGCGCCATCAACTCTAACCTTTTAAAGGAGACCCCGATGTCGATTACTGCCGCTGAAAAAGCACGCGTTATGAAAGAATTCGCAACCAAGGACGGCGACACCGGTTCGCCAGAAGTCCAAGTTGCCATCCTGACCTCGCGCATCACCACCCTGACCGAGCACTTCAAGACCCACAAAAAAGACAACCACGGTCGTCGCGGTCTGCTGAAAATGGTCGCCCAGCGCCGTAAGCTGCTGGACTACCTGAAGGGCAAGGAAGAAGCACGCTATCAGGACCTGATCAAAAAGCTGGGCATCCGCCGCTAAGATCGGACTGTACAGCTGGTACAATTCAGACGCCCGCCTTTTTGGCGGGCTTTTTTTTGTTTTACCCTTGCCAGTGATGGTAAAGCGCATGAATCGCGAACGTGCTGAAACGGATACAGTTTTTCTTTACACTTCGCCAACCTTAGCGTCGGAACACACTTTCCCGATGCCGCGAAATGACCTCATTGCGGCCTTGATTGAACCCCCGCACATGGATTTTGTGTCCGCGTAAGATTTGGGACCGAAGAAATTAAATGACAGACTTCAGCATCAGTGGTGGTGGCTCCACCGACTTTACAGATACGTCCCCTGGTGGCGGATTCGTTATTGACTTCGATAGTCTGGACAACAGTTTCAGTCTTCAGATCAATGACGTCGATCTGTTTGTCGGCGGGCCTGCCGGAGCCCCAAATGAGCTTCAATTTCAGATACCTGGAACCGCGGGCCAAACGGTTCAGTTTGCTGACGGTGACAGGTATGAGATCGACACACCTGCCGTTTGGCAGCTGGGAAACACGAATGGGGAGCCCGTCGTCCGGTTAGAGGTAAATCCGGACGGAACCATCGCGCTGTTTGGTGTGAAGGTGAACAATGGGCCGCTGGAACCGCTGGCGCTGTTCAATGGATTGACCGTAAACACCGATGCAATTGCTGCGGCTTGGAATGATAGCGGGCAAAACGAAATTGACATCAACCAGTCACAAACGGGCCCAACAAACGCAAGCGGCGAGTTTGTGGACGTGCTATGCTTTGCGTCCGGAACCTTTATTGAAACGCTTCATGGTCCAAGGCGGGTCGAGGACCTGCAAGTGTCAGATCAGGTTCTGACCTATGATCATGGCCATAAACCTATCCGATGGATCGGGTCACGCTGTCTCAGCAACGCTGAACTTGAGGCCCAGCCGAGACTTAAACCGATTTTGATCCGCGCTGGTGCCTTGGGGGCAGGATACCCCAAGCAGGATCTTGTCGTCTCACCACAGCATCGTGTTCTTGTTTCCTCAACGGTCGCTCTGCGCATGTTTGATTGTAAGGATATCTTGATCCCGGCGAACAAGCTTCTTCCGCTTGACGGCGTTGAGACACTGGAAAACACATCAGACGGGGTGGTGTATTTCCATCTTCTGTTCGATACGCATGAAATCATCTGGTCCAACGGCACACCAACGGAAAGCCTTTTTACAGGGCCAGAAGCCATAAAATCAGTCTCGGAAGAGGCCCGGCAAGAGATAATGGATTTGTTTCCCGGATGCGGCGACCCGCAGGTTCGGGCGCTGTCGGCACGTTATATTCCCCAAAAGGGCAAACAAATGCGAAAGCTTGTCCAGCGGCATCAGAGCAATCAAAAACCTCTGTTCGGCGAATTCCCCGCTTAGAATTCTTCTGTTTGATAGCAAAACAAAGCTTTCAGATTTTAGGCCGAGAACCGACCTAAGGCGCAACAAAAAAAACGCCCGCCTGATGGCGAGCGCTACCGTTGTGTCAGGTATTACCTCACATCTTCGCCTTCTCTGATTTCAGTGCCAGCCATAGGCAATAGCACATGATCAGAACCACCAGCGTGAAGGGGATACCTGTCGACACCGCTGCGCCTTGCAAGGCGGCAAGGCCACCGCCAAGCAGCAACGCGATGGCGACCAGACCTTCGAGCGTACACCAGAACACGCGCTGGATGACGGGGGCGTCCATCTTGCCGCCCGCCGTGATCGTGTCGATCACCAGCGAACCCGAGTCCGACGAGGTCACAAAGAACACCACGATCAGGACCAGCGCGATGGGGGCCACGATGCTATACAGCGGCAGCTCTTTCAGGAAGCCGAACAGCGCGCCTTCGGGGGCATAACTGTCGATCACCGTGGCGCGAACACCTTCCGCTCCGCCTGCGTTCAGCATGTCGATGGCTGCGCCGCCAAATGTCGACATCCACAGGGCGCAAACCGCTGTCGGCGCAAGCAGGGCGCAGATGACGAATTCACGTACCGTGCGGCCCTTCGAGATACGGGCAATAAACATGCCCACAAACGGTGACCATGCGATCCACCACGCCCAGTAGAAGGTGGTCCAGCCATGGAAGTAGCTGGTATCCTCACGTCCGAACGGGTTGGACAGCGCTGGAAGGTGCAGCACATAATCTGTCATCACGTTGAAATACCGTGAGATGGCTGTGCCAATTCCGGTGACAACAATGACAAAAATGAACAGCCCTACAGCCATGATCATGTTGATCTCACTCAGCCGTTTGACGCCTGCATCCATACCCATCAGGACCGAGCCCAGTGCAATCATGGTGATGCCAATAATAAGCAGGACAACGACGGTCGGGCTGGATTCAATGCCGAACACTTCGTACAGCCCCGCCGCAACCTGCTGCGCGCCCAGACCCAATGATGTGGTCAGGCCGAACAGGGTGGCAAAGACGGCCAGCGTATCGATGAAATGGCCCCACCAGCCCCAGACACGTTCACCCAGGATCGGGTAGAACGCAGACCGAAGGGTCAACGGCAGGCCCAGGTTGTAGCTGAAGATCGCAAGGCTAAGACCCACTGCGGCGTAAACCGCCCAACCTTCAAGACCCCAGTGGTGAATGGTACCAACGACACCAGCATATTCATTTCCGGGTACCGCGATATCAATGCCTAGTGGCACGGCGTTGCCATCTTCGGCAAAGTTGTAATAGACCGGCTCCATCACGCCAAAGAACAGCAGGCCGATGCCGATACCGGCAGCGAACATCATCGCGATCCAGCCAGCATAGGAATAGTCGGGTTTGGCGTCCTTGCCGCCGATCCGGACCTTGCCCACGGGCAGGATGATCAGCACCAGGCAGAACAGAGTAATCGCGTCCACAGACAGGACCAGGAACCAATCAAACGTGCTTGTCAGCCAGGGCCGGAGCCAGCCAAAGAACGTCGCTGCGGCCTCTTGGTTGGCTAAGGCGATCAGAACAAAGGCAAAGATCAGGATACTTGAGATCAGAAAGACCGGGTTGTGGATATCCAGACCGAAGGGCCGGACGTTATCCTGTCCAAGCTCATATTCGGTCTCGAAATCGTAGATCCGTGGATCCGGATCCAGCATTTTCTTGGTTTGTGCCATTCGACTTTCCCTCAGTTTGCTGCGTGCAAACGCCAAGGTCTTCGGTCGGTGGACGGCAAGTTTTCTGGTTTTCCCTTGGCGCGTTTCCCGTCATGTCGACCGCGAGTCTTCTGGTAAGAGCTTACACGATCATCAAAATTTCGCAAAATCCACGCAATTCTTGGGGTTTTACTGCCAAAAACGAAAAAATCGGGCAATTAATCCTGTAACGGCGCCCCACGGGTTTTACGACTGCCCGCCGCGCGCAACCGGTCCTTGAGGGTTGGCGTCCAGGTGGATTGACCTTCTTTGTTTTCCAGCGTCTCGACTAGATCGGCATCCAACCGGAACGTGGCGCGCATCGACACCAACCCGTCAACAACGTTCATCACTTGATCCGTAGGATCAATGGCTAGTTTCCCGGTCAGGCGCACCGGCTCATGCGTATAGGCGGGTGTCCAGCCGTTGCGCAATTTCACCCGGATCATCTGGTTCGGCGCGGGCGGTGGCAGGTGACTGCACATGCCGGGCTTAGGCACCAGATAGGCCACCGATTGGCCATCTTCATCCGATGGCGCAGGAATGGCATAACCCATCAGGGTCACCGTCTGACCGTCAAGACCCGGATTGCCGCTTGTGTTGGCTCTGTTTCGGCGCTCGGACACGTATTCGCGCTGGGACAGCAGCCAGTCGACGTCAATCTGGTCGGCGGCAAGGGCATCTTCGGTTTCCATCAGAAGTGTTTGCCATTTCTGGCGGTCTTCCGCGCTGCCGACGTCTTGCTGCAACCTGCCGCGCAGGCGGACCGCGAATAACAGATCATCAAATTGCTCGGGGGTAAGCGCGCGAAACGGGTCGTCATAGGTCTGGACCGACGGGTCCGGCAGCGCGGCCCAATCCAACGCAGCACCTGGCCCGGCCGAAACCGGGCCGATGAAACCCAGCAATGCCAGCGGTATAATCTTTAGCCAGGCCGTCATCTGCATTCTCCGCCCGAAACCCGAAATGCCCCCGTACCTTAGCGGCCTGTACCACCCCAGGTCCATGCCGGCATCATCACGAATTCAGCAGGGCGGCAGACCGCCAACCCGGTTCGGTTTCGCTTTCCTTTGGGCGCAATCTCATGTATGCGCGCGATATCTGAGACGTTGTGCCCTGACCCTGGCACTCAGACGAAAGTTAAAATGGGGTCGGCGGCAATGGGGCCGCCATGCAAACGGGAGACCCGGAGGGCCGGGAGTGCTCCCATCTAGGATACGCATATGTTTGATGTAACAAAGAAATCTATGCAGTGGGGCGAAGAGACGCTGACACTGGAAACCGGCAAAGTTGCCCGTCAGGCGGACGGCAGCGTGATTGCCACGCTGGGCGAGACCAGCGTTATGGCAAACGTGACCTTTGCGCGGGCACAAAAACCCGGTCAGGACTTTTTCCCGCTGACCGTGCATTATCAGGAAAAATACTATGCCGCCGGTAAGGTTCCGGGTGGCTTCTTCAAGCGCGAGGCGCGCCCGACCGAGAAAGAGACGCTGACCGCGCGTCTGATCGACCGTCCGATCCGCCCGCTGTTTGTTGACGGCTTCAAAAACGAAGTTCTGGTGATGTGCACCGTGCTAAGCCACGATCTGGTCAACGACCCCGACATCGTCGCGATGATCGCTGCGTCGGCTGCGCTGACCATTTCCGGTGCGCCGTTCCGTGGCCCGATCGCCGGTGCCCGTGTTGGGTTTGAGGATGGCGAATACGTCCTGAACCCGACCGTGGACGATATGCAGGACCTGCGCCTGAACCCCGAACAGCGTCTTGACCTGGTTGTTGCCGGCACCAAAGACGCCGTGATGATGGTGGAATCGGAAGCCTACGAGCTGTCCGAAGCGGAAATGCTGGGCGCGGTTAACTTTGCGCATGAGCAGATCCAGCCGGTCATCGACCTGATCATCTCGCTGGCTGAAGAGGCCGCGAAAGAGCCGTTCGATTTCCAGGCGCCGGATTACTCCGAACTGTCAGCTGCCGTTAAGGCCGCCGGTGAAGAGCAGATGCGCGCCGCATTCGCAATCACCGACAAGCAGGAGCGCACGGCTGCTGTTGCCGCTGCCCGTGAAGCGATCAAGGAAGCACTGACCGAGGAACAGCTGGAAGACGGCAACCTCGGTTCCGCGATGAAAAAGCTGGAAGCAGGTATTCTTCGCGGCGACGTCGTCAAAGGCGGCAAGCGGATCGATGGTCGCTCGACCACCGATATCCGTTCGATCGTTGCGGAAACCTCGATGCTGCCGCGTACGCACGGTTCCGCCCTGTTCACCCGTGGTGAGACACAGGCGCTGGCCGTGACCACGCTGGGCACCGGCGACGACGAACAGTTCATCGACGCGCTGCATGGCAACTTCAAATCGAACTTCCTGCTGCACTACAACTTCCCTCCGTATTCGGTAGGTGAAGTTGGCCGCGTTGGTGGCCCCGGCCGTCGTGAGATCGGCCACGGCAAGCTGGCTTGGCGCGCCCTGCAGGCGGTACTGCCTGCGGCGACCGACTTCCCCTACACGATCCGCATCGTGTCGGAGATCACTGAATCCAACGGCTCCAGCTCGATGGCGTCGGTCTGCGGCGGCTCGCTGTCGATGATGGATGCGGGCGTTCCGCTGAAAGCCCCGGTTGCCGGTGTGGCCATGGGTCTGATCCTGGAAGATGACGGCGACTATGCCATCCTGTCCGACATTCTGGGTGACGAAGACCACCTGGGCGACATGGACTTCAAGGTTGCGGGTACCGAAAACGGCATCACCTCGCTGCAGATGGACATCAAGGTTGCGGGCATCACGCCCGAGATCATGGAGAAAGCCCTGGCGCAAGCCAAGGACGGCCGGATGCACATCCTGGGTGAGATGGGCAAAGCCCTGTCCGAGACCAACGAATTCTCGGTCCACGCCCCACGCATCGAGACCATGAACATCCCGACCGACAAGATCCGCGAAGTGATCGGCTCGGGCGGTAAGGTCATCCGCGAAATCGTCGAAGTGTCGGGCGCCAAGGTCGACATCAACGACGATGGCGTCATCAAGATCGCCTCGCCCGACGGTGAATCTATCCAGAAGGCCTATGACATGATCCATTCGATCGTCGCTGAGCCGGAAGAAGGCCAGATCTACACCGGCAAAGTGGTCAAGATCGTCGACTTTGGTGCCTTTGTGAACTTCTTTGGCAAGCGCGACGGTCTGGTCCACGTGTCCCAGATCGAAAACCGCCGCCTGAACCATCCGTCAGATGTTCTGAAGGAAGGTCAGGAAGTGAAAGTCAAGCTGCTGGGCTTTGACGATCGCGGCAAGGTGCGCCTGTCGATGAAAGTGGTCGATCAGGAAACCGGTGAAGAGATCGTTCCCGAGAAGAAAGAGAAGAAAGAGGAAAGCGCAGAGTAATCTGCCTTTCTATTCCGAACAGGAAAGACCCCGGTTTCAGCCGGGGTTTTTTTTTGTTTGGGTTGCCCTTGAAACGTCCTCGAACCATGGCGACAGTTAAAGAGTTCTTCTGTGAGGCAATGCAATGATCCTGGAAATTCGTCATTACACGCTGAAACCCGGCCTCCGGGAGGAATTTATTGCGTTTTTTGAAAAGCATAACCGCTCTGCTCTGCGCGATGCAGGCATGCTTGTTTTTGGGCCACTCCGCGATCTGGAGGATGCCAACAAAGTACACTGGATGCGCGCTTTCCCCTCTTTGGAAGCAAGAGAGCGGATAAAGAATGACTTCTACGAAGGGCCAGTCTGGCACGAGCAGATCGAGCCCATCGCAATGTCAATGATTGCCCATTACGAGGCAGAACTGACCGAGACAACCAACGGGTTCGAGACATTCAAAGGCGCTCGAACACTCGATATGTAGTGAGAACTGCGCCGCAATTCGGGTTTTGGACAAATGCGGCGCTGCTCGACAATCAGTGCGCCACCCCTGTCGGCCCGTGCTTCATGACATGCCACTGACCGTAGCTGTCGTTCAGGTCCAGTTTGATCGCCGCGTCTGCCTTGGTCGACGCGCTGCCGATCTCGGCCAGGGTGAATTCGATACCGCCGGGGATATCGATCCGTACGCGATGCGGGCCACCGCCATGCGGTGCCTGAATCGGTTCGCCGGAAGATTTCAGCACATCCCCGATGGTGACCTGGGCCGTACGCCCGTCCATGTCCATCTCAAAATCAATCGGCACATACAGAGTCTCGTGAACGTTGTCGCACATCGTACGGAAAACGTGCCAGTGGGTCGCCATTTCCTCGGTCTCTTCGCCGTGAAAGACCTTTTCCAATGCGGCGCGTTGGGCGTCCGAGGCACTTGGATCGATGATCACCTGCATCTCACCGCCGCCCTCGAAAATGGGACCCGGCCAGGCATAGATAAGAGCAGCCTTCGTACCACTTAGATCCGTGTCGCCAAAATGCCCCTTTGAAACTTCCAACACTTCAAACCCGCGGCAATGGCCATGGGTTGGCAATTCTTCGAACTGGCAAGGGCATGCATACCCGCAGTTGCAGTTCCCAAAAGCATCGCCTTCAATGTACCAATCAGTAAAACCCATCGTCTTCTCCTGTTATGCACAGTCTGAAAATCCCGACGTCGTTGGTCGCATGCCTGTAGATTATTCCCCAGATAACACCCTACCACAAATTGGTTGCGTTCAGAACCGTAAGGCCCAAATGCCCCTGTTTCGTTGAAATTGCGGCGTAAACCTTGGTTTAAACCCGCCTGTTTCAACCAAAATCCAATCGCAGCAGCCGGAGGCCATCCCCAGTTCGATCGCATCGACGCAATGCACAAAAGGAGATGCGATATGGAAACCTTCAAGATGCTGACACTGACCGGCCTGATCGTAACTGCCCCGGCCCTGGCTCTGGCCAACGTAGGGCTTGGCGACAAACTGGGAACCAACGAGGCCGAAATCCGGTCGACCCTAGAGGCGCAGGGGTACCAGATCGAAGAGATCGAATTCGAAGATGGTGAGATCGAGGTTGAACTCAGCAAGGATGGCGTGGAAACTGAACTGGTCCTGACCGAAACGGATGGCGAGGTGACCGCCATCGAAATCGAAAACGACGACGACTGACCGCGCGATATCAAAGGAGCGCCATGAAGCTCTCACAGACGTCTTTACTCTGGCTCCTTCTGGTGGTGCAGGCCCTCTGCGCCGCCTTTTTCTTGACCGACGCAATCCTGGATTGGACCGGAGGTGAAAGTGCCGGGTTCCGCCATCTGCACGGGTTTGAACTGGTCCTGTCGCTGGCTCTGATGGGGGGACTGGCTGCAACCATTACCCTGATACGCACCCAAAACCGACGCGTGCGCGAAATGCAGCGCCAGCTTGGTGTGGCGCAGGGTGCCTTTGCCCAAATCATCGATAACCAGTTCAGCGAATGGCAACTCAGCGACGCTGAACGTGACGTCGCGCTGCTGTCCATCAAAGGGCTGTCCATCGCAGAAATCGCCGAACTCAGGCAGACCAAAGAAGGGACGATCAAGGCACAAAGCGCAGCGATCTATCGTAAGGCAGATGTCACGGGGCGGCTTCAACTGCTCAGTTTCTTTGTCGAAGAGCTTTTGACCGCTCCGCTGATAAACGAGCCCAAAGCGCCCAAGCCCAGAAAAGATCAAATCTGAAATTCAAGGCGGATTTATTCACTCACACCGTGCAAATAACCTGTGACTCAACGTGAAGCTCCCGCGCCTTCTTTTCGCGTCTCAATTGCCCACATGTGCCTTGTACCCAATTCGGAACAAAGGACATGGTTATGGTTTCTCGTCTCATTCTCGCCTCGGCGGCCCTGACGGTCAGCGCGTCGGCACTGGCTGCCCAAAGCCTGACTGATGGCCTTTATATTCAGGGCTTCGCAGGCTACAGCCAATTGCAAGACAGCGACTTCGGCGGCACGGTCAACGGATCGCCACAATCCGTGGACACCGATTTTGACGCGGGCTATGGGCTGGGTATCGCCGTTGGCAAGGAAATTCCACAATGGTCTAATGACCGCATCGGCACCCGGGTCGAACTGGAATTGTCCTACCGCGACAACGACGTGGACGGCGTCAATTTCTCGGGCAACGGGCCAGGGAACGAGGGGAATACATCGGGCGATATCACGCAGACCTCGCTGTTTGGCAATGTGCTGTTCGACATCAAGCAAAGCAGCGCTTTCACACCCTATGTGGGTCTGGGTCTTGGCGTAACCTATTCCGATATCGACATCTCTTACGGGCCGGGCGTGCGGCTGGACGACAGTGAGACGAACTTTGCAGCCCAAGTCATCGCCGGCGTGGCTTATGAGGTCAACGAAACCACTGCATTAACCCTCGATACCCGCTATTCTCGTGCCTTCGACGTCTCAACCAACCGCGTGGCACCCAACGGAGCCTCCACCGGCTCTGTCGAAGACGATATCGACACGTTCAGTGTCAATGTCGGACTGCGCTACGGGTTCTGAGTGCGCACGGGGGCAGAGTTTCTATCCGGTTCCTCTTCCCCCGCATGGTCCCGTGTTCTATGCACGGGATCATGCGATCTTTTATCATCCATATGTCCTCTAGCACCGCCCGGCGACCCAATGCCGACGAGCTGTGCGCCGATCTGCCAAATGCCGAACTGTTCGAGGCCGTGAATGGCCGTGATCCTGAACAGATCGCCGGTGTTCAGCTTCATCCCGGCAATCTGCACCGCCCGCATTACCCCTTTCCCCTCCGTCCGGCTGAAATCGGCGTGTTCGAAAGCCATCGCCGCATCTGGCGCAAGCTGGTCGATGAAGAAATTGATCTGGCCATCATCACCGAAGATGACCTGCGTATCGACCCCGCCCGCATGGCCGAGACGCTAGAGGTTCTGGCCCCGGTCGCCACACCCGACCATTATATCCGCATTCCGGTAAAGCAGCGCGAGGTCTCGGTTCAGACTCTGGCCGAACAGAACGGGCTTCGGCTGATCCTGCCCAAGGTGATCGGGTTGCAATGCGTCTGTCAGATGGTGGGTCGACACGCGGCCAAACGATTGCTTGCCGCCACCGAACAGATTGACCGCCCGGTAGATACCTTCATGCAAATGCACTGGCTGACCGGCCAACCCATCCACGCCCTGCTGGGCAGTGGCAATCAAGAGGTGGCGCGCGAAATCGGTGGGTCGACCATCCAAACCAAACCGCCACTGTCGGATAAACTGACCCGCGAATTCAAACGCGCAGCTTATCGGGCAAAGCTGCACCTGCACCCGCAGCGCCCGCGTACTTCATCTGGCTGAAGATACCTTCGGGGGAAGTACGCCGTTAGGCGCGAGGGGGGCAGACAGCCCCTCAGACCCGGTGCCGCCTTACGACGGCGCCTTGGTCTTGCGCAGATAGGGAAAGATCGTTTCGAACTCGCCGAACTTTTCTTTCGCTTCGTCGTTGGACACGGCGGGAGGGATGATCACGTCTTCACCCGGCACCCAGTTGGCAGGCGTCGCAACGCCCTTGGCCGACATCTGCAATCCGTCCAGCGCGCGCAGAATCTCGGCAAAGTTCCGGCCCACGGTCATCGGATAGGTCATCGAAAGTTTCAGCTGCTTGTCCGGCCCGATTATAAAGACCGAGCGCACCGTGGCGCTGTCTGCAGGCGTGCGACCGTCGGGCAGATACGCCTCGGCTGGCAGCATGTCGAACGCCTTGGACACCGCCAGCCCGTCATCGGCGATGATCGGAAAGCCGGGGTTGGCGTTGCCGTAAGCCTCGATGTCTTTTTTCCACTTCTTGTGATCCTCGACCCCGTCGACCGACACGCCCAGAACCTTGGTATTGCGAGCCGCCCATTCGTCATTCAGCTGCGCCACAGCCGAAAACTCGGTGGTGCAAACAGGAGTAAAATCTTTGGGGTGCGAAAACAGGATCGCCCAGCTGTCACCGATCCAATCATGGAACTGAATGGTGCCCTGATCCGTCTCTGCAGTGAAGTTCGGAACCGTATCATTGATGCGCAAACCCAAGGCGAATCTCCTTTATTGTGAAAAACCCGAGTCGGTTGCCGTAAACCTAAACACTTTGCGCGATTGTTAAACCACATAAGGGCGTCAAATAATTTGATCAAATTTTTCCTTGCCGTGCCCTTGCCCCGGTGACAGAGTGGCCGCGATTCCCGGCTTCGGGCTATTGGCACAGGAGGATGCGCCATGATCGAAAAACGCGATTTCTATATCAACGGTCAGTGGGTCGCCCCCTCGGCGGCCAATGACTTTCACGTGATCAACCCCTCGTCCGAGGAACCCTGCGCGGTGATCTCGTTGGGCGCGCAGGCCGATACGGATGCCGCCGTCGCTGCGGCCAAGGCGGCTCTGCCCAGCTGGATGGCCACTCCGGTTGCGGAACGGATCGCGCTGGTGGAAAAACTTGTCGAGGTCTATCAAACCCGCTCGGAAGATCTGGCGCAGGCTATGTCGCTTGAGATGGGCGCGCCGCTGGATATGTCACGCAGTTCGCAAGCAGGCGCGGGCATCTATCACCTCAAGAACTTCATCCGCGCCGCAAAGGATTTCCCGTTCGAACGCCCGTTGGGCGATCATGCCCCCAATGACCGCATCATTCACGAGGCCGTAGGCGTTGCGGCCCTGATCACACCGTGGAACTGGCCGATGAACCAGATCACGCTCAAAGTCGGTGCTGCGGCGATTGCGGGTTGCACAATGGTGCTGAAGCCATCCGAGCAAAGCCCGCTGAACGCGATGATTTTTGCCGAGATGATGGACGCCGCAGGCTTTCCGCCCGGCGTGTTCAATCTGGTGAATGGCGATGGGGCGGGCGTCGGCTCGCAACTTTCGGCACACCCAGATGTGGATATGGTCAGCTTTACCGGATCGACCCGTGCCGGAACCGCGATTTCCAAGGCTGCGGCCGAAACGCTGAAGAAAGTGCATCTGGAACTGGGCGGCAAAGGCGCGAACGTGATCTTTGCCGATGCCGATGAAAAGGCCGTTAAACGCGGTGTGCTGCACATGATGAACAACACCGGCCAAAGCTGCAACGCGCCCAGCCGCATGCTGGTCCAGCGCCCAATCTATGATCAGGCGGTGGAGATTGCGGCAGAGGTAGCCAACAAAGTCACCGTTGGTCCCGCGCTTGAGGAAGGTCGCCATATCGGCCCTGTGGTGAACGAGGTGCAATGGACCAAGATTCAGGATCTGATCCAACAGGGCATTGATGAGGGCGCGCGTCTGGTTGCTGGTGGCACCGGTCGACCCGAGGGTCTGAACAAAGGGTACTACGTCCGCCCCACCGTCTTTGCCGACGCCAATAATCAGATGACTATCGCGCGTGAAGAAATCTTTGGCCCGGTCCTGACCATGATGCCCTTCGACACCGAAGAAGATGCCATCGAGATCGCCAATGACACGCCTTATGGTCTGACAAACTATGTTCAGACACAGGACCCCGCGCGCGCCAATCGTATGGCGCGGGTGCTGCGGTCGGGCATGGTTGAAATGAATGGCCAGTCACGCAGCGCCGGATCGCCTTTTGGCGGGATGAAGCAATCCGGCAACGGGCGCGAAGGTGGCGTTTGGGGTTTGGAGGACTTTTTGGAAGTCAAATCCGTCGGCGGCTGGGCAGCCGAGTAAACAGACTTGGAATAATCCAATTGTGAGGCACCTTGCGGTGCCTCGCTCTGTTTTCAGGCATCCGCCTGCGCGGCCTCATAAGCCAGCATCGCGCGTTTGACCGGCAGGCCCCAATGGTAGCCGCCCAAACCGCCGGATTTCCGCAGCGCCCGGTGGCAGGGGATCAGCCAGCTGACCGGATTGCGCCCCACCGCTGTACCGACCGCACGCACCGCTTGCGGAGACCCTACCCGCTGCGCGATCTCGGAATAGGTGGTGACCTGGCCTGATGGGATGTGCATCAAAGCCTCCCAAACTTTGATCTGCAGGGGTGAGCCGATCAGGTAGAGCGGTGTCGGCTCCAACCGATCACTGACCGATCCAAACGCGCTCAGTACCCAGGGGCGCAGGCGCATAGGGTCCTCGACAAAGTCCGCCTGTGGCCAGCGCGACAGCATATCCTCCATCGCGTCTTCTTCACCGGTCTCGGCGCCGAAGGCCATGCCGCAAATGCCTTTGTCGGTACCCATCACCAGCGCCGGACCAAAGGGGCTTTCGAACCAGCCCCAATAGATCGTCAGCCCTGCGCCTTTGCGGGCGTATTCGCCGGGGCTCATGGATTCCCATTTCAGGAACAAATCGTGCAGGCGGCCAGAGCCGGACAGACCCACATTGTGGGCGGTCTCCAGCGTCGTGAACCGTTCGCGCAACAGCGCCTTAGCGTGACCCAAAGTCAGGTATTGCTGGTACCGTTTCGGTGACACGCCGGTCCAGCGCGAGAACAGGCGTTGGAAATGCGCCGGGCTCATGTCCATCTGGCGGGCCAGCTCATCCAGGCTGAGGGGCTCTCCGCCCTGATCAATCAACTCGATCGCGCGTCGCATGACGTTGTAGTGATAGCCGCTTTCAGGAGTCTGGACGTTCATGTCTTTCACCTCATTATCTGGGGTAAACCATAGCGCGCAGGCCACGTCCAAGCGACCCGGAACTTGCGCATTGGCTTTGGGCTTGTGTCACGGGCCAGCGGGCGGCATTAAGGCCCAGATGGCAAAGCAACTCGATTATCATACGATCCGCGAGATCTTTACGCGTTTCCATGACGCCGACCCCGAACCCAAGGGCGAGTTGGAGCACGTCAACGTCTACACCTTGGTCGTTGCTGTGGCGCTGTCTGCGCAGGCGACGGACGCGGGCGTCAACAAAGCCACACGCGCGTTGTTCAAGGTTGCCGACACGCCGCAAAAGATGCTGGATCTTGGCGAAGACGGCCTGATCGAACACATCAAAACCATCGGTCTTTTTCGACAAAAGGCCAAGAACGTCATCAAGCTCAGCCGTATTCTGGTCGAAGACTATGGCGGCGAAGTACCCAATTCCCGTGCGGCCTTGCAATCACTGCCGGGGGTGGGGCGCAAGACGGCGAATGTGGTGCTGAACATGTGGTGGCGCTATCCGGCGCAGGCGGTGGACACCCATATCTTTCGTGTCGGCAATCGCAGCGGCATCTGCCCGGGCAAAAACGTGGACGCGGTCGAGCGTGCCATCGAAGACAACATTCCGACCGATTTCCAGCTGCATGCACATCACTGGCTGATCCTGCATGGCCGCTATCACTGTAAGGCGCGCAAACCCATGTGCGGCACCTGTATCATCCGCGATCTCTGCGAATTTGAGGACAAGAACCTATGAAAACCTACCAGCTTGTTGGCATCGGAAACGCCGTTGTGGACGTGATTTCCCAGGCCGATGACAGTTTCCTGGAACTTATGGGCATCGAAAAAGGCATCATGCAGCTGATCGAACAGGAACGCGGCGAGGTACTGTATGCCTCGATGGAAGGTCGGGTTCAGACGCCGGGCGGGTCTGTGGCAAATACTATCGCCGGGGCCGGCGCACTGGGGCTGGATGCCGCGTTTATCGGACGAGTGCATGATGACGCGTTGGGCCGGTTCTATGCGGATGCGATGAACGAGGATGGCGTGGATTTCGTGAACCCGCCGGTGCCGGGTGGCGAACTGCCGACCTCGCGCTCAATGATCTTTGTCTCGCCAGATGGGGAACGGTCGATGAACACCTATTTGGGGATTTCTTCCGAGCTGTCCTCAGCAGACGTCTCAAGCGACGTGGCGGGCAACAGCCAGCTTATGTTCCTTGAAGGGTATCTGTTCGACAAGGAAAAGGGCAAAGCGGCGTTTCTTGAGGCTGCGCGAAACTGTCACAAAGGCGGCGGAATGGCGGGCATCGCCATCTCGGACCCGTTCTGCGTGGAACGTCACAGGGTCGATTTCCTGCTGCTGATCGAGAACGAGCTGGATTTCGTCATCGGCAACGAGGCCGAGATCAAGTCGCTATTCGAAACCGACGATCTGGAAGAAGCGCTAGCAAAGACCGCCGCGATCTGCCCTCTGGTTGTGTGTACCCGGTCGGGTGACGGGGTAACGGTTCTGTATGACGGCCAACGCACCGATGTTCCGGTGGAAAAGGTGGTGCCGGTGGACGCGACCGGCGCGGGCGACCAGTTTGCCGCCGGGTTCCTGTATGGCATGGCCACCGGTCGCGATTATGAGACCTGCGCCCGCATCGGCAATGTCTGCGCCCGCGAAGTGATCAGCCATATCGGCCCAAGGCCCGAAGCAAATATGCAGGAACTGCTACGCGCCGCAGGCTTGCTGTAAAAAGTCAGGGCCGGACAGAGGGCATCGCATGAAAATAGCTGCGCTGACGATGGTGTACCGCGACTATGAAATGCTGGCGCGCTGGTGCGATTATTACGGCGACATGCTGGGCCGCGAAAACCTTTTTATCGTCTCTCATGGTGCCGACCCACGGCACCGTGAGATTGCCCAAGGGTGCAACTGCATCACTGTCCCAAGGGAGCCCGTTCCGAATTTCGACACGTGGCGGTTCGAAATGCTGCATCGCTTCGTTCAGTTTCTGTCCAGTTCTTATGATTGGGTCATTCGCACGGATTCGGATGAGTTCATTGTCGCGGACAGGGCATATGGAACCGTGCCCGAGATCCTGCAGCGTCAGGAGGTTCCGTTCGCCTTTGCCCTCGGCCTTGAGGTTTTCCAACACGAAAGCGAAAAGGAACTGACGCCAGACCCTATCACCACCCAGCGGCGCTATGGTCTGGTTCTTGCCAGGTATTCCAAGGCGTTTGCGGTACGAAATGGCATGCGGCTGGAAAACCATGGGGTTCACATAAACCCTCGAGGATCATCTTCCTACACTGTAAACATGCCTGAAGGGCTGTATCTGCTGCACATGCGGATGTGTTCGAACGCCGTGCATCAGGCCCATCGTAATCGAAAAATCATGATGAAGAACGCGCCGCGCTCGTGGAAGAATCTGGACAAGTGGGAACGGATTATTCTTGACCACATTGCTTTGGGTCAGGTCGATGATAGCGATGCTCATCTCAGTCACGTCCGGAACGTTCAAAGCAATCGCCACAGACCAGCCTGGTATCGGCGCGGTATCCTTGTGCCTGTTGCGACACCCGACATGAACCGCGTCGTGGAACTCCCGCAGGGTATTCTCGGCCAGGTGTGATCGGAAGATCGTGCTATGAACCGGCCGCGTCGTTCAGCCGCCAATCGTAATCATACGCCCTGACCCGCTGTGTTTGCTGCAATCGGACCCGCAAGTCGGGATCGGCGACCGTTCGAATATAGGACAGCACGGCCTGTTCATTTGGTCCAAAATCTTCGCGAAACCAGATGTAGATTTTTGACAGGACAGGCCTCCCGTGATCATTGAACCGCACCCCGCGCGGATCATTGACATAGGCACGCTCGGCCGCGGCAAAGTCCTGCTCCAAGGTCTCGGCCTGCCAAGCGCGGCTCATCAGATTGGGACAACCCACGGCCGCGCAGTTCAACGCATAGTGGATGCGGGGCTCATCATATGTGGGTCGGATGATGCGATGCTCGATATCGTTCAAGGTCAGCGTCTGCCCCGCCACCTCAACCAGAGGCCAGTTCCAGGGGCCGATCGACAGCGGCCCGTCTTTAATGTCGCGGATTGAGGCGACGGGATAGTTATCAAGAACCACATCCACCGTCACCGCATTATAGAGATTGATCCAATAGGCCAGCTGCTGATCGCGGGTCAGTTGCATCGGATCCACGGCTTGCAAATCGGTCAGATAACCATCCAGCCGCGCCCGGTCGGCCTGCGTCACCTGCCCATAAGCCAGCCGATTTACACCTTGCGCATCCGGCGCGACATAACGGGACAGGAAAGCCGTCCAATCACCGTGATCAACCCGTTGTCCGGGCAGTGGCGCGTAGCTGGTCAAGGTCTGCCCCGGCAAGGTCTCAGGCGCGGGCAGCGCCAAACGCTCGACACTGGCGCAAGCGGCCAGCAAGGGCAGCAGTAGGATTAGCAGGTATCTCATGACGCGTCCTTCCGAATCTGGCGCAGGGCCCGCATCTGACCCTTGAGCCGCTTCAGCGGGGCAAGCGAGGGGTCGCCAAGCTCGGGCAGATCCGGCCCACCAGACAGACGCGGCACGGCGGCGTTCCACCAGCTTGGGCCGGTCGGGCCTTCGATCTGGTCCGGGCTGGCCAGATGCATATCGCGCTGCGCATTGTGTACACACATCGACAGCGGTCCGTTGGCCGTCGCGACCATGAACACGCATGAGGCGCAGCGATCCTCCTCAAGCGCATCCGCCGCCATGAAGTTATGGATGAACACGGCCTGCCGCCGCACCGGGCCGCGCAGCAGCCCTGATCCCAGACGCACCACGCTTAACGCCAGATGACCAAGCGCCCGCAAGGCCAGAAGCGGGTGCCGCCAGATCATGCGCCGCAGTTTGGGGCGGATGCGGATATGCGCGTCCTGTTTGTCGTCCACGCCCTCAAGCGCGGCGATCACCCGATGCACCAGCCGCCGGTTCGACAGCAACGAGACCGCGCGCCCTCCGGCGGTGACCACACTGGCATAACGATTGCATTTGGAATGCCCAATGGCAGCAGTGTCGAAATGCAGCGGCGTGCCGTAGCCTGCTTCGATCGCGCGCGTCACACTGTCCTGCGTGATCGCATCGGGCCGCACGCGCAGTACACCGCGCCCGGTATCGGCCTGCATCTGGAACGACACAAAAGCAACCTCGGGGCGGTCACGCAGAAACCGGGCCAATTTCGGTATCTCGCCGAAATTGCCGCCAAACACGGTGGTATTGAACAGGATACGCAACCCCAACCCGCGCGCGCGGCGGATGTAGGCGCGGCGCACGGTGTTCAGTTCGACCTCGGTGCTGAACCCTTTTCGTTCCTGGGTCAGGTCGACGTGAAAGGCGACATCATCCAACCCTGCCGCTGCCAGCCGCGTCAGAAAAGCCCGGCTGGCGCGGATACCGTTGGTCATCAGGCAGGACCGCATGCCCAGACGGCGGATCTCGCGGCACAGGGCCTCAAGATCCTCGACCTTGCGCAGGGTCGGGTCACCGCCCGTCAGTTGTACCGAGACACCTTTGCCATAGTGGCTGCGGATCGTGGCGAGCCGTGCAAACAGAACCGAAAGCGGTGGGTCAAAGGTCATCTCGGCCCGGTCCGAGAGGTAGCATAGCGTGCAATCCAGATTGCAGTGCTGGGTGACCTCAAGCGCGACGCAGGCGATGGGGTAAAACCGCCCCGCTGTCTGTCCCGCACCAAATTCACCGCAACTTAGCAAACCACCACGCAAGGGGGCACGACGGTCGGTGCCTGTGAACTTGCGTCCGGCGGGGACAATGGCGGGCTGGGGATGCGCGGTGTCTTTCATACGCATCAAGCTAGAGAGGGCTCGGACATGCGGCCACGCCCTCTCACGCCAACGTGCGGGCCGGTGAACGATCAGCCGCAGCAGCCACCGGATTGTTTCACTTCGGTCGCCGACGGAGCCTCGTTCACATTCGCACCCCGACCCAGCCAGGTGCGTTCGGCCAGATAGAAATCGGTGAAGCGGTCGTGAAAGTCGTCGGACACGGATTTCTGCGGAATGCCCGTGGCCTGTAGGGCCCGCTGCCACGCTTTCACCTTGGGATAATCGGCCAGCATGTCGTGCCCACTGTAATCGGCGACAATCGCAGCGCGGTGCAACAAGGGCAGCCATGCCATATCGACATTGCCCAGCGTTTCACCTGCAAAGAACGGACCATCGCCCAGTTGTTTTTCCGCCTTGGCAAAGGCGGCGTTCAATTTGGTCACGCGTTCACCAAATACCGCGCTGTCCGCACTTTGCATGGTGCTGCACTGAACCAGATAGTGTTTGCTGGCCTGATAGCTCCACGCTCGGTTCAAGGCGCGCTGTTCGGGCGTCAGATCGGGTTGCAGCGGGGTAGCGACTTCATCAAGATATTCAGCGATTGCGTCTGACTCGAACAGCGGCGTGCCGCCTTCGGTCACCAGCACGGGCACCTGGCCTGTGGGCGACAGCTCAAGAAACCAATCAGGCTTGTCGCTGAGGCTGATGAAGTCGATTTGATAGGGCATCTGCTTGGCCTCAAGCAACGCCGTGACGCGCTGAACGAAAGGGCAAATTTTAAAGCTGATGATACGGATCATTGGTCTTTCCTTTTGGTTGCTTCACCTGTCAGACGAAGCCCACGCCAAAAAGACGACGATCAGATCAACATTTTCTGCAATTGCTGGATTTTTCCTGCACGTCCGAGATGTTTCCCCGCACATCCATCGAAATATTGCAGCAGTCTTCAAACGCCTTGCGCAGCTCGGACCGACCTTTTTGAACGCGTGACTTGAGGGTCGAATAGGACAGCCCATGCGCCTGTGCATAATCGCGTTGTGACATGCCATTGATGTCTATGGCCATCAACATATCTGCGGTCTCGGCGGGCAGACCCCGAATGAAGGGTTCGACACAGCCTTCAAGATCCTGACGGGTTTCGGGATCATCGCGATGATACCACAGGTCATCCGGATGCGCCTGCGCACGGCCCGCTTTGCGATAGTGGTCAATGATAGTGCGATCCGCCGTCTGAAACAGCCACGGCTGCAGCTTGGCCGGATCTTTCAAATCAGGCAGGCCGGTGAAGACCTTGACCGAAATCTCTTGCAGCAGGTCATCCACATCCGCCGCATTGGACACGCGCGAATGCAAAAACGCCTTTAGACGAGCGCGATATTTCGGCCAAATATCTTCGATCTGCATGCTGGTTTATGACAGGTAATCGGCGAACGCGTCCACCACCTGCTCATAGACCTCACGCTTGAAAGGCACGATTTCCGCGATCAGCTTGCCGGGGTCTTGCCATTTCCAGCGGGTGAATTCCGGGTGCTCGGTTGCGATATTGATCTGATCGTCGCGGCCGGTAAAGCGCAGCAGGAACCATTTCTGTTCCTGCCCGCGAAAACGGCCTTTCCAGATATTGGGCACAATCTCATGCGGCAGGTCATAAGGAAGCCAGCCATCGGTCTCGGCCACCACCTTGACCAGATCAGCGGTCACGCCTGTTTCTTCCCATAGCTCACGCAAGGCAGCATCGCGGGGGTTCTCACCCTTGTCCACCCCACCCTGTGGCATCTGCCACGCGTCCTTATGGCGGTCATTACGCTGGCCGACAAAAATCTTGCCGTCGGCATTCATCAGCATCAACCCGACGCAGGGGCGATAGGGCAGTTTAGCGATTTCTTCGGGGGTCATGCGTGGCCTCATGGGGATGTTCAGGCAACCTCTAACAAGCGCCGCGAGGTCCGCAAAGGGGGTGACGTTAGGTTTCGCGTGACAAAGTTTACGCGCGCGTCAATTTAGGTTGCAAATTCGTGAGGGAGAGTTTCGCCATGACTGCGTACCCAAACATGCTGGCCCCGCTGGATCTGGGTTTTACCACGTTGAAGAACCGCGTGCTGATGGGTTCGATGCATACAGGGCTTGAGGAAACCGGCGACTGGAACCGCGTGGCCGAGTTCTATGCCGACCGTGCGCGGGGTGGCGTGGCACTGATGGTGACGGGCGGGATTGGCCCGAACCTTGAAGGCTCGGTCCTGCCGGGTGCGTCAATGATGACCAACGACAAAGAAGTGGCGAACCATTCCATCGTGACGCAGCGGGTACACGAAGCAGGCGGCAAGATCGCGATGCAGATCCTGCACGCGGGCCGCTATGCCTATGGCCCGAAATGTGTGGCCCCCAGCCCTGTGAAGTCTCCGATCTCGCCGTTTCCGCCAAACGAGTTGGACGAAGGCGGCATCGAGAAACAGATCAGCGATATCGTCAACGCTGCCCGATTGGCCCAGAAGGCAGGTTATGACGGGGTCGAGATCATGGGCTCTGAAGGGTATTTCCTGAATCAGTTCCTTGTAACCCACACCAACAAGCGCACCGATCGTTGGGGCGGGTCGTATGAGAACCGGATGCGCCTGCCCATCGAAGTCGTACGCCGCACGCGCGAGGCGGTGGGAACGGACTTCATCATCATCTACCGCCTGTCGATGATTGACCTGATCCCCAACGGCTCGACCCATGATGAGGTGGTGGAATTAGCGCGGCGGGTCGAACAGGCCGGTGCGACGATCATCAACACCGGCATCGGTTGGCACGAGGCACGGATTCCGACGATTGCGACCAGTGTTCCCCGCGCCGCCTTTGCGTGGGTGACCAAAAAGCTGATGGGCAAGGTCTCGATCCCCGTGATCACCTCAAACCGGATCAATACACCGGAAGTGGCAGAAGAGGTTTTGGCGACAGGCTGCGCCGATATGGTCTCAATGGCCCGCCCAATGCTGGCGGATGCGGATTTCGTGAACAAAGCGATTGCCGGGGACAGCGCCAAGATCGCGCCTTGTATCGCCTGCAACCAGGCCTGCCTGGATCACACGTTCAGCGGCAAGCTGACCTCATGCCTGGTTAACCCGCGCGCCTGCCACGAGACCGAGTTGGAGATTGCCAAGGCAGATACGGTCAAGACGGTGGCTATTGTCGGTGCTGGCCCGGCTGGTCTATCCACCGCCATGACCGCCGCCCAGCGCGGCCATGAGGTCACCCTGTTCGACCGCGCCAGTGAAATTGGCGGTCAGCTGAACATGGCCAAACAGGTACCGGGTAAAGAAGAGTTCTGGGGCCTGGTCGACTGGTACCGCACCATGATGGCTGATCTGGGTGTGAAGGTGGAACTGAACCGCGAGATTAGTGCCGATGACCTGACCGGTTTTGACGAGGTGATCATCGCCACCGGTGTTACCCCGCGCGATCCGCAGATACCGGGACAGGATCGGGACAACGTCCTCAGCTATATCGACGTGCTGCGCAACAAGGCCGAGGTCGGCGCGTCCGTCGCCGTGATCGGCGCAGGCGGCATTGGTTTTGATGTGTCCGAATTCCTGATTGAAGACGGACATAGCCCCACAACCGACTTGCCCGTCTGGATGAAAGAATGGGGTGTGACCGACCCCGAGGATCACCGCTCGGGCCTGGCCCCCGAAGGCCCGCAGCCCGAGGCCCCCAAGCGGCAGATCACCCTGTTGCAGCGCAAGAAGCAGGCACACGGCAAAGGGCTGGGCAAAACTACGGGATGGATTCACCGCGCAACGCTAAAGATGAAAAACGTCAATTTCGTAGGCGGCGTGAACTATGAACGCATCGACGAGGACGGCCTGCATGTAACCTTTGGCGAAGAACGCGCTGATCCGACTGTCATCCCAGCGGATACGATTGTTCTGTGTTCTGGTCAGGTGTCTGAACGCTGCCTTGCCAACGCGCTGATCGATCGCGGCATCACCCCGCACGTGATTGGTGGCGCGGATGTAGCGGCAGAGCTGGACGCCAAGCGGGCGATCAATCAGGGCACACGGTTGGCGGCTAGCCTCTGAGTTCGTACAAAGGTTACTCGGAAAGCGCGAGCTTGACGCCCAGCGCACCAAACGCGGTTGAGAAACACCGCTTGATCCAGGTCATGACGGATGGTCGGTGAATGACATAATCCCGCGCCAGCGCCGCGCAGGCTCCGTATCCAACAAAGACCACAAAGGTCAGTGCCATGAAGGCAAGGGCGAGCTTGATCAGTTCCAGCCCTGCGTTCGCCGTACCTGCCGGTAAGAACTGTGGCAGGAAGGCCAGAAAGAACAAGGATAGTTTGGGGTTCAGAACATTGATCAAAGTTCCGGTCACCGCGATTTTGACGTGGCTTACCGAGGATTTCTCGGCATTGACCTCCAATGCGCCGCCATCTTTGAGAATCCCCCAAGCCATATAAAACAGATAAAGGACACCCAGATACTTGATGAGCTGAAACGCCAGCGCGCTGGTATGCAAAAGCGCGGCAAGCCCGATGATACTGGCAAGCGCTGCCGGAACGATTCCAATTGTACATCCAACTGCGGCCGCAAGGCTGGCGCGAAAACCGCGCCCAAGACCAACGGCCAGCGTGTATATCACACCGGTCCCCGGCAATAGCACCACAATTAGGGATGTCAGAAAAAACTCAAGCGACATGCCGCCTCCAACTTGTTCCGAGGCAGAGTTTCCGACAATCAAATTAATGTAAACCGTTTTAGCTGGCAGTTCTGGTGACTACTCCACCGTAATCGTAATCACCTCGGACACAATTGGTGTTGCATGCGGCACGTGCCCTGCATCGCCCAACACCAGTTGCAGCGTGTGTTCACCGGGGGCAAGGTCCAGCGTCACTTCGGTCTGACCGCCACCAAAATGCAGGTGATTGTCGTCTGCGGGCAAACCATAGGCCAGCTCATCCGCGCCGTCTTCGCCCTCTCCTAGCGGTGGGCGGTCAATCAGCAAATGATGGTGACCGGTGTTTTCCTTCTCGGTCCCGGCCGGGGCCACGCCCATGCCGCTAAGACCAAAGACCACCGTCACAGGGGACTTGACGGTATCCCCGTCCGCCAGATTGACGAAATAAACCTTTGCTTCGGGGTTGGATGGCGTTTCTCCACCGGCCAACGCAAGGGTTGCGGACAGGCACAGGGCAGCAAGGGCGAAAAAGGCTTTCATGATCTCCTCCGTGGTCACAAATTTGCCATTCTCATCTTAGCATATTCGCGCCAATGCCCCTAAACCCTTTGTCTTTTTTGGGGTGTAGTCACCTTGGAAACTATTGTTTCCGCGTTTCCCATCTGCAAACGATAGCAATTAAATCCCTGATATTATCCCATGTCTGCCCCGTTTCCGCCCAGATTGGGCGCCAAAGTCAGGCAGAGACAAAACACCCGGGGAACGAGTATGGACCGACTGACCGAAATGGAAGCCTTTGCCAATGTGGTGGATCAGGGTGGGTTCACCGATGCGGCCAAGAAGATGGGTATTTCTAAATCTGCAGTATCAAAGCATGTATCAAGCCTAGAGGCACGGCTGGGCGCACGATTGCTGAACCGTACCACGCGTCGGGTATCCCCGACCGAGATCGGGCTGGCCTATTACGACCGCGCGCGCCGCGTACTGAATGACGCGGGCGAAGCGGATGCGCTGGTCACCTCAATGCAATCGGCACCTTCTGGCCTGCTGCGAATCAGCGTGGCGACGGATTTCGGGGTGAACCATCTGTCGCCGGTGCTGTCGGACTTTTTGGCCGCGTACCCGGATATCACCGTGAATATGGTTCTGAACAACCGTTACGTGGAATTGATTTCCGAAGGCTTCGACGTCGCCGTACGCATTGGTGAGCTTGAGGACAGCACCCTGCGCGCACGTAAACTGACCGAAACCGTGAAACGAATGGTGGCCGCGCCCAGCTATATCGAGAAATTCGGTCGTCCGCAGAAAATCGACGATCTGAATGAACACAAGCTGCTGCATTATTCGAGCCAATCCTCGGGCAATGTCTGGAGGTTGACCGCACCGTCAGGTGAAAAAAGACAAGTGCGCACCGCCGGTTGGCTCAGCGTGAATGACGGTCAGTCGCTGTTGAACGCGGCGATCTCGGGGCTGGGGATCGCATATCTGCCCAGCTACCTATATGCCGAGGCGCTGAAATCCGGCGAGGTACTGGATGCGATGCCGTCATTGCCCGATGAGGTGCAGGGTATCTATGCCGTCTATCCACCCGGCCGCTTCACGCAGCCCAAAGTACGCGCGTTCATCGATTTCCTGGTTCAGTCCTTTGCGGAAAAAGGCCTGATGGATTGGGTGGACTGACCCGATGCTCAACAGGCTGAACAAATGAATACAGCTATTCAGACCGAGAATAGCACCGAGCACGCCGATGGCGACGCACGTCCTGCATCGTCAACAGGGTCAAAAACGCCCCCGGTTTCAGCCGTAAGCGAAATCACTGGCCTGATTGGCGTAGTCGGCCTTTTTGCAGCAACATTGGCAGCCGTCTATTTCGACACGCCGTTGTTGCAGTCCATTCAGTTGTTGTTGGCGGGTGCCGCGCTTCCGATGATTGTGTCGTCTATCCTGCTGGACAAGGCCCATTTGCGCGCCTCAACAGGATTGGATTATAGGCTCAGGAGGCACTCTTCAGATGTTGTCTCAATCACGGTAACAAAGACCCTGGGCCTTGGAGCGACCTTTTTCGTCATCGCCATGGCCTACCAGACCATTCCGACCTACGACTCGTCGAAATACGAGCTGGTTCGCGCACTGACCCTTGCGTGGTTTCCTATAATTTGGATTCTGTCCCCAGCTTATATTGCCTTCACCACCCGCCACATGGTCGAGCCGCGCGACGAGCTTTGGCACTTTGGTAAGCTGATCACCCTGCAGCTTTCCGTCGTGGATTCTGAAAAGATTAAAGACCATTGCAGGACATGGCTGGTCAAAGGGTTTTTCCTGGCCTTCATGATCACCATCCTACCGCAGATCGTCAGTTTCGTGACCAACGCGGATCTAGAGAGCTTTCTTGCCGACCCGGTGTCGCTCATCCTGCTCTTGATCCAGGTTTCCTTTCTTGTGGATGTGTGCATCGGGTCGATTGGCTATGTCTGCACGTTCCGGGTTCTCGATTCACATATTAGAACTGCGAACCCGTATCTGTCTGCCTGGGTCGCTGCGCTGGTGTGTTATCCCCCCTTCGCGTTGATGACCACTGGCGGCCCGCTCGACTATCGCGCAGGCACGCAATCATGGACGGATTGGCTGTCGGATCAGCCTGTGCTTTTGATTGTTTGGGGCGGCGTAATTCTGTTGCTTGCCATAATCTATGCCTGGGCAACCGCTGCGTTCGGGCTTCGTTTTTCGAACCTGACCCATCGCGGGATTATCACGACCGGGCCGTTTCGCTATTCCAAGCATCCTGCCTATCTGTCCAAAAACATCATGTGGTGGATGCTTTACATGCCATTTCTTTCGGCCGTCGGACCAGCGGCCGCCCTTCAAAGCTGCATTTTGTTGTTGGGGGTGAATGCACTGTATTACGCGCGCGCTAAGACGGAAGAAAAGCATCTTATGACCGACGAAGACTATCACGCCTATGCTGACTGGATCGCGGAGAATGGCCTGATTGCGCGCTTACGAAATCAACGTCGCAGTCAGAAACCCTGACGGTCAGAGCCAACCGAAGGCGATTGGTCGAAGAACAACCACAGATCGTCTTCGTTTTGTCGACAAATCGTCTCTTTTGCCAGTGATAGTGCAAGTAACAGGAAATATCTCCCCGGTGAACCTCGACGGCCCGCGCATCAGCGCGGGTCTTTTTTTCTTGATTGTCTCTTAGAAACGCTCGACCCAAGGACGCAAGGTCAGCTCGTTACTCCAGGCGGATCGGTGCTGATGTACCAAATGCATGTATTCCCGCGCGATGGCGTCCGGGTCCAACATGCTGTCGGGGTTGTCCGTGGCCTCAACCCGTTCCGGACGGGACGCATTGCGGATGCCGCCGTCGATATTGACCCACGCCACGTGGATGCCCTTGGGGTGCAACTCGCGCGCCATGGATTGCGCCAATCCGCGTTGTGCAAATTTGCCCATGGCAAAGGGTGCGGACAGCGGAAAGCCCTTGACCCCAGCCGAGGCACCGGTGAACAGAATCGTTCCGCGCCGGTTGTCCCGCATCGGCTGGTCCAGCATGCGGCGGGCAGCGGCCTGCCCTAATAAAAAGGCCCCGTGGGCCGTTACTTCAACCGCCTTGCGTACCGTTTCGGGGTCCAGATCGGTGATGGGACCACGCTGCCGGGCCGAGGGGTTGTAACAGGCCACACGCAATTCACCCGGCAGATCGGCGACCAACGCCGCCACGCCCGTGGCATCCGTACCGTCCAGCTGATGAAGCGTCGCACCCGTTTCGGCAACCAGAGGTTCCAGTTTCGCGATATCGCGCGCGGTCAAGTGCAGCGCATATCCATCCCGAGCCAAGGCCCGCGCGAATGAGGCCGACAAGCCTGCCCCCGCGCCGATGATCAATGCCTGAGGGGTTTGTGTCTGATCGGCCATGGCAGGCTCCTTCACTCTTGGTCCTCTCACTGACCTAAGTCGGTGCGATCAATTGACCAGCAATACGGCCTCAACCCGGCGATTCAGATCGCGCCCTTCGGCGGTTGCGTTTGACGTCAGCGGTGCCAGATACCCAATCCCCCGCGCCTCAAGCCGGTCGGCGGCAACCCCATGCGCCTCGATCAAACGGGTTCGCACCGCTTGCGCCCGACCCGTGCTAACCGAGATGTTAGCATCCAGCGCGCCGGTATCATCTGTGTGGCCCACCAACGCCAGCCGCGTACCCAGATTGTCGGCCAAATACCCGGCAATCAAATCCAGAGAGGCAAAGGGCCCGTCACCCAGCGTGATCTCACCGGTACGGAAATGCAGGTCGTCCAGAATCACATGCCCGTTCTGGGCCAATTCGCTCAGCAGGCCGTCCGAACCACTGACCGTTTCCTCAATCACCAGTGGCGGCGGAGCAGCGACACCAACCGGGGTGACACGGATCATCTGCACATAGCCGCTGGGCGGGTTGCGGCTGACCAGCAGGCTCAGTACCTCATCCCCGCGCGTGGCAGCCAAGAAGCGGTAATCCTGGATCGAGACATACATGTCGGGGGTCGGCACCACCTCGGTCCCGAAGCGGAAATCGAACCCGCCGCAGTTCCGAGCCTCGCATTCGAACAAGACCTCATAGCCCTGCGCGATGATCTGTTCACGCAATGGCGCCAACAACTGCAACGTGGTGCTAGAGCCCGATTGCACACGCCATGTGATGCGCTCAACCTGCCCTTCGACGTGGCGCACGGGCAGGTTGCCATCGGCAAAGGGACCAGTTGGCAGATCGTAACTGTCCAAGGGGCTGACACGGTCGCTGAGCTGGCGCGCGCCGCTAGGCAGGGTCAGGTCTTGCGCGGCAAGCGGTCCGGCCAGCAACAACAGGATCAGTAAGGCAATTCGGGTCATCGGGCCTGCGCGTGATATTCGTCATTCGGGGCCATGGCCGTAGCACTGGCAACCCGGTTCGACATGTTGAAAAATCCGGTGACATTGGCAAGATCCCAGATATCCCGGTCTGTCAGCCCGACATCCCGTAGGTGTTGGCGATCGGGCTCTTCGATCTCGGCGCTGGAAGTCGTCATTTTGGCGGCGAAATCCAGCAGCGCGCGCTGTCGCGGGTCCAATGGCGCCACACGGTAGTTCATCACCAGCATCTCACCCAGTTGTGGATCGCCCGACAATTGCCGCACCGCTGCGCCATGGGCCACAAGGCAGTAAAAGCACTTGTTGATCGCCGAAACGACCACGGCGATCATTTCCCGTTCCAGCTTGCTCAGCCCACTGTCGCCCAGCATCAGATCGTTATACGTCGCGGTAAATGCGTTCAGCTTGTCGATATCAAACGCATAGGCCCGCAGCACATTCGGTACAAAGCCCAGTTTTTCCACACAGATATCAAAATATTTCTGCGTCTCGGGCGGCAGCGGGTCCACCATCGGCAAATTCAGCGCGGTGGGCAAATTCTGGTCGGTCACGTCAGGCTCTCTCCTTGGGCAAGCTGACGGTAGTGGTATTCGCCGACAATCTCCATCCCAAGTGCGTGATAAAGCCCGTTGGCCGCAGCATTCGCCTTGGTGCAGATCACGCTGAGTGTTTCGGCACCGTTTTCCTGTGCCCAAAAGGCTGCCGCGCGCATCGCCCAGGCACCCAACCCGTGTCGCCGGTGCTGCGGCAGAACCTCAAGCGCGTGAACCATCGCAACACCGTTTTGTATCGCGACAAATACAGTACCGGCGGGCTGATCGTCGCGGCGCAGCAGTAGCCCGGTTTTCGGGCCCTTCGCCCGCTCCATCACCGCAACACGTGCCGGACCAATTCCACCCTGCGCCCAAATTTCGCGCATAATCGCAAGGGGTTCCGGTGTTGGAAAGACCATCACGCGCGGGATCGGTGTATCGGTCAGGTGAATTGCCCGGCAGGCATAGATGTTAACCGGATCCAGAACCTCATACCCGCACGCGGCAAGCTGAGCATCCAATGCCTCATCCCCCGGACGCAGACAGAACAGGCGCTTTTGCCCCATTGCCTGCATTGCAGCCTCGGCGGCGCTGATATCAGCTTCGGTCACCGGGCCCAGTGCACTGGCCGCTGACACCCGCGATCCGCCGCCCTGCCCTTGTCGCAGCTGAAACGGCCCCAGCCGTTCATAGCCCGCAGCGGGCCAGGTGCCGTCAACGATGTCGGGCCAGTTGACGCTCACAGATCAAGCTCTTTCGCCAACCGGGTGACAGCCGCGTCGATCCGCGCCCCGTCTGTGCCGCGCACAACCACGTTCGCCCCAAACACGCCGTTGATCTGGTACGGGTAGCTGCCGATGGACAGGTCCGAGAAATCTTCAGCTAAGGCGGACAGCGGTCCCGCGATATCTCCCTCACCACGTTCCACGCGCAGGGTTTGCGACAACAACGGGCTGCCACCGGTCAGGCCGGGCAACACGCTGGCAACCATCGCCTGAAACACCGAGGGCACCCCGGCCATCACATGCACGTTCTGAATGGTGAACCCCGGCGCGGTCGAAACCGGATTGTCGATCAGCGCCGCCCCGTCCGGAATGCGCGCCATACGCAGGCGGGCCGCGTTCAACTCCTGCCCGGATTTGTCATAGCGGGCCTGCAACAAAGCGCGCGCATCCTCGCGCACGTCGATAGGCGTGTCGAACGCACGGGCAATGCTGTCGGCGGTGATATCGTCATGGGTCGGGCCGATCCCACCGCTGGTAAAGACATTGTCATAGGCTTCCGACAACGCCTTGACCGCCGTTTCAATGGCGGATGCGTCGTCGCTGACAATGCGCACCTCTTTCAGATCGATGCCATGTTTGGTCAGTTCACCGGCGAGGTAATGCATATTCGCATCTCGGGTGCGGCCTGAAAGGATTTCATCCCCGATCACCAGCATTGCAGCGGTTGGATTGGCCATGGCGCGTGCCTCCCTCTTGATCGACCTTTGGAGCAGGTATAGGCCCTGAGGCATGAAATTTGAAACCCCCCTTGTCCCCGCCCGCCTGATCCGACGCTACAAACGCTTCCTGGCCGATTGCACGTTGGAGGACGGGCGCGAGGTGACCGCACACTGCGCCAATCCGGGCTCAATGATGGGTCTGGCGGAGCCGGGTGGGAAAATCTGGCTGGAGCCCAATGACGACCCGAAGAAGAAACTGAAATACGGCTGGCGTTTGGTCGATCATGAAAATGGACACTTTACCGGGGTCGACACCTCGGTTCCCAACAAAGCCCTGCGCGCGGCACTGGAAGCTGGTGAGATTCCGCAACTTGCGGCCTACAGGACCGTCCGCCCCGAGGTGAAATACGGCGAAAACAGCCGCATCGACTTTTTATTGACCCAACCGGGCCTGCCAGATGCCTATGTCGAGGTCAAAAGCGTCACCCTGTCTCGCCAACCGGGACTGGCCGAATTCCCGGACAGTGTCACCGCCCGCGGCACCAAGCATCTGGGCGAATTGGCGGAGATGGCGGCGCAGGGGCACCGCGCGATCATGCTGTATCTGGTGCAGCGCACCGATTGCGACCGGTTCGCGCTGGCCGCGGATATCGACCCAGCCTACGCGGCCGCGTTCGAGGTCGCGCAGGGGCAAGGGGTCGAGCGGCTGATTTACGGCACGCGCATTGCACCCACCGAAATCACGGTCGGCGAAAGGATTCGGGCGCAACCCGGATAAGGCCGGATTTTATCTGTTGCGCCCGTTGCCATTTCCCGGTCCGCGCGTTTGACTATGCCCGGGTCACCCGCACCAACGATTTACCAACCAGTCAGGGGAACGCACTTGGAGTCCAATCAAGAAAAGCTAGTTGCCTTGCGGCAAGATTTTCACCGCTTTCCGGAACTTGGGTTCGATGAGACACGTACCAAGGCCAAAGTAGCGGAATTTCTGCGCGACCTTGGGCTGGACGTTCACGAAGGCGTCGGCGTCGTGGGGGTGTTGAAAGCGGGTACAGGCAACCGGGCCATCGGGCTGCGCGCTGATATGGATGCCCTGCCGATTCATGAGACCAGCCAGCACGATTACCCCTCGGAGACCGATGGCGTGATGCATGCCTGTGGGCATGACGGCCACATGTCGATGTTATTGGGCGCCGCGCAGGAACTGGCTGCTGATCCCAGCTTCGATGGCACCATAGTTTTTTTGTTCCAGCCCAATGAAGAACATGGGCTCGGCGCGCGGGCGATGATTGATGAAGGGATTCTGGGACAGTTTCCGGTGGACGAGATCTATGCCATTCACAACCTTCCCGGTGCCCCTGTCGGGCAGGTATCGACGCGGACCGGGTTGATCTGTTCCTCAGAAAGCCTGTTCGAGATTGCCATCACCGGTCAGGGGGGGCATGCCTCGATGCCGCAAGCAGGGCGCGATGCGATCACCATTGGCGCGGACATGGTGCAGGCATTGCAGACCATCGTATCGCGCAAACTTGCCCCCGGTGCCGGGGCGGTGGTGTCAGTGACCGAGTTTCTGACCGATGGGCAGCGCAATGTTCTGCCGGGACAAGCGACCTTGAAAGGCGACGTACGCGCCCGCAGCCCCGAAGACCGCATCACCATCGAGGGCCTGATGCGCGAAATCGCACGCGGTGTGGCCATCGCGCACGGGGTCTCGGCCGATGTCATGTTCAACACGGAATTCATCGAAACAATTAATGCCGAGGAACCCACAAAGGCCGTTGTTCGGACCGCACGATCCATCGGCGCCGACACCATCCCTGACCGCCAGCCCATGAGCTTTTCCGAAGATTTCGCCCATTTCAGCGCGGCCGTTCCGGGCTGTTTTCTGCTGATGGGGAATGGCGAAACCGGACCGCATGGGCAACCGCTGCACTCCAGCGATTACGATTTCAATGATGAATTGCTACCCTTGGGGGTCGATTTCTGGACTGCGCTTGCGCGCGATCGTTTGCCCGCAAGGGACTGAACCGAAGCGGCCCCAATGGATGAGGGCGCAACCGGTTTCAGGCTTGCTGTTCCTCAGCATCGCCTGGCGCATCCAGAAACTCTGCCCACAACTCGGCATCCAGTCCGTTCACAAACGGCTCGAACTCATCTGTCACCGCCTGCCAGCCCCCGACCGAGGCGGCATTGACCGGCTTGCGCGCCTGTAGGTTACTGGCCGTCTTAATCGCGTTCGGGGACTTGTCCGGTGACAGCATCGCGTCCTCAAAGGACAGATCGCAGATCTGAGCCAGTTCTTTTGCGGTTTCTTCCAGATTGCCCACCAACGTTTCGTACCGAACGTCGTGAATGCGCCCGGGCAGTACCTTGTGCCAGTGCCGCATATAGCGCTGATAGCGGTTGGCCTCGGCCGCCATCCAGTCCAGGTCATGGGTGAAATACAACCCGCCCGCGCCAAAATTCGCGCGCCACATGGACAGCGCGACATCGCGCGGGTCTCGCAGCACGTTAAAAATCACGGCATTGGGGAAAGCTTGCGCAATCTCACCCAAAAAAGCGTAGTTGCCCGGTGCTTTGTCCACAAAAGCCACTGCGCCATCTGTCAATGAAGGCAGCTTACCCATGTAGAAATCGGCCAGATTATGAGCCTCGCGCCATTCGGGTGGTTGCGCTTCGGCCTGTCTGGCCCATTGGTGTACTGATGCCAGCTCACCCAAACCCTGAACAGCAGAGTGACGGCCCAGAATACGCTCGACCAGCGTGGTGCCCGACCGGGGTAGACCAACCACAAAAATCGGCCGGGTACTGCCCTTGGATGGTTTGGGCTGGGCAGCGGGCAATGGCGCAGCCAGCCGTTTATCGCATTCCTGCACGCTGCGTTCTTCCCAAGAGTCAAACCCCGCACGCTGCATCAAATGAGCCTCAGACAGGTGCTGCATTTCAAGCGGTGTGTTCTTTTCGCGGCGTGCCAGGCTGGCCGCAGCAAAGCATACCATCACAGCATCCTTAGGGTTTGGCACGCCGCGCTCCAGCGCAGCTGCGATCTGCGTCTTCAGCGTTGCGGCATCCTCGAAGGTCAGGTTGGGCAACCCCGCCATCATCTCAAGCGCCTCGGGGTGACCAGGCGCTTGCACCAGGGCTGTGCGTAGGTTCTTTAACACCTCGCCAAGCTGGCCCAAACCCAACTGAGATCTGGCAAGACGCAACAGGCCGGGAAGAAACCGCGGGTTTTTTCGAACCAGCGTATTCAACATGTCTACAGCACTATCCCATTGCTGCAACGCGTCCAGAATGTCCGCCTTCAGAATTTGCGCATTCACATTGGCGGGTTCGCGCTTCAGGACTTGTTCGATGGCTACAAGGGCCATTTCCGCTTCTTGCTCTTGCAGCAGGGCCAACGCCTGAATGAACAGCTGCGCCGGGCTGAGAGGACCACGTGCGCTGATTTTTTCCAGAAACTTCAAGGCAGCAGCCGGTTCGCCGCCTTGAATCAAGCTCAGGCCATAGTTCTGGATCAGTTCGGCATTGCCGGGGTCCAGCCGCCAAGCGCGTTCAAAATAAATCTGGGCCTGCTTGAAGTTCTGCTGCTGAATTGCGCACAGACCGGCAATTCGGGGCAACGCCGCAGCCTTAGGCCATTTCTTGGCCGCCTTGGTGGCGCGTTTAAAGGCCTGATCCAGCCGACCAGCCTGGAGAAGCGCGCTGATATTGGTGATCTCGGCCCTCAACTGGTCTGCTTTTCTTTGCATTTGCACGCCTTCTCCTGTTTCGCGCACCCGCGCAGCCTTGCTTTGTGCTAGTTGAAAATTACCTGAGGGTCTATATGCGATCAGGTACCAGACCGGGCGCGGACTTGACATTACGACCCAACGCCCTCTGGTACTTTCTGCACAAGCAGCGTAAAAGGAGTGCTGCGCGAAACATTTGGAGCCTCGCATCCATGAAAGAACATCGTGGCCGTCTGACCAAGGATGGCATCCGCATCTATGAACAGGGTGACTTTGCCGGCATGCACGCGGCAGGGGCACTGGCGGCGCGGATACTCGACGATATTGCGGATCATGTCTTTCCCGGCCAAACAACCGGTGAGATCGACCGCCTGATCACTCAGATGGTCGAGGATGCAGGCGCAACGTCGGCCACCATAGGCTACAAGGGCTATCAGCACGCAAGCTGTATCAGCGTGAATCATGTGGTCTGCCACGGCATCCCAGGCGACAAGCGCCTGAAGGATGGCGACATCCTGAATATCGACGTTACCGTCATCGTTGACGGCTGGTTCGGCGATACTTCGCGCATGTTCGTGGCCGGCAAACTGCCCCGCAAGGCAGAGCGTCTGATTCAGGTGACCCATGATGCGCTGTTCAAAGGCATTGAGATGGTCAAGCCGGGCAACACCTTCGGCGATATCGGCCACGCGATTCAGGCTTATGTCGAGGCGCACCGGATGAGCGTTGTCCGCGATTTCTGTGGCCACGGGTTGGGTCGTGTGTTCCACGCCCCGCCCAACGTGCTGCACTATGGCCGTCCGGGGACCGGAGCGAAGCTGGAAGAAGGCATGTTCTTCACCATCGAGCCGATGGTCAATCTGGGCCGCCCCGAGACCAAAACGCTGGCCGATGACTGGACCGCCGTGACCCGTGACAAGTCACTATCGGCGCAGTTCGAACATTCGGTGGGTGTCACGGCAGATGGGGTTGAGATCTTTACCCTGTCACCGGGCAACAAGTTTCACCCAACCTATTCGTCCTGATTGACGGCCTGATCGCGCAATAGCTTCAGCAGCAATGTCTCATCCCTCCACGGCGTTACTGCGTCATGGATGAATACCGGCGCGCGCATGGGATTGCGTTCGGGGCCGGTAGTCGATTCCGTATCCTTTGAAAGGGTCCAGATCGGGGGATTTAAGGTACGGTCCATGCCCCGAATGCTAGCACGCCCGGGTCAGATTCCCAAAAGCGTCGGAACCTCGGCCATATCGGTAAAGACTTCGGCCCCAAGTTCTGCCAGCTTCTCGCCCTGCCCATGCGGCGCGTAGGCCAGACAGCGCATGCCCGCGCGTTTGGCTGCCATTACGCCGTTCTGGCTGTCTTCGATCACCACTGGTGCGGTGGCCCCGAATTGATCGGCGGCCGTCTGGAACATGACCGGATAAGGCTTGGCGGTTCCCAAGACATGGGCGGAGTACATTGCGCCGCTAAAACGCTCCCACAAACCGTTCTGGCCCAGAGTGATCTGCATTTTGTCGGGACTTCCATTTGACGCCACACAGAAGGGGATGCCCTTGGCATCCAGCGCGGTCAGCAGTTCCGGAATACCCGAAACCAGATCCACGCCCTGCCGCAAACGATCATAGGTTTCTGCATAAACCTCATCGACCCAATCTTCGGGCAGGTTTGCGCCCAGCGCGCGGGCCTTGTCGCGCACTCCGGTCATTGTACCCCCAAGAAAGAACGCAACACTGTCTTCCAGCGTCAAGTTCAGCCCATACCGTCCAAGATTGTCGACCAGCACCTGATTGGACAGCGGTTCACTGTCCACAAGAACACCGTCGCAATCGAAAATGACCAGATCGTGCATGCCTGCCCTCTTTGTTTTGCACTGTGCCTAGCCAACCGTGCGCGCAGGTGCAAACCGGGTGTCAGCAGAACCTTGCCCGCAGGGTTTCAGCCTGAAACATTTCGCCACATCAACGAGATATGCGTGTCACCGTATTTCCGGCTGTCCTGCAGGTCGAACCCCTGCGGCGCTGCCATGGGGCTGTTTTCCTCCCACACGATCAGCGCGTCGTCGGCAATCCAGCCATGGGACAGGGCAGCGATGGCCTTTTGCCCCATGGATTTTCCATAAGGCGGATCCAGAAAGATCAGATCATAGGGCGCACCCGGATTTTCGCCCAGCCGCGTGGCGTCCCGGCGGATCAAGGTGGTGCGGTCGGCGCTGCGGGTCAGGTCGATATTCTTGCGGATCAGCCCCTGCGCCACCCGCCCGTCATCCACAAAGGTCACCCGTGCAGCGCCGCGCGACAGCGCCTCAAGCCCCAGCGCGCCGGTTCCGGCAAACAGGTCCAGAACGCGCAGCCCGTCAAAGTCGATCTGATGACCCAACACGTTGAACAGGCTTTCGCGCACCCGGTCGGTGGTGGGGCGCAGATGTGCGCCCGCATCCCCCTTGCCGACCGACGCCAAGGCCCGGCCCCGGAATTCTCCGGCGATGATCCTCACGCCTTGAGCAGCGGTTTCAGGTCCGCGTCAGGATCAGCTACGATAGCAGGATCAGCCGTTTTGCCCGCTTCGATCAGGCGCTTGCCAACCATATAAGCGCGCGGATCATTCATCGCATCCACCGCGATCAGTTGATCGCCGTGGTAGTACCAGAAGGACACGGTCTGACCGTCACCCTGACGGGTCACCACGCGGTCATAGCCGGTGTTCAGGCCCGCGATCTGCAGTTTGACGTCATATTGATCCGACCAGAACCACGGCGTCGCCACATAGTCCTTGGCCGCGCCCACCATGTTCTGGGCCACGATCTCGGCCTGATCAATCGCGTTCGGCACGCTTTCCAGACGAATACGGGCATCGCCATGTGGGAAGGACGCGCAGTCGCCTGCCGCCCAGATCGACGGATCAGACGTACGGCCATGGGCATCGGTCTTGATGCCGTTGTCCAGTTCCAGACTGGCCATCTCGGCCAGTTGGGTTGATGGGACGATGCCCACACCAACGACAACAAAATCGACCTCGATCTCGGTGCCATCGGTCAGAACCGCACCAACCACCTTGCCGTTGTCGCCCACCAGACGATCCAGCCCGACACCTTCGCGGATATCGGCGCCATATTCACTGTGCAATGCGCGGAAGTAATCGCTGGTCTCGGGCGCAGCGACCCGTTGCAGGATGCGGTCGGCCATTTCGACCAAAGTCACCTTGACCCCGCGCTTGGCGCAGACTGCCGCGGCCTCCAGCCCGATATAGCCGCCGCCCACGATCAGGGCGCGCGCGCCGTCTTTCACGCGGGGCTCCATCTCGTCGATATGGGCCAGATCGCGTACTACGTGGACACCTTCAAGATCACCGCCAATCGCGGCAGGCAGGTAGCGCGGGTCCGACCCGGTGGTCAGGGCCAGTTCGTCATATGCGATGACCTCATCCCCTACGGTCACGGTTTTGGCCTGCGGATCAATCGCCGTCACGCGCTGACCCAAACGTAGGGTGATATTGTTCTCGGCATAGAAGCTTTCGGGCCGCAGGAACAGGCGCTCCAGCTCCATTTCACCCAGCAGATAAGCCTTTGACAGCGGCGGGCGCTGATAAGGCAGATGCGGCTCGGCCCCGATCAGAGTGACGTCCCCTTCGAACCCGTCTTTGCGCAGCCTGGCAACAAGCGACGACCCCGCCTGCCCGGCACCGATGACGACAATATGGCTCATGTTCCTCCCACCGTGTCGAATTCCCGTGGTCTCATCCACGCGACCACCTATATTGCGGCTGAGCCCGACTCTGCAAATCCAAACGACAGGAGCTTAAAAAATGATTTCAACAGGTGAGACACTGCCCGACGCCACACTGACGCAACTGGGCGCAGACGGCCCCGAAGAGGTGCGGATTTCAGACAAAACCAAAGGGCGCAAAGTGGTGATCTTTGCGGTGCCCGGAGCATACACGCCGACCTGCAGTTCGGCCCATGTGCCCAGCTTCATTCGCACCAAAGACCAGTTTACCGCCAATGGCGTGGATGAGATCATCTGCGTTTCGGTCAACGACCCGTTTGTTATGAAAGCCTGGGGCGAGGCCACAGGCGCGGCCGATGCAGGCCTGACCATGCTGGGCGATGCCTCAGCCGAATTCACCAAGGCCATTGGCATGGAATTCGACGCCCCGCCCGCCGGACTGTATGCCCGGTCCAAACGCTATGCCATGCTGGTCGAAGACGGCAAGGTCACTGCGCTGAACCTGGAAGAAAGCCCCGGCACCTGCGAGATTTCAGCAGGCGAAACTCTGCTGGACGCGATCTGATCCTGCGCGCGGCCCCGGGTCACCTCGGGGCCGCAAACGCATTTAACTTGATGCAACGCCCTGATCAGCCAATAGTTGTGGCATACAATCAGGGAGTTCATTGATGAAACTGAAAGTATTCACTCTATTACTGGGCACAGCGGGGGCATTGGCCGCCTGCGGCCCGGCACCCACCCCTCAGCAACAGGCGGCGCGGCAGCATGAAATCGCATGTCTCAGCGGATCACTGGGCGGTGCATTGATCGGCGGCGCGATCGGCAACCAATTCGGTGGCGGATCAGGTAAATCCATCCTGACTGCGGCAGGCGCAGCCGCTGGCGCGATTGAAGGCAACAGATACGCATGCTGAGGAGAGCCGAGATGACACGTGGAATTTTGATTGCTGCGGCCCTTATACTGGCCGGTGCGGCCACAGCCGAGACCGTGGGCGAGTTGCATGAAAACGAACTGAAGGCCATCGACAAGAACAATGACGGCTTCTTGTCCCGCGATGAGTTCGATGCCTTTTCCGATTATGCCTTTCAGGAAATGGATGACGACAAGAACGGCACGCTGGGATTGGACGAAGCCAAGCCGTTTCTGGACATAAAACAGTTTCAGGACGTTGACCGCGATAATGACGACTTTATCTCTCGGGCGGAATACGACGCGCAGATGAACGACGATTTCAATGCGGCGGATAAAAACGGCAACGGTCACCTGGACTAGCAACAGGAGCGCACGATGAACAAATGGATCCGTTTGGGTGCGCTTTTACTGGTGGCGGCCTGCGATGTACCGCAGGCGCCGGTTGTGACCGGACCGGACGGGCAGACATTTATCCAGATCAACACTTCCGGGCTGACCTGCTATAACACCAAATGTCTGGATATTAATCCGGCAGCCCGCAGTGTGCGCCAAATCGGCAATCGGACGACGCAAATTCCTGGCAATATCAACGTCAGCGACGGAACCGTGACACCTGATGAGTTCCGGCAATTGGGTATTGCTGCATCCCTGGCCGGCGGAGAAGGCTCGCGGAGCGACAGAGGCTAAACCAGGCTGTCCATCTTGCGCGCCAGCTTTGCATCCAGCGCCGAAATGCCACCGACATCATGGGTGGCCAGCGTCACCTCGACTGTGCGGTAGACGTTGGACCATTCGGGGTGGTGATTCCACTTTTCGGCAAAAATCGCCACCTGCGTCATCCAGCCAAAGGCATGCACGAAATCTTCGAAGATAAAGGTCTTGGTGATCGCATCCCGGTCTTCGACCATGGTCCAGCCGTTGTTGAACAGCGGGTCCAGAAGCGGTCCGCGGGTCTCGGGCGACAATAGTTCGGTCATTGCTGTTCCTCCGGGTTCGATTTCCTGAACGGGCCGTATTCCGTCAGAATCTCAATCTCTTGTCCCACTGCGTGGGCCTCGGCGTCCAGATATTTCTTGATCGCATCGGCAAAGCCGGGGTCGGCGACCCAATGCAAGCTATACGTGCGCATGGGAAGATAGCCCCGCGCCAGCTTGTGTTCGCCCTGCGCACCGGCCTCAACACGGGCCAATCCTTCTGCAATGGCAAAGTCGATCGCCCTATAGTAGCACAATTCAAAATGCAGACAGGGGTGATGTTCGACGCAGCCCCAATAGCGGCCATAAAGCGTTTCGCGCCCAATAAAATTCAGTGCCCCGGCAATCGGATAGCCATCCCTCTCTGCCAGAACCAATGCCATATCGTCAGTCATGGTTTCCTGAGCGATATCAAAGAATTGTCGCGTCAGGTAAGGCGATCCCCACTTCCGCGCGCCGGTATCCTGATAGAACCGCCAGAACGCATCCCAATGTTCAAGGCGCAGATCATCACCGGAATAGGTGTGAATTTCTCCGCCAAATTCGCAGGCCTGCGCGCGTTCCTTACGGATATTCTTGCGCTTGCGCGAGGACAGCGCGGCCAGAAACCCATCAAAATCCGCATATTGGCCGTTAAGCCAGTGAAACTGCTGTGATTGACGCAGCAACAGACCCATCTGTTCGCCCGCCAGCGCTTCGTCCTCGGTGCAGAACGTGGCATGAACCGAAGACACCCGGTTATCGGCTGCAATCTGCACGGCCCCTTGCACCAGGGCCGACATGCCCGGCACCTCGTAGCCCGGTCGCACCAGAAACCGCCGCCCGGTGGCCGGAGTGAACGGTACCGCGATCTGCAGTTTGGGGTAATACCGCCCGCCTGCGTTTTCATAAGCATGGGCCCAGCTGTGGTCGAAGATGTATTCGCCTTGACTGTGCGATTTGGCATACATCGGCGCGGCCGCGATCAGCATCCCATCCAGATATGCGGTCAGGTATTGAGGCTGCCAGCCAGTGCCCGGCCCAACCGAACCGCTGTTTTCCAGCGCCAGCAGGAATCGATGCGTGGTAAAGGGATCAAGCGGCCGACCACCGTCGGCGGCCTCGGGGCAGGCGCAGGCATCCCATTCGGTCGCAGAAATCTGCGAAAGCGATCTCAGAACCTGAACTTCGATTTGCGCCTGATCCATGTGCCCTCCGCGTCTGATCTTTATCTGTGACACCGAGGGGCAGGTTCAACCCGGATGTGGGGCCAAATACCCTTCGAAGGTCACGTTATCGGCAACCCTTCGGGCCTGAGCCTCTTGCTCGGCCGAGCGTACGGTCCAACACAGAACCGGCACGCCGCGCGCTTTCAATTCGGCCACGCGGGGGCGGGACAGATCGGCGACCTCATGGCTGATAAAGCTGGCACCGACCCTGTCAAAATCGGGTATGTCGCGCAGGTGATCGCAGACCTTCTGCGGCAGCAGCTCGACCTTGGGCTGGTAAGAACAAGTCACCAACCCGCGCGGCAGATGGGGGGCAAGACGCGCCAGTTCGGCCACGCTGTTGGGATTGAAAGACATCAAGGCCACCGGTCCGTCATACCCTTGCAAGGCCCGCACTGCGTCAGCCTCAAGTGATCCGACATTGGGACCCATCGCGCCGTCCTGATCCTTGAACTCGATCAGCAGGGGAACCTTGCCGTCCACCAGTGCAAGCACGTCGTCCAGCGTCGGAATACCATCATCAGCATGTAGTAGCTGCGTCGCCTGCGCCTGTGTCGCCGTCACCCGCTGAATAGGGCCGGGCTGCCCGGTCAGGCGTGTCATGTCGTAATCATGAAACACCATTGCCCGGCTGTCCGAGGTTCGCTGCAAATCCATCTCGATCCCGTACCCGGCCTCGACAGCCGCACGGATGGCCGCCCGGCTGTTTTCCGGGCGGTTATCCGAAAGGTCATGCAGCGCCCGATGCGCAATCGGGGCCTGCAGGAAAACTGACGGCAAGGTCGGTGTCATTGAACCTCGAAAATACCTTCGATTTCGACGGCCACGCCCAGCGGCAGTGCCGCGGCGCTGACGGCCGAGCGGGAATGACGGCCAGCCTCGCCCAGCGCCTCGACCAGGAAATCCGACGCCCCGTTGATCACCTGGGGCTGTGCTGTGAAATCGGCGGTCGAGTTCACGAAACCGGTCAGCTTGATCACTTTCACCAGCTTATCGATGTCACCGCCACAGGCTGCCTTGACCTGCGCCAGCAGATTGATGGCGCAAACCTTCGCGGCAGCGGCACCGGCTTCGATTTCCATGTCATCGCCCAGCTTGCCGGTGATCAGATCGTCATCCTTGGAAATCTGGCCCGAGACATAGACGATGTTGCCCACCCGAACGAAGGGTACATAGTTCGCCGCCGGCGCAGGCGCGTCCGGTAGGTTGACGCCCAGGCTTTCCAGTTTTGCTGCGATGCTCATGAAGCTTCCTCCCAATCTTTGAGTCGGGGCGAAGCTAACCGGGAAGACCGGGATCGGAAAGTACGAAAACGGGGATAGACGACCCAGAGCGGTCAGCGTAACTCTTCCTATGCCGAACAGTTGAACCTGTACCACTTTACGTAAGTACGTCGCACAGGTTAAACGCTTTTTGTTTCATACTGGTTGCGAAACGTATATGTGACATCGGATTGGGCCATGCTATGTGGCCACGGGCAGTATTGATTGACAGTTCGGGCGTGTGGAACCCGAACGTTTAGGAGTGGCAAAGACCGTGTTGAGCAGACCCCGCCTGAAGCACCTTATCGTCATGTCCGTGATGGCATTCCTTAGCGCCTGCGCCACGCGACCGCCGGAGGGGACCCCGTCGAATGAGGTGTTCGATCCCTATGAGAACACCAACCGGGGCATTCACAAATTCAACTTGGGCGTTGACCGGTTTCTGTTCCGCCCGGCCTCGAAAGGCTATGTCAAGATCGTACCCGATCCGATGGTGACAAGCTTTAACCATTTCGCTGAAAACCTGACGATGCCCGGGCAGGCGCTGGACTACCTGTTGCAAGGCAATGTCAAACAATCCGGCAACGCTTTGCTGCGCTTTGTGGTCAATACCACTGTGGGCGGCTTGGGCCTGTCTGACCCTGCTGCCGAGTTGAACCTGCCGCCGGTGGATACCGATTTCGGCGAGACCCTGCATGTTTGGGGCGTTGGCGAGGGCGCTTATGTCGAGCTGCCTTTCTATGGCCCGTCAACCCAACGGGATGCGATTGGTGTTGTGGTCAATCTATTCTCGAATCCGATCAATTTCACACCGGTCCGTCCGGTGGACAATATCGGCGTATATGCAGAGGTCGTCCGCCGCATGGGTGATCGGGGCCGGTTCTCGGATACGGTGGATTCAATCCTGTATGAAAGCGCCGACAGCTATGCGCAGGCACAGACAATTTACATCCAAAACCGCCGCTTTGAACTGGCACGCGACGATGAGGACGCCTATCTGGGTCTGTACGATGACCCTTATGCAGATATCGGGACTGACCCAGTCAGGGACCCCTACTTAGACCCCTACGAGGACCCCTATGCCGAATAACCATCTGAACCGACGCGGCTTTATCGCCACTGGCCTGGCCAGTGCGATGCTGACCGCCCTGCCCGCCTTTGCACAGACCGAAGCCAGCGCTAAGGCACTGGTTGTCAGTGTCGTGGACGATATCAACCGCGTGATCGCCTCGGGCAAATCCGAAAAGGCGATGATCCGCGATTTTGAAAAGATCTTCGTGCAATATGCCGATGTGCCGATCATGGCGCGCTATGTGCTGGGGGCCGATGGCCGCTCAGCCAGCCCCTCGCAGATCAAGCAATTCACCAAAGCGTTTCAAGGCTATATTTCCAACAAATATGGCCGCCGCTTCCGCGAGTTCATTGGTGGCCAAGTCACTGTTCGCAATGCCCGCAAAATCAAGGCGGGCTACGAGGTGCGCACCTCGGTCAAGTTGCAGGGGTCTTCCCCGTTTGAGGTGACATTCCTGGTGTCGGACAAATCGGGCCGCGACAAGTTCTTTAACATGTTCATCGAAGGGGTGAACATGCTGCTGACCGAACGGACAGAGGTCGGCGCCATGCTGGATGCGCGTGGGGGCGATCTGAACCGTCTGATCAAGGATATGAGCCGAAACAAGCTAAGCTGATCCGGTTCACAAATGAAAAAGCGCCGCGCGATTGGGTTCGCGCGGCTCTTTTTTGGTTTTAGTTCAGGCGTTCGCCAGTTTCCTTGGCGAAATAGGACACCTTGCTCATGTCAAAGGCCAGGTTCAACATCTTGCCCGCCTGCGCACTGGTTTCCGCGTGCAGCCGCGCAGTGACCTGTTTGCCGCCCAGTTCCGAGACCACATAAGTATCAGCCCCCGCCGGTTCGACCATGTCGACCATACAGGAGGCCTCTTGCACACCATCACCGGCACGGAACCCGGCCTCGGCAATGTCTTCGGGGCGCAGGCCCAGAATCACATCCTCGGGCAGTGACAGATCGCGGGCATCGTTCAGAACCAGTGTCTCGCCCGTTTCACGTGCAATGGCGATCTGCGTGCCCGGGCCGGTCTTGGACGCTTGCGCCGGGATCAGGTTCATCGCCGGTGAGCCCATAAAATCAGCCACAAACAGGTTGGCCGGGTTGTTGTAGATTTCAGCCGGGCTGCCGATCTGCTGCACGATTCCACCTTTGAGAACCACGATCTTGGTCGCCAGCGTCATCGCCTCGATCTGGTCATGGGTCACGTAGACGATCGAGGCATCCAGCGTCTGATGCAGTTTCTTGATCTCGGTTCGCATCTCGACCCGCAGCTTGGCGTCAAGGTTCGATAACGGCTCGTCAAACAGAAACAGTTTGGGATCGCGCACCAGCGCCCGACCCATCGCCACTCGCTGACGCTGACCGCCTGACAATTGGCTGGGGCGGCGGTTCAGCAGCGGCTCGATCTGCAGCAACGAGGCAACCTCGTTCAGCTTGGCCTCCTGCGTCGCCTGATCGACCCCGCGTACCTTCATGCCAAAGGTGATGTTCTTGGCCACGGACATTGTCGGGTACAGGGCATAAGACTGGAACACCATCGCGATGTCGCGATCCTTGGGGCTGACATGGGTCATGTCCTTGCCCCCGATGGACAGCGTGCCGCCGGTAATTTCCTCCAGCCCCGCAATACAGTTCAGCAGGGTGGACTTGCCGCAACCAGAGGGGCCGACCAGCACCAGGAAATCACCCGGTTCGATCGAAATGTTGATGTCCTTCAGAACCTCAGTTGCGCCGTAATTCTTGTACAGATTGTTGATATCGAGGATGGGAGCCATGGGTTATCCCTTCACTGAGCCAGCGGTCAGACCGCGGATGAAATACTTACCGGCGACGACATAAACGAGCAGCGTCGGCAACCCCGCGATGATCGCGGCGGCCATGTCGACGTTGTACTCTTTGACGCCGGTGGTGGAGTTTACGATGTTGTTGAGCGCCACGGTCACGGGCTGCGTCCCCGCCTGGCTGAACGACACGCCGAACAGGAAGTCGTTCCAGATCTGCGTGAACTGCCAGATCACGGTCACCACGATGATGGGCAGCGACAGCGGCAGGAAGATCGACCAGAATATCCGCAGGAATCCGGCCCCATCGACCCGGGCCGCCTTGGTCAGCTCGGCCGGAATGGTGACATAGTAATTGCGGAAAAACAGTGTAGTGAAACCGAGGCCATAGATCACGTGGACGAAGATCAGACCCGGAATGGTCCCGGCGATCCCCATCATGCCCAGCAGACGCGCCATCGGCAGCAGCACAACCTGAAACGGGATGAAGCAACCAAACAGCATCAGCGAGAAGATGATATTAGCGCCTTTGAACCGCCATTGCGCCACGACATAGCCATTCAGCGCGCCCAGTAGGGTCGAAAGGGCCACCGCAGGCACCGCGATCAGGACCGAGTTCCAGAAGTACGGCCGCAGCCCTTCACACTGGATACCGGTGCAAGCCCCGGACCACGCCGTTTTCCAGGCGTCAAAGCTGACCTCACGCGGCAGCGAGATCAGGCTGCCTGTGCGAATTTCCTCAAGGCTTTTAAGCGACGTGGTCAACATCACGAAAAGCGGCATCAGGTAATACAGCGCGAACAGGCCCAGCAGGACATACAGCAACCAGCGCAAGGCGATCTTGCCCGTGGCGCTTTGGGTGCGGGTTTGGGTTTGGGGCATCGACAGATCAGTCATTTTTCGCCCTCAGCTCTGAGTAAAGATAGGGAACCACGATGGCAAAGACGACAAGCATCATGATCATCGCGGAGGATGCCGCCTGACCGATATCGCCGCGCGAAAACGCCATGGCATACATGTAAGTGGCAGGCAGATCGGTCGCGTAGCCCGGACCGCCGCCTGTCAGGGCGATGACCAGGTCAAAGCTCTTGATCGCAAGGTGCGCCAGCACGATGAACGCCGACAGGAAGATCGGAGCCATCGACGGGATGATGATCGCCGTATAGATGCGCCAAGTGGGAATACCATCGACCTGCGCGGCCTTGATGATTTCGCCATCCACAGACCGCAGACCTGCCAGAAACAACGCCATAACAAAGCCCGAGCTCTGCCAGATAGCAGCGATTACGATCGTATAGATCGCGTAGTCAGGGTGCACCAGCCAGTCGAACTCGAAATTCGGAAAGCCCCAACCCTGCACCATGGATTCAATGCCCAATCCGGGGTTCAAAATCCACTTCCAAGCCGTGCCAGTCACGATCATCGACAGCGCCATCGGGTACAGGTAAATCGTCCGGATCGCTCCTTCGACGCGAATCTTCTGATCCAGCAGGATGGCCAGCAGCAGACCCAGGACCATCGCGATCACGATGAACAGCGCGCCGAAGATGTAAAGGTTGTTGATTGCCGTATCCCAGCGGGGTGAATCAAACAGGCGCTCATATTGGATGAACCCGTTGATCTCATATTTCGGCAGTAGTTTAGATCGTGTCAGCGACACCCATGCGGTCCATCCGATAAATCCGTAAACAAAGATCAATACGGCGATGAACGACGGTGCCAGCACCACCTTGGGCAGGTGGTTTTCCAGCCATTCGGACATTTTTTCCTCCGGGGAAAGATGCTCTGCCCCACATTATAGGGGGCAGAGCGTATTGGATCAGTAGCTGTTTGCCACCGCGTCCGCCAGTTGCTGAACCGCGTCAGCCGAGGACATATCCGAGTTAAAATGCGCGGTCACAACGTCGGTGATCGCACCGGACTGCGACCCGCGCAGCGCCATGCCATGGGCATAGGACGGCAACAGCGACCCAGCGTCCGAGGTCGAGCCCATGTCTTCAGCCGACAGGTTGGCGCAGATGTCAAAATCATCCAGCGCGACGTCGGTGCGGGCAGGGATCGAGCCTTTGTTCAGATTGAACACCTTCTGGAAGTTCGGCGCCACGATCAGCTTGGCCAACAGGTCTTGACCGGCTTTCTTGTCATCTCCGTCCACGTCGAACATGGCAAAGCTGTCAACGTTGTAAAGATAGCCGTCGCCGGGGGTCGAGGCGCACAGGAAATCTTCACCGGGCTTCTTGCCGGCCGCCAGGAACTCACCCTTGGCCCAGTCACCCATGATCTGGAAGGCTGCTTCGCCGTTCATGACCATCGCTGTTGCAAGGTTCCAGTCGCGGCCCGAGAAGTTCTCGTCGACATAGCCGCGCAGAGTACGCATCTGATCAAAGACCTGTACCATCGTGTCCGAGGTCAGCGCCTCGGGGTCCAGATCGACCAGCGCTTTCTGGAAGAACTCGGGCCCGCCGATACCCAGAACCACAGTTTCAAAGACGGTCGCGTCCTGCCATGACTGACCACCATGGGCCAGCGGGATCACACCGGCAGCCTGCAGCTTATCAGCAGCAGCGTTGAACTCGTCCCAGGTGGTCGGCATTTCGATGCCATTTGCGGCCAGAACATCAGCATTGGCCCAGATCCAGTCTACGCGATGTACGTTCACTGGTGCGGCGCACCATGTGCCCTCGCACTTCATGTGACCTGCGATGGATGCGGGCAGCACATCCGCCCAGCCTTCGGCGTCGGCCACGGATGAGATATCGGCCAGAACGCCCTCTTCGTACCATTCCTGAATTGCGGGGCCTTTCAGCTGAACTGCGGTCGGCGCGTTTCCGGCCAGCACCCGGGCACGCAACGCGGTCATGGCCGCGTCACCGCCACCACCTGCAACCGGCATATCGGTCCAGGTTCCGCCATTCGACGCGAACTCTTCCTGCAGTACGGCGACCGATTTGGCCTCACCACCCGACGTCCACCAATGCAGAACCTCGGCCTGCGGCTCGGCCAGAACCGACGACCCGGCCACAACGGCCAATGTCGAAACGGTGGCGAATGCAAAATGCTTCATTGTCTGTCTCCTCCCTAGAGAACTTAGTGACTGCTGATGCAGCGATGCCCGTTATTCTGAGACCAGTTCGTCATCTGGCAACGCTGAATCCGCGCCAAAGCCCGGCAACCACCCAAAAATTCACTGCTTTTGTTACAGCGTGTTACGTTGACATTGAATCTGTTTCCGTTCGTTACAATGGATGATGTCGGAGCAGCAGAAACTGGGAGGACAAACCGCGTGAGCATTCCGCGACTTTTGGTGGTGGATGACGACCCTGAAATGCGGTCGATGATGACCCAATTCCTGCATCAGAACGGGTTCGTCGCCCTGCCCGCCAGTTCCGAGGCTGAAATCCGCAACCATCTGAAAGCGGGACGGATCGACCTGATCCTGCTGGATGTGATGCTTGGGGATGAGAACGGAGTCGAGATCTGCGCCCGCCTGCGGGCTGAACAGGACGTGCCGATCATTCTGGTTTCGGCCCTGTCAGCCGACCATCAGCGCATGGCGGGGTACGAGGTCGGGGCCGACGACTATATCGCCAAGCCTTTCAACCCGCAGCTGATGCTGGCGCGGGTTCGTGCGGTGATGCAACGCGCCCGGCGTACGCCGTCGCTGGCCTATCGCCGCCGCACACACCGCTTTCGGTTCAACGACTGGGCCTATGACGGCAAACGGGATGAGGTGCATTCACCCGAAGGCTACCTGGTTCCTCTGTCGCAACGGGAAACTGCGCTGCTCAAGGTTTTGCTGGCCAACCCGCATATCCCCCTAACTCGGGATGAAATCGCCGCTGCGCTGGACGTCACCGGCAGCGCCGACAAACCCGAGGCGCAGGGTCGCGCCATCGACATGCTGGTTGGTCGGTTGCGTTCGAAAATCGAGGTCAACCCGAAAGACCCGCAGATGCTGCGTACCGAACGCGGGGTCGGCTATGTCTTTGCGGCCGAAGTGTCGGTGGAAGAGGACGCATGACCACACACGCCCCGCGCCTGCGCAGCCTGGGCTGGATCTGGACAGGGGCCGCCTTTGCCTCGGGGCTTCTCTCCGCCGGGCTGTGGTTTTCTTCGGCCCGCGCCTGGGACAACTTTCTAACCCGCGCCTATGTCGCAGGGTTTTCCGTCTATGAAGAGCTGCGGGTCAGCAAAATCCCCCCGCCGGGGATCACGATCACCCCCTTGTCCCCCGAAGCTGCGCAGTTGGCCGATGTCGGGCGGTTCGAGCAACTGCCCGGCCTGTCGGATCGCAGCTTTGTCACCAACCTGTCGATCCTGACCGACAACACCGCCCCCCTGGCCGGGCGCGAACTGACGCTGGCGGTGATGTCCGACCGGCTGGTTTACCCAGTGTCTGATCTTCTGTCCCGCGTTGACCAGACCGGGGCCGAGAAGATGGGCAATCTGACCCGCCTTCTTGCCACCTATTGCAGCGAGCCAATCCTGGTCGCCCGGTTCGGACACAGGGGCTGGCAGCAGGTGGACGGCACCGATATCTGGGGTTGCAAGGCCGCCCCTGGCGACCTGCGCCTGCCCGCCATTCTGGCCGCCATCGTGGCTTTGGCGGTCATCCTGACATCGATCGGCAATGTCTCGGACAGTTTCACCCGGTTTTCCAACGCCCTGCGCGGCCGCAAGCGCCGGGGCGGGCCGAGCAGCTATGATGCCGACGGCCCGGCGGAACTGCGCGACATCGTGTCAGCCGTGAACGACCATCTGGATGCCGAGCGCATGCAGCTTGAAAAACGCGCTACCGTTCTGTCCGGTGTCAGTCACGATCTTGGCACCCCTGCCACGCGTGTTCGCCTGCGCGCGGCCCTGATCGCCGATGACGAACTGCGCGAAAAGCTTGAGGCCGATGTGGATCAGATGACGGGCATGATCGAAAGCGTGCTGACTTACACACGCTCGGAACTCAGCGTTGAAGACCCCCGTCAGATTTCCCTGACCGCGCTGGTCGAGTCTGTGGTCGCTGATTATCAGGACATGGACCTGCCGGTGACCCTGAAGAAAATCGCCCCGGTCGCAGTCGAAGGCGCGCAATCGGTCTTCATGTCCCGACGCGGGCATGGATCCTTGCCCGAGACACGGCGGATGCTGGTGATGGGGCGGCCAATCTCTCTGAAACGGGCGTTAACAAATCTGATCGACAACGCCCTGAAATACGGCCGCCATGCCGAGGTGCAGCTGGAAACCGACGCCCGCACCGCGACCATCACGGTCGAGGACAAGGGTGCCGATCTGTCCGTCACTGATATCGAAAACCTGATGGCACCGTTCCGGCGCGGATCGAACATCGGATCCTCAGACGGGTTCGGCCTGGGTCTGACCATCGTGGCCACAATTGCCGAACAGCATGGGGGCTCCCTCAGTTTTGAGGCCGGGGACCAGGGCTTGCGCGCGCGGCTGCAAATCACCCGGCAGTGATACCTCATGTCATATAGCTGCGCACCAACGCCCCGGCGATCAGCGACCAGCCATCCGCAATAACAAAAAACGCCAGCTTGAATGGCAGCGATACCGTCGCAGGCGGCACCATCATCATTCCCATCGACATCAGCACCGCCGCCACAACCAGATCAATGATCAGAAACGGCAGGAAAATCAGAAAACCAATCTGAAAGGCGCGTGCAATCTCGGACAGCATGAAGGACGGCATCAGGATCGACAGCGGCGCCTCGGGCGTCAGGGCGATAGCGTCACCGCCAGGTCGCAAGGCCGCCATCGCGTGAAACGTATCTGGGTCCAGCCGCGCTGCCATAAAGGCTCGGAAGGGCTGAATGGCAATCTGCAACGCGGGTTCGACCGCCATGGTTTCTTCGACCATCGGTCGAATACCGGTGGCCCAGGCCTCGGAAAATACGGGCTCCATGATGAAATAGGTCAGGAACATCGCCAGGCTGACGATCAGCATGTTCGGTGGCGACTGCTGCAATCCGATCCCTTGACGCAGAATGGCCAGAACGGTGATCAGAAACGGAAAACAGGTGACCATGATCGCCAGCCCAGGTGCCAGGCTGAGGATCGTGATCAAAAGGATCAGCTGGATGGTCCGCGCCGAGATCGACCCCCCCTCGCCCAATGACAGCGACAGCTCTTGCGCCACAGCCAGAGACGGGGACAGCGTCGCCAGCGCAACAACCAACCAAAGCAGAAGCCGCATCAACCGATCCCGTTCTGCAAATCAGCAATCTCTGTCAGGCGCACAGCAAGCTGCCCGGCCTGATCGCCCTCCATCTCCTCCAGCAGGCCGCGGGCGACCAGTTGGTCTCCGACATACAGGTCAACCGGGTCCTCGATCCGCTTGTCCAGCGTCAGCACGGCGTTCTCACCCATGTTCAGCAGGTCGCGGATCAGCGGACGCGCACGCCCGACCGAAACCGTAACCTCAATCGGAACCGCCTCGAACGGATTGGCTTTTTCGGGTTTCGGAGTTTGGGGATCATTCATGGTTCACTGCCTCTTTTGCCTCAAATACATAAGCGTCAAATGCCCCCGCGACTGCGGCGAGCAGACCGCTGCAATCCACCTCACGCTGGGTTGTACCGACCTGCAACCGGGCCTGTCCTGGCTCTAACGAGGGGTCTTCGATCACGCGAGTGGGTGAGGACAGTTCCTGCGGTAGCAGGGCCTCTACCCCAGCTGTGCGGCCCTTGGGCACGAAGATTTGCATCGGCTGGCCAATCTGTTCCCGCGCCATTTCGGTCAGCTGTTCGGCCAACCGGACAGGAAAACCGCGATCCAGCGTTTCGGGCAGGACAGTGTCCACCAGGCTCTGGAACATCGGGTCCAGCGACAACGTCATGCGGGTGACAGCCTCATGATAAGTAAAGGACATGTCCTCCAACGATCTGGCCAGCCCGTCTGAGACCTGACCTCGGCTTTGTTCTTGCGCCTGAAGCGCGTCTTCCCAACCGGCGCTATAGCCTTGCTCGAACGCTGCCAGCCGCTGTTCCTCCAGCGCGTCCTCGTCCAGCAGGTGCAGCTTGCCGCCCCCGGCTTGCAGCGTGAAATCCTCAAGAAGATGAGCAATCGACATCAGACGCGCTCCTCACCTTCTTCAAGCCAGCTGCGCAGGATCTCGACGGTCTCTTCCTGTTTATCGCCGATCATAGCCCGCAATCGGTCGACCGGATCAGCGCCCGCCTGCGCGGCCAGCGCCGGGACGTCGCCAGCGGCAGTCTGGCCCGGCAGCGCGCTAAATTGTCCGTTTTCGTCAGTCGCTATCTCGCCGGTCAGAATGGCCTCGGGCTCAGGAGGTGCCCCGGCGGGCAGCAAGGCCGGGGCCATCGCCGGTTTGGTCAGGATCGGACGGATCACGAAGAGCCCAAGCACCAGCGAGACAATCGCCAACACTGCCATCTGGATCAACGACATCGCGTCGAAATGAACCTTTTGCCAGATCGAGGCCGCTGCCAATGTGCCCTGCGGCTCTACCACCGGCAGGTCCAGCGATTTCAGGGTGATGACGTCCCCGCGTTCGGCGTCGAACCCCACGGCCGAGGCCACAAGCTCCTTCAAGGCCTCCATCTCGGTTTCGGGCATCGGCTCAAATGTCTCGACTCCGGTCGCATCCACGGACCGTGTGCCGTTGACCAGAACCGCAACCGTCAGACGCTTGATCGCACCGGGGGCATTGTGGACTTCCAATTCAGTTTCCGAGACCTCGTAATTCACCCGTTCCCGCGTCTGCGTCGCGTTCGAATTCGATTCGTCCCCACCCGCGCCATCGCCATCCGGCAGGTTCGACGCCACGGTGACATCGGCGGATTGATTGCGGGCGCTGTCCGAGCGTTCCTCGACATCAGTGCTGATGGCAACGCGGCCATTGGGGTCAAAACGGCGTTCGCGGATGGATTCGGTCTTGGTCACGGTGTCGACGCTGACCTCAACCACAGCATTGCCCGTGCCGACGCGCGCCTCGACCAATCGCATCACACGCTCGCGCAACTGGCGCGCCTTGTCATCTGCCGTATCCGCAGCGACTGCGGTCTCCTGCGCGCCGATCATCGCCCCGTTCGAATCGACCACGGTGACATTCTCAGGCGCCAGACCACTGACGGCAGACGCCACAAGAAACCGGATCGCCTTGGCCTGATCGGATGTGATATGCGCCCCTGACGGCACCAGATAGACCGAGGCCGTCGGCGCCACGCTGCGCTGAAACGGGTTGTTCGATCCGTTGGCAATATGAACCCGTGCCTGGCTGACATGAGGGCTGCCAACGATGGTTCGGGCCAGCTCACCTTCTTTTGCGCGCCAATAGGCGGCATCGAACATCTGCGAGGTGGTGCCAAACCCGCTAAGTGAATCCAACAGCTCATAGCCTTGATTGCCGTTGGCGGGCATCCCCTCGCTGGCGAGTGTCATGCGCAGCTCATCTCGCTGTGATCCGGGCACGTAGATCGAGCCGCCCCGAATCTCATAAAGCACCCCGCGCTGATCCAGCGAGCGGACGACATCCCCCGCCGCGCCACTTTCCAGCCCGGCATAAAGCAAGGTCATCGACGGCGCCGTGACCATCCGCGACATCGCAAGGACCCCAAGAAAAACCAGCACTACTGCACCGGCGACGATGATTTGTTTACGCCTGTCCAAACTTGCCCAGACAGTTCCGATCTGCTGCACGATCACCTCCGACTCGCCGACATTCTGCCCGGCGCATCCCTTGTTTGAACGATTGCCCTTAACAATCGGTTAGTCCCTGCCGGGTTATGACGATTGCAGAACGGACAAATGAGGACGTCATGACTGACGCGACTGCAGAACAGGCAGAAGTACCAGAAAAATCTGGGAAAAAAGGGATGATCATAGGGGTGATTCTGGCCGTGGCCGGGGCGGCTGGTGGCTATTTCCTGACCACCTCCGGGTTGCTTCCTTTTGGTGGCAAGCCCGCAATGGAAGACGTCAAGGAAACGGATAAGGGCAAGGCTGTAAAGGCCCTGCCGCAAGTGGGATTCATCGATCTGCCGCCGGTGATCGTGTCGGTGAATGCAGGCGATTCGCGGCATCTGAAATTTCACGCTCAGCTTGAGGTGAACAGCGAATACGCCGCCGATGTCGAAAAGATGAAACCCCGAATCATGGACATCCTGAACGGGTATCTACGCGCGGTCGAAGTCTCGGACCTTGAAGATTCTCTGGCCCTGATGCGCATCCGCGGCCATCTGCTGCGCCGCATTGAAATCGTCGTCGGAGAAGGCCGCGTGCGCGACGTTCTCGTGATGGAATTCGTTTTGAACTAGGAGGCGAAATTGGAGCTGATTGCAGATATTTTGCTGGTCGCCGGCGCGCTGGGTGCGGGTCTGTATTGTTTCGTGCTGTCCCGACGGCTGAAACGCTTCACCGATCTGGAAAAAGGCGTGGGCGGCGCGGTTGCTGTTCTATCGACCCAGGCGGATGAGCTTAAGAAATCCCTGGGTGCCGCACAAGCAGCCTCGGACCAGTCCGGTGCGGAATTGAAAGAGCTGACGCAGCGGGCCGAATCGGTGGCGCAACGGTTAGAGCTGATGATGGCTTCGATGCACGACGTCGTTCCATCGCAAGACAAACCCGACCAGTCGACCGACACCGAAGAAGATATCAGCGCCGCACCCGAGGAACAGGCGGAATCCGCCGTGGCTGAGTTAGATGAAGTCGCTGAAACGATCGCAGCGCCCGAGAAGCCAAAAAAGGACGCGACCGCCCCAAAACCGGCCAAGCGGCCGGGCGGCTTGATGTTCTTCCGCCACGATCGCTCTCAGGGTGAGGCCGCATCATGACCCGCCGGAAAGCCGATAGGCGCCCAAAAGGTGGCGTGCTGGCCGTCATCTCTTTGCTGATGATCGGGTCTGCCGCGATTCGTCTTGGGCTGGAAGCAGGACCAGCGTTGGCAAAAACTGCCGAACCTTATGCTCCCAAAGTCAAACACGCACAGGCCGATCTGCCCGGCGCACAGGTCCTGCTGACCGAACTGCTGCGCCGGGAAGAAGCGCTGAAAAAGCGCGAGGCAGCAGCGCTTGACAAGGAAAAGGCATTGGCCATTGCGGATCAGGCGATCGAGACGCGACTGGTTGCCCTGCAAGAGGCCGAAGAGGCCCTGCGCGCGACGCTCGCCATTGCCGAAAAAGCTGCCGAGACCGATCTGACGCGCCTGACGGATGTCTATCAAAGCATGAAACCCAAGGACGCCGCAGCGTTGTTTGAGACGATGGACCCAAGCTTTGCCGCCGGATTCCTGTCTCGCATGCCGCCCGATGCGGCTGCTGGTGTTCTGACCGGCCTGCGCCCCGAAGCCGCCTATACCATCAGCGTCATAATGGCAGGCCGCAACGCCGCCGCCCCACAGGAATAAAACTCTAACCCCGCACAGGATTTTGCTGGAGATCACCCATGATCGGAATAATCGGAATTGTCGTCATTTTCGCCATGGTGTTCGGCGGTTATCTGGCTGCGGGCGGCAAAATGACCATCATTTTGAAATCGCTTCCTTTTGAGATGATGATGATCGGCGGTGCCGCTGTTGGCGCTTTCCTGATCAGCAATGACATGAGCGCCGTCAAACACACCCTCAAAGACATGGGCAAAGTGTTCAAAGGACCAAAATGGAAACCTGAGGACTACCGCGACCTGCTGTGCCTGCTGTTCTCGCTGATCCGTATTGCCAAGGCCAACCCGGTCGAGGTGGAACAACATATCGAAGACCCGGAAAATTCATCTCTGTTCTCGGCTTACCCGAAAATTCAGGCAGATAAAGAGGCCGTTGACCTGATCTGCGATACGATGCGCGCCGCCTCGATGAACTATGATGATCCGCATCAGGTGGAAGAAGTTCTGGAAAAGCGGATGGAGGCGAACTTCCACCATGCCATGCATTCCAGCCACGCCTTGCAGACGGTTGCGGATGGCCTGCCTGCCTTGGGCATCGTTGCGGCGGTTCTTGGCGTGATCAAGACGATGGGTTCGATTGACCAGCCCCCCGAAGTGCTGGGTAAATTGATCGGCGGCGCCCTGGTGGGGACCTTTCTTGGGGTGTTTCTGGCTTATGGCCTGGTCGGGCCTTTCGCGGGCAAACTGAAAGCTGTCGTCGAAGAAGACAACCACTTCTACCAGCTGATCAAAGAAGTGTTGGTCGCCAATCTGCACAACCACAACGCTGCCATGTGCATTGAGGTTGGGCGTCAGAACACCCCAACCCACAACCGCCCTGATTTCACCGAGTTGGAAGAAGCGTTGAAAGAACTCAAACAGGCAGCCGCATGACCCGGTTTGCATTCTTATTCTCGGCGTTCATCGCCGGGGCCAGCGGAGCCGCAGCGCAAGATCTGACGGTGCGCTCGGGTGAGCATGAAGGTTATACCAGATTGGTGGTTCAAGTGCCTCAAGACACCGATTGGGTTCTGAAACAGACAAAAAACGGCGCACGCCTGAACGTCGCGCTGAAGGATGTGACATACCGAACCGGCACCGTCTTCCAACGTCTGACGCAAAACCGACTTGCCGCGATTTCGCAGGCCGAACCAGGCGGTGCACTGGAACTGGAGTTCGGTTGCGATTGTGTCGCTTCGGCCTTTCTTTTCAAAAGTACGATGATTGTGATTGATATCGCACCCGGCACCTTCCTGCCGCCGCTCACCAGTAATATTCAGGCCCCGGTCCTGCCCAAAACCCCAAAAGAAATCAAAACGACAGGCCCGGAGCAGACCATTGATGCACTGGCCCTGCCGCTGTTGAACCTCAACGCGAACGGATTCGAAGACCAGCTTTCGACCCGGCTGCTGCAGGGGGCGGACCGCGGAATCATTGATCTGAACATTGCGCCGGTGGGGCCACGCGCATCCAACGGGAATCAAAGCCTGTTTTTGCCAGCCGATGTTGAATTGAATGTTCAAGTGACTTCGATTTTGGACGGTTTGAACGGGCTTTTGGGTCCGGATGTTCCAAAAGTGGAACGGCGCCCACCCTGCGTATCCAGCGCCGAGCTGGCTTTTGACCGTTGGTCTGACGAGCGTCCGTTTCCAGAACAAGCCGCGCAGCTTCGATCAGAACTGTACCAAGAATTCGATACCATCGACAAAGAGAGCGCGCTGAAACTGGCGAAACTGTACGCGCATTCCGGGTTTGGCGCCGAAGCGATCCGGGCGTTGGACCTGCTGGACGAGCGATCTTTGGAAACCGAACACATCGCGGCCATTGCCCGTGTTCTGGATGATGGGCCGCTGATCGAAGGCAATCCGTTCCAGGGCTTGCAGCGTTGCGAGGGCGATGTGGCTTTGTGGGCGGCGATGAGTGAAGGCAACTTGCAAGGCGACGCCAATCTAACGGCTATCGAACAGTCTTTTGCCCGCTTACCGGACCATCTGCGGCGCCATGTCGGCCCGGCCTTGTCGGACATTCTGGTAGACGGGGACGAGTTAGAAGCCGCCCGGCGGATCTTGCGCTCGGTCGATCGCGTCAAGACGCAAACCAGCGCAAATGTCGCGCAGGCAAAGGCCAAGGTTGCAGCGGCCGAAGGTGACGCCCCCCGGACCGAAGCCTTGCTGACTGAAGCGATCGAAGCGTCAGACGCCACGCTTGAGGCGCCGTTGGCACTGGCCCGACTGGTCGACAAACGTTGGCTGGAACGTGGCGCAATCTCTCCTCAGGAACTGGATCTGGCGGAATCCTACACGGTTGAGTTTCGCCGTTCTGACATCGGCCCCCTGATGAAACAAACCCATATGGTCGCGCTAAGCCTGAGTCAGGAATTCGATGCCTCTCTGGATTTGGTGGCAGAGCTGTCAGAGGATGCGGAATCCGCGGACGCTCTGAACCGTGCGGTGCTTATCCTGACCGAACGCGCTGATGATGCGACCTTTTTGCGCCGCGTCCTGATCTTGTCACATAAGCATTCCCAAAATCTGACAACCGACACAGCCATTGCCGTTGCTGACCGACTGGCAAAGCTTGGGTTTTCACGACATGCATACGCACTAGCAAAGCGTCATCAGGACAGGCTGAGGCGGGGTGAGCGTGCCCGTCTGCGGGCCAAAGCCGCGCTATTGGATCAGCGTCCGCATCAAGCGATGCTGGAACTGGACGATGATCAGACGGACGCAGCGAGTATGCTACGGACTGAAGCCCTGATTGCAGCAGAGGATTTTGCGGCGGCGGGTGATCTGATGCGCAACTCAGGTCGTGAGGATGAAGCAAACCGCTTGTTCTGGCTGGCCGATCTACCAGAGCAAGTGAATTTGGAAAATCACACCAAATTCGATCAGGTCGTCCAGACATCCCAGGGTCTAACAGGTGCACCGGCCCGACTTCCTGAAACGCCCCTGGCCGACGCGGAGAACCTATTGAGGGACAGCGTGGAAACCCGCAACAGGATTGCGGAGTTGTTTGCCATATTGAGTCAGCCGTGAATACGGCTCTAACGCGGACACTTTCCTGTTGTTTGTCGACACGCGCGACGTAAACGACACGTTTTCTAAGGATCAAATATCAACGGAGACAAGTCAGACATCCGAGAGTCCGGCGCGACCCATCCCAAAATTGCATCCCGAATTGCCGCAGCCCGGGTCGGGCCGATGACTGGCGTTGCGAATTCCGAGTACTTGGTGATCACTTCTTCGCGGCTGATGGGGACCTCAGGACCGCCTCGGGCGTGGACATCTCCAGAGTCGAAAATCTGCCCATCCGTGGTTTCGACACTGACATCGGCCCAACGCCCCTCGGGGAAGCGGGCATTGTGACGATCACTCTCGGCCACGTGAATACGGGGTATCAGCGCGGCCACTGCCGGGTCAGAAAGACCGGAACCGGAAATATGCTCGACCCCGATCCGACCGTAAAGCGCCTGCACGGCCACCGCGAAAGGCAACGAATACTGTGCCTGAGAGGTCGTGCCGGGCATTCCGGCATACAGGCAAGCACCCTGATGGAATGTGTTGATCTGAATATACCGGATTTGCGCATGATACAGGTCATTGTCCCGCATTACCGCCCGGACACCGTCGATTGCGGCATGGGCCCAACGGCAGATTGGGTAGGGTTTCACGTATTGATGCTCGACCTGCCAAAACTGGCCTAGATCGGCCCAATGAGGCGCGGCGATTTCTGCCTCGATCGTGATGGCGGGGGCACCGGTAAAGCCATGTTCGGCCAGAATAGCGGCTGAAACTCCGACAAGCGCACCCCAACCCGATCCGTCATGCAGCATCGTGGGGTTGGCTATCTCGCGCATCATCTGACTGCGGGGACCGTGATATTCGGCGATACCCATTGCCTGCCGCATCTGATCCTGCGAATGGCCGCGCAGACGGGCGGCCATCGCGACTACGCCTAACGCGTTCCATGCACCTGACGTATGGTAGTCACTGACCGAGGCATGCAGCGACAACCCCGCGCGCCCGGCAATTTCATAGCCGGTGATCACCGTCGCCAGTGCTTCGGGGCCCGTCAGATCCGGGCGATGGGCGGCCATGGCGATCAGTGCGGGCAAAACCACGACACCAATATGCCCCTTGGTCGGGTTATAGCCGTCATGCCCATCCAGGTTATCAGTCTGGGTCGCCGCCGCATAAGCCGCCCCGGCCATGCTGACCGGACGCCCGTCGAACATCATCCGGGCGCTGTAGTCCGGATCAGAGCTGCCATAGAGCAGGGCCGCCGTGTCGCGTGCGATCACCCCGGCCTCCATCGGGCCAGAGGCGATCAGGATGCCCATCGTATCCAGCATCATCAGCGCAGCCGCTTCCTTGGCGCTGACGGGCATCTGATCGGCAGATCGGTTCAGGGCAAAATCTGCAACGCGGGCGAAAGTTCCAGTCATGAGACGCCTTCGGCGACCGGCTGAATATCACGCAACTTGTGACCTTTGGGATCAAAAGGCGGTTCCGAGAGGATTCTGGCGCTGTGTGGCTTGCCCAGAATGTAGATTTCGACCGTATCGCCGGGGCCGGCCACTTTGGGGTCGGCATACCCAACGGCCAGGGACTTGCCCACCGAATAGCCATAGGCGCCCGAGGTCACCCGGCCCACAGGCGTACCATCGGGCATGAATATCGGCTCACCTCCGGTGGCATCAGCGTCAACGGCATCAACCTCAAAGATCGAAAGCATTTCGCGGGCAGAATTATCTTTGATGGACAGATAGGCGTCTTTGTTCAGGAAATCCTTGTCCAGTTTGATCAGGCCGGCCAACCCGACCTCTTGCGGCCAGTATTCCTGAGAATACTCCCGTCCCCACGAGCCGTAGCCTTTTTCGATGCGCAGAGATCCCAACGCGCGACCGCCAACCGGGCCACCGTTCAACTCTTTCGCCGCATTCAAAAGCGCGGAATAGAGCCTGATTTGATCGGATTCGGCGCAGTGTAGCTCCCACCCCAGATCACCGGTGAACGAAACGCGGATGGCCAGACAGGTCACCCCGGCCACTTCGATGGTCTGGGACCGCATAAAGCGGAACGCTTCGTTCGAAAGGTCCGCGTTGGTCAGCCGTTGCAGCAGATCGCGCGACTTTGGACCGGCCACGTTGAAGCCCGCAATCCGATTGGTGGCAACCTCGAACGTGGTGCCTTCGGGCAGATCGACCATGTTGAAAAAACGCTGATGATACCGTTCCGCCATGCCAGAGCCGATCATCATATACTCATCCTCGGCCACTTTGGTGATGGTGAAATCACCGGCCACGCCACCGCGAACCGAGATCAGCGGTGTCAGGCAGGACCGTCCCACTTCGGTCGGCACCCGATTGGCCACCAGACGGTCCAGCCAGTCATACGCGCCCGGCCCCTTGATCACGTAGTTGGCGAAGTTCGAGATATCGATGACGCCTACGTTGTCGCGCAGCATCTGTACCTCGCGGCCCACGGGTTGCCACCAGTTCTGGCGGGTGAAGCCGTTGGTTTCGGTCTCACCGGGCTGATCGGCGAACCACAAGGGGTGTTCCCAGCCACAGTTCAGGCCGAACACACAACCCATCTGCTTTTGCATTTCATAAGCCGGCCGCACACGGGCCGGACGGCCAGCGCTGCGTTCCTCATTCGGGAAATGGATGGCAAAACGGTGGGTATAGACATCCTCCACCTTGGCCTTGGTGAATTTCTTATCGGCCCAGTCGCCGAACCGCGCCAGATCCCAGGCGAACATGTCATATTGCGGCTCGCCCTCGACCATCCATTGCGCCGCCAACAGCCCAAGGCCACCGGATTGCGAGAAGCCGGGGATGATACCGGTACAGCAGAAATAGTTCTTCAGTTCTGGCACCGGCCCCCAGATCGCGTTGCTGTCCGGCGACCAGATCATCGGGCCGTTGATCACCCGTTTGACCCCGGCCGTTGCCGCTACCGGCACACGTTCGGTGGCGCGGATCACGTTTTCCATGATCCGGTCCAGATCGTCGGGGAAGAGGTCATGGGCGAAGTCCAGCGGCGTGCCGTTTTCGGCCCAGAACCGCATGTCTTTCTCATAGGCTCCGATCAGCAGGCCGTTTCCTTCCTGACGGAAATAATACTCACCATCCCGATCGGCGATCGAGGGCAGGCGACGGCCCAGTTCCGCAACCTCGTCAATCGCCTCGGTCACGAAATACTGGTGCTCGGTCGGTTGCAGCGGCAGTTCGATCCCGGCCAGCGCCGCGACTTCTCGCCCCCACAGACCCCCGGCATTGACCACCCACTGCGTGTGGATATCACCCTTTTCGGTGCGCACGATCCACGAGCCATCAGATTTCTGTTCAGTCCCTATTACAGGGCAAAACCGCTCAATCGTTGCCCCCATCGCGCGCGCCCCTGCGGCGTAGGCGTGAGTCACACCCGACGGATCGACGTTGCCGCCATCGGGTTCAAACATGATACAGCGGATATCGTCGAACTGCGCCAGCGGATGCAGTTCCATCGCCTGTTCGCAGCTGATCTCATAGAAGTTCAGGCCGTAGAATTTTGCCTTGGCCTCTTGCAGGCGCAGCTGGTGTTCGCGGTCCTCGGTCTGCGCCAGATACAGCGAGCCCGACTGGAACACGCCGCAGCCCTGTCCGGTTTCCTTTTCCAGCTCTTTATACAGGTTCATCGTATAATGCTGGATGCGGGTGATGTTGTTGTTGTCGTGCAGCCCATGAATATTCGCCGCCGCATGCCAGGTCGAACCCGAGGTCAACTCATCCCGCTCCAGCAGCACCGCGTCGGTCCAGCCGAGCTTGGCCAGATGATAAAGGATCGAGCAGCCGACAAGGCCTCCTCCGATCACAACGGCCTGGGCGTGGGTTTTCATGGGTGTGACCTCCTGCTGGCGGGCGCATGAACCGCACCCTGTCAGGAAAGTCAGCCACAGGTCAAAGGTGGCTTATGCTCTGTTCCCGACGCGAAATGTCGGGAACAGAGTATTCTCGGTATGAATAATTTTCACGCAGAGATGAGTTAATACGGTGCCTCGACATCGTTCATTGAGACATAAACCGTCTTCATCTCGCTGAAATGGTTGATCGCCAGTTTCGAATTCTCACGTCCGACACCCGACATTTTCGACCCGCCAAACGGTGCCTCGACCGGAGCAAGGTTGTAGGTGTTGATATAGCAGGTGCCCGCCTCGAACCCGGCCACAATGCGGTGGGCGCGGGTCAGGTCGTTGGTGAACACACCGGCGGCCAAGCCGAATTCTGTGTCGTTGGCGCGGGCCAGTACCTCTTCCTCGGTGTCGAAATCCAACACCGACATGACCGGGCCAAAGATTTCTTCGCGCGCGATGGTCATATCATCGGTGACATCGGCAAAAACAGTAGGCTGCATATAGAACCCGTCACCTTCGATGCGCTCACCGCCAAAGACCAGCCGTGCGCCCTCGGCCTTGCCCTTTTTGATATAACCCAGCGCGATGTTCATCTGGTTTTCGCTGACCATGGGGCCGAAATTGACCTCTTCATCCAGCGGATCGCCGATTTTCGCCGTTGCCAAACGTTCGGACAGACGGTTCAGGAAGGTCTCTTTGATGCCTTTCTGCACGAACACGCGGGTGCCGTTGGAACAGACCTGACCTGAGGAATAGAAATTGCCCAAAATCGCACCCGACACGGCGTTTTCGATATCGGCGTCATCGAACACGATCATTGGGGACTTGCCACCCAATTCCATGGTCACGTGTTTCATGCCATCCGCCGCGGCGGCATAGACCTTGCGGCCCGTCGGAACGGATCCGGTCAGCGATACCTTGGCCACGCGCGGGTCGGTCACCAGTGACGCACCTACATCGCCATAGCCCTGCACCACGTTGTAGACGCCTTTGGGCGCGCCGGCTTCGATCAGAATCTCGGCCACCTTCAAGGCCGACAGAGGCGTGGTCTCAGAGGGTTTGAACACCATCGTGTTGCCGCAGGCCAGCGCAGGGGCACCCTTCCAGCAAGCGATCTGCGTCGGATAGTTCCACGCACCGATTCCGACGCAGACACCCAGCGCCTCGCGGATGGTGTAGACGAAATCGCCACCGCCCAGCGGGATATGTTCACCCGTCAGCGACGCCGTCAGCCCACCGAAATATTCCAGCGCATCCGCGCCACTGGTTGCATCGGCCACCAAGGTCTCTTGCAGCGGTTTTCCGGTGTCGTGGGTTTCGAGGATCGACAGCTCACGATTACGCTCACGCATGATATCGGCGGCGCGGCGCAGAACCCGGCCACGTTCAGTTCCGGACATCGCGGCCCATTCCGCTTGCGCCGCATTGGCGCTGTTTAGAGCCTGATTTACAATCTCTGGCGTGGCGGAATGCAGCCGCGCGATGACCTCGCCAGTGGCCGGGTAGATGACGTCGATGGGGGCGCCATTTGTGTCTTCGACATATTCGCCATTGATGAAATGGCTGGCCTTGGGCTGAAACTTCATGCCGCGTCCTTTTCTTGATTGCACCCGCGTCGGGCAAAGAGCGTTATCCGCGGATTTAGCTTTTATTGATTGGTCAGTCAATAAAAGCCGTAACAGGCAATATCCCGCCGAGTCGCAGCCCCCTCTCTTGAAATTAAAAGCTAATGTTCCATTTATGTTCTACATAGTCAGGGGAACATCCGATGACCCAGAACTTGCGAAATTCCGCCCCAAGCGGCCCGACAAACGACTATCACCTGCTGCCCGTCACGGACCGGCAGATGCGCTTTGCCCGCGCTATTGCGGAACAGTCGGCGCTGGAAATCCCGGTCGAAGCACAACGTGACCGCCGATCAATGTCAGCCTGGATTTCGGCACATAAACCACACGATCCGTCACCTTTTGCCAATTATCCCACAGGCAAGCAGGTCGCCTTTGCCGAACGGATTTCGCGCAGCAAACGCAGGCCAATCCCGTCTGAGTGTTTTCGCGACAAATACGCAATGTCCCAGTGGATCGACCACAACAAGTGACCGTTCAATTCTGGCTGTGTCCGCGCGCGTAAATGCCCACGGCCGCCGCTACGAACAGGCCCAGCAGGATATACCCAGTGATCGCCTCAGCCACGGCCAGCCCGCGGCACAGGCCTGCGGGATGCAGGTCTCCGAACCCAACCGTCGTGAATGTGACATATGAGAAATACAAAACGTCTGACGGCCCTTTGGCCCCGACCACACACAGATCGTTATACCCGAACGAGCCGTAAACGGCTGCGAACAAGAAAGGCACGACCTGAATAAAGGATATCCCCATCAGCAACAGCTGGCGCTTTGGGGATTTCACCTGGGTCATGTAGTACCAGGTCTGCGACACCAGCCAGATCGTCAACCCTACGGTTGTTGCAGTCCCTATTTTGTCGCCAGCAGTGGTCTCGCTCAGCCGCGACAGGCCATACCAGGCAACAAAGCTGACGACCACCAGACCCAAGGCCGCGACCAAGGTCGATTTCCACTCATCCAGAGTTGTCGGGTCGCGGTGCATTAAACCTCCGATACGGTGATGCAGGTTCAATGATCGACATTCCGACCCGCGCCTGCAACCTTATTTATCAGAGAGTTAGTCGGCGCCCAGATGCTCTTGCCCGCGCTGACGCGCCAGACCGATCTGCTTTTGCCGCTCACGGAACCGCATTTTGTCGGCTTCAGAGGTTTCGTTAACACACCGATGGCAGGACACGCCATGTTCGTATTCAGGGCGCTTCATATCCTCGGGCAGAATCGGACGGCGGCAACCGTGGCACAGGTTATGCGGCCCCTCGACCAGCCCGTGCCCAACGGACACACGGTTGTCGAACACAAAGCACTCGCCCTGCCAGGTGCTGTCATCAGCTGGCATTTCCTCAAGATAGCGCAGGATGCCGCCCTTCAGGTGATACACATCCTCAACCCCCTGCCCCAGCAGGAAGTTAGTGGATTTCTCACAGCGAATACCACCGGTGCAGAACATGGCGACGCGCTTGTTGTGGAACCGCTCTTTGTTCTCTTCCCACCAAGCCGGGAACTCACGGAAACTGGCCGTTTCAGGGTCTATTGCGCCCTCAAACGTGCCAATCGCCACCTCATAATCGTTGCGGGTGTCGATCACCACCACGTCGTCCGAGCGGATCAGATCGTTCCAATCCTCAGGCTCGACATAGTTGCCGACACGGGCGCGCGGATCGATATCCGGCTGCCCCATGGTCACGATCTCTTTTTTCAAGCGCACCTTCATCTTGCCAAAAGGCGGGTGATCGGCGGTGGCCTCTTTCCAGTCCAGATCGGCACAGCCGGGCAGCGCTTTGATATGCGCCAGCACCGCATCGATCCCGGCGCGGGGGCCGGCAATAGTGCCATTGATCCCCTCTTGCGCCAGCAGCAATGTGCCTTTGACAGATTGCGTACGGCACAGGTCCGACAAAGGCTCGCGCAGGGCAGCGTGATCCTGGAAACGGGTGAAGTGATAAAGAGCAGCGATGGTATACATGCGCGCGGTCTAAACCTGACGCAACAGAGTCGCAAGGGATCGAATTGACGCTTCGCAGCCAGATTGACGATTGGGCCTGCGCGCCCTACCGATAGAGCAACCTGAGGAGAAACCGCGATGACCCACGCCCTGCTTGTGATCGACGTCCAGAACGATTTCTGCCCCGGCGGCGCGCTGGCCGTACCCGGAGGGGATGAGATCGTGGCCCCGATCAACGCCATGATGGACGAATTCGATGCCGTGATCCTGACGCAGGACTGGCATCCGGCGGGTCATTCGTCCTTCGCCGGGTCGCATGACGACAAGAACCCGTTTGACATGACGGAAATGCACTACGGCCCGCAGGTACTTTGGCCGGATCACTGCGTTCAGGGAACCGAGGGCGCCAATTTCCATCCGGATCTGAACACCCATGCCGATCTTGTCCTTCGCAAGGGCTTTCGCAGCGGTATCGACAGCTACTCGGCGTTTTTCGAAAATGACCAGAAAACACCAACTGGGTTGGAGGGGTATCTTAAGTCGCGCGGAATCACGAAACTGACGCTCGTCGGCTTGGCCACTGATTTTTGTGTGTACTATTCCGCAATCGACGCAGCACGTCTGGGTTTTGACGTCACGGTCCGAATGGATGCGTGCCGAGCTATCGATATGGATGGATCACTGGCCGCTGCTGAAACCGCAATGCGGGAAGCCGGCGTTATCCTGGCCTAGGGGGCAGACCCCTCGGACGCCAGGTATCTCAGCACGACAATCACAACCACGGCCAGACCAAGCGCAAACCCGATACGCCCCTGAACCGAGCGTCGTTTTGGTTTGACCACATCAGGCGCTTTAGGGCTTGGCGTCAATTCCTGCAACTCGCGCGTGGCATTTGCCCGGGGGCGGGCCCGCCTTACGTCGTCCAGGAAATGCCAAAAGTCGAAATCACCACAATATTCCCCCTGAACACCCATATTGCGGATATTCGAAAACAGCCGTTTCAGGATGCGTTCACGATCCGGTGCATCTTCGGACAGGAAATAACCATGTGGAAGGCTGCCACCCTTGGATTCCAGGCTGAAGCCCGATTCCAGAAAAATACGACGAATCTTGGGGGATGCACTGTGCAAGGCCTCAACAGTCTGAGTATTGCGAAAGGTCGCGCGAACGGCGCGGTGGCCCGTCACGGCAGCCATGCCATGTTCCGGATCCACTTCATCAGGCGCAATCGCTACAATATCAAAGTCGTACTCGAGACCCATTCACCAACTAAACCTTGTTCTTCCAACCCCTTCTTTTCACTAACCAATGAAAAGATTACACAATATGCTCGATTTGTGACCTCACCTTGTCATTGTCTTCAATCTAGCGACTCTTGCCAATTCATGCACCTATTGATCTAACAACAGAAATCGCAGGAGTTCTGCCATGGTCGATATTGCGACGCGCGTGTACAATCATAAATGGAAGATTGACCCGATTGTACGGTCTTTAATCGACACAGACTTCTACAAACTGCTGATGTGCCAGTCAGTGTTTCGAAATAAGCCCCAAACGGATGTGGTTTTTTCGCTGATCAACCGGTCGAATCACATTCCACTGGCCAAATTGATCGATGAGGGTGAGCTGCGCGAACAGCTGGATCATATCCGGTCTCTTAGCCTCAGCCGGGGTGAAAGCACTTGGCTGCGTGGCAATATGTTCTATGGGAAACGGCAGATGTTCCGCTCGGATTTCATGGAGTGGTTCGAGAATCTGCGCCTGCCGCCATACCACCTTGAGCGCAAAGGCGATCAGTATGAACTGACCTTCGAGGGCAAGTGGCACGAGGTCATGCTGTGGGAAATCCCGGCGCTTGCGGTATTGATGGAGCTGCGATCCCGCGCCGTTCTGAACAATATGCGCCGGTTCGAACTGCAGGTGCTTTATGCCCGCGCCATGACCCGCGTTTGGGAAAAAATCGATCAATTGCGCAGCATCGATGGGCTGGGCATTGCTGATTTCGGCACCCGTAGGCGGCATTCCTTCCTGTGGCAGGACTGGTGCGTGCAGGCGATGATCGAAGGACTGGGGCCCGCGTTTACCGGCACCTCGAACTGCCTGATCGCCATGCGACGCGAGGTTGAGGCGATCGGCACCAATGCCCATGAACTGCCCATGGTCTATTCCGCGCTGGCGGAATCCGACACCGAACTGGCGCAGGCCCCCTATGACGTCCTCAGCGACTGGCACGAGGAACATGACGGCAATCTGCGCATCATCCTGCCCGACACCTATGGCACGCAGGGCTTTCTGGACAATGCGCCGGATTGGTTGGCGGGATGGACCGGTATTCGTGTCGACAGCGGAGATCCGGCGACAGGTGCCGAGATTGCCATCAACTGGTGGAAATCGCGCGGTGAGGACCCGCTGCAAAAGCGGGTAATCTTCTCGGACGGGCTGGACGTGGACAAAATCCACGAACTACACAGCCAGTTCGCTCATCGCACGAAGGTCTCGTTTGGTTGGGGCACCTTGCTGACCAATGATTTCCGTGGGCTGGTCCCACAAGACGCGCTGGCACCGTTCTCGCTGGTCTGCAAGGCGGTGTCCGCCAATGGCCGACCAACCGTGAAACTGTCCGACAACCCGGAAAAAGCGATGGGCCCAAAGGATGAGATCGAGCGCTATAAGCGCGTCTTCGGTGTGGGTGCGCAACAGTCGATCGAAGTGATTGTTTAGACCCTAACCATGGTAAGCCGCTACTGTTTTCACCTGCGAGAACCCAAACAGCGCCTCGAACCCCTTTTCGCGGCCATGACCGGACTTGCCGACACCGCCAAACGGCAACTCTACCCCGCCCCCCGCACCATAATTGTTAATGAACACCTGTCCCGAACGCAGCTGTTTCGCCAACCGCATCTGCCGCGCACCGTCGCGGGTCCAGATGCTGGCAACCAACCCGTATTCGGTGGCGTTGGCGATCTGAACCGCCTCCTCCTCGGTTTCAAAGGGGATCAGAACCTGCACCGGTCCAAAAATTTCATCCCGAGCCAGAAGGTGATCTGACGGGACATCGGCAAAAAGGGTTGGCTGCACATATGCCCCCTCGCCGGGGGCATGATCTACGATACGCCCTTGTCCTGCGATGTTGAGGTCGGCGCCTTTGGCTAAAAACCCCTCGACGATCTGTTTCTGACGGGCCGAGATCAGGGGGCCGACCCGCAAATCTTCGGGTGCTGGACCAACAGTCAGATCGGCATAGGCGGTTGCCATGCGGGTTTTGACCTGCTCATACACCCCACGCTGCACCAGAATACGGGACGAGGCCGAGCAGGTCTGCCCGGCATTCTGAATACCCGCGTTCACCAGAAACGGCAGTGCGGCATCAAGATCGGCATCGTCAAATACCAGCTGGGGCGATTTACCGCCCAGTTCCAGCGTCACCGGCACCACGTTGCGCCCCGCTGCCTGTTGCACCAGCGCGCCGGTGGCAACTGACCCTGTGAATGAGATATGCTGCACGCCTGGATGCGTTGACAATGCCGCCCCGGCCTCGGCCCCCAACCCCGGCACCACGTTCAGCGCTCCGGCAGGTAGGCCCGCCTGTTGCGCCAGATGGGCAAAGGCAAGCGCAGTCAAACACGCCTCTTCCGCTGGCTTCAGCACGCAGGCGTTACCCATCGCCAAAGCTGCCCCGACAGAGCGGCCAATGATCTGCATCGGATAGTTCCACGGCACTATATGCCCGGTCACCCCGTGCGGTTCGCGCAGCGTGTACACGGTGTAGCCGTCCAGATAGGGGATCGTCTCGCCCATCACCTTGTCCGCCGCGCCGCCGTAGAATTCGCAGTACCGCGCCAACGCCACGGCATCCGCACGGGCCTGTGTCAGCGGTTTTCCTACATCCATCGCCTCAAGCTGCGCCAAGTCCTCTACGCGCTCCAAAACCAGTTGGCCAAGTCGGGTCAGGACGCGGCCGCGCTCCAACGCCGTCTTTCGCCCCCAATCCCCATCCAACGCCGTTTGGGCGGCCTGCACAGCGGCATCTATATCTGGGGCACTCGCGCGGGCAATCCGGCAGATCTCGGATCCGTCAGACGGATTGATCATCGAAATCGTCTGCTGTGACGCAGGCGCGACCCAATCGCCGCCGATCAGGCAAAGGCCGGGATTGAACCAGAGAGAATTGGGCATTTTGGCCTCCATATCGTCTCTAACAAAGGAATTACGCGACATTTGCACCGATACCGGGCAAGATCGGTGCGGCATCGATCAGGGTCCGAGTGTAAGCGTGCCGCGGGGAAGAGAATACCTGTTCGGTCTCACCCTGTTCAACAATTCTGCCCGCCTGCATCACCATCACCCGGTCCGTGATTGTCCGTACGACACTTAGATCATGGCTGATGAACAAGTAAGTCAGGTTGTAGGTGGCACACAGCTCGGCCAGCAGATCCAGAATCTGTGCCCGGACCGATACATCCAAGGCCGAGACCGGCTCATCAAACACGATCAGTTCGGGGCGAATGATCAAGGCGCGGGCAATGGCAATCCGCTGTCGTTGCCCGCCCGAGAATTCATGGATGTATTTGTTCGCATCATCCGGGCTGAGGCCCACGGCGGTCAGCATTTCGGCGATACGGTCTTGCCTCTCTGTGCCGGTGGGCGGGGATTCCAACAGGTGAAACGGCTCGGTGATCAGGCGGGCGACGCGGTGGCGCGGGTTGAAACTGCCATAGGGGTCCTGAAACACCACCTGCATCTTACGTCGCACAGCGGGGTTCGGCTTGTGACCGGCAAAGACAGGTTGGTTGTCCAGTCTGATTTCGCCGCTTTGCACCTCTTCCAAGCCAAGAATTGCCCGTGTTAGGGTCGATTTTCCGCATCCCGACTCTCCGACCAACCCCAACCGCTCACCCCGGTTCAGCGTAAAGCTGACGTCATCTACTGCGCGATGTTGCCCTGCCTTTGCGAACAAGCTGTTTCTCGGCAGACGATAGTCCCGAACAACATTTTTTACCTCGAGCAGCGGTCGAGGTTCTGGCGGTTCAGGCAGCGAAACCTGATGCCCCGAGGCCTGAAACAGCTTCCGTGTATAGGGGTGCTGCATATTGTTCAGCAGGTCAATGGTTGCACCGCTTTCGACCACCTCTCCATGGCGCATCACGACGATTTGGTCGGCCATGTCTGCCACCACCGCCAGATCGTGCGTGATCATCAGCAGCCCCATGCCATATTCGCGCGCCAGACCTTTGAGCAGGTCGAGTATCTGCGCCTGCGTCGTCACATCCAGCGCGGTTGTCGGCTCATCCGCGATCAACAATTTGGGGCGCAGTGCGATTGCCATGGCGATTACCACACGCTGCCGTTGACCGCCTGACAGTTCATGCGGGTATCGCGACAGCGGGAAACGGTCAGGTGGCAGGCCAACGCGGCTCAAAACCTCGTGTGCGCGGGCCGACGCCTTGGTGCGCGACATGGCCTTGTGGACCGGAATGGTTTCGATCACCTGATCGCCAATGGTTTTGACTGGGTTCAAGGCGGTCATGGGTTCCTGAAACACCATCCCAATCTCGGCCCCACGCAGGTCGCACATTTCGCGTTCAGACTGTTTCAGCAGATTCTGACGTCCCAGCCAGATCGCGCCTTCTGTCTTTGCGCCATTTGGCAGCAATTGCATCACGGCCAGCGCGGTCATCGACTTGCCCGAGCCACTTTCACCGGTCACGGCAACAATTTGTCCGGCACCAATACACAAGCTGACCCGCTTCAGAATCTCGGTCTCATGGATGGTCAGAGAAAGGTTTTCGATCTCCAGCAAGCTCATGCGCGCGCGACTCGTATTCTGGGATCAAGCCAATCGCGCAACCCATCGCCTAACAGGTTCAGTCCCAGCACAGTGACAATAATTGCCAGCCCCGGAATCAGAGCCAAATGCGGGGCAAAACTGACCATTGTCTGCGCATCAGCCAGCATTCGACCCCAACTGGGTGTGGGCGGCTGCGCACCCAGACCGACATAAGACAAGCCCGCTTCGGCCAGGATACCCAGCGAGAACTGGATGGTCCCCTGAACGATCAGCAGGTTCGCAACATTGGGCAGAATATGCTCTGCTGATATCCGCGCCGCGCCTTTGCCCGCGACACGCGCGGCCAGAATGAACTCGCGTTCCCATAGGGACAAGGCCGCGCCACGGGTGATGCGGGCGAAGACGGGAATGTTGAAAATACCGATCGCGATGATCGCGTTGATCGCGCCTGCTCCGAACACCGCTGTGATCAGAATGGCGATGACTAGCGAGGGGAAGGCAAAGACCAGATCGTTGCCGCGCATGATCACCTCATCCAGCCATGATCCTTTACGCGCTGCCGCCGTCAGGCCCAGCGGTACGCCCAGCGCCATACCGATCCCCACCGCCACCAATGCCACCGCGATGGACGTACGAGCCCCCACCATGATCATCGAGAACATGTCGCGCCCGAAATGATCCGTACCGAACCAATGCTGTGCATTAGGCGGCTCCAGCTTGTTGGGGATATCCAGCTCCGCATAATCATACGGCGTCCAGACAAAGGACATCAGCGCCGCCAGCAAGACCAACGAGGACAATACTGAACCAAGAAGCAGGTTGCGGCTCATGACCGACCTCTCAGCCGTGGGTCCACGGCGGCATAGGCGAGATCGACCATATAATTCACGGTGATGACAGCAAAGACAAGCAGCATGACCACCGATTCCACCACGACCAAATCGCGGGCCGAGATCGCCTGAAACACCAGCCGCCCGAGTCCGGGCAGATAAAACACCTGCTCGATAATGATCGACCCCGCCAACAGAAACGAGAACTGCAGCCCGAGGATGGTCAGAACCGGGATCAGCGCGTTGCGCACACCGTGCCGCCACAGTGCTTGACGGCGTGACAATCCCTTGGCGCGGGCAGTGCGCATGAATTCTTCGCCCAGTATATCCAGCAGCGAAGACCGCATGACCCGCGCCAAGATCGCGGCCTGCGGCAAGGCCAGCGCAATGGCGGGCAATGTCAGAGAATGCAAGCCGGTCCAGACGCCCTTGTCCCAACCCGCAAAACCTCCGGCGTTGAACCAGCGAAGGTTGATGGCAAAGATCAGCACCAGCATCATCGCGAACCAGAAATTCGGCACTGCGATACCTAATTGCGTCACCCCCATCACCGTCAAATCCCCCGGCTTGCCACGACGGGCTGCGGCGTAAATCCCGGCCGGGAAGGCAATCAGGGTCGATAAGGTCAAGGCGTAAAGCGCCAGCGGCAATGACACCCACAGCCTGTCCGAAATCATCTGCGACACTGGTGTGCGATAGGTGTAAGAGGTCCCAAAATCCCCCACCATCATACCGCCAACCCAGTTGAAATAGCGCTGGATCTTGGACCCGTCCAATCCCAGCTCGGCCCGCAGGGCGGCCAGTGTGTCCTCTTGCGCGTTGACGCCCAACATGAACGAGGCCGGATCGCCTGGCGCCACCTCGATCACGGCGAAGATGACCACCGAGGCGACCACAAGGCTGATGACCAGCGATATCAGACGTTTCAAGGCATAGCGGAGCATTGAGGCCACGTTAGGATCACATATCGCGCGGGTCCAGCACCTAAGGCACCAACAGATAGGCAAAAACCGCGTAAGCGACGATGGACGCATAGCCCAGCGGATAAATCCACTTAATTGCGTAATTGTCCAGCTTTCTGGCCCCGTCCTCATGCCCGGACACTTTCAGTTTGCGCAAGGCCACGTTGAACACGATCAATGCCCCTGTCATCAGGAACATGCATTGCAGGATGAAATCCAGAAACGTCAGGTAGCCCAGCTTGGGCAGGTCAGCAGAGATGGCCCAGTTGAAGGCCACGAAGACCAGCAGGTTGCCTCCGGCAATCTCGATCCGGCGGCGGTATTCGTCGAGGAAAAACAGCGCCCAGCCCACCGAGACCAGGACCAGCATCGGCAGGAACACCCGGATCACATAATAGGTCAGGTGCCGCTTTCCTTCAAACGCCAGCACAACCTGATCGCTGTCCCGGCCCGAAAGGCCAATGACCGTCGAATGCAGGACTTGTGGGTTGTCCAGTATCCACTCTTCCTCGCCCAGCAGATCACCCAGGCCAGAATACTTTTCCAGCGGATAGTAGGATACGTATTCGGACGGGAAGATCGAGACAACTTCGAAGAAAAACTCCTGGGTGTCGAACGGGTATTTTCGGAAATCGAAATGCGGAGCCTGCAACGTCAGAGAGGACTTCTCGACATAGACCACATGCCCGTCATAGTGCAGCGAGGCTGCAGATTCATGTATCCATTTGTTGGATTGTTGGTTGTGAATGACAAACGCCGGAACCACCGCCCCGATATCCGTGGCATGTTCAGCCAGCGTCCTCGGATTGAAAACCTGAAACTCGCGCCCGACAGTGTCGCGGTCAAAGGCCAGCGCGGGATCGGTCCATTCGGCGCGCAATACGACGACGGCGCCATAATTCTCGGCCTTTTGATCCACGCTGGTAACCTGATCGATACGGATGCCGATCCCCACCTTCAGCGGGTTTTCCGGCGTGCCAACCAGACCACCGAGCCCGCCATCCAGCACATTCTGCGCCTGTCCCTTGCCGCCCAGCGCACACAGGCAGGCAGTCACAGCAACAAAACACAAGAAACGGACCAGATTCATTTTCAGGCTCACTCGGAAACAGGTAATCCGAGGCCGATATCGGCCTCGGACCCGATTATTCGGACCAACTGATCTGGGTCAGGTCGATGGCGGCCGTTGGCGCGTTCTCCCACAGGCCCTGAACACCGGCCTTGGCGACCCCCAGCTTGGCCAATTGGAACAAGTAGCCGTTGACATAGTCCGTGGCGATCAGGCGCTGCATATCGCCCAACAGCTTTTTACGTTCCTCCGGATCGGTGGTCGCGTTCAATGTCTCCATCAACGTCTGGGCATCCAGACTGTCATACTGGAAATAATAGTCGGGGCGGGCATAGATGCCGATATCCATTGGCTCAGTATGGCTGATGATGGTCAGTCCGTAATCCTTACCCTTGAACACAGATTCCAGCCACTGCGCCCATTCCACATTGATAATCTCGGCCTTGATTCCAACCTCGGCCAGTTGCGCGGCGATGATCTCGCCTCCGCGTCGGGCATAAGAGGGCGGCGGCAGGTGCAGTGTGGTCTCGAACCCCTCTTCATACCCCGCATCGGCCAGCAGTTTGGCGGCCTGTTTCGGGTCATGGGCCGAGGTGCCGGTCAGATCGACATAGGCCGGATTGTGCGGCGCGAAATGGGTGCCAATGGGCGTGCCATAGCCGAACATCGCACCGTCAATGACCGCCTGCCGGTCGATGGCATGGGCCAGCGCCTGCCGCACGCGGATATCATCAAACGGGGGTTTCTTGTTGTTGGTCGACAGGATGGTTTCCCCCTCGGTCGACCCCACCAGCACCTGAAAACGCGGGTCAGCCTCGAATTGAGGCAGGTTTTCGGGTGCGGGGAAGTTGTCGAAGACGTCCACATCTTCGGCCATCACCGCGGCAAAGGCGGCAGTGGGGTCCGAGATGAATTTGAACGTAGCAGTCTCTAACGCAGGTTGTTCGCCCCAATAGTTGGGGTTCCGGTTTAGCGTGATGCTATCGCCCTGCACCCAGTCACCAAAGGTAAAGGCACCGGTCCCCACCGGGTTGGTCTTGATGTTGTCGATGCTTTCGGGCGCGACGATCACCGCATCCCCCCAAGCCATGTTGAACAGAAAATTGCCGTTCGGCTCGAACAGGGTGACCTTTACGGTCAGCGGATCCACAACCTCAACGCTTTCGATGCCTGCAAACAGCGCCTTTTGCGCATTTGCGCTGTCTTCTGCCGTGGCGCGGTCGAGGCTGAATTTGACGTCCTCGGCATCCATGACGGTGCCGTCATGAAAGGTCACCCCGTCGCGCAGCTTGAATGTATAGACAGTACCGTCCTCGGAAATTTCCCAGCTTTCGGCCAGGCCGGGCACGACCGAGCCGTCACCCATAAAGCGGGTCAGACCCTCGAAGATATTTGTGTAAACCACCGAATCAATGGCCTGCGCGGCGGCGCTGGTCGGGTCCAGGTGTGGCGGCTCCAACTGCATCGCAATCGTAATGTCCGATTTGGCCAAAGCCTGCGAGGCAAACAGGCTGGCACCCACCGCCAGAGCCGACGCAATGCTCCGAAACATCTGCTTTGTCATGAAAAACTCTCCCTGATTGAATCCTTGGAACCGGCTGTTTTACAGGCTTTTCTGCACTCAATGTCCCTTTAAACCTCGGGTCAATCAAGGAAATGTTCGCGCAACCGGGGTTTCTATAACCTTGTGCAATCTGCTATGCCGCACTGCAACATGAACCCCGCAGGAGCGATCATGAGCGCCACCGCCCGCAAAACAGCCCCGAATGCCGAGGATATCCGCGCCCGCAAAGGCAGCACACCATTGGTCAGTTTGACCGCCTATACCACACCGATGGCACGGCTGATGGATGCCCATTGCGACTTTGTTCTGGTCGGCGACAGCGTCGGCATGGTGCTGCATGGGCTGACCTCGACCCTGGGTGTGACGATGGAGATGATGGTGATGCACGGTCAGGCCGTTGCTCGCGGTCTGGACAGGGCGATGATGGTTATCGATATGCCCTTTGCCAGTTACGAACACGACCCGGCCCATGCCTTCAAGAATGCCGCTCGCCTGATGGCCGAAACCGGCGCAGGCGCGGTCAAGCTGGAAGGCGGCGTGGAAATGGCCGAGACCATCCGCTTTCTGGTCAAGCGCGGTATCCCGGTGATGGCGCATATCGGCCTGACTCCACAATCGATCAACACGCTGGGCGGCTACAAGGTGCAGGGTCGCGACGAACAGGCGAAGGCGGTGTTGGCCGATGCCCATGCCGTGGCCGAGGCTGGTGCATTTTCCGTTGTGCTTGAGAAGGTACCGCAAGGCCTGGCTGATCAGATCACCGCCGAGGTCGCGATTCCGACCATCGGCATTGGCGCCTCAGCCGGTTGTGATGGGCAGATTCTGGTCGTGGACGACATGGTGGGCTTTTTCACCGCGTTCAAACCGAAATTTGTCAAACGCTATGCCGAACTGGGTCCGCAAGCCGAGGCCGCCATCGCGGAATATGCCTCCGATGTGCGCGCCCGCAGCTTTCCAGCGGATGAACATGTCTTTGCCGATCAGGCTCCGACCAAAGGACCTAAGACATGACCGCACCCATTCTGCGCCGCCTAAGTGATTTGCGCGCGCTGACGACCAAATGGCACGGCAACGGCGAAACGATCGGTGTCGTCCCCACCATGGGCGCGCTACATCAGGGGCACTTGTCTCTGGCCGAAGCCGCCAAGGCCGGAACCGACCGGGTGATCGTTACGGTTTTTGTGAACCCCAAACAGTTTAACAACCCCGACGATCTGGCCAATTACCCGCGGACCGAGAACGAAGATGCGCAGAAACTGGCCCCTTACGGTGTCGACGCCATCTATGTCCCCGATCCCGAGGAGATCTATCCGCAAGGCTTCGCCACCACCGTTTCAGTCGCCGGTTTGACCGATGTGATGGAGGGTGAATTCCGCCCTGGCCATTTCGATGGCGTTGCCACTGTTGTCGCTAAGCTGTTCCTGCAAACGCAGGCAGATCGAGCCTATTTCGGGGAAAAAGACTATCAACAATTGATGATCGTCCGCCGCATGGCCCGCGATCTGGACATCCCCATCGAGGTGATCGGCTGCCCCACGGTGCGCGAACCCTCGGGGTTGGCAATGTCCTCGCGCAACCTCCTCCTCTCGCCCGAGGGGTTGAACATTGCGGCCAACAAGCACCGGATCATGCAGGGTGTGGTCCAGTCGCTGAAAGCAGGGGCCGCGTTTGAAACTGTGGCCGCGCGGGCCGAGTCTGATCTGCTGGCGGCAGGCTTCACTCAAGTTGAATATATTCAACTGCGCTGCGCCGACACACTGGACCCGCTGACCCATGCCACACGGCCCGCTCGGCTGTTTGCGGCGGCCTGGGCGGATGGCGTGCGGCTGATCGACAATATTCCTGTCTGAACGCTCTGGCACGATCGTCATTGTTTGCGCTAAAGTCCGGCAAAACCAGACCGGAGGGGGCGCAGGCGTGACCTATATTCTTGCCATTGATCAGGGCACCACATCATCACGGGCCATATTGTTTGACGCGGAAATGCAGCGCGCAGGCACCGCGCAGCACGAATTCACGCAGCATTTCCCGCAGGAAGGTTGGGTCGAACACGACGCCGAAGAAATCTGGGAGAGCGTTCTACGCGTCTGCCGCGAGGTGATGGAAACCACCGACGTCACCGCCGACCAGATCGCAGGCATCGGCATCACTAACCAGCGCGAAACCACTGTGGTCTGGGACCGCGCCACCGGTCAACCACTCCACAACGCCATCGTCTGGCAGGACCGCCGCACCGCCGAAATTTGCGCGCGCTACAAACGGGCGGGGTGCGAAGATGACGTGACCGCCCAGACCGGGCTGTTGCTGGACCCCTATTTCTCGGGCACCAAGGTCAAATGGCTGCTGGACACCGTGCCCGGCGCACGCGACCGCGCCGAGGCCGGAGAGTTGATGTTCGGCACCATCGACTGTTTCCTGATTTGGCGTCTGACCGAGGGGCGCAGCCATGCCACCGACGCCACGAATGCAGCGCGCACCCTGTTGTTCGACATCAACAAAGGCGCGTGGAGTGCCGAGATTTGCGATCTGCTTGACGTGCCGATGAACATGCTGCCAGAGGTACACGATTGCGCCTCGGATTTCGGAAATACGACCCTATTTGGGGGAAATATCCCGATTCTAGGCGTGGCGGGGGATCAGCAGGCTGCCACTATCGGGCAGGCCTGTTTCCAGCCCGGAATGATGAAATCGACCTATGGCACGGGGTGTTTTGCCCTCTTGAACACCGGAGACAAACCGGTTGAGTCGAAGAACCGTTTGCTGACCACGATCGCCTATCAGTTGGACGGTAAGCGGACCTATGCGCTGGAGGGATCGATCTTTGTCGCTGGGGCCGCTGTGCAATGGCTGCGCGATGCGCTGCAGATCATCGAATCAGCCCCCGAAAGCGGCGAGTTGGCGCAACAAGCCGATCCGAACCAGCATGTCGTGTTGGTCCCCGCCTTTACTGGCCTCGGCGCGCCCTATTGGAAACCTGATTGCCGTGGTGCGATATTTGGCCTGACCCGTAATTCCGGCCGCGCGGAATTCGCCAAGGCCACGCTGGAAAGCATCGCCTATCAAACGCGCGACCTGTGGCACGCCATGCAGGGCGACTGGGGCGCGGACACCGATGTCACCCTGCGCGTGGATGGCGGTGCCAGCGCCTCGGACTGGGCGATGCAGGGGCTGTCGGACTATCTGGGGGCCGAGGTCGACCGCCCGGTGATGCAGGAAACCACCGCATTAGGGGCGGCCTGGCTGGCCGGCATGCGCGCCGGTGTTTATCCGGACCAACAGGGTTTTTCCGAAACCTGGGCACTGGATCGTCGGTTTGAACCGGAACTGTCTGCCGAAGAACGCGACGCCGCCTATGATCGCTGGAAACGCGCGGTTGAGGCCGCGATGACCTTCTAGCTGTGATCCTTCATCAGCCGTTGTTTCTGCCGTGACCAGTCCCGCTTGGCCTGAGTCTCACGCTTGTCGTGCAGCTTTTTACCTTTGGCGATGCCGATCTTCAGCTTCGCCCGGCCCTTGTGGTTGAAATACAAAACCAGCGGCACCAGCGTCATGCCCTTGCGCTGGGTCGCATTCCACAGATTCGACAGCTCTTTACGCGACACCAGCAGCTTGCGGCGGCGGCGTTCTTCGTGCTTGAAAACCTTCGCCTGCTCATAAGGCGCGATATAGCTGTTGATCAGCCACAGCTCGCCATCCTCGACAGAAGCATAGCTTTCGGCGATGTTTGACCCACCAACGCGCAGGGATTTGACCTCGGACCCTTCCAGCACGATGCCGCACTCGATATCGTCCTCGATCGCGTAATCGAAGCGCGCGCGCCGGTTTTCGGCGATGACTTTGTAATTCGGGTCTGTCTTTTGCTTGGCCATGACGCGTTGATTTAGGCGGCTTGAGCGGCCCTTGCAAGCCGTTGCGGTCAGGACGTGGCCGAGATGATCAGATCAGGACCGAAAATCGTGTCGGCATGACTGTGCAGATAGATCTTCAGCCACGGCGTGAACCGCTGCGGATGTCGTTGCACTTCAGCCAGCAGATCATGGTAGTCGATCCACCGGATATCCATGACTTCGTCCGGATTAGGCTCGATTTTAAGTGGCCCACGAACATGAGCCAGAAAGATATCGACCACTTCGTGTTCGATCATGTTGTTGCCAACATCGGCGTGATATTCCAGCCGGTGCCGGTATTCCGGGTACAAGCCGGTGATCCCCAACTCTTCGCGCAAACGACGCACGGCACATTCCGAGGGCGTCTCGCCCCAATCGGGATGGGTGCAGCAGGTATTCGCCCACAGGCCCGGCGTATGGTATTTGCCCAAAGCCCGGCGTTGCATCAAGATCTCGGTGCCGCGCACGACAAAGACCGACACTGCTTTGTGCCGCAGGCCCTTTTCATGCGCCTCAAGCTTGTCCACGGGGGTCAATTCACCATCAACCCAGGCCGGGATCATGATTCCCATCTGTCGTCTCCTGCTGCCGATCCGCCAGGGCGGCGGGATGTATGGAATTGGCTGCCGCCGGACCGGCTTGGCTCTGCGAAGTCATGCAAGGGCATGATGAACCGCGTAACCCCAAGGTGACCTTGATCCAAGCTGTTATCAATCGCACGAAAGGCCGCAGGGGGCTGCGGCCTTTTGCAATCTTTCGAATGGTCTGGTTTCAGACGTTATTCGCCCGAGACACTGACGATATAGGCATAGACGTCTTCGCCGCCCTTCTTCAACTTGAAGGTCATTTTCGACTTGGCCGATGTCTCACCCAGGTAATCTTTCAAAAACGCCTTGGGATCCTGCGCGTATTCGACAAATGTGGCTTCATCCCAGACCAGACCGTTTTCACCAGCCTCAACGATGCTGTCTCCGTATTTGAACCCTTCGACGGTTCCCGCGGTGCGGCCCGCGATACCGTATAGGTTCGGACCGGTCTTACCGCCCTTGACGATGACTTCACCGGCCGGGTCAGCGATTTGATGGCAGGATTTGCATTTATTGAAGGCCTTCTTGCCCGCCTCGGCGTCACCTTCCGCATAGGCAGGAAGGGCCAGCAGGCCGACAATTGCGGTAGCGAGGATACGATTCATGAGTTTTGCTCCGATACGAATTGGCTGCACCGAATGGACCGTCGGCGCAAAAAAGAGTCAACGCGCAGATTGCCGCGCGAGGGTAATGTGCCCTGCGGCATAAAGACAGTCCTTAACTTTTGTCATGTGGTGCGGTCCAACAGGGCAATAGATCGCCCGCTGCCGGGGTCGCCAAGTAAATAGCCCGCGCAATAGCTCGTGCCAGACAGACCGAGGCCGCATGTCCGATCAGCCCCAAGCCGGCTTCGGCGTCGATGGTCTGCGCGCCAGTGCTGACTGCAAAGACCAGATCTCCGTCCCCTGGTGTGTGTGCCGGCAGAATGGCGCGGGCAATGCCATCATGTGCTGCCACTGCCAGTCGCTGGCACTGCGATTTCGACAAGGCAGCATCCGTGGCCACAATAGCGATTGTCGTGTTGCCCTTATCCGGCTCGGCAAGTCGCATCGCCTGCGCCTTGAGGCTGGGGGCTGGAAAGCCAAGACCGGCACTTGAATCAGATCCTAAACCGCCAAATTCGTCTCCAAACTCGAACGGTGCTGCCCAGAAATGGCGGTCGCCGGGTGTTGTCACACTGCCCAACGGGTTGGCCGCAACCAGGGCACCGACGGTCACCCCATTGTCCAGAACCAATGAGGCGGACCCGAGCCCCCCCTTGTGCCGCGCCGCCAAAGCGCCGGTTCCGGCCCCCGCTGTGCCTAACGCAAAATCCACATCTGCGTCGTCAAAGGCCTCCTGTCCCAGCGCGCGATAGGGGTTTTCAACCCAATCCTTGTCTCCGCCGTTCAACAAATCAAACAGGATCGCGCCCGGCACAATGGGCACCACAGTATCGCCCACCGGATACCCCCTGCCCCGCGACCGCAATGCATCCGAGACGCCAGAACAGGCATCCAACCCAAAGGCCGACCCACCGGACAAAGCAATTGCATCCACTTGCGAGACCGATTTATCCGGCGCCAGCAGATCGGTTTCCCGCGAACCCGGCGCACCACCCATCACATGGACCGACGCGGTAAAGGCCTGATCTGCCGTCAGGACAGTTGTTCCCGATTTCAACGCAGCGTCCTGCGCATTTCCGACCCTCAGGCCAGAGACATCGGTGATCAGGTTACGGGGTCCGGGGATCATGGATGGACCTCAGATACAACGGCCACCGTCGACCTCCAAAGCAGCGCCGGTGATCATGCTCGCCTCGTCCGAACACAGGAAACAGGCGGCGTTGGCCATGTCGTCGGGGGTCGAGAAACGCCCCAGCGGGATGGTCGACAGGAACTTGGCGCGCATTTCAGGCGTATCTTCTCCCATGAAGGATTTCAGCAGTGGTGTTTCCCCGGCCACCGGGCAGAGCGCGTTTACACGCACACCCGAAGGCGCAAGTTCCACCGCCATTGTCTTGGTGGCCGTGATCATCCAGCCCTTGGACGCGTTGTACCAATTCAGGTTCGGACGTGGCGACAGCCCCGCGGTCGAGGCCACGTTCAGGATCGCACCCGCCCCGCGCGCTTTCATCGCTGGCACCAGCGTCCGTGCGGTCAGATAGACCGATTTCATGTTCACATTGAAGACGCGGTCAAATTCCTCTTCGGTGACATTCTCTAGCGGCGTCGGCAGATGCGTGACACCGGCATTGTTCACCAAAATATCCAATTGCTCGAACCGATCCATCGCAATATCCGCCATGGCCTGCACCGAGACTGCATTCGCCACGTCGACCATCTGAGCAATCGCATTCGGCCCAAGCTGATTTGCCTGAACCTCGGCCGCGTCACCATTGATATCGGCAATCATGACCCGCGCGCCTTCGGACAGGAATTTCTGCACGATCCCGGCACCAAAGCCAGACGCGCCACCGGTTACAATCGCGGTTTTCCCCTCTAACCTCATGATCTTGCTCTCCCTTGCCCTATCAAACTAGCAAGGCACCGTGAAACTGCCAGTTCAATCTTCTGCGACCTTGCCGCGCAGCGCCTTCACATCCGAGCGCGCTTTTTTGGCCGCCAGCCGCCGTTTGACCGAGCCATAGGTGGGTTTCGTCGCAATCCGCCGCTTGGGTTTCACCAGCGCGCGGACAATCAGTTCAGCCAGACGGGCGCGGGCAATCTCGCGGTTGCGGGCTTGGCTGCGGGTTTCTTCGCATTGAATGATGATCGCGCCATCTTTGGTCCAGCGCCGCCCGGCCAACCGTTTCAGCCTGTTTTTGACCGGATCGGGCAAGGAGGGCGAGCGCGCAGCCTCGAACCGCAGCTCAACTGCGGTCGAGACCTTGTTCACGTTCTGACCACCGGGACCGGACGAGCGGACAAAGCTCTCGGTCATTTCCCAGTCCTGCAGGGTGATATCGTCGGTGATGCGCAACATGAAGTGGACCTTATCCGGCACAAACAGAAACAAAAAGGGCCGCCCCGGCGGGACGGCCCTTCGAAAGTACAGGAGGTTGGGTCGGTTAGATCAATCGACCAGCCGGAGCGAGCGCTCCGCCAAGGGCTGCCCTAACAGGCGATCCCCCCGGTTGTTCCGACACCTCTCTCCAATCTCTTTCTCGACACTGGATCACCTCCTTTTCTATCTGTTGCGGTTAACTTTGAGCCTGACACAAGATGCGCCATTCTCAAAGCACTTTTTTACGCAGGCTGCGCGGTCAACCGCGCAACGATCACCTTGAACGGGATCAGCGCAATCATCGCCAGCGACAACTTCACCAGCCAGTCAGCAAAGGCCAACGTCACCCACAGGGGGGTCATCGGACCAGTCAGCATGAAGGGCACAGGCTCCCACGCCCAGTTGATCGCCGCATCAGCATTGGCACCGAAAACCGTGATCGAAGCTGAGAATGCGATGGTGAAAAACAGCGCGGTGTCCAGCGCCGAGCCAACCAAAGTCGACACCAGCGGCGCGCGCCACCAGCGACCACCGCGAAGCGAATTGAACACGGTGACATCGGTCAGCTGTGCAATCAGAAACGCCGTCCCCGAGGCAACAGCGATCCGCAGCGGTACGGCGGCATAGGTGAACCCGTCACCTTGCAGCATGATCTGGCTGCCGATCAGCGAACAGATGATGCCGGTGACAAACCCAGCAAACACCACCTTGCGGGCCGTGGCCACGCCATAGACGCGGTTCATGATGTCGGTGACCAGAAAGGCCAGCGGATAGGTAAAAGCACCCCAGGTCAGCAGCCCGTCAAAAATCAGGAACTGAACCAGAATGTTCGAGGCCACAACAATGGCGGCCATGGCAATAATGCCGGGTATATAAGCGCGTTGCATGTTTTCAGATGCCCGTTTTGACAAGGTAGCGGCGACTTGGCCAAGGGACCGTCCCAAGGCAAGCCGTGCGTTTAGACCTTTGGTTGGGATGTGTCAATCCGGTAGCAGATACTCCACCAGTTCAGTGCGCTGAAGGACCAGAAAGTTGTCGTCCGATATCATCGTGGCGCGCAGCCGCCCCTGATCATCGCGCCAAACCGACAACCCTTCTAGGTTATCATGCGTGCCTGTGCCGGTCGTGAACAGGTTTTCTTCGGCACCGACTGAATCCTCTGTGATCTGCCACCGCCGCAGGCGGGTGCGGAACCCTGTCAGGGACAGGGCTCGTTCCAATAAATAGAACCGACCATCGGGACCAAAATCGGCAGATACAGGCAAGAATTTGCCCCGCTGTGGCAACACGAAAGGGGTCGACCAACCCTGCCCGTCCCAGCGATAAACGGGGATGTCGCCTGCTTCGGTCCGGCTTCTTTCGGGAAGGGTATACAGCCACCCCTGATTGTCGATTGCCAAGGCTTCGAACGACCCATTCAGTTTCAGATTTTCAAACGCCTTTGGGCGCGGCAGCACCCGCGCTTCGGCGTCGGGGGTCGCGTACCGGGCAACGCGATGCACTGACTCAAATGAGATGTAATGGCTACCGTCCGGTGCGACCGCAATGCCTTCGGAATCCCCTGCTTCGCCGGATAGGGGCCGTCCTGTGCTGGAGAGAACCGGCCAGTTCCCGGTGATCCGGACCCCTGTAATGTCATCCTCGTCCCGCGCAATGGTCGCGCGGACAAGAACCGACCGGTCACTAAGCGCAAGCATATGCCGACCGTTGTCCGAGATATACAGGGCCGAAAACCCACCAAACCATTCCGCCGGGTGGCGCCAGACAAAGCTGTTTAAGTATGTGGCCGTCTTGACCTCGACCGCCCAAACCGCACCCGCCAGCAAAGTAGCAATCAGTTGGATTGCAAGACTGCGGCGCATTGCTGGGGCAAATCGGTCAGAACATACTCGCGGCGTTTCTTCGGCGCAGGCGCGTTCGGGTCAGGTGGCGGCGGGTTGAGGATGTTGCGCACCCATTGCTGCGCCTCGGCACACCCATCACCTTTGGGCGGCGCGTCCTGATTGACACAGCCGCGCGAGCCCTTGGGGCATTTCAGACGCACGTGGAAATGATAATGATGCCCCCACCATGGCCTGATCTTGCGCAGATAGGCCTTGTTGCCTTTTTCATCATTGCACATCTGAACCTTGGCGCCGGGAAAGACGAAAATCCGCGCCACGCGCTTGTCCTTTGCCGCCTCACGCAGCACGGCGTGGTGCTGTGCCGTCCAATTGCCATTCACATAGGCCCCGTTGGCGCGGCGCAGGGAAATCGACGAGATATTCTCGCGCGCTTTGCGCGACAGCCGCATGTTGTCGCCAGGCAGCATCCAGATATCGATGTCTAACCCCAACTGGTGGCTGCGATGACCAGAAGTCATCGGACCACCACGCGGTTGGCTGATATCCCCGATATAGAGACCATTCCACCCCGGTTGCCGAGCCGCAAACTTGCTGAGGTCCTGTACGTAATCCACCGCCTCCGGGTGCCCCCAGTTGCGATTACGCGACAGGCGCATGGCTTGCCATGTCGGCCCCGTTTCGGGCAGTTGCACCGACCCCGCGGCACATCCGCGCGAATAACTGCCGAACGCGGCTGGCTTTTGCTGTGAACTTTGCTTTTGCGCCCCGAACAATTGCTTAGCCAAGGGCTGCGCCCCGGCTGCTCCTGCCAATGTCATCGCGGCGATTATTGCTAAAAAACGTAGTAAAATCATCTGCTCTGATCCCCTTCCGGTTTAACCCAGCGCATTAGGAACAGGCCCAGAATAAACAACAGAATGATCGGTGACACCCCCAACCGCGCACTGCCCGTAACAGTTGTGGCAATCCCGATTAGCAAAGGCGCAGCAAAAGATGTCGCGCGGCCGGACAGGCCGTAAAGGCCAAAGCTTTCGACTGGCGTTTTTGGGTCGGTATGGCGCACCATCATGGATCGGCTGGCCGATTGCAGGATACCCCCCATACCGCCGATCAAAACTCCGCAGCCAAAGAACACCAGATCCGGCAGGCCTGACCCTTCGGGCAAGGAGATGCCGTAAATCTGCGTCCGATCCATCGACACCACGGTGATGCAGACAAAGATCAGCACCCAGATCGCGACCAGAATAACTGGTTTAGGGCCGTATTTCTTATCCATCTTGCCACCGACCCACGCAAAGATGGCCGAGGCCAGAACGCTGACAATCCCGAACACTCCGATCTTGATCAGCCCCCATTCCAATACCAGCCGTGCATAGACACCGCCGAAACTGTACAGCCCGTTCAGCGCATCGCGGTAGAACATGGACGAGCCCAGATAGGTCGCCAGACTGACCCGATGGCGCAGGTCCGAGATCGATTTGCCCAGCAGGCGCAGCGCCTTACCCAGACTGCCTGTTTTATTGCTGTCCGGGTCGTCACGCACCCACAGGAAATAGGGCACCATGAACAGGGCGAACCAGCCGGCGGTGAAGGGTCCGACGAACCGCGTACCCTCTTGCATGGCGGCGTCCAGCCCGAACATCGGGTCCATCCCGATCAGCGTCTTGCCGTTGGGCTGCTCGACAAACAGCAACAGCATGATCGCCAGCGAGATCAGCCCGCCAAAGTAACCAAAAGCAAAGCCCGAGCCCGAAATCTCTCCCACCTCGTTGTCATCGCCCAGATCAGGCAGCTGAGAGTTGATGAAGATCAGCGCGTATTCCGCACCCACAAAGCCCAGACCAAAGGCCGACAGCATCAGCCACATGTTCGAGCCATCCGGCATCGTGAACCACAGCGCCGCCGAGCCCACCGCATACATCACCGAAAAGGCGAATATCCAGGGAATGCGCCGCCCGGACACGTCGGCCATCGCACCCAAAAGCGGCGCGCCAAAAGCGATGATCAGCCCGGTGATGGTCAGGCAATTGGCCCAAACCGTCTGCGCCCGCGCCGCTGCAGCCTCGGCATCCAAACCGGTACCCGAGAAATACCCCGCCGCAACCCCGGCGAAATAGGGACCAAAGACAAAAGTGACCAGAAGTGTGTGGTAGGGCTGACTTGCCCAGTCGAAAAACCACCAGCCCCAAATGCGCTTGCGCTTGGAAATCTCTGCCATGACCGCCCCTGATTATCGTTGCCATCATAAGACGGGCCTTTGTCCCGTTTCGCAAGCGTTCTGTTGGCGCGGGCTTGCTCTTTAAGGCGGGGGCGCTTAGGTCTCGTCAAACGTAACTGGAGTATTCGGACATGATGGCTATTTTCGGCCCCATCGACTTGATATTGAGCATCGCCTATTGGTTCGTCTTAATTCAGGTGATTATGAGCTGGCTGATCAACTTTCAGGTTCTGAATCTGCACCAGCAGTTCGTTGCCCAGATCTGGTATGGCTTGAACCGCATCCTTGAGCCCATCTATCGCCCAATTCGCCGAGTCTTGCCCGATCTCGGCGGCATCGACCTGACACCTCTGGTAGTTCTGGTCATCATCATTTCGCTTCGCAGCTACGTCCTGCCGGAACTGTTTATGGCGCTGAGCTGACGCGAACCCTCTTGTTCACCGAATCTTAGTATGTGATTGTCCTGTCTTAAGAGCAGATAAACCTTAAAACAGGGCAACCCCGCACATGTTCGACGCCGCGCCTTTGCTGCGAGATGTCTTTGGATTCGACGATTTCCGCCCCGGTCAGGAAGAGATCGTCGATGCCGTCACGCTGGGTGAAAACGTGCTGGCAATCATGCCCACGGGCGGCGGCAAATCCCTGTGTTTTCAGTTACCCGCCCTTCTGCGTGACGGGGTGACCGTGGTGATATCCCCCCTGATTGCCTTGATGCGTGATCAGGTGCGCGGGCTGCAAGAGGCCGGGGTCGAGGCCGGTGCGCTGACCTCGGGCAACACCCCCGAAGAAACCGACGCCGTGTGGGAGGCGTTGGAGGCCGGGCGTCTGAAACTGCTCTACATGGCCCCCGAGCGTCTGGCCGCCGGGTCAGCCTTGGGCATGTTGCGTCGGATCAATGTCAGCCTGATCGCCGTAGACGAGGCCCATTGCGTCAGCCAATGGGGCCATGATTTCCGCCCAGATTATCTGCGGATTGGAGAATTACGGCGCGCATTAGACGTGCCTTTGGCCGCTTTCACCGCCACCGCGGATGCCGAAACTCAAGAGGAAATCGTCGAAAAACTTTTCGACGGCACTGCCCCGCGTAAGTTCCTGCGCGGCTTTGACCGGCCCAATATCCATCTGGCCTTTGCCGCCAAGGACGGCCCACGCAAACAGATCCTCGACTTCGCCGAAGCGCGCAAAGGCCAATCCGGTATCGTCTATTGCGGCACCCGCAACAAAACCGAAGTGTTGGCCCAGGCCTTACGCGCCGAAGGCCACACCGCCTGTCATTATCACGGCGGAATGGAGGCCGAAGACCGCCGCATCGTCGAAACCCGCTTTGCCCGCGAGGATGGGCTGATCGTGGTTGCCACCGTTGCGTTCGGAATGGGCATCGACAAGCCCGATATCCGCTGGGTCGCGCATGCGGACCTACCCAAGTCCATCGAAGCCTATTATCAGGAAATCGGCCGCGCCGGCCGCGACGGCGGGCCTGCTGAAACCCTGACCCTGTTCGGCCCCGACGACATTCGCTTGCGCCGGTCTCAGATCGACGAGGGGCTCGCACCACCGGAACGGCGCATGGCAGATCATGCGCGGCTGAACGCTCTGCTCGGGCTGGCCGAGGCGCTCGAATGTCGACGCAAGACCCTGCTGGGGTATTTCGGAGAACAGATCGAACCTTGCGGTAAATGCGACCTGTGCGACAGCCCTCCGGAAGTGTTCGATGGCACCACCCCCGTTCGCATGGCCTTGTCGGCGATCCTTCGCACCGAGGAATGGTTCGGCGCGGGCCATCTGATCGACATTCTGCTGGGTAATGAAACCGACAAGATTCGCGCCCGGCGGCACGACAACCTGTCCACATGGGGCATCGGCAAGGACTGGTCGCGCCCGCAATGGCAGGCGATCTTCCGGCAGATGATGGGTCACGATCTTGTTCGCCCCGATCCCGAACGCCACGGCGCGTTGCGCATGACCGAAGCAGCCAAGCCGATCCTGAAAGGTGAGGCGCAGATCAACCTGCGCAAAGACACGATCCGCAAGGCCACCCGGAGGCCCGCCGTCAAGATGATGGTGTCCGAGGAAGACGCGCCGCTGCTATCTGCGCTCAAGGCCAAACGTCGCGCGCTGGCGGAAAGCGCGCGAGTTCCGGCCTATGTTATCTTTCCCGATCGCACTCTGATTGAAATGGCCGAAAAACGCCCGGCCTCTTTGGACGATATGGCCCGGATCAGCGGAGTTGGCGCGAAAAAGCTGGAACGGTACGGCGACACCTTCCTTGAGGTGCTGACCGGCGCGGTTGAAGAATTGCACCCAGCACGCCGCAAACTGGCGGGCCGCGAACAAGGGGATATCTATGACCGACTGCTTGAGGTTCAAACACAGCTTTCGCGCGGTTCCGACGGGATTGACAAACCGCTGACCTGTTCGGCCTCACAACTGGCCAAGGTCGCACAACTGCGCCCCAATGACCCCCGCGGGATGGAACAGGTGCTGGGCAACCGTCGTCACGAAAGGTTTGGTGCCGCGTTTCTGGACGTGCTGCGTCAGGCGGGCTAGATACCCTGCATCAGGCAAGAAACGAGGGCGGATATGCTGGTAGTGGTTTCCCCGGCCAAGCGGCTGGATTGGGCAGAGCGGGACGTTGAGGTCACGCAACCCGACTTTCAGGACGACGCGATCCGACTGTCGAAAACCGCCCGCAATCTGACACTGGGCGATCTGAAAAAACTGATGGACCTCAGCGACGATCTGGCCCGTCTGAACCGTGACCGGTATCGAGCATTTTCGGACTCGCCGAGCGCTGAATTGACCCGACCTGCAGCGCTGGCCTTTGCTGGGGATACCTATCAGGGGCTGGAAGCGACCTCGCTGGATGCCGAAGAAATGGCCTGGGCACAAGACCATCTGCGTATCCTGTCCGGACTTTACGGGGTGTTACGCCCGCTGGACGCGATTCAACCCTATCGTCTTGAAATGGGCAGCAAGCTGAAAACCCGGCGCGGTAAGAACCTGTATGAATACTGGCGCGACCAACTGAGCAAAGCGCTGAACGCGCAGGCTGAAGAGGTCGGATCAGACGTTCTGGTGAATTGCGCCAGTCAGGAATATTTCGGCGCGGTCGACTTGAAGGCGCTGAAGCTGCGGGTGGTCACGCCGGTCTTTATGGAAGACAAGGCCGGCACCCCCAAGATCGTCAGTTTCTTTGCCAAAAAAGCGAGGGGTGCGATGGCCCGATATATCGTTCAACACCGTCTGACCGACCCCAAAGGGTTGCTGGATTTCGACACTGGTGGATATGAATACCGCTCGGACCTGTCGCAAGAGGACAAACCCGTTTTCGTGCGCCCCTATCAGGCCTGATCCAGCATCGATGGGTCGTAAGCAACCAACTCAACCGTGTTGCCCTCGGGGTCTTCGGTGAAAATGCCCCGCCATCCGATCCAGCCGAATTGTTCAACGCGGTAAGGCTGACTGATTTTGTCATACCAGCGCATCACGGCCTCTTGTTCGGCAAAGGGCAATGACAGAGCAATATGATGCAGCGATGACCCGGCGCCGGTAGTGGGCTTGTCGGCGCCGGTCGGGTGCAACCCAGGCCGCGGGGCTGCTGTGTGGTGAAATAGGGCCAAGACCTGTGTATGCCCACCGAACCCTTCGGCGATGCGGAAAAAGGTGATGGCGCTGTTGTGATCACCGCTCAGGCGTTCCAGCCCGATTACATCTTCATAAAACGCCACCATCGCGCCCATATCGGCACAGCGAATGGCAATCTCACCCAAGGCACGAGGCTGAAATCCACGATCAGTCATGGCTTACCCTATTCAGCCTGTGCATCTTCGGCAATGACAGGCAAAGCATCCTCGGGCTGATGGTCCAATATCATCTGGTGGATTCTCCGCTTTTGCAGCGGTTTGGTCAGATAGTGATCCAATCCGGCCGACAGAATGCCCTGATCATCCCCAGCCATGGCATGCGCCGTCAATGCGACGATCGGCACATGCCGATCCGTGTCAATCTCGCGCCGCCGGATTTCCGCCGTGGCCTGTTTCCCATCCATCTTGGGCATCGAAATATCCATGAAAATCAGGTCCGGGTCGAATTTCTGATGCTGGTCCACGGCTTCCAGCCCATTCGCGGCGAATTGCAGGTCAATATTCAAATCCTTGACCATCTTTTGCAGGATCAACTGATTGGTCCGATTGTCCTCGGCTGCCAAAACACGCATCTGGCGTTCACCGTGCGGCTCTGACGGTGCCTCGGGGTCACTTGAAGCAGCTTCAGGCGTGACAGGCAGCCGCCCCAATGTCGTCAAGCGCGAATACAGTTCGGCGCGGGGAATAGGTTTCTGCAAAACCCCGTCAATCAGGTTACGTGCCGGGTTGGCGTGGATGACACCGGGATTGGCCGACATCACCACCACGGGCAAATCCCCCCAGCCCCGGCCTTTCAGCGTGGTCGCCAGTTCCAACCCATCCATGTCCGGCAGGTCGTGATCACACAGCAACAGGTCCACACTGCCATCAACAGCGGCCAGCGCCTCACCCCCCGAGGCGCAAACGGTGACTTTCGATCCCAATCGCCCTAGCTGTTTCGACAGGATGGCACGGTTCACCGCCAGATCCTCGACAACGACCACGTGGCGCAACCGACCAGCCAAATCAGGCGGTGTGGGTTGCGGGCCTTCGATGGTGGGCAACGAGATGCGAAATCCAAAACAGGAGCCCAGCTCGGGCTCGCTTTCCACCCAGACCGACCCGCCCATTAGTGTGATCAGCCGCTTGGTGATCGCCAACCCCAGCCCTGTACCCTCGAATGCGCGGTTTTTTTCATCTTCGACCTGATTGAATTCACCGAAGATGTGCCCGATCTTGTCCTCTTCGATGCCGATACCGGTGTCTTCGATCGCAACGTGAATATCGCATGTGTTCGTGTCTGCATTCGGCACACCAGTGACGCGGATCAACACATGGCCTTCGGTGGTGAACTTGACCGCATTGCCCACCAGATTGGTCAATACCTGCCGCACGCGACCGGGATCGCCCACGAACAAGGTCGGTAGGAACAAATCATAATCGACCAGCAAGGACAGCCCTTTGTCGCGCACGCTGGGTTGCATCAGCATCGCAACCTCAAGAATGCAGCGTTCAAAATCGAACTGTTCAGGGTGCAGGATCAGCTTGTCCGCCTCGATCTTGGAATAATCCAGAACGTCGTTGATGATCACCAACAACGCCTCGCCCGAGTTGCGGATGGTGTTGAGGTAGAGCCGCTGTTCCTCGTCCAGCGGGGTTTCCGACATCAACTCGGTCATGCCGACAATGCCGTTCATCGGGGTTCTGATTTCATGGCTCATATTCGCCAGAAAGGCAGATTTGGCCCGGTTTGCGGCCTCGGCCCGTTCGCGGGCGGCCTTCAACTCAGCCTCATGCCGAACCGAGGCGGTGATGTTCAGGCCCAAACTGACCACGTCACCGCCATTGCCGCGCTGGTCGATCAACTTGAAATATTCACCATTCCACAGTTTGATCACCACCGATTCCGGCTGGGGTTGTGCCCAGCGGTTCAGCATTCTGGCCTGCCAATCGGCCGGAGATTCCGCGCCAATGTCAATCAACCCTTCGTCGGTCAGAATCTCAAGGATACGGGCATAGGCAATACCCGGCGACACTTCTTCCAAACCGTCAAACAGGCTGAGATAGGCGGCATTGGCCCCGATCATGTTGCTTTGGTCATTGAAAAAGGCGAAACCGTCCTGAATGGTCTGCATCGAATGCCACAAGCGGCGCTCGGCCACTTCGATCTTGGCATTGGCTTCGGTCAGGTCGGATTTGACCTTTTCATTTTCATCCCTGACCGTTTCGACCTCGGCCTGGGTTTCACCGATGCGTTTGGTCAGGGCCATCGCATGCAAACCCAGCTTGCGATTGGCGGCTGACAATTCGACCTGCTTCATTTCCAACAGCCGCTCGGCCGCCAGCCGCGCACGCCGTTCCTGTGCCAGTTTGGTTGCTAGACTCATCGTTGCTGATCCCGGGTAACTTGCGCCCAGCATCCAGACAGAGCGTGAAAAAGTGCTTAAGCCGTTGCCCGAACACGGACCATCGTGCCAGAGTTTTCGAAAACCTGGAGGTCTGCCATGCCGCGTAAAACATACTTGCCAATACTCTGCGCAATCACGCTGGGTTCTCATGCGGTGGCGGATTGCGCCACAGAAGCGCAGATCGACCAATATGTGCAGGACTATCTGACCAACACGCCGACGGCGGCCCTTTCTGCGGATGGCAGCATGGAAGACGCGCTGTGTACACAGGCCAAGATAGTCAGTGTGTTAGAACCACATTTGGGGCCGATCATCGGCTATAAGGCAGGCCTGACCAGCGCCCCCGCGCAAGAGCGGTTCGGCGCATCTGAACCGGTTCAGGGCGTTCTGTACCGCGATATGATGCTGGACGACGGGGCCACTGTACCCGCCACATGGGGTGCGCGTCCGGTTTTTGAGGCCGATTTGGTGCTGGTTGTCGGCGACGCTGGCATCAATCAGGCGACTACCCCGGCCGAAGTTCTTGCCCATATCTCAGCCATCCGCCCCTTTATCGAGCTGCCGGATCTTACCCTGGCCGAGGGGGAGCCAATCACGCCGGTTACCCTAACCGCCATTGGCGTTGCCCCGAAACTCGGCGTGTTAGGCTCTGAAATTCCCGTATCCGATCCTACAGCGATGACGCAGGCGTTGCAGGATATGACGGTCACACTCCGCGCCGCGGATGGCGAGGTACTGGCGCAAGCCCCAGGGGCGGCCGTTTTGGGGCACCCGGCAAATGCGGCCCTATGGCTGATGTCGAAAGGTATCGAGTTTCAAGCCGGCGACCTGATTTCGGTCGGGTCTTTCGGCCCGCTTGTGCCGCCTGCAAAGGGCAAAGGCGGGGCGTCCGTCACCTATGCGGGTCTGCCCGGTGATCCCACGGTCAGCGTGGTGTTCGAGTAATCAACGTCGCCCTTCGCGCAACCATCCGGCCAGCAAGAAGCCACCGGCCAGCACCAGCACCAGCCAGGGCGGTAAAAGCCCGGCCTGTGTGACATCGCGCGTCTCATAGGCTTCTCGCGGGGTCAGGCCGATCCATCCGCGCCCAGCAGCCGGACGCCCGGCGCGGACATTGCGGATAGACGGCAACCCGTCTTCCAGTCGGATTGCACCCCCGCGCAATTCGGCCAGTACGGGTTTCAGCACCTCATCAGTGGCGATGGTGCGCTCAAACTCTTTCGGCGCAGCGGGGCCCAGCCCGATCACTGCCATCTGGTCACCTTCCTGAAGACGGTAGAGGCCAATCTCGGGTCCAAAATATGTCGCCTCGAACCGCCCAGGGGAGACCTCATCGAGCGTTATTTCAAGCGTTTCGCCATCGGGGCGGGTGATGGTCACCGGTCCGACCTCATCCTCCAATGTCTGACGGATGATACGCATGACCTGCCCGTTGGCTTCGGCCCATAAGGCTTCTTCCTCAAGCTCGGGTTCTTTCATCATCCAATGGGCCAGACGGCGCAACAGTTCCAATTGCGGCCCGCCGCCCTCAAAACCCCGGCTCCACAACCAGGCATGGTCCGACGCCAAGAGCGCCACGCGCCCTTCGCCCACGCGGTCCAGCACCAGCAGGGGTCGCTCATCCACACCGGTCATCAACAGCTCACCCGTGCGGTGGTTGACGTCGATCTGGCGCAGCCATGCACCCCAATCCTCGGAATCCCCCAGATCTGTCGTCACCGGGTGGCGATGGCCCAGATCGGTCACCATGGGCACGAAACGTTCCTCGATCACTCGGGCAGTGGGTTGTGCCGGCAGAATCGGCGCCAAAGGTGAACGGAAGATGCTGTCGGCGCTGGCAAAATCCGGCCCTGCCGCAATCAGAACAGCGCCGCCTTCGTTGATATAATTGGTGACATTGTCCAGATAGATCGCGGGCAGGATGCCGCGCCGTTTGTAGCGATCAAAGATGATCAGGTCGAAATCGTTGATCTTTTCCAGAAACAGCTCGCGCGTTGGGAAAGCGATCAAGGACAACTCGTCCACCGGCACGCCATCCTGTTTCTCGGGCGGACGCAAGATGGTGAAATGCACCAAATCGACCGAGCTGTCGGATTTCAGCAGATTGCGCCAGGTCCGCCCACCCGGATGCGGCTCACCCGAAACCAGCAGCACACGCAGCCGGTCACGCACCCCGTTCATCTGGATCAGCGCGGTGTTGTTACGGTCGGTCAATTCGCCCTCGGCCTGAGGCACAGTGAACTGGATGACATTGCGCCCACCATGCGGCAGAGCGATGGGCAATTCGACATCGACGCCGATGGGAATGGTGAATTGTTCCGGCTCGGCCCCATCTACTGATATCTCAAGCGGCGCAGTGGTCGCCCCGGCCGGCGCGGCGCCGCTGTCTTCGACGCGCAAGGTCAGGGTGACAGGCTCGCCGATAATAGCAAAGGCGGGGGCATTGCGGACGATCAGGCGGCGATCCCAGTCGCTTTCACGTCCGGTTTGCAGCAAGTGCATCGGCGCGGGCAGGTCGGGTGCCTGCTCGACATCATGCACCAGACCGTCTGAAACCACCAGAATACCCGCAATCCGTGCGCGCGGCTCTTCGGCCAATGCGGCGCTCAACGCGGCCATGACCTGCGTGCCTTCGTCCCCGTCTCCGTCGGCGACCTTGATTCGGCGCAGCTCGGTATTGTCACGGGCTTCGATTTCAGCAGCCAAACCCTCGGCCGCCTGTGCGGTTTGGTCGGCGCGATCCGAAAGGGCCTGACTGGCGCTTTCATCCTCGATCATCAGCACGATATCAGTCAGCGGCGCACGGTCTTCGACCTGATAGACCGGACCCGCCAAGGCCGCGATCACCACCAGCGCCGCCAGCCCGCGCAAGGCCCAACCAGACAGGCCGCGCCAAAGGGCCAGCAGAACCCCTGTGACCGCAATCGCGGCGACAATGGCCAGTACTGGCCACGGGATCAGCGGATCAAAGATGACTGTTCCGGTCATTGTCCCAACCTGTCCAAAAGCGCAGGCACGTGTACCTGATCCGATTTGTAATTCCCCGTCAGCACATGCATCACCAGATTGACCCCAAAGCGATTGGCCAGCTCGCGCTGACGTTCCCCGGCATAACCACGCCCGACTGGCAACAGCGCCTGTCCGTTGCGGTCGATCGCCCAGGCCCCGGCCCAGTCATTGCCGCCAATCACCACAGGGGTGACGTTGTCGTTGAGATTGCGAAATGGCATGCCCTCGATCTGTTCGGCATCCACCGGGGCGGCCTCGACCCAGATTTCTGTACCAGCGTAGCGACCCGGGAAATCCTGCAGCAGGTAAAAGGCACGAGTCAGCACATGATCACCGGGGACAGGCTCTAACGCGGGAATATTAAGCGGGGCCGCCAGTTGTTGCAGTTTGCGCCCATTGGGGCTCGAGGCTCCAAAGCGCGCGATATTCGCATCACGTGTGTCGAACAGGATCATGCCACCCGATCGCAAATAAGCGTTCAGTTTAACATAAGCCTCAGCCGAAGGCTGCGGCTGATCCGGAGTGATCGGCCAATACAGCAGCGGGAAAAACGCCAGTTCATCGCGCTCAAGATCCACCCCAAATGGCTCGGCAGGTTCGACCGATGTGCGATAGAACAACGTTTGCGACAAGCCACGCAGGCCAGCACCTGCCACATCGTCAACCTGCGCATTTCCGGTCAGCACATGGGCCAGCACCAGCTCATGCGTGGCATTCAGTGCGAATTCTGTATCCTCGGGCGTCTGCGCCTGCGCCTCGGGCACCAACAGCATGGCACCCAGCGCAACCGCCGCCGCTTTGGCCAGACCAAGGCGGCCAGACAAGGCCAATGAGGCGATCACATCAATCGTCAGCAATAGCAGAGCGAGGCTGAGCAGGATGCCCCCGACAGGTGTCTCAGAGTTCACCTCCTGCCCTTTGATCGGTACATCCGAAGGCCAGATTGCCGGGCTAATCACAGCTTCTTCCGACAGAACATTCAAGGCCAGCTTCTGTTTGCCGCTTTCATAAAGGCCGGGCTGCAAATCGGGGCCGGTTGTGCCCGAGATCAGCTTGACCCCGTCCACGCCAGCCAGATTGCCCGCATCGGACAGGGCGCCAAAGCCGTCCATCACTTGCAACGGCTCCCACGTGGTGCCCCGTAGCTGCGAATCCTGCCGGGATTTCGCAGCCGAGGCCACCGCTAGACGGTCCAACATCTCAACAAACAGCCCCGAAAGCGGCAGGCTGGACCATTCTGCATCCGCCGTCACATGGAACAGAACCACCTGACCCAAGCCCAGCGCCTTGCGTGTGACCAGGGGCGTGCCGTCGGACAGCGACGCAATCACCCGATCCGCCAAGTTAGGGTCTGGTTGCGCCATGACCTGTGTTGTGACCGTAACATCGCCGGGCACCTGCAAGCCGTAGAAAGGCGAGTTTTCCGGGAAGGGTGCCAGCCCCTTGGCCTCACCCCAGCTCATCGCGCCACCGACCGAGCGACCGCCGCTGCGCAGACGTACCGGCAGCAATACATCTTCGGAATCGCGGCCCAGGTCGCTGGCGGCCATGCGTGGACCGGCAAAGCGCAGCAATAATCCGCCCTGTTCGACCCATTCCACCAATGCCGTCTGCTCCCCGGGCGACAGTTTGGCCACATCGGCCAGAACGATGGCATCAGGATTGGCAGGTAAAACTTCCAGCAACCCTCCATCCACGAAATCCGCAGTTGGGCTCAGGACCTGGGTCAGATAGTGCAGCGGTGAGAGCAGTTCCAACCCTTCACGGTTCAACGTTCCGGCGATCAGGGCGACCTCGCGTCGGCGAAGGCTGTCATCCGTTAGCGTTACCGCACCGGCCGAACGCTGCCCCTGAATCTCGAACCTTGTGATCCGTCCCCGCAATTCGGATGGCAGGGCAAGCTCCACCTGCGCCGTTGTTTCATTTTCTTCGAAAACGGCATCAGCACTGTGCAGAATGCGCATGACACCCGCCGGGTCGCGGCCCTGAGCCACAAGCGTGACAGCCGTCGCTGGCCCGGGTTCAGATCGTCTTGCAGTCAGTTGAATAACCCCATCCTGATACACTGCCGGAACCATCGCCAGTACCGGGGCGGCAGGTTGATACACCGTCACGTCACCGCGCGATTGCAAAGTGTCCAGAATTCGGGCGCTGTTCGGGTAAGCCAGCTTGTCGCTGAACCAGAATGTGTCAAAGTCCTCTTCGATCTGATCCAGCACGTCAATTGCCTGCGTGATCTGGGTTTCGCTTGGTTGCCACGGCACCGGAACCATCCCCGGCAACCGCCCGCGCCAGGCCTCTGCCGCCTGAAAGACCGGGGTTTCCGGCTCTGTAAGGCGCAAAATGGATACCGGACGGCCCGCGCGTCCGGCCTCAACCAACTGGGCGTCAATTTGCTCCAGCGTTGCTGGCCATCCCGTAGCCCCGGCCCAGCTTGCATCCAACACCAACAGCAACGGGCCGGACCCGGCCTGAATACGTGACGGGTTCAATACCGGTCCGGCTAATCCAATGATGATCGCGGCAACTGCCAACATCCGCAGCAAAAGCAACCACCACGGGGTACGGTCCGAAACGCTTTCCTTGTCCTTCTGTCCCAAAAGCAAAGTGACCGCGGGAAACAAGCGGCGGATCGGTGCAGGTGGAACCGCGCGCAGAATCAGCCACAGGATCGGCAGGGCCAGCAGGCTCAGCAATACCCAAGGGGATGTGAAGCTGATCACTGACAGAAATGCCGTCATCGCAAGCTCCCGTCCAAAGCGCGGTACAACCACAGCAGCGCCGCCTGTGCGCTGTCTTCGGTGTGGTGCAGGCCATATTGCCAATTTGTCGCCCGGCACAATTGCTGTAGCGCTTCCTTACGCTCCGCCAGCCGCTCAAGGTACCGGCCACGCAAAGCACCAGCTTTCAGTGTCTCGTGTCTCAGGGTTCGTCCGACACTCTCGAACACGGTGCGGCCGTGATAGGGAAAAGATTCCTCGCTCGGGTCCAGAACATGCATCAAAACGCCCCGTACACCACGGTCGGCAGCTTTGGTCAGGGCCAGCTCCACCTCGCTCATCGGGCCCAGAAAGTCCGATATGAACACGGCACGCGCGCGCGGGATCATGGCGCGATGCTCGGGCGAGGCGTAATCGTCCTGCACATCGCCTGACCAGGCCTGCGCCAGTCGGATGATTTGCGCGTTTCCGCGCCGGGGCGGCAGCGTGGTACCGGTTAGGCCCACGCGCTCTCCACCGCGTACCAGCAGGATCGAGATTGCCAAACCCAGCAAACGGGCCCTGTCACCTTTCGTGGGAAGGTTCTTGTTGGACGCAAACCGCATCGAGGCACCCTGATCCACCCACAGCATCACCGATTGCGCGATCTGCCATTCCCGTTCACGCACAAACTGCTGATCCCCGCGGGCCGAGCGCCGGTGGTCGATCATCCGGCGGCTGTCACCAATCTGCGCCGGGCGGTATTGCCAGAAATCATCGCCAAGGCCCGAGCGCCTGCGCCCGTGATCGCCCAGCAAAACGGTTCCGGCCAGATGTTCTGCGCGCGCCAACAGCGGCGGTAGCCGGGATGCCTCGGCCTCGGATCTTTCTCGAAGGGTCAGCGCGGCATTCACGCCGCGGCCTCGGTACGGATTAACCCGGCGGCCGTCGAGTCGATCAGCTCAGCCAGACTATCACCACGCGCGCGCGCCGCGAAGTTCAGCGCCATCCGGTGGCTGAGCACCGGGCGGGCCATGTCCAGGACATCTTCGGCATTTGGCGCCAACCGCCCCTGCAACATCGCGCGGGCCCGCACCGTCATCATCAGCGCCTGCGCCGCACGGGGACCTGGACCCCAGGCAACTGTTTCTGCGACGCGCTCGGACGCACCTGCCTCTTCTGGGCGGAACGCACGAACCAGATCAAGAATCAACTCCACAACCGACTCTCCCACCGGCATGCGACGCAGCAAAACCTGCGCGGCCAGCAGTTCATCTTTGGTGAAAATCTGATGGGCTTCGTCTTCTTCGACCCCTGTGGTTGCAAGCAAAATGTCTCGTTCGGTCTGACGGTCAGGGTATTCAACATCGACCTGAACAAGGAACCGGTCCAGCTGCGCCTCGGGCAGGGGATAGGTGCCTTCCTGTTCAATCGGGTTTTGCGTGGCGAGAACGTGGAACGGCTCGCCCAGCGAGCGATCTTCGCCCGCCACGGTTACGGTGCGTTCCTGCATTGCCTGTAGCAGAGCCGACTGAGTCCGCGGGCTGGCGCGGTTGATCTCATCCGCCATCAGCAACTGACAGAAGATCGGGCCAGAGATGAAGCGGAAGTGGCGGGTGCCGTCATCGGCGGTGTCCAGAACCTCGGACCCCAGAATATCGGCAGGCATTAGATCGGGCGTGAACTGGATACGATTGCCATGCAGGCCCATCACCGTCGACAAGGTTTCAACCAATCGCGTCTTACCCAGCCCCGGCAAGCCGATCAACAAAGCGTGACCGCCGCACAACAGCGCAGTCAGGGTCAGGTCAACGACCCGTTCCTGTCCGATAAAGCGACGGGTGATCGAGGCCTTGGCCTCTTGCAGCTTGTTTTCCAGCGCTTCGATCTCGGACACGAGGTCGGCAGGTTCGCTCATGACTTTCCCTTCCGTGGACTATTATGATTGAAGTGTATCGCGCTGAGAGGAAATGGCAAAAGCAATGAGCGGACAAAAACCTGTGACCCCTTCACCTGATGGTCTGGCAGCATCGGTCAAAGCAACCAAATCCAAGGGTTTGCCGCCTGTTCACCTGTGGAATCCTCCGTTTTCCGGCGATCTGGACATCAAGATCGCAAAAGATGGCACCTGGAGTTATTTAGGGTCGCCCATCAACCGGTTCGAGCTTGTGAAGCTTTTTTCCTCAATTCTTAAGAAAGAAGACGGGAAGTATTACCTGGTAACCCCGGTGGAAAAGGTTGGAATCACCGTCGAGGATGCGCCCTTTGTGGCCGTCGATTTCGATGTCGAGGGGGAAGGTGACGGGCAAAGCGTGACTTTTAGCACGCATGTCGGTGACCGGGCTGTGGCGGGGCCGGATCATCCCATCCGCATTGTCATCGACGAGGAAACAGAAGAGCCGTCGCCCTATGTATTGGTGCGCACAAACCTTGAGGCGCGGATTGATCGTAAAAGCTTTTACCGCCTCGTGGACCTTGCCCAGCATCAGGATGGCTGGTTCGGCGTTCGGTCGGGGGGGCGGTTTTTTCCTTTGATTCCGTCCGAGGACCTGCCGGATTAAGCTCGTCGCGGGACCCGGCGATCCTGCGCCAGAACCACAGCGACAGCGACGATGCTCGCGCCCAGCGCGCGGGTCCAATTCCACTCTTCGCCCAATACCAGCATGATCAGCATCACATAGAAGGGCGCGATGTTGATATGAAACGAGGCCAACGCCACGCCCAGCTTGCCCACCGACGCGATGAACAGCACCTGACTCAGCCCCAGCGACACCAGCGCATAGATGACCAGCATCCCCATCTGCTGCACATCAATCGGTGCCGAGGGCAGGATATCCATGCCAGCCTGACCGGCCGCAAAGAACAGGAATGCAGCCACGATCAGCCCCCCAACCAAGGTAATCGTGCTGCGCCCGGTCTGGCTGAGGTCCGGGAAATCCCGCGCTGTCGCCATGCTGGCCCAACAAAACAGCCCGGTTGACAGGATGGCACAGCCCGCACCCAACCCAAGCTGCGCCGGAGCTACCGCACTGGTGGCAATCAGCCCGCCGACGATCGACACGACCAGACCTACCGCAAAATTCCACCGCAACCGCCGTGTGCCGGTCGCCAGTTCCAACAGCGTCGCGAACAAAGGCGCGCAAGAGGCGATGATGGCCACTGTTACCGGGTCAGTCAGTTTTTGCGCCACAATGATCAGGAACATGCCAGCGCCCAGCGTCCCGCCAACAAACAACGCATGTCCCCAACGGGCGCGCAATACGCGTGACGGACCGTCAATCAGCAACCAGACCGGAACCAGAAACGCCACCGCCAATACCAATCGTGCTGCAAACAGGGCCACCGGAGGCCAGCTTTGCAACAGCACCTCGGCGGCCGGAAATCCCGCCGCCCAAGTCAGCATGGATGCAACCGCCAGACCATTGCCAGACACCGCGGATGTCCGTCCGCCAGACACAGTAAGGGCGTTCCCGCGCACGGGGTCAGGGCTCATTGCCATCGTGTTCAAACCTTCTGTTGGCACGGCGCGCAAAAATGATTCGCCGCGTTGCCCCAAAAGTCTCTGATTTGATCCAGGCGATCTGGCCGATTTTCGACAATCTGTCGTTTTTGGTCCCCTTCCCCAAAATTCGCCGTCCCGCTAAGGTCCGGCCAACAACTGCCAGAGACCGCCCATGCCCAAATTTGCCGCCAATATCTCACTGCTCTTTGCCGAGCTTCCGTATCTGGAGCGTTTCCAGGCGGCGGCCGACGCCGGATTCAAAGCGGTCGAAATTCTGTTTCCTTATGAACTGGCTGCAAAGGAAACGCGCCGCGCGCTGCTGGCAAATGGACTGGAACTTGTTCTGATCAACGCGCCGCCGCCCAATTACACCGGGGGTGAGCCCGGCTATGCCGCAGTTCCGGGTGGCGAGGCGCGGTTTCAATCCGATATCCGCCGTGTCTTGCGCTATGCCGAGATCCTGCGACCAGGGCTGATTCACATCATGTCGGGGTATGCCACGGGTTCGGACGCGCAGGACTGTTTCGTGCGCAACCTGCAATGGGCCGCCGATTTCGCCCCGCAACAGCAGTTCACGATCGAACCGCTGAATCCGGTTTCCCAGCCCGGGTACTTTCTGAACGATTACGATCTGGCAATGCAGGTGCTGGACCATGTGAACCGCCCCAATGTCGGCCTGCAATATGACAGCTTTCATGCTCATATGATCCACGATGACGCGGAAACTGTCTGGAATCGCTTTCACCCGCGGATCGTTCACGCCCAGATCGGCGCCGCCCCCGACCGCTGTGAACCGGGGCGCGGACCGACAGATTTCCAACGTCTGTTCGCAGCGATGGACGCAACGGGTTATTCCGGCTGGGTCAGCGCCGAATATATTGCCTCCACGTCACGAACAACGGACAGCCTTGACTGGATGCGGGGCTAGCTCTGGCGTTTTGACGGAAAATACAGCACATCAGGGGAAACAAGACCATCAGGATGCCCGCAATGATCCCCGCCCGCTTTTCCCGCGCCTTGTTCAGCCTGATCATGTCGGGCCTCATGTCCTGCCTGGTGACCGGGATCGCGACGGTAAAAGCCATCGGGTTTGGCCCCAACACCGTCAGCGACTGGATAGCGTCCTGGGCCTTTTGCTGGCCCATCGCCTTCACCGTCATCCTGCTGCTTGGCCCATCCGTGCAACGGTTGGTCAACCGCCTGGTCAGGCCACAGGACTGATCCGCTGTGAAGAGGGCCCGCCGGGCCTGATGAACTGCGCCGCCCTTGTTTTTAGCAGCTAGTGCGCCTCGGCCCAGTTGGCCCCTTGCCCCGCGTCCACGCTCAGCGTTACATCCAACTTCACCGCCGGGTCCGATGCACCTTCCATCACATCGCGCGCCACGTCGATCACCTGATCCACCGCGTCCTCGGCCACTTCGAACAGCAATTCGTCATGCACCTGCAACAGCATCTTTGCGGGTAACCCATTGATCGCATCCGGCATTCGCACCATTGCACGGCGGATCACATCTGCTGCTGTACCTTGGATCGGCGCATTGATTGCCGCCCGGCGCGAGAACCCGGCATGTGGGCCTTTGGCATTGATTTCGGGCGTATGGATTTTGCGCCCAAACAGCGTCTGCACGTAACCATGCTCTTTGGCAAAGGCGACGGTGTCGTCCATGTAGCGGCGAATACCAGGGAACCGCTCGAAATAACGGTCGATGAAACCCTGCGCCTCGGCTCGTGGGATGCGCAGGTTGCGAGCCAGTCCAAAACCCGAGATGCCATAGATCACACCAAAGTTGATCGCCTTGGCCTGACGGCGGATATCCGGCGTCATCTCGTCCAGCGGCACATCAAACATCTCGGACGCGGTCATAGCGTGAATGTCCAAACCATCTGAAAACGCTTGTTTCAGAGCCGATATATCGGCGATATGCGCCAGAATCCGCAATTCGATCTGGCTATAGTCGAGACTGACCAGCACATTGCCCGGCTCGGCAATGAATGCCTCGCGAATGCGCCGCCCTTCTTCCGTGCGCACCGGGATGTTTTGCAGGTTGGGATCGGTCGAGGCCAAACGCCCCGTGTTCGCCCCAGTGATCGAATAAGAAGTATGCACCCGGCCCGTATCCGGATTGATATGGGTCTGCAGCGCGTCGGTGTAGGTCGATTTCAGTTTGGACAGCTGCCGCCAATCCAACACCCGGCGCGGCAACTCATGCTCGGTTGCCAGATCTTCCAAGATATCCGCCCCGGTCGAATATTTACCGGTCTTGCCCTTTTTGCCGCCTTCCAGACCCATCTTGTCGAACAGGATCTCACCCAGCTGCGCGGGTGAGCCGACATTGAAGTTCTCTCCCGCCAGCTCATGGATTTCAGCCTCTAATCCCGCCATTTTCTGCGCAAACGCGTTCGACATGCGGCTCAGGACGTCGCGGTCGACCTTAATGCCGTGCATCTCCATCTCTGCCAAAACCGGCACCAGAGGGCGTTCGAGCGTCTCATATACTGTGGTCACCTGCACCTGATGCAGTTGCGGCTTGAACAGTTTCCACAGGCGCAGAGTGATATCCGCATCCTCGGCAGCGTAAGCCGTAGCTTCATCAATCGGAACCTTGTCGAAGGTGATCGCCGACTTGCCCGAGCCCAGCAATGGTTTGATCGGGATCGGCGTGTGGCTCAGATATCGTTCGGACAGGGTATCCATACCATGTCCGTGCTCGCCCCCATGCATCGCATAGGACATCAGCATGGTGTCATCGATCGGGGCCACGTCGACGCCATACCGTTTGAATATCTTGGCATCGTATTTCATGTTCTGGCCAATTTTCAGGATCGATGGATCCTCAAACATCGGTTTCAGCAGGGTCAGAGCCTCATCCAACGGCATTTGCCCATCGGCCAGCGCATCCGATCCGAACAGATCATCCGTTGCACTTTCGCGATGAATCAGCGGCACATAGCAAGCTTCACCCGCCTCAACGCACAGTGAGATACCCACCAGCTCAGCGATCATTTCATTCAGCCCGGTGGTTTCGGTATCGACCGCGACCCAGCCACGCTCATATGCCTGATCAATCCACTTTTGCAGCGCCCCGGCATCGCGTACGCATTCGTATTTCGACGCATCAAAGGGGACGGCCTCAGCCTCGGCCTCTTCGACCGCAGGTGCGGGCGCATCAGCGATTACCGGGGCCTCGGCCCCCAACTTGTCGGCGATGCGCTTGGTCAGGGTGCGAAACTCCATCTCGGCCAAAAAGCCCAGCAAAGTGTCCGGTTCGGGGTCTTTCACCTCCAGATCGTCCAGGGTGAAGTCCAGCGGAGTATTCTCATCCAATTGCACCAGCTTTTTCGACAGCTCGATCTGATCGCGCTTTTCGATCAGCGTCTGGCGGCGTTTGGGCTGTTTGATCTCTTCGGCACGGTCCAACAGGGTTTCCAGATCGCCATATTCGTTGATCAGCAAGGCCGCTGTCTTGATCCCGATGCCCGGCGCGCCCGGCACGTTATCGACGCTGTCACCTGCCAGCGCCTGCACATCGACTACCCGTTCCGGCCCAACACCGAACTTTTCGAACACCCCATCGCGGTCGATGCGCTTGTTCTTCATCGCGTCCAGCATTTCCACGCCGCCGCCGACCAACTGCATCAGATCCTTGTCCGAACTAACGATTGTCACCCGTCCGCCGGCATCGCGCGCCTGCACGGCGAGGGTCGCGATGATGTCGTCGGCTTCATAGCCCTCTAACTCTTTGCAAGCGATATTGAACGCCTGCGTCGCCTCGCGCGTCAGCGGCATCTGCGGGCGCAGATCTTCGGGCATTGCCTCGCGGTTGGCCTTGTACTGGTCATACAGGTCATTGCGGAAGGTGTGCGATCCCTTGTCGAAAATCACGGCCACATGGGTCGGCGCGTCCGGCCCGGCGTTTCCTTCGACATATTTCTGCAGCATGTTGCAGAACCCAGACACAGCGCCAATCGGCAACCCGTCGGATTTCCGCGTCAGTGGGGGCAGCGCGTGATAGGCCCGAAAAATAAAAGCTGATCCGTCGATCAGATGCAGGTGACATCCTTTTCCGAAATTGCTCATGTACGCGCTCCGTTCTGGTTGGGAACGGTTCTGCCACAGGGCCGTGCAGGTGACCAGCGCAGAAGACAAACAAACTGCGGATCCGAATGCTTAGCCGAGGTTGAATACCCTGCGCGCCTTATCCCAGACCAGCCTTGTACGATCTGCGATTTGCTGCATCTGCTTGTTTAGGGACCGATCATTCAAACGACGGCTCAGTGACCGCAAGGGAACAAGGTTACGCTCACCATACCCATCGATCAGAAGAAACATCCGGGTCTGACCGCGCAACCCGTAGACGATGTTTTCCGCGTGGATGTCACGGCCCACAATCTGCAGTTCGAACAATTTTTCCACAAAACGGTTGAGGTCACCCAGCATCTGATCGCTCAACCCCTGCTGTCGGCACATCGACAAAAGATGGTTCGCAAGCTGGCCATCGCTGGATTGAATCCGTTCAACCACAACCCCCGGCCCGACATCTGTCTGCACAACGCCGAACGACCGTGCCAATGGCAGCTGCGCGATTTCCTCACCGCTTTTCAGCGCGGCTTTCATCTCACATTCGATCTCTTTCAAGGCGTTGCGAAAGGCGGTGTCCGGCAATATCCGCCGCACCAACCGTTTAGAGAACGAGCGGTTCCGGCGTGTACGGGGCCGTGTCACCTTGATCAAAAGCGCGGGCTGATCCGGGTAGGCATACACATTTCTGTGGCCGCCTTTTGCCAGTGGCTCCTGATCCGATAGCCGCAAAAGCTGCACTGCAAATGGCATCCGGCCTCCGTTTCGCGCGGCACCTGCCACTCTGTCAGCTTTGTGCCTGGCTGCCGGACAGCACAAATTTGCAATCACAGTACGGACACTCGACCCAACCAATATCCTCGGGGATTTGCAGCCAGACGCGCGGATGGCCCAATGCGCCTTCGCCGCCGTCACAGGCGACACGGGCGGTTTCGACGATCTTGGTTTCCGGCGCTTCGATTGTCACGGCTGGCGATCCTTCTTCGGTTGTCGGCCTCGCGGGCATGCATTAGGTGCGTTTATGAGCGATGAGCAAACCGGGGGCAAGGGTCACATGGCCGATGCGGCAATCAGGATCGAAGGGCTGCGCAAAACCTATCGTGGCGGCAAGGGCCAGCCCGAGAAGAGCGCATTGAAAGGCATCGACCTGACCGTTCCACGGGGGTCAGTCTTTGGCCTGCTGGGGCCGAACGGGGCCGGAAAATCAACCCTGATCAACATCCTGGCCGGGCTGGTGGTGAAAACCTCGGGCCATGTATCGATCTGGGGCTACGATCAGGACCAGAGCCCGCGCCAGTCCCGTGCTTCCATTGGCGTGATGCCGCAGGAACTGAACCTCGACCCGTTCTTCACCCCGCGCGGTGCGCTTGAGGTACAGGCTGGCCTTTACGGCGTGCCCAAAGCACAGCGCCGCAGCGATGAGATCCTGGAGCTGGTTGGCCTCAGCGACAAGGCCGAGGCCTATGCGCGAACCCTCTCGGGCGGGATGCGGCGGCGGCTGCTGTTGGCCAAGGCGCTGGTGCATCATCCCAAGATCCTTGTGCTGGATGAACCGACGGCGGGCGTGGATATCGAACTGCGTCAGATGCTGTGGGCCAATGTGCGCAAGTTGAACGAACAGGGCATGACTATCATCCTGACCACGCATTACCTGGAAGAAGCGCAGGAAATGTGTGACGAGATCGCGATCATCAATCACGGCGAAAAGATTGCGCAGGACAGCACCGCCAACCTGCTGGGCCGGGTGGACAGCCGCACCATGGTGATTGCTCCGGATAGCCCGGTGACCGATTTGCCGACGACCGAAGGCGTCGAAGCCGCTTTGCGAGACGATGGCACCCTGGTATTGAGCTATCGCAGCGCCCAGACCAGCGCCGAACAAGTTCTGGAATCCGTACGCTCTGCCGGCATCCGCATCCGCGATGTTCGTACCGAAGAAGCTGATCTCGAGGATGTCTTCCTCGCCCTTACCTCATCCCGCGCGAATGAGACCCCAGCAGACGATCAGGATCAGCCGCGCCGGGGCCTGCACCGGGTCAAGCTTTAGACCCGGTCGATTCGAGCCTGGTAGCAATTGTTTCGCGCGGATCGGACGTGGATATAGCTCACGTCGGGGCGGGCAAAGATATCCCTGACGGCAGTGGCAATCTGGTCTGTGGGTGTGATCGCTCCGGTGCCATAGACGATCCGGTCATCGGTTCCGTAGCCCTTGATCAGATAGTCGGGTGACGTGGTCAGAATTTCTGGCAGCCCTTTCCCCTCGTACCGCTCACACTGTGCAGCGCATAGAAATATCGGACCCGTTTCCGCGTAAGGATGTGTCTCTAGAAAAGGCCGGTGCGCCAATATCAGCATCTCTTCGCCCTCAGGAATATTCTGCAGGCAATGGCGGCATGGATTGCCTGTGCCTGTGGATGTCGCGCGCTCTGGCGTGGCGCCATAAGCATCCGGGTGACCAGCCTGAAGGGCGCGCACTTCGTCGGTTGCCAATGCGGTGATCTTGAACATTTTGCGTCTCCTTTTGCCCAATCATGCCCACCCGGAAAATCCCAATCGACCCGTTTCCTGCGCAAAGGACTCGAAAAAGAACAAAACGTGAATATAATATGGAATCGCCATGTATGCCGAACTGTCGATCACGTCGAATTTTACCTTTCTCACCGGGGCTTCACATCCCGAGGAATATATGGAGCGTGCCGTCACCCTTGGCCTACCGGCCATCGCGATTGCCGATGACAATTCGGTCGCCGGAATCGTCCGTGCCCATACCCAAGCGCGCGAAATCGCCCGCAAGGTACGTGAACGGCTGGAGTGGGAAGCGCAGAACACCTCTATCGGCCCACCTTGCCCCGATCACATCCCCAAACCGCTCTCTTACCCCATCCACGCGGTGCCGCGCCTGATCCCAGCGGCGCGGCTGATCTTTACCGACGCGCCCACCGTCACCGCCCTACCCCTGAACCGGCAGGGCTGGGCCAACCTGTGCCGTATCCTGTCCAAAGGCCGCCTGCGCGCCGAAAAGGGCGACTGCATTCTACAGCTGTCCGACCTGTTGGAATTCTCCGACGGTCTCCACCTGCTGCTCTGGCCACAGGCGACACCGTCTCCGGGCGGCGCGAACGGATGGCGGACACAGGCGCAACAGCTAACGCGCCGCTTTGCCGGGCGGATGCATCTGCTGATGCATCCCCGGTATGATGGTGCAGATACTGTCTATTTCTCTTTATTAGAGACTGAATCAAAGCAACTCGGCATTCCCACCCTAGCCAGTGGCACACCGCTGATGCATCACGGCACCCGTCGCAAGCTGGCCGATGTGGTGACCGCCATCCGCCTACGCCGCAAAGTCGATGAGCTCGGTCGCGAAGCGCTGGCCAACGGGGAACAGCGCCTGCGGTCTGAGGCCGAGATGCTGCGGATATTCAAAGGCCACGAAGGCGCGGTCACCCGCGCCCATCAACTCAGCGAACAACTAACCTTTTCTCTGGACGAGCTGCGCTATGAATATCCCAGCGAAGGTAGCGAACAGGAAACCCCGACTCAACGCCTGCACCGCCTGGCGCATGAGGGTTTAAAATGGCGCTATCCGGCGGGCGCGTCGGAAAAGGCGCAAAAGATGCTGGCGCATGAACTGACCCTGATCGGCAAGCTGAAATACGAACCCTACTTCCTGACCGTGCGCGACATCGTCCATTTCGCCCGCTCACGCGGTATCCTGTGCCAGGGGCGGGGCTCGGCGGCCAACTCGGTGGTCTGCTTCTGCCTTGGCATCACCGAAGTCAGCCCCGAGATGGGCACCATGGTCTTTGAACGCTTCGTGTCCGAGGCCCGCGATGAGCCCCCCGATATCGACGTCGATTTCGAACATGAACGGCGTGAAGAGGTGATCCAGCACATCTACGACCGCTATGGCCGCCACCGTGCGGGTCTCTGCGCCACCGTGATCCACTATCGCGGCAAACGCGCCATTCGTGAGGTCGGGCGGGCGATGGGCCTGACCGAAGACACCATTTCAGCCTTATCCTCACAACTCTGGGGCTTTTTCTCTGCCGCCGGGCTTGAGGCTGAACGCATGCGCGAAATCGGTCTCGACCCCGAGGATCGCCGCCTAAAACAGACTCTAATGCTGGTCTATGAGATCAACGGCTTTCCCCGCCACCTTTCGCAACATGTCGGCGGTTTCATCATCACCGAGGGGCGTTTGGACGAGCTGGTCCCCATCGAAAACGCCACGATGGAGGACCGCACGGTCATCTGCTGGGATAAGGACGACATCGACTCTCTGGGTATCCTCAAGGTCGATGTCCTCAGCCTCGGAATGCTCACCTGCATCCGCAAGGCGTTCGACCTGATCGGCCAACACCACCAGACCAGCTATACGCTGGCCACCCTGCCGCCCGAGGACCCAATGGTTTATGACATGCTGTGCAAGGCAGACAGTATCGGCGTGTTTCAGGTAGAATCACGTGCGCAGATGAACTTTCTGCCCCGGATGCGGCCCCGCAATTTCTATGATCTGGTGATCGAGGTCGCCATCATCCGCCCCGGCCCCATCCAAGGCGACATGGTCCACCCCTATATCCGCCGCCGCAACGGAGAAGAGGAGGTCAGCTTCCCCTCGGACGCGTTGGGCGAGGTGCTGGGGAAAACGCTGGGCGTTCCGTTGTTTCAGGAACAGGCAATGCAGATCGCCATTGTCGGTGCCGGGTTTACCCCGGAACAGGCCGACCGCCTGCGCCGGTCGCTGGCAACCTTCAAGAAACATGGCAATGTCAGCGAATTCCGCGCGCTGTTCCTGCGCGGCATGAAGCGCAATGGCTATGACGATGACTTTGCCGAGCGTTGTTTTTCGCAGATCGAAGGCTTCGGCTCTTACGGTTTTCCGGAAAGCCACGCGGCCAGCTTTGCGCTGCTGGTCTATGCCTCGGCCTGGATCAAATGCCATCACCCGGGGATTTTCGCCTGCGCGCTGCTGAACTCGCAACCGATGGGGTTCTATGCGCCTGCCCAGATCGTGCGGGATGCACGCGAACATGGGGTTCAGGTGCGCCCGGTCTGCATCAATGCCAGTTTCTGGGACAATGTGATGGAACCCGACGGTCATGGCGGGCTGGCCCTGCGGCTGGGGTTTCGCCAGATCAAAGGCCTTAGCGAGGAAGACGCCAGCTGGCTGACCGCCGCGCGTGGCAACGGCTACCATCAGGTCGACGATGTTTGGCGTCGCGCGGGCCTTGGACCGTCGGTGATCGAACGACTGGCCGAAGCCGATGCCTTCGCCGCCTGCGATCTGACCCGGCGCGAGGCGCTGTGGCAAGCCAAGGCGATTGCCACCGCCAAACCTCTGCCGCTGTTCTCACAGGATCTGGAAGGCGAGGCGCTGGACGAGCCCGAAGCCTATCTGCCCCAGATGACGCTGGGCGAACAGGTGGTCGAGGATTATGTGGCCACCCGTCTCAGCCTCAAGGCGCATCCGGTGGCCCTGCTGCGGCATATTCTGACACCGGACCAGCGCGACAAAACCACCCCTGTAGCGTAACCCCTGAACCGGCTATTGACCGCGAACAAAATCGAAACCCCGAGATCACGCATGTCCAGACCAACCATGCCCCCGCGATTCCCCGCGACGCCCGAGCAAATCAACGCGCAGGTCAGCGCCTTCTATGCTCGCGTCCGGGAAGACAAAGTGCTGGGGCCAATCTTCAACCGACATGTCGATGACTGGCCCGCGCATGAGGAAAAAATTGCCGCCTTCTGGCGCAACGCCATCCTGTACGAGCGTAGCTATGACGGCAATCCACAGCGGGTTCATATCGAGCGGCCCGATGTAAAACCCGAATTCTTCGCCCATTGGCTAGATCTGTTCGAAGAGGTCGCCACCCGGATGCTGCCACCGGAAACCGCCATTCCCTGGGTCGCCTTGGCGCGTCGTATCGGAGTGGGGATGAAAGCGGGTGTTCAGTCTGCCCGTCAGCCTAAGGACGCGCCGCCGATCCTGCGATGATCGGATATCATACCGGCTTTGACATGTTAGCGGTAAAATAGGGGCTATCAGACTCTGCAAAATGGGTTTATGCAGCGCGAATAGACAGCCCGAGATCACTCCGTGCCGTCCTAAACACCGCACATCACCCGAGGCCAGACTCATGAGCACTCAAAACACCACCCTCCGGGGTCTTGGCTATGCGTTTGCAGGCTTTGCAGTTTTTGCGAGTCATGACGCACTGATCAAAGTGCTGGGCGGGACCTATTCGGTGATGCAGATCATCTTTTTCGCCACGCTGTTTTCCTTCGTGCCGATGGCGGTGACAATCCTGACCGACCGGACAACCGGGAACTTCCTGCCCCATCACCCTTGGCTGGTACTGCTTCGCTCGGCCTTGATGGTTTCGTCCATGGTCTGTGCATTCTATTCCTTTTCGGTTCTGCCGCTGGCTGAGGTCTACTCGCTGCTGTTTTCCTTTCCGCTGATCGTCACCGTCCTGTCGATTCCGATATTGGGAGAGGTCGTGCGCGCCCAACGCTGGGCTGCTGTCGGCGTCGGCCTGATCGGCGTGCTGATCGTCTTGCGTCCTGGCGCGACCGATATCACATTGGGCCACCTCGCCGCCCTGACGGCCGCGTTCTGCAGCGCCTTTGCATCCGTTCTGGTGCGCAAGATCGGGAATGAGGAACGTTCGGCCGTATTGATCTTATACCCGATGCTGCTGGCCATTGTGGCGATGAGCCTTGCCCAACCCGCCGTGTATCTGCCGCCCTCGCTGCTGCATCTGGCAATGATGGCGCTGGTCGGCGTGTTCTCGGTGATCGCCCAGCACCTGATCATCCTTGCCTACCGCGCCGCGCCCGCCGGTGTCATTGCGCCCAGCCAATACAGCCAGATCATCTGGGCCACGCTGTTTGGCATGATCTTCTTCGGCGAAAAACCCGACGCTTGGGTCGCCGTCGGAGCCAGCATCATCATTGCATCCGGCGTGTTTGTGGTTTGGCGTGAGAGCCGGACAAATGCATCCGCCAACACTCCGGTTCTGCGGGTGCGATCACCGCGGTCGGATACGGGTGCGTCGCGTCCGGGTGAATGAAAACGGCGCGCCAATCAGCGCGCCGCAGGCAAATTTCTCGGAGCTAGAGGCTTAGTAAACCACAACCGACCGGATGCTTTCGCCCTTATGCATCAGGTCGAAGCCGTGGTTGATGTCGTCCAGACCCATGGTGTGGGTGATCATCGGGTCGATCTCAATCTTGCCGTCCATGTACCAGTCAACGATCTTGGGCACATCGGTCCGGCCTCGCGCGCCGCCAAAGGCTGTACCTCGCCATGACCGGCCGGTGACCAGCTGGAACGGACGGGTCGAGATTTCGGCCCCGGCAGGTGCCACGCCGATGATGATCGATTCTCCCCAGCCCTTATGCGCCGATTCCAGCGCCGCGCGCATTACGCCGACATTGCCGGTGGCGTCAAAAGTATAGTCCGCGCCGCCCTTGGTCAGGTTGACCAGATAGGGGACCAGATCGCCCTCAACTTCGGACGGGTTGACGAAATCGGTCATGCCAAACTTGGTGGCCATTTCCACCTTGGACGGGTTCAGGTCAACGCCAACGATCTGATCCGCTCCGGCCAGGCGCAGGCCCTGGATCACGTTCAGGCCGATACCGCCCAGACCGAACACGATGGCGCGGCTGCCAATCTCGACCTTGGCGGTGTTGATCACCGCGCCAATACCGGTCGTCACGCCGCAGCCGATGTAACAGATCTTGTCGAACGGAGCGTCCTCACGCACCTTGGCCAGCGCAATCTCGGGCAGGACCGTGTGGTTAGCGAAGGTCGAGCAACCCATGTAGTGCAGGATCGGATCGCCATCCAGCGTCGAAAAGCGCGAGGTGCCATCGGGCATGAGGCCCTTACCTTGAGTTTCGCGGATCGCCTGACACAGGTTAGTCTTGGGGTGCAGACAGTATTCGCATTCGCGACATTCCGGGGTGTAGAGCGGGATCACGTGATCGCCCGGCTTCAGGCTGGTCACTCCCGGGCCGACCTCGACCACCACGCCCGCGCCTTCGTGGCCCAGAATGGCGGGGAACAGCCCTTCGGGGTCGGCACCCGACAGGGTGAATTCATCGGTGTGGCAAATGCCGGTGGCCTTGATTTCCACCAGAACCTCGCCCGCTTTGGGGCCTTCGAGGTTTACTTCCATCACTTCCAAGGGTTTGCCGGCCTGAACGGCGACGGCGGCACGGGTACGCATATCGTTGTCTCCCTGTCTTCTTTGCCCCGACCCTGCGTCAATCGCAGAGGGTTTTCAACTGCGCTTTGGTGACAGATCGGCTAATGATTTGATATTGCAGAAACGACATTGCCGCAAAGAGGAACGCCAATGCGCCGATTTATTCCGATTTTGATCTTGCTGGCCGCTTGCGCCGAAACGCCACCCGCACCGGAAGACGCCCGCCTTGCACCCGAAGCCGCACCGGTCGATCTGGCCTTTTGCGAGGGTGAACCCTTTGGCGATTCCATTGGTCAGCCGGTTTCGACCATTCAGGGCCGGCTGCCTGAACGCGCGCGTGTGTTAGGGCCAGATGATTTGGCCACGCAGGATTACCGCATCGACCGGTTGAACGTGTTCGTCAATGACGCCGGGATCATTCAGCGTCTGACCTGCGGGTAGGCGTGGACTCGGGGCATGATTCTACGATAAGAACAAAATGGGAACATTTTGATGTCTGCCGATGCCCAAACGACGAATACTCTCACTCTGGTTTCCCCGTCTGGGGGCTGAACGGCTGGTCCGCGCTGCGCGGGGCCTGCAGGATGGGCCTTTGGCCGTGGTGGCCGAGCAGGCGAACATGCAGGTGGTCATCTCGCTGAATGCGCAGGCTCAGGCCGCCGGGTTACGCGTGGGGCAGCCGGTGCGCGACGCTCATGCCATGTGCGCCAACCTTGTGACGCGCCCTCGCAATGCCCCGGCCGAGGCCGCGTTTCTAACCGCTTTGCGCCGCTGGGCAGGCAAATTCAGCCCCTGGGTAGCCGAAGAATCACCGGACGGGCTGATTGTCGACCTGTCGGGCTGCGCCCATCTGTTCGGCGGCGAAGAGGCGTTGCTGAGCGTACTTGAGGTCGACTGCGCCGATATGGGCCTGAGCGTACAGATGGGCATCGCCGACACGCTGGGCGCGGCCTGGGCGTTGGCGCGATACGCCGGGCAAGAAGCCACGTCCGACCGCAACGGCGACGCCATCAGCCAAGAGGCCCGTGCCACCCGTGCCCGCGCCACCAAACGGCGGCACTGGACCAAAGGTGGCACCGCGCCGCAGGTGATGGCCTTGGGTGGTGGCGCGCGGATTGCAGCGCCGGGACAATCCTATGGCGCGCTCAGCCCCCTGCCCATCGCGGCGCTGCGGTTGGAGGATCAGACCGTGGCGCAGTTGAACCGGCTGGGCCTGCGCCGGATCGGCGATCTGTTGGGCCAGCCGCGTGCCAGTTTGGCGCGGCGGTTCGGGCGGGGTCTGGTGCTGCGGTTGGATCAGGCCATGGGCAGCGCGCCCGAACCGGTCTCGCCCGCCCGTCCGCCCCATCGCTTTGCGGTGCGGATGACCCTGCCCAACCCAATCGGTCTGATCGAAGACGTCATGGCCGCCATTGATCGGATACTGCCCACGCTTTGTGCAAAACTGGAGGAGAAAGGCCGCGGCGTTCGCACCCTGCGGCTTGAGGCACATCGCGCCGATCAGGCCGCTGAGATTGTCGAAGTCGGTCTCGCCCGTCCGACCTTTGACAAATATCGTATTCGCCCTTTGTTAGAGATGAAAGTCGACAAGATTGATGCGGGTTATGGCATCGACATGCTGCGGCTTGTGGCAGTCCAGACCGAGCCTATCCACGCCCGCACCATGGCGGGCCATGCCGAGGCCCGCCGCGCCGTGCAGGATCGGCTTGAGGGCAACACGGGCGTCGATGATCTGATCGGCAAGCTGGGCGCACGCGTGGGGCTGGAGGCGATCACGCGGCGGCACCCGGCGGCCTCACATATCCCCGAGAAGACGGCGCAGACGCTGGCCGCAGCCTGGTCGGAACCGGCGCATGACTGGCCTGCCCCTCCGCGTCCCCGCCCCTTGCAGATGTGGCAACCCGAACCGGTGATGGCGCCGGAAACCCCGGACGTGCCCAGCGCCTTTCGCTGGCGTGGGCGCGACTGGCAACTGGCACAAGCCACGGGCCCGGAACGCATTGCGCCGGAATGGTGGCTGGACGATCCCAACTGGCGCAGCGGCGTGCGCGATTACTGGGTGGTGGTGACCGAACAGGGCGAGCGGCTGTGGCTGTTTTATGGCCATGGCGGTACCATGTCGGCAGGATGGTTTTGCCAGGGACAGTTTTGTTAGAGTCTATTTTCCACGATAAACCAGCCAATCAGGCAGATAGTCGATCAGACGCACCAGCCAGGAAAATGGTGCTGGAAAATCCGTACGGAATCGGCGACGTGACATCGCTTTGACCACACGATCTGCCGCCTCCTCGGGCGTCATCAGCATCGGCATCTTGAAAGTGTTCTTCTCGGTCAGGCGGGTCTTGATAAAGCCCGGATTGACGATGCGCACCGTCACCCCTGTGCCCGCCAGGTCGAACCGCATGGTCTCGGCCAACGAAACAAGTGCTGCCTTGCTGGCCGCGTACCCCACTGCCGCGGGTAACCCTCGATACCCCGACAAAGACCCGATCAGCGTGATATCCCCGCGCCCCCTGCGTACGAACCTGCGTACAACCTCACCCAGAACCCGCAGGGCACCCGTGTAATTAACATCCGTCATCGCCAGCACGGCCTCGGAATTCCAATCGGCAGAGCGCATCGGTTCATAAGCTCCGGCGTTATAGACCAACCCGTCCACCTCTCCGGCCTCGACCGCGGCACGACGTACAGCGTCCAGATCTGTCACGTCGCACGGAACAGCTTGCGCATTTGGCAGGGCAGAGCAAATCTCGGTCAGACGCTCAGTATTGCGGGCAGACAGGATCAGATGTGCGCCCTGACGGCTCAGCGCCTCGGCCAAAGCCCGGCCCAGCCCTTCGCTGGCGCCAACGATCCAATAGGTTTTTCCTTCAAAGCCGCTCATGCCCTGGCCAATACAGTTGTGTCTATGATTTTACGGCCAGAGCGACGCACTGGATCAAACTCCAGACGTGACAACATAGTGCTTTTGCGAAAAACTTCTAATCCGATTGATCCACCCCGGCATTTCCTGCGTATCCTATTGTAAAATGTCGCTCAAAGAGGATGGCATGTTCGACGAAACCCGAGGCGTACGCAAGAAAATCGCGGTAGTAGGTGCAGGTATCTCAGGTCTGTCGGCCGCTTACTATTTGTCAAAAAACAACGATGTGACCGTGTTCGAGGCCGAACCCCGGCTGGGCGGCCATGCCCGAACCGTCATGGCAGGCAAAAACGGCGACCAACCTGTCGATACCGGTTTCATCGTCTTCAATTATGCCACCTACCCCTATCTGACGCGCCTGTTCGATGAGCTGAACGTGCCCGTCATCAAATCCGAGATGAGCTTTGGTGCCACCATCGACAACGGTCGCATTGAATACGGACTGAACAACCTGCGCACCCTGACGGCGCAGAAACGCAACCTCGCGCGGCCTGCCTATTATAAGATGATCGCGGACATCCTGCGCTTTGGCAAAGAAGCCCCCGAAGCCGCACGTGACGATGACACCACGATCGGAGAGCTGGTCGATCAGCTGCGTCTGGGTCATTGGTTCCGCCACAATTACCTGATGCCGATGTGCGGCGCGATCTGGTCCACTCCGGTGGAGTTCGTGGATCAGTTCCCGGCCCGCTCGCTGGTACAATTCTTCCGCAACCATGCCCTGCTGGCCAGTGGTCGCGCCAATCAGCATCAATGGTACACTGTCAAGGGCGGCAGCATCGAATATGTCCGCCGCATCGATGCCGCGTTACGTGAGCGCGGGTGTGAAATCCGTCTGGCCTGCCCGGTTGAGCATATTCAACGCGGCGATGCCGGTGTGACTGTCCACAGCCTGGGTCAGGTTGATCTGTTCGACGAAATCATATTGGCCACCCATTCCGATCAGTCCCTTGCCATTCTGGGCGAGACCGCAACAGATGCGGAAAGAGCTGCGTTAGGCTCTATTCGCTACCAACCGAACACGGCTATCCTGCACTGTGACCCAAGCCAGATGCCGCGCCGCCGCGCGTGCTGGTCCAGCTGGACCTACCGTTCGCAAGCGGGGAATGTTGGCGTGACTTACTGGATGAACCGACTGCAGAATATTCCAGACAGCGATCCGCTGTTTGTGACGCTGAACGCATCTTCGGAAATTCCCGCGGGTAAAATCTATGACAAGGTCGAGTTTGCCCATCCGGTGTTCGACAAAGCGGCCCTGAAAGCTCAGGGGCAAATCCGCGAGATGCAGGGACAGAACCGAACCTGGTTTGCCGGGGCTTACAACCGGCATGGCTTTCACGAAGACGGGATTGCCAGCGCAATGCATGTTGTTGAGCGCCTTAACGGCACCCCGCACACACTCGGAGCTGACAATGGCATTCCTGCACAAGACCCGGCCATCCCTGCCTCGGCTGATCTCTGATACCTGCCGCGCTGCACTGTTTTCTGTGATCGTGCTGGCCCCGGGCGGGTTGGCCGCGTCACCGATCACCCAGACGCTGACTGATGCGCAACTCAGAGGCAGCGCAACCTTCCGTTTTTTGGGCATGCCGATCTACGAAGCCAAGCTGTATACGCCGCAAGGCAGCGCGCTCAATTGGACGAAGGACTTTGCATTGCAGCTGACCTATCGCAAATCCCTGAAACAGAAAGCACTGGTTGAATCGACGTTGGATGAGATGGCTCGACAAGGAAACCCTGCCCCGACGCAGGCCCGGTTGCAGAAGTGTTTTCAGGCGGTTAGCAAGGGCGACAGCTATATTGCAATCTCGGAAGGCCCGAACAAAGTTGGATTTTGGCGAAACGGCCAAAAGACCTGTACCTTGTCCTATCCCGGCGCCAAAAGCGCCTTTATGTCCATTTTTCTGGGTGACAACACCCGATCGGGCAGTTTCACCCGACAATTGAAGGGCGGATGATGCTGTACCCGCGTGTCAGTCTGTATGCGCTGATGCTCGCTGCGGCGGGGATACCGCTATATATCCATCTGCCGCGATTTGCTGCCGTCAATCTTGGTATCGGGTTGGGTGTGATCGGCACCGTTCTGCTGGTGATCCGATTAATCGATCTGGTGCAGGATCCGCTGATTGGTTGGGCCATAGACCGCTGGCCAAACGCGCAACTGCTGTTTGCTGCGACCGCTGCGATTGGTTTGGCGATCGGGTTTCCAATGCTGTTTGGACTGCCGCCGGGAACAAATATTGCCTTATTAGTCTCTGTTTTAATTCTACTATTCTCAGCCTACAGCTTAGGCACCATCCTGCTTTATGGTCGCAGCGCGACGCTTGCCATACAGCCAGAGCCGAAAGAGTTGATAAGATTGGCCGCATGGCGCGAAGGCGGGCAGTTGACAGGCGTCATCCTTGCAGCCAGCGCCCCAGCCTTCTTCGTAGGATTCGGAGCCAGCGCGCAGGGCTATCCCGCCTTTGGCCTGTTTCTGGGCCTGATCGCGATCTTCACCCTGACCCTGACGATCCCAATCTGGCGCCGACCCCCGATTACTGGCGATGGCCTGTCGTTCAATGGGCTCGCACAAGCTGGTGCGCTGCGCTTGCTGCTGCTGGCGCTGGTCAACAGCTTGCCAGTGGCCATCACTTCGACCCTGTTTTTGTTCTTTGTCGAAGATCGCCTGCAATTGCCGGGAAAAGCCGGACCACTGCTGATCCTGTTCTTCCTCAGCGCCGGGGCCAGCGTTCCGCTTTGGGCAAAGCTGGCTAACCGGATTGGCCCGAAACGAACACTGATCATCGCCATGCCCCTGTCGATCGCGGGATTTGTTGGCGCAGCTTTGTTGTCCGCCGGTAATCTGACCGGGTTCGCCGCAATCTGCCTGGCTTCGGGCGCGGCACTGGGGGCGGATATGGTGGTGCTGCCCGCAATGTTCTCAGTCGCGCTGACGCGGGCGGGGCTGAACGCATCCGCCGCATTTGGCATCTGGTCATTCGCTGGCAAGCTGGGCCTCGCGCTCGCTGCCTTTTTCACTCTGCCGCTGCTGGAACGCAGCGGGTTCACCCCAGGACAGGCAAACTCGGCCGAGGCGTTGCGGACGCTCACCCTCGCCTATGCCGTGCTGCCCTGCATCCTGAAACTCGGCGCGTTCGGGCTGGTCCTGACGTTGCCTTCTGAGGTCTCAGCCAAATGACTATCGTAGCTATCCTACTGCTTGCTATCCTTGTTCTGGTCGCAGCTCAGCGCCGGTTCCTAAGCTTTCGCTCGCAATCCCCTGCCGATTACAGCGGCACCGGGCCTGCCTTTGAAATGAAAGAAGTCCTGAACGGCGAAATCCTGTCCGAAGGGCTGATCTATGGCCCCAATGGGAAGATGTCGAACAGCTTTGTCGCCCGTATGGTGGGGAAATGGGATGGCAACACCGGCACGCTGACCGAGCATTTCACCTATTCCAACGGCAAGAAGATGACCCGCAAATGGCATCTGACGCTGGGCACGGGCAACACGTTTACCGCGACGGCAGAAGATATCGTCGGTGAGGGTCACGGCACAATTTCGGGATCGACCGTGAAGCTGACTTATCGGATCATCCTGCCCCAAGACGCGGGCGGGCACACACTGGACGTCACCGATTGGATGTACCTGACCGAGAACGGTGTGATCATGAACCGGTCCGAGATGCGCAAATTCGGCATCAAGGTCGCTGAACTGGTCGCCACCATGCGCCCCGCGCCCGAAGCTAAAGCTGCGCATGTCAGCGGTTCAAATGGCTATGACACCGCGGTAGAAACGAGGACCTTGCAATGACGCCCCGCCGCATCCTGATCGCGGCCCTTGCCATCGCGGGGCTTGCCGCGCTGACCGCCTGTTCCGCCAAGCCGCGCGTACCTAAAAGCTTTCTGTCCGACCGGCAGTTGAACCTTGAGGAGTTCTTTGAAGGCAAAACCGTCGCCTATGGTCAGTTTCAGGATGTTCTGGGCAATGTCCCCCGCCGATTTACGGTGGATATCCAAGGCACTTGGGATGGTGAAACCCTGACCCTGATCGAGGATTTCGTCTATGACGACGGCGCCACCGAACAACGCATCTGGACCCTAATCAAAACCGGTCAGGACACCTGGACCGGAACTGCGCCTGGCGTTCTGGGCGCTGCCAGCGGGGTCGAGCGTGGTGATACCTTCAACTGGACATACAAGATCGATCTGCCGATCAAAGACGGCACCATGCGGGTCAATTTTGACGACTGGATGTGGCTGCTAAGCGATGATCGTCTGCTGAACCGCGCCTATGTTTCGCGATATGGCGTGCGGCTGGGCGAGGTCATCCTGTTCTTTGAAAAACAGTAGGCCACCAAAAAGGGCGAACCTAAAGGCCCGCCCTTGAATCTAGGTCAAACAGGTCACTTTAGAAGTTGAACCAGACACCAAAGTCGGCCTGAATCCGGCCGTCGTCGTCACCGTCTTTAACTTCGCCAACGGCACCACGCAGTGTAGCGCCCGCACCCAGATCATAGATGGCGCCCACACCGATGTTGCGCGTGTCATTATCGGCCGATCCGTCACCATAGACCAGCTGCAACGTGGTCGCTGCACCCAGGTTATAGGCGACCGAGAAACCGTAAGCAGTGCCGTTTTCATCATCATCGGCCACATCGTCGTCCGCCAGGAACAGCGTTCCGTAGAAGTCATTGAATTCGGCACCCAAAGTGAAGACGGTCAGGCTTTCCTTTTCGACACCATCTCCTTCATCGGTTTCACCATAAACCAGCGAGGCGGTGATGTTGTTGAAAGTATAAGCCGCACTTACGTCCCAACGGTCACGGTCCGTGGTTGCGCCAGTGCCATTGTTTGCAAAGATGGTGTTCTGGTCGTAGGACGCCGAAACAGCAAAATCACCAACGGTGTACTGGAAGAACACGGCATTGTCGCCCGAACCGGTCGATTCATACTCGAGGAACGAGTAGTTCACGCCCGAATACTGACCCAGAAACTCTTCCAGGCCGGGCTCGGTGCCGAAATAGTCATCCAGGTTGTCGAATGAACCGGCCACGTTGCCGGCGTCAACACGTAAGCCACCATAGATAACAGAGAACCGCGCGCCGTTCAGACCGGCGTTGTTGGCTTCACCAGTGTCGGAGTCTTCGTCGGCCTGCAGACGAACACGACCTTCAAACCGAACGCCACCGTCAGTTTCCGTGAAGCCGTCAATATTCAGACGGAAACGTGAGATCAGGATGGCCTCGTCAGAATCTGCCGTGAATTGGTTTACCGTACCATTGGCTGTGGTGGTGGTCAGTGTCGTGTTCTGACGGTCCTCAAGGTAACCAATACCAAAACGGCCATAGCCGCTGAGGTTGATGCCGGATTCGGCCGCTGCGATGCCTGCGGTTGCAATTGTTGCGGTCGACGCAAAAAGAAGTTGTTTCATGATAAGTCCATGAGAGTGAGAGGAGTTTGGCTACAAAGTGTGGCTGAGCGCCTAGTCGAACAAATCGCGGGCATGCTCAACAGGGCCCGCGGACATTCGAACGTCTTGCCCTCGGCTTGCGTTGCAACTTTGCACAGGTGAAATCAGATAAACAAATTTTTATTATTTATTTTTAGATAATTAGCATAGCTTCCAGAAGCCGTTACAAAAAGTTGATCGCAGAAAAAGGCCGCGACCTCTTTAATTTAAAGAGACTGGCCCAATAGCCGTAAATGGTGTTTTCGATACTCATGCCAACGCCTTACGGCCACGCTGATCGGCAAAATCCAACGCTTTCGAATATACCTGCTCAGCCTGCCAAGCTCTTCGGCAGATCAGTTGCCGTAATAGACAAAAGACAGCGACCGGCTGACACCTCCGGGCGGTTTCGGAAAGGGTGAGGCCGCTGCCACCTGTGCCTTGGCTGCCCGTTCAAGATCCGGTGTGCCGTTGGTATCCACCACTTCGACATAATCCAGGGTTCCGTCCGGCTTGATCACGAAAAACACCCTCGCAAAGCCCCGCGCTGCTGTATAGACGATCGGCGCGCGGTTCAGGTGAACCAGAACCTCTCCAGCATAATTCGTCCGGTCAGAATTTCCGGGCCCACGCCCGCCTGAGCGCCTGCCGCTATTGCCCGATGTAAACCTGTCGACACCTCGGCGTGCGTATGTGGTCAGGGGGGATTCAATTTCGCGCGATGGATACCGAAGGTTGCTGAAATCCCGCACGCTACGCAACACGTCCCGCGGTTCAGACTGTGGGCGACGATCCGGCAGTTGTGGGCGGATCGAAGAGGCCACGGCCAGCTCTGATCCTTCGCTGCTTTCCTCTGCCTGCGGTGCGGATTCGGCTTGGGCTGAGGGAATATCGGGCTCGACCGCCTCGCTTTCGGTGGGGATATCCGGCGCAACTGATGGCAATACGTCTTCCGACGGGTCCGGCAGCGCGGCAAGCTGCTCGGCCTCAACCGGTTCAGGTGCCGCGGCCTCAGTAATCGGCTCGGTTACCTCGGGGTTGCTTTCTGGGACTTCGACAACCTCGGCAGTTTCTACGTCCGGAGTTTCTTCCACCTCGTCACTGGCGCTCTGGTCGCCATCCGTGGTCTCTTGGGGTTCGGGGGCTTCTGACTCGACCGGTTCGGGGGAAACGGGCTGCAACACTTCTGAGGTGCCCGTATCGGGCGCAAAGGTTTGTTGGGGATCGTCCGAGGCCACATGCACTTCGCTGGTTGGAATCTCGGCAGGTTCGGGCGGGTCTTCGACCGGAGGTTCAGGCGTTTCCTCCGGTTCGGGTTCAACAGGTTCAGCGACGGCTTCAACCAGATCTTCGAAACTGTTGCCCAGTTCAACCCTGTCGGGTGTATCAGTGTCACCTGATTGTCCGGTCAGTCTGGGTGCGGTCAGGCTTAGCCCCGTCAGATGCAGCAGCAGCGACAGAAGCGCGGCCAGAACCGCAATGACCACCGACCCCCGGATCATTCCAGCGCCTTTTCGGTCACGACAAACACGGATACGGCGCCCAGTCGCCGCAGTTCAGCCGTCACTTCCATCAGCCGAGCGCCCGGCGCCTCGCGATCCGGGACGATACGTACCGGTCCGGGGTCGCGCCCTGTCATATAGGTTTCGGGGTCCATCGGCGCGCCGCGAAAGCTGAGCGTTCCGTCCCGGTGTAACACCAGCGCATCGGGCGGTTCGCGGCCTTCCAACTCGGACGTGTCGACCAGATTCAGATCAGGGTCCAGCGGCGTGGCCACCGTTCCCGCGATCAGAAAGAAGATCAGCATCAGGAACACGACATTGATCAGCGCAATGGTCGAGTCGCGTTTGCGGCGGGGGCGGCCAGGACGGATCATTCCAGCACCAGAACGCTGAGGCCCTCGCGCCCGCGCAGCAAAACCAGCAGGTCCACCAGCCGCTGCGCCGTCGTGTCAGGGTCCAAACTGACCAGCACCTGCCCGGTCGTCACCTGTGTGGTCAGGTCCGCAAGCGTGACCGGAGTACCGTTCAGAACCAGCCTTTCTTCTCCCAGCTGCACAAAGGCGCGATCTTGAGGTGTGTCCGCGGTCGGGTTGCCCGCTGTGGCAGCGCTCAGCTCGATCTCGCCATATTTGGAAAAGGTCGAGGTCAGCATGAAAAACAGCAGCAACAGAAAGATCACGTCGATGAGCGGTGTCATCGCCAGTGGTCGCCTGACAAAGGGTGCGAGGTTACGCATGTCCGGGCGTGGCCGCCATGCTCTGTGCGTCCTCGGCCAGCGGGATGGCCTGCCCCGGCACCAGTACGGTGCGCAGCGCCTTGTCGGCGAACACCCGTTCCCGTGCGGTGCGGCTTTCGAACCACGACAGCACCATCGAGGTCGGCATCGCCACCGCCAGGCCCACCGCAGTGGTCACCAGCGCCACCCAGATACCACCCGCCAACAGCGACGGATCAACCGAGGACCCGGCGGTTTGCAGACTGCGGAACGCTTCGATCATGCCCAGAACCGTACCAAACAGACCCAACAGCGGCGCCAGCTGCGCCACCGTATCCAGCAGACGGAAACCACGTTCAAGCCCGGCCAGCGCCAGCCCCGCCTCGGCATCCAACCGTTGATCCAGACCGGGTGCGTCCGGCGCATCCATCGCCACGCCGACCAGCGGCGCAAGATAGCTGTTGCTTTTGGCCAGTCGCGCGCGGGCGGCTTGCTTGTCACCGGCATCCCAAGCGTCCAGCGCCTGCGACAGCACCCGGTGCCGACCAACACCCGAGGCGGCGAATTGCCAAAGCTTGTAAAGCGTCACCGCCAGCGTCACCACGGACATGGCGATCAGGATGGCCACAACCGGCCCGCCCAGGGCCAGAATTTCGCGCAGGGCGTCAAGAATACTCATCCCAAAAGCTCCACTTCAGTACGGCTGCGCAAGGTTGGTGTTTTGTCGCAGATTTCGCTGTCAGCACCGTCGACGGTACAGCCGCTTAGCCCATTGATCAGAACCCGCCCAAGATTTTCACAGGCGATGTCGCGTACATCAAACTGACGCACGCGGGGGCGTTCCGCTGGCAGGTCCCGAAATCCAAAAAGGGTAAAGCGTTCGAACACACCAGCGGCATCGAAAATCACCACCTGATAATTGGCAGTGTCGATCGCCGTTGCAGTTTCGTTTTCGACCAGAAAGGTCAAACGGCAGGCGCCTTCGACATCTTCAGTCGCGTTCAGCTCGACCACCAACCCCGGCGCATCCTTCGCCGTTTGGGCCTGAGCCGCAAAGGGCAGCGTGCTAACGATGGCAGCAAGGGCCAAAGGGCGAAACTTCATGAATACGCTCCCAATTGTTTCACGCAGGCAGAGGTTCTGACAGCGCTATGTCCGTCTTATCCAAGACCGCTGGGGCGCGAAAGGGTTGCGGACATCTTTGTGATAAAGTGCGATTTTCGACCCGTTCAACCCTATTGCCGGGTCAAGGGCAACAGCGTGCTGCTCTAGTTGATGTCACTGGGGCAGTTGCGGGCAGTCCTATGTGTCATCGCGCAGTCCACTCACTGGCACGAACAGACTTACATGTCGGACCTGCGCCCACTTCAGGTCTGATCGGCTTAAATTTCTCGTTCGCAAGCACACTCACACGTGAATAGCTATCGGGGAAGGGGTGCAAACAAACCTCGTGGTAACGTCAGCTTCTGCTCCACGACAAATCTTGCTTTTGTTGAAAAAGTGGTGAGCCGTGCAGGATTCGAACCTGCGACCCACTGATTAAAAGAACGGCCAGAGCCAATTCTCTACATTTCGCCAGATTTCGCCACACTAACAAAAATGAAGCAAAAACAGTAATTTAAGTTGACCACCGTTGCGCCTTGAAGTCATGACTTACTCCAGAATTCACCGCCATTTTGCTTCCGTATAGCTTCCGGAAGCAGGCCGGAAGCAAGGAGTGTTCTGGATATGTTCAAACTGACCAAACGCGCAGTTGAGGGGTTTTCAATTGAGGCCAAGGAATACCTTGTCTGGGACCGGGACATGCGCGGCTTTGGCCTGCGGGTTTATCCCTCCGGCAAAAAGACCTATCTGGTTCAGTACCGGGCCGGACGCCGGACGCGACGGATCACCATCGGCCAACACGGCGTTCTGACCGCCGAGGAAGCCCGGACGCAGGCCAAGCAGCTTCTGGGTGACGTTGCGCGCGGGTCGGACCCTTCTGCCGAAAAACAGGCCAAACGACGCGCACCGACCGTGGCGGGACTCTGTGATCGTTTCCTTGAAGAATATGTCGACCAACATTGCAAGCCGACCACCGCCCGTGACTATCACAGCGTCATTCGCCGGTTCATCCGCCCCAAGCTTGGTCCTATCCCGATTGCCGAAGTGACCCGCGCCGACGTGGTGGCGTTTCATCACGGGTTGCGCGAAACGCCCTATCAGGCCAACCGGGCGGCAGCGATGTTGTCGAAGCTTTTCAATCTGGCCGAGGATTGGGGATTGCGGCAACCGAGCTCGAACCCTGCGCGCCGGATCAAGAAATTCCGCGAAGAAGAAAAGAAACGCTACCTGTCAGACGCGGAACAGATAAGGCTTGGCGAGGTGCTGGCAGAGGCGTTGGAAGACGGCACAGAGACTGTCTACGTGGTTTCGGCCCTGCTGCTGCTGATCTACACCGGATGCCGCCTCAGTGAGATTCTGACGCTGCGCTGGGACTATGTGACGTCGCACCATCTGGAATTGCCGGACAGCAAGACCGGTCGCCGCCGCATCCCCTTGCCGAGGGAAGCCTACGACATCCTGATGGACCTGCCCCGGCAACCGGAAAACCCTTACGTTATATTAGGCGAGTCGGAGACCGGGCCGCTCAACAACCTGCAAAAGCCGTGGCGGCGTATACGTAAGGCGGCTGGTCTGGAAGACGTCCGTATACACGATCTCAGGCACACATACGCTTCGGTGGCGATGAAAGACGGGATCGACCCGTTTACCCTTAAGGAGATTATGGGTCACAAAAACTTAACAACGACACTGCGATACGCGCATCTTGCCGATGATGCAGTTCAGAGTGCGGCGGGGTCGGTTGCAGCCCGGTTGGCACGTGCTGTCCGCCGGGACATTCGTTCTGCACCCTTGAGGGCTGTCAGCTAGTCGAAAAAAGAGGTCCAGTGAAGAAAGTTCACCATGCACCCATAGTGCTGCAATTGATCACTATTGGCAGATTCGAACAAAAGACTGGCGTTGAGTCACAATTCTAAATGGCGTTAGGTGGTTATGTCGTTCAGACTTTGGATTTCAGTAAGTTAAGGTTGCTATCGCCCAGCGAGGAGAAAATGCCCGCAGAATTCTGGTTAGCGTTGTTGGTGGAAATCATTCTGTGCGCGTCTCTGATTAGCTCAACACGCAGCTTCTTCGAACGACTTCTGGAAACCAAGCCATCAGGTAAAAATAGGGATCCTAAACGTCACCGTCCCGAGAGAGGTAATCGGACCAATCTCAGAGCTGTTCTCGAAGCCGAAGGACAGGAACCACTTGGGCTGTGGCATCGCGAGTCGCGGCGCTCAACCCGGCGTGGGTAAGGTAGTTAAACACTAATACGCAGCAACGCCCGGTTAAAAAATTTTCACCAACATCGAAAAAGTCTCAGATTGCCACTGTTAAGCCTCATTCTCGTAGTCAGTCCGAACCATAACCGCATGTATGTAAAGGAGTATTTCATGCGCAGGTTTTTCACTGTCGTTGCCCTGTTGCCTTTTGTTGCTGCCTGCGCGCAGTCGCCGGATAAGGTCGGTGCCACGTATGTCAGCCCGGCTATCTTCGATGGGCGTTCGTGCCAGCAGTTGCACGCCGAGCGCAACCAGATTGCAAGCAACGTAAAAAAGTTGACGGCGGACCAAAAGAAAGCCGCGACGGATGACGCGGTTATCACAGGCGTGACACTGGTTCTTTTCTGGCCTGCCGCGTTAGCAATGGCTGCGACACAGGATCATGCCGACCAGTTGGCGGCGGCCAAAGGTAACTACGACGCCATCACGCAGGCCATGCAGACGAAGAACTGCCCCCAAATCGGCGTGACTGGCTAAAACTGCCAAGCAGCAACAAGGAAAGGGGAGCATGAAGGTGTGCTCCTTTTTCTTACGGTGCTTTTCCACCAACAACTATTTGAGTAATGCGGCACGCCTCAAAGACCGTGCTCAAGAAACTCAGCATTCGAGGCCTCACATAAGAGAACCTCAGCACTGCGGGTTGTTCAGTAACGTTACCTTACATAGGGAAAGCAGCAGGGGATTGAGCGCTCTACGTATAGGTTACGTTACATAGGGCACCACACAGCAACCGTACGTTAGATAACAATACAGGCTCAGGGTTTATGCTGGATAACCAGGACAAGAAATGCGAATTGGATTTCGAAAACATGTGGAAGCAGATGCAACTCCCCTTACCAATCGCGGAAGGGTTTGTTGCAGACATTGGTTGGATTGCTCAGCACTACCACCCCAAAGACCGGCGCATAACACCACTGCCAGCGAAAGAGCGCAAAGCGATCTACAGCAAGCTGGACAAGACCATCAGTTCTTTGCTGGAGCAGCTTTCCTGCCTGCCACCCTCCATCCAATGGGATTTTGACGAGGTGGGTATGGGTAACGAGCCGGAAAACTACTTTGAAGACTCTTTGGGTTCTGATCACGAAGGTCTTGGCTACAGCGAACATCTCGTTGAAGCGGTTCAAGAAAAACTACCGAATATTCAATTCCTGATTGGCGAGGCACTGGAACAGCACAAGCGTCCGCGTGCCAGACCGAAGCAAAATGAAAATCTGGAAGAAACAATTCAGCGGCTCGCGCAGGTCTTCCAGCACTATACTGGTCGCGATCCGATGGAGAAGCACCGCTACGACGAAACCGACGCTGACCAGCCTTACAAAAACGACTTCTTTAGTTTCCTATATGCATTCTTCTGGGTTGATCCCAACCACAAGTTCCCGACATCGCAAGCCATCGGAAACGCTACATTGCGCGTGTTTGGCCTTAAAAAATAGGGGATGTCATATATAGGCAATTTTTGAGCCATATATGACATTAGAAAAATCCGTGCCTACGCTGCATTCTGGTTGCAACGAAACGAAATGCAGCGAGGCGACCATGCAAGCACAGATTGATCCTGACTACTTCGACCGGCTTATCGACGAAAAAGAAGCCGCCAACTACCTTTGCTACTCCGTTCGTGCCTTGCAGAACTGGCGCGTTCGAGGCGGTGGGCCAATGTTCGTAAAAGTGTCCGGTCGCTCTGTCCGGTACACGCGCCGCGATCTGCAAAAGTGGATTGCCGAAAAGCGCGTCGCCAACACAAGCGCCGCACCTTCCTAACATTCGAGTTTTGCCCGCTCAGAGTTGGCAGCGCTGAGCGGGATTTTGGGGCCGGATGGCTCTCAGGGGCGCGGGGTGTCGCCACCTCGCGCCCTTTCTGTGCCTGCCAAACGGTTCAAACAAGGAGTTCACCATGACACAGCAACCCGCATTCAAATTCAAAATCGGGCTGATCACCGCAACGATCTGGGACAATGACGGTTTTTTCTCCGTCGATATCTCACGGTCCTACAAGAACGGGGAAGGTGACTGGCGTACCACCAGTGCGTTTTCTCACAATGATCTACTGAACGTCGCCAAATGCGCGGAACGTGCAGAAAACTGGATTTCACGCAAGCAGGCAGCAGCCAGCCAATAAAATCCGCCGGGCGTCCAGCCCGGCCCCAAAACAATAGCTGCCCCGCCGGAGGCACTATCGAAGGGCGCGTCAGCGCCCGCCCCTTTTCCAAACCTCAACCAAATCGCGCGGCGTTCGCCGAAAGAGGGGGGTGATTGTAGCACCCCCCTCTGGAAATACCGGAACCATAGGAGACCCCAATAATGCACGTTGTTCATCGTGGATTCGACACCATCGCACTTTCGATTCAAGCGAATATCTCTCAGGAGTTGTTCGACTTGCTGAGCATCGAACGTGAGAGGGCCGAAGAAGAGCGGCATCCCGTTCCATTCAGCTATGGTGGTGCAGACTTTGACTTGTTGCCCCATGGCGGCAACGGGTATCGCTTTATCCTCAAAGGGGGACCATTGGATGTACATTGGTCCTTCAAGAAACCAAATGCGCGTGACCCTTGGGGCATTCGGGTTTCGGTTGGCTCAACTCTTCTTGCGACACAGGGGCTTGGATACGCGCGATCCTATATAGACAAGACCCTAACAAGGCTCGGAATCCGCTTTGAGTCGCATCAGATTAGTATAAGTCGCGCCGATTTCTGCGTTGATATCCTCGCACCGGTATTCGAACTGGTTCCGGAAAATTTCGTCATTCACAGCCACACGAACCGCGCTGACTATATAACCGCTCAAGATGACATGCGCAGCAACGGAAAGTCGGGCCAGTTTACATCTGTCACTGTAGGCAAAATGCCGGGACGACAGGTCATTATTTATGACAAACGTCGCGAAGTAATTGATAAGAAGAAGCCAATATGGTGGGATATCTGGAACGCGAACCTTGAGCGGGATGGTTTGCCTCCTTTGGACCATTCTGATGTCTCTCAGAGCCGCGTGTGGCGTATAGAGGTGCGTGCAGGGAAAGACTTGCTCAAAGATCGTTGGCAGATCAGGACGTGGCCCCAATTTGATGCCATGTTCGGCGACCTCATAGCCGAAGCACTTAAAAAAATTCGCTACTGCGAACCTGATCCAGATGACGGAAACCGCGCGCGGTGGCCAAATCATGACATCTGGAACTTGGTTGCCGGATCGTCAGAGGATGATTTGTTGGAAATGCGCAGCTACGTAGATGCTACAAGCATTAAGCACGTACATCGCGCCGAGCAAATTAGGTTGATATCGGCGCAAATGGCTGGACTTGGGATCACGTTGGCTGCTCTGGAAGATACTCAGGAAAGTGAGTTGAGTGATTTCATGGAAAGTGTTGGAGGCAGGCTCGCAGAGAATGTACAGGCTGATCCTGAGCGCGCCGCAAACAAGCTGCATGAAGCGAAGAACAGATATCGGTTCATTGCGTAAACCGCTGACAAGCACCCAACTTCATTTGTGCCGTGTCTATTTGGGCAATTTGAGCCCTTACCTGCCGTTGGTCACTTTCCTCAATTTAGGCAATCAAGCTACAAGCTGCTGTGGAACGTGGGCTCTATTCTTGCTCACCATTTTACCAAAAGCGGACATTCAAAGGACATCGGGTAGAAGCGTTTTCCGCGCAATCGTTCTTCTTTCACATCATCGCGTCCATAGCAGAATTGGAGCGCGGCATGATTTCTGAACGGACCAAGGCGGGAATAGCTGCGCGCAAGGCAGCAGACCCTGATTTGAAGTGGGGCGCAAAGCATTGGTTTCTGGACCATCCCAAGCGCCAGAAACACATTCAGGGCCTCTACAACGCGGGCGAGTTTCACCTTGTCAGCCGGGGCTCCGGCGGGGTGATGGTCAAGGGCATGACTGCCGGTGCGCTGATGGCTGAAGCCAATGCGGCGGACTCGGAGGCAAAGCCGGTGAAAAATACCGAAAGTATAAGGCGTTGGTTGCGCGAGGGCGCAAAAGGTCTCAACTATGAAATAGATTGATTCCTAACACCGAGGACTTAAGGGTAATGAAAAACAAAGTCATTCGCATTTCAGATGAATTCACTGGTGAAGGTGAAAAGCTGCTGCACTGCCCACGGTGTGACGGTTCTTACACGCACCAGGGGGAAGTCAATGTGTTCGAGCGTGGTGAAGACGCTGACGACGGCACACATGTAAGAGTGCTGGACAACGACGTGAAGATTGACCGTAACCTAACGGATAACCCAAGCAGACGTCGGCATGGATTAACCATCGCATTTGATTGCGAAAGCTGTGAGGGCGGATTTCTTTTGGACATCTATCAACACAAGGGCAACACCTTCATTTCAGCGCGCCTGAGTGAGGAATAATAAAGCCGATGGTCGAAGAAGATATCCTGAATGTTGTCGGGAACTGGGGGCATGATCTGGCTGTTTTGGCTCTGGCGGTCTCGGTTCCAATTGTTTTGTTCTTCGGCTTAAAGAACCGAAATCAAGGTGACGGCAAAGGAATTGGTTGGAGCTTTATTAGGTATACGGTCATTGCTTGTTCTCTCCCAATAGTTGGCATTCTAGGGCTGAACGGACAATTGGAAGGAGCGCCAGCTACTCTAATCGCGGGTGCTCTGGGATATGCCTTTGGTAAAAACGAATAGCTCACAATAAGGAGAAGAGACATGGATTTTAGTGGGATGACAGTTCGAACATTGAAAGACTTGCACGAAGCTTGCCGCCGTGCCTATGCGTCGGACAGATCTTTATAAGATCAAGAAAAGGAAGTGGCAGCGCATTTCGGCAAGTACTTCGGTGTCGATGAACATCCTGACTGGCAGGATCATGTGCACCGACTTGAGGCGGAATTGAAGAAGAACGGCGAGCCTTTTGTGCCAATCTCGTGGCGATAGGTGAACTTCACAAATAGGAGAGGCGCGTGGCTGACTACCGCGAGATTTCACAGGAGTACGCCCAAGGGGCAATCAAGGCCGCGATACTGATAAATGGTGGCGCTGCGGTTGCAGTCCTAAGTCAGTTAGCCGGCTTAAGAGAGTTTATGGACGTCTCGGCCATTTCACACGGCATGATGATGTTTGCGGCCGGTGTGAATTTTGGTGTCGTTACTTGGCTCGCTGCGTTTCTGTCCACCCGGTACGTTGACCAGGCTGATCGTGGTCAACGACCCAATTATTCGGCAGCTGACAGCATGATGTATGTGGCGATGGCAACGCTCCTTATCTCGCTTGGATTGTTCTTCTACGGTTGTTGCCATCTCGCGGGCGCAATCACTCAACAATAGGGGCGTATTGACTGGCGCGGTTTTTGACCTCTTTTCGGCTCGTGTCAGTCAGTTTTGCCCCCGAGCCGGGGCGGGGACGCATCCCCCGGCAAAGTCAACAATAAGGAGCGGGTGGGCATTTCTGAATGTCCGCATTAAGGCTCGCTGAGTGAGTCCATCGGCTCTGAAATTCACTGACTACTTGAGCTTAAGTCGTTGGCTTTGCGCTCGCAGCGAATGTCCGGAAGGTGGCCGGCCTGCTCAAGTCCCGCTTGAGTTTGTCCGGGAGATTGCACACCCGTGTCCGAGAGCTGCCGCCGCGCAATACTATTGTGATCCAATAGGCACACTTCAATCTTTGTCACAGTGCTTCCGTATTGCTTCCGGCAAGCCGCACGCCACGAAGCGCGCGCCACACGATTCCGTGTAAATATTTGTTATTATTGATAAAAGTGGTGAGCCGTGCAGGATTCGAACCTGCGACCCACTGATTAAAAGTCAGTTGCTCTACCAACTGAGCTAACGGCCCACTCTTTTGTTGGATCTGTTCGATCCGTGGCGCTCTCTAAGGTATTTTCCCGACTGGGTTCAAGCCCTTATTTTGCACCTCGTTTCACCGTCACTTAACTTGTTTCCGGCGTCCCGATAGGCGGCCTAATTAGGGAGGTGACGCGGGGGGGTCAACCCCTTTTTTCAGGAATCTGCATCGCAGGGTGGATTCCTTTCAAACGCGTGGTTATATGCGCGCCATGCAACGAATGATGACCTCTGGTTTGCCCTTCATGAAGATGCACGGGCTTGGCAATGACTTTGTCATTGTAGATTCGCGCGCGCAAAGTGTTGAGATTTCGCCTGCGCTTGCTAGGGGAATCGGGCACCGACAGTTCGGCGTGGGTTTCGACCAGCTGGCCGTGATAGAAAACGGTAACGCAGATGCGCATCTGGTGTTTTATAACGCCGACGGGTCGACCTCAGCGGCGTGCGGGAACGCCACGCGCTGTATCGCCCGTTTCCTGATGGAAGAAAGCGGCAAATCGGAACTGACGCTGACCACCGAACGCGGCACGCTTTTTGCCTGCGATGCCGGGGACGGCATGACCTCGGTGAACATGAGGCAACCGCAGCTGGAATGGCACGAGATTCCGCTGGCTGAAGAAGTTGATACACTGGAATTGCCGATCGAGGGTACTCCGACCGCGACCGGTATGGGCAATCCCCATTGCACGTTCTTTGTCGAAAACGCCGAGGCGATTCCCCTGGAAGAATTTGGCGCGCGGTACGAATATCACCCGCTGTACCCTGAGCGCACCAATGTACAGGTGGCGCAAGTCATCGGACCGGACCACATCCGCATGCGTGTTTGGGAGCGGGGCGTGGGAATCACGTTGGCTTCTGGCTCGTCCTCCTGCGCGACGGCTGTGGCTGCTGCCCGTCTTGGCCTGACTGGTCGCAAGGTGCAGATCGATCTGGACGGTGGCACCATTTGGGTCGACTGGCGCGAAGATGGCGTCTGGATGACCGGACCCACGTGCCACGTGCTCTCGGGCACTCTGACCCCGGAATTTCTGGAATCTCTGGAATGAGCGCTCCCAAATTCACCACGCTAGGCTGTCGCCTGAACGCCTATGAGACTGAGGCGATGAAAGAGCTGTCGCAGCAAGCCGGTCTGACCGACGCGGTGGTGGTAAATACCTGCGCTGTAACTGCCGAGGCCGTGCGCAAGGCCCGGCAAGAGATTCGCAAACTGCGGCGTGAGAACCCCGACGCACGGCTAATCGTGACTGGATGTGCCGCGCAGACCGAACCCGAGACCTTTTCCCGGATGGAGGAGGTCGATGCGGTGATTGGCAACACCGAAAAGATGCAGCCCGACACCTGGAAAGGCATGGCCGCGGATTTCATCGGTGAGACTGAGGCTGTGCAGGTCGATGACATCATGTCGGTGACTGAGACGGCGGGACATCTGATTGATGGGTTCGGCACCCGCTCGCGCGCTTATGTGCAGGTCCAGAATGGCTGTGACCATCGCTGCACCTTCTGCATCATTCCTTATGGCCGCGGCAACTCGCGCAGCGTCCCTGCGGGCGTGGTGGTGGATCAGATCAAGCGGCTGGTGGACCGGGGCTATAACGAGGTTGTACTGACCGGCGTTGACCTGACCTCTTGGGGCGCTGACCTGCCCGCAGAGCCCAAGCTGGGTGATTTGGTCATGCGCATCCTGAAACTGGTGCCTGACCTGCCGCGGCTGAGGATCAGTTCCATCGACTCGATCGAAGTGGACGAGAACCTGATGCAGGCCATCGCAACCGAACCGCGCCTGATGCCGCATCTGCACCTGTCGCTACAGCACGGGGATGACCTGATCCTGAAGCGGATGAAGCGCCGCCACCTGCGCGACGATGCCATCCGTTTCACGCAAGAGGCCCGCAAGCTGCGGCCCGAGATGACCTTTGGCGCCGACATCATCGCAGGCTTCCCGACCGAAACCGAGGCGCATTTCGAGAACTCGCTAAAGCTGGTCCGTGACTGCGATCTGACCTGGTTGCACGTTTTCCCCTATTCCAAGCGCGATGGCACACCAGCGGCCCGCATACCGCAGCAGATCAACGGGAACATTATCAAGGACCGCGCCGCCCGTCTGCGTGCGGCGGGTGAGGCGCAGGTCGCAAAGCACCTGACCGCCCAGATCGGCAAAACCCATCACATCCTGATGGAAAACCCGCATATGGGCCGGACCGAGCAGTTCACCGAGGTCGCGTTCAACACCCCGCATACCGAAGGACAGATCGTGACGGCTACAATTACTGGAGCTTCACACTCACAGCTCAATGCCTGAGGTTTAGGAAATTCCACTCATAGTAATTCATTGGCCGAAATCACGGCGCTGCCCCCCAAAGGCACCTTGGATGCCATTTCCCAGCCGATATTCTGTCCTGGACCTTTAGGCGGTACGGATGCGGTCCCAGAATTGTCGCTGCTTTGTGACGCGTTCTGTTGCAGTGCAGACAGGCGGCAACAATGTTAGCGTCGGAGTCCAAACCACCGTCTGACCGTGCATTAAGATGCTCCGCGGTGCATTGAAGCCTGCTAACACAAGCGGTGCTTACCCCGAGAGTCTTCGCAAATAGAGATTGATTGCCAGACCACATCAAAAAGCCGCAATAGTAGCAGCGACCATTCTGAAGTTTCCATTTTTTTGAACGAATGCAGTTAAGTTTTTTTCTCATAGTTGACCCAGTTGCGTTTCTCTAAATGAGACGCGCAGCGGTCAATCTTGAATCCGCCCCGATACTTGGGAGTCATCTGCTAACACCAAACAGCACTAAATTAGTGCCGCGTCGTATTCTTTAATTCAAACAAAGATTTACCCCAATAGCAACGAAAAAGGCCCGGTGTCGAACACCGGGCCTCGTAACATTCAGAAGCAAAATCCGATCAGACGGTCTTCTTGCCTTTCACACCTGCCCACAGGCGCTTGTTGACCAGGTACAACAGCACCGACAACAGCGACAGGAAGATCACACCGACGAAGCCGGAGTACTTACGCTCCATCATCTTCGGCTCGGCCGTCCACATCAGGAAGGCCGCGATGTCTTCGGACAAGGCTTCGACCGTGGCCGGGTGACCGTCAGCGAATTCCACCTGATCTTCGGCCAGGGGCGGTGCCATCGAAATCCAGCCGCCTGGGAAGGCGGTGTTTTCGTACAGGATCGTGCCGGCCTCTTCTTTTTCATGGCCAGTATAGCCATCCAGCAGCGAGGCGATGTATTCCGCGCCACCCATGCCTTTGAAGAACTGGTTGATGCCCAGACCGTAAGGACCGTGGAAGCCCGCACGGGCCTTGGCCATCAGGCTCAGGTCCGGTGCGCCAACGCCGTCATTTGCCGGGAAGTGATCGGTCGGAATGGCCGGACGGAAATCGTCCAGCTCGGGGTCGAACACTTCGAAGTTGCCCGCCGCATAGGCGATGACTTCTTCTTCCGAATAGCCCAGCGCTTCAAGGTCGCGCAGGGGCACGTATCTCAGGCCGTGGCAAGCCGCGCAAACCTCGGTATAGACTTGAAGACCGCGCTGCAGCTGGTTCTGATCCCAGGTGCCAAACGGCCCCTCGAACGAGAAGTGGAAGTCCTCGATATGCTGTTCGCCGCCGCCTGCCGCGTAGGACGCAGCAGGAGCAAGGGCGAAAGCAAACGCGGCACCGATTGCAAGTTTCTTGAACATGTTTCCGGTCCCTCTTCTTACTCGGCCGGCGTGGCGTCGGCGTCAGCCTTGCCATAATGCGCGTTGAAGTCTTCTTCGATGGTCTCGGGCTGGGCCAGAGGTTTCTCGATCACGCCAAGGATCGGCAGGATCACGAAGAAATAAGCGAACCAGTAGGCGGACGCGATCAGCGAGAAGGTCGCATAGGGCTCTTCCGCGGGCATCGCACCCAGCCACATCAGGGCAAAGAAATCGATGATCAGCAGGTAGAACCACCATTTGAACAGCGGGCGGTATTTGCCCGAACGCACAGTCGACGTGTCCAGCCAGGGCGCCAGCGCCATGGCCAGGATCGCACCGAACATCGCGATCACACCAAAGAATTTGGCGTCAACAATGCCGCCGGTGATGAAGCTGGCGAACTGCACGACCCAGACCTCACCAGTGAAGGCACGCAGGATCGCGTAGAACGGCAGGAAGTACCATTCGGGCACGATGTGCGCAGGCGTCACCAGCGGGTTGGCTTCGATGTAGTTGTCCGGGTGGCCCAGATAGTTCGGCATGAAACCGACGACCGCCCAGAACACAACCAGGATCACAGCCAGTGCGAACAGATCCTTGATCACAAAGTACGGCCAGAACGGCAGCGTGTCTTTCTCGGCTTCGGCTTTCGAACCGCGGCGCACTTCAACACCTGTTGGGTTGTTGTTGCCAGTGGTGTGGAAGGCCCAGATATGCACGATCACCAGCGCCGCAATGACAAACGGCAGCAGGTAGTGCAGCGAGAAGAAGCGGTTCAGCGTGGCGTTGTCCACCGCGGGTCCGCCCAGCAGCCAGGTCTGGATCGCATCACCCACGAACGGGATCGCGCCAAACAGGCCGGTGATCACGGTTGCACCCCAGAAGGACATCTGACCCCAAGGCAGAACGTACCCCATGAAGGCGGTGCCCATCATCATCAGGTAAATCAGCATCCCGATGATCCACGTGATCTCACGCGGGGCTTTGTACGAGCCGTAGAACAGGCCACGGAAGATGTGGATGTATACCGCAACAAAGAACAGCGATGCGCCATTCATGTGTAGGTAGCGCAGCATATAGCCGCCATTCACGTTGCGCATGATGTGTTCGATGCTGGCAAAGGCCAGATCGACATGCGGGGTGTAGTGCATCACCAGAACGATACCGGTGACAATTTGCAGCGCCAGGCAGAACGCCAAGACGATGCCCCAGATCCACCACCAGTTCAGGTTCTTGGGCGTTGGGATCATAAGGGTGTCATTCAGCAGGCCGACGATCGGCAGACGGCTGTTCAGCCACTTCTCGCCATTTGTCTTCGGCTCGTAATGATCGTGGGGAATTCCGGACATCTGGGTCTCCCTTAGCCGAGCTTGATGGTTGTCGCATCCACCCATTCAACGGGCGGAACGGGCAGGTTTTCAGGCGCGGGGCCTTTGCGGATACGACCGGCAAGGTCATAGTGCGAACCGTGGCAGGGGCAGAACCAGCCACCAAAATCACCCGCATCGCCCAGTGGGACACAGCCCAGGTGGGTGCAAACGCCCATCTGAACAATCCATGCGCCGGGCGCTTCGCCTTCGGGCGACGGCATCACGCGGTTGGCGTCAGTCGCAGGCGCATCGGCGGGCAGGTTGAAGTTGCGCGCCAGCGGATCAGGCAGTGCATCTACGCCTTCGGCGTCCTGTTCCTGAGCCTCTTGGATCTCAGCACCGGTACGGTGACGGATAAATACAGGCTTGCCCAGCCATTTGACGGTCAGCTGCGTGCCCGGCTCGACACCGCTGACGTCCTGGCGAATCGAGGACAGCGCCTGAACGTCTGCCGATGGGTTCATTTGGTTGATCAGGGGCCATACGGCTGCACCCGTCGCAACGACACCTGCGCCGCCTGCGACGTAGTAGAGGAAATCTCTGCGGGTGCCTTCGTGGTCTTCTGCGTGGGACACGAGGTTTTCTCCGATTCCGGCGCCCGCGATTGCGGGCAAACATGCATCAGCACCGCATCAAAGCGGCGTCTCATCGCGGCTATCTAGCCGGGAGAAATCGGTTCGTCCAGCGGTCATAGGCGCGCAGGACGCCTCAACAGGGCATTCATGTCACAACGACGGGGTATTTTTTCAAGATGGGGGCGGATTTAAGCGGGGGAACCAGCCGCCTGTCTAAACCTGCTGCCCATGTGATTCGGATGAGGCATACTGAGGGCGAAACCGGCATGCAGAACTGGGTTTTGCCCCGCAAGAAAGCGGGCATCGGGCAAGATTCAGACCAGATTCTGCCACCCTATTTTCCACTTTTCTGGAATGTGTGACCAATTAAAAACTGAGTTAAAAATGTATATTTTATAACGGGTTATATACGTCTGAATTCGATTGCACTTTTAACGGGAATCCACGAAAGGCAAGGAAATTCCAACCTCTGCAGGACGTTTTCAATGTCAAACCCCGTGTCACAACTTTTTGCACCAACGCTGACCCTTTTTCTGGCCATCGCGTCTCAGGCCGTGGCCGTTGGCGATCCGGCTAAGGGTGAAAAACTATATAACCGCTGCTCTTCTTGCCACGCGATCATCAAAGATGGAGAAATTTTGGTCAAAGGCGGCATAACCGGGCCGAATCTGTATGGTGTGGTAGGTCGTGTTGCCGGATCCGAGACTGATTATCTTTACGGAAGCGAACGCCTGCCCATCGGAATGTTCACTGATGACATGATCCGTGCGGGCAACGAAGGGCTTGTGTGGACCGAGGAAAATATCATCGCTTACTCGCAAGACCCGATTGGGTTTATTCAGGATTACCTGAATGACGAAACCGCACGCCCGAACATGAGCGTGAAGCTGAAGAAAGGGGCCGAAGACATTGCTGCCTATCTGGCCACCTTCAGCAGTCAGTAATGCAAAAGGCTCCGCCCCATCCTCGGCGCGGGGCCTGTTTCCTAGGCTGGCGGGCGGGTGGCAACCATGCTTGGCCGTTCGCTGAAATCCGCGTACCACGCGGCCAAGGCATCATTGCCCTTACGCCAGCCACGCGCATCATGCCGCAGGTCCAGATAACCCAGTGCACAGGCCACAGCGATCTGGCCCATATCCAGTGGACCCGCCAAATGGGCCATCCACCGTTGGTTCAGCGCAGCGCAGGCGCGTTCGATCTTGCCCCATTGCGCATCCTTCCAATGGTCCCACTGCTTATCCTCGGGGCGGAAACGCTCTTCATAGGCGACCGCCAAAGCTGAATCCATAATACCGTCTGCCAGCGCTTCCAGTGTCAGCACGTCCCAGCGCCCGGAACCCTCGGGGTACATCCCGGCCTGGGCACGTGCGTCCAGAAAGGCGCAGATCACCCGACTGTCGAACAATGTCGGGCCATCGGTCCGCTCCAACGCGGGGATTCTGGTCAACGGCACTTTGCCCAGCAAGGAATCGGACGGATCCAACGGCGTATTGGCAATGGTCATCACCTCGACATCGTCAAGTTGGCTGGTTTCATGCAGCAAAACCATAACCTTACGCACATAGGGGGACATCGGGCTGTGATAGAGTTTCATTCACATTCTCCTTGGCTTCAGAAACCCTACAGCAGCTGGTTTGAAACAAAACCCATCAATTGCCAGCACCTTCACCCTTGCGGAACCGCGCGGGCCTTGGCAATGTCGATCCCGTTCTCAGGGCGGGGCGAAATTCCCCACCGGCGGTATGCGGGCCAAGACCCGTAAGCCCGCGAGCGGCCCCGTTGACCGGGGTGTCAGCAGATCTGGTGAAAGGCCAGAGCCGACGGTTAAAGTCCGGATGGAAGAGAACGTGCAAGTAACGCCGGTGATACGGCGTATTTGCTCGTGATCGCCTTGGGTGACGTGTCTGTTACGAAAGGAGATCATGATGACACACACCCGCTATGCTTTTATCAAAGCCAACTGGCATTCCGATATCGTTGACCGCGCGCTGGATGGGTTTCTGGACCTCATCCCCGCCGAGCAGGTCGATGTTTATGACGTCCCCGGCGCGTTCGAGATGCCGCTGCTGGCCCGCGACCTGGCCCAAACCGGGCGTTATGCCGCGGTCGCCTGCGCCGCATTCGTCGTGGATGGCGGTATCTACCGGCACGATTTCGTTGCCCAAGCCGTGGTTGACGGGCTAATGCGCGCAGGGATGGACACAGGTATTCCGGTCCTATCGGTATCGCTGACCCCGCACCAGTATCAGGAAACCGACCACCACAATGCCATCTACCGCGACCACTTTGTGCAAAAGGGCCGCGAAGCGGCACAGGCGGCGCTGAAAATCACCCAGACCCGCGCCGGGTTGGCTGCGGCTGCGTGATGTGAACAAGGTTGGGGTCAAACGGCCCCAACCGCAAATCCGCTTGAGGCCGCGGGCCTTGCCCGCTAATCACGACGCGCAAAGGAGCATGCCCCATGTCGATGAACAGCTTTGGACACCTCTTCCGCGTCACCACCTGGGGCGAAAGCCACGGGCCCGCTTTGGGTGCCACCGTCGATGGCTGCCCGCCGGGCGTTGCGATTGACGAGGCGATGATTCAGCACTGGCTGGACAAGCGCAAACCAGGGCAGAACAAATTCACTACCCAGCGACGTGAGCCTGATCAGGTTAAAATCCTGTCCGGCGTGTTTGAAGGCCAGACCACCGGCACGCCCGTGCAACTGATGATCGAGAACACCGATCAACGCTCAAAAGACTACGGCGATATCATGGACAAGTTCCGGCCGGGTCACGCCGATATCACCTATTGGCAGAAATACGGTATCAGGGATTACCGCGGTGGCGGGCGCAGTTCGGCCCGGGAAACCGCATCGCGTGTGGCCGCCGGGGGGCTGGCGCGCGAAGCAATCAAACAGATCGCTCCCAATGTGCAGATCACCGGCTATATGGTGCAAATGGGGCCGCGCAAGATTGACCGCACCAATTTTGACTGGTCGCAAATAGAACAGAACCCGTTTTGGACACCTGACTCGGCAGCAGCCGAAGACTGGGCGACCTATCTGGATGACCTGCGCAAATCCGGCAATTCGGTCGGCGCAGTGGTTGAAGTGGTAGCCCGAGGCGTCCCTGCCGGCATCGGCGCCCCCGTATATGCCAAGTTAGACACTGATCTGGCCGCTGCGATGATGTCGATCAACGCCGTCAAAGGTGTTGAGATCGGTGAAGGTATGGCCGCCGCCGAACTGACCGGCGAAGCCAACGCAGACGAGATTTTCATGGGGCAGGACGGTCCGCAATACAGCTCCAACCATGCGGGCGGTATTCTGGGCGGTATCTCGACTGGGCAGGATCTTGTGGTGCGATTTGCGGTGAAGCCGACCTCGTCGATCCTGACCACCCGCAAAACCATCACTAAATCCGGTAAGGAAACCGAGATCATTACAAAAGGGCGCCACGATCCTTGCGTCGGCATCCGTGCTGTGCCCGTGGGCGAGGCAATGATGGCCTGCGTCATCCTCGACCACTTGCTGCTGCACCGTGGCCAGATCGGAGAGAACCGTGGACGGATCGGCTGATCTGCGCGCGCGCCTGCGCGCCATCGTCGCGCAGCGGATGGAGACCGACCCGGCGCATGATCTGGCCCATCTGGACCGAGTTTGGGTGAACGCGCAGGCCATTGCGGACGATCAGACCGACATACCCGTGTTGTTGGCCGCCAGCTATCTGCATGATCTGGTGAACCTGTCCAAAGACGACCCGGATCGCCATCTGGCATCCCGCCAGTCCGCGCGGGAATCAGAGCCTATACTGAGCAAACTTGGCTATAGTCCAAACCAAATTCGTGCCATTCAGCATGCGATTGAGGCACACAGCTTCTCTGCCAATATCACGCCAGTCTCACCCGAGGCCTGCATCTTACGCGATGCGGATCGGCTGGACGCGCTGGGCGCGATTGGCATTGCGCGGAACTTTTCGGTTTCAGGCGCTTTGGGACGGGCGCTGTACGATCCGGCAGATCCGTTTGCCGCGAATCGGTCCTTGGACGATCTGACCTATTCGCTGGATCACTGGAAGGTAAAGCTGCTGGGCCTGCCCAGTGACATGCTGACCGAGGGCGGAAAAACCCTTGCACGACAACGCATCGAGCTGATGATCCGCTTTCTGGAGGACTTCGCGGACGAGATCGGCCAGTCTCTGCCTGCGGACTGGACGAATTCCTGATTCCACGCGTTGATCTTTGTTGAACAAAGGCGCAGGTTCGCGCCGATGGCAAAACCGTTAACATCGCATCGACCGCTGCTGGCCGTCGCTCTGAAAACGAGCGCGGTCTTTTTGTTCACCGTAATGGCCGGGTTGATCAAGTCGCAGTCTGATCACTTTCCACCCGGCGAGATGGTGTTCTTCCGATCACTGTTCGCCATTCCCGTGATCGTCATCTGGCTGATCTCACGCGGAGAATTGGCGCAAGGCTTTGTTGTTCGCAAACCCATGGGTCACTTCTGGCGCGGCGTACTTGGGACCACAGCGATGGGGCTGACCTTTACTGGCCTTGGCCTGATCCCCCTGCCCGAGGCCACGGCAATTGGTTACGCGACCCCGATTTTCACCCTGATTCTGGCCGCGATCATGTTGGGCGAGCGCATCCGCAAGATTCGGATCGCCGCCGTGGCCATTGGCCTTTTGGGTGTTCTGATCATGATCTGGCCCCGACTGGGCGGCAACAACATGGAGGCCGCCGCCACCATCGGCGCGCTGTGCATTCTAGGGGCGACCGTTGCACGCGCCTTTGTGCAGATTCACATCCGGCAGTTGGTGCAGGTCGACCACCCGGCGGCCATTGTGTTTTATTTCTCGATGACCGCGACCTTGCTGTCCGGTCTGACCGTTTTCTGGGGCTGGGTCCTGCCCACGTGGGAGCAAGCCGCCGTGTTGATTCTGGCCGGGCTGATCGGTGGTGTGGCGCAGATTCTGGTGACCTCGTCCTATCGCTTTGGTCAGGCGTCGATGCTGGCGCCCTACGACTATACTTCGATGTTGTTTGCCATTGTCATCGGCTATTTCTGGTTCAGCGAACTCCCGACACTGGTGATGTTGATCGGTGCGGCACTAGTGATCGCCGGCAATATCGTGGTGATCTGGCGCGAACATCAGCTGGGCCTGGAACGTGGACGCGCTCGCGCCGTCACAGATCCCAAAGCCTGACCTTTACCTTTGCCAAACTTCCCCTAGGGTGTGGCGCGACACAAAATGAGGGTTCCCCATGAGCGACGCGCAGGATCACAAGGAAAAGATGCAAAAGGTGCAGGCTCAGCACCGCAAGAAAGTCTCAGAGGCGGTCGATCCGGGCCGTGGGTTGGTGCTAATCAATACCGGCAAGGGCAAGGGCAAATCCTCGGCCGCTTTTGGCGTGGTAATCCGCGCCCTGGGTTGGGGGCAGAAGGTCGCCGTGGTCCAGTTCATCAAGGGCAAGTGGAAAACCGGCGAGCGGCGTTTCTTCGAAGAACGTGATCTGGTCACCTGGCACACGATGGGCGAGGGCTTTACCTGGGACACCCAAGACCGCGAGCGTGACATCGCCGCCGCTAATGCCGCCTTTGACAAGGCCCGCGCGCTGATGGCCAGCGGGGATTATGATCTGGTGGTACTGGATGAGATCAACATCGCACTGCGTTATGAATATCTGTCGGTTGATCAGGTGATTGACGGGCTGAACGAGCGATCAGACAAAACCAGCGTGTTCCTGACCGGGCGGGACGCTCCGCAAGCGCTGCGCGACTATGCCGATCTGGTCACTGAAATGACCGAAGAAAAGCACCCGTTCCAAGCCGGGATCAAAGCACAGCGCGGCGTGGATTTCTGAAAACAGAGTCTAAACAGCCCCAAACCGGGGCTGTTATCCCGCCCGGTTTTCATTGAGAAACCGGACCGACCCGCGTTGGCTGGCGGCGCTGTAAGGTAAACGGTCGGATGACTTGGCATCTGTGGCAGGTTTTTTCTTGTCGACATAGGCGCAAAAATCGTCGTCACAACAGCAGCCGCACGCGGTTGCGGCCTCGTACCGTGCCATGATTTCGTCCAGCGGATCGCCCATACCAAGCTCTTTCCATGCCAGTCTGTTTCGTTTCCGAGGCGGCGGCGGGCTCTCACCAAGTCACGCGCTAAGCCCGCAAACCGCCTCGAAATTCGGTGCCGGATAGTATCATACCCAGCGTTGCTTTTTATCTGATTATTTTAGTCGGGAATTGCAAGAGCAAAAGCGCCGTGTGATCAGGTGTGATGCGTTTGATGAGCGGATGAGCCGCCTGTTCTTAAAACAAGCGACTCACAGACATAAAAGTGGGCGTATTTCACACTCAGGCGGTTGCGCCCTGTTCCGACGCGCTAAGCGAGATCACAGCAACCACCGCCGCACCATTCAGCCAGTAGTAAATTGCGTCCAGCCCCGTAAAACCAAACAGGCTAGGTGCGGCCAGGAACGTGACGCCGACGAGCAAATCAACCGCCAGGTGGAATTTATAGGGCAGAACCCGCCAGACGCCGAGATGGTGGTCGGTCAGCACGGTCAGAACAAGCGCCGCGACACCGGTGACTACCGACAGCCACAACGCCATTGGGTTGGATTGCCCCAACCCTAAAACAAAAGGCAACACCATCAGCGCCAGAGCAACCGGATAATCAAGATAAGCATGCACAGTGCGGGTAACAAAACGGACAGACATTGTTTTTTCCTTTCCTAACTTGGCATGGCACCAAGTTAAGATTGGATAGTCGGACGTTTAATTCTGGATCGTTCGCGAATCATTGCAGATCGTTCGAAGATCCAGCGGATTAGTGCATGGACCGGTAAGCTGCCGGAGACAGGCCAATCTGTTTCTTGAACACGCGGGAAAAGGCCGCTTCTGACGCATAGCCAACCTCGGCCGCCGCATCCGCCACGTTCCAGCGATTCTCAGTCAGGCCGTGACAGGCGATCTGCATGCGCCAATCCGTCAGATATTGCATGGGGGTCGCGTTCATCTTCTCGGCAAACAACTGCGCGAAGGCGGTACGTGACATCCCGGCCTCACGCGCCAGTGACTCGACACTCCATTCCTGTGCGGGGGCCTGATGAAAGGCGGTCAGCGCCCGCGAGATGCGCGTATCAGCGAACCCGGCCAAGGCGGTATCGCTGGGGCTTTGGTATTCCAGATGGGCGCGTATGGCTTGCGCAAATAACACTTCGGACAGTTTCAGGGCGATCAGGTCGCCCCCGATACGGGCACCGTTGATCTCGGACCCGATCATGCGCAGGGTCGCTTCGATCCAGGCACCGGCCTCTTCGCCGTAGTTTTCGATCAGAATGTACGACGGCAAGCGGTCGATCAGCATATGACCTGCGCCCCTTCGTCCCGGCGGACCAGTGAATGAGAAATGGCCGCACACCAGCTGAGTATCGCGGCTTTTATCCTCGCCCCCGTAAATCAGGACGCCATCGCCCTGATAACCGGCCTCCTCCAGAACCTGCTCTAATGGCAACGCGTCCAGTGGCTTGATCTCATTGCACAGCAGCGCGTGCGCGGCCCCGTGTGGGATCAGGATCAAATCGCCTTGCTTGAGCCGCAGCGTTTCCCCTGTGTTAGAGACGTAAACCTTCAATTCGCCGCGCTGAACAAAGTGGAACCGGGCGACATTTTGATAGGCAGGGACCTGAATACCGAAAGGCGGCGTGAATGACGTGCGGAAATAGAATGTCCCCCGCAAAGACAGGCGGGTGAGGATATCGCTGAGCAGGTCCAACATGGGCGTAACCTATCGCTGCCTGCGCTGCCGTCCAGCCCGTTGAACGATCTGCACAAGAACTTGAACGGCAGGCAAAGAAAAACCCCCACGAAACGCGGGGGTTCCTAACTGTGCGTTTCTGGTCAGATCAGGCGCGTACCAGCGCCTCATAATCTGCGGCGATCTCGCGGGTCAGATCTCCGACTTCGAAAGTGTAGTCGCCGATTTGCCCCACCGGAGTGACCTCGGCCGCTGTGCCGGTCAGCCAGCATTGCTCGAAATCAGCCATTTCTTCGGGCTTGATACGACGTTCGATCACGTTGATGCCCTTGTCTTTCAGCATCTGGATCACGGTCTGACGGGTGATGCCGTTCAGGAAGCAATCGGCCAACGGAGTATGTACCTCGCCATCCTTGACGAAAAACACGTTGGCACCGGTCGCCTCGGCCACATAGCCGTTGTAGTCCATGAACAGCGCGTCCGAGCAGCCCTTGGCCTCGGCCTTGTGCTTGGAAATGGTGCAGATCATGTAGAGACCCGCCGCCTTAGCGTGAACCGGGATGGTTTCGGGGCTGGGGCGTTTCCATTCGGCGATGTCCAGCTTGGCGCCTTGCATCTTAGCGTCGCCATAATAGGCGCCCCAAGGCCAAACCGCGACGGCCATACGTACCGGGTTTCGGGCCGAGGCCACGCCCATATCTTCGCCCGAACCGCGCCAGACCAGCACCCGCACATAGGCGTCCTGCAGACCGCTGGCTTTCAGGGTTTCTTCCTTGGCGGCTTCGATCTGATCGATCGTATAAGGCATCGGCATGTCCAGCGCGTCGGCAGATGCGATCAAACGCTCGGAATGCTCGCGGCTTTTGAAGATCTTGCCGTTATATGCGCGCTCACCTTCGAACACCGAGGACGCATAGTGCATTGCATGAGACAGGATGTGTACATTGGCATCGCGCCAAGGCACCAGTTCACCGTCTATCCAGATCACGCCGTCACGATCATCATACCCCGCCATGCGAAACCTCCTGAACTGGGTTGAATTTTTCGCTTGTTGCGCCATTTAAGTCCGATGCGGACATAAAGTTGCGCAGAAACTGCGGTTCGATACCTGTCCACTCTTGGAATGTCAATAACGCTGACATAAAGTCGGTCCTGAGTAACGAATGAGGCAAATGATGTCGGATACGCGCCCCGCCCAAGTGTTTGGCGGTGAAAGCCTTTTGTTTTTGACCGACGAACAATTGCGACAAGGGATCGAAGCGATGTTTTTCGCTTACCGGGGCTTTACCGCCGATCCTGATCGCATTCTGGCGCAACTCGCCTATGGTCGAGCCCATCACCGCGCCGTTCATTTCATCAACCGCGCGCCAGGAACGACCGTGAACAACTTGCTGGCAATCCTGGGCGTGACGAAACAGTCGCTGAATCGGGTACTGCGGACCTTGATCGATGACGGGCTGGTCGAAAGCCGCGTGGGCACAGTGGACAAGCGCGAACGACATCTGTTTCTGACCGAAAAAGGCAAGGCGCTTGAGGCCAAACTCTCTGAGGCACAGCGGGTGCGAATGCGCGCCGCCTACAAGGATGCGGGCCCCGAGGCGGTATCAGGATTTCGTAAAGTACTTGAAGCAATGATGGATGCTGATATGCGTCATGCTTACACGAAACTGCGGGATACGACCTCATGAGCGATTTGGATGCCCATCTGCTGATCGTCGACGACGATGAGCGTATTCGTGATCTGCTCAAGAAATTCCTGATGCGCAGCGGGTTTCTGGTGACCGCCGCCCGCGATGCCGCCCATGCGCGTCGGGTACTGTCGGGGCTGGACTTCGACATGATCGTTCTGGACGTGATGATGCCGGGCGAAGACGGCGTAAGCCTGACCAGAACTCTGCGCGAAACCCATTCAACCCCGATCCTGCTGTTGACCGCGCGTGGTGAGACCGAACACCGGATCGCTGGGCTTGAGGCCGGTGCGGACGATTACCTGGCCAAGCCGTTCGAGCCAAAAGAGCTGTTGCTGCGCATCAACGCGATCCTGCGGCGGATGCCTGAAACACCGGCGCAAGATACGGCGACCAAGATTTTGACCCTCGGCCCGATCCGCTATGACGTGGAACGTGGTGAGATGTGGCAGGGCGAAGAACCGGTGCGTCTGACTGCGACGGAAAGCCAGTTGATGAAGATCTTCTCGACCCAACCCGGTGAGCCGATTAGCCGCGCCAAGCTGGTCGAGGATCTGGGCCGCGACAAGGGACAGGCGCAGGAACGCGCGGTTGATGTGCAGATCACCCGGCTGCGGCGCAAGATCGAACAAGACCCAAAGCAGCCACGTTATCTGCAGACGGTCCGGGGCGCCGGGTATATGCTGGCGCCGGATTGATCAGGCCGGCTCGCGGCGACTATTGGCCTTCGGCGAAGGTATTTTTAGCCAGATGAACAGGGGATCGATATGAATACCGCCCTTTTGACTCATGCGGATTGTCTGGAGCATGTCACCCCGGATGGGCACCCTGAGCGGGTGGCCCGGCTGGAGCATATTCTGCATGCGTTGGAGTCATTGGACCTGAACCGGGTGACTGCGCCACTGGCGGCGGATGACGATCTGCTGCGCATACATCCGGAAAGCTACATCCGGGATGTGCGCAAAATGCGCCCCGCGGAGGGCTTTGCCCAGATCGACGGGGACACGTTCATGTCTCCGGGCTCGGTCGATGCGGCCTATCGCGCGGCGGGGGCTGTGGTGCGGGCGGTGGATATGGTGCTGGGCGGTGAGGCACAAAATGCGTTTTGTGCGATCCGGCCTCCGGGGCATCACGCCGAGACTGACACCGCGATGGGTTTTTGCTTGTTCGGCAATGCCGCGCTGGCGGCAAAACATGCGCTGGATCACCACGGGCTGAACCGCGTCGCAGTGGTTGATTTTGACGTGCATCACGGCAATGGCACGCAGGATTTGCTGTGGGATGAGAAACGCGCACTTGTGATCACCAGCCAGCAGATGCCGTTGTGGCCCGGATCGGGGCGTCCGGATGAAACCGGCGCGTATGAGACCATTCTCAACATCCCCCTGTCCCCCGGTTCCGGCGGGGCCGAGATGCGTGCGGCCTATGAAACACAGGCGTTCCCGCGCCTGCGCGCCTTCAAGCCGGACCTGATCATCATCTCGGCTGGATTTGACGCGCATCAGGACGATCCATTGGCCAATCTGAACTGGTCCACAGGTGACTTTGCCTGGGTCACCGCGGAGCTTTGCAAAATAGCCGATGAGCTTTGCGGGGGACGTATCGTCTCGACTCTGGAAGGCGGGTATGATCTGAACGCACTGGCCCAGGCCACACGCGCCCATGTGGATGAATTGATGAAGGCAGCCCGATGACCGATACCCCAGTAGACCAGATGACATTCGAACAGGCGATGAAAGAGCTTGAGGCCGTTGTTGGCCAGCTCGAGCGCGGCGATGTGGCGCTGGACCAGTCCATCGCGTTGTATGAGCGCGGCGCGGCGTTGAAAAAGCGCTGCGAGGAGGAGTTGAAGCGGGCCGAAGAAAAGGTGGCCGCTATTACTCTGGACGCCAACGGTCAGCCGACCGGGACGACGACTGTCGAAGGTCAGTAAATGTTTCGTAAAAAACTAGCGCAGGATGCGGCGCGGATTCAGGATCAGTTCGATCTGGTTCTGGGCGCGCTGGACGATCTGAATGTGACCCGTGCGATGGCCTATGCCATCAAAGGTGGCAAACGGTTGCGTGGGTTTCTGGTGCTGGAAAGCGCGCGCCTGCACGGCGTAGATGCAATTCGCGCCGTTTTGCCCGCCACCGGGATCGAAGCACTGCACGCGTACTCACTAGTCCATGACGATCTGCCCTGTATGGATGACGACGATCTGCGCCGTGGGCGGCCCACGGTTCATGTGAAATGGGACGAAGGCACCGCCGTTCTGGCCGGGGACGCGTTGCAGACGCTGGCCTTCGAACTCTGCACCCGCCCCGAGGTCGGCACGGCCGAGGTTCGGGCAGAATTGGCTCTGACCCTTGCCAAGGCCAGCGGAGCGCAAGGTATGGTGCTGGGTCAGGCGCTGGATATCGCGGCGGAAACGGCTGCAGCACCGCTGACCCTGGACGAAATCACGCGCCTTCAAGCGGGTAAGACCGGTGCCCTTATTGAATGGTCCGCATGTGCAGGCGCACGATTGGCGCAGGCCGACCCCGGGCCATTGCGCCAATATGCCCGGGCACTGGGGCTTGCTTTTCAGATCGCGGACGACATTCTGGATGTCGAGGGTGATGCCGAAAAGGCTGGAAAACGCCTGCAAAAGGATGCCCAGGCTGGCAAGGCCACATTTGTTTCACTGTTGGGTCTGGAAGCAGCCAAAGCCCGTGCGGCGGAACTGGTGGATCAAGGCTGCGCCGCATTGGACGGCTATGGCGCATCGGCAGAAACCTTGAAGGACGCCGCCCGCTTCGTTATTGCCCGGGACAGCTAAGCCAGGAACGCCAAATGTCTGACCGCCCGAAAACGCCTTTGCTGGACCTTGTGAGCCGCCCTGCGGATCTCAAGCAGTTCTCGGATGCGCAACTGCATCAGGTGGCACAGGAATTGCGAACCGAAACGATCTCGGCCGTGTCCGTCACAGGTGGGCACTTGGGCGCGGGCCTAGGTGTAGTCGAGCTGACCACTGCTTTACATGCGGTGTTCGACACGCCCCGCGACAAGATCATTTGGGATGTGGGGCATCAGTGTTATCCGCATAAGATCTTGACCGAGCGGCGCGACCGTATCCGAACCCTGCGCATGAAGGACGGGCTGAGCGGGTTCACCAAGCGTAGCGAAAGCCCGTATGATCCGTTTGGGGCGGCGCATAGCTCAACCTCGATCAGCGCCGCACTTGGGTTTTCCGTGGCTCGCGATCTGGGAGGCGTCACGCCCGAAGGGCTGGGTGACGCAATTGCCGTGATCGGCGATGGGTCGATGTCGGCGGGTATGGCCTTTGAGGCGATGAACAACGCCGGTCATCTGGGCAAACGTCTGATCGTCATCCTTAATGACAATGAGATGAGCATCGCCCCGCCCGTCGGTGCACTGTCCAGCTATCTGTCGCGAATTTATACCGAAGCCCCGTTCCACGAATTGAAAGCGGCTGCCAAAGGTGCGGTTTCGCTTCTGCCTGAACCGTTCCGAGAAGGTGCAAAACGGGCCAAGGAAATGCTGAAAGGCATGGCGGTGGGCGGCACGCTGTTCGAAGAGCTTGGCTTTTCCTATATCGGGCCTCTCGACGGTCACGACATGGATCAGTTGCTGCCGGTTTTGCGCACGGTCAAAGCACGGGCGACCGGTCCGATCCTGATCCATGTGCTGACAAAAAAGGGCAAGGGCTACGCGCCCGCCGAGCAGGCCCGCGACAAGGGCCACGCCACCGCGAAATTTGACGTGGTCACGGGCGAGCAGAAAAAGGCCCCGTCCAACGCGCCATCATATACGTCGGTCTTTGGCAAAGCGCTGGTTGATGAGGCGGGGCGCGATGACAAGATCGTGGCTGTCACGGCCGCAATGCCGGACGGCACCGGGTTGAACCTGTTTGCCGAACGCTACCCGTCGCGCTGTTTCGACGTCGCAATTGCGGAACAGCACGGCGTGACCTTCGCGGCGGCGCTGGCGGCTGGCGGTATGAAACCGTTCTGCGCGATGTATTCGACCTTTTTGCAGCGCGGCTATGATCAGGTGGTGCATGACGTGGCCATTCAGCGCCTGCCGGTGCGTTTTGCCATCGACCGTGCAGGGCTGGTGGGTGCTGATGGCGCAACCCATGCGGGATCCTTCGATATTGCCTATCTTGCCAACCTGCCCGGCATGACCGTCATGGCCGCTGCGGATGAGGCCGAACTGATGCATATGGTTGCCACGGCGGCGGCCCATGATGACGGTCCCATTGCGTTCCGCTATCCGCGCGGCGAGGGTGTGGGCGTCGACCTGCCTGAACGAGGCGAGGTGCTTGAGATCGGCAAAGGCCGCATGATCCAAAAAGGTGCGCGCGTGGCGCTTTTGTCCTTTGGCACCCGCTTGGCCGAGGTGCAGAAGGCCGCCGAGGCCCTTTCAGCCCGCGGGATCACACCCACCATCGCCGACGCCCGTTTCGCCAAACCGCTGGACCGCGATCTGATCCTTGATCTGGCCGCTAACCACGAGGCTCTGATCACCATCGAAGAAGGTGCAGTTGGCGGATTTGGCAGCCACGTGGCACAGCTATTGGCGGATGAGGGTGTGTTCGATCACGGGCTGAAATACCGCTCGATGGTGCTGCCGGATATCTTCATCGATCAGGCCAGCCCAGCGGACATGTATGCCGTTGCCGGCATGAATGCCGAACAGATCGAAGCCAAGGTTCTGTCGGTTCTGGGCGTCACAACAATAGGCGAAAAACGCGCCTAAGCGGTTACCGGAACACGATTCGGGAATGCATGTGGTGCCTCAAGAGGGACTCGAACCCCCGACCTTGTCCTTACGAAGGACCTGCTCTACCAGCTGAGCTATTGAGGCAAGCGAGGGTTCGTTTAAACGGTCGGGGTGGTACGTGCAAGCCTACTTCTTTTTGGTTTCCTCGTGCTTTTTCCACGCGTTTGGGCAAGCTGTGCTGTTGACCGCTCGACCCCAACGCGAACATTCAGTGACAACGAATGTGAATTTATTGTAACGGCGCAGGTTAGGGATTGTTGCTTGCGTATTATTTCGATATTTCATGAAATATGATAAATCGAATAACAAACCAACTCGCTGTCCTTGGCCACCCGCAACGTATTTCGGTGTTTCGTATATTGATGCGACGCTTTCCTGACGCCGTTCCGGCGGGTGAATTGGCGACAGAGCTGGGTATCAAACCCAGCACTCTGTCGAACTATCTGAACGCATTGCAACGATCCGGGCTGGTGACGCAGAAACGGTCGGGGACTTCCCTGCTTTATTCGGTTGAAATGAAGAACGTGCAGAACATGCTGGGCTTCCTGCTGAACGATTGCTGCCGTGGCCGCCCTGATATCTGCATGCCATCCGAGCAAGGAAACGGCGCAATGACGGGCCGCAAATTCAACGTGTTGTTTATCTGCGTAGGCAACTCGGCGCGTTCCATTTTTGCCGAGACCCTGCTGCGAGACATCGCCGGGAACCGGTTCAACGTCTACTCAGCTGGCACAAAATCGTTTTCCGAGCTGAATCCGATGGCCATGCAAGTGCTTGAGGACAAGGGTCATGACACCTCGGGTCTACGGTCCAAAAGCATATCTGAATTCTCGGGCCCCGACGCGCCCGAGTTGGATTTCGTTTTTACTGTCTGCAACAAGGCCGCAAACGAAGAATGCCCCGCCTGGGAAGGTCAGCCGATCAGCGGCCACTGGGGTATGATCGATCCGGTCCAGACCGAAGGCACAGACGCCGAAAAAAGCCTGGCCTTCCAGAACACTTATGGCGCGCTCAAGCGCCGGATCGAAGCCTTCACCTCTTTGCCGGTCGAAAGTCTTGACCGGATCGCATTGCAATCTGCTGTCGATGACATCGGCAGAACGCCTGTCGAGGAATAGTTGTGACGACCTACGCACTGAACGGTTTGGGCCGGATGGGAAAGCTGGCCTTGAAACCATTGTTGGAAAAAGGCGCCAAGATCGCCTGGATCAATGATGCAGTGGGCGACCCCGAAATGCACGCGCATCTGCTGGAGTTTGACACCGTGCATGGCCGCTGGGATGCCAATTTCGAGCATGACGCAGAGAGTGTCACGATCAATGGCACCCGCCTGCCTTTTATTGGCACCAAGGACCTGAATGCCCTTCCACTGGACGGTGTCGATGTGGTGATCGATTGTACAGGCGTTTTCAAGACCGAGGCCAAGTTGGCCCCTTATTTCACGGCTGGCGTCAAAAAGGTTGTCGTCTCGGCCCCGGTCAAGGATGGGCCCACCGCAAACATCGTCGTGGGCGTCAACGATGCCACCTATGACCCGAAAAAGCACCTAATCATCACTGCGGCCTCATGCACCACCAACTGCCTGGCGCCTGTGGTCAAGGTGATCCATGATAACCTGGGCATTCGACACGGATCGATGACCACAATCCACGACGTGACCAACACGCAAACCATCGTGGATCGACCGGCCAAGGACCTGCGCCGCGCACGCTCGGCGTTGAATTCTCTGATCCCGACCACCACCGGATCGGCCACCGCAATCACGCTGATCTACCCCGAACTCACGGGGCGGCTGAACGGCCATGCGGTGCGTGTGCCGTTGCTGAACGCCTCGCTGACCGATTGCGTGTTCGAAGTCGAGCGGGAAACAACTGCTGAAGAGGTCAACGCCCTGTTCAAAGCCGCCGCCGAAGGGGACTTGAAAGGTATTCTGGGTTATGAAACGCGGCCATTGGTGTCGACCGACTACACCAATGATACACGCTCTTCGATCGTGGATGCGCCTTCGACCATGGTGGTGAACAAAACGCAGGTAAAGATCTATGCCTGGTACGACAATGAAATGGGTTATGCGCACCGCCTGGTGGACGTTGCCCTGATGGTTGGGTCGGGGCTGTGACCAAACGGCCTGAGGGTCTGTCGGCCTATATCGCGGTCACAGCCGCCTATTGGGCGTTTATGCTGACCGACGGTGCGTTGCGCATGTTGGTGCTGTTGCATTTTCATTCGCTAGGTTTTTCCCCGGTGCAGCTGGCCTATCTGTTTGTTTTGTATGAGGTCGCAGGGATCGTAACCAATCTGACGGCGGGCTGGATTGCGGCACGCTTCGGGTTGACCTCGACGCTTTATGCCGGTCTGGGACTTCAGGTTCTGGCCTTACTGGCGATGACGCAACTGGACCCGAATTGGACCATCGCAGCATCGGTGACCTTTGTGATGATGGTGCAAGGGGCCAGCGGCGTGGCCAAGGACCTGGCCAAGATGTCCTCGAAATCTTCTGTGAAACTGCTGGCACCCACCGAGGGGGGCGGGCTTTTTCGTTGGGTAGCGGTGCTGACCGGATCCAAGAATGCGGTGAAAGGGCTGGGCTTTCTGCTGGGTGCGGTGATGTTGGCCACCTCGGGATTCATGATGGCGGTCCTGATTATGGCCGCAGTTCTGGCGCTGATATTGATTGGAGTAATACTGTTCATGCCCGCAGGTCTGCCCATGGGCCGCAAGGGGGCAAAGTTCTCCGAGGTGTTCTCGAAGTCCGCCAATGTGAACTGGCTTTCGGCGGCGCGTGTCTTTCTTTTTGGCGCCCGAGACGTGTGGTTCGTGGTCGGCATCCCGATCTATTTCTACGCCGTGCTGTCCGACGGCACCCAAGAAGGAAACCGTGCAGCCTTTTTCATGATCGGCTCTTTCATGGCGGTCTGGGTTATCCTTTACGGCGCAGTTCAAGCCAGCGCGCCCAAGATTCTGCGCGCCAGTGAACGCAGCGAAGCAGACCTGATCCACTCCGCCCGCAGCTGGGCCGCAGCTTTGTTTTGTGTACCCGCCGCATTGACGGGTGCGGTGTTGGTATCCTCAGGCCCCGAAACATGGTTAACCGTCACGCTGGTGCTGGGCCTGCTGCTGTTCGGCGCGGTGTTCGCAGTCAACTCATCGCTGCATTCCTACTTGATTCTGGCCTTCACAAAATCGGAACGGGTGACGATGGATGTCGGATTTTACTACATGGCCAACGCGACGGGCCGCCTTGTGGGCACCGTCCTCTCCGGGCTGACCTATCAAATCGGAGGTCTTTCCCTGGTCCTGGGCACCGCAGCCGCGATGGTTGCACTGGCAGCGCTGGCATCGGGCAAGCTGACCGATCAAACCGTTGACGCCTATTCTTGAATGTTGTCGTACACTACCTGACCGCCCGGCCGCCTGTAGCCGTGTTTCAGCAAACTTGGCGACCCCGGCAGGATTCGAACCTGCAACCTGCCCCTTAGGAGGGGGCTGCTCTATCCAGTTGAGCCACGGGGCCGCGCAAGGCTCTCTGTAACCCGGTTTTTTCAGGTTGTCATGACCTTTGCACAACAGTTGTAAATCAAGTCCCGTTCACGCTACCATCGGGCAAAACAACAGTGCAGGTGCCCTCCGTGACCACAGAAACAAAACGTCCGCTTACCCTTCGTGATGTCTCGGAAGCGTCAGGAGTGTCCGAAATGACGGTCAGCCGCGTTCTGAGGAACCGAGGTGACGTGTCCGACGCCACCCGCACCCGCGTTTTGGCTGCCGCGAAAGAGTTGGGATACGTTCCTAACAAGATTGCAGGCGCGCTGGCTTCCAGCCGCGTAAATCTGGTTGCGGTGATTATCCCGTCGCTGTCCAATATGGTCTTTCCCGAGGTTCTGACCGGTATCAATCAGGTGTTGGAAGACACTGAATTGCAGCCCGTGGTCGGCGTCACCGATTACCTGCCCGAGAAAGAAGAAAAAGTCCTTTACGAGATGCTCTCGTGGCGGCCGTCGGGTGTGATCATCGCGGGACTGGAACATACCGAAGCCGCCCGCGCAATGCTGGATTCAGCCGGAATTCCAGTGGTCGAGATCATGGATACAGATGGCAAACCAGTCGACGCAATGGTCGGCATCTCGCACCGTCGCGCCGGGCGTGAAATGGCTGCTGCGATCCTGAAAGCGGGTTATCAACATATCGGTTTCATGGGCACCAAGATGCCGTTGGACCACCGCGCGCGGAAACGCTTTGAAGGTTTTACCGAAGTGCTGGGCAAGAACGGGATCGAGATCGAAGATCGTGAGTTCTATTCCGGCGGTTCGGCCCTGGCCAAGGGGCGCGAGATGACGCAGACCATGCTGGATCGTTCGCCCGACCTGGATTTCCTGTATTATTCCAATGATATGATTGGTGCTGGTGGATTGCTGTACCTGCTGGAACAGGGCATCGACATACCGGGACAGATCGGTCTGGCCGGGTTCAACAATGTGGAACTGCTGCAGGGGTTACCACGCAAGCTTGCCACGATGGATGCCTGCCGTCTTGAGATCGGGCGCAAGGCGGCCGAGATTATCGCCACGCAATTGGCCGATCCGAATACCGAGGTCGACACGCGTCTGACACTGACCCCCAAGATCAGCTACGGCGACACCCTGAAGCGGCGCTAAACTCATGGCGCCGCGGCGGCTGGACAACAAAACGGCCCGCGCGTTGTTTATGGATCACCATGCGCTGGCCGAACCGCCTTCGGGCGGGGCCAAAGGTGCGGATTTATTGGATTTGATCCACCGACTGGGCTTTGTTCAGCTGGACAGTATCAATACCGTGGCGCGCGCCCATGACATGATCCTGTATTCGCGCAGGCCATCCTATCGCGCCAAAAACCTCAAACAGCTTTACGAACGTGACAAGGCGCTGTTTGAACACTGGACTCATGACGCTGCTGTCATCCCGATAGAGTTTTACCCCCATTGGCATCTGCGATTTCAACGTGATGAGGTATTGTTGAAATCCCGGTGGAAAAATTGGCGCCGGGATGGGTTTGAGCAGCAGTTTGCCTCTGTCCTGCAACATATCCGCGATCATGGCCCGGTCTCGTCCTCGGATGTGGGCAAGGACGAGAAAAAGGGCTCGGGCGGTTGGTGGGATTGGCACCCATCGAAAACAGCGCTTGAGTTCCTGTGGCGGTCGGGCGCGCTGACCGTGGTTGGCCGCAACGGGTTTCAAAAACAATACGATCTGACCGAACGGGTCATCGAGACGCATCTGTGTCCTGGCAACATGCCCTGCAACGCCGAGGAAACCGTGGATTGGTTGTGCAATGCAGCGTTGGACCGGCTGGGATTTGCCACACCCGGAGAGCTGGCGGCATTCTGGGATACGGTCAGTGTTAGCGAAGCCAAAAACTGGTGCAATAAGGGTCTAACACAGGGCATTCTGGAGGAGATTGAAGTCACCTGTGCCGATGGAAGAAGCCGCAAACTGCTCGCGCGCCCGGATTTGGCCGAGAAAAACCCGCCTTCGCCGTCCAGCCGCATTCGCGTGCTTAGCCCCTTTGACCCGATGCTGCGCGACCGCAACCGCGCGGAACGTCTGTTCGGGTTCCATTATCGGATTGAGGTCTTCGTTCCCGCCGCCAAACGGACCTATGGCTATTACGTGTTTCCGCTGCTGGAAGGGGACCGATTGATTGGCCGGATCGATATGAAAGCCCAGCGCGACTGTGGCATTCTACAGATCAACGCGTTATGGCCAGAGCGATCCGTGCGCTGGTCCGACGCGCGGACACGCAGGCTAGAGGCCGAGATGGACCGCGTCCGCCGGTTTGCTGGATTGGACGGTATTGAATTCGCAACCGATTGGCTGAAAGACCCTAAATAGGGTCTATTCTGAGTCCGTCAGCGTCAATTGGATCGGCTGCAACCCGTCAATCCCCCCTTCGATCACATCCCCAGCCTGCACTGGGCCAACACCGGCGGGTGTGCCCGTCAGGATCAGGTCACCTGGACGCAGATGGTAATATCCGGACAAATGGCTGATGATTTCGTCGATCTTCCAGATCAGTTCGCTCAGCGTGGCATCCTGACGAATGTCGCCGTTCACGCTTAGATGAATGCGTGTGTTGCCTTGCGGTGACCAGTCCGCAGCCGAGGTCAGGGGCGCAAACACTGCCCCGGCCTCAAGGTCCTTACCCAGATCCCAGGGTCGCTGTTTGTTGCGCTCTCGGATTTGCAGATCCCTACGGGTCATGTCCAGGGCACAGCCATAGGCATAGACGGCGTCCCAAGCCTGCGCACTGGTGGCGCGGAAAACGGGCTTTCCGATGGCTACAGCCAGCTCCATCTCGTAATGAAAATTCTCGGTCCCCGGCGGGTATGGCACAGACGCACCAGTCAGAACTGCGTTTGGCGCTGATTTGGTGAAATAAAAAGGGGCTTCGCGGTCGACCTCGTGCCCCATTTCGGCGGCATGAGCGGCATAGTTACGGCCCACACAGAAAATTCGCCCCACCGGATAAGTCGCATCCTGCCCCTGCATCGGAATCACAACCGGATCGGGAAGAGAAAACAAATTGTCTGGCATGGCAGCCCCCTAATCTATCAGCCAGCGCGCATCTTAATGCGGTGAACCGCGGGAACAAGTCGCCGCTTCTCGCGACATCGGCTGAATTCACTGCAATTTTACCTGCCAATCGGCAAGCCCTGGCCGACAGCTGTTCACAATCTGGTCGACGGGCTTGGAAAACGCTCAAACAGCTCTAAGTTGAAAGATGGCTGGGTGACGAGCGCTGGCAAATCGGGGTGCCGCGCGCTCTGACCGCCACTCACAGATATGGCGGGGACCCAAGCACCCGCCACGACGTCAAGACACCCCATAGGGTCCCGCATCACGCGGCATTATCGGGTGCGAATATTTCAGAGAACTATGGTCAAAGGCGTTACCCCCAATGTCTTTGGCGCAAAAAGCCGGTTACTTTTTTGATTGGCGCGTTCTCTGAATTGCGGGCCGGACCGTCGGGAACTATCCGGTGCAACCGGCCTCGGGCCAGGCATATAATCCAGTACACGTCTGGCCGCCCCGTCAGAGATAGCACCTGTCTCTGGCGGGGTTCGTATTTGGGGTGTCACGTTTCCAGTTCGCGCAATTCGTTCAGCAGGTCCAACAGGGCCTCATGCCGGTCGGGCCCAAGTTTGGTGCGCAGATCCTCGGCCAGATGGATGGTTATCTGAATATTGTCCTGGATAATCTGCTTTCCTTTGGCTGTGATGTCGACGATCTGGCGGCGCTTGTCACAAGGATGCGCGCTCCGCAGGATCAGGCCTTTGACCTCAAGCTTTTGCAGAATGCGAGTGAGGCTGGGCAACAACAGGCAAGCACGGTCCGCAATATGAGTCGGCTCTTGCGGGCCTTCCTCGTTCAGGACACGCAGCACGCGCCATTGCTGTTCGGTCACACCAACATCCACCAGCATCTTGCGAATGGGTCCCATGACCCGTTCCCGCGCCCGCAGCAACGCAATGGGCAATGAACGTGACGTCAATGGTACATCATTGGTCATACGAAATTCTTGCCGAATTCCGCCGACACTGCAACGGGACAAAGGGTTTTTTCGGCTGTTCTTACCTGTTTAGCCATAAATAGACTCTAAATCATGGGATATTTTCACAGGGTTGTCATTTTGTGGTGAAGTGAAGGATCGAAAGATCGTTGACCTTCTGCCCGCGTTGTCCATCACTATCAGCAAGACAAAACCAGCCCGGGGGTAACCCGCACCAAACAATGCTGAGGATAGCGATGAAATGGGATGAATTCTCAGACTGGGGCAAGAAAATATCCGAATGGGCACAGGATTATCACCTGACCGTGGGGGACAAACCGGTGCGCGCCCAGACCGAGCCCGGAGAAGTTTTCAACGCCCTGCCCGCCCATCCGCCGGAACAGGCGCAGGCGATCGAGGACATTTTCCGCGATTTCGAAGATATCGTGATGCCTGGTATTACCCATTGGCAGCACCCCCGGTTCTTTGCCTATTTCAACTCGAACGCCTCGGCCCCTTCGGTTCTGGCCGAGTTTCTGGCCAGCGCAATCGCGCCACAATGCATGCTGTGGCAGACCTCGCCCGCCGCAACCGAGATGGAAACGCGGATGATGGACTGGCTGCGACAGGCGCTGGACCTGCCCGAAGAGTTTGCTGGTGTCATCCAGGATTCTGCTTCGTCGGCAACGCTGGCCGCTGTGCTGACTATGCGGGAAAAGGTGTTGAACTGGCAAGGCAATCGTCAGGGGTTGTTCGGTCAGAAACCGCTTCGTGTCTATTGCTCGGCCGAGGTCCATACATCGGTGGACCGCGCCATCTGGGTTGCGGGGATTGGGCAGGATAATCTGGTACGTGTTCCGATCAAGGGAGATTGGCGCGGGATGGATCCTGCGGTACTAGATAGGGCAATTCAAGCCGATTTAGACTCTGGTTTTCAGCCCGCCGGTGTCATTATGTGTGTTGGTGGCACCGGAACTGGGGCCACCGATCCGATCGACGAATGCTTGAAGGTGGCGCAGAAATACGGGCTTTATACGCATGTGGATGCGGCCTGGGCCGGGTCGGCGATGATCTGCCCGGAATATCGCCACTATTGGCCCGGCGTGGATCAGGCCGATAGCATCGTCTTCAACCCGCATAAATGGCTTGGTGTGCAATTCGATTGCTGTGCGCATTTCCTGAAAAGCCCGGATGATCTGGTGCAGACGTTGGCGATTAGCCCGGAATTCCTGAAGACACATGGTAAGGACGGGGTCATCAACTATTCGGAATGGTCGGTGCCTCTGGGCCGTCGGTTCCGTGCGCTAAAACTGTGGTTCGTTATACGCGCCTATGGGCTTGAGGGGTTGCGTGAACGGCTGCGCAATCATGTGAACTGGTCCGTCGACCTGCATGACAAGTTGGCGGTCGAGCCGGATTTCCAGATCACCACGCAACCGATGTGGTCGTTGTGGACCTTCCGCTATGCGCCTGAAGGGCACCCCGATCTGGACGCGCTGAACCTGCGTCTGGTTAATGCCATCAACGATGATGGCCGCATTTACCTGACCCAAACCCGTGTCGACGGTGATATGACGATCCGTTTTCAAGCCGGTCAGTTCGAAACCACTGAAGATGACGTGCGGATGGCCTATGATGTCATCACCGAAATCGCACGCTCACTAACCTAAGGGTTCCACCATGTCTGCACCAAAAAATACTTTCAAACAGGCTCTGATCAACGGAGATCGCCAAATCGGTTGCTGGAGCAGTTTTGCCGAACCCATCGCAACCGAGATCATGGGCACCGCCGGATTCGACTGGCTGGTGATCGACGGTGAACATGCGCCGAATGACATCCGTTCGATACGCGATCAGCTTATGGCGCTGGCCGCCAGCCCCTCGCATCCGGTGGTACGCGTGCCCGTGGGGGAAACGGCGAAGATCAAGATGGTGCTGGATGTGGGGGCGCAAACCATTCTGGTACCGATTGTAGAATGCGCCGAACAGGCACAGGAATTGGTCCGCGCCTGTCGTTATCCGCCCATGGGCCTACGCGGTGTCGGTGCAGGGGCCGCACGGGCGACTGGCTATGGGTCCGTCACGGATTACATTCAAACAGCAGATGCGCAGATTTGCCTGCTGGTTCAGGTGGAAAACCGCGCCGGGATGGCAGCACTGGACGATATTCTGACGGTTGACGGTATTGATGGTGTGTTCATCGGCCCGGCGGACCTGTCCACCGACATGGGCTATCAAGGCAATAGCGCCGCGCCCGAGGTGCAGGCCACCATCGCCGACGCCATCACCCGTATCAAGGCAGCCGGCAAGGCACCTGGCATTCTGGGCACCAATGATCAGGCAAGCCAGACCTATATGGATATGGGCGCGCAGTTTCTGGCAGTGGGAATTGATGTGATGCTATTGGCGCAGGCGGCGCGGGCACTGGCGGCCAAGTGGAAATCGAAGTAGCGCTTTAGCCTCGCATCCCTGCCGCGGCCTGCGCGTAACCGCCCGAAGCGCCGTCCACGAAATGCACGTGATCATCGCGCGTGGCCGAGGGCACGAAACAGGTCATCATCGCCTCATCCTGCGCATGTAGGCCGTAGCGTACCTTGCCCTGCCCGCGCGCTTGTTCCAGCATCATGCGGATCTGCGATAAGGTGGCCGGATCGCAATCCAGCGTCATTTTCAACCCATCATCGAATTTGCGGAAATCGGCATTGCGACTGACCATGTGTTTGTAATGCTCGGGGTCGAACTGACCCAATCGCTTACCGGTCTTGAACAGCAGCGCAATCAGCAGGTTTTGCCCCAAAAGTTTGAGTTTCTGCGCAAACAGGTTGCGCCCGGCCCGTGACACACGCGCATCAAGCGCGACATCGGGGGGTGGCCAACTGATCGGTGGGCCGTTTTCTGGCACCGGGTGACCTGCGCGCTCCAACCGATCGGCCGCGGATAGGACGGATTGAGACAGATCGGCAAAATCGCTTTCGGTGGCTTTGGAAGTCGGCTGCACCACGACCGAGACGATCATTCCATGCCGTGCCCTGCTGTTGGACCAGCGACAGGACAGGCCGGTAAGGTCGGGCTGCGCGCCGGGGTCGGCGGGCGGCACTTCGAACTGGCCTTCTTTCATCTGCGCCTCAGCCCAGGCCAGCCCACCCCCCGAGAACATGGCGTAATCCACCCCGTCTGACGGCGCATAGCGTGCCACACGCAGGTCTTTGCCCGCCATGCGGATTTCGGACACAGGCACCAAGGCCCCGCGCAGAGTAATCCCAAACTCCTCGTCCGCCCAGCGCCGAAGCTGGGCCAGGACCGTTCGGCCCGTGTCAACCGCGCTGGCGGGTATGGCAAATCCGGCCCCGTCGCCACCGAAGACATAGGGAAACTCCTGCCCCTTCAACCCGTTGATCATGCCCGAGATCACAGCCGCGCCGACCATATTGACGGTTTTATAACGCCCTTTGGCAATCTCACCGGTGGAATCAACGATATCGGCCACGCCCAGCGCCCAGTCATTCGGCACAGCGGTAAACCGCGCAGGCTGAGCCAGTCGAGTAAAGTCCCGCTGCAGGGGAAGGCTGTCATAAAAGGCGGCCTGGGCGTCTTTCATCTGCACCTCGGGGTGATGGGTAAATAGTTAGATAGACCGAATGTGAACGCTGTCCGGTGAAAACAGTATAGCACACGCGCTTGTGTGGCGCATCCTGACGTGCGAAGCATTTCCGCGCAGGCAGGGGTAGAAGGGACGAAAAATGAAGGCAGGTCTGGTGGTCTTGTGCCTAGGCTATGTGCTCAGCCAGTTCTTTCGCGCCTTTCTGGCGGTTCTCAGCGTTGATCTGGGCCGCGATATCGGCGCCACACCCGAGGATCTGGCCTTTGCCTCGGGTCTTTGGTTTCTGATTTTTGCCGCGATGCAATTACCGGTAGGATGGGCGCTGGATCAAGTCGGGCCGCGCCTGACCTCGGCCGTTCTTTTGCTGGTCGGCGGCGCAGGCGGCGCAGCCCTGTTTGCCGTGGCCCAAACGCCGTTTCACATCGCCATCGCCATGGGATTGATCGGGGTCGGATGCTCCCCTGTTTTGATGGCATCTTATTATATCTTCGCGCGGGAATACCCGCCCGCCCGCTTTGCGACATTGGCCGCGGTGATGTTGGGGGTTGGATCGGTCGGCAATCTGGTGGCCTCATACCCCACTGCGCTGGCGGTCGAACTGGTTGGATGGCGCGCAACGATGTGGGTGTTGGCGCTGTTTTCGGGGGCTATCGCACTGGGTATCTTGTTCACCGTGCATGACCCAAAACGGGTCGAGACCGAACACAGGGGGTCCGTGCTGGATTTGCTGAAGGAACCCGCGCTTTGGACGATCCTGCCTTTGATGCTGGTCGCCTATGCACCCTCGGGCGCCACACGAGGACTGTGGGCCGGGCCGTATCTGAGTGACGTTTTCAACCTCAGCACCACTCAGATTGGGACGGCGACTCTGATCATGGGCGCGGCGATGATTGCAGGCACTTTTGCCTACGGGCCGCTTGACCGGATGCTAGGCACGCGGAAATGGGTGATTTTCGGCGGCAATGCGTTGGGCACCGTGGCGCTGGTGCTGTTGTGTCTGTGGATCGACAACGCCGTCTGGGTATCAGTGGTTCTGATGGCGGTGATTGGGTTCATGGGGGCCAGCTTTCCGGTGATCATGGCGCATGGCCGCGCTTTCGTTGCACCGCATCTGGTTGGGCGCGGCATGACCTTGCTGAACCTGTTTGGCATCGGTGGTGTGGGGCTGGCCCAATTTATCACCGGACGCATTCACGCGGCCACGGTGGACATCAGCCCGACCGCACCCTACACAGCGATATTCGGCTTTTTCGCAGTCGCGCTTGCTATCGGGTGCGTGATTTATCTATTCAGCCGCGACAGCATAGACTGATCCCGCCTCGGATCATCGGGTATGGAGAACTCAATGCAGGATATCGAAGTTCTGGCGCCGAACCTGAAACATAGTCTTTCGGGAGTGACCACAACTGTTATCCGGCTGCTGCCCATCCAGGCAAAGATGATCAACATCCGCGCCACGGGTCCAGGGTTGCCAGATAATATTCCGCATATCCCCCTTTGGAAGACTCTGTTTTTGCCCAATCGAGAGCCCATCGTTTGGCATGCGCGTCGCAACACCGAAATGCTGATGGGACTGTTCCTAAGGTCCGTATTCCGCCGCAACTATAAAATGCTGTTCACGTCGGCCGCACAACGCGATCATTCGGGATTTACCAAAAAGCTGATCTCGAAAATGGATGCGTTGATTGCCACCACACCACAGGCGGCCTCATTCCTGCAACACCCGTCGAAGGTGATCATGCATGGCGTTGATACGCAGATCTTCCACCCGGCCGAGGATAAGGAAGCACTGCGCGCCAAGCTTGGATTGCCAACCGGGACGTTGATCGGGTGTTTCGGGCGTATTCGACCCCAAAAAGGCGTCGATCTGTTGGTTGATGCGGCGATCAAGGTGCTGCCATCCTTTCCTGATGCCAAAATCGTCTTTACCGGCAATGCCACGAAAGAATTCGAAGCCTTCCAGCGTGAACAGGAAACCAAGCTGAAACAGGCCGGGCTGGCCGACCGTGTCCGGTTTCTGGGCGAACGCCCGTGGGAGGAGATCGTCGAAACCTATCGCGCGCTGGATTTGTTCGTCGCCCCTGCCCGCCATGAAGGGTTCGGCCTGACCCCGCTTGAAGCGATGGCATCAGGCGTTCCGGCCATCGCCTGCCATGGCGTTGGCGCCTTTAGTGCGCAGATTCAGGACGGAGTAACCGGTCGTTTGGTAGAAAAAGACAACGTTGATGCGCTGGCCGAGGCTTTGCACGACATGCTGAGCGACCCAGGCAAAATGGCCGCCGCCGGAACCGCCGCCCGCCAGCATATCGAACAGAATTTTCGAATCGAAGGCGAGGCAGAAGGGATCGTCAAGGTGTATCGATCCCTGTTAGCGCAAGACTGAGGCCGGAAACGCCTCAAATCGCCGTCATCCTCGGAATAATGGCGCGATTCCTCTTTTTTCTTTGCTGCAACGCGGCTATGAACGCGCGTCCTTAACTTTGGAGACATGAAATGGGCTATCGCGTCGTAGTCGTCGGCGCCACGGGTAACGTGGGCCGCGAAATGCTGAACATCCTGGCGGAACGCCAGTTCCCTGTCGATGAACTTGCCGCCCTGGCAAGCCGTCGTTCGCTGGGAACTGAGGTGACTTTTGGCGACAAGACCCTCACGACCAAAGACTTGGACACATTCGATTTCACCGGCTGGGACATGGCACTGTTTGCCGTGGGGTCCGAGGCCACCAAGGTTTACGCCCCCAAGGCGGCCGCGGCTGGCTGCGTGGTGATCGATAACTCGTCGCTCTATCGCTATGACCCGGAGATTCCGCTGATCGTGCCGGAATGTAACCCGCAGGCGATTCACGACTATAAGAACAAGAACATCATCGCCAACCCCAACTGCTCGACCGCGCAGATGGTTGTCGCGCTGAAGCCGCTGCATGACCGCGCCAAGATCAAGCGCGTTGTCGTGTCGACTTATCAGTCGGTTTCGGGTGCTGGCAAAGAAGGGATGGATGAGCTGTGGGATCAGACCAAGGCCATCTACAACCCCACCACCGAGGTTGAACCGAAGAAGTTCCAGAAACAGATCGCCTTCAACGTCATTCCTCAGATCGACGTCTTCATGGAAGACGGCTCGACCAAGGAAGAGTGGAAGATGGTTGTCGAAACCAAAAAGATCGTCGATCCGTCGATCAAGGTCACGGCCACCTGCGTCCGCGTTCCCGTGTTCGTCGGCCATTCCGAGGCCGTGAACATCGAATTCGAAGAATTCCTAGACGAAGACGAAGCCCGCGACATCCTGCGCGAGGCTCCGGGCATCATGGTGATCGACAAGCGCGAACCCGGCGGCTACGTCTCGCCGATCGAATGCGCGGGCGATTTTGCCACCTTCATCAGCCGCATCCGTCAAGATTCGACGATCGAAAACGGCCTGAACCTGTGGTGCGTGTCCGACAACCTGCGCAAGGGCGCGGCGCTCAACGCTGTGCAGATTGCCGAACTGCTGGGTCGCGAAGTCCTGAAAAAGGGCTGATAAACATATCGAATGTGCCATGTTGGATGACGTGGCACATTCCACCTCTGCCTGTTGACAAAGACAGGCTGGCTTGTCACCAAAATGACGCGCTTTGACAGCGGGACATGTGACACAGCAAACCACATGCATTGCCCCGCACAAAGCGACAGAGGCAGAGCATGCGAGTTTTGACCAAGCACAGGATTGTACGAAATCTGATCATAGGCTGCGCAAGTATGCTGATGGGTCTGGTCATTATTGGCTTTACAGGCCCCGTCATTGCAGCTGGGGATTCGTTCGCCCTGCTTCGTCCGCTGGCCGGCGTTCTGCTTTTACCATGCGCCGTGATTTTGCTGTGCATGCGCGCGCGCTACGTGGCATTGAGCGCGATAGCCGTCGCTGTCCTCGCGATTGGGTCAATCGCAACCAGCTATGCAGCGCCCTCAGGTGATTGCAATGGCGCTTGCCTGACGTTGTATCAAAAGAACCTCATGAGCCAGGCCTGGCCACGCTATCCCTTGGCCGATGACATAATAGAATCCAACGCCGAGATCGTGACCTTGCAGGAAGTGTCCAGTCACAATCGCAAGTTCATGAGAAACATGTTCGAGCATTACCCGGCAAAATCGATCTGTGAATTTCGCCCCGAACAAAACGTCGCCATCCTGACCACATTGCCAATTGTCGAAGGTTCCGAGTTTTGCCTGGAAGGGTATGGGCTTGTCGGGGTGCAGGTTAAAACCCCCGGCGGCGGTCTGGTTTGGGCTGTATCCGTACACCTGAACTGGCCGTTTCCTTATGACCAATCCAAACAAAGCCAAGTGATTGCTGACCGCATTAAGGAACTCGACGGGCCGGTTCTGATTGCCGGAGATTTCAATATGGTGCCCTGGGGCCAAAGCGTTCAGCGGATCGCGGCGGCAGCAGACAATCAAAGCTTTGGAACTAACCTGAACACTCATAACCTTGGCAGCTGGCAGATACCCTTGCCAATCGACATCCTGTTGTTCCCGAAAGGAACAACGGGAACGGTTGAGCTGCGCCCCTTCATGGGCTCCGACCACCTTGGAAAGCTCGCCAGAATTCGATTTGAATAATCTGCCCGGCCGTTGCGCCGGGCTGCATAGATCAAAACCTGGGGCGCAAAACCTATCGGCTTAGGTCTGCCCTTCGACCAGCGCCTTTAGATTGCTCAGCCCCTGTTCGTAATCGCCGCCGACCCACTTATCCATCATCAAACCCATCCAGAGCGCCATCGGGTTTATCCCAAGATCGGACTCAAATCCCCAAGTTACCTGCGTCTGATCACCTTCGGGCGCCAGCTCAAACGACGCCGATGCCGTGCCCATCGGACCAAAATCCAGCGCGGTTCTGACGGTCTGATCCGGAACACTTTCGATGATTTCCTGAGTGCCGCTGCCGACCTGTGGATGCTCGGAACTCCAGCTCAGGGTGTTGCCCACCCCAGCTTCGGGTCCGCTATAGGACAGTTGCGTTTCCGGGTCCCGCGCCAGCCAGGGAGACCATTTCTCGGTCTCTTGCATGGAATTCACATAAGGAAAGATGGCGCTGGCCGGGGCATCGATGGTGATGCTGCGCGACACGATCGCCTTGCCGGGCAGCAGGTATGAGACACCGATCAATAGCAAAACAAGACAGATTAGAAAAAGGAAAATACGTTTGATGACTCGCATATCGCGCCTCCGACCCAAACCCGGATCAGGCCACTATACCAAAAAAGGGCGCAGAATCAGAGACCTGATCCCCCGCCCACTATTTGCGCAACATTTCAGCGCCGCTTAGACGACGACGAATTTCTTTTCCTGCGGATCATAGCTTTGCAGCCCGCCTTCGCCGATATCGGTCCACAACCCATGCAGGCTGAGCGAACCATCCTGCACCGCAGAGGACACGAAGGGAAAGGTCATCAGGTTCTCAAGCGAGGCCACAACCGCCTGCCGTTCAAACTGACGCGCCTGTTCAACGCTGTCCTCGACATCGGCGACCAGGTCGTATTTCGGTTTGAGGATATCCATCCAGCGGCCCACAAAGCTTTCTTTGGCTTCCAGTTGCGGGGCCTGCCCCTTGCACATGTCGATACAGCCCTGCACACCACCACATTGCGAATGGCCCAGCACGATCAGATGCGCCACTTTCAGAGCGGTGACCGCATATTCAATCGCCGCACTGGTGCCGTGATGATCACCATCCGGTGCATAGGGCGGCACCAGGTTGGCAATGTTGCGGTGAATAAAGAACTCACCCTGATCGGCCCCGAAGATCGAAGTGACATGGACGCGGCTGTCACAACATGAAATCACCATCGCCCGTGGACGTTGTCCTTCAGTGGCCAGACGGCGATACCAGACTTGATTTTCAGAATATGTGGTGGCTTTCCAGCCGTGATACCGCTTGACCAAATAGTTCGGCAAAGGTTTGGCGTGATCCATTTGAAAGTCCCTGATTTGTTCGCTGGAGGCTGCTCTACCCCGAATTCGAAGAAAATTCGAGCGATTATCCCCCGCGAATGCAAGGTTTTGCAAAGGAATTCGCGGTCAAAGTCGGTCCATGCCGTGGGGGCGCAAAATATTGGGGTGAATGTGGTGGATAAGATACTCACGCTTGAACACAAAGAAACCGTTCGTCTGGATCAGGACCGGCTGAATGGATTGTACCGGCAATTGGGCGACAAGAACGCACTGGACGTATTGTGCCGCACGGTCGAGGAACTGGCCGTGCGCCTGTCGAACTGCGAACGGTTCTGGCGGCAACGCGATTGGGCCGGGTTGCGCAAATGCGCGCGGTCGCTGGTGGCGATCGCCGAACAGATCGGCATGGTCGCATTGGCCCGCGTCGCCGGAGATGTGGCGCAGTCCGTGGATGCAGGGGATGCCGTTGCCACCGGCGCCACCCTGTCGCGGCTGATCCGGGTCGGTGAAAACTCGTTGACGGTGATCTGGGATCAGCAGGACCTTTCGGTCTGACGGGGCTTGCGGACGGGCCGTGGGCGGCTAGGTTGGGCGCAAATCGAACAAGCCGAGATTTCCATGACCCTGTCCTTCGCTTCCTCTTCTGATCCATCGCTTCCGCTGCATGTCATCGCACAACCCGATCTGGAAGACTGGCTGAGCGATCAGCCAGACCATATTGCAACCTGGGTCAGGGCCAGCGGGTTCACCGGTGCGCTGGGTCAGGCAGTGCTGATTCCCGGACCGGAAGGCAAACCCGAATTTGCGCTGGGGGGATATGGCAAAGCAACAGGCCGGGTGCGCAAGCGCTTTCCGCTGGCCGCCGTGGCCGAATCCCTGCCAGAAGGCGCCTATCACATTGCTTCTGGCGTCCCATCCGAGGTGTTAGCGACCGAATGTCTGGGCTGGTTGCTGACCGGCTATGCGTTCAACCGCTATGCCAAGCAATCTCCGGCCAACGCCCGGCTGATCGCGCCCGAGGGCGTCGACGCCACGTTGATCGAAGTTTTGGCCCAAGCCGAGGCCCTGACCCGCGATTTGGTCAACACGCCCACCGCAGATATGGGTCCGGATCAATTGCAAGCTGCGGCAGAGGCGCTGGCGCAGGAATTCGAGGCGTCGTGCGACGTGATCCGCGGTGCGGCGCTGTTGGACCAGAACTTTCCGATGATCCACGCCGTTGGCCGGGCATCCGCGCAGGACCCCCGGCTGATCGAGATAAACTGGGGCAGTGTCGGTCCCAAGCTGACATTGGTCGGCAAAGGTGTGTGTTTTGATACCGGTGGGTTGAACCTGAAACCCGGCAACTCGATGGGCTTGATGAAGAAGGACATGGGCGGATCGGCCAATGTGCTGGGCCTGGCCCGGATGATCATGGCGTTGAACCTTCCGCTGCAACTGCGGGTGTTGATCCCAGCGGTTGAAAATTCGGTGGCCGGAGACGCCTTTCGCCCCGGCGATATCCTGACCTCGCGCAAGGGCCTGACGGTTGAGATCAACAATACCGACGCCGAGGGGCGGCTAGTACTGGCCGATGCGCTGACGCTGGCAGATGAGGGGGAGCCGGATCTGGTAATCTCGATGGCCACGCTGACGGGTGCCGCGCGGGTGGCCGTTGGCCCCGATCTTGCGCCGTTTTACACCGATGACGACAGTGCTGCCGATGCTTTGACTCAAGCAGGCAGGCAGGCCGCTGATCCGGTTTGGCGGATGCCGTTCCATGAACCCTATGAGGCAATGATCGAACCCGGCATCGCCGATCTGGACAATGCGCCTCCGGGTGGGTTTGCAGGCTCGATCACCGCCGCGCTGTTCTTGCGTCGGTTTGTGGGCAATAGTCGTTACATGCATTTCGACATCTACTCGTGGCAGCCCAGCAAGGTCCCGGGCCGCAGCAAAGGCGGCCTCGGTCAAGGCCCCCGCGCCATATTGACCGCCCTACCCGAGATTCTGGGCTTATGACCCAACAGCGCATCATAACCCCCGTCGCCGACCTGTTGCGCCGCCCGGATGGTCCGCGGGACCGGCAGCTTTTATTCGGTGACACCGTCACCGTCCTTGAAACGCAACAGGGTTGGGGCCGGATCACCGCCGACAAGGACGGTTACCCGGGATGGGTAAACCTGGATCATTTGGGGGTACCGGTGCCCGATACGCATTGGGTCACGGCGCCTGCGACCCACGCCTATGCGCAGCCAGATATGAAAAGCCCCGACCGGGTCTCGTTAAGTTTCGGCAGCAGGGTTCAGGTTCTTTCGGAAAGTGGCCGGTTTCTGGAAACTGAGCTGGGATTCATCCCCGCCGTTCATGCCAAGCGCACCGCCATCCACCTGACCGATCCGGTTTCCGTGGCCGAACTGTTTCTGGGCACACCCTATCTTTGGGGCGGCAACAGCCGGTTCGGATTGGATTGCTCGGGTCTGGTGCAGGCTGGGCTATTGGCCTGCGGCACGCCCTGTCCCGGCGATAGCGGCGATCAAGAGCGTGAATTGGGCGAGGCCCTGCCTGCTGGGACGGAACCGAAACGCGGCGATCTGCTGTTTTGGAAGGGACACGTCGCCTGGGTCTATGGCGAAAACATGCTGCTGCATGCCAATGCCTATCACATGGATGTGACGTTCGAGCCGATGGATCAGGCTATCACGCGTATTCTGGAACAGGGTGATGGGCCAGTGACCGCCCACAAACGGCTCTAATCAAGATCGACCGAGCGAATCAGCTTGCGTTCCAACACCCTTAGAACCGTGCGCAAATCCTGGCCGCGTTTCAGGATGCGGCCATCCATGCCAACCACCGAATACATCCCCTGCCTTTGCCGCAGACGTGGATGTTTCTCGACCCGGTAAATCGGATGTTCTGCCGTTCGCCGAAAGATGGAAAACACCGCCATGTCGCGCAGGTTGGAAATTCCGTAATCGCGCCATTCTCCAGCGGCGACCATCCTGCCATAGACGGATAGAATATGGGACATCTCGTGCCGGTTAAACGCGACGGGCATCTGGGCCGAGTTTGCAGAAAACCGGCTGGGAGGCTGCATGTTCATACCCCAAGCCTTGCCGGAAATTGCGTTTGAATCAAGCCCAAGCACAACAGGATGTGATTTTTTGGTTCGCCCTGTGCTAGCGCCGCCTTACCTGACGGCAGATCAGAATCACCGGCAACAGCCCCACCGCAAGGATCACCAACGAGGGCACGGCGGCACCCTCCAACCGCTCATCCGAGGCCAGCCGATACGCCTGTACCGCCAGCGTATCAAAGTTGAAGGGCCGCATGATTAGGGTGGCGGGAAGCTCTTTCATCACGTCGACAAAGACGATCAGCAGCGCCGTCAGCAGCGAGGGTGTCAGGATCGGCAAATGCACCCGTCTCAGCGTTCCCAACGGGGTCTGGCCCAGCGACCGTGCAGCGGCGTCCATGTTGACATGCACCGTGCTTTGCCCACCCTCATAAGCGCTGAGCGCAGCGGCCAGGAAACGCACCATATAGGCCGCGATCAGCAACCAGATTGACCCGGTAACCAGCAGTCCGGTCGAGATATCGAAAGTATCGCGCATCCAAGCATCCAATGCGTTGTCGAAACTGGCAAATGGCACCAAAAGGCCCACCGCGATTACACCGCCCGGCACTGCATAACCCAGCCGCGCGACATAACCCGTCGTGGCTGACCCTTTGCCCGGGCGCAACCGCTGATAGAACCCGATGCAAATCGCCGCAAAAACGGTGACGACGGCGGCCGTACCTGCCAGCGTCAACGAGTTCTGGATAAACCCGATATAGCGCCGCGACAGCAGGTTCTGTTCCGATTCAAGCCCCATCTGCACCAGAATGAACACCGGCAGCAAAAAACCCAATAGCACCGGAATGGCACACAGCGTGAACCCCGCAACTGCAAACCAACCTTTAATCTGCTGTGCTGGCAGTGGGGCGTGGCTTTTACCTGCCTGGTAATATTTTGCCTTGCCCCGCCGAGTGCGTTCGATCACTGCCAGTAGCAATGCGAAACCCAGCAGGCACATGGCCAGCTGCGCGGCGGCAGCGCGGTCTCCGATCGAAAACCAGCTGGTATAGATACCGGTGGCAAAGGTCTGGACACCGAAATAGGCCACGGTACCAAAATCAGCGATGGTCTCCATGATCGCCAGCAGGACCCCGCCGGCAATTGCCGGGCGCGCCATTGGCAAGGACACATGCCAGAACGCCAGCCAAGGGCTTTTTCCCAACGCCCGCGCGGCCAGAAAAGCGGTCGAGCTTTGCTGTAGAAAGGCGGCGCGGGCCAACAAATAGACATAAGGATACAGAACCAGGATCAGCATCACCGCCGCGCCCCCGGTCGAGCGAATCTCGGGGAACCAATAATCGCGCGGGCCCCAGCCGGTCACCTCGCGCAGGGTGGTCTGTACGATACCGGGGTGATCCAGAATGAACGTATAGGCATAGGCCAGAACATAAGCCGGAAAGGCCAGTGGCAAGACCAGTGCGATCTCAAGAAAGCGGACGCCCGGAAAGCGGGTCATCGTCACCAGCCAAGCCGCGCCCACACCGATGGACAAGGTGCCAATGGCGACCAGAACCACCAAAATCAACGTTGTTAGCGCATAGCCGGGCAGAACCGTATCCAGCAGGTGTGAGATCGTTTCCGTCCCACCCGTCACTGCCGCAAGCACAACCGCAATCATCGGCAGCAGACAGGCTGCTGCCACCAGATAGGCCACCACGGCCACCAACCGGGTGCCAAACACGCCCCGATTGCGCGTTCCGTGTTCTGAGTATTCGATTTCAGCCATGTTTCCGGTGTTACAGGCAAAGAGGCGCAGGTTTCGCCTTTAATCGACTAAAATGCTAAGAAACACCAGTAGGCAAAGGAACAATTCTGCGGCACAAACTGCCGCAGAACCCTTTGTTGGACTATTCGTAAACGCGCTGATCCTCGATCACCAACCCGTCCTTGGGCAGCGAACCGGGGGCCACAACCTCAATCGCGCCTTTCAGTTTCAGCACTTCAATTACGGATTTGGCATAGGTCACGTCATCGTCGCGTGGACTTTCGATCTGAACGGTCATCGTGTCCATTTCCCCCTGTCGCGCGGCGATGACACGGGCTTTGACGATCTCTGAATGTTTGTCGACCAGCGCGGCCACCTGTTCAGGACGCACGAACATGCCTTTGATCTTGGTGGTCTGATCGGCCCGTCCCATCCAACCCTTGATACGCAGGTTGGTGCGGCCACAAGGCGATTGTCCGGGCATGATCGCGGACATATCACCGGTGGCAAACCGGATCAGCGGATAATCTGGGTTTAGCGAGGTCACCACGACCTCACCCACCTCACCCGTTGCAACCGGGGTGCCTGTGCCGGGCGTGACGATTTCGACAATCACATGCTCGTCGATGATCATTCCCTCCATCGCGTGGCTTTCATAGGCGATATTGCCCAGATCGGCGGTGGCATAACATTGCAGACAGGAAATACCCCGGTCGGCATAATCCTGACGCAGCGATGGGAACAGTGCGCCACCACCCACCACGGCAGAAGAAAAGTTCAGCTCCACGCCCATCTCATCCGCTTTGTCCAGAATGACCTTCAGGTAATCCGGAGTACCCGCATAAGACGTACACCCCACATCACGCGCCGCAGTGACCTGCAGCTCGGTCTGGCCGGTACCGGCGGGCAGCACAGCGGCCCCAACAGCCCGCGCACCACTTTCAAAAATCATCCCAGCCGGGGTCAGGTGATAGCCAAAACAGTTATGGACGATATCGCCGGGTCCTACGCCTGCCGCATGCAGGAACCGGCCCATGCGCCACCAATCGGGATCAGTGCTGCCGGGCTCATAAATCGGGCCCGGGGACTGGAAAACATGGTGAAAATGCCGCGCCGGTGTGACCGTGAACCCACCAAACGGCGGCCGCGCCGCCTGTGCCTGCGCCAGTTCAGATTTGCGCAGCACTGGCAGTTTCACCAGATCCTCGGCCGAGGCAACAGCACTGCAATCAACCCCTGCCAGATGCGCCGCAAAACCGGGCGCGGACAACGCCCGCTGAATTTGAACACGCAGCGCCTGCGCCTGATCGGCAGCGCGCTCGTCGGCTGAACGGGTCTCGAGCGCGTCGTAGTAATTCGTCATGACCAGATCCTCCATCCGCTTACAGCCACCTTTTGCGGCGGCGGTATGAGCGCACGTCACGGAAGCTTTTGCGCCCCTCGTCGGACATGCCCAGATAAAACTCTTTCACATCCGGGTTTTCGCGTAGATCGGCCGCCGGGCCGTCCATCACAACACGCCCCGATTCCAGAATGTATCCGTAATGTGCAAACCGCAGCGCCACATTGGTGTTCTGTTCGGCCAGCAGGAAGGACACGCCCTCTTTCTCGTTCAAATCCTTAACGATGCCGAAAATCTCTTCGACCAGCTGCGGCGCAAGACCCATCGAAGGCTCATCCAGCAGGATCGTTTCTGGGCGCGACATCAAAGCCCGACCCATCGCCACCATCTGCTGTTCCCCGCCCGAGGTATAGCCCGCCTGCGACCGGCGCCGTTCTGCGAGACGCGGGAAATAGGAATACACAAGTTCAAGATCCTGCTGGATCGCCGCGTTGCCATCCTTGCGAGTATAGGCCCCGGTCAGCAGATTTTCCTCGACCGTCAGGTGTTCAAAGCAATGGCGGCCTTCCATCACCTGAATGACGCCCTTTTCCACCAGATCGGCCGGATCGCTTTCATGCACGCTGGTGCCGCGATAGGTGATCGTACCCTTGGTGACCTCGCCCCGTTCGGACTGCAGCAGGTTCGACACCGCCTTGAGCGTCGTGGTCTTGCCCGCCCCGTTGCCGCCCAGCAAGGCGGTGATCCCACCCTTGGGCACGGTCAGGCTGACGCCCTTCAGCACAAGAATGACGTGGTTGTAGATCACCTCGATATTGTTGACCTCCAACAGGGTTTCGGCCTGTACATCGGTGGTTTGTGCCGCATCCAGCATCGTCAACTCCCGTAGATTTCGTTGATCTTGCGCTCCAACTCAGCCGCGGTCAGCCACGGGATGGGTTGAGAGCTTGTCATGTTCTTCCCCGCCTCGAACAAGGCCCCGGTGATACATTTGTCAAAAAGGGGTTCGGGGTTCTTGCAATTGAGCGCGGGCAGTTCAGGCGCAACCAATGCCTTAAAGGTCCAAGAGGGGTTCTGTTTCACAACGCGAAGGGTTCGGTCGATCGACTCGCGAAATCCCTGATCGGTGACCAGTTGGAAATTCCGGCCTGCCAACGCGAGGATACCGGGTCCTGGGTCCTTTTCCGCGACAACCAGGTCACCGTTCACCAGCAAAGTTACCCGAACGTCAAATTGTTGGCCTGTGCGCTGCGTAGCTGTTTGCTGACCTTTAGCCAGGCCTTCCAGAAACACATGCTGGCGCACACCTGCATCCGCGTATAGGTCCCCATTGATCTTGCGAGGCGGGAACAGAACCGGAATGGCCGAGCTGGCCAGAACCGCCTCGGACACGCAATCCTCTTTTGTCGCGAAATCATCTGGGGTGGTGGCCAGATACTGACCGATATCCATGATGTCGAACCGCCCGGTTTTCAGATTGACCGCGCCGACCACCACGCTGTTGACCTCTTGCCCGGATTGGCCCGGGTCGGCCCGCTTGGCGATACGATCCAGCAGAGGTTCGTCAATTTCACTTTCGACCAGCCGTTTCAGCTTTTTGGTGCTGAAGACAGAACTGGCCAAAGGAATCGGTGGCACGATTTGCAGCGACAGCACATCGTTCAAATTGATCCTGGTATTGGATTTCAGGCGCGCGTCAAACGCCGATCCCGCAAATGCCAGAGGGGTAATCAACGCCCCGGCGCTGGCCCCGGTCACGACGTTGAAGTCTGGCCTGCCGTTTTCTGTCCAGCCCGTCAGAACGCCTGATGAGAAGGCACCATATTGCCCACCGGTGGTCATAGCCAGAATTTCGACGGGAATGCCCCGCCCATCGCGGTCAAGGTCTGCACGTTGCGCGGCCTGACCTTCGAACACCCGGGCAAACAGATCCGCAGTCGCATCCACATTCGGCGCTGAGCTGCGCCCGACAACGGATTTCGCCGGAACAAAATCTCGGACAAGCCCGGTGCAGGTCGGCCCGTCGATCTCGGGCGCGCTGCACGCAGCAAGCCCAAGTACCGCACTCAGCACTATCCCTGTTCTTATCCGGAGAAACTCCAGCATCACCGCCTGTCCTTGTTTGGGGGTTGGGGCGGCGGATCACCGCCACCCCTTTTTTTTGTTGCGCTTTAGTTGCAGCGCCCCTCGAGGTTGTTTTCCGACGCGTAAGCTGCGGAATCCTCGTCGATAAGCGCACCGATCACGTCACCATCTGTTGGTTTGAAGTCAGAAATCAGCGACCAGGTCTTGTTCGCCGCGTCCCACTGCGTCACACCAACCAGAGCGTCGCCGCCGTGGTTTTTGCACGAGACCGAGAAGGTCGGACCAAAGTTCGGCAGGCCCAGCTCAGCCATTTTCTCTTCGGTCATTTCAAGCGCTTCCATACCGTCACGCATGTCAGCCGGAGTGATTTCGGCATTGCCCGAAAGCTCTTGTGCTTTCTTAATGGCTTCTGCAGCCAGCACCGCAGCGTAAAGGCCACGGTTATACAGTACCGTCCCAACCTGATCGCCTGCACCGGCAGCCTTGCCAGAATCGACCACATATTGTTGCAGGTCAGCAAAGACCGGGAAATCCGTGCCCACATTGTGGAAGGTCAGCGCCTTGTAGCCATTCGCGGCCTCACCCGCAGGCACAACGTCATTTTCCGAGCCGGACCACCAGATACCGATGAAATTCTCCATCGGGAAGCGGATGTTCGCGGCTTCCTGTACCGCAACCTGGTTCATGACGCCCCAGCCCCACATCAAGACATAGTCAGGACGGTCGCGGCGGATCTGCAGCCATTGCGATTTCTGCTCTTGACCGGGGTGATCAACCGGTAGGGCCGCGAGCTCAAAGCCGTGCTTCTTGGACAGTTCTTCCAGCGTGCGGATCGGCTCCTTGCCGTAGGCCGAATTGTGGTAGACAAGAGCAATTTTCTTGCCGCTCAGATCGCCACCGTTTTCTTCCAACAGATAGTTGATCGCACCTGAGGCCCCGTCCCAATAGTTGGCCGGATAGTTGAACGTATGGCTAAAAACGTCGCCATTCTTAGCCGAAGTCCGGCCATATCCCATCGTGTGCAGCGGGATATTGTCCGCGGTCACTTTTGGAATCAACTGATAGGTGATGCCCGTCGAGAGCGGTTGATACACCAACGCGCCTTCGCCCTTGGTTGATTCGTAGCACTCAACCCCTTTTTCGGTGTTGTAGCCGGTTTCGCATTCGACCACGCGGATCGGCACGCCGCCAATGCCGCCATCCCGTTCGTTCAACAGGGTGAAATAGTCGTTATACCCGTCCGAAAACGGAATGCCGCCAGCTGCATAGGGCCCAGTCCGGTAGCTGAGATCAGGGATTACCAAATCCGCCAGAGCCGGTCCTGCGGCCATCAGGGCGCCAAGCGCCGCGGTTGCCAGTGTCAATTTCATCGGGTGTCTCCTCCCTTGGTTGGTCCGATGTTGGGGTCGGGCTTTGCACCCGTTATCTGATTGGGCCTGCCCCTTAGTGCGGGAACGGCCAGAGTCTGAGTTTCTCTTTCGCCACGCGCCAAAGCTGCGCCAGACCGTGTGGCTCAAGGATCAGGAACATGATGATCAGCGCGCCGACAATCACCAGCTGCAGATGCGCCACAATATCGGTGGGCCAGCCCAGCCAATCGGCGCCAACAACTTTCAGCACCACGGGCAGCAACACCAGAAACGCAGCGCCCGCAAAGGATCCGAAAATAGACCCTAACCCGCCAATAATGATCATGAACAGCACCAGAAATGATTTCTGAATGCCAAAGACCTCACCCACTTCGACAGCGCCCAAATAGACGGCAAAGAACAGCGCCCCGGCGATGCCCACAAAGAACGAGCTGACGGCAAAAGCGGTCAGTTTCGCCTTCAGCGGGTTCACCCCGATGATCTCGGCGGCGATATCCATGTCGCGGATCGCCATCCAGCTGCGCCCCGTGGTGCCACGCGTCAGGTTGCGCGCAATGATCGCGCTGACCGACAGGAAGATCAGGCAGAACAGATAGGTGGCCCAGGCCGGTGCATTCGGGCCGGTGATGATGATGCCGAACACGTCACGCTCGGGCGCGTTGATCTGGCCCGAAGCGGAATAGTTGTAGAACCACGGTACGCGGTTGAAAAGCCAGACCAGAAAGAACTGCGCGGCCAGGGTTGCCACCGCCAGATAGAACCCCTTGATCCGCAGGCTTGGCAGGCCGAACAGCACGCCGACAATGGCGGTGATCCCGCCCGCCAGAATGACATGTATGAACATGCTGACATCCGGGAACGCGGTCATCAGCTTGTAGCAGGCATAGGCCCCCACGGCCATGAACCCCCCGGTGCCCAAGCTGACCTGACCGCAATAGCCCACCAGAATGTTCAACCCGATCGCTGCAATCGCGTAGATCAGAAACGGCAACAGCAACGCATTGGCCCAGTAATCATTGATGAGGAACGGAATAATCCCAAAGGCCACGGCCAGCACGACATAGTACCGATACCGGTCGAACTTGATCGGAAAGGTCTGGTTGTCATCGATGTAGGAGGTTTTGAAATCCCCGGCCTCACGGTAGAACATAACTTACTTCTCCCACTCTTCCTGTGCCCGGTTACGAGCCTCGGCATCCAGTTGGTTTGTGCCCTTGGCGTATCCGCTCGCCTCGGAGTTGCGCACCAGTTTCATGTAGGCCAGAACGCCCGTGATCAGCCCGGCAAAAGCCAGTATCGCGGCCACGACCAGCTGGCTTTCGGTCAGATCTTCCGAGGTGACGGCGATATAGCCAAAGGCCCAGAACCCTGCCCATGCGATGACGTTGATGATGGCGATCAGTTTGGTCATGCAGCGACCCCGCGGCTTTTGACGTTCAGCCAATGCACCACAGCAGCAAAAGCTGCGTAGAAGAACAGCGAGTCCAAGGCTCGCAGATAGCTCACAATGAGCAACATCCTCATCTCCCACGCTGTATCGCCAGGCATCGCTATGCTTGAACCAGACAGGTTGAGTTCAAAGCAGTCACCAAGTGACCGCGCGAACCCATAGGCCAGCAATGCAATTGGCAACGTTTTGAAGAGGGGTTCCAGCTTATCCATCTATACTCTCTCGATAATTTTCTCACCGAAGAGACCTTGCGGACGAAACACCAGGAAGACCAACGCCAAAACGTAAGCGAACCAGTTCTCAGTCGCGCCGCCGACCAGCGGGCCGACGGCGAACTCGAACAGTTTCTCACCCACACCGATTATCAACCCGCCGACAATGGCACCTGGGATCGAGGTAAACCCGCCCAGCATCAGCACCGGCAGCGCCTTGAGCGCGATCAGCGACAGCGAGAACTGCACGCCCGACTTGGTGCCCCACATGATGCCCGCGACCAGCGCCACGAACCCAGCCACCGACCAGACCATGATCCAGATGAAGTTCAGCGAGATGCCAACCGACAGTGCTGCCTGATGGTCATCGGCCACTGCACGCATGGCCCGGCCCTGTTTGGTGTACTGGCTGAACGCCACCAAGGCCGCCACCAGCAGCGCCGCAATCACGGTCGCCACGATGTCCAGATTGTCGAGGAAGAAGCCATAACCGAAGATGTTAAAGGTGCTCTCATCAATCCACAGATTGATGCCCTGCGGCAGGCCCACATCCAGCGTCTTGATCTCGGACCCCCACATCAGGTCGGCCACACCTTCAAGGAAATAGGCCAGCCCGATGGTGGCCATGAACAGGATGATCGGCTCTTGCCCTACCAGATGACGCATGACGAACCGCTGTACCGCCCAGGCCAGCAATACCATGACACCCATGGTCAAAAGGATCGCCACAAAAGCGGGCACATTCCACCCGAAGGTATGAACATGCGTGCCAAAAGTTGCATTTATCACATGCGCAAAGGGCACCTGCCCGTTCATGACCCCGACCAGCGTCATCGCCGCAAACAGCGCCATAACGCCTTGGGCATAATTGAAAATCCCCGAAGCTTTGTAGATCAGAACAAAGCCCAGCGCGACCAACGCATAGAGCACCCCGGCCATCAGACCGTTGAGGATGACCTCCATCGCGAATACGAGTTGTTCAGGCATCTGCGCCTCTCCCCATGTCTGTCCGATGCTCAGTCATGACTGACCCCCAGATAGGCGTCGATGACGTCCTGATTGCTGCGCACCTCATCCGGGGTGCCGTCGCCGATTTTTTTTCCGTAATCCATCACGACCACGCGGTCGCTCAGGTCCATCACCACGCCCATATCGTGTTCGATCAAGGCAATGGTGGTGCCGAATTCGTCATTCACGTCTAGGATAAAGCGGCTCATGTCCTCTTTTTCTTCGACATTCATGCCCGCCATCGGCTCATCCAGCAGCAGCAGCCTGGGTTCGGCCGCCAGCGCACGGGCCAGCTCGACCCGCTTTTTTAACCCGTAAGGTAGGCGCGAGACCGGAGTTTTTCGGATGTGCTGGATTTCCAGAAAATCGATGATCTTCTCCACCGCCTCGCGGTTTTCCACCTCTTCCGCTTCTGCCTTGCCCTTCCACCAGGCCTGCTGAAAAATGTTGGTCTTCATAAAGTTCAGCCGTCCGGTCATAACGTTGTCCAAAACGCTCATACCTTCGAACAGAGCGATGTTCTGGAACGTCCGCGCAATGCCTTGCTGCGCGACCTCGAATGGCCGCATCGGTGGGCGCTTGGCCCCGTGAAACCAGACCTCACCCTCCTGCGGAACATAGAACCCGGAAATCACGTTCAACATCGAGGATTTACCTGCCCCATTCGGCCCGATGATGGCGCGGATCTCACCCTCGCGAATATCAAACGAGATATCCTTGATTGCCACAACACCGCCAAAACGCAGAGTGATGTTCTTCATCTCCATCACCACGCCGCCGATCTTGCGGCCGTCTTCGGTGACATATCCTTCGGAACTATCCAGCATCAGTCACTCCCTGACCTACGCAAAAACGGGATGGCGGGCGGGGCGATGACCGCAGGTCGAGCGGCGCTCGGCGACCCATCATTCCGCAGCCACTTTATGTTGAGCGACCGGTACAACCGGCGCATCTACGATCTCAAGCGTCGCGCTGATCGATCCCTTGCGGCCGTCCTCATAGGTCACTTCCGTTTTGGTCGAGACGGTCTCTGACCCGTCATACAGCGCCGCAATAATGTCGCTGAACTTGTCCTCGACAAACCCGCGCCGCACTTTCCGCGTGCGGGTCATCTCGCCGTCATCCGCATCCAGTTCCTTGTGTAGAACCACAAAGCGATGCACCTGACAGCCCGACAGCATCTCGTCGGCGGCAACAGATTTGTTCACCTCTTCCACATGCGCCTTGATGGTCTCTAACACCTGTGGATTCGCCGTCAGTTCTTGATAAGACCCGTAGGCCACGTTGTTACGTTCCGCCCAATTGCCCACTGCTGTCAGGTCGATATTGATAAAGGCCACGCAACGATCCTTGCCGTTTCCGAACAAAACAACTTCAAGGATGTCAGGATAGAATTTCAGCTTGTTCTCGACGTATTTCGGCGCAAACATCGACCCGTCGGCCATCTTGCCCACATCCTTTGCGCGGTCAATTATCCGCAAATGTCCTGAGTTCTCTTCGATGAAACCGGCATCGCCAGTGGCAACCCATCCCTCGGCATCTTTGGTCGAGGCCGTGGAATCCGGGTTTTTGAAATACTCAACAAAAACACCGGGCGAGCGATAGTGAATTTCTCCCTTGTCATCGATCTTCAACTCGACATCCGGCGCAGGCACACCAACCGTATCCGCGCGTACTTCGCCGTCCGGTTGCACGGTGATGAACACGGTGGCCTCGGTCTGGCCGTAGAGCTGTTTCAGATTGATGCCAAGGGATCGGTAGAAATCGAAAATCTCGGGCCCGATGGCCTCACCCGCCGTATAGCCCACCCGGAACCGACCATAACCCAGCGTATCCTTCAGCGGGCCGTAGACCAGCAGATTGCCCAGCGCGTATTTCAACTTATCACCGAGGCCCACGGGTTTGCCATCCAGCAGCAAACCTCCGACCTTCTTGGCATGCGCCATGAAGTGATGGAACATGCGCTGCTTCAGCTTGCCCGCATCCTCCATCCGGATCATCACGTTGGTCAGCTGTGTTTCGAACACGCGCGGCGGGGCGAAGAAATAGGTCGGTCCGATCTCGCGTAGATCGGTCATCATCGTATCGGCACTTTCGGGGCAGTTCACGCAGAACCCGCACCAATAGGCCTGACCGATGGAAAAGATAAAATCGCCTACCCAGGCCATCGGCAGGTAGGACAGGATATCCTCGCTCTGGGTAAGATGATCGAACTCGGCTGAATTCTTGGCGCTTTCGATGACGTTGCGGTTCGACAACACCACGCCCTTGGGCTTGCCGGTAGTGCCCGAGGTATAGAGCATCACGCAGGTATCGTCATAAGTGATCGCAGCGATGCGCTTGTCCAGTTCCGCATCGAACCGGGCGTGACCGGCACGGCCTTCGGCCATGATATCATCCAGCGCATTCATCTGGGAATGGTCGTATTTCCGCATCCCCCGCTTGTCGGTATAAAGGATGTGTTTGACCTGGTGCAGGTTTTCCTGAATCTCGATGACCTTATCGACCTGCTCTTGGTCCCCGCAGACGACGTATTTTGCACCGCAATGTTCCAGCACATAGGCCATCTCTTCGGCCACCGCGTCCTGATATAGTGGAACCGGAACCGCACCGACCATTTGCGCCGCGACCATCGACCAATAATGCGCCGGGCGGTTGCGACCGATCACAGCAATATGGTCGCCCTTTTCAACACCTAACTCGAGAAACCCCAACGCGATGGCACGAATTTCCTTAGTCGTCTCAGCCCAGGTCCAGCATTGCCAGATGCCGAATTCTTTCTCTCGATAGGCCGGGGCGTCCCCGAACTGTGTCGCGTTTCGGTGTAGCAGCGCAGCAAGGGAGTGCATCCCCTCGGCGCCCGACTGCGTCTGAGCCAATCTTCCTCTCCTCCACATCCGGCCTCTCCCCGGGCCGGAAAAAGCGGACCCGAGGATCAACCCCGGACGCCAACGCCCGATTAAGGGACGCTTGCACGATCAGCGTCAACTTTTTCCTGATGTTTTCTCAATTCTTACGAATTGTAACAACCAAGACGTGGTGAAACCTGACCGATCTTGGGTGTGGAAATTGCAAACCTAAACCAAACGAACAGATAAACAGCCCTGACCTACTATCAAATGCTCTGATCGTCAGGAACGATTTGCCGCCGCAGAAATCGGTCTTGCGGAGGTCTTCTAATGGCTAAATATTCTGGATTACCACATAAGATACGGCGCGTTGGGCTCTGGTAAAAAAATTCAGAAAATCGCGTGTTGATGAAGGCCGACAACAACAAAGGCCGACGCCGCAATGACCAATGCAGACGCGAAATACTTGAAACTTAGCTGTTTCTTTTCAGGCTTCATCGTCCATGTCGCCCATTTGTTTTGCAATTCTTTGTTGGTGGAACTTGTATCGCTTTTCATAACATCACCAATCCGATCTGCGCCATTCAATCTGCGTAGCCGCCCCTGACCTTATCATCGAGTAATTCTGCAGACAGGCACCATTAGGTGTTTTCGACTCGCCGTAAGCTAACAGAGTTTGCATCAACAATATTAAATACAGAAGCAACGCGTTGTTCACATTGCATTCACATTCTCTTGGTTGAAAACGGCACTGATTTCGTTCCGACGTCCAATCTGACGGATTTACAGCCAGTCCCGCAAAATTGGGATCAGCGGCACATCTGCTGCAGGCATCGGATAGTTTCGCAGCTCATTCGCGCGCACCCATTTCAGTGCCTGCCCTTCTTTAGACTGCGGGATCCCATCCCACTTGCGGCAGGCAAACAAGGGCATCAACAGGTGAAAATCGTCATAGCTGTGACTGGCGAAGGTCAGCGGGGCAAGGCACGAGGCCCAGGTGTCGATGCCCAGCTCCTCATGCAATTCGCGGATCAAGGCGGCTTCGGGCGTTTCTCCGGCTTCGATCTTGCCGCCGGGGAACTCCCACAAGCCCGCCATGGATTTGCCTTCCGGGCGCTGCGCCAGCAACACCCGGCCCTCGATGTCGATCAGGGCGACGGCAGACACTAATACGGTTTTCATGGTCGCAATCCCGGACGCAAAACCGGGCTCCACTTTTGCTGGAATTGCTCCGGTTTCACGAGCGATAATCCGCGTTGATCTCGATATACCCGTGGGTCAGATCGCAGGTCCAAACGGTGGACTTACCTTCGCCCAGCCCCAGGTCGACCGAGATCACCAGATCCTGACCTTTCATATAGGCGGCGGCGGCGTCCTCGCTGTAATCGGGGCTGACCCAGCCTTTCTCGGCCACCAGAATGTCACCGAAAGAAATGCTCAGCAGGTCCCGATCCGCCGCGGCACCCGATTTTCCGATGGCCATAACAACGCGGCCCCAGTTCGGGTCCTCGCCCGCAATTGCGGTTTTGACCAGAGGGGAATTGGCAATGGCCAACCCATGCACCTTGGCATCTGCGTCCGAGGTGGCCCCAGTCACGCGGATTTCCACGAATTTCGTCGCACCTTCTCCGTCGCGCACTACCTGCTGCGCCAAATCCAGCATCACGCCTTCCAGTGCCTCGGCAAAGGCGACATTGCCCGTCGCATCCACGCCTGACGCCCCGGTCGCGCACAGCAACAGGCTGTCCGAAGTTGAGGTATCGCTATCCACCGTGATGCAGTTGAATGTCCGGTCCGTCTGCGCGCCTAGCAGCGCCTGCAGCGCCGACTGTTCGACCTGCGCATCGGTGAAAATGTAAACCAGCATCGTCGCCATATCCGGGGCAATCATGCCTGATCCCTTTGCAATCCCCGCAATAGAGACTGTTTTTCCATCAATCTCGACCTGCGCGCAGGATCCTTTCGGGAACGTGTCTGTGGTCATCATCGCGCGCGCGGCATCCTCGACCGCGTGACGGCTGAGGCCCGCTTTCAGAGCCTCAAGCTGCGCCACGATACGCTCATGAGGCAACGGCTCACCAATTACGCCGGTGGACGAGGTAAAGACCCGTTCGACCGGAACACCGGTGGCCTTGGAAACTGCCTGTGTCACCTCGGCCACCGAGGTCTGACCATAATGACCGGTAAAGGCATTGGCATTGCCTGAATTCACCAGGATCGCAGCTGGTCCCTCGTTGGTTCCTCCGATCTTGTCCTGACAGTCTAGGACCGGGGCCGCGCGTGTGGCGGAGCGGGTGAACACCCCCGCCACCGAAGTGCCGGGATCCATCACCGCCAGCATAACATCAGTACGGCCCTGATAGCGCACACCGGCCTCGACCGTGGCGAACCGCACACCGTCAATCGCGGGCAAATCGGGAAAGGCCGCCGGGGCCAGCGGAGATACCTTGGTGATCGTGGCCACGGGGGTTACTCCTGAAGCAGTTCGATCTGACGCAGCGCCTCGGGGCCAGCACCCTCGGGGGCGGGACGATCGATGTCGGCCTCGCGAGTCAGCTCGTCGATCCGTGCCTGAATGACGCCCTGTTGCAGGGTTTGGGTCAACTCGGCGCGTACCTGTTCCAATTCAGGCGCTTCGGTTTTGCGCTTGTCGTTCAGGGTGACCAGATGCCAGCCGAACTGAGTTTTCACCGGCTCGGAAATCTGGCCTTTGTCCATCGCGATCACGGCCGCCTCAAATTCCGGGACCATCTGACCGGGTCCGAACCAGCCCAGCTCACCCCCGTTCGGGCCCGACGGGCCGGTGGAGTGTTCTTTGGCCATCTCGGCAAAATCGGCGCCGTCATCCAGCTGTGCCTTGATTTCTTTGGCTTTGTCTTCCGTTTCCACCAGAATATGGCTGGCGTTGAACTCGTCCGAACCTTCGAAATCCGCGTACTGGGCGTCATAGGCGTCTTGTATCACGTCGTCGGTCAGGTTTTCGTCGATCAACGCATCCACCGCCTGCACCGCCCGCATGGATCGCGTCTCGTTTTCCAAGGCCAGAGTGTTCAGTTTGCTCAAAGCGTCCTGCTGCTGGCTCAACAATTGTTGCTGGATCAGCTGATCCAGAATCAGATCATACAGAACATCATCTTCGATCTGCTGGTACTGCTCGGGCAGCGCGGCTGCGGTGGCGATGATGTGACCCAATGTGATTTCATCACCGTTCACACGAGCGACCACGGTGGCGGCATCAGGTTTGGTTTCGGCGGCCAATGGCAGGGCCATCACAGCAGCAAGCGCCAACGATGGCAGAAAAGTGAGGCCTTTGGGCATGGAATCATCCTATTTCTTTGCCGCGACAGGGCGCAGCGTTGACACTCTGGGACCTGCCGCTTACATCGCTTTGAAGCCTTGGACAGGGCCGCCTTTCACCCCCCGTATCTATGGGTTGCGCGCAAGGTGGGCAAGCCTGTCGCAACCACGATAAGAACAGATCCGCTGGAGTGAACATGCTGGGACTCGGAACGCTCGCCAAAAAGGTGTTCGGAACACCGAACGACCGCAAGATTAAGGCGACCCGCCCGTTGGTCGAGAAAATCAACGCGCTGGAGCCAGAGTTCGAGAAACTGTCCGATGACGGCCTGATCGAAAAAACCGCCGAGCTGCGCAAACGCGCACTGGACGGGGAAAGCCTGGATGACCTGCTGCCCGAAGCCTTTGCCAACGTCCGCGAAGGCGCCAAACGCGCGCTGGGTCTGCGCGCCTTTGACGTGCAGCTGATGGGCGGCGCGTTCCTGCATCAAGGCAACATCTCGGAAATGAAGACTGGTGAGGGCAAGACGCTGGTCGCCACCTTCCCCGCCTATCTGAATGCGCTGACCGGCAAGGGCGTTCACGTGGTCACGGTGAACGAATATCTGGCCAAGCGCGACTCGGAATGGATGGGCAAGGTGTTTGCCTCCGTGGGCATGACCACCGGCGTGATCTGGTCGGGCCAACCCGACGCCGAGAAGAAAGCGGCCTATGCCTGTGACGTGACCTATGCCACCAATAATGAGCTGGGTTTCGACTATCTGCGCGACAATATGAAGGCCGAGCTGGACCAGATTTACCAGAAATACCACAATTTCGCGATTGTGGACGAGGTCGACTCGATCCTGATCGACGAGGCGCGAACACCGCTGATCATCTCGGGACCGTCGCAGGACCGTTCGGATCTGTATACCGCCATTGATGGATTGATCCCCTCGTTGCAGGACGATCACTTTACGCTGGACGAAAAGTCCCGCAACGTGACCTTCACCGATGAGGGCAACGAGTTTCTGGAACAGCAGCTGATTGCTGCGGGGCTGATCCCCGAAGGGCATTCGCTGTATGATCCCGAAAGCACAACCGTGGTGCACCACGTCAACCAGGGTCTGCGCGCGCACAAGCTGTTCACGCGCGACAAGGACTATATCGTCCGTGACGGCGATGTCGTGCTGATCGACGAATTCACCGGCCGGATGATGCCGGGCCGCCGCCTGTCCGAAGGCCTGCATCAGGCCATCGAAGCCAAAGAAGGTGTGCAGATTCAGCCGGAAAACGTGACGCTGGCCAGTGTGACTTTCCAAAACTATTTCCGCCTGTACGACAAGCTGGGCGGCATGACTGGCACCGCACTGACCGAGGCCGAAGAATTCGCTGAAATCTACGGTTTGGGCGTAGTCGAGGTTCCGACCAACAAACCGATTGCCCGTTTGGACGAAGACGATCAGGTCTATCGCACCGCCGGTGAGAAATACGGCGCGATGATCGAACAGACCAAAGAGGCGCAGGAAAAGGGCCAGCCGGTCCTCCTGGGCACCACGTCGATCGAGAAATCCGAACTGCTCAGCCAAATGCTGCAAAAGGAAGGCATTGCACACAATGTTCTGAACGCCCGCCAGCACGAGCAAGAGGCGCAGATCGTCGCCGATGCCGGCCGTCTGGGTGCGGTGACTATCGCCACCAACATGGCTGGCCGCGGCACCGATATTCAGCTGGGCGGCAATGTGGAAATGAAGGTTTTGCAGGCACTGGCCGAAAACCCCGAGGCCGACCCGGCCCAGCTGCGTGCCGCTGAAGAATCCCGCCATGCCGAGGAAAAGGAAAAGGTTCTGGCAGCCGGTGGTCTTTATGTGATGGCGTCCGAGCGTCACGAAAGCCGCCGCATCGACAACCAGCTTCGTGGCCGTTCGGGCCGTCAGGGCGATCCGGGCCGCACCGTGTTTTACCTGAGCCTCGAAGACGACCTGATGCGAATCTTTGGGTCAGAACGCCTCGATAAGGTGCTGACCACCCTGGGCATGAAAGAAGGCGAAGCCATCGTCCACCCCTGGGTGAATAAGTCACTGGAGCGGGCACAGTCCAAGGTCGAAGGCCGCAACTTTGACATGCGCAAGAACGTCCTGAAATTTGACGACGTGATGAACGACCAGCGGAAGGTAGTGTTCAGCCAACGGCGTGAGATCATGTCTTCGGACGACCTGTCCGAAATCGTCTCGGATATGCGCGAACAGGTGATCGACGATCTGATCGACGAACACATGCCGCCAAAATCCTATGCCGATCAATGGGACACGGACGGTCTGCACGAGGCGGTCAAGGATAAGCTGACCATCGACGCCCCTGTACAGGACTGGGCCGCCGAAGAAGGCGTGGATGACGAGCAGGTACGCGAACGTCTGATCAACGCCGCAGACGAGATGATGGCGCAGAAAGCGGCGGCCTTTGGTCCCGAAAACATGCGCAACATCGAAAAACAGGTGCTGTTGAACACCATCGACGGTAAATGGCGCGAGCATCTGTTGACGCTGGAACATCTGCGCTCGGTCGTTGGGTTCCGCGGCTATGCCCAGCGCGATCCGCTGAACGAATACAAGAACGAAAGCTTCCAGCTGTTCGAGTCGATGCTCGATAGCCTGCGTGAGACCGTGACTCAGCAATTGTCACGCGTGCGCCCACTGTCTGAAGAAGAGCAGCGGGAAATGCTGGCGCAGATGCAAGCACAACAGGCTCAGGCGCAGCAGCAGGTCGAACAAGCGACCGAACGGGCCGAAGCGGTAGCCGAGGCCGAAGCCTCGGGCGATCCGCGTCCCGGCTTTGTCGAGGATGATCCAAGCACCTGGGGCAACCCGTCGCGCAATGACCGTTGCCCCTGTGGATCGGGCAAAAAATTTAAACACTGCCACGGGCGCCTGACCTAACGTCAGCGTAATTCAGACACATTGAGTCCCCCTCACGGCCACATATTGGCCGTGATTCAGAATCAATATGCGACTCGCTCCTTCAACTGGGGAGGGTGTCTTGTTTGTAATAAAGAACTACGTGACCACCGGCGGCACAGTCGTTTGCGCGCTGGCAATTGGTTACCTGATGCAAAATGGATTTCCTGCGTGGTCTGACGACGTGCAGGGCACTGAACTTGCGGCCGCTGATCAAGGTGCCGGTATTCCCGGGCTGGAGGACATCGTCTTGACCTCCTCGACCCCCGCCCAGGAAACGGTTCGCGCCATCCCTTCTGCACAACGAGTTGAGACTCCCAGCCGGTCAACCCCCTCTGATCACGCTGATTGTAGCCTTAGTGCCCGCGCACGCGCCGTGCCCGGTGCTGCCGCGCGCCTGATCATCAAGGCCCCCTGCCACGGTAATGAACGGATCGAGGTGCATCACAGTGGACTGACCGTAACCCAGCAGACAGACGCCAATGGCACGCTGGACCTGACCATACCGGCCTTGTCGGAATACGCGATCTTCCTGATCTCACTTGACGATCAGAAAGGGACCGTAGCCACCACTCACGTTCCCGACATCAGCCAGTATGCCCGCGTTGTATTACAATGGCAGGGCACGACCGAGCTGCAGATCCACGCGCTGGAATTTGGGGCCAGCTATGGGGATGCAGGTCATGTTTCGGCTCAGTCTGACTCGCAAGGCGCAGGCAGTGTCGTTCAGCTGACGCAACCGACCTTCAGCGATGCGCGCAACCTCGAGATCTATTCCTTTCCCGCCGCGCAATCGGATCAATCGGGCTCGATCGAATTGACGGTCGAGGCTGAGGTGACGGCAGAAAATTGCGGCACGGACCTGCACGTCCAGTCGCTGGAGTTGCGCGAAGACCGGAAACTGCGGCCGCGCGAATTAACGCTGAACTTTCCAGACTGCTCCAAAACAGGTGAGTTTCTGGTGTTGAATAATCTGTTCCAAAACCTGACAATCGCGGCAAACTAAAACCGCAGGCAGGCTAGAACTTCCTATGACATTTCTTCGTGTGGCGGCGGTCGCACTGTTTTCGGCAACACTTTCCTCAGCCGTTCAGGCGCAGGATATCACGCTCACCTCTCATGACGGCAAGGTCGAGGTGACAGGTACCCTGCTTGGCTTTGACGGAGAGTTCTACCGCGTCGACACCCAATTTGGTGAGCTGACGGTGGATGGCTCGGGCGTGACCTGCGATGGCCCTGCCTGCCCCAATCTGACCGATTTCGTGGGCGAACTGAGGTTTTCAGGCTCTTCCGTCATGGCCGAGAAGGTGTTGCCTGCCCTGTTGATGGGCTTTGCCGAACAGGAAGGGCTGTCAGTCACGTCCCGCCAATCCGCTCCGGACAGTTTGATATACGAGCTTCATCAGGATGGGCGCGACGCGCTGCTGGGCCGATTCTATTTCGATATCGGCAATACCGGTCAGGGCTTTGCCGATCTGATCGCGGATCAAACCGACATTGTCATGGCTTTGCGCGAAATTCGCCCGTCAGAGCAAGAGGCTGCCGAGGCCGCTGGTTTGGGCGACTTGAACCACGCGCGCCGGTCGCGGGTTATTGCGTTGGATGCGTTGGTGCCCATCGTGGCGCCGGACAATCCCGTGCCCCAAATCTCTCCCGCGGATCTCGCCTTGGTGTTTTCTGGCACGATTGACAATTGGTCCGCCTTGGGTGGACCCGACGCACCAATTGCGCTGCACCTGCCCGACGCCGGATCAGGTCTGGCACAAGGGGTCGAGGATCAACTGCTTTCACCCACCAGTGTCGTTCTGTCTGATGCCGTTATCCGGCATGAGCGCAGCAGCGATCTGGTTCAAAAGGTCACCAAGGACCCTTTTGCCATCGGCATCGCTAGCCAGGCCGAGGCTGACGCGGCCCGCGCACTGCCCCTGACCGGTGGATGTGGTCACGTGTTGATGGCCACCCGGCAGACGATCAAGACCGAGGACTACCCGCTGACCTCACCCATGTTCCTGTACCTCCCCAAGCGCCGCCTGCCCCGTATCGCCCGGCAGTTTCTGGCCTATACCCAAGGCGACGCAGCCCAAAAGGCGATCCGCAATGCGGGTTTTGTCGATCAGGAGCCCGAGATGATGCGGATTGGACTGCAGGGCGATCGTCTGGCCAATGCGGTGGCCTCGGGTGGCCCCGAGGTTGGGTTGGAGGAATTGCAGCGCATGGTCGATACCCTCAGACCCATGTCCCGGCTGTCGCTATCGGTCAGATTCGAGGCAGGCTCGTCCCGCCCCGACGCACAATCACGGTCGAACATCCAGCATTTGGCCCAACAGCTTGAGGCCGGGACGCTGAATGCGCGCAAGCTGGTGTTCGTTGGTTTCAGCGACGGCGACGGAGCCGCGACTGCAAATAAGCGGATCGCCTTGCTGCGCGCCAAAACCGTGCGCAATGCGGTGTTGGCGGCGGTGGAAACTGCCATTCCCGATAGTGTTGAATTGCAAGTCGATGCGTTTGGTGAGGCGATGCCGATGGCTTGCGACGACACCGAATGGGGCCGAAAGATCAACCGCCGGGTCGAGATCTGGGTTCAGTAACTCGCTACAGATATCCCTGCGACCGAAAACTCAGTTCATTCGATTTGCCGATGATCAGATGATCATGCAGCGTCAGCCCCAGGGCCAGACATGCGTCCTGTATCCGGTTGGTCATGTCGATATCTGATTGCGACGGGGTCGGATCGCCCGAAGGGTGATTGTGTACCAGGATCAAGGCTGACGCATTCAATTCCAACGCCCGTTTCGCAACCTCGCGCGGATAGACAGGTACGTGATCGACGGTGCCCTTGGCCTGTTCCTCATCCGCGATTAACACGTTCTTGCGATCCAGATAGAACACCCGGAACTGCTCCGTTTCGCGATGGGCCATCGTGGTGTGACAATAGTCCAGCAGTGCATCCCAACCTGAAATCACGTGCCGCTGCATCACCCGCGCGCGGGCCATGCGATGGGCGCAGGCCTCAAGTATCTTCAGATCGGTGATCACCGTGTCACCAACGCCCTTGATCTGACGCAGCCGTTCCTCGGGCGCGGTCAGAACCCGGTTGAAATCCCCAAACGTGTCCATCAGCGCCCGTACCAGCGGCTTTACATCCTGCCGCGGGATTGAACGGAACAGCACCAGTTCCAACAGTTCATAATCCGGCATCGCCGCCGATCCGCCTGACATGAACCGTTCCCGCAGGCGTTTCCGGTGGTCTTTGATGTAGGACGGTAACCGACCCGAGGGCAGGGGCGCCACCGGGGCTTCGTCACTTTCAAACAGCATCGGGGCTTCGGCAAAGGCGTCCTGAGTCATGCGTTCAGATTTGCGCAGAATCGGTTTCCGAAAGGTTAACGCGCCCAAACGACCTTAGACCCCTTTGGTCGATAGTCACCGGTTTCCACCTACCTCGTGTATCAATTCACTCATGTAGTTGAGGCTGCAACCAGGACAATCTCACCGGACCAATCCGATTGAATTTGCTCAGCCGCCCGCCATGCGCGCAATCCGCTAGAGCAACAAAGCGCAAGTCTTTTTCCTTTGTTAGGCTCTGTTTTCAGGGATTCAACAATGTCCCGACGTGCCCTGCTGTGAAGAGGCTCGGGGGCCTCGTCCCGGGTGCGCAGTTCAATGATCACATCATCTTCGGTCAATTGGCTGGCGGAAAGAAATCGAAAGTAGTGCGCCGGTTCCGGTGCGCCGTCAAATCTGAATGTGCTGTTGCGCAGCGTGCGGGCGTCAAACTGTACCAACTGTCCCAAAGGCGAGGGGTCCAGGCCAAGGATCACGCCCAGCGCCATTTGCGCCTGCAAGGCACCTATCACCCCAACGACAGGGCCCAGCACGCCGGCCGTTGCACAGCTCGCGCCGCTATCCGGTGCATCCGGAAACACCGCACGCAAGGACGGCGCGCCAGCACAGAACCCACCGACATAGCCGGTCAGCCCCAATACGGATGCGCTGATCAGCGGCTTGCCCTGCAACAAACAGGTATCCGACAGGATATAGCTGGCCGCATAACTGTCCGCGCAGTCCAGAACAATGTCAGAGCTGCGGACAAAATTTAACACATTCTGGTTTGTTAGAGCCTGATTCTCAGCCATTACGGTGATGTCACCATTCAGCGCCCGGCAGCGTTCTGCGGCGACTTTGGCCTTGGCGCGCCCACAGTCGGATTCAGCGAACAATGTCTGCCGATGCAGGTTCGATAGCGCGATCTGATCCCGGTCCAGGATGGTTATATGCCCAACCCCGGCCCCGGCCAACAAGGGTAAGACCGGGGAGGCTAATCCGCCTGCGCCCACCACCAGAACCCGCGCTGCTGACAGGCGGGTCTGGCCTGCCGGTCCAACCTCGGGCAGGATCATCTGGCGGGCATAACGGCTCATCTCGTGACCTCGATCCATTCGCGAACGCGGGTTTCTGGATCGGAATTCAGCGTGATGTCCGTGACGACCGAGACGATGTCGGCCCCCGCCTGCAAGACGCCCGGCGCCCGCTCAACGCTCATGCCGCCAATCGCGACCAGAGGGGTATCCCCCACCCGTGCCTTCCATTCGGTGACGCGTGGCAGGCCCTGCTGTTCCCATTTCATTTTTTTCAGGATCGTCGGATAGACCGGGCCCAAAGCCACATAATCCGGGTCCATGGTCAGGACTCGCTCTAATTCATCATCATCGTGGGTAGAGACACCCAGTTTCAGCCCCGCCTTGCGGATGGCTTTCAGATCGGCCTCGTCCAGATCCTCTTGCCCGAGATGAATCCACTCGCAACCAGCGTCGATAGCCGCCTGCCAATGATCATTGACCACCAGCACGGTGCCGTGGGCACGGCATAGTTCTAACGATTGGGCGATCTGTTCCCGTATGATCACATCAAGCTGATCCTTGATCCGCAGTTGCACCAGCTTCACATCCAGGGGCAGCATCCGGCGCAACCAGTCAGAGTGGTCGAAGATCGGATAGAACCGGTCTAACATCATGATAAGAAGGCCTTTCCGATTACCGGAGTTGATGGTTCGGCCATATCGCGCGCCTCGATCGGGTCGGCTTGATGCGCCAGTTGCCCGGCCTGAATCGCCAGCATCATTGCGCGGGCCATGGCCACAGGGTTTCCGGCGCGAGCGACAGCGGTATTCAGCAGAACGGCGTCATAACCCAACTCCATCGCCTGCGCGGCGTGACTGGGCAGGCCGATCCCGGCATCCACAACCAAAGGAACATCGGGGAACTCGGCCCGCATCGCGCGCAGAGCATATTCGTTGTTCAGCCCCCGTCCCGACCCGATGGGCGCCCCCCAAGGCATCAGCACCTCACACCCGGCGGTCAGTAGCCGCTCGCCCACTATCAGGTCGTCGGTGGTGTAGGGGAAAACCTGAAACCCGTCCCCGGTCAGTATGCGCGCGGCCTCGACCAGTTGAAACACATCTGGCTGCAAACTGTCAGTGTGGCCGATCAGTTCCAGCTTGATCCAATTAGTGTCAAACACCTCACGCGCCATATAGGCGGTGGTTACGGCTTCTTTGACCGTGTGGCACCCAGCGGTGTTTGGCAGGATCAGCACGCCCAGCTCGCGGATCATCTGCCAGAAGGTCTGCCCAGCCCCGGATTCACGGCGCAAGGACACTGTGGCAACACCCGCGCCGCTCTCGCGAAACGCCTGTTCCAGAATGGCGGGGCTGGGGTACTGCGCCGTGCCCAGCATCAATGAGTTGGGAAGTTGGGTCCCATAAAAGCTTTTCATCCTCAGCCTCCCTGCATCGGCGCGACGACTTCAACCCGGTCGCCATCGGTCAACTTTTGAGCAATGCGCAGACCCGAGGGCACAAAGTCTTCGTTTACAGCTGTCGCCACCCGTCCAGAGAATCCACATTCGACCAACAGATCCGAGAGGATTTCGGCGCACACCTCGCGCGATTCACCATTAAGCACGATCTTCATCAACCATCTCCGAATGTTTGTTGTCCAACGCCAGATCGGCCACGCCCTGCGCCAACGCTGGGGCCAGCAGATAGCCATGGCGGTACAGTCCGTTGGCATAAATCGTATGCCCCAGCCGCCGGATGCGGGGCAGGTTGTCGGGAAAAGCCGGGCGCAGATCGACACCGATCTCAAGCACCTCGGCCTCGCCAAAGGCGGGGTTCAGCGCATAGGCGGCGCTGAGCAGTTCCAGCATGGATCGGGCCGTGATGCGGCTGCTGTCTTCGCTTTCGATCATCGTTGCGCCCAGCATGTAGACACCATCCCCACGCGGCACGATGTACAGCGGCATCCTTGGATGCAGTAGACGTACAGGTCGCGTCAGGGTCACGTCCGGGCAGCGGATCACCAACATCTCTCCCTTAACGCCGCGCAGGTCGTGCAAAACCTCACGCGCGTGCAGACCGCGGCAATCGATGGCATTCTCCAGCTGGGTCGGGGCCAGTTTCCGGTGGAAGACTACCCCTTGGTCCTGCAATTGGCGGTGCAGATTCCGCAGCGCCTGTCGCGGGTTCAGATGAGCCTCATCCGTGAAATGCAGACCTTTGGTGAAACTGGTTAAATCAGGCTCTAAATTGGCAATTTCAACCTGATTAATCTCGGTATACCCCCCGGTCCGACGGGCGAACCGACGCAAATCCGGCAGATCACGCGGGTTGGCAACAACCAGCGTGCCTCGTTGTTCCACCCGAGTACGCGTAGACCACCACTCGAACGCAGCCTTTCCCAGCCGCAACACCGGTTCTTCAGCGTTTTCAAACTCGCACCACGGGGCCAGCATACCGCCAGCCCACCAAGAACACCCATGCGGGCCAGGTGGACCACTGGGATCAAAGATCTGAACCTTGGCCCCGCGCGACACTAGCTCGCTGGCTGCGGCCAGCCCGGCCACACCGGCCCCTATGACCGACCAGACCGTCACGCGGGCCAGACCCGATGGAAATGATGAACCGGGCCATGCCCCTGTCCGACCATCAGACTGTCAGCTTTAGCAATGGCCCCTTGCAGATACTCATGCGCCTGCGCGACCGCGTCGGTCAGGCCCAGCCCTCGCGCCAGCCCGGCTGCTATCGAAGACGACAGGGTGCAACCGGTGCCATGCGTATTGCGCGTATCGCACCGGGGGGCGGTGAATTCTGCCACAACTCCCGAAGGATCAAGCAAGACGTCGTGGCAAACGTCGCCGCGCCCATGTCCGCCTTTCATCAATACCGACCGCGCCCCCAGCCCGCACAGCGCCATCCCCTGCGCGATCATCTGATCGGGGGATTCGGCATCCGTGGTGCCCAGCAAACAAGCGGCCTCGGGTAAGTTCGGGGTAAGCATGGTCGCTCGGGGCACAAGAACATCACGCAGGGTCTGAACCGCATCCTGTGCCAGCAAGCCATCGCCAGATTTGGAGATCATCACCGGGTCCAGAACGACGGGGCCATCATACCCAGCGATAGTCTCGGCAACAGTTTGAATAATTTCAGGGGTCGCAAGCATGCCGATCTTGATCGCGCCTACATCCAGGTCGGTCAGCACCGCCTCGATCTGAGCGGCCACTACGTTGAGCGGTATGCCATGCACTGCGGTCACAGCCCGCGTGTTCTGCGCCGTGACCGCCGTGATCACGCTGGCCCCATACACGCCCAACGCAGACATCGCCTTAAGATCCGCCTGAATCCCGGCCCCACCGCCACTGTCCGAGCCCGCAATTGTCAGGGCAATATGCGCCATATCGTTGCTCCATCATCAGGGGGCAACGCAGCATGGAAAACGTCTGTTTGTGTAGACCGTTCCCTACGCCGGTATTGCCCGGATCAGGTTCGATGGGTTAGCGCATTCACGCCTCTCAGCCCCTCGATCAGGGCACCCCAACGGTTGGCGCGACAATCTCAGGGGATGCGAAGGGATTCAAGGGCCAATTTTCGCGAAGTTCATGAACAAACTGGACCTATAAACGAAAAAAGCCGACCCAAGGGGATCGGCCTTTTGGCAACTTGGCGGAGTGATCTTAACCCTTCATCCCATCCCAAAAGGATTTGACGGATGAGAAAAAGCTTTTTGATTCCGGGTGGTTATCCTCACCCAAATCGTCGAACTCTTTAAGCAGTTCCTTCTGGCGGCTGGTCAGATTGACCGGCGTTTCCACCGCCAGTTCGATGAACATGTCGCCCACACCACCACCGCGCAGGGCGGGCATGCCTTTGCCGCGCAGGCGCATCTGACGGCCCGATTGGCTGCCTGCTGGTATTTGCACGCGGCCGCGGCCACCATCGATGGTTGGCACTTCGATCGAACCGCCCAGCGCAGCCTTGGCCATGCTGACCGGGACGCGGCAATAGAGGTTCACACTGTCGCGTTCGAACAGCTTGTGATCCGACACTTCGACAAAGATATACAGATCACCCGGAGGGCCACCGCGCATCCCAGCTTCACCCTCACCCGCCAGGCGGATGCGGGTTCCGGTCTCGACACCGGCGGGGATGTTGACGGACAGCGCACGCTCTTTTTCCACGCGGCCTGCACCGCCACAGGCTTTACAGGGGTTCTTGATGATCTGACCCAGACCCGAACAGGTCGGGCAGGATCGTTCGACGGTAAAGAAACCCTGCTGTGCACGCACCTTGCCCATGCCCGAACAGGTTGGACAGGTGGTTGGCTCCACTCCGCCTTCTGCGCCCGATCCGTCACAGGCCGAACAGGCCACGGCGGCAGGAACACTGATGGTTTTCTGCAGGCCCGCGAACGCCTCTTCCAGCGTCACGCGCAGGTTATAGCGCAGGTCCGATCCGCGCGCCGCTCGGCGCCCGCCACCGGGGCCGCCACGCTGACCGCCCATGAAATCGCCGAACAGATCGTCGAACACGTCTGAGAATGCGCTGGAGAAATCACCCTGACCAAAGCCGCCGCCCGGACGACCACCACCGCCGCCCATACCGTTTTCAAAGGCGGCATGGCCGAAACGGTCATATGCGGCCTTTTTGTCGGCGTCGCGCAGAACATCATAAGCCTCGTTGGCTTCTTTGAACTGCGACTCGGCATCCGGGTTGTCTTTGTTGCGATCGGGATGCAACTCTTTGGCTTTCTTGCGAAAACCCTTTTTGATTTCATCCGCTGATGCGCCCTTTGATACGCCGAGCACATCGTAGTAGTCGCGTTTTGACATCAGTATTTCCTTCAGCCTCAACGTATTTGGGCCGGCCCGGCAACCGGACCGGCCCACATTGGCCCGGTTACCCGTTAGTTACGCTTGTCGTCGTCCAGATCTTCGAACTCGGCGTCAACAATGTCGTCCTCACCCGGCGCAGCATCTGCCGCCGCAGGCTCATCCTCACCTTCTTCGGCTTGCGCCTTATAGATGGCTTCGCCCAGCTTCATGGCCGCTTCGGTGACGTTCTGGATGCCCGACTTGATCTTGTCGGCATTCTCAGTCTCCAGCTCGTCCTTCAGCGCGGCAATTGCCAGCTCGATGGCTTCGATGGTGGTCGGGTCGACCTTGTCGGCATGCTCTTCCATCGACTTTTCGGTCGAGTGGATGAGGCTTTCCGCCTGGTTCTTGGCGTCTACCAGCTCGCGGCGTTCCTTGTCGGCTTCCGCGTTCTCTTCGGCGTCCTTGACCATCTTGTCGATGTCTTCATCCGACAGACCGCCCGAGGCCTGGATGGTGATCTTCTGCTCTTTGCCGGTGCCTTTGTCCTTGGCCGAAACCGAGACAATGCCGTTGGCGTCGATATCAAAAGTCACCTCGATCTGAGGCATGCCGCGCGGTGCAGGCGGGATATCTTCGAGGTTGAACTGACCCAGGATCTTGTTGTCCGCAGCCATTTCACGCTCACCCTGGAACACGCGGATGGTTACGGCGTTCTGGTTGTCCTCGGCGGTCGAGAAGACCTGAGACTTTTTGGTCGGGATCGTGGTGTTGCGATCGATCAGGCGGGTGAACACGCCACCCAGCGTTTCGATACCCAGCGACAGCGGGGTCACGTCCAGCAGAACAACGTCTTTGACGTCGCCCTGCAGAACACCGGCCTGGATGGCGGCGCCCATGGCAACCACTTCGTCCGGGTTCACACCCTTGTGCGGCTCTTTCCCGAAGAACTTGGTGACCTCTTCGATCACTTTCGGCATCCGGGTCATACCACCGACCAGAACAACCTCGTCAATGTCGCCAGCCGACAGACCAGCGTCTTTCAGTGCGGCCTGGCAGGGCTTCATCGACTTTTTGATCAGGTCCGAAACCAGCGATTCCAGCTTGGCACGGGTCAGTTTCATGACCATGTGCAGCGGCTGACCGTTCGAACCCATCGAGATGAACGGCTGGTTGATTTCGGTTTGCGAAGTCGAAGACAGCTCAATCTTGGCTTTCTCAGCAGCTTCTTTCAGACGCTGCAGCGCCATCTTGTCTTGCGACAGGTCGACACCGTGTTCCTTTTTGAACTCATCCGCCAGGTAGTTGACGATGCGCATGTCAAAGTCTTCACCACCCAGGAAGGTGTCACCGTTGGTCGATTTGACCTCGAACAGGCCGTCGTCGATTTCCAGAATAGTCACGTCGAAAGTACCGCCACCAAGGTCATAGACCGCGATGGTTTGGGTTTCTTCCTTGTCCAGACCATAGGCCAGCGCAGCGGCTGTCGGTTCGTTGATGATCCGCAGCACTTCCAGACCGGCGATTTTACCGGCGTCTTTGGTGGCCTGACGCTGGGCGTCGTTGAAATATGCAGGAACGGTGATGACCGCCTGCGTGACTTCCTCACCCAGATAGCTCTCGGCGGTTTCCTTCATCTTGCCCAGAGTGAAGGCCGAGATCTGGCTTGGGGAGTACTTTTCACCGCGGGCTTCAACCCACGCGTCGCCATTGCCGCCATCGACGATGGCGTACGGCACCATTTTCTTGTCTTTTTCGACTTCTGCATCATCCACACGACGACCGATCAGACGCTTAACACCAAAGATCGTGTTGTCGGGGTTGGTAACCGCCTGGCGTTTTGCAGGCTGACCGACCAGTCGCTCATCTTCGGTGAAGGCGACGATCGAGGGCGTGGTCCGCGCCCCTTCGGCGTTTTCGATGACCTTCGGCTGCGAGCCGTCCATGATGGCCACACACGAGTTGGTGGTTCCGAGGTCAATCCCGATTACTTTTCCCATATGTTCAATCCCTTTCTCTTCAAGGCGATGTCCCGAGGTCCGAACCCGTTATGGCACCCGGCCCCGATCTGATGTGCGCAACAGCCCTACACCATCGCGCGTCCCGGCGTATATAAGGGCGGGATCAGAGGCCTGCAAGCGTTGTAAAACGCAGGTTTTCGGGAATCTGTGGCCTTTTTGGCAAGGTTTTGGCAAGGATCGGGGATTCTCGGATGGCGCGGCTGCTTTTACGCGGTTTTGATATCAGGAAAGCCTGGCTGGACGGGCCCGCGCAGGAGCGGCTGATCGACAGCCTGCGGCCGATTCTGAAATCCGCCCCTTTGTTCCGGCCGGTCACGCCATCGGGTAAGGAAATGTCCGTGCGTATGACGTCGGCCGGGTCACTGGGCTGGGTCACCGACAAGACGGGGTACCGATATCAGGCGCAACACCCCAAAGGCGCGGTTTGGCCTGCGATCCCGGATCAGATTCTTGGTATCTGGCGCGACCTTGCCAGCGCGGATCGCGATCCTGATTGCTGTTTGATCAACTACTACGGCGAAGGGGCCCGGATGGGGTTGCATCAAGACAAGGACGAGGCCGATTTTTCCTGGCCGGTCCTGTCGATCTCACTGGGGGATGATGCCCTGTTCCGCATCGGCAACCAGACACGGGGCGGCAAGACCGAGTCCATCTGGCTGAATTCGGGTGATGTGGTGATCATGGGCGGGCCCGCCCGGCTGACCTATCACGGCGTCGACCGCATCCGGTTCGGGTCTTCGAAACTGTTGCCCAAGGGTGGTCGGATCAACCTGACGCTGCGTGTGGCCGGTTAGCGGCGCGCCTCCCAGCTTTGGGACACATGCTGACGGGAAAAGAAAATTCCCAACAAGCCGATCAGCAGCAGGATCAGCCCCACCCAAAGCGCGTATTCCCAGCTGGTATTGCGAGGAAAATAATTGCGGAAAAGAAAACCGCGGCACTGATCGATGACGTGAAACAGGGGGTTCCAGGTGAACATGGCCAACGTGGCACCGCCCAGCGCATTCGCCACGAACATTTTACCCGAAAAGATCATGTTCAAGCGCCGGTAGATATTGGTCAGGACTGTCACAAAAGTGGGAAACCACGGTCGCAGAGCCATGAAGACGACGCCAATTGCGCAGCCAACAAACCAGCTCAGGATCAACATGCCAAAAGCGCCGCCCGGTTCCTGAATTTCAATTGGCGCGACTGCTACACTGTAAATAAAGAGGATCACGATGATTGTCACAATCTGCGTGTAAAGCGCCCCAAAAGCGGTGGCCAACAGGACGACAACCATGTTCATAGGCGAATGCAGCATCATCGGGTTGTTGCCGGTCCCGACCCCCGCTACCGCGCTGACGGATTTGATATGGGTGATGAACAGAAACACGCCCGACAGCAGAAACAGGACAAATTCGCCCCGGATTCTTGCAATACGTGGTCCCAGGAAAGACAGGATCGTATATAACACCAAAACCAGGGCCAGAACCTGCAAGATGTTGATGATTATGGCCACGACCGCGTTGTGATGCTGGGACCGTATGCTGCGAACAACGGCATGGAAAATCAGCTCGGCCGTTGTGAACGCGCCGCCCAGTAAGGACTGGTTTCGCTTGAAATAATACACCCGAAGCGTCTTTCCCGTTTTTTCGCCTGCAATCTGTCACGAAATTCTTGCCGTTCCGTAACCGGCACATCATAAGGCCGTCAGGCTATTCGATCAACAAATCACAGGAACGGAGCTTTTTTGTGACCTACGACGCCCTCATTCCCGTCATTCGACGGCTGGCCCTGGAAGCCGGTGACAAGATCATGGAGATCTACAATTCGGATGATTTCGACGTAATGGTCAAATCCGATTCCAGCCCGGTGACCGAAGCAGACGAAGCTGCCGATGCCCTGATTTCGGCCGGTCTGCGCGATGCCTTCCCGGATATTCTGCTGGTGACAGAGGAACAGGCAGCCTCGCATTCAGAAAAGGGTGACAGATTCCTGATTGTTGATCCATTGGACGGCACCAAGGAATTCATCAACCGGCGCGGCGATTTCACGGTGAATATTGCGTTGGTTGAAAACGGCGTTCCAACCCGTGGCGTGGTTTATGCGCCTGCAAAGGGCCGCATGTTTTATACACAGGCCGATGGTCAATCGGTCGAAGAGACCGGCGCGTTGGACAAGACGCAGGTTGGGGATGTGGCGCCAATTTCAGTGTCTAATCCGGACAATTCAGCGCTTCTAATCGTGGCGTCGAAATCGCACCGCGATCAGGCCACCGAGGATTACATCAACAAATATCAGGTGAAGGACAGCAAGAGCGCGGGCTCATCCCTGAAATTCTGTCTGGTGGCCACGGGCGAGGCAGATCTTTACCCCCGCGTTGGCCGCACGATGGAATGGGACACAGCTGCGGGCCATGCCGTGCTGGCCGGTGCGGGCGGCAACGTGGTGCGCTTTGATGATCATTCACCGCTGACCTATGGCAAGGACGGCTATGCAAACCCGTTCTTTATCGCCTACGCTCCGGGTGTTGACCTGAAGGAGGCCTGATGTCCGTTCTGATCGCCATTCCCGCCCGCTATGCCTCGACCCGCTATCCGGGCAAACCGCTGGTTCCGCTGACCGGCGCCAATGGCACCGCGATGACGTTGATCGAGCGGTCCTGGCGCGCTGCCTGTTCGGTGTCGGGCGTCGACAAGGTGGTCGTTGCCACCGATGACGACCGCATCCGCGAAGTGGCCGAAGGGTTCGGGGCCGAGGTGGTGATGACCTCGGAAAGCTGTGGCAATGGCACCGAACGCTGCGCTGAGACCCATGCCAACCTTGGCGCTGGCTATGACATCGTGGTGAACCTGCAAGGCGACGCGCCGCTGACACCGCATTGGTTTGTCGAAGACCTAGTCGCTGGCCTGCGCGCCGCGCCCGGGGCGGGCGTGGCCACACCCGTGCTGCGCTGCGATGGTGACGCGCTGAACAGTCTGCTGAACGACCGCAAGCACGGGCGCGTTGGCGGCACCACCGCCGTCTTCGCCGCGGATCACAGCGCCATGTATTTCTCAAAAGAAGTCGTCCCGTTCACCGCCGAGACCTACGCAGGCGAAGAAGAGACCCCGGTTTTCCACCATGTCGGCGTCTACGCCTATCGCCCCGATGCTTTGGCCGCCTATTCCACCTGGCCGGTGGGCCCGCTGGAACAGCTGGAAGGGCTTGAGCAACTGCGCTTTATGGAGAATGGCCGCAAAGTTCTGTGCGTCGAGGTTGAGGCCAAAGGCCGCCAGTTCTGGGAGCTGAACAACCCGCAGGACGTTCCCAAGCTTGAGGAAATGATGGCCGCGATGGGGTTGGATTGAGCCATTTTCCCCCTGACCTGGACACACCTGTTGGCATAGCAGGGCACAAACTTCTTTGTCTGGAAGACAGATGACCAATATTCTTGTAACCGGCGGAGCTGGATATATCGGATCGCATGCCTGCAAAGCGCTGGCGCAGGCGGGCTATACACCCGTGACTTATGACAACCTGATCACCGGCTGGCAGGACGCGGTGAAATTCGGACCGTTCGAACAGGGCGATCTGCTGGATCGCGCTCGGTTGGATGAGGTCTTCGCCAAATACCAGCCCGCCGCCGTAATGCACTTCGCCGCCCTCAGTCAGGTGGGCGAGGCGATGTCCCAGCCCGGCAGATATTGGACCAACAATGTCACCGGATCACTGAACCTGATCGAGGCAGCCGTGGCAGCCGGTTGCCTGAACTTTGTGTTCTCCTCGACCTGCGCCACCTATGGTGAGCATGACAATGTGGTGCTGGATGAAGACACACCGCAACTGCCGCTGAACGCTTATGGTGCCTCAAAGCGGGCCATCGAAGATATCCTGCATGATTTCGAGGCCGCATATGGCCTGAACCACGTGATCTTCCGCTATTTCAACGTGGCCGGTGCCGACCCCGAGGGTGAAGTGGGGGAATTCCACCGTCCCGAAACTCATCTGGTGCCGCTGATGCTGGACGCCATTGACGGCAAGCGCGACGGGCTGACCGTATTCGGCACCGATTACGACACACCCGACGGTACCTGCATCCGCGACTATGTGCATGTCTGCGATCTAATTGATGCTCATGTTTTGGGGTTGAACTGGCTGGAACAGGGCAAGGGTAGTCGGGTTTTCAACCTTGGCACCGGATCGGGCTTTTCGGTGATGGAGGTGATCGACCATTCCAAAGCCGTCACCAACCGCGAGGTGCCTTATTCCATCGGCCCCCGCCGCGCTGGTGATTGCACCAAGCTTGTTTCAGGCTCGGTCCGTGCGGGGCAAGAGCTTGGTTGGACCCCAAAAAGATCAACGTTAGAGACGATGATCAGTGATGCCTGGCGCTGGCATCAGAACGGCAATTACGAAAAGTGAACCATAGGTGACAGATCATGCAGCCGATAATCTTCCCCCCATTGGATGGGTGCAGAAGTACCGGTTGCGTCTGAAACGACGGCGGTTGCTTTGGCGATCCTTTCGCAGCCGCCATCAGCTAGCCAGCCTCAAGGATCAGACCGCGCAAATCAGACCAGGCGCGGTAATGGCCTTCACCTCGCTGCGCAATGAAGTCAATCGCCTTCCGTGGTTCTTCCGCCACTATCGCGGGCTCGGGGTGGATCACTTTCTGGTCGTGGATAACGGCAGCGATGACGGCTCGGTCGGATTTCTGCGCGATCAGCCCGATGTGTCACTGTGGCAGACCTCTAACAGCTATCGCGACGCGCGATACGGTTTGGATTGGCTGACATGGCTGCAAATGCGCTATGGCCACGGACACTGGACCTTGATGGTGGACGCGGATGAGCTGCTGATCTACCCCAACCACGACAGCAAATCCCTGCATGACCTAACAGGCACCTTGGAACAACGGGGCCACATTGCCTTTGGCGCGCTGCTGCTGGATCTCTACCCCAAGGGGCCACTGGGCGCGCAGCCCTATGACCCCGAAATGGACCCGACCAAAACCCTTAGCTGGTTCGATCCCGGCCCCTACCGGGCGCAGCGCCAAAGCCCATTGGGCAACCTGTGGGTGCAGGGTGGCGCGCGAGAACGGATGTTTTTTGCTGACAGGCCGCGGCATTCGCCCACGTTGAACAAAATACCGCTGGTGCGCTGGTCACGGCGCCATGCCTATGTGAACTCGTGCCACTCGGCCCTGCCCCGACACCTGAACACGGTCTATGACGGCCCCGGCGGCAAGACGCCTTCGGGCGTGTTGCTGCACACTAAATTTCTTCCTGAGGTGGTGGACAAGTCATCGACCGAAAAAACCCGACGGCAGCATTTTCATGATCCCGACCTATTTGGGTCATATTATGATGCAATTGGAAACCGCCCCGACATGTGGACGCCTCAGTCCGTGCGTCTTGAGGGCTGGGCCCAGTTACAACAATTGGGTCTGATGGGGAAAGTTTGCTGAAAAGCAGCATATGTGACTAACGGTTTTTAAATTCGTTGCCTTGAAAGATGCATCAATGGCATAAAACGGCACTTGCCCGGCACCACTCTGGATCGTCCAGCCCCCGGGCATGCTCGCGTAACGAAAAAGGCAGTGCAAACGCGTGAGCCTGTTGGATTCATACCGAATGAGATTGCGGCGCAAGCGTCGTCTGGTGCGCTGCCTGCGCAAACGTCGGCAATTAAAGCCGATTTCCGACAAGACCAACGATATCCAACGCGACGATATCTTGTTGATGAGCGTTCTGCGGAACGAGAAAATCCGCCTGCCTTACTTTCTGGAATACTACCGCAGGATGGGCGTCGATCATTTTCTGTTTGTCGACAACGACAGCGATGATGGCTCGGGCGAATACCTGGCAAGCCAACCCGACGTTTCGGTCTGGCGGGCAAATGCCAGCTATAAACAGGCTTCGTTTGGATTGGATTGGTCAAACTACCTGTTGCGAAAATACGCACACGGACATTGGGTTCTGACAGTCGACCCGGATGAGTTCTTTATCTATCCGTTCTGCGACACCCGTCCGATCCGCGCCCTGACCGATTGGCTGGACGGCTGCGCGGTACGCAGTTTCGGCACCATGCTGATCGACATGTATCCGCAAGGACCAGTGGATGCTCAGCCGTATCACGAAGGGCAGGACCCGTTTGAGATCGCCCGCTGGTTTGATGCTGGCAACTATATGATCACAAAGAACCCCGAGTATAAGAATCTGTGGATTCAGGGGGGACCTCGTGCGCGCGTGTTCTTTCGCGACACCCCCTTGCAAGCGCCTGCGCTGAACAAGATCCCCTTGGTCAAATGGGACCGTCGCTATGTCTATGTCAGCTCGACCCATTCGCTGCTGCCGCGTGGCTTAAACCAGGTTTATGACGATTGGGGCGGTGAAAAGACCAGTGGCGCGTTGCTGCACGCAAAGCTGATCAGCACGCTGGGCGACAAAGCCCGCGAAGAGATGCAGCGTGGCCAGCATTACCGCCGCTCGGGCGAATATCGCGCATATGCCCAGGGGCTGGACGAGCAGCCGGTGTTTTGGTGCGACCGGTCCGAGAAATACATCAACTGGCGTCAGCTTGAGATCCTTGGCCTCATGTCGAAAGGAAACTGGGCATGAGCCGTCTGGGCGTTGTTATGCTGGTTCATACAGCACTGCACCGGGCCGAGCAGGTGGCACGGCATTGGACGGCATCGGGCTGTCCGGTGGTGATCCATGTGGACCGCAAAGTGCCGGATCAAGTTTATTCCGATTTCGTTGCCGCATTCGCGGATGAAGCGTTGATCCGGTTCTCGGAACGCCATACCTGCGAATGGGGTAGTTGGGGAATTGTCGCGGCCTCACAATCCGCGTCCGAACTGATGCTTGAGGCTTTTCCGGATGTACATCACGTCTACCTGTCTTCGGGGGCCTGCCTGCCCCTGCGGCCCGTGGATGAGCTGATCGACTATCTTTCTGACCGGCCTCGGGTCGATTTCATCGAAAGCGCCACGACCGCCGATGTCAGCTGGACGATCGGTGGGCTGGATCAGGAACGTTTTACACTGCGCTTTCCGTTTTCCTGGCGCCGGAACCGCAAACTGTTCGACGCTTATGTAAAACTGCAACGCGCCCTCGGGATGCGCCGCAAAATCCCCGAAGGGCTGATGCCGCATATGGGCAGCCAATGGTGGTGCCTGACCCGACAGACCCTGTCGGCCATTCTGCAGGACCCCAAGCGGCAGACCTATGACCGCTATTTCCGCCGCGTCTGGATTCCGGATGAAAGCTATTTCCAGACGCTGGCCCGACTGTATTCCACCCACATCGAAAGCCGGTCGCTGACCTTGTCGAAATTCGACTATCAGGGGCGACCACATATCTTTTATGATGATCATCTGCAGTTGCTGCGCCGCTCGGACTGTTTTGTGGCCCGAAAGATCTGGACGCGTGCTGATCGGCTGTATCAGGCCTTTCTGACCGATCAGAGCAGCGCCATGCGACCAGCCGAACCCAACCCGGGCAAGATCGACCGGGTGTTTTCCAAAGCGGTCGAGCGTCGAACCCGTGGGCGCGACGGGCTGTACATGCAAAGCCGCTTTCCTCGCCACGGCAGTGAGAACGGCCTGACCTCATTCCCTTATTCGGTTTTTCAGGGCTTTGCCGAGCTGTTCGAGGATTTTGAACCCTGGCTGGCTGAGACCACAGGCGCACGGGTGCATGGGCACCTGTTTGGCCCCGCTCGGGCCGAGTTTGCCAACGGGGACACGATCACAAACGGTGCGCTCAGCGATTGTGCGGTTCTGCGTGACTATAACCCAACGGCCTTTATCTCGAACCTGATCTGGAACACACGGGGTGAGCGGCAGTGCTTTCAATTCGGTCCCGGGGACACGCAAAAGATCAGCTGGTTTCTGGCGCGGGATAAGAACGCGCAAATCTCGGTTATCACCGGGGCCTGGGCGATCCCATTGTTCCGGTCGAACATGAATTTCGCCGATATCCGCTGTGAAGCGGCACGCCTTCAACAGATTGAAACCAAACAGCTTGAGGTTCTGGGCTCGGTCTGGACCAAGGCGCAGGTGCGGACCTGGTCCTTGGCCGAATTTGTGGAATCTCCGATGGAGCCCATGCAGACCGTGATCGAGGAAATCGGCACCCATCGCGCGAACCATTTGACCGAGGCGCCAAAAATGGTGGATTTGACTGGCTTTGGACAATTCCTCCAGAACCTCAAAAATCAGGGAATGCATCCTTATTTGGTGGGGGATTTTCCGGCGGATGATATTTTCGGCGCGCGGGTTCGGCCATTCAAGAAACCCTATCTGGTGCAATAGTCTGTCATGACATCCAAGTTCGACTATTTCGTCATCCTCGCCGCGATGCGCACCGGGTCCAACCTGCTTGAGTTCAATCTCAACGCGCTTGAAGGCGTCACCAGCTTTGGTGAGGCATTCAACCCACATTTCATTGGTCGGCTGAAATCTGAAAGTCTGTTGGATGTAACTTTGGAAGATCGTGACGGCGATCCGATGAAACTGGTGCAGGCAATCAAAGATGCACCCGGCGAGTTAAATGGGTTCCGCTTCTTTCAGGGGCACGATAACCGCGTGTTAGAGCCTGTTTTGGCTGACCCACGCTGCGCCAAAATCATTTTGACGCGCAATCCTCTGGACAGTTACGTTTCGTTGAAAATTGCGCGGGAAACCAAGCAGTGGCAACTGAAGAACATCAAACGCCGCCGCGAAGCACAGGTAGAGTTTAATGCGGAAGAGTTTGAATCCTATCTGGATAGACAGCAGGATTTTCAGCTCTTGTTGCTCAATACCCTTCAGCGAACGGGTCAAACCGGGTTTTACATTTCCTATGACGACCTGACCAATCTGGAGGTGCTGAACGGGCTGGCCGCGTGGTTGGGTATATCGGCGCGGTCGGTTTCGATTGACGATACGATCAAGCCGCAAAACCCGGGCCCGACCCTGTCCAAAGTGACAAACCCGGAAGAGACCGAGCATGCCTTGGCTCGGATCGACAGTTTCAACCTGCATCGCACCCCGAATTTCGAGCCCCGGCGCGGATCGACCGTCGGCAATTATGTTGCCGCGCCGCATACGCCGCTGATGTTTATGCCAATACGCGGCGGGCTTGAGGCACCGGTGACCCAATGGATGGCCGATCTTGACTCGGTCAGCACCGACAAGCTGGTCACCAATCTGAACCGCAAACAGATGCGGCGATGGCTGCACGCTCATCTCGGACACCGAAAATTCACGGTGCTACAGCACCCTCTGGCACGGGCGCATTCGGCCTTTTGTTCCAACATCCTCAGCACCGGGCCCGGCGCTTACCTGAAAATCCGAAATATGCTGCGCAACCGATTCAAAATTCCGATCCCGGGTCAGCTGCGTGACGGCAATTACCCGGTTGATCAGCATTATGAGGCGTTTTCGGCTTTCCTAATCTTCCTACGCCAAAATATGTCCGGACAGACGCCCGTTCGTGTGGATGGAACGTGGTGCAGCCAGTCTCAGGTATTAGACGGAATGGCATCCTTTGCTCTGCCTGACCTCATCCTGCGCGAGGATGAGATCGCAACAACCCTGCCCGATCTAGCCAGACGGATGGGGCATCACAGCCCACCAACACCCGGGTTTTGCGCGCCGGAAATCCCGTTCACGCTGGCCGAAATTTATGACGACAGATTAGAAACGCTGGCGGCTGAGGCCTACCAGCGCGACTATGTGCAATTCGGGTTCGGGGATTGGGAACCAGTTACGGGCGCAGCGTGATCAGTGTGCCCTTGTTGACCATCGCATAGATCTCTTCGATCTCTTCATTCTTGACGGCGATACAACCGGCGGTCCAATCCGCTGTCTTCTTGGCGCGTTTCAGTTCCGACCGCTTTTTCGGCTGACCGTGAATGAAAATATCACCACCCGGATCAACACCGGCCGCCTTGGCCTGCGCGATATCATTGGAATTCGGATAGGAAATCCCCAGCGACAGGTGATAGCGACTGTTGGGGTTGCGACGGTCGATCAGATAGCTGCCTTCGGGCGTGCGGCCATCACCGCGCTTGGTCTTTGTACCATCTGGCGCAAAGCCCAGATCGACTTTGTATTCCTTGAGAATGGTTTGGTTGTGCAGAAGATACATCTTCCGCGCGCCCTTGTTGATGACCAAAGAAGTCACCTCAGGGCCATCATATGTCAGAAATCGTGGGCTAGCTGTGGCACAGGCCGAAAGGCCCAGCGTTGCCATAGCGCCCAATCCAAATGCTCGACGATCCATGTTTCACTGCCTGCTCTTTTTTTTCAGCATTATGCCAGATTTCCGAAAAACTGAAATCACTTTTTGATGTGCTGCTGTTCGGTCAGGCGGCGCTCGATGCTTTCCAGCCGTTCCAATACTTCGTCGCGATAGGCGTCAGTTCGCACTTCATCCTCGGCATGATGCGCATCCTGCATCGAGTTCACAATCAGACCGACCAGCAAGTTCACGACCGCAAAGGTGGTGACCATGATGAACGGAACAAAGAACAGCCAGGCATAGGGATAGACCTCCATCACCGGGCGGACGATGCCCATGGACCAGCTTTCCAGCGTCATGATCTGGAACAGCGTATAGGCTGACAGACCTAGGTCGCCGAACCAGTCCGGGAAAGTGGCCGAGAACAGCTTGGTCGAGATCACGGCACCGATGTAGAACAGGATCGCCATCAACAGGAATACGCTGGCCATGCCCGGCAGGGCCGAAATAAAACCCTCGACCACCCGCCGCAGGCGCGGCGCGACCGAGATAACCCGCAGTACCCGCAGGATTCGCAACGCCCGCAATACCGACAGCCCCCCGGCGCTGGGGATCAGGGCGATGCCGACAACGATAAAGTCAAAGACGTTCCAGCCGCTGAGAAAGAACCGTCGCCCGGTCGCCAACAGCTTCATGGCGATCTCGGCCACGAAAATGGCCAGACAGATTGTGTCCAGCGTCACGATCAGGGGTCCCGCGGCCTCCATCAGGGTTGGCGATGTCTCCATCCCCAACAACACAGCATTAAAGATGATGACCGCAGTGATGAACCGGCCAAAAGTGGGATGTTCGATGATGGTCAGCAGACGCTGATTGAAGCCCATATTGACACTCTCCTGTCTGCTCATGATGCGGGGCCCCATACAAACCGCGCGGCAAGTTCCGTGTGTGACGACCATCGAAATTGGTCCACCACCTGTACCCATTCAAGAGTGTAGCCCGCATTAATCAGCGTTTTTGCGTCCCGTGCGAAGGTCACCGGGTTGCACGAGACATATGCAATCACCGGGCGCTGCGCCTGTGCCAGTTCGGCAACTTGCGCCTCGGCACCAGCGCGGGGCGGGTCCAGCACAACAGCGTCAAAGGATTTCAGCTCATCGGGCATCAGCGGGCGGCGGAACAGGTCGCGGGACTCGGTCGTGACCCGTTTCAACCCTTGCGCGCGGCGCCAGCCCTGATCCAGCGCATCCGTCATCGCGGCTTCACCTTCGACTGCGTGTACCTCGGCATTTTCGGCGAGGGAGAGTGAGAAAGTCCCACTGCCTGCAAACAGGTCGGCAATACGCTTCGCACCCTGTATTGCCTGCAAAACCGCCTGTAACAGAGCCTGTTCCCCGTCTTTTGTCGCCTGCAGGAATGCTCCGGGCGGTGGCACAACCCCAGCACCCCCAAAGCGTTGCATCGGAGGTTGGCGCATTGCGATCACTTCACCATCCCAGCTAAGCCGCGCCAAGCCGTGCTTCTCGGTTGCCTGCGCCAATGCCAGTTCCAACGGCCCATCCAGCGGTTTGCCACCCTTGACGGCCACATCCAGCCCGCCTTCGGACAAGGTCAGTGTCACGGCCAGCACGCCCTTGCGACTTCCGCCCAGAATAGCCAGCGCCTCGGCCACCGGTATGGCAGCAATCAGGGCCGGGTCCAGCAGATGACAATCGGGGATTTCGGTGATCGTGTCGGACGCTCGGCCATGGAATCCGGCCAGCGTGCCCTTTTTGGTTCGACGCACGGCGATCGTGGCACGGCGGCGCGACCGCTCGGGCGAAGTATGGATCGGGCGCATCTGCGCTTCTAGCCCCTGCGCCGCCAGTGCGGTGCGCACCACTTCGACCTTCCAGTCGGCCACAAAATCATCTGCTGCGTGCTGCAATTGGCATCCACCACAGGCCTTGTAGTGACGGCAAGGAGGTTTCACCCTTTGGTCCGAGGGTGTTTCAACCCGTATGTCAGTCAGCAGCTGCCCTACTAATGTACCACTTACCACCTCACCTGGCAGGGTACGCGGCGCGTAAACAGGGCCGTCAGCAATGCCGTCTCCCTGATGACCCAGGCGATTTATGGTGAAGTGTTGCGTCATAAGGGGCCTGATACCGGGGCTTTGCGCGCAACAAAACCCCCTAGCACGCTTTGTGCGTTATTCGGCGGCTTCGGCCTGAATGAACCCGCCCGATTGGCGATGCCAGAACCGCGCGTACAACCCGCCCTGCTCCAACAGCGCGTCATGGGCGCCGGATTCGACGATCTGCCCCTGATCCAGGACGATAATCCGGTCCATCTCGCTGAGCGTGGACAGGCGATGTGCAATCGCCAGGACCGTCTTGCCCTGCATCACCCGGTGCAGGGCGGTTTGAATCGACGCCTCAACTTCGGAATCCAGCGCCGAGGTCGCCTCATCCAGCACCAAAATCGGCGCATCTTTGAGGATAGCGCGCGCCAGAGCGATCCGTTGCCGCTGCCCACCGCTGAGCTTCACACCGCGTTCGCCCAGATGCGCGTCATAGCCGCTGCGGCCATGGGCATCCTGTAGGCTTAGAATAAAATCATGCGCTTCGGCCTTTTTCGCCGCTGCAATCATGTCGTCTTCTGACCCGTTTGGGCGGCCATACAGGATATTCTCACGCGCCGAGCGGTTGAACATCGCAGTTTCCTGCGTGACCATGCCGATCTGACTACGCAAACTGTCCTGCGTTACCTGGCTGACATCTTGCCCATCAATGCGAATAATGCCTTTTTCCCCGTCATAGAGCCTGAGCAACAACGAGACCAAAGTGGATTTCCCAGCACCCGAGGCCCCAACAATTCCCAGCTTTTCACCCGGATGCACGGTCATGCTCACATCGGACACACCGCCCACATCGCGACCATAGGCAAAGCTGACATGGTCGAAATCTATCCGCCCCTCGGTCACTGTCAGGTCAGTGGCTTGCGCGGCGTCCTCGACCCGGTCGCGTTTGGCAAGCGTCTTCATACCGTTCTCGACTTCACCCACATTCGCGTAGAGCCCCATCAGTGTGAAACTGACCCAGCCGGTCATCTGCGCAATTCTGATCGAAACCGCGCCAGCCGCCACGATATCACCCGCCGTCGCAATCCCGTTTCTCCACAAAAGCAGCGTCGCGCCCAGCAAGAGGACTGGAAGAACCCCGGCCAGCACCATCAGGATAAATCGGAAGCTGGCGGACAATGCCCCGAAGGCCAACATCTTTTCGCGTAGATCAACCATCGAGTTTCGCGCGGCCTGATCCTCAAACGCAGAATGGGCGAACAGCTTTACGGTCTTGATATTGGTGATGGTATCAACCACTTGCCCGGACACCATGGCGCGCGCGCCAGCCCGCGCAGCAGACCGGGCGCGAATGCGTGGCAGATACCAGCGGATCAGCAGAAAATACACCACTAGCCACCCGGCGAAAGGTAACATCACCAGTGGATGAATAGACCCTAACAAGAGCAAAGAACCGGCAAGTGAGGCCAAGGCAAACACAATTGCACTGATTGTCTCGGACACGACCGAGGCCAGCGCATTCGACGTCTGCATCTGTTTCTGCGCGATCCGGCCTGCAAAATCATCGTCGAAATAAGTGACCGATTGGCCAAGGGTCCAGCGGTTCAGCTTGGCCAGCACCAGCGGCGGCACATTGGGCATGACGATATAGTTGTTCGTCACCGAAGACAGCCCAAACAGCGCCGGGCGCAGCAACATGAAAAATGCCACCACGCCCAAAATCATCCACATATTATCTGCGTTGAAAAAACCCTGAGGTCCATTTTCCGAGGCAAGATCGATAACCAGACCCAACATCCAGGCCGTTCCTGCCTCCATCGCGCCAGCCATGGCCGAAAAACTGGCCGCGACAAAAATCATCGGCCACGCGCCGGACAGGCACCAACGGATGAACGCCCCCAGCGTTTGCGGCGGGGGCGTCTCAGAGTTTTTGAACGGATCTATAAGATCGGCAGCCTTCATTCCGCAGCCTCCGGGTTCAGGAAGCCCCCAGATTGCCGCGCCCAGAACTGGGCGTAAAGCCCCCCGTGCGCCAACAATTCGGAGTGCCCGCCCTGCTCTACAATCCGACCTCCATCCATAACCAGAATACGATCCATCTGCGCAATGGTGCTCAGCCGGTGGGCAATGGCGATCACGGTTTTACCTTGCATCATGCCGTAGAGGGTCTCCTGAATCGACGCTTCGACCTCGGAATCCAAGGCAGATGTCGCCTCATCCAACAGCAGGATCGGTGCGTCTTTCAGGATCACCCGCGCCAGCGTCACCCGCTGCCGTTGACCACCGCTCAGCTTTACACCCCGTTCTCCCACATGTGCATCATATCCGGTGCGTCCCTGCGGATCTTGCAGGTCGAGGATGAATTCATGCGCCTCGGCCTGTTTGGCGGCGGCGATCATCTGTTCCTCGGATGCCTCGGGGCGACCATAGAGGATGTTGTCGCGTACCGACCGGTGCAACAGCGCGCTGTCTTGCTGAACCATGCCGATATGGCTGCGCAGACTGTCCTGCGTTACGCCCGCGATGTTTTGGTCGTCAATCAGGATCGCACCCTGTTCCACGTCATAAAACCGCAAAAGCAGCTTAACTAGGGTCGATTTTCCGGCACCGGACCGCCCGATCAGACCAATCTTTTCACCCGGTTGAATGGTCAGGTTTATATGATCCAGCCCACCGGTTTTGCGGCCATAGTGATGCGACAGGTTGCGGATGTCGATCTGACCTGTGGTCAGTTGCAAAGGTTTCGCATCCCGCGCATCCAGCAGGTCGATAGGCTGGGCAATCGTCTCCATCCCTTCAGCCACCACACCAAGCTGGCGGAAGAAACTGGTCAACGCCCACATGATCCAACCGGTCATCGCATTCAGTCGCAAGGTCAGTGCGGTCGCCGCTGCCACCACACCGACCGTGGCACTGCCCTGCATCCACAAGGCAATGGCCCAACCGACAACACCAACGATCAGCAGGCCGTTCAACGTCACCAGAACCACATCCATAATGGTGAAGATCCGCATCTCAACCTGGAAGGTGCGACGGGTTTCAGCGATGGCTTCGCGGGCATAGTCCAACTCTTGATCATTATGCGCGAACATCTTGACCGAATGGATGTTGGTGTAACTGTCCACCACCCGACCCGTCACCGCCGAGCGCGCATCCGACGCCGCCTTGGACGCCGGTCCGACCCGAGCGACCGTCCAGCGCACCAACAATGCATATAGTGCAAACCAGATCAGCAGCGGCAACAACAGGCGCGGATCGGCCGCCATCAACAGGATCGCCGCCCCGATCAGATAAGCCAGCGAGAAGGAAATCGCATCGAAAACCTGAAAGACGGCCTCACCCGCGGCGGGGGGCGTCTGCATGATCCGGTTTGCGATACGGCCCGCGAAGTCATTCTCGAACCACCCCACGGACTGACGCAGCACATGCTTATGCGCCCGCCAACGTATGATGGTGCCAAAGTTCGGCAGGATCGTGTTGTTCAGCAGTAGGACATCGACCACATGCAGCATCGGCCGTAACAGCAGCACAAACACAGCCATCAGAATCAATTCAGTCCCGTGGGCCTGCCAGACCTCAGCCGGAGGGCCAGACAACAGGTCAACCACGCGACCCATGTAATAAATCAGCCCGACCTCGACCGCGGCGACGATGACTGAAATCAGCGCGGTCCAGAAAAACACCCGCATGAAAGGTCGGGAATAATCCAGCATAAACGGCCACAGCCGCGTGGGCGGTGTGTCGGTCTCGGTATAGTCGGCAAAAGGGTCAACAAGGTTTTCGAAATAGCGAAACATGGAGAGTGCTCCGATTGAGCAGTAAATAGGTCATGCGAAGAAAGATGGCGCCAGAACACCACCCCTACGGGTCAAAGTGTTCCGGCTTTAGCCGAACCAGATCCCGTAATACATTCGCATCCCTCCATTCATGTGACAGGCGCACGAAACCACAAAGAAGTTGATTTGTCATCCCCTTTTGAGACTTCGTTTCAGATGCTCAGCAATTCCTCGCGGGTCAGCGCAAAGCCTGATGCAATCCAGCGCGCCTCAAGCTCGGCCAGTTTTTTGCCCAGCGCGGGACCGGTGAAATCGGGAATCAGGTCGGTGGCCTTGATCGGGAAATCAGCCTCAGCCCCTTTGTGCAGATCGGTGCGCAAGGTTTCGCTCCACGGCTGTTCAAGGAAGGCACAACGCAGCAAGGTTTCGTGCAAGCCGCCCTCTTCGCCATAACGAAACCCCAGTTCGGCAACGCTGGCAGTACCGGATGCCTCATCCCGCATGCGGGTCAGACGTTGTAATTGCGCCTTGCTCAGGCGCAGGGTCTTGGCGATATCCGGTGTTGCGATTGCGGCCAGACGCCGAATTGACTCAGGGGCGGCCCCGGCCTGTTCCTCTAAGGCTATCAACGGTGCCAACGCACGGTCCTCGGCCCCTGGCAGCAGCCGGGCCAGAACTCCCGATTGACGCATCGCGGCAATCGAGGGTGCCGGATCGGGTGCGCCCATAAGTTTCAGAAGTTCGGCCCCGACCCGTTCACGAGACAGGCCCTCTAGCCCGTCCAGATTAGACGCAATCGCCGCCAGAGCGTCCGGATCAAACCCAGCCTCGGCATCGCCATACCAGGCGTGAAACCGGAAATACCGCAGGGATCGCAGGTAATCCTCTCGAATGCGGTTCTCGGCGTTGCCGATAAAGCGCACGCGGCGGGATTGCAGGTCGGGCAGCCCGTTCAACGGGTCGAGAATACTGCCATCGGGTCGCGCATAGATCGCATTCATGGTGAAATCGCGGCGCGCGGCGTCCTCTTCCACCTTGTCTGAAAAAGCCACCACCGCCCGGCGGCCATCGGTTTCCACGTCGCGGCGAAAAGTGGTGATCTCATGCGGGGCACCGCCACTGACAACGGTGATCGTGCCGTGGTCGATTCCGGTGGGGATGGCCTTGAGGCCTGTTGCCTGCGCCAGCTCCATCACCCGTTCGGGGCGGGCATCGGTGGCGATATCGATATCCGAGACCGGCGCGCCCAGCAGCGCGTTGCGCACGCAACCCCCGACGAACAACGCCTGCGCACCAGCGCCCGTCAACGCCGCACAGACCTTTTGCGTTGCCGGGTCAGTAACCCAGGCCTCAGAAATTCGCGTCATTCATTCACCCGTGCGGCCAATCCCCGCAACATTCGGGCCGTCGCGCCCCAGATGTAGTAGGGGCCGAACGGCACCGTGAAATAATACCGTTTGTGACCGCGCCAGCGGCGCGATTCAACGATATAATTCGCGGGGTTGAGGACATGTGCAAGCGGAACCGAAAACACCTCGTCCACTTCGCCCGGTTCGGGGGTCAGTTGAAACGGTTCGCGCAGGATTGCGACAACCGGTGTAACGGTAAAGGACGTGACGGTTTCATGAGACGATAGGTGGCCCAGGATCTCGGGCAAGTCGGGCGGCAGACCGATCTCCTCCTGCGCCTCACGCAGGGCAGTGGCGGTGACATCTACGTCGCCTTGATCCTGCTTACCGCCGGGAAAGGCGATCTGGCCGGGGTGGTGTTTCAGAGCCGAGGATCGTTTCGTCAGAATCAGCCGCGGCGTGTCGCCAATCACCGTAATCGGAACCAGCACCCCCGCCGGGCGCAATTTACGCCCTTCAGGCAGGATGGTTTCGGGGTTCAGGTCGAAATCGCTTGAACCATGGCCGGGGCGGCGCAGGGCCGCCCGCAGCTGGTCCGTAGGATCAGGCGTCGTCCGCATCAAAGCCGACCGAGCCCGGTTCCAGTATGTAATGTGCGCCACAGAACTGACAATCGGCGGTTACCTTGCCTTCGGGCGTAGTCATCTTTTCGATGTCCTTGGCCGAATAGATCGACAGGCTTTGCCGCACACGATCTTCCGAACAGGTGCAGCCGAATTGCACGGACTGAGCGTCATAGACCCGCGGCTGTTCCTCGTGAAACAGCCGGATCAGCAGGTCGGTCGGCGCCACCGAAGGCCCGATCAATTCGAGATCCTCGACCGTATCCAACAGGATGTTGACGCGGCCCCAGTTTTCACTCTCTTCCCCGTCGACCAGATCTTCGGCGGTCAGGATCTGCCCCCCACCTTGTCCGTCCGCCACAAAGGGCGAGGCCTTGGGCATGTGCTGCAGCATCACCCCGCCCGCGCGCCAATGTTCACCGACGCCCGGCTCGGTCGATTTGCCAAAGCTGAGCGAGAACCGCGTCGGCAGCTGCTCGGATTGTGCGAAATACGCCTCGGCACAGGCAGAGATCGAGCCCCCCGCCAGCGGAGTGATCCCCTGATACGGCTGCGTGCCTTCACCCTGGTCGATCATGATGGCGAAATAACCCTCGCCCACCTGATCAAACGGCCCGCCATCGGTCAGGCGGTCGCGATCATAGCTGGCATAGGCGCGGATGCGGGCCGGCTCACCCTCGACCTTGGGCGCAAAGTAATCGGTCGCGATCATGCGCACCGGGCCCTTGGACTGCACCTGCAAAGACAGTTTCCAACGCAGCGAAACGGTCTGGCCGATCAACGCGGTCAGCAGGGCCATCTCGGCCACTAACGCCTCGACCTTTTCGGGATAGTCATGCTGCTTCAGGATGCCGTCCAGCACGCCATCCAGACGGGCTACACGGCCGCGCATATCCGATACATCAAGTTGAAAGGGCAGGACAGTATCGTCCCACGCGATTTTCGTTCCAAGAGACATGGGGTTTCCTTACACGCCACGGGTTGGCATACCGGCACCATATAGGTTGAACAGATTGGGTTTGAAGGGGCCATACATGATCAGACGGTTCGGTGAAACCCCGGAAAAAGGGCGTACATATACACGCAGACCGGGTGTCTATGCGTTGCTGCCGCAAGGAAAAGACCTGCTGGTCACGTGGTATGACGACGGGCTGAACCCCGAATTGCAGCTGCCGGGCGGTGGCATTGATCCGGGCGAATCCCCGATTACCGCGCTGCATCGCGAAGTGTTCGAAGAAACCGGCTGGCTGATCGCCGCCCCGCGGCGGATCGGTGCGTTTCGCCGGTTCACCTATATGCCTGAATATGACCTTTGGGCCGAGAAAATCTGCATGATCTACAGCGCCCGTCCAGTGCGCCGGATGGGACCGCCTCGCGAAGAGTTTCACGAAGCACTTTGGATGGAAACTGCCGTTGCGGTGCAGATGCTTGGCAACGAGGGGGACCGTCACTTTGCCACCCGACATCTGAACAGTTTCTAAACCCCGTTATATTCAAAGAACACGGCGGACACGTCATCATCCATGCCGCTGCCCGGTACCATGGCCTGCGTCAGGCGCCAGAACATATCGTCCAGAAACTCGGTACCGCTGCGGTCGGGCGCACAATCGCGGGCCATCTGCTGCAGGCCATCTTCCTCAAGCAAGCCGCCATCGGCCAGACGACACTCGGTAAAGCCATCAGAATACAGCATCAGTTTATCGCCAGGGTGCAGGTAAGTTTCGATCCGCTGAAAGGACACATCGGGCAGCAAACCGATGGGCAAGCCACCCTCGCCCAGAAATTCGGCACTACCGTCTTGGCGCAATACAAGTGGATGCGGGTGCCCGGCCTGCACCATCTTAAGATGCCCGTTGCGCAGGTCGACAATAGCATAAACCATGGTGAAATATTCTTCGACGCCGGCATCGGCCATCAGGCGGCAATTGAGCATCTCGGCCACCTGTTCGGGTGGCAGCAGAGCATAGAACTTGTCAAAGCGTTTTTCCATCGCCACGTTCTGATCGAAATGATTGCTGGACAGATAGCCGCCCAATCGCGCCGTCATCATCGCCGAGGTGATACCGTGGCCCGACACGTCAATGCTGTAAAACCCCAGCCGATTGACCCCGGGCGAGAACATCCCCACCAGATCACCGCCAATATGCCCGCAGGGTTTCAGCAGCATGCTGACCCGCGATTTCCCGAAATCCCGCGTCAGTTCGGGGACAAGGGATTCCTGAATTTTCCGGGCCTGAATCAGGTCTTTGTCGATGGCATCATGCGCCACGCGCAGGTCTTCTAACGCGGATTCGATCATCCGGTTCTTCTCGGACAGTTCGCGCTGCATATCCAGAATCCGCGCCCCGGCCGAGATCCGCGCGCGCAGCTCATCCGCCTCAAGCGGTTTGATCAGGAAATCGTCCGCACCAGCGTCCAGCCCGCGCGCCACCTCTTGCTTTTCACTTTTTGAGGTCAACAGGATGAAGTAACTGTATTGATCACTTTCCAGTGCCCGGAAGGCACGGCAGAATTCCAGCCCGCTCATCCCCGGCATCACCCAATCGCTGAGAACCAGATCCGGCGGGTCGGTGGCGCACATCTCGATCGCGGCGTCGCCGTTATCGGCCTCTAGCACCTCAAAGCCCCACTTTTTCAGCGAGGCCACCAGAATACGACGTTGCAGCCGGCTGTCATCGACGACCAGCACCTTTTGGATCGCGCCAAAATCCTGATCGGACCTGGCCTCTGCCTGACTGCCCTCTGCCACCTGAACCCTCTGCACTGTGACCTTTACGGAACGCAGCGACCCTAGCGCGGGGCGGTTTAACATCCGGTGAAGGCGTCTTTGTCTTGTTGCTTAACCCGCTCTTTACTCGCCGTGGGCTACGCAAGTCAGGTCGCGATATGTGTGGAGAGGCCGAACATGATCGACTGGTCCAGAGTCAGACAACTGCAGGATGAGGTGGGTGCCAACGAATTCGAAGAGGTGGTGCAGATCTTTCTGGACGAGGTTCAGGAAAACATCGACCGGCTGCATCAGGACACCGACCGGGCTGAGTTCGAACAGAACATGCATTTCCTCAAGGGCAGCGCGTTGAGCCTGGGGTTCGACCGGTTTTCCAAGCTGTGTCAGGACGCAGAGCGCAACGCCGCCGCTGGCAAGGCCAGTGACGTCGATCTGCCTGCCCTCCTGGCCGTTTATGACAACTCCAAAACTGTGTTCTTTGCCGAGAAAGCCGCGAACCTGTCCTAGATCACGAACTGCGCCAGCGTCTCGTCTTCGGTGATGTCGGTATAGGTAAAGCCAGCCTCGTCAAGATGCGCGAACAGGCGTGCGAAATTCTCGGGCTTACGGGTTTCGATGCCGATCAGGACCGAACCGAAATTGCGCGCCGACTTCTTCATGTATTCGAACCGGGCGATATCGTCTTCCGGCCCTAATATGCCCAGAAACTCTTTCAACGCGCCGGGGCGCTGCGGCAGGCGCAGGATAAAGTACTTTTTGACGCCGGAATAACGCTGCGCCCGTTCCTTGACCTCGGGTAGACGTTCGAAATCGAAATTGCCGCCCGAGGTGACGCAGACAACGGTTTTGCCACGGATAAAGCTTTGCACATCGGTCACTGCCTCGATCGCCAGGGCGCCTGCGGGCTCAAGCACGATGCCTTCGACATTCAGCATTTCGATCATGGTGGTGCAGATCCGGTCTTCGGACAAGACCAGCACGTCGGACAGGTGGCGATCCTTGAGCAGTTCAAACGGTTTCGCCCCGATCTTCCCGACCGCTGCCCCATCGACAAAATTGTCGATCTGATCGAGCGCCACCGGATGTCCCGCCGCCATGGCCGCATGCAAACAGGCCCCGCCTTTGGGTTCGACAAATAGGCAATGGGTCCGATCCCCGAACCATGTCGCCACGCCCGAGGACATGCCGCCCCCACCCACCGGCAGGATCACGTGATCCGGGACGCCACCCAGCTGCGCCTCAACCTCGACAGCCAGAGACGCCTGCCCCTCGATCACATCCTCATCATCAAAGGGCGACAGAAAATGCCCGCCCTGCTGCGCACACCACGCCTGCGCAGCGGCCAGCGTGTCGTCGAAATAGTCTCCGGTCAGGTGAATTTCGATATTGTCGCCGCCAAAAATGCGGGTCTTCTGGATTTTCTGCTGCGGCGTCGTCACCGGCATGAATATCACGCCCTTCACACCCAGATGCTTGCACATGAAGGCCACGCCCTGCGCATGGTTGCCCGCGCTGGCACAGACGAAAAGCTCTTGCCCCTGCTGCTTGCGCATCGCGTTGAACGCACCACGGATTTTATACGACCGCACCGGGCTGAGGTCTTCACGCTTGAGCCAGATATCCGCGCCATAGCGGTCGGAAAGGTGAGCGTTCCGCTGCAACGGGGTTGGCGGAAACACGGTGCGCATCGCCTGTTCAGCGACGCGGGCGCGGGTCATGAAATCAGTCATGCCGGTTTCCCTGCCCGATCACCGTTGAAAGGGCAAGGAATACATATGTGTACTCAGCTTAGGTGAGTTCGCGTTTCTCGATGAACACGCCATAGATCGTCGTCAGAATGCTGACATTGATCAATGGGACGATCAGCATGCTCGCAAACAAAACTATCAATATCCCGATGATCGGGATGAAAAGCAGCAATGACGCCAGTAGCTGAAGCAATATTTGGAAGAGGATGGACAAGACGACCAGAAGTGCGATGGCTCCGCTTGCGCCCGAGGTCGCCTGCCACGCTTCAGACAGCTTTATGGGCTTTCCAATAGCTGCACCGGGCAGAATTGGTGAGGCACGATAGAATCCGATCGTAAGACATACGATCAAACCCACCCAGAAAATGGACCCCAAAACCGCCGAGGATTGCGCCAACATACTCATGATCAACGCCGCAGGGATCATAAGGATGAAAGCCAACATGAACAGCATCAAAAGACGCCCGAAATAGGCCAGAACGCGGTCAAATCGGAAAGGTGGAACTAGCCCCGACGGATACTCTTCGAGCAAAACAAACCTGTGCCATGATACTACAATCCAGAGCATTACGACGAACACTACGATCACGATGCAAAATAGGAATCCGAGTAACGTCATCACAGCAGTTGGGTCAGGGGTTGTAGCAGTGGCACCTTCGAATTGTTTGTGTGGGGCGTCGAAAAGAAAGAACAAGCCAATGGCCAAAAAGCCGCCAATGAGTGCAGGTACAACGGAAATCTGAAGCGCTTGCTTCAGGTTCCTCAGAACCATCTTTACCGAATGTACGAAAATCGCCAATCCCAGCATATACTCTGCCCTCTCAACCATTCCTTGTTCTCAATCCGCCCGTTTCACCGCAATTCCCACCCTGCGTCAATCCTCATAACTTGCCCCCGCGTCCAAAACCCGTTAGGGGCCAATCGTCTTACGAATAAGGGGAAGTCAGATGTCCGCGCCCAAGAAAGTTGTTCTGGCCTATTCCGGTGGCCTTGATACCTCGATCATCCTGAAATGGTTGCAGACCGAGTATGGCTGTGAGGTCGTGACCTTCACCGCCGATCTGGGTCAGGGTGAAGAGCTGGAGCCCGCCCGCCAAAAGGCCGAGCTGCTGGGGATCAAGCCCGAAAACATCTATATCGAAGACATCCGCGAAGAGTTTGTCCGCGACTTCGTCTTCCCCATGTTCCGCGCCAATGCGCAATACGAAGGTCTGTATCTGCTGGGTACCTCGATCGCGCGGCCATTGATCTCGAAGCGTCTGGTTGAGATTGCCGAAGCCACCGGTGCCGACGCCGTTGCACATGGCGCAACCGGCAAGGGCAATGATCAGGTGCGGTTTGAACTGGCGGCTTACGCGCTGAACCCGGACATCAAAGTGATTGCCCCGTGGCGTGAATGGGATCTGACCAGCCGCACCAAGCTGTTGGAATTTGCCGAAGCGAACCAGATCCCGATTGCCAAGGACAAACGCGGCGAGGCGCCCTTCTCGGTCGACGCCAACCTGCTGCACACCTCGTCTGAGGGCAAAGTTCTGGAAGATCCGGCGGATATGGCGCCCGACTACGTCTATCAGCGCACCGTTCACCCCGAGGACGCGCCCGATCATCCAGAATTCATCGAGATCGGTTTCGAAAAGGGCGACGCGGTCAGCATCAATGGCGAGGCGATGAGCCCGGCCACGATCCTGACCAAACTGAACGAATATGGCGGCAAGCACGGCATTGGCCGCCTGGATCTGGTCGAAGGCCGGTTCGTGGGTATGAAATCGCGCGGCATCTATGAAACACCCGGCGGCACCATCCTGCTGGAAGCGCACCGTGGTATCGAGTCCATCACCATGGACCGCGGCGCGATGCACTTGAAAGACCAGCTGATGCCGCAATATGCCGAGCTGATCTATAACGGCTTCTGGTACAGCCCCGAGCGGGAAATGCTGCAAGCCGCCATCGACAAATCTCAGGAACATGTCACTGGCACCGTCCGCGTGAAACTGTACAAAGGCTTGGCCTCAACCGTGGGTCGCTGGTCGGATCATTCGCTGTATTCTGAAGAGCATGTGACGTTCGAAGATGACGCCGGCGCCTATGACCAAAAAGACGCGGCCGGATTTATCCAGTTGAACGCGCTGCGCCTGAAATTGCTGGCGGCGCGGGATAAGCGCCTGTCCAAGTGATCAACGACGACGACATCAACGACGAACTCGATCTGTTCATCGAAGCGCAGGACGCGGTCTGGTCAGACGTCCTGCGCGAATTGGAACAAGGACAGAAAACCAGCCACTGGATGTGGTTTGTATTTCCGCAATTGGCCGAACTTGGCCGGTCTCACATGGCGCAGCTGTACGGGATCGAGGATTTGGATGAGGCCACAGCCTATCTGGCTCATCCAGACCTCCGCCAGCGCCTGACCAAGGTTGCTGGGTTGATGTTGCAGCACAAGGGGCGCGATGCCAGTGACATTCTGGGTGGGATTGACGCAAAGAAACTGCGGTCCTCGATGACGTTGTTTGCATCCGTGCCCGGAGCTCCGTCAGAGTTTCAGACTGTTCTTCATGCCTTTTATGATGGGCAACCCTGTGAGCGGACCCGGCAAATCCTGCAAATGTCGTGACTGCAGGGTCCAGTTGGGTCACCCTTGCACAAGAACGCCCATTCTCTTTACGCATAGGCAAATTGTGAAGGGGACAAAGATGCTGCAGGACATTGCCAACGGCATTCAGCAAGGCTTGGATGGCAAAAGCTTTGAGGGCTCGCTGAAATTCGATTGTGGCGAGGATGGTGTCATCGTTCTGGCCGATAATCGGGCCAGCACACAGGATCGCGACACCGATTGCACCATCCGCATTTCGCAGGACAACCTGACCAAATTACTGACGGGCAAGCTGAACCCGATGACCGGCGTAGCATTGGGCAAGCTCAAGATTTCGGGCAATATGGGTGTGGCGATGAAGTTGGGACAGCTGCTAGGTTAAGACGATAAACTCGTCTCACCAACCCGTGACAAACCATGTCAGCGGATTGCGCCAACGCATAAGTCAGGGCAGCCTTATCCCGAAAAGGAGACCTGCCATGGCCCGCATCGCCTATCTCGATTTTTTCAAACCCACGCTTCAGTTCACGCTGATCGCTCTTGTCACCCTGCTGCGTGCCGCCCCGGCACCTGCCGCCGGGTCCGAAACCCTGACGGTTGCAGGGGGCTGTTTCTGGTGCGTCGAATCCGATTTCGAATCCGTTCCGGGCGTGACTGGCGCCGTGTCGGGTTTCACCGGTGGCAGTACCGCCAATCCAACCTATGATCAGGTCACCAAAGGCGGAACCGGCCATTACGAGGCGGTTCAGATCACCTTTGACCCGGCCCGCGTTTCCCGTGAAACCCTGCTGAGTATGTTCTTCCGTTCGGTCGACCCAACGGATGCGGGCGGTCAGTTCTGTGACCGGGGTGACAGCTACCGCACGGCCATTTTCGTCTCTAACGCTGGGGAAAAAGCCCTGGCTAAGCAAGCCAAGACAAGTGCCCAGAACGCTCTGGGGCAACAGATCGTGACGCCAATCCTGCAGCAAGGGGCATTCTACCCGGCTGAGGCCTATCATCAGGATTACTATAAGGGGAACAAGCTGGTCCTGACCCGCTTTGGCCCCAAACGCCAGCACAGCGCGTACAAAGCCTATCGCAAAGCCTGCGGCCGTGATGACCGGGTCAAGCAGCTTTGGGGCAGTGACGCACCGTTCGCGGGGTCTTAATCGAGCCGCGCTTCGCGCACCTCTTTGAGATCGGGAATAACATCAGCTGTGCCGTGCCGCGTGACCATCAAGGCCGCGGCACGGTTTGCTTGTGAAATCACCTGTGCCATTGGCATCCCGCGATCCATTCCTGCCAGAACATAGCCGGTGAAAGTATCCCCTGCGCCAGTGGTATCCACGGCCTTTACCTTGTGCGCCGGAAAATCCGTAGCGGCGCCGCGATGGTAATACCGCGCTCCTTTTGACCCCAAAGTGACGATTACATGCTCGACCTCAAGGTCGGTAACGGATTGCCCGGTTGCCTGCTGTAGTTGTTCAGCCTCGATCTCATTCAGGATCAGAAAATCCAGATACGGCAACACGGCCTGAACCGCGTCAGCCTGGAACGGTGCGGCGGCATAGCAGACAGTCAGCCCCAGATCGCGCCCCATCTTTGCAGATTCAACCTGTAAGTTGGTTTCATTCTGCATCACCAGCACATCACCTTGCAGGGCCGAGGACAGCGCTTGCCCCAACTGACCCTGAGTGATCGCGTGGTTTGAACCGGGGAACAGAATGATGTTGTTCTCACCCTGTGCGTCCACCGCAATGATGGCATGACCGGTCGGAACCTCGACTCCAGTGATATGGCGCGTGTCCACGCCATATTCGGTCATACGATCCAGCGCCCAGCGCCCATCCGGCCCCACGGCCCCGATATGCGCCACTTGCGCCCCGGCCCGAGCGGCGGCCACAGACATATTTGCCCCTTTGCCACCCAGATACCGATCCAGCCGATTGGCCGAAAGCGTCTCTCCCGGTCCGGGCAGGTGCGGCACGTCATAAATCATGTCCGCGTTGATCGAGCCGAGGTTCCAGATCGTCATGGCTTAAGCGATATCGCACGAGGCCAGGATGGCCATGTTCAGGATATCATTCGCCGTTGACCCGGTCGAACAGATCTGAATCGGCTTGTCGACACCAGACAGGATCGGGCCAATCACCGTGGACCCGCCCATTTCCTGCATCAGCTTGGTCGAGATCGACGCCGAATGCCGAGCGGGAACGATCAGGATATTCGCCGGGCCGGTCAGGCGCTGGAACGGATAGCCTGCCTGTTGATCCTCGTTCAGGGCAACGTCCACGGTCATCTCGCCCTCGTATTCGAAATCCACTTTGCGCTTATCCAGCACGACAGGCGCGCGGTGCATCTTTTCGGCCCGTTCCGACACCGGATACCCAAAGGTCGAGAAACTGACGAAGGCCACGCGCGGCTCAAGCCCCATATGACGGGCCACTGCGGCTGAGCGTTCGGCGATATTGGCCAGGTCATTCTCATCCGGCCATTCATGCACCAGCGTATCACCGATCAGCACGATCCGCCCCTTGTGCAGCAGCGCGGTCACACCTACCGCACCATGCGCTTTGTCCGCGTCGAACACGTGATTGATCCGGTCCAGCACATGCGCCGATTTGCGCGTGGCCCCGGTTACCAGGCCATCACCGTGCCCATGCGCCAGCATCAGGGATGAGAACACATGCCGGTCACGTGCCGCCAGGCGGTAAATATCCTTGCTATCAAAACCTTTGCGCTGCAGGCGCTTGTACAGGAAATCGGTATAGGTCTCGAGATGCGTGGTGTTGGCGGCATTCACCACCTCCAACTCGCGCACGGCATCGCCCAGTCCGGCCTCTTCCAGCTTTTGTTTTACGTCATCGGGGCGACCGACAACCAGGGCCTTGCCGAATCCAGACCGCTGATAGGTCACAGCAGCGCGCAGTACACGTGGATCGTCACCTTCGGCGAAGATCATGCGGCTTTGCGCTTGGCGCGCACGGGCGTTCAGACCGCGCAGAATGCTGGCGGTCGGGTCCATGCGGGATTTGAGGCTCAGCTCATAGGCGTCCATGTCGATGATCGGACGCCGCGCTGCGCCGGTATCCATGCCCGCCTTGGCCACGGCAGGTGGGATACGATGGATCAGTCGGGGATCAAACGGTGTCGGGATGATATAATCGCGACCGAAGGTCAGCGATTTGCCATAAGCCATCGCAACCTCATCCGGCACATCCTCGCGCGCCAGACGGGCCAGCGCATGGGCACAGGCAATTTTCATCTCGTCATTGATGGCACGGGCATGAATGTCCAGCGCACCCCGGAACAGATAGGGGAAGCCCAGCACGTTGTTGACCTGGTTCGGATAATCGCTGCGTCCGGTGGCGACGATGGCATCCACACGCACCTCATGCGCCTCTTCTGGCGTGATTTCAGGATCTGGATTGGCCATGGCGAAAATCACCGGGTTGTCTGCCATGCTGGCGACCATGTCTTGCGTAACCGCGCCTTTGACTGAAACGCCCAAGAACACATCCGCGCCGTTCATGGCGTCTTCCAGCGAGCGCAGTTCAGTGGTGACCGCATGGGCCGATTTCCACTGGTTCATACCCTCGGTCCGGCCTTGGTAGATCACGCCTTTGGTGTCACAGACGATGCAGTTCTCATGCCGCGCACCCATCGCCTTGAGCAGTTCGATGCAGGCGATCCCAGCGGCACCCGCACCGTTCAGAACAATCCTCACATCCTCGATCTTTTTGCCCGAGATATGCAGCGCGTTCAGCAGACCTGCCGCGCAGATCACCGCCGTGCCGTGTTGATCATCGTGAAAGACAGGAATGTCCATCTCTTCCTTCAGGCGCTGTTCGATGATGAAACACTCGGGCGCCTTGATGTCTTCCAGATTGATGCCGCCAAAGGTCGGCCCCATCAGCTTCACCGCGCGGCAGAATTCATCTGGGTCTTCAGTGTCCAACTCGATATCGATCGAGTTCACATCGGCAAACCGTTTGAACAGGACCGATTTCCCCTCCATCACCGGTTTTGAGCCCAACGCGCCCAGATTTCCAAGACCCAGAACCGCCGTGCCGTTCGAAATTACCGCGACCAGATTGCCCTTGTTGGTATAGTCATAGGCCGTTTCGGGGTTTTCCGCGATTGCTTCACATGGAACAGCGACACCGGGACTATAGGCCAGCGACAGATCACGCTGGGTTGTCATGGGAACAGTCGCTTGCACCTCCCACTTGCCGGGGGTGGGGTCCAGGTGAAAGGCCAGGGCTTCTTCGTCGGTAATTTTCGCTTTGGGCATCTGATATGTCGTTTCTTTACATCTGTTGGGCTGTCGCCTCATAGCGCAGGAAAACGCGCGCCTCAACGAGAATGAGTTTTCGGCTTTTACAGAAGATGCGGGATTTGTAAGGTCGCGTCCGGAACACGCCAAAAGGGGTCAGCCTTGTCCACAGTCACGCCGATGATGGCGCAATATCTCGAAATCAAAGAGGCCCACGCCGATGCCCTGCTGTTCTACCGTATGGGCGATTTCTACGAGATGTTCTTCGAGGATGCCGTCAACGCAGCCGAGGCGTTGGATATCGCCCTGACCAAACGCGGCAAGCATAACGGCACCGACATCCCGATGTGCGGTGTGCCTGTTCATTCCGCCGAAGGTTATTTGCTGACCCTGATCCGCAAAGGCTTTCGCGTGGCCGTCTGTGAGCAGATGGAAAGCCCGGCCGAGGCGAAGAAAAGAGGCTCTAAATCGGTGGTAAAGCGCGATGTCGTGCGTCTGGTGACACCCGGCACATTGACCGAAGATGCCCTTTTGGAAGCCCGCCGCCACAACTTTCTGGCCGCCTATACCGAAGTGCGGGATGAGGCCGCCTTGGCCTGGGCTGATATCTCTACCGGGGCGTTTCACGTAATGCCTTTGACAACCGTGCGGCTGAGCCCCGAACTGGCACGGCTTGCCCCGTCCGAGCTGATCGTTGCCGACGGATCGGAACAGGCTTTGCAGGAACCAGTCCGTGATTTGGGAATTTCGCTAACCCCCATCGGCCGCGCCAGTTTTGACAGCACGGCCGCCGAAAAACGTATTTGCGGATTGTTCCACGTGGGCGCTTTGGATGCGTTTGGAAATTTCGGTCGGGCCGAGGTTTCGGCAATGGGTGCCTTGATCGACTATCTTGAGATCACGCAAAAGGGCAAACTGCCCCTGCTGCAGACCCCCTTGAAGGAATCAGAGGATCGCGTTGTCCAGATCGACGCCGCCACACGCCGCAATCTGGAGCTGACCCGTTCCTTGTCGGGTGGTCGCGCCGGATCCCTATTGTCGGTGGTCGATCGCACCGTCACTCCGGGCGGGGCAAGGTTGCTGGAACAGCGCCTGTCCAGCCCCTCGCGCAATCTGGACGTGATCCATGCCCGGTTGGATGCTGTGAGTTTTGCAGCTGAGGACAGCTTGACCGCCTCAGACCTGCGCGATGCCCTGCGTAAAACCCCTGATCTGGACCGCGCCCTGTCGCGCCTGTCGCTAGAACGGGGTGGCCCGCGTGATCTGGCCGCCATCCGCAACGGAATGACGCAGGCAGCTGCTATTGCAGGTATCTGTGACACACAGGATTTGCCGGTTCTGCTGGCCACCGCAGTGCAGAACTTGATCGGGTTTGACGATCTTTTGACCTTGTTGGATGAGGCCCTTGTGGCAGAACCGCCCCTGCTGGCCCGTGACGGCGGTTTCATCGCTCCGGGTTTTGACACGGAACTGGATGAGGCCCGTAAGCTGCGCGACGAAGGCCGATCCGTCATTGCGGGATTTCAACAGAAATACGCAGAACACACCGGCATTGCTTCGCTGAAGATCAAGCATAACAACGTGCTGGGTTATTTTATCGAAACCACGGCCACCCATGCCGAAAAAATGCTGAACCCGCCGTTTTCTGAGACCTATATCCACCGCCAGACCACTGCCAATCAGGTGCGCTTTACGACCGTCGAACTGTCCGAGATCGAAACCCGCATCCTGAACGCCGGTAATTTGGCATTGGAAATAGAAAAGAGGCTCTATCAAAGGCTTTCTGACGAGATTCTGGACCGCGCCGCGCGTCTCAACCAAGCCGCCCGGGGGCTCGCCGAGCTGGATTTGACCACCGCATTGGCCGATCTGGCGCGCGGAGAAAATTGGTGCCGTCCCCAGGTCGACACATCGCGCGCCTTCCACGTGCAGGGTGGACGTCATCCGGTTGTGGAACACGCGCTGCGCCAACAAAGCGGCGATGCCTTCATTGCCAATGATTGCGATCTCAGCGCGGATCAGGGCGCGGCGATCTGGCTGCTGACCGGTCCCAACATGGCGGGTAAATCGACTTTCCTGCGTCAGAACGCCTTGATTGCCCTGCTGGCCCAGATGGGCAGTTATGTTCCCGCTGAACAGGCGCATATCGGTGTGGTCAGCCAATTGTTCAGCCGCGTCGGCGCATCCGACGATCTGGCCCGGGGCCGTTCGACCTTTATGGTGGAAATGGTCGAGACTGCCGCCATCCTGAATCAGGCCGACGACCGCGCGCTGGTGATTCTCGATGAAATTGGCCGTGGCACGGCCACCTATGACGGCCTGTCCATCGCCTGGGCCACGCTGGAACATCTGCACGCCGCCAACCAATGCCGCGCGCTGTTCGCCACCCACTACCACGAACTCACCGCCCTGGCCGGCAAGTTGGAGGGTGTCGACAACGCCACCGTGGCAGTCAAAGAATGGGAAGGTGAGGTTATTTTCCTGCACGAAGTCCACAAGGGGGCCGCCGACCGCTCTTATGGGGTGCAAGTCGCGCAGCTTGCCGGTCTGCCCGCATCGGTGGTGGATCGAGCCCGCGTCGTACTGGACCAATTGGAAAAAACTGAACGCGAAGGCGGCAAACAAAAGGCGCTGATCGACGATCTGCCGCTGTTTTCCGCCGCTCCGCCGCCCCCGCCACCTGCACCCAAGGCATCGCCGGTCACGGATATGCTGGACGACGTGCTGCCTGATGAGCTGACCCCGCGCGAGGCGCTGGACCTGATTTATAAACTGAAAGAGGCGGCCAGATCCTGACCGCCTCAAAAAAAAATTTGGTTTTAAAGCCGCTTAGCTTGCAGGTGTCGACGACACACCCACCTGCGCCGGTCGCAGCAGACGATCATGCAGCATGAAGCCTTCGGCCGAGACCTGAATGATATCACCTGCCTTGGTTCCGGGAACCGGTGCTTCAAACATCGCCTCGTGTACGTTTGGATCAAATCGATCACCAACTTCGGGCGTGATCACTTCGATCCCGTGCTTTTGGAACACATCCTTCAGCGCCCGCATGGTCAGCTCGATCCCTTCCAGCAGACCGGCGGCCACTTCTTTTTGCTCATCGGTCGCAGCTTCGAGTGCGCGCTTCATGTTGTCGTAGACCGGCAGCATATCACGCGCCAGTTTCGAGCCACCGTATTGTTCGGCATCGCGCCGCGCTTTGTCGCCACGCTTACGGGCGTTTTCGGCATCTGCCAGCGCACGCATGAACTTATCTTTGTAATCGTCGCGCTCTGCGCGCAACTCATCCAGCTCTAGCGCTTCGTCGCTGAACTCGGCGATTTCTTCGGCCAGCTCTTCAGCCTCCGCCATTGCGATATTGTCCAGAAAATCTTCGTCTTTGGGCTCTGCCATCTCTTACCCTCTAGCTCCGGTCGGATATCAGCTTGCCGACCAGTTGCGCCGTATAATCCACGATCGGTACGATCCGTCCATAATTCAGACGCGTGGGCCCGATGACCCCGACCGCACCAATTATCTTTCGATCAGCGTTCATATATGGAGACACCACCAAAGAGGAACCCGAAAGTGAGAAAAGTTTGTTCTCAGAGCCGATAAAAATGCGCACACCCTCGCCTTCTTCGGTCAATTCAAGGAATTCCGCGATGTCTCGTTTGCGTTCCAGATCATCAAACAGGGAGCGGATTCGGTCCAGCTCCTCAACTTCACCCGGTTCACCCAGCAGATTCGCCCGCCCGCGCACAATCAGACGGGCCGAGTCGCCTCCATCCCCGTCCCAAGCCGCCATGCCGCTTTCGACCATTTCCCGTGCCAGCACGTCGATCTCTTGTTTACGCGCGTCAATCTGCGCCTGCATCTGACGGCGCACTTCGCCAAGCGTGCGACCTTCGATCAACGCGTTCAGGAAATTCGCCGCTTCACGCATCGAACTGGGTGTCTGCCCCGGTGGCGGTGTAAACAGGCGGTTTTCAACGTGCCCGTCAGCAAAAACCAACACCACTAAGGCGCGGTCATGAGCTAGAGAGACAAATTCGATATGCTTGATCTCGGATTCTTGCTTGGGCGTCAGAACTAGGGACGCACCATGTGTCACGTGTGACAAAGCTGAACCCACGCGATCCAGCATCCCGCCCACATCGCCTGCGTTAGACCCTAATGTTTCGTCCAGCTTCTGCCGATCAGCGGCGCCCAGATCGCCAACCTCAAGCAAACCATCGACAAACATACGCAAGCCTTGCTGCGTCGGAATGCGCCCCGCACTGACATGGGGGCTGTCGAGCAAGCCCAGAAACTCCAGATCCTGCATCACATTGCGCACGGTGGCAGCGCTGACTTTTTCCGACAATGTGCGGGTCAGGGTGCGGCTGCCAACGGGCTCACCGCTGTCCAAATAACTTTCGACGATCAGCCGGAACACCTCACGTGACCGGTCGTTCATCTCGTTCAGAATTTTGCTCGCTTCGCTCATCAGCGGTCCCCTGCTGGGCCGTCATTAAATCGCAGGCATATGAAAGGTCAATCGGGGTTGCATCGTAAGCCATGAGGGCGTTATCCCCAACCCAGCAAACAAAGGATTTTCCATGCGACCCTCAGGACGAGAATTAAGCGAAATGCGCGCCGTTTCAATCGAAACGGAGTTCACCAAACATGCCGAAGGTTCCTGCCTGATCAAAATGGGTGACACCCATGTACTGTGCACCGCCACGATCGAGGATCGCGTACCCCCCTTCATCAAAGGCTCGGGTCTGGGCTGGGTTACGGCTGAATACGGTATGCTGCCCCGCGCCACTAACACTCGGATGCGGCGCGAGGCGGCGTCGGGCAAGCAAGGTGGGCGCACCGTTGAAATCCAGCGCCTGATCGGTCGTGCCCTGCGCGCCGGTGTGGACCGGGTTGCCCTGGGCGAGCGTCAGATCACTGTGGACTGTGATGTGATCCAGGCCGATGGGGGCACTCGTTGTGCTTCGATAACTGGTGGTTGGGTTGCACTGCGGCTGGCGGTGAACAAGCTGATGAAGGCCGGGGACGTAATCTCGGATCCGTTGATAGACCCTGTTGCAGCGGTTTCTTGCGGTATTTATGCCGGCCAGCCCGTTCTGGATCTGGACTACCCAGAGGACAGCGAAGCAGGCGTAGACGGCAATTTCATCATGACCGGCTCGGGCAAACTGATCGAAGTGCAGATGAGCGCGGAAGGGTCCGTGTTTAGCCGCGCGCAGATGGATCAGCTGATGGATCTGGCCGAAAAAGGCGTGGCCGAGCTGGCCGCAGCCCAGAAAGCCGCAACCGCATGACCCGTAAGTTCGACGGCGATAGGCTGCTGGTGGCCACGCATAACAAGGGCAAGCTTGAGGAGATGAAGCATCTCCTTGAACCCTTCGGCGTGACCGTTGTTGGCGCGGCTGAGATGGACCTGCCCGAACCGGAAGAAACTGAGGACACGTTCGTCGGCAATGCCCGGATCAAGGCCCATGCTGCCGCCCAGACCACTGGCCTGCCTGCCCTGTCGGACGATTCCGGGATTTCCATTGATGCGCTGGATGGCGCTCCGGGTGTTTACACCGCCGATTGGGCCGAAACCGGTGACGGTCGCGATTTCTTGATGGCCATGACCCGCGCCCATGATGAGCTAGAGGCGAAAGGCGCCGCCCATCCACGCACGGCGCAGTTCCGATGCACTCTGGTACTGGCCTGGCCCGATGGGCATGACGAGGTATTCGAAGGCATCGCCCCCGGTCACTTGGTCTGGCCCATCCGCGGCAAGGACGGGTTCGGATATGATCCAATGTTTGTCCCGGACGGGTACGACATTACCTTTGCCGAGATGGATCGCTGGGAAAAGAACAAGATCAGCCATCGCGGCCGCGCTGTGGAAATGTTCGTGAAGGGCTGCTTTGGCGGATGATTGGCGCAATGGGGGCTTCGGCCTGTACGTGCATTGGCCTTTTTGTGAGGCCAAGTGCCCTTATTGCGACTTCAATAGCCATGTTTCACGTAATATCGATCAAAAACAATGGCTTAATGCATATTTGGATGAGCTGCGCCGCACGGCTGCCGAAACACCAGACCGGGTTTTAAACACGATCTTTTTCGGCGGCGGCACGCCGTCGTTAATGGACCCAGACACTGTCGCCGCTGTGATCGATCAGGCCCGGGCCCTCTGGCATCCGGCCAATGACATGGAAATCACGCTTGAGGCCAATCCGGGCTCGGTCGAGGCTGGCCGTTTTGCCGCATATCGGGACGCCGGGGTGAACCGCATCTCGATGGGGGTTCAGGCGCTTAATGACGAAGATTTGCGTCGATTGGGTCGCATTCACACTGTGGCTGAGGCACGTTCTGCCTTTGATATTGCCAGAAATTGCTTTGATAGGGTCAGTTTTGACCTGATCTACGCCCGCCAACACCAAACCCCCGAAGACTGGCGAGCCGAACTGACCGAAGCCCTTTCGATGGCTGTCGACCACCTGTCGCTGTACCAACTGACCATCGAGAACGGAACCGCCTTTGGGGATCGCTATGCCGTTGGTAAACTGCGTGGCCTACCCGAAGATGACAGCGCTGCCGACATGTATTTGGAAACACAGGACATCTGCGAGGCACATGGCCTGCTGACCTACGAGATTTCCAACCACGCACGCCCCAGCGCTGAATCACAGCACAACCTGATCTATTGGCGCTATGGCGACTATGTCGGCATCGGGCCTGGTGCCCATGGGCGCGTCACCTTGAATGGTCAAAAACTGGCTACAGAAACCTACCTGTCCCCAAACGCTTGGCTAACTGCCGTCGGAAAAGGCAGCGGAGAAAAAGAACGCTCGCCCCTATCAGCGCAAGAACAGGCCAAGGAATACCTTATGATGGGGTTAAGAGTTGTGGAGGGTCTAGATATTGACAGGTATAATGCCCTGGCAGATCACCCGTTGCCGCAGGACAAATTGGCCGATCTAACGGAATTTGGGATGATCAAACAGACAAATGGCCGATTGATTGCCACCAAAGATGGGCGCGCCGTTTTAAATGCGGTGATCCGGGAACTTCTGGGATAAATGATGCAATATGTTTGGGCCACCCTGGGTTTGATTTGCGTTGGCTTCGCGGTGGTCGGCATCGTTCTGCCCTTATTGCCTACTGTTCCTTTTTTGCTGCTGGCCGCGTTTTTCTTTGCACGGTCGTCTTCTCGCCTGCACAACTGGTTGATTACACATCGCACTTTCGGCCCGTTGATCGTTGACTGGCAAACGTCCGGCGCTATCCGACCCGGGGCAAAAAAGGCGGCCACCATTTCGGTTGCCGCCGTGTTCGGGCTATCGGTTCTGTTGTCCCTGCCGTCTCATGTCCTGATCATTCAGGCCGTGGTTTTGGGCGCGGTAATGCTGTTTATCTGGACCCGGCCTAACGGCTAAGCTTGGCGCACAGATCGTCCAACTGATCCAGGTTTTCATAGGTCAGCACCACTTGCCCGGTTTCTGTTCCAGCCTTGTGATTGATCGCAACTTTCATCGCCAGAATTGCCGACAGGTCTTTTTCCAAGGCTCGCGTATCAGCGTCTTTACCCGCATCCAGGTTCCGGGAACGCGGGGCAGCTTTCGCCGGATCTGCCTGTTGTTTTTTCACCAGCGCTTCGGTTGCGCGAACCGAAAGCCCATCCCGTACTACGATTTTCGCCAGTTCTGATGGGTTTTCGGCCGTTATCAACGCTCGTGCGTGCCCAGCAGACAGCTTACCTTCGATGACCAGCGTCTGAACGTCCAAGGGCAACGACAGCAAGCGCAATAGGTTCGCAATATGACTGCGGCTTTTCCCCAAGGCTTCGGCCAACTTCTCTTGAGTATGCCCGAAACGGTCCATCAACTGCTTATAGCCAGCAGCTTCTTCGACCGCATTCAGGTCAGCCCGCTGTATGTTTTCGATAATGGCGACTTCCAACACCTCTGTGTCGTCAAACTCACGCACAATAACCGGAATATCATGCAACTGCGCCATCTGAGCAGCGCGCCAACGCCGTTCCCCGGCCACGATTTCATATCCGCCATTGCTGATTTCCCGCACAATCAGAGGTTGAATAATGCCCTTTTCTTTGACCGAGGCTGCCAGCTCATCCAATTGATCCGCTGAGAATGTACGGCGCGGCTGGTTTGGGTTGGCCTGCAGCTTTTCAATCGGAACTTTCATGTCCGGACGACGCGGTTCTGTAGTCACCAGACCTTCGGCTTCCTGCGTTACATCTGCCATCAGGGCAGATAATCCCCGGCCCAAACCTCTGGGTTTTGATTTTTTGACGGCCACTGCGCCCTCCTCACTGCCGCTCAGGCAGCGGCATTTTTGTTCTTGTGAATGACTTCACGCGCCAAATGTCGATATGCCATCGCACCCAACGATCCCGAGTCATACTGCAAGACCGGCAAGGCGTATGACGGCGCCTCACTGACCCGCACATTTCTGGGTATCTTGGTTTTAAATACCATCTCACCCAGATTGTCACGTGCATCCTTTTCAACCTGGCGGGACAAGTTGTTGCGGTTGTCATACATGGTCAACACAACACCTTCGATTCTCAGGTCCGGATTCGCAGTTTGCCGGACCTCTCGGATCGTTAACATCAACTGCGAAAGCCCCTCCAGTGCAAAGAATTCACTTTGCAGGGGAACCAGAACGGAATGGGCAGCTACCATCGCATTCACAGTCAGCAAGTTCAGAGATGGTGGGCAGTCGATCAGCACAAAATCAAGCTCAAACTGGTCGATCGAGGTCTGACGCAGGGCGTCATGCAACAAATAACTGCGTTTTTCATTGGAAATCAGTTCGATATCCGCCGAGCTTAGATCAACGGTTGCCGGTATTACCAGCAACCCGCCAATTTCTGTCTCTTGTACCACAGCTTCAAGCGGTGCATCGTCCAGGATCAAATCGTATGTGGTCCAATCCCTGTCCTCAACACCCAAACCGGTTGACGCGTTCCCCTGCGGATCCAGATCCACCACAAGAACCCTGCTTCCTGCTTCTGCCAAACCGGCCGCAAGGTTGATCGCAGTTGTTGTTTTTCCCACCCCACCCTTTTGATTGGCGACCGCAATTATCCGGGGCCCTGAGGGACGAGACAGATCAACCACGCGATACTCCTTTGATCCTTAGAATAACAGCTTGGGGCTCAGTTAAACTTGTAATCGGCTCGCAGTCGAAATTCCATTCCTTGCGCGCATCATTCAGCTCTTTTTTCCAGCTTGCGCCTTTCGGCAACAGCGCCGTACCGGACTCTTTTAAATGCCTGTCACAAAAGGACAATAACGTGGGCAGATCCGCAAGGGCGCGGGCAGACAAAATATCGGCGTTCAACGGATCCACGGATTCTATCCTTTTTGACACAATAGAACAGTTCGCCCCGCATTCCCGTGCAACGCTACGCAGAAAGGCAGATTTACGCTGATCGCTTTCTACAAGTGTAAATCGCGCCGCTGGCGCTTCTTCTATAGCCATGATCGCGCAAACCATGCCAGGGAACCCACCGCCGCTGCCCAAGTCTACCCAATTATGGAACACATCCGAACACCGGTATACCTGCACTGAATCCAGAATATGCCGTGACCAGATGTCATTCAGGCTGTTGCGCGACACCAGATTTATCTTGGGATTCCAGCGCCGAACCAGTTCTACGTAGGTTTCAAGACGGCTAAATGTTTCACGTGAAACATCTAAACCTTTAAACACCTCATAGCTCATGCCTTTCGGACCTTTTGCTCTCGCCTCAACTTGGCCAGCAGTAAGGTCAAAGCGGCGGGCGTCACGCCCTCTACCCGCCCGGCCTGAGCAATATTGATCGGTTTTGCCTCAGACAGTTTTTGTTTCATCTCAGAGGATAGGCCTTCCAACGCCGAATAATCGAAATCGCGCGGTATTTCATAGGATTCATCGCGTTTCATGGCTTCAACGTCTTTTTTCTGGCGCGCAATATAGTTCGCATAAAGCGCATCCCGTTCGATCTGGCTTCGGATATCTTCCTCAATATCTTGCAAACCCGCCTCAAGCGGAATCAGATCATTGAACGTAACATCAGGAAAAGCCAGCAAAGCCATGCCATCTCGGCGATTTCCGTCCTGATTGACATTGATTCCAACTGCACGGACCTCCTTTGGTGTATAAGTCCGGTCTGTCAGTATTGATTTGGCAGCTGTAAGTTTCTCTATCTTTTCATCAAATCTTTCAGCCCGCGTATCACCAACACATCCAAGGTCAATTCCAAGAGGTGTTAATCGCTGATCAGCGTTATCAGCCCGAAGAGACAACCTGAACTCTGCCCGAGAGGTGAACATCCGATAAGGTTCTGCAACCCCTCGCGTAGTCAAGTCATCGATCATCACGCCTATATAGCTGTCCGCACGCGTGAAATGAACGGGTTCCCGATCCAGGACAGCGAGTGCTGCATTCAGACCAGCGACAAGCCCTTGTGCTGCTGCTTCTTCATATCCTGTAGTCCCGTTAATTTGTCCGGCAAGATATAGCCCCGGGGCATCAGGCAAGGACAAGGACGACGTCAGAACACGGGGATCGATATAGTCATATTCAATTGCATAGCCCGGTTGCAGGATCTCCGCCTTTTCCAGGCCTTTGATCGACCGCACATAATCATGCTGGACGTCCTGCGGAAGCGAAGTTGAGATCCCGTTTGGATAAATCGTGTGATCATGGATTCCTTCGGGCTCAAGGAAAATCTGATGGGATTCTTTCTCGGCAAACCGAATAATCTTATCCTCAATCGAAGGGCAATATCTGGGTCCGACCCCATCAATATGACCGCCATACATTGCCGACCGTGACAGATTTTTTTCAATTATCTCATGAGTACGCGCATTCGTATGCGTTATTCCGCACGAGATTTGGGGTGCGACAGCTGACTCAGACAAAAACGAGAATAGCGTCGGATCTTCGTCTCCATCCTGCCGCTCTAGATCTGACCAATCAATGGTTCGACCGTCCAACCGGGGTGGTGTACCTGTTTTCAATCGCCCCATTGGAAGGTTTAAGCTATCCAATCGCTCTGCCAGTTTGACAGAAGGTCGGTCCCCCATTCGCCCGCCGGGTCGGGAAACGTCTCCGATATGAATCACACCACGCAGAAAGGTCCCGGATGTAAGTATCACGGCCGAGGCATGAATCTTGGACCCATCTGCCAATTGTATTCCGACGATACGAGGTCCATCTGTCAGAAAATCTGTGACCTCCCCGACCACCACGGATAAATGCTCTTGCGCCTGTGTCACTTTCTGCATGGCATCACGATACAGTGACCGGTCTGCCTGAGTCCTTGGGCCCTGCACAGCAGGCCCTTTGCGGCGATTCAGCAATCTAAATTGAATACCGGCCTGGTCTGCAACGCGGCCCATGACACCATCCATCGCGTCGATTTCGCGAACCAGGTGGCCTTTCCCCAACCCCCCAATGGCAGGATTGCAGGACATCACTCCAATATCGGACGCAGACAGCGTCACCAATGCCGTCTCAACCCCCATGCGTGCAGCGGCATGGGCGGCCTCGGTTCCGGCATGTCCGGCGCCAATCACAACAACATCGAACTTTGAATGTTTCACGTGAAACACTCCTTACTTACCCAGGCAGAAACTGGAGAATATCTCATCCAAAAGGTCTTCGACCCCTATTCTGCCGACCAATGTTTCAAGGGCGCGGATAGCCGTCCGCAACTCTTCTGCCGCGATATCATACAGGTCCGGGCCTGATTCCAGAACTGTCATCGCCGCGACCAAAGCTGCCTTGGATTCACTCAGTGCGATTCGGTGGCGTTCACGGGTTGCAATACCATGGCTTGTGGATCTCTCGCCCAATACACACGATATATGGGAAATTAGCTGATCAATTCCATGACCGGTTTTCCCGGAAATCCCGCCCTTATCATCCTCGCGCAGGTCAGATTTCGGAAAAAGCTGAATGTCACCTTCGACCATGGGAACACCAAGATCTGACGGGTCTTCGGTCAGAAATACCCGCAAATCAGCCGCGTCCGCACGTTTACGGGCCAGATTAATCCCAAGGTTTTCAACGTGATCTTCGGTTTCGCGCAACCCTGCGGTGTCCAGCAAAGTCACAGGCAAACCACCGAGATCCATGCGAACTTCAATAACGTCACGAGTTGTGCCGGCATATTCCGACGTGATCGCGGCCTCTCGACCCGCCAACGCATTCAGCAAGGTCGACTTGCCTGCATTGGGAAGACCAACAATGGCAACTTCGAACCCGGTCCGGATACGTTCGGCAATTTTTACACCGTCCGCTTCGCGTTGCAGGTCTTGCATGACTCCGGTCACCAATGTGCAGACCTCAGGTGTCACGTCGGTTGGAACCTCTTCATCGGCGAAATCTATCACGGCTTCCAGCAGAGACGCCGCCCGGATCAGGTCACGGCGCCAGCGTTCGGCCAAGCCACCCAGCTCTCCGGCCAAAATGGTCTGGGCCTGTTTACGCTGCGCCTCGGTTTCGGCATCGATCAGATCGGCCAGACCTTCGACCTGCGTCAGGTCCATCTTGCCGTTTTCCAATGCACGGCGCGTGAATTCCCCGGGTTCCGCAAGCCGCAACCCAACCGTATCGGACAAATTGCGCATTACCGCATTAACCGAAGCCGTGCTGCCGTGTATCTGCAGCTCTGCGACATCTTCACCGGTAAAGCTGGCCGGGGCCTGGAAGGTCAGAACTAACCCATCATCCAAGCGCGACCCATCAGCTGCACACAAAGACCGAACCCGCATACCGCGGGGCGGTAGCGGGCTGCCGGTCAGGTCGGCTGCGGCTGAATGCGCCAAAGGGCCCGAGAGGCGGATGACCGCCACCCCTGCTTTACCCTGGGCGCTGGCCAAGGCGAATATCGTATCCATTCGAAGGCCTCGCGTCGGTTAAGACCTGTATCAGGTATTCATCGAGTCGAAGAACTCACCGTTGGTCTTGGTCTGCTTCAACTTAGACAACAGGAACTCGATCGCATCAGTGGTGCCCATCGGGTTCAAGATACGGCGCAGAACAAAGGTCTTGGCCAGATCACCTTTGTCGACCAGCAGGTCCTCTTTCCGGGTGCCGGATTTGAGGATGTCGATCGCCGGGAACACGCGCTTGTCTGCGATCTTACGATCCAGAACGATTTCCGAGTTACCCGTGCCTTTGAATTCTTCAAAGATCACTTCGTCCATCCGGCTACCGGTATCGATCAGCGCGGTGGCGATGATGGTCAGCGATCCGCCCTCTTCGATATTCCGCGCAGCACCAAAGAAGCGCTTGGGCCGTTGCAGAGCGTTTGCATCCACACCACCGGTCAGAACTTTACCGGATGAGGGGACCACAGTGTTAAACGCTCTACCAAGTCTTGTGATCGAATCGAGAAGAATAACAACATCTCGTTTATGTTCGACCAAACGCTTGGCTTTTTCGATCACCATCTCGGATACGGCCACGTGACGTGTTGCAGGTTCATCAAAGGTCGAGGACACAACCTCACCTTTTACCGAGCGCTGCATGTCGGTCACCTCTTCGGGGCGTTCATCTATCAGCAGAACGATCAAATAGCACTCCGGGTGGTTCTGTTCGATCGAATGCGCGATGTTTTGCAAGATCACCGTCTTACCAGTCCGCGGCGGCGCCACGATCAAAGACCGCTGTCCTTTACCGATAGGTGAGACCAGATCAATCACCCGGGCCGACTTATCTTTGATGGTGGGATCTTCGATCTCCATCTTCAGACGTTCATCGGGATACAAAGGCGTCAAGTTGTCGAACAGGATCTTGTGTTTGGCTTTTTCAGGCTCTTCAAAATTGATCTTGGTGACTTTGATCAGCGCGAAGTACCGCTCGTTCTCATCCGGTGCTTTGATATCACCTTCGACCGTATCCCCGGTGCGCAGCGAATGCTGACGGATCATATCCGGTGAAACGTAGATGTCATCTGGGCCCGGCAGATAGTTCGCTTCGGGTGAACGTAGAAAACCAAAGCCGTCCTGCAGCACTTCAAGCACGCCATCACCGCCAACGGTCCAGCCTTCATCGGCGCGTTCACGCAGAATCTGGAACATCATCTCGCCCTTGCGCATGGTCGAGGCGTTTTCGATTTCCAGCTCTTCGGCCATCGCCAGAAGGTCTTTGGGGCTTTTGGCCTTAAGGTCAGCCAGATTCAGGGTGTCAGTTGTCATGATATATACCTTCGCCGCAGGCATCGCGGCACGAAGTGGAATTTCAGTACGGAAGATACGCCGCCCGGACGGGCGTGTTGATATCTACATAAGCGCGGCTGACTGCGGAGTCAAACAGGCCCTCAGAATTTCAAAATGACCGCCAGAACGATGGCAACCATCAAAATGGTGGGAACCTCATTCATCATGCGGTACTGGCGCCCAGTGAGCGTATTTCGGCCCTCTAAGAAGTCTTTGCGCCGCGCCATCAGCCAGTGATGGAACCAGGTCATGCCGATCACGGCAGAACCTTTAATCCAGGGCCATGCAAAATCCCAACCGACAATGCCTGGTGTGAACACCATGATCAGGCCACACACCCACGCCACAATCATTGCCGGGCGCATAATCACGCGCAGCAGCTTTTCTTCCATTTCAAAGAAAATGGTTTCAGCACCATCGACGGCTTGCGCCTTTTCTACGTGATAGACGAATAGTCTGGGCAAATAGAATAAACCGGCCATCCACGAGATCACGGCCATGATATGTAAAGACTTCACCCACGGGTAAATCGTGAAAAGAAGATCGGTCATCCTGGCTCCGGGCGTTACTCGGAACTCTCCCTAATAAAAAAATAAGAAAAGAAAAAGGAAGATGGTTTTGTAGGGTGAACAAAATTCGTGGATTACTTTTTTACACATGTGTTTTCCCCAGGTGGACATTTTTACGCGTCAAAGCGATGATTCTGTTAATAGTGAAAATAATGTAATTAAATCAATGTGTTAAGTCGTATTTACAAAAGATGCTCTGGGGATAAGTTTCTGAGTATATGTGGAGTTCCCGCTTATCCCGTCATTCCGACTTATCCTTGTCCCGGATGGACAGCGTTCGAGCGACTCAGGGAAGATCTGCGCGAATATCCCGGGGTTGCGTGTCAATCGGAAAACCATACAAACCATTCAAGAACGCTCAACGATTTGCACACGGGGTTGTCCACATGTCTGTCCCCATCATCCTGGCCTCAGGCTCATCCATACGTGCGCAGCTGCTGGAAAACGCAGGCGTGCCGTTTTCCGTTCAGGTCGCGCGCGTGGATGAGGATACCATGAAACGCGCGTTGCTGGCTGAGGAAGCATCCCCTCGGGACATCGCCGATGCACTGGCTGAGATGAAGGCGCGCAAGGTCAGCGACAAAAAACCAGGTGCGATGGTTCTGGGGTGCGATCAGGTGTTGGATTTCGACGGGAAGCTGTTGTCGAAACCGGAAACGCCCCAGGAGGCGCTGGCGCAGCTCAAGGCGATGCGGGGCAAGCGGCACATGCTGTTGTCGGCGGCGGTGATCTATCAGGATGGCGAGCCGATCTGGCGCCATGTCGGGCAGGTGCGTTTGCGCATGCGGATGAGTTCGGACGCGTACCTGCGCGACTATATCGACCGCAATTGGGACAGTATCCGGCACGCGGTGGGGGCTTATAAGCTGGAAGAAGAAGGCGTGCGCCTGTTCGCCACCATTGACGGCGACTATTTTAATGTCTTGGGTATGCCCCTGTTGGAACTGCTCAATTTTCTGGCCGTCAAAGGGGTGATCGACCAATGACACATAACCGAATTCCGCTGGCCGGAGTAATCGGACACCCGATTGCGCATTCCAAGTCGCCCCAACTGCATGGTCATTGGTTAAAGAAATATGGGCTGGCCGGGCATTACATTCCCGTGGACGTGGCGCCCGAGGATCTTGAGACGGTTTTGCGCACCCTGCCGAAGGCGGGGTTCGTCGGGGCGAATGTGACCGTGCCCCACAAAGAAGCGGCGTTGCGTATCGCCGATCACGTATCGGAACGCGCATCGGTCATCGGGGCGGCAAATACCTTGGTGTTTCAAGATGATGGCACAATCCACGCGGACAACACCGATGGCTATGGGTTTATGCAGAACCTGCGCAGCGGCGCGCCGGATTGGGTTCCGTCGGATGGCCCGGCGGTGGTGTTTGGTGCGGGTGGCGCAGCACGGGCGGTGTTGCAGGGTTTGTTGGACGCGGGCGTGCCCCAGATCATGCTGACCAACCGCACGCGCGTCCGGGCGGATCAGTTGAAAGATGAATTTGGCGACCGCATCACCGTTGTGGATTGGTTACAGGCCGGCAATGTCATTGAAGAAGCTGAACTGGTGGTCAACACGACCTCATTGGGCATGCAGGGACAACCGGAACTGAGGGTGCCCTTGGATGGGTTGCAAGCGGGTGCGGTTGTGACTGATTTGGTCTATGCACCTTTGCAAACACATCTTCTGAAATCGGCTGAGGAAGCAGGCTGTACCACGGTCGATGGTCTGGGCATGTTGCTGCATCAGGCGGTGCCCGGTTTTGAACGCTGGTTCGGCACCCGCCCCGAGGTGACCGATGACCTGCGCGCGGCGGTTTTGGGATGAGTTTCGCGCTTGGTTTAACCGGTTCGATCGGGATGGGCAAAAGCACCACGGCGCAGATGTTCGTCGAAGAAGGCTGTGCGCTGTGGGATGCGGATGCAGCCGTACATAGACTCTATTCAAGGGAAGGAGCGGCCGTCGCGCCGATGCGCGCTGTTTTTCCAGATGCCATCATCGATGGGTCTGTCAGTCGTGACGCCCTGAAACAAGTCATCGCGCAGCACCCAGCCGCGCTGAAACAGATTGAGGCCATCGTACATCCGCTTGTTGCCGCAGATCGCGCTGCTTTTCGGGAATACGCGACCGCGGATATTGTGGTGTTCGACATCCCCCTGTTGTTTGAAACCGGTGGTGATGCAGCGATGGATGCGGTGGCCTGTGTCTCGATCCCGGCGGACGAACAAAAGCGTCGTGTGATGGCGCGCGGGACGATGACTGAGGCACAGTTTGAACAGATCCGCGCCAAGCAAATGCCGAATGACGAAAAATGCGTGCGGTCAGATTATGTGATCGTGACCGATAGTCTGGACCACGCCCGCACGCAGGTGCAGGATGTGGTCAGGCAAATACGGGCGGGGATGGAAAATGCGTGAGATTGTACTCGATACCGAAACCACGGGGTTTGATCCCGAAAGCGGCGACCGGATTGTCGAGATCGGCGCGGTTGAGTTGTGGAATCACGTCGCCACGGGCGAGACCTATCACGTCTATATCAACCCTAAGCGCTCGATGCCCGAAGAGGCGTTTGGGGTGCATGGGATCGGCCCCGACCTGCTGGAAAACCCGCGCCCGCCGGAAAAGGGTGAGGTCACGCTGAAGGACAAGCCGGTCTTTGCCGAGGTGGGTCAGGGCTTTCTCAATTTCATCCGGGATTCGAAGCTGGTGATCCACAACGCATCCTTCGATATGAAATTCCTGAACGCGGAGCTAAAATGGATGGGATTGCCGCAGATCCCGATGGATCAGGCGCTGGATACGCTGGCGGTTGCGCGAAAACGGTTTCCGGGCTCACCTGCGTCACTGGATGCGCTGTGCCGTCGGTTCAATATCGACAACACGAACCGGGTGCTTCACGGGGCGTTGCTCGACTCGGAAATTCTGGCCGAGGTCTATCTGGAACTGATCGGGGGGCGGCAGCCGGATTTCGGCTTGTCCGCGACTGCTTCCTCGGCCGCGGGCGGTCAGGACGATTGGCGCCCATCGGCGCGTCCGACACCATTGGCGTCAAAGATCACCGACGAAGAACGCGCAGCGCATAAACGATTTGTAGAGAAATTGGGCGAAAACGCCTTGTGGACCCGCGCCTGAGGTGAAACCCGGCGCGGGTCAAATCGATTAGGCGTTCGCCTTCTGCGCTTCGGCTTGACGACGCAATAGTTCGTTGCGGTACAGCGCGACAAAGTCGATATTGTCCAGATTGACCGGCGGATAGCCACCGTCACGGGTGATATCGCTGACGATGCGGCGCAGGAACGGGAACAACATGCGCGGGCATTCGATCATCAGGAACGGATGCAACTGGTCCTCGGCCACGCCTTCGATGTGGAACAGGCCGCAATAGTCGATTTCGCACAGGAACAGAACGTCTTCCAGTCCTTTTGCTTTCGACTTGAGGTTCAGTTTGACTGCAACTTCATACTGATGCTCCGTCGCGCGCTTTTTTGCATCCAGATTCACCTGAACGGCAATTTCGGGCTGAACGTCACCGGACACACCTTTCTGTGCCATCACGTTTTCAAAGGACAAATCGCGGATGAATTGCCCCAGCACTCGCATTTGTACCTGGGGGGCGGCTTGGGCTGCCGTGTTTTCTGCAGCGTTTTCTTCGGCCATGGATCTACTCCAAAAATGAAATTCGACACTGCTTAGCAAGTTGGGCGCGGCACCTCAATGCAGGTCACGGTCCTTCAACCCATTTCGATGGTTTCGAAAGGTCCTGACGGGGCCGAACTTCGGTGAATTCGCCGTCAATCACGTCATCTTGCTCGAATGGTGCAGGACCAGACCGGAACTGTGCCCCATTGCCCATCTGGAACTGGGTGATCGTCACCTTCGATTTCAGGTACCGGAACACGGCCACGCGAATGCCCGGAACAAGCAGGGCAAAGCCGACTGCATCGGTGAAAAACCCAGGCGTCAGCAACAGAACGCCGGACAACAGGATCATCGCCCCATGGGCCAGGGGTTCTGTCGGATCGTCCAACTCGGCAAAGGATCGCTGCAGGTTCGCCAGCGCCATGCGACCTTGTGTCCTGACCAACGCAGTGCCCAGAACAGCGGTCAGCACCACTATTGCAAGGGTTGGCCACAGGCCGATCAGACCACCCACCTGAATGAACAGGGCAATCTCGATGATCGGAACCAATAAAAATGCCAAGAACAGGTACATATGCGTTATCCTTTACCAGTGGTCGGGCAGTGGACTTGCCACGAACTGTCACCTACATAGTGGCATGAGGCCGCGTATACAAAGTCGCGGTCTGAAAAGAGGATGAAATGAACGAACCGATGATCCAGTTGCTGGTCCTGGCCGGAATAGCCGTTTTCCTGATCCTGCGCCTGAAAAGCGTGCTGGGTACGCGTGAAGGTTTTGAGAAACCTCCTGTTCAGGAACAACCCGACGGGCACAGTGCCCGCCGCGGGTTTGAGGTGATTGAAGGTGGTCCTGATTTCGACATCACAGACCATGTTGCCGAAGACAGCGAACAGGCACAGACGCTTGCCGCGATGAAGCGGATCGAGCCCAGCTTTTCCGTCACCGAATTCGTGCAGGGCGCGCGCGGTGCCTATGAGATGATCGTTATGGGTTTCGAAAAGGGAAATCTGGACGAAATCCAACCCTTCCTGTCCGAAGAGGTGTTCGACACGTTCGTGTCCGTCGTGGCCGCCCGTGAAGATCAGGGCCTGACCATCGAGGCCGAGTTTATCGGCGTGCGTGAAACCACATTGGCCGACGTTAAATTCGACAAAGATACCAATCAGGCCGAGATCACCATGAAATTCGTGGGTGAGCTGACCTCGGTTGTGCGTGATCGCGGCGGAGATATCATCGAAGGTAACCCGAACACCGTCAAACGCCAAAAGGACAGCTGGACCTTTGCCCGTGTCATGGGCGCGGACGATCCGAACTGGCTGCTTGTCGCCACGGACGCATGATTGCCGCACTCCGGTCGCTTTTTCTGGTGGGTGCGATGACCACCGCTAGCGCCGCCGGAGCTGAGGCGACGCGCTCGATCCTGTCGTTTGATGACCTTGAGGGCTGGGCCGCTGACGATCACGGGGCGGCCCTTTCGGTTTTTCTGAATACGTGCGGCGATCTGAATGATCCGGATTGGCGTGCCCTTTGCGCTGTGGCCCGAACCTATGAAGGGGATGCAGCGAGGGCGTTTTTCGAGCTGTTCTTCCGTCCGGTTTTGGTTGAAGACGGTAAAGATGCGCTGTTCACCGGCTATTTTGAACCCGAACTGGATGGATCGCGCAGCCGGACCGACCGGTTCAAATACCCAATCTACAAAATGCCACCCGAAGCACGCGCCGAAGGGCCTTGGCTGAGCCGCCGGGACATTCTTACTGGGGATGCTATGACTGGCCGGGGGCTTGAGATCGCCTGGGTTGATGACCCGGTCGAGCTGTTCTTTTTGCAGATCCAGGGCTCGGGCCGTATTCGTCTGCCCGATGGTGGTGGTTTACGCGTGGGTTATGGCGGCGCGAACGGGCATCCGTATCGGTCGATCGGGGCTGAATTGATCCGCCGCGGTGCGTTAGGCGCGCATGAGGTGAGCGCGCAGATGATCCGCGCCTGGGTGCGCAAAAACCCCGAGGCCGGGTCTGAACTGTTACTTCACAACCCTTCCTACGTTTTCTTTCGTGAAGTCACCCGCGTTGCGCCCGAACTTGGCCCGCTGGGCGCGATGAACCGATCTGTCACCACCATGCGCAGCATTGCCGCGGATCCTGAATATACGCCGCTGGGGTCTCCGGTCTGGGTGGAAAAAGACGGCAAGGACCCGATGCGCCGATTGATGATCGCGCAAGATACGGGTGCTGCCATCAAGGGTGCTCAGCGGGCGGATATCTTCTTTGGCACCGGTGATGCCGCTGGGCAGGCAGCCGGGCGTCTGAAAGATCCGGGCCGCATGGTGATCCTGTTGCCGATCCAACGCGCCTATGCCCTGATCCCGGATGAGTTCTGATGACCCGGCGCAAACTGACCGAAGAAGAGATCGAGCTGTGGCGCAAGGTCACCAAACAGGCTGAACGTCTGCATCCTGAGCTGCCGCAATCGGTTCATCCCACCACCCTGCCCAAACCGAAACCAACCAAAACACCAAAGATGCGGCTGGACGGGTTCGAGATCGGCCAGACCGCGCCCGCCAAAGTGGCGCGTCATGCATTGAAGCCCTCGGTCACTGACAGCCTGCGCGCCAGCCCGGTGCAGATGGACACCAAGGCTTTTGGACGGATGAAGCGCGGCAAGCTGAAACCCGAAGGTCGGATTGATCTGCACGGTATGCGGATCGACACGGCGCATCCGGCGCTAGTGCGGTTTGTGTTGACGGCGCAGGCACAGGGCAAGCGGCTGGTGCTGGTGATTACGGGCAAGGGTAAGGACCGTGACGAACCCGGCCCCATTCCGACCCCACGCGGCGTACTGCGTAATCAGGTGCCACACTGGCTGTCCATCCCACCGCTGGCGCAGGCTGTGTTACAGGTAACACCCGCCCATATCAGCCACGGCGGCGACGGGGCCTATTACGTGTATCTGCGCCGGGGTCGTTAAAACGCGGTTTTCGCGCGGTGAATGCCGGTCCAGACCAAACTGCTGACTACAACAAAGAACGCAGCGATCCACATAAATTGAGTACCAAGCGTGACGTTGTAGTCGATCAGCACCCCAGTTAGAGCTGGACCAATGGCCGAACCCAGCACCATGACCGCGGTCGCCAGTGCCTTGATCGCGCCAATATGGCGAGTGCCGTAAAACTCGGCCCAAAAGGCGCTAGGCAATGTGTTGTTCGCACCGACCGTCAGAGCCAGAAAGATCAGGCCGATCAGGGCGCCGGTTAGGGTGTTGGTGACCGAGAGAATAGCAAAGCCCACACCGATCGGCAGTTGATAATACGGCATGATCCGCGCGGTGCCCCATTTATCCAGCGCCCAACCAGCGGCAAACATCGACAGGATCGAAACGCCGGTGAATACAGGGAACAGCGCCACCAGTTGAATATGCGGCCAGTCCCTGACCTGCGCCAGATGGACCTGATGAAAGAAAAACGCGGTGATGAAGGCAGATGGTGCAAGGATCGCGGGAACCATGAACCAAAACAGCGAATTGCGCAGCGCCTCGCTCCGGGTCCAGTGATGATCCTGCATGCCAGTGGCAATGTGATCCCCTGACAGGCTTTGCGGCGTGCGCTCCAGACGCAGCAGACGCATCAGAACCGGGATACCCAATACCGTCACACCTGCGGCCACCACCCACAACAATCGCCAGTCGAGAAACACCATCGCGGCGACAAAAATCACCGGCAACAGCGCCTCTCCGACCGCGTATCCCAGCGAGGCGATCGACAGCGCCTTGCCACGTGTCGCAGTGAACCAGCGCGCCATGGCCACTTGCGCCAGATGGGTGCTCATCCCCTGCCCGAAAAGGCGCAACAGAAAGATCACGATAGGCAGAAGGAACAGTCTATTGTTCAACGCCATTGAAAGCGCCGCAAGCGTCAAACCAACCAGCACCACCGGCCCCAGAACCCGAACACGAAAGATATCGGTCAACCCGCCGGCCCAGATCATCACCACAGCCGCAACGGTGGTACCTAGAGAATAAAGCCCTCCCCAGGCCCCGTGACTTAGCCCATAAACTGCACGGATTTCACCGGCAAAGACCGAGATGAAAAAGGTCTGCCCAAAGCTGGAAAAAAACGTCAGCAGAACCCCGGCGCTCAACCAAGAGGCATTTTGAAAAAGAAAATGACGCAATTCAACCCGTGTCACGGGTTGGACACCTGCGCCTGGCCAGTTTCCGTCAACACGATCCCGGTCGCGCCTGTGGGGTTGCGTTCGCTGGGGGGGACCAGAATGTCGATAGCCGGACGCTCGTCAGGGCCAAATGTATTGTTGACCCGCCGAATTGAGTTGAGGATCGCCAGCAAAGCCGGAGATGTAGCAGCAACGAAATGCGAAGATTCGGCATCGCTGTTGAATGCGGTCGTGTCGATCACGTTGATAGGAAAGTCCTCAAGCGTTTTGATCGAACTGATATTGCCCAGCCGTTCGCCCTCATCCGTGCCTCGCAGACGGGCTGAAATGTTCAGGATTTTGTCCTTTTGCGAGACCATGACAATGAACGGGTCGGGTGGATTGTCGATCCTGTCCATCTGCGAACGGAACAAATCCACGTCCAGATCAGGAGAGATCAGAACCACACCTTCGATATTTCTTTTGGCCCAACCCGGTTCCTGCAATTCGGTTTGTCGCATCATCTCCATCGTCAGGGCACTGCCCATGGAATGCGCCACAAGCAGAACCCGGTTTACGCCCATCGATTTCAATTCACGAATGGTCTGTTCCAAACCGTCGCGGGCAAAAAGCATGCTGTCCAGATCGTAAGCGTACCCATATCCCGTCGCACGGCTGGGCCAGGAATACACCAGGATCGATCCGGGCAGACCAATGTCATGCGACAGCTGCGCCGCGCGAAAGATGGTTTCGGTTTGGGTCGAGTTATAGCCATGCACAAAGATCGTCACTTCGTCCTGCCCACGTAGATGCTGCCGCAGTCCCTGAGGCCCGTTCAATTCGGTCACATCAGCCAGAACGAACTCTTTTTGCGGGTTGGGATTTGCATAAGAGAACTTCAGGGTTCCCGGCGTGTGTGTTGGCGGTATGGACACGGTGGTTTCCAGAAATTGCAGCTTTTCACTGCGCCTGAAACCAAATGATCCGTCTGCCTCGCGGGCCCTGGTCGTGCTGGCAAATACGGTTTTCGTCGTTCCTATGGACGCAGCCGACGGCACAATTTCAGAGACCGTCCTGTCAACACAGGCGCTCAGAGACAAAGACATAAATAGAAAAATCAGGTAGCGCATCAAACAGGGTCCTAACGGCCTTTTGCGCTAAGCTATCGAATTCTTGCCCCACGTCCAGCGACATGGGGCAGGATCAGCGGCAATTTCCGGCTGAAGACGTTACAGAACGTAACGGCTCAGATCCGTCGACTTGGTCAATTCGCCCAAGTTTTCGCTGACAAAATCGGCGTTGACGGTGATCTCGGACCCGGCCTTGTCAGGTGCGGTGAACGAAAGCTCCTCGAACACCCGCTCCATCACTGTGTACAGCCGCCGCGCGCCGATATTTTCGACGCTTTGGTTCACATCCGCTGCGATCTTGGCCAGGGCGGCGATGCCGTCCTTGGTAAAGCTGACAGTGACCTCTTCAGTGCCCATCAATGCGGTGTATTGGCGGGTCAGGGCGTTGTCGGTCTCGGTCAGGATGCGAACGAAATCCTCTTCGGTGAGGGCGCGCAATTCTACGCGGATCGGCAGTCGGCCCTGCAATTCGGGCAGCAAGTCCGACGGTTTGGCAATGTGGAACGCACCCGAGGCGATGAACAGGATATGGTCGGTTTTCACCGCACCATGCTTGGTTGACACGGTGGTGCCCTCAATCAAAGGCAGCAGGTCGCGCTGCACCCCTTCGCGGCTGACATCGCCACCGCGGGCGTCGGACCGCGCACAGACCTTGTCGATCTCATCCAGGAACACGATGCCGTTCTGTTCCACCGATTCCAGCGCCACCCGGTTGACGGTTTCATCATCCAGTAGCTTGTCGGCCTCTTCCCCGATCAGCGCATCATAGCTTTCGGCAACGGTCAGACGTTTCTTGACGGTCCGCCCGCCAAACGCTTTGCCGAAGATATCACCCAGATTCATCATCCCCATCTGGCCGCCAGGCTGGCCGGGAATGTCAAACATCGGCATTGGGTTCGAGGTGTCGGACAGTTCCAGCTCGATCACCGTATCGTCCAGTTCGCCGGCTTTCAGTTTCTTGCGGAACATCTCGCGCGTGCCTTCGCGGGCATCGGTACCGGCAATGGCTTCGATCACGCGGTCTTCGGCGGCCTGATGAGCCTTGGCCTTGACGTCTTCGCGCATGTATTCGCGGGTCTGGATGATGGCGGCATCCGCCAGATCGCGCACGATCTGTTCCACGTCGCGGCCGACATAGCCAACCTCGGTAAACTTGGTGGCCTCGACCTTGATAAAGGGCGCGCGGGCCAGTTTGGCCAGACGGCGGCTGATCTCGGTTTTGCCGACACCGGTGGGACCGATCATCAGGATGTTCTTGGGATAGACCTCATCCCGGATGTCATCGGTCAGTTGCTTGCGCCGCCAGCGGTTGCGCAGCGCCACGGCCACGGCGCGCTTGGCGTCTTTCTGCCCGATGATAAAGCGGTCCAGTTCCGAGACGATTTCGCGCGGGGTCAGGTCGGTCACAGGGGCGGTCCTTTCGGTCGGCATGGCTAGTCTTGGGCTTAGGTAATCACCGCAATCGCGAAAACAACCAAGCCCTTTTCATTGGCAGCGTTGGTTAGCAATGGCCCATCCGGTTTGCAAACGCTTTCCATAGGTGAAACGCGCGCCCTCTGTTACAGTGATTTCAAGGTGTTGACGGTCAGGAGTGTGAAAGTGACGAAAATTGCCAAGATCACCTTGCTGTTCGTGGTGTTTGTGGACCTGATCGGGCAAGGGCTGGTGTTTCCCATCATCAATTCGCTGATCATGGAGACGAAATCGGGGTTCCTGCCCGAGAGTACGCCCGATGGTCGCCGCCATCTGTATTACGGGCTGGTGATTGGTTGTTTCTTTTTGTCGTGGTTTCTGGGTGTGGTCTATGTGTCCAAGGTCTCAGATTCCATCGGGCGTAAGAATGCGCTGCTGGTCTGTCTTAGCGGGGCACTGGTAGGGTATGCGTTGACCATTGCGGCGCTGTATATGAACAGCTTGCTGTTGCTGATCATAGGCCGATCGATCACCGGGTTCACCGCAGGGAACCAGCCCATCGCGCAGGCGGCGATGATTGACGGGAGTACCGACGCGGCGGATCGCGACCGCAACATGGGTTACATCATAACCGGTGTCAGCTTTGGCCTTGTCGGCGGCCCAATCATTGGCGCGGTTCTGTCCGATGCCAACCTGCTGGGCAGCTTTGCCACGCTGAAAACCCCGTTCTATGGCGCATTTATTCTGGTGTTGATCGCCATCGTCCTTGTGCTGACCTTTTTCAAGGACACCCGGACCGAGCGTACGGCTTTTGTGTTCCGCCCGCGGGACGTGACCGACAGCCTGATTGCTGTGCGAGAACACCCGATGGTTCTGAAAATCCTGCCAGTCTATGCGCTGTTCATGATCGCCAATGTCACCTTCTATGTCTTCGTTGATAATTTCCTGACCAGCGCCTGGGGATACGGAGTCATTGGCGGTAGCATGGCGATGGTGGTGATCGGTTTTGCGCTGGCGTTCTCAAGCACCTTCCTGGTGAAGCCTGCGCAAGAGAGGTTCAGCAAGCACCAGATCATCTACACTTCGCTGGTGGTGATGGTGATTTGCGGGTTCGGTTTTGCCTTCAGCCCCAGCGGTGTGCTGAGTTACGTGCCGGTCTTCTTCTTCTATTTCTTTTTCGGCGTCTCATACCCAACCCTGTTGGGGCTGTTTTCTTCGGCCGTTGCCGAGACCGATCAGGGTTGGGTCATGGGTGTGACCACCGCTGTCTTCTGTCTGGCGGGCGGTGTCATGTCTCTGATCGGCGGCGGATTGATGAGCTTTGATATCCGCCTGCCCTATTACATCGTCATAGCGACGGCCCTGATGGGGCTGGTCGGCATGCACCTGCGCTGGAAAGGAAAAGAGATCAAGGCGCTGTTAGCCTGAGATCGTCTCGACCGTCAGGTTGCCGTTGGTATAGACGCAGATATCGGCAGCAATTGCCATTGCCTCGCGCGCCACATCCTCGGCGGGTTTGTCGCTGTCCATCATGGCGCGGGCTGCGGCGAGGGCAAAGTTCCCACCCGAGCCGATGGCGGCCACGTTGTGTTCGGGCTCCAGCACATCCCCTGCCCCGGTGATCACCAGCAGGTCCTTGCCGTCGGTGACGATCAGCATCGCCTCAAGCTTTTGCAGATACTTGTCTGTGCGCCAATCCTTGGCCAGTTCGACCGAGGCGCGCGCCAGCTGGCCGGGCGTGGCCTCAAGCTTGGCTTCCAGACGCTCCAGCAGGGTGAAGGCATCGGCGGTTGACCCGGCGAAACCGGCGACAACCTCGAAACCGCCGGGCGACAGGCGGCGCACCTTGCGTGCTGTTCCCTTGATCACGGTTTGGCCCAGGCTGACCTGTCCGTCACCGGCAATCACCACCTGACCGCCCTTTTTGACGCCAATGATGGTTGTGCCGTGCCATCCGGGAAAATCGCTATCCGCCATAAAAGCCTCCGTTTTCAACTGCCGTCCTATATGGGCCGGACCTGTCCGCAGCGCAACAGGTCACGAACTGCCTAAAAGATATGCAGGAATCGCAATGCGGGGTTACCGGACTAGCAATTGTGAGTCTTAGCCTGACGTCCTACATGAGCCTCACAACCGACAACGGGTCGGCTGTTTCACATATAAGGACTGCGCAAATGGCAACCATCGCTAAAACCCATGCGCCGCTCGGAGCAGCTACCATCCTGCACGTAGTGGACGCGTTCTACGGAACCTATGACAAAGCAATCGCGTGGAATGAATCCCGCAAGACACGCAAGGCCCTGTCGGAGCTGAGCGACGCACAGCTGGACGATATCGGCCTGTGCCGCGCGGACATCAGAAACGTCTGATCCGCGCCCAGTATGAAAAAGAATGCAAGCCGCTCATCCGAGCGGCTTTTTCTTTGTCAGGATAGTTTGTACTGGCCGGACAGGCCAGGCAGGTAAGCCTCAACAGCGGCGGTTGCCACGATGTGTTTGGTGCCTGCCTGGGCATCGTCGATATCCAGCCCACCCTTGACGGCCCGTACCTCGGCCCGCCCACGAGGAAGATCGGCGGCGACAAGATCGCAATCTACTTTGTCCGGGTTCTGCACACCTATGGTGACGCTCACGCGCATTTCAGTATGGTCCACACCCAGTTTCGAGAACAGCGTGATCGACGAATGATGCAGCGCATCCTGCACCGCCCGGCGTGCTGCCTTAGTGTAATCCTGCCCATACAGGTCGTTGCCGGTACCCATTTCCAGAATGATACGTTTTTCGGTCATGTCACGGGCTCCATATCGAAAGAAACGATGATGGCCGCATTGGCAATGACTGTCCGACCTTCGGTATGCGGCTTTTCAATATCCAACCCACCTTGAGTGATGGTGATATTGGGCTGTCCATAAGGGAAAATGGCAGTCAATGCGTCTCGATCCACCTTTTCGGGCTGCTGAACCCCAATTTCGGCGTCGATGATCATCGCTTCTTTCGGAAAATCGAACAGCTCGGCCATGTTGACCGAATTGTGCCATAGTGCATCTTTGATCGCCCGCAGCGCGGCCTCGGTATAATCCTCGCGGCGCAAAGACGTCCCCATGCCGAACTCCACAAGTACACGTGTTTTTGCCATCTGATCCTCCCGGCAATAAAAAAGGCGCCCGGTTCAAGGCGCCTTTGATGACTTGCTGATCACGTTGGATCAGATGGATTCGTCGATCCAGCTTTGCAGTGCCGCCTTCGGCGCCGCGCCTGCGCGGTTCGAGACGACCTGACCGTCCTTGAAGATGAACAGCGCCGGAATACCGCGCACGCCCATGGCGGCGGCAGCGTTCGGGTTGCTGTCTACGTCAACCTTGGCGATTTTCACCTTGTCGCCGTATTCAGCGGCCAGCTCTTCCAGGGCGGGGCCGATCTGCTTACAGGGGCCACACCATTCGGCCCAGAAATCGACAACAACGGGGATGTCGGAATTCTTAACCTCGGCGTCAAAGGTATCGTCGGTCACGGCTACGGTCGACATATTCTGTCTCCTGAATGGGGTAAACTCGGGAACAGAACGTAGGGTCGGCACCGCCCAAGGTCAAGATATCTGGGTGCGGGTCAATGCATCCGTCACAAGATCGTGTGGCAACCACATCAGATCGGCTGTACGGGTCCACAGGATCGCCGTGCGAACTTGTCGACCCGGATAGATCTGCGCCAACGCTTGGGCATAGGCCCCCATCTGTCGCAACAGACCTTCGGGGCAGGTTGATGGATTGTCGGGAACCGTGGTATTTGATTTGAAATCAATCACCTGCACATCCACCTCGGTCACGATCAGACGGTCGATCACTCCATGCATGCGTCGCCCGTTCAGATCGGCGGTCACCGGGACCTCGGCCAGTGTGTTTTTGGCGAACACGAATTTCAGATGGTCAGCCGCCAGAACGACCTGCGCCTCATCTAGCAGTTCCTGCCGGTCAGGTTGTTGCATATCAGGTAGAACCCGGGCGCAAAGCTGCGGCCAATTCTCTGGCGCAACGGATGGTAAGTGTTCCAACAACAAGTGCAGGCGCGTGCCACGCAGTTTGGCGGCCTCCTCATCGTGGCCGGTATCTCCGGGCAACGCTTTGGCCCCACCTAAATCAGACGGGCTGAGCGTCTCGGGCGCCTGTTCTGGCACGGACGCTGGGGAAAGGAACTGGTTGGGCAACCGCGTCGCGGCAATCTCAGGCTCCACATGTTCGACAAGAGGTAACGCGTCCCAATCTGCATGTGACAGACGCAGGGTTTCCGAGCCAGGGACCTGTGCGGCCCCTGCCCGTGCCATCGCAGCCTCGACCATCTGGTACCAACTGGTTCCGTCTTTGCCGACATCCCCGGCGGCGCCGACGATTAGCCACTTTTCGGCTCGCGTTAGAGCCACATATAGCAGTCGAAGCCGTTCATTTTCTTCCCGCGCCCGTGCCTCGGACCGTGCTTGGGCGATCAAAGCTGGCGAGGCATCCGCTGGTACTTTCCACAGCGGTGTGCCCTCTCCCACCATGATCTCGGCATCACGCGGGGCTTGTCGCTTGCCGGTATCCGGAAGGATCACGATCGGGGCCTCAAGCCCTTTGGAGCCATGCACCGTCATCACGCGGATCATGTTGCCGACACCGCTCATCTGCCGCTTGATTTCCAGATCGTCGGTCTGCATCCAGACCAGAAACCCGGTTAAACTGGGAATATCGGTGCGCTCATAAGCCAGTGCCTGTGACAGCAATGCGTTGATACCATCCTCGGCCTCGGCCCCCAGTCGGCCCAATAGTTTCCGCCGCCCGTCATGCCGGGTCAGAATGCGTTCGATCAGGTCATAAGGGCGCAGAAAGTCGATCTGGCCGCGCAGATCGTTGAGGATGCCTAGCGTTTCGGGAAACTCCTCGGCCCGTTGTCGTAAAGCGGCCCACAGAAACTGTTCCTGCCGCCGATGCGCCAGGTCGAACAATTGTTGTTCACCCCACCCGAACAAAGGCGATTTCAACACTGTGGCCAGTGATAGGCTGTCCTCGGGCGTGGCCAGAAAGCTCAACAGCGCCGCCAGATCCTTGACCGCTAGTTCCGCGCCCACTTTCAAACGGTCGGCCCCGGCAATGGGTAGACCTTCGGCCTTGCAGGCGCGGATGATCTCGGCAAACAGGTCTGAACGGCGTTGGACGAGGATCAGAAAATCCCCCGGTTGCACCTTGCGCCGAACGAAAGTGCCGGGCCGGTCACCATCCTCGGGGATCGTCTCGCCGGTGTCGATCATGGTCTTGATCGAGCGGGCTACCTGTTCGGCCAGAATGACGGTGTGGTGCCGCGCACCGGGTCGATCCACCGGATCGGTCCAGTCGCCATCATCATCTTCGTCGACCTTTTCCACCACCGGCCACAAATCAACGCGCCCCGGCAAATCGGCCTTAAATGCGCGGTGCAGGCTATCCTTGTGAAACCCGGCCTCGGCACGGTTTTCGAACAGGATATCGACCAGTGAGAGGATCGCACTAGAGGATCGGAATGAGTATTCTAGTGTCGAATCCCACAGTTTAGAGCCTGATTCTTCCAATCTGCGCCCAAATTCCTGCTGCATCCGGTCAAAGGCCTGCGGGTCGGCGCCCTGAAAGGAATAGATCGACTGTTTCTTGTCGCCGACCACGAAAATAGTCCGCTCGACCCCGGATCGGGCCCCTTCCCCGCTGGTGAATTCCTGAGCCAGCTTTTCAACAACATCCCATTGATCTGGGCTGGTATCCTGCGCCTCATCCACCAGAATGTGGTCAATGCCGCCATCAAGACGGTACAGCACCCATTCCGCCACGGCCGGATCGTTAAGCACCTGCCGTGCGCGCAGGATCAGGTCGTCGAAATCCAGCCAGCCGCGCAACAGCTTGCGGCGTTCGTATTCTGGCAAAAAGGCAGCAGCAAAACGGTGCAGAACATGTGTTTTGCGTGCCGCGACCAGCGCCAGCCGGTGTTCGCGTGCGGCCTCGATCCGAAGCATGAGGGCTTCCAGCTGTGGCATATGACCAGCCAACACGCCTTCCCGCAGGGCTTTGGTGGGGAAACTGTTGATCTTGGCGGTAAAAGGCTCTTTGGCCGATTTGCCCGTCAGAAACACGCTCTCCAACAGCGGCAAGCTGCCAATGCGCGCCTCAGTGAACGCCGCCAGTTTGGCCGCAGCCTTGGCGTTATTGCCGCCACTTTCGGTCAGTGCAGGCAGGATCGCGCGGATCAAGTCGACCTCACCACCCAGAAACACGCGGGCCAGCAGGGCGTTTTCGTCGAACCCGTCGGGCAGATCGAAACGTTGCAGCAGATCAGGCCACTCTATTGGCTGAGAGAAGAGGTTACGTTTATGTGTGACGGCGGCGGTTAGATTGTCAAAGCCGGTATCTGTGACGAAACGGGCGACATCCTCAATCAGTGCGGCCTGCGCACCTTCGGCAAAATCTTCGACGATCTCTTCGCGCAATAACGCTGCGGCCCGGTCCTCCATCTCGGAAAACTGAGGACTAACCCCGGCCTCCAAAGGAAATCGCCGCAATAGCGAAGCGCAGAATGAATGGATCGTCTGGATTTTTAGTCCACCCGGCGTTTCGATGGCGCGGGCAAACAGGGTGCGGGCCTGCGCCAGCCTGTCAGGGTCGATCACGCCCGGCACGCCTAGATCGGTCAGCTGCGCCAGCAAGCTGTCATCCCCTAGCATCGCCCATTCACCCAACCGTTTGAACAACCGGTTCTGCATCTCGCTGGCGGCGGCTTTGGTGTATGTCAGGCAGAGGATATGTTGCGGCTGCACGCCACCCAGCAGCAACCGTGCCACCCGGTCGGTCAGAACCCGCGTCTTGCCCGACCCCGCATTGGCCGCCAACCAGGTCGAGGCATCTGGGCGCGCCGCCTGCACCTGCCGCTCGGTTGCATCATTGCGGGCGTTCATTTCAACACCTCGGGTGTGGTTTTGTCAGTGCGGTCCCATTCGCCGAACCGGGCGAGGTGGTCATAGTCGCCAACATCCGTGTCCTTGTGCAGCATCCGGCGCGCGGTGAAGCCTTGATCAGGCTCTAAATAGGCAGATACCAGCTCTTTCAGCTCGGTCAGAACCTTGTCAGGCGGCTCCTTGGCCAATGGGGCCGCGACCTCTTTGTAAGTACCGCCCATGCCGATGAATACAGCCTCGGCAACCGGTAACGGATCGATGCCTTCGATGGCGCCCTGCTCGGCCATGGCGGCCTCGATCAGCAATTGTTTGTCGAACTTGGCTTGCTGGCTTTCGGTCGGAGGCGTGCCGGTCTTGTAATCCACGATCCGCAGCGCGCCACGGCTGTTGTGATCGATTCGGTCGGCTCGTCCGGCGATGGTGAAATCCAGTGGCGATAGCACCAGCTTCATCGCGGCCTCAAACGCCACTGGCCCGCCATCGCCACGTCGGGCGGTTTCAGCGGTGAGGAAGTCATCGGCAATCCGCTCAAGCCGTGCCAGCCACAGTTTGCGGGCGGTCGGCCACGCGACATGCTGGTCCAACAGCGTCTCAGCGCGTTTCAGGAAATTCTCGCGTGTCAGCAAAGCGCTGTCCAAAACACTGTCCTTGACGAAATGTTCAAGGATTTCGTGGATGACGATCCCGCGCAGCAAAGCGTCTGGTGCCTGGACCATGGGGTCCAGTGGCCGCAAGCGCAGCACATGTTTGGCGTAGATCGCATAGGGATCGCGGATCAGGCGTTTGATTTCGGTCACGCTCAGACGGCGTGGGCGTGCGGTGACCGGCGGGCGCGGCGATGGGCGCGCGGCCGGTTCGATCTTCGGCGCGACCTCAAGCTGTTCCGACCAACGCAGCCATTGCTTGCCACGAGCGCGCATTGAAGCCAGCGCTTCGGGACCACCCTGCCCCGGCAAGCCCTGCAACAGGTTCGTCATCCGGTTCAGCCAGCGCGATGGCACGGTTTCCGCGTCATCGGATCGGGTTGCGCGGGTCAACCAGACCTCGGGCGCTCCGACGGCTTGTTGGAAATCATGCGCTGACAGGCCAATGCGGCGTTCGGGCAGCAACAGCCCCGCCTTGTCGCGCATCTGTCGGTTCAGCCATGGGTCAGGTGCTGCGGCCTCGGGCCAGCTGCCTTCATTTAGGCCGCCCAGAATCAACAGATCAGCGCCCTGAACCCGGGCCTCAAGCGTTCCCCAGATCATGATATGCGGATGTGGCGCGTCCCGGTCGCGAACCTCTTCCCCCGCCAGCAGCGCGCCCAGCAGGTCGGCGAAATCATGGGCCGTCATCGGGCCGCCATGTTCGGCCTCGTCCTCAAGCGCGGTCAGAATTGACAACGCCTTTTGGCCCGCATTCTTGTCCCACAGCGTTCCGGCGTCGCCTTCACTACCGGCCGATATCGCCTCGGCCAGATTGCGCAGGCGGGTCACCCATTCGGATAGAGGTAATTCACCCGTCACGTGCTGGTCGCAGAATTGCGCCACCAGCCATTGCATCCACTGCTCTGGCACCTCTTTGCGGATGGTAAAAGCGGCTAGGCTGGCGCTTTCGGGGAACGGAGGGCCGTGTCGCCGCAAATCCAGTTCCAGATCACGGGTATGCAGCAGATGCGCACCGCGATCGCCGCCATCGTGGCAAAGCGGATGTTTCAGCAGGGTCAGCAGCGCCTCGCCCTCGAGCCTCCGGGCGAACAGCCCAGCCACATGGCGCAGAAACCGGCCCGGAGGCGATAGCTGCAATGGCAGACCCGCACTGTCATCCGGCAGGATGTTCCACCGATCCAATGCGGCGCTGACCTGACGAGTCAGCATCCGATCAGGTGTGATCAACGCGGCGGTCTGGCCGGTTTCTGCCGCTTCACGCAGACGCAGGGCAATGGCCAATGCCTCGGCGCGGGGGGATTGCGCCTCAACCAGGGTGAGGTCCTTGGTGGCGCCATCCAGATCGGTTAGCTGGGGGCCTTCGGACATCCAGGCATCAGTGATCGGCGCTGGGCGTAATGCCAGTGAAATCAGCCGATTACGGGCAGGGGACGGGGCAGGGTTGTTCGTCCAACGTTCGATCTGCCTCGGCTGTATCTCAAGCCGGGTCATCAGTTTTCGGAACCGGTATTGCGGGTGATCTTCTGAGGCTAGCGCATCGTCCAATCCCTGCCAGACATGGTCAGGCTGATCGAAATCGTAACCAGGCAGGATCAGCGCCCCTTGCGGCAGGCGAGCGACGGCCTCCATCAGCATCAATGTGGTGCCACGCGAGCCGGTAGAGCCCGCAAGGATTACCGGATGCTGCGGAGGTGCCACCTGCCAGCGATCAATCAGATTTTCCACCACACGTCGTTGCCGCGCCTGCGCGTCCAAAGCATCAGGGCCAGAGTCAATAAAATGGTCAGCAATCACTATAAAGGCCTGCGCACGCGCCCAGTGGCCAGACATGTCGCTGACATCCAGCTGCCGGATCGCGTCTGGCGAAACACCTTCGCCCTGCATTTCGTCAATCAGCGCCGCCAGACTGTCGGACAGATCGAACAATGAGGATCGCGCAGCGAGATCAGGCTGTTGCTCCAGGAGCTTGGCAATCAGCTGCGTCAGCTCCAGCCTGCGTCGCAATGCGGGGATGGCGGGCGGGATTTGCGCCAGATCGACGCTTTCGCCCAGATCGGTCACCAGCGATAGGCGTGGCAATAGGCAGGCCGAGCCCTGATCGAACAGATCGCGTACGCGCCGGGCCATACGGCGCGTGTTGACAACCAGTTGGACCCAGGCCAGCGCCTCGGGCGATTGGTCACTGGCGCGTTGACGCAGGCCATCCACCAGAGCCTTTGGAAAATCTGCGCCCGGAGGCACGGCAAAGACGCGAGGCGCGGCGCTGGGTTCAAACATCGGCAATTAGCCCCTCGGCCAGGGCAATCCCCTCGGGGCGGCCCACGTCGCACCAGCGACCGGGGTAGGTGGCCGCAAACAGACGGCCCTGTTTGTGCATCTGATCCCACAGCAAGTTCAGCGAAAATGCCTGTTCCGATATGGCTGCCAGCCCTTCGGTCTTGATGATTTGCGCCCCGCCATAGACCAATCCGGGGCCACGGGTGATCCGGCCCTCGGCATCTGCCGTGAAATCGCCCGGTCCGGCATGCCCGATGGTCTGGGCGATGGGAACACACATAAGCAGCGCATCCATTCGGTTGGGGTCCCACGCTTTGCGCAAAAGGGTTAGAGGGTTCGGCCCGGACCAGATTGCATCCGTATTCAAGGTAAATACCGGATCCTGCCCCAGTAGGGGCAGAGCAGCACGCAGCCCACCGCCTGTTTCCAGAATTTCCGGCTCTTCCAAAGAGGTCAGCACGCCCTTGGGGGTCAGATGCGCTGCAAGCTGGTCGGGCAAATAATGCAGGTTAGCAACCACTCGATCAGCGGGCAGATCGTCCGTCAGATCCAGCGTGTGATCGATCAGCGGGCGGCCTGCGACCTCGATCAGGGGTTTGGGCCGGTCTTTGGTCAAAGTGCCCATACGGGTGCCAAACCCGGCGGCAAACAACATCACGGCGTCGGGGTGTCGGGTCATGTCTGTCTGAGCCTGTCCAGGTTTTCCGGGGTTGGGGCTGGCAGGGCGCCGCGAAGAAGATCAGCAACAGAGACCAGCGCAGGATGGTCCAGATCGCGCATCAGATGCGCCCATGTGGCCGGGATCAGATCGATGTATTGCGGTTTTCCATAGTCCACCCCCAATCGGGCGAACACGCCCAGAATGCGCAGGTTTCGTTGCGCACCTAACACGGCGTAGGCAGTGCGAAAGTCATGATCCTTTTCGCCGGTTGCATCGATGTATCGGTTTACCATCCGCATCTCGGTCCCCGGTGCTACATCACGGCGCACATCTTGCAACATCGACACGAGGTCATAGGCCGGGTGGCCCAGCATCGCGGTCTGGAAATCCAGCAATCCCACCCGCTTGACCCCGTCACGGTCCGGCAACCAGATCATATTTTCCGCGTGATAGTCACGTTGGATCACCACTTTGCGGCCCGAGGTTTCTTGGTGCAAAATATCCGCAAAGCGGTTTTCAAACCGTATCCGAGCGTCTGCATCATGTTCCCCCAATACCGCTTGGGCGTATTTGGTGAAGGACAACGCAGCCAATTCGGTCATCATCGTCGGATCATAAGACGGCAGTGACAGGGTAGGTGCCTTGTGCAGCTCGATCAGAACGTCGGTTGCAGCCTCATACAGCTCGCGCTCCATCCGAGGGTTTTGCCTAAGGACGCGGGCGAACAGATCATCGCCCAGATCCTCCAGCAACAGAAAGCCGAATTCTGTGTCCTCGGCATAGATTTCGGGTGCGCTAAGCCCGATTTCCCGCAGATAGTTGGCCATGCGGACAAAAGCCTCAACCGGTTCGGCCTTGCCCGGAGGTGAGTCCATGAAAACAGCCGTGCGGCCAGTATCGGGATCGGTCAAACGTTCGTACCGGCGGTTCGAGGCATCCCCGGCCAGCGGTGCGCGCGTGGCGTTGGACCATGGTGTTTGTGCAATCAGCGCCTCGGCCAGCACAGCCCGGTTCGTCATGCGGCACTCTCCAGTATTTGGGGCCATTTCGGATCGGACCACGAAAGGGTCAGATATCGCAAACCCGTCGTGTTAGGGTCTGTTTTCAAATGCAAGGTCAGGGCGGTGGCAGGGGTCAGCGGACCCAGCTTGTCCGGCCATTCAATCAGGCAAATGGCAGTTTCAAAAGCGTCGGACAGCCCCAGTTCTTCGATCTCTTCCAAGGCGCTTAGCCGGTACAGATCGCAGTGCCAGATCTCGCCAGGTAGGGTGTCATAGGCTTGTACCAGCGTGAAGGTGGGCGAAGGCACGTCCTCGGGCACAGACATCAGTGATTGGATCAGGCTGCGCGCAAAATGGGTCTTACCGCTGCCGATCTCACCCTCAAGCAACAAGATGTCGCCAGGGCGCAATTTTGCACCCAGCCGTGCGGCCAGATCGGCGGTTTCTTCGGGCGAATTCAGGGTGATCGAACGGGCGTGCAACGTCATGGCGCCACAATGACCTTACGCCCGGGCGGCTGCAACCCGGTTCAGGCGCTGATTTGACGGATCGGCAGGGTTGACGGCGCATCCTCGACCGAGAACCGCACAATCGTTGCGCCGTTCTGCATGGGACTGACCGTACAGGACAGTTGGGTGCCGTTACGCAGCTTTAGGTCGTTGGACCATTCAGCACGGTTGTCGCGCATTTCCACGAAATCGCGAATCTCGCCTAGGATCGGTGAGGCAACGCATTGTTCCTGCCAGCCACGCGTCACATCCAGCACGGAATCCGGTTCGAACCCGGCCTCACCAGAATCCCCCCACAATTGTTGATAGGCGCGGTTGGTAAAAGCCAGTGTTCCGTCATCACCAAACACCGCGATGGCATCGGCCAACTTATCCAGAACCGATTGCATCAGATCCATTTCCGAGCGGAAGCGCCGGGTCAGGGTAATCTCGGCCGTGATATCTTCGAACAGAAAAGCCACGGCGCCGTCGGGATGGGGCCGCCCGCTGACCGAATATACTGACCCCGAGGGCAGCGACCAGGTTTCCTGGTAATTCCCGTCCTCGGCCGCTTCGAGCAGGTCGTTCATCTGGTTGCGCCACCCGCGATAATTCTTGGGTTCCGGCATCATGTGTTGATCCCGCAGCCGGTCAAAAAAGCTGGACAGACTGGGGCGGCAACTGAGGAAATCCGGGGGCAGGGTGGTCAAATCGATCAGCGCCGGGTTGAACAAGGCCAGTTGTCGGTTGCGGTCAAATATGGCCAGCCCGATAGACAATTGAGCAAAGGTTTTCGTCATGGTCTGGACGAACTTGCGCTGAGCGGTCTCTGCGGCAACGATGGCATTGATATCGACGGCATAGCACAGGTGCCCCTCGGGGTGATCCACCAGAGTCAGGTCGAACCACAGCTTGTTGCCGCTGCCTTCGGACGAAATTGAGATGCGGCTTTTTGCCCCCAACCGAGCGTCTTCATCAGCGCCGGGGAACATCGGTGCGGTCAAATCAGTATCCTGACCGCGGACCTTGCGCACAAGTGAGACATAGGCGGCGTTGCACCAGCGCACGTTACCTTGATGATCCAGCAGCCAAACCGGATAGGGAGCCTGTTCCATCGCCAGCCGGATCGGGTCTTGGGGGTCGCGCTGCACCGGGTCGGGGCGGTCGGTACTGTCGCGCAGTTGCACCCGCACGATCCCGTCGATCCATTCACACAGGACATCGCGTTCGATGGTGCAGTCGATGGCAGGAATGACCAGGGTACCTTCGCGTCGAATACGGTCTGGTGTTTCCGGAAAGGTCGGAAAGTCCCGTTGCAGCAGGCGGCGCAGATCAGGCCAGTCGCGGACTGCCTGAAACCCTTCCAGAGAAATATCGGAATGGCTGATAAGGCGGTCCTCATCGAACAGAAACACCGCATCGAACAGCGACGCGGGTGAGGACAGACCGAAACTATCGCCCCGCTGCCGACGACGGGGCAAAAGCCATTGCACCGCCAGGCTGGCGGATACTAGGCTGATAGCGGCCAGAATGATCCAGTCGACCATGCTCTCCTCGGTACTGACATCACGAGAAGGAACTATGCGCGTTAATGGTTAACGGGGTCTTAACTCAGACCTGGATACGCTGGTTCGCACCCGACGGGACAGGCGTGTCGCCGGTTTGCGCGTCGATCAGATTTCGCGGCCAGGAAACCTGTACGATTGCGCCCCGCCGGTCTTTTTTGTCGCTCAGGTTCTGATAGGGATCTGACCCGTTGGCGAATTGAAGCTCTGCCCCGCTGCGTTCCAGCAGGGTTTTGGCAATGAACAACCCCAGCCCCATGCCTTCATACCCCGGGCGGGTACGCTGATCGGATTCGGCCCGGCGGCGGCGCATGAAGGGATCACCGATACGGCCAATCATCTGCGATGGGTACCCGCGCCCGTCATCCATGATGTTGATAGTGATCTGGTCTGTGGTCCATTCGGCCTCGACCCAGACATTGGCGCGGGCGAAATCCACCGCGTTCTGGATCAGGTTGCGCAGCCCGTGAATGATCTCGGGCTTGCGCAGGATCGAGGGTTGCTGAACATCTCCGTCCCCGGCAGGCCCTTCGTCAAAATGCACCGCCTTGCCCCGGTGAATATGCGGCTCGGCGGCTTCATGCACCACGGTGGACAGGGGGGCTTGCCGTAGATGTAGGTCGTCTTTGCCAGCACGGCCCATATCGCGCAGGATATCGCGGCAGCGATTGGCCTGTTCGCGGATCAGTGCGGCATCGTCTTTCAGGTCGGGGCGGTCATCCAGCTCTTCGATAAGCTCGGAACTGGTCAGCTTGATCGTGGCCAATGGCGTTCCCAGTTCATGCGCGGCGGCGGCGACCACACCGCCCAGATCGGTCAGCTTCTGTTCGCGCGCCAGGGCCATGTGGGTGGCTGCAAGCGCTTCGGACATGGATCGGACCTCGGAACTGACGCGGTGTGAGTAGGCGCCAATGAACACGATTGCGATCACGATCGCGGCCCAGTTTCCGAATAACAACATGTCGGGGATCAGCAACGCCTCGCCCTGCTCCGTGCGCAGCGGCAGATGAAACTCAGCAAGCAAGGATGCCACAACAATCGCAACACCCCCCACGATCAGGGTTGAACGCGTACTCATTACGTTGGCCGAAATGGTCACCGGCCCCAGCAGAAGCAACGCAAACGGGTTGTTCAGACCACCGGTCAGATACAGCAGAATGGCCAGTTGCAGCAGATCGAACAGAACCATCAGGAAGTTCTCGAACTCGGTCAGGCGCTTGTTTTGCGGGAACAGAAGAATGGCCGTCATGTTGCCCATGACCGAAACACCAATGGCCAGATAACACAGTGCCAGTTCCAGCTGCACGTGATAATATCGCTGTGCCACGGTTATGGCCGTGAACTGGCCAATGATCGCCACCCAGCGCAATAGGATCAGCGTGCGCAGCCGAATCCAACTGCTGCTTTCCTGACCGCGCCACAATGTGATGTTGGAATTTGCCATCGGTCTATTATGTCCTGTTGCATCGGCTGTTCATCTTGATAGGTGTCCCGGCGAAAACGATCAACAACCCCTCTCATTTCAGGATTGATGTCATGACCCGCCTTTATGCCATCCTCGCAACCGTTGTTCTGGCCGTTGGCCTGGGCGCCATGTGGCTGCTGACGCTGGGGGGCCGGTCGGACGATCAGTTCGCGCAATGCCGTTCCGGCCAGATCGCCGGTGGCTCAGCCGCGATTGGCGGCCCGTTCGAGCTGATCAACGGCAAGGGTGAGACCGTTACCGACAAAGATGTGATCACCGAGCCGACACTGGTTTATTTCGGCTATACCTTCTGCCCCGATGTCTGCCCTTTCGATATGTCGCGCAATGCCGAGGCCGTGGATATTCTGGCCGAGCGTGGCCAGTCTGTGACGCCGCTGTTCATCTCGATCGACCCGGATCGCGACACACCCGAAGTGATGGCTGATTATGCGTTCAATCTGGGCGGCAAAACCATCGCTCTGACCGGCACGCCCGAGCAGGTCAAGGCCGCCAGCCAAACCTACAAGACCTATTACAAGGCTCATGACAAAAGCGACGAATTCTATCTGGTCGACCATTCCACCTTTACTTACCTGATGACGCCCGAGCATGGATTCCTGGAATTCTTCAACCGCGACGACACGGCGGAGCAGATGGCCGACAAGGTCGGGTGCTTCCTGGATCAGATGTAGGGCGCACAGTCGATTTGACCTTTGAAATGGCGCTGCTATTACTCATGTTTAAGCCAAAGACGTAAAATTACGGAAAGAACAGAATATGGCGGACAGCTCTGACCTGGATATCGGCCCCGATAAATCCCTGCTTTTGGTGGATGATGATGAGCCGTTTCTGAGACGTCTGGCCAAAGCCATGGAGAAGCGCGGGTTCGAAGTTGAGACCGCAGGTTCCGTCGCCGCAGGCCGCGCCATTTCTACAGCCCGCCCCCCTGCATATGCCGTTGTCGACCTGCGGCTTGAGGATGGCAACGGTCTGGATGTGGTCGAAGTTTTGCGCGAAAAACGCCCCGACAGCCGGGTTGTGGTTCTGACCGGATATGGCGCGATTGCCACCGCCGTGGCCGCCGTCAAGATCGGCGCGACCGACTACCTGTCAAAACCCGCCGATGCCACCGACATCACCAATGCGCTTCTCGCCAAGGGCGACGAACTGCCCCCGCCGCCGGAAAACCCCATGAGTGCGGATCGCGTACGTTGGGAGCATATCCAGCGGGTCTATGAGCTGTGCGACCGGAACGTTTCCGAGACCGCGCGCCGGTTGAACATGCACCGCCGGACATTGCAGCGGATATTGGCGAAGCGCAGTCCGCGGTGAAAGGCTTCGCCATGGTGTGCCCAATGGCAGAGCTATGCGGAACCAAAGACATTCCACCACTTTTTCTTTCCGGTTTTTGCGAGCCTTGTGTCGCTGTTCGGAACCGGGTTTTTGCTCGCGCAGGGGTCTCTCGTCCCGTCCGGTTCACCCAGACATAAAGCCGATCTGAAATAAGAATGCGCTCCTCGGAACATCTTCACCTGCTCTTCTCTGTTTGGTTCTTGAGCAACTTTTTCCATGAAATTTGAGTAAGCTACAATTAAGTCGTCGATTTCTGTGCCGAACACAACGGTTCGGGCTTGTCGCGCCTTTTCTGGATCGGTGTACAGGAATGCGACGTTGTACATAGCATGGGGATTGAATTCACCGTTGGTTACTTCGTCGATCAAACCTTGATACTTTTCATAAACTTGAAGTGGCAAGACAAAATGCGCTTCTGTACCTTCGGGTTTCATTTTTGATCACCTGTATTTTCTGTTTTCTAACTGGCTTCACGCATTGGCAAAGAGTTTTTACAACTATGTAAACTTGCTTTCTGCGAAAAGAAATCAACCTTTAGTACAAAAGGTGTCGACTATAGTTTTGACAACAATTCTCTGTGTCTGCCCAAATAGGATTGTCGCACCTCAACTGGTGGACGCAACACGATCTCCAGCCCCTCCATCACCGCCTTATCCGGGCGACCAAAGAACTTCGTCGCCTCGGCCTCGGAAAACCCCGCAATCTGTGTCGCCTCCATCCAGGCGCTGATCTTGTCGGCTTTCTTGATCTGCCGTTTCACCGTTTTCGGCACTGCAGCAGGCAACCCGAACCGAATGTGGATCGCGGCCGCCAGACGGTCATCCAAAGCGCCGTAATCGGGGCCAACGGCGGATTTGACGGGAGAGATCATATCTCCGATCACATATTCCGGCGCATCGTGTAACAAAGCCGCGAGCCGCCATTTCACCGGCGCATTGGGCGCAATCCGGCCAAAAAGCTCTTCGACCAGCAGGGAATGCTCGGCCACGGAATAGGCGAAATCACCCGCCGTTTGGCCGTTCCAACGGGCCACAAAGGCCAATCCGTGGGCGATATCTTCGATTTCGATGTCCACGGGGGTCGGATCCAGCAGATCCAGCCTGCGCCCCGACAGCATTCTTTGCCACGCTCGTGCTTGTGTTGCCATTATGCCATGCCCTGTGAAGTCGCTCACGTAAGTTTTGGGTTTTTGTGTTATGATGTACCTGTCGAGATCACCAGCTGCCAACTTTTTCTTGACCAGACGTGCTTTGAATTGGCGCGTGGTGATACCGACATCTGTGCTGAGGGGGGTGCATGCTCCTCCTGGTGTGCCCCTCTCGGAACGTAACTCGTATCGAAGGGAGCTACTATGTTTAAGCGACTGTTTGGAATTACCCTGGCCTTTGGAATGGCCGCCACTGCCCCCCCTGCATTTGCCCAAGGTTGTGCGCAACGCGAGCATGTGATCGCCAAGCTGCAAGACAGCTATTCAGAAGAGCTGGTCTTTGGTGGATTGCAGAAAACGCGTGGTGCGCAGGCGGTTATGGAGGTTTGGACCTCGAAGGAAACCGGAAGCTACACGGTTCTGGTGACCCAAGCGAACGGCATTAGTTGTATTGTCGCCGTTGGCACCGATTTTTTTGAAGCGATCCCGAAGATTACACTAAAGGGTGAGCCCAGCTGATTTTTGCTGCCAAATAATCTGTTTTCGGCCATCTGCGTTGCTACCTGCCCCAAGGGATGCTAGGGGGCAGCCCGGACCTGCTTACCGGAATGGAGTATATGATGGCCGGGGACTATATCGTCAAAGACATTGCGCTGGCCGGGTTTGGCCGCAAAGAGCTGGACATCGCCGAAACCGAGATGCCGGGCCTGATGGCCCTGCGCGCGGAATACGGTGACGCAAAGCCCCTTAAAGGTGCGCGGATCGTCGGCTCGCTGCACATGACCATCCAGACGGCTGTTCTGATCGAAACATTGGTGGCGTTGGGCGCGGATGTGCGCTGGGCGTCGTGCAACATCTTCTCAACCCAGGATCACGCGGCGGCAGCCATTGCCGAGGCTGGTATTCCGGTCTTTGCGATCAAAGGCCAGACGTTGGAAGAGCATTGGGATTATCTGGACAAATCCTTCCTGTTCGAAGACGGCCCGAACATGATTCTGGATGATGGCGGCGACGCAACGCTGTATATCCTGCTGGGCGCACGTGCCGAAGCCGGCGAAGACATCATCCCCGTTCCGGGCTCGGAAGAGGAAGAAGTCATTAAGGCCCAGATCGCCAAGCGAATGGCGGCAAGCCCTGGCTGGTTCACCAAGATGCGTGATCAGATCCAGGGCGTGTCCGAGGAAACCACCACCGGTGTGAACCGCCTGTATCAGCTGGTGAAAGACGGCCACCTGCCGTTCCCGGCGATCAACGTGAACGACAGTGTCACCAAGTCGAAATTCGACAACAAATACGGTTGTAAGGAATCGCTGGTCGACGGCATCCGTCGTGCCACCGACACGATGATGGCCGGTAAAGTTGCTGTCGTTTGTGGTTATGGTGACGTGGGCAAAGGCTCGGCCGCCTCGCTGCGCGGCGCGGGTGCCCGTGTGAAAGTGACCGAAGTTGACCCGATCTGCGCCCTGCAGGCGGCGATGGACGGGTTCGAAGTCACTCTGCTGGAAGACGAAGTCGCATCGGCCGATATCTTCATCACCACCACCGGCAACAAGGACGTGATCCGCATCGAGCATATGCGCGAGATGAAGGACATGGCCATCGTCGGCAACATCGGTCACTTCGACAACGAAATTCAGGTGGCAAGCCTGAAGAACCACAAATGGACCAACATCAAGGAACAGGTGGACATGATCGAGATGCCGTCGGGCAATCGTCTGATCCTGCTGTCCGAAGGCCGTTTGCTGAACCTCGGCAACGCCACCGGTCACCCGTCATTCGTGATGTCAGCTTCTTTCACCAACCAGGTTCTGGCGCAGATCGAGCTGTTCACGAAGGGTGATGAGTACAACAACGACGTCTACATCCTGCCCAAGCACCTGGATGAGAAGGTCGCGCGCCTGCATCTGGATCGCATCGGTGTGAAGCTGACCCAAATGGACAGTGAACAGGCGGCTTATATCGGCGTGAAACCCGAAGGCCCCTATAAGCCCGAGCATTACCGCTATTGATTGCGGAACGGGGATGACCAAACGCACAAGACGCCGCCGGATTTTGTATCTGGCGGCGTCTTTGTTTTTTACACTCGTTGCCTTGCTGATCGTCGTGGGCGGCGGCGGGTGGTGGGTGTTGTCGCATCCGCAAACTCCGGTGCCGCCACATTGGAACCCACTGCGGGACTTGACCGTGACAGCACCGGTTACGCCGGTCACCGCGTATCAGCTGCGCCGCGCCTTGGGGGACGAGGCACAGTGCCGGGCCGCCCTGTCCGCAGCCGAAGTGGTTTTTGAGCCGATGGACGAGCTGGTGGTGGATCGGAACTGTGGCATTGCCGGTCGGGGTCTGCTGTCTGGTTTGACCACCGCACGGATCGAGGCGGTCGAAACCAGCTGCACCACAACATTGCGGCTGGCCTTATGGGAACATCACGTGGTGCAGCCCGCCGCGCGCGAGATCTTGGGCACCGACGTGCGCGCCTTACGCCACGTGGGCAGCTACAATTGCCGCCGGATGCGCACTGCGCAGGGGCTGGACAGCGGCTGGAGCAGCCACGCCACCGCGGACGCGATTGATATAATCGGTCTGCAACTGGGGGATGGCCGATCCCTGATCCTGCTGACAGATTGGGACACGCCCGGACCCGAGGCCGCTTTTTTGCATCGGATTGGACGTGGTGCTTGTGACTGGTTCCGGGTTGTTTTAGGGCCAGATTACAATCGCTTGCACGCCGACCATTTCCACCTGCAGGGTCCGGGTTGGGGCTTTTGCCGCTAGGCTAGCCGGGCCGCTTTGCGCCCTTATCGGCATTAGGGGGAGAAATCCCTTAATTTTTTCCTTTCGGAAAAATATCCGTCGCGGCTAACCTTAATGAAGACGGTAAGGGTGCCGTTTCATTGTAACTTAGGGAGATTGGGACATGGGAAAACGCGACGAGCTGATCGCAAAATACGCAGATGATCTGAAAAACAAATGCGGAATGGACCCTGATATGGACCTGCTGACCAAGGTCACAATCGGATGTGGTCCGGCGATCTATGACGCCGACGCGTCGACCGTGGCTGCCACGCAGGAAGGTGAGATCGAGACGGTCAAGAACAACTTTCTGATCAAGAAGCTGGGCCTGTCAGACGGGCCAGAGTTGACGGGCGCAATCAACACTGCGCTTGAAACCTATGGCATGTCTGAGCGTAACAAATACCGCGCCGTTGTCTATTACATGCTGACCAAGCATTTCGGCAAAGAGTCGGTCTACGGCTGATCCCTTGATGCCCGTCAGGCCACTGGCGGGCGTTTTCAATTTTAAGCACTTGGTGTTTGTGCTGACCACCAGAACTCTACTAATATCTAAGAGTGACCAGTACGGTCAGAGCCAAAGATTTCCAGACGCGTGTGGTGAGTAGGGAGCACGCGGGGGTAGGGAAGGTTCTGCATCGTCGGAACCTTCCCGCATTTTTATTGGAACTCTTCAATAATTCGGGCAACAAACCGTTCCACTGAATCTGGCCCTCGATTTGGTTGGCGTTTTCTTCCACCTCCCTTACCGGCCAGATAAACCTCAATATGACCCGGTCGCGTTTTTGGACCGGACTTCGTAAAGTCCCGAGAGATACCGCCAAGCAAACTTGCTGTCAGTTCCGCAATTTGCGCGTCCTTGGGGTGATAGAATCGGACCTGAGTCGCCTTCACGGCATAATTTACCCGCGCCGTTGCAATCACGTCAGTCTGGTCCGAGGTCAAAATCTCAAGCACGGCGATGCTGGTTTCGTTCGACACGCCAACGGGTACAAAAAGAGATACCCCTGTTTCAGCCGGCTGGTCATGATTAGGCAGGCTGTCATGCTTTTCGGGGATCACGAGAACCGATCTCGGTGCGGTGGCTCGGGCGATCACGAGGTCAGGTACGGTTGTTAGCGGAGCCACCGGTTCGTAAGAGCCTTGTATCACTGGTGGCAATAGAGTCTCACCCCAGGCAGGCGCATAGTCCATTGGAAAATGTGAGTTGCCCCCTACTGAACCTGGCTCCGTAGTTGCAGTGGAGGTCTTGTGCGTCACTTTGGCAAACCGCGAAACCGGTTTTGCGGTGTCTGATCCCAAGCTGGACAGGGTCGTATCACCGTCATTTGGATCGCCTGCCGCCGGATTTGCGTTTGTGTCGATTTCTGCTGTTGTATCAATAGATAAGCTGGTTTGAACCACTGCGTCGGGGTTTCGCCATCCTGCGAAAACGCTTGTTGCGGCCCAATGCAGGGTAGCGCCACAGAACATTGCACCAAAAACGATCGGATACATGCGATTGACGCGCTGTTTTCGGGGCGGTTGTATTGGGTGTTTCGACTGAGAACTTTTGAACACAACCTGCTCAAGTTTGAATTCACCGGGTTCTGCGGGGCTGTCTTCCTGCGGCGCTTCAATATCGATTTCCGGTGACATTTCCAGGTGACTTGATTGCTGCACATCGGCCAGCGCAGCGGCGCGCTGCTTTCGCGCAATCTCAAGGCGCGCTTCCCAGCATTTTGAACTCAGCTCAGCAGCAATGTCTTCGTTCTTCCCACCGCTGCCTTCAACGTCAGACATGGGTTCTTGCTTTCGAATTGATCAACCAAAGATCGAGCAACACCAAAAGACAGACGACCACTGAAACTGCGGCCGCCATTGCCCCCACATGGTGCAGCCCTAAAAATATACCATTTTATTGGTGGTTTGAGAAGGTTTGCACCCTTAGACGTTGATTCCGTCAATCCGGTTGGGTGGCCCCCAGCGCACAGATAGTTGCCCATTCCTCATCAGTCACAGGTTGAACGGACAGGCGCGAGTTTTTCACCAGCACCATCTCGTCCAGACGTTCATCTGCCTTGATCTGCTCCAAAGTGACAGCTGTGGTGAACGGGCGTACAGCCTTGATATCCACACATTCCCAGCGTTCATCATCTGTGGTGCTGTCGGGGTGGGCCTCGGCGCAGACCTCAACAATGCCGACAATCGCCTTGTCCTTTTGCGAGTGGTAGAAAAACCCGCGGTCACCGATTGCCATCTGACGCATGAAATTGCGCGCCTGATAATTGCGCACGCCGTCCCACTCTTCGCCCGCATCCCCTTTGGCAACCTGCTGGTCCCAGCTCCAGGTTGAGGGTTCGGATTTGAACAGCCAATATGCCATCAGCCGACGACCTTCTTCCATACGATCAGATCAACGGATTGAAACAGCCCTGCTTTGGCATAGGGATCGTTGTCTGCCCATGTTTGCGCAGCAGCCATGTCCTCGACCTCAAGAATGATCAACGAACCGATCATCGCGTCGCCGTCCAGCAGGGGGCCTGCCTGTGCAACAACGCCAGTTTCCTCGATATAGGCCAGGTGGTTGGCGCGATTGTCCAGCCGGGTTTGCAGGGCGCCGTCCTTGTCCTTGGCGATCAGGGCAATGAGCATATTATTCCTCCTTGAGGGGTCGGTTAAGCAGGGTTCGAATGGCTTGGGGCACACTATAGGTGCCGTGGCTCAGGTCGGCCACCGTGGCGCTGATGGGCATGTCCAGCCCCTCAGCCGTGGCAATGTCCGCCATGGCGCGCGCGGTTGCGACCCCTTCGACCGTTGTTTGGCTGTCGAAAGGGCGATTTTGACCCAAACACAGGCCAAAACGATAATTTCGGGACAATTCGGATGAGCAGGTCAGCACCAGATCGCCCAATCCAGACAGGCCCATCAAGGTATCGGGACGCGCACCGCGCATCAAAGCGAACCGCTGCATCTCGGCAAAGCCACGGGTCATCAGGGCAGCGCGGGCACTGTCGCCCAGCCCGGCCCCAATGGCAGCGCCGCAGCCGATGGCCATGACGTTTTTCAATGCTCCACCCAGTTCCGCGCCGATCACGTCGGTGGTGCGATAAAGGCGCAGGTTCGCAGTGGTCAGTTCGGTCTGCAGCGTTTCGCTCAGATCACCATCCGCGCAGGCCAGCGTCAGCGCCGTGGGCAGCCCGCGCGCGATGTCGTCGGCAAAGCTGGGCCCGGTCAGCAGGGCCGGGCGCGCATCCGGGATGGTCTGGCGGATCACCGAGATTGGACCAAGTCCTGAGGACAGTTCGATCCCCTTACAGCAGGCAACCAGCGTCTTACCGGCCAAAACCGGGGCATGCTCCGTCAGAGCTGCACGCAATTTCTGCATAGGCACCGCCAGCAGCAAGACATCAGCGGTCACGGCGTCCTGCATGTCGGCTGTCACCAACACTTCGTCCGGCAGAGCCACATTCGGCAGGCGCGCTGCGTTCTCGCGGCAGTCTTGCATTTGGTTGGCTTGCTCGGTGTTGCGCGACCACAGCGTCACCGGCCCATTCCCGGCCAGCGAAATCGCCAAAGCGGTGCCAAATGCCCCAGATCCAAGGACAGCGACGCTCATGCCTTGGCTCCTTTCTTGCCGCTGCCCAGCATGGCGGGACTGGTCTGATCCAACGGCCAGCGGGGCCGGGCGGTCAGGTCCAATCCATCCCGGGCACCGGTACGAAACCGCTCCATCCCGGCATAGGCAATCATGGCGGCGTTGTCGGTGCATAGGTTCAGCGGCGGGGCCGTGAATCGCGCTCCTTTTTCTGTGCAAACAGTCTCTAATGCGGCACGAATGGCCGAATTTGCTGCTACGCCACCTGCAACCGCGATCACCGGCTCTGCAGGGTTTTCCTCCAAATACAGATCCATCGCCCGGCGAGTTTTTTCGGCCAATGTGTCGACAATGGCCTGCTGAAACCCAGCGCACAGATCTGCGCGGTCCTGTCGGGTCAACCCACCCTTTTCGGCAACGATCTGGTCTCGCATCCGCATCAGCGCGGTCTTGAGTCCCGAGAACGACAGATCACATCCTGATCGGTCCAACAGTGGGCGTGGAAAGCGGAATCGCTTGGGATCGCCCGACCGGGCTTCGACCTCGACCGAGGGGCCGCCGGGTTGCGGCAAGCCCAGCAGGCGGGCGGTTTTGTCGAACGCTTCGCCGGGGGCATCGTCGATGGTGCCGCCCAGACGGGTGAATTTTTCCGGTCCGTGGGCAATCAGGTACTGACAATGCCCCCCCGAGACCAGCAGCATCAGATAAGGAAAAGCGATCCCATCCGTCAGACGCGGTGTCAGGGCATGCCCGGCCAGATGGTTCACCCCGACCAATGGCAGGCCAGATGCTGCACTCAGCCCCTTGGCACACATGACGCCCGACATGACGCCGCCGATCAGACCCGGCCCGGCGGTGACCGCGATGGCGTCCATATCGGCCAGGGTCAGCCCTGCGGACTGTAACGCCTGCACCACGCAGACATCCAGTTTTTCGGCATGCGCGCGGGCGGCAATTTCGGGCACTACGCCGCCAAAAGCGCTGTGCAACTCGGTCTGGCCATGCACGATAGAAGACAGAACCTCGGCCTCTGCGCCATCGGTTTGGCGCACGACGGCGGCGGCCGTGTCATCACAGCTGCTTTCCAACCCGAGGATGGTAAGTGTTTGCACCATTGGCCTGATCCGTTACACCATGACTGCCAAGCGGGGTATCACCCTGCGCGGATGCAAACAATCCCAAGGCGGAAGGCGCCGACCGTTGTATTTGTTGATGACCCGCCCGCGCGCCGCCTCAGAACGGTTTGTCGCGCAGCTGCCGGCCCGCACCAGATCCCGGGTCAAGGTCATCTATTCCCCGCTACTCGAAATCAACCCCTTGCCGATCAATGTCGACACCAGTGGTGTGCGGGGACTGATTTTCACCTCGGCCAATGGGGTGAATGCTGCCGTATCCTTGGGCTTGTCTCGGAACATGCCCGCCTTTTGCGTCGGCCCTGCCACCACCAGCACGGCCCAAAGTGCTGGTTGGAACGCGCAGATGGTTGGCGCAGCGGCCGAAGAACTGGTGGCCTATCTGCTGAAACATCGGCCCGACAGCCCGCTTTTGCATTTGCGTGGAGAACACAGCCGGGGCAATGTCGCCACCCGCCTGACCGAGTCGGGACTGACCGTGCGCGAACATGCCGTCTATCAGCAGCGCCTGTTACCGCTGACACCCGAGGCCGCAGCCGCCACCGATGGCAAAGAGCCGGTCATCGCACCGTTATTTTCGCCCCGGACGGCGCGACAATTTGCCGATATCTGGGCTGGTTCAGCGCCCCTGTGGCTGGCCGCAATCAGCGAAGCGACTGCGGAACCCCTTTATTTTTTGGACTATGCGCATCTAAGGGTCGCCAAAGCGCCAACCCCCAAGAAAATGCGAAAAGCGGTTAAAAAACTTGTGAAACATGCGATGCGGGTTGAGGGTAGCGATACCACCGATTAACTTAGAGTGGCCTGTTATTCATATGATTTTGGATTCGATAAGGGGAATGTTGCGGTGGCTCGTAAGAAGAAAACCGATCAAAAGCCAGTGGAAGACCCCAAGTCGGACGAAGCGGTCGAATCCACAATTGCTGAGGAACAAGCTACTGTTGACGCGGCCGAGCCGGTAGAAGAGGGCTTTTCCGAAGCCGAAGCCGAAGCCGAAGCCGAAGCCGAAGCCGAAGCCGAAGCCGAAGCCGAAGCCGAAGCCGAAGCCGAAGCCGAAATGGCCGTGGAACCGACCCACGCTGAGCCTGCGGCGCACAAAGAAGAAAAGCGAGGCGGCTTTGTCCCGGCCCTGATCGGAGGTGCAATCGCCGCGGCGATTGGCTTTGCCGCTGGCAGCGCGGGCATGTTCAATTCGGGCCAGTCTGACGCGCTGACAGCCCTTGAATCGAAGTTGAGCGACCAGGCCAGCCAGATTGAAGCGCTGACGAAATCCCTATCCGAATCCCAGTCCGGCAGTTCGGACGTAGACAGCAAGATCGCGGCCCTGACTGATCAGGTCATGCCGCTCAGTTCGGATCTGGCGGCGTTGAAAACCAGCCTGGATGGGCTGGCTGGCAAGGTTGACCCCTTGGCCAGCCGTCTGAACGATCTGGAAAGCGGCGCCCTGACGCAAGGCGCCTCGCCCGAGGTGTCGGCCGCCTTTGAGGCCGAACTGAAGAAACTGCAGGACTCGTTGACCGCGCAGCGGGCTGAGGTCGAGAAAATGGTCTCGGATGCACAAGCGCTTGAGGCGCAGGCCGCAGTCAAGGCACAGGCCGCGACCAATGCCGCGGTTCTGTCTCAGGTGCATGGGCAGTTGGAGGCGGGCCAGCCTTATAACGACCTGGTAGACCAATTGACGGCAGGTGGCGTGAACGTGCCAGAGGCCCTGTCAACACCGTCCTCGGAAGGCGTTGCAACTCTTGCTGCCTTGCGCGAGTCCTTTGTGCCCGCAGCCCGTACTGCGCTGGCCGATGCACGTGATGCCGACAAGACAACCGGGCTGGTCGCCTTTCTGCAACGGCAGACCGGCGCGCGATCGGTGACGCCGCAAGAGGGTGACGGCCCGGACGCGGTCCTGTCACGGGCACAGGCAGCCCTGTCCGAAGGGGATATCGCCACCGCGCTGAGCGAGCTTAAATCTCTGCCCGACACGGCACAGGCCGCATTGGCCGATTGGGAACAGGCGGCCCAGACACGTGTGGCTGCCGTGGACGCCGCAAATGCGCTGCAATCCAGCGTAAACTCGAACTGAAGGACCTGCCATGCTGTGGTCATTGTTAAAGATCCTTGTTTTTGTAGCGATTATCGGTCTGCTGGCCATGGGCGCCATGTTCCTGATGGAAACCAGTGGTGGCGTGCAGATCACCGTTGCGGGCACCGAATTTACATTGGGGCCATTGCAATCGGTGATTGCGCTGGGCGTGCTTGTGGTGGCCATCTGGGTGATCTTCAAGCTGCTGACCCTGCTGATCGCGACACTGCATTTCCTCAACGGCGACGAAACTGCCCTGTCGCGCTATTTCGACCGCAGCCGCGAAAAGCGCGGTTATCAGGCGCTGGCGGATGGCCTGATGGCGTTGGCCTCGGGTGAGGGGCGCGTGGCGATGAACAAGGCCGCCAAGGCCGAGAAACTGCTGAACAAGCCGGAACTGACCAATCTACTGGTGGCACAGGCTGCCGAGATGAATGGCGATACGAAAAAGGCATCAGAGACCTACAAGAAACTAGTCACCAATAACGCCACCCGCTTTGTCGGTGTGCGCGGCATCATGAAGCAGAAACTGGCCGAGGGTGATGATGACACAGCCCGAAAGCTTGCTGAAAAGGCGTTGGCGATCAAACCGCGCCATGCCGAGACGCAAGACATTCTGTTGGGTCTGCAGACCAAATCGCAGGACTGGGCTGGTGCGCGATCAACTCTGACGGCCAAGTTGAAGGCGGGCCAACTACCGCGCGACGTGTTCAAGCGCCGTGACGCGGTTCTGGCCCTGTCCGAAGCCAAGGACATTCTGGATGACAGCGCCACGGTCGAACAACAGGAACACGCGATCGAGGCCAACCGCCTGTCGCCCGATCTGGTGCCTGCCGCCGCGATGGCCGCGCGTGCCTACATTGAAAAAGGCAAGCCGCGTGCTGCGACCAAGATCCTGAAAAAGGCTTGGGAGGTGCAGCCGCATCCCGATCTGGCCCATGCTTTTGCCGAGATTGCACCGGATGAAAGCCCTGCGGCGCGGATTACCCGCTTTGTCGCCCTGACCCGTATCCACCCCGAGGATCTGGAGACCCGCCTGATCCTGGCTGAGTTGAACATCGTCGCCGAGGACTTCCCTGAAGCCCGCCGCGCGCTGGGCGATGTGGTGGAAAAACAGGCCGATGCGCGGGCCTATACCCTGATGGCAGCGATAGAACGAGGCGAAGGGTCCTCGGACGCTGTTGTGCAAGGCTGGCTGGCCAAGGCGCTAAACGCGCCCCGCGGGCCGCAATGGGTCTGTGATAATTGCCACGACATTCAGCCCGAATGGGGACCGGTGTGCCAGAACTGCGGCAGCTTTGACACCCTCAGCTGGCAGACCCCGCAAACGCCCGAGATCGCCACGGCCACTGGTGTGCATATGCTGCCGCTGATCGTCGGCGCGCTGGAGGACAAAGTCGAGCCGGAACCCGAGCCCGAAGCCGAGCCGGAAGAGGACGTGGTCGAAGAGGCCGAGGCCCCCGAGATCATCGAGATGGAGGCCGAACCTGTCCGCCCTGACGTTGAACCGGTGCGGCCCGATGTCGAACCCGTGGTGGAAAAACAGGCCTGACGCCTTAACGCGCAGTTTCTACGTTGAATGCATCGTTCCAGAGTTTAAACAGCTCGGCCCGACGGTTCTGATCGCGCGCCACCAGCAGCGCTGGGGACAGGGCAATAAATCGGCGGGCGCTAGGGTTCAGGCCAGTCTCAGCCGCGTCCATCGGGGCGACAAGGCCCGAGGCCGCCAGCAGGGTTTGTGCCTCAGGCGACAGCAGGAAATCCAGAAACCCGGTGGCCGCATCCTTGTTTTCCGCCTGTGCCGGGATCATGAAAGCGCGCGATAGGACTAGCGTGTAATCCTCGGGCAGGATCACCCCCACACCGGGGGCATCGGCATTGGCTACGTAAGAGCCCAGAACGTTATAGGCGATCAAGAACCGCCCCTCGGCCACATCGCGGATGATTTCGGCGGAACAACAGGTGGCCACGGCGTCGATGCGGGCAAACCCTTCGATCAGGGACCCGAATGTCGTGGCCTCAAGACTGTCGCCATAAGCAAACAGGTACCCCAGCCCGGATGCGGCGATATCATAGGTGGCCACCCGCCCGCGTAACAGGTCGGGCTGGGTGCGCATGGCGTCCAACAGGGCAAACCGGTTGCGCGGAACATCCTGATCTGACAGCAGAGATTTGTTATAAGCAATAACCGCGGGTTCCGTGGTGATCCCCCACAGCTCATCCCTCCAACGCCGGGCCGCGGGCAGGGCTTCGGTTCGGGGTGATCTGTAACGATGCCCGCAGGCGGCGTTGACCAGCCAGACCATTTGCTGAATGGCCGAGGAAAAGACCACATCAGCCGGGTTCTCACCATTCTTGCAAACCGTCCGGCTGTGCTGGAACAGCGCGTTTGACCCCCATTGCTCATACGTGATCCGCAGGTCGGGGTTCTGGTCGGCAAACCGCTCAAGAACCGGGGCGATGATGGCGATATCAGTGGTCGAACGGATCAGCATCGGGTCGTCTCCGTCACCGAAGCTGGCCGTGGCCTCCTGCGCGCATGCAAGGCCGGGCAGGGCAAACAGAAGGCAGGTCATCAAAGCGCGGATCATTCCACCCCCCTTGAGGTCGTGGCAGGAAAGCTGAGTGCGACGCGAAAGCCAATGTCGTCGCGGGTCATTTCAACCTTGCCGTCAAAAGCCTCGGCTGTCGATTTCACGATGGACAGTCCCAGCCCGCTGCTGTCCTCGCCCGAGCCGGTGGTGCGATTGAACCGATCACCGATTTGTTCGGCGACAGGGGTGGCCGGGCCAGGCCCATGATCGCGCACCCACAATACGGCACGGCCACTTTCTTGCGCAGCCCCGATGCTGACCGGGGGTTGCCCGTGCCGCAGCGCATTGCCCAACAGGTTTTTGGCAGCTTCGGCCAGAGAAAAGGCATCGGCATTTACCAGAACGGGATTTTCTCCGATCTCCAGCCGCACTTCGACCCCGGGGGCGACAAGCTCATGATCGCTTTGTTCCAGCACGTCCAATGCCACCTCGCGCAGATCAACGGGAAGGCGCGGGGCACTGTCGATGCGGTGGATCACCATGGCACGGGACAGCAGTTGGTCCAGCAAAGTGCCCAGCGATCGCGTGCGGCCCAGTAGCCGGTCTAATGCCCGTTTGCGGGCGGGGGGGTCGGGATCATCCTGCGCAATTTCCGCCTGAACCCGGATCGCCGCCACCGGCGTGCGTAGCTGATGCGCCGTGTCGGCAATCAGGTTGCGCATGGTGTCCACCTGCCGGTCCAGCCGTCCCATAAAGCGGTTCATCGCGTTCAGCATCACCTGCAGTTCGCGCGGCAGGCCGTCGCTGGCCATAGGGGTCAGATCGTGAGGATCGCGGCGGGTCAGATCCTCGGACAGGGCCTCAAGCGGGCGCAGGGCGGATCGGGTGACAATCCATGACATCGCCAGCAACAGAACGCCCGCCACCGCCATCGGCAGCAAGGCGTCGCGCATCAGGCCAACGGTCATCATCTGACGCGCGCGCAAGGTCTGCCCGACCAGTATTTCCACCTCGCCCGAAAACTCGCGTTCGGCAAACAGGCGGGCCAGGCGGACAAAGCGCGCAGGTTCTCCGTTCAGATCGGCGGCGAAATAGATCGGAGCAGCACCAGGCTGTTGCGGTATGTCGATCACCGTGTCGCGATCCAACCCGGTGATAAAAGGGCCATCTGGTACTTGAACCGCATAGAAAATCCGATCTTCAGGGGCCTGCGCCAGCAGTTGAAAGGCGGAAACCGGCAGGTCTACGACGGGTACGCCGTCCTGAATCCGCACGGACTCGGCGATGTCGCTGGCGGCGCCAAGCAAAAGCCGGTCATAAGCCTGCCGCGCCGCCAATCTGCCATTGGCCCAGATCGACAAAGCGACAAGGCAGCCGCCTAGTATCAAAATCAGCATCACCGCGCTGAGAACACGGGCAGTCAGGCTGTGGGGCAGGTGCAGCTTAGCCATCCAGACCGATCCGGTATCCGACACCACGCCGGGTGGTGATGCTGACCGTACTGCCGGTGAACTTTTTGCGCAGGCGGGCGATATACAGCTCAATCGCGTTTTCGCCGACATCGGCATCCTCGAACCCGTAAAGCGAATCGTACAGCCGGGTTTTCGACAGGAATTGCCCCTCATGCCGGATCAGTGCGTCCAGCACAGCGGCCTCGCGCGCGGTCAGGTTCAGGCGTTTGCCCTCTAGCGCGGCGCTGCGGTCCTTGGGGGCATAGATCAGCGGGCCCAGCGTGATCTGCTCGGATTTTCGGTCGGCGTCGCGACGAACCAGAGCGCGCAACCGGGCCTCAAGCTCACGCTGGTCGAAGGGCTTGCCCAGATAGTCGTCGGCCCCCTTGTCCAGCGCGGCGATCCGATCTTCGACCGAGGTCAGCGCGGTCAGCATCAGCACAGGGATACGGTCACCTACCGCGCGGATCTTGCTTAGGAAATTCAACCCGGACCCATCGGGTAGATTGATATCCAGCAACATGGCGTCATAGGTTTGGACTGCACGAAAATCACCGGCGGCTTCGACGGTTGTGGCCAGATCACATACCACACCGGACCGGGCCAGATGGGCTATCACACCTTCGGCCAGATCTTCGGCATCTTCGATCATCAATACGCGCATGACCCCTCCCCAAGGCGAACGCCTGAACCCTGACAGGTTCGTGACAGCATTATTCGGTATACAGATTCAACCTGCAAGGACGGGCCTTGTGTCCTGCGGGGATCGGTTTCGGCTGCACGCGCAGTCCAAAAAGACCAGAGGAGGAGACACGAATGAAACTGTTTGGAACCAGTGGCGCGATTGCGGCTGCTGTCTTTGCCCTGTCCGGCGTAGCGGCTAGCGCGCAGGAATGTATCGCCCCGGCCAACCCCGGTGGCGGATGGGATTTCACCTGTCGTCAGGTGGGTAAATCGCTGCAGGATCTGGGCCTGATCGACCAGACCATGCAAGTGGTGAACCTTGCCGGTGGCGGCGGCGGCGTTGCTTTTGCCGAGGTGGTGAACAAGCGCGGCGAGGATAATGAGCTGATCGTGGCGGCCAGTGCGGCCACTGCCACCCGTCTGGCGCAGGGGGCTTACCCCGGCAATACCATGGATCAGGTGCGGTGGCTGGCGGCCATCGGCGCGGATTACGGCGTGATTGCCGTTGCGGCAGATAGCCCGGTCAACACGCTGCCTGAATTGCTGGACCAGATCAAAGCCGACCCAACCGCCGTGTCGGTTGCGGGTGGCTCGGCCGTGGGTGGTTGGGATCACCTGAAGGTTCTGATCGCGGCCAATGCATATGGCATCGACGATGTGCGCTCGGTCAAATACATCGCCTTTGACGGCGGTGGTGAGGCCGTGACCCAGCTGCTGGCCGGGTCGGTTCAGGCCTTTACCGGCGATATCTCCGAGGCCAAGGGTTTCGTAGACTCGGGCGACATCAAGGTGATCGCGGTGCTGGCACCCGAACGTCTGCCCGGCGAATTCGCCGATTTCCCGACCGCCAAGGAACAGGGCATTGACGCGATCGGCGCCAACTGGCGTGGCTTCTATGCCCCCGGTGGCATGACCGATGACGCCTATGGCGACTGGGTCGGCAAGATCGGTGATCTCTACGCTTCGGATGAATGGAAAGAGGTGATGGCCGCCAACGGTCTGGCACCGCTGGACCTGCAAGGCGCAGATTTCCAGAACTTCGTGGCTGAATCCGTGGGTCAGATCCAGACCATCTCGAAAGAGATCGGGATCATCAAATAACACCACTCACTGTGATCCGGGCGCCTGGCTGTGCCCGGATCCAAATCATTTACCCGAACTATAGGAGACACCGATGAGTGACCGTATCTTCGGGGTCGTCGGACTGCTACTTGCCATCGGATTTGCCTTTTCCGCACTGGCGATCGAGGAAAGCTTTCTGTCTGACGCCGTCGGACCCAAGGCCTTCCCGCTGATCATTGCTGCCATTCTGGGCCTGTCGAGCATCGTCATCGCCCTGCGCCCTGATGCCGAACCCGAATGGCCCGCGTTGGGCCGTCTGGTTGAGATCGGCGCGGCCGTGGTCATGATGATCCTTTACGCCGAATTGCTGCCCGTTGTGGGATTTGTCATCGCCACCGCCTTTGCCGCCACCTATCTGGCCTGGCGTCTGGGGTCCGGGCCGCTGGAAAGCGTGTTGGTTGGCGTCGGCACATCCATAGGTATTTACGTAATTTTCCATCTGGTTCTGGGTCTGTCACTGGCCCGCGGCCCGCTGGGCTTCTGAGGAGAGGGGCATGGAAACATTAGCATCCCTTGGGGACGGTTTCGCCATCGCGCTGACATGGCAGAACCTGATGCTGGCCCTGCTGGGCTGTTTTCTGGGTACAATCATGGGTGCGTTGCCCGGTCTGGGCCCGTCCAATGGTGTGGCCATTCTGATCCCGCTGGCGTTCACGCTAGGTCTGGGGGCGACACCCTCGCTGATCCTGCTGACCAGCGTCTATTACGGTGCAATGTATGGGGGACGGATTTCATCCATTCTTTTGAATATCCCCGGGGATGAGCCCGCGATGATGACCTGTCTGGACGGGCATCCGATGGCCAAAAAAGGGTTCGCAGGTGAGGCATTGTCGCTGTCCGGCATCGCGTCGTTTGTTGGGGCTTTTCTGGCCACTTGGGGCCTGATCTTTCTGGCACCGCAGCTGGTGAAGATCGCGCTGTTGTTTGGACCGGCGGAATATTTCGCCCTGTTCGCGCTGGCCTTTATGACGTTGGGCGGCGTGTCGTCGACCAATCAGGCGAAATCGGCATTTGCCGCCGCATTGGGACTTGGGCTGGCAACCATTGGTGTCGACACACAAACCGGCGTGCCCCGGTTCACCTTTGGCGAGGTGCATCTGTATGACGGGTTGGATTTTCTAGTCGCCATCGTCGGCTTGTTCGCCTTGTCCGAAGTGTTCATCTTTCTTGAACACCGCCACGGCGGATCGGATGCCGAAGGGCGCAAGCTGAATATCGGCCGGCTTTACCCGCCGATGTCGATGGTCAGGAAATGCACACCAACCATGCTGCGCACCTCTTTCCTGGGCTTTATAGCCGGGGTTTTACCGGGCGCAGGCGCTTCCTTGGGCTCGTTCATTTCCTATTCGATGGAAAAGCGGCTGGTCGACAAGGAAAACACCTTTGGCACCGGTGATCCGCGCGGTGTGGCGGCGCCCGAGGCCGGGAACAACGCCGCTGCCGGGGGTGCTCTGGTACCAATGCTGGCGCTGGGCGTACCGGGTTCGGGAACCACGGCCGTGCTGTTGGCGGTCCTGCTGGCGCTGAACATCACGCCGGGGCCGCTGCTGTTCACGCAGAACCCGGATGTGGTCTGGGGTTTGATCGCGGCGCTGTTCATCGCGAACTTTATGCTGCTGGCGATGAATATCCCGATGGTGGGCCTGTTCACGCGGGTTCTGATGGTGCCGTCGCGCATCCTGATGCCCGTCGTGGCGATGGTCAGTTTTGTGGGTATCTATGGCATTTCGGGCTCCAGCTTTGATCTGCTGGTGATGATCGGGTTCGGTGTCATGGGGTGGGTTCTGCGCAAGCTGGACGTACCGCTGGTGCCGGTTATCTTGGGCACGCTTTTGGGCAACTCGATGGAAAACAACCTGCGTCGTGCGGTGACCATCGACAACGGCAACTGGTGGACCCTGATCGACAGCCCGCTGTCCATCGCGCTGTGGACCATTGCCATCATCGGCTTTGTTCTGCCCCTGATCGTGGGCGCACGGGTCAAAGCCAAGATGCACCAGCGCCGCGATGAAGAAGGCGCGATCAGCGATTGATGAATCAGGCGTCGCCGATCACGTGTTGGCGGCGCCGTCCCAGGGTCTTTCGGTTTGGTAATTCGCCTGAATTGTCGTTTCGGATGCCGAGCTGAGGCGTCGTTGGAACCCATATGCAGCAGGTTCTGACCCTGATTGCTTAGATGCGATAGAACTGGCGCGCTGTGCCTCCGAAGACAAGATCGTGGTCTTGTTCGGGAACCAGCGCGCCGTACCTTTCAACCAAAACCGCATAGGTGGAAGACAGGCTGTCGACCGGGAAATTCGACCCGAACATGCACCGATGGGGCCCGAATTGGGTCAGGCATGTGTCCACGATGGGCCGCACGCGGTCGGCGCTCCAGTTGTGATCGAACATGCCAAGACCGGACAGTTTGCATGTCACCTGCGGCAGCGCCGAGAGGTGATGCAGTGCTTGCACCCACTGTTGCAACCCTTGTTCCGACCGGTCATGGGGTGACCCTGCATGGCATAGCGCCACCCGCGTCGCAGGGGCCTGCGCCAGAACGGCGGCGGTCTGCTCCATCAATTCTGGCAGCAATTGCAGGTCAAATGACAGTCCGCGGTCACTCAGTTGTTTCAACCCGTCCAGAAACCTTGGATTGTCCAGCAGGTCGTTTGTGCCGGACAGTTGATCCTCGCCCGGTGCGCGGCCGATGATCTGACGCACCCCACGCACAGAGGGCAGGGTTTGCAAACGGTCCAGTTGCGTGGTTACGTCCTGTGCAGTCAGATCACAAAAGGCAACCTGGACCAGTGGCCAGTCGGGATTTTGATCGGCAACAGACTGGACCCATTGCGCCTCGGCCCAGGGATCGTCCGCACCTACCTGGATATGGACCGAGGCGGAAAATCCTTGAGCGTCAGCTTGGAACTCGGGCAGCAGATAGTTCCGCTGAATGGGGCTGGGGTCACCGAAGAATCGCACCGCGCCCTTTTCCATCAACCACGGATAATGCACCGCGGTCAGGTCCCACAGATGGTGATGCGCATCAATCCTCATGGTGTTTCAATCCCGGTTGTGCGGGCCAATATATCGACGCCTTGTTGTTTCCAGAAATGCAATAGATCAATGAAGATCCAGTTCTCGGCCAGCTTGTCACCCGCACGGCGATAGATGTCGATCACCCGAAACTCAGCCGCCTTTCCGGTGGCGGGCATCCCCATGAAACCGCCCGTGGGCACGGCGGTGAAATTGGGCCAGCCGAAAAAGCCGCCATAGTGCCCCTCGGCCATGCGGCAGATATGTTGGGTCTTTGAGCGTTCGGTGAAGGCCGCGCGAAACGGGCCGGAATGCTGCTGCGCGTAACGCGCGATTGTGTAGGTGGCACCGATCCCTTCGGGCCCCCACCAGATCATGTCCTCGTGCCAAGTTTGCGCCAGCTCATCCGTCAGGGACAAGCCGCTGTCCCACTGCCCAAGGTCCGAGATCATGGCGTTGATGACCTCCAGCGTCTTGTGACCTTCGTCGGCGGGCTGATCTTCGGTCAGAATGCCGTCATGTGTCATTGGTCCGGGCTGCACCAGATGCGCTGCGGTCTGTGGCGGAAAGGGGTTCTGACCGGCCTGAACCATCAGGTGCGGAATGTCGAAATACATTGCCGTCTCGGAAATCTTGCCATCCACAACATTGTGAAATTCGCAATACCGCAGAAGGGCCATCTTGCCAGTGGGGCGGATGCCCAGCCATGGCGCGTCGAACAGACCCATGAGGTGCCCCATCGACACCACCCAGACGCCCCCTTCGGTCAAAGAATTTCGGCCCGCGAAAAAGATATCCTGTCGGCGTTGTAGATGGGTCAGACTGTGTTTCAGCGGCTGCCAGAACCTGCGCGCCACCGCGTCAGGGCCTGCGATTTCGTCGAACGGGTGAAATCCGCGCCACACCAGATTCGGTGCGCTATATTGCTTTGTGACGGTGGCCAACTCATCCCCATTAGCGCGGCTAAGCGCGTCATGGAAGGACAGGATCAGCTTTTTTTCAGTTTGAAAACTCACGGCGCTTTCCGTTCTTTATCAGTGTTTTGCGGGGTCTTTTCCGCGAATTCGACTCGGTGGTTTCGCGTATTTTTGCATACGTATGCAAAAAAGTCTTGCCTGATTTGATATATGCGAATTACTGTTTTGCAAACGTATGCAAACGAATCCTTTCAGGGGGCACCATGGCGGAAATTCAATTGCGCAACGTCGGCAAGCGCTGGGGGTCATTCATTGGGGTCCACAATTTCGACCTGACCATCGCGGATCGCGAATTTCTGGTTCTGCTGGGCCCCTCGGGCTGTGGCAAGACCACCACGATGCGCATGATCGCCGGTCTTGAGGACGTCACCGAGGGCGAAATTCTGGTTGATGGCAAGGTGGTCAACGATCTGGAACCCAAGGACCGCGATGTGGCGATGGTGTTCCAGAGCTACGCGCTCTATCCCAACATGAACGTCTACGAAAACATCCGCTTTCCTTTGAAAGTGCGCGGCATCGACCCGTCGACCCATGACGACAAGGTGCGTCGGGCCAGCGCGATGGTGGAACTGGACGATTTCTTGCACCGCAAACCCGCCGAATTGTCAGGCGGTCAGCGGCAACGTGTGGCGCTGGCCCGCGCCATCGTACGGGAACCGAACGTGTTCCTGATGGACGAGCCGTTGTCGAACCTGGATGCCAAGCTGCGTGTTTCGACCCGAGCTCAGATTAAGAACCTCAGCCACGAGCTGGCGGTGACAACCATCTACGTGACCCACGACCAGATCGAAGCGATGACGTTGGCCGACCGAGTTGTTGTGATGAAACAAGGCGTGGTGCAGCAGGTCGGCAGCCCGACCGATATTTACGACCGGCCCGCCAATACTTTTGTGGCCAGCTTTATCGGCTCACCGGCGATGAACCTGATGGATGGCGAGGTTTCGGGCGGTGTGTTCCGCGCCGAACATGTAGCGATTCCGGTCGACGCACCGGACGGTCCGATGACATTGGGCTTCCGCGCTGAAGATGCTGGCCTTGCCGAAGGGCAGGGCGAAATCACCGCACCGATCTACACGCTGGAACTGCTGGGCGACGCGACCATGATCTCGGTCCGGGTCGGCGGTGCGCTGGTATCGGTCAAAGCCGACAAAGCCTTCCGCGCCGAGATTGGAGATTCCGTCTCGTTCTCGGTGCCCAAAGAAATCTGTCACCTCTTCGAAGCTGGAAGCGGTGCGCGGATCGGGGAACAACCCCACGAACAGCCCATACGGGCATAACACCGGTCCGGACGTCGACGACGGACCGATCCTGACAGGGAGAAACGCATGAAACTCAAGACGATCCTCATGGCAGGTGCCATGTCCATCGCGGCAAGTGGCACATGGGCTGCCTGTTCGTTTGAAAATGACGTACCGCTCAAATCGCTCTCGGCTGGTTTCGAGGCCTGGAAAGCCGTCACCGATGCGATGGCCGAATGCGGCAATTTCAATGCCTCGCTGGACCAGGAATTCCGCGAGAAACAGCCCGAGGCTTTTGCAGCCAGCCCGTCGCTCTATCAGATCGGTGGGGTGTCGAACACGACACTGATCCCGTTGCTGAATGCAGGCACGATCCGGCCGCTGGATGATCTGGTCGAGAAATACGGACAGAACCTGCTGCCAAACCAGCTGATCAAGGTGGATGGCAAGACCATGGCGATTGCCATGATGGTGAACGCACAGCACATGATGTACCGCAACGACGTTCTGGCCGACCTGGGTATTGCCGAGCCCGCAACCTATGATGACGTTCTGGCCGCCGCCGCCAAGATCAAAGATGCGGGTGTTATGGAATACCCGATCGGCGGCACCTTCAAGACCGGTTGGAACCTCGGCCAGGAATTCATCAACATGTATATGGGTGAAGGCGGATCTTTCTTTGGCGACGGCAACATGCCTGCGATCAATAACGAGCAGGGCGTTAAGGCGTTGGAAACCCTGAAGGCCATGACCGATTATATGGATCCGGAATATCTGGTCTCGGATTCAACTTACGTTCAGCAGCAGTTCCAGCAGGGCAAGATTGCCATGGCAAACCTGTGGGCCAGCCGCGCCGCTGCAATGAACGACGAAGCCGAAAGCCAGGTGGTGGGCAAGGTTACCATGTCGGCGGCTCCGATGGGCTCGGCTGCACCGGCCACCACGATCTGGTGGGACGGTTTCGTTCTGGCCTCGAACATGAGCGATGAAGAGGCCGACGCCGCCTTCCGTGTCATGCTTGAAGGCATGGATGAGGAAATGGTCAGTGCCAACAATGACGCTGCCGTCTGGCTGAACCCGGCCTACAAGGCAGGTGAACTGGCCGCCGGTGCGGCTGCATCCGCCCAAGCCGGGGCCAAGGCATACCCGGCTTCGGGCCCGATGGGCATCATGCACACTGCATTGGGCAACGGTCTGGCTGATTTCATGACCGGCGCCAAGGACGCGCAAACCACACTGGCCGATATCGAGGCGGATTACATCACCGCAGCCAAAGAAGCCGGTTTGATCAACAACTGATCCTCCCGCGGGAGGGCCTCGGTCCTCCTGCACCCTTCCCATTGAGAACCATGAGAAAGGCAGAGCCATGAATTTCCGGACATTTGCCGCCTTTGTTGGCCCCTCTGTCTTTATGATGCTTCTCTTTATCGCGTTCCCGCTGATCAGCGTGTTCAAGCAGAGTTTCTATGTCACCCAACCGATCTATGAGACGGTGGAAGTTGAAACCTGCACCCCCGGCTTTCTGACCCAGACCTGTGTGACCGAGACGGTTTCGCAACCCCAACTCGACGAAGAGGGTAAGGTCATCATGCAGACCCAGTATGTCGGGCTGGAAAGCTACCGCAACGTGCTGGAGCCTGAACGTGCATGGCGCGCGATCAGCGAGGGCAGCTGGAATGTGTTGTCCACCATCAACTTCTGGAAAGCGCTGCGGTTCACGCTGACGTTCACGCTGATCACCCTGCCGCTGGTCATCGTCTGCGGGCTGGGGATCGCCGTTTTGATCAACAATGCCGCGCAGGCGATAAAAGGGCCGGTTATCTTTATTTCGCTGTTGCCCTTCATCATTACCCCGGTGATCGGGGTGCTGTCGGTCAACTGGCTGTTTCGCGGCGACGGTATCCTGACGGCACTGCTGGAGTGGTGGTTGAACCGCGATATCGCCCTGTTTGCGCAGGCCTGGACAATTGAGGTGCTGATGATGCTGTACCGCGTCTGGCACGTCGCCCCCTTTGCCGCCATCGTGTTTTATGCCGGTTTGCAAACGGTCAATCAGGACAGTCTGGAAAGTGCTGTGATTGACGGCGCAACCCGGTGGCAGCGGATGAAATACATCGTCATCCCGCATCTGATGCCGCTGATCATCTTTGTGTCGATGATCCACCTGATGGACAGCTATCGGGTGTTCGAAGAGATCGTCGGTTTCGCAAGTCAGGGCTATGTCATCTCACTACAATGGCTGACCTATGACTTCCTGGTGCCTGATCAGGCGGGCAACCGTTCGATCAGCCGGGCCTCGGCCAGCGCCATGCTCACCATGATCGGTATTGCCATCCTGCTTATCTTCCCGCTGCGCCGGACATGGCGCGATCACAAAGGAGGTCACTGACATGTCCTCGCGCGCGCTTCGCCAACCGCTCAGCCTGCGGCTGACTTCGAATATCTTCCTGGCCTTCTGGTGCATTGTCGCCATCTTCCCGATCTTCTGGATCACGGTGATGAGCTTCAAATCCCCAGTCGACGCCTTTGACGGTAATGCCCTGAACGTGATCTTCGGCCCGGCGACGCTGGCCAATGGCAAGGGGATTTCGCTGCTGGATATCATTCTGGGGATCGGGGTGATCTGGGGCACGATTGCTCTGGTGACCAAAAAGATGCCTGGGATGATCAAAGCCTATTCCAAAGAAGGTCAGGAGTGGTTTGGCTGGGTGATTGGCATTCTGGCCGCCGTGGTGGCCTTTCTGATCGTATTCTTCGTGATCCTGCCAGCCATTCTGAGCATACTGAACCCGCTCTTTGGCCCTCTGGGGCGGGACATATTGGGGCTGACGACCGAACACTATAAAACTGTTTGGATCGACCGGGGATTTTCGAACAACTTCAAGAATTCGCTGATCGTAACCACGGGAGTTGTTGTCTTATCGCTGTCGGTGGGGACGCTGGCGGGGTATGGGTTGGCCCGGTCCGGATCGACCCTTGCGTTCTGGCTGCTGATCGTCGCGCTGATCTTCCGCGCGCTGCCGCCCTCGGCGCTGGTGGCCAGCTATCTGCCGGTCTTCATCAGCTCATCCGAATGGTTGGCGCCGATCCTAGGGGAAAACGCACCGACGCTTTACGGCAAGCCTTTCGCGGTGATTGCGGTGCTGGTGGCGATCAACCAGCCTTTTACGATCTGGATGCTGCGGTCATTCTTCCAGAATATCCCGGCCGAACTGGATGAGGCCGCGCGCGTTGATGGCTGCAATCACTTCCAGGCGTTCCGCCGCGTGATCATGCCGGTGATGTGGCCGGGGGTGATCACCACCGGGCTGTTCAGCTTTCTGCTGGCGTATAACGACATCCTCGTCACGTCGCTGCTGCTGGATGCGCAGAACCAGACCATGGTTCCCGCCATTGTCGGCATGTTCAACCGCGAGACCACGACAACCGACCAGGTGGTCGCCGTGGCTGCCGCCGTATCGATCACCGCGCCGCTGATCTTTCTTGTTCTGATCTTCCAGCGCCAGATCGTCAGCGGTCTGACCGCCGGAGCGGTGAAAGGGTAATGAGCAAGAACGCACGCCATAACGCCCTGTCGCGCCACCCGGCGCTGAACAGGATGCCCAGGGATTTTCTAAGCATTGGGGTTTCTTGACCCAATCCCTCCCTCGGCAACCTGAAAGGATAGAAAGATGAAAGGTTCCCGCCCCGAACAAGCGGTTCTAACCCGCGACACGGACCTGGACAAAACCGAAGACACGCGCCGCGTGATCGAAACCATGGTCGATGGCCTGAATGACCACCGCATTGATGACATTGGCGAGTTCTTTGCTCAGGGCTTTCGCTGGATGGGCAATCAGGGCTGTGGCACCAAGACCGGCCTGCAAGAGTTTCAGGACAACTGGCAGCGCCCGTTTCAGGCCGCGTTCTCGGACAAGACCTGCATTGATGAGGCCCGCCTGTATATGGGCGAATGGGCCGCAGCGTTCGGCCGCCAAGAGGCGACCCATTCCGGTGAGTTTCTGGGCATCGCCCCCACCGGCAAACGGGTCGAGATCCGGTACATGGATTTCTGGAAAGTGGTCGATGGCAAGATCGTCGACAACTGGGTGAACGTCGATTTCGCACATGTCGCGGCGCAGCTGGGTGTCGATCTGTTCAACGGGGAAGGCTGGGAAGCTTTTGACCGGGGTGAAAAAGTAGCGCCCCGGCCGGAAAACTGAGGATTGGAAACATGACAATCGAGTATCTCAAACGCGGTAAATCTGATGCTGACCGGGCCGAAGATGACGCCAAAACCCGCGCTGTGGTCGAAGCGACCCTGAAAGACATCGAAACCCGTGGCGATGTAGCCGTGCGCGAGCTGAGCGAAAAGTTCGACAATTATTCACCCCCGTCGTTCCGCCTGTCTCAGCAGGACATTGACGACCTCATCGGACAACTGACCGACCGTGAACTGGCCGATATCAAATTCGCGCAGGAACAGGTGCGCAACTTTGCGCAAGCGCAGCGCGATTCCATGGTGGATATCGAGGTCGAAACCCTGCCCGGCGTCATTCTGGGCCACAAGAACATCCCCGTGCAGTCGGTGGGATGCTATGTGCCCGGTGGCAAATTCCCGATGGTCGCCTCGGCGCATATGTCGGTGGCGACGGCTTCGGTGGCGGGCGTGCCGCGCATCATCGCCTGTACACCTCCGTTCAATGGCAAGCCGAACGCAGCGGTGATTGCCGCGATGCATCTCGGCGGCGCCCATGAGATCTATGTCATGGGCGGCATTCAGGCCATCGGCGCGATGGCGCTGGGCACTGAAACGATTGACCCCGTGCATATGCTGGTCGGCCCGGGCAACGCCTTTGTGGCCGAAGCCAAGCGGCAACTGTTCGGCCGTGTCGGCATTGACCTGTTCGCTGGCCCGACCGAGACCATGGTCATCGCCGACGAGACTGCCGCCGATGCGGAACTCTGCGCGACCGACCTGCTGGGTCAGGCGGAACACGGCTATAACAGTCCTTGCGTGCTGCTGACCAACTCGCGCAAACTGGCCGAGGATACGATGGCCGAGGTCGACCGTCTGCTGGGAATCCTACCCACGGCAGGCACCGCGAAAGTATCGTGGGACGAATATGGCGAAGTGATCGTTTGCGACACCTATGATGAGATGCTGCAGGTCGCCGATGATATCGCATCCGAGCATGTGCAGGTGATGACAGATAGGGATGATTGGTTTCTTGAGAACATGACCTGCTATGGCGCGTTATTTCTTGGTCCGCGCACCAATGTCTCGAACGGGGATAAGGTGATCGGGACAAACCACACCCTGCCAACGAAGAAAGCTGGGCGCTATACTGGCGGTCTTTGGGTGGGTAAGTATTTGAAAACGCATAGCTATCAAAAGGTTCTGACCGACGAGGCGGCGACGTTGATTGGCGAATATGGGTCGCGCCTGTGCATGCTTGAAGGTTTTGTGGGCCATGCTGAACAGTGCAACGTGCGGGTGCGCCGCTATGGCGGTATCAACGTGCCTTACGGCAAGCCTGCACCGTATCGGGATGCCGCTGAATGAGCGACAAGCACACACAGCATAAGGCCCTGATCGCTTTGCTCAGGGCCGCGATGTATGACTTTTCCGAAGCCGGCGTCCGCAAGGCGCTGGCAGAGGTCACGACATCGGATGCAGTGTTCCACCTATGCCATCCCTTTGGTGACAGTATCGGCAGCGATGCATATTACGACTGCGCCTATAAGGACCTGCTGGACGCATGGCCCGATCTGGAGCGTCGCGACTATATCGTCATGGCCGGGCCGGACGAAAACGGCGCGGACTGGGTCGGGTGCGGTGGGTATTACACCGGTACCTTCACCGGGCCTTGGCTGGATATCCCACCGACGGGCCATCAGGTCACCATGCGGTTCCACGAATTCTATCGTTTCGTGGACGGACAGGTCGTCGAGGTTCAGGCGCTCTGGGACATCCCTGAGGTGATGATGCAGGCCAACGCCTGGCCGATGGCCCCCAGCCTTGGCCGTGAATGGCATGTGCCCGGACCAGCCACTCAGGACGGGTTCGTGCCCGGACCTTATGATGCGGCCAAGGGCAAGGCGACGTGCCAACACATAATCGACATGCTGGAACACTTGAAAAAACATCCGTCACAAGGTGGCCCCGAAGTGATGGAGATGGAGCGGTTCTGGCATCCACGCATGAACTGGTACGGGCCTTCGGGCATCGGCACCGGGCGCGGTTACGCAGGGTTTCGCAACTGGCATCAGATTCCGTTCCTGAACGGCATGCCGGATCGCGGGCAGTATGTGGACGACATCACCTATCATTTCTTTGGTGATGGCGAGTATGCGGCTGTGACCGGCTGGCCGAACATGATCCAGACGGTTACCCATGACGGATGGATGGGGATTGCGCCCTCGGGCAAGAAAATCGCCATGTGCAGTCTGGATTTCTGGCGATTGGAAAACGGGCGCATACGCGAAAACTGGGTGCTGGTCGATCTTCTGGATGCCTACCGCCAGCTTGGCGTTGACGTTTTCGCCCGTCTGCGTGAATTCAACAAGGCCCGGAATCTGGGCCGCATTGAAACGCCTGATGGAATGAGCTGATGACTGACCTGCCCCGCACCCCTTCGTTTTCGCTGAACGGCAAAACCGCCCTTGTGACCGGCGCGTCCTCGGGGATTGGACAGGGCTGTGCGGTGGCCTTGGCCGAGGCCGGGGCGCATGTGGTCTGCGCCGCGCGTGGGGCAGACCGGCTGGCTGAAACCGTCGCGGCGTTGCAGGCGCAGGGCTGGTCGGCCGAAGCTGCGGTTGTGGATCAGGGCGATTTGAATGCCCTGCAACAGCTGTTTGATGGGCGCGTCTTTGACGTCGTGGTGAATTCCGCCGGAACCGCGCGCCACAGCGCGGCGATCGACACCACGCCCGAGGATTTCGATGCGGTCACGGATGTAAATCTGCGGTCGGCTTATTTCCTGTCGGCCTATGCGGCCAAGGCATTGATGGCGACGGGCAGGCCGGGCTCGATCATCCATATCTCAAGCCAGATGGGCCATGTCGGCGGGGTCGATCGGGCGCTGTATTGTGCCACCAAGCACGGGCTTGAGGGTATGGTCAAAGCCATGGCAATCGAATGGGGAAAGCAGCGCATCCGCATCAACACGGTCTGCCCGACCTTCATTCGCACACCCTTGACGCAAGCCACCTTCGATGACCCCGAGCGCGCCGCCTGGATCATGGAGAAGATCAAGCTGGACCGTGTCGGTGAGGTCGAAGACATCATGGGCGCGGTGACCTATCTGGCCTCGGACGCCTCGGCTTTGGTGACCGGAACTTCGATGTTGATTGACGGGGGGTGGACAGCGGATTGATGGCAGAAAAAGTCACATCCCTTCAGGTTGCGCAACTGGCAGGCGTCAGTCAGTCGGCGGTTAGCCGGGTGTTCACGCCGGGTGCCTCGGTCAGCAAAAAGACTGAAGAAAAGGTGCGCAAGGCGGCGGCAGAGCTGGGGTATCGACCCAATGTTCTGGCGCGCGCAATGGTGTCGGGCAAAAGCCGTATCATCGGTCTGGTGGTCGCCTATCTGGACAACTACTTCTATCCCGAAGCGCTTGAGAAACTGTCCAACGCTCTGCAAGAACAGGGTTATCACGTGCTGATCTTCATGGCTTCTCGCACGGCGGGTAACATTGATGACGTGATGGAGGAAATCCTCGACTATCAGGTGGATGGCGTTGTTTTGGCCTCGGTTGCGATGTCGTCAGATATTGCAACGCGCTGTCAACAGGCGGGTGTACCCGTGGTGCTGTTCAACCGAAGTCAGGACCTGGACGGGATCACGTCGGTCACGTCTGACAATTATGCCGGTGGCCGCAAGGTGGCCGAGTTCCTGGTTGCCGCTGGCCACAGTCGCATTGCTTATATCGCGGGTTGGCAGGGTGCCTCGACCCAGCGTGACCGCGAGGCCGGGTTCCGGGCGGCATTGGCTGAGGCCGGTGAGACCGTGTTTGCCCATGGTGTGGGTGAGTTTCACACCGAAAATGCCCGAACGGCTGCACGTCGCATGTTTGATGTTGCACCGGATGACAGGCCGGATGCCGTGTTCGTGGCCAATGACCATATGGCGCTGGCCGTCATGGATGTCATCCGCTTTGAGCTTGGCCTGCGTGTGCCCGAAGATGTCTCGGTGATCGGGTACGATGATGTCCCGCAGGCGGGGTGGCTTGCCTATAACCTCACGACGATCCGACAGCGGGCCAATCTGATGGTTACTGAAACCGTAGACGCGCTTTTGGATCATATCGAAAATCCGGCAGCCGCCGCGGCGCGCAAGGTGGCCATAGACGGGCCGCTGATTGTACGTACCTCGGCCCGGTTGCCAAAAGGGTGGACCCCACAAAGGACAGACATATGAAAGGCTTCGATCCGAAGTTCCGGGATTTTCCCGACTATATCATCGGTATCACCAAGGAAATTTGGGAAGACCGGGGCATCGCAACGCTGCACGACTACTACAGCAAGGATATCGTCGTGCGCTCGCCCGGGTCCGTTGTTCTGGGTAATCAGAACGTCATCGGCGCCACCATGGCAACACTGGCTGAGTTTCCGGATCGGCAGCTGTTGGGCGAGGATGTGATCTGGTCCGGCACGCCGGAAGAGGGGATGTTAAGCTCGCACCGGATAATCTCCACCGCGACGCATTTGGCCGAAGGGGTGTATGGCAAGCCGACCGGCACAAAGCTGCGCTATCGGATTCTGGCCGACTGTCACGCCAAAGATAATCAGATCGACGATGAATGGTTGATCCGCGATCAGGGTGCCATCGTCCGGCAGATGGGCTGGGACCCCAAGGAATACGCTGCCGACCTGATCGCGCGCGAGGGCGGGCCAGAGAACTGCGTCAAACCGCTGACGCCGGAAACCGACCAGCCCGGCCCTTATAAAGGCAAGGGCAATGACAATGAATGGGGTCAGCGCTATGCCTATATCCTGACCAAGATCATGAATGCCGATATGGGCGTGATCGAGGCCGAGTATGACCGCGCCGTGCAATCAGAATATGTCGGCGGTGTCACTGGCCATGGCTGGGATGCGGTGGATCGGTTCTGGATGGGTCTGCGGGCCAGCTTCCCCAATGCGGAATTCAATGTTGAACACCAGATTGGTCGAGATGATCCGAACATGCCGCCCCGTGCTGCGCTACGCTGGAGCCTGTGGGGTAAACATGATGGCTGGGGTGCATTTGGTGCCCCAAGCGGTGCGCAGGTCTATGTTCTGGGCATCAGCCATGCTGAGTTTGGTGCGCTGATCGGCGGTCAGCCACAGCTGCGGCGCGAGTACACGCTGTTCGACGAAACTTCGGTCTGGAAACAGATCCTGCTGCAGGGTGGAGAGGGCTAGGTGACCGCGATGGTCTCATCCCTGAACGCCAGCCAGACTGCACGGCGCTATCATACCCATCGTGCGTCGCTGCGCGCACGGCGTCTGAACAATCGGCCTCCGGGGGGCGGGAATTGATCCCATCTTTCCCCCAAATCCAAGGAGACACCGTCATGAGTACCATTCAACAACGCATCGTCCGTTATGGCGAGCTGCAACCCTGTAAAACCGCCTTTATCGACGCTCACACTCCGGGCAGCGATCAGAAAGAGAACTTTACCATCATCGGTGGCGGCGTGTCGGAATCGCCCGATCAGCACGTCCACATCACCGACAAGATCGGCTTTAACATCGGCGCGGCGGGACAGCCGCCGAAATGCCGAAACTCGCTGCACAGCCACACCACGGCCGAGGTGTTCTTTGTCGCGAAAGGCCGCTGGCGGTTCTTTTGGGGACGCTATGGCACAGCCGGAGAATTCATTGCCGAAGAGGGGGATATCTTTAACATCCCCACAGGTATCTTCCGCGGGTTCGAGAATGTCGGTCAGGACTACGGCATGATCATGTCGATCCTCGGTGGCGATGATGCCGGTGGCGGTGTCACATGGGCCCCGCAGGTGATCGAGGACGCACAGGCGCATGGTCTGATGTTGGGCGACAACGGTGTGCTTTATGACAGCAAAAAGGGTCAGGAACTGCCCCACAATGTCCGGCCGATGTCCTTGTTGAACGAAGCAGAGTTGCAAGCCTATCCCGAGGTGCCGGTCGACGCGGTGATCGGCAAATACGTCGCCCGCTATTGGGACCTGATGGCGCTGGGCGCTGAAAAACCTGCGCTGGTGATTGGTGAGACCGGTCTTATCAAGGACAAGCCGGGGTTCGAGGTTGATTTCCTGACCCGTGGTTCGGCTGTGAATGATCCGGTCAAAGCTGAAAAGCCTGTGGTTCTGATGCCGGCCAGCGGCCATTGGCGTATCACCGTAGACGGATATGAGGTCACATTGTCAAACGGCGATACCGCGCTGGTTATGCCGGGTGAGGCTTACACCGTCGCGCCGTCCATGACCGGGCAGGCAGGCCTGTACCGCATCACGGCGACCGATGACCCCGCCGGGGCCACATGGGTCGGATGACCGTCGATCCGAACGATACCCACGCCGTTTATGAACGGCAGGCCAAAGCCTATGACGAGCAACGCTCGCGGGCTTTGTTCGAAGCGCGCTGGCTGGCGCGCTTCACCGCCAGTCTGAAGCCCGGCGATCACGTCCTTGATCTGGGCTGCGGCACTGGTGAGCCCATTGCCCGATGGTTCAAGGCCGAAGGTTTCACCGTCACAGGTGTCGATTTTTCCGAGGCCATGCTTGAGATCGCCCGCAGCCGCTGGCCTGATGGAGATTGGCGACAGGCCGACATGCGGGATTTCGAGCTGGACCAGAGCTTTGATGGTATTGTCGCCTGGAACAGCTTTTTCCACCTGACTGCTGACGAGCAGAAGAGCTGTATCGCCCGAATGGCCCGCCATCTGCGCAAGGGCGGAATGTTGATGCTGACCGTTGGCCCCAGCGCGGGCGAGGAACAGGGAACTGTTGGCGGCGAACCCGTGTATCACGCCTCGCTCTCACCCGCCGGTTACGCCACCTGCCTTGAAGAAAACGGGATGATCATGACAGGGTTTTTGGCCAAGGACCCGGAAACCCAAAGCCATACTGTGCTGATGGCACGCAAGAATTAACGGAGGTTCCATGACCGTAAAGACAACACATGTCGGATCCTTGCCACGAACTCAGGATGTGGTGGATTTCATTTTTGCGCGCGAGCGGGAGGAACCCTTTGACCCCGCTGCCTTTGACGCCTGCATGACCAAGGCCGTGTCCGAGACCGTGCGCAAACAGGTCGAAGCCGGTGTGCAGATCGTCAGTGACGGCGAAACCTCGAAGATCTCTTATGCCACCTATGTCAAAGACCGTTACACCGGGTTTTCGGGCGATAGCCCGCGTAATGCGCCCGCCGATCTGAAGATGTTCCCCGGTTTTCTGCAACGGCTGGCTGATGATGGCGGTACACCCCAATACGCGCGGCCTCAATGTACCGGCGAGGTGCGGTCGAAAGGGCAGGGTGAGCTTGAGAAGGACATCGCCAACCTCAAGGCTGCGATGGTGCAGCACGAGGCCGAGCGGGGCTTTATGAATGCCGCCTCGCCAGGGGTTATCTCGCTGTTTCTGCAGAACGATTTCTACCCCACGCGTGAGGCTTATCTGGCCGCGCTGGCCGATGCGATGAAGGAGGAATACGAAACCATCGTGGCCGCCGGGTTGGATTTGCAGCTGGATTGCCCTGATCTGGCCCTGTCGCGGCACATGCTGTTCACCGACCTGACCGATGAAGAGTTCGTCAAGATCGCCGACATGCATGTCGAGGCCCTGAACCACGCGCTGCAGAATGTTCCGCAGGACCGGGTGCGGGTGCATATCTGCTGGGGCAATTACGAAGGGCCACATTGTTGTGACATCGCCATGGATAAGGTGTTCAGCACTCTGATGGCGACCAAATCCCGCTACGTGCTGTTTGAAACCTCGAACCCGCGCCACGCCCATGAATGGACCGTGTTCCGCGACCGTAATTCCGAGATTCCGGACGACAAGGTTCTGGTACCCGGTGTGGTCGACACCACCACCAATTTCGTCGAACACCCTGAATTGGTGGCACAGCGGATCAAGCGGTTTACCGATATCGTCGGCGCTGACCGGGTGATCGCAGGCAGCGATTGTGGGTTTGGCACCTTTGCAGGCTTTGGCGCGGTGGATCCCGATATTGCCTATGCCAAGCTGACGGCTTTGTCCGAGGGTGCAAAACTGGCTTCGGCATGACACCGTTGGTTCTTTTGCCGGGTATGATGTGTGATGCTCGGTTGTTTCAGCCGCAGATCGCTGCGTTGTCCGGGTCACGGCCGCTGATGACCTTCCCGCTGGTGACGCAGGACAGTGTTCAGGAGATGGCAGCCGAAATCTTGTCAAACGCACCGTCGGTCTTTGCGCTAGCCGGCCTGTCGATGGGCGGCATCATTGCGATGGAGGTGGTGCGGGAAGCCCCGGATCGCGTTGAACGGTTGGCGTTGATGGACACCAATCCTTTGGCCGAAAAGTCCGATGTCAAAGCCCGGCGTGGGCCGCAGATGAAGGCCGTTCAGGAAGGTCAGTTGCGGCAGGTGATGCGCGACGAGATGAAGCCCAATTACTTGGCCGACGGTCCGCATCAGGGGGCCATTCTGGACCTATGCATGGCGATGGCCGTTGATCTGGGTCCGGACGTATTCCTTCGCCAATCCCGCGCTTTGATGGATCGCCCGGACCAGACCGAAACACTGGCCGTCTACACGGGTCCCTCACTGGTGATGTGCGGGCGCGAGGATGGCCTGTGTCCGGTCGAGCGACACCAGTTGATGCACGACCTTCTGCCCAACAGCACGTTACAAATCATCGAAGAGGCCGGGCACCTGCCCACTCTGGAACAACCCAATGACACAACAGCGGCCCTGATCCGCTGGCTGGAGGCCCCATGACACCTTCCCTTCTGACCCTGTTGCGCAAGGTTGACACCCCCACCGTCTGCAACGCCATCGAGGTGGCGCAGGGCAAGCGCGGATTTGACGGCTTCTCGCGCGGCACCATGCTGTGTTCGGCCCCGTCGGAACCTGCGATCGTGGGCTATGCCCGCACGGCAATGATCGCCGCTGTGCAGCCTCCGTCCGAGGCGCCCGAGGTCATCAGGGAACGCCGGATGGCCTATTACAAATACATGGCCGAAGGTCCCGCACCCTCGGTTGCGGTGATCGAGGATGTCGATTTCCCCAACTGTATCGGTGCCTATTGGGGTGAGATCAACACCACCGTACACAAGGGGTTCGGCATGTCCGGTGCGCTGACCAACGGTGTCATGCGCGACCTTGGCGATCTGCCCCAGGGGTTCCCGGTGGTTGCCGGATCGGTCGGGCCAAGCCATGGATTTGTCCACGTGCGCGCGGTCGATACGCCGGTCTCGATCTTTGGTCTTTCGGTCAATCCTGGTGATCTGATCCATGCCGATCAGCACGGAGCGCTGGTGATACCAGAAGATGTTGTTGACCAACTAGAGGGCGCAATCCAGAAATTGCTGTCCACCGAACGCGTCGTCCTCGACGCCGCCGCACAGCCGGGGTTTGATTTCAATGCGTTTCAATCCGCTTGGGAAAAGTTCGAAAAATCCCGGGTCTGACAGGGTAAGCTTAACCCGTTCAAACGGAGGGCTCTAAACCGTCGTCGGTATGCCATCACCGGCGTCGCGATGGCAGGTCAGCCCGCTTTTCTTCCAGCACGTTTCGAAAGAGCACCTTGAGTTCAGATTTCTTCACCAGGGGCAGCCTGCTCCGATAATCCGAAGACAGGTCATCTTCTGAAACGTCCATCCGGTGCGCTTTCATTAACTTGAAGCGACTAAGAAACGAAATTTTCTTCATTGTTGCGGTCCTTCAAATTCAAAGCGTAAAAATTTGCCGCTGCGAACCCGACCCGAACCCTATGGTCGAGAGCTCGAGGATCATTAATCCGTGAGTGATGATCCGCAGCGACAGGGCGCATTTAGGCAAGTCGTTTGCCACCGTAAGGGGGAAGAATCCGGGTTTTTGCGTCATTTATTAACCGACCAGTCAAAAAATGATTGGAAAGCTTACCTTTACGTAAAGATGCTCACTCACCCGGCCAGTTTTCGTGACGTGGCGTCACGAAGGATGCGGGTCTCGTTAAGGCCTGAACGGGACCATTTAGCCAGTCTGTCTCCGCAGGAATCTGGCAAAGCATAGCCCTAAGGGAGAGACGTCCAATAGATAGAAATTGGGGGAATACGTCACCCGAACACGTATTTGATACGATCAGAAACAAGCCAAAAATCTGTCGGGGATTTGGTGCCCAGGAGAGGACTCGAACCTCCACGTCCATACGGACACTAGCACCTGAAGCTAGCGCGTCTACCAATTCCGCCACCTGGGCAGGTGTCGTGGAGCGGCGTTTAAGCCTACTGACGGGGGGCGTCAACCAGATTCGGGAAGATTTTCACAAGTTTTTTGACCCACCTCCGAAACGCTTGGGAAATTGCCGGGGTTTTCGCGGACGCGCGGCGTTATTGCGCCTTGTTTGCCGGGGCTTTGGGCGGTAGATCGGATCAAGACCAATCAGCAGGAGCCCTCGCATGTCCAAACTGGTCACGATTTATGGCGGATCGGGATTTGTCGGTCGGTATATCGCCCGGCGTATGGCAAATGAAGGATGGCGTGTGCGGGTCGCAGTGCGGCGCCCGAATGAGGCGATGTTCGTCAAGCCTTATGGCGTGGTTGGTCAGGTTGAACCCATTTTGTGCAACATCCGCGATGATGCGTCGGTTGCTACCGTGATGCATGGGGCTGATGCGGTGGTGAACTGCGTGGGTGTGCTGAACGAGCTGGGTAAGAACGAATTTGACGCGGTACAGGCCGAAGGGGCTGAGCGGATCGCGCGCATCGCTGCCGAACAGGGTGTTGCGCGGATGGTGCATATCTCGGCCATCGGCGCGGACGCCACGTCCAAAAGCGAGTATTCCCGCACCAAAGCAAAGGGCGAGGCCGGTGTGCTGGCGCATATGCCGAACGCGGTGATCCTGCGCCCGTCGGTTATTTTCGGAACCGAGGACCAGTTCTTTAACCGCTTTGCCGGGATGACCCGGATGGGGCCGTTCCTGCCCTTGGTCGGCGCAGAGACCAAGTTCCAGCCGGTCTATGTGGATGATGTCGCCAAGGCCGCCGTGCAGGGCGTTCTGGGGCAGGCCGAGGGTGGCACTTATGAGCTGGGCGGCCCAGAGGTGAAATCCTTCCGCGCGCTGATGCAGCAGATGCTGGGGGTGATTCACCGCCGCCGGGTGATTGTTGGTGTGCCGTTCTGGGCCGCCCGGATCATGGCGGGTGTGCTGGATATAGCCAAATTTGTCAGTTTTCAGCTGTTTCCCAACCACATTCTGACGCGCGATCAGCTGACGAATCTGCGCCGGGACAATGTGGTGTCGGGCGATGCCAAAGGCTTTGGCGACTTGGGGATCGAACCGGCTACTTTGGAATCCATCTTGCCGGACTACCTGTGGAAGTTCCGTCCCTCGGGCCAGTATGATGAGATCCAGAAATCGGCAGACAACCTGCGTACCTGATCAGCTATAGGCAATCACCAGCAGGATTGCCCCAAGAATCACGCGATATATTACATAAGGCGTAAAGCTGACGCTGCGCAGCAGGCGCATCATCAGGGACAGCGCCAATAAGGCCGAGATAAAGGCAAAAAAAGCGGCTATGGCACCGTCCTTAGCCAGTTGGGCATCCGCCTCGCGGATCACCTGTGTCGACAGTAATACGCCCGAGGCCAGAATCGTCGGGATCGACATCAGCATCGCGATCCGCGCGCCGTCTTCGCGGCTATAGCCCAGCTGCCGCGCGCCGGTGATGGTGATGCCTGACCGCGAGGTGCCGGGGATCAACGCAAGAACCTGCCACAATCCCATGATGACCGCATCGCGCGGGCCCCAATCGTTGGTTTTCTTGGTTTGGGGCCCCTTTTGGTCCATCCAATACAGCAACAATCCGAAACCCAGCATGGTCCAGCCAATCACCGTCATCGAGCGGAGGGACTGGCTGAAACCAGTTGTGAAAAGAATGGCACCGACGATAACCGTGGGAATCGTTGCGATGATCAGGCTCATCGCCAGCCGTGCTTGCGGGGTGTCGATCTGCCCGGTCAGGGCGCGTGGCAGGCCGGCAACGGCCTGTTTCACATCGGACCAGAAATACAGGATAACCGCGCCCAACGTGCCGACATGCACGGCGACGTCGATGGCCAGCCCCTGATCTTCCATACCGGTCAAGCTGGGCAGCAGGATCAGGTGACCCGAGGAAGAGATCGGCAAAAACTCAGTTATCCCCTGAATAATCGCCGCGAGAATCAACTGAAATAAACTCATTTAACCTGCCGTGCTGCCGCCCCGTATTGTTAGGGGAAATGGGTATAAGTGCGGTGCCGAAAAGGAAAGCATGTAAAAAGGTCCGAATCGGAACTAAAAATGATGACCTTTTCCAATTACTTTTCCTGACGTCGTGTATTTTTTCAATTTAGGTCAGCATAATTGACTTTTAATCCGGTAAGGTATCTCTTAAACAGGCGCGACCAAGCCAATTCATGGAGTCTGACCCGTGGCCAAGCAACCGATGCTGAAATTTGTGCAGATCGATCGCGTCATGCCTGAAAAGCGTGCCGCCGATGACCGCAAAGAAGACTTTGACGAAATCTATGCTGAATACGCCGCGGCCAAGGCGGAAGAACAGGCTAGTCGCTGCAGCCAATGCGGTGTGCCGTATTGCCAGTCGCATTGCCCGCTGCACAACAACATCCCCGATTGGCTGCGCCTGACCGCCACGGGCCGTCTGGAGGAGGCGTATCAGACGAGCCAGGCCACCAATACCTTCCCGGAAATCTGCGGCCGCATTTGCCCTCAGGATCGTCTTTGTGAAGGTAATTGTGTGATCGAACAATCAGGCCACGGCACGGTTACCATCGGCACGATTGAAAAGTACATCACGGACACTGCCTGGGACAAAGGCTGGGTGACCCCCGTGGCACCCGGTGCCGAGCGCAGCGAAAGCGTCGGTATCATAGGCGGCGGACCCGGTGGATTGGCCGCTGCGGACATGCTGCGCCGGGCTGGCATTCAGGTCACTGTATATGATCGTCACGACCGTGCCGGTGGCCTGTTGATGTACGGTATTCCAGGCTTCAAGCTGGAAAAGGACATTGTTCAGCGTCGCAACGAATTGCTGGCTGATGGCGGGGTCAAGTTCGAGTTGAACTGCGACGTGGACGCCGCCAAATTCGACGACATTCGCGCCAAGCATGATGCTGTGATCATCGCAACCGGGGTCTATAAATCCCGTGATCTGTCCATGCCAGGCAGTGGCCTGAATGGTATCGAAATTGCCATTGATTTCCTGACCGCTTCGAACCGCAAAAGCTTTGGTGACGCGGTCGAGGATTTCGACAATGGCCGACTGAATGCCAACGGTAAAAAAGTTGTTGTGATTGGTGGCGGCGATACCGCGATGGACTGCGTACGCACCTCGGTCCGGCAAGGGGCGACATCGGTCAAATGCCTGTACCGCCGTGACCGGGCAAACATGCCGGGATCGCAGCGTGAAACGCAGAATGCCGAGGAAGAAGGCGTGATCTTTGAATGGCTGAGCGCTCCCAAAGGGTTCACCGGCGATGACAAGGTTTCTGGCGTAATGGTGCAAAAGATGCGTCTGGGTCAGCCAGATGCGACTGGTCGCCAAGCCCCCGAGGTCATCGAAGGCGCGGACTATGTCGAAGAGGCCGATCTGGTCATCAAGGCGCTGGGCTTTGAGCCCGAAGACCTGCCTACGCTGTTTGGTCAGCCCGACCTGCCCGTAACCCGTTGGGGCACCGTTAAGGCCGCGTTCCAAACCGGCGAAACCGAGATGGACGGTGTCTATGCCATTGGTGACATCGTGCGTGGCGCCTCGCTGGTGGTCTGGGCGATCCGTGACGGCCGCGACTGTGCCGATGCGATCATCGACAGGTTTAACAGCAAGGCTGCCGTCGCAGCCGAGTAACACCCAGCCCAGCGACAGGAGGGTCAGGAATGCCTGAACTGCAAGGCCAATGCATGTGCGGTGCGGTCACCGTCACCGCCACCCCAGCGAAGGATGCGCTGGGTGCCTGTCATTGCGACCAGTGCCGCCGCTGGACCAGTTCAATGCTGGTGAGTTTTCAAGCTGAAGAGGGGTATGCCGCCTTGGGACCGGTTAAGACCTTCGCCTCGTCCGATTGGGCCGAACGCGCCTTTTGCGCCGAATGCGGCTCGGCCCTGTGGTACCGGGTCACCGCGCCCGGCGACATGCACGGACACACAGAAATAGCAGCGGGCCTGTTCGAAGACACGGGCCACGGACTGCAACTGGAACTTTTTATCGACAAAAAGCCCAAAGGGTATGCGTTCGCAGGTGAGCGCAAGCAAATGACCAAAGCCGAGGTCGAGGCGATGTTTGCCCCCTCGGAAGAAGGAGACAGCCAATGACCAAATATGATGCCGATTGGGTACGGGCCGAAGAAGCCAAACGTGAATGGATGGCAAAAAACGGTCTCTATTCCGAGGAAGAAGAGCATTCTTCCTGTGGCGTGGGTCTTGTTGTATCCGTTGACGGCAAAGCATCACGCAAGGTTGTCGACGCCGGTATTGATGCGCTGAAAGCGATCTGGCACCGCGGCGCCGTGGATGCTGATGGCAAGACCGGCGATGGTGCGGGCATCCACGTGCAGATCCCGGTTCGTTTTTTCTATGACCAGATCCGACGCACAGGTCATGAGCCCAATCTGGACCAGTTGATCGCTGTCGGTCAGGTGTTTCTGCCTCGTACCGATTTCGGCGCGCAGGAACAGTGCCGGACCATCGTAGAAACCGAAGTTCTGCGCATGGGATATTACATCTACGGCTGGCGGCACGTGCCGGTCGATGTGACCTGCTTGGGTGAAAAGGCCAACGCGACCCGGCCCGAGATCGAACAGATCCTGATCTCGAACTCGAAAGGTGTAGATGAAGAGACGTTCGAGCGTGAGTTGTACGTCATCCGTCGCCGTATTGAAAAAGCTGCCGCCGCTTCCGGGATTTCGGACCTGTATCTGGCGTCGCTGAGCTGCCGCTCGATCATCTATAAAGGCATGATGCTGGCTGAGCAGGTCGCGGTTTTCTACCCCGACCTGATGGATGAGCGGTTCGAATCCGCCTTTGCGATCTATCACCAGCGTTATTCGACCAACACCTTCCCGCAATGGTGGTTGGCGCAACCGTTCCGGATGCTGGCTCATAATGGTGAAATCAACACCCTGAAGGGCAACGTCAACTGGATGAAAAGTCATGAGATCCGCATGGCCAGTGGCACCTTTGGCGACTATGCCGAAGACATCAAGCCGATCATCGCGGGCGGATCGTCAGATTCGGCCGCATTAGACTCGGTTTTTGAGGTTCTGGTGCGCGCGGGCCGCTCGGCCCCGATGGCGAAAACCATGCTGGTGCCGGAAAGTTGGTCCAAGCAGGCGGTGGAACTGCCGCAGGCCTGGCGTGACATGTATTCCTACTGCAACTCGGTGATGGAGCCGTGGGACGGTCCCGCCGCGCTGGCGATGACCGATGGCCGCTGGGTCTGTGCCGGTCTGGACCGGAACGGGTTGCGCCCGATGCGCTATGTGGTGACGGGCGATGGTCTGGTGATTGCGGGCTCTGAGGCTGGTATGGTGCCCATTGATGAGGCCACTGTGACCGAAAAAGGCGCGCTGGGTCCGGGGCAGATGCTGGCCGTGGATATGAAGAAGGGCAAGCTGTTCCGTGACAAGCAAATCAAGGACAAGCTGGCGCGCGCCCTGCCGTTCGGCGACTGGGTCGGTAAAATCAACGATCTGGACACTACGCTGGGCAGTGTAACCGAACAGCCCTTGTTTAGGGGTGAGGAACTGCGCAAGCGTCAGATCGCCGCTGGATATTCGGTCGAAGAACTTGAGCAGATCCTTGCACCCATGGCCGAGGACGGCAAAGAGGCTTTGGCCTCGATGGGGGATGACACGCCTTCGGCTGTGCTGTCAAAGCAGTACCGTCCGCTGAGTCATTTCTTCCGGCAGAATTTCAGCCAGGTGACCAACCCGCCCATCGACAGCTTGCGCGAATACCGCGTGATGTCGTTGAAGACGCGGTTCGGGAACCTCAAGAACGTGCTGGACGAGGACAGTAGCCAGACCGAGATCATCGTTCTGGAAAGCCCTTTTGTCGGCAACGCTCAGTGGGAAATTCTGGCCGAAAACTTCAACGCGCCGCTGGCTGAGATCGATTGCAGCTTTGAACCCGGTGAGGGCGCGCTGGACCGCGCTTTGATCCGTATTAGAGCCGAAGCAGAAGAGGCCGTGCGTTCTGGTGCAGGGCATCTGGTGCTGACCGATCAGTATTCCGGGCCGGACAAAGTGGCGATGCCGATGATCCTGGCCACAAGCGCGGTACACAGCCATCTGACACGTCAGGGTCTGCGGACCTTCAGCTCGCTCAACGTGCGGTCGGCGGAATGTATCGACCCGCACTATTTTGCCGTGTTGATTGGCTGTGGCGCGACGGTTGTGAACGCCTACCTGGCCGAGGATTCGCTGGCCGACCGCATTGAACGTGGCCTGCTGGATGGCTCGCTGACGGAAAATGTAGCCCGCTATCGCGAGGCAATTGATCAGGGTCTTCTCAAGATCATGGCCAAGATGGGTATCTCGGTTGTCTCCTCTTACCGAGGCGGTCTGAACTTTGAGGCCGTTGGTCTGAGCCGTGCCATGGTGGCCGAGTATTTCCCAGGCATGATCAGCCGTATCTCGGGCATCGGTATTCACGGCATCCGCGTCAAAGCCGAAGAAATTCACGCCAAGGGCTGGGACAGCGGTCTGGATGTGCTGCCCATCGGTGGTTTCTACAAAGCACGCAAGTCGGGTGAGACTCACGCGTGGGAAGCAACCTCGATGCATATGATGCAGATGGCCTGTAACCGCGCATCTTATGAGCTGTGGAAGCAATATTCGGCCAAGATGCAGTCGAACCCGCCGATCCATCTGCGCGACCTGATGGATTTCAAACCCATGGGCAAACCGGTGCCGATCGAAGAGGTGGAATCGATCACCTCGATCCGCAAACGCTTTGTCACGCCGGGCATGTCGCTGGGTGCACTCAGCCCCGAGGCGCACAAGACGCTGAACGTGGCGATGAACCGGATCGGTGCGAAATCCGACTCGGGCGAGGGTGGTGAAGATCCGGCCCATTTCGTACCGGAACCCAATGGCGACAATCCGTCAGCCAAGATCAAACAGGTGGCGTCGGGCCGGTTCGGTGTGACTGCGGAATACCTGAATCAATGTGAAGAGCTGGAGATCAAGGTCGCCCAAGGTGCGAAACCAGGTGAGGGTGGTCAGCTGCCGGGCATGAAGGTCACCGACCTGATCGCGCGTTTACGCCATTCGACCAAGGGCGTGACGCTGATCTCGCCGCCGCCGCACCACGATATCTACTCGATCGAGGATCTGGCGCAGCTGATCTATGATCTGAAACAGATCAACCCGCGCTGCAAGGTGACGGTGAAACTGGTGGCGTCTTCGGGCGTTGGCACGATTGCCGCCGGTGTGGCCAAGGCCAAGGCGGATGTGATCCTGATCTCGGGCCACAACGGTGGTACAGGTGCGTCGCCCGCGACGTCGATCAAATATGCCGGTTTGCCGTGGGAGATGGGCCTGACCGAGGCGCATCAAGTTCTGGCAATGAATAACCTGCGCGATCGTGTCACCCTGCGGACCGATGGTGGTCTGCGGACTGGTCGCGATATCGTCATGGCCGCGATGATGGGGGCCGAAGAATACGGAATCGGCACTGCCGCCCTGATCGCGATGGGCTGTATCATGGTGCGTCAGTGCCAGTCGAACACCTGCCCCGTCGGTGTCTGTACGCAGGACGAGGACCTGCGCGCCAAATTCACCGGCAACGCAGACAAGGTGGTGAACCTGATCACCTTCTATGCGCAGGAAGTACGCGAGCTTCTGGCCAGCCTCGGCGCGCGTTCGATTGATGAGATCATCGGCCGGGCCGACCTATTGGCGCAGGTCAGTCGTGGATCGGCGCATCTGGACGATCTCGACCTCAACCCTCTGCTGATCACCGTCGATGGCGCACATGATATCGTCTACAACCGCGACAAGGACCGTAACGCGGTGCCGGATACGTTGGACGCTGAAATCGTGCGGGATGCGGCGCGGTTCCTGAAAGACGGTGAAAAAATGCAGCTGTCCTATGCGGTCCAGAACACGCACCGGACTGTGGGCACCCGCGTCTCGAGCCATATCGTGCAGAACTTTGGCATGCGGAACACGTTCCAGTCCGATCACCTGCACGTCAAACTGCAGGGCTCGGCCGGTCAGTCGCTGGGGGCGTTTGCAGCACCCGGTCTGAAGCTGGAAGTGTCGGGTGACGCCAATGACTATGTCGGCAAGGGTTTGTCGGGCGGCACCATCGTCGTGCGCCCACCACAGGTCAGCCCGCTGAAGGCGGATGACAACACCATCATCGGCAACACCGTCCTGTACGGCGCCACCGATGGCCACCTGTTTGCCGCAGGTCGCGCGGGCGAGCGATTCGCGGTGCGCAACTCGGGCGCGAAGGTTGTGATCGAGGGCTGCGGTTCGAACGGGTGTGAATACATGACCGGCGGAATCGCGGTGATCCTGGGTGATATTGGTGCCAACTTTGGCGCGGGCATGACCGGCGGCATGGCTTATCTGTACGACCCGGAAGGCAAGGCGCAGGCGCTGATGAATATGGAAACGCTGGTGACCTGTCCGGTGACCGTCGACCATTGGGAAGATCAGCTGAAATCGCTGATCGAAACCCATCAGGCCGAGACCTTCAGCCGCAAGGCCGCCGACATTCTGCAGCATTGGGATGTTGAAAAGGCCAACTTCTTGCAGGTTTGCCCAAAAGAGATGCTGAACAAGCTCAGCCACCCTCTGACCACCGAAGCAACGGCTGTTCCGGCTGAATAACGGGTTGCAACAGACTAGTCTCAAACCCGCGCGCCAATTGGCTGCGCGGGTTTTCTTAAATCCTTATACCGACAACACCCGTTTCAAACGCGCGCCCAACGTCGTATAGCTGTGACATGGCAAAAGCAGCAGTCCGCAAAAAAAGCGGTAAGAAAAAAAAGGCATCCAAAGCCAAAACCCCACTGATGCAACGGCTTCGCCGATGGGTCAGTCGTGGCTTGTTGGCGGCCGTTGTGTTGGTCGTTGCATTGGTCGCTTTGTATTCGGTGGTAAACCCGCCCGTGACCCACACGATCTGGTCGGAATGGCGTAGGCTGGGCAAGGTCGAGCGTGATTGGGTCCCGATCGACGAAATCTCGCCCGTCATGGCCCGCGCGGTTGTCGCGGCCGAGGATGCGAATTTCTGCCAACACTGGGGCTTTGACGTGGAGGCAATTCGCGATGCGCTGGAAGATGGCGGATCACGTGGGGCGTCGACAATTACCCAGCAGGTGGTGAAGAACGTGTTCTTGTGGCAGGGCCGCAGCTGGGTACGCAAAGCGCTGGAAACTTCGATCACGCCGGTTGTCGAAATCTTCTGGAGCAAACAGCGTATTCTCGAGGTCTATCTGAACGTCGCTGAAACCGGACAGGGCGTATTTGGGGTCGAAGCGGCGGCCCAAAGCAATTTCAACGTATCCGCTGCCCGGCTGAGTCCGGTTCAGGCGGCCCGGATCGCGGCGATTTTGCCCTCACCCCGCAATCGCTCAGTCACTGATCCGTCAGTGCGGACGCGCAGACGGGCCGCGTCGATCCTGGATGGAGCGGCCACCATCCGCGCAGATGGTCGCGCGGATTGTTTCGAGGATTGAAACTCAACACCCCTCAAGGCTAAAGCTGGGGGGTATACACTGGTTCGATTGGAAGCTCATGGCGCGTTTGTTTCACGTTCCCCTGTCCCCTTATTGCCGCAAGGTTCGTCTGTCTTTGGCGGAAAAGAAGATCGAGGTTGAGCTGGTCGAAGAGAAATACTGGGAGAAAGACCCGGATTTCCTGCGCCGCAACCCTGCCGGAAAGGTGCCGGTGTTACGGTTGGACGGGCAGGTGATGGCGGAAAGCGCGGCGATTTGTGAATATATCGAGGAAACGCGTCCGGAGCCTGCGTTGATGCCGAAAACACCCGAAAGCCGGTACGAAGTGCGGCGTCTGGTGGGATGGTTCGATGATAAGTTCCACCACGAGGTGACCTCGAAACTGCTTTATGAACGGGTGAACAAGAAAGTCACCGGTGAAGGCTATCCGGACAGCAAGAACGTCAAGGAAGGCGCGCGGGCAATCAAATATCATCTGGACTACATGGCCTGGCTTTTGGATCACCGCCGTTGGCTGGCGGGGGATCAGATGACATTGGCCGATTTTGCCGCTGCTGCGCATTTGTCAGCGCTGGATTATATCTCGGACGTGGACTGGAATAGATCGCAAGCGGTGAAAGACTGGTATGCCAAGATCAAGTCACGCCCCGCGTTTCGGTCGATTCTTGCGGATCAGGTGCCTGGATTCCGACCCCCTGCGCATTACGCCGATCTGGATTTCTGATAGGGTAGAACAAGGGCTGTCTGCCCCTTTTTGGCCCTATAGGCCAATTCACCCCCAAGGATATTTTTAGCCAGATGAAGAGCGGATCGGATCTAAAGGAAAAGTTGGTGGCGCAGGCACTGAGCGAGGGCTTTGTGTCTTGCCGGATCTGTCGACCCTGGGATGTACCGCAGGTGCCGTCACGGCTGGAGGCATTTCTTCAGGCTGAGTATCATGGGCAGATGGGATGGATGGCTGAGCGTACCCATTGGCGGGGTGATCCGGCGGCCCTGTGGCCCGAGGCGCGGTCGGTGATCATGCTGGCTGAAAGCTATGCGCCCGAGCATGATCCAACGGACGTATTCGATTACCCGGACAGGGCAGCGATTTCTGTTTATGCGCAGAACAAGGATTATCATGATCTGGTCAAAAAACGGCTGAAGCGGCTGGCGCGCTGGCTGATTGCCGAAAGCGGCGGAGAAGTTAAGGTCTTTGTTGATACCGCGCCTGTTCCAGAGAAGGCGTTAGGCCATGCCGCAGGGCTGGGTTGGCAGGGGAAACATACCAACCTTGTCAGCCGAGATTGGGGAAATTGGGCCTTTATAGGCTCTGTTTTCACGACATTGGACTTGCCGGTCGACGTGGCCGAAACAGATCATTGTGGAAAATGCCGGGCTTGTTTGGATTCATGTCCAACGGATGCGTTTCCGGCCCCGTATCAGTTGGATGCGCGGCGCTGCATTTCGTATCTGACAATCGAACATAAAGGTCCGATTGAGGAAGACCTGCGCGGCAAGCTGGGCAATCGGATTTACGGGTGCGACGATTGTCTGGCGGCCTGTCCGTGGAACAAATTCGCCGTTGCGGCCAGCGATGTCCGGTACGCCGCACGGGACGATCTGAAAGCGCCACCCCTGGCTGAGTTGGCGGTATTGGACGATGCCGCGTTTCGGGCGAAGTTTTCCGGGTCGCCCATCAAACGGATCGGGCGCGATCGGTTTGTGCGTAATGTTCTGTATGCTATCGGCAATTCGGGAATGGCTTCGTTGCGACCGGTGGCGCAAGGATTGGTGGAAGATCCAGACCCAACGGTGGCGGATGCCGCGCGCTGGGCGGTCGAACAACTGGCGTAAGTGCCGCAAACAGGCTGGACGTGTCGGTCCAAACCGCTACACCCATCAGCAGCGAACAGGAAGGAGAACCCGATGGCGCTGGCTTTGGGGGTGGATACGGGTGGAACTTACACCGACGCGGTGCTGATCCGGGATGAGCGAGAGGTGATCGCCTCGGCCAAGTCCCTGACCACGCGAGCTGATCTGGCGATCGGTGTGGGTAAGGCTATTCAGGCGGTTCTGGATGCGGCGCAGGTGGCGCCGGGGCAGATTTCCATGGCGTCCTTGTCGACCACACTGGCCACGAATGCGCTGGTTGAGGGGCAGGGTGGACGGGTTGCGTTAATCTATATCGGTTTCAAGGATGGCGATCTGGATAAGCACGGATTGCGGGATGCGCTGAAGGGCGATCCGGCGCTGGTAATTTCCGGGGGTCACACCCATGCCGGGGGAGAGACCACGCCGTTGGATGTGACCGCGTTGGTAGCATTTTTAGACTCTCATAAAGGTATATCTGGCTTTGCGGTGGCCTCGCAATTCGCCACCCGCAACCCCGCACATGAGCTGGAGGCCGCACGGATCATCACCGACAGGACCGGCGCACCGGTGACATGCTCACATCATCTGTCAGCCAAATTGAACGGCCCGAAACGGGCGGTGACGGCGGTATTGAACGCCCGTTTGATCGGGATGATCGACCGTTTGATCGGGCGCGCACAGGATCGGTTGCTGGAACTGGGCATCACCGCGCCGATGATGGTTGTGCGTGGAGATGGTGCGTTGATGAGTGCCGAACAGGCAAGGGAACGCCCGATTGAGACCATCCTCAGCGGACCTGCTGCGTCTATCGTCGGAGCCAGTTGGCTGACCGGGGCACAGAATGCGCTGGTGTCGGATATCGGTGGAACGACCACGGATGTGGCCCTGATCCGCGATGGCAAACCTGCAATTGACCCAGCGGGCGCGCAGGTCGGCGGTTTCCGCACCATGGTTGAAGCCGTGGCGATGCGTACCCATGGTCTGGGTGGTGACAGTCAGATGCATGTGGTGACCGAAGGTTTGGGTGGCGGTGTGTTTTTGGGGCCGCGACGGGTTTTGCCGGTTTCCCTGATTGCATCTGAGGCACCAGATGTTGTCCACGCGGTATTGGATATGCAATTGCGGTCCACAACGGTGGGCGAACATGATACCCGGTTTGCCCGCCAGGTCCCAGGCATCCACGCCGAAGGCCTGGGCGCGCGGGAAGAGGCGTTGATGGAGCGGTTGGGCAATAATGTCATGCCGCTGAGTGACCTGTTGCGCACCCGGATGGAAAACGGTGCCCTGATGCGCCTGGTGGATCGCGGGATCGTTCAGGTCTCTGGCGTGACGCCTTCGGATGCCAGCCATATGTTGGGCCGGCTGGATGCGTGGGATGCGGATGCGGCGCGTAAAGCGTTGGAGATTGTCGCGCGCAAACGTGTGGGAACCGGCGACATGTTGGCCGCATCCCCGGAAAAGCTGGCGCAGATGATCGTGGACCAGTTGACCGAACAGACTGCGTTGACCTTGTTAGAGAGTGCTTTTGCTGAAGAGGCCGATGACTTTGGCGTGCCTTCTGCCGATCTTGCCCGTCACGTTCTGACGCAAAAAGGGCTGGCGCGCCATCGTGGACTTTTGGCGCTGGATACAGCGTTGAATGTGGATGTGGTGGGTCTTGGGGCCTCGGCCCCCAGCTATTACCCAGCGGTTGGGGAACGACTGCACGCCCGCATGATCCTGCCTGAACACGCGGGCGTGGCCAACGCCATCGGTGCTGTGGTCGGACGGCTGACCCTGCGCCGGTCCGGCACGGTGACATCCCCGTCCGAGGGGCGGTTCAGGGTACATCTTGAGGACGGTCCACAGGATTTCACCGAGTCCGACAAGGCGCTGGACATGCTTGAATCGGTGCTGCGGGACGAGGCAGAGGGCGCTGTGCGTCAGGCCGGGGCTGCGGATATACGGGTCGTGGTTGACCGGGACATCCGCACTGCCCGTATCGAAGCGCAGGAGGTATTCGTCGAGGCTATGGTCACCGTTGAGGCCAGTGGCAGGCCCCGCGTTGCGTCGGAATAGCCCCGCAGGGGGCTACCCGTATTATTCAGCCGCGTCGCGTTTGGGCAGAACCCACCCCGCGCGCGGGAAGTGGCAAGTGTAACCGTTTGGGATACGTTCCAGGTAATCCTGATGTTCGGGCTCGGCGTCCCAGAAATCACTGACGGTCTCGACCTCGGTCACCACTTTGCCGGGCCACAGACCGCTGGCATTCACATCGGCGATCGTATCCAGCGCCACTTGTTTTTGCTCGTCATCGACAAAATAGATGGCCGAGCGATAGCTCATCCCGCGATCATTGCCCTGACGGTTCGGCGTGGTCGGGTCGTGGATCTGAAAGAAAAACTCCAGCAATTCGCGATAGGTTATCTTGGCTGGATCGAAAAAGATCTCAATCCCTTCGGCATGGGTGCCGTGATTGCGATAGGTGGCATTGGGCACGTCACCGCCAGTATAGCCAACGCGCGTGCGCGACACGCCCGGCAATTTGCGGATCAAGTCTTGCATGCCCCAGAAACAGCCCCCGGCAAGAACGGCGCGTTGTTCGGTCATTTGATGTCCTCCACATGGATCAAGTACTCGCCATAACCTTCGGCCTCCATCTCATCGCGATGAATGAATCGCAAGGCGGCAGAGTTGATACAGTAGCGCAGCCCGCCATGTTCACGCGGGCCGTCCGGGAACACATGCCCCAGATGGCTGTCGCCATGTTTCGAGCGGACTTCGGTGCGGATCATACCATGGGTGGCGTCGTGAAACTCCTCCACATGCTCATGGATGATGGGCTTTGTGAAACTGGGCCAGCCGCAACCGGATTCGTATTTGTGGGTCGAGGCGAACAACGGCTCGCCCGAGACGATGTCCACGTAAATACCCGGTTCCTTGTTGCTCAGGTATTTGCCGGTGCCCGGGCGCTCAGTTCCGCTGCGCTGCGTGACGTGAAACTCTTCGGGCGACAATGCCGCGATGGCCTCGGGGGATTTAGTGAATTGGGTCATGGGTCCTCCGGTCATTAAACTTGTGGCATAATCTGGGGGCAGGGGTGCAGAATTCAAAGCCCTATTTCAGTGTCCTCGCGCAGTCGTGCAGGTGATCTGCAATCGGTTTCCGTACGTAATGAGAGCAAAGGGAGGCCATGTAATGATCAGAATGCTTCTACTAACGGCTTTGATAATGCTTGGTCGCGCCGTTCAGGCCGCGCCGCTGGGTGGAGAATTCGCGTCAATCGATGGTGGCACCATTTCGATTGCAGATTGGAGGGGACAACCGGTTCTTGTCGTCAACACTGCGTCACACTGCGGATTTACCGGACAATATGAAGCTCTGCAAAAGGTGCATGAGGTTTATTCTAACCGCGGACTTGTGGTTTTGGCCGTGCCGTCAGACTCGTTCAATCAGGAGTTAGGGTCTGCTGAAGAAGTCCGGCAGTTCTGCGAGTTGAATTATGGACTAACATTGCCAATGACGGATATTACGCCGGTCAGGGGTGCCGATGCCCATCCATTTTACAAGGAGGTAAAGGCGCAAACCGGATTTGAGCCTGGTTGGAATTTTAACAAAATATTGCTCGATCCCAACGGGGAAGTCGTCGTTACATATGGTGCAAATGTGAAACCGGACTCACCCAAGCTGCTGCGTCAGGTCGAGGCTTTTTTGCCCTGAGCAGGTTGGCGGGAAAGCTGCACCGCTAAAATGCCCAGTGTCGTGATCCCAACCCCGACAGCATCCAGCGGGCCTAGCTTTTCACCCAATAGAATAGCGGCGATGGTAACGCCGAAGACCGGGTTGAGGAAATGGAAGGTCGCCGCGCGGGTGGCTCCGATCCGGTCCAGCAGCAGAACCCAGATTAGCGTGGCCAACAGGCCCGGGAACAAAGTGGTATAGGTGAAGGCCATCGCCAAGGGCACGGTTGGGTGGATAAAGATCGTCTCGAATATGGGGGCGGCAACAAACAGAACGGCTGAGCCCACAAGCATCTGCAATCCGACTACCATCATGAAATTGCCGCCCGATGTGGCGCCGCGGATGGTCAGTGTGGCAAAAGTCAGCGCCAGTGCCCCGATACAACACAAAGCCACACCAAACAGGTCGAGGCCACCGCCGATGCGGGTGCTCATGATCAGGGCGACGCCAGCAAATCCGGCGATCAGACCCAGCACCGCAACCGGGCGCAGCTTTTCACCCAAAAACAACCATCCGGCCAAAGCGACCAGTAACGGCATGGTGGACGCGATTATAGCCGCCACCGAGGCTTCGACTGTTTGCATCGCATAGAAATTCAGACCCAAATAAAGGGCATTCTGGCAAATTCCGAACAGAATTGTAGCGCGCCACTGGGATCGGGTCAGGTGCCAGCTTTGCCCCATGGTCCGTGCGATAGCCACGCCTATCAATCCCGATATCAAGAACCGCAGTGCCAGCGAGAACAGAGGCGACGCATCGGCAACGATGATCCGGGCTGAGGTGAAAGCCGAGGACCAGATAAAAGCAAAAACCAGCCCCATGGCGATGGCGCGCAGATCCATTGAGCATCCCCCAGTCAGAACGCGGCGACTGTTTCCGAATTTCCATCAGGCCGCAAGCGCCCCTTGCCAAAAAACCACACCTTTGGGGCAAGCGTGAAAACTGCGACGTTTTTATTGATTGACCCGCCAATTAAAGATAAATGCGAAAAATCTGGCTGATTATGGGAGGTTTGTCAGTGCTTCTGGAATACATTCTGTCTTTTGGCGTCCTATTGGCTTTGGGCCTGGTCGCTTTCTTCGTAGTGAAATGGTGGAATCTGCGCTGCGTCGGTGTGACGCCTGTTCATCTGTTCACCTTCATCGCGATCCTGTTCACATCCGGTCTGGATGTCGGCCTGATCATGTTCCCGCTGACCGAGTTCGGCGGCTATGCCGAAGATCCAGCCTATGCCTTTGCCAATCCGCTGGCGATCGAGTTCGGCTTCTGGGGTTTTCTGATCTGGGCCTTCTATTTCCTGACCGCGTTCTACTTCTGCGTGATCGAACCGCGGGTCAAGTTCTTTGAGATCCCGCTGGTCAAGCTGATCAACAACGTGGTGATCATCGGCACCTGCGCCTTTACCGCCAGCCTGTTCCTGATCTACCTGCCCGGCTACCTGCCCGAGGTCGGAGACGGCGAATCCGTGGTCACCACCTTCTATGTCATCGTATTTGTGGTCATTCTGGCGGCGGCCTATTCGTCGACCGACCTGAAATACGTGCGTATCCTTTCGGTGGGCTCGACCTTTCTGTTTCTGGCGCTGATCCTTGGCATGTGGGTTGCAGCTGGCATGGGCTTTACCGGTTTTGCGGAAACCAGCAGCAATATCGGGGCCTATTTCGCCAACCTGCACAAATTCGTCCTGCCGCTGACCGACTATCACGCCTTCTACCTGTTCTGGTGGTTTGCGTGGTCGATCATGATTGGCCAGTTCACCTCGCGCTTTGTGGGTGGGTTGAAGACCTGGCAATTGCTGGCGGCACTGCTGATCTTCCCGTCGATCCCGTTGGCGATCTGGTTCACCGTTCTCTACTACTACCACCTGAACGGCATCAGCACCGCAGGCATCACCAACATCGCGATGGTGATTGTGGGCGTGACCTTCGTGATCAACTCGCTGGACTCGCTTATTAGGCTCTATACCGACAACCTGAACATGACGGTCGAGCGGTTTGGCAAGGCGATTTATGTCGCAGGCAATGTCGTGCTGCTGTTCGTGCTGACCCTGTTGTTCCAGAGCCAGTGGTTGCAGATCCAATGGATCGGAGCGGTGGTCGTCGGCCTGTACCTGGCCTGCGTGGTCTATATCCTGATCGCCAAGCGCAAAGAGGTACTGAGCATCGATTCGATGCCTGAAGACCGCGATCTGGACTTCCACAAGGTTGAGACGGTTCACTGATCAACCATGAAATAGAAACACATAAGGGCGCTTCGGCGCCCTTTTTTTGATGGCTTCTATTCATGGCAGTGTCTGCAATGCGGACAAAGCGACAATTGGCTGCGACGAATCCAAAGGCCGCTTCCGGAAATGTGTCTCTTGTAATCTCTGTAACTTGGTATTCGGTTTATAGGGGCGCTAGTGTGCTTTGCATGATTGTCGTGTTGACCAGTCTGGGCCAGTCAACCAAGGTGATGATATGGTTAGAACATTGGTTTCACTTTGGATCATTTTTGCAGCGGCTTCTGGCCCGGCTTACGCCGACAACGAACTGCCAACACCGGACATCATCTCATGCCTGAAGGGAATTGAACCTTTGGATTTGCGCTATCGTGGATGGATGCAGCAGCAGTGTGTTGGCGTAGCTGGAGACATCTGCGTCCATATCGACAGTGAAACAGGCTCATGCTTGTCCGATTTAGTTGCATCGATGCGGAAATTTTATGACGAGCTCATGCCACTTCTGCCGCCTGAGATTCAAGGCAGTGGATTTCGGGCGCGCGGATACAAACGCGCGTTAGTGAGGGCACGGGACACGTTCGATAATGTTCCCGCGTGCGAAGGGCTAAGCGACTACGAATACACCACATGCGAATTCATCGAGCTTGGAGCGGCCACGACCGATTTATTCTATCGGGCGCGGTTGGCGGATGTGGCGATACCTTAACGGGGACGGAATCGAATATCAGTAGTTTCGTTCTTGGTTCCGGAATAAAACCAGACATTCGTACGACGTGAAGCATCAGGTAGTTTGGGCTCAAAGCGGACAAGCGGGATCGAACAAATTGGCTCAAAGAAAAAGGGCCCCCAACCGGCGGCCCTCAATCGCTTGTCCGTAAAAACTGGGATCAGCCGTTCACGCTGTCTTTCAGAGCCTTCGCGATGGTCATCTTGACCACCTTGTCGGCCTCTTTCTTGAACTGCTCGCCGGTGGCGGGGTTGCGCACCATGCGCTCGGGGCGCTCGCGGCAGTAGATTTTGCCAACACCGGGCAGGGTTACCGCACCACCAGCCGACACTTCGCGGGTGATCAGGCCGGTCACGGCCTCAAGCGCAGCGTTTGCAGCTTTCTTGTCGGTTCCCATTTCCTCAGCGAGAGCAGCAACCAGCTGAGTCTTTGTCATAGGCTTTGCCATTTCTTGGTCTCCTTAACGTGCCCGATAAATAGGGCCTCACCGCGTAACTGTAACGGGATATTGTGGGCGAACACAACGAATAGTAGCGTCGAAAACCCTAAAAATAGGGGGATTTCGTTGCTTTTTTGCTTCAGAGAAAGGCCGTTTCGTCAAATGAACGCAATTTCCGGCTGTGCAGACGCTCTAACGGCATGCCGCGCAGGTGTTCCATCGCACGGATTCCGATCGCCAGATGGCGGCTGACCTGAGTGGTATAGAACGCCGACGCCATCCCGGGAAGCTTCAATTCACCATGCAGCGGTTTGTCGGACACACACAGCAATGTGCCGTATGGAACCCGGAACCGATAGCCATTGGCGGCGATGGTGGCGCTTTCCATATCCAGCGCAATCGCGCGGGATTGGCTGAGGCGTTGGACTGGGCCGGACTGGTCGCGCAGTTCCCAGTTGCGGTTGTCGACCGAGGCGACGGTACCTGTCCGCATGATCCGCTTGAGTTCATAGCCTTCCAGTTCGGTGACTTCGGCCACGGCGCGTTCCAACGCGACCTGAACCTCGGCCAGGGGCGGGATCGGCACCCAGACGGGTAGGTCGTCGTCCAGTACCTTGTCTTCGCGTAGATAGGCATGGGCCAGCACAAAATCCCCCAATGCCTGCGTGTTCCGTAACCCGGCGCAATGGCCCACCATCAACCAGGCATGCGGGCGCAGGACGGCAATATGGTCGGTGGCTGTTTTGGCGTTCGACGGCCCCACCCCGATATTGACCAGAGTAATCCCGGACCCATCCTCGCGTTTGAGGTGATAGGTCGGCATTTGCGGCAGTTTCAGGGGTTGGTCCAATGTGCCATCTGGCGAGGTGATCTCGACATTTCCGGTTGAAACAAAGCTGGTATAGCCGCTTTCCGGATCGGCCAGCTGTGATCGGGCGTAGTTTTCGAATTCAGACACATAGAACTGGTAGTTGGTGAACAACACGTGGTTCTGGAAATGGCTGGGATCGGTCGCCGTATAATGCGCCAGCCGTGCCAGCGAATAATCCACCCGTTGCGCGGTGAACAAGGCCAGCGGGCCGTGATCCCCTTCGTGATCATGAACCCCGTTAACGATGTCATCATTGGTTGTTGTCAGATCCGGCACGTCGAACACATCGCGCAGCGTAAACCCGGCTGCTCCCTGATGCGGAACCACCAGGTCGGGATTGTTGGCAACAGCGAAATGCACCGGGATCGGCGTGTCCGACGCACCGATGGACACTGGTTGGCCATGGTTGCGGATCAAAAGGGCGATCTGCTGCGTCAGGTAGGAGCGGAACAAATCAGGACGTGTCACTGTGGTTGCATGAGTGCCGGGTTCAGAGACGTGACCAAAGCTAAGCCGGCTGTCGACCTGAGCATAGGTCGCCGTTTTGATGCGAATTTCCGGGTAATAGGCTCTAAATCGTTCGGTCGGTGTCTCCCCTTCTATTGCCTTGGCAAAGCTGTCGCAGAGGAATTGGGTCGCCTGATCGTAAATCTGTTTCAGACGAGCCACCGCCGCCGCGGGATCAGTAAACTTTTCGGGTGTAGGAACGTCGGGTGTTCTGATTATTGTCATGCAAGGGGTTCCAAAAGGTCGATCTTTTCAAAGGTCCGCACATCCACCAGCCCAAGGTCTGAAATCCTCAATTCGGGAATCACGACTAAGGCCAGCAGCGAGTGCTGCATATACGCGTTGTTCAACTGGCAGCCGCAGGCCTGCATCGCCGCGACCATCTGTTCTGCTTTCGCCGCCACTTCAGTCGCTGGGCTATCCGACATCAGGCCTGCAATGGGCAGTTCCACCAGTGCCAGTTCCGCGCCATCGCGGAATATAGTGATGCCGCCACCCACCTCGGCCAAACGGTTTGCTGCCAGTGCCATCTGGTCACGGTCGGTGCCGACAACGATCATGTGGTGACTGTCATGCGCCACAGTCGAAGCCATCGCCATTTTGCCTTGATATCCAAAGCCCGAGACAAAGGCGTTTGTCACCCCCCCGGTGGCGCGGTGGCGCTCGACCAGCGCGATCTGGCAGACCTCGCCTTCGCCTTCGACCAACCCGCCGATGATTGGCAGCTCGCATTTCAGCGCCTTTGTGGGGGCCTGATTTTCCACAACGCCAATCACATTGGCCTGCACACGATTGGCACCTGCGGGGGCATTGATTTCGAAATCCGCACCGGTCAGTGCGTGCCCCAAATGTACGGTGTCGCGCGCAGTACTCGGCCAGTTCAGGTGCGGGCAATCCACTGAAATTGCGTCCTTTTCGGCGGCAATCTGACCGCGGGCAATGACCATCTCGATGGGCAGCTCCGTCAGGTCCGAGCTGAGAATAATATCCGCTCGCCGTCCCGGAGTGATCGAACCGATCTCACGCTCCAACCCGAAATGGGTGGCCGTGTTGATCGTTGCCATCTGCAAGGCCACCAGCGGATCGCAACCACAAGCAATTGCATGGCGCACAACCCGATTCATGTGTCCGTCATTGACCAGGGTGCCGGAATGACAATCATCGGTACACAGGATGAAATTGCGCGGGTCCAATCCTTTATCGGTGACCGCTGTGATCTGGCTTTCCACATCAAACCAAGCCGAGCCCAGCCGCATCATCGACCGCATGCCCTGCCGCACGCGGGCAATGGCATCGGCCTCGCAGGTGCCTTCGTGATCATCCGCTGGTCCGCCGGCCACATATGCTGCAAAATCAGGCCCTAAATCAGGCGAAGCGTAATGCCCACCGACTGTTTTCCCGGCTCGCTGAGTCGCCGCGATTTCAGCCAGCATCTTTGGATCGCCGTGAATAACACCGGGGAAATTCATCATCTCGCCCAGCCCGATGATGCCCGGCCAGTTCATGGCCTCTGCCACATCCTCAGCCGTAATCTCATAACCTGTGGTCTCAAGCCCCGGTGCCGACGGCGCACATGACGGCATCTGCGTGAAGATGTTCACCGGCTGCATCAGCGCCTCATCATGCATCATGCGCACGCCGTCCAGCCCCAGCACATTCGCAATCTCATGCGGGTCGGTGAACATCGAGGTGGTGCCATGCGGAATCACCGCACGGGCAAACTCAGCCGGGGTCAACATCCCCGATTCGATATGCATATGGGCGTCGCACAGTCCCGGCAGCATATAGCGACCATGTGCTTCGATGATCTGCGTGTCGGGGCCAATGCAATGGGACGCGTCGGGCCCAACATGCGCGATGCGCCCGGCGGCAATGGCAATGTCGTGATCGGGTAGGGTTTCGCGGCTATGTACATTCACCCAAGTGCCGCCGCGAATGACCAAATCTGCGGCCTCCCGTCCCGCGGCAACGGCAATCAGTTTAGGGGCGACATCGGGCCAGCTTGGGAAAGGTGTGTATTCCATGGCTCAACTTTCCTGAATGCAGAGAAAGGTTCAACCCCCACCGTACAGCTGTCATGAAACCGTCACGCAGCGCGTCAGCGCTGCCGGACCCAACCAGAGGAAGTGCCGCACAGCGGCAGTGACGATGGGCGGGAGTACCCCTTATCAAGGCTGCGCGTCTGCCTCCATCTCGCGGCGCAACCAATCTGCAAAAGCCAGCGCCCCCGGGGTTCCTTCGGCTTGGGGTGACAATAACAGGTAATAGGCTTCGGACATTGGAGCGCGATGGGCAAAGGGAGCCACAAGCCGCCCCTGTTCGATCAAGCCGCGTGCAATAGTGTCGTGGGCCAGGCATAGCCCCCCGCCTGCCATCGCGACGGACAGGCTGACCAAATAGGTTGTCGAGTAAGTGATGGGCGGATTTCCCCAAATTAGAGCCTGTTCTTCGGCCCAATTTGCCCAGTTTGACAGCAGATTCGAACAATCGAACAACGGCTGTAGTTGCAGCGTGTCCAGCATCACTTCATAGCCTGGCGCACAGACTGGGTAATAATGATCGGTCCGCAGCAATTCCGTTCGCACCGTATCGGATGGGCGCAGAGAAAATCGGATTTCCACGGCGGCCCCTTCGGCCATCTCCCGCGGCTCCCATAATTCGGTAAAAATGTTCAGTTGGACTTCTGGGTGTGCCTCGCGGAATCGCGGCAGGCGTGGGGCCAGCCAATTGACGGCAAACGTGATGTTGCTTTGCACCTGAACTGCGTTTTGCTGCGCGCCTGTGACGGCTTGCGTGCCGCGCACCAGCGTTCGAAACGCCTCGCGCACCACCGGCAGATAGGTGATGCCGGCCTCGGTCAGTTCCAGCGCGCGCGGGCGGCGCAGGAACAGGGGCTGGCCCAGATATCCCTCCAACGATTTGATCTGCTGGCTGACCGCGCTTTGGGTCATGTTCAGGTCGCGGGCAGCGCCGGTGAAGGATAAGTGGCGCGCAGCGGCTTCAAATGTGCGTAACCACCCCAGCGGAGGAAGCTGTTTCTGCATTCGCATAATCCTGCCATTAGCTCAACTTATGAATTAGGTCTGTTTTTTTCGTTGGTCAATTTTTTAAAGCGCAGGCAGGCTTTTCAGCAGCCCCAACCACCCTATCGGAGCCCGCAATGACCGTCACAAACCTGCGCCCCAATATCGACCACTGGGAGGACCGTGTAGATCTTGCCGCCACCTTTCGTTGGACAGAACGTCTGAACATGCATGAAGGCGTCGCCAATCATTTCAGTCTGGCAGTGAATGAAGATGGCACGCAGTTTCTGATGAATGCCAATCAGATGCATTTTGCCCGTATCAAGGCCTCGAATCTGTTGCTGCTGGATGCCAATGACCCGGACGTCATGTCCCAGCCCGGTGCGCCTGACCCAACCGCGTGGGGATTGCATGGCTCGATCCACCGCCATTGCCCGCATGCACGCTGTGTTATGCATGTGCATTCGATCTTTGCCACCGTTCTGGCCTCGCTGGCCGACAGTCGCCTGCCGCCGATCGATCAGAATACGGCCACCTTCTACAATCGCTATGTGGTGGATAACGAATTTGGTGGTCTGGCCTTTGAAAGTGAAGGTGAGCGCTGCGCGTCAATGCTGTCGGATCCGCAGAAGAAGGTCATGATCATGGGAAACCATGGCGTGTTGGTGATCGGAAGCGATCCCGCGGATGCGTTCAACCGGTTGTACTATTTCGAACGCGCGGCCGAAACGTATATCCGTGCGCTGCAAACCGGCCAGCCGTTGCGCGTGTTGTCGGATGAGATTGCCGAAAAGACGGCACAGGAACTGGACGAGTATCCCGACCAGGCCGATGCGCATCTGCGTGAAATCAAGGCTCTGCTGGATGCCGATGGCTCAGACTACGCCTCATAAAGGGTAATGCTATGACTGATTCCACTCAGGACCCCGAAGCCGCCCGCTGGAATTACCACCCCGAGGGGCCAGTGGGATTGAACCCGTTGTTCAACTGGCCCCCGCGCCCCGCTGCCGTGCTGAAATGGTACAGCTGTGCCTGGTTGCAGATCACGTCGCTGACGCTGTGCTTGGTGCTGGCGGTGACAGCCTATGCGCTCTTTTTCCCAGGGTTAGAGACGATGAAGAGCTTCGCACCCGGCTGGATGTTCCGCATTTGGCTGCTGAACATGGTGCCTCAGATTCTAATTGCGGGTGGTCTGCACTGGTGGCTGTACATGCGCAAAGGGCAGGGCATGTACAAGAAGTTTGATCGCCGCGACCTGACCCGCAGCAACGGCACGTTCACTTTTCGCAACCAGGTTTGGGACAATATCTGGTGGACGCTGGGCAGCGCGATGACAGTCGCGACAGTGTATCAGTGGATCATCTACTGGGCCATGGCGAACGGCTATGTGCCCACCGTAACCTGGGACAGCGCGCCGGTCTGGTGTGTGGTTTGGCTGGCTTTTATCCCAATGTGGTCGGGCTTGCATTTTTACTGGGTGCATCGTCTAGAACATCACCCCAAGCTGTATAAGCACGTGCATGCAGTGCATCACCGCAACGTAAATACGGGGCCGTGGTCAGGCATTTCAAACCATTGGTTCGAAAACTTCCTATATTTCACCACCTACTTCATCCACTTGATCGTGCCCTCGCATCCGCTGCACCTGCTGTTCCATGCCTATTTCCAACAGGTCAGCCCGGTCCTGTCGCATTCCGGATTTGAAAAGCTGCGTGCCCGGGAAACCGATGCCGCCCGCGCAGGGGACTTCTTCCACCAGCTGCATCATCGGTATTTCGAGTGCAACTACGGCACCTCTGAGATTCCGTTCGACAAGTGGTTTGGCACCTATCACGACGGCTCTGCCGAAGCGACGACGCGGACGCGCGCTTTCAAAAAGCAGATGTATACCTGAAAGGTCAGCTCCGCTCGAACAAGGCGATCAGAGCGGTGTCATCCTTGTTGGGGCCTGCGGCGAGGTCCCCATAGATTCGCACCTCAGGCAGGGTCAGGTTTCGAATCTGGCCCTGCGCCAGTTTGTGCAAGGTTTCGGCAAAGCCCATTTTCTCATAGTGTTTTGCGTTGATCGACAGGGCGAACTGTGCGCCGGGGCGGGCAATGCGCAGCAGGGCGAGCAGGGCCTCGGGTCCCAGATGGCCGTGGGTGAAAGTGCCCGAGGATACGATGCCCGCATAGCTGTCGCGCGGGACCGGGATACCCTGGTTCAGATCGGCCTCAATCGCGTCGCGGTAGATATCCTTGCGCATGGCCTGATCCAGCATTTCGGCGCTGATGTCCGTGGCATCAATTGGCCCGACGCCCAGACCGGCCAGAACCGCACCGCACAATCCTGTGCCTGCGCCCACATCCAGAACCGGGCCTTGCCCACCCGCGCTCACAAAGGCACGGGCCGTGTGGATGTGCAGTTGATAGTCTTCCAGCGCGGCAAAGGAATCGTCATAGTCCCCGGCCCACTCGGCATAGAGCCGTTTGTGTTCTTCCGGTGAGTCTAGGGCATAGGCTGCGTGCAGATTGGGCGTTTTGTCACTCATACCCAAAAGAAAGGCGCATTGAGGGATTCGAATCAAGTATTCCGGCGCAATTGCTTGCATCCGCCGGGATTGCGGATCATCTAAGGCGCCATGACAGGAACTCTTTTTTCGTTCGGGCATGGATATTCGGCGCAAGCCTTGTCCCAGCTACTGAATCCACAAGGCTGGCGCATCTACGGCACCACACGCGACCCGGCCCAATCCCCCGCTATTCGCGCATCCGGAGCAGACTCGCTGGTCTGGCCAGGGCAGGTGCCGAATATGGACGGGGTGACGCATTTGCTGATTTCGACGGCGCCGAAAGCGAACGGAGACCCGGTGCTGGCGGCCTTGCAGGATGAGATTGCCGCGCGGGCCGCGCAGTTTGAATGGGTTGGATATCTGTCGACGACCGCAGTCTATGGCGATCATCAGGGTGCATGGGTGGATGAAACTACCCCGCCTGCGCCCACGGCTGAGCGTGGCAGATGGCGGGTGAAGGCTGAACAGCAGTGGATGAGCATCCCTGATCTGCCCACACATATTTTCCGGCTGGCGGGCATCTATGGTCCCGGTCGCGGTCCGTTTTCCAAGCTCAAGCGGGCGGGGATGCGGCGTATTATCAAGCCCGGTCAGGTGTTTTCGCGCATTCACGTCGCGGATATCGCACAGGTTCTGGCCGCCTCGATGGCCGCGCCCAACCCTGGTGCCATATATAACGTCTGCGATGATGAGCCGGTGCCACCGCAGGATGTGATTGCCTATGCCGCTGAGCTGCAGGGCCTGCCCTTACCGCCAGAGGTGCCGTTCGACGAGGCTGATCTGACCCCCATGGCCCGCAGTTTCTATAACGAAAACAAGCGGGTCAGGAATGATCGGATCAAGGACGAACTGGGTGTACGTCTGCTTTATCCTGATTACCGCACGGGACTTGAGGCCCTGATGAAAGACACCTGACGCTCAGCCAGCAGCCTTGATCAGTTCAGCGGCCTTTTCGGCAATCATGATGGTGGGCGCATTGGTGTTACCGGACACCAGCGTCGGCATAACCGAAGCGTCGATCACGCGCAGCGCATCGATACCGCGTACGCGCAATTCCGGGTCGACCACGGCCATGTCATCCAAACCCATTTTGCAGGTCCCGACCGGGTGATAGATCGTGTCGGCGCGATCGCGGATGTGGTTTTCCCAATCGGCATCGGTTTGCGCGGTTTCGGTTCCGAACATTTCCTTGTGCCGATACTTCTTCAGCGCCGGGGCCTGAATGATGTCACGCGTCATCCGCGCGCCCTTGATCAGTGTTTCCAGATCACGGTCGTCAGACAGAAACGCTGGATCAATGGCAGGGGCGGCGAATGGGTCGGCGCTGTGCAGCCCCACCGTGCCCCGGCTTTCGGGACGCAATTTGCAGACGTGACAAGTAAAGCCGTGACCGTAATGCAATTTGCGGGCATGGTCATCAACCAACGCAATGGTGAAATGCAGCTGAATATCAGGCCGATCCAGATCAGGCGATGTTTTCAGAAAAGCCGCCCCTTCGGCAAACGGCGTGGCCGCCATTGACACGCCGGTCTTACGCCAACGCAGCAGGTGCCGCAGCAGGTTCACCGATGCGGTCGCCCCGATCCCGAAATTGTCAGTGTCTTTTGTTTTGTAGGACAGAATGAAATCTAGGTGATCCTGCAGGTTCTGGCCAACGCCGGGCAGGTTATGGCGCACCGTGATGCCGTGTCGGGCAAGGTCCGCGCCATCCCCAATTCCTGACAGTTGCAGCAATTGCGGAGATTTGAGCGCACCGGCACAAATCAGCACTTCTTGTCTGGCCGTAACCGCGATGTCGGACCCTTTGCCTTTTTTCTTGTAGATCACGCCACTCGCGCGCTTGCCGTCGAATGTCAGCTCTTTTGCCACTGCATGAGTGATGACTTTCAGGTTCGGGCGGTCCATCACCGGAAAGACATAGGCCGCAGCTGCTGAACAACGCTCTCCATTTCGGGCCGGGTCGTGAAATTGGGTCACTTGGTACAGGCCGACCCCTTCATTGTTGCCACGGTTAAAGTCATGCGTGCGGCGGTGCTGCAATTGTTCGGCTGCGCGGATGAAATCATGAGTGATCGGGCGCGGCTCTTTTTGGTGTGAAACCTGAACCGGACCGCTGTCACCATGCAGATCATCGGCTCCGTCCTCATTATTCTCGGATCGTTTGAAAAAGGGTAGCACGCTCTCCCAATCCCAGCCGGTGCAGCCCAGATCGGACCAGCCGTCATAGTCCTGACGCTGTCCCCGTATGTAAAGCATCGCATTGATGGCACTGGACCCACCCAGTGCCTTGCCGCGCGGCTGATACCCCCGGCGTCCGTTCAGGCCCGGCTGCGGCACGGTCTCGAACGCCCAGTTGTTGATCTTTGGCCGCCCGGGCAGGGCAGCGACCACGGCCGAGGGCATACGGACCAGAATACTGTCGCCACGACCGCCAGCCTCAAGCAGGCAAACGCGGGTGTTTGGGTCGGCGCTGAGGCGATTGGCCAGTACCGAACCCGCGGACCCGCCGCCAACGATGACGTAGTCGAATTCCATCTTGACTCCCTCAGTGCCGGATCGGGCATGGCTATGCCTGTAACTTTTCGTGGGTCTGACTGTGGCGCAGCGATCGAAAAAAACAATTGGCGCTATTGGGATGTGACCCAAGGTTATTTTGTGGTGCTGCCGGTGAACGGGTCAGAACGCGGTGGATTATGAAAAATCCATAATCATTTCCTATCGCATTCATCATTAAACAAAACTTTTATGCATGATTTTGATTTGCTACTTCTGGTGGTGACAAGACCAAAGAGTCGCCGATCCCCCCGAGCGAAAAACGCGTGCCCCTGGGCGCGCGTTAAGGGCGGGTAAAGGTGTCATCTGCATGAGTTCTTGATCGACCAAGTTTGAACCGTGCGAACCTGCCGGAAATTAGCCAGGAATGGAGATCGATATGGATGGAAGTGATAACCCCAAAACGGGCGGATGCCCGGTGATGCATGGCGCCGGAACCCGGTCAAACCGGGATTGGTGGCCCAACCAACTGAACCTGTCGATCCTACACCAGCATGCGCCCGCGTCGAACCCGCTTGGGGGCGATTTTAATTACGCGGAAGAGTTCAAGAAGCTGGACATGAAGGCGCTGAAGGAAGACCTGTACGCGCTGATGACGGATTCTCAGGATTGGTGGCCGGCAGATTACGGTCATTACGGTGGACTGTTCATCCGGATGGCCTGGCACAGCGCCGGAACGTACCGGACCGCAGATGGCCGTGGTGGCGCGTCGACCGGCAACCAACGCTTTGCGCCGCTGAACAGCTGGCCGGACAACGGCAACCTGGACAAGGCGCGCCGTCTGTTGTGGCCAATCAAACAGAAATACGGCAATCAGATTTCCTGGGCAGATCTGATTATTTTGGCCGGTAACTGCGCCATCGAATCCATGGGTGGCAAGACTTTTGGCTTTGCCGGTGGCCGCGAAGACATCTGGGCACCCGAAGAAGACATCTATTGGGGTACGGAAACGGAATGGCTCGCTCCGACAGACAACCCTCACAGCCGCTATTCAGGCGAGCGTGATCTGGAAAACCCGCTGGCCGCCGTGCAGATGGGTCTGATCTATGTGAACCCTGAAGGCCCCGACGGGCAGCCTGATGCGTTGGCCTCTGGTCGTGACATCCGCGACACGTTTGGTCGGATGGCAATGAATGATGAGGAAACCGTCGCATTGGTTGCCGGTGGTCACACCTTTGGTAAAGCGCACGGTGCAGGTGATCCCGATCTGGTTGGACCGGAGCCCGAAGCTGCCCCGATCGAGGAAATGGGCTTTGGCTGGATCAACAAGTTCGGTTCGGGCAAAGGCGACGACACCACCACCAGCGGGATCGAAGGGGCGTGGACTGCGAACCCGATCCAATGGGACAATGGCTATTTCGACCTGCTGTTCGGCTATGACTGGAACTTGACCAAAAGCCCCTCGGGCGCCTGGATCTGGGAACCGGTCGGCGTGAAAGATGAAGATATGGCCCCCGCGGCGCACGATCCGTCGAAAAAGGTCAAGACAATGATGACCACGGCGGACATGGCGATGCGCATGGACCCGATCTATGGCCCGATCTCAAAGCGGTTCCACGAGAACCCGGAAGAGTTCGCGGACGCCTTTGCCCGTGCCTGGTTCAAGCTGACCCACCGCGATATGGGCCCGCGCTCGAACTATATCGGTGATGAGGCCCCGACCGAAGAGTTGTTGTGGCAGGACAATGTACCGGCCGTGGATCACGACCTGATCGATGACGCGGACGTTGCTGACCTGAAGGGCAAGATCCTGGCAACCGGCCTGTCGGTCTCTGAACTGGTGTCGACCGCTTGGGCTTCGGCCTCGACATTCCGCGGGTCGGACAAGCGTGGCGGAGCCAATGGGGCCCGTATCCGTCTTACGCCGCAGAAAGACTGGGACGTGAACGAACCGATGAAGCTGTCCAAAGCGCTGGATGCGTTGGAAGGCGTTCAGAAAGCGTTTAACGATGCGCAGTCGGGCAACATACGGGTCTCTTTGGCCGATGTGATCGTTCTGGGCGGCGCAGCCGGTATTGAACAGGCCGCAAAAGCGGCTGGTCATGAGGTTCAAGTGCCGTTCGCCCCGGGCCGCACAGATGCGACGCAGGACCAGACGGATGTCGAGTCGTTCTCGGTGATGGAGCCAATTGCAGACGGCTTCCGGAACTACCAAAAGTCCGACTACAGCGTATCGCCCGAAGAGCTGTTGATCGACCGGGCGCAGCTGCTGGCTCTGTCAGCCCCGGAAATGACGGCGTTGATTGGCGGGCTTCGGGTAATGGGCGCGACGTTCGGCGACACATCACATGGTGTGTTCACTGACAACGTCGGCACGCTCAGCACCGATTTCTTTACCAACCTGCTGGACATGGGTACCGAGTGGAAAGCTGCGGGCAACGGCGTCTATGAAGGCCGCGACCGCGCCAGCGGGGCGGTCAAGTGGACCGGAACACGTGTTGATCTGGTCTTTGGGTCAAACTCGCAACTACGAGCGCTGGCCGAGGTCTACGGTCAGGCCGATGCCGGGGGCAAATTCGTCTGCGACTTTGTCTCGGCCTGGAACAAGGTGATGAACGCGGATCGCTTCGATCTGTCGTAAACACGCGACTAACGTAATGATTGCGCCGTTCGAAGAGACTCGGGCGGCGTTTTCTTTGGCCCAGCCCCGGACGCATACCAAGCATTGGGTACGATTCCGCCCATAGACCAACCCTTCCCCCAATTTCAGTGGCCTGTAAGCGGGTTTTTTCCACGAATTGTTAAGTTAACTTATTGATTTTATTAAGGTGGGTAAGTTTCTGCGGGGAAAAGCGAAGTTTTTTCAAAATGGGGGTTGCAGGTCCCAGACCTAATCCGTAAATACCCCTTCACCGGCGCTGCTGAGGCGGTGTTGGGACGCTGGAGACGGCGGAGACGC
>NZ_WQBE01000020.1 GCF_013032005.1 Ruegeria atlantica
ATGCCTCAATCCGTCAGGCCGAAGTGCTGGTCGAAAAAGCAGGCCAGATCGCAGCGGCTTGATCGCATCATGACTGTGCAATCGTCCATATCGCTGCGCGATAGAGCCGCCGCCATCTTTGCAGAAGCCGTCGCTGCGGCGGACCCGGCGAAGTGCCTGCGCCAGCGGTTGCAATCAGCCCCATTGCCATCACCAGAACATGGCGGGCGCAGCATCCTGATTGCAATTGGGAAGGCTGCCCCTGCCATGATGGAGGAGGCATTGCAGCATGTTCAGGGCGATCACGTCGCCCTGATCGTAACCCATAGCGATAACCGGAGCGAAGTCCCCGGTGCGACGGTTTTGACCAGCGGGCACCCCATCCCGGATGAACGCGGTTTGAAAGCCGGGCGACAGATCATCGCATTGCTCAGCGCAGCACGTAAGCAGGATCAAATCATTGCACTGATCTCCGGCGGGGGGTCGGCCTTGGTTCCCGCGCCTGTTGATGGTTTGACCCTTTTGGACAAAATTGCGGTCAATGAGGTTTTGTTGTCTTCCGGGCTGGACATCGTTCAGATGAACCTTGTGCGCCAGCACCTGAGCCAGCTCAAAGGCGGCGGGATTTTGCTGCACGGCGCACCTGCCCCGATCACGGCGTATATCCTGTCGGATGTCATCGGTGATGATCTTCGGGCCGTAGCCAGCGGACCAACCGCCTTACCAATCGGCAGCCACGCGGACGCCCGCAGAACCTGCATCGAGGCCGGGATCTGGCACCGGCTACCAAAAGCCGTCCGAGCCCATCTGGAGAAGAGTATTCCTGAACATACCATAGCAGTTGAGGCAACAAATAGCCTGATTGGGTCGAACACAATTAGTTTGGAAGCCGCGTTTCGCTATGCGGCGCAGAACTACCGTACTGAAATTGTGTCCGACGCGTTGATTGGAGATGTGTCCGACGCGGCTGAACGGATTTTCCAAGCAGCCTTGTCCGCCACTTCGAACCGCCCAACCGCCCTGCTGTTTGGTGGTGAAACGACTGTACGTCTGCAAGGAACGGGTTGCGGCGGGCGCAACCAGGAATTGGCACTGCGCGTCGCCCAACTGACGCAATACCGCACGATACCCGGAAATTGGGTTTTTCTTAGCGGTGGTACGGATGGCCGCGACGGCCCAACCTCGGCGGCTGGCGCGATAGTGGATGCAGGGACGCTCACCCGAATCCGCGCGTCGGGACATGACCCTACCGCTCTGTTGGCGAGCAACGACAGTCATAAGGCTTTGACGCTGTCTGGTGATCTTCTGATGACCGGAGCGACCGGGACCAATGTAGCCGACATTCAGGTAATGCTGCTTGGGTCTAACGTTTGAAAGCCCGCGAATAGATCAGCAGATACTTAGATCTGTATTAAGCGATCTTCAGGTTTCAAACTCATCAAAGAGACACACACCGACCACAATTGCTGGATGCTGGCGGGGAACGATTTCGAACCCAAGCCGAACTATGGCAAAGTGATCAAGGGTGTCGGAGAGTCGTCACACCAACTTATAGTCGACAAAGAAATTCTGATGTTCGAATTTCGAGCGGCCCCTGTTTGTCTCACTCTCGGAGTTAGAGATGGTTGTTTTCAATGCGAACGTTCAGGCCTTAGTACAACCAATTATCCAGATTCGGTACAATCTCGTTTGCTACCCACGGCGGTTCTATCACAGAGGTCAGGCATGCTATCGGTAATACCGTCTAGCCATAGAAATTTGAGTTCTAGGATTTTTCTGTCAGCATCATTATTTTACTAGCAGGAAAAAATGGTGCTATGGTAGACCGAGTTGGATTGGGTAATGCACGTCGTCTTCTTGCAGAACCCGTTTGGACAAGTGTAGCAAGACATTGAAAGAACGAAATTGAAAAAAAACGAAAAAGAAATGGCGACAAATCTGACACAGGATCCACATTCTGTTCGCTCGGGTGACAGAGAAAAAGTTCTTGAAGTTGCCATTGGTCGCGAGGTTCGCGCTTTTCGCAAAAAGCAGAATACTACGGTCGCGGAATTGGCTCAGCTGACCGGATTGTCGATTGGTATGCTGTCTAAGATCGAAAACGGGAACACATCGCCTTCCCTGACGACTTTGCAATCGCTTGCTGATGCACTTTCAGTTCCTCTGACAAGCTTTTTCAGACAATTTGAAGAGCGCCGCGAGGCGGTTCATACCAAAGCGGGTGAGGGCGTCGAGTTAGAGCGCGAAGGAACACGCGCCAATCATCAATATAATTTGTTGGGGCATATTGGTGCCAACGGTTCTGGCGTAATCGTAGAGCCCTACCTGATCACACTGACCGTCGAATCCGACGTGTTCCCAACATTTCAACATGATGGAATCGAGACGATCTACATGCTGGAAGGCGAGGTAGATTACCGCCACGGAGACAAGATTTACCCCCTGAAACCGGGTGACACCTTGTTCTTTGACGCCGACGCACCGCATGGTCCGGAACGGTTGGTGAATCTGCCGGCACGCTACATTTCAGTGATCAGCTATCCGCAGACAAATTGACCGGCTTGCGCAACAAGAAATCCGTGGGTCTGTCATAGCCGACGTGGCTGCCGGCACTTACGATTGTAAATCCAAGCCTTGAAAACACACGGTGGTTTTCAGTGAGTTCCACGCGCGTTTCCAGTTCCAACGCTGATAGACCAAGGTCTGCTGCACGACTTGCAGCGTGATCTACCAAAGTGCGGCAGATACCCCGCCCCCGCATTCCTTCCTTCACCGCCAGCTTTCCTAGGTACAAGCTGTTGGCTTTGGGCGTCAAAAACATGCACGCGAATAGTGGTTGGCCCATGGCCCAGATTTCACCACCACCCCTACAATGCGCCTGCATTCCTTCCACTGTTAGATTATGGATAGACGAAGGAGGATTAATTCGGGCATCCATATACCGAAATGACGCGCGAAGCAGTGCAAGCGCGTCATACAATGCGAAGTCATCGGGCTGAATGAGCCAAGGTGTTTTGCCTGCATCAGTCATATGAGCCAAAACACGTCAAGGTGATCGCTTACTTTGACAAAGGCGGCTCGGTTTCCAGATCCGGCCATATACCGGGAGAGGTCGGTAATCCGTCGTCAAACTGACTAAGGTAGTCCAACATCATTGGGCGGTTGTCGATAAACCCCTTGTAGGTGGCGAGTTCAACCGGAAGGTCGCGAACAACACGGTGCAGCCGGCGACCCCATTTCGGCACCGTCATCAGATCTTGAAAACTGCAAAGATAACAACGGATTGGGAATACTAGCGCGTTTGATCGCGGCAATCGGAAGAATGTTTGCAATTCGACCCGAAGATGCTGCTTATGGGCTATGTTTTCGGGCGTCAGTGTGGTCTTTTGGATGCCCCATTTGTGATAGTTTTCCGGGCTGGTATCCAACAGCGGGTTCACCGTCATGGTCCAGTTCAGCCGCCGTGCTGGCGCGCCCTGTTGAATGTTCAGCAGAAACTTCAGCGCGCGCTTGAAAATTCCCATCTCATGGGCTTTTGGAACCGGCGCGTGCCATTCGAAAAAATTCATGCCGATGTCGAAATCCAGGCTCCAATCGGCCTGGGTCGTGACCATACCAGCGTCCATCCACAACATCTCGTCCCGCTGGTCCAGCACTGCGAAATCGCCTTGCGCCTGACGAGTAATGTACTCCATCGGCCCGTAAGGCAGCGTGGTTTCATCCATGAAGGTAAAGCTGTGATCGATCCCCAGTGGCTTGTTGATCCAGCGCCACTGGTTGCCGTTGCGGTGCAGCTCGAACAGGTCCGGGTAGTCCTCGGATTTGCTGACCATGATCAGTTCCAGCAAGTCCCAACCCGCCAATGTCATATGCGGCAGAGACTGACAGCGCAGCGGGTCCTGATCCAGAACGATGGCGCGGTCTTTCATTTCCGAGACATAGTGTTCATCCACGTCGAACCGCATCTCATAGACCGAGCCCTCGGGCCCGCCCCGGTGCTGTTCCATGTTGACAGAATACATGTAGCTGTCTTCGTGGAACGGAAACGGAAAGCGTTTGATCGCCCATTCCGAGTTGTGGAACGTATAGTCGTCGCGGAAGGACTCGTCGTTGAATTGAATGGTCATGGTGGGCCTCCTCTCAGCGGTCCAGCACGAGGGACTTGCCCTCGAAACGCGATACGCAGGGCATGATTTTTTTGCCTGCTGCCTTTTCTTCGTCGGTCAGCCAGTGATCGCGGTGAACAAAATTGCCGTCGTGATCCAACACAACGGTTTCGCATTGGCCACAGGCCCCGCCTCGGCACAGATACGGGGCGTCGACACCTTCGCGTTCGATAGCCTCCAAAAGGCTTTCGTTTTCACCCACATGAATGACCTTGTCGGAAGACGCCAGACGCACTTCGAACGGTTTGCCGGGCTGAGGCGCTAAGAATTCCTCGTAATGCACGCAGTCTTCGGGCCAGCCTTCTGCGGCGGCAGTATTGCGCACCCAATCGATCATGCCCTTTGGTCCGCAGACATAGACATGGGTGCCCAGGGGTTGCCCGCTGAGAAGGTTTTCCAGATCAATCGCCTGGTTCTGATCGTCGTAGTACAGATGCGTTTCGTTCGGATGCCTGTCTGTCAGCTGATCCGCATAAGATGCCAGCGCCTGATTACGGCACGCATAGTGCAGTTCCCAATGCCCATGCAGCAGTTCTAGCTGTTTGATCTGCGCCAGAAACGGGGTGATCCCGATACCACCGGCCAGAAACAGGTGTTTGCGGGCCCGCAAATCAAGCGAGAATAGGTTGACCGGGTAGCTGATGGTCATCTCGTCGCCCAGCTTGACCTGACGGTGCATGAACAACGACCCTCCCCTGCCCTGATCATCGCGGCGAACCGAGATCGTATAGGATGATTGATCGAACGGATCGGACATCAGGGAATAAGGGTTGAGCCGCGTGATGCCGCCATCCTGCATTTCGACCACGGTATGTGCACCGCCCGAAAAGGTTGGCAACTGACTGCCGTCAACGCGTTCGAACCGGAACCGTGTTACCAATTCGTTCAGCGGGGTAATTTCTGTAACTTTGACCTGAATTTTCTCTGCGCCACTCATTCGTAGATTCCCTTCGGCTCGGGCACGTTCCCATGGTCCTCAGCGTCAACGCGGACGCCCTGATAGGCGGCAAGGCGGCGGGAATAGTGGTCGCGCACAAAAAGGTTTAAACCACAGTGCGAGCAAACAAACGGATCGACCTCGACATCATCGGTAATGCCCTTGCAGTGCACACATTGCATACGGCGCGCAGTCGAGCCGCGATGCTCGGTCTGGATCGCGGTATGTGGCAAGCCAACAGCCATCACCTCATTCATAGCCTGACCCATCATGCCCTCTGTGCCGGTCAGATAGACCTGCAACCCCATATGCGCATCCTCCAGCACACGGCGAATGCGCTGTAGCGCGGCCTCATAGGACGGGCCTTCGTAGAATTGCGCGGGATTCAGCGCTTGCAGTTTTGTCGTGAAATCCGTCCCTTTGGGAATATAGATCAAGTGGGTTTTGGCCATCAGGTCAGGTGTCGCGATGTCAAGAACGGCTTCGGCCCCTTCGGCCTCGGCGATCATGAGATGATGTTCACCTGAGCGAACCTCTAGCGTACCCCAGACCGGGCGGCTTGCGATTGACTTGGGAAATTCGAACTTTGACATTTTGCCCTCAAATAGGAAAAGGGCGCCTCGGTGTGTCCGTTGCGCCCCCTTAAACTCAGCCCTTTGCGGTTCTGATCGATTTGTCCTGATCGTAGAACGGCATCTCTTCCGCAGTCGCTGCTATTTCTGTCCCGTCGCCGTTTCGTACCGTCAGCTGGGTGCCGGGTGAGGCACAGGCGACTGGCATCCGCGCGATACCTACGTTGTGGCCATTGATCTCGGAATGCATGCCGAAGGTGACAACGCCGACCTTCTCACCGTTTTGCAGCAGATCCGCGCCCTCATCCGCCGGAGTTGTACCGTCCAGTTTGACACCGTAAATCTTGAACCGCTCTTTACCTTTCGAGGCGTAGTGGTTCTCGGCACCGATAAAACCAGTTTTGCCCGGTGAGACTGTAAATTCCAGGCCCAGTTCCCAAAGCGTATCGCCGCATGTTTCATCGTCGAACGGATAGGTTTCCGAATTGTCGCCTGGATAGAACAGAAGGTAGCTTTCGGTTCGCAGCAGATCGAGTGTCGAGAACTGGACCGGAACGATGCCCATATCCTTGCCTTCGGCCAGGATGTTGTCCCAAAGGTGCACGGCATGCTTGGCCTGACAGAAAATCTCGTACCCGCGTTCACCGGTGTAGCCGGTCCGCGAAATCATCACTGGGCAGCCATAGAGCTTGGTTTGCATGATACCGAAGTAGGCCAGATCACGAATTCCGGGAACATGCTTGGCCAGGAAATCCACCGCAACCGGTCCCTGCAAAGACATGTCGTGCATGTCGTCGTCAAAGATGACCGAACAATTCTTGCCAGCCGCCACTGATGTCAGCTGCTCCATGCCCGTTCCTGTGCCGTGCACGACAAGCCACGTGTTCACCGACAGGCGGTAGATGATGCAATCGTCAACGAACTTGCCCTCGGGATTCAGGATCGACGCATAAGTCGACCGACCCGGCATGATCTTTTCCACGTTCCGCGTGGTAACGCGGTCAATAACATAAGCCGCATCTTCGCCGACCACGTGAACCTTTTTCAGACCCGACACATCCATCAGACCGGCCTTAGTACGGATGGCTTCGTAATCCGCCTTGGCGCGTTCCGGGCTATGGTCATAGAACCATGCGGTTCCCATACCGTTCCAGTCCTCTAACTCGCCGCCGATCTCGGCATGGCGCTGCGCAAGGGCGGACGTCCTCCAAAGAATGGCCATTGTTCAGCTCTCCCGTTGATTGCTTTTTTGTTGACCATATTGAGGCCGATGTCAGATTGAAAATCAACACCCATGTGCAGATTTTTTTCCTGTTGGGAATATTAGGCTGCAATTTGTGCACCCTAATACAAATTACCGAGAATGACATAAGTGGTTATTTATCAATGCCATGGGTTGAATTTCGACGGGCCTAAAAGTGCATGAAACAAATGCCTAAAAGATGTTTGCCCCACATATCTATTGACAGGTCGCCAATGAAATTGTCCCCTGAGTAGATAAATATTCCCAGCAGGAAATTCTTCGCAGAAAGACCTCCTGCTGCAACAACAGGGAGACTACGAAGTGGATGGTAATCTAAATGCACTAACGACGGTCTTTACCGAGTTCTACTACTGGGTAACGGTCGTTTTCATGTTCCTGATCCATGTGGGCTTTTGCATGTACGAGGTCGGTGCCAGTCGTGCCCGCAACCATATGCACACATTGATGAAAAACATCATGATCATCCCGCTGGTAACGGTCACGTTCTTCTTCTTTGGATGGTGGATTTACTGGGCCTTTCCGAACTTTCCGTTCTGGGGCGGTCTGGACACCGAAGCGGGCGCTGCCAATCTGCCCTGGGCAGATACGATGGCGACCAATTTAAGTGACAGAATCACCGGCGTCTTCTGGGCCGCGTTCTTGCTGTTCTCATGGACTGCCGCCTCGATCGTTTCAGGTTCTGTAATCGAGCGGATCAGATCTTCTGCCCTGTGGGTCCATGCTGTGATGATTGGTTCTGTCTGGTGGATCATAGACGCTGCATGGGGCTGGCACTATGGCGGCTGGATGGTACGCCTTCTTGGATACCACGACGCCTATGCTTCAGGCGTTATCCACGCGATTGCAGGTGGTTACGCGCTTGGCGTGATTATGGTTCTGGGCCCACGCCTGGGTAAATTTGCCAAGGACGGTACGCCGCGGGATATTCCGCCGCACAACCCCTGGATGCTAACCATCGGGATATTCCTTATCTACACTGGTTTCTGGGGCTTCTACGCCGCGTGTAACGTTCCAGCGATCTCGCCTGAGGCAATCGACGGTCAAATCACAGGTGTGACTTGGACCGCAACCAACATCTATCTGGCCCCAACTACGCTCTCCGCGATTACCTTCAACTTCCTGATGTCGCTGTCCGGCGGGTTGATGGCAGCGTATGTGGTTTCCAAAGGCGACGCCTTCTGGACATTCTCGGGCGGTCTTGCCGGAATTATCACCGCCTCGGCAGGTAACGATCTGTATCACCCGATCCAGGCAATGATCATTGCCGCCATCGGTGTCGTGATCGTTTACAAACTGCACTATTGGGTTGAGCGTCGGTTCAAGCTGGATGATGCCGTTGGGGCTGTCGCCGTGCATGGCTACGCAGGGTTCGTTGGCTTGGTGATTTCGGGCTTTGTCCTCTGGGGTGTGCCTTCTTCACCATATGAAGGCTACGCGACGATTAACCCGGTCGGTCAAATCACTGGTGCTGTCATCATGTTCTTTGTTCTTGGCTTCTTGCCAGGTTGGATTCTGGCGAAAATTCAATCGGCCGCTGGTGTTCTGCGCATCCCGGAAGAAGTTGAACTTCAGGGTCTCGATTACGCTGAACACCATGCCTACGAAGACGCCAAAGCCGCGATTATTGCAGCCGACAAGGAAGAACTGGCTGCCCGTGGCGTAGCAGCTAAGTAAGGGAGAATAATATGTCTACCAATGGATATACAAATTGGGCCGTGGATCTGGCCGAAGTCGGACCAATCTATCCCTTCCAAGGTTACGAAGTTCTGATGGTCATTGTGGGCGTCATATTCTGGATCGGATGGCATCGCATCCAATTTGTCCGGGAAGGCGAGCACCTTGAGAAAGCCCGTCACACCGGCGACGAAGAAAAGGTGAAAGCACAGCTGGAACGATACTGATCCGGCTTTGAAAGCTGGCAATGGGCATAAATCTAAATTCTTGCCCATTGCCTCTCAGGAAAATTTATTTCCTATGATTATTGATGTCCGTTTGAATTGTTGGTACCGTAGAATCATAACGAAACACACAAGGAGATCTGCCAGCCATGTGCGGAATTGTTGGATTATTCCTCAAAGACCAGTCTCTTGCGCCCGAACTGGGCAATATGCTGACAGACATGCTGATCACGATGACGGATCGCGGCCCCGACAGCGCGGGGATTGCGATTTATGGTGAGGAATCAGGTGGCAAGACTAAGATGACGCTGCAGTCGCCCAATCCCAAGGACGACTTTGCCGGTCTAGCCGAAGAGCTGGGGCAGCACTTGGGCCTGGTGGTAAGCCAGACTGATAATGACACGCACACTGTGCTAGACGTTCCGGCCGGGCAGTTTGAAGCGGCACGGGCCGCGTTGGCAGAGATCCGGCCTTCGGTCCGGATCATGAGCCGGGGCGAGATGCTGGAGATCTACAAGGAAGTTGGCCTACCCAAAGACGTGGCTGCGCGCTTTGACATCAGCAGCATGAGCGGCACGCATGGCATTGGTCATACACGCATGGCGACGGAATCTGCGGTCACGACGATGGGTGCGCACCCGTTCAACACCGGACCCGATCAGTGTCTGGTTCACAACGGCTCGCTGTCAAACCACAACTCGCTGCGCCGCAAGCTGCGTCGCGAAGGAGTGGTAATCCAAACCGAAAACGATACCGAGGTCGGTGCCGCCTATCTGACCTGGAAGATGATGAACGGGGCCACCTTGGGTGAGGCGCTGGAAAGCAGCCTTGAGGATCTGGATGGCTTCTTCACCTTTGTTGTCGGCACCAAGGATGGGTTCGGCGTGGTCCGCGATCCGATCGCCTGCAAACCGGCAGTAATGGCCGAGACCGATCAATACGTGGCCTTTGGCAGCGAATATCGGGCGCTTGTGAACCTGCCCGGCATTGAAGACGCCCGCGTCTGGGAGCCGGAACCGGCAACGGTTTACTTCTGGTCCCACAATGACAGCCCGACAACGACGGAAAAGGCCGCCTGACATGCAGACCTATGATCTTGAAGCAAACGGCCTGCGCGGGCTGAACGCAACGCTGCAATCGCAATCCACCGAGACGAACCAAACCAGCTGGGAGGTTGTGAACCCCAAGGGCAGCCACGCGATTGCCGTCGGGCTGGACGCGCCCATCGAAGTGACAGTCAAGGGGTCCACCGGCTACTACTGCGCTGGCATGAACCAGCAGGCGACGATCAAGGTTGAAGGCTCGGTCGGGCCTGGCGTGGCCGAGAACATGATGTCCGGTCAGGTGATCGTCGATGGCGATGCCAGCCAGTATGCCGGGGCCACGGGTCATGGCGGGTTGCTTGTGATCAAGGGCAATGCAAGCTCGCGTTGCGGAATTTCGATGAAAGGCATCGACATCGTTGTGCATGGCAGTATCGGCCACATGTCGGCCTTTATGGCACAGGCCGGTAACCTTGTGGTCTGTGGCGATGCAGGCGACGCGCTTGGCGACTCGCTGTATGAAGCGCGACTGTTCGTGCGCGGCTCGGTCAAAAGTCTCGGCGCTGACTGCATCGAGAAAGAAATGCGCCCCGAGCACCTGGAGATTCTGAAGGACCTGCTGGATCGCGCAGGCGCGGACGCCAGTCCGGAAGAGTTCAAACGCTACGGCTCAGCTCGCGAACTGTACAACTTCGACATCGACAATTCCGCCGCTTACTGAGGAAGAAGGGTATGAAAGATATGGACGATCAGATCCCCCGCACCCTGCCGATCCAGTCGGCGACATTTTCCAACCCGATCAATGCCGAGATCCGCCGCGCCGCAGCCACGGGCATCTATGACATCCGCGGTGGCGGTGCCAAGCGCAAGGTGCCCCATTTTGACGATTTGCTGTTTCTGGGCGCGTCGGTGTCACGATATCCGTTGGAAGGCTACCGCGAACGCTGCGACACCTCGGTAACGCTGGGCACGCGCTTTGCCAAGAAGCCGATCGAACTGGACATTCCGATCACCATTGCGGGCATGAGCTTTGGCGCTCTCTCTGGGCCGGCGAAAGAAGCCTTGGGCCGGGGCGCATCGGCAGCTGGCACGTCAACCACCACCGGTGACGGCGGCATGACACCCGAGGAACGCGGTCACTCCAGCAAGCTGGTCTACCAGTATCTGCCCTCGCGCTATGGCATGAACCCAAACGACCTGAGGAAGGCCGACGCGATCGAGATCGTGGTCGGTCAGGGTGCCAAACCCGGTGGCGGCGGTATGCTGCTGGGACAGAAGATTAGCGACCGTGTGGCCGAAATGCGCACCTTGCCCAAGGGTATCGACCAGCGCTCGGCCTGTCGCCATCCTGACTGGACCGGCCCGGATGATCTGGAAATCAAGATCCTCGAACTGCGTGAGATTACAGACTGGCAAGTGCCGATTTATGTCAAGGTTGGCGCGACCCGCCCCTATTATGATACGGCATTGGCGGTAAAGGCCGGTGCCGATGTGGTGGTGATGGACGGGATGCAGGGCGGTACGGCCGCGACGCAGGACGTCTTTATCGAACATGTGGGCCTACCGACGCTTTCGTGCATTCGCCCTGCCGTGCAGGCGCTACAGGATCTGGGTGTGCATCGCGAGGTTCAGCTGGTGATCTCGGGCGGAATCCGTACCGGAGCCGATGTCGCCAAAGCTTTGGCGCTTGGCGCGGATGCGGTGGCCATTGGCACCGCCGCGTTGGTGGCGCTTGGCGACAACGATCCGAAATGGGAAGCCGAGTATCAGAAGCTGGGCACTACCACCGGAGCCTATGACGACTGGCACGAAGGTCAGGATCCAGCAGGCATTACTACACAGGATCCCGATCTTGCCGCCCGTCTAAACCCGGTCGAGGCCGGACGCCGTCTGCGCAACTATCTCAAGGTGATGACGCTTGAGGCACAGACCATCGCGCGGGCCTGTGGTCACAACCACTTGCACAACCTCGAACCCGAAGACCTATGCGCCCTGACCATGGAGGCAGCCGCGATGGCCCGAGTGCCCTTGGCCGGTACCAGCTGGTACCCGGGCAAAGAAGGGTTCTGAAAAATAATTGCGCGGCTCTCTGACAAGGGCCGCGTTTTGCATTTGAACAACGAAAAACAACAGGGAAAGGAAAGCCATCGTGACGACAGATCTCGCAGCTTTCGCAAAAGAAAAAGGCGTCAAATACTTCATGATCTCTTTCACCGACCTGTTCGGTGGGCAGCGGGCTAAGCTAGTGCCCGCACAGGCGATAGCCGATATGCAAGAAGATGGCGCGGGTTTTGCCGGGTTTGCTACCTGGTTGGACATGACCCCGGCGCATCCTGACATGTTGGCAGTGCCGGACCCCTCCTCAGTCATTCAATTGCCGTGGAAGCCCGAGGTGGCTTGGGTTGCTGGCAACTGTGTGATGGAAGGCAAGGACGTCGCTCAGGCTCCACGCAACGTGTTGAGACGCCTGATCGGCGAGGCCGCCGAAATGGGCATGCATGTCAAGACCGGCATCGAGGCCGAGTTCTTCCTGTTGACCCCTGATGGCGAGCAAATCAGCGACCCGTTCGATACCGCCGAAAAACCTTGCTATGATCAGCAGGCGGTGATGCGCCGCTATGACGTGGTGCGCGAGATCTGCGACTACATGCTGGAATTGGGTTGGGGACCCTATCAGAACGACCACGAAGACGCCAATGGCCAGTTCGAAATGAACTGGGAGTTCGACGATGTCCTGCGCACCGCGGACAAGCACTCCTTCTTCAAGTTCATGACAAAGTCGGTGGCCGAAAAACACGGCTTCCGCGCTACTTTCATGCCCAAGCCCGTTGAAGGGCTGACTGGTAATGGTTGCCACGCCCATATCTCGGTCTGGGATGCGCCTGGGGCAGAGTCCAAAACGAACGTCTTTGCCGGTGAAGGCGAAGGCCCGACTGGCGAGGTTGGGCTGGGTGAACAGGGTAAGTACTTCCTGGGCGGGATCATGAAACATGCAAGTGCTCTGGCCGCGATCACCAACCCGACCGTGAACAGCTACAAGCGCATCAACGCGCCGCGCACCATGTCGGGCGCGACCTGGGCTCCCAATACCGTAACCTGGACTGGCAACAACCGCACTCACATGGTCCGAGTCCCCGGCCCGGGCCGTTTCGAGTTGCGTCTGGCCGACGGGGCCACCAACCCCTATCTGCTGCAGGCGGTCATCATCGCCGCGGGCCTGTCTGGCATCCGATCCAAGGCTGATCCGGGGCGGCGTTGGGACATCGACATGTATGCCGAAGGACACACCGTCACCGACGCCCCTAAACTGCCGCTGAACATGCTCGACGGATTACGCGAATACGACAACGATACTGAGCTGAAAGCCATGATGGGTCAGGAATTCTCAAGCGCATTCCTCAAAATGAAACACCAGGAGTGGAACTCCTTCGTCAGTCATTTCTCACGCTGGGAAAAAGACCACACACTCGACATCTAGACAAATCAGGGGCTGCAGACATTCTGCTGCCCCACCCCTTCGGTCAGACGGAGACCCGCACCTCGTGAACATTCTGATTTTCCAGCATACGCCGGGCGAAAACCCCGGAGCGTTTCTGGAACACATTTCGTCATGCGGTGATACGGCCAGCATTGTGCATCTCTATGATGGTCAACCGATCCCGCAGCTCGACGAATTTGATTTGCTTCTTGTTCTGGGCGGTCCGATGGACGTCTGGGAAATCGAAGCTAACCCATGGCTTGTGCGTGAGAAGCAAGCAATCAGGACTTGGGTTCAAGACTTCAAACGTCCTTATTTTGGTATTTGTCTGGGCCACCAACTTTTGGTTGACGCGCTAGGTGGGAAATGCGCACGCATGCAAAAGCCCGAGATCGGTGTGCATTCCATCAATCTGACTGATAACACGCGGGGGGATCCGCTGTTCGAGCTCTTGCCTCATCAATTCCGGGTGCTTCAATGGCATGGGGTTGAAGCTATTGATCTACCGGCCAATTCAGTAGTCCTGGCACAATCTGATGCCACTGCTGTTCAGGCATTGCGGGTTTCGGACTGTGCGTGGAGCGTACAATTTCACCCCGAACTTGTTCAGGGCACGATCCAATCGTGGATGGGCGACCCCGCCAACCATCAATGCGCCGTTGATTGGCTTGGCTCTGCAGATGCAGCGTGGGAAATGGTTTCTGACAGCGACAAAATAGTTGAAGAACAATTCAAGATAACATCCAGTATCTATAACAGATTACGACAGATCTGATCACACGCGATCAACCCGGAACCTCAAGGTTCTTTTCGCTGTCTGCTTCAACCCTCCAATCGGGGACATCGTTGACAAGCATCAGCGCAGCGCGGCGCAATGTTGTGCGCATTTTGTCCACCACTGGACCGTCCATTTCGCAATCTGCCAACGCGGCGTCAAAAGTTTCCAGCCAAAGCTCGGCATCCGCTTCACGTATCGGCACATGCGCGTGGATTTCTCGCAAGTCCATATGACCAAATCGCTCACGATAGTATGCACGACCGCCCAAAAACCCGCTCAGGAATTCGAACTGCGCCTGTCTTGTATGAGACAACCCATGACCGCGAAAGTGTAGCCTGTGCAGCGAATGCACCGCCGGGTCGGTCTCCATTCGGTCGTAGAACCGCTCGACAAGAGTCCGCAGCTTTTCTTCGCCACCGAGTTGATCCAAAGCCGATGACATAGGTCTCTTCTCCGAGCTGCCGTTGTCAATAAATATTGCATATCAGGAAAATAAGTTTATCACCAGTGACATGTTGGCGCGGTTGATATCGAGAGAAGGATACGAAATTTCCGGGCATTCCAAGTTGCGCGAGGTGAACGGATGAGTGCCCTTGCACTGGGTCTGCTGGCAGCATTGTGCTGGGGTTTTCACGATCTTGCCGTGCGATATGTCAGCCAGTCCGTCAGTGTCATTGCCGCATTGATGGCCGTGCTGGTTGCAGGGGCACTGTTACAGTTCGGTCTTGTGGCAATTTGGGCTGGGTTCGCCCCTATGTCCGCCAAGGCAGTGTCCTACGCAGTTGTAGCGGGCGGCTTTTACTTGCTGGCTGGCCTCAGCATGTATGCTGCGTTTCAGCGCGGGCCTGTACGTCTGGTTGCCCCGCTTGTCGCCAGCTATCCGGTCCTGTCTGTCACACTTGCGATTTGGCGCGGTTCCGAGGTCAGCATCTGGCATTGGCTGGCAATCATTGCCATTGGTGCCGGCGTGTCCATTGTATCGACTCGATCCGACGACAGTACAGAGTACCCTGCCGCCGGGCCGACGATTGCCTTTTCCATACTCGCTGCAGTCGGGTTCGCTGCAACGTTCGCTTTGGGTCAGTATGCAGCCGAACTGGGCGACGAATTCACTGTTTCATTGATTGGCCGTCTGACCGCTATCCCTGTGCTGGCAGCAATCGCTATTGCATCTCGCAAGTCGCTTTGGCCGGGCACACGAGCCCTACCCCTGTTGTGCCTGATGGGTGCGCTCGATGCGGTGGCAATTCTGTGCGTTGTGTCTGCCGGGGGGTTGCCTAATGCCCAATACGCGTCCGTTACAGCGTCGATCTTCGGGTTGTTTACCGTTGTATTGGCCTGGGCAATTTTGCGAGAGGAAATGGCTTTCTTACAATGGCTTGGATGCATAATTGCTTTTGTCGGAATTGGCTATCTCGCGATCTGAGCATCTCTCTTATCCAGCGCAACCCTATGGGCCTGATGGGCTGCAATCGCACTGTTCAGTATGCAATCAACTTCGCCCGGACGAACGGGTCCGGGATAGTGCCATGCCCCGGGGCGAATGAGGTCTTTGTGTCTCTGCAATTCACTTCGCAGGTTGAGTACGTCAATATGCGCAGGTACGTCAGGTAAAAGAAGGACAGCATAGACATCCACCGCCCCGCTCAGTTGTTTGATCTGAGTTTGACATTCGTCCTGCGACATATCTTTGCCCCAGAATTGCTGATCCAGTGCCATGTCTGTTTGTGCCGCGCGGGTTATTAAAGCGCGGATGCGTGCAACATTCGTCGAAGAGTGGCCAATTGACACTATCACCATACGCGTGGCGCGGCCCGCCAAACGCCAATATTGTAGCACTTTTGAACTAGCAGACTTGCTACCGCCTGATCGAAGAACGGCAGCAAATCTCAAGCTGTCAGGCCTTCGGGCTCTGGCAAGGCATTGGCGCGGCAGCAGGCGGTC
>NZ_WQBE01000021.1 GCF_013032005.1 Ruegeria atlantica
TCTCAGCAGCAAACATTGGGCCAAACCTGTTCCACCAATACCGGACAGTTTCGTGCCTCACGTCGATGCCTCGCTCATGCAACAGATCTTTGACATTCCGAAGCGAGAGCGGGAAACGGATGTACAGCATCACTGCAAGGCGGATGACCTCGGGACTGGTTTTGAAGTATTTGAAAGAGGCGGGTCTGGTCATTGGCAAAAGCTACGCAACACCCCTGCCCCGCTCAAGCGAAGTTAGTCTGACAAGACCTTACTTTGGGCTCCTTCGCAGTCATTGGCAGACCTTCAGCATTACGCCAGCCGACGTCGGCCCAGAGCCGACCTTGACCACAGGTTCTGATTGCGGCTGTGCGGCCCGTCGAAGCTGCCATTCGCTGCCGCTGCATGATCGACGACAGAACGAATTCAAACAACGCACAACATAGCCGCCAATCTCGCGGAATACCCTGCCGCAGCTTAAGACCTGCCTTTCGGCCAATGATCCTGCAGCAAAACTATGGCAGTGCGTCCGGCCTCCAGAGCTCGGTCCGCCTCCTCTTCAGTTCCTGCCAAACGAGCCAGAGTGATCGTACCCATCAGGAGTGCCATCGCAGCCAGGCCCTGGTCCGAGCCGGTTTCCGGCGTGTCCCGCAAAAGGGCCGCCATGCGATCCGAAGCTTGAGCGCCCGCGTGCCGAGATGCGCCCTTGGTGCGGGCAAGCTCGGTTCCCATCGCCGCCAACGGGCATCCATGCCGACTGTCTTGAACATGAGCTTGGGACAGGTACTTGGCTATGTAGTCCTGGCGTTCCTTCCCTCGCCCTTCGCTGGATTCCTCGCGTTCCATGCCTGAAACAACATCGTCGATCGCGTGCCGGAAGGCTGTCGCGATCAAATCCTCTTTCGACTCGAAGTGCCGGTAGAAACCACCATGTGTCATTCCGGCTGCCTTCATGACGTCAGCGACGCTTGTCGCTTCGACCCCGCGTTCGCGGAACAACTGTGCTGCAGCATCCAGTATCCTGTTGTGACTGCGCTTTTTTTCCGCTTCCGACATTCTCGGCATTTTCGCGCTCCTAGGCGGGGTTGACAATTAAGATTACATGTATCATCTAAATTATAGATTGCAAGCATCATCTAAAGGAGTGCGCCCGTGCCTGCCAAGCCTAAGATCCTCGTCACCAGCGCAAGCGGTAAGACCGGGCTGCAAGTCGCGCTTCAGCTCAGAGCCAAAGCCTATCCTGTCCGCGCTTTCATACGGCAGAGGGATCATCGCTCTGATATTCTCGAACGCGCGGGCGCTGAACTATTCGTGGGTGACCAGTATTCCCTGAGCGACATGCGCTCGGCGATGAAAGGCGTGCAGCGGGCGTATCAATGCGCTCCCACAGCACCCAATGGGCTGCACTTCAGTGCGGTCTTCACCGCTGCGACTTACGAAGCAAAGGTCGAACACGTCGTTACACTTAGCCAATGGCTTTCGAGCGTAGATCACCCATCACTGTTTACACGTGAAGTATACCTGGGCGATATCCTGATCGGCATGCGTCCCGAGATGTCTGTGACCACGGTGAATGTCGGCTGGTTTGCCGAAAACTACCTGATGGTACTGGGCATGGCGGCCCATCTTGGGAAGTTCACGATGCCGCTCGGCGACGGCGACGTGAAGAAGAATGCCGCCCCCTCAAACGAAGACATTGCCCGCGTGGTTGTCGGTGCCTTGACGGATCCGGCACACCATGCAGGCAAGACTTATCGTCCCACGGGTCCAACGCTGCTGTCGCCCAACGAGATCGCCGAAGCAATGGGCCGCGCGCTGGGGCGGCGGGTACGCTATGCCGATATTTCCGAACGAATGATGGTCAAGGCGCTGAAAGCCCTTCGACCAGCAAACTATTCGGAAGCGGCAGTCACCCAGCTTGCAATCTATTCAGAAGAGTACCGGCGAGGCGCCTTCGCGGTGAATGCCCCAACCGAAGATGTGTTCCAAGTCAGCGGACACGAACCTGAAGCCTTCGAAAGCATTGTACGGCGCAAGGTCGCTGAACAACCCGACCTGGTGCGCAGCCTGTCCCGCAGCATAGGCGCGATCGGCATCTTCCTGAAGATTCTCACGACGCGCCCGTTCGATCTTGATCACGCTCAGAAGCAGCGAGACTACGTGCAGCTCTCCTCCGCTTCGTACTGTCAGGACAATGCGGCCTGGACAGAAAAGCACCAACCCAAGGACGTACAAGCCGAACCGAAGCGTGTTGCCTGAGACCGCAAACGACGAAGGATTGCCCCCCCAAGACGAAAGGACCTCTTCATGAACGTTCAGGACGAACTCATCACCCGAAACCAGGAATTCGCGGCGGGCTTTGACAGTGCTGACCTGCCGATCCTGCCAAAGTTGCGAACGGTTGTTCTGACCTGCGGTGATGCCCGGGTCGATCCCGCGCACATCCTCGGACTGGAGCTTGGCGACGCGGTTGTGATCCGAAACAATGGCGGGCGGGTTACGCGCGCCGCAATCGAAGAAATCGCCACCCTCGCCTTTCTGGTGAGCGCTATGACGGAGGGCCGCGAACAGGGGTTCAACGTCATCCTGATGCAGCACACACAATGTGGAGCCGAGCGGCTGTCCAATCCGGACCTTCAGGACGCGCTGTTGAAAAAGCTTGGGATTGACGTATCCGAATACGCGATCACGGATCAGGAAAGCGACCTTTCGGCAGACATCAAGCGTCTAGCGGCAGCATCGGAGGTACCGGACGCGATCACCGTCTCGGCCTTGCTTTACGATGTCGCCACTGGAAAAGCCCAAGAGATTACTCCAGCCGCTTCACTGGAGACGATCCGGGCCGAGGCGAGCGTATCGCAAACTGCGGCTCGAGCATGACGGTCTGCCCACCCCCAATTCACGTAAACAGACGCATATCGAAAGGATCGATCAGATGACCCCCACAGTGATATTCCTTCTTCAATTCGCGATGAGTCTCTTTGTCTTTGCTCTGATCGCGGCATGGTACGTTGCACCTTGGCTTGCACGGCTGTCGGTGGCTGCGGCGCTCTCAATGCTGCTGCTGCCGCATGCTTTCCGACACATCGGAATGAGCTTCATGGTACCAAACCTCAACAACGGAGGTTTGCCCGAGGTGTTCGCAACCAGCGCCAGCTATGGCGATCTACTCTCGGCGTTTCTGGCAATCGCCGCGCTTATCGCTTTGCGATGGAGATCAGTGGTTGCCCTTCCGTTGGTGTGGGGTTTCAACATCCTTGGTACTGTCGATCTGGTGAACGCCTTGCGCCAGGCCGAGGCAATTAACTACTTTGGCCCCACTTGGTTCATTCCAACATTCTTTGTGCCGGTACTTTTGGTCACGCATGTGATGATCTTTGCACGGCTGTTGAAGGCAGTTGGCCCCAAGACAGCCTCGGCATGAGAGGACAGGTATTGTTCCAGGGCAGGCAGCGCTGCTGCCCGCCCCAACTGAGTCTCACGGCCCTTTCCGGACCTTCGTCCCACCCTCACGATGCAGCAGCCGCAATCCGCTTACCGGTCTTTCGCTGCGATTGCGCGCTATGGTGCTGTCCGAACTCACAGTTTGGGGGACGAAGCGTAAATTCGCTACAGTTGACGCAAAAGTCAGCTTAGATGCCCATTGTGCTGTCAGCGACCAGAAAGCCTGAGTCAACATTCAACAGTTTTGTATCGCGCGCGCTCCTTACCTGTGCGGACCGCCTCTTCGTGCATCGGTTTCAACTGTGGTGCACTCCGCATGAAATCCACAGCCCTGGCCGCGATCATCATCGTAGGTGCATTGAGATTGGCGCTTGTAATCTCTGGCAAAACCGAAGCATCCACTACGCGCAAGGCTTCAATTCCGTGCACACGAAATTTGTTATCAACCACCGCCAGTCCATCATGGCCCATCCGACAGGTGCACGACGGATGAAAAGCGGTTTCCACTCTCTCGCGCAGCATGGCCTCGATATCCTCACTTGTTCGACAATCGGCACCCGGAGTCATTTCCGCGCCGCGAAATTCGTCAAAGGCCGGTTGCGCCACAAGCTCTCGCGCGCGGAGCACACCTTCTCCCATTTCGCGCAGGTCGTCGGGGTCGGCAAGATAATTGAAATGCAACCTTGGTGGTCCCCGAGGCGTGGTGCGGTTAAGTTCGATGTAGCCTTTCGTTCGTGGTCTTGCATGATCTACGTTGACTGAGAACGCCTGATTGATCGTGATACGATCCCCTTGAACCGTAAATCCCAAGGGGCCGAAATGGTACTGAAGATTGGGATGGGAAACATCATCGTTGCTGCGTATGAGGCCACCCGCTTCCCATATGTTGGACGTAGCGATGCCCTGGCCGGTCAGGGCCCATTGCACCCCTGCGGTCGCCCTGACCAAAGGATTGCCGATGCGGTGAAATGCAAGCCGTTTGCGGCAGGCAAACTGCAGCTTTATCTTGGCATGATCCCGAAGATTTTGGCCAACGCCAGGCAAATCAGCAAGAACTTGGATGCCGCAATCACGCAAGTGATCCGCCGGACCTATACCGGACAACATGAGCAATTGAGGCGAGTTGATCGCTCCGCCACACAAGACAACTTCTCGTTTCGCCCTTACAGTCTTATGCTCCCCAGCCAGCTGGAACGTCACACCCTCAACGCGGTGACGGCGAATTTCCAGTTTTTCGACATGGGCTCCAGTTTGCATTTTGAGGTTCGGGCGCCGCAATGCCGGGGTCAGGTAAGCTGTTGCGGCGCTGCACCTGCGATTGCGGCTTTTCGTAGCGTCATAGCGCGCCACGCCCTCAGGATGCTGACCGTTCAGATCATCACTTGCTCCCTGTCCGGCTTGTGCGCCAGCCTCAAGAAAAACGTCGAATAGTGGGTCAGTGTTATCTGTGCGTGTTACTTTAAGAAGGCCCGAGTTTCCCCGCCAATCATTGGCTCCTTGATCATAGCTTTCGGCTGCCTTGAAATAAGGAAGGCAGTCGGCATACCCCCAACCCGCAAGTCCATGATCGCGCTCCCAGCGGTTAAAATCGTCTGGATGACCACGCATATAGACCATTGAATTGATCGAAGAAGACCCTCCCACAACTCGCCCTCGCGGGGTTGGTATCCGGCGGCCATTCAACCCGGCTTCGGGTTCCGATACGTAATTCCAATTGATCCGTTTGTTTCGGAAGGCCCGATAAACTCCGGCGGGAATTTGTATCATGACGTTACGGTCAATTGGCCCGGCTTCGAGAAGTAAGACAGAAACTGACGGATCGCGACTCAATCCTTCGGCTACGACACAGCCGGCCGAACCGGCGCCAACAATGACAAAATCGTATTCGTCTATCTTCATGCAATCCTCGAAACATGCTCATGCACAATGCATTAACTCTGTCAGAGAAGAAAGAAGTCCATACACAGCCTGAAGTTTAGACCAGTGTCTGCTTTAGGTCAGATTGCAGCAGTTGGTGCTGTCAGACGAATTCGAACCAGTCTCTATTAGGCCAGTGACGCTGTCCTTTATCCAGCACCAATTTCGCGCCACTCGGCAAGAGCGGCGCTTCGTGTCAACTTGAAGGTGTATCGGCTGGTCAGCGATCTTTCCTGGTTGAAGTGGTTGTAGACGGAGGAATGGACGGAGGCGAATTTTTGCAAACTTCGCATACGCCTGAAACGTTGCATCGCGCGTTCGCGTCGTCGGAAAGGAAGGTGGGAATTCTCAACGCGGTTGTTGAGCCACCTGCCCGTCTGTTGTTTTTTGAGCGCGCCCAGCTCTCTGAGCGCGGCTCTGTATGAGGCGAAGCGATCCGTGACGACGGTTTCCGCTTTACTGTATCGCTGCATCAATTTCTTGAGGAATTTCAGTGCTGCCTGCTTGTTTCGGCGTTTGGTGACGATTGCTTCCAGCACTTCGCCTTCGTGATCAACGGCCCGCCAAAGATAATGCCGCTTACCATTTACCTTCAGGAAAACCTCGTCCACGTGCCACTTCCATTTGGAGAACGAGCGCGGTTGCTGAACACGCTTCCGCCTTATCTCAGCAGCAAACATCGGGCCAAACCTGTTCCACCAATATCGGACAGTTTCGTGGCTCACGTCGATGCCTCGCTCATGCAACAGATCTTCGACATTCCGAAGCGAGAGCGGGAAACGGATGTACAGCATCACCGCAAGGCGGATGACCTCGGGACTGGTTTTGAAGTATTTGAAAGAGGCGGGTCTGGTCATGGGCAAAAGCTACGCAACACCCCTACCCCGCTCAAGCAAAGTTCTTCTGACAAGACCCTTTCGTAACAGTTCCTGTAAGGGCCGAAGTGAATGGCAATGGAACGAAGGTCGCAAACCCTGCTGCAAGGAGCCCTGTGAATAGCTTTGGCAACATGCCAGACGAGTGGCTATCGCCCAGCTTTTGTTGCTTAGGTAGAGTGGGCAGAGCCGGGTCAATCTGATCCCACTGCACAGACATTTGTTTTTGACGAGAAAGCATTACAGCCTCCCTTGCATTGTTAAGTTTGAGACGACCCAGCCAGCCGCGTGTTATTGAAAGTCTGGTGAGCTGGAACGGGGTTTCTTTCGACGCTTGGACTAATGTTTGCACGAGCTGGACATGCCGACGCGCGAGCATTGGTATCTTTGCAATTTCAGGTGATGAACAACCTGATTACGTAAGCGACATTGGCTAGGCACAAGACGCTGCCGAACCATATCGCGCCGAACCAGAAAACTTGCTTTATCAGTTTCAATGGAAGCTCTCCTCTGGATCGATCTTTCCGCGGAATACCCAGTACGTGTAGGCGGTGTAAGCAAGGATCACAGGCAGCAGAATGACGGCTCCGACCAGAGCGAAAGCCAAACTGCTGTCAGGTGCTGCGGCTTCGGCAATCGTGAGGCTTGGGGGTAGCATATAGGGATAGAAACTGATCCCAATGCCAATGAAGCACACGACGAACAAGGCAATGGCGCAGAAGAAGGGCTGATAGTCGCGCTGTGTCTTCAGGCCGCGATGAAGCATCCAAGCAATGAGAGCAACAACAGCCGGCACACACACAGAGAAAACTACACCGGGCCACGAAAACCATCTGATCAGATAGATCGGATCTTGGAACGGAGTCAAAAGACTGACGAGGCCAATCAACCCGAGCGTCATGAGCATCAGTGGACGTGCATAGGAACGCATCTGGTGCTGTATTCCGCCCGTTGTTTTCATATTGAGCCAGGTCGCGCCCAGCAAGGCATACCCGATCACCAAGGCCACACCCGATAGGACAGAGAACGGCGTCAGCCAATCCCACTGTGCACCTGCGTACAGCCGATCTTCGACCGGGATGCCCTGGACCAGCGCGCCAAGCGTGATGCCTTGGCAGAAGGCAGCCACGGTTGAACCGCCGTGAAACGCGACATCCCACAGCCAGCGCCCACGCACCGTTCGCCACCGGTATTCGAAGGCGACACCGCGGAAAACAAGCGCAAGAAGCATGATGATAACGGGCAAATAGATCGCGGGCATCACCACGGAATAAGCCAGCGGAAAAACAGCGAACAAACCTCCGCCGCCCATGACCAGCCAGGTTTCGTTCCCGTCCCATACCGGAGTGACTGAGTTCATCATAACATCCCGATCTTTGTCGGTTTTCGCGAATGGAAAGAGGATTCCAATTCCAAGATCGAAACCGTCCAGGATCACGTAGGTTAAAACGGCAAATGCTATTATGCCTGCCCAGATTGTCGAGAGTTCAAGCATTACGCCGCCTCCGCCATAGTCGGGATTTCAATAGTTCTGTAGTTTTCCCGAGGACCTTCGGCGGGTGCTTTGCCCATGAGGCGCAGCATGTAGAACGTGCCCGCTCCGAACACGGCGAAATACACTACGATGAACGCTATCAAAGACGCGGCAACAGAAGGTGCATCCACTTGTGAGAGTGAGTCCGATGTCCGCATCAGCCCGTAAACTGTGTACGGCTGGCGCCCCACTTCGGTGGTGATCCAACCTGCCAGTACCGCTACAAACCCGCTGGGCGCCAATAGAACGGATGTCCTCTGCAACCAGCGATCGTCGTTGAGACGGCCGCGAACCCGCTGAACAAGCGACCACAAGCCGATTCCCAGCATGGCAAAGCCGATGGCGAGCATGATGCGGAAGCTGTAGAATACGATCGCGACCGGGGGTTCTTCGTCGTCGGGGATAGTGTCCAGCCCATCAAGTGGCGCGTTCAGGTCATGTTTCAGAATCAGCGACGAGAGTTTCGGAATAGCGATGGCATAGTCCACGCGCTTCTCATCCTCGTTTGGAATACCAAACAGGATCAGTGGGGCACCTTCGGGATGGCTGTCGAAGTGCCCCTCCATCGCCATCACTTTCTGCGGCTGATGCTCCAGTGTGTTCAAACCATGAAGGTCGCCGGCGACGATCTGCAGAGGAGTGACTAGAACGGCCATCCACATTGCCATCGAGAACATTCGAGTGACCTCAGCCGTGCGATTGCGGCGTAGCAAGTGCCAGGCCGCAACCCCGGCCACCACAAAAGCAGTGGTGAGATAGGCGGCAAGAACCATGTGTGTCAGGCGGTATGGGAAGGACGGATTGAAGACAATCGACCACCAGTCAACGGGAATGAACTGCCCCAGTTCGTTGATGTCAAACCCAGCTGGGGTTTGCATCCAAGAATTGACTGACAAGATCCACGTAGCCGATATCAGAGTGCCAAGAGCGACCATCGCTGTGGCCATCATGTGCAAGCTCGGACCGACGCGTTCGCGACCGAAAAGCATAATGCCGAGGAAGCCTGCCTCCAGGAAAAAGGCTGACATGACCTCGTAAGCCATCAAGGGCCCGATTACAGGGCCTGCGGTGTCCGAGAATGTGCTCCAGTTCGTACCGAATTGGTACGACATCACGATGCCGGACACGACACCCATCGCAAAGCCAACTGCGAAGATCTTTTTCCAGTAGTTGAACAGGTTGAGGTAAACCTTGTCCTTGCGCCACAACCAGAGGCCATTGAGGACGGCCAAGAAGCTTGCCAAGCCGATGGAAAAGGCCGGGAAGATGATGTGAAACGACACAGTAAAGGCAAACTGGATGCGTGCCAGGGTCTCTGCGTCAAAGTTTGCGAATAAGTTCATTGCCGTTTCCTTTGGCATTGGGTTGCAAAGTGCGGCAGTGAACAGAAGTACCTCGGCTGCCAGCTCATCGATGTCATTCAGATGAGCCGGATTTGGGTTGTTACCTGTTTCAGTTCATTTGGGTTCTGGACGGTTGTTTTTGGGTTTTGGACAAAACCCAGTTCCCATTGGCTGGGACTGAGGCTGAAAGTTGAAACCGCGCCTTCAGGAAACAATTGCGTTCGAGGGCTCAAAACAAAGTTGCCACCCGGCTCGTTTGTGAGCTGGATGGCAAGCTATCAGAAACTGTGCGAGTTCTGTGCGGGATGGTCAGTCAAACTGCATCTGGATGCTAACAGCGCATGCTGACCGGTCGGGTTTGTTCGGCTGTGTTTCTCCTTGTTTGCTTCACTGGGGGTGGTGTCTTAGTCGTTCCAGTCTTTGTGTTCTTCTTTAAAGTCGTCGCGACGCTCCTGGGCTTCGTCCTGCGCGTCTTCGAAATTGTCCTTTTGGATCGCGCCGCCTACGGCTCCGACTGCGGCACCAGCGGCCGCGCCACCTACGATGCTTTCGCCTGCGATACCGGCGACAGTGGCGCCGACAACTGCACCCTTGATCGCCTTGTCGGTGACGTAGTCAGCATGAGCTGTTGCCACCATGGTGATCAGAAGTGCGCCTGAGATCGGGGCGATAATGAATTTCTTCGAGGTCTTCATAGGGTTCATCCTTGTTCTGGGTTAGCAACCACCGTGGCTGCTGTGTGCCATTGAACTAGGTGACCGGATGGCCCGCTTTCTTTTGGAGACGGGACAAGGTTTTGTGGATCTTGGACATCTTTCGATCCCCGGTGCCAGTCCCTCTAGCGGCCAGCTTTACGGAATCTGGCAGGCGTTTCACCTGTCCAGCGCTTGAACGCCACCGAAAAGGCGGCCTGATCCGCAAATCCAAGCATGAAGGCAACACGGGCAACACCCTCACCGCTACGCAGCATGCGTTTGGACAGGTCGCACAGCACACCTTCCAAAAGAGCCTTAAAGCTTGTTCCCTCGGCCGACAGGTGCCGGGTCATAGTGCGCCGCGTCAGTCCAAGTTCTCCGGCTATATCGTCGCCGTTTGGTATCGGTCCGGGAAGACGCTCCCCGAGCATGTCCACAATGCGGTCGGACAGACTACGGACTGCATCAGGCTGCGCCTTCAGTTGCTCTTCTCCGTGCCTTTGTAAATGTCCCAATAAGGTGGGGTCTGCCGTTGGTATCCGAAAGCTCATGCCGTTAGCGGGCAGAGCCAAGGCGTATCCGGACTTGAAGCCTACGACATCACATCCCGCCAAATCCGCCAGCTGCCGACAGTGCTCGGCATCGTCCGTTTCCAACTCGATAGAGATCGGGGCAAGCCTGCCAGAGGTGATTTGTTGAACTCGCTTAAAAAGGCCGAATATCAGCATTTCGCGATGACGAGGATATTGATGTGCCGGGATTACATTGCTCTCCAGAGTGATCCTTGGCTCGTCGGGCGCCCCCACCACGTCCAGACTCAAGTCAGGGTCTTGCATTGCGTAAAAACGTTGCGTAAGCGCCAGCGCGTCTTCGATCGTTTCGGCTGCACGAACGATGTAAGCCAAAAGCGTTCCGGGACCTTGCGCCGAAAGCCCAACGCGCGCGGCAAAAGTTTTGTCTTCCAAAACCCGGCAGGCAGTTTCAACTGCGCCCGCCTCATGTAGCAGCTCGACAGTTGCGTCGGGGCTATCGCCGATATCAACGGGTGCCCCCGCCATTTCCAGGACTTCGGGAAACGGAATGCGCGCGCCGGGTTCTTGAGAATAACGCAGCCCGACGTTTCGCAGTCTGTAAGTGCTGATGCGTGGCACTTTCACGTCCTCCCCTGAATGGCACGCAACTCCCGGCAGTCACAGCAATTGTCCAGAAGCCAACAACAAATGTCCAGAACCCTCAGGATTGCAGGCGCGACGACGGTTAGGTCCGGGTCATCAGAAAGGAAACGACCATGATCTACTTCGCAAGGTACTACCGCGTACTGAAGGCAATCCAAAACTCCGCCAAGCAAGAGTGGTCCGGGGGGAACATCCACGGTCTGCGCAGTTCGCCACTTGGCGAGAAAACACCGAACGGACGTCGTTGGGATCCACCCTACGCCCCGCAGGAACAGCCCACAGAACCCGCACAACAACCAACCGAGAATTGACGTTCTCCAAACACTGAAAATCTACATGCGCAGCGTGGCTGCGTAACAAAAGGACTGAAACATGAAACCACCCGCGTTCCTGATGGCGCCCTTAGTTGGCGTCATTTCAACTCCGGCCTTTGCCGCTGGCGGCGATCCCAGATGGTGGGTCGCGCCCAACCAAACCGACACCTATGCATGGGTAGGCTTGGTCGTTCTCGCCCTTGCGATCCTGCTGGTCGTACATCTGTACGCGCGCTTTGAACGTTACACCGAACACAAGTCAATCGGCACTCCGCTGCGCACAACTATTCCGACAATGCTCACTGTCGCCTTGGCGTATGAGCTGATGCCTGCCCTGAGCCACTTCAGCAGTCTACTGCCGGGTGCCTTAATCCTGACCGCAATCGCTCGCGACTTCATGTTGTGGTGGCGTCCATCGAAAGAGGAGTTGGCAAAATGATTGAGCTTCTAGTAACCTCTTTTCCGTTTGTCCTGCGCGTGATTTACCTGAAATGGCGCGGGCTACCGGTCACCCTCTACAATGTTCACCGAGCGCTCTTCATGTGGTTCGTTCTCGCCCTGATCGTGTTCTTTGCTGTATTCTACTACTATCCCAAGTCCTACACCGGCCTCGTGCCATTCAGAACTGTTCCGGTCGTCGCCGAGAACGGCGGAACCGTTACGGACATCTATGTAAAGGGCGGCGATCGTGTCGAACCGGGCGATCCGCTGTTTGCAGTCGAGAATGCGTCGGAACAAGCCGCTGTAGATTTTGCGATGCGCAAAGTTGAAGAGATTGAAAGCGCGAAACTGGCCGCTGAGTTGCAGGTCCAGACCGCGCAGGCCGTGGTGGATGCCGCAGTTACCGCTAGAGAACAGGCTGAGCTGGTGCTGATGGATCACGAGGCACTTCAAGCAAAGGGCTCTGCGGCATTTCAAGTGAGCCAGCTGGAGCGCGCTCAAGCAACTTTGAGCACTCGGGAAGCTGAGGTTGAGGCTGCTGAAACGCAACTTGGTGTAGCGCAAGTTCAGGCGACGGCTGTTCTGCCCGCCCAACTTGCATCGGCGCGTGCATCGTTACAGCAGGCTCAGGTGGAACTCTCAAAGACCCTGACGCGCAGCTCTGTCGATGGTGTAGTTGAACAAGTTACCCTGAATGTTGGTTCACGCGCAGCGCAAGCCGCAATGAGCCCCGCCATGCTGATTGTACCCGACCGAAAAGATGTAGAGAAAGGACGCGTCGTAGCCGGCTTCTCACAGGTTTCTCGCACCGAACTGTACGAAGGTATGGCCGCAGAGGTGGCATGCGAAAGCAACTTCAACATCTCGATGCGCAACACCGTTCTTCCTGCAAGGATCGTACGTATTCAGGAGCAGATTTCTTCGGGTCAGCTCGCGCCTAGCGGTCGCCTGATTGAGCCGAGTGAAAAGGCAAAACGGGGTCAGATCGTTGTGCATCTCGATCTGGTGCACCCAGAACACCGCGAACTTTTGGTGCCAGGTAGTGGTTGCATCGTCCAATCCTACACCACCAAATTTGAAGGTGACATGGAAGGAACACTTGTTGCCCACGGGATCCAGGCTATGGGTATCATCAAGGCAGTCGGTCTGCGGGTTAAAGCTTGGTTCGGTCTGACTTCAGGTATCGGCTTGATCGGTGGTGGACACGCCTGATTTTCCAAAGACCCTCCTATTCAGCAAATGCGGCTCCCGATAAACGTTGGGAGTCGTTTCTTCTGTTTTGTGAACAGATCACATGCCAAAAAAATGTGAGTTCTGTTTCGGCTTTCTGATACCCGGCGAACGGTAGGTAGGTCCGCTCAGGTAATCTTTTGCAGGAAAATGACGACCACATACAGTAGACCGGAATGTCAGTTTTGACCGCGTAGCCGCCGTCGGTTGATCGCGCAGCAGCAGTCACTATGGGCTCGAAGCGGCCATTCGCTGCTAGTTGCTCGTACGACTGCTTTGCGGACAAAGTGGTCGTTAGACTCCGGCGATCCAAGACCTTTTCTTACACAGAGAAGACGCGTTAATCCTCAATTTTTAAGTTAGCAAATTGTGTACTCAACCAGCGAGGCGAAGTGAGGTTGTCGCCATAGCGCTCCTCAATTCGGCTTTCAATCTTTTAGATATCTCGCGATCTTTGAAGTATTCAGTTTGAATGAATGTAGAAGGTCTAAAGTCCGGATCGTGAAGCAACAAATCGCGAACTGCTCGTTCAAGCTTGCAGTCATTATTCAAGTGAGTTGCGGCCGCAGTCCGATAAGCTGCCGCCCGCCGAGTGAGCCTCGCAAATTCATCCACGGTGTTAAAACAAGCCTCAAAATCATGCATGACATAGTAGGCAATTGCCTCTAGTTCGCGGCAATATTCGGGCAAAAAGGGATCAAGCATCTTTGCACGTTTTTGGTACTCAAGAGCAGTCTTTCCATCTCCGAGAAAGTTATGGAGTTCACCGGTTCGTCCGACAATGAACGCGTGATTGGGGTTTAACTCCAGAGCGCGATTGAAGTGGAACTTAGCCCGTTCAAAGTCACGAACATAGAGCGCCAAGGAACCGGCAATTCGATGGCTTTCAGCGTCCGTTTCATCCAGCTCGACAGCTAGGTTCCCTGCTTCGACCAACTCATCCCATACATCTTCACCGGTCCATTCTGCTACTGTAGCGACAGCGCATGCCCTCCACGCATGAACTCGACCATATCCTGGATCTCGTTTCAGCGCTTCGTCAAACCAATGAACTGCTTCCTGTGCATTCTCCTTTGTGACTCCACCAATCCGGTGATAGTACAAACCGCGGATTAAACATTCATAGGCTTCCAGGTCACCCGGACGTTTGCGCTGTGCCGTGGCTTCCATTTGCCGTTCGATCTGGCCAGCCACACTAGCGACGATTTTGGCAACAAGGTCATCTTGGAAATCGAAAAGATCCTCCAGATTGCAATCCGCCCGCTCTGCCCAAAGCTGTTCGCCTGACACTGCATCCGTCAGATACGCGTTGATCCGTATGCGATTTCCCAGCTTGCGAACCCCGCCCTCAAGACAGAAACGCACGCCGAGTTTCTGTCCAAGTTCACGAGCGTCCGCCGCAACCCCTTTTAACCCAAAACTAGTATTCCTGGAGATCGTGAGAATGTCAGGGAACCGGGACAACTCTGTAATGATGTCTTCCGTCAGGCCATCGGAAAAATACTCCTGCTCGGGATCATTGCTCATGTTCTTGAAGGGAAGCACAACAATTGAGTTGGTGGACTTTTGAAGTTCCGCCATGTAGGGAAGGCTACTGTCCTCGATAAGGGCGGTTCCGCAACTGTGCGTGCCAAGCTCGCCTGCAACAGCGTAGACCGTAATTGGTTCGGAAATATTTTTAAGCTTTCGGGTGCCCTTGTTCTCAAATTTTAGCTGGGCCGACCGCTTGGCGTGATCGAACACAGCATTGCTTACGAGGACCGTACCCGGCTCGGCTTCAGACTCAATACGACTCGCTACATTTACCCCATCGCCAAGCAAATCGTCGCCATCTACTACGACATCGGCAAGATGGACCCCAACCCTGATTTCTAGTCCAATCTCTCGCTTGGTTACTGGTGCAGCGAGTTGAAGTTGTAAGTTGTAAGCACAGCGAACAGCCGCCACCGGGCTAAAAAACTCCAAAAGAAAGCCATCACCCGCGCGGTTGAAGACCCGCCCATTGTGCGTGGACGCAACAGTTCCGATTAACTCGTTTAACAGGGTAACACGATTTATCGTGTCGACTTCATCTTCACGCATTCGAGTGGAATAACCGACAACATCAGCGGCCAAGATCGTAGACAATCTCCTATTCATATTGAAGGTTCCTATTGCGCATAAATTTTGAGCCCTAATGCACGATTGCCCCATAGTAAGCCATTTGACTTCAAGAGTCTGCAAGGGGTGCTGTCAGACGAATTCTAACCAGTCTCAGTTTGCCGCGGAAACCGCAAACCTATCCGGAACAAAGTTGACGCCACTCGCTAAGAGCGGCGGCGCGGGTCAGCTTG
>NZ_WQBE01000022.1 GCF_013032005.1 Ruegeria atlantica
AAACACCATAAACAAAACACAACTAACACAACCAAAACACACCGAACGGAACGGCTGCACCAAGCTTTCTGGGCAACAAAAAAGGCCCCCGTCCGGGGGCCTGATCAATGCGCCATATCTGGCTGCGTGACGTCAGATGGGGTTGGAACGTCAACCCTTTGCGCCCTGACCGCGTGCATAAACATCCTCGTACCGGACGATATCATCCTCACCGAGATAGGTTCCGGTTTGAACTTCGATCAGAACCATCGGCACCTTTCCAGGGTTCTGCATCCGATGCACCGCCCCCAACGGGATGTAGACCGATTGGTTCTCGGTCACCAACTGTTCCTTGTCGTCGATCGTCACAAGGGCCGTGCCTTCGACAACGATCCAGTGTTCCGAGCGGTGGACATGGCTTTGCAGGCTCAGCGACGCGCCGGGGTGGACGTGAATACGCTTAACCTGGAACCGGTCGCCAACCACAAGGCTTTCGAACCAGCCCCAAGGGCGGTGATCCTTAGGGAAGGTTGTAGCCTGTGCAGCGCCTTTTTCCTTTAGCGCGCTCACCGCTTTCTTAACGTCCTGGGCCCGCGAGGCATCCGCAACCAGAACCGCATCATTCATCGCCACGGCGATGATGTTTTCAAGCCCGATGCCCACCAGCTCCAACTGGTCACTGTCCGAGCGCAGCAGCGCGTTGTGGCAATCAATGGCTGTGGCTCCGCCGCTGGTCACCACGCCGTCAGAATCCGGCCCGCTTTCTCGCCAGACTGCATCCCATCCACCCAGATCGGACCAAGCCGCGTCAAACGGGACAACCGACAGGTTCGTCGCCTTCTCCATCACCGCGTAATCGATTGAGATATCTTCGGCCTTGCCCCAGGGTTCAGGGTTCAAGCGCAGAAAGCCCAGATCCGGCGTTGCCGTATCGACGGCTGCCTCGACGGGCGATAGCAGTTCGGGCGCATGAGCCCGAAAGGCCGCAATCATATCCGATGCACGGAAAAGAAAGATCCCGGCATTCCATTTGAAATTGCCCGCTTCGAGCATTTCAGTTGCGCGAGCCAGATTTGGTTTTTCCACGAACTTTTTCAGCGGAACGGGTGATCCGCCGCTGTTCGATGCGCTCGCCAATTCGAGATAACCATAAGCCGTTTCCGGATGCGTTGGGGTGATCCCGAATGTTACCAGTTGCCCTTGCTCGACAGCCTCCAACCCGCGGGCAACCGCATTCTGGAACGCCGCCACATCAGGCACTACGTGGTCGGACGGCGCAACCAACAGCACCGCGTCCGGATCCTCGGCATGGGCGCGCAGCGCGGCAGCGAGGACCGCTGGGGCCGTATTCCGCCCTTCGGGCTCAATCAAAATGGCACCGGGATCAATGCCGACGGCCTGCAATTGCTCGGCCACGATGAAGCGGAAATCCGAATTGGTCAGAACCACCGGAGCAGCGAATTCCAACCCCGCCGCCGCGCCGGACAAACGCCGAGCTGAGGCCTGGAAAAGTGTCTCATCCCCAACAAGCGGCACAAATTGTTTGGGGTAACTCTGCCGCGACAACGGCCAAAGACGCGTCCCGGACCCGCCGCAAAGAAGAATAGGGGTGATCAACATGATAAGCTCGAAACCTGATTTAATTTAAACAGGTCCTATTAGATGTGAATTAGCGTGACAAGATTTTGCTCAGCTTCAACAGGAAAAAGCAAGTGCAACCGCGGATTTGCGCCTGTACGGGCTCAGTCTTCAGCCTTGTGCCGTCAAAAATCTGGGCTCCCCACCATCCAGGCAAACTGCACTTAACACACCAGTTGCAAAAGCGCCGGTATCAATGGAAATTCGTCCCTTTTGCGCGCCAGCCTCACCGACAATCGTATGCCCGTGTACAACCCAAACACCGTCGCGCCTGATTGTTTTTAGAAATGACGGATGACCCCAGATAAGGGTCTTTTCCGACTGGTCGGTGGGCGGAACATTGGGGTCAGCACCGGCATGCACCACAAGGACGTTGCCCGACATTTCCCAGGTCTTCAGCCCGGTCACCCATTGATACAACGTGTCGCCCATCGCCTCTTGAAACCTGTCCCGGCACTCTGTCAGCTCATCACCGGTCATCTCAGCCCGGACCCCGCGCACATCAAACGAGGCCAAGGTCTGCAACCCGCCGTAACGCAGCCACCGCGGACCCTGTTCCAAAGGGTCTTTCAGGAACCGCAGCATCATCTCTTCATGATTGCCTTTCAGGCAGGTTATATCGGGGCGCGCACTGATCAGGCGCAAGACCTCGGCGCTGCATTCTCCGCGGTCGACATAATCGCCCACCAGAATGATCCGATGGTCCTGTGGCACCTTGTTCAGTAGCTTTTCCAACTGCACGACACAGCCATGCACGTCACCGATTACGCATATTGGAGTATTTGGGGTTGGTGGCAGAAACGGGGCACGCCGCCTGAATCGTCCGAAAAGCGATGACAGCACGATGAACTTTTCTCCTGCCCGGTTAGCCGTGAAAGGAGCCGATACAGGAAATCCGGCACCGGCCTTTGATCCAAACGTGATACCCGGCGACCTGACTGCGGGCAAGACCGGGTTCAGGCGGTTCGGCAGGCGGGCACGCCCATCTGTATGATCTCGCGGCCTTTGACCTTATAGAGCCCGTTGATCCGGTTCCGGGCTTTGGTCATGAACCAGGATTTCAACGGTTCCGGATAATAAGCAGCCATGATCTGACTGAAATAGTCGAAATCTTCTTGCGCAAGCCGACGACCGCTTTGGGACGGACCGTGAAACCCAAAGGTGGTATCAGGATCAACGCAGGTTCCGGGCAACCCCAGAAACATCGTGCATGTCGAATAGCAGATACGGCCCCTGATCTCGACCAGAACTCCGTTGCGCTTGAGGTTTTCCAACTCGATCAAACGGTCATGCAGATAGCCGCCGCGATCGCTTCCCACCACAAGTAACTGCTGTGCCTGAGCGCGTGTTGGCGCAAGGGTCACCGGTATCAATGTCGCGACACTCAGCAAGACGGTAAAAAACCGGACAATGCTACAAGCAGAGCGCCGTCCTGTTTGCGCTGACGCTTTGAAACAACAGTCGAGGAAACTCGGCATGGTTCTATCTCCGATTCCAGTAATGATCTGGATCAGGGCTAGAGAACCGCGATGCCTCAGCTGTGCGCTGCCTGTGGCGAAACTTGGCCTTAAATCAATGTTTTAATAGGTTTTTTACGTAAACTTTCCATGTCCAATACGCACGCAGTGTTGCGCGAATGACGCTTAGGGTCATGGGACGGTCTTAGATTCGGTGTCGCCGGGCGATACAGCGACAGATGCGTCTGCCCGATAGAACAAGCGCACAGAGATCAATACTCTCAGTCACTTGTAAACAAAACGCAGTATATCAGATCAAACACCCTTTACCAAACTGCCCACAAGTTTTGGACGCAACCAAGCGTGCGGGCGCGGATGTTTTTTGTTGTTTACCAGAGACTTGAAGCCAAACAGGGCTTTTCACCCGCATGTTTGTTCAGTAGCTTTGGAATAAAGCGGGCAAGTTCTAATTCGACCAGCGCTTGGTACGCCGCTGGAGACGCCAAAGATCACACCAGTAAGAAATCCGCCAAGGTGAGCAAAGGGCGACCTTCCACCACTTCCGACTTTCCTGAAAAAGCTTTTGTTCATATTCCTTTTTGGAATAACGTTTGGGCAGCGCGATGTGAATCTTAGAACTGAATTCCTGAGACGTCGCAGACGTATCGGGTGCGTTCAGCATCGCACTGGTTTGCAATGCCAGCTGACGTCTAAGCCCGACTTCAAAACTCGAGGGATGCACATAATCCACAACCATGTTGGCGCCGTCACCATCGCTATCTGCCCAACTGTCACCCAGCGCAGTATTGGCGAACACAACCGTGCTTTGCAGGTTGTCCCAATCGCTGTAGAAACTGTCCCATACCGCCGGGCGCACGATGTCCTGCAAAACGAACCCTTCGGCAAGAAACAGCAAAGCCCAAAAGCTGGGCCATGAAATCAGCAGGTCCTGAACCTGTTGTTCAGCTACGGGAACCGGTGAAAATACTACAATATCAGCGTAACTCGTTAGCAGGTTTACGCTGTTTTCCGCTTCACTCAGGCTTGCCGCAGGAACGCCCTTAGTGACGTGAATGATACGAAGGCCACCATCAGTGGCCTTCTGAGGAGAAACGGTCTTAGACAGCGCGCTAAAGGAAGATTGAGTGACACGTGGAACACCGCTCTGCTCATAGGCCGCGCACCATTCTGTGTGCTTTCGGCCTTCAAGAACGATAATTTCACTTACATGTTGCTTGCACGCTGAAACAACCTTCTCAACGGCTAAGCTCCTTGTTTCACTGTCATTCATTCAGATTTACACTCTGGCGGGTTTAGTAGGTATTCATAAAGATTTGGACCGCTGTCCGGAATTTCGAGCCACATTAAAAATGCTGCCCAGATATCTCTAACCTCTGATTTTGAGACATTGAATGGGCGATTTCCGTAAACGAACTCCAGTTGCTTCCCAGCAAAAGCGGCGCACGCGACAGCAGGATTACATCTGCCAGCGCATATTTAAGCTGCACTTCAGATCGGTCATATACCGTTCTTGGCAGGCTGGTCACGCGATCTTGGTATTTCGCAGCGAAAGCACCATAGGATTCCGAGTTATCCGACGCCAGAAAAATCGTGGAATCGGCCTTGGCCTCCAGCAGTTGATCCAGACGTTTGAAGAAGAACGCATAGTGGGATCTGCTGCGGGCACGTCTGGAAATCTCGTCTTCTGACCGCGACCAGTCTCCGGGAACGTCCCCATGAGGGTCCGTAGCAGCGCCGCCATTCATACGCACGTGTACGGCGATGTCGTTTTGGCTGCGGACGGACTCGATCATCTCTTGCACATCCGCACTCGGTTTCAGCTCACGCAGGAATTTCCGTTCAATGGGGTCGTAGGGTTTGCCGAATGTAAACCTGTAAGCCGATTGGATAACGATATCCCGCTGCGCCTTAACCAATGAGGCGGTGTCAAAGGCCTCCCGGAATGCCTTGCTCATCAGGTCGACCGTTAACGCGTTCTCCGGGTCGTTCTCTTTGGTATCCTCGACTGCCCCGTCAAAGTCGAACAATGACGCAAAGGTGCAATCGCAATGTTCGTCAGGCACCCAGCGAATGATCAGTTCGCGATCGTGGATTTGTGAAAATGAAAACCCCGAAGCAATTGCGCGCAATCGGTTGCCCAAACCATGCTGCGCATCGACGACAAGTTTCGGCTTTTGCAGGCTATGCCCCAGCGGAACGGTAACTTCGCCTGTATTCTCTTCCGGTTGCAGCGACGTGTTGCTGATGGCCACAATGGCGTCTTCCAACGAGCGGGTCATCAACGCATAATCCACAGCTTCGCAGGAAACAGAGACCGCAACACCTTTGAAAACATCATGTATTGCGCTAACCGCCGCTTCGGCGCGTTCCATCCGCGTGCCAATTAGGTTTGTATCTACACCGTAGGGGTGGCTGCGTCTTAACCGCAATATGTTCGCGGTTTCACTAAGCACCCGGAAACCCGTCATTGGGCAACTCGCATCCCACGGGGCGCAGGAAGACGCAGTTTGCCGGTTCAACGCGATCCAGAACTGCGGATACGACTGCACTTCGTCCCATCCGGTGACCGGTGTACTTTTGGGGCGCTCAACACGTCTTACGTCGGAATGATCAATATGGCTGATGGTGTCGGGATCGACATCTTCTCTTTGCACGCCTGCGTTGGTCAGGCGTCCGTACAGGTCATCGTCATCCCAGCCATAGGTGACAATCCGTTCGTTGAAGCCGTTAACAGCCAAAAGATTTTCACGCCCAACGACGAAAAAGCCGTTCACGTGGCTTTGCCCGGATTTCGCCTGGCGCCAGTTCCCTGCAGTCAGTTGGTCAACACCTGTTGTGTTGCGGCTAAAGAACTCTGAATCGAGGATAATGTCACTGTCGACTTTGATAATCTTGTCTTTGGTCGCAGCGCGGAATCCCAGATTATACGCGTGGGACAAAATCCAGGATCCTTCATCCTCGACCCGAAGAATCCGTATACGTGGATCAGTTATCCCCGCTTTCCGAAGAGTGATCTCTACCGGAATTTCCGAACTCCAGTCCACGATGATAACTTCGCCAATCTCCTGATGTACAAGCCACGTTGGCAATGTCTGCGCCAGGTGGTCATTTCGGTTCATGCAGCATGTGACAGCAGCAAAACCGGGTTCTATGGCTGCATCGGGTTCATATTCTGCGCCAGCTTCTTCAAATTTTGGAAGGTTGCGCCAAACGTCAGGTTGCGTTCGTATCTCATTGTAGAGGGCAGAAACCGAAGTTGGTGATTTAGCGTTCCGCACCGAAAGCTGTGCTCGAATCAAACTGCGAAATGTGTCCCTGGCCTCAACTGTTGTGACGGTGTCATCAGATGCGTTCGCATCGCAGAGGCTTGCAACTATATCTTTAGAAGATTGCATTTTCTCAGTTTGAACCCTTGGTATGCCAATGCCTTCGGTATCTTAATATTTTGGTCGTTCAATACATTCCACCTGGGATTGCGTACAAACAACTTGAGCACCGAGTACCTGTTTGTTCAGGCGTGTCAATCACCAAAGACGGTATCTTTGAAGCAAGCCTCCAAGATTTCAACCTGGATGAGCGGTGATACGCCGGAATCATCGTTTTGACGCCCTTGTCAGGTCAGCTTGCTGTCTTGGTTGTGCCCCAGTTATCTGGAGTTTTAGGTTTTTGGCCTCGCATCGCGGAGGTCAATTTGGTTTTCCTGCATTAAAGCTTTGTTTTGGATGAGGTTATTGCCTCTCACCCCAATGTTTTATGGTTCTGACGGGTTGAGTGTGTTAAGCGATTGATC
>NZ_WQBE01000023.1 GCF_013032005.1 Ruegeria atlantica
CCCCTTCACCGGCGCTGCTGAGGCGGTGTTGGGACGCTGGAGACGGCGGAGACGCTCAGGAGAGACTGGGGGCATCTTGAGGGATTTGTTAGGCGGGCGCGCTGAGGTTATTGGCGCAACGGTCTGGTTTTTGGCTCTGGGTGTTATGTTCTTTGACATTGATGGATAACTGAAGAGATATGTGGGCGGTTTGGTTCGTTTCGACGGATTGAATGTCTGTATATCGCGCTAGTAGGTTTCTCGAGCAATCGGGGCCGATGATCTAGTGTCAGCTTCACTGTTTGAGTGGTTCACTGATTTCTTAGGAAGTCTGTGTACATCAAACAGAAGACTTCATCAGGATTAGCCTCCTGATGAGATGTGCAGAGGTTCGAACGTCAAGGATAGCGCAGCAATGTGCTTTCAACTTGAGAGTTTGATCCTGGCTCAGAACGAACGCTGGCGGCAGGCCTAACACATGCAAGTCGAGCGCGCCCTTCGGGGTGAGCGGCGGACGGGTTAGTAACGCGTGGGAATATACCCTTTGGTACGGAATAGCCTCTGGAAACGGAGAGTAATACCGTATGAGCCCTTCGGGGGAAAGATTTATCGCCAAAGGATTAGCCCGCGTTAGATTAGGTAGTTGGTGGGGTAATGGCCTACCAAGCCTACGATCTATAGCTGGTTTTAGAGGATGATCAGCAACACTGGGACTGAGACACGGCCCAGACTCCTACGGGAGGCAGCAGTGGGGAATCTTGGACAATGGGGGCAACCCTGATCCAGCCATGCCGCGTGAGTGATGAAGGCCTTAGGGTCGTAAAGCTCTTTCGCCTGTGAAGATAATGACGGTAGCAGGTAAAGAAACCCCGGCTAACTCCGTGCCAGCAGCCGCGGTAATACGGAGGGGGTTAGCGTTGTTCGGAATTACTGGGCGTAAAGCGCACGTAGGCGGACTGGAAAGTTGGGGGTGAAATCCCAGGGCTCAACCCTGGAACTGCCTCCAAAACTATCAGTCTAGAGTTCGAGAGAGGTGAGTGGAATTCCAAGTGTAGAGGTGAAATTCGTAGATATTTGGAGGAACACCAGTGGCGAAGGCGGCTCACTGGCTCGATACTGACGCTGAGGTGCGAAAGTGTGGGGAGCAAACAGGATTAGATACCCTGGTAGTCCACACCGTAAACGATGAATGCCAGTCGTCGGGTAGCATGCTATTCGGTGACACACCTAACGGATTAAGCATTCCGCCTGGGGAGTACGGTCGCAAGATTAAAACTCAAAGGAATTGACGGGGGCCCGCACAAGCGGTGGAGCATGTGGTTTAATTCGAAGCAACGCGCAGAACCTTACCAACCCTTGACATCCTAGGACCGGCCCAGAGATGGGTCTTTCACTTCGGTGACCTAGTGACAGGTGCTGCATGGCTGTCGTCAGCTCGTGTCGTGAGATGTTCGGTTAAGTCCGGCAACGAGCGCAACCCACATCCTTAGTTGCCAGCAGTTCGGCTGGGCACTCTAGGGAAACTGCCCGTGATAAGCGGGAGGAAGGTGTGGATGACGTCAAGTCCTCATGGCCCTTACGGGTTGGGCTACACACGTGCTACAATGGCAGTGACAATGGGTTAATCCCAAAAAACTGTCTCAGTTCGGATTGGGGTCTGCAACTCGACCCCATGAAGTCGGAATCGCTAGTAATCGCGTAACAGCATGACGCGGTGAATACGTTCCCGGGCCTTGTACACACCGCCCGTCACACCATGGGAGTTGGTTCTACCCGACGGCCGTGCGCTAACCTTTTGGGGGCAGCGGACCACGGTAGGATCAGCGACTGGGGTGAAGTCGTAACAAGGTAGCCGTAGGGGAACCTGCGGCTGGATCACCTCCTTTCTAAGGATGTATCTAGTTAGATTTGTTCGCAAATCTCGTGATACACTTAGCAGAAGATCAACAAACAAAGTTGATCAAACTCATGGACCGAGCCGTCCTCATATCTCTTCAGAACACATCAGGCCGACCGGCCTGTCTGGGTCGGTAGCTCAGGTGGTTAGAGCGCACGCCTGATAAGCGTGAGGTCGGAGGTTCAAGTCCTCCTCGACCCACCAAGCCTTTTGCGGAGCAAAGGGCGTTGTCGTGGCAGTGCCTTCGCGTAGCGAAGGTCACGAAAGCGACTATTTTGGGGCCTTAGCTCAGCTGGGAGAGCGCCTGATTTGCATTCAGGAGGTCAGGAGTTCGATCCTCCTAGGCTCCACCATTTACCCGATCAGATCGTTAAGCACCTTTGGGTTCTTAACCGTCCGATTGGACGCAGCTTCTTCGGAGGCTTTGACATCGTATAGAGAGAAATCAATCAACACTGTTTGATCGCGCCGAGTGTGGCGTTGATCTCAGTTGGTCCTCTTCGGAGGAGGTTCGATTAGGGATGTTTCCTCGTCCCTCTTTGAATATCCCGGCTGAAACGAACAGAGTTGTCCAAGTCAAGTACACTAACCCGCATGATCTGACGATCATGCATTGTCTTCCATTCTCCATGTGGGGCCGACCGACATCGGCAGCATGGGTTCCAGGATGGAAGGCGGGAAAGTATGCTTTTGGTTCAGAAACAGAGGCGGCCTTTAGTTACCAGCTGGGCCTGCCGTGAAGGACTTCGTGTCTTTCTCTTTCTGGATCAAATCAAGCGCGAGAAGGGCGTTTGGTGAATGCCTTGGCAGCAAGAGGCGATGAAAGACGTGATACTCTGCGATAAGCCATGGGGAGCTGAGAATAAGCTTTGATCCATGGATTTCTGAATGGGGCAACCCACCTGAAAGCTTCATATTGTTATCTCTGATAATCAATATGTTGCTTAAACAGGTACTTAAGACCTGAATACATAGGGTTTTAAGAGCAAACCCGGGGAACTGAAACATCTAAGTACCCGGAGGAAAGGAAATCAATTGATACTCCCCTAGTAGCGGCGAGCGAACGGGGACCAGCCGAGCCAGATAAGTGACTAGAACATGTTGGGAAGCATGGCCATAGCGGGTGATAGCCCCGTATAGGAAGCTTTGATGGACGTATTAAGTAGGGCGGAACACGTGAAATTCTGTCTGAAGATCGGAGGACCACCTTCGAAGGCTAAGTACTCCTTGCTGACCGATAGCGAACCAGTACCGTGAGGGAAAGGTGAAAAGCACCCCGACGAGGGGAGTGAAACAGTACCTGAAACCGAACGCCTACAATCAGTCGGAGGCTCCTTGCGAGCTGACGGCGTACCTTTTGTATAATGGGTCATCGACTTGGTCTCACGAGCAAGCTTAAGCCGTTAGGTGTAGGCGTAGCGAAAGCGAGTCTTAATAGGGCGCATGAGTTCGTGGGATCAGACCCGAAACCGAGTGATCTAGGCATGGCCAGGTTGAAGGTAAGGTAACACTTACTGGAGGACCGAACCCACATCCGTTGAAAAGGATCGGGATGAGCTGTGCCTAGGGGTGAAAGGCCAATCAAACTCGGAGATAGCTGGTTCTCTGCGAAATCTATTTAGGTAGAGCGTCATCCGAATACCCCGGGGGGTAGAGCACTGGATGGGTAATGGGGCCCCACAGGCTTACTGATCCTAACCAAACTCCGAATACCCGGGAGTACTAGATGGCAGACACACTGCGGATGCTAACGTCCGTAGTGGAGAGGGAAACAACCCTGACCTACAGCTAAGGCCCCCAATTCATGGCTAAGTGGGAAAGCAGGTGGGACGACCAAAACAACCAGGAGGTTGGCTTAGAAGCAGCCATCCTTTAAAGATAGCGTAACAGCTCACTGGTCTAAATAAGTTGTCCTGCGGCGAAGATGTAACGGGGCTCAAGCCATGAGCCGAAGCTTAGGATGCCGTAAGGCATGGTAGCAGAGCGTAGTGTGACATAGTTCCTATCCTCTTTAGCGTCCTTCGGGGCGCCTTGGAGGATATTTGGAGCTTTCGATGAAGCCGGCCTGTGAGGGATCCGGTGGAGAGATCACTAGTGAGAATGATGACATGAGTAGCGACAAAGAGTGTGAGAGACACTCTCGCCGAAAGTCCAAGGGTTCCTGCTTAAAGCTAATCTGAGCAGGGTAAGCCGGCCCCTAAGCCGAGGCCGAAAGGCGTAGGCGATGGGAACCAGGTTAATATTCCTGGGCCGTGGAGTGGTGACGGATCTCAGGTGTAGTTCAATCTTATCGGATTGATTGGGCTGCTGAGAGGTTCCTGGAAATAGCCCTCCTATCAGACCGTACCCTAAACCGACACAGGTGGACTGGTAGAGAATACCAAGGCGCTTGAGAGAACGATGTTGAAGGAACTCGGCAAAATACCTCCGTAAGTTCGCGAGAAGGAGGCCCGGTTCCTAGGCAACTAGGGGCTGGGGGCACAAACCAGGGGGTGGCGACTGTTTATTAAAAACACAGGGCTCTGCGAAGTCGCAAGACGACGTATAGGGTCTGACGCCTGCCCGGTGCCTGAAGGTTAAAAGGAGAGGTGAGAGCCTTGAATTGAAGCCCAGGTAAACGGCGGCCGTAACTATAACGGTCCTAAGGTAGCGAAATTCCTTGTCGGGTAAGTTCCGACCTGCACGAATGGCGTAACGACTTCCCCGCTGTCTCCAACATCGACTCAGCGAAATTGAATTGCCTGTCAAGATGCAGGCTTCCCGCGGTTAGACGGAAAGACCCCGTGCACCTTTACTACAGCTTCGCACTGGCATCAGGATTGTGATGTGCAGGATAGGTGGTAGGCTTTGAAGCGGAAACGCAAGTATCCGTGGAGCCTCCCTTGAGATACCACCCTTCGCACTCTTGATGTCTAACCGCGGTCCGTTATCCGGATCCGGGACCCTGCGTGGCGGGTAGTTTGACTGGGGCGGTCGCCTCCTAAAGCGTAACGGAGGCGCGCGAAGGTTGGCTCAGAGCGGTCGGAAATCGCTCGTTGAGTGCAATGGCAGAAGCCAGCCTGACTGCGAGACTGACAAGTCGAGCAGAGTCGAAAGACGGCCATAGTGATCCGGTGGTCCCGAGTGGAAGGGCCATCGCTCAACGGATAAAAGGTACGCCGGGGATAACAGGCTGATACTGCCCAAGAGTCCATATCGACGGCAGTGTTTGGCACCTCGATGTCGGCTCATCTCATCCTGGGGCTGGAGCAGGTCCCAAGGGTACGGCTGTTCGCCGTTTAAAGAGGTACGTGAGCTGGGTTTAGAACGTCGTGAGACAGTTCGGTCCCTATCTGCCGTGGGTGTAGGAGACTTGAGAGGAGTTGCCCCTAGTACGAGAGGACCGGGGTGAACGATCCACTGGTGGACCAGTTGTCGTGCCAACGGCAGTGCTGGGTAGCTATGATCGGACAGGATAACCGCTGAAGGCATCTAAGCGGGAAGCCCCCCTCAAAACAAGGTCTCCCTGAGGGCCGTGGAAGACCACCACGTCAATAGGCCGGAGATGTAAGCGCAGTAATGCGTTCAGTTGACCGGTACTAATCGCCCGATAGGCTTGATTTGATCCAGTAACAGAAAGACAAATCAAAACCAAAAGCATACACCGACCTTGAGTTGGACAACGTTGATTGATGTGAAACCCCGTAAAGGGGTGACATAACAACCGAGTGGCAACGCGCCTTTGCACGCAAAGACGCTGCCTGCCACCCGTCGCTTTCTTGCTCAGCAAGAATGCAAACATGGGCTTTTCCTCGGTTTGGTGGTCATAGCGCAAGTGAAACACCCGGTCCCATCCCGAACCCGGAAGTTAAGCACTGCCGCGCCAATGGTACTTGGGCTTAAGCCCCGGGAGAGTAGGTCACCGCCAAACCTAGTAAAAGCCCAAAACATCTCTCTAACGATGATACAAATCTGACACTGACGCGGGATGGAGCAGCCCGGTAGCTCGTCAGGCTCATAACCTGAAGGTCGTAGGTTCAAATCCTACTCCCGCAACCAGCGTCAGAAAATCTCAGAACAGCCCGGTCACACTACAATTGATCCCCAAGATCAATCGCTTAACACACTCAACCCGTCAGAACCATAAAACATTGGGGTGAGAG
>NZ_WQBE01000024.1 GCF_013032005.1 Ruegeria atlantica
AAACGCACTCCTCTCTACGATCTCCATGTTGAGTTGGGAGGCAAGCTGGTTGATTTTGCGGGCTGGGAGATGCCCGTTCAGTATCCGCTGGGGATTATGGGTGAGCATAAGCAGTGTCGTGAGAAGGCGGCGGTGTTTGATGTGTCGCATATGGGTCAGGTGATCCTGCGCGGTGAGGATGTAGGCGCGAAGCTTGAGGCGATCTGCCCGCAGGCCTATGCGACGCTGAAGGAAGGCAAAGCCCGCTACGGGTTCTTCACGAACGAAGACGGCGGGATCATGGATGATCTGATCGTGTCGAATGCGGGGGATCATTTCTTTGTGGTGGTGAACGCGGCGCTGCGGCATCAGGACATTCCGCATATGAAAGCGAACCTTGAAGGCGTTGAAGTGACCGAGATCTTCGACCGCGCGCTGGTGGCGGTTCAGGGCCCCAAGGCCGAGGATGTCGTGGGCGAACTGTGCCCGGCGGCGCGGGACCTGAAGTTCATGGAAACCACCGTCGCCGACATCAACGGTGTCGAATGCCGCATCTCGCGGCTGGGCTATACCGGCGAGGACGGGTACGAGATCTCGATCCCCGAAGACAAGGCGATCGAGGTCACCAAGGCCTTTCTGGCGCATGAGGATTGCGAACCTGCCGGTCTGGGCGCGCGCGACAGCCTGCGGCTGGAGGCGGGTCTGTGCCTCTATGGCAATGACATCGACCAGACGACCTCGCCGATTGAGGCGTCCCTTGGCTGGGCCATTCAAAAGCGCCGCAAGGAAGAAGGCGGTTTTCCGGGTGCGGACCGCGTACAAAAGGAACTGGCCGAGGGTCCGGCGCGCAAGCTGGTGGGCATCAAGCCCGACGGCCGCGCCCCCGCGCGTCAGGGCGTCGAAGTCCAATGTGCCGAAGGCAATACCATCGGCCAGATCACCTCGGGCAGCTTTGGCCCCACGGTCGGCGGTCCCGTTGCGATGGGCTATGTGAGCAAGGGTCATGGTGAGCCGGGCGAGAAGGTCAATCTGATCATCCGGGGCAAGGCGCAACCGGCGCAGATCGTGGCGCTGCCCTTCGTCAAACAGAATTACAAGCGTTGAAGTCAGGAGAGAGAGACATGGCAACCTATTATTCCGAAGAGCATGAATGGCTGACCGTCGAAGGGGACACGGCCACTCTGGGCATCACCAAACACGCGGCTGAGCAGCTGGGCGAAGTGGTCTTCGTCGAGCAGCAGGAAGCGGGCGACGAGTTCGAAAAAGGCGGCGAGATCGGCGTGATCGAATCCGTCAAGGCCGCGTCCGAGCTTTATGCGCCGGTCGATGGCGAGATCACCGAGGTCAACGAGGCGCTGGCCGACAACCCCGGCGCGCTGAACGAAGACCCCGAGGGCGAGGCCTGGATCTACAAGATCAAGATCGCGGATGCCGCGCAGCTTGAGGATCTGATGGACGAAGCCGGCTACAAGTCCTTCATCGGGTAAATCTATGTCGGAGCCCTGTCCCCGGGGCTCCGCCCGTTCGGGCCTGAATCTGTCCACCGGACAGATTCCGGGACGGCCCTCACTCTCCGCCGGAGGCTCCCGCAGTCTCCGCCGGACCTGACCTTTTCGACAGGAGCGCTGCAATGGCCTTCAAACTGACCGATTACGAAGCCTATGACTTCGCCAACCGCCGCCACATCGGCCCGTCGCCCACCGAGATGCGCGACATGCTCAAGGTGATCGGCTTCAAGACGCTGGACCAGCTGATCGACGCCACGGTGCCGCCTGCGATCCGGCAGAAAGAGCCGCTGGACTGGGGTCCGGCGATGACGGAACGCGATGCGCTCTTTCACATGAAAGAGGTGGCGAGCAAGAACAAGGTTCTGACCTCGCTGATCGGTCAGGGCTATTACGGCACCACCACGCCGGCACCGATCCTGCGCAACATCCTGGAAAACCCGGCCTGGTACACCGCCTATACGCCGTATCAGCCCGAGATCAGCCAGGGCCGTCTTGAGGCGCTGCTGAACTTCCAGACCATGGTCAGCGACCTGACCGGGCTGGACGTGGCCAACGCCTCGCTGCTGGACGAAGCCACAGCCGCTGCCGAAGCGATGGCGATGGCCAAGCGCGGCGGTCGCTCCAAGGCCAACAACGCGGCCTTCTTTGTCGACCGCAACTGCCACCCGCAGACCATCGCGGTGATCAAAACCCGGGCTGAGCCGCTGGGCATCGACGTGCAGGTCGGCGACCCCGATGCGCTGGATGCAGGTGCCGTCTTTGGCGCGATCTTCCAGTATCCCGGCACCCACGGCCATGTGCGCGACTTCACCGCCGAGATTGCGGCGCTGCACGAACACAAGGCGATTGCCATCGTCGCCGCCGACATCCTGTCGCTGGCGCTGCTGAAGTCGCCGGGCGAGATGGGCGCGGATATCGCCATTGGCTCGACCCAGCGCTTTGGCGTGCCAATGGGCTATGGTGGCCCGCACGCCGCTTATATGGCGACCACCGACAAGCTGAAGCGGTCGATGCCCGGCCGGATCATCGGTGTCAGCATCGACAGCCGCGGCAACAAGGCCTACCGCCTGTCGCTGCAAACCCGCGAGCAACACATTCGCCGTGAGAAAGCCAACTCGAACGTCTGCACAGCGCAGGCGCTGCTGGCGGTCATCGCCTCGATGTATGCCGTGTACCACGGCCCCGACGGCATCAAGGCCATCGCGCAATCGGTGCATCGCAAGACCTCGCGCATGGCCGCGGGTCTGGAAGAGGCGGGCTTTGCCGTGGAACCGGAAGTGTTCTTCGACACCATCACGGTTGAGGTCGGCCACCTGCAGAACGTCGTGATGGAGGCCGCCGTGGCCCGTGGCGTCAACCTGCGCAAGGTGGGCGACAGCAAAGTAGGCATCAGCCTGGACGAACAGACCCGCCCCGAGACCATCGAGGCCGTCTGGGGCGCCTTCGGCATCGACCGCAAGGATGACAGCTCGAACGTTGCCTACCGCCTGCCGGATTACGCGCTGCGCGAAAGCGCCTATCTGACTCACCCGATCTTCCATCAGAACCGGGCCGAGGCCGAGATCACGCGCTATATGCGCCGTCTGGCCGACCGCGACCTGGCGCTGGACCGGGCGATGATCCCGCTGGGATCGTGCACCATGAAGCTGAACGCCACGATCGAGATGATCCCGGTCACCTGGCCCGAGTTCGGTAACCTGCACCCGTTCTGCCCCGAAGATCAGGCGCAGGGTTATCACGAGATGATTGCGGATCTGAACGACAAGCTGTGCCAGATCACCGGCTATGACGCGATCTCCCAGCAGCCCAACTCGGGCGCGCAGGGCGAATATGCGGGCCTGCTGACCATCCGCAACTATCACGCATCGCGGGGTGAGGCACACCGCAATGTCTGCCTGATCCCGACCTCGGCGCATGGCACCAACCCGGCCTCGGCGCAGATGGTGGGCTATCAGGTTGTGCCGGTGCAGGCGGATGAGAACGGCAACATCGATGTCGCCGATTTCCGCGCCAAGGCGGAAAAGCACAGCGATCATCTGGCTGCCTGCATGATCACCTATCCGTCCACCCATGGCGTGTTCGAGACCACCGTGCAGGAGGTCTGCCAGATCACCCATGATCACGGCGGTCAGGTCTATATCGACGGTGCCAACATGAACGCCATGGTCGGCCTGTCGCGTCCCGGTGACATTGGCGGCGACGTCAGCCACCTGAACCTGCACAAGACCTTCTGCATCCCGCATGGCGGCGGCGGCCCCGGCATGGGCCCGATCGGCGTCAAGGCGCATCTGGAAGAGCATCTGCCCGGCCACCCGGAATACGGCAGTGCCATCGGCCCGGTCTCGGCCGCGCCCTTCGGCTCGCCGTCCATTCTGCCGGTCAGCTGGGCCTATGTGCTGCTGATGGGTGGCGCGGGTCTGACCCAGGCCACGAAAGTGGCGATCCTGAACGCCAACTACATCGCCGCGCGTCTGCAGGATGCCTATCCGATCCTCTACACCTCGGAAACGGGCCGGGTGGCGCATGAATGCATCCTCGACACCCGTCCCTTGGACGAGGCGGCCCATGTCAGCGTCGACGATATCGCCAAACGTCTGGTCGATTCAGGCTTCCACGCGCCGACCATGTCCTGGCCGGTGGCCGGAACCCTGATGGTGGAACCCACGGAATCGGAACCCATGGCCGAGCTGGACCGCTTCTGCGACGCCATGCTGTCGATCCGGGCCGAGGCACAGGAAATCATCGACGGCAAGATCGACGCGGACAACAACCCGCTGAAAAACGCCCCCCACACGGTGCGCGATCTGGTCGGCGACTGGGACCGCCCCTACACCCGAGAACAGGCCTGCTTCCCGCCGGGCTCCATGGGCGTCGACAAATACTGGTCCCCCGTCAACCGCGTCGACAACGCATATGGCGACAGAAACCTCGTCTGCACATGCCCACCAATGGACGCATAC
>NZ_WQBE01000025.1 GCF_013032005.1 Ruegeria atlantica
AAAGCAGTAGTAAGTTACGTTGTGTCGTAAGACAAGGCCGCGTTTTCTATTCGGCAATGAAACACGACGGGCCGCAGCGCCCGGTCAACAGCCGAGAGTGTCAAACGATGACTTTTCAGATTTATCCCACGCTTGAGATCCCCGAGACACTGGCTGCGGGCCCGGGGCCTGGCAATACCGATGCTCGTGTTTTGCAGGCCTTTGCCAATGCCGGGGTTGCGGATCACATGCAGGGCGACGTTTTGCGCGGGATGGTCGAATGCAAGCACATGCTGCGCAATATCTGGGGAACCGATAACACCTATACCTTTGCTGTGGCCGGTACCGGCTGGAGCGCATTGGACACCATGTTCTCCGCCGTGATGCCCGGTGATAAAGTCGTGGCCTTTGCCAACGGCACCTTTTCCGGCATTGATGCGCTGACCCTACGCATCAAGGCGGCCACGCCCGAGGAGCATGCCGCCAGCCCGCTTGATCCACAGGCCGCCAGCGTAACGGTCGTTGATGTTCCGCACGGACAGCCGGTCACTGGTGAACTGGTTGAAGCCGCGCTGGAACAGCACAAACCCAAATGGGCCTTTATGACGCATTGGGAAACGGGTTCGGGTCGCGTCAATGATCTGCGTGGCTTCTCGGACGCTTGCGAGCGTCATGGGGTGATGGGCCTGGTCGATGCGGTCTCATCCCTCGGCGTCGATGACTTTTCGATCGATGACTATCCGGGGGTCGCCGGTTGGGCCTCCTGTCCGCAGAAGGGCCTGTGCTGCCTGCCGCTGACCTATGCGCCGGTCAGCTTTACAGATGCCTTTATTGAATCTCTCAGAGCGACGGGTGCCTACAGTTATGTCCACAATCCTCTATTCGAGGCGCGTCACTGGGGTATTGTCGACGGTCAGGACGTCGAAAAGGGGACCTATCACAGAACCCATTCCGGATACGCAGTCGCCGCGTTCCATGAGTCCCTGCGTCTGACACTTCAGGAAGGTCTGGCCAGACGGTCGGCATCCTACAAGACCCATGAACGCGTGCTGCGCGATGCTGTTACGGCCATGGGATGCGAGGTGACTTCGGACATGCCCAGCCTGGTCGTGCTGAATCTGCCGCCGGAACTGGCCGGGCGAGAGATGGAGCTGGTGCAGAACTGTCGGGCAAGGGGTTTTGGGATCTGGCCGACGCTCAGCGCGCCGGTTCAGGTACGCATCGGCATCCTCAATCAGCTCAACCGCCAGGCCGTCAGCCGGATCGTCCGCCTGTTTGCCGAAGCCATGCGGGAACTGGGCGGCAATGTCGATTTCGAAGAGATCGAGGCATTGCTCGAAAGCCGTTACGGCACATCGATCGCTGCTTGAACGCACTGCATGAACGGGAGGAATGCAGATGGATATCCATGAATACCAGGCGAAAGAGGTTCTTTCGAATTTTGGCGTCGCCGTACCGTCAGGTGCCTTGGCCTATAGCCCGGAACAGGCGGCCTATCGCGCCCGCGAACTGGGCGGAGACAAGTGGATTGTCAAAGCCCAGGTCCATGCGGGTGGCCGCGGCAAAGCGGGTGGCGTCAAACTGTGTAACAGTGAAAATGAGATCCACGAGGCCTGTGACGAGATGTTCGGCCGCAAGCTGGTGACCCATCAGACCGGACCGGAAGGCAAAGGCATCTATCGTGTCTATGTCGAGTCCGCTGTGCCGATTGATCGCGAGATCTATCTTGGTTTTGTTCTGGACCGCTCCAGCCAACGGGTCATGATCGTAGCCTCCTCCGAAGGCGGGATGGAGATTGAGGAGATCTCGGCGGAACGCCCGGACAGCATCGTGCGCTCAATCGTGGAACCCGCAGTTGGACTGCAGGAGTTCCAGGCCCGCGAGATAGCCTTCAATCTGGGCCTTGAGGCTCGTCTGGTTCAGCAAATGGTACGGACGTTGCAGGGCTGCTATGCCGCCTTCAGCGATCTGGACGCCACGATGGTTGAAATCAATCCATTGGTTATCACTGGCGACGACCGTGTGCTGGCATTGGACGCAAAGATGAGCTTTGACGACAACGCTCTGTTCCGTCATCCGCAGATCTCGGAACTGCGCGACAAAAGCCAGGAAGACCCGCGTGAAAGCCGCGCGGCGGACCGTGGGCTGTCTTATGTGGGTTTGGACGGCAATATCGGCTGCATCGTGAACGGCGCTGGTCTGGCCATGGCCACGATGGACACGATCAAACTGGCCGGGGGCGAGCCCGCGAACTTCCTCGATATCGGTGGTGGTGCCTCACCCGAGCGCGTGGCCAAGGCCTTTCGACTGGTTCTGTCCGACAAGAACGTTCAGGCGGTTTTGGTCAATATCTTTGCTGGTATTAACCGCTGCGACTGGGTCGCCGAGGGCGTTGTGCAGGCGCTGCGTGAGTTGGATATCGACATCCCGGTCATCGTGCGACTTGCCGGTACGAATGTCGAAGAAGGTCAAAAGATTCTCGCCAAATCCGGCCTACCGATCATCCGCGCCACCACTTTGATGGAAGCCGCTGAACGGGCGGTGGGCGCATGGCAGAATGATCTGTCCCAAAACACCAAGATGAGGGCCGTGTAATGAGCATTCTTCTCGACCGCGACACCCGCGTAATCGTTCAGGGCATCACTGGACGCATGGCGCGCTTTCACACAAAGGATATGCTGGCCTACGGCACCAATGTTGTCGGCGGAGTTGTTCCTGGCAAGGGTGGTGAAACCGTTGAAGGTGTACCGGTGTTTGACACCGTGAAACAGGCCGTTGAGGCAACCGGAGCGGATGCCAGTCTGGTCTTTGTTCCGCCTCCGTTTGCTGCAGACTCCATCATGGAAGCTGCTGATGCGGGCATTCGCTACTGTGTCTGCATCACCGACGGTATCCCGGCGCAGGACATGATCCGCGTAAAGCGTTACATGTACCGTTATCCCAAGGACAGGCGCATGGTGCTGACCGGACCGAACTGCGCCGGTACAATCAGCCCCGGTAAGGCTCTGCTGGGTATCATGCCGGGCCATATCTACCTGCCTGGGAATGTCGGCATCATTGGTCGCTCGGGCACACTGGGGTACGAGGCGGCAGCACAGCTCAAAGAACGTGGCATTGGCGTTTCGACCAGCGTCGGTATCGGTGGCGATCCGATCAACGGGTCCTCGTTCAAAGATATCCTGCAACGGTTTGAAGAGGACGAGGATACCCACATCATTGCGATGATCGGCGAAATCGGCGGTCCGCAGGAAGCTGAAGCCGCGGAATACATCCGCAATCACATTACAAAACCGGTCATTGCTTATGTTGCCGGATTGACCGCCCCCAAAGGTCGAACCATGGGGCACGCCGGTGCGATCATCTCGGCTTTTGGCGAAAGCGCCAGCGAAAAGGTTGAAATCCTGTCCGCTGCTGGTGTGACCGTAGCCGAAAACCCCGCCGTGATTGGTGAGACAATCGCACGAGTGATGGAGGCTGCGTGATGGTTAAACCTTCGGTCTTAGTCACCCGTCGCTGGCCTGCCGCCGTCGAGGCGCAACTGGCCGAAAACTACAACGCCGTGCTGAATACCGGGGACAAGCCAATGTCCCCGGCAGACATCCGGCGGGCGTTGAAAACCTATGATGCTGTCCTACCCACGGTCACCGACACGCTCAGCGCCGAGGCATTGGATGTGCCTGGCGCGCAGACCAAGATCATTGCCAATTATGGGGTCGGCTATAGCCATATCTGCGAACCTTCGGCGCGTGAGCTAGGCATGACGGTAACAAATACACCGGATGTCCTGTCCGAGTGTACGGCCGATCTGGCCATGACGTTGCTGCTGATGGTTGCGCGCCGGGCAGGTGAGGGCGAACGCGAATTGCGCTCCGGCAAGTGGACCGGCTGGCGGCCGACGCATCTTGTGGGCACAAAGGTCAGCGGCAAGACGCTGGGCATCATCGGTTATGGCCGGATCGGCCAGGAAATGGCTCGCCGTGCCCATCACGGGTTCGGTATGAACGTCCTCGTCTATAACCGCAGCGAGGTGGCCGCGGACGTATTGGGCCAGTGCGACGCAACACAGGTGGACACGATCGATGATCTCTTGCCCCAGTGCGATTTTGTGTCACTGCACTGCCCCGGCGGCTCCGCGAACCGGCACCTGATCAACTCGCGCCGACTGAGCCTGATGAAGCCTGACGCATTCCTGATCAACACTGCGCGCGGCGAGGTGATTGATGAATGGGCTCTGATTCAGGCGCTGATGTTCGACATGATTGGTGGCGCAGCTTTGGATGTGTTCGACGGCGAGCCCCGCATCAGCCCGGATCTGCTGCAATGTGACAACCTCGTGATGCTGCCGCATCTGGGCAGCGCAAC
>NZ_WQBE01000026.1 GCF_013032005.1 Ruegeria atlantica
CCCAATGAGCTACAAATCCGACATCGAAATCGCCCGTGAGGCGAACAAGAAGCCGATTCAGGAAATCGGTGCGAAAATTGGCATCTCCAGTGACGATCTGCTGCCTTACGGCCACGACAAGGCGAAGGTCAGCCAGGACTTCATCAACTCGGTTCAAGGTCGTGAAGACGGCAAACTGATTCTGGTGACTGCGATCAACCCGACCCCTGCGGGTGAGGGTAAGACCACCACCACCGTCGGTCTGGGCGATGGCCTGAACCGCATCGGCAAAAACGCGATGATCTGTATCCGCGAAGCCTCGCTTGGCCCGAACTTCGGGATGAAGGGTGGTGCTGCGGGTGGCGGTTACGCGCAGGTTGTTCCCATGGAAGAGATGAACCTGCACTTCACAGGTGACTTCCACGCCATCACCTCGGCCCACTCGCTGCTGTCGGCGATGATCGACAACCACATCTACTGGGGCAATGAGTGCGAGATCGACATTCGTCGCGTTGCGTGGCGTCGTGTGGTCGACATGAACGACCGTGCGCTGCGTCAGATCACCGCCAGCTTGGGTGGCGTGTCGAACGGTTTCCCGCGTGAAACCGGCTTTGACATCACCGTGGCGTCTGAGGTCATGGCGATCCTCTGTCTGGCCACCGACCTTAAAGATCTGGAAAAGCGTCTGGGTGACATCATTGTGGCCTATCGCCGCGATAAGACCCCGGTTTACTGCCGCGACATCAAGGCCGAAGGCGCAATGACCGTTCTGCTGAAAGACGCGATGCAGCCGAATCTGGTGCAAACGCTGGAAAACAACCCGGCCTTTGTCCATGGTGGTCCTTTCGCGAACATCGCACACGGCTGTAACTCGGTCATCGCGACCAAAACCGCTCTGAAAGTGGCCGATTATGTTGTCACCGAAGCGGGTTTTGGTGCTGACTTGGGTGCCGAGAAATTCATGAACATCAAGTGCCGCAAGGCGGGCATCGCGCCGTCGGCAGTTGTTCTGGTCGCCACCGTGCGCGCGATGAAGATGAACGGGGGTGTTGCCAAAGCCGATCTGGGTGCCGAAAACGTCGACGCGGTTCAGTCGGGCTGTGCCAACCTGGGCCGTCACATCGAGAACGTGAAATCCTTCGGCGTGCCCGTTGTTGTCGCCATCAACCACTTTGTCACCGACACCGATGACGAAGTGCAGGCCGTCAAGGATTACTGCGCCGAACATGGTGTCGAAGCAGTTCTGTCGCGTCACTGGGAGCTCGGTTCAGACGGTTCTGCGCCTCTGGCTGAGAAAGTTGTGGAAATCGTCGAAAACGGTGCTGCGAACTTTGCACCGATCTACCCCGACGAAATGCCGTTGTTCGAAAAGATCGAAACCATCGCCAAGCGCATCTACCGTGCTGACGAGGTTCTGGCCGACAACAAAATCCGCAACCAGTTGCGCGAATGGGAAGAGGCCGGATACGGCAATCTACCGGTCTGCATGGCCAAGACGCAATACAGCTTCTCGACTGATCCGACTCTGCGCGGCGCGCCCACCGGCCATTCGGTTCCGGTGCGCGAGGTTCGCCTGTCCGCAGGCGCCGGCTTCATCGTTGTTGTCTGCGGCGAGATCATGACCATGCCTGGCCTGCCACGCAAACCGGCTGCGGAATCCATCTGCCTCAATGACGCAGGTGAGATCGAGGGCTTGTTCTAAGCGCCCGAATGATACATCTCGTGGTCCGGGGGTATCCCCGGACCGCAGGAGATTGAAATGCCCACTCTGATACCGCCGCAGGACTGCCACTCGATGCGGGAATTGCGGGTTCAGATCGACAAGCTGGATCGCCAATTGATTGAAATGTTGGTGGCGCGCGCAACTTACATAGATCGTGCGTCTCAGTTGAAACCCGGCGAGGGGCTACCCGCCCGCATCCCGGATCGTGTCGAAGATGTGGTGCAGCGCGTGCGCACAAGTTCCGACGAGTTGGGCATGGACCCCGATCTTGCCGAGAAGCTTTGGCGCATCTTGATTGACTGGTCGATTGCCCGCGAAGAACGCGTGCTCGGCCCCGAATGAAGAACCGGGCGCTTTGTGCGCCCGATCCGTTTTTGAAAAGAAGGGATCAAAGGATGGTAGCGCAGGTTATCGACGGTAAGGCCTTTGCCGCAAAAGTACGCGGCCAGGTGGCCGACCAGGTCGCAAAGCTGAAAGAAGAAAACGGCATCACCCCCGGCCTGGCCGTGGTTCTGGTAGGCGAAGACCCAGCAAGCCAGGTTTATGTGCGGTCCAAGGGAAAGATGACCGTCGAGGTCGGCATGAACTCGTACGAGCACAAGCTGGATGTTGACACATCCGAAGAAGACCTGCTGGCGTTGATCGACAAGCTGAACAACGACCCAGCCGTGCATGGTATTCTGGTGCAGTTGCCCCTGCCCAAACACCTGAACGAAGATCTGGTGATCAACTCGATTGACCCGGCCAAGGACGTTGATGGTTTCCACATCTCGAACGTGGGACTGCTGGGTACCGGGCAGAAGTCGATGGTGCCTTGCACGCCGCTGGGGTGTTTGATGATGCTGCGCGACTACCATGGCTCGCTCTCGGGTATGGATGCGGTTGTTGTGGGCCGATCGAATATCGTGGGTAAGCCGATGGCGCAGTTGTTGCTGGGTGACAGCTGCACCGTGACCATCGCACACAGTCGCACCAAGGACCTTCCTGATGTTGTGCGCCGCGCAGATATCGTCGTTGCTGCCGTTGGCCGCCCCGAGATGATTCCGGGCGATTGGATCAAGGAAGGTGCCACGGTCATCGATGTAGGCATCAACCGAATTGAACGGGACGGCAAGAACAAGCTGGTCGGAGACGTAGATTACGCCAGCGCGGCCGAACGCGCCGGAGCGATCACACCCGTGCCCGGTGGCGTCGGACCGATGACCATTGCCTGCCTGCTGGCCAATACTCTGACCGCCTGCTGCCGCGCCAATGCCTTGCCAGAGCCCGAAGGCCTGACAGCTTGA
>NZ_WQBE01000027.1 GCF_013032005.1 Ruegeria atlantica
CGGATCTGCTGCAATGTGACAACCTCGTGATGCTGCCGCATCTGGGCAGCGCAACACGCGAGGCCCGCGAAGCGATGGGCTTTCGCGTTCTCGATAATCTGAGTGACTTTTTCCAAGGCCGTGAACCACGTGACCGGGTGATCTGATGCAAGCGCTGGCCCAAAATATTCAGTCCCCCCTGAACCGCTCAAGCTATGCTGATGGGTTGCGCTCGGAACTGCGGGCGTTGTGGCGGAACATTTTGATGAAACGGGCGCCGCATGTAGCGACATGGGCCGGGGCCTCACCGCTGCAACCCATCCCCGCCGGACCCGAGGCGACGCCCTATTTGCAGGCCCTGTCTATCTGGTTCCAACTGTTGCGTATCATCGATGAAAACGCCGAAGTCAGAGATCGTCGACTGACCGAGACCAATAGCGGGCCCGAAGCGGTCGAAGGCGGGTTTGCCGAGGTGTTGTCTGACCTGTCCCTGGCAGACAGCCCAATGGAAAAACTGACCGCTAATCTGTGTGCCGGACCCACCCTAACCGCGCATCCAACCGAGGCCAAACGGGTCACCGTACTGGAAATCCACCGGCGGATTTATCGCAACCTTGTCAGTCTTGAAACGCAACGCTGGACCCCAACTGAGCGCGCCGAATTGCTTAAAAACCTGGAAGGTGAAATTGACCTCCTGTGGCTGACCGGTGAACTTCGCCTGACGCGGCCAAGCCTGCACGATGAGATCGAGTGGGGTTTGCAATTCTTCAGGGACGCAATCTTTGACGCCGTCCCGCAAGTCATGGATCGGTTCGATCAAGCCTGCCTGCACATGCTGGGAAAGACCTTGAGCAAAACGCCCAGTATTCGCTTTCACAGCTGGATCGGAGGCGACCGGGACGGCAATCCGAATGTCACGACAGAGATGACCGCGCTGGCCTTGCAACGTGGGCGCGAAACGGTTCTGGACCTCTACGGTCAAGCCCTTAAACAAGCCGCAAGCAAGCTGAGTATCAGTGCGCTCATATTGCCGCTGCCCGAACCACACAGGACACGTGTACAAGAAATTGTCGACCGGGCTCCAGACACTGGCCGCAATCAGAACGAACCGTTCCGGAAGGCTCTGGATGCCATTCGCCTTCGGCTGATAAAAGACGGCTATAACCACATTTCGCAATTCGTGAACGATCTAAACGCGCTTGATGCCGCTTTATGCGCGGTCAAAGCCGAAGATCTGGCGCGAAGACATATCCGCCCACTGCGCCGGGCCGCAGCGGTTTTTGGGTTCCGTACCGCAACGCTGGACATACGTCAGAATTCCACCGTCACAACCGATGTTCTGGCCGAAATTTGGTCACAATCCGGGCAGGCACTGAAATATGGTACACCCGAATGGTCTGCCCGTTTGCGGTCCGAATTGGCGGATCAGAACTTGCCCTATCAAAATCGGGAAGCGCTGAGTGATCAGGCCCAAGAGCTCCTCGCCCTCCTGACACTTGTTTACAGCGTTCGATCGGGACCAGACCCCAAGGCCATCGGACCATTCATCCTGTCAATGACCCGTTCCGCCGACGACATTCTCGGTGTCTATCTTCTGGCCCGGTACGCAGGATTCGGGTCCGAAACTCTGGATTTATCAGTGGTTCCACTGTTCGAGACGATTGCCGACCTGCGCAATGCCCCAGCGATATTGCTGGACGTTCTTGATGTTCCGCTTTCCCGCCGCAGCCTTAAAACCGAAGGTAACGTGATCGAGGTGATGCTGGGTTACTCAGATAGTGGCAAGGATGGCGGCTATTTCTGTTCAACCTGGGAATTGGAGCGCGCACAACGAAAGATCGTCACAGCACTGGCCTCGCAAGGTTTCAAGGCTACATTTTTTCATGGGCGCGGCGGCTCCGTCAGCCGGGGCGGAGCACCTACCGGGCGCGCCATCGCCGCACAACCCAGCGGAACCATTGCCGGACGCTTGCGTGTTACGGAACAGGGTGAGGTTGTTTCGACCAAGTATGCTAACCGCGGCACAGCTGCAGCGCATCTGGAATTACTGCTCTCAAGCACGCTTCGACATACGGCTAACCCCAGCGAAACCCCGTCCCGGCCCGAATTTGACGATGCGCTGGATGCCCTATCGGAACTGTCGCAAACAGCCTATGTATCGCTTCTGCAGATGCCGGGTTTTCTGGACTACTTCCAGCAGGCCAGCCCCGTCGAGGAACTTGCTCGCCTAAAAATCGGCTCCCGCCCGACCCGTCGGTTCGGCGCAGCTAGTCTCGATGATCTGCGGGCTATTCCATGGGTTTTTGCGTGGTCGCAGAACCGCCACCTGATTACCGGTTGGTACGGGTTTGGTGCAGCCATGGCCAGCTTTCGCAAGTTCCGAGGTTCGCGCGGTGACGAAGTTTTGCAAGAAATGTTTCAGAAATCTCGCCTGTTCCGCCTCGCTGTCGATGAGATGGAGAAATCGCTCTATCAGTCTGATATGGGCATCGCCACGCAATACGGCGAACTGGTGCGCGATAAGTATATTCGCCAAAGCATCTCTCAGGCGATCAAAACAGAATTCGATAACGCTTGCAGCGCTGTGCAGTTTCTGACTGGCGGTCAGACAATAGGTCACCGTTTTCCCCGGCTGTGCGAACGATTTGATCGCAAACGGGCGGAGCTGGCTCGCATTCACGCATTGCAAGTCGAACTGCTGCAACAAGCCCGAAACAAATCGCAAGCAGGATCAGTCCCTGTGCCGCTACTGCAATCCATGAACGCTATTTCCGCTGGCCTTGGCTGGACCGGCTAACCAATTTCAGGAGATATGCCCCGTGAATGTCCCGCATCGTCTAGACGGTTTTTTCACCCAAT
>NZ_WQBE01000028.1 GCF_013032005.1 Ruegeria atlantica
GGCTACGCGATGCGTTGCGTCACGTGGCGGATTGTCCGGCAGAGACCCATATGGAATGCCCAAAGTTCAGGCGCCTCATGGAGTTTGCGTCACGTTCCGTCGCCACTCAAAAGCGATGAAAGCGTCTGCGTAACCTGACAGCAGGCGCCATACAACAGGCGGGTCTATTAATGCAATTCGACGAATTGAACATACGGGCTCGGAGTAATCATGTGCACAATTTCGATCTCGTCCAAGCTTGCCTCGGCTGATGCGAAGACCTTAGCCCCAAGCATCGGTCTTGTTCGCCTCTTAATGAACAGGTGGTCCTGTTCGACAATATTGTTCAGGTACTTCCGTCTGACCATCTCTATTGGTATCGGGCAATCAAAACCCTTGAGCATTCTGTTGATTGCTTTGATACCCGCAGTGTTTGTGCTGCTTTTGCCGATGACAATCTTTCGTGGGAGGCCGTTGACCTCCAGCATCTTGGCGAAGAACTTTGTGGCGACCTGTTTGCTGCGACGTTCTGAAAGCTTGAATTCGAGCGTTTTGGCCTGCTTGGGCTTCCACATATAGCGTGATAGCTAGTAAATGCTCGGCCATAGGCGCAAATCTGTTAATCTGAGGCTGCGCCAGAAGAATAGTAGAATGCAATCGCTTGCGCCCTGTTTTTAACCGAGAGCTTTTCATAGATGTTGCTCAGGTGAAATTTGACGGTATTTGTCGAGATTTGCAGGTCCTTCGAAAGTTCACGATTGGACAGGCCCTTGGCCAACGCTTCAAGGATGACGCGCTCTTTACGAGACAGGCTGTGAATTGGATCCTGCTGCATTTTCCGAACATCGATGAACGGAAAAACCATCTTGCCTCGGGCAACATCCGAACAAGTTTCCAGCAAAACATCGACCTCACCTGACCGGGATGCGAACCCCGCAGCTCCTGCCTGCATAGCAAGGCGCGGCACGTCTCCGGCATCGTCTCCATATACGACGAAACGGGGCGCGTTCTCCTGTTCCCGCAGAACCTCGATCAATTTGGCGGCGCCCAAGACCGGCAAATTCCAGGCGATCACGCAGACCTTGACCGGAACTCTCATAACCGCGCCCAAGAAGCCTTCGGCGGTTGCTGATGTTGCCACCAGAGAGAATCGTGGATCACGCTCGAAAATCTCGGACATGGCCGACAATACCAGTGGATTGTTGTCGGCAAGCATAACGTTAATCGGTTGCTGTGAAGGCTCTGCCATTGATTTTACACCCAAAAACCCCAAAACCTACCCGTAAGAATAGGTACTAATTTGGTATACCGCGGTATTTCTGCCAAAACGGGTAGTTTTTTTCTAATCCTATTAGAAGTCCCAAAGCAGTAGTAAGTTACGTTGCGTCGTAAGACAAGGCCGCGTTTTCTATTCGGC
>NZ_WQBE01000029.1 GCF_013032005.1 Ruegeria atlantica
CCGCACGTCAACATCGGCACGATTGGGCACGTTGACCACGGTAAAACCACGCTGACCGCAGCAATCACCAAGTATTTCGGTGACTTCAAAGCGTATGACCAAATCGACGGCGCGCCTGAAGAGAAGGCTCGTGGCATCACCATCTCGACCGCCCACGTGGAATACGAGACAGACAACCGCCACTATGCACACGTCGACTGCCCCGGCCACGCCGACTACGTCAAGAACATGATTACCGGTGCCGCTCAGATGGACGGCGCGATCCTGGTTGTGAACGCTGCTGACGGCCCGATGCCTCAGACCCGCGAGCACATCCTGCTGGGCCGCCAGGTTGGCATCCCGAAGATGGTCGTGTTCATGAACAAAGTTGACCAGGTTGACGACGAAGAGCTGCTGGAACTGGTTGAGATGGAAGTTCGCGAACTGCTGTCCAGCTACGAATACCCTGGCGACGATATTCCGATCATCGCAGGTTCGGCTCTGGCCGCGATGGAAGGCAACAACCCGGAAATCGGCGAAGAGAAAATCAAGGAACTGATGGCGGCTGTTGATGACTACATCGACACCCCTGAGCGTGAAGTTGACAAGCCGTTCCTGATGCCGGTCGAAGACGTGTTCTCGATCTCGGGCCGCGGTACCGTTGTGACCGGTCGTGTTGAGCGTGGCGTGATCAATGTTGGCGACGAGATCGAAATCGTCGGCATCCGCGACACTCAGAAAACCACCTGCACCGGCGTTGAAATGTTCCGCAAGCTGCTGGACCGCGGTGAAGCAGGCGACAACATCGGCGCCCTGCTGCGCGGTATCGACCGTGACGGCGTTGAGCGTGGCCAGGTTCTGTGTAAGCCGGGTTCGGTTACACCGCACACCAAGTTCGAAGCCGAAGCCTACATCCTGACCAAGGAAGAAGGCGGTCGTCACACTCCGTTCTTCGCGAACTACCGTCCGCAGTTCTACTTCCGTACGACTGACGTGACCGGCACCGTGACCCTGGCCGAAGGCACCGAGATGGTCATGCCCGGCGACAACGTCGGCTTCACCGTCGAGCTGATCGCCCCGATCGCGATGGAAGACGGCCTGCGTTTCGCCATCCGCGAAGGCGGCCGCACCGTCGGCGCCGGCGTTGTGTCGAAAATCATCGAGTAAGGCGCTTATGCCAATACTCAAAGAAAGGGCGTCCC
>NZ_WQBE01000003.1 GCF_013032005.1 Ruegeria atlantica
CCGATAGCGGGACGACCCAACCTGACAGTGGTACAACCCAGCCTGACAGTGGGACAACTCAACCTGACAGCGGGAAGACCCAGCCTGACAGCGGGACGACTCTGCCTGACAGCGGTACAACTCAACCTGATAGCGGGACAACCCAACCTGACAACGGGGTCACGCAACCAGATTCAAGCCAATCGTCTCAGATGATGTTCGATGACTTTGTTCTCGATATTGGAGGTTTGCTGAATCAAGACGACATCGGACTGAAGGGTGACACGACCGTCGTGAATACCGGATCCGGCCCCGTTGTAGAATTCGATGGAAAGGACGACTACATAAACTTGGGTCGACTCGAAGAATTCAGTGGTTCAAGTGAGCTTGGGTTTACGGTCGAATTTGCCCGGGACGAAGCCGATGGAAGCGCGCAGCGCCTTGTTTGGAATCACCAGAAAATTGGCTTGATTCTCAAAGACGATGGGTTGGTCGTGAAAGTCGCCAATAATGACGCCAAATTCCACAAAGGCTTCAAAGCAAAGGACATTGGCCTGAACGATCTCGAAAAACATGAGATCACCGTTCTGGTGGATGAAGACGAGGACCGTTTGCAGGTTCTTGTTGATGATCAGGTTGTCATTGATGAAACCGGCGTGGACTTCGACTTTAGCGATGTAAACAACCGGAATTGGACGATTGGATCACAATGGCGGGCCGATATCGATGGTGAGGTCAGCTCCTTTGCGATCGATGATGAGGTCGAGTTTGTTGATACCACTGTTTTCGACAACGCGCTGATTGCCTGACGCCGCTATATTCAGCCAGCAGGCAAAGTGAAACATCTTGGACGGGGCGCAAAATTGCGCCCCGTCGCTGATTGCGATACCTGTATTTTCACATAACGCTATGTAAGTTCTGTATTCTGTCTATGATCGTGATTTATGATTTTGTCTGATCGCTATCGTTTCATTTTCATTCATGTTCCCAAATGCGCGGGAACATCGGTTCGAAACGCTGTCTTACCATTTCATGACGCCGACAGCCGGTTCTTGAAAGCTGTAGAGAACCATCCGAAACTGGGTGAGATTGATTTTCGCCACTTGCCGTTGCTCTTATTGCGAGACCTGGACCCCGAAGCGTTCAGCAAGCTTGAGACCTATGAAAGCTACGCGCTTTTGCGCGATCCGTTTCAACGGTTCCGGTCTGCCATGGCCCAACGTGCGAAGATGTATCTGGGCAAAGAGTTCGCGCAGCTTGAGGATCGAGAGATACGCGACGAGATCGGCAAGGTTGTCACCTATCTACAATCAGAACCTGCCGTGATTGCGCCGGAATATATCCATTTCAGCCGGCAATCGGGCTTCATCGAGGTCGAAGGAAAACGGCTGGTCAGGAACCTATACCCTGTCGAACGGATGGATTGTTTCGTTTCTGATCTAGCCCGCCATATCGGGACAGACGCGCTGGAAATTGGTCATATCAACCAGACTACGGTGTTTCGTTACCAGGGGTTGAGCCGCGTCATGTACGCAGGCAGCGCAGTTGCCAAGCGAGTATTGCCCGACCCGATACATGAGAAGCTGCGCGTTTCAGCCCGAAAAATATTAATGAAGCCAAGTGGTTCCGTCTTGCCTTCTGTTTTTGAGGAACCCGAATTGCGTAATTTCGTGAAAGACTATTATGCGGCAGATTTTGCTTTTCACCAAAAAGCGCTCGAGGATGTTGCAGCATAACTAAATCCAACGCTGCTATGATTTAAACCGGGTGAAAGCCACTGCCTTTGTGATATTCATCAAGAAATGGATTTTTTTCTGCGTTCTGTAGTGGGGATAACAGACAGGTCAGAGGTATTTCTGGTATCATAAGAGCAAAGTGGTGGTGAGTTTCATTGGTAGCATCGACAGGTACAAGAGGGGCTTTGCAGGCGACGGGTGACAGTACCGGCCGCTCGTCTGGGTCGTTTATCCTACCATTGCTATTTCTAAGCTTCATTTTACCGCTGTATTTTCAGGTTGCGGGGCTGCAACTCAGCGGCTATCGCATGGTTTTGTTGATTTTCTTTGTACCGGCAATGATCCGTTGGTTTGATGGGTCCGGAGGGTACTATGCGCCGGACTACCTGATTTTAGGATTTGCATTCTGGACAGTGTTGGCGATCGTGTTCCACCACGGGTTTTCGAGATGGGAATATAACGGTATCGCATTTGTCGAGGCGACGGGTCCGTATTTCATAGCGCGCTGGTTGATACGGGACGAGCATGCATTCCGTGCCTTTGTGCGCTGGATGTTCATTGCGGTACTGCTCATGCTGCCGTTTAGCCTCAATCAGTTCATTTCGAACAATTCTGTGCTTCTCGATTTGTTCAGCAAGGTGGGGAACGTATATCCTACAATTCCACTCGAACCGCGCTTGGGCTTTTTCCGGGCACAGGGGCCGATGCCGCACCCGATCCTTTACGGTGTTTTCTGCAGCGTAGCCTTTTCTTTGGTTTGGTACGTCCTGGGGAATGACAGGGGTTTCACATACAAAGTTAGCAGGTCAGGAGGCGTCTTTCTGGCCACTTTTGTGTCTTTGTCAGCAGGGGCATGGCTTGCGATCATGGTGCAGCTTGGTTTGATGACCTGGAAGAACGTATTCGCTTTTTTACAGAAAAAGTGGAACATGTTGTTGTATATGCTTGGCGGGCTGTACTTGTTCCTCGAAATCGCCGCGGATCGACCTCCTGCCCAGCTGTTTGCAGCCTACCTGACGTTTAAGAAGTCAACAGCTTTTAACCGGATTAATATTTTTATTTATGCGTCAGATGATGTGATGAGAAATCCAATATTCGGGCTTGGGTTCAATCCCTGGACACGTCCGCGATGGATGCTTGGAAGCGTTGACAATTTTTGGCTCGTTATCGCCTTGCGCTATGGGTTGCCAGCACTCATATTTTTGGTGTCTGCCATAATTGTGATCTATGTGATTTTAGGCCGAGCCCAATTGCCCAGCAGGTTGGAAAATTTCCGACTGGGGTACCTTTTTTCTCTGACCGGGTTTTGCATTGCAGCCGTTACCGTGCACGTCTGGGATGCAACATTGTGTCTTTTGATGTTTTTGCTGGGCGCAGGTCTTTGGATGGTCAATGCCAAAGAAGAAAGCGATCAGCCACAATCTGAGATGAAACAAAGCGGAAGGCGGCGAATAAGATATACTCGATTTGGGTCGGAAGACACGTGAATGGGCCAATGTTGGCGGCGGCACAGACGCGTGTTCGGTGAACGATGCAAGAGGATTTCGACAAGTGTCAGTTCAGCAAAGTAAAATTACGACGGATGCCGGAATTGGCCGAAAGCCGAAGCGATCGGCGCTGCAAAAGAAACTGACACAGGTTCCCATCTCGTTTCGCAAAAACTATGGGCTTTTGAAAAACCCTGAGTTTTGGCAAATTCTGCCACTTTTAATGTCCAACAAGTGGCGCGCGCGCGTTGGCGAAAAAGATCAACCCAGAATTTTTGTCGCGACTCACCACAAAGCCATGACCACCTATTTCAAAGCTGTGCTAAAGCTTCTGGCTTTTGGTTTGGATGCCCGATTTGAGGAGCTTTCGAAACTGGCGCCTCAGCCTGAAACCAGGGTCTTTCTATCGGCCCATAGCCGGACGCCTTGGTCTGAAGTTGGCCCCTATCGGGGGATACATATCATGCGTGATCCGCGCGACATAATCGTATCCTCTTATCACTATCATCTGTGGACCAATGAGCTTTGGGCCCATATCCCGGATGAAAACGGGCAGACATATCAGGAAAAGCTACAGGCCGTGGACAAAACCGAAGGCCTGTTCATGACAATCCGTCATTTCATCTTTTTTAACCGCGAAATTCTTGAGACCTGGGATTTGGATGATCCGAATATTCTTGAGGTGTCATACGACGATCTGATGGGGGATCAGCGTGATGCAGTCTATTCCGAGATGTTCAATTTCTTGGGGTTGCAGGGGCAAGAGCATGAATTGGGCGTCCGCCTGATGCGTCTGTTTGAGGCCGGAAAGCGCAGTAAGGTCTCTGCCACGAAAACCAATGAGGGCGCGCATATCCGCAGCAGCCGCAGCGGGCAGTGGAAAGACGAGTTGGAGCCCGAGCATGTGGCATATATTGAACAGGAACTGGGCCATGTTCTGGAAAAATTCGGATATGCCCGAACCCCTGTCACAGGTTCGTCGGGCGCTATCTAAGGGTTGTCTATCGCAGGGGTAGAAACTGTTTTCCAACCATGCCCACCGCGCGGCGCATTCGTCTGCTGACAGGCATCCGGCCGGCGAGGATCGCATCAATCTCAGCCGGTGTCATATCCCCGCGCAGGGATGTGCGCGGGCGCAGAAAGGCTGTGTCGCTCATATATCCCGCATCGCTGGAAAACGCGGTTTTGTAACCAGTGCGGCGCAGGGCACGCAGGACGCGGGCGTTGTATCTGCCAAAGGGTATTCCCGCCTTGGTCACCGCAGCACCGCTTAGTTCTTGCAGCACTTCGCGAGAGCCGGTCAGCTCTTGCTCAAGTGCGGCTGTTCCTAACATATTCCAGGCGACATGCGCGATCCCGTGGCTGCCAACACTCATTCCGGCAGACATCAGTGCTTTGACGTGATCGCGGGTCAGGGAGCCGGGCTCGTCCAATCGTCCCGTCAAAACAAAGAACGTCGCAGTTAGCCCCCGCTGCTTTAGGGCGGGCAGGGCGATCTTGTAATCCGAGAGGTTGCCGTCATCAAAAGTCAAGCAGTAGGTCGACGGGGTGAGGCTGTCTGCAACCCGGTCTAGAACGTCAAAAAACTGTGCCTCAGACAGCCAGTAGGGTGCCTCGCCTTCTTCAAGGTCGTGGGCCGGTGTGCCTATGCCGTGGAAGTTGAGACCAATCAATCGGGCCATGTCAGGATTTCAGCTTTCTGTGCAGTGTTTCAGCAAGATTGATTAGACCTGTGCCAAGCCCACTTTGTCGGGCCTCAAACGGACCCGCCGCCATAGTGTCCACACCACCGGTGCGGAGTTTGAAGCGGGTGACACTTGGATTGGTGTCCTGATCAATGCCCCCCAGATCAAACCACTTGAGTCCTCGGTCCTGGCAATAAAGCACGGCCTGCCACATTAAAAAATGCCCTGTATTAAGCCTCCGTCCTGCATCCGATGTCGCCCCGAACAGATAAGTGGCGTTGTGGCGGGTATATCCGATCGTCATCGCGCCGATATCCACGTTGTCTTTGCGTGCAATTAAAATGTCATGCTCGAAATCCGACCCAGACAGGGCGTAATAGAATTCCGGTGGGATGTCCGGCTGAAACCCTTTGGCGGCCTGCACTTGTTCATAGAGCTTGGAAAAGCGCCCGAACAGGTTCGCTATCGGACCGGTTTCAAGTTCCATCCCCGCCTTGAGCGCATTGCGCAGAGGATTGCGCCATTTGCCGTGCAAAGCGCGCATCAAGGTGTCTTCATCCTGCTCACAATCGACGATCACCGTCCTGTAGTGAGACGCCCGATCCGTTGGCACAAAGCCAGCCCCAGCGGCAACCTGATCTACCGACGGGACGTTGCGCGCCGATAACGCAGATAGTCGGAACCGCAGGATATGTCCGCTTTGCTCAGCATAGGTGCGCAGGGCAGTAAACACGGCCTCTAGTGTCTGCGGCGTGGTCTCGTGATGTACAAGCGGACCAGCCGGGATCCAGACGATGCCTCGCCCCAGGCCCGGCACCAATTTCAGGCGCAGGCAGGCCGCAGCAACGGGTCTGCCTGTCTGATCTGACAGGGTGACAAATTGCGCCTGGGCCCCGATCCGCCGTGCCGCCGCTTGCGCATAGGTTAGGGTTTGCTCATAGGTCAGGTCGCGAAATTCGGCACTGATCCGGGGCCAGTCTTCGGCAGCAACGGTTTGCAGTGTCAGAGAACCGGTCATAGTCGTGTCCGTATCCAGCTGGCCCAGAGCTTGCCGGGTTTCAGCCCCAGTCGGGTTCGAATTTTCAGAAACCAGGCGCGGTAGTAAAACAGGTGCAGCGCATCCGCCCAACACAGCAAAGCCCGCGCTCTCAGCCGCGCCGCAGGACGGTTCGCGGCCAGCACGATGTTATGGATCGGCACCAGCGTACCGCCGTAACTCAGTTTGTATTCGTATTCCCCGGCTCCGGCCTCGACCAGCTGGATACCATCCGTAATCAGCCTCTCTACCCGTTCGATCAGCCCCACACGCCCCAGCCCGACTTTTGCAAATTCAGGATCTGTTTCACGGGCATTCAGCCACCAATAGGCCTTGTCGCCCTGAGTATAGCGCAGTTGGCTCGACAACAGCCTGTCGCCTTGCCATTGCTCATCAATCGTGGCCCGGCCACTGGGGGCCAGCCGGTGCAGCAGGTCGCGATAGAACCCGGCGGCTACGGACCAATCCGAGAAATGCCCGCCTTTCCCAGCGGCCCGCCATTGTTTTGTGTGCAGCGCGATGAACCGGTCCATCATTGGATCGACCATATCCGGGCTTGAGCTGGTGTTGTTTAAAGGCGCTATTTCATTCAAGCGCTTGATATCCCGCCGTACCTCGCGCCGCCGACTTTTTGATAGCGCCTTCATGAACCCATCAAAGCTGTCGGGCAGGTCCATCAAAGTGTGTCCGCGCGGGCTGTCGTCGCGCAAGAGCGACACGTTTTGCACATCCATGGAGCGGAGGATTTTCAGCGATACCGACCGCTCTGACATCGGGGAAAGACTGATGGCGGCGCAGTTCAGTTGTTGGGTCAGATGCGTGAAGACGGCGCGCAGGGCGGCCTCTTCGTGACCGGTAGCAATAGGCAAGGCCATGACCGCGAAATTGGGATCGACCCCGGCCAACCGAGCGATGCGTACGGGAACTGGTCCGGCCCAGATCGTTTCGATGCAAAAAGGCAAGGCACCGATCAACTCGGGCCCGTCCCGTAGAATGAAACACACAGGACAGCGGCTGGAAGCAAAGCTCATGCCATAGTGGTCCCACCAGGCGACCTGCCAATCGCTCAGGAAATAGATATCGGCGCCGGTTGCCGTGACCAGATCATCCCATTCAGCCTTTATGGAAAGGGCCTGGGCCGGTGCCTGTAGGCATTCGAGCGCCTCTTGTGATCTGGTGGAAACCGCATCCATCACGTGGCCGGTTCCTGCCCAAACAGATGATACCGGATTGCGGCTCCCGACAGCCGCAACCGGGCCGAGCGGTCAGGTGTGGCACGCACCAGACCCAGCAGGCCAAAGGCGGTGCCCCGCAGCAGCGCGCTGGTGACGAAGATACTGCGCGTTATCAGCTCTCCGACCCGGCCATAGTGTTTTCGTGCATAGATCGTCTTGCTCTTTTGCTTTTGCACATACATGCGGGACTTGATCTGTGCGGTGCTTTTCGATCCGCCCTCAAGATGCAGAATCCGGGCTTCGGGGGCGAAGACGCAGCGCCAGCCGGCCTCTCGGATACGTCGGCACCAGTCGGCCTCTTCCGAATAGATGAAAAAGGCGTCGTCCAGCAGCCCGACCTTTTCGAACACCGGGCGCGGGACCATCATGAACATGCCCGAGACCACATCCACGTCGCGCTGTGTGGTCCGGTCCCAACCGCCGTATTCCGGCCAGGGGAGCAGCCGTTTCAGCCCAAACTCGATCACCGCCATGCTTAGCGGTCCGGGATCGGCAAAGCAGGTCAGCTGTATGGTTTCGGGGTCTTCGAACACCTGGCATCCAACGCACCCAACATCCGGATGCGTGTCGAGCCATCCGCTCATGACGTCGATCGCATGGTCCAGGATGATCGTATCGGGATTGAGTAGCAAAAGCTTGTCGCCTTTGGCAATCTCCAACCCCTGATTGTTGGCCGCAGCAAAGCCGCGATTACTGGGGTTGGCGATCAGTTTTACGTTGGGAAAATTTTCACTGACCATTTCGGCCGAGCCATCGCCCGAGGCGTTATCCACTACAATGACTTCATGAGGCAGGCGGGTCTGATTTTCTATGGATTGAAGACAATCGCGCAAAATATCGCGCGTATTCCAGTTTACGATAACAATCGAAACAGCGCATCCCGAGCTCTCTGATTCAGATAAAACACTCATGTAACTCTCGATTCCGAGGAAACACACATCGCAACAGGCGCTTAATTCCCCAATACACAGGCCAATGATCCGCATTTCTGCGCGCGAAACCACCGAGGCGGTGAATTATTTTTACATTTCGTGGCATATACCTTCTATATTTTTGAAAAGGATGGCGATTTTAACAGGTTTTGTACTTTTGGCTGACGGTTTGTGGTCGCGCCAGGAAAGTGAGTGGTTAATGGATATCGAATGTTACGATGACCTGACCGGTGAACAAATACATGAATGGCGTGAATTTGTGGCCAGCTGCCAGCATCAGCACCCCAGACAGGACCCTCGGTTTGCCGATGTCGAGCGTGCAATCGGCGGAACTGTGGTTTTTGCGATCGCGCGTCGACAGGGGGAAATTTGCGCCGTAGGCCTGTTTTCGCTGTACCGCAGCCGAATATTGGTGGGCAGATATTCGGTAGCCCTGGCGCTGAGCGGGCCGATCTGCGACGATCCCGAGACGCTGACTGAATTTGTGGTCGCCGTGTCAGGTCACACTCGTTTTGCAAAGGTCGATGCCATCAAGGTCACGCCCTATTGGCTGGATGATGACGCCGATCAGCTGCATCAGAGATTTACGCAAGCTGGGTTGGAGATAACCGATCCAGCGCCCCATCGTGATACCGGGCTGATTGACCTCGACCGTTCTTTGGATGAGTTGCGCAGCTCGTTTTCAAGAAGTGCGCGTCGAAATCTGCGAAATATCGAGGCAACAGATGTCGAAATCCGTCACATCACGTCGCCTGATCAGATCGCGGTTTTTTTTGATTGCCTAAACGCGCTGGTGATCAAGCCCAACAACCTGACCCCGGTCACACGCCCCGAATACGAAGCCGGATTTCAAAATGTATATAACGACCCCGAGGCCGGGGTTCTGTTCACCGCTTATCACCAGGACACATTCTTGGGCGGGTTTTTGTTATATCGTAGTCGGATTACGGCCTTTGCCCGGCGTTTTGTGGCGGACCCCGCCGCGGCCAGCCTGATTGGTAATCTGCGCATTGCTCCATTGCTTTGGCTCAGGGGGATGAAGTGGGCGATGGAGCAGGGATGCACAAACTTGGATGTCGAAGGGTATCTGCCCGATATCGACCGCAGCCATCCTGATTTCAGCGTTCTTGAATATAAAACCTATTTCAAGCCACGCCCGGTCAGACGCGTGGCAGAACATACATTGGTCACTCATCGTCTGTTCCACCAGGCAAATGTGGTTCCGTCACAGTTGAAACAGGTCGCACGGCGCGGTGTCAGGGCGGCGCAGGCCCTGACCAAATCGGGGTAGGGGCCACGGCGCTGCAGGAGGTGTGACGCGTGTTTGGATTAGGACAGAGAAAAAAGCTGATCCTGCTTCGTAGTGCGGCCCATCGCGGCGCCGGCGCTTTTCTGCATCAAGCTTGGGCAACCGTTGCAGATATCGGATTGCGTCGAAGAAATCTGGTGTTTCAGCTTGATGGGGATGACTTTCTGAAAAGCCAGCCTGCGGATGATCCAACACTTGAAGTTAGCAGGGTTTCAGGCTGGCACGATCTGCCCGAGACCCTGCGGCGGCGACTGGAATCCGGCGAGGAAAACCTGGAATGGGGCGACAAGAGTTGGTTCGACAAAGATCGCTGGCTATGGGCGGCAACCCTCGACGGAGAGGTCTGTTGCCTTGCCTGGATTTTGGGTCCCGATGAAGATGAACACTTCTTCTGCGCGGTGCCGTCAGATGCAGAAATACTTTTTCAGATCGTTGTCCTGCCTGAATTCAGGGGGCGTAGCTTGCAGGTCAGGGTACATCGGACCATGATGGCCGAAAGGTTGCAGGCGGGAACGCGGCGCTTTTTTATCGCCTGTCACGAATACAATTACACGTCACGGAGAAACATAGAAAAACTTGGCTTCAGGTTGATCGGATTTCACAATGAATCGCGCTTTACGTCCCGCCAAAGCTGGAAGCCGCTGACAAGATGACGCGGAACCGAATTGCCGACGCCGTTGCGAACATGCCCATGAGGGCAGGCAGTTTTTGGAAGCAGGATGCGCAGGGTGGTATTCTCGCACTATTTGCGAACCGGAAGGTGCATTATGCATTTCAGACACGGGTCGCGATACATGCTGCGTGTGATGTGCTGGGGCTGCAGGACGGGGACGAAATTCTGGCACCGGCTTATAACTGCGGATCAGAGGTTGACCCGCTTGTGCAGGCCGGACTGAAGGTGCGGCTTTATCCGGTCGGTAAAGACCTGCGTACTGATCCAGCGCGGATCGAGCCGCTGATTTCGGATCGGACACGGGCAATCTATGTCACGCATTATTTTGGAATTCTTCAGCCTGAACTGACAGCCCTGCGCGCGCTTTGCAACAACTATGGGCTGCGGATGATCGAAGATTGTGCGCTGAGCCTTCTGAGCGGAAAAAGCCCGGCAGAAGGGCGCACCGGCGATATCTCGGTTTTTTGCTTTCACAAATTCGTACCGGTGCCGGAAGGCGGGGCGTTGGTCGTGAACGCCCCCGATCTGACCGCGGCTGCGCCGTTTCCACGCCCGGCACCGGGAAAAGTGGTCGCGAAGATAGTGGCACGGTCAACCTTGGTAAATGTGCTGGGATCTACCCGGGCCCGAATCCTGAAACGTGCTTTGTCCGGCGGGTCTGGGATGACAGAACCGGACCATGTAACAACCGACGAGATAGACGATATTCCCGGGCACTATTACTTTGATCCAGATTTGCAGAGGCGCCGTATCAGCGTCGTTGCGTCTCGGCAGCTTCGTTCGTTTTCGGTGTCTGATACCATCAAAATCCGACGAGCCAACTGGCATCGATATCGCGAGCGTCTCGAAAAGGTACAGGGCGTTGAGATGTTGAAGTCGGAACTCGAAACCGAGACTTGCCCACTGATCATGCCGCTTGTGGTGAACGGGCGCGACCGGGCAGCGCGTGATTTGCAGGCGCGTGGTATCGGTGCCACGCCTTGGTGGGCTGGGTTCCATCGAAATCTGGATTGGACCGGTCAGGATGAGGCAATAGCGCTAAAGAACCAAGTTCTGTCCTTGCCGCTGCATCAATATCTTTCAGAGGATCATATCGATCACATTGTATCCGCTCTGCAAGAAGTGCTTTCGAGCTGAGGTGCGGGACATGTCCTGAGTAAGGCGAAGTCCAATGCAGAACCTTAATGCGCCGTGACGAGTCTGGATCTTATTTTGGCCACCAACTCCAATGTCATGCTTTCGACGCCTTTGGGTTTACCGCTTAGCTTCCAAAGCAGGAAATGCGTACCGATGTAGGTCAAGATCCCGACCAGAACCTTGATCGCAAATCGAAAGCGCAGCAATGGCAGGTCTTCCTCTGTTTCATAGGCCCAACCCACCGCGTCGCCGCTGCCAAAGGCGCTGCTGACGAACAGAACAACAGAAACCATCGCCAGAGTGGACACAAATGACCGCCAGGCAACAGTTATTGGCCCAAAAAACGTGCGGGTTCCATAACGTTTCGCAATCATCAGAGTTGTAAAGATTGTGACCAAGCTGGCGATGCCTGCTGCGATCAGCGCGCCTGAGAAACCGAATTCCACCCCTTCGCGCATCAGCAGGCAGACGAACACCAAAAGGAACGTGTTCCGGATAAACAGTATCCTGGTAGAGCCTTCAATATAGGCGGCGGACCGCACGTTTTCGTGCAGCGTTTCAAGCGCCTTGAGCGGGGCCAGAATCCATATGACCTGTACGATGCCCAACCACTGCCAGCCGATCACGACCACGACGATATGATTGGCCACTAATGCCATCCCAAGGGAAACCGGTAACACGATCGCAAGAAGCAATTCGTTCAGCCGATTAAACGCCTCATCTTGGCGGTCGGTGTTGCGCGATATATCTGCAAGCCCGGGATAAAGCACACGTTGCAACGGGGCGAACAGCTGTGTTGTGACAAGTGTACTCAACCTGTTCCCAAGCCGGAATACACCCGCATCGGCCAGCCCCAGGGTGGCACCGATGATAAGTTGCGGCATGTTGTTCGAGAAAAACAATGAGACTTGGGCGCCCGTGGTCCAGACCGAAAAGGACAAACAATCGCGCCAGCGTGCCAATGACAATCGTATGGTCATGGGGGCCATGCTGTAGGTCCAGATACTGCGCGTTATCAGCGCACAGACACTGGCGACGATAATTGACCAGAAATCACCCCAAAGCCACGCCAGACTGATTGCAATGATCGAATACACGATCCGGCTTATCGTTTCTTCGGCGGCGGCGAAACTGAACCGTAGTTTGCGTTCAAAAAGGACGAAGCGGGGGCTTTTCAGAGCTATAATCAGTGAAAGGGCACAAAGAATGGGTGCCAGTTGGATCAGCTCGGGTATTTCGAGCAGGGCAAGCAATGGCTGGGTAACGTAGAAAAACAGCGCAGCGACGACGCCAAGGATTACCTGAAAGGTGAAAACGGTTTTGAGATGCTCAAGAGTGACATCGTCCAGTCGGATCAGAACTGTTGCGATCTGCCGCTGCATCATTTCCAAAAAGGCCGTGGCGACCAGGAAATAGGCGGCGATACCGAAATCTTTTGGTGCAAGCAGCCGGGCGGTTACGATCAGTGTGATCAATCCAAGCGCTTGCCGAAACAGGCTGGAGGCAAGCAATGTGGTTGCCCCCACCGCAAGAGCGGACGTGCGGGCAGACGTGCTTTTATCCACAACAGGATCGGACGGCTGCTTCAAACTGTTAACTTCCCAAACTCATAACAAACGACGCATATCTGCATTAATGTTTCCATATTCGCGATCCATTGTGAGGTCCTTAGACGTGTGAGATCGCGATTCTGGTGTTCTGACCAGACGACTGATAAGTGTCAGCATAGTGCTACTTTGTATGTGCCTCGCAACGGTTTTGTCTTATTTGTCAAATGATACTCGTATCTCGTACCCGTACGTTGAATTCTGTTTCAAAGTACATTCTCAATTGGTGTCATGAATTGGACACCAAATGCAGAAAGAAGCCAAGCACGACGGTTTACATGTCTTTTGTCGCGGCAGGATAGATAATTGGGTGCTGAGTTTTAGAGCGGTATTGCGGTATGAAAATTGCAATTTTCGGGCTGGGTTATGTGGGCTTCACGGCGGCGTGCTGTTTGACCCGCGAAGGGCACGCGGTAATCGGCATCGACGTGAACGCCGATAAGGTTGCTGAAATCAATGCTGGTCAGCCCCCGATTAAAGAACCCAAAGTGGCTGAACTGCTGACCGAAGCGCTTAGCAAGAACCTGATACATGCGGTGGTGGAAACACCGGATCTGTCTGATGCAGATTTGGCCATTGTCTGTGTTGGCACCCCTAGCGCGACTGACGGGTCGCATAACATGGATTTTGTGGCTGAGGTGACGCGCCAGATTGCCGAGACCGTGTCGCCTGATCGGGTGCGACCGTTGACGGTTGCGTATCGGTCGACCTTCCGGCCCGGCACGGTGCGCCAACTGATCGAGCCGATCTTCCGGAGCCAACTGGGGGATCAGACGGCGCAGGCCGTCGAAATCATCTACAACCCGGAATTCCTGCGCGAAGTGTCGGCGGTGGACGATTACTTCAACCCGCCCAAGATCGTCGTCGGCACAGCGAATGGAAATCGCTCTGACGTGATGGACGCCCTGCACGAAAATCTGGACGCCCCGGTGTTCTATACCGCCTTCGAAGAGGCCGAGATCACGAAATTCGTCGACAACACCTGGCACGCGACCAAGGTGGCATTCGCCAATGAGATCGGTCGCATCTGTCACCGGATGGGCGTGTCGGCGAAAACCATGCATGAGATTTTTGTCTCGGACACCAAGCTCAACATCTCGGCTTACTACACCCGTCCCGGGGGCGCGTTCGGGGGGTCTTGCCTGCCCAAAGATGTCCGTGCGCTGCAGCATATCGCCAGCGAGGTCGGGGCGCATACGCATCTGATCGATAGCCTTTTGCAGACCAATCAGGCGCACAAGACCTATCAGGCGCAGGACATCATGGCTCGCTTGCCCGAGGGGGGCAGGGTGCTGATGGCGGGGCTGGCCTTCAAGGCCGGAACCGATGATTTGCGCGAAAGTCCCAATGTCGATATCGCCCGGCGGCTGCTGGACGCAGGCTATCAACTGTCGATCTATGATCCGGCCATCGAACCTGCTGATCTGCGGGGACAGAACCTGGGCTATGCCTTCACCCATTTGCCCAATGTGGGCAGCCTGCTGGTGAACCGAGCCACGGCCGAGGCCGGGCCCTGGGATCTGGTGATTGGATCGAACCGGATTATCAATGATCTGAACCTTGGCGATACAGAGGTGGTGCGGACCTATGAATATGACTAGCCCGCCGCCTGCCGTTCAACCGATCTCGTTTGAGGAACTGCGCCAGACCCAACCCCTGAAGGGGTTGAAAGTTCTGATCGTGGTCGAAAACCTGCCCGTGCCTTTCGACCGCCGGGTCTGGATGGAGGCGCGCACGCTGGCGGCCGCCGGCGCGCTGGTGTCGGTCATCTGCCCCACCGGCAAAGGCCATGAGGCACGCGTGTGGGAAGACGAGGGGATCAAAGTCTATCGCCACCCTCTGCCTTTGGATGCCAGCGGGGCACTGGGCTACCTGCTGGAATACGGCGCGGCGCTGTTCTGGGAAAGCTGGCTGGCGTTGCGGATCAAGCTGACGCGCGGTTTCCATGTCATACATGGCTGCAACCCGCCCGATCTGATCTTTCTGGTGGCGCTGCCGTTCAAACTGTTCGGGGTGCGCTATCTGTTTGACCACCACGACATCAACCCCGAGCTGTACGAGGCCAAATTCAACAAGCGGGGTTTCTTCTGGAAACTGATGAAGAAATTCGAGAGGCTGACCTTTGCCTCGGCGCGGGTGTCGATCGCGACCAACGAAAGCTATCGTAAGATCGCCATCGAGCGCGGTGGCATGGCGCCCGAAGATGTCTTTGTTGTCCGCTCAGGCCCGGACCTCAGCCGCCTACAGCACCTGCCCCCGAACCCCGATTGGCGCAACGGGCGCAAGTATATGGTGGGTTATGTCGGCGTGATGGGCGATCAGGAGGGGATCGATCTGCTGCTGGAGTCGGTGGCGCATCTGGTGCAGGTTCAGGGGCGTGACGATATCCAGTTCTGCCTTGTGGGCGGTGGTCCCAGTCTGGACAAACTGCGCCAGCAATCGGTGGATATGGGGCTGTCGGATTATGTCACCTTCACTGGCCGTGCCCCGGATCACGATCTGTTCGAAATCCTGTCAACCGCCGATGTCTGCGTGAACCCGGACCGGGTGAACGAGATGAATGACAAATCCACCATGAACAAGATTCTGGAATACATGGCGTTCAAGAAGCCCATCGTTCAGTTCGACGTGACCGAAGGGCGCTTTTCCGCGCAGGAGGCATCGCTTTATGCAAAAGCCAACGATCCAGTGGATATGGCGGACAAGATCACTGAATTGCTGGCGGATGACGAACGTCGCGCCACCATGGGCCGGTATGGCCGTGCGCGGGTTGAGGCGGAAATGGCCTGGCCCCATCAGATACCCGCTCTGATCGCGGCGTATCAGCGTATTTGGAAAGGGTAGGGGCCGCCCTGGCTATTTAACGATTTTCAGGAAACAGTTCTCGCATGAGAAGGCATGCAAACAAGTGAATCCAGGCACTTTGCTTGACGTATTACCAATTCATGTCATAGTTTTTCTCCCTTTTCGGCAAATGGAATGTTGTATTGCTATATTCTATTCAAGCGCTCAGGGCGATTGCCGCGTCTGCCGTTGCATTGCGTCACAGTGTGTATTTTGTTGATATTTCAAGCACTGACGCTTTTCCGGTAAGCAACTACATTTCGGGCTTGGGTTCTGCCGGTGTTCATATCTTTTTTGTTGTCAGTGGCTTCATCATGATGTGGACCAACCAAGACAGCAGCAGCAACTGGCGTTCCTTTCTAAGAAAACGCTTTTCGCGCATCTACCCGTCCTACTGGTTAATTGCGGCGCTGAGCATTCCGGCAGCCCTCTATCTGGGTGCACAACTGCCTGACACCGCAGAAAAATGGTTTGGCGCCTTTTTCCTGCTGCCAGAAGGTGCAAGCTCATTGATCTTTGTGGGTTGGACACTGGCCTACGAAGTTTACTTTTATCTGCTGTTTGCCTTGGCACTGGCACTGGGTCTGCCAGCGTTTTACCGGGTTCTGTGGTTGACCGTGTTTTTTGTAGCCAGCATCTTTGTGGGAGTCTTCTTGATCCCTCCCAGCATGGGGTTCATGGGGCTTCCCAAATTGGTCACCAGTGTTTTACTTCTTGAATTTGCAGCCGGTGCTTGGATCGGGTGGATGGCAACACGTGGGTTAAAGGCGACCGTCAGCTCAGCAAGCGCCATGATCCTGATAGCTGCGGCTGGGTTTGGCCTAAGCCTTTGGTTGGGTTACAAACAATACCCTTCGGTAATTTTATGGGGTATCCCAAGTATATTGCTGGTCATTGGATGCATTTCGTTGGAGGCGCGTGGCGTTGGACAGCGATTTTTTCGTTGGCTCAGCCCGCTTGGGGATTCCTCTTACGCGCTGTATCTCATCCATGCGATTCTCATTCCGCTTCTAATGGCGTTCATCCCACAATTGGACGATTTGAGCCTTTTCGTGTTTCTCACCCTCTCATTTGCGATTTTTTTGATCAACATTCTGATCTCACATCTTTACTTCCTTTACGTAGAGCGGCGATTGGTGCGGTTGTCTAATCAGTTACTCGCCGAGAAAACGAGTGCAAGGCACAGATCACAATAGCAGAGCAGACGGGCTCTATTTGCGCGTAAGATAGTTTATTGGGCTGCTATGCGTTGATACAGCGTCCACGGTTTGGCTGCGGCCAATACCCTGAACCCATCGATCTTCTGCTGCAAAAGAATCCATCGCACAGATTACGACGGTATCCGCTATTGCTTGAGGCAAAACAGCTGAAGCTGAAGCGCCGTGCGATCAGTATCCTCGCTGATCTTTCAAGTGTAGCCTGTAAATCGCCTAGTGATCCGGCCACCCGATTGGGCTGTTGTGTGGGGTTGCCAATTGTCGGCACTGGGGTTTCGTTGAAGATCATAAGAGAAGACAAGGGTATGCAATGGGGCCATAAGACTTGGGGTCTGTGGTACTCTCCAAAAAAAGCAACGACCCCACGGGCGTTGCGATCACGGATCGCCATTAAGAGTGTTTTCAAAGACAGGATTGAAGCCAGAAGCGTTAGCAAAAAAGAAGGGGACGCGCACTTAGATGCCCGACGCCAAATAAGTTTGGGGGTGTGATCAGATCCAGCACTGCACGGAGTAATACGGCAAGCTTCTTGCGACTATCGATTCGTAAACCCTATTAGAAGACCTCTTATCGCCCCCCCCCCACAGGACAATGCCAAATCTCTGGTCTAGCGTGTGCCACGTAGAATCCGCCACCTGCAGTTGCCGTATGCAGGAATAACAAGGCGGAAACGAAGCTAAAAGAAGCTAACCATGCGTCGAATCTATTTCCCTTGAATACGATGGGCTGACGCGGGTGAACAAGTGGTCCGATCACTTGTCTTTGGCCCGGCGTTGTTGCCAGCAGGATTTAGGTGGCAAAGCACACCAATGTCTTGCCGATCCAAGGACGGATCGGGTTGCTCAAAATCCCGATGATCACGGCCACGCTCGGCCTGCGTCAAGGGGCCGGTGAGCATTCAATTTTAATGCGGCTCAGGGTTTAAGAGTGAATCGCCGCCCAAGTGTCAAAAACGCCGTGCTTGAGCTGGCAGTAAAGTTATTTTGGTCATCCCTTTCGTATTGGTAGCCAATATTCATCGCCCAGTCCTTTGTGATTGCACGACTGTAAGAGGCGCTGATCGTGCCCCGGGTGCGTGGGTTTGATGGACCTGAACCTTCTGTTTGCTGATCAAGAACATCGACACTGAAAGAGAGCGCCGAAACAGGATTAATGAAATAGTCATATGTCAGAAAGGCTAATGTCTGGCGTGTTTCCAAGCTGTCGGTACTGGTACCAACCCGTCGTTGAATCGTTGCACCGATCCGGGAACTAAGCAGCCGGTACGAATAGTTGAGCTGGCCGATCGGGGTTATCTCGTCAAAAGGCCCCCGGGTGAAACCAATATCAAAATTCAACGTTCCGTTTGTTAGCTGGTAGTTGCGTCCGGCAGTTGCATTCAGCCTAGTGCCGTTCACGCCGAATGTTTGATTGATCCGTACGTCGGCGTTTCCATCTGACAGCGCCTTGTTCCAAGCAAAGTTCCAGACGAAGCTTTCAGTGGTGTTACTCGTATTTGTCGCACGTTGCGTATCGTCGACCTGGCTGTATCCGGCATCCAACGAGACGAATGTCGTGGAAGAGAGGTTATATGCTCCACCCGCTGAAACAGTTGTAGTCTGCGTTTCAGTTCGCACGTTGTCTTCGGCCGTAAAATCTTCGTAACCGACGCTCAAATTTCCCTGTAAAACCGGAGAAATCTGGAACAACAGTGCTGAATCAAAAATATCTGATCTGTTTTCGATCAGACTCGGGTCGAATGTGTCCTTATAGCGGCGTTCGCGGTGGCTGTAGTCGAACTGGAATCCCACAGGGGCATTCAGACCCACGGCCCAGCTCAGGTTCGCAAGGGTGTTGATCTGATCTCCGGCGGTTCCGAGTACGTCGGCGGAATCGATGATGCCATCCAGGTTGGTGTCTGTCAGCGACCGGTTAAAGGCCAAATCCCGTTCGGTATAATCCAACAGCAGGTCAAGGCTGCTGTTCAATCGGGTACGCTGATAAGCCAATTGCGCGGATGGATCAGAAAACGATGATTCAGTCCCTATGATCGGTTCGTTGGCGATCCGGTATAAGCCCGATAAATCGATAGCCAAAGTGGAATCGTTTGCTTGCTTCAGGATATTCAGGGCGAGCTCGTTTTCCCACCAAGTGGTTGATCCGAGAGACGGATCTGTCAGTCTGAGATTGTTATCATGCCGCAGTGAGGACAGGTAATCTAGCGTGACAATCAAGTCAGACCCCGTACCGGCTGACTGGACAATTGTGGGTGAGCCAACCTGCCGGGCTGGGTTCTGCAGAGCCTGTTGTGCAATCAGCTGTTGGCTGGGCGTTTGCTGAACAACCGTTGATTGGGCGGTCGACTGCTGCAGCGGTGTCTGCGTTGCAGCAGTGGTCTGTGCCGTCGTCTGCTGTATCGGCGGTTGTGGGATTGGGCTTTGTTGACCAACTGCTGGCGTCAATGATGCAGCAAAAGCTACCCCGCACCCCAGCGAAGCGGACAGCCTGTTCCTAAATTTTCCCACCTGTATAAGCCCCTATTCGAACAAGCGGCGTGCTGGAACAACAACAACGTCTCCGGGTTTGAGCAAAGTATTTCCCTGGATGCCGCCGCCCGTGCCTTTGTAGTTGTAGGTGTATCTGTTCATCACGCCTGTTTTAGTGTCGGGCCGCCGCAATTCGATGCGTTTTCTGGCCGCAAAATTGGTCAAGCCGCCAGCCTGAGCCAAAATCTGAAGAATGGTCGTACCCTCTGTCGCAATATGTTTCCCAGGTGCGTTGACCTCACCCATTATGAAAACGTCGATCGTCGGACCGGTTGGAGCGAGCGCGCCCTGCAACGGGGGCGGTGCAAGCGATGCCACCGAAATAAATACAGTCGGCGGTGCATTGAAGTTGGAAGACAGCGCCGACGAGAGCGACGAGCTTAGCCCATTGGTGGATTGCCCGGCTGCGCGAAGCGAGCCAGCAAGCGGGAAGTTAATGGAGCCGTCCGGCAGAACCAATATGGTTCGGTTCAACGTGGGGTCTTCCAGAACTTCGACCTGAAGCGCATCACCCGGTTGGATTTGATACGAGCCTTGCGCCCACGATGCTGATGCTGCGACCATGGCGAAGACTAGAGAAATCAATGCTCTTATAACTGTACGCATATATAAATCTTTCACTTTTCCCTCCCTTTTTACCTTTATGTTATTTTCAAAACAATCTGTTGGTTTTTTGACAGGGGCATGGTGCGGCAGAAATGCAGCGTTCCGTCCCCGCATTATTGTCCAGCGATATTTGCTGCGTTCAATTGCTTTATTTCATCCTCTAATGTTGGAGATACATTTAATGTAACCCCAGTTTCTTGTGCGGCCCTAAAGGCGTGCAACGCCGCTTGTGGCTGGTTAATTGCAGCATAGGTTTTGCCCAGATGGTAAAGTACCAAGGGTTGGTCCGGCAAAGCCCTGGCCGCTGGCTCAAGGTATATGAGCGCTTCTTGATAGCGGCCCAGCTGATAGGCAACCCAGCCATAAGTATCCTGAAATTCGGGTATTCTTGTCCCATGCAACCGTCGCGCCAGATGGGCCGCTTGTTGCAGGCTTTCGTCGTCGTTGCGGTGACTCGTCAGAAGGCTTGCCAATTTGTTGGCCACGATCTGAGACTGGTTGCTGAGAGGGTACAGCTTTTCATAGACCGCAATCGCCAAGTCTAGTTCCCGGGCGCGTTCGTGTTCTGTCGCCTGCAGCAATAAAAGATCTGGATTCTCCGGCAGAGTTGATAGCGCTTCATCCAATATGGCTTGGGCCTGTTCAAGCTGTTCGCGCTGAATATGCAATGAAAACAAGCTGGCCCAGACACGGGCCGCGTCCGGGTGATCTTTGAGGATCGCGCGGTGAAGTTGCTCGGCCTCGTCGAGCTTACCTTCACCCGTCAGAACGCGAGCTTTCATAAAGCGCAGGTTCAGCGATCCCGGGTCTTCCGCCAGCAATTCATCAAGTCGGTTGGCGGCACCGGTCACGTCGCCCTGTATTAACATCTGCCGGATAAGCGCAATGTCGGCTGACAGGCCAAATTCAGGATCGTTTGCCAGTTCGTCCAAGAAAGCCGTCATTTCATCCTTGCGTTGCTGGGTCGACAGCATTTGTGATCTGAGGTCGTCTAACCGTTGACGCGCGCCTGGGTCGTCCAGATTGCGGAGTTTGTTCAACACCACATCGAGTCGTTCCCAGTTTTGCAGGTTTAGGTACACATTGCCGAGAGCCAATAACAGTTCAGGGTTCTCGGGAAGCCGGTACAAAGCGTCGTTCAATACGCGTTCGGCAACTACTAGATTGTCCTCTTCAAGAAGGAACCGGGCATAGTTCAGTGTCTCTTTTTGTGCATTCCGGGACGCCTCTGTCGCGAGTGCCAACATTTTACCCATCACAACCCGATCATCGTTGCGCTCGTGGGCGCGCGCCATCAAGGTCATAAGCTGTGAATCCCGAGGTGTGACATCCAGCGTTTTGCGCAACAGCACGATTGTGTCGTTGATTTTATTTTCTTCTATCAACCACGCTGCCTTCAATTTTACAGCTTCAATGTGTGTTGGGTCTTCGACAAGGACGCGCTCAATCAAAGCTCGGCCTTCCTTGGTCTCGCCGACATCCAATAGCATCCGGGCGAATTCCACTTCGCTGTCGCGGGTTTGCGTGGTCCGCTTTGCGTTCGCAAGCAACTCCCGCATCTCGCCAAGTGCGGTTTGCGTGTCCCCGATCTGGAATTTTAGCACTGCCCGTGTGGTTTTGAATCGCGGCGTATCGATTGTGTCCAAAGCAATAATCTGATCCAACTCGGCAATCGCCAGGTCAGGGCCACGGTACTCTGCCAGAAACGCGATGAGTTTTTGCGTCGAAAGGGGGTCCTGTGCCTCCTGCTCTGATTGTTCCCGCAGAAGGCCTTCGGCGGCATCCAGTTTCTTATAGCTAATATAATGTTCGAAAAGACTTTGCTGAATGCTTGTGTCCTCGGGGAAGACCTGCTGCATCTGCCTCAGCTGTTTTTCGATTTCCTCGGGCTTTTGCAGTTCCTGCAACGCGCCGAGCCGAATGGTATGCAACTTGGCCTGCTGCGGCGCAAAGCTTAGAGCAATATCGGTTTCGCTTAACACAGTTTCCCAATCCTGAGAGCGGACCAGATCGTCGATGACGATCTGTCGCGCGGACAACAGGTCGGGGCGGTCCTTTAGGAAATCATGGGCGATGGCGACGGTGAGTTCTGCCTCGGCTGTTTTCTTGGTGTTGACGGCCTCGGTATAGGTCAGCGAGTTGTTGAGGGATTTGATCTCGATGTCATCGGGGGCAAGTTCTTTTGCAACACCCGCATAGCGGCGCAGATCTTCCCAGTTCTCAGTTTCCAAAGCCATCTCAGCCAACGCGCGATGTCCTTCGAGGTTGTCCGGGTATTGCTCGACCAGTAACAGAAACTGGCTGTAAGCGATCGAGGCATTGCCGCGTTCACGTTCCAGCCGGGCATAGATCAGGCGGGCTTCTTTGTGTTTGCTATTCAGTTTGAAGACGTTTTTGAATTCGTACAGCGCGCTCTCGACATCATCCTTTTCAAGGAGGGCTAGACCAGCCTGAAAATGTGCCTCGGCCCGTTCTTCGGCTGTGTCACATGCGCTCAACACCAGAACTGCCGCCAAAAAAACAGCCGCCAATCTGTTGCCAAAGGATAAAAAAGTTACACGCAACGCTATACTCCCGCAGAATCTACGAAAGGTGCCCACCTTGTGGCGTGCCCTGCCTCAGCAGCCGGTGCCGCGCAAAACAACGGAAACCGTCCTGATCAGGATGGAAAGATCAGTGCCGAACGACATACTCTTCCAATACTCAGTATCATGAAATGCACGCTCGGCAAAAGTAGACTGGTTGCGTTTGGAAACCTGCCACGGCCCAGAGATGCCCGGCCGCATGGAATTGTAGAAATCGCCAGGATACAGTTTTTGCTGGTTCACCATCATAGGGCGGGGGCCGACCATGGACATCTCGCCTGTGAAAACGTTCCAGAACTGCGGTAGCTCATCCATCGAGGATTTGCGCAGAAACGACCCGAACTTGATGATGCGCGGATCATTGAGGAGCTTTTGATTGCGATCCCACTCTTCCCGTGCGCCCGGGTTGTTTGCCAGATGCTTTTTGAGAACTGTCTCGGCGTCATGCACCATGGTGCGCAGCTTGAGCATTTTGAAAATCTTGCCGTCTTTGCCGACCCGTTCCTGCCGATAAAAAGGCGTCACACCCTGGCAGGCCAGAAATACGGCCAAGAACAAAACCATGGGCACAACAAACGGCGCTGCAAGCAGCACAAAGACGATATCAAAGATGCGTTTTCCTACACTTCTGTAAATCCCTGGGTAGGTCGCCAGGGCAGGTGCAACAGAAATATTAGAGTAGCCAGTATCGGCTACGTCCTTCGAATGACTTGTCACTATTTAAACCCCCAGCACAAACAAAAAACCAAGAACCACTTACCCAACTCAGAAACTGACTACGCTCAACCTCGTCACGTATTTAAGAAATATTGTTTTATTATATTTCAGAGCATTGCCGTTTACACACACGATACCAGCCTGCTCCACTCGCAAAGATTAACAAATTCTGGTCATCTTGCAAAACATTAATCATGACAGCTTTGTGCGCAGAACCTGAAAAGAGTGGGTATTTCAGGGTTGTTTGGAGCTGGGATGCGCCAGACCTGATTGAGGGTCTTGTGAGATTCTGTATCCAATACTGCAACAATTTGCATAAAACTTAGTTTTTGGTGCTTAATACTGCATTGTGCGGCGGGGCGGGAATTTTCTTTGTGAGGCTAGTCTTTGGTCTCTTTGCCGCTTTTCTGCACAGTCTTCTCAAGTGTTTGATGGGCATTACGACGGATACCACCAGGGATTGAGGTGGGCGAGCGCCAAATCACCAAGTGTGAAATTTAGTGCTGATTGCTAGTGTGATTTTGTGGCAGAGTAGTCCCCAGCTGCATTTGATTTATGTAATATGTGTATCGTGTAAGAGGTTTCTGGTGGTTCAGGGTATGAGTGTGGGTAATCTCCGGGGGGCCAGTACGAGGTTTGACAAGGCGGAAGGCAACCGTGGTGCAATGGCGTCCAGTGACGGGTTTTATTTAGAATTCTTCGGGCTGGACCGGCGCCCCTTTACGCTGCTTCCGGACCCTGGGTTCATGTATTGGTCACCGCTGCATAAACGCGGTTATTCGGTGCTGCAATTTGGGATCATGAGCTGCGCACCGATTACGCTGTTGACTGGTGAGATCGGGGCCGGCAAGACGACCCTGGTTCAGCAACTTCTGAGCGAAATGGAGCAGCAGATCACCGTCGGGCTGATCTCCAACGCACAGGGCGGGCGAGGAGAGCTGCTGCAATGGGTGCTTCATGCGCTGGGTTTGCCGATTAATAAAGACGCCACCTACGTGCAGCTGTTCAGGGCGCTGCAGGATTTTCTGGTCTCGGAATATGCCGCTGGGCGGCGGGTGGCTCTGATTTTCGATGAAGCGCAGAACCTGACAGTCGAAGGGCTTGAAGAAATCCGCATGCTGACAAACATCAATGCCAACACGGATGAGTTGATCCAGCTTGTTCTGGTCGGACAGCCCGAACTACGTGATTTGGTTCTGGACCCGAAAATGCGCCAGTTGACGCAAAGGGTGGCTGCAAGTTTCCATCTGGAGCGGATGGATGAAGCTTCGGTCGAAGCCTACATCCGGCACCGGATGAAGACGGCGGGTGGCTCAGGCGAGGAGTTCACGGATGACGCCTGCGCACTGATTTTTCAGCAGACCCGCGGCGTTCCGCGCCTGGTGAATCAGTTTTGCGATTTCGCCCTGATGTACGCTTGGACCAACGAAGCTGACAAAGTTGATGAAGATGTTGTCAATCAAGTGGTCGAAGATGGTGTATTCTTCGGGGGGAATTCACTAGAAAAGGAGGCAATAGTCTGAAATGGGCCCGGTTCGTTACTATTCTTCCATTTTTCTGAGGCGGCTCCCGTATTTCCTTGCTGTGTCTTTGGTTGTTTCGGTGGCTTCCGTCATCATAGCGATAACGTTGCCTCCGTCATACGAGGCTCAAATGCGGCTAATCGTTGAATCTCCTCAGATTTCTGGGCACCTGGCGTCCAGTACTGTCAATACTCCTGCTTTCGAACAGATGCAGATCGTTGAGCAGCGCCTGCTCACACGGCCGGTTCTTCTGGAAATAGCGCGAAAGCAGTTGGTTCTGGAAAACATAGACAATGCAAGCCCCGATCAGATTGTTGGTGTCATGCGCAACAACACGACGATTCAAATCAGCTCTGGTCAGGGCCAAGCCAACCTAATGACAATTTTCTTCAATGCGCGATCGGGTCAGATCGCTGCCGGGGTGTTGAATGAATACCTGACCGAGATTCAGAAGCTCGACGTGACCTATCGCAAGAACCGCGCGTCAGATACGCTTAGTTTTTTTGAAAAAGAAGTCGAGCGTCTTGGGAAGGAGCTTGATATACGAAGTTCCCGGATATTGGAATTCGAGAGAGAAAATTCCGACGCATTGCCAAGTAACCTTCAGTTCCGAACCGCGCAGCAAGCGGCATTGCAGACCAATCTAGAACAAACGGATCAGCAGATTTTCTCGCTTAAAAGCCAACGCGAGAAACTTTTGGAGATTTATGGTTCAACCGGCCAGATCGTGGGCGTAGCACAGCAAAACAGAACACCTGCGCAGGCGCAGCTGGATCAGTTGCTGAACGAACTCGACTCTAAGCTCGCGATCTATTCGGAAACCAATCCGCAGATAAGGCTTCTGCGTGCCAGAATTTCCAAATTGGAAGAAACTGTAGTTGCCGAACAGGCAGCCAATACAGCAGCGACTAACCCTCAGACGGGCAACTCGACGCTGGATCTACAACTGGCCCAATTTGATTCTCAGATTTCGGCCCTTGAGGATCAAAGGATTTCAATTGTGGACCGCTTGGCCAAGCTGACGCTGACGATTGATCAAACCCCGGCCAACGCGATTGCGCTTGCAGAGCTGCAGCGGGATCATGACAACATCCAGGCCCAGTATAACAGTGTGGTCGATCGATTGGCGGCGGCATCGACCGGTGAACGGATTGAAGTGACAGCACAGGGTCAGCGCATATCGGTAATCGAATATCCTGTCGCGCCAGCTGCGCCGACAAAACCCGACCGCATGATGGTAGCGGCAGGGGGAACTGCCTTTGGCATTTCGCTTGGCCTGGCTTTGGTTGTTCTGCTGGAACTTCTCAACCGTACGGTGCGTCGTCCAGAGGATTTGATCAACAAGCTCGAAGTGTGGCCGATCGCAACCATTCCCTATTTGCCCTCACGAGGAGAGATGATTAGGCGCCGGATTGGCTGGAGCATGGTTGTCCTGGCTATTCTGATTGGTGTGCCCGCGGCAGTTTGGGCTTTTCATACGTATTACTTGCCGCTGGATTTGATTGCAGAACAAGTGATCGAAAAGTTGGAGGTCTATTGGTGACTTTTGTATCTACAAGATTGGACAGGGTGTGATGGACCGTCTTCAACAGGCAATTCGCAAAGCTCGCAATGAACGCGAAAGCCGCCAAGCGGAACCTATTCTGCAACCCGAGGCTCCGCAGCCTGTTCCAGCTGATGACAGCCAAGATGCCTGGAGTTCTCTGCCCGAGTTGCAGATTGATCAGAACTTGATCGCTCGTAATCGTCTGATTGCCTATCACGGCGGGCCTGAAGCTGCCCCCTACGATATGTTGCGGACAAAGATGATTCAGCAACTTCAGTCCAACGGCTGGCGGCGCATCGCCCTGACATCCCCGTACAGCGGATGTGGTAAAAGCACGGCGGCCGCAAATCTTGCCTTTAGTCTGAGCCGACAGAAGGACCTGCGTACAATCGTCATTGATTTTGATATGCGACGCAGAGGGTTGGCCGAAATCCTGCGGCAGACCGGCAATCACAGCATGTCCGATGTTATTAATGGAAACATTTCGTTTGAACAGCATGCGCTGCGCCATGGTGAAAATGTAATCTTTGGATTGAACTATTCGTCAACACGCAATCCAGCCGAGATTCTGCAAAGCCGGGCCATGATTGAAACACTGGAACAAATCGAAGCAGAGTACCAGCCGGATATCATGCTGTTCGATACTCCGCCGTTGATGGCCAGCGACGACAGCCACGGGTTCCTGAAGAACGTTGACTGTGCCCTGCTATTGGGTGCCGCCGAAGAAACCAGCGTGGACCATGTTGACCTGGCCGAACAGCAACTGGCAGAGCTGACGAAGGTCATGGGCATCGTGCTGAACAAATGTCGCTATATCAGCGAGGCTTTCGGCTATGAGTACGGCTCGTACTGATCCGGCTCCGACGGATGCGGTCATTATTCCCCATTACAACGACCCTGATAGACTGGAACGATGCCTGCGGGCGTTGATGGAGAACGACACCACCGATACAGAAATCGTGGTTGTAGATAACGCGTCTCCGGTCTCGTTGGACGAGGTGAAGCTGGCCTTTCCTGATGTGCGGTTCATCACTGAAACCCAGAAGGGCGCAGCGCATGCACGAAACAAGGGTATTGCCGCAACCACAGCGCCAAGGTTGTTTTTCATAGATGCCGATTGCGTTCCAGCGCCTGACTGGCTGACGGTCGGCCGCGCAATCGCCAACCGGGCTGACCTTGTCGGGGGCCGAGTTGACGTGTTTGACGAAACCCCACCGCCGCGCAGTGGGGCCGAGGCATTCGAGGCCGTTTTTGCATTCAATTTCCGCAGATATATCGAGGTTCAGGGGTTTTCCGGTGCAGGCAATCTGCTGACGCGCCGCGACGTGTTCGACGCGATCGGCGGGTTTATAAACGGTATATCGGAAGATCAGGAATGGACCATGCGTGCTGTCGCGCGAGGTTATAGTCTGGTGTACGAGGATCGGTTTCGTGTCAAACATCCGTCAAGACAAGATTGGTCCGCGCTCAGGACGAAATGGCGACGCATGACGCAGGAAGCGTATCAGTTGAACGGAACCGGAGGCAAAGCACGCCTGAGATGGGCAATCCGGGGATTGGCAATGCCTGCCAGTGCCATGGTACATACGCCCAAGGTTCTGGCCAGCAGCAGACTGAATTCAACCGGTGAAACCTTGCGAGCTATTGCCACTCTTATCCGGCTCAGGTGTACACGAATGGTCTGGATGCTGCGCCAGGCCGCCGGTGGCTCCATCTGAACGAGGTCCGGTAAGTAAGCACGGCTTAAATTTACCATAACATTGATTCCACGTCTTGAAGCATGCGTTACACCCGCATTTGGTCCCCGCTTGGCTCCAAAAGGCTTAACGTGATTTTTTTTGACGTACTCGGAACAGTCTCGGTCTGAGCGCACAATTGTTTAGCCCAGCTTTGGTAACTGGTTCTGAAACATGGCTCATACAACCGGAAACCACAAAAACTGCAGAGCGCGCATATTTATCCTTCGTCCCCCTCCAAATTTCGTGTAGCCTCAACCGCGATGTACATACTGAGTGCAGGCGCTCAAATTTGCAGCCGAATTATTTGTTTTATTCGTTTGTAGTGCCTGATCGTTTTAGAAAACCGACGCGAAGCAATACCGGTCGGATTATAACTGCAGAGAGCGCTGATGAACGCGTCTGATTTTGATCCCAACGACATGCATCTAACCGCCAAGCGGATTCTGGTTACGGGTGGCGCAGGCTTTCTCGGCTCGCACCTGTGCGAGGCCCTGCTGAAACAAGGGCACGAGGTTTTGTGTGTCGACAATTTTTTCACGGGTCGGCGCGGGAACCTGCACCACCTGCTACAAAACCCCCGCTTCGAGGTCATGCGCCATGACGTGACCTTTCCGCTGTATGTTGAAGTGGATGAGATTTACAATCTGGCCTGCCCGGCCTCTCCGTTCCATTACCAGCACGATCCGGTCCAGACGACCAAGACGGCTGTGCATGGTGCGATCAATATGCTGGGGCTGGCCAAGCGGGTCGGCGCACGAATTCTGCAGGCTTCGACATCCGAGATCTACGGCGATCCGCAAATTCACCCGCAAACCGAAGATTACGTCGGCCACGTCAATCCGATCGGACCGCGTTCATGTTATGACGAGGGCAAACGCTGTGCCGAGACGTTGTTCTTTGACTATTACCGCCAGCACAACCTGCCGATCAAAGTGGCGCGGATCTTCAACACCTACGGGCCGAACATGCATCCCGATGATGGGCGTGTCGTATCCAATTTTATCATGCAAGCCCTGAATGGAGAGCCTATCACCATTTACGGTGACGGCAGTCAGACCCGGTCCTTCTGCTATGTATCCGATCTGATTGACGGGCTGATTAAGCTGATGGAATCCTCTGATGATGTCACCGGGCCGATTAACCTGGGCAACCCGGTGGAATTGAGCATTCGTGAGCTGGCCGAGTCCGTGATCCGCCAGACCGGCTCGAACTCTGAACTGGTGCAACGCCCGTTGCCGCCAGACGACCCAATCCAACGCCAGCCGGATATCACGCGAGCCCAGGAACAGCTGGCGTGGTCACCTCACGTACCGCTGGAAGAAGGGCTGGAAGCAACAATCGCCTATTTCCGGCGCATAGCTGTGGCGGCGGAGAGCGCTGTAGAACGGATATGAACGTATCGGTTTCCTCTAATAGGCCATCTTGGCGAATTGGAGGATTTCTGCTGCTTGCCGCAGCGGTGCTTGCCTGTTTGTCCGTGCTTTTAATCAATGGCGGGCCTCTCTACTACTTCGACACCGGCAGTTATATTCGACAGGGCAACGTGGCGCTGAACAGTTTGCTGCCAACAATAAGCGAGAGCGGCAGCGCAGGTGGAAGTAGCGCTGCGGATCAGGACAATACCGCAACCGGATCCCGGTCACTGATCTATGGCATTGTCATGGCCCTCTTTTTTCGCGCGGGCGCCCTTATTGCCGTTCCAATCTTTCATATGGCTGGCATATTTCTGGTTGTTTGGCTTCTGGCACGAACGACAAACCGGACTCTGGAAGAGGCCCGCAGCACATCTTTGCTGACCACAGTGCCGCTTCTGGCCGCAGCTCTTTCCTCATTGCCGTTTTACATCGCCTATATGATGCCGGACATATTTGCTCCGGTTTTGCTGATCGTGATTGCTGCGCTGACGGCGGTCGGTCGCACAATGCGAGGCTGGGAACTTTTTGTGATGTCAGGTCTGGCTGTGTTTTCCGTCATTTCACACCCGTCACATCTGGCAATCGCTGGGCTTATGGTGCCTTTTGTGATCCTGGCCGCCCTATTCATGAAAGCACGGGGGCGATGGCGGGCAGTGATATTGCTTGTGATCGTGCTTGCGATTGCAGTGGCCGAGCGCAAAGCCTTTCAGATCGCGGTGGAAACCAAAACAAACAAAGAAGTCGTCTATACACCCCACATCACCGCGCGGCTGATTGTAGATGGGCCGGGCATGGACTACCTGAACGACGCCTGCCCCGACACAAACATACCGACATGCGCCCTGCACGAGGCCCTTTCATGGTCTGATGATCCCTATCGGTTGACTGTGTCGCATATCATTTTCGAGCGCTCGCCCAAGCTTGGATCATTCCGGCTTATGTCAGCAGAAGACCAGAAGAAGGTTGCACGTTCCCAGCGTGACTTCGCCAAGGCTGTGTTTCTTTCCCGGCCCATTGCCACATCTTGGGCCCTGGCCAAGAATGGTTATCGCCAAATTTTGCGTGACAGCATTTGGATGACAATCCCGACAGAGCAGGCGCTAGACAACGCTCGCCATCTTGCACGGTTAGACGACTCTCAACTGCATCTGATTCAAGGCGGCCTGCTGTCCAAGGATCGCGGTTGGCTTGCGCCGGTTAATGCGCTGCACGGCTTTATCTATGCCATTTCGTTTGCTGTTATCGTGGTCTTTTTGCTGACCCCGCGCAGCGTGCCGCGCGATATCAAGCTATTTGCCCTATTCATCCTGATAGGAATTGCGGTCAATGCGCTGGTTTGTGGTGGGGTGTCACAGCCAGCGGACCGATATGGCGCTCGCGTGATGTGGTTGCTTCCGTTCACTGCAGCCTTTCTTCTTATCATAAGTTGGCCCCCTGCCCTGCGCGCCGCCACCAAAAGGGATTTGTGATGTCGGATCATTCATTGTCCATTAGTGTCGTTATGCCCGCCTACAATGCCGAGCATATGTTGCCCCGCGTTCTGACCCCGCTGATTGAATTGCTGAATACCGGACAGGTGCAGCAGGTTCTGGTTGTGGATGACCAGTCCCCAGACGGCACGGCCGCGCTTGCGCGCGAGATGGGAGCGTCGGTCCTGACAACGCCCGTCAATGGTGGGCCGGGCGCGGCACGCAACCTAGCCGCGCAGCACGCCACGGGCGACATACTATGGTTCGTCGATTCCGACGTCATCGCCTGGCCTGACGGTCCGGAACATATCCGCCGTGCCATGTCCGAGGATAATGTCGCGGCCGTCTTCGGCTCGTATGACGATGCGCCGGACGGGCAGTCGTGGTTTTCACGCTACAAAAACCTTTTGCACCGCTATCACCATCAGCGCGCGCGACGCGAGGCTCGAACCTTCTGGGCTGGATGCGGCGCAATCCGGCGCGACGTTTTCCTTGAGGTCGGCGGGTTCGACGTCAAAACCTATGAGGTCCCGTCGATTGAAGATATCGAGCTGGGGTATCGGATTGCCAATGCCGGATACCGTATTCTTGTTGAGCCGCAATTGCAGGGCAAGCATTTGAAGGTCTGGACCATGCGCAACAGCCTCAGCACGGACATCTATTGCCGCGCCCTGCCCTGGGCCCGGCTGATGATCTCGCGGGAAGGGCTGATAGACGATCTGAACACCTCGATGGCCGAACGGGCCCGAGCCGCGATTGCGGGTTTGCTGCTGCTGTCGGTTTTGGCCCTGCCCGCCTGGCCGGGCACTTGGCCCCTGCCCTTGCTGTTGCTTGCGGCCGCTTTGGTCGCCAATTTCGATCTGGTGCGCACGATGGCCGGGCATGGCGGGGCGTGGTTTGCCTTTAAATGCCTGCTGTATCACCAAGTCTACTACGTCTATTCGGCCGCGGTTTATGTCTGGTGCCTGTTCGAATATCACGTTCTGGGTCAAAAGCAGAAACTCCATGTCACCCGAAACTGAAACTTCGGGCCCTGCGGCACGGATGCCGGATTTCCTGATCCTTGGCGCCGCGCGGGCCGGTACAACGGCGCTGTACAGCCATCTGCGGCAAAACCCGAGTATCTTCATGCCGTCCGCCAAAGAGCCCAATTTCTTTGCTTTCGAGGGCGAAGCCTTGAATTTCTCTGGGCCGGGCGCGGACTATGTCAACAACTCGGTCACGCAGATCGCCGACTATCATTCCCTGTTTTCCGATGCGCCAGTGGGCGCGGTCTGCGGCGAAGCTTCTCCGCTTTATCTTTACGCACCCAAAGCGCCCGAACGCATACACCAGCGTATTCCCCGGGTGCGCATGGTGGTTATTCTGCGCAATCCAATTGACCAGGCCTTGTCCCATTACCTTTATGCGGTAAAGCAACGGATCGAACCGCTCGAAGATTTTTCCACCGCATTGGACGCCGAAGACGAACGGCTTGCCGCAGGTTGGCAGCCCCTGTTCGGATATTCGCGCTTTCCCCTATATGCACAGCAATTGTCGCGCTATTTCAAGCTGTTCGATCGCAATCAATTCCTGATCCGCACCTACGAAGAATTCCAAGACGCCCCCAAAGACGTCATCGACAGCATCACCAGTTTCATCGGTGCCGATACAAGTTTCCAACCCGATCTGTCATCGCGGGTAAATGCAGGTGGTGTGCCGCGCAGCCGCCTGTTTCAGGATTTTCTGATGAAACCCAACCCGATCACCGGAATGATCGCCCGGGTCATGTCACAGGAACTGCGCTGGAAAATCAGGGACCGCCTGTCCCAATTCAACCTCAAACGCGAGGTGGAAATGCCAGACCGGGCACGCGCGATCCTGCGTGAAAGGTTGCTGCCGGAAATCGAAGATTTGGAACATCTGTTGGACCGCGATCTAAGCTCCTGGCGAGCCTGATCGCACTTCTGCCAACAATTCCCCAAAATCCAACAGAATGTGCATGCCGTACTTGTCGTTTTGCATTTCTGCCAAGGTGCAACCATCAATACTTTGATTTTGAGCAGCATGCTTTAGAATAGCCCTGTGTTTTATGGGCCTGTTGTCTGGTTGATCGCAATTAACATCGGGCGACGGTGATTTAATGGTGACAATTTTTTATGGACGACATTGACAGAGCAACAGCTTCGTCGCGAATAACGCCGAACGGCAATGCGCGACGATTGTTCATCAGCCCCGTTATTGCACGGCGCGCTACTCTTTGTCTTTCGCTGCTTATGTGTGCCTTGGCGTTGGCTTATCTGCTGCTGAAGATCACGCAACTATCTGCCCTTCCCGCAGGGTATGATTTCCGGTTCATCTGGGTGGCGGGTGACATGTGGCACGGTGGCATAAACCCCTACGGCCCGACGTTTTTGGCGCATGGCGAAGCAAATATTGAGGTCGGACATGTCCCGGTTCTGTGGCCTTACCCACCGACTTGGTGGATTTTTGCCGCGCCTTTGGGGGCGCTGGATCTGAACACTGCGAGTGTCGTCTGGAATATCTTCGGTCTGGTGATCGTCATCGCAACTTGCGGCATGTTGACCAGCGCCTTTACCACCGCATTTCCGAGGCGCGCCCAGATGATCGACGAGTTCACGGGAGGTCAGGTTTTTTTCCCGCTTTTCAGTGTGGTGTTCTTTCTTTTGGCGATCCTCGAAGCTACCGCGATCCTGTTTTCCGTTGGTCAGACGACTCTGATCGCAGGGCTTGGCATTGCCGTTATGCTGTGGAGCCGCGTCGGCGGACGCCTCTTTTTCGAAGCCGTCGGATTAACGCTGGTACTGCTCAAACCGCAGATCGGAGCGCCATTTGTGGTCCTGTACCTGTTGTTTGATGCGCACTCTCGGAAAGTGGTTTTGATGGCCGTGCTTCTTTCCGCCCTGCTGACAGTGCCATCGCTTTTGGTCGCTCCAAGTACCATTTTGGATTTCTTTCGAAATCTGGCCGCTTATGACGGTTTTACAATTGCCAACCTTCCACAATCCATGACGGGTCTGCGGCTGATCATTTGGGAGGTTACGGATCGTGATATTGGTAGCTCTGTGGCCACGATCATCACGCTCGTGATCATTGTGGTGCTGTGTCATGGCTCTACCCGGCTGACGCGCGCCTGCGACGCCAACAAACATACCTGGCAGGTCTTCGGGTTGGCCTGCGCAGCTATCGTCGCGCTGGCGCCGCTGCATATTTATGATTTTGTGCTGTTGGCCGCCCCGCTGACGCTGCTGTTCAGGGGGCGGATCGTCAGCACTCTGTTCGCCGGGCTTGGCGCAATGCTGATCTGGCGATCGGAAAACCTTGTCGATATCTGGGCCTTCCATGTGGACGGGGTCGAGATCTTTCCAAGCTCGCGTTTGGCAACCATTGGCGCCCTGCTGTTTTTAATAGCGGTCGTTGATACAGTTCTGCAGCTGAACAGACAGAAGGCCAGCGCTTCAAACCAGTCTTCGCGCGCATGACTGTTTTTCTAAAATCATCGCCTGCGCCGTCTCGTCCGTGGCGCATTGCGCTTGCTGGGTTTGCCGGGCTGGTCGCAGTGCTGATACTTGTTTTTTCAGTACAGAGTGCCTTGCCCGGCATCCGCGATCTGGCGCAATGGTGGATGCTGATGGTCGCGCTGGCGCTGACCCTCTTTTCCGTTTTTGTTTTGTGGGATCTGACGCTATCGGGTTTGATGCTGCTGCTTTTGTTTGTGGGCGGGGCATCGCAGCTTTATGTGACCCAACCGCTTTGGTACCCGGCGCTACGCCTCCCGCCCAGAACGACCATCGAAATGGCGATGTATGCCATAATTTTCGGACAGGGCGCCCTTTCGGCTTTTGTGTTGTTTAGAAATTCTAGTGACAGCAAACTCTCTCAGGTTATCAGCGATTTGGGCGTAAAACGCACTGCTCTATTCCTTTTGCTCAGCGGTGCGTTCACCATACCGATCCTCGACCATCTTCGCCAAAACGAAATCGACGTCTATTTCATTCAGCTTGCGGCGGGGCTGATCCTTGTGGTCATCAACCTGGTGACGGTGATCGCATTGGCTGCCACCTTGCCCAGAGGGGTTACTCTGCCCGCGGGCTGGCGATGGGCAGGCTGCATGGCCACTGTTTTTCTGATTGCGACATTGGTGCTGGAATGGTTGGCCTTTGAACGGGTGCCGCATGTTCAGGATGAGCTTGCCTATATGTTTCAGGCCAAGACCTATGCGAGTGGCGCCCTTTATGTGCCGGCACTGCCGGAAGGTCCCCGCGCAGCTTTTGAGTTTTATCTGCTAGATCATCATGACGGGCGCTGGATATCGGTCTTCACGCCCGGATGGCCTGCATTTCTGGCGGTGGGAGTTTTTTTTGGAGTGCCCTGGTTGGTGAACCCAATTCTGGGCACCGCGTCCATCTTTCTGGCGCAGGGGGTGATGCAACGGTTAACAAATGCCCGTACGGCCAGCATCAGCACTCTGATCCTGGCGACCTCCCCCTGGTTCATCGCGATGTCGGCGTCACTGATGTCCCATACCTTCGCCCTGTTTCTTGTCTTGCTGGCCTGGCTTTTGATCCTTCGCGCCGAAGAAGGTGAATTGAAACGGGCCGTTCTACTGGTGTTTGTGGCCGGCTTGGCACTGGGTTGGTTGTTCCTGACCCGCAACCTTGACGGCCTGTTGCTTGGAATTCTGACGGGTCTGTTTCTGTTGTGGCGCGGAGGTGCCTTACGCCATCCCCTGACTGTACTCAGCTACAGCGTGGGATGCGTGGCAACCGGAAGCCTGATCTTTTTCTATAACTACTACTTCACTGGCGACCCGCTGTTGACAACATTATCAGACTATTATCAACGAATCTGGGTTGATGGATCCAACGCCTTTGGGTTTGGCCAAAACATAGGCTCCCCAGAAGGCTGGGGCCACATGGAACTGCGCCCGCATGAACATTCCCCGTTTGAAGGTCTGGTCAACACGCTGACCAATATCAGCGCGCTTCATACCGATTTCATGGGTTGGGGGATCGGGTCGCTCGTATTTGTCTGGATCTTGCTGATCTATGGCCGCATCAACGCCACGGACCGGATGATGCTTGCGATCATTATCGTCGTAGCGGGTGCACACGCCCTTTATTGGTTCGTAGCCAGCTTCTACGTGGGCCCACGATATTGGTTCATGATGATCGCTCCCCTGGTGTTCCTGAGTGCCAGAGGAGTTCTGGAAACTGGCATCCGATTGGAAACCATTGGCCTTTCGTCAGCTTCGGACAAACTTAACGCCGTGCTTCTTATTCTGTGTTTGTTTTCAGTGACAGTATTTTTGTCCTACCGAGGCGTCACAAGATATCACGAGCATCGTACCTATGATGACCACTATCGCTATCTGTCGCTGCCTGACACGGAAGGTGTTGTCCAACCGCTGGTCTTAATCAATCCGAAAAGCCAAATTGCTTCGGCACTGTTCTTCAATGATCCTTCGTTTCCCTTGGACGAGCCGGTTTTCGCAAAGGATCTGGGAGGCACAGCGAATGACGCCGTGACTAAGGCTTTTCCGGGACGCCCCGCCCTGTATTACGACGAGCGCGAAGAGACGTTTTCTCGGAAATAGACATTTCGCATGGGGCCGATTTGATTATCTTAGGCCCAATAGCTTTGCAATATCCCAGACCTGACGTGGAGAAGTTTGTGCTCCGCGACCGAAGATTGTTTCCCGAGGCACTTTGTAAATGGGTGCAATGCTCACCGGGACGTCTGCATTGCTAAAATCTTCTTCATAGGTGGGCAAATGATCAGTCACCAAAACCCTACCTTCCACGGCTTCGCCCAATCGAATTTCATCGGGCGCCAAAGCCTCAGTTTCCAAACGGACAAAATAAGTAGGCGTGACATTGGCTGGAACCGGCATCTGTGCATACACATAGACCGAGACAGTTCCCGCTAAGTATTGGTCCTGCAATTCGACATCTGACCAACCAGGGGGAAAGGCCTTCCTTATCAGAGCTGGCGTAATCCGGATCTCCTCAAGGTCAAAAAACGGGTCAGCGTCGATTTCAATCGCGATACGCTGCCCCAAATCGCGGGTCACTGTAAATGGGCGCAAAGTCGTAGGCCAACTCAGCCAAGTACTGACAGCAAGCCCTGCCAACGCCATCGCAAAGGCTGAGGCCGGCGCTGCCTGAACCGGGCGCAACCGCCAAAAGACAATCAGCGGCAACAGAACAGCCGGTGCAAAATGGTGCGGCAGAATACGATAAGCCTGAACATAGAAGAACAGAACGTACCCTACAGTCATGAGTGTCAGCGTTCTGGAAAACGTATCCTGCCAGCGCCAGGCCAAAAGCGCTAGTCCAGGCAAAAGCCCGCCGGGCAGAAGCCAGAACAGAAACCGCTGCGTATCGAATATAGTCACATAGCGCAGACGACGCAGAATTGACCCCGTGCTGAATTCACCGGATACCCCCGTCACACCCGTTTTTGCCAGTATGGCCAAAGAGAAAGAACCTAGGATCACAATCGCCAGGGCTATCAACACTCCTACGATCACCTGCTTAATGGGTTGAAACCAGTTCAAAAGCAGGTGCGCCAATAGAAAGAACCCTATCAGCAGAATACCGTTTGGTGCGGAGCAAAGAGCTAGCGTTGACACAACCGCCATCCAACCGAAATTCTGGTCGCGGAAGAACAAGATGTACCCCAGAACTCCCAATAAAATGGGCGGTTCGCGCGTCATTGGCATGGCAATATCGGCAAAATATGGATTGTAGGATGGATTAAACGCCATCACGAAAGAAAACAGAACCAAGGCTGCGCCCAATCCTAAAACAGACCAAACATCGGTGCGGTTATTTGGTGAACGGATAAAAGCCAGCATCACCCCGAATAAAATCGACACGCCAGGCAGGTAAGCAAACCGAAGAGCCGCTTCGGACGACCCAAAAACACGAAGGAAGCTGGTTTGCAGAAATACCTCGGTCATCATTTTCGGATTTGGGTAACCGGTCATTGAACCAGCATCCAAAGGCCAAAACGGCAGTCCCCGAGAAATGAACAGAATAGCGCTCAGCAAGCTGTGCGCCCCATCGTCATTGAGAGCTTCCCAATAGAATTTGGGTGACAGCAACAGCAGAACAAATAAGGGAAGCAGAACCATACCGGCCACGTCCCATCCCCGGCCCCGGAAGATGTCCTGCGCAGGCCGTTTGATGGTTAAGGCAGCCCCGGGCAGGCAAAGCAGAACGATCAGCACGAGGAAAGCTGTTCCTGTCATCGGGATACCGCTGACAGCCTGCACAATAGCCGCAATCGTAGGTACGCCAAAAAGGGAAAGCGTAAAACCTTTCAACAGAAAATGTTCAAAACGGTCTTCGGGTCGAGCAATACCCAGCGCTAATAGCAGACCGGGGGTGACAATAAGTATCGACGCCGACAATGCCACCAGAGGCGCCCAGACATACAAAAAAAACGCATCCTTGGCGATAAAATAGGGGGACGGCCCCTCTGCGAATGCAACTTTTGCTGCAATCTGACCTGCTATGTTCTGTCCCATCCAGACGATGCCGACCAGAATTGCCAGCAAACCAAGATAAAAAAATTGCTTCATAGTTCTGGTCATTCAATCATTTCGAACTCTAAGAATTGTTGGTCCAAAAAGTCCGGCACAAACCAAGCGGGCTCGAAGCTCATCCGCTCATTCGAGTGCGGTTTCCTTTCTCAAACGCGGTTTCAGACCCTTTATTTCGAGGCTTTGACTCGAATTCTTCGTGGTAGGACCGTTCGACATTAACATCCCAAACGTCGTTTTCCTCGCCCAAAATATTGCGCGCGGCATACATGGCGGACAACATCGAATGGTCCTGATTGTTGTAACGATGCAGGCCATTGCGGCCGACGGTCTGAAAATTCTCAAACGTCTTCAGCCAATCACTGACAATATCCAGCGCTTCTTTGTAGTCGCCATCATAAACCGGATAGGCCTTAGGTTGCCTGATCACTGTAAAATCGATGACATCGCTTGCCTTGGCCAAACCCAACTGTTCCAGTTCCTGACCGGCCAATTCTTTGAGGTCCGCGTCTGACGACGACCACAGCCCGTCACCCTTCTGGCAGAAATACTCCATTCCGATGGACGAAGTGTCCTGGTTGGGCAGCATTTCCTTGGACCAGGCGCGGAAATTCTGGATGCGCCCGACCTTTACCTTGGGACTATGGATATAAATCCAGTTGTCCGGGAAAGGATCGGCGTGATCGAGCATCAAAGTCACGATCAGGAAATCGCGGTATCTCAGGCGATCGGCGGCCTCGACAACCTCTGGCGGCGGCGGCGGATCAAATGCATGGATCAGATCGCGCACGGCCATCGAGTTGATGAACTCTTCGCCCTCTACCCGTTCGGTCGTTTTGTCGCCATTTTCGTCCCAATGACGCACATCAATCGACGTCACGCGGTTGCCGTCGCGATTGACCTGCACCACTTCGGAATGTGTCTCAACACTGCCGCCCCTTTCCCGGATCAGATCGCGGGTTTTTTCCCACATCATACCGGGGCCAAGGCGGGGATACTGAAATTCTTCAATCAAGCTGGCGGTGTCATTGGCACCGGAAATCGCGTTCCAGACCGCCTTGGGCAAAGACAGGTTCTTGATCCGCTGTGCAGCCCAGTCCGCCCGAATTTCTGACGGCGGAATTCCCCAGACCTTTTTGGTGTAGCTGTGGAAGAAATGTAAATATAACCGCCCGCCAAAGCGGTTGATGACCCATTCTTCAAAGGTATCTTCTTGTTTTTTAGGCCGGATTTTCCATTTCACGAAGCTGCCGATGATCTTATAGGTCTCATAGGGGCCTATATTGCCAAGGGCGTTGAAGATACGCAGCGGGTAATCATAAAACTTGCCGCGATAGAAAATGCGGCTCAGGCGTTGCACGGTGATGAAATCATCTCCCATCACATCGTGCCACATATCTTCAACCTCGCGCACCTTGGTAAAAAACCGGTGCCCTCCGATATCAAAACGGTAACCATTGAAAGTTTCAGTGCGTGAAATGCCGCCAACCATGTCCGAGGCCTCAAAGACCTGTGGAACATGCGTGTCACTAAGTTTCTGAAGCTCGTGGGCTGCAGTCAACCCGGCAGGCCCGCCACCGATAATTACGACAGGAACGGTATCTTTTTGCAAATGACTAACACCCGTATACTCGAAAAAAACTGACTACAAACTACTAGAGGTTATCACCATTTCATAACAAATTCCTAATGACTGGTCCAAATAATATGCCCAGGCCTTTCACGTACCCAATCCGTATCCGGCAAAATGCAATCTGTGCTGCCATGACTTTGGGCTGCCGATCCCACAGGCAGGCACTGCGCCAGATCGCGTGCATTAACAGCAGACCTCTCGGAAAAATGCTGCCCGATGTCGGGATGGACGTCGCAAAAAAAAGTTTCGACGCCACCAGCCAACAGGTTGAGTTACATGAACTATTTCGTCAGGCCCTGATCGGCACATGAATTTCTTTCGCCTGTGCTGGGAAAACTTTAGGTCTGGTCGCAATTAAGCGCGCCATCCTACGGCATCAAAAGAACAGCCCGAACGAAGAAAAGGACAAGAGTGGTGTTGTCGCAACTTCGCTTCCGTCCAAAATTCCGAATCAACAATACACCCCGTTTTCCTTCATTGTGTGCTTTTGAGGGTCAGTTGTGCTGCGATGGCCAAGTGCCGAACCTGACTATCCACTGAATCTTGACACGGGCAACGTGCTCCCGCCTACTGCATGTAGGTGTTTATTGAGAACAAGGTCGTCGCTGGCTGACGTTCGTGGTTAACGATTGATGGCTGACCCCTTATTGGAGAGGGAGCAATTTTATGAAGTGCGTTATTCTGGCTGGTGGTTTCGGAACAAGGCTCAGCGAAGAGACCGTCAGGATACCAAAGCCTATGGTCGAGATCGGAGACAAACCGATCATCTGGCATATCATGAAGATCTACGCTGCCCACGGGGTCACGGATTTCATCGTCTGTCTTGGCTACAAGGGTTATGTGATCAAGGAGTACTTTGCGAATTTCTTTCTGCACAGTTCGGACGTCACCATTGATCTGGCTAATGGCGGCCTTGAAATCGCGAACAGCAGATCGGAACCCTGGCGCGTGACGCTGGTCAATACCGGTCAGGACAGCCAGACCGGCGGGCGGCTTCGCCGGGTCATGCATCTGCTCAAGGATGAAGAGGCCTTTTGCATGACCTACGGGGACGGGGTCGGAAATGTCGATATTAGCGCACTGATCGCGTTCCACAAAAACCACGGCAGACGCGCAACGCTGACTGCGGTGGTCCCACCGGGACGCTTTGGGGCATTGGAACTGGACGGCGACCGGATCGACCGTTTCGCCGAAAAGCCGGGGGGCGATGGCGGGTTTATCAACGGCGGGTTCTTCGTATTGAATCCATCGGTCGGTGAATTGCTGCATGGAGATAGTGAGATTTGGGAGCGCGCCCCGCTTGAGTCCTTGGCTGCAGACGGTGATCTGATGGCGTTCCGCCACAGAGGGTTCTGGCAACCGATGGATACACTCCGCGATCGCCGCCAGCTTGAAGAGCGTTGGCAGGAAAACAACGCCCCATGGAAGGTCTGGGAATGAATCTGAGGTCTTCTCCGAAAATCATCCTGCTGGGCAATCTTGGCTATATCGGTCCGATTGTTGCTGCCACTTTGCGGAAATCCTGGCCCAACGCCAACTTAGTCGGGGTCGATCCCGGGTTTTTCTCGGACCGGCTGACCACACATAATGCGTGGCCCGAACGGTTTCTGAACCAGCAGATCATTGCTGATATCCGCGACATCGATTCCTCGTTGTTCCAAGGGGCCGACGCAGTTGTTGCATTGGCGGCGGTTTCAAATGATCCGATGGGTGCGCGGTTTGAAACCGTTACTACGGAAATCAATCAGGACGCCATTGTACAGGCCGCACATCTGGCTGCCGAAGCCGGGGTATCGCGGTTTGTCTTTGCCTCCAGCTGTTCCGTGTATGGGTTAGCCGAGGGCGATGCACGGTCCGAGGATGCGCCATTGAACCCACTGACCGCCTATGCCCGCAGTAAAATCGGAACCGAGCGGGCGCTAGAGGCCATGAACACGCCGGGAATGCTGCGCACTGCGCTGCGCTTTGCCACCGCTTGCGGGCCGTCGCCCCGGTTGCGGCTTGATTTGGTATTGAACGATTTTGCCGCCTGCGCTGTCACCGCTGGCAAGATCACTGTGCTAAGTGATGGCAGCCCATGGCGGCCGCTCATCGACGTGCGCGACATGGCCCGAGCCATCGAATGGGCAATCACCCGAACCGAAGATGCCGGGGGCCAATGGTTGGCAGTCAATGCGGGATCGGATGCGTGGAACTATCAGATCCGCGATCTGGCGCAGGCCGTGGCTGAAGCGGTGCCGGGCGCCAGCTATTCGATCAATCCCGATGCCGCCCCTGACAACCGTTCGTATAAGGTCGACTTTTCGCTGTATAAGCAACTGGCGCCTGAACATCAGCCCGTCCAAACGCTTACAGATACAATCGCTGATCTGCTGCATTTGCTGAATGAGATCCATTTCAAAGACCCCGATTTCAGATCCTCACCGCTGATGCGACTGAAAGCGCTGGAAGAACATATTCGCAATGGCGTGCTGAGCGAGGACCTGCGCTGGAGGATTCCGCAATGACACAACCTGCTTGCAGACACTGCGGCGCACCGCTGAGCCAAACACTCGTTGATCTCGGGCTGTCGCCACTGGCCAATTCCTATGTTCCGCCCGAACGCGCGAACATGGCCTGCCCGCGTTACCCGCTGCATGCCTGGGTTTGCAACGATTGCTATCTTGTGCAGGTTGAAGATGCGGTGCCCGCAGACGAGATATTTAATGGCGATTACGCGTATTTCTCTAGCTATTCAGACAGTTGGCTGGCCCATGCCAAATCTTATGTCGACAAAATGGTCGACCGCTTTCACATTGGAGCGGATGATCTGGTGATCGAAATCGCCTCGAATGACGGGTACCTGCTGCAGTATTTTGTCGAAAAGGGCATTCCGGTGCTGGGCATCGAACCTTCGGGCAGCGTGGCAGCCGCCGCCGAACAGAAAGGCGTGCGCACATTGGTCGATTATTTCGGCGAAACACTGGCCCAGAAGGTCGCCGCAGCCGAGAAACCGCCGTCGCTGATCGCCTCGGCCAATGTTCTGGCCCATGTGCCCGATATCAATGATTTTGTCGCCGGAATTGCCACTTTGCTAACCGGTGAGGCGGTTTATACGGTCGAATTTCCGCATCTTCTAAACCTGATCAACGAAGTGCAGTTCGACACGATCTATCACGAACACTATTCCTATCTGTCGCTGTTGGCGGTCGAAAAGATCTTCACCGAAGCCGGTCTGCGCGTGTTCGATGTCGAGGAACTGCCTACTCATGGAGGCTCGTTGCGGGTATTTGCCTGTCTTGAAGGGGCCAACCACCCTGAAGGACCGGGCCTTGCCAAGGTCCGCGCCGATGAGGCGGCGGCGCAGTTCGACCGCCCCGAAGGCTATATGAACTTTACCGGCCAGGTCGAGGCGGTGCGCGACGGGCTGCTTGCCTTCCTGCGCGAGGTCGCGGCCCGCGGTGATACCATCGCCGCGTATGGGGCGGCTGCCAAAGGCAATACATTACTGAACTATGCCGAGATCGGGCCCGACCTGATTTCATATTGTGTGGATCGCAACCCGGCCAAGCAGAACACGCTTTTGCCCGGCAGCCACATTCCTGTACACGGGGTCGAGGCGCTGCGCGAGACACCACCCAATTATGTTTTGATCCTGCCCTGGAACATCCGGGACGAAGTCATCGATCAATTGGCCGATCTCAAGGCCTGCGGCACCCGGTTCGCAACAGCCGTGCCAGAGGTCAGGATCAGCTAATGGCACGGGTTCTGCTGAGCGGAGCAACCGGTTTGATCGGCCGTGCGACAGCATCGGCTTTGGCAGGGGCAGGCCATGAAGTCGTGACACTGGGCCGGAACCCGGGCAGCGACATCATCTGCAATCTGCTGAACCCCATCGCCACAACAACAGCCCTTGAAACAGCCCAAGCCAGCCATCTGGTTCATCTGGCATGGCATGACGGGCCGCGCGATCGCTGGGTTTCTTCGGCCAATCTGAATTGGATGGCGGCCACGTTGCATCTTGTGCAGGAATTTGCACGCATAGGCGGCCAACGCGCGGTCTGCGCAGGAAGCTGTGCCGAATATGACTGGTCTGAGGCGACCCTGACAGAAACAAGCCCCTTGCGACCCCGCACGCTTTACGGGGCGGCCAAGGCCGGGACCAGTCTGGCGTTGTGCAAAGGGCAAGACGCGCTTGGCCTTTCGCTGGCCTGGGCCCGCATCTTTTTCGTTTACGGGCCGGGCGAGCCGCCAGGGCGGCTGCTTGGGGATCTGATTTCAAACCTTCGTGCGGGTCAGCCGGTGAAGTGTACCGATGGGCTGCAAAAGCGTGACTTTCTGCATGTCGACGATCTGGCCCGCGCGTTGTCGCGCCTATTGGACACCGATGAGGTCGGTGCGGTCAATGTTGCCAGCGGCACCGCAATCGCGGTGCGGGACCTGATTGCAGAGGTCGCAACCCAGATGCATCACACCGATCTGGTCCAATTGGGCGCAATTGCGCGAGCCCCGGACGATCCGGACCTGTTGGAGGCGGACGTGACCCGGTTGCGCAACAAGGTCGGTTTTATACCGCAGCATAACTTGAATTCGGGGGTGGCAGATATTCTGCGCGCCGAAGGGAGGGCATTGTGAAAAAATTGCTTGCCCCCCGACGAAATTCCTTCATGCGCTTTGTGTTGGTCGGAATATTGAACACCGCGTTCGGCTATATACTTTTTGCCATCCTCAGCCTGTCCGGCCTGCCGCCGCAGATCGCGCTGGTAATCTCATTTTCTGTTGGGGTTCTATGGAACTTCATTACCCATGCTCGGCTTGTATTCGACTCTAAGGGCCTGAATCGATTGCCTCACTATATTCTGTCCTATGTGATGGTTTACGCTTTCAATGCATTTTCGTTGGAAGGCCTGTTGTCACTTGGTTTGCAGCCGATCATAGCGCAGGGGCTGATTGTGTTGCCTGCGGCCGTTCTGGCATTCATAGCCATTTCTCGAGCGCTGACAGATCGCTTTCCTTGGCAACAGAAAGCCTGACAAATCCGCCCTGCGCCAGAGTTCCCAGCCTATAGCGAACGCTCCTTGTGAGCGCACCTAGGCCTAGTTGGCATCCCTCAGATAGATAAACTTCACGTCCGGCGAAGGTTTCGATCACAGCCGCGTTCTGCTTAGCCACAAATCTCGCAGGAAAATCGGTTTATCCAATGATCAATGAAACAAAGGATAGACCCTATGTTGTGTTGTGCGGACACAAGTACCAGCGCACTTCCAATATCTTCGGCCTGCGCCATCCACCTTATGTCGCAAGAATAATTGACATAATTCTCGTATTTCGAGACCCTACGCCAGCGGGCGAAACTGACAACTGAAATTGCGCCCAAAAACAGAAAAACATTACCAATGTTAGACTTTGTCAAACCGTTGCACCAGAGCAATGTCCCGCAGCGTCAACCCCGAGCCTGTTCGGAGCAAGCACCACAGGCCAGCTGGAACCATGAAAACCGTCGCGGAATACGCTATCAAGAATGCGCCGACAGCCAGAATCCAAAAAAGAGGTTGCCGTAAGCAAGACAATCAAATCGGCACGTTCCAGACTGACGGAACGCTGCAGAATGTCATGGGTCAGACAAACCGATGCCGTAGTCATAGCGGTATAACAGATACGCATCTTGGCTAGCGTGGTATTCGTAATCGCAGGCCCGCAACTCAAAGCGCGGCCCCAGCTCAGAAGACCAACCCGGAATGGACCCCTTATGCTCGATCTACATCATTGAGCATTGCTGGGTCCCTGGCAGGGCCTTCGATGTTGATACGTTCCTGTTCGGTAACAATAGGACCACCTCGGACCTGGTTGTGTATTGAAGTGATGTATTCTCCCAGCATACCGATAAACAGCATCTGTACACCCGAAAGAAAAAACAACGCCACGATAATAGTCGTGGTTCCGCGCGGTGCTTGATCCGGGTCGACGAAATAAAGCAGCGTAGAAATGATCGAGAACAGGATACAACTGATCGCGATCACCAGCCCGCTGAGCGTACAGAACCGCATTGGTGCCCGTGTAAATGAGAAGATCGCATTCAGCGCCTGATCGGTCAGTGCCATCAGGCTGTGTTTGGACATTCCTCTTTTCCGAGCCTTCCAAACGTATGGAAGGATAATCCTGCGGAAGCCGCAGCTTGCAATGATACCACGGATATAAGGGTAGTGATCGTTATGAGACAGCACGGCCTTCAAAACCTTGCGATCGATCAACTGAAACTCTCCTACCGAAGGTTCCAACCATACATCTGATAACCTATTGACAACAGAATAAAAAATTCCACGCGCGCTGCGCATGAGGAACCCTTCTTCTCGGGTACTGCGCGCGCCGGCCACCACGTCATAGCCACTTTCCCAAAGCTCGACAAATTCGGGGATCATTTCGGGCGGATCCTGTAGATCGACCGGCAGCATGACAACGATACCGTCGCCGCTGGCGTAACGCAGACCGTTGAACGTTGACCTAAACACCCCGAAATTGCGGGCATTCACAACGACCTTCACATCTTGATCTTTTTCGGCAATTTCCCGCAAAATTTCCACGGTTCGGTCACTTGAAGCATTGTCGATGAAAATGTGCTCTCGCTTGTAGCCAGGCAAATCCTTATCGAAAATCGCTTTAACGGTTTTGTAGCAATCCGCCACATTGCTTTCTTCATTAAAGCACGGTGAGATAATAGAAATGGTTTTCATATCATATCTTTGCTTGACAACTACAAACACCGGTTACCGACCGCCGGTTCGGTCACAATTATATCATCGTGCGCCCTTGCAGATTCGCGCAACAGGCAATCAGCGAAAATGTTTTAGAATGCAGTGTGTTTAGCGCCACAGCCCTAATTCCAACTCCTGGACCCAAGAAGGGGTAGATCCGGAAATCACGCATCCCTTTTCTTGGCCCAATTAGATGCTCGACTGTGAACTACGCTGGCACACACGCAAGGTTCAGGCCTGGCGCATCCCGAACACGACAGAGACCGACTTCTTCGTCGATGTGATGAAAGAAGCAATCCACCACTTCGGCCCTCCTGAGATCATGAACACCGATCAGGGCAGCCAGCCCCCCAAGTCGTGGTCCACCGGCTGAGAAAAGACGATACGCAACCCGATCAGCAGGCGCAGTTAGTGGTTTAAACTTGGCGTCGACCTGACCAATAATTGTAGAGCAACTCGACTAGCCCAGGCCATAGCAGATCACCTTGCTTTGGGACGCGGTCACGGTACTTCGTGGGTCCGGCCGAAGTTGCTGGGTTTTCAATAGAATATTATGTATCTCTGTTGATCAATGTCGCCAATGCTGGCGCTTTATAACGTGATATCAGAAGCTTGTATGCTGTTCAGAGCAGACCTATTGATCTATTATGATCGGGACTCATTGGAGTTTGACCTCATATGGCTCGTAAAATTCGTAACCGATTATTCAGGCTTCACACTTGGATTGGATTATATCTTTCCGCCTTTTTCACCTTCATGTTTCTGACAGGCACATTGCTTGTGGCCGGGTTGGAGATTGAATCCATAGGTCGGCCCGCGATCTGGACGACCCTAGAAGAAGACAAGCGCACAGCAAGTTTTGGCCAAATCTATGACGGGATCAAATCCGCCCATCCTGAAGGCGATGTTTTCGTGATCCTCAAGCAGCCAACCTCGTGGTTCGTGGACCGCACATACGGGCGCACAGGGTGGGGTGAGAACATCAATTACTGGACAAATCCCACTACGGGCACCGTCATTCATGAGACAAGGGACATAGGGTTCAACACCATTCTTGGTGGGCTTCACGATACGTTTCTGATCGATAAAAGAATTGTGTTCATTCTCATTAGTGCGATGTCCATCCCATTACTTTTCCAGATGGTCAGCGGGCTGATCACCTACCGGCGTTTCTGGAAAGGATTTTTCAGATGGCCCAGCAGCTCGGGCGGCTTCAGATCATGGGCAGGCGGCGCCCATCGGCTAGCAGCTCTTTGGGCGGCACCGCTGGTCTTTTTGATTGCTATAACAAGCTTCTTTTTTCTGCTGGGTGGACTTGGGATTGAGGGGGGAAAACTAAAGTTCCAACCCCCTGCACCGCGTGAAGCCGCGCTGCCGGACGGGTTTGACGGGTCCGTCATCGATGCAGCCGAAGCACACGCTCGGGCTGCGCTTCCAGGCTTTCAACCGGTCAACCTGGCAATCCCCGGTGGAAAGGCTGGCAGTCTGCGTTTCTTTGGGCTGCATCAGGATTTTTCGTATCTACGCGGAGAGATCACCGTAGCTGTTGATCCCCTCACATTAGAGGTTCTCAACATCTACACACCAGCTGACTTCAGGGGGCTTGCGCGCCTGAACCATTTGATGGAGCTGCTTCATTACGGAGTTTGGGGTGGAGCATATTCAATGGTGCTGTGGATTATTCTGGGGCTCGTGGCCACAGCTCTCGCTTTTACCGGCTCGCTTGTTTATGCTGCCCGTCTGGCACCGACTGTCTCAACCGGCAGTTCTAACCTGCGTTTCTGGCGTAGGATGGGGCCATTGCGTTGGGTATACCTGCTGGTGCTGCTGGCCACTCTTTTCGCCGTATCATGGCGCTTGCACTCGGATGCCTATATACCGTCCCGCGTGCATCCGGTTGATGCCAAAGGCGCTGTGGCACAGCTGGTCCTGCATGAACCGTTACGGCGCGGTACCCTGATCGAGATTGAATTGCGGATCGGCGCACCGGATGTCAGTGCGGCTTTGGTCGAAGTTAACGGAACTGCAGCACAGTCGGTTAATCTGGTCCGAGACGGAGACAAGGCTTTGGGCCGTTTTAGATTTGAGCCCCTCGAGACAGAAAACGAGGTCATCGCCTACTTGAAGAAACCCGATGGTACGGAACAGAAAGTCACCTTCCGAATGGGCAGCCCTATCTGGTGATCTCAGACCCGAGCGGCCAAATCCTTCAGCACCGCAAACCGGTCACGCATCGTTACAAATGCAAGGCAGGTGTAGATCGCCACACCTGTCACGACACCCACAATCAGACGCAAGATGTTTGCCTGATCCCCCAAAACCGCCTGACATCCCGCGACCCCCGCTGCCATGATCCCCGCCGAGACCAAAGGCAGGATATGCAGTGATGCCAATCTGGAAACAGGCTGGCCTGAGATCGCTGCCAGGTTGGCGAATTTGAACGGCCACATGATCAGAAAGACAGAGATAAAGGCGGCTGTTACGACTGGCACGCCATACGGGGCAGCGACCGTGATCGCAATGGCCGCAAGCACCACCTCGATCCATGACAGCACGGCTAACCTGCCTGGTTGGCCTGATGCCAGGCAAAATGTCTGCTGTACCCTTTCAGTACAGAGATACATTCCGAAAACGGACATCAGACTTAGAACCGGGGCTGCGGGGCTCCATTTCTCACCAAACAAAAGCACCAGTACCGGCTCGGACAGAACCGCCAATCCGGCAAAGGCCGGAAAGGTCACAAACCCGGTCAGGCGCATGACGTCCAAAAGCATCTCAGACGCGCGCCCTCCGCCGCGCGTTACCGCCGCAAAAGCGGGCTGCGAGACCATGCGCAGTGGCGTGATGGTCAGAAATGAGGCCGTCTCCACGACCCGCCAGGCAATCGCATAGTACCCGGCTGCAACCGGGCCCAGCATCGCGCCGATCAAAACCGCAGGTGACTGTACCGCCGCCAGTTCAGCCGCGCGCAGCCCGATGACCCGGTGACTGAAATGAAGAACCTGCCGCATCTGGTGACCCGACACGTGAAAGGTAGGTCTCCACGATACCGCACCCCAGGCCATCAGGATATTCGTGGCGGTCATCGCCACCCGCTGACCAACCAGGCTCCAGACTCCGTATCCCGCAAGGGCCATACCGATGCCGATAACCCCGCCAACTATTGCGCCAAGCACTGCGCGCAAGGCGAGAACCCGAAACCGCATTTCTCGCCGCAATAGCGCCACTGGCACCGCCGTGAGCGATATCATCAGCACCGTTGGCGACAAACCGATTAGCAATTGACCCGCGATCGCTTCGTCATAAAAGGTCGATACTGGCCCCGCGCCCAGAACAATCAACGCGGTCAGGCAAGCGCCCAGAAGCCCCAAAAGCCAAAAGACCGAATTCAGCCGTTCAGGTGTCAGCGTGTCCTGAGTCAGCAAAATCTCGGATATGGTTTCGCGCACCAGAAACTCGGAAAACAAAACAAAGGCAGCAGCCATTGCCAACAGGCCGAAGGCCTCGGCCCCAAGCAACCGCGCCAGAATGGCTATTATAATGAAATTGAATGCCTGTTCTGCCCAGACGCCGAAGGACATCCAAGCAACGCCGCTGGTGAAACGTCGCCCCCGCGACATCAAAACCCTTCCCACTGACTTATTGCCACGCGAAACCGCGGGCATTCTGAATCAAAGCGTAACGGTTTGGAAACACTGCTGTCGAGATCACCCGTCGCTTCTTGGTGCTGCGGCCAGCCTGCTTCCATTCTCAAAACCCCTCGGACAATAGTCGTGGACACTGGGCATATCCTGCCAACGTCTCAACATTCCGCCAAGGACGCATGTGTTGCATTGCATGAGTTTCCAAGCATTCTGAGATCAAAGCGCCGCATAGCTTTGCATAGGTTCCTATTTGGAAACACTCCAGACATTATGCCCCTCATCAAAAATGACCGAATATCATGGTAAACTTACACCGAGGCCTAAGGGCTCATCGGGGTATAATTGAAACCATCACTGGCTTTTTTACGTTACTGGGTAAGCGCATGCATAGGTGAATTCCGGCAACCAGACCCCGGAAAGACCGAAATTTGTCAAAATTATTGTCTATATCCAGCCTGTCTGTGTTTGAATACAATAAGCAGCGATGGGAATTGAGCCCGTCGCGCTCTGAACGGCATGCATGCCAAGCGGGGCAGAATATATATTAAGTACGCAAAGGGATTTCATTTTCATGAACAAGGTTGCCGAGCAGATCACCCCGGACAACATCCCAACCGGCACGCCGGACACTTCTGGCATGAGCCTGAGTGTGGTCATTCCTGCCTATAACGAAGAGAACGCCGTCCGTGGCACTGTCGAGGACGTGCGCACCCACCTTGAACCGCTGGGCATTCCGTACGAAATCATCGTGGTCGACGATGCCAGTCAGGACAACACCCGCGCCGAGGCCGAAGCCAGCGGTGCGACCGTCACCTTCAACGATGTCAATTCCGGATACGGTGCCAGCCTAAAACGGGGCGTGCGGATGGCACAGTATGAATATGTGGCCATCCTTGATGCTGACAGCACCTATCCGGCGCGTTACCTGCCGGGCATGCTGGCCATGTGCCGCGATCAGGACATGGTGGTGGGCGATCGGGGCGCCGCAATGAAGAACGTGCCGCTGCTGCGGCGGCCGGCCAAGAAGTTCCTGTTCGCCTTTGCCTCATTCCTGGCCGAGCGCAAGATTAACGACCTCAATTCCGGGCTGCGTGTGTTCCGCAAATCCGAGCTGATCCCGTTCCTGCCACTGCTGCCACAGAATTTCTCGTTCACCACCACGATCACGCTGTGCATGACCTCGAATGGCAAGCGGATGATCTATACGCCGATCGAGTACGGCAAACGGGTGGGCAAATCGAAAATCCGACCGATCGATTTTCTGAACTTCATCATCCTGATCCTGCGCATCAGCACGTTGTTTAACCCGCTGCGGGTGTTCATCCCGCTGGGTCTGGCGTTTTTCACTTTGGGCACGGTTAAGTTCATTATCGACATGTTCTACTGGAACCTCAGTGAAACGGCGGTGTTCTCATTCCTGGCGGCGATCATGATCTGGTCGTTGGGGTTGATTGCCGACATGATTTCGCGGCTGCATCTCAGACCTTGATATGAGCGGCAGCATGCTTTCCGATCCAACTCAACGGCGCTGGCTGATCCGGCTGGCCGGGTCGGCTTTGATGCTGGCGATCCTGTTCTGGATCCTTCCGGCCGAGGCCATCGTGGCGGCATTCAAGGCAATCCCGATCTGGGTGTTCCTGAGCGTACTGGTCCTGTTCCTGTTGGCCCATGTGGGTGCAGCGCTGAAATGGTGGCTGCTGCTGGGCCGCGGGCTTTCGCCCCTGCTGGCTGTCCGGGCGCATTTTGCCGGTCTGGCTGCCAATCTGTGCCTGCCGGGCGCGATTGGGGGCGATACGGTGCGCGCCGGGATGGCACAAGCGGCGATGAAAGACGGGGCACGGGTCGTCGCAGGTGCAACCGTGGATCGGCTGATCGACATGGTGGCCTTGTTGACCTTGTCCTGCCTTGGGCTTGTCCTGACATGGGAACGGGCCGAGGGCGGACATATGATCTGGCCTGTGGCGCTGGTCCTGCTTGCGGCGCTGGCGGGTATGGTCGCATTGCCGCGCCTGCTGCCCCTGCCCTGGCGCTATGTCCCGTCTCTGCCTGGTAAGGGCTTTGCGCATCGTCTGGCCGATGCGCTGACCGGGTTGGGCCGCAAGCCCGGCACACTGGCGGCGGCCTTTATCGCGTCGGTTTTGATCCAGTTGTTGCTGGTCATGCTGGCCTGGTGGCTGGCCATCGCAGCGGGTGTCAATGTGGCGGCTGGACCGTGGATATTTGCCTGGCCGCTGGCCAAGATTATCGCAGTTCTGCCGGTGTCGTTGAACGGGCTGGGCCTGCGCGAGGCCACGCTGGCGGGCTTTCTGGCCCCCTTTGGTGCCAGCGCGCCTGCCGTCGTGGCAGCGGGACTGGTCTGGCAGGTTGTTCTGTTTACAGCGGGCGGGTTTGGCGCGCTGGTTCTGACAATGTCCGGGATGCGGTTTAGCGCTCCGGCGAATTCCCAAAAGGAAGAGTGCAAGTGACGGATGTTTCCCGGCCAACAGGCGAGGATAAGCCTGAAATCATCATACTCGGTGCCGGACCCGCTGGTCTGGCCGCAGCATACGCCCTGACCGGGCAGGCAAAGGTGACCGTGATCGAACGCGCACCCATTGCAGGCGGCAATTCGGCCTCGTTCCCGGTCGAAGGCGTGATTTGCGATTATGGCTCGCACCGGTTTCACCCTGCGGCAGAGCCTGAGGTGCTGCAGGATGTGAAAACGCTGTTGGGTGACGATCTGCTGCTGCGCCCGCGCCATGGGCGCATCCGGCTGGGCGGCAAATGGATTCACTTCCCGCTGAAACTGACCGACGCGCTTATGCGCCTGCCCAAGCCCTTTGCCGCGTCACTGATCGGGGACATGGTGCTGAAACCCTTTCGCAAGAAAAGCACGGGCCCCGAGACATTCTCGACCGTGCTTTATGACGGGTTGGGGCCAACGATTTCGGACAATTTCTATTTCCCCTACGTGCGCAAACTCTGGGGGCTGGATCCGGAAAAGCTGGCCGTCAAGCTGGCCGAACGCCGGGTCGGCAGCGGATCGGTCGGCAAGATCCTGATGAAGATGCTGCGCCTGGTGCCGGGGCTGCGCAGCGAAACCGCCGGGCGGTTTTTCTATCCGCGCAAAGGGTTCGGACAAATCTCGGACGCAATGCTTGAAAGCGCGCGCATAAATGGCGCCACCTTCATGTTCAACACCGAAATCACTGGGATTGACCGCGACGGCGACCGTATCACCGGGTTGACGATCCGCGACGGCGACAGCGAGCGGCATGTGACCGGCGATCTGATCCTGTCGACCATTCCTCTGACCGGGTTGACGCGCCTGATCGACGCCCCTCCGCCGGAAGTGGTCGATGCCGCCCGCGCCATCCGATTTAGGGGCATGATCCTGCTTTATCTGGTACTCGAGACAGACCAGTTCACCGAGTTCGACGCGCATTACTTTCCGGAATTGTCGATCCCGATCAGCCGGATGTCAGAACCCAAGAACTATAACGCCAGTGGCGCGCCGAAGGGCGTGACCGTGCTGTGCGCCGAACTGCCCTGCGACCCGGATGAAAAGTGGTGGTCCATGTCCGACGAAGAACTGGGGCAGGAGTTCACCAAATGGCTGGACCAGTTGGGTCTGCCGGTTACAGTTCCCGTCCGCTGCTGCGAAACTCGGCGGCTAAGCCACGCCTATCCGGTTTACGACGTAGGGTACGAGGCGCGGTTTGATACGGTTGATCAGTGGCTTTCAAATCTGGACGGATTGCTTGTATTCGGGCGGCAGGGTTTGTTCGCCCATGACAACACGCATCACGCCTTTGCCATGGCCTATGGCGCGGCGGATTGCATCAACGGCAAAGGTCAGGTCGACCGCGCGAAATGGAATAAATATCGCGAAGTCTTTGCCACCCATGTGGTGGAAGACTGACCATGACCGCCTGGCAGGCCGATATCCTGATGTATCATTCGATCTCGGATGCGCCTGGACCGACCTCAATCGCGCCCGAAGTGTTCAAGGCTCAGGTGCAAGCGTTGGCGGACTCGGGCCTGCCGGTGGTCACACCCGATGCGCTGGTCAACCCGTCGGCCCCCCGCGTAGTCATCATCAGTTTCGACGACGGGTTTGAAGATTTCGCTGATACCGCCTGGCCCATTCTGCGCGATCATGGCTTCTGCCCCATCGTCTATCTGCCCTCGGGCCTGATGGGAGGGATGGACTACTGGGTCGGAGGCAACATCCCCCCCCGCCCCCTGATGGATTGGGACAGGATCGAAGCCCTGGCAGGGGAAGGGGTCTGTTTTGGCGCGCATAGTGTCAACCATCCCGATCTCACCACGCTGGATACGCTCATGCTGGAAGAGGAAGTAAGTGGCTCCGGTCAGGACATTGCCGCGCGGCTGGGCCAGCCTGTCCGGCATTTCGCACCGCCTTACGGCGCGTCGAACAACAGCGTACTCAGACAGATCGCTCAGCATTACGACACTTCGGTCGGCACCAGGCTGGGCGTGGCCAAGGCGGGGGACGATATCCACGATCTGCCCCGGCTCGAGATGTTTTACTTTACCGACATCGCCCGTTGGAAAGCGCATTTGGAAGGGCGCGGCAAAGCCTATCTGACGGCGCGCAAGACAATGCGAGGGGTGCGCGCGGCAATACGCGGGCAACCGTGGTGAACAGATATTTTCCGCCTGCGGCTATAGCCGGATACGCAGCGCGGGTTGTACGATCCGGGTATATTGGTTTTGAACAAGTAACAGGTACGAACAAATGCATATTCTGGTTACCGGTGGCGCCGGGTTTATTGGCTCTCATCTGACGGAACGGCTGATCCGGGATGGCCACACGGTCACGGTCTTTGATGATCTTTCGACCGGACGGCTGGCAAATCTGGCCTCGGTTGCGGACCACCCAAATTTCACATTCACGGAAGGCTCAATTCTGGATCGCCAGATGGTCACCGATCTAGTTCGCCCGGCTGACGTCGTTTTTCATCTGGCCGCCGCCGTTGGTGTCAAACTGATCATGGATGAACCCAGCCGCTCGATCCTGACCAATGTCGCCGGCACCGAGAATGTTCTGGATGCGGCCTTGCCGAGCAAGACCTATACATTTGTCGCCTCCACTTCCGAGGTTTACGGGAAAAGTACAAAATTCCCATTTCAGGAAGACGACGATCTGACCATCGGTGCCACGCGCAACCTGCGCTGGTCCTATGCCTGTGCCAAAACGCTGGATGAGTTTCTGGCGCTGGCCCATGCCCGTGAATCCGGCTTGCCAGTCACGGTTCTGCGGTTCTTCAACACCACCGGGCCGCGACAGACAGGGCGCTATGGCATGGTGTTGCCAAATTTCGTGAAAGCCGCGCTGGAGGGTGCGCCCCTGATGGTGCATGGCAGCGGCGAGCAGTCGCGTTGCTTCGGTCATGTGGCCGATGTCGTCAAGGCGTTGGGGTTGCTGATGAACGCACCACAGGCAAAAGGCGAGGTGTTTAATATCGGCTCGAACGAAGAAGTCACAATCCGCGCTTTGGCTGAAAAGGTCATTGAACTCACCGGGTCCAACTCGGAAATCCGCTATGTTCCCTATGACGCGGTATATCCCGAAGGGTTCGAGGATATGCAGCGCCGGCTGCCCGATGTGTCAAAGCTGGAGCGCGTCACTGGATTCCGCCCGATGCGCACGCTGCAGCAGACTATCGAAGATATCATAACCGAAATGCAGTCCCCGGTTTCCGCATGAGCCGTCAGGTTCCCATCTGTGACTGATCTGGTGATCGGCTCCGGGCCGTCCGGCGTGTCTGTGGCCATGGCTCTTCTGAACCGGGGGCGTCAGGTTCTGATGCTGGATCCGGGCGGCAGGCTGGAGGCCCCGGCGCAAGACCGCCGTGACAAGCTTGCGGCTTCGGATCCCGACACCTGGTCTGTTGATGACCAAAAAAAATGGCAGGCCCCTCAATTCGACACACCGCCCGGGCAGGTGCGCCGGTTCGGGTCGGATTTCGCCATGGTGCCGGGGGCCGACACGCTGGTGTCGCCCGAACGGATCGGGTTGCGGGCCTCACATGCGGTGGGCGGGCTGTCCAATCTCTGGGGTTCGGCGGTTCTGCCCAACCGCGCCGAGGACATCGCGGACTGGCCGATTGGAATTGACGATCTGGCTCCGCATTACCGCGCCGTCGCCGAATTTCTTCCCGTAAGCGGCCAGCAGGATGCATTGCAGACCCTGTTCCCCGCCCTTTCGATGCAGGACCGGGTGCCGCTGACCCCGTCCCCACAGGCGCAGCAGTTGTTGCAGCGTCTGGAGCATCAGAAAACCAGCCTGTCAGAACTGGGCGCCCATGCCGGACTGGCGCGTCTGGCCGTTGACCCCGGATGCCAATATTGCGGCCAGTGCCTACATGGATGCCCTTGGGGGTACATCTATTCAGCCCAAAAGACGTTCGATGATTTGCGCCATCACTCTGCGTTTCAGTACCGCACCGGTCTGGCCCGCCGGTTCGAGGAACATGCCGACCATGTCGCGGTGACGCTGGATAATGGGGAAACCCTGCAAGCGACTCGTGTCTTTGTCGCCGCCGGGGTTCTGGAAACAGCGCGTCTGTTCCTGGCCTCATCGCCGGACCCAACCACCGGTTTGCAATTGCAGGACAGTCAGCATTTCTTTCTACCCAGCCTGCACCGCTGGCTCGCTCCGCGCCGTCCGGATCAAAGGCCCTACCACACCTTGCCACAGATTTTCATCGAGCTCGACGATCCCGAAATCTCGCCCCATCTGGTCCATGCCCAGATTTATACCTGGAACGAATTTTTTGCGCATGATCTGATCAACAGCTACAGCTCTAAACTGCCCAGATCGGCCCCTTTGTGGCGGCGGCTGGCGCGGCGGCTGATCGTGGCACAGGCCTTTCTGCATTCCGCCCATTCCGCCTGGATCAATCTGACGCTGGCCGCTGACGGGCGGCTTGTCCCGACTGTGAAATCCAATGACGAAACCGCAACGGTCATGGAGCAGGCAACATCCCGGTTGGCACAGGTCATGAAGCTGGCGGGGCTTATCCCGCTGAGGTTCGCCCGCCGTCCGGGCGATGTGGGATCAAGCTTTCACGTCGGCGGCTCGGTTCCCATGGCCAAAGCGCCCAGTGCGGGGCAATCCGACATCCTCGGGCGACCCAAAGGGTTGTCACGGGTACATCTTGTTGACGCCTCAAGCCTGCCCAGCATCCCGGCCACAACCATCACCTTCTCGGTCATGGCCAATGCCCATCGCATCGGAACGCTGACACCCTAGCGCTCAATTCATGCAAGTGATGCTGCACGCGCTCCGTTCTCGAACGCACCGGACTCCAGAGCCGCAGAAAGCGCCCGATCACCTTTTCCATGCGCCGCACGCGCCAGCGCCGCACCATAGGCTTCAAGCACAGAGGTCTCATGCCAAATGTCCAGAAAGGCATTGCGCGCCGCAGTTACCTGCACCCCGCGCTGGTCCGGCTGGTGCTGCAATTCACGCATCGCCGCGATCAAATCATCCTCGGTTTCAAACAGCGACCCACCCCCGGCCCGCTCCACGATCTCGGGGAATGGGCCCAACCGACGGGCAATCACCGGCGTGCCCAGACGGAAGCTTTCAATCAGGATGATGCCGAACGTCTCATAGCAAACCGACGGAACGATTAACCCGATCGCACCGCGGTAATAGGCGTTAAGCTCCTCAAGGGTTTTGCGGCCCAGGAATTTAATCCGGTCATTGCCTGCGGCTTGGCTCTTTAACTCATCCGCATAGTCACCGTCGCCCAGGATCAGCAGATCGGCATCCGAATAGCGGTCAAAGGCCGGAAACACATCTTGCAACCCTTTAATCTTTTCCAGACGTCCGACGAACAGGAAATAGGGGCGCTCATGGGCCGCTGGTTCTGGCAGGTCGCTCTGATCGAGATCGGGCAGGAAATAGGGCAGCACCTGCATGTCTTGCCGCAGACCGAATTCGCGATGTTTGGCGCGGCTGAATTCGCTTTTTGCAATGATCAGATCCATATGATCCAGCGCCCGGTCCAGCGCGCCGGTATAGCGCCACAGCTGCGGCGGACGTTTGTGATTCAGCACGCAGCGTAGGCATTGGCGCGCGTCGCACAGCTCGCGCCCGTACCGCCACAGAACATGGGTGGGGCAGACCAGCCAATGCTCGTGCGCCTCATAAACTTTTAGCCCCTCACCCATCGGCAACAGGCCGGGTCCTCCGATCAGGGATGTATTGTTGTGCCAGATGATATCCGGTTTCCGTTCGGCCAGTATCTCGCGGATGCGGGCTGCGTGTACAACAGGTCGGCCCAGCTGCTGGGTCAGCAGGTTCGACATCATACCATTGCGGCTGCGCAGCCCGATCCGCCGCACCCCATCGGGGTCGCCCTCGGCCTGCGGCTTGCCGCCCAAGATCAAATAGCTGTCTTCGTCATGCACCACCGTCACATCGTGACCGCGCGCCACAAGCGCCCGGGCCATGCGCTGAATCCCTATGGCGTCACCGCCAAAGGAATAGGGCGGGTAAAATGTGGTGAACATCAGAATGCGCAGCGACTGCATGTGAATTGTACCAAACAACCAATAACTTTCAGGTATGAAACACGATCCCTGCGACAATCGAAAGGATCAAGCCATATGGACACTCAGATAGCCACCGGTGTTGCGGACATGCTGCAAACATACGCAGGCTGTCACGGGCCATGACCACAGCATGTGCAAATGCTGTGCGCATGCTATGATCGGGGAATAGTTCAGAAAATTGGCTCGATCCCGCTTCAGATGCAGACCTCTTCCTCTTCAGACCCCCTTCATGTTGTCGAAATGGGCACCCAGTTCGGTATGGGCGGCATCACCCGGCATATCCTAGGGCTGAGCGATTGGCTGCAGGCACACGATCATCGTGTCACGCTGGCCGGCACCGCCGATATCTGGGCCGGGCCTGACCAGCAGCCGGATTTTCTTGACCTGCCGACCCGCTATGTCGCGGGCGATGGCGGCAGCATCGCGAACCGGCTGCGTCATACGGCAGTCGCGGCCTGGCGGTTGCGGCGCTGGCTGGCGGACAATCCGGTCGATCTGATCCACTGCCATGAATCTGCCCCAGCCCTGGTCGCCAATCTGGCCCGCACTGGACGACGCATTCCGGTGGCCGTCACCTATCACGGGTCCGAGCCCGAGCGGATCGCCGCATTCGGCGGGATTGCCGCGAAATGCGATCTGGTGATCACGCCCAGTCATCGGTCCGCCGAGGATCTGGCCACCATCGGCAATGTGCCGCAGGACAAGCTGAAAGTCATCGGTCTGGGAGTCTCCCCTCCGCCTGAGGACAGCGCAGAAGACATTGCCAGCCTGCGCGCCGAGTTGCTTGGCGATGGTGACCGGGTGATCGTCACACTGGCCCGTCTGCTGCCGCAAAAGGGGATCGACATTCTGATCGACTGCGTCGCACGGATGAAAGACATCCATCCGGGCTATCGTTTCATCGTTGCAGGTGACGGACCGGATGAGGCGCAACTGCATGCGCTGGCGCAGGAAAAAGGGTTGGGTAAGCACCTGCGCTTCATTGGTCGCACCGACAAGCCGATCCGGCTCCTGCGGGCGGCGGATCTGTTCCTGTTGACCTCGCGATGGGAGGCGCTGCCCTTCACCATTGCCGAGGCGTTCCAGGCCGGAACCCCGGCGGTGGCCACCGCCTGTTCCGGCGTGGTCGAACTGATTGATGACAGTGTTGGCGCGGTCGTGCCCATCGCCGATATCGATGCGATCTGCGCTGCCGTGGCGGATGTCTTGTCAGACGAAGACCGCCGCCGAACCCTTGCGGAAAATGCTTTGAAACGCAGCCGCGAAGACCGGTTCGATCCGGATTGGGTGCACCAGCAATTCGAAAAGACTTATTACGATCTAGCAGGCCGCCAAAAGTGACCGCAGATCAGGGGCGTTTGGTGATGTAGCCCCAGACCTCGCCCAGCGTCCACGCCGTCGACAGCAGCATGACATAAGGCAGCGTCTTGAGGTACCGCATCCCCCGCCCCTTACTGGCTTGCAGCTTATAGTGACGCACCCAAAGCAGTGGCGGAATCAGTGGCCCCGCAAGGATCAACATCAGGCGCTTTGCGTTGCTTTGATTGCGCACCCGGATTTCACCGAACAGGCGGCCCCAATCGAACCGCTCGGGCAGCAATTCCCGAAATGTCGCCCTGGGCCGGTGGTGATGCACGACCACCTCGTTTGAGAGCCACAGCTCCTCGCCCTGTTCGATCAGGTGCCAGTGCACGATCGGCTCGTGATAGCGGTCTTTCCACAGGTGCTGCGTCTCATCCAGCGCCTTGCGGCTATAGGTCAGGTTCACGTCCGACACCCAATCCGCCGGGCCGGTCTCAAACGGTCGCCCATAGCGGCCGAAATCGGTGACGTAAAAGGCCCAGTTCAGCGGGCTGACCGGCTCCATGCATTCAATTGCACCGCCAATCACGTTCTTTCCGGTCTCTGCATACAACCGCACGATGGTGCGCGCCCAGTCGGATTGCGGCAGACCCCGGTCTTCGAGAATACCGATGATATCGCCCGTGGCCGCGGCCAGCCCGGCTGACCGGCGACGATCATAAAGCTCGTGCTTACCCGCCTCCGAGGTGATCGGGCGGATGGGGTCGATCACGCCAAGGTCCAGAAACCGCACCTCGGGGTAATCATCGGCGTATTGGGCGACATCGGCAACGCTGGCGTCATAGGGAATGATCACATCCAGCGGCGGCGGATCGTCGAAACTGCGCACCGCTTCAAGGAAATCCCGTACATAGCTGCCGCCTTGCACGATGGTCAGAACGATAGAAAGGGTCGGATCGCTGCTCATCGGATTGTCATGTCCCCAAGATTGTCCAGTTCAACCGGCTGACCGCTATGCGTGCTTTCCGGCACAGCGGCGGCGATTTCGACCGCGCGCAGGCCCGCATGACCGTCGGCGCAGTTCAGGCCGGTTTCACCGCGGGTCAGGCGGATGAAATCGGCCAGTTCGTCGCCAAAGGACAGGATCGCGGTCGATTTCCAGGATTTCAATTTCTCGCGCACCATGATTTCCGGATAAAACTTACGCACCCGTTTGGGCGCCCCACCGGGCTTGTCCATGGTGATGACAAGGTTCTGCATCGGCGCATAGGCCCCGCGCACCACACCGCGCGAGCCGTACACCTCGATCACGCTTTGATAGCCTTTCCAATCGTTCCAGCAGGCCTGATAGATCGCCGGAATACCATCGGGGTTCTTGAAGATTGCCACAGCGTTGTCCTCGGACCCCGGCACGTTCCAGACCGTGTTGGTGGCCACTCCATAAACGCTGGTAATCTCGCCCAGAATGAAACGCGCCATGTCGGTCATGTGAATACCCACATCCCACAACGCACCGCCGCCGGAAAATTCAGCCTGATATTCCCAATCATGAGTGAAATGGCCCAGCCCGTCATGGCCGCCATATACGCGGACATGGTCGATCTCTCCGATCTCGCCCGAGGATGCGACCTCTTTCACATGAGCGAAGGACGGGTAATAGCGCATGTTGAACCCGGCCCCCAAAGCCTTGCCCGCCTTTTTCGCCGCATCGACGATCCGCCTTGCCCCTTCCACGGTCGGAGACAGCGGCTTTTCGGTCAGCACATTCAGGCCTTCGGCAAAGGCCCGCAGGCAGAGCGGTTCACGTATATGCGCCGGGGTCGAGATCACCACCGCATCCATCTGTGTGGCAAAAAACCGGTCAAGATCGGTAAAGGCAGGCGCGCCATCCGCCACAGCCACAGCGCGATGAAATTCAAGATCCAGAACCGCCGCCAATTCAGCGTCAGGAGACTCAAGAATGTTCTGAACCCGCATTTGGCCGATCTTTCCGGCCGCACCGATCACACCGATCTTCATTCAATTCCTCATTAACAACCACGGGTGCGCAACAGCGCTACACCCGGCATCTTTAACAACAATTCACCTATGAGCGGAGTAGCACAGACGCTGCCTCCACGCTAGGTTTCTGAAGGATGACATTTGCCGACAAAACGAGATCACAGAGGATTTGAAGTGTGAGCATTACCGGATTGGACCGCCTGAATGGCAAATCGGTCTTCGTGACCGGGGCGACCGGTTTTGTCGGCAAACGGCTTGTGCCGGCCCTCCTGGACACCGGTGCCAAGGTCACCGTTCTGCTGCGCAGCCGCCATGGCGTGCGCGCGCTTGAGGCGATGGGGGCACATGTCGTAACCGGTGCGCTTGGCGACAGGGCCGCCATGGAAAACGCGCTACGCGATCAGGACGTACTGTTTCATCTGGCCTATGACATGCGCGCACCTGCAGCCGAAAACCTTGATACCTTCGACACCCTCAGACAGGCCGCTGACGCCGCCGGGGTCGGGCGGATCATCCATATCAGCTCGATCGTCGTCTATGACGGCTGGCCGCAGGAGGATCTGACTGAGGATAGCCCGTTATCCCAAGCCGGAGGCACACCGTACCGGCAGGCCAAAATGGCGATGGAACAGGCTCTGATACAGGGAAATTGTCCGATTGCGATCCTGCAACCCACGTTGGTTTATGGCCCGGGCAGCATGCTCTGGACGGACCGGTTGGCCGACTGGATGGCCGCAGGCAGTGTGGTGCTGCCCGAACCCGAGGGGCTGTGCAACGCAGTGTTCGTCGACGATCTGGTTCAGGCCATGCTGCGCGCCGCAGTGCTGGTGGGGCTTGGGCAAGAACGGTTCATCATTTCAGGCGCGCGTCCTTTTTCATGGTCCTCTCTGCTGACCGGCTATGCCAACATCATCGGTCGGGGCAGCATTCATTATGTTCCGCTGGCCGATCTCGCAGAACGGTTGCCACCCGAGGAACCCGGCACAATCCCGGACACACCGCCGCTGGCTGCCCGGATCAGCGCCGCTGCCCGAGGCTGGATCGGTCGCGAGAGGTTTGAGGGGATAGTGCAAATGGTGAAACAACGGTTGCCGCAACAGGGCGAGGTTTACCCGGACCGTTATATGTTGGAACTGTTCTCGACCAAGGGGCATTGCCAGATCGACCATGCGCGGGCCAGACTAGGTTATGCACCGGAATACGACCTCGACTCTGGGTTGGAGGCCACGCAGGATTATCTGCGCAACAGGTATGGAAAATAGTTTAATTGCAACCAGTTACTGCATGTTATCAGGGACCAAGACCTTTGACCCACATCGCCATTGACGCAACACCCTGGGATAACGAACGAGGCTTTGGCCGGTTCACCCGGAATCTGGTCGCTGCTCTGGCCGCCCGCGATACCGGCTTTCGATATACGCTCCTGTTTGATCAGGAACCGACACGACCCGTGCCGGAAGGTGTCGAAACCCGCATTGCAGGCTCTGAATTTTCGATGTCCGAGGCCTCATCGGGAGCCAAAGCCCGGGGCGGGGCCGATTTGTTGACAATGGCCAAGGCGGCCCGACGCATCGACTGCGACGTGTTCTTTTACCCGGCGGTTTATTCCTATTTTCCGCTGCCGGCCCGGCGCCCCACAGTAGTCTGCTATCACGACACGATCCCTGAACGCTTTCCCGAACTGATCTTTCCAAAGCGTCTGAATTTCCGACTTTGGCAGGCCAAATGCTGGTTGGCCAAAATGCAAGCGACACGGGTGATGACGATCTCGGACGCCTCGGCAAACGACCTGACACGTATTCTGCGCATTCCCCGCGCGCGAATTGACACGATCACCGAAGGGGCCGAGGACGTCTTTCAGCCTATTCAAGACAATCGGGTTTTGGTGAAAGCCCGAGAGGCCTATGGCATCCCCCCTGATGCACCGCTTTTGGTCTATCTGGGCGGGTTCAACCGACATAAAAACGTGCTGCGCCTAATTGAAGCCATGCCTCAGATTCTTCAGAAAGCACCGGACACACGCCTAGCTATTGTCGGGCGCACTACAGGGGCGCGGTTCTGGGACAATGTCGAGGACCTCAAGGCCAGTGCTGCCGCTGATGCCACCCGCTCCGAGCGCATCATTTTCACCGGTGAGATTGATGACCCCGAACTTGCCGCTTTGCTCAATTCGGCCAATGCGCTGGTCTTTCCCTCGCTTTGGGAGGGGTTCGGTCTGCCCGCGCTCGAGGCGATGTCATGCGGCACGCCCGTTCTGTCCTCGGATCGCGGCAGTCTGCCCGAGGTGGTGGGTGATGGCGGGCTTTATTTCGACCCCCTATCCAGCCAGGCCCTTGCGGATCAAACCATCCGCTTACTGACAGAACCCGGACTACGAAGTGACCTGTCGCAAAAAGCCATGGCGCAAGCCTCAAACTTTAGCTGGGACAAAGGTGCAGAACTGGCCGAGGCATCGTTTCGAACGGCGCTAAGCCCGAAGTAAAGAAATTTTTCCCAGGCGCGCCTTTTTCAAACTTCCCGCAACAATTCTGTGTCCGTCCAAGAATTGAACCCTTTTTGGAAACGCGGTACGGCAGTCTGGAACCAGGCTGACAAATTTGTTGGATTCGCACCCCCTTCCTCCTATCCGTGGAAAAGGTTAGAATTTCCGACAGCCATACCGTGAATTGATTTCAGTCTGACTTTGTAAGATCAGGGTAAATTATGAACTACGAAACCTCGCACCATCAGTCCCTCGGGCAGCTTATCGCGGCGCGCGACGCGCGGGTCGCGGTGGTGGGGTTGGGCTACGTCGGCCTGCCGCTGGCGCTGACCGCCTATGATGAGGGGTTCGACACGACCGGTGTTGACCTCAACCCCGATCGGGTGGCGCGGATCAATCAGGGCGATCAGGTCATCTCGTATCTGGCGTCGGATCGGATCGCGCAGGCTGTGGACAGTGGGCGTTTCCGCGCCACGCAGGACCCTGCCGCACTGGCCGAGGCCGATATCGTGCTGATCTGCGTTCCGACCCCGCTGACCGATGCGCAGGACCCGGACATGCGCTTTGTTGCTGCCGCAGCCCAAACCATCGCGCAGCATCTGCGCCCCGGTCAGATGGTGGTACTGGAAAGCAGCGTCTGGCCCGGAGCCACGACAACTCTGGTCCAGCCCATTCTTGAGGCCGGCGGTCTGCGTGCAGGTTCTGATTTCTTTCTGGCCTTCTCGCCGGAACGCGAAGACCCCGGCAATGACAAGTTCGACACGCACAGTATTCCCAAAGTGGTAGGTGCCGACGATCCGCTGTCGCGGCAACTGGTCGAGGATTTCTATCGCGCCATCGTCACCAGCGCGGTGCCGGTCAGCTCGGCCGCCACAGCCGAAGCGGTGAAACTGGTCGAAAACAGCTTTCGCACCGTCAATATTGCCTTGGTCAACGAGTTGAAAACTGCGCTTGAGGCGATGGATGTGGACGTCTGGGAGGTAATCGAGGCAGCGGCCACCAAGCCCTTTGGCTTTATGCCCTTCTATCCCGGCCCCGGCATTGGCGGGGCCTGCATTCCGGTGTCCCCCGCCTATCTGGCGTGGCGCGCCGCAGATGCGGGGTCGGATACGCCGATCATCAATCTGGCACGCTCCAGCAACGACGCCGTCCCGCAGATGCTGGCTGCGCGCATGGCTGCAGAGCTGACGGCACGCAACGGCTCGGCGCTGGCGGAAACCGGGCAGCCGCTGACCGGGCAGAATATTTTGCTGATGGGCATCGCCTATAAGCGCGATGTCGAAGACACCCGCCGCAGCCCGGCGTTGGTGCTGCTGGATGAGTTGGAGAAGCTGGGGGCCGAGGTGGATTATCACGACCCGTATTTCCCCCGACTGCCGGAAGGCGGTGAATACCCGCAGCTTGCGGGCCGGGAGTCTGTGCCGCTGGCGGCCGAGAACCTGAGACAATATGCGGCGGTGGCCGTCATCACCGATCACAGCGCCCCGGATTACGATCTGGTCGCGCGCACGGCGACGCTGATCTTCGACACACGCAACGTCTTTGAAAAAGCAGAAATTACCGTGACAAGCGGCAAGCTCGTCAAACTCTGAACACATCAGCCCTGTGCAACGCGTCCGGCAATTTTGAAACAGAAAAAAGGTTACTAAAATTACGTACTTTCAATGAGGTAAAAATCAAAAGTAGAATTCTTGTAATGAGTGAAAAGCCCGAGAAAATTTTTGTTGATCTGGACGGGACGCTGATCAGAACTGATCTTTTTGTCGAGGCCATTCTTCAATTCCTGAAAAGGAACCCGCTTAATATCTTTCCCCTCCTTTTATGGCTGTTCAAAGGTATTCCCTACGCCAAGGAACGCATTGCCCAGGAGGTCACCCTCAGAGCCGAGACGCTGCCATACGAAACCCCGCTTCTTGAATACCTGGAACAGCAGAAAGCGGATGGCAGGCAGTTGGTTCTCGCGACAGCTTCGCACCGCATATATGCCGATAAGGTTGCCGCACATCTGGGGATATTCGAGTCCGTGCTGGCAACGGATGCAGATCACAACCTGAAAGGCGCCAACAAGCTGACCGCGATACGCGCCGCCGCCCATGGTGATGCATTTGCATATGCCGGAGACAGCGCTGCCGACAACCCAATCTGGGCCGCCTCTGCGTCGGACATATTCGTAAATGCTCCTGAATCCGAGGTGGCAACGGCGCAGGCGGCGGGCACAGCCGAGAAAGTCATCACATCACGCCCGCCGCTGTGGCGCGCCTTTCTCAAATCAATGCGGCCGCATCAATATGCAAAGAACGCCCTGATCTTTGCGCCGATCTTCACCTCTCAGCAGTATCTGCCTTTTACATCGGTTCTTGCCTCTCTTCTGGCCTTTATCTGCTTCAGCCTCTGTGCGTCGGGTGTGTATTTCCTGAACGATCTGGTTGATCTGGCCGCTGATCGCCAGCACACAAGCAAACGGCACCGCCCTCTGCCATCGGGCGATCTGTCCCTGCATACAGGCATTGCCGGGGCCATCGCGCTGCCCGTTATCGCCTTTGCCCTCTCACTGACTTTCCTTCCACCCGTCTTTACGGTTGTGCTGATTGCCTATCTGATCATCACCATGGCCTATTCCTTCTGGCTCAAACAGATTGCAACAGCGGATGTCATGGTGCTGGCGTCGCTTTACACGCTGCGTGTCATCGCGGGGTCTGCGGCCACCGGAATTGTCCTGTCATCCTGGTTTCTGGCATTCTCGATGTTTGTCTTTGTCAGCCTCGGCTATCTGAAACGCTACATCGAAGTGGCCGCGGCACCTGAAGATGACGGCAATGTCCATGGCCGGGATTATTCCTATGCCGACAGCGAAACCATGTTCAGCCTGGGCGTGGCCAATATCACCGCAGCCGTTGTCATTCTGGCGCTTTATATCAACAGCCCCGAAGTGCAGGAGATTTACCGGACACCCGAAATCCTTTGGCTGCTGTGTCTGCTACTGCTGTACTGGGGCAACCGCATCTGGGTCGGTGCCCGGCGCGGACGGGTCGCGGACGATCCGGTCCTGTTTGCCCTGCGCGACAGGATCAGTCTTATGGTCGGTGGCGCGTTTGTTCTTGTGACCCTGGCTGCGAAATACCTGACCCTTTGATGATGGCCGCGAAAACGAAGGAGAATACTATGTCGTTATACTGGTCTGCGTTGCTATTTGCGGTCTGCGCGAACATTTGCACAAACGTCTCGTTCAAACTGGCTATGCAACAGCTTTCAGGACCTTTCGATATTCGTGCCCTTGTGGTTTCGCCCTGGGCCTGGGCCGGGTTGATCAGTGGTTTGCTGTTGCTGAGCAGCTTTATTGTCGCCATCCGCGGCCTTGAACTGAGTATCGCCTACCCGGCCGTCACCGGATTGGCGATGGTCGGCATTCTTGTCGTCGGATATTTCTTGTTTTCCGAGACACTGAACCTGCAAAAAATCGTTGGCATCGGGCTGGTCATCGCTGGTGTTTTTGTCCTGTCACAGGTGAAACAAGCCTGAGGCCTGGTCTAAACAAGCCCGGTGCGACTGGTCCAATCCCGCAACAGATCTATATGTTGGCAAGCAGACCTTCGCACATTTTTCCAAGTCTTTTTCAGAAAGCATTGCCGCAGGTCGGAATTTAAGGAATACTTGGGTCAGGCTTCTTTAGGCCTCAAAAAATACGCAGTGTCGAACGAGTAGTGGGGCGTTGCCCCGTCAGGTAACAATAATCAAATTTTAACCCAAGGTGGTTCACAGTTTTGCCATGATTTAGGCGCGGAATCATCGTGGGCGCTCGCTCCAAGGCATCACTCTTGCCAGTTTGGAGAGGGACACGACCAAGGTCACAGCCGGAGGGCCGAAAGAAATGATGGGAATTTTCGGAATAGCCATCCTTGTTGGCCTATGTGCTGGCGGTTTTGCCTTATATTCCGGTTCTTCTATCCTGATGGCATTGGGGGCCTATATTCTGTTTGGCTGGCTGTTCATTCTGGCAGCTCTCATCGTGATTGGGGTGGCCAAATTGTTGCACAATCGACTCCGCAAACACGATCACGCCTATTCCGGCTAAGCGCCGCTGGGCGGTTTCCATGTTGCTTAGTGTCCTGGTGCACTGAAACGTCCCTCATTCCATGTAAAAGTTATCCATATTCGAACTTCGTGTTGCTCGCGCCTGCCATTATGCCGTGAAATTCAAAGATGCGTCTCATTCCGCTTGTCTGGGCTTGCCTTTAGCGATGCGTGAAAAAAGTCGACCGTCGGTCACGGCAAAGCCCAAAGCAATGATGGCGAACCCAATCCACGCGCTCGGCTCCATCCTCTCACCAAGGAATGTCACGCCAAGACCGATAGCAAACGGTGGGATCAGCAGCGTCACCAAAAGAAGATTGGCCGCACCCGCACGCGCAAGAATTGCAAAGTAAAGAACATAGGCCAATGCCGTTGACAACGCGGCCATCCCAAGAAGCGCAGACCAAACGCCTAAAGACAAAGCAAAATTGGGGGCGCCATCCATCACAAGAACAATTGGGATCATAAGTACGGTGCTGCCAATCAGCATACCGAGCGCATTCACAAGCGGCGGTTGGCCTGAAAGGGCAGTTCTGCCCCAGACGCCGGCAAAAGCATAGGAAAGTGTGGCCCCAAGGATAGCCAACTGTGCCAGGTTGCTGGGATTGAACTCAGTCAACGCACTTGGCCCCATGATGAAGGCCACACCCAATATACCTAGCGCAGCACCTGCTATCTTCTTTGGCGTCAACGGCTCATCCTTGAGAAGCAAACCAGCCACAACTGCTGCGAACATTGCCGTCGTTGCGTTTAAAATTGACGCAAGTCCACTGTCGATCTGCGTTTGCCCCCAGAAGATCAGCGAGAATGGGATGGCATTGTTGAGCGCGCCCATAACAAGATAAGCGCCCCATATCCGAGGGGTGCGTGGCACGCTCAATCCTTTGAATATGACGATCAGGGCAAGAATAGGAACCGCCCAGATCACCCTGTGCAGCGTAATTGTCAGTGGCGGCACTTCGGTCAGGGCAACCTCACCGAAGAAAAACGAACCGCCCCAAACGGCCGCAAGCAACAGCAGCATGGCAGTGGCCTTCAAATCCATCGATGGCATGGGCTGCGGAGTCATTTGTTGCCGGTTCCTCGTTAATGCTTCTCCCAAAAAACTAGTCCGCGCGCCCCCAACACCGCGACCCGTTTCTTGCGGAAAGCTCTCTAATAATGGTCACTCGAACAACACCGCGACTGCCAAAAAGGCGATGGATCACCTTGTTGCGCATAGCCAGGCATTTGCGAGATATCGCACGTTCGCGCTTCTACTTCTCTACACGCCTGAAATTGAGAGATATTTCGGGGGTTTTTATCCTGATCCGCAAGACGCAGAGGCTTAAATTCCCCGATCCGTGCCATTCTAAAACAGGAAATTATTCCGCCGCCTCAAGCAATCTTTCTAAGGGCACCTGGATTTTCCGTTGAACGCCCTGCGGCCATCAACGACGCCTCATAAGATCTCAAAACCGGGCGCGCAGCCTCAAGACCCCGCCCTGATGGCAAATCAAGTTCTGGAAACAACGTCTGGATTTCCGAAACATCCTCTTCATCCAGCGCGGCTGTCCCCGCTTTGCCAAGAAGAAGGCTTTCTGACGCGACGCCATTGGCCCAGACAATCTGGTGATCATCAAGAAGCAGATGGAAATATTCGACTTCGCCACCGATGCGCACAGATATTCCGTCACCGTCAACCAGATACTTTGCTGCTGCCAAAACCTGTGGGCTGGCAAACTGCAACTCGATATCGGCGCCTTGTAACAGCAGGCGATGTTGCGGGCTGACCTCGAATGTGTCCTCAGCGCCCAAAACACCCGCGCGGATTCGGATGGGTGCGAATTTTCCAATAGCCGCCATTGTGCGTCGACCGATCCAACGAATTGGTTGTGCGCCGCTATCCATGGTCAGCACCTGATCTCCCGCTTTCAGGAACTCGATGGGCCTGGGCCCGTCCGGGCAGGCAATCAACGCCCCCCGCACAAAACACAACGGATCGGAATCGGCCCTGTCCCCGAACAGCGAGTATCCGGTATTGAAGCCGTTCGCATAGATCGGCGAGACCAATTGAATCGACTCGATCGCGCTTGCGTCGATCGCGTCCTGATCCGCGTTATCCTGAAATTCCGGTGCCCAATAGGTGTTGCCGTTGGTATCTTGAAAAACAACAGCTGTAATACTTACGGTCGAGCCATCGGTATATGTAATTACAGCATCGAATTGCATTGCTGCATCAAACGACTGCGGCGACCCACCGTCGATGCTGAACTGATCGTTCGAGACGTTGTTGTCCAGATCATAGGCCGTAGAATCCCCGCCGCTGAAACCAGACCCTGCCTCGGCGAAAGTCTGTCTACTGTCAAACAGAGGATTTCCCGCAGACCCATAGGTGCCAAGGGACGAATTCACTGCGCCGGTTGAAAGGGTTTGGTTGCCTTCAGCCGTGTCCCAGATTTGCTGGTTGCCAAGGGAAAAGACGGTAAATGTTGTCGGCATGGAAAACTCGTAAAAAACAAACAACGAACGTACAGCAGTCAAATAACCTTCGACTTCTTAACAATTCAAGAATTTTTATTTGTGGATCGGGTTTGGTGGTCAAAACAAATACCGAAACGTGTCTTATTGGTATCTGGGTCGGGCTGGTCAATCATCAGCAAAGTACAGATCTTTATCGTGTAGTGATGCGCAAAAGAACCGAACCCGTGTTGCGCATCAATTACTTAGGGTGCAAATCCTTGATGGTCTGTTTTCTCATGTTAGGATCGCGTTCATGCTCAACTTGGTGCAAGTGAAGATCGCATTCGAAAGAGCTAATAAAAACACTGTTGATAGAAAGCAGTCTGTTGGGCCAAATACCTGCAACTGTACTGTTTTTCGATACAGCAAACAATAAAGGCCAAAATGGCCAGTCCACCAACGGAGGTCACACTATGACTATTTCAAACTCTCTGAAGCCTGCTTTGCTGGCTTCAGCCGCGCTGCTTTTAAGCCAAGGCGCTGCTCTGGCCGATCCCATCAAGATTGCTGTCAACGAATGGACCGGTCAGCATATCTCGGCCCATTTTGCAGGGGCGCTGTTCGAACAGCTGGGCCACGAGGTCGAGTACGTGACCGCCGGTGCCGTGCCGCAGCTGGCCGCCATTGCCGAAGGCAGCCTGCATTATCAGCCGGAACTTTGGACCAACAATGTCGGCGACATCTACCCCAAGGCCGTTGAGGCCGGGGATATCATTGTTGTTGGCGGCCTTGGGCTTGAGCCGCAGGAAGGCTGGATTTATCCGCCATACATGGCCGAAAAATGCCCGGGCCTACCGGCCTATGAGGCGCTGTATGACTGCGCGCAGGCTTTTGCCGCCGCGGATACCTTCCCGGATGGTCGTCTGATCACCTACCCGGCAGACTGGGGAACCCGGTCAGCCGATCTGGTTGAGCTGATCGATCTGCCGTTCAAGCCGGTTCCGGGCGGTTCCGAAGGAGCGATGCTGGCCGAACTGAAAAGCGCCGTGGCCGCCGAGCAGCCTATCCTGATGATGATGTGGCAGCCGCACTGGGTCTTTGCCGAGACCGATGTGAACTGGGTCGAATGGGACACGCCGCATGGCACCTGCGACGAGGCCAGCCAGAAACGCGGCGAGGCGTGCGGCTTCCAGCAGGCGACTGTCGATAAGATCGTCTCGAAAGATTTCGCGTCGACCTATCCGGATGCGATGAAGATGGTTGAGCAGATGAACCTGACCAACGACGTACAGAACGTACTGATCCTGGAAGTGGATCAGAACGGGCGCGAAGTCAAAGAAGTCGTGGCCGAGTGGATGGGCGCAAACGAAGACGTGTGGCAGCCTTGGGTTGCAGCGGCAAAACAGTAACCCGTCTCTGACCATGGTGGAGCGCGACATTTGCGCTCCACCCTTTGTAAGGCTGCTAAAATGACTGCATCTTCCCCAACCAGCACCCCGAAACTGTCCTGCAAACATGTTTGGAAACTTTACGGTAAAGGGGCGGATCAACATCTGCGCAACATCGGTGTGGCAGGTCAGGACCCAAACGAGGCCAAGGCCCTGGCTCAACACATTCGCGATGACGGCGGCATTGTTGCCTCGACCGATGTCAGCTTTGATGTCATGCCGGGCGAGATTTTTGTGATCATGGGGCTTTCAGGTTCGGGTAAGTCCACCATTGTGCGCTGCCTGTCCCGTCTGGTCGAACCCACCGCCGGGGAAATATTGCTGGATGGTGAGGATCTGCTGAAGGTCTCGGCGAAGGAACTGATAGACATTCGCCGTCACAAGATGGGGATGGTGTTCCAAAGCTTTGGCCTGATGCCGCACCTGAACGTTCTGGAAAACGTGGCCTTTCCCCTGAAGTTGCAAGGGTTGGACGACAAAGAGCGTCTGGAGCGCGCCGAGCGCGTGATCTCATTGGTCGGCCTAGAAGGGCGCGAAAGCAGCTTTCCCAGCCAATTGTCGGGCGGGCAGCAACAGCGTGTCGGCATTGCACGGTCGCTGGCTGTAGAACCAGAGGTCTGGTTTCTGGACGAACCCTTCAGCGCGCTGGACCCATTGATCCGACGCCAGATGCAGGACGAGTTCCTGCGGCTACAGCAAGAGCTGCACAAATCTATCGTCTTCATAACCCATGATTTTCTTGAAGCACTGCGCATTGCCGATCGAATGGCAATCATGAAGGATGGCGCAGTGGTTCAGATCGGGCGCCCAGTCGATCTGATCCTGAACCCCGTCGACGATTATGTGCGTGAATTCACCAATGACGTCCCGTGGGAGCTGATCCTGACGGCGGGCGATGTGGCTTCGGACAACGTCCCGCCGAGCGGGATCAAAGAGGTTCCGGCCTCAACCAATGTGGCCGATCTGCTGCCCTATCTGGCCTCACACGACAACGGGGTGGCCGTGCGCAAGGACGACAATGCGCTGGTACACATGACCAGTCAGAACGTGATTGCCGCTTTGGCCAGCGGTGTATCAGACGCCTCAGCGGTCAAGGACTGACCTAATGGATGCAGTTTCGAACAGATCGCTGGTGGTCTGGCTTGCGGTCACAGTGCTTGTGGCCATTTGCGTCGTCTTTGCCAAAAGCCTTGGGCCACTGGTTACCTATCCTGATGCACTGGTTCTGCCGGTAACCGACCCGATGAATATCGCGATGCGGTGGTTTGTGGTGACCTTCGGCTGGTTTTTCAAAGCCATTTCTTGGCTGTTGGATTGGCCCATCCTTTTGGCCAAGACGGTTCTGCATGCGGTGCCATGGGTGGCGTGGTTTATGCTGTGGGTCTATCTGGCCCTTCGTGCAGGGGGTCGGGGGCTGGCGATCTTTACCGCCGTCAGCCTTTTATACATGGTCACGTTTGGGTTCTGGACACAGTCCATGAACTCTTTCGCGCTTGTGGTTGTTTCGATTCCAATGGCGGTGGCACTGGGCTTTGCGCTGGGAACCTGGGGGTTTCTGTCTGACCGAGCCTATCGGATCATCATGCCAGTCCTGGATCTGATGCAAACCGTTCCGGCCTTTGCCTATCTGCTGCCGATCCTGCTGTTGTTCGGATTTGGCACTACGGTCGGTTTGGTAGCTTCCATCCTGTTCGCCTTTCCTCCAATGGTGCGCAATACCATCGTTGGCCTGCGCGGTGTTCCGGACGAAGTGATCGAGTCCGGCCTGATGAGCGGTGCCACCCCATCCCAGCTTTTCTGGCGCGTGCGAGTTCCAACGGCGCAGCGGCAAGTCCTGCTGGGGGTTAACCAAACGACGATGGCATCATTGTCCATGGTGATCATTGCATCGATCATCGGCGGCACCAACGATATCGGCTGGGAGGTGCTATCGACCATGCGCAAAGCGCAGTTCGGTGAAAGCCTATTGGCAGGGATCGTGATCGCGTTGATGGCCATGGTGCTGGATCGGATCACCTGGGGGTTCGCGGTGCAGTCCAGTTCAGCTAAACGCGGGACTAAGGGCTGGATCATCTGCGCTGCGCTGTTTGGCGTTGCTTGGCTGCTGGCCATGGTTTTCCCACCCCTCAAAGACTGGCCCGAAGCGTGGGTGTTAAACCCCGCCCCGGCTATGAACGCGGGGCTTGAGTGGATCTTTGTCGAATTCCGCACCACGCTTGAAGCAATCAAACGTGTCGCGCTGTTCTACCTGATGCTGCCAATCAAGATCGGGCTGTCTCAGGCCGTCAGCCCGTTTACCTGGGGTTTTGCCATGACACCCGCCGTGACCACGGGGTATGCACTGATCGTCGCGGCAATAGCTGGGTATTTCGCGTTCAAAGGCAAGCAGTTGCAAGCTCTTTGGGTGATCCTGTTCGGGCTGGTTCTGTATTCCGGCCTGACCGGGCTGGCCTGGATTGCGCTTTGCGCCGTTATCTTGGCCCTGGCCTGGCAGGCCGGAGGGAAGAACCTTGCACTCTGGGCGCTGGCCGGGGTCGCTTTTTTGCTTCTGACCGGAATTTGGGAACCGTCAGTCATTTCTTTGTACCTCTGCGGCGTAGGCGTTCTGCTGTCATTTCTGTTCGGCAGCGCCATCGGCATCTGGGCGTCCGAGAATGACACTGTGTCCCGCATAGTAAGGCCCGTTATCGACACGTTGCAGACCATGCCGCTATTCGTGATCCTCATCCCCTTTGTGATGGTGTTCAAGATTGGTGAATTCACGGCTCTTCTGGCCATTATCGTCTATGCGATTGTTCCGGCGATCCGATACACCGAACATGGGCTTCGCAACCTGCCGCATGACGTGATCGAGGCGGCAACAGCCATCGGAACGACGCCCCGGCAGTTGCTGTGGCAGGTGAAATTGCCACTTGCGGTGCCATCAATCATGCTGGGCCTAAACCAGACAATCATGTTCGGGATTTCAATGTTGGTGATTACCGCCCTGGTGGGCACTGACGATCTGGGCCAGCAGATTTATATCGGCCTCGGAGATGGCGATTTCGGGGTTGGGATGACTGCCGGGATAGGCATGGCCATCATCGCAATGATCGCCGACCGCATCACGCAGGGGTTCAGCCAGCAAATTCAGGCGCGTCTGGGGGTGAAACTCAACGACGCCCTTTAATCTCCAACGGTACGACATACTGGACACACGGCCTGACAATATTACGAGACAGCTCCCGAAAGGTCCAAAGGCCGCAACGGTTGACCGATAGGGTATGATCCATCATCCTGCCCCGTAACGGACTGGCCCGGCGCAATTATTTTACGTTGAGCGAAAATTTCAAATAAGGCTCTCAACATGCCCGATGGATCGCAGAAGCAATATGTGCTGGACACGCATCGGCTGCGCGATCCTGAACACACTCTGCAAATTGTTAATCCTCATCTAAAGGACATGGGCATCACCCGGATTGCAAATCTGACCGGCCTGGACCGGATCGGATTGCCCACGGTGATGGTTGCCCGACCAAATTCCAGGTCGGTTGCGGTATCACTGGGCAAAGGGTTGTCACTGCGCGCAGCCGAAGCATCAGGCGTCATGGAGGCGATTGAATCCTGGCATGCTGAACGGGTGCATTTGCCTCAGCGTCTGGCCAGATATGCCGAATTGGTCCAGAACGCGACCGTTGTTGAAGTGGCGGAACTGCCGCGCGTGACCGGCGGGCATTTCGACCCGCATGCCAACATGCTGTGGGTTTTGGGTCGTGATCTGGGCACGGACAACGCATGCTGGGTCCCACTTGAGATGGTCGATACCGACTATACCACCGCGCCGGTTGGCGGTCAGGCTGCCTTTCCTCGCACGACCAACGGTCTGGCGTCGGGAAACAACGTGGCCGAGGCCAGCTGTCACGCCATCTGCGAGTTGATCGAACGGGACGCCACAACATTGTGGCATCACCGTGCGAGCGCCCCCCGCCTTGATACAGACACTGTGGATGACCCGCGCTGTAGTCAGGCCATCGAAATGATTGCCACCGCCGGGCTTGAGATCGGGTTGTGGAACACGACTTCAGATATAGGAATTGCCAGTTTCCGCTGTGTGATTTGCGAAGGCGGCGGACAGCCCGGCCATATCGGTATTGGTGATGGTTGCCACCCAGACCGTGCGATCGCCTTGCTGCGGGCCCTGACCGAGGCGGCACAGACGCGACTTACCTATATCTCTGGCGCGCGGGATGATCTGGATCCAGTGGAATTCACCGATCAGGCCAAGATGGATCGGGGGTGCTATGTGCGTGACCTAATTGATAGTACCGCAGCGGATCAAAGATTTGACGATTGTCCGTCTCATGTGACCGGGTCCTTTGACGAAGACCTGGAATTGCTGCTGCAACGGCTTGCCGCCGTGGGCATTTCACAGGTGGTGACGGTTGATCTGTCGCGGCCTGAAATTGATATCGCCGTGATCCGGGCTGTGATCCCCGGGCTTGAGGCTCCGCATGACGATCCAGATTACGTGCCCGGCCCCCGGGCACAGCGCATAGTGGATGGTTTGGCATGACGGCAGTTGTTTTTGTGGGACCTACCCTGACGTCTGACGCAGTGGCCGAACATCTGGATGCGACCATTCTGCCACCCGTTCGACAAGGCGACGTCTATCGCGTCGCGCGCGAAAAACCGACCGCAATCGGGATCATAGACGGATTTTTCGAAGGAGTTCCATCGGTATGGCACAAGGAAATCCTATGGGCGATCGAACAGGGTATTCCGGTCTTTGGCAGCGCCAGCATGGGCGCGTTGCGCGCGGCCGAGCTGGCTGATTTCGGAATGATCGGGGTTGGTCAGATCTTTCAGGACTATTACACCGATGTCCTGCAGGATGACGATGAGGTTGCCGTGCTACACAGCCCGGCCGAACTGGGGTTCCAACCTCTCAGCGAGCCGATGGTGTCGATCCGCGCAACTGTGGAGCAAGCGCAGGCTGAGGGTGTCCTGCCTACGGACACGGCGTCTGAGATGCTACATCTCGCCAAGGTCATGCACTATCGCCAGCGAATTTGGGCGGATATTATCTCTGCCGTGCAGGACTTGCCAGGAGTGGACGGTTTCGCGGATTGGCTGCCGACGGGTCGGGTCGACGCCAAGGCGGTTGACGCATACGCCATGCTGACCCGCATGTCGGACCACTTGAATGGTACACCTTTGCCCGCGACCGAGGTGACACGTACCGAACCAACCCTGATGTGGAAAGCTTTATGCGCAAGGGTAGATGGCGGTGAGCCGAAAGCTGATCGCGCCATTGTCGACGAATTGCGTCTGAACCCTGACTTATACGCGCAATTGAAAGATCGCGCCGCGTTGGCGCTGCTGTCGCGCGAAGATGCCTCTAGACGGGATCGTACCCCTGCACGCGCTGATCTGGTCCGGAAGATGGACGATCATAGGGCGGCAACAGGCTTGTCACGGCGGTCTGACCTGATGGCGTGGATTGAGGCGAACGATCTGAACCCCGAAAGCTATGAGGCTATGCTGGCAGACGCTGCGCGGATCGACGCCGCCGTTGCATCCCGCGCGAGCTATTTGGACACACAACTGCTGTCAGAATTGCGTCGCACGGGTCAATACACCCAGTTGCGGGATCGGGCCGCCAGCAAGGGACAGAACGCCATTCCGGCGGGCTCATCCGGAGTGGATCGTTTGCGGGTGCTGATGTGGTATTTTGAATCTCGTCTTGACCAAGAGGTGCCTGATGATCTTGACTCCTACGCAGTGGCGCTTGGTTTGGCCGGGCGCGACGCGTTTTATGACCTGATAGAAGCCGAGTTTTTATACTGCCATAAAAGTGCCGACACCGGAGCCGCCGAATAGCAGGTCACCGGAATTTACCGGGCACAACACGGGAGGGCATTCTTGTGAACTACCCCGAACAGATCGAAGACGAAGAACCCGGCACCCGATTCCTGCTGTACCCACAGTCGCCCTTTCTTGAGCCTGACGCCCCGCTGGAACTGGTCGAAATCTCTGCCCCTCAGGGTAGTGTTGGCCCGGGACCGTCTGGGCCGCGCATGTACACGGTAAACCCGGTGGGCAAAACCACGCCTTATGGGGCGATTGTACCGGGGCCGAACGGGCCCGGCATGTACCTGCCCCCTTGGGATGGCTATATCCAACCGCCCGCCATGCCGGATGAATTCGGAAATTTCATCCATATCGATCCTACCGACCCCTCCTTCGAAGCAGCGCATCTTTATGGTTCGGCCCATTTCACCATGGATGTTTGGCAGGGGTATTTCGACCGTCCGATCCCATGGCACTTTGCCCGCGACTTCGAACGTCTGGAACTGTCACTTCTGCCCAGCCTCGACAATGCGCATATCGGTTGGGGTTTTCTGGAAACTGGCGGCACCCATGAACACGGAGATGAATACCGTCCCTACAGCCTGAATTTCGACGTGGTCGCGCATGAAATCGGCCATGCCATTATCTATAGTGTGATCGGGATGCCGTCGGATGGAGATGCTTCAGGCGAGTATTACGGGTTTCATGAATCTGCCGCCGATCTGGTGGCCTTGTTGGCGTCACTGCATTTCGGTTCGGTGGTGGACACGTTACTCGAAAACACCCGGGGTAATCTCTATACTTTCAACCGTCTCAGCCGATTTGCAGAACTGTCGGACAACGCACAAATCCGGATCGCCGCCAATGACCGCTCTTTGTCGGAATTCGCTGCCGGTTGGTCCAGCGAGCATGCCCTGTCGGAACCCCTGACCGGCGCGATGTTTGATGTCTTTGTCGATATCTATCACGAGAGGTTGCTGATACACGGCCTGATCTCAGCCGAAGAGGAAAACCTGTCAGATCAACTGGAAGGCACACCCGAGTACAGCCGGGTGATGCAGGGAGTTTTTGACAAACGATACGCCCTAAACCCCGAAGGGTTCCGCATCGCCCTGATTGAGGCGCGCGATTATCTGGGCACCTATCTGGCCGACGCATGGGAGAGGCTGGACGCAGATATGCTGAGCTATTTTGGAGTGGAAAAGGCGCTCTTGGCCGTCGACCAAGAGATTACCGGTGGCGCCTTCCGCCGTATCATCGAAGGCAATTTCCGCATGCGCGATATCGGCCTGACAACGGCCGGTCCTCGCATGCCGGACCCCGATGAAGACAGTCATTCCCATTCAGTTCGCACGCAGGTGCCGGGTTAGCGCCTAAAATCCTTTATTTTTAAACGGTTTTATGGCATGCAATCTTGGGGTGATTATTGGAATGTATTTGCTCGAATTATTTGTTCGAGTCTAATTTAAAGGGGGGAGATGAGGGTTCAGACTCCGTCGATCCCATAGTTGGGAGAAAATGAGATGTCCGAATCTTTGCTCAGTTTTTCAGAAGTGTTGTTGTTTGGCCGTTTGTTGAATGATCTGAAGGTCGCAGCTTCGAAGAATGTGACGCCGGCTAAAACCGTAAAGCTTGTTGCGAAGAAAAAGGTCAAAGTGAACAAGACTTTGTCCGTCGCGGATGACACTATCGACGGTGAAGAAGTTGCAAATAACGACAAGGTTCTGATTACCGGAAATCGCCCCAAAAAGAACGGTATCTACACGGTTAAAGTAACGAGCCCTAACTATACACTAGAGAGTCAGACACGGGTGAAAGAGGGCGCTCTTGTTAAGGTCACCGATGGGGATAAATACGCAGACAGCTATTGGGAACAGACTTTGCCCACGCCGACTGGCTTCAATAAGCAAGAGTTTGTATTCCGTAAGGAACTTTCAGAAAAACTTGGAGCCAATCAGCAGCTCAAAGATCAATATGGCGATGACGCCAGATTGGCGCGTATCTATGGGTTCTCTTACGAGGGCACCTATTATGAGTTGCCGGAGCCCACTATTTTCCTGGTTCACGGTAAAGGTGAAAGCCCAACTGAAGGTAACAAACCCGGTAACCTTGCGTCCAGAGCCCCGAGTGATCCAACCCTCTCTGGCGTTGCCTCAGCTGATTATCAGATCGCCAATGACATTAAGGTTTGGGACTATGACAAGGCCGATTACACCGTCCGGATGGATGTAATGACTGGTCAGTTTGAACAGGTTCTGCTGGACATCTATTTCGGCTTCGACAGCCCAGCAATCAGCGGCGCACGCGTAAGTGGTGCTAGGGTTAGCGGCGCACGCGTGAGCGGAGCCAGAGTCAGCGGCGCACGCGTGAGTGGTGCCAGAGTCAGTGGCGCACGTGCACGGGGTTCAGAAGACTGACGCGGAATCGAACCCAAGGTTCACATCACTAAAGATTGCGACAGGTCCTGGTTCAACAGGGCCTGTCTTCTTTAGAAACCTGCCTTTTTCAAGCCCCCAACAAAATGTTGCGTGTCTTCTTCCAACTTGTCCGGCTGCACTGTTTCCCAACGTGCCAGTGAAAAATTAGGATGCGCGACACGGTGCTTATCCGCGATCTGACGCGCAATGTCGGTTTCACCTAGTTGTGCATAGCTTGCTGCCAGCAAACGTTGCCCTTCTGTAGGGTTGTTCATCTTGTTTACGGCGTCGATGGCGTCTTGATACTGCCTGAGATTGAAATAAGCCCCACCCAGATGCCATAAGTATTGGTCCGGGAAGTATGGATTCAACCGCATCGCCTGCTGCAGATGAGTGATTGCCGTTTCGTTGTCACCGTAGTGAGCCAGCGCGTCGGCATAATCTGAATGCATATCGGCGTCGTTGGGATTCAATGCCAACGCCCGCCTATACGACTGTAGGGCCGCATCATGTTCCTTGCGGTATAGGTGGACATACCCCAATTCACCAAAACCGCGCGCGTCCGTGGGATCCAGTTCAATCGCCCGCTGTGCGAAAGTCAGCGCCTGATCCAGTGCTTGCGTAGGATCTTCGGACCAGGAATAGCGCCAGTCGATATTCAGCGTTCGTGACAGGGCAGCCGCAGCGCGGGCATAACCCCCATCCCGGTCAAGCGCACTCTGATAGAAGTTTTGCGCCTTCCGGTTGTCATTCCTGGTGTATTTGAAGATGTGATACTGGCCCTGCAAAACAGAGCCATAAGCCTCGAGGTCGGATGGGACCGACTGGATCATCCGCTGCTTTTCATGCGACTCGATCATCACCGCGGTTGCGGCCACGATGCACTCGGTCACCTCATCCAGAATGTCGAAAATATCGTCGATATTACGATCAAACCGCTCACCCCAGATGGTGCGTTCGGTTGAGGCATCGATCAGTTCCGCCGTGATCCGAATGCGGCTGGCCGAGCGACGCACGCTGCCCCGCGCGATATACCGCACGTTGAGCTTTTGCGCGGCCTCTTTCGGTGGCATCCCCTGCGTCTTGAAGAAAAAGGACGAATTCCGCGCGATTACGAACAGATTGCGGAACTTGGACAGGTTCATGATGATGTCGTCGGTCAACCCTTCCGCAATCCAGCTGTCGGATTCGTCACCGCCATTACTGCTGAAGGGCAAAACCGCCACCGAGGGCGTATCGGGACGTTCCAGAATATTCCCGGGCATATCCGGTCGCATCGTTCCGGCCATTGTGGCGCCAGCGACTTCGCTGCGGACACAATAGGTCGAGACAGGCGCAAGGATGTTCTTCAGGTGTTGCGGACCGAGAAATTCATAGCCATAGCGCAGCCGGTTACAGACCTGATCATAAACGGCGGAACTGACGTAAACCCTTTCTGGTTCAGCAATTTCCTGAAGACGCGCCGCGATATTCACATTGTCGCCATGAATGCCGCGATCGTCGATCAGGATTTCGCCCAGATGGACGCCCGCGCGAAAGTTGATTCGTTGATTTTCGGCGCGATCCTGATTGTGCTGGCTGGCAATGCGGTGCAGTTCGACGCCGAACTCCACGGCACTGGTGGCAGTTTCGAACAAAGCCAGAATACCATCGCCGCGCACCTCGACCACCCGGCCCTGAAAACGGGCGCAGGTCTCTTCAAGATGAGAAATCAACGATTTCAATGCGTTATAGGTGTCCAGCTCGTTCTCACTCATCAGGCGGGAATACCCGACGACATCGGCAAACAAGACTGCACCCAGCTTCTGCGTTATGGAAGAGTTTGGACTCTTGGTGTTCACATTCATAACTCGTATTAGGGGCTGCGTTCGAACCCTATGGTCACCTTATAGCAAAATGTGCCTCTGCGCTTGCAGAGCAATTGCACACCCCGTTAGTCACACTTATCAACCTGTGGTGGCCAAGACCAGCTTGGGCACCCGTTCTCTCCGAAAGTCACAACTGTTTCTGAGCTAATGCTTTTTGCCAGGGTCGGACGAGTATTCATCCAATCCTGACGGAGAAGTCCAACAACAATCATGTCATGAAACGTTCCGTCTGCATACCAGGCTTGCCGCATGGTACCTTCGACCTGACATCCCAGTCTTTCCACAAGGTCGCGGCTGATATGATTATCCTGCCTGTAATACGAGGTCAGCCTGTTCAAACCCAGTTGACGGAATGCAAAATCCGCCACCAGTGCCGTCGCTCTGATGGCAAGGCCCAAACGCCGAACCGATTTTTCGACAAACATGGCGATGACCGCGTCCCGGTTTACCGGGGAAATCGCCTCGAGCCCAACAATCCCCACCACTTGTCCGCTATTGGAGACGACAACGAACCAGCACTTTCCGCTGCCGCCTGACGCGCTAAATGCATCGCGCCAGACGTCTTCGGTTTGCGCAAGGTTGAACGGAATCCGCGATGTACGATCAAATCGGCCGAGGTCCTCGATATCCTGAAACCAGGGTGTGATTACCTCCAGATCTGCTTTTTCAAGTGGGCGCAGTTTGAATACGCTGTCGGACTTGTCTGACAATGGACCAACTACCTTTAACTAATATCAGAAAATATACACCCCAGAGCCTAACATACATAGGCAGCAAATACGAAATGAGAAAAAAGCGGCCCGGCGATTATATACCTATGGTTGCGAAGATCAGACCCCGACGTGCCGAAGATCAACATGCCCTTGGTCGCACGACCCTGAAGTATGCACCGCTCCGGTTTGTCTATTGCACGCCCAAGGCGGCGGTGATTTGGTCACATCGAACAGCTTATTGCCGTCGTCGGCGGCTGGACCAACTGAGTTGAAAGGGAACAGGATATGAAGCTGTTACGCTATGGGCCGGTTGGCGCGGAAAAGCCCGGTATTCTGGATGAGGCCGGTAAAATCCGCGATCTGTCGGGGATTGTTGACGATGTAACTGGTGCGATGCTTGGCGATGAAAGCATGGCGCGGCTGCGTGGGCTCGACCTTGGAACATTGCCTGTCGTCGACGGTGATCCGCGGATTGGGGCGTGTGTCGGGAATGTTGGTAAATTCGCCTGCATCGGCCTGAACTATGCCGATCACGCAGCCGAAAGCGGTCTGGACCTGCCCGACGAGCCGGTGGTTTTCTTCAAGGCGACCTCTGCCATCGTAGGTCCGAATGACACTGTCGAAATCCCGCGCGGTTCGGTCAAGACCGATTGGGAGGTTGAACTGGGCGTCGTCATCGGCAAGCACACCAAATATATTTCCGAGGCCGAGGCGCTTGACCACGTAGCCGGATATTGTGTGATCAACGATTTGTCCGAACGGGATTTTCAACTCCACCGCTCGGGCCAGTGGGTCAAAGGTAAATCGGCCGACACGTTCGGCCCGATCGGACCCTGGCTGGTCACCCGGGACGAGATCGCCGATCCACAGAATCTGCAGATGTATCTTGAGGTGAACGGGCATCGCTATCAGGATGGTTCGACCAATACGATGCATTTCAGTGTGGCCACAGTCATTTCGCACCTGTCGCAGTTCATGTCACTGCAGCCGGGGGATGTGATTTCAACCGGAACACCACCGGGTGTGGGTATGGGACGGACCCCTCAGATCTATCTGAAACCCGGTGACAAGATGGAACTGGGCGTCCAAGGGCTGGGCGTACAACGACAGGACGTGGTGCAGGGCTGAACACCCTTACTCTGGCCAGGGCAAGGAGTAGGTCTTGACGTTGGTGAAGAATTTCATCGCCTCGATGACCCCTTCTTTGACCCCGTTGCCGCTGTCCTTGATGCCCCCAAAAGGCGACATTTCGATCCGGTACCCGGGCTGTTCCCAGATATTGCAGGTTCCGACATTCAGACCATTGATATAGGCAATCGCGCGGTTCAGATCGTTGGTGCAGACGCCCGAGGACAGGCCAAACGCAGTTCCGTTTGAGATTTCCATGACCTTGGCGTCATCATCCGGCACGCGGACGATGGGTATGATGGGACCGAAGGTTTCCTCCATCACCAGCTCGCTGGTGTGGGGAACCTTGTCGACGACAATCGGCGGCAAAAGCGCGCCCTGACGACCGGGGTGATAGAGAATCACCGCGCCCTCACCTTCAGCCATGTAAACACGTTTTTCGAACAGTTCCGCAGCCTCGGAATGGATCACGCAGCCCAGTTGCGTTTCAGGATCCTGCGGATCGCCAAAGCGAATGGCCTTGGCCTTTTCCAGAACCAACGGCACAAATCTATCCGCCACGCTGTCCTGTACGAGAATACGTTTGATTGCCGTGCATCGCTGCCCGGAATTGCCAGTGGCCCCGGCCACGGCGATGGCTGCGGCCCGGTCCAGATCGGCCTCGCTCAGATCGTTCAAGACGATCAGGGGATCGTTGCCGCCCAACTCTAGCGCTTGCCGTTTAAACCCCGCTTTTTCAGCAATCATTTTGCCCACCGGCACCCCACCCGTGAAGGTGATGATGTCGATGTTTTCATTGGTGACCATCTCATCACCAATGTCCTGTGGCCAGCCAGTGACCACCTGGAACATCTCGGGCGGCAACCCTGCCTCGTACAGGATGTCAGCCAGTGTCAGCGCTGTCAGCGGGGTCAATTCGGTCGGTTTGCAGACCATGCAATTGTTGGTGGCAATCGACGGGGCAACCTTGTGGCTGACCATGTTCAGGGGGTGGTTGAAGGGCGTGATCGCGCTGATGGCTTTGACCGGTTCGCGTTTAGTGAAAATCTTCCGCTGCTTGCCATTATGGGTCAGATCGCACGAGAACACCTCACCATCATCCTTCAGCGCTTCGGCTGCGGCGAACTGAAATACATCCTGCGCCCGCTTGGTTTCGTAAATCGCATGCTGGTGGCAGATGCCAAGTTCCAGCGTCAGCCACTTCGCCAGATCGTCGCGTTTTTCACCGATCAATTCACCTGCGCGCTGCAGAATCTGGCTGCGTTCGTACCGGGTAAGCTTGGGGGTATAACTTGCAGCGACCTCAAAAGCCTTGCGTGCGTGTTCGGCGGTGCCTGCTGGCACCGTGCCAATAACCTCGTTGGTATAGGGGTAGTGAACGGGAACCGTAGCCTCGGTAAAAACGATCTGCCCCCCGATGCGCATGCCTTCGTTGCGAATGTCGGATGTATTCATGATCCCGTCCATTTTTCTTAAGCGCCGCTTTTGTTTCATAGATAAATACGTCAATTATCCTGTAATTCGTCTCGTACCGTCAGAACGCCATTTTCGTACCAGAGAAATCCCTGCTCATGGTCCGTCAGAATCCGTGCGACACCTAATTGTTATCCTTAATGCAAAGGGCTTGGAAATTGTTCAGGCATTTTGTATTTTGGATACAAGTTTCCAGTACCCGAGACGAAGTGAATGCCCAGAACGCGTGCGATCCCCCGACAAAGCCTGCCCGACGTCATCACCAACGATCTGCGCGAGCGGATTCTGAGCGGTGAAATCGCCGAAGGTGAAACCATTCGTCAAGAGGCACTGGCTGAGGATTACGACGTCTCGCGCATGCCGATCCGCGAGGCGCTGAAACGGCTGGATGCCGAGGGCCTCGTGCAGCTAACCAACAACCGAGGTGCTGCGGTCACATCGCATTCCCTGTCCGAAATCGGAGAGATTTTCGACCTGCGGGTCTTGCTTGAGGTGGATCTTTTCAAACGCGCCATTCAGCAGATGACTGCCGCCGATTTCAACGAATGCGATCGGATTCTGGATGCGATGGAAAAGTCCTATGATGCATATGATGTGGGCCGCTGGGGCAGCTTGAACAATGAATATCACATGGCGCTTTACGCCGCTGCCGGTCGCGGGCTGAGCAACGAAATCCTTCAGCGGGTAAACGTGCAGTCCGACCGCTATGTTCGCATGCATCTGAGTGTCATGGAGCAACGCGAACCCGCCAAGAAAGACCACCGCGAGCTATTGTCGCTGGCCCGTGCGGGTCGGGTCGATGACGCCTGTGACCTGCTGACCCGGCATATCCAGCGCACCAAGGAACAATTGCTAGCCATGATTACGGCGACGCGTAAAACCGAATAAGCGGGTTTAGTCCAACGGGTGCAGGCAAGCGACCTGATGCCTGTCTCCGCTCAGCTCGGGCGGTGCGGCGCGGCATTCTTCGGTGGCCAGCCAGCACCGCTGCGCAAAGGCACAGCCCTTGGGAATATTCATCGGGGACGGCAATTCACCTTCCAGCTTGATCCGCTCTTTCCGGGCCTCAGGGTCAGCGCGGGGGGTAGTTGACAGCAGTGCCTTGGAATAGGGATGTCGAGGCGCGGCGAACAGCAGCTCTTTTGGGGCTTTTTCAACCGCGCGGCCCAAATACATGACGATCACATCATCTGCGAAATGTTTTACCACCGACAAGTCGTGCGAAATGAACAGATAGGCAAGGTTCAAACGCTCCTGCAACTCGACCAGCAGGTTCAGAATCTGCGATTGGATCGACACGTCCAGCGCCGAGACCGGTTCGTCCAACACCAGTACTTTGGGGTTCAGCATCAGCGCGCGGGCAATGGCGATGCGCTGGCGCTGCCCGCCTGAGAACATGTGCGGATAGCGGTCGTAGTGCTCGGGGCGCAAGCCGACAAGGTCTATCATCTCACGCGCACGGGCCTCGCGGTCGGCGGCGGACATGTCGGGGCGGTTGATGATCAGCGGTTCCTGCAGGATCTGCCCGATCCGCTGACGCGGGTTGAGCGAACCATAGGGGTCTTGAAACACGATCTGCACCGTCTCGCGCATTTGCGCCCATTTCGACGGGGTAATATCGACCCCATCAATGGTCAAGCTGCCCGAGGTCGGTTCTTCGATCATCGTTACCACGCGCGCCAGCGTGGATTTTCCGCAGCCGGATTCTCCGACAATCGCCAGTGTTTTGCCGGGTTGCAGGTCAAAATCCACACCTGACAGCGCCTTGACCGTTGCCGGTTTCGACAGCAATCCGCCTTTGACAGAATAGAATCTGGCCAATGCGCTGGCCTGAACGATGGGGGCGGTCATGCCAGTTCTCCGGCGGTTATCTTTTCAACATAGTGGCAACGGGCCTTGCCGAAATCCGCGCTGTGCGGGGTTGGCGGCAGAGATCGGCAGAGGTCGTCCGCATATTGGCATCTGGGACTGAACAGGCAGCCTTTGGGCCGGTCGAACTGACCGGGCACGACACCAGGAATAGTCGGCAACAGTTTCGAGGTCGCCCGTTCTGGCAACGCGCTCAGCAAGGCAGCCGTATAGGGGTGGCGCGGGGTGCGGAACAAGTCCTTGACTGGCTGCTCCTCGACCTTTTGACCGGCATATTGCACCTGAACCCGTTCAGCGGTTTCAGCGACCACACCCATATCGTGCGTGATCAGTACCAGCCCCATCCCTTGTTCGTCCCGCAGCCGAACCAACAGGTCCAAAATTTGCGCCTGAATGGTCACGTCCAGCGCTGTTGTCGGCTCATCCGCGATCAGCAGCTTGGGATTGCAGGCAATGGCCATGGCGATCATGACACGCTGGTTCATCCCGCCCGACATCTGGTGCGGAAAAGTGTTCAGGCGGCTTTCGGGGGCCGGGATACCGACCTGATCAAACAGCTCGATGGCGCGCTGGTGGCGATCCCTGCGATTCAGGCCGAGGTGAATCCGCAAGGCTTCCTTGATCTGGAAGCCGACTGTGAAACAGGGGTTCAGTGACGACATCGGCTCTTGAAAGATCATGGCGATGTCTTTGCCGATGATCTTACGGCGGTCACGAGCCGAAATTTTGGTGAGGTCGATGCCTTCAAAACTCAGTTGATCGGCCGTGATCGTAGCCGTCCATGGCAGCAGGCCCATCAACGCCAGCATCGACACGGATTTACCCGAGCCGCTTTCGCCGACGATGGCCATAAGCTCACCCTTGTCGACGGACAGATCGACGCCATCCACGGCGCGAAATTTCCCCGAAGCGGTGGCGAACTCGACGGTGAGGTTTCGGATGTCCAACAGGCTCATGTCGTCAGCTCCGCTTTAGTTTCGGGTCCAGCGCGTCGCGCAGACCGTCGCCCATCAGGTTGATGGCCAGCACGGTGACCAGGATGGCCAGGCCGGGGAATGTCACAACCCACCATGCACGCAGAATGAACTCTCGCGCTTCGGCCAGCATGGTGCCCCATTCTGGCGTGGGCGGCTGCGCGCCCATGCCTAAGAAGCCAAGGGCTGCGGCGTCCAGAATGGCGGTCGAGAAGGACAGCGCCGCCTGCACGATGATCGGGGCCAGGCAATTGGGCAGCACGGTCTTAAACATCAGCCGCGCTTTGCTGGCACCGGCCACGCGGGCCGAGGTGACATAATCCTTCTGCCGTTCAGACAAGACCGAGGCACGGGTCAGACGCACGTAGTGCGGCTGAAAAACGATGGCGATGGCGATCATGGCGTTGGTCAGCGAGGGCCCGAGTATGGCGACCAGAACCAATGCCAGCAATAGCGACGGGAAGGACAGAATGATATCCATCACCCGCATGATCATCGTATCAACCCATTTGGGTGCAAAGCCGGACAACAGACCAATGATCACACCGCCTGTCACGGCCACACAGACCACAACGATGCCGACAAAGAAGGAATAGCGGGATCCCATGATCAGGCGCGACAGCATATCCCGGCCCAGTGGGTCAGTGCCCAGCGGAAAGGCCCAGCTGCCACCCTCTTGCCACGCCGGGGGCTGCAGGATGTGATTGCGGAACTGTTCCGTCGGATCGTAAGGCGCCAGCAGCGGAGCGAATGCGGCGCACAAGACAAACGCGGCAAAAACCCAAAGCCCCATGACCGCGCCGCGGTTTTCGCTGAAGTAATACCAGAACTCGCGCAATGCGCTGGGGCGGTCTTCGGTTTTGGGTGGGGTTGCGGATAGTTCAGCCATCACCGCCTCCGGATTTTGGGGTTGATGATGCCGTAGAGGACATCGACCAGCAGGTTCACCAGCATGACGATCACCGCGATCATCAACAGGCCACCCTGGACCACCGGATAGTCACGGCGGAAAATGCTATCGACCATCCACTTGCCGATACCCGGCCAGCTAAAGATCGTCTCGGTCAGGATCGCCCCGGCAAGCAAGGTACCGACCGATAGGCCGATCACAGTAATCACAGGGATCAACGCATTCCGTAGCGCATGCAGCCCGTTGATCCGTGTCGGCGCAAGACCCTTAGCCCGGGCAGTGCGGATGTAATCCTCGCCCAAAACCTCAAGCATGGCCGAGCGTGTCTGACGTGCAATCACCGCCAGCGGGATGGTGCCCAGTACGATCGTCGGCAGGATCAGGTGCCGGACGGCCGAACCAAACGCCCCCGCCTGGCCTGACAACAGACTGTCGATCAGCATGAAACCGGTGACACTGGGGAAATAATACAGCAGGTCAATCCGACCCGAGACTGGCGTCCAGCCCAGATTGCCAGAGAACACGATGATCAGCAGCAGCGCCCACCAGAAGATCGGCATCGAATACCCGACCAAGGCTGACGACATCAGCGCCCGGTCGAAAAACTTGCCCCGGTTAACCGCCGCGATCACGCCGGCAGGCAATCCCAGTGCCACCGCAAAGATCATTGCACAAAGCGACAGCTCCAGCGTGGCAGGGAACAAGGCGAAGAACTCATCCCAGACCGGCTTTTTGGTGACAAAGCTCTCGCCCAGATCGCCATGCAGGACGCCGACAAGGTAATCCCAGTATTGTTGCAGGACCGGTTTGTCGAAGCCCAGCTTCTCGACCATCTCCTGATAGCGTTCCTCGGTCATGCCACGTTCGCCAGCCATGACGATGATGGGATCACCGGGCAGGACCCGGATGAACATGAAGGAAATCAGCGTCACGCCCAGAAATGTCGGAACGAACATGCCAAGGCGTGTGAGTAAGTAGCCAAACATCAGCGACCTATGATTGTGAGATCTTTGGGAAAGCGGGTCAGCGACCGGCAGCCATCCCGTGTAACAAGCACGTCATCTTCTATGCGAACGCCGAAATTGTCCAGATCATAAAGGCCCGGTTCGTTGGTCCAAACCATTCCGGGCAAGATTTTCTGGTCATTCCCGCGCATGATATACGGTGCTTCGTGGACGTCCCGGCCCAGACCATGTCCGGTCTTGGTGCGGATGCGGTCGGCAAAAGGCGAGGCCTCAAGCACGCTGATGACCGCGTCGTCGATATCGTGCGCGGTCACGTCGGGGCGGCAGGCCTCGAAACCGGCGAGATTGGCGCGCAGGACTGTATCGTAGACCGCCCTGCCCTCGTCCGAGACCTCTTTGACGAAAAAGGTCCGGGTAATATCGGCGGCAAAACCGTGTTTGCGGGCACCGAAATCGAACAACAGCGCGTCGCCAGGTTTGATCCTGTAATCCGCTCGCGCCTTGCCATGCGGTTGAGCCGAGTTATCGCCCGCGGCGACAATCGGCGCAAAAGCCAAGGCGGCAGCGCCTTCGGCAAACAACGCCTGGATCAGGGCCTGTTCGATCTGAACCTCGGTCTGACCGATACGCACATTTTCGATGACGCGCGCCAGCGCTCGCTCCGAGATATCAATTGCCGCCTGTAGCGCCGCGATGTCCTCATCGGTCTTGATGATACGCAGACCGGAAATCTCACGCTCGCCGTCTACAATGCGCAAGTTGGGCATCGCGCGGGTCAGCGCCTTTGATACGAAAACCCGCATCACCTGACCTTCGACCGCCAGTGACGACAGAGGCATATGCGCGGCCAGCGCGGCAAAGGCTTCGTCATAGCCTGCTTGATCGCGCCAGTCAAAGACAGCGCCGTCAAACCCGACCAGCGCCCATGACCCCAGCTCAAGATTTGGCACAATCGCGGCCGGGGCACCTTCGGCTGGGATCACAACCACGAAAGGCCGTTCGTGGCTCATGAAGGGTTTTCCCAAAGCGCGGGTGAAATTCGGGCCAGGCACCAGCGCCACGGCGTCTACTGACATGTCCTTTGCCAGTTGACGGTACTCGGACAAATCCGGCATTCGCGCCGACCTCCAGAAATAGAAAACCGGAGCCGCCAATTTGGGCGGCTCCGGTCAGTGAGTGGTGATTTATTCGACGCTCACGCCATAGAAGATGTGGCCACCCAGCGGGTGCACCTTGTAGCCCTGCACCTTATTGCTCATCGGCATGTAAACGACCGAGTGTGCGATGGTGGCCCATGGCGCCTGCTCTTTGAAGACGACCTGAGCATCCTCATACAGCTTGGTGCGTTCAGCCTGATCGGTGGTTTGCTTGGCTTTCAGGATCAGATCTTCGAACGGTTCGTGGCACCATTGTGCACGGTTCGATGCTTCGCGACCGTCACAGCCCAGAAGTACGGCCAGGAAGTTGTCTGGATCGCCGTTGTCACCGGTCCAGCCCAGCAGAACGGCGCCATCGCGGTTCAGTTCTTTCGAGCGCGACAGATACTCGCCCCATTCATAGGACACGATCTCAACATCCACACCGACCTTAGCAAAATCCGCCTGGATCAACTCCGCCATGCGGCGTGCGTTCGGGTTGTACGGACGCTGTACCGGCATCGCCCAGATCTTCATCGACAGATCGGAAACACCTTCGGCTTCCAGCATCGCCTTGGCCGCTTCGGGGTCATAGGCATCGTCGGTGATGGCGTCGTTATAGCCCCACATGGTCGGCGGGATCGGGTTCTTGGCCACCTGGCCCGAGCCCTGGAACACAACGTCGATGATGGCGTTCTTGTCGATCGCCATGTTCAACGCCTTGCGGACGTTCGGATTGTCGAACGGCTCCATAGTGGTGTTATACGCCAGATAACCGACGTTTAGGCCTTCCTGCTCCATCATGTTGATGTCGCCGTCATCCTTCATCGCCTGAATGTCAGCCGGGTTCGGATACGGCATGATGTGGCATTCGCCGGCCTTCAGCTTTTGGTACCGAACCGAAGCGTCTGGAGTGATCGCAAAGATCAGGTTTTCCACGTCCGCCGGGTCTTTCCAGTAGTCGGCATTCTGCGCATAGCGGATCACGGCGTCTTTCTGATAGGCCACGAACGAGAACGGACCAGTGCCGATGGGCGCGGTGTTCAGCTTTTCAGGTGTACCTGCCGCCATCATCGCATCGGCATATTCAGCCGACAGGATCGAGGCGAAATCCATCGCCATGTTGGCCACAAACGGCGCTTCGGGCTTGGTCAGAGTGAATTTGACCGTATAGTCATCGACCTTTTCGATGGACTCGACCAGATCTGGCATGCCCATACCTTGGAAGTATTCCCAGGTGCCGCCGGACACCTGATTGAACGGGTGACCTTCGTCCTTCTGACGCATGAACGAGAAGATCACGTCATCGGCGTTAAAGTCACGGGTCGGGGTGAATTCGTCGTTGGAATGGAACTTGACGCCCTGACGCAGTTTGAACGTGTACTCCAGACCGTCATCGCTGGCTTCGACGCTTTCGGCCAGACCGGGAATGACGTTGGTCGTTCCGGTTTCGAATTCCAGCAGGCGGTTGTAGATCGGGTGCGAAGACGCATCAAAAGTCGTCCCGGCGGTGAACAGGGCCGGATCGAACCCTTCGGGCGATCCTTCAGAGCAATACACCAGAGTGTTTGCCTGTGCCGCGGCAGCCGACAAGGCGATCGCAGCAGTTGCGGCCATCAATTTCAGTTTCATGTGGGTCTCCCAGAAATGAATTTATTCAGACATTCGCGTTGCTCTTTGTGGTCAGAGCATTCCTAGACGACTCGTGTCATCGCGATATCTCTGCCCAATGTATCCAAAATACAAAATCCATTGTCAACTGACTTGCACACGCTAATTTGAGCAACCCGTTAACAAGGCGGATACCCCCACACGTTCGGCCTTTTGGGTCGTTCGGGCAAGAGGATAATCACCATGACCTAACGGCCCATGTCTTGCTACGTGACAGCGTGACGGTCGCCATCGCAGGTCAAGATACAAGAGATCAGTTGACGGTCAGTGTGAAAAAGTGGGCGTAACCCCGACAGGTGGCCGTTCATTGATATAGGCACCGATACGGTCCAATAGCGGTCGGCGGGGACACCCCGGACGCGTTGCAGCGCCCAGGTTTCGCAGATTGCCGGGGCCTTCGAACGGGACAAAGCACAAAGGCCACTTGTCCCGTTTGAACTGTTCCGCCGCCAATGCCGAGACGATGGTGCAATCATCCGAGTGGCAGATATGGCGGCAGATCGTCTCGAACCGAAGCGCACTTAGATCAAACCGCTTGCTGGCCCGGTTCGAGGGGTCTGATTCAGGCAACCGGTCTTCCAGTTCATAGCCAAAACTATGGGGAAGCCGGATAAAATCATGCACCGGCACATCTTCTGGCGCGATAGATGGCAACATGCACAGCGGGTGGCCCTCGCGTACGGCCAGAAACAGGGGTTCAGACCAGATCGAGGTGAAATCCAGCGCTTCGCTGTTGTTGACCTTTGCCACCAGGGCGACGTCCAGCGTGTGATCTTCAACCATTTGCAACATGTTCTGTGGCAGATCTTCAACCATGGTGACACGCATGTTGGGAAAAAGCGCGCTGAACAGCTCGGAAAAATACTGCGTCAGATAGGGGGCCAGTGTCGGGGTCATACCGATATTGAAAGGCACTGCCTCGGGGTTTCGAAACTGAGTCGCGGTATCTCGGATGTTCTGGGCGTCTTTCAGGATGCGCTCGGCAATGGCGATCACGCGATTGCCACAAGCAGTGGGGCGCACTTCGCTATTCAGGCGCAGGAACAGATCCGTTCCCAATTCCTGTTCCAGCTTCTTTACCTGATTAGACAAAGCGGGCTGCGAGACATTGCAGGCCACAGCCGCCTGACTGAACTGGCCGTGTCTGGCAATGGCAAGCACATATTCCAGGTCTCTGAAGTTCATGGTTTTGAGTCCGTGATCCGTTTCCGATCCCGCTGGGGATGCCCTTTACATACGCCAACCGGCGCGCCGCTGCAGGAAATCGGCATCACAATCACTGACAAAACCGTCAATCCGCGCCATTGAATAGAAGGGCACTGCGGAGACATGCCACGTAACCAATTGAAAAGAAACGAGGCACGGTGGCCAGATATCACGCCATCCGTGACTATTTGCATTGGTTATACCGCCAATTCGAAGGATGAATTTTAGCTGCGCCGTGGAGGTGACTACCCCTTTGCTACGTGGAATGCCCAGACCAGCGGGCGGACCGCATTACGCAAACCCATGATGGAGTCCCCCATGCTGTCCCAACTTATGGAAAGCTTACGCGCACGTCTTTTAACCACGTCCACATTGGCACAAGAGACCAGCCGCGATGGCCAAACCCTTTTGAACAACTTTTTCCAAAGCACGGTTGTCGATGACACTCCGGCCTTTGTGCTGGCCAATGATTTCTCGCGCCTGCTGAACTTTGGTGAGATAGTCACCAACAACGCCGTGGCCGCTGTGCAGGCGCAGGGTGAAGATGTCGACATCTTCAACTTTGCCTCGGGCCGGATCGAAGCAAATAACGGTCCCGAAGTTCTGGCCACCGGCGTTCAGGTGACCGGCAGCGCCGCAGTCCGAAACTTCGGAGAGATAGCCGGGGAATTTAACGGAGTGCAGTTTGCCGGGCCTGACAGCTCTGGCAGCCTGGATAATTTCCGCGGCGGCGTGATCAGTTCGGACAGTCGTGCGGTTGATATTCAGGGTCAGGGCATTGATGTGCGCAACTTTGGCGACATCATCGGCACCGGCGATCAGCGCAACGGCACGATTTATACCAACAGCACCGCCGAGGATGTTTCGATCTCGAACTTCTCAGGCGCCACGATTGATGCCGGTGACGGCAATCAGGGCGCCGGTATTTCGCTGCAAGTCGGTGATGAGGTCGGAGACCGCGTGGAGACCGACGTGTTCAACGGCTTTGGCGCGACCATTCAAGGCCGCGGTCAGGCGGCGGCAAATACAGGTCTGGCCGGAGACGGCATCCGCATCGATGATGGTGCCGAAGGTGCCATTCTTGAAACCGAGATCATCAATAGCGGTCTGATTTCGACCGAAAGCAATCAGGGCACCGCCGCCGGTATTCGCATTGCCAATGGCGCAAATGCCGAAGGTGAGATTCTGAACACCTCGACCGGTGTGATCGAAGGGCCTCGCAACGGTCTCTATATCGGTGAAGGCGAACATGATCTGGATGTGCTGAACCTTGGCACCATCCAATCAGGCAGCCGCGCGGTTAATATCGACGGCTCCGGCGTTGATCTGGTCAATGGCGGTTACATTCTGGGCTCTGGCGATCAGCGCAACGGCACGATCTACGCCGACGACACCGCGTCTGATTTCTCGATCAACAATCTGGCAACCGGCTCAATCGATGCAGGCGAAGGCAACCAAGGCGCTGGCGTTTCACTTTCCCTGTCTGCCGAAGGCAATGGTGAGGTCGAAGTGACCAACGCAGGCTCCGTCGCCGGTCGCGGCAATGCAGGCGCTGGTCTGGGCACCGCCGGAGATGGCATCCGTCTGGAAGGCGCCCGGCTGGAAGGCGGCGGCTTTGGCCCTGCTCTGTTCACCGGAACGATCACCAACACAGGTTCGGTCTCGTCCGAAGGTGCAAATGGCACTGTCGGCGCGTTCCGCGCTGTAAACAACGTCAATTTCCAAGGCCAACTGGTCAACGAGGAAACCGGCGTCTTTGCGGGTGGTCAGAACGGTGTCTACTTTGGCACAGGCGATCATTCGGGCGGGTCCTTCGTCAACCGGGGTATTGTCACCTCGGACAGCCGCGCGCTGAATATTGACGGAGAAGGGCTCGAGGTCATCAACGAAGGTGACATTCTGGGCACCGGCAACCAGCGCAACGGTACGGTTTATGCCGATGGTACCGCCGACAACTATACCTTTACCAACACCGGTCTGGTTGACGCGGGCGAAGGCAATAACGGCTCAGCCGTCTCGTTGCAAACCGGCGATGTTTCTGGGGATGTGGTCTCGGCCGCTGTCGTCAACGAAGGCACGCTGCAAGGCCGCGGAGACGCCGCGGAGGGCAACCAGGTGGGCGATGGCTTGCGCCTGTTCACCAGCCAGGATGACGCGTCCTTTGCCGGAGTTGTCGTCAACGAAGGTCTGATCGCGGGATCCGAGGACTCGGACGCTGCAGCGGGCTTGCGCGTTGATGGCGGTCTGAACCTTGTTGGTGCCGTCCTGAACGAGGGCGAAATCCGCGGCACGGTCAACGCAATCGACGCCTCGGACGCAGGCACCGTCACCATCGTTAACGACGACGAAGGCGTGATCAACGGTGACATTCTGCTGAGCGATGGCGACGATATCTTTGTCGATCTGGGCACTACCAATGGTGACATCGACGGCGGCGCAGGTGATGACGTTCTGATTGCCGGCGATGCCGACAATGTTCTGACCGGTGGTCTGGGCAATGACTTCATCGACGGTGGAGACGGCATCGACACGGCCGACTTCTCGGATCTGGACGTCGCGGTCGAGGTTCGTCTGGACGCCAACGGCAATGGCACCGCCACCCGCGATACCGGGTTCAACATCTCGGTCACCGATGCGGTTATCGCGGCACCGGATCAGTTCGGGTCCAACATTGCCGATGGTGCCGGTTTTGTTGAGCAGGCGGTTCAAGGCAACCTCTACTACAACATCCACACCAACCAGTTCCCGGCGGGTGAAATCCGCGGGCAGCTATCGGTCGACAGCGACGTGACCGAAAACGGTATCCGCACCGTTAGCCTGAGTGGCGGTTTGGACGCGGCGCAAGAGCCAGGGCCGCTGTCAAACAGCGAAGCGACCGGTGAGGCCACCGTTGTCATCACGCAGAACCTGAACACTGGTGAGGTCACCTATTCCAGCGAGCTGAGCGTTGTTGGCATCAGCGAAGCAGAGCTGGGCACCCCAATCCCCGGCACTGTTTCGGCGATCCATCTGCACAATGCTCCGGCGGGCGTGAACGGCCCGGTGGTGCAGGACACTCTGGTCGACGCAGGTGCAACGCTGGATGTGAATGCGACCGGGGGCACCGGTGTCATCGGTCAGGACGTTGTCGAAAACCAGTTCGAGACCGACGTGCTGCAGTCCATTGAAAACGTCATCGGGTCCGATGATGGCGATGTGATCGTCGGCAGCGATCTGTCCAACGTGCTGAATGGCGGCGCGGGCGGAGACCTGATCTCGGGTGAAGGCGGTGATGACATCCTCATCGGCGGGCTGGGACGAGACACGTTCTCGTTCGGTGAAGACTTCGGCAATGACGTGATCCAGGACTTTGAGATCGGTCGCGATCAGCTGCAGTTCGGCGACCTCGGACCCGATTTCGGCGGCGCGGTGAATGTTGCGCAGGATGGCAATGACACCCTGATCACCTTTGGCAACGAAGGCTCGGTCCGTCTGGCTGGGATCAACAGCGCAGACCTAACCGAAGACGACTTCGTCGCCTAAGCGATCCACAACGGGGCGGTCTTGTGGCCGCCCCGCTTGCCAAACCGGAAAGGGCTATCCGATGTTCCAGAATTCCAATCCCGTCAAAACCGCCTGGGGATCGCTGCGCAAAGGCTTTGTTGCGGTTGCGATCTTCAGCCTGTTCCTGAACCTCTTGATGCTGGCCGGGCCGCTATACATGCTGCAGGTCTATGACCGGGTTTTGACCAGCCAGAACATAGACACATTGATCGCCTTGTCCGTGCTGCTGGCGGGGGTATTCATCGTCATTGCGTGCCTCGACCTGATGCGGATGCGCATTCTGGGCCGCCTGGCCGCCCGGTTCGAACTCAGCGTCGGCGCGCCCGTCCTGAGTGCCGCCATGCGCCGCCGGGTTCAAGGAGAAGCTGAGGCAGGCGAAAACCTGGTCGAGGATGTGAACGGGTTCCGCGAATTCATTTCCGGCACCACCCTGACCGCCTTTTTCGATGCTCCGTGGATACCCATCTATCTGATGGTTCTTTATGTGCTGCACCCGTTTCTGGGTCTGTTGGGTCTGGCCGGAGCGCTGACCTTGACATTCATGGCGCTGATCAACAACGCCCGATCCCGAGGCCCGATGCAGCAGGCCGCGCAGGCACGAGGGCGGTCGGATGCGCTGTTCAAGATCAGCGACAGGAATGCCGAACTGGTCCATGCGCTGGGTATGAAATCCGATCTGGTACGCCGCTGGACCGCGCTGCAAACTGACGCGCATCAACACAAAACCCGCGCCGCTGATCGGGTGGCCAGCTTTTCCGTATTGTCCAAGACCATACGTATGGGCCTGCAATCAGCGGTTCTGGGGATGGGTGCGGCACTGGCCGTGATCGGCGAGTCCACCGCAGGCGTCATGATTGCCGCCACGATTGTTCTGGCTCGTGCACTTGCGCCGATTGATCAGTTGATCGGGCAGTGGCGCACTTTTCTGGCTGCACGCGGGTCCTATAGCAAAATCAAACAATTGACCGAAGATTTTGCCGAGGCGCCTCCAAACCTGAACTTGCCGCGTGCGTTCAAATCGATGGACGTCCGCATCGCTCAGGCAGGCCCTCCGCTTGCGATCAATGCCACCATCCGGGCGATTGATTTCAGCCTCACGGCCGGGGACGTTCTGGCATTGATTGGCCAGAGCGGTTCGGGCAAGACCACGCTGGGCAAGATGCTTGCGGGCATCTGGCATCCGCAACGGGGCGAGGTTCTGCTGGACGGCAGCCCGATGTCGAAATGGAACCCCGAAGACTTGGGCAAACAGATCGGATACCTGCCACAGGATGTCGAGCTGTTCGATGGCACAATCCGCGAAAACATTGCCCGGTTCTCCACCGCGATCGACGATGCCGAGGTCCTGCGTGCCGCGCGCGAAGCAGGGGTTCACGAACTGGTCAGCGGTTTGCCCGACGGGTACGAAACCAGGCTTGGCCGCGGTTTTTTCCTGTCCGGCGGTCAGCGTCAGAGGCTGGCTCTGGCACGTGCGCTATACGGTGATCCGTTTGTTCTGGTTTTGGATGAACCCAACTCGGATCTGGACGCCGAGGGCGAACAGGCCCTGCGCGATGCTTTGCTGGCCGTGCAGGAACGCGGCGGGATTGCCATTGTCATGACGCATCGCCCAGCCACGCTGCAGGCGGCGAACAAGGTGATGGTGTTGCGCAATGGCAATCAAACCCAGTTCGGCGACAAGCAGGACGTTCTGAAAGTCAATCGCCGCAACGTTCTGGACAAACCAACACAACCGGCACCCAGCCGGGTGGATGAAACTCAGATCACAGGAGCGGCCCAATGACTGACCTGGTCAAATACTCAGCCCCTCGCACTGCCATGGGATTTCACGAGGCACAGCTGAAAGAGATATCGGAAAGCTCCTCCGGTATTGCCCGTTATGTTCTGTTTGGGCTTTTCACCCTGGCGGCATTCGTCGGCGGCAGCGCCTATTGGGCCTTTGCCTTGAAACTCGATGGTGCCGTGGTTGCACCCGCATCCTTTGTGGTAGAGGGCCAACGCAAAACGGTCGAACATCTGGACGGCGGCATAATTCAGTCGATCCTGGTCACAGACGGCCAATTTGTGCAGGCAGGGCAGCCTCTGGTTCAGCTCGACAGCACCGAGATTAACGTGGATCTTAGCGTTCAGGGTAGCCAGTTGGGTGAGCTGTCGGTTCGCCGCGCGCGCCTGCTGGCGCAAATGAGCGGGCAGAGCCAATTTGAAGAAACCACCGCCCTGGCGGGATTCCGCGAAGGAATGGACCGCCTGCATTGGGTGTCGCCTTACCTGACCCAGAAACAACTATTTGACGCCGAAGCCCGTGCCCGCCGGACCGAAGCGCAGATCAACGCGCAACGTATCGCGGGCCTACGCAACCAGGTCACGGGTCTGGATGAACAGCGCCGCGCGGCCCGGAACCAGATCAAGATCACGCGGGTTGAGTTGTCCAACTTAGAGACGCTGTTGAATAAGGGGCTGGTCGCCGTCACGCGGGTCAGCGCACGGCAGATCGAGTTGGAACGGCTGGCTGGCGTTGACGCATCATTGCGCACCCAGATCGCCCAGGCCGAAGATCAGGTGCAAGAGTTGGAGCTGTCCCTGCTCAGCCAGCAAAAACTACGCGATGAGGTCCTCGCCGGAGAGTTGGCTGTTGTTGAGGCCCAGCTTGATCTGGTTCGACCGCAATTCGCGGGCACGCTGGCACGCCTGAAGCGAACACAGGTTCTGGCCCCGACCAGCGGACGCGTCGTGAATTTGGAAGTGTCAACCAATGGCGGGGTGATCCGCCCGGGTGCGCCAATCATGGATATCGTCCCAGCCGATCAGGCCCTGATCGTCGAGGCACGGGTCAAGACCGGCGACATTGACAAGCTGCGGATCGGTCAATCTACGCGCATCCGCCTGTCGGCCTTTGCGCAAGCGGACGTGCCCGAAGCTGTGGGGCATATCTTCGACATCTCAGCCGATGCGCTTGAGGATGAACGCACCGGCGAAGCCTATTACAAGGCGCGGGTAAAGCTGAATGCCGAACAACCGCGAGACGTGGCCGCATTGGAACTGGTGCCCGGCATGCCCGCAGATTTGTTCGTCAATACCGGCGAACGCGCCGTCATAAGCTATCTGTCGCAACCCATAAGCGACCGGTTGGCCAAGACCTTTATCGAGTGATTTTAGCCGCCTGCGTCCGAGACTTGGGCGCAGGCATTTCTGAGATCGTTGTCCCGATCCAACCAGTATCAATGCGTGCTTAAGTGTCAGACGCCGTAACGCGCCATGAACATGTCCACTGCGTGCAACGCGATCTCATCAATCTCGGATTGTTTAAAATTGGTCTGGATGCCCAACGCGGCTTTGGTCCAGAAGCGAACCTTGCACAGTTCTGAGAACTGTTCGGCTGCAATCTGAACATCTTCGATAACCAATTCGCCTTTTTGAACGGCCTTTTCCAAATATTCGACCATATGACGCTGGCCATTCTGAGGTCCGGATTCGTAAAACGCCTGGCCCAATTCAGGGAACCGATCCCGCTCGGCCACGCAGATACGAAATACCTGCTGCGCGAAATCGGACACTAGAAATGCGGTTAGCTGCGTCGCCGTGATCGTCAACACTTCGCGCGCAGGTTTGGAGTCGTCGATCATCGAAATGACTCTTTCAGCCATACGCTTGCATTCGGTCTGGGCGACTTCCATGAACAGCAGACGCTTGTCGGGGAAATAGCTGTAGAGCGTCGCCTTGGACACGCCCGCCGCCCGCGCGATGTCATCGACGCTGGCACCTTCGAACCCATCCGCCATGAAAACTTCTCGGGCTCCGCGCAAAACCTGATCGAATTTGCGGCCCGTTCGAAGGATGGCGGCTGTCTGAGTCATGAGCTCTCCTAGGGTTAGTGTTCTCCTCAAACTATAAACCGATCAGTACAGATACAACGATTCGCGTCGTCCCGTTGCGTAACGGAATGTGAATTCTGAATGTTTTGCCCCGCAAACCCGCGGCTTTCGGTCGTTGTCGTTCAAGGCTTGCTGCGCGGTCAAACGATGCTAACACTTTGGGCATGGTCGAAATATTTCTGCGCACGCTTCCGTTTTTTGCAATCATCGGCCTGGGATACTGGGCCGGGCGTAGCCGCTTTTTCACCGAAGACGCGACAGCCTATCTGACAAAGTTCGTGTTCTATTTCGCACTGTCGGCGATGCTGTTTCGCTTTGCCGCCACCCTGCCCTTTGCCGACATTTTCAACGGGCGGCTGATGGCGGGCTATCTGCTGGGAACTCTCGCCGTGTATGGTCTGGCAACTGGAGTGGCCTGGGTTCGCAGGCTTGATATTCCTACCGCGGCGGTCGAGGCCCAATGTGCCGCCATCGGAAATGTCGGCTTTCTGGGACTACCGATGCTGGCGCTGTTGTTGTCCGAGGCCGCCATTGGGCCGGTCATGCTGGTTCTGACCGTTGATCTGGTGGTGTTTTCGTCCTTGATCGTGATTTTGATCAACGCGGGGCGCGACGGACGGCTGACCCCGGCAACGTTGCGCCTGATTGGGTTGGGATTGTTGAAGAACCCAATGATCGTTTCGATTTCCGCAGGGCTTCTGTGGTCGGCTTTGGAAATGCCGGTTCCGGCGGCACTCAATGATTTTCTGACCATTCTGGGCGGGGCGGCCACACCGGGGGCTTTGTTTGCAATTGGGGCCTCTTTGGCGTCCAAGTCCGCCGAACGCATTCAGGTTGCGGCATGGCTGAGTTTTTGCAAGTTGGTCATTCACCCGGCTTGTGTGGCCGTGGTGCTGCTGTGGTTGATGCCCGTCGATGCCTTTTCCGCCACGGTCGCAATTGCGGCAGCGGCGCTACCGGTGGCCGGAAATGTTTACATGCTGGCAGCCCACTACCGTGTGGCCCCGCACCGGGCCTCAGCAGCGATCTTGCTGTCGACTGCGGTCAGTATCCTGACCGTGCCGGTGGTCATCGCCTGGGTTGGGACGCTATGAGCCAAAGCATTCAAAAAAACGCGCGCCGAAGTCGTGCGGCCTTTACGTGGCGTCCTTGGATCGTTAGCCATAACGCGATCTAAATTTAAGGACTCTGCCAGATGGAAACCCTTTCGGAAAACGCCTGTTTCGGTGGCGTGCAGGGCGTCTACCGCCATGCGTCGCCAGCCTGCCAATGCGACATGACCTTTGGTCTGTTTCTACCTGCCGAAGCAAAGGACGGCCCGGTTCCCGTCCTGTGGTATTTGTCTGGCCTGACCTGCACACACGAAAACGCCATGACCAAGGCTGGTGCGCAGGCCTGGGCAGCCGAACAAGGCATTGCCGTCGTGTTCCCCGACACCTCTCCGCGGGGTGAAGGCGTGGCCGATCACGATGACTATGATCTGGGCCAGGGCGCTGGATTCTATGTGAATGCAACACAAACCCCATGGGCACCGCATTTCAATATGTGGGATTATGTAGCTGAGGAACTGCCGAACCTGCTGGCGGAAAACTTCGCCATCGACATGGATCGTCAAGCGATCACTGGTCATTCAATGGGTGGCCACGGGGCGCTGACCCTGGCGATGAACCTGCCGAGTCGGTTCCGGTCGGTTTCGGCCTTCGCGCCGATTTCGAACCCGACCGGCGCGGATTGGGGACGCAAACAGCTGAGCGCCTATCTGGGCGATGACGAAACAGCCTGGGCCAAGCACGATGCCTCGTTGATGATGAAAGAGGTTGGCTTTGACGGCCCAATCCTGATCGACACAGGTGCCAGTGATCAGTTCATCGACCTTTTACGCCCCGAGGCGCTGGCGACAGCCATCGCGGAACGACGCCAGCAGGCAACCTATCGTTTACAGCCGGGCTATGATCACTCGTATTTCTTTGTATCGACCTTCATGGAAGACCACATCACCTTCCACGCCGAAGCGCTGTACGGGGACTGACGGATGAGCAAATTTGACTATGACCTGATCATCATCGGGTCAGGGCCATCAGGGCGTTCCGCGGCAATCCAGGCGGGCAAACTGAAACGTCGTGTGCTGGTGATTGACCGCAAAGACCGATTTGGCGGCGTGTCGGTTCATACCGGCACAATCCCCTCGAAAACCTTGCGCGAAACGGTGCTAAACCTGTCCGGCTGGCGCGAGCGCAGTTTTTATGGCCGGTCTTACCGGGTCAAGGATCAAATCCGCGCCGAAGACCTCAAGGCGCGTCTGCACATGACGCTGGATCACGAGGTTGACGTGCTGGAACATCAGTTCAACCGCAACCACGTGGAAACCCTGAACGGTCTGGCCAGGTTCGTCGGCCCGCATGAGATAGAGGTCGCCACCGATGCCGGTGAAACCACGCGCCTGACTGCGGCTAAATTCCTGATCGCCACCGGGACCAAAACCTACCGCCCGGATTACGTGCCCTTCAACGGCAAGACCGTGGTCGACGGCGATGACTTTCTGGAAATGGCCGAGATTCCGCGCTCGCTTGTCGTGATCGGTGCTGGCGTGATCGGCGTCGAATACGCCACAATGTTCTCTGCGCTGGATGTGCGGGTGACCCTGATCGAGCCGCGCGAGACATTCCTGGATTTCATCGACAAGCGGCTGATCCATGATTTTACTCATCAGATCCGTGAAAACGGCGTTGATCTGCGGTTGGGATCTGCGGTGGAAAAGATCGAGGACGCGGGCGACCATGTCGAAGTCACGCTGGACAACGGTCGTCATGTCCGTGGCGAGATGCTACTGTTTGCGGCCGGGCGGATGGGGGCAACGTCAGCATTGAATCTGGATGCGGTCGGGCTGGAGACAGATCATCGCAACCGGATCAAGGTGGATCGTAAGACCTATCAGACCACCGTGCCGCATATCTACGCCACCGGTGATGTGATCGGGCACCCGTCGCTGGCCTCAACTTCGCTGCAACAGGGGCGCGTGGCGGCCTGTCATGCGCTGGATACCCCCACCCTGCCGGAAAGCCCATGGTACCCGTATGGCATCTATTCGGTACCCGAGATCTCCACTTGTGGTATGTCCGAGGAAGAATTGCAGGAACGCGGCATCCCTTATGAAGTCGGCGTGGCGCGGTTCCGCGAGACCTCGCGCGGGCATATCATGGGGTTGGAGCATGGCATGCTGAAAATGCTGTTCTCGCTGAAAACCCGCCGGGTGCTGGGCGTGCAGATCGTGGGCGAAGGGGCGACTGAGTTAATCCATATCGCGCAGGCGGTGCTGAACCTGAAAGGCACGGTGGACTACTTCGTGCAGAACACGTTCAATTATCCGACCTTGGCTGAAGCCTACAAGATCGCCGGTCTGGACGCGTTCAACCGGATGCCGATCCCCGAAGAGTTCAAGGTGCGCAAGAAACCCGCAGAACCCGCCAAGAAACAGGCCAAGAAGGCGTGACCACCCTGTATGTCGATGGCGATGCCTGTCCTGTGAAGGCCGAGGCCGAGCGAGTGGCGACTCGCCACAAGGTGCCGATGGCGTTGGTCTCGAATGGTGGGTTGCGGCCATCGGCCAATCCCCTAGTGCAGGTCGTCATCGTTGCGGAAGGCGCGGACGAGGCGGACAAGTGGATCGCTGAGCGTTGTGGGCCTGGGGATGTGGTGGTGACCTCGGATATCCCTTTGGCCGCCAAATGCGTTGAAGCCGGGGCACGCGTGCTGCGCCCAAATGGTGAAGCGTTTACGGCAGCCAATATCGGCCAGCAGCTAGCCATGCGCGATCTGATGGCCGACCTGCGGGCAGCCAATCCGCTGGGGGCTGGTGGCGGAGGCAAACCTTTTGGCAAGGCGGACCGATCGCGGTTTCTGGATGCGTTGGAACGTGAACTGCGCGCAGCGCAGCGCCGGTAACTCTCCCGCCCGTCGGCGACGCATCAATGATGCGCCTTCTCCCGTTGGGCCGGGCAGCGCTGCGCGCTGCGGTTCCGACTTGAAAGTCCTGTCCGGGATTGGTTCAGTCGGGCGCAAGCAGAGATTGATTTGACAGGGGCGTAATATGCCGATTGAAGCCGTAATTTTCGACATTGGAAATGTTCTGATCGAATGGCAGCCAGAGCGTTACTATGACAAGGCCATCGGAGAAGACCGCCGCCGCGCCATGTTTGCCGAGGTTGACCTGCACGGGATGAACGATCTGGTTGATCAGGGCCACCATTTTACCGATACGATCTATGATTGGGCAGAGAAATACCCCGAATGGCGCGACGAAATCCGCTTGTGGCATGACAAGTGGATCGAATTGGCCACGCCGGAAATCCCGCATTCCATTCGCCTGCAACGGGCTTTGCGTGCAAAGAATATCCCGGTTTTCGCGCTCACTAATTTTGGGGTGCAGAATTTCGACTATGCCACCACGATTTATCCGTTCCTGAACGAATTTGACCGGCAATATGTCTCGGGCCGGATGAAAGCGGTCAAGCCGCACGCCCCGATTTATGAGATGGTCGAGGATGATTGTGGTCTACCGCCCAGCAGTTTGCTGTTTGCCGATGACCGGATCGACAACATCGAAACGGCACGCGCGCGGGGCTGGCAGACGCATCACTTCACTGGCCCTCAGGGCTGGGCGGAAAGGTTGGTGGCCGAAGGTCTGTTGACCCCGGACGAGGCCAAGTAGATCAGGCCGGAACCGCCGTTCCGCTGCGGTTTTCTCGAATGGGCAGGTGAACTATAGCGCTGAAGGCGCCAACGGCTACGCCAATCCACCAGACCATCGTGTAATCGCCATAAACGTCATACATGCGCCCGCCCAGCCAGACGCCCAGGAAACCGCCAATCTGGTGGCTGAGGAAGATGAAACCGTAAAGGGTACCCATATAGCGCAGCCCGTACAGATGCGCGACAAGACCCGAGGTCAGAGGCACAGTCGCCAGCCAGAGCGAGCCCATGACAATCGAAAATACGATGACCGACATTGGTGTAATCGGCATGAGGATAAAGACCGCAGCCGCCAATGTGCGGGCGGTATAGATCGACGCCAGCAGGTATTTCTTGGGGAAGTGATTACCGGCCCAACCGGCCAGTAAGGTGCCACCAATATTCGCCAGCCCCACCAGCGAGATTGCCACAGCCCCCAGGGCCGAGGTGGTGGTGATGCCCAGCGAATGCAGCACGCCACCGGGTTGGATCGGGCCGCACATCTCGGTCACGAAGGCTGGGAAATGGGCGGTGATGAACGCCAATTGATAGCCGCAGCTGAAGAACCCCAGAAAGATCATTGCATAAGAGGGGTCGCGGAACGCACGGCTCAGAATCTGGCTCATGCTCTCTTCCAGTTCGGCCTTGCTGACCGGTTGTGGTGCGCGCATGAAAGGCAGCGTCAGCACAAGGGCTAGAATCGCAGCTGCAAAGACAAGAAACACCTGTTGCCAGGGCAGGAAGCTGAGCAACCATTCTGCCGTCGGTGCGCCAATCACCTGTCCGAAACTGCCCGCCGCCGTGACAATGGCCAAAGACATCGAGCGGTTCTTGTCGGACGACGCACGCCCGACCACCGCCAGTACGACACCAAAACCCGTGCCCGCGATGCCAAATCCAACCAGCCACGCATACATTTGATGACCAAACGGCGTTACAGACCAAGCCGACAGAACCATACCAGCCGCATAGGTCAACGCACCAAGAATGATGGCTTTCCGGTCGCCAATCTTTTCAGCCATTGCAGCAAAGATCGGCTGTCCAATCCCCCAGGCCAGGTTTTGGATCGCGATGGCCAGCGAGAAATCGGTGCGTAGCCAACCAAACTCAGTGGCAATTGGAATCTGGAACACTCCGAACGACGCCCGCACGGCAAAGCTGACCGTGATGATAATACATCCTACGATCAGGATCGGATTCAGCAGGCGCGTAGAATGCGACATAGGGACCTCGGGGGTATTGGTTCGACGGACGGTAGTGGATTTGAGCAGTCGGTCAAATCAGCAGATTTGCGGTCACGGATAAGGAAATTTGATGGGTCGTGGGAAATGGCCGCTTTTCAAGGCTCAACGCGGGCGCTATGGCTCGAATCCATGACGGATCTGATTTCGATTTACAACGCCCGCATTGCCGAGGGCAGTCTGACCCGGGACGATGCGCAAGAGGCCGTCCTACCCCATTTCGAACGTATCCGAGCGGCGCTGTCCGCCCCGGTTAAACGCGGGTTGTTCCGCAAGGCTCCGCCCCCGCCCAAGGGGTTGTATCTTTGGGGCGGCGTGGGGCGCGGAAAATCCATGTTGATGGATATGTTTGTCGATGCGCTGGAGGATATTCCCGCACGTCGAGTGCATTTTCATGCGTTCATGCAGGAAATTCATGCCGGTATGCACAAAGCCCGTCAGGATGGGGTCGAGGATGCCTTGGCTCCGGTGGCGAAAGAGGTCGTGAATTCGGTCAGGCTGCTTGCTTTTGACGAGATGCAGATTATCGATATCACCGATGCCATGATCGTAGGGCGTCTGTTCGACCTGCTTTATGAAGGCGGCGTTGTGGTTGTGACCACGTCAAACCGGCACCCTGACGATTTGTACAAGGACGGGCTGAATAGGCAGTTGTTCCTGCCTTTCATCGCCCGCATCAAGGAACAGCTTCAGGTGTGGGAGCTGGTATCTCCCACAGATTACCGCCAAAACCGGCTGGAGGGCGCACCGGTGTACTTCACCCCAATCGGACCCGAGGCACGGCAGAACATTCGTGACGTCTGGACCGATTTGTCGGGCGGTGCGGCGGAACCGCTAGTCTTGCAGGTCAAAGGCCGGTCGGTCGAGCTGCCGGCCTTTCGGAACGGAGTTGCCCGGGCCACGTTCTACGATCTGTGTGGTCGCATGTTAGGCCCGGCGGATTACCTGGCAATTGCAGATGAGTTGAAGGTTCTGGTGCTAGAGGACATCCCGCGCTTGTCGCGCAACAACTTCAACGAAGCCAAACGGTTCGTCACATTGATTGACGCCTTATACGAGGCCAAGGTTCGGTTGATCTGTTCCGCCGCGGCTGAGCCCGAGATGTTGTATGTCGAAGGCGAAGGGACGTTCGAGTTTGAACGCACTGCCTCGCGACTGCGGGAAATGCAGGATCAGGACTGGGGGAAATAAGGGGCTCTGCCCCCGCCGCGCTTTGCGTGGCTCCCCCGAGGTATTTTTGGCCAGATGAAGCCCCTGCGGGCAGAGAATTTAGCCGTTTTCGCGCAAGATGTTTCCCGCCAGATACAGCGAGCCGCAGATCAGAACGCGGGCTTGTGGGTTTTCCCCGACAATTGCTTTCAGAGCGTCGGCAACACTGTCGGCGGTTGTGGCGGATAAGTTGACTTTAGCCGCGGCAGCGGCCGTGTCTTCGGCACTCAGCGTTGCGGCCTCGCCAGGGATCGATACTGCGGTCAGGCTTTGGGCCTGTTTTGCGAGCGGTGCGAGGTAACCTGTCACGTCTTTGGTGTTGAGCATTCCGCAGATCATATGCGTCGGGCGCTCTGGCAGTTTGGTCAAAACATCCGCCAGTGCTACTCCGGCGGCGGTATTGTGACCACCATCCAGCCACAGCTCAGCTTGTGGCGCAGCCTCGACCAGGGGACCGGTTTTCAGGCGCTGCATACGGGCGGGCCATTCGGCACGGGTCACTGCGGCCTCGTAGGCGTCGTCGCCCAGATCAAGGTGCCGTAGAACGGCCAGCGCAGCACCAGCGTTCTGCATCTGATGCGCACCCAGCAGGTTGGGCAATGGCAGGTCACGCAACCCGGTTTCGTCCTGATAGATCAGGCGCCCGTTTTCCTCATGCACATGCCAGTGCTGACCGTGGACCAGCAGCGGCGCACCCAGGCGTGCGGCGGTGTATTCGATGACCTCTAGCGCCTCGTCCTGTTGCGGGCCGACGATACAGGGCACACTAGGTTTGATGATGCCCGCCTTTTCGGCTGCGATCTTGCCCAGCGTATCTCCCAGAAACTGTTCGTGGTCGATCGAAACTGGCGTGATCACCGTTACGGCCGGTTCGTGTATGACATTCGTGGCATCCAGACGGCCACCCAAGCCGACCTCAAGCAGCGTGTAATCTGCCTGCGTCCGTGCAAAAGCCAGCAGGGCCGCGCAGGTCGTGATCTCAAAATAAGTGATGTTTTCGCCATCATTGGCGGCGTAGCATTCATCCAGAACGGCGGTCAAAGCGGGCTCCGAAATCAGCTCTCCGGCCAATCGGATGCGTTCGTGAAACCGCGCGAGGTGGGGCGAGGTATAGGCGTGGACAGACAGCCCCGCGCCCTCTAACCCGGCACGGATCATCGCCTGGGTCGAGCCCTTGCCATTGGTTCCGGCGATATGGATCGCCGGTGGCAGCTTGACCTGCGGATTGTCCAAAGCTGCCAGCAAACGCCAGACACGATCCAAGGTCAGGTCAATGATCTTGGGATGCAGCGCCATCATCCGGTCGAGGATGACGTCAGATGTCGGGCTGGTCATTCTTCGACCGTTTCCTCGGCTGGGGTTTCGGCCTTGGCCTCTTCGGGCTGGGGCGCGGGCAAATCGCCTTTGACTGCTGGCGGCTGGTTCATCAGCATCCGGGTAATGGTGATCAGTTCCTCTCGCATCTCGGTCCGCTTGGTCACACGGTCCAACATGCCATGATCCAGCAGGTATTCCGCGCGCTGGAACCCTTCGGGCAGTTTTTCACGGATAGTCTGTTCAATCACGCGCGGCCCTGCAAAACAGATCAGCGCATTGGGTTCCGAAATATGGACATCGCCCAGCATCGCGTAAGATGCGGTCACGCCACCGGTAGTGGGATGCGTCAGCACGACAATATAGGGCAGGTTCGCCTCTTTCAGCATCTCAACGGCCACGGTTGTACGCGGCATCTGCATCAGGCTGAGGATACCTTCTTGCATCCGTGCGCCACCTGCGGCTGAGAACAGAATCAACGGGCGCTTCAATTTCACCGCCTCCTGTGCGGCGGCGATGATGGCGTTGCCGACATACATGCCCATCGATCCACCCATGAACGAGAAGTCCTGTGCGGCAGCCACAATCGGGGTGCGCCCGATTTCGCCCCGAGCAACCAGCATTGCCTCAGACTCACCGGTCTTTTTCTGGGCTGCTTTCATGCGATCCGGGTATTTCTTCTGGTCCCGGAATTGCAGCGGGTCAGCTGTTGGTGCGGGAACTTCGACCTCGGTGAAAATACCACCGTCAAACAGGTGTGCGAAACGGTCCCGCGGGGTGATCGCCATGTGGTGATCACATTGGGTGCATACATTCTGGTTTTCCGCCAGCTCGCGGTGGAACAGCATCGTGCCGCATTCATCGCACTTGTGCCAAAGGTTTTCGGGCACTTCCCGGCGCGAGAAGATCGAATTGATCCGGGGACGGACGTAGTTTGTGATCCAGTTCATGTCGGAACCTTGTTTTGCGGCATTGACGTCAAATAAGACGCAACGGAAAGAAATGCAATCAACGCCTGAGCGCAAGACGTGCAGTTAACCAGCTGACAGTCATTACCGCAAAATCAACGAACAGCCATTGCCGTAACGAGCCGGTTTCGGACATGTCGTAAGGCAGCAGATACAATGCCAACCCGCTTAACGTTTCAGGCAGCGAAATGAACAGAAGCGCGACCGCATTGTTCAGAAAATGCAATGCAATAGCAGGTCCTAATGTTCCCGACCTTGCGGTCAAATCCGCCGCCAGCAGGCCGAAGATACACGCCCAAATGGCCACCAGAAGGGCATTCTCGCCGGTGACACCGGGCGCATAATGCCCTGCTGCGAACAGTACCGAAGGTACTCCCATCCAGATCGCCGGAGATCGGAATCTAGCCGCCAAGCATTGCTGGATATAGCCGCGAAACAGCACTTCTTCGGCGCTGGTCTGAATCAGGACCGCAATCACCGACACTGGCAGCAAAAGCAACCATGTGGACAGGGCCAGGTTTTGCGTCAGCGTCTCACCCATACCATAGGGTGGCAGGGCCGCCATGATCAGGCCCAGAATCACCAAGGCACGCAGGACCATCCAGAATTGTTGCAATAACAGGCGGCGCGGGCCAAGGATCGCGGCCAGAGACCGGTGCTGCATTTGACGGGCGGCGATAGCCACGCCCAGCGTCAGGAAACCGAAACTCAGCAGCAGAATCAGCGCGGCCGACGTTGAGGTTCCGTGCAAAAGACCCTGCGCCTGATCTGGTTGAAGCAATTGCCCGATAAAGGCAAACAACACTGCGTTCAACGTCACATAGAGAACAAGAACAATACCCAGACCCGCCGCGAGGCGCCACAGTTCAGGCCGCGCGCGCGCGTCACCCACAAGCCCCTCATGGGCGGCATATGCGTTCGGGTCAGGCATTGTTGCCAGAGCTTTCACCTTCGATGGATTGTGGGATTTCGGGGAACACCTCAGATGCGTGTTGGATGGTGTTGATCCTTGTGGACAACGTGGTCAGATACCCGGCAACGGTTTGCAGCAACTGAACCGCGACCGACGCATCGCTTTCGATCACAGCGCGCAATTCCTCTGCTCCGATGCGCAGGAACGTACAATCTGTGGCCGCTGTCAGATCCAATTGACGGACATCGCCGGTGATAATTGAAAGATCGCCGATCAACCGACCGGGTTCAATGATCGATATAGTGCGCGTGCCACCGCTTTCATCGGTCCAGTCCAGATTGGCCTGCCCCTTGATGCACAGATACGCCGCGTCGGGTGCCTGCCCACGGGAAAAGATCATCTGCCCCGACGCAGCCTCGTACCATTGTGCCGAAAAGGCCAGCAGCCGCTGATTGCGCGCATCCAGCCCCGAAAACAGCTCGGTCGAGGATATGATCTGCAGCTTGCGACTCAGATCAGCCGAGGCCCCGTCTTCGTGGTGGGTTTGGGTGCGCGAGACACCGTCAATCCGACCATCCTTGATCTCGATGAACAAGTCATAGGCCTCAGGGTGCGCAAAATGATCCTCCATGAAGATCATGATCGAGTCGGGCAACAATTCGCGCAGCCGCAGACGTGTACGCAGACGGCTTTGGGAATCGTGGCTGGCCAATGCCTTGTCGAGGATCAGGATATCGGGACGTTTGATCCCCGCGCGGGAAAACGCCGCGCGCTCTTGAAACACGGTTGGCAGGTTGTTTCCGCCCAGCCCGGTCGGTAGATCGTACAAAGTCGACGCAGCCCGACGGCGCAGACCAGCCTCGTTCACGGCCTGAGCAACGACATCTTCGATCTCATCGGCATGGGCTCCGGCCATCAGGGACACCCGGCCATAAATCGCATTCTCCATCACCGTCAGGCGCGGGATGTAGCTGTCGGGCGACAGCGGCACGAACATACCATCCAGCGCCCCACGCAGCCGTTCGGCCTGATCCTTGCGGATGGACAGAATCTTGTCCTTGTATTCCTCGGGGAAGTCCGGGCCGATCTGCTCAGCGGTCAGCAGAAACGGCAGCGTCAGCAGCAAAGCGCGCTCATCCTCTGAAATTCCGTTGTCTCCTCTCGACTTACGTCGATCCTTGATGTCGAGCAGACGGTGATACATGTCCTTGGACATCCCCAGACGCAGGAACAGCGGGTGATCGGTGCCGTCGCGACCAAAGGCCTGATCCAATGTTTCCATCACGGCGCTGGCCATGGACATAGCGTCATCGGCAAGATCATGCATCCCAAGCATGTTCTTGAACCGCCGATCATCCGCCATAGACTCGGGCGTGATATCCCGAGACGGGGTCGCATAGAGCAGGTTACCCCCCAAAGGAACAGCCGGGTTAAAACGATCCGGGTCGAACCGGTAAACGTGTTGGTCCAGCCCTTTTTCCTGCAGCTTTTCCGCAATCGTCCCCCGCAGGTTGACCACGTCCTGCGCCAGATCGGGATGCAAAATGGGATCAAATTGTGTGCGCAGGGTACGGCGCAGCATAAGTTCGTCAGTACCCATCGCTTCGACCAGTTGGAACCACCAGGCGCGAATGTCATCAACATCGTCCAGCCCGGCAAGCCCCGGATCAATCCATTCATCCGTCAGCGAATCCGTCGGATTTCCGGCGCGGGCAGCTTCGATTTGCCAGCGAGTCGGCGCCACGGCGGCATCGGCCTCATGCTGAGGATGCGGACGCAGGGGCATCAACAGATTGTCGCCCAGCGTGCCGTCGAACAGATAGGGCCGCGAATAGGCATAGCCGATCCGGGCCGCAATCACGACCTGATGCAGGTCTTTCAGATTGTGACCCGCCATGATCACGTCGCCCTGCACCGGCAGGACTTCGCGGGTCAGGACCTGCGCCAGCGCATTTCGTTCCGCGGCATGGGTCGATTGGATGGCGACCCGCGCACCCTTGGGAATGGTCAGGTCGATATCTTCCAGAATGGTCTTGCCGTCATCATCGCGCACGGTGATGTTTCGCAACTCAATATCGCCCGTCAGATGCGGAATAGTCTCGGGCTCACCCACGAACAGATTTTCAGGGATCATGTTTGAAGGCGCAAAGCGTTCGGTCACGACCTCCCACCGCAGGGACATGTCCTGTACCTGATTGTAGTAGGTCAGCAGGTCCTTCCACGGGCCGCTCAGATCCTTATAGGCCCCAAGTGCAGCAACCAGCGCCCCGACTGTCACCTCACCAGTGATCGCCAGATAGCCGCCTACCGAATAGAACAGAAACGGCGTCATCTGCGTAATCAGGTTGTTGAGGAACTTCATGAAGAACTTTTTGTTGTAGATCTTGAACCGGATCTCGAACAAAAGCCCCAAACGATGACTGAACTGCGCCTGCCGATATCGCCAGCCGCCATTGGTGCGCAGATCGCTGATCCCAGCCGCACTTTCGCCAATTTCTGAACTGAGGTTGCGGACCTCTTGAATACGTTCCTTGTTCAACAGGTTGATCTGGCGTTGCAACTTTGGAATCAGCCAGGCCTGCAGAGGGATCAGAGCCACACTGGCAAGGCCGAACCAGACGCTCTGCATGAACAGGAAAGTGACGATGGTCATCATCTGCCCGAACTGGAAAACCGGCTGCGCGATCGCGTCGCCCATCAGGCCACCCATCGGTTCGGCCTCAGAGGTGATCATCGACACCAGCTCACCCTGGCTGGTGGTGGCGAAATAGGATTTCGGAAACCGCATCGTGCGATGGATCAAAGTGAACCGCAAACGGCGCAACATGCGTTCAGCAAGGATGCCCTTCATCGTGTTGATGCGCATTTTCATCAACCCGCTGGCAATCACGGTTGCCAAAAAGGCGAAACACAGGATCAACAGATACTGCACCTGCGTTACCGAGAAGCCCAGGAAAGTCACAGTATCACTGGGCGCGCCAATGGCCCCGTTGATGATCTGCTTGGGCAACTCCAGCGAGGCATAGAGGAACGGGAATGACAGAACCGTCAGAAACAGCAGCACAAGCTGTTGTTTCTTCGAATGTTTCCATATGAAAGCGAATAGAGTGGGTTCCATGCCCCGGCCTTGCCTCAAATCTATTGGATGCGTTTTCGGATGATCCACTGCAATCAGGTATCAGACGGTACGCACTGACCTTTACGATTGCAAGAATGGCTGGGCTAACAGGTTTCAAATCGATTGCCCATCCGCCCCGTTAGTCACAAATTCGCGAGATTTGCCCCCCAGTATCGTTTATTCTCCTTTAAACCCTGCGTTGTCTTTGACTAAACAGGGTCACACTTTGAATGATGGGGCCATGGGCAGACTTCTGGATCGCTATATTCAACGCCGCGCCGTCGAACGCTGGCGTCAGGCCCTGCGTGGTGCGTCTGCTGCGCCTGAACCGCAACTGCGGCAACAGCGTGATGATGCGCGCAAGCTGCGCACGCATCTGCAGTTGCTGATTCATGAGGCCGACAGCCGTCTGGCCCGACCTCGAATTGGGTCGACCCAATTCCCAAAACCCCTTGGCACCGATTGGTGCTGGCGACCGGATCTGTGGCGCGGGCCATTGGCGCGTCCGGGTGTGGCCTCGGCCGCACGAAAGGCGCAGATGGACCGGCAGGTGACCTTGTTCCACGACTGTTCCCTAGCCGAAATAGCAATGCGGCAGACCCGGAATTCCCGCGACAAGGATCTGGCCGCATATGGGATGACAGTTGAAGTGTTCGGGTTTTCCGGTTCTTTCCTGTCCCTGTCTGTGGAATTGCCCTACGAGGCTGCTCAGGGCCTGACCAAACAGCATCTCATGCGTGTGGATACCCTGATCGAGGCCGAGCAGCCGCTTGAGATATTCGCCCGTCTCAACATCCAGCACGGACCCAACGCTGAACAGGTTCTGCGCAAGCTGGACCTGTCTGCAAGCTCCTGCTCAGTCGATTTCGATCTGGCACATTTGCCCTTGAATGAGTCGCGGATCGAGAAGATCTGGCTGGACCTGATCTTTGAAAACCCGCAGATGAATCGCGTTTCCCTGCGCGATCTGACCTTCTGCCGCCACCATCGCGCCGATTTGTAAGAGGTCCGGCCATGACGCAACCGACATTGACACCCATCCGGTTCGAGAACGGCCTCTGGCAGGGTCACCTGCAAGCCGAGGTGGCGGTTGAGGTTCTGTACTTGGGCGAACCTTTGGAAGACGTGCGCGTGACACCAGCAGATGACGGATGGGCACTGACTGTCCCTGTACCCGTGAAGGCACTGTCCGATGGCGTGCATTGCTTTGTCATCGTGGACGCAGGCACGTCCGAAAAACTTGGCGATTTTACCATTATCGCAGGCGCCCCGGCAGCGGATGATCTTCGCGCTGAGGTCGAGCTGCTACGCGCGGAACTGGATATGCTGAAACGGGCATTTCGGCGGGCGCAGAGCGTGGGCGAATAGCCCGTATAGGGCCAAGTCCCTATCTTTTCATCAGAATCCCGTGCATCCTTGAGCGACCCGCAGCAACTTGGGCAAGCTCATGGATCGCAGCAGCATCATTAATCTCATCGCCCTGATGGTGACGGGGTTCGGGATCGGCATCGACTTTACCGGCGCGTTGATCCTGATTCCGGCTATCGAAAACGGTTTCGACGCCGATATCACCAGCACCCAATGGGTTTTGAACATCTATGCCCTGTTCTTTGCCATGACGATGGTTGCCGGAGGGCGGCTTGGCGACATGTACGGGCACCGCAAGATGATGCTGATCGGCCTGTCGATCTTTCTGTTTTCCTCAGTCATGTGTTTTGTATCGCCTAGCCTGGATTTTCTGATTGTCTCACGAGCATTACAGGGGATCGGGGCGGGATGTGTCTGGCCCTGCACGCTGGCCTACGGCGCCACCAAAGTCTCGCGCCCTGAACATCGCGCCATGATCATGGGGCTTATTTTGGCAGGCGTCACATGCGGTAACGTCATCGGCCCGCTGATCAGCGGTACGGTCGTGAACCTTGGGGATTGGCGGCTGTTTTTCCTTGCAAACGTGGTGTTTGCGACCATTTCGATGGTCACCGCCCTAGTGTTGATGGAGCGCGAAACCCAGCACAAAAAAGGCGAACACATCGATGTCGCAGGTATGGGTGTACTGTCTTTGGCTGTCCTGCTGTTGCTTTATGGGTTGGACGTGGGTGCAGATTGGGGCTGGACTTCATCGCCGTTGCTGATGCTGTTCTTCGTCTGCGCTGTTCTGTTCGTCTTGTTCCCACAAGTGGAAAAACGAGTGAAAGAACCCCTGTTGCTGCCCCAGATGATGGCGAACAGAGAATTTCGCATCACACTGGGCCTGAACATGTTCAATGTCTCAGCAGCGTTCGTAGGGTTGATGTATTTCCCCCAATACATGCAAAAAGTACTGGGCTGGTCGACATTGCAATCTGCATTCGGGTTGGCCCCGCTTACTGTTCTGCTTGCCGTGGGGTCCATCTTGTCGGGCAAGCTGTACAACGATTTCGGCCCCAAACGGCTTTTGTTCTGGGGTTACCTGTGCGCCACTATCGGTGCGGCCAGTGTTGTCGTGTTGCCCGCAGGGTTGGGCTATTTTCAGATTCTGCCCGGTATGGCGATGATTGGGTTGGGGGCCACGCTGACGGTTGGCCCATCAGGCACCGCTGCGGTTTGCGCGGTGAAACCGGAACGGGCCGGGTTGGTCGGCGGGCTAAGTTTTATGACTCACCTCGTCTATGGTGCCATCTCGGTGGCCTGCGCGACCGCGATCATGTATCTGGCCAGTCTTCGTAGCCTGGGCGAACGTCTGGCGACCGCCGGGATTGATATGTCGGAATCCGATCAGCGGGCCATCAACGGCGGGACGCTGACCACATCCTCTGCACGCGCGATCATGGACAAACTGGGCACGGCCGAAGCCGAAAAGGTCAAAACCGCCATCACCGCAGCGTTTGACACCGGCATGAACATGGCGTTCATTTTCGCCACTGTGTCAGTATCTGTCGGCGTCTTATTGGCGATGTTGCTGGATGAGGAAAAGCTGCACAAAGTGGAAAGCTGATCCACCAAAGAAAAAGGGCCGCCTGATTGGCGGCCCCGTTGGTTTACTGCGACGGCCCGTTCGGGTTGAAGGCCGACAAACCTTTGAGGATATCAATGGCATAGGCCATTTGGTAATCCTCTTCCCGAAGCTCGGCTGTGGCTTCGGCCCGGGCGCGGTCTTCCTCGATCTGACGAATCTCATCTTCGCTGAGGCTGTCATTGTTCAGGCTGCCTCGCAGGTCGGCTTCAGACCGGGCGGGACGGTTCGAATCTTCCTCTTCCGAATCCGGCACCGGGCGCGGTTGCTCGACAATGATGTCGGGGCTAACGCCAAGCGCCTGGATCGAACGACCCGACGGTGTGTAATACCGCGACGTAGTCAGGCGCATGGCCCCGTCGCCACGCAGCGGCATGACCGTCTGAACAGAACCTTTGCCAAAGCTTTTGGTGCCGACCACGATGGCGCGGCGGTGATCCTGCAAGGCCCCGGCAACAATCTCGGACGCCGAGGCCGAACCCCCATTGATCAGAACCACAATCGGCTTGCCTTCGGCCAGATCGCCTGGGGTTGCGTTGAACCGCTCACCCTCGCCCGGATCGCGGCCACGTGTAGACACGATCTCACCCTCGTTCAGGAAGGCATCGGAAACCTTGATCGCCTGCGTCAGCAGACCGCCCGGGTTGTTGCGCAGGTCCAGAACAAAGCCATTGACCTTTTCGATGCCACCAGCCTCTTCGATCTGTTCGTTCAGCCCTTCCTGCAGGTTGGGGAAGGTCTGGTCGTTAAAGGTGGTCACTCGCAGCACGACGCTGGTGCCTTCGGTGCGGGCACGCACAGCGGTCAGCTTGATCGTGTCGCGAATGATCGTGACGTCAAAGGGTTCCTGTTCCCCTTCGCGCACGACCGTAATCACGATTTCCGAACCCACAGGTCCGCGCATCAGATCCACCGCCTTGTCCAGCGTCAGGCCCAGAATGCTTTCGCCATCGACATGGGTTATGAAATCCCCAGCTTCGATCCCAGCCGCATCCGCCGGGGTGTCATCGATCGGAGAGACGACTTTCACAAAGCCCTCTTCCTGCGTGACTTCGATACCCAGCCCGCCAAATTCGCCGCGTGTCTGCACGCGCATCTGTTCGGCATCGTCAGGCGACAGATAGCTGGAATGCGGGTCCAGCGATGTCAGCATGCCATCAATCGCGGCTTCGATCAGCTCCTCGGGCTCAACCTCTTCAACATATTGCGCACGTATGCGTTCGAAAATGTCCCCGAACAGATCAAGCTGCTCATAGACGCTGGCCTTGTTCTCAGCCTCTTGTGCCAACAGGGGTCCTGCGATCTGAGTAGTTGCGAGTATGCCTGCCACGGTTCCGGCCAAACCGGCCATCACAAATTTCTTCATATGTATTTATCCATCCTTGCTGGTCCGAAACCACGATTCCGGGTCCACGGGGCTGTTATCCTGTCTTACCTCTATATAGAGCGTTTCTGACCGGTCAGTTCCAGTGCCATCACTGCTTGTTGACAAAATAGCGCCGATTTCGGGCGTTTCACCAGGCATCAAGCCGACCGGAGTGCCCTCGGGGATCACCTGACCGGGGTTGCCGTAGACCTCTTGCAGCCCCGAAAATACGAATAAAAGACCGGGTTGAGGCTCTAAGATGACCAGATTCCCCAAATCCAGCAGCGGCCCGCGATAACGTATCGTAGCCGCAGTCGGCGATGTCACAATCGCGCGTGGACGTGTGCCCAGCACCACACCCGGGCGCTTGACCCCTGCTGCATCCGTGTCACCAGCGCGGTGCAGCACAACACCCTGAGCGGGCAAGGCAACTTCACCCTTGCGCTGGGAAATATCCGCGTTGGTTTCAGCAATCTCCCCTTCTGAGATTTCCGACAGTCCACTGGCAAACCCTTCCAGCGTTTCTGTGGACGAGATCAGGATCGCCGTTCGAACCGGATCTTCGACAAAACGCACCGGCAAATCGGTCCGATCTGCTATGGCGGTACTGAGCTTCGTGCGCGCGGTTTGCACGCCGGTCAGACCTTCGGTCAGAGTATCAGCGGCGCTTTGTTGTAGCTGCCGCAGGGTCTGAACCTCTTGCAGGTCGTGGGCCAGTTCTTGCGCGCGAGCGTTCAAACCTGGCGTGACCTCGGACAGCATCATACCTGCGCGGGCCGATCCCAACGGGCCAGAGGGGTGCAGCATCAGAACCGGTGGCGCGGTTGTTTCGATGGTTTGCAACACGCCCAGCAACTGCGCGATTTCATCCTCGCGGCTGCGCAATTCAGTGGTCAACTGTGCCTCGCGCGTGGCGGCGCGGCGCAGGCCCTCGCGCATGGCGGTCAGACCGGCCTCATAGGCCTGAATGGTTTCGGTCAGGGCACGCACGCGGTCACGGGCGCTGTCGGCCTCGGTCAAAGCGACGGATGCATCTTCCAGCATTTGCGCCGCATTCAGCGCCGCTGTGGACGGGTCGGTCTGGGCGTGGACCGGCGTCGCAAACAGCACTGCCCAAAGAAGCGCGCGCAAGGTCATAACAACAGACTCTTGCCGGTCATTTCGGGTGGCTGTTCAAGGCCCATCAACTGCAACAGGGTCGGTGCCAGATCGGACAGACGCCCATTGCGCAACGTGGAACCTTCCGGCCCACCCACCAGCGCCACGGGCACGGGATTCAAGGTATGCGCGGTGTGCGGTCCGCCGGTTTCGGGATCCACCATCATTTCACAATTGCCGTGGTCGGCAGTGATGATCATCGCACCACCTGCCTTTTTCAGCGCGGCAACCACCTGTGCCAGGCCCTGGTCCACCGCCTCGCAGGCTTTGATTGCGGCTTGAAGATCACCGGTGTGACCCACCATATCGGGGTTGGCATAATTGGTGACGATCAAGTCGTACCCGGCCTCGATCGCCTCGACAAACTTGGCGGTAACCTCGGCCGAGGACATTTCGGGCTGCAAATCATATGTCGCCACTTTTGGTGACTTCGGCATATAACGATCTTCACCCACTTCGGGCGTTTCTTTTCCACCGTTGAGGAAAAACGTAACATGCGGGTATTTCTCGGTCTCGGCCAGGCGGAACTGACGCAGCCCCTGTTTGGCGACCCATTCGCCCAGCGTGTTCACGATATCGCGCTTTGGGAACACGGTTGTCATATAGGCATTGTGACCGTCCGAGTATTCCACCATCCCCAATAGCGCAGACAGGTGCGGGCGCGGACCGGTGTCGAAATCAGAAAAATCCGGCTCGCCAATCGCGCGTAGAATCTCGCGCGCCCGATCAGCGCGGAAGTTGAGGCAGAAAACACCATCGCCATCACTTACGCCGTCATAGCCTTGTAGAACCGTCGGCACAATGAACTCGTCGGTTTCCGACTGGTTGTAGGCGTGATCAATCGCGCCATGCGCTGTGGCCGCAGTCCGCCCCTGCCCCTTGATCATCGCCTCAAAGGCCTCACTGACGCGTTCCCAGCGGTTGTCGCGGTCCATCGCGAAATAGCGCCCGCTGACAGTCACAACGCGCGCATCTTCGGGCAGTCGGTCCTCAAGCTCGGCAATGTAGGTGAAAGCCGATTTCGGGGCCACATCGCGCCCATCCGTGATCGCGTGCAGCGCGACAGGAACGCCCGCATCGGTGATGGCTTTGACCGCTGCGATAATGTGGTTCAGATGCCCATGCACCCCGCCATCCGAAACCAGCCCCATCAGATGCGCTGTACCACTCGCGGCCTTCACCTTGGCGATGAAATCCTGCATGGCGTTGTTGTCGAAGAATGAGCCATCTTCGATCGCCAGATCAATCTGACCCAGATCCATGGCCACGATGCGGCCCGCGCCAATATTGGTATGACCGACCTCGGAATTGCCCATCTGACCGCTGGGCAGGCCAACATCGGGCCCGTGCGTTATCAAAGTGGCATGCGGCCCGTTGGCCATGATTGCGTCGAACGTAGGGGTATTGGCCAGATACGGCGCGTTGGCTTTGGTGTCCTCGGACAGGCCCCACCCATCGAGAATGCACAGGACAACGGGTTTGGGGGCGGTCATTATAGCTCTCCGGATTTCTGCTCTTGGTCGATCTTTTACCGCCTGACCATCGGCGGGTGAACCGCCTTTTGGCCTGTGGTGGGCAGATTTAATGCCGGGGCGGTTTTTCCTTGCCGATATATTCGGTGAATGGCCGAGCCTTGCGCCCCCGGTACTTGACGGTCAGATCCAGCGGAGCATCGTTTTCGTCATAGACCCCGACAACAACACCCCTGCCGCGGCTTTTGGTCCGCATATCGATCAGTTGTTGTTCCGAGCGCGTGGTCCGTTGCGATGCGCGGCGCGTCCACGCGAAAAGGTAATCGTACATACGGTCGATAATTTCGGCATGATCCGCGCTTTCACCAAGATCGATCAACTCGTCCGGGTCGTTTTCCAGATCAAACAGGATCGGCCGGTGGCCACCTTCACAATGGATCAGCTTCCACTTTTTGTCGGCAACCATGAACATCACCGCATCCCGGACCGAGGCGTTCAGCATATCGGCAATCGGTGAGGCCGAATAATCATATTCACAGATTACCACATCGCGCGCGGTCTCTTCCTGCTGCCCGTATAGGATCGGCAGCAAGGAATGCCCTTCGAGGATGTGCAAAGGCGCATCGCCCCCCGCAACCTCCACAAAAGTCGGGGCAAGGTCGATGGATTCGACCAGCGCATCACTGACAGTGCCGCGCGTGGCGTCGGCCTCGGCTGACGGGTCGTAGATGATCAGGGGCACTTTGGTCGAGGCGTCGTGGAAGAAGGTCTTCTCCCCCATCCAGTGATCGCCCAGAAAATCCCCATGGTCCGAGGTCAACACGATCATCGTATCGTCCATCCGGCCGGTTTTCTCCATCCAGTCGAACAGACGGCCTATCTGGTCATCGGCCTGTTTGATCAGGCCCATATAAGCGGGGATCACCGCCTCACGCACATCCTGACGCGAGAATGCCTGGCCGATCTTCGTGTCCATAAAGGCCCGCAGCACCGGGTGGGCTTTTTGGCGCTCGACCTCGGATCGAACCACAGGCAGCACATGTTCGGGACCATACATCGAGGCATAGGGCTCGGGCACGATATAAGGCCAATGCGGCTTGATGAAGCTCAGGTGACAACACCATGGGCCGTCCTGCGATTGCATAAAGTCTATTCCGCGACCCGTCAGATACGGGGTTTCGCTGTCTTCTTCGGCTATATTGGCGGGTTCGGGGGAATTCTTCAGGAACCAGCCCGACAGGACGTTGCCATCCGCATCCAGCCCCGAGTTGGCAAAGTCGTGCCAGGGGTTGTCGCTCTCATATCCTTTGGCACTGAGGTATTTGTTGTATTCCCTGGCCCCGTCCGGATCGTAAAACCCGTCGGGCCCCTCGGGACGCATCCCATCATCGCGTTCAAACACGTCAAAGCCGCATTCTGCCACGCGGGCACCGATCAGGCTGTCGGGTTCCAGCCCCAGCCGTGCCATGCCTTCGGCATCCGCACGCATATGGGTTTTGCCGACCAGCCAGCACCCCATCCCGGCCTTGCGAAGATGATCGCCCATCGTCATCTCGCCCACTTTCAACGGGATGCCATTCCAGGACGCACCATGCGAATGCACATAGCGCCCGGTATAGGTCGACATGCGTGAACTACCGCAAATGGGGGACTGGATAAAAGCCCGGTCAAACCGCACACCCCGCGCGGCCAAACGATCAATGTTCGGAGTGTGCAGATGCGGATGGCCGTAGCAACTCAGATAATCCCAGCGCAGCTGGTCGAACATGATGAACAGAATGTTTTTGGCTTTGGCCAACGCGGCACCTCCCCGATAGTCAGGGACTTAGTTAGCCAATTCCCGGCCCGCAGCGAAGCGTAATTTATGCTTCGGCCTGCCGCTCCATCTGTTCCAGCATCTTCTTGGCGCGTTTGCACTGCAACTGATCACGCAGCGGGCTGTCAGGATCAATGTCTTTGTGGCAGACCACACATTTGTCCGCGCCGGAGATCGCGTTCAGGCCACCACAACTGCCTTTGATGGTTTTGCCCATCAGCATAACACCCAACGACATACCTACCATCACAAGGGCAAGCAGAATAAAGGCCAGAATAAAGGTGCTCATTGTGGTACCTACCAGTCAGTTGGTCTCAAGCGCGTCTTTGAACGCGGTGCTGTGTACCGTGATATAGGCATCTTCGCCACCCGTCACATCCCGCGAGATGAAATACACAGCAAGTTTATGTTCTTCGGCCAGCTCAAGGCCCTTTTTCTGCCCCAGCGCAAGCATTGCGGTTGCCCATGCATCCGCCATCATAGCGTTTTCAGCCAGAACAGTCACCGATGTTGTCCGATGCGTGATCGGGCGCCCGGTTGTTGGATCGATGATATGCGAATACCGCACACCGTCTTGTTCAAAGAAATTCTTGTAATCGCCCGAGCTGGCCATGCCCAGATCGCTCACCGACACAATCAGCTGATAGGTCTGCGCTCCCGCTTGTGGTTTTTCGATACCGATGCGCCAGGCCTCGCCCTTGTCGTTCTGCCCCATGGTGACCAGATCGCCACCGATCTCGACCAGATAATCTTCAATCCCGGCGTTGCGCAGGGTCTTGGCCACCGCGTCGATACCATAACCCTTGGCAATAGCGGACAGGTTGATCCCAACACCGGGTTCAGATTTGGTCAGCGTTCCCGCCTCGGCATCCAGAGTTAGCAAACGCCCCTGCCCCACGCCGTCGAGTGCTTTCAGAATTTCGACATCCGAAGGCACCGGGTCTTCCGGCTTGCGGGGCCCAAAGCCCCACAGTTCGATCAATGGTCCAAGGGTGACATCAAAGGTGCCGCCGGTTTTCTCATGCACATCATTCGCGGCGGCCATCACCTGTGCGAAATCTGCGGAAACCTGCACCGGTTCGGTGCTTGTCGCGGCGGAAAAGGTCGAGACCTCGGAATTTGGGTCCCAGTTGGACATCTTGGCGTTAACGTCTGCAAGAGTTTCTTCGACCGCCACAGCCAGCGCGTTTTCGTCCAGGTCCTGGCCAATTGCGGTGATGTTGAAGGTTGTTCCCATCGTTTCACCCGATAGGCGAACCACCTCTGGCTCTTTGTCGAACAGACAGCCGGACAGCAAAGTGACGAAGGCCAAAACTGGCACAAGACGCATGGGGCGATCTCCTGGAAAATCAGTGTCCGGCATATGCCAGCCACCCCCGCCAGAGTCAAATCGACTTCACAGTTTCAGCGGCAAAAAGCCCAGTACCAAAAGGCCAATTCCCGCCGGCACACCAAACAGCCAGGCCCGTTTCTGCCATCCCGGCGGCTGCTGTTTCCACGTCTTGCGGAAATTATGGCCGCACACGACCACCACAAAGAAAATCAAGGCAGCCACCGGCGGGGTAAGATACAGGTCGTTCAAAGGCTTAAGCGTCCTTTTTTTGATGGGGGTTTCTGCCGATCAGCGCAATTGCACCCTATACAGGTCGTTTAGCTGCGCTAAGGTAAAAGGGAAAGACTTTGCAAGAACCATGAAGGAGATTGCCCATGGCCCCGACCTCTTACCAAGCCCCCAAGCGCGGTGACAAGGCTGACAAGACCACGTACAGCCAATCGACGGAATCGAACTTGTCGCATGCGCAGACAACTGTGGCCAAGCTGATGGATGGTAAAGGGGATGCGGTGTTTTCGGTCCGCCCGAACGATACGATCCATTCGGTGGTCAATACGCTGAAGGAAAAGCGGATTGGGGCGGTGCTGGTGACCGACCAGAACGGCACATTGCAAGGCATCCTGTCCGAGCGCGACATCGTACGGCGCATGGCGGATACGCCCGGCCAGACGTTGCCTCAAGCGGTCGAGGATCTGATGACCCGCGAGGTCAAGACTTGTTCGCCGGACGATCTGCTGGATGATGTTCTTAAAACCATGACCGACGGTCGGTTCCGCCACATGCCAGTGCTTCGCGATGGCAACCTGTGCGGCGTGATCACCATTGGCGATGTGGTGCATTTCCGCCTGAAAGAGCTGGAATACGAGGCGCTTCGCATGAAGCAGATGATCGTCGGCTAATGGCTTTGATCTAGAAGGCCAGCAACCTTGCGGCTTAAAAAAAACCGGCGCTGAATGCGCCGGTTTTTCGTTTCCTACCCGCCGAAATCGTCGAGCATAATGTCTTCGCGGTCCACACCCAGATCCAGCAGCATGTTGATGACCGACTGGTTCATGATTGGCGGGCCACACATGTAAAACTCACAATCTTCGGGCGCGGGGTGGTTTTTGAGGTATTCCTCGAACAGCACATTGTGGATGAAGCCGGTATAGCCTTTCCAGTCATCCTCGGGCTGCGCATCGGACAGGGCCACGTGCCATTCGAAATTGTCGAACTCTTCGGCCAGCGTGTCGAAATCCTCGACAAAGAACATCTCTTTCTTGGACCGCGCACCGTACCAGAAACTGATCTTGCGGTTACGGTTCTCAAGACGCTTGAGTTGATCAAAGATGTGGCTGCGCATCGGGGCCATACCGGCACCACCACCGATGAAAACCATTTCTTTTTCGGTCTCACGTGCGAAGAATTCGCCGAACGGACCCGAAATGGTGACTTTGTCGCCTGGTTTCAGATTGAAGATGTACGACGACATCTGACCCGCCGGAATACCTTCGGAACCCGGAGGCGGTGAAGCAACCCGAACGTTCAGCATGATCATGCCTTTCTCATCCGGATAGTTGGCCATCGAGTAGGCGCGTTCGATCGGTTCATTTACCACAGATTCGTACTGCCACAGATTGAAGCGATCCCAATCCTCGCGGTATTCCTCTTCGACGTCGAAATCGGTGTATTTCAACTGGTGCGCGGGGGCTTCGATCTGGATGTAACCACCGGCCCGGAAATTTACATCCTCACCCTCGGGCAGGTCCAGCGTCAGCGCCTTGATGAAGGTCGCCACGTTCTCGTTCGACCGAACGGTGCATTCCCATTTCTTGACGCCAAAGACCTCTTCGGGGACTTCGATATCCATGTCCTGTTTGACCGCAACCTGACAGGACAAACGATCGCCGCATGCGGCCTCACGCTTGGTGATGTGACTTTCTTCGGTCGGCAGGATCGACCCGCCACCCGAATGCACCTTGACCCGGCATTGCGCGCAGGTGCCGCCACCGCCGCAGGCTGATGGGACAAAGAGCTTCTCAGCCGCCAGCGTTTGCAGCAACTTGCCGCCTGCGGGCACCGAGATGGTTTTTTCGCCATTGATAGTGATGTTCACATCACCGGTGGATACAAGTCTGGAGCGTGCTGCCAGAATGATCGTTACCAGCGCGATAACGATCAGGGTAAAGAGGACGACGCCAAGGCTAAAAGTTTCCATTCGTCCCTCCTTACAGTTTCACGCCCGAGAAGGACATAAAGGCCAGCGCCATCAGTCCTGCGGTGATGAAGGTGATCCCCAGACCCTGCAGGCCGTCAGGAATATCCGAATATTTCAGCTTTTCCCGAACCCCTGCCATCGCGGTGATCGCCAGCGCCCAGCCAAAGCCCGAAGACAGACCATAGGTCGCGGCTTCGGCAAAGTTATAATCGCGTTCCACCATGAACAGCGAACCACCCAGAATTGCGCAGTTCACCGTGATCAGCGGCAGGAAGATCCCTAGCGCGTTGTAGAGCGGCGGAAAGTACTTATCCAGGATCATCTCTAGGATCTGCACCATCGCCGCGATCACACCGATATACGAGATAAGGCCAAGAAAGGTCAGGTCCACATCCGGGAACCCGGCCCAAGCCAGCGCGCCCGGTTTCAGCAGATAAGTCAGCAGCAGGTTGTTGGTGGGCACGGTGATCGCCTGAACCAGCATCACCGAAATGCCCAGACCCAGCGCGGTCGAAATCTTCTTGGAAACGGCGATGAAGGTACACATCCCCAGGAAGAAGCTTAGCGCAAGGTTTTCGACAAATATGGCCTTTACGGCCAGTGAAATCAGACCTTCCATTAGTGGGCCTCTACCTGCTGAATTTTGTATTCACGTTCTTCAACCTGGCTCGGCTTCCACGTGCGGAAGGCCCAGATGATCAGACCGATGATGAAGAACGCCGATGGCGGCAGCAGCAGCATGCCGTTGGGCACGTACCAGCCACCATTGTTGACGGTTTGCAGAATGGTCACGCCAAACAGCGACCCCGCCCCGAACAATTCGCGGAAGAAACCGACCAGCAGCAGGATCAGGCCATAGCCCATCCCGTTGCCCAATCCATCGATGAACGATGCGACCGGAGGGTTCTTCATCGCAAACGCCTCGGCGCGGCCCATCACGATACAGTTGGTGATGATCAGACCGACAAACACCGACAGGGTTTTCGAAATCTCAAAGGCATAGGCCTTGAGAACCTGATCCACCAAGATCACCAGCGAGGCGATGATCACCATCTGCACGATGATCCGGATCGAGCTGGGGATCTGGTTGCGCAGGCACGAGATAAAGAAGGACGAGAACGATGTCACGAAGGTCACCGCCAGTGCCATCACGAACGACACCTGCAGTGACGAGGTCACCGCCAAAGCCGAACAGATGCCAAGCACCTGCAGGGTGATCGGGTTATTGTCGACAAGCGGGTCGACCAGCATTTCTTTCTTGGTCTGGGACATCAAATCTCTCCTGCTTGCAGTTTGGCCAGGAACGGAGCGAAGCCCGCATCACCCATCCAGAATTTCACCAGGTTATCGACACCAACCGAAGTCAGTGTGGCACCGGCCAGCGCGTCGACGTAAAAGTCGGGGCCAGCTGCTGGTTGCGATTTCGCAACGGTAATCTGCAGATCACCCGCGTCATCACGCAGCTTCTTGCCGCTCCACAACGCTTTCCAGCGGGGGTTGTCCACCTCGGCCCCAAGGCCCGGCGTTTCACCATGCTGATAGAATTGCAGGCCGTAGATATCGTTGCCGTTGTTTTCCAGCGCGATAAAACCATAGAGCGTGGACCACAGACCATAGCCGTGCAGCGGCAGGATCACCTTATCCAGATCACCCGCATTATCTCGCAGCAGGTAAATCACACGATACTTAGCTTTGCGGCCGATCCCGGCCGGGTCGTCGTCCAGCGCAACGCTCAACTCAGGATCACTTGCGGCTGCGATGTCGTCAAAGGTGGCCGGATCAAACTGGTCATCGACGAATTCGCCAGTGGACAGTTCCACAACATGCGGCTCAAACGCGGCGAAGGCTTCGGTCACGTCGGCGCCGGGTTCATAAACACCCGCGACCTGCAGGACATTGATCTGCTTGTCCTTCAGCTTGTTCGCTTCTTGCACGGGGCGCAGACTTACAGCAGCCGAGGACACGACCATCGAGGCGACAAGGCAGACAGCGACGGCGATAAAGATCGTCTTGCCGACCGAATCCGGCGAGGCTGCCAGGAACTTGGCAATCGCCCCCTTGGGTGCCTCGTTATTGTCTGGGGATTGCGTATCAGACATGGCGACGCGCCCTCCGTTTGATGTTGGCCTGAACGACGAAATAGTCGATCAGCGGTGCAAAGACGTTGCCGAACAGAATGGCCAGCATCATGCCTTCGGGGAAAGCCGGGTTAATCACACGGATCATCACAACCATGACACCGATCAGCGCGCCATAGATGTAGCGGCCCAGATTGGTGTGGCTGGCCGAAACCGGTTCGGTGACCATGAAGGCCAGACCAAAGGCATAGCCACCAACGACCAGGTGCCAGTACCACGGCATTGCAAACATCGGGTTAGTGTCCGAACCGATCAGGTTCAGCAGCAGGGAAAAGACGATCATGCCCCCCAGACAGCCAACGATCAGGCGGAAGTTCGCAATACGTGTCACCAACAGGAAACCCAGGCCAATCAGACAGGCCAATGTGGAAGTTTCGCCAAAGCTGCCCTGCATGAAGCCCATGAAGGCATTCCACCAGGTCAGACCCTCAGCCGCCAGTGCCTGATAGCCTTCGGACGCCGAAACCGACAGCGCCGTTGCACCGGAAAATCCGTCAACCGGGGTCCAGACTGTATCGCCCGACATATTCGCCGGATAGGCAAAATACAGGAAAGCACGCCCGACCAGAGCGGGGTTAAGAAAGTTCTTACCGGTACCGCCAAACACCTCTTTGCCGATAACCACACCGAAGATGATGCCCAATGCCACCTGCCACAGCGGGGCGGATGCGGGCATGATCAGCGTGTAAAGCATTGAGGTTACGAGGAAACCTTCATTGACCTCGTGCCCACGCACGGTGGCGAAGATCACCTCGAAAATACCGCCCGCAACCAGTGTGACAATGTAGATCGGCAGGAAATACATCAATCCGTGCATCACGTTGGCGAAGATGCTGGACGGGTCCAGCGAAATGCCAAATGCCTGCAGGATGGCGATACGCCAGCCAGTTGCTGCATCCGGGCCAAGGGCTGCAATTGCACTGTTGGCTTGATAGCCAGTATTCCACATCCCCCACAGGATACAGGGGATCGTCGCGATCACGACATAAGTCATGATCCGCTTCATATCTATGTAGGACCGCGCGTGCGGTGCGACGGTGGTAACGGTTTTCGGAGTGTAGATAAAGCTTTCTACCATCTCGTAGATGGGGAAATACTTCTCGTACTTGCCGCCTTTGGTAAAGTTCGGCTCGATCCGATCGAAGAAGCTGCGCAAACCCATTTGGATCAGCCCTCCTTTTCAATCTTGGTCAGGCAGTCGCGCAGCGCCAGCCCGTATTCATATTTTGCCGGACAGGCAAAGCCGACAAGGCCCAGATCCTCTTCGTCCAACTCCATCGCACCCAACGCTTGGGCGCTGTCAGTATCCATCACTAGCAGCGCGCGCAGCAGTTGTGTTGGCAGATAATCCTGCGGCATCAGCCGCTCAAACACACCGGTCGGCACCATCGCGCGGCGACCGCCGTTCAGGTTGCTGGTGAACTTATAAAGTTTGTGCGAAAATGCCGAGCCCAGCACCGGTTGAACTGAGTATTTCGACGGCATCGGACGAATCCAGCCCATCGGAATTTGGTCGTGATCTTCGCGGATGATGCTGATCTGACGCGCGAAACGTCCCAGATATGCGGTTGGTCCTTCAGCCTGAGTACCCGACAGGATCGACCCCGAAATGATGCGCGGAGTGCCATCCACGTCGATCTCGTCGTTGGTCAAATCGTCGGTCGAAGCACCCATGACGGTGCGGATCAGACGCGGTTGACGCGCGCCCGGGCCGCTGAGTGCGATCACGATGTTCGGATCCAGATGACCGGACTGCATCAAGCGACCAATGGCGATCACGTCCTGATAACCGATGGTCCAGACCTGCTTGTCCCCCGCCAGGGGTTCAAGGAAATGAATATGCGTCCCGGCCAATCCGGCGGGATGCGGGCCCGAGAAAGCCGCAGCTTCGACCCCCGGCACTTCCGCGCCCGGAATGGCGTCGCCTTCCTTGTGGCACAGATAGGTCTTGCCTTCGGTCAGCTTGGTTATTGCGGCCAAACCGGCTGCAAAGGCCTCACCGGCATCGGCAATGATTACGGCCGCGTCTGCCGCCAACGGTTCACTGTCCATGGCGGTGACGAAAATCGCGGCCGGAGTGGTACCCGGCATCGGCAATTTCGAATAGGGCCGGGTACGGAAGGCGGTCCAAAGACCGGCCGCGCACAGCTTTTCCGTCACGCCTTCGGCACTGTCCGCATTGCCCACACCCGAGAAATCAATCCCTGTATCGTTCGGGTCCGAAACCTCGATCACGACGCTTTGCAATACACGGCGCGCACCGCGATTGATTGCCACGATCTTACCACTCAGCGGGGCGACCATCATCGCCTCGGGCGCATCCTTGTGGCAGAACAACGGCGTACCGCGCTGAACCGCGTCACCTTCCTGCACCAGCATGCGCGGTTTCAGGCCCAGGTAATCCCCGCCCAACACCCCAACGGATTTAAATTCAGGTCCCGGCTGGATGGTTTGATCCGGCGCGCCTTGCACCGGCAGCTCCAACCCTTTTTTCAGTTTGAAAGTTTGCATGTTGCTACTGTCTTCCAAGCCTCTTTATCTGCGCCGGTTAGACCAACACTTTAACAGTGTCGGACAATAACGCAGGATTTTTTAACAGTCGTCGCAAAAGCGTCGAAATGCGTCCAAATTCCGCGGGCGTAACTCCGATTTGGGCTCCTTTACGCGGGGATGATGCTAAAAGCAAACCCGTTGCCGCCAAAATCACACAATGATTTTCACTTTCCTTTGAAATGTTTCCATTTTAGCGCCCAAAAATTGCTGGTCGCGCCCAGTGCCCTTCCAGTGTAAGCACGCCCAATGGAACAGACGCGCGAATTTGAGATTTTTCTGGTGGCCACCCCCGGGCTTGAGGCGCCTTTGCAGGCCGAAGCCGTCGAAAAGGGATTCGCAGATGCCAAAATTGTACCCGGCGGGATAAGCTGCCATGGCGGTTGGCCCGAGGTTTGGCGAGCAAACCTGTGTCTGCGCGGCGCCAACAAAGTACTGGTCCGGATGGGCACATTTCCGGCAGTACATTTGGCGCAGCTCGACAAGCGGGCGCGCAAGTTCCCCTGGTCCGATTTTCTGCGCACCGACATCCCGGTCAAGGTTGAGGCGACAAGCCGGAAGTCCCGCATCTATCATGCCGGGGCCGCCCGCCAAAGGGTCGAGCGGGCGATCTCCGAAACGCTGGGTGCGCCCATTTCATCCGACGCCGGGCTCCGCGTGTTGCTGCGCATCGAAAAAGACATTTGCACCTTCTCGGTCGACACCTCAGGTGAACCCTTGCACAAACGTGGCCACAAACCGGCGGTGGCAAAAGCCCCGATGCGCGAAACCATGGCTGCAATGTTTCTGCGAGAATGTGGTTTTGATGGATCTGAGCCTGTTTTGGACCCAATGTGTGGCTCAGGCACGTTCGTCATAGAAGCAGCCGAGATCGCAGCCGGGCTGAATCCAGGCCGATCCCGCCGTTTTGCCTTCGAAGACCTGCACGGATTCGATTCGCGCGCTTGGGCCGAACTGCGCAAAGACGGACCGTCGGTAAACTTGGACACTGTCTTTTACGGCTCGGACCGGAATGCCGGGGCCGCCGAGGCCGCCGCCACCAATGCCGATCGAGCTGGGGTTGCCGCACACACCCGGTTTCAGTGCCGGTCGGTCAGTGACATCAAGCCGCCACCGGGCTCCACGGGTCTGGTCATCGTCAACCCGCCCTATGGTGCAAGAATCGGGGACGAGAAACGCCTGCGCTCTCTGTACGGCAGCCTGGGCAAGGTTCTGATGTCGCGGTTCAGCGGCTGGCGGGTGGGTATCGTGACCAGCAATCAATCACTAGCCCGGGCCACGCGCTTGCCTTTGCTCCCTGCCGGGCCAGTCGTCGATCACGGTGGCACGAAAATCCGGCTGTACCGCACAGATCCCCTACCCTAATTGCTAATGCAGCGGTGGCGCAAAGGACAGTTTCTGCTGGGCACGAAATCCTGCATTTGGTCCCATAATCCCCTTGCACATCCGATTCCTCGGGTATAGATCACCCGCCACGGTCGGAGTGTAGCTCAGCCTGGTAGAGCACTGTCTTCGGGAGGCAGGGGTCGGAGGTTCGAATCCTCTCACTCCGACCAATAAAACAAGGCGCCCAAGGGCGCTTTTGTTGTTTGTAAGACAGTGATCCGAGGTTCGTTGAACCTGAGCGTTAATCGAACTCCAACGCACTGGCAGCCTTTCGTAGATCTAAGCGCGATGCACATTGCAACCGTCTTTCTGTGCCATTTCGTCATACGGCTGGCGGTAACCACTTGGGGCGTCCGATGCTTTCCACCAGGGAGCGATCCAAAGTGATCTTTCCTGCACCTTCCAGATAGGTGACTCGCTGCCCGGTCATTTTCCCGGCGCCGGTGTTTCTTGTTGGTCTGGTATGAGATGTCAAAGAACATAGGCATCGAAGCGCGTTGTTCTTGGCAGACTGCTTGCTGCTGCCGTAACGACTTCTTAAAAATACCAAAATTTAGCCTCGCCCACAAGGTGATTTCCAGGGCGAAATGCACTTTTATCTTGAGCGCGAGAGTTTTGCGTTTGGCAACGGGGCCAGTAGATATGTATAGAACACGCGCGCAATGCCGTAGCCTCCTATGCACATCAACAGGCCGGCTGGGACGTTCACTGGCAGCGTCCAACGCAGTTTTCGACGCAAGACAGCACTGATGTTATAACGCACGCCCTGAGCGCCCTCAGCACTTAGCGAGTTCGGCCACAATGTGACCATTGCTACAGGAGGTTTGGACCGTCCAGATGCTGCGGACCCAGAACCCATCCCCTTATCATGCGTGGGGAAACCTAGGACTTCGATATTCTAGGGATCTGGCGAACGGGCTTAAGCGAGGCGCTGAGCCATTCCTCGCCCACTTGCGTGATCGGGCCCATTGTTTGCGACTCAAACCCATCAGACAGATCCAGCTGTTGCTGGTCTCCATTTTTTCAAACACGAATTTTCCCTTCGACTCACGCTCTGGCCGACCACAACAGATCCAATAACTATGGCTGCTCCTATAGACTGAGTTAGGCTAAGCGTTTGTCCCAAGTATACCCAGCCGAGCACGACAGCTGTAACAGGACTCATCATGCCGAGCATCGAGACTGCACTGGGGTCCAGGCGTGCTATGCCGCGAAACCAAAGAGCATAGGTTGCTGCAGCACCAATCAACCCAAGCCAAATAAGGCCGGCGACATTTGTCGCGCTGAGCGCAGGTAGAGGCGGCTCAAGGAACAGTGCGACTGGCAGCAGTATCAAACCACCGGCTGTCAATTGCCACGCTGTGAAACTCAGCGCCGAGACCGGAGGTTGCCATTTCCGGCTTAGAACAGTGCCAGCAGCCATTGACGCGGCTCCTCCCAAACCCGCTGCTATACCGATCCAATCAAGTTGTGCTTCTGGCCCGATCAGCAGCAGAGACACACCCATTACGCCAGTCACGGCGGCGCCGAGTGCACCAAGTCGGATTGGTGTTCCCAGCCATCCCCACGCCATCAAAATCACGATCATTGCTTGCAACGACCCTAGGGTAGCGGCCACACCACCAGGTAACCTATACGCAGCAACGAAGAGGAGCACCCAGAACAGAGCAAAATTGAGGCTGCCTAAGACGAAAGTTCGACCGAGCCATTCGCGTGGTGGAACGCAGCGTGTCACTGCAAGCAACAACAAGCCAGCAGGCAGAGCTCGCAAAGCAGCCAGGGTAATAGGATAGCCAGCCGGGAGCGCTTCCGTAGTTACCAGATAAGTGCTTCCCCATACCGCTGGAGCGAGGGAAGTGAGAAGAATATCGGTTGAGCGTGACATAGTATGTCTCCCGACTGAGGCGTTTGAGAATTTGACTGAGACTTCAGAGGCGCGCGGGTTAAGCTGCTTCCGCTTGCAGGTTTGATCCAGCGAGGCACGCTGCAATCCTTGCAACATGAGCGCCCTGGAACCGCGCTCCGGCTAGGTCAGTTTCGGTTGGCGTGCGGGAACCATCAGCACCGGCGATCGTTCCGGCACCATATGGTGCGCCGCCAATGATTTCTTTTGATGTGGTCTGTCCAGCAAATGTGTAGGGCATTCCGGCAATCAGCATCCCAAAGTGTTGAAGCGGGACTTGCGTTGTCAGAAGGGTCGCCTCGTGCCCGCCATGTTGCGAACCCGTAGATGCAAAGACCGCCCCGACTTTACCAACCAGAGCATTCCTGGCCCAAAGCCCGCCAGCCTGATCCAGGAACGATTTCATTTGACCGGCCATCATGCCAAATCGGGTCGGCGTTCCCAGAATTATTGCATCATAGCTTTCCAGATCCGTCGGCAAGGCAGTAGGTGTATCATCGACGACATAGCCGGCCTTTTGGCGGACTTCTTCAGGGACGGTTTCGGGCACACGCCGAACGTCAACTTCGGTGCCGGGAACAGTTCTGGCGCCTTCAGCTTCGGCATCGGCCAATGTGCGGACGTGGCCATAGCTTGAATAATAGAGAACGAGAATACGTGACATAGGATACCTCTCAGGGCTGTGACTTGTTCCCTGAGAGAATGGAATTTGTTGCGCCGCCAATTAAGTCGCGCTCTTTGACATCACTCTTTACCTGTATTGAACAATGTCACGACCTGAGAGCCAAGCGCAGATGATCAAGAAAGGCTGTGACCTTTGCATCCATTCCCAAGCGAGATGCTGTAACGGCGAATACTTCTGGCGCAGGCAGTTCGTGGTCAGGAAGAACTCTCACCAAGGCTCCGCTGGCTTCGGGAGCATCAGAGACGAACTCGGGCAGTGTTCCGATACCTTGCCCCGCTATCAGCAGATCGCACAAAACGAGGCTGTTGCCGACCCGCACGCGCGGATCAAGTTCCAATGATGTAACGCCGTTGGCGGCCGACAGCTTCCAGCTCGTCAAATGATCGGCAAGCAAAAAGCCGATGATCTCGTGGTTTTTCAGATCCGCCGGCTGGGTCGGCGTCCCGCATCGCTCCAAATAGTCAGGAGACGCAAATATTCTTTGCCGCATCACGCCAATCCGTCGGGCAACAAGTGCCGAATCCGGCATGGCAGCACGGATACGTATCGATAGATCGAACCCGCCCTCGACCATATCGATCACCTTGTCGTCCATCGAAAGAGTAAATCGCAGATCTGGATAGGCTTCTAAGAATTCTGGAAGCATCGGTGCGATAACGGTTTGGCCGAATGAACTTGACGCATTCACCCGAAGGTGCCCACGCACCGCTTTTGAACCTTCCCTGATGGTCTGTTCCGTTTTTTCGACCGCGTCGAGAATTCCAATTGCATCTTGGTAATAGAGACTGCCGGTGTCAGTCAGTGACATGGATCGGGTCGTTCTGGTGAGGAGGACGGTTCCCAGACTTTCTTCCAGAAGCTTGATTTCTCTGCTGAGAAGCGCAGGAGAAACACCAAGGTCTTCCGCCGCACGGGCAAAGCTACTGCGTTCAACGATACGGCGAAAAGCTTGCATGACTGACAGTTTGTCCAAGATATCACCCTTCGAAAAAGCTGCTTTTTACGTGTTACGCGATAGATCGGGTCTATGACATGCCCAAAATCACATTCTTTCAGGTTGAGCTGAGCCAGTTCAATTCTGTTTGCGGAGCATCCATCACACCTGTGAACTAGAGCTCGGGAACATTTTTCGGTTCTGAGAGCTCCTCGCTACGATCTCCCCATCACCAGCCTCTTGTTTAGACAACCAGCTTTTAGGACGAAACTAGCACTACTTTGTATATCTAGACCCAGTCAGCCTCTACGCGGTGCAGCTTACTATTCACGACTATTCCCCCACTATTAGCAATCGTCGGTTTCCTCTCTCTGGAGTAGCTCAGGACACTGCCTGGCATAGACCTGTGCTTACGCTCTCAATGTGTTCATCTCTCAGGAGCGTTGTGAGCAGGCCTGAGTTACGTCCGTTCTCTTATGTGTGTCTGGGTCGTCTGGTCTGTGTTTCGTCGCTGAACGCGCTTTTCTGGCCTGTCTTCAGATATGTGTTTTCCAAGATCCGTTGTTTTTTGGGTTTGTCTGGATCAAAGGTTTACATTTTGGTCTGAAAAACTGGTTTTGAGCCGAAATCTGTCAACTTAGTGTAAACCTTTGGCCTGATTTTGGGGTGTTTTTGAGGTCGAAAAGTTTACATTCCGTCGATCCCGAGAGTTCGGATGTAAACTTTTTTCAACCTTTTGCAACCATTGAGGTTGCGAGGAATCCACATTGCGAAGAGCAATTTGAAACGCACCTTTTCTTTTGTCTGTAATCCGGTAGCTATCAAGAAGACACTGAAAGAGAAAATTTGGCGAGCAATGATAACGAACGGTCACGTGGACATTTCGCGCTTTCTTGAGCGCTGTGTTTCGATTGACCTGGAAGTGGATCCTAAGTCCGCTCGGATATTCGCATTCGCTGCCACAACGAACGATGATTCCCGACCCGCTCTAGTTGAAAAAAGCAGCTCCGCCTCAACACTGTCGCACCTCGACACATATTGTAAAGGTTTCGACAGTGTCATCGGCCACAACATCTTGCACCACGACCTGCCTCACCTGGCCGCTGCTGCGCCTCGCTTTGCCGCCTTGGCAGAGGCACCAATCGACACACTCTGGCTCAATCCTTTGGCCTTCCCGCGCAACCCCTATCACCATTTAGTCAAACACTATCACGACGGACGGTTGCAATCGGGTCATGTCAACGATCCCGAAAAGGATGCACGTCTAGCCTTCGACGTTCTGCAAAACCAGATCGAGGCGTTCGCCAAGCTAAACACCGCGACCCCAGATGCGCTGGCAGCCTATCATTTCCTTGCCACACGCCCCCCACGCAGCGGAGGGTTTGACGCACTTTTTACTGCTGTGCGTGGCATTAGCAGACCCAATGAACAAGAGGCTTTTGACGCCGTTCGCCGCCTTTTGGCTGGACAGGTCTGTTTGCATCGGCTTGAACAGACTCTTAGTCGGATGGAAAATCCTAACCTCGCCTGGCCCATGGCCTATGCCTTGTCGTGGATTTCGGTGGCTGGCGGCGACAGTGTCATGCCACCCTGGGTCCGAATGCAGTTCCGCGAGGCTTCACTGATTGTGCGCCACTTGCGAGAGGCCGCCTGTAACGATGCCGCCTGCCAGTGGTGTGTCGAAAACAACGATCCTAAACGCGCGCTTGATCGCTGGTTTGGCTTTCCTTCTTTCAGACCCGAACCCGTGGACGAATTCGGTCAACCCTTGCAGGAACGCATTGTGGCTGAGGCGATGGCAGGAAAAAGCGTTCTGGGCATTCTTCCGACCGGAACTGGCAAGTCAGTCTGCTATCAGATTCCAGCCCTTTCGCGGTTCGACAAGACCGGTGCGCTGACCGTCGTCATCTCGCCGCTTGTCGCACTCATGGCCGATCAGCTGCAGGGTCTGGCGAGAGCCGGGATATCCTCGGCCGTCACTATCAACGGTCTGCTGTCGCTGCCGGAAAGGCATGAGGCACTGGACAAAGTGCGCATGGGCGATGCTGCGATCCTGCTGATTTCACCCGAACAGCTCCGCAGTACAGCGGTTCGAAGTGTGCTGACTCAACGAGAGATCGGCCTCTGGGTGCTGGACGAGGCACATTGCATTTCAAAATGGGGCCACGATTTTCGACCAGACTACCGTTATGTGAGCCGGTTCATAAAGGAAAACTCAGGCGATGCCCCAGCTCCGATCCTTTGCTTGACAGCCACCGCCAAGCCAGAAGTCGTGCGCGACATAAGGGAGCATTTCAAAACTCGATTGGGCCTGGACTTGGCCCTGCTTGATGGGGGTGCGTCGCGCTCGAACCTTTCCTTCGAGGTGCGCGAAACGCAACGCGACACTAAACTGGCCGATATTTTGAACGCAATCGAACAGGGATTGCCGGCCTCAGGTGCCTCGGGTGCCGTAGTCTATTGCGCGACCCGCGGCGCGACGGAACGCGTGGCTGAATTTCTCAAGCAACAAGGCGTGAGCGCAGAGCGGTTCCACGCCGGCCTATCGCCTGAAAAAAAGCGCGAGATTCAGGAAGAGTTCCGCGTGGGCGAATTGCGGGTGATTGCAGCCACCAACGCCTTTGGCATGGGGATCGACAAGCCCGACATCCGCCTTGTGGTGCACGGTGATGTGCCAGGTTCGTTGGAAAACTACCTGCAAGAGGCAGGCCGTGCCGGACGCGACCGAGACCCGGCCAACTGTGTGCTGTTGTTCAACACCGAAGATGTCGAGCGTCAATTCAGCCTTTCGGCCCGTTCCCGCCTTGCCCGGCATGAGATCGGAGCAATCCTAAATGCTCTCCGGCGGTTGGATGGGCGCACCCGGGACGAAGGAAAGATAGTCGCGACGCCCGGCGAGATCGTCCGCGAGGAAAAGGACCACGAATTTGTGCGCGACAGCGCGACCGATGATACACGCGTCAAAACCGCCATCGCCTGGCTTGAAGAGGCGAGCCTTCTACGGCGCGAAGAAAACAACGTGCAGGTTTTCCCCGCCTCGCTGCGTGTGCGCAGTCTGGAAGCGGCAGCCGCGATATTGGATGGTCCTGATATCACCGGCACGCGGCGTAAGCAGCTTCTGGATATCGTGCGCCACATCGTCAACTCTCCGGCGGACAAGGGCGTTTCCACCGACGAATTGGCCGGGGTAAGCGGGCTTTCGACCACCGCGTTGCGCAAAGCGCTGTCTGATCTTGAAGCATTTGGCATTGCCAGCGATGATACCAATATCACCATCTTCGTTCATTGCGGTGTCGCTGATGCCTCGCAGGCGCGACTAGAACAGGCCGCGCGGCTCGAGGAGAATCTTGTCGCTCTGATGCGCGAAATGGCCCCCGATGCCGAGCATGCAGAGCCAATCCCATTCAACCCTTCTGATGCCTGTAATGAACTGCGACAGCTGGGCCATGGCGAGGTGCGTCCGGATCTGGTCGAGACCCTGCTGCGCGGCATGGCACAGGATGGACGCGACATGGAGGGGGGGCGCGGCAACATCTCTTTACGCAAATCAGCACATGGTAGCATCCTTGTGCGGTTGCAGCGGTCTTGGGACGTGACAGCTCAAACCGCCGAGTTGCGCCGTCAGGGTGCACAGCGCTTGCTGACACATCTTCTGACCCTTGTGCCCAAAGGCATACGTGGCAAGGACCTTCAGGTCGAAACCACGCTGGGTGCAATGCTGTCCTCTATCACCGGCGATAGCCTTTTACGGAACGCCGTGAAGGACCCAAATCGCCTAATGGATCGCGCCTTGCTGTGGCAACATGAACAACAGGTTCTGACGCTAGGCCGAGGGCTGTCCGTTTTCCGCCCCGCCATGACAATGCATCTCAGACCCAAGGGTGGTGGTTTTACTGTCAAGCACTTCGCTCCGCTTGAGGAGCACTATACCGAACAAACGATCCAGACCCATGTAATGGCTGCTTACGCGGAAAAGGGGCTGGAGAACATCGAAACAGCGCATCGGCTGGCCGACGACTATTTCGTGCTGGAACAGGACGCATTCATGCGCCGATGGATGCCTGGGCGCGGGACAGAATTTCGACGTCAGGCAACTGGGGCCACCTACAAAGCCATCGTCGAAGATCTGGGAAACCCGGTGCAGCAACAGATTGTGCGCGACGACCGCGAAAAAACCAACGTGCTGGTGCTGGCAGGGCCGGGCTCGGGCAAAACGCGTGTTTTGGTCCACCGCATAGCCTATCTTCTTCGTATCAAACGTGAGGACCCGCGCGGCATTCTTGTGCTGGCTTACAACCGCCACGCGGCAGCAGAAATACGTGAACGCTTGCGTCGATTGGTTGGCGATGATGCGGCAGTTGTTACCATCTCGACAGTTCACTCGTTAGCTATGCGGCTGGTCGGCGCCAGTTTTGTGGGCGCGCAAACAACCGACACGCCTGATTTCAAGGGCCTTTTGACACAGGCTGCGGCCCTGCTGCGCGGCGATGGTTTGAGCAGGCATGAAGCCGAGGCGCTGCGTGACACGCTGATTCAGGGCTATCGCTGGATTCTGGTCGATGAATATCAGGATATCGGCCCCGATGAATACGCGCTGATTGCTGCCGTGGCAGGGCGCACTCTGGACGATCCGGATCTGCGGCTCAGTCTCTTCGCGGTGGGCGATGACGACCAGAATATTTATGCCTTTTCCGGCGCCTCGATCCGCTACATTCGTCAATTTGAGCAGGACTACAACGCAAAACCGGTTTTCCTGACTGAAAACTATCGTTCTACCGGCCACATTATCAGCACCGCCAACGCAGTGATCGCGGGGGCCGTCGCGCGTATGAAACTGGGCCATGATATCAGCGTAGATCATGCTCGGACAAAGGCTGACCCAGGTGGGCCGCTGACCAAATTGGACCCAGTCGCGCAAGGTCGCGTGCAAATCCTGGAATGTCCCTCAGGGAATGACTCGCAGGCCATGGCCGCATTGGAGGAACTAATCCGGCTGTCTCGACTGGACCCTGATTGGACGTGGTCACGCGCCGCTATTATCTCGCGCGATTGGCGTAAGCTGATACCCGTGCGCGATTTTGCCGAAAACTTCGGTATACCGGTTGAAATGGCAAACGAAAACATGCCCAGTCTCTGGCGCATGCGCGAGATGCAGTCGTTTGTCAAAGCCCTGCGCGAGACACCTACTGAGCTATATACTCTGGAACGGCTGACCAACCTTCTCAACACCATTTCCACTTCACGCTGGACAGATCGGATTGGCGAGGGGCTGGGTCTTCTGGCACGCGAAGTGGGCGCGCGTAGCCTGCCCGTTCCCGACATCATCGAATGGTTCGCGGAATGGGCACGCGACAGTTGGGGCGAACAGCGGGGGTTGAAACTGCTGACCGCACACCGCGCAAAAGGATTGGAATTTGACGATGTGGTCATTCTGGATGGCGGATGGGAACGCCCATCGCGATCCGAGGATCAGGACGCCCCCCGCCGCCTGTTCTATGTTGCCATGACCCGTGCCCGCCGCAGCCTTGTAGTAATGAGCAACGACAATCATGAATACTTGCCAACAGGAGCACCTTCGGTTCTGACCCGTCGCGTTACGCCTGACATGATAGCATTGCCCGGTCCCCGCCGCTTTTTTCGGGCAGCTGAGGCGAGGATGGTTGATCTGTCCTATGCTGGACGCCAGCGCCCGGGTCACGCCTCTCTCATCGCTATCCAAGAGGCCCGCGTCGGCGATACTGTAACGTTGGTAAAGGATGGCGACTTTTGGTTGCTACGCGACGAAAAAGGGCGTGTGCTTGGCCGTATGTCCAAATCCTTTTCTGCACCTCCAAACTCCAAATTTGAGCGCGGAGAAATCGCAGCTATCCTTTCATGGCGAAAAGAAGACTCTGGGGAAGCATTCCACCACACGCTCCGCCGCGATGCATGGGAGGTGGTTTTGCCGGAGCTCGTGTTTGTGTCCGTCAACTAGGACTTCACCCAAAAATTTTCACGTCTTCAGAGGGATCCGGCGAAGCTCAGAACTTCAACCATTCCTCACCGCCGTCACGCCATGCATTTTTATCAAGCTCTCCGAGGCTCGCGTATGCGCCGCAATAGCTGCACTCGCCGTAGGGTCGGCTCAGGATCACTTCCGTTGCTCACGTCACGGAGGAACCGCAACCAGGCGCGCTCATTCAATGTCAGGACATCTTTCTGGTCATACATGGCTCCTACCTCCCGAAGATAGTCTTGATCGCCGTCTCTAACCGGCTGGTCAGCCGAGGATCGGTGTTGTTGGAGGCCTTGCGAATTGCTTTTAACCAGCCAAGTTCATTCGACGTGACAGGTTCTCCGAACACCTCGACAACTGCCTCAGCTGCAGTCAGGCCGATCGACTGCTCAATTGCGAGGCGCATAAGGTAGGCAGCGTCGCATTCCAAAGCTTTCGCCAAGGCCGGGACGCGATCCAGTGCCACCTTGAAACTACCCTGTTTGAACATTGTGATCATGTTCGGGTTGACGTATCCCACCTGCGCCGCGATCTCGGCTTGGTTCTTGGTTGGTTTCAGTTCGAGCACCCTCCGTTCGACATACGTCGCCATCCGGGTGTATCCATACGGTTTATTCGTCATCGCTATCCTCTCAAAAGTGATGCAGCAAGCACTGCATGCCTTTGATATAGCGACGGTGAGAATGGGAAATTGCGGAGGGAAAAAAATAATTCAACTAAAATGTTTAGCCGATTGGCAACAACTCATTCTAACTGGGTCCATCTATCCGGGCGGAAAAACAGAAGTCTTTTTTACTGTTCCATAGACAAAGCTGGTATCGATCGAGGCTATCCCACCGATCGGATGAATTCGGTGACGAATAAATTCCTCGTAGGCCTCGAGATCCGATACCAAAACCCGCAATTGGTAGTCCATTGCCCCGGTCAGCACATGGCATTCAAGAACTTCATCGATCATCCGAACGCGTTTCTCGAAGTTCTGAACGTCCGTTTCGTTGTGTCGTTCCAACCTGATACGCACGAAGACAGTAATGGCCATCCCATACGCGGCAGTGTCAACGTCGGCGCTGTATCCCTTTATCACTCCGTTGGCTTCTAGGTTTTTGACCCGGCGCAAACACGGTGAGGGAGACAAGTTCACCTCATCGGCAAGATCCTGGTTCGTCATGCGCCCGTCTCGTTGCAGCGCTCGAATGATTTGCCTGTCCTTAGCGTCCACTTCGCCCTCATCCTTAGCAGAATCTGCCAACATTTACCCTTATGTTGGCATACTTTGAAATCATTAGCCCAAACTCAAGGCGCAAACTAGCTTCAAAATGATTCAGGAGCTTGTAATGACTCGTTCAACCGGATTTGCAACCCGCGCCATTCACCACGCTTATAACCCTCTGGAAAATGATGGTGCGCTGACACCACCGCTGCATTTGACGTCCACGTTTACCTTTGAAACCGCAGAGGCTGGGGGAGAGATGTTCGCCGGCGAGCGTGAAGGTCATATCTACAGCCGTATTTCAAACCCCACATGCGACCTTCTTGAACAACGTATTGCCGTGCTTGAAGGAGCCGAGGCCGGGCTAGCTCTCTCAAGCGGCATGGGGGCGATCACGGCAGTGCTTTGGACCCTGCTGTCGCCAGGTGACGAAGTCATCGTGGACAAAACGCTCTATGGCTGCACCTTCGCCTTCATGCGTCACGGTTTGGCAAAATGGGGAGTCACGATCACACACGTCGACATGACAGACCCTGAGAACCTGCAAGCTGCCGTTTCTGACAAAACCCGCGTTGTCTATTTCGAAACTCCGGCCAATCCGAACATGCGCTTGGTGGACATCGCCGCGAGCGCCGAAATTGCGCATTCGGTCGGTGCAACGGTCGTCGTCGATAATACCTACGCTAGCCCGTATTTGACCCGCCCGATCGAGCACGGGGCAGATATCGTTCTGCACTCCGCCACCAAATACCTCGGTGGGCATGGCGATGTGGTTGCCGGTCTGGTTGTCGGGTCCGCCGAACAGATTGCTGAGATCCGCCTTGTTGGGATGAAGGACATGACCGGCGCGGTAATGGCCCCTTTCAACGCGATGCTGATCTTGCGTGGTCTGAAGACACTGAACCTGCGTTTGGATCGCCACTGTGCGTCCGCCAAGGTCGTCGCAGATTTCCTCGAAGCACATCCCGCTGTCGGCGAAGTTTGTTTTCCCGGTCTTGAGAGTTTCACCCAGCATGATGTCGCGCAGCGACAGATGTCCCAACCCGGCGCTATGATAGCGTTTGAAATCAAGTCCGGCCTGTCCGGCGGGATTGGGTTCATGAACCGCCTGAACATGATCCAGCGTGCGGTGTCCTTGGGCGACGCGGAAACCCTGATCCAGCACCCCGCATCCATGACGCATTCGACGTATACCCCGGAAGAGCGTGCCGAGCATGGGATCAGCGATGGCCTGATCCGCCTGTCCGTCGGGCTGGAGGATGTCGAGGACATCCTTGCAGACCTAGAGCAAGCTTTGCCTTACCCTGCTCGCAGCGCCGCCTAAACCCGGAGACCAACATGCACATCGATCCCACCCAACTGAAGATCGTCGAACAGCGCCTGTTGTGGTTGTCTCATTGGATGATCCACCATGCCAACCATGTCCGACCAAAGGTGGATGGGATCAAAATCGGCGGCCATCAGGCTTCGTCTGCTTCGATGGTATCGATCATGACCGCGCTCTACTTCTCGGCCCTACGCCCTGAGGACCGGGTCGCAGTCAAACCCCATGCGTCGCCGGTATTTCACGCGATGCAGTATCTCATGGGTAATCAGACCCGTGAGAAGATGGAGAATTTCCGCGGATTTGGCGGTGTGCAAAGTTATCCAAGCCGGACAAAGGATATTGATGATGTTGATTTCTCGACCGGGTCGGTGGGTTTAGGTGTCGCGATCACCTCGTTTGCCTCGATCCTTCAAGACTACATCAAGGCCAAAAGCTGGGGTTCAGACGCGCCAATGGGTCGTATGGTAGCCTTGGTAGGCGATGCCGAACTGGATGAAGGCAACGTCTATGAGGCACTACAAGAAGGCTGGAAAAACGACCTACGAAACACGTGGTGGATCATCGATTACAACCGACAGTCGCTGGACGGTATCGTCCGGGAAGGACTGTTTGAACGGATCGAGAAAATCTTCGATGCATTCAGTTGGGATGTCGTGCGTGTTAAATATGGGGTTCTTCAACGCGCGGCCTTTGAAGAGCCCGGCGGCGACCGCCTGCGTGATTGGATCGACGCTTGCCCCAACCAGGATTACTCCGCTTTGACTTTCATGGGTGGTGCGAATTGGCGACAGCGCCTCATGGACGATCTGGGGGATCAGGGCGATGTGACTGCTTTGATCGAACGGCGCACGGATGCAGAGCTCGCAGCCCTTATGGAGAACCTCGGCGGCAACTGCGTCGAGACCATGGCCCAAACATTTGCCGACATCGATCATGATCGCCCAACATGTTTCCTGGCCTACACAGTCAAAGGATGGGGCACCCCCATTGCAGGCCACAAGGACAATCACGGCGGGCTGATGAACAATAGCCAGTTCGCCGCGTGGCAATCGCATATGGGTGTGCCGAAGGGCGAAGAATGGGAGCCGCTTGCGACAGTGCAGGAACCAAAAAAGCTGAAGGATTTCCTTGCGAATACACCTTTCTTTGCCAAAGGTCCGCGCCGCTATTTTGATGACAAGCTGGATGTGCCGACAATCGAGATCGACACCAGTCGCGAAATCTCGACACAGATGGCGTTTGGCAAGATTCTTGACGATCTATCAAAAGGCGACAGCCCATTGGCCGAACGCATAGTGACGACCTCCCCAGATGTGACAGGCACAACAAGCCTTGGTCCTTGGGTGAATAGGCGCAAGCTATTTGCCCGATCCGAACAATCCGACGCCTTTATAGAACACCGAATCCCTTCGACGGCGAAATGGGAATTCACTCCGGAAGGGCAGCATATCGAGCTTGGTATCGCCGAAATGAACCTCATGTTGCTTCTGGGAGCAGCGGGTCTGTCGCATTCCCTGTTCGGTAAGCGCCTTATCCCAATTGGCACCGTCTATGATCCATTTGTCAGCCGCGGCCTCGATGCGCTGAATTACGCCTGTTATCAGGACGCGCGTTTCATGCTGGTTGGCACACCTTCGGGCGTCACACTCGCCCCCGAAGGTGGAGCACATCAATCCGTTGGAACACCGCTCATCGGGATGAGCCAAGACGGGCTGGCGGCTTTTGAACCCGCCTTCGCCGACGAGCTGGCAGTAATCATGGAGTGGGCCTTTGACTACATGCAACGCGACGGCGAAGGGCAACCGGATGAGCGCACCTGGCTGCGCGATGAAACCGGAGGGTCGGTCTACCTGCGCCTGACCACCAACCCGATTGAACAGCCCGGCAAACGTGTTGACGACGAGTTCCGCCAAGGTGCCATTGATGGAGCCTATTGGTTACGAAAACCCGGGCCCAATTGCGAAGTTGTAATCGCCTATCAAGGAGCAGTCGCGCCAGAGGCAATCAAAGCCGCCGGTATGATTGGTGAAGGTCGTCGCGACATAGGTGTATTGGCCGTGACATCCGCAGATCGCCTGAATGCCGGATGGACCGCCGCGCAACGAGCGCGTTCTCGCGGTAACCAAGCGGCGCGCTCCCACATCGAAACCCTGATGTCCGACCTTCCGCCACACTGCAAACTTGTCACCGTTATCGATGGTCATCCTGCAACTCTATCCTGGCTCGGGGCAGTGCTTGGACATCAGACTATCCCAATGGGTGTCGAGCATTTTGGTCAGACCGGAACAATCGGCGATCTCTATCGCCACCACTGCATTGACGCAGACGCTATCTTGGAGAAAGTGAACGGCCTGACTCATGGCAGGACTCTTCACCGTGCATAGGTGGGCTGGATCTGGGCAACAATGTAGAGAACAAACTAGCACTGAACATAAACCAAGATAATTATCGGACCATGTAGACAGTGCTCTTAGGTTCAATGAACCTGGCGGACCTGAACTTGACTGGTTTGATTGGAGATGACGCCTGAAAAACAGGGCTCCTTTGACTAAAAATCAATAACTTGGCCCTTTGCACCGGTCTTCGGGAGGCAGGGGTCGGAGGTTCGAATCCTCTCACTCCGACCAATATCACCTAACAGACTAACAAATCTAAACGGTGCAACCGCGTCTCTATTAATGATGCGTTTGCTGTTCGGCAATAAGTTTGGCCGAGAGCGATCTGCTCATCGCGTCCGTATCAAAAACCAAGTTTTTTAACATCCGTTCCAACCACTGCAATGCGCCCGAGGTCAGAAGAAACGTCTCGGGCACCGTCACCCATTCAGCAATCCAAACGCCACCGGATCGTTCGTGTTCATGCAGGGTCAGTTCGCCTATTTGCTCGGCGCGTTGGCGCCCAAGGCGGGCTACGGCTTCGCCGAATTCCGATGCACGTTGGTTTCGTTTGTGGGCCATCGCGGAAGACGCGCCTTGACCAGGTTCCTGCACCTCAAGAAATTCTCCGATGTCAGAAGACGACAACTGATTGACGTTATGTGCAATTTTACAAAGCGTCCCGCACAGCGCACCTAGGGCAGTGATGATGTCAGCCACCCCGTCCCGCGCATTCTGCCAATGAGGCTCGACCGTATTCAGTCCAAGAGATGCGGCGATACCTTGTTTGATGCGCTGACCGGTCCCGTTTTCATAGCCACGCAAATCGCCAACAGGTCCACCAATCTGGACATTCAACCCACGTCCTGACGCATCTTTCAGCGCCTGTGAACGACGTTCAAGTTCCGATCTCCAAACCAAAAACTTTGTGGCCAGCTGAATCGGCACTGCGAATTGCCCGTTTGTGCGACCCATCATCATTGTGTCGGGATGAGAATAAATATGATGATCAATGGCCGCGATAACGCCATCCAGAGCGTCTTGAACAAACTCTAGCCCCAGCTTCATCTGCAAAGCCATCGCAGTATCCATAATGTCCTGCGTGGTAGCACGGAAATGCACATAGGCGGCGTATTCCGGAAGGAGGGTGCGCATCTGTTTAACCAATCCGACAATCGGGCGACCGACAAACATCATTTCCTCTTGCAGATCGGGCTTGTTAAGATCGCAGATTGACAGGGAATTTATTGCCTTCGCCGCCTCAGCTGGGATCACGTTGGCCATTGCCTGATGCTCGGCTAGCACCTGCTCCACGCGCAACCAGGCCGAGATGACTGTATGTTCCGACCAGATGGACCGCATGTCGGCGCTGGAAAAACAATCCCGGTAGATACCATAATCAAGCATCTCCAAGCCCTCCTTGTGCGATCCGGCGTTCCTTGACGATACCGCGAATTCGGAATGCCATCGCCGCAAGCCCGACCAGCAGGAACGCAAGCGCGATGGGGCGTTCCACAAAGACCAACGCCCCACCTTCGGACATCAGCAACGACTGGCGAAAGGTTTCTTCCGCGCCTTTGGCCAACACAAAAGAGATGACGAATGCGGCAACATTGAAATCAAATTTGCGCATCAGCCAACCGGCGAAACCTGCAACTGTCATGACGGTCACATCAAACATCGACCCACGTGCGGAATAGGCAGCCACAAACGAGGTCAGAAAGATCAGCGGATAAAGAACATTGGTCGGTATCTTCAGGATCAACCGCGCAACCTGCGTAGCCCCGAAATAGCCGATCAGACCGTAGGCAAGAATGCCAAGCATTCCACAGGCGAACAGTTTATAGACCAGTTCCTTATCCGTCAGGAACAGGGTCGGGCCAACCTGAATGCCGTGGATCAGGAATACACCCAGCAGGATTGCACCGATAGTTGAACCCGGAATACCAAGCGTCAACAGAGGTGCCATTGATGGGCCGGAAACCGCGTTATTGGCGGCCTCGGGCGCGGCCACACCTTCCAGCGCGCCCTTGCCCCACATTTCCGGGTTTTTGGCGCGGCGCTTGCCTTCACCGTATGAGATGAACGCGGCAATGGCTGAACCCAGTCCAGGCAGAACACCGATGCCCGCACCGATGAACCCGCCTCGGAAAGCGTGCGGCAGGCAGGGTTTGTACTCTTCCCATGTCAGAGTGTTTCCGTCCGCCGTGCTTTCGTTCTCTTTGGTGTCACCCGTGGCTTTGCGCCGGGTTTCAAGCTGTGCAAAGACCTCACCCAGAACGAATACGCCGATCATCAGCGGCACAAGACCGATGCCGTTGGACAGCTCGAATGAGCCGAACGTATAGCGTTCTTCGCTTGAGATCGGGTCCAGTCCGACCATTGCAATCAGGATACCCATCAGCGCCGACGCCAACCCTTTGACGATCGAGTTTCCGATGACCGATCCAATCACCACAAAGGCTGCAAAATAGATGGCGAAGGTTTCCGGCGGGCCCAGTTTCAGGGCAATGGCCGCAATGAAACCGACGCCAATGACCAAAAGAATGTCACCCATCAAATCCCCGATGATCGATGAGATTGTCGCCACCTTCATCGCTTTGCCCGCCTTGCCGGCGCGTGCCAGCGGATAGCCGTCAATCTGGGTCGCCGCGCTGGCCGCAGTACCGGGCGTATTGAAAAGGATCGCCGCAATCGACCCGCCATAGCGGCCGGATTTTCCGATCACATACAGAAAGGCGAGTGCAAAAATCGGCGACATGTAAAAGGTAATGGGCAACAGCATGGCAATCGCAGCCGATGCCGTGAGGCCGGGCGTGGCACCCACGATCATGCCAACAACCGCAGCAAGGACAATTGCAAACAGCAGCGTGGGGTCTGTGATAACCGAAAGAAGTGCGGGAAAGATTTCCATGGTGGATTACCCCTGAATCCAGCTCAGCAGATCGAAAACCTCGCCATAGGGAGGGTAGACGCCGAGCAGGACAAAAAAGATGAGATGGAAGATCAGCGGGCAAAGGATGACAGACACGGCCAGCCCGATCCGGCTGCGCACACCGAAAAAGTAGAGGACAAGTGGTGCGACAATGGCCGTTGGCAGTAAGTAGCCGAACCAGCGGAAGGATTGTTGATAAATCAGAGCAATGATGAACAAGCCAATGATCTGCAAGGCCGCGCTATTATCTTGTGCGTGGCTCGCTCCACCCGTCGTCTGACGTGCTGCACCCGTCAGCATAAGACTCGAGAGAAACAGCAGGGCAACTGCGGCAGAGAACGGCACAATCCCGGCCCATGTATCCCCTGGAGATGCCGTAGGCACCTGCCAGGCGCCCCAGATGGCAAAAATCGAAATGAGGGCAAGCACCAGACCTTCTGCATAGGCACGCATGACGATCCTCTCTATTTTCCGTCGTTAGAATTGGGCCGGGGGATGATCCGCCGGCCCCAGGAGCTTTAGTTGGTCAGGCTTTCAACCAAGGGGGTGGCGTCTTCTTTCATCGCCGAAAGCGCCGCCTTGGCCTCCGCACCGCTCTGATAGACCGGGCCGGTCCCGCGTGAGGCGAGAAGTTCGGCAAATTCCGGCTTGGCAGCGATCTGTTCGAGCGCGGCCTCCATCGCGGCGACCACCTCTGCAGGCGTCCCTTTCGGAGCAAACACGATTACTGGCGAGGATACTGCAGCAAATGGAATACCCAGCTCCCCAAAAGCGGGCACCTCATTCATAATGCCGTCACGGTCCTGACTGTTGACCGCCAGCGCGCGCAGTTGTTCTTCAAAACCTGCCAGTTGCTGAACTCCAAGGAAGCCGAAATCAGCCTGTTCACCGATCAGCGCGGCACGAGTCGGCCCGCCCCCTTTGAACGGCACATCCTGAGCTTCGATACCGTTATTGGCCAAAAAACCCATGCCGCCAACGTGATGGAAACCACCGCGGCCCGAATGAGCCCACCGCAATTGGCCGGGGTTGGCCTTGGCGGCATCGATCACGTCCTGAACGGATTGAAAGGGGCTGTTGACCGGAACCATCAATGAGGTCTGCAACTGGCCAACCTGTGCCACGAAGTCAAAGCTTTCCAGCGCGTCGATCTCAGTATCGCGGGTCATGGTCGACAGCAGGAACGACCCCCCCGACGTCATCATCATAGTGTACCCGTCAGGACGCGCGCCAACGACTGCATTGGCACCGTTCAAACCACCCGAACCGGGTTTATTCACAACTACCACAGGCACGTCCAGAATACCTTCGGCAGCGGCCGAGATAGCGCGCGCATAAGCATCTGTGCCGCCACCCGCCTTGTAGGGAACAACAAGGTTGATCGGGCGTTTCGGCCAATCCGCGGCAAAGCTTGCTGTAGCTGTGGCGGTGACAGCAACTGCCGCGATGGCAACACCAAGAAGAGTTCTGCGTTTCATGAGTAACCTCCCAATTTCACTTGGGATCAAATTACGCGATTTCTTCAATTGTAAAAAATGCAAAGGTGTTATCTACTCTTGCAAATTGTGAAAGAGTAGAAGGATGAATATCAAAGCCCTACGCGCGTTTCGCGCTACTTTGTCCGAAGGATCCCTTGTCGCCGCCTCTGAGATCCTCCATCTCAGCCAACCTGCTGTCAGCCGTTTGATCACCGGGCTTGAGGCCGAACTGAAATTGACGCTTTTTGATCGCAGTGGCCGCAACCTGACGCCGACGCCGGAAGGGTTGGCCTTTTACAAAGAGGCCGGCAGGATTCTGGACAATCTTGACGAAGTTCCGCGCATCGCAGCCGAGATCAAAGCGGGGCGCACCGAAACGCTCCGCATTGTGACGATGCCCCGGATTGCACAATCCCTGTCCGCGCCTGCGGTGGCACGGTTCATGCAAGAGAACCCCAGCACCAATGTAAACCTGGATGTCCGGGCAAGACGCGAGGCGGGAAAATGGCTGGCCGGGCGGGAATACGATATTGGAATTGGGGCGTTGCCCGTCGATCATCCCGGCATCGTCTCCAAACCCCTCTTCCGAGTAAAAGCGCAGGCGGTTTTGCCCGCAGGCCATCCGCTTTCATCCCGAAGTCATTTGACGGCGGACGATCTTGCCGGGGAACCCGTTATACGTCTGATGCATGGTCTGCTGTTGCGGGATCAACTGGACGACTTCTTTCGTTCCGCCGGTGTGACGCCCAGACAAACCTGCGAAGTCGCCGCCTCGCAGCTGGCTTGCGCGCTGGTGGCAGAGGGCGCGGGTATCACGATCGCGGATGAATTGGTGGCCGCTCAGGTCGCGTCCGCAAACCTTACGCTTGTTCCCGTGGCCCCAGAGCGGTGGATGACCTTTGGGCTGCTCTATCCGGTTTCCGAAACAGGGTCTAAAACTCTGCCGCTGTTCGAAAAGGCCTTGTTCGACGTCGTCAACGAATTGGCACAGCAGAGTGAGACGCTTGAACCCACCAATTAGAGCAACCTCAGGAACCGGACATTGGCGACAAAGGGTCGTCCGATATGCGAAATGCGCGGCGGTATCTTGACGGTCCGATTGCCGCGGGGTCTCAAGTAGCTCGGTCCTTTAGCGGCGCGGCAACTGAACCCAGTATGGTATCGGCATGAGCGTATGCGCGCCCACCAGCGTTCCTTTGCCTTGACTGCAAGTAGCTTTTCGCCGATCCACCAATTCTCGCATTTTCTCCGTTGTGCCATAGTTTAAGATGCGGCCCATCGCCACCACTCTGGTCCGGCAGAGAATCAGTTACTAAAGGCCCTGTACGTGAATATTGAAAACCGCATGACACTGCCGCCTCGCCATGAGTTGCGAAATGTGCGCAATCGGGGCATTACTTTCCTGGCCCTGGCGTTTCTGTTCAGCATCTTCGTTAACCTTCTGATGCTGACCGGGCCTTTGTTCATGCTGCAGGTTTACGATCGGGTCCTGGGCTCGCGCGCTGTGGAAACGCTGACAGCACTGTTTTTGCTGGTAGCCCTGCTATATGGCCTTATGGCGATGCTGGATTTTGCCCGCGGCAGAATCGTGGCTAGATTCGGTGCCCGGTTCCAGTCTGAACTGGATGAACGTGTGTTCGACGCCACCCTGCGCCGATCACTTTTTCCACAAGCACGGTCCGCTCCGGCCACGGCATTGCGCGATCTTGAGTCGATTCAGAACCTGTGTGCCTCGCCCGTTCTATTGGCGGTGATGGATATTCCGTGGACACCAGTATTTCTGGCAGCAATCTTCTTGTTTCACCCGTTGCTAGGCTGGTTGGCCGTGGCGGGCGGGAGTTTGCTTATCCTGATCGCCTTGTTGAACCAGTGGCTAACCCACAGCAAGGTGGCTTCAGCACAAAGGGCGTCGGCCCAGGCCAACGCGTTTTCCGAACACGCAAGACAAGCGGCCGAAGTGGTGCGATCGCAAGGCATGCAAGAGGACATAACCCAACGCTGGCAGCGGCAGCGCACCAATGCCCTGCGTCAGACCATTGCCGCCAGTGACTGGACAGGCAGCTTTACCTCGCTGACCAAATCACTGCGGTTGTTTTTGCAATCGGCCATGCTGGCGCTTGGCGCTTGGCTGGTGCTACGCAACGAACTCACGCCAGGGGCGATGATTGCCGGCTCTATCTTGTTGGGGCGGGCGCTGGCACCCGTTGAGCAGGCGGTTGGCCAATGGGGTATGGTTGAACGGGCCCGCACGGCCTGGAGTTCGCTTAACCGGTTTCTGGATGCGACCCCACCTGAAAAACCTCGCACCAAACTGCCTGTGCCCGAGGCCCGGCTGACCGCAAAAAGCCTAACTGTCATTCCTCCGGGTGCAGACAAGCCGACGCTGCGCAATGTCGCTTTGCGGCTAGAACCAGGTAAAGCGCTTGGCGTCATCGGTAAAAGCGGCTCGGGGAAATCGACGCTGGCCAAAGCCCTTTTGGGCCTGTGGCAACCTGCCGCCGGGGAAATACGGTTGGGTGGTGCAACACTGGATCAATATGATCCCGACGATCTGGGCCAGCATATTGGTTACCTGCCGCAGGAAGTTACTCTGTTCAACGGATCCGTGGCTGAAAACATTGCCCGCATGTCGGAAAATCCCGACCCTGACGCGGTTGTAGCCGCAGCAAAAATGGCCAACGCGCATGATCTGATCCTGTCATTGAGCAAAGGATATGACACATTTCTGGAAGGCAATGACAGCCAATTGTCGGGCGGGCAAAAGCAACGTATCGCACTGGCCCGCGCCCTTTACGGCAACCCGGTTCTGTTGATTCTGGATGAGCCGAACTCGGCCCTGGATGCCGATGGGACCGAGGCGCTGAACGCCGCTGTTCGAGGTCTGAAAGAGGCCGGAAAATCAACCATCATCATGACCCACCGCCCTCAGGCAATTTCGGAATGTGACGATCTGGCCGTTGTCGAAAACGGGCAAGTTGTGAAATCCGGCACTCGGGATGAGGTGCTGGGTGCAATGGTACAAAACGCTGGCGCCATCAAACGCGGCCTCAGTCAGGTGAAAAAAGATGCAGGATAAGACGGGTAAAGACACGCGCCCGGTGTGGCACATCACGATACCAGCCTTGGTCGGTTTTGTGGCCTTGCTGATTTTGGTTGGCGGGCTTGGCATCTGGTCCGTGCAGACCCGACTGGCCGGGGCGATCATATCGCAAGGAACCATCGAGGTTCAAAGTAGCCGACAGGTAGTGGAACATCCTGATGGTGGCGTTGTGGGCGAGATTTTCGTACGCGACGGTGACGAAGTCGCTGACGGAGATATGCTGGTCCGATTAGATGATACGTTTTTGTCTTCGGAGAGAACCATAGTTGAATCTCAGCTTTTCGAACTGTTGGCGCGTAGAGCCCGATTGGTGGCAGAACGCGACGGTGGCGATGCCCCAGCCTTGGCAGCTCTGCTTGAAGAGATTCAAAAGCAGGACGATATCGACGCTGAACTGATTGCCGGTCAGCAACGCCTGTTCGAGGCCCGTCTGGAAACACTGGACCAACAGACCCAACAATTGGGCAAACAGCGGGTTCAAATCGACAGTGAAATCGAAGGAACCGAGGCACAGCTAGTGTCCTTGCGTCGCCAGGTGGAACTGATTCAAAACGAGCTGAAGGACCAACAAGACCTGTTACAACGCGGTTTGACTCAGGCCAGCCGCGTGTCCGCCTTGCAGCGGGAAGAGGCCAGCCTGACGGGTGAGATTGGTAGGCTCGAAGCTGCTGTGGCTCGCCTGAAAGGTCAGATTTCAGCAACCGAGATTGAGATTGTCGAATTGACGGCCACGCGGCGAGAGGAGGCTATTACCGAACTGCGGGACGTTCAGACGCAGATCGCTGAATTGGCTGAGCGTCGTCTCTCTCTGGAAGAACGGCTGTCGAGATTGGACATTCGCGCACCCGTTGCGGGTACGGTCTATGGCAGTCAGGTTTTCGCCCTGCAATCGGTGATCCAACCCGCCGAGCCGATGATGTATGTTGTACCCCAAGACACGCCCTTGCTGGTGGCAGCGCGCGTTGATGCCATCCACGTAGATCAATTGCATATTGGGCAACCAGTGGCGTTACGGTTCCCCGCATTTAATCAACGTGAGACGCCTGAGATTGACGGGCGGGTAGTCACCATCTCGGCGGATACATTCACTGATGATGCAACTGGTCAGACATTCTACCGCGCCGAAGTCGCCCCCGAAGACAATCAGATCGAACGGCTGAACGGGCAGGCCCTTTTGCCGGGCATGCCGGTGGAAACCATGATCAAGACCGACGAAAGAACCCCTTTGTCCTATATGGTCAAACCCATGGCCGACTATTTCAACCGGGCTTTCCGTGAATAATGGGCTGCGGTTTCAGACCGGTTCGAGGTTGCCCAGAAGGATCGAAGTCATATCGGTGCTAATCACATTGTCGACCACAGTGACATCGACACCGGTTTCATAACTGACATTGATCTCGGTAATCCCGGACAGGTCTGCGTCATCATCAAGGAAAACCCATTCCGCTTCATGCGCGGTGGGCAGACCTACGGCAATTTGCAAAATAGCCAGCGCATCCAACGCATTGACCATTCCGTCCTGTGTAATATCGGCCGCGATCAAGTTCTCGGGCGTGGCCGGACCCCAGGTCGGGTCCAACCCGACCGACATGCGCAAGACCTGCAACGCATCCAACGCTGTGATCTCATAGCTGGCCGTCGAATAGGTCTTGATGATATCCAACTCCCCCTCGAATGTGCCTGACGGCAAATCCAGATCGAACCGCCCCTCGTCATCCGCCCTGAAGCTGATGGTTCCGCCGCCATCCGGTGTAAATCGAATCTCAGCATCCGACAGGCCAGGATTCGCGGTTTCGGAGTTGACAGTCACAGTGCCCTGCACCCCATCCGAGCTGCCAGGATCCAACCCACCAAAATCGCCAAAATCGACAGGGATATGATCCGGCCCGCCAAAGCCCGCACCAAAGACTTCGGCGATGGTCAGGGGCCCTCCGGTTGAAGAGTTGATCACAATGACCTCATCGAGAAATTCAATCTGCGCCCCCTGCGCCGTGGCTGTGAACATCAGTTGCCCTGGAGTGCGCAGCAGCGGATAGTCGAATAAATCCAACCGGTCGGTTCCGGCCTGAAAACCGTTAATTGTTGTGGGGTCACTGCCGTATTGCATAACAAAGATATCCGCGCCGGCACCCCCATGCATGGTTGTTGCGCCGATACCTGCGATCAGAATGTCGTCACCTGCGCCACCCATCAGGGTTGTTTCGAGGATACTGCCACTGAGCATGTCATTCTGCGCAGTTCCCGTCACCGTACCAAAGCCATCGCGCACGATGCCCAAATCCGCAATCGAAACGCTGAGTTGCGTCAAGCCTTCATCCTGTTGAGCGCCGACAAGAATCTGAAGCTCGTCCCCGACATGGGCAACACTCAATGTTTCGACATTCTGCAACCCGCTGTGAATAGTGTCGGCAAAGCTGTCCTGATGCACCAATTGCCCGCCGGGTGTCAGCGTGAAAAGGGAAACGCCATCATCGCCGCCACCAGCAACAACAAACACATGCCCGTCAGCCTCGATCACGGCTAAATCCTGAACCGTTTCGAACCGTGTATGCAAGGAATCCAAAACATGATCCGTGGGGATCAATCGCCCGTCACCCGCTAACTCCATAACGCTCAGCGAGTTGCTGCCTGCCCCCGCCACAACGACCCAGGATTGGCCATAGGCTTGCACCACTTCGACCGCCGTCGGTGAAGCAATCCCTAAAGTCGCTAGCGCGTCGCTGTTGTCGACCACTGTCAGCACACCGGTGTTTTGATCGACATTGTAGGTGCTGATCGTGCCAGTGGTCGCGTCGGCTGCAATCACGAAATGATCCGCCCCGGCTTGCAGAACTTGCATCGAATCAGCCTGCCCCGCGATCGACGCCGACAGGCTCAATGTGCCGTCCCCGTTCACGGTATAGGTTGCAATCTGCCCTGACGATTCGTGCGCGATGGTCAGAATATCGCCGAACTGCATTAGGGCCGATATATCTCCGCCGCCGGTCAGTGTCCCCGTTTCCTGAAGCGGGCCTACGGTTCCATCTGGGTTCAGGTCATACCCGATCAATCCAGTCGCCGTACGTACATCCAGAACAAGCTGATCGTCTCCGGCCAGCGTTACAGGCATACCGATATCGCCAACCTGAAACGTGATCGTTCCACTGAAAAATTCGGTGTCTTGCAATTGCGGCAGCGCACCTTCGACCAGCTTCCAAACCGCGATACCGCCGCCCGGACCGGTCACGCTGTACAGATACGTGACGTCATTAAGCGTTTTTAAAGCCGTATGGCCGATACCTGAATCGAGCGCTGCGCTCCCCGTTGCAACCACTCCTTCGAACTGAAGCATCATATCCAATCACCCCACGCCACACCCGGCACCGATTACAGGATGATCCAATGCCCAGTCCGAAACCAAAGCTGAAATGTGGAGAAAACGAGGAGTTCGGCTTCAGTTTAACTCAATTTTTTCTGGTCCGACCGCATGAGTCACCGAAGAGAAAGACAGATGAACAAAACCTGGATCCTTCGAGCGGATGCGGAAACCACATGTGAGGGCAAGATGACCAAAGAACCTGAATCCAAGATCAACCCGACCGATGCTCAGCCTGATACCGAACGCAAGCGACACATCCGCCAGTGGATTGACGGCAAGATGCGCCGTTGGGCCGGACGTGGCATTGTTGGCGGGCTCGGGTCAACGATCCTCGCGCTGCCCGCCCTGGCGCAGGCCACAATCGAAGAGCTTTATGCGTTCCAATTCGCGGAAACGATTCCTGGCGTAAGATCCGTCAAGCTGTTGGACAATGGCGACGTTCTTTTGAAATTGGCCGATGGTCGCAAGATGGTTGTCGCCGCTGAAAACGTACAGGTGCTTGATAGTGGCGCAATCATGATCGCCGAAGACGCCGTGTCCGAGATTGCCCAGTTCAGCCTGGCAGAGGCCGGAGGCGCCGCAGCGGCAGGAGGTCTTAGCGGCGCAACCGCGGCGCTGGGTGGTCTTGGTTTGGCGGGTGCTGCAGCGGCTGCCGGGGGTGGCGGCGGCGGTGGCGGAGACGACGATACCGAACCGTCACCTGCACCTGCGCCTGCACCGACACCCAGCTATCCGGTTCTCAACTTGGCAGGTTCGCAGGGCGATATGCTAAGCACGGCACGCACTGGACTGACTGCACCAGAGGGTACTGAAACTGTCGAAGTGACGATCGGATCGCTCACCAAAACAGTAACCCCCGAAGATGACGGAAGCTGGAGCCTTTCGCTGACTCCTGCCGAAGCCGCAACCTTGCCACAGGGCGTGCAAACCGTAACGGTCCGCAATCTCAACGCCGAGGGCACGGAATTGTCAGCAGAAACAGTGACATTTGCCGTGGATACCATCCCACCGACCCTGACCATTACAGGGTTTTCGGACGGGGCGGTGATGAATGCCTCGGAACAGACCACCGATCTCAACGTAGTCGGGACAACGAACGCCCAGGACGGGCAAACCGTAGTCGTCTCGATCAACGGACAACCCTTCACCGGTACTGTTGCTGGCGGACAATGGAGCGTATCGGTCCCTGCCGCCAATCTGGCGACCCTGCCGGACGGTGCCACGATTGCGGTCACCGCAGATGTCAACGATCAGGCAGGCAACTCGGCAACACAAGCCGATGCCAGCTTTGATACAGACTTTACCGCTCCGGCGATTACTCTGGACCCTGTTGCCGGCGGGTCTATCGAATTGATCGATGTCACCGCCGACCTGACTCTGACAGGGTCAACCACAGCCGTCGACGGTCAGACGGTTTCCGTCACATTTGACGGTCAAACATATTCAACCACGGCCACGGGCGGCGCATGGAGCGTAACAGTCCCAAGCGCCGATCTGACCGGGCTATCGACGGGTGTTCCGGCAACCGTCAATGTCACGGTCAACGATGCCGCCGGCAACATTTCGGTCCCGGCTTCGGCTTCTGTTCCTGTTGATTTGACGGGCCCGTCTATCTCCGTTTCTCCACTATCCGTTGGCGGGGTTCTCAACGCGGTGGAGGTTGGGTCCGATCTGACAATCTCGGGATCGACGGCCAATGTTGAAGACGGCCAGCAGGTCACCGTTACCTTGAACGGCCAAACCTATACTGACACGGTCTCGGGCGGGAGTTGGAGCGTGACAGTTCCGGCCGCTGACCTGGCATCCCTGGCTGATGGAGGAAGCTTTGCGGTGACTGCTGACGTTTCCGATACCGATGGGCTGGCAGCACCTCAAGCCAGTGTACCGCTTACCAAAGATGCAACCGCCCCGACCCTGTCCATTGACAGTTTTTCGGATGGCGCTGTTCTGAACGCGACCGAGCAGGGAACAGACTTGACCATCACCGGTTCGACCACGGCCGAAGATGGGCAACTCGTGACGGTTTCAATAAACGGTCAAACCTATACCGGGGCGGCCTCGGGTGGCGCATGGTCTGTCACTGTTCCTGCGGCGGATCTTGCCGCCTTGTCTAACGGTGTCACCGTTCCGGTCACGGCAGACGTGTCCGACACGGCGGGAAATCCGGCGATCCAGGCCAGCAACAGCTTTGATACAGACTTTACCGCCCCTTCGATCAGCGTCACAGGCCTGTCGGATGGCGCCGTCATGAATGCCGTGGAACAAGGCACAGACCTGACTGTCAGCGGTACCTCTGACGCCGCAGACGGCACGGTTGTCACGGTCGAAATCGCCCGACCCGACGGAACCGTGGATGTCACGGGCACCGCTACGGTCAATAGCGGCAGTTGGAGCTATACAGCCTCGGCTGCAGATCTTAGCGCATTGCAGGATGGCGTATCATATGATGTCGATGCTTCGGTAACCGACGCGGCAGGCAACAGCGCGCAGGACACCACAAGCTTTGCCACTGATTTCACTGTTCCGACAGTGACTCTCGACCCCTTGCCGGTTGGAACCGAATTGGACGTGACCGAGCAAGGCAGCGACCTCACGATCTCGGGCACGACCAGTGCCGAGGATGGGCAAACCGTTTCCGTCAGCCTGAATGGCCAAACATATACCGGCACCGCGTCGGGTGGTTCCTGGACCGCAACCGTCCCTTCCGTTGATCTGGCGGCCCTTGCAGACAGTACGGGCTATCCGATCTCAGCCAGTGTAGCCGATCAGGCGGGAAACCCGACCACCTCGGCGACCATCACATTGACCACTGACCTTCGGCCCGTGTTGGCCATAAACCCCGTCGGTTCAAACGGCGCTGTGTCGTTGGCCGACGCGCAGGCGTCAGGTGTAACCGTATCGGGCACATCTGCCGGACTAAGTGCAGGTCAGGCGGTGGACGTCACCCTGAACGGCAGCCCCATCGGTTCTGCAACGGTCGCCGCAGATGGAAGCTGGTCTCTGGCAGTACCTGCCTCGGATTTCTCGGGGATTAACGCAGGTGACGACCTTGATTTCGCCGCCGACGCAACTGTTACCGGCGGTCCGGACCCCCTGACCGCAAACGATGACAATACGGCCCATGAACCAGCCGCCTATGTCGTCACACAGGCCGGAATCAGTGGAAACACTGTGACTTTCGAGATCTACGCAGATGCGGATCGGGATATCTCAAGCGGTCTTGCAATGACGGCAGAGCTGGGCTTTGACCCATCCGTCGTAACCTTCGACACTGGGTCGGATGTGGGCAACGGGGCATTCGATTTCTTCGTGTCCAACCCGATCGGAGGGAACGTGATCCGCTTTGCCGGTGCAGCAACCACCTTCACGGATCTGAACCAGCCTCTGGTTACATTCGAGATGACCATAGTTGACCCAAATCAGCCCATCGAGTTGACGATTACGACCCCGGATGGCGGTCCAAGCGTCTACCAGATTGGCACCAGCGGTGACGACACATTGGTAGCCTCTGATGTGGATAATTTTATCCGTGGTCAAGACGGTGATGATGCGATTGACGTTTCGGACGCTGGGCGCGACGTCATCATCTTCGAAGCTGATCCAGCCGCAAACGGCGTCGATACAGTGACAGGCTTTACAATTGGCACCGCGGCCGAAGTGTCTGATGCCGTGATGTTCAGCGGCCTAAGCTTCGGAACACTTCGCGGAGATGGCACCGATGTCGAGACACTGGCCGTCGGTGACGCCATCGGCGCAGATACCGGGGTAGTCGGTCTGACTACGGTATTGGGCGACCTGTCTGATAACACGATCGAAACTGCAGTTGAAAGCCTGACAGGGATTCAAACTGGCGACGAGATATACGTGATGGCGACGGATGGGACCGACAGTGTGCTGGTCAAAGTCGACTATACCGCCCCGAACTCTGCAACGGTTGAAACCGTGGCGCAATTCTCCGGATTGGATGACCTAAGCGGTTTGAGTGCGGACAACATCCTGCACACCGACCCCACCGGGGCCACAGCCTGATCAGAAATTCGGCTGCCGCCGTTTCTGGCGGCAGTCATTCAAATCACGGGGTAAAAATGGCGCAAAATGGCCTGGTTCCAGTCACCTTTTCCCGGCATGGGCGGCGTTACTGGACACGTTTCATGTCTTACCAATTCGCGGCCAATCGCGCTGAATGCGCAATTGTCTTTCAAGAAGCTCAACAAGCGGCCGCCACTTTTCCCATTTTGTTCAAGAAAACAGCCAGAGGTTATGAGCCAACCGGTATATTGTCCGTTCTCAAAGATAGGCCTACCCCATTTGTATCGCAGGCGGGCCGGTGGCTTGCCGCCTATGTGCCCTCAGCTTTACGTTGCTATCCTTTTCAGGCCGCACCTACCGGTCGCAAAAAGGCAGATCAGGCACCTCTGTTTCAATTAAATGTGGATGAATCCTCTGGGTTGCTAAGCGAAGACCCAAAGGACGAAGCATTTTTTGACAATACCGGAGCCGTTTCACCTGCCTTGCGTGAGGTGAAAATCTTTCTTCAAGCCCGCGCTGCGGCCTGTGAGGCAACCCTGGCCCTGTGTCAGATCATCAATAGTCTTAGGTTGTTCGAACCAATTGCGTCACATGATGGGATACCGCTGCCGCCCGACAAGTTTGGGGTGTCAGTCCAGCGGCTCAAGACTTTGTCGCAGGTTGAAAAGCTGAAACTGGTCGATTCGGGTGCTCTTTTCTTAATCCACGCGCATCAGATTTCACTGTCACATTGCGGGTGGTTATCCCGGGCTCATCAACAGCTTGCACAGCAAAACCCGCAAGAAAAATACACGGAAAATTCAGATATTTCCGGTTTCCTCTATGCCATGGCCAACGCTCAGAATGACGACTTTCTTGGAACCAATGGGGTGTGAAACACCTATGCCAATACATGATCGCAGAGTAAAATTTGTAGCTTTAATCTGTCTCGCCGCGTTGTCTTCGGCTTGCACGCCCGCACCCGATCTGACGGGCGTTGAAATGTCGCTTTCCCGCGGCTCAGTGGGCGCGGGCGCGAACGCTCCTTCACCGCGGCTTGCGCAAAGTGCATTTGGTCAAAAGGTTCGGGTCGCTGTCGAATCCAACCCCGACTTGGCGCAGAGCGCAACTCGACTTGAAGTCGCTGCTGCCAATGAGGACGCCGCCAAAGGGGCGTTCTTGCCGCAAGTGTCCATCGGCGTAAACGCACGATCCGAGCGCATTGAAGCGAATATTGCTGACGTTACCCCCTATTTGCGAATTTCGCAGCTAGTCTATGACGGCGGCGCGGCCTCGAATGACCTGGCTGCCGCAAAAGCCCGCGTGCTTCAAAGCCGGGGCGACCAGTTGCAAACCGCAGCGGCAATCGCGCTTTCGGCAATCGAGGCCTATGTTGTGGTTCTTGATAGGCGAAAAATCCTGGGCATATCGGAACAGAACGTGTCGGCTCACGAAGAAATGCTTCGCCAAATAGCCGAGCGAACCGCGCAGGGTGTAGGTTCAAATGCGGATGTTCTGGCGGCCCGCTCTCGCATGGCGGACGCGCAGACAAGATTGGCGGATGCTGAGGCCAGACTAGATCGTGCGGATGCTCAGTTTCGCGAATTTTTCGGCTCTGCCCCCGGGGTATTGCCCCCTCCGGTTGCGGCCCCAAAACTGTCGAGAACTGATGCTCAGATCGTGATGGACAGCCCACAGGTTCGGCGGGCGGATGCAGCGCTGCTATCCGCAAAGGCCGAGCAGGCTGCTGCTCAATCCCGGCGTCAGCCTGGCGTTCAGGTTGCAGCCTTTGCTGATCGGGATGATAGCAATGACGCGAATTTCGGCGTCGACCTGTCATTCAATTTCGAGATCGACAGCACAGGACAGCGCCGCGCTGCAATTGCGGCGGCAGAGGCACAGGTCAAAGAGGCTGAATTCACACGAGAATCCGTAATCCGAGACATACGGCGAGAATTGGAATTTGTTCGCTCGGATCAGCAAGCTGGCGCAGTGCGGCTGCAGGCCGCCCGCATCGCAGTGCAGGCCAACGCCGACAGTGTCTCAGCAGCACGCGAGCAATTCACAGTAGGACGGCGTAGTCTGATCGAAATCCTGGACGCGCAACGAGATTATGTGAACGCTCAGGAAAGATTGATCCTGGCTGAGCAGAATTTCTTCCTGACCAACTATGCCGCGCTCAGCCTCACTGGTGACATTCTGGACCTTCTGGGGATTTCATCGGCCAAGTGGGGTGAGGGTCTATGACACAACTGCTGCCAATTTCACGAGACCCCGAGCTTGCGCCTTTGGAAAAATGCCTGTTGCACGTCGCGGCTCAACTGGATCGGCCGATGACAAGCGCCACTTTGTATGCCGCGCAATCAGGAACGACCGGGGAACTTACCCTCCGTGACGCTATCGAAGTGGCACAAAGGGCTGGTTTGCAGGCCGGATACGGCAAACGAAAGCTGCGGGATTTCGACACCCAACTGGCACCAGCACTTTTGCTGTTGCAAGACAATAAAGCCGTTGTTTACCACGGTCGTTCGCCCGATGGGCATCTTTTGATTTTCGACCCTGAGCTTGGGGCTGGTATCGGTGAAGTGTCAGAAGATAAATTGAGGCACATTTACACCGGATATGCCATTCTGTTTCGCCGCAATTATCGCGACGAAGTATCAAACAGAGATTCCTCATATTCCGGGCACTGGTTCTGGTCGGCAATGGTCGCAAACCGATGGTCTTACACACAGGTTATTCTGGCCGCAGCGCTCGCCAATCTGCTTGGCCTTTCAACGTCGATCTTCATCATGGTGGTTTATGACCGCGTTCTACCCAACGAAGCGACTGAATCCCTGATTGCGCTGACCGCTGGCGTCGGCCTCGCACTAGGCTTCGATTTCATCCTAAAGCTGTTGCGCGCCGGGTTCATTGATCGCGCCGGGCAAAAGGCCGACATGCTGATGGGGCGTCGTGTGTTTGACCAGGTTCTGAACATCCGAATGAAATCGCGTACAGGCTCGACTGGCGCCATGGCCAGCACAGTTCGTGAGTTCGAAACTCTACGCGAGTTCTTTACTTCGGCCACGCTGGTTGCGCTGGTTGATCTGCCGTTTATAGCGCTGTTCATCTTTGTCATTCATCTGGTGGGTGGACCGCTGGCGCTTATCCCGGCCCTCGCGGTTCCAATTGTGTTGCTTGCGGGAATTGCCGTTCAACCAGTTTTGGCACGCCTGGCAGAGAAAAGCTTTTCAGACGGGCAATCCAAGCAATCCGTTCTGGTAGAAACGGTTTCAGGGCTTGAGACCATCAAAACCACCGCAGCGGCCAGGCAAATGCGAACCCGTTGGGAAAATGCGATTGAACGACAATCGTCACACGGCGCGCGAAGCCGCACGGTGACGCAATTTGCCCTGAATCTGACCGGTTTCACCCAACAGGCTGCACAGGTTTTGATCGTCTTCTATGGCGTGTTTCTGATCACCGACGGTCAGGCCAGCATGGGGGCGCTGGTTGCCTCGGTCATGCTAACGGCGCGCGCTTTGGCCCCGTTGGGACAGCTTGCCCAAACCTTGACCCGCGTCAACCAGGCCCGAAGCGCTTACCGCAGTCTGGATGCCTTGATGCAGGCCGAAAGCGAAAGGCCACTAGGGCGCAATTGGGTAAGCCAAAACGGCTTCGAAGGTCGGATCTGCTTCAAGGATGTTCACTTCGCCTATCCCGATCAGCCCGAGGACACTTTGGCCGGCGTGTCATTTTCAATTGAACCGGGTGAGAAGGTCGCGATTTTGGGGCCAATCGGCTCGGGTAAAAGTACTGTGGCCCGGCTGTTGCTTGGACTTTACCAGCCGCGCTCGGGGTCGGTTCTGCTGGACGGGGCAGATATCCGGCAGATCGACCCTGGTGATCTGCGTCGAAACGTCGGGTCGATCCTACAAGATATCTGGCTGTTTTCTGGCACGGTACGCGAGAACATAAACAGCGGCACCGTCAGGCCACGCGATCAGGACTTGATCCATGCTGGGAAGGTGGCGGGGGTCGAGGATTTTATTGCCCATACCCCCAATGGGTATGACCTGAAATTGGCGGAGCGGGGTGAAGGTTTGTCCGGCGGTCAGCGGCAAGCCATTGCTTTGGCCAGGGCACTGGTCGGACGACCTCCGGTCCTGTTGCTGGATGAACCGACCAGCGCGATGGATGTAAAAACCGAGGCCGAAGTGATCCGTCGCCTGAAACAGGCAACGCAGGACACAACGATGGTCATCGTCACGCATCGCACCAGCCTTCTGGAGCTGGTGGATCGGGTCATTGTGATCGAAGGCGGGCGCGTGGGCGCAGACGGCCCGAAAAGCTTGCTGGCCCAACACGTCCGCAAAACACGGAGGCACCTGAATGTCGCGGCATCCTGATCTGGCCACACTCGCGCGTGAAATACGTGGACGCTCACCTCTACGTGGATCTCTGCTTTTGTTGGTGATTACGTCCTGTCTCATCGTGCTTGGACTGTGGGCGCATCTCACCGTATTGGACGACGTGACGCGCGTTGACGGTCGGATCGTGCCTTCGGCTGACATTCAGGTGATCGAAGCCACTGAACCCGGCGTATTGCAATCCCTGAAAATTCGGGAAGGGCAAGTGGTTGAAAAAGGAACGCTGCTGATGGAGTTCGAAACCACCCAGATCGACAGTCAGCTAAACCAGGAACAACAGCGTGCATTCGGGCTGATGGCGCGCACCCAACGTTTGCAGGCAGAAATTGACGGGACCGAACTGAGGTTTTCGCCGAACCTGATCAAAGGGTCCCCCGAGGTCGTGCATTCGGAAACCGCGCTGTATCAGGGGCGCCAATCCGAATTGCGTGCTGAAATCGCAATTCTTGAAAGGCAGCGCCAGCAACGCCAACAGGAATACGAGGAAGGGCTGGTGGATCGTGTGACAGCAGATCAGACGCTTAAGTTGCTGGCCGAAGAACGCTCGATGATGCAGCCATTGGTGGAAAAGAAAATGGAGCCAGCCACAACGCTTTTAACGCTCCGCCGTGGTGAGGCCGAATGGGAAGGCCGCAGAACGCGGGCCGTGGCCGCGACCAACAGGCTGAAAACTGGTCTAGACGAAATAGAAGACCGCATCCGTGCAACGCGCAGCCGGTTTCGCAGCGCCGCGCTGACTGATCTGGCGTTGGCGACCACAGAGCTTGCGGCGTTGCAGCCCATTCTGCCAGCACTGCGCAACCGGGCCGATAGAGCACAGGTGCGATCGCCAGTTCGGGGTATCGTGAACCGGGTGCATCGCAGCACAATTGGGGGATTGGCCCGCAGTGGAGAGGAATTGATTGAAATTGTGCCCTTGAACGACACCTTGCTTGTCGAAGCCTATGTGCGGCCAGAAGACATTGCCTTTCTTCACTCAGGGCAGCCGGTCAAGGTCAAGATCACAGCCTATGACTTTGCCCGTTATGGGGCTTTGAACGGTCAAATCACGCGCATCGGTGCAGACACGATCACGCGGTCCGAACGCAATGACGAAGAAGTTTTTGTCGTAGAAATTGAGACCAGCAACTCGATGCTGGATGCCAATGGTCTGGCCGTTGAAATCATCCCCGGCATGATTGCTGAGGTTGACATTCTGTCGGGCAAAAAGACGGTAATGGAATACCTTCTGCAACCTGTGGTCAAAGTCAAAGACAGGGCACTGCGCGAATAGGTCAAAACGGGCTAAGCCCGGTTATAGGTCCACGTTACTGACCAGATCTTACAGAATGGGCGGCTGTCAGGACACCGGTTGTTTGAACTGCTTGTCAAACAATTTCCGGAACACCCCATCGTTCTCGACCAAAGTTTCCAAGTTGCCTTCCTCAATAACCTCACCGTCCTGAATGACAATGATCTTGTCCGCTTCCAACACGGTAGACAGCCTGTGGGCGATTACAATCGTTGTGACATTCTCTGTCAGCTTGTCCAGCGCGGTTTTCACAAGGGTTTCAGATTCTGCATCAAGGGCACTGGTGGCTTCGTCCAGCAACAAGATTTCAGACTTTCGCAGAATTGCTCGTGCAATGGCCAACCTCTGTTTTTGCCCGCCAGACAAAAACGCGCCGTTCTCACCCACTTGCGTGTCATAGCCGAATTGCATCTTGCTGATAAATTCATGTGCATGGGCGGCCCGCGCGGCTTCGGTCACCTCTTCGTCGGTGGCCTCGGGACGCGCAAATCTGAGGTTCTCCATAATCGAAGCGGAAAACAGGAACGTTTCCTGACCAACATACGAGATCTTTTGGCGCAACGAGGCAAAGCTTGCCCCCTGTAGATCCTGCCCGTCTATTTCAACCGTTCCGCTATCAGGATCATAAAAACGCATGATCAGGCCAAATATAGTAGATTTTCCGCCACCGGACTGACCAACAAGAGCCGTTGTCTTTCCAGCCTCAAATGTCACGTTCATATCCGAAATGACATTGGGGTTTCCCTTGTACCCAAAACTGAGATCCCTTAGCCGAATTTCACCCGGTCCAGATTCCAGCGGTTTGGCATCGGGGCTTTCCCGCATGGGCTCTTCTTCGTCCAGCAAATCAAACATCAGGCCGATCGGAACCAGCGCCGTTTCAATGACAACGCGCATCTTCGACAAACGTTTTGCCGGCTCGTATGCCATCAACAGCGCCGTGATGAACGACATCAGCTGACCTGCGGTGGTTGGGCCGCTTCCTGCGATACCTATGGTGCTGATCACCAGAACCCCGGCTATGGCCAGGCCCGCCAGAAATTCCATCAACGGGCTAGCGACCGATTGCAGTTTCGAAATCGAGTTCGCCCGTTTTTCAACCGATCTGATCGCCCCATTCATCCGTCCGACCATATGATCTTCGAGAGCAAAGACCTTGATGATCGTAATACCCCCGGACGTTTCTTGAAGAACCTTGATGATCTCGGACAGGGCCGCCATCTCGGACTGCATGATCGAGCGAACGCGCTTGAGCAGGAAACGAACACTCACCAATGCAACCGGGCCCACAACAAAGAACAGCACGGACAATAAAGGCTGCTGATAGACCATTACGAAAACCAGACCGATCAATGTCAGTAAGTCTCGCACAAAGCTGGTGACAACGACGTTGACCAGCCGTCTGGCCGCCTGAGCCCCCTGCGTCACGCGCATCAAAAGGCCCGAGGATTCGTTTCTGGAGAAAAAGCCCACACCGCGCTTGATCAGCTTGGCATAAAGACGTTCTTGTTGAACGGCAATGATGCGGTTCCCAGCCCGCGCCAAAAACACTGCCTGTACGTAAGATGCAGCCGCCTTGCCGAAAAACAGCGCAATTACAGCCCCGGCAACCAGAAAGACCTGCGAGCGCATCTCAGGCTCGGTCATGGTGTTGACGATGTTTTCCATCATCCACGCGGTACCGGCAGTGGTTGCAGCAACCACAACCATGGCCATCATCGCGATCCCATACAACCAGCCCTGGCTGCGCAGGCTTTCGCCCAGCAAACGGCCGATATGACCGGATTGCCATTTGGCCAAGGTTTTTTTGATCATTCTACTCTCCAAAACCCTTAGCTGTTCCGATACCCGGCAGCGTCATGGTCTTAACCCGCATTGCACCGGCAACCCCCGGACAGGATGGTGTTAGTTATGCGCGACTGCGCCAAGAATCCATAGCCCGCGCGCAGATAATAAAAGCGATGTGTTCCAGCTGACATCAGGTTTAGGATTTTGTCCTATATTTCGTGTAACGAAGTGGTTTTGCTAAATTATTCACAACATGAGCTCTAGTATAAGACCGCCTTCCAGCTATTGATAGGCGCTTTACCGCCACTCGACGTCCCCCAGAAAAATGTAACCTGCGCCATAGATGGTCTTTATCAGGCGCGGGTTTTTCGGATCTTCGCCCAGCTTGGTGCGCAACCGAGAGATGCGCACATCCATTGCCCGGTCAAAGCTGTCGCCAGCCGCGCCGCCCAGTGCCTCTTGCATCTGAGATCGGCTGATCAGGCGTTTCGGGCTGTCCAAAAACAATCGCAGAACTTCCCCCTCCGCATGGCTGAACGGTGTCTCTGCGCCACTGGCATCGATCAGTACATAGCGGTCAAAATACGCAGTCCAACCATTGAACATCGCCACATCCGACTGCGAGGTCTGCTGGCGAGGGGACCGCAATCTGGCCCGAATGCGGGCCACAACCTCGGCCGGGTCGAACGGCTTGGTAATGTAATCATCCGCCCCAAGCTCTAGCCCGGTCACACGATCTTGCACCTGCGCCCGACCTGAGATGATGATCACCGCTGCCCCCTGTTCCAGTGCCAGCCGATGCACCAACGCCAATCCGTCCGTATCGGGTAGAGACAGATCAACCAAGCACACATCCGGCGTCACACGTTTCAGCGCAGCCTCGAATTCCCGCGCCCGGGCAAAGCTTTGGGTGCGGAATCCGGCCTCTTCCAGCGCGTCGGTCAGAACAAGTCGGATTTCGGGTTCATCATCGACAATGGTGACCAGCGGTTGAGTCATCAGGTGCCCTCGGTTCGGATCAGGGCGGACAGCTGTGCCCGCGTAAATGGTTTACTCAGGACCGGCGCCAGTGTCAGCGCTTGCCGGTGCAGCGGGTCAGAATAGGGCAACGAGGTCATCAAAATACACGCCAAGCCTGGCTTCAACTGCGCCAACAGGTCAAGACCCGTCCCCTGCCCTTCCAGTCGGATGTCTGACAGTACCAGCGCGATATCGTCAATATCCGCCGTCAAAGCCAAGGCTTCATCGACCGAGGTTGCCTCGATCACCGAACATCCAAGATCGACCAGCATATCGCGGAACTGCCCGCGCAGATCATCATTGTCTTCGACAAGCAGGACCAGCCCATCCTGCACCGGCGGGGCTGGACGATAGGGCAAACGCATGGCCACCGCTGCGCCCGAAGGCGTGTTGCGCAGGTTCAGGTCTCCGCCTGCCAGTTTTACAGTATCATAGACCATCGGCAGACCCAGCCCCGATCCTTTGCTGCCCTTGGTCGTAAAGAAAGGGTTCAGGGCTTTCTCCAAACCTTCCTCGGAAAAACCCGGTCCGGTATCGGTGACCGCAATTTCAATCCAGATCTCTCCGATCTTATGCGCGCTGATCGTCACCTGACCAAATCCACCACAGGCATCGCGCGCGTTCAGAACAAGGTTCAACAAAGCGTCCTGCACCATGCCCGGGTCCAGCATCAGCGCCTCATCCGGCAGAGTGTTGACTACCGACAGGCCGACGCCGCGTGGTAGGGATGGCGAGGCGAGGATGCGTAAGTCTTCCAACAAGCCGCGCATGTCGGTTGCTTTTGGTTGAAATGTTCGGTTGCCGGTCATATCCGCAATCCGGTTCAGCAATTGCCCGCCCCTCAGCGCGGTTTGCTGGGTCGCGGCCACAAGCTCTCGCGCGGCTTCGGACAAATCCATCTTTTCCAACCGGGACTGCATACCCAGAATGATGGTCAACAGGTTCGAGAAATCATGCGCCAACCCGCTAGTCATCTGCGCCGCCATGGCCCGGCGACGTGTCTGTTGCAAGGCCACACGCGCCTGCGTTTCCTCGGTAATATCGACAGACATCACATAGACGCCCCCCTCACCATCTGGTGAAAACGACACGCGGATGCGGCGGGAATCCTGATCCTCTGTGAACTCGAACACCGACGTTTCACCGCCATAGGCTTTGAGCAGGTAAGGTTCTACACGGGTAAAGGCCGCAGCACCCAACGCGTCAGATATGTGCATATCCAGAATTTCAGAAGGTCGGCCCGGCATGACCGAGCTGAGCCGTCGGTTGGAGTAATCATACCGCCCGTCCGGATTCAGATGGGCAATATGGGCCGGCATCATCTCGGTTGTCATGCGTGTGCGGGCTTCGATCTCGGTTAGCTGACGTTTGGCCTCTTCCAGCGCAGAGTTGGTCGCCGCGAGTTTCCGGTTGGCTGCCAAAAGCTCCTCGGCACGGTCCAGCAATTGATCCGACAGTTCCTCGGACCGGGCACGCAGCAGGGCCTCGGCCTGTTTGGTGTTGGTGATATCGGTGTAGACGGATACCCAACCGCCTGTGGGCAAAGGCGCACCTTCGACCGAAATCACGCAGCCGTTGGCGCGCACACGTTCCATGTAATGAGGCTCGAACGCCAGCGCCTGTTGAACCCGCTGTGCGACGGCATCCTCGACATCAGTAACTTCACCATATTCACCGTGCGCAACCAGATAGCGGATCGTGTCGGCGAACAGCGCTCCGGGCTGCACAAGTTCATCCGGCAGGTCGAACATATCCTGAAAACGGTGGTTGCTGACCACAAGCCGCAATTTGCTGTCGTAGATCGACAGGGCCTGACCGATCAGGTTCAGACCCGCACTGGTCATCGACTTTATCTGTTGTTCAGTTATGTCCAAATTCGCCCTCTCCGCGAACCATGCGTAGCATCGGTTTCGTCACAGGTGTATAGGACAGATTGGATCAGTACCGCGGTTTGGACTTTGCCCCATCCGGCGTGATGGAATGCAGCGACAGCGTATGGTCCATGTTTCGCATCCGATGCCGCAACATTTGCCGCCCCAAACGCGCCAGGTCCACCGCATGATCGGGGTTGCTTGCAACATCCTCCAGCTCGCCCTTGCCGTCGTGATCGAAAAGCAACGGCGGCAAATCAGCAGCAAATTCGACCAAAGTGAACCGGTCGTCGCGCAGAATGCCCAAACACGAGTCGCTGTTGCCCGTGCCCAATTGCTGTTGCCACAACGTAGGGTTTTCGGGCTCCGAGAAATCAAGCTCGCTAAAAGAATAGCCGCGCCAATCCTCAGGTACTTCGCCACGCAAAAGCGGCAACAAGGACCGGCCATCCATCGCATTCGGAACCGTCTGACCAACCCATTCAAGGATCGTCGGGGTTATATCGACCGACTCGGTTGGCGCAGACACTACCTTGCCCGCCTGAGATTCATTACCCGGCACCCGGATCATCAGCGGCGTATGATAGGCCGCGTCATAGACTGTCATCTTGCCCCAGCTGTGCCGATCACCCAGCATCTCGCCGTGATCGGCGGTGATCACCAGCAGCGTATCGTCGTATTGCCCGCTGTCTTTCAGGTACTGGATAACGCGACCGACATGATGATCCACTTCGGTTGCCAGCCCCAGATAGACCGAGCGCAGCGTCTGGATATTCTCAACCGTGGGGTCAACGTGATCGAAACCAAGCACGAAATCCGCAGCCGTCTGCTTGTCCATCGTTGGACCAAAGAAAGGATGCATCGCCCGCTCTTCAGTTGCATCAGAGCTACCCGCAGGCAGTGGCAATGACGCCGGATCGTACATGTCATTGTACGGCGCGGGGGCAACCAGCGGTGGGTGTGGTCGGATATAGGTCAAATGGGCAAACCAGTTCTGGCCCTTGAGCGGGGCAAGACTGTTCAGGAATGTGTCGGTCAAAAAGGCCGTGTCGCTGTCTTCGGCCCGGTACAGGGCCGGATCATTCAGGCGCGGTGCATCTCCGGTCGGTGACACCGGTTTGTGAACGTCCCAGTAATCGTCAAAGCAGTATCCTTTCTGCATCAGGTGGGATCGCCACGGGTAGGATTCCTCCAACCGCATCTCGACGATTTCATCAAACCCGGCCATCGGGTTCTCATAGGATTTCAGAACCGGGTCACCTGCGTCATGCACACGCGGATCGGCCGAGGTATCGGTATAGCCGAACAGCATGGGCAGGTAACCGGCCTTACGCATCTCGGTCGCGATATTGGGTGTGTCGTGCCGCAGCGGTGTGCCATTGCGGACCGAGCGGTGATTCATCGCATACTGCCCAGTCAGGATCGAGGCCCGCGAAGGCCCGCAAGGATTGGTGACCGAAAAGTGGCGGTCAAATGTCACGGCCTCATCCATGAAAGCCCGCATGTTCGGTAGATCGACGTGATCCGCAAGGGCACCGTTCAGGCAATCTGCCCGCAACTGATCAATAATGATGAACAGGACATTTCCCGTGTGCTTCATGACACTTACCTTGATTCCAACGAGGCGTTTCCGCTGCAGACTGTGACTTGGTTCCGTGGTCGCGGCAAGCCGTTCATCGCGCTGATATTTGAGCACGCTTTTTTTCGTATCACGTACAAAAAACAGTCATTTAAGGGGATGGCGCACATGGCTAGCGTCAGGCGGACCCAAATTGTCACACCCCTGCTATGGTATGGCGGCAAATCTGGTCACAGCGTAAAAATCCGTTGCAGCACAAAGTGGTTTCACATCACATACGACCATGACGCAGCCCATGATACATTCGGAACATGACGCCGACGGCGTCTGCCTGCGTATTTCGGGTGAAATGCTCACCAAATCTCTGGCGTCAGTAGAACAGGCTTTTGCCTCAACTCAACCCCAGGGTGGCAACGTCACGTTTGATCTGTCTCAGGTCGAGGCGCTGGATACCGGTGGCGCATGGCTGGTTGCCGATTTGGCCCGGCGAAACCGGGCCGTAGGCGCCGAGGTTCGGTTCGAAGGGTTAAGCCCGGCTCAGTCCGCCCTGTTGGACACTGTAGCCAAGAACTTACCTGACGATCCCGGTATCGAAGCGGAACACCGCAGTTTTGTTGATTGGGTCGCCAGCGTTGGTCAAGGCACAGCCGGTGCCTGGAAAGACACCCTTTCGATGCTGGGCTTTCTGGGCCTGACCCTGCATCGGTTGGCCCGCACCATTATTATGCCATGGCGGTTGCGACAGGCAGCGCTGGTATCTCAGATGGAGGAAACGGGTTTTAGGGCCATCCCGATTGTTGCCCTGATGGGGTTTTTGATCGGCGTTGTACTGGCCTTTCAGGGGGCCACTCAGCTGAAACAATTCGGGGCCGAGATTTTCGTGGTCGAACTGATCTCGATCTCGGTGCTGCGCGAGCTGGGCATCCTGCTGACGGCCATCATAGTTGCGGGCCGGTCCGGGTCGGCTTTCACCGCGTCAATCGGATCGATGAAAGTGCAGGAAGAGATCGACGCCATGCGAACGCTGGGCCTCGACCCGATCGAAGTGCTGGTGATCCCGCGCGTCGTCGCTTTGTTGATCATGTTGCCGATCCTGGGTTTTATTGCGGATATGGCCGCCCTGATCGGTGGGGGTTTGATGAGCTGGATTGATCTTGGCATCAGCCCCGGCATGTTCGTGACGCGGCTGAAGGAAAGCACCGGCATCTGGCATTTTGCCATCGGCATGATCAAAGCCCCGTTTTTTGCCGTGGTCATCGGCGTTATCGCCTGTTGGCAGGCAATGCAGGTGAAGGGATCGGCTCAGAGCGTCGGCCAAAGAACAACAGCCTCCGTTGTGCAGTCGATCTTTATGGTAATTGCACTGGACGCGCTGTTTTCGATCTTCTTCTCGGTGTTGGAGGTCTGACATGGACGGGAGCGTGCTTGAAAAGACCTCGGAAACCGGCGCTCAGCGCGAGGCAGTGATCCGCGTTCGCAATCTGACCAACCAGTTTGGAACGCAGGTGGTGCATCAGAACCTTAACCTGGACGTCTGGCGCGGTGAAGTATTGGGCATCGTTGGCGGATCGGGCACCGGCAAGTCGGTGCTGTTGCGCACGATTGTTGGGTTGAACAGACCCGCCGCAGGCAGCATCGAAGTATTGGGTGTCGACGTCCTGAACGGGCCCGAACAGGAACGTCGCCGCATCGAACGGCATTGGGGCGTGGCCTTTCAGGATGGCGCGCTGTTTTCGTCTCTGACAGTTTTGCAGAACGTCATGGCCCCGCTGCGCGAACACACCGGGTTAAGTGAAAAGCTGATGTGTGCCCTTGGCAGCCTGAAGATCAGCCTTGTAGGTCTGCCACAACTGAGCTGCGGCAAGTTTCCGTCAGAACTGTCCGGGGGTATGCGCAAACGCGCAGCCTTGGCCCGCGCACTGGCACTGGACCCCGAGATCGTGTTTCTGGACGAACCCACTGCGGGGTTGGACCCGATCGGGGCGGCGGCTTATGACGAGTTGATCGGCGAGTTGCAACACGCGCTGGGGCTGACCGTGTTTATGGTTACGCATGATCTCGATAGCCTCTATGCCATTTGCGATCGTGTCGCAGTGCTGGCCGAAAAACGCGTTCTGGTTGAAGGACGGATTGAAGAAATGACCAAAGTCGACCATCCTTGGGTGCAGGAATACTTCACCGGCCCCCGGGCGCGCGCGGCGCAAAAGAAGGGGCAGGACAGGTAGAGGCCATGGAAACCCGAGCGAATTATATCCTGATCGGCGCCTTCACCCTTGCGGGTATCCTTGGCGCATTCGGCTTTTTCCTATGGTTGGCGAAATTCGAGGTGTCGCGGCAATACGCCTATTATGATGTACTGTTCGACAACGTATCTGGCCTGTCTGCGGCAGGCGGCGTCAGCTACAATGGTCTGCCGGTCGGTCAGGTTATTTCGCTGAATCTGGACGAGGACGACCCGTCCAAGGTACGGGTCAGGCTTGAGGTCGACGCAGACATCCCCGTAACCGAAGACACAATTGCGCAGTTGCAATCACTGGGTGTCACGGGCGTTAGTTACGTGGAACTGACCGGCGGGTCCGCCAGCGGCACAAAACTGCCACAAGACAGTGTGATTAAAAGCAAGCGCAGCGCCATTCAATCGTTGTTTGAAGGCGCCCCGAAGGTGCTGGACGAGGCCGTTACCCTGCTGGAAAACCTCAATGCCGTAGTCGATGACAAGAACCGCAAATACGTCAGCGACATTCTCGACAATTTGGCTTCCGCTTCAGGCAAGTTGGAAAAGACGCTTTCGGATTTCGAAAACCTGTCGACGGACCTTGGGGGCGCCGCCAAAAAGCTTGGCGATTTCACAGATCGACTGGATCAGTTGGCCGACACCGCCGAAACGACCCTGACAACCGGCACGGATACGCTGAAAAGCGTGAAAACCGCATCGGACTCGGCAACCGCAACTCTCGACAGCGCCAAGGTCACAATCGAAACAGCGGATCGCATAATTCAGGAAGATATCCGTCCCTTCATCGAACGCGCCACAAACCTGGCCGAGAACCTGAACGGTCTGACGAGCGAGGCCGAAGTCTCGCTGGCGACTATCACCGAGACATTCTTGAATGCAAATAAAACGCTGGGGTCAATCACGGGTGCGATGGACACGGCAAAAGGCACGCTGACCTCGGCAGAACGTGCCTTTGACTCGGCCAACAAAGTCATAACCGAAGACGTCGGCACTGTAATGAACGACATCCGTACAGCCGCAAATGAGGTATCCGCGACTGTGAAGAACGTCACCCAACGTCTAGACGACATATCCGCCGATATCCTGAGCGCATCGAAATCAGCCTCGGAACTGCTGGGCACCATCGACGGTATCGTCCAGGACAACCGCCGTCAGCTATCCGATTTCCTGCGGGTCGGTCTGCCGCAGTTCACCCGCTTTATCGAAGAATCGCAACGACTGGTCATCAGCCTGGATCGTCTGGTGGATAAGGTCGAACGTGATCCCGCGCGTTTCCTTCTTGGAACCCAAGCATCGGAGTTTCGCCAATGATTAGGCATTTACTTGTGGTTCTCGCCCTGGTGTCGTTGGGGGGATGCGCGGGGCTGGGAACGCTCAGGCAGGCATCAAAGCCTAATGATTTGTACTTGTTGACACCAAAAAGCACGTTTTCGTCTTCGTTGCCGCGCATTCAAAAACAGGTCGTGGTGCAGGAACCAACGGCCACCGCAGCCGTCAACACCGATCAGATTGCAATTCAACCCACACCGTTGCAGGTCCAGTATCTGCCTCGGGCGCGTTGGGTGGACCGCGCGCCGCTGATCGTTCAGGCGCTGCTGGTGGAAAGCTATGAAAACAGCGGCAAGGTGGCTGCCGTTGGTCGTTCGACCGTTGGGTTGCGCGCGGACTATGTCATCGTTCCGGACTTGCGGGAATTTCAGGGCCTTGTGATTGCCGAAGACGACGGATCGTCAACTGTACGGGTCGAAGTTCGAATGAACATCAAGATCATCGACGAGTTCGAAGACAAGATCATCGCGTCAGATTCCTTCCGGGAATATGTGGTCGCCGCCAGCGATAAAACTCCTGATCTGGTCCGAGCGTTCGATGATGCGTTGGGCAAGACCATGCGGGATGCGGTGGAATGGAGTGTGCGCAAGATCAACACCCACGCCGCGAATAATTCTGATCGATTTTAGGGTAGGTAAACGGGCGCTCTTAGGTTTCAGCGCCCGCATACCGGTTTCATTGAGACAATGTCTGGGCCAAACGCATCAATGTGATGGCTTCGGCACGATACCCGAACGGGTCCTCACCCTTTGCCTCATTTGCAAGCGCAATCGCATCCGCATAGGACCACGAGCCCAAATATTCTCCGCCGCGCAACAACTGGCCAAAGCCCGCAATGGCGTATGAGAATTCCACATCTTCGGTCACGGCCCCTTGCCCCGGCAGGATTGGATGCTGGATCAATTGGCTTTCCGCAACACCAGGGGATTTGTAACGCAGTTTGAAAAACCCTATTTCGTCCGATCCCTCGGACACCGCTTGTTCCGCATAGCGCAAGGGACCATTTCGGATGGCGTCCGACCCCACAGGTGTCACTTCGTAAATCGCAGTCACCGTATGACCAGCCCCGATATCGCCCGCGTCCACCTTATCGTTCGCGAAATCTTCGCGCTGCAAAGCACGGGTTTCATACCCGATCAGACGGTATTCGGCGATCTGCGCCGGGTTGAATTCAACCTGTATTTTGACGTCATTGGCAATCGGAAACAGCACGCCGGTCAGCTGATCGACCAGAACCTTGCGTGCCTCGCTTAATGTATCGATATAGGCCGCCTGCCCGTTCCCATTCTGCGCCAGCGCCTGCATGGTCGCATCGTCCAGATTTCCCCGACCAAAGCCCAGAACGCTTAGAAACGTGCCGCTGTCGCGTTTTTGGGCTATGAAATCTCTCAAATCGTCCGGGTCCGACAGGCCAACATTGAAATCACCATCCGTGGCCAGGATAACGCGGGTGACCTCGCCATCCTCAACCATGCTTTCCGCCACCCGATAGGCCTGCTGCAACCCGGCCTGCCCGGCGGTCGAACCTCCGGCCTCCAACTGGTCCAGCGCGTTCAGGATTTTGGACCGTTCCGACGCCGCCGTCGGCTCCAGCACTTGCCCGGCGCTGCCCGCGTAAGTGACGATTGACACCTGATCTTCGGGCCGCAATTCCGATAGCATCAGGCGGAAAGATTGTTTCAGCAGCGGCAGTTTGTCGGTATTTTGCATCGAACCCGACGTGTCGATCAGAAACACCAGGTTCAGCGGTGGGCGATCTTCGATCTGCGGAAGCGCACCCTGAATGCCGATATGAACCAGCTGCGTGCCTTCGTTCCAGGGTGTTGGGGTCACCGAAATCGAAGGCCGGAACGGCACATCACTTTCGGGCGCGGGATAGCTGTAGGGGAAGTAATTCACCATCTCTTCAACCCGCACCGCATCTTTCGGCGGCAACTGACCACGCATCAGCGACGACCGGACAATCGAATACGAGGCCGTGTCGACATCAATCGAGAAAGTCGAAACGGGATCTTCGGCTGTGACATTTAGAGGGTTGGTGGCAGTGTTGGAGAAGGCCTCGGTGTTTTGATTATCACCGATGGCACCTAGTACTCTACCTCCAAGAAATGGCTCAGCGGTATTAGGTGCAATCTCAAACAAAACTGGACCATCGCTTTCGGCAGTAAACCCTTCCTGCCGTTTCGCTGTCCGTGAGACCACCACAGGGACATCTACAACCGGCTTTTCCAGCGGAGCTGCAGCTGTTTCCTCTAAAGAATCCGCTTCGAGCTCAGTAACCGAATGGGGAGCCTGCGACGTCGTGGATCGACTCTCGATTCTCGAATTCGGCTCCAGAACATAATCCCGCGTCTGCGGTAGAATCGCCACCAAGGCCACAGCAGCAATTGCGGTTGTCGCGGTCAATGCGCCGCGATGCGTCAAGACATTCAACATGGACTTCGCTCCTTCTGTCAGGCGGGCTATTGGGCCTCGCTTGACAGTCGGACGCGCGCCAGACTGCAATCCTTGGGCGCGGGCGAAACTTTTCTGCGCCTGCTGCAGATTTTCCACCCGACGCTGCGCATCCGGCGCGGGGGTGGCGGCATTCATCAAGGTTTTGAAATCTTCAAGATCGTCTGTCATTGAGCCAGCTCCTCTTGCCGCAAGGCCCGCAGGCGTTTGCGGATATCCGACATGCGCCAAGACACTGTGCCTTCAGATACGCCCAGCACATCAGCAGCCTGGGAATGGGTCATCTCTTCCTCAAGCGTCAGGGCCAAAGTGTCCTGCAATTCTTGCGGTAAGGCGCGCATGGCCCGTTGCAACCAATCAACCGCTTCGGCGGTCTCCGCCGCTTCGGCCCGGCGCATTTGCTCGACATCGCCCCACCCCACCGCCGCGCGGCTATGGCTGGCCTGACGTCGGCGCGCATCTTCGGCGGCGTTGACGACAACACGATACAGCCAAGTGGTGAATTTGGCCTGCGCCCGAAACCCAACAATCTTGGTTGGTAAGGCGGCGCAGATATCCTGTGTCAAATCTTCGGCCTGATCACCGCGCCCACTCAACCGAAAAGCCAAACGAAATATTCGGTCGTAATGGCGCGCAAGAAGGGCAGCGAACGCATCCGCGTCCCCCTTCGCGGCAGCTTTGGCCAGATCCTCATCCGAAGTTGTCATACGCATCACGATGAGTAAGACGGACCAGAAAGGTCAATCCTTGGCGGCGGGTCGAAAAAAATTAAAAATGACTTGCCGATGCCATTTTCCAATCCGCAGCAAAGGCTTCGGGGGGCGTATCGGTCAGCAAGGTGCCTTCATCAATAAAAGTGTACATTTCGGCATAGGACCGCTCGTGTTCATCCGCGTTGCGACAGCGGATATCGCTTGGATGCAGGTCAGAGACTTTTTCTTTACCCATAGCTCCCAAAAGCTCTCGAAAGCTTTCCAGCGTGGCGTCATGAAAGCGCTTCACCCGAACGCGTTTTTGCGGCACGTTCACTGCCCGTCCCCGGACCGGGTCTTGTGTGGCGACACCCGAAGGGCAGCGGTTCGTATTGCAATGCAACGCCTGTATGCAGCCAACCGCAAACATCATCGCCCGCGCCGCGTTGCACATATCAGCCCCAAGCGCAAATTTCTCGACCATGTCATAGCCCGTGGCCACTTTGCCCGAGCAGATGATCCGCATCTTGTCGCGCAAACCAGCGCCACGCAGGCAGTTGTTAACAAAGATCAACGCCTCGTTCAGGGGCACGCCGAGGCGGTTGGTGAATTCAACCGGAGCCGCCCCGGTGCCCCCTTCGGCACCGTCAATGGTAATAAAGTCGGGCAAAATTCCAGTTTCCAACATCGCTTTGCAGATCGCCATAAACTCGGAAGGACGTCCAATGCACAGCTTGAAACCGACGGGTTTTCCGCCTGACAATTCACGCAGGTGCTGAACGAAATGCATCAAACCCGTCGGGCCTTCAAAAGCCGAATGGATGGGAGGAGATATGACGTCCTGACGCTCGGGTACGTGGCGGATTTTGGCGATTTCCTTATCCACCTTGGCCGCAGGCAGAACCCCGCCATGGGATGGTTTCGCGCCCTGCGACAGTTTGATTTCAATCGCCTTGACCACATCTTTTTGGGCTTTTTCAGCGAATTTATCCTCATCGAATGTACCTTCGAGCGTACGGCATCCAAAATAGCCCGTACCGATCTGCCAGATGATATCACCGCCCTCGGCCAGATGGTGCGGAGACAACCCACCCTCACCCGTGTTATGCGCAAACCCGCCATCTTTGGCACCGCCATTTAACGCCCGGATCGCATTGGCGCTGAGTGCGCCGAAACTCATGGCGGATACGTTCAGACGCGAGGCATTATAGGGTTTGGTACACTGGGGTCCGCCCAGCGTTACCCGTTCCTCACTTTCGGCCACCTCTTTGGGTGCAAGTGAATGGTTGGCCCGGTGATACCCTACGGTCATGATGTCGAATTGTGTGCCAAAAGCCTGTGTATCCATCTGCCCCTTGGCGCGGGAATAGACCAGGCTGCGGATGATACGGTTATAGGGGCGCCCGCTTTCGTTGGTCTCAACAAAGTATTGGCGGATTTCCGGGCTGACAAATTCCAGCATGTACCGGAAATGCCCCAGAACCGGATAATTGTTCAGAACGTTATGCTTTGTGGTCAGCATGTCATACAGGCCTACCACTGCGTAGGGGATCAGCAGGACCAGTAACCAATGCGCCGGTGGCCAGTACAGCCCCCACAACACAGTCAGCGGCAAACACACGTAGCTGAGGAAGTAATAGAGTTGACGTACAATCATTTTGCGCTCTCCCAAGGTGTTGCCAAACCGGCTAATGGCAAGCGTGGATCAATTCGGCTTTTGATTGCAAGCGTTTGAACCAAACATCACGCGGTCAGGTTAGATTACGAAACAGGCAGAATACAGAGCCACTGTTGATCCCCCTTGCCCCAATAGGTATGCCAAAACAAAGGTGAAATTGGGCAGGAATCCAGGCCGTGACACAGACCCGACCCGCCGTCCGGACCACGGCCATCATGTTCGCTGCCGTTTTCGTAGGGGGCGCTGCGGGGTCGTTGCTGCGCGAGGCGCTCTCGGCCCAGATCCCCGGCGCTCCGATTCTGACGGCCACGTTTGGGATCAATATTGTAGCCTGTTTCATACTCGGTTGGCTTTATGCAGTGCGGCATCGCATGCATGCTCATGTATTGCATCTAGGCGCCGTCGGGTTTTGCGGTGGTCTGTCTACGTTTTCCTCATTTGTGGCTGAGCTGGAGCGTATGGCGGCAACGCATCTTTGGGGCGCTATTTCGGCTGCTGGTCTGGAAATAGCGGTTGGCCTCGCGGCAGCCGTTCTGGGTGAGGCTATCGGACGGCGTCTCCTAGGGCAGAGGTCAGCAAAATGACCGAGCTGTACCTGCACGCCATGTTCGGGCTGGGCGGCGGTCTGGGCGCAGTGCTGCGCCATTGGGTCGCCCTGCGGGTTCGCCACGACCTGCCGTTTGCAACACTGATTGTAAATGTTCTGGGCAGCCTGCTTCTTGGTCTGTGGATCGGTTTCCTGGGTGGGCCAGTCGATTTGGGCGAAGAAGAAAAACGGCTGGTCTTCGGGTTCTGCGGCGGGTTCACCACTTTCTCAAGCTTTGCTTATCAGTCGCTGGAGTTGCGGCGGCAACGCACGATTGCGCTGGCGGCGGGGAATATTCTACTTAGCCTGATCTTGTGTTGGCTTGCCTTGTTGCTGGGTTTGTTCCTGACACACTAGTGCGCAGGAACAGCAGACTGTGTGCCTAGCTTAGGAGCGCGGCAGAAAAACAGCAAAGGAATCGTCGCCAGGGCCAGCAAACCCAGGTTATTGAAAACGGTCAGATATGAAATCAGTTCAGCCTGCTGGCTGATCGCTTGCCCCAGTATGGCAGCGCCTTGCGCACTGTCGGGCGTCAGGCCAAGCGGTTGCAGATAAGCCTGCGCAGCCGGGTTGTAGGGGGTCACATTCTGGCCAAGCACAGCGGTATTCGTCTGCAACCCGCGCACCACCCAAGTACCAACAAGCGAAATTCCAACCGACGAGCCCAACTGACGGGTTACGTTGAACAATCCAGACGCTTCGTCCTGCCGGGTTTTCGAAATACTCTCGAACGCCAGAATCGACATGGGCACAAAGACCAACCCCATACCCAGACCGCTGACGGCACCCGGCCAGGCCAGCTCCCAAAACCCCGCATTCATATTCAGCGCGCCCATCATGAAGTTGCTTACCGCCGTCAACGCCATGCCCAGCCCGGCCAGAATACGCGGATCAAAACGATGCACCAGCACAGCGCCAGTCACCACCATGGACAGACCCGCCGTAATACCGCGCGGAATGAACAAATGGCCTGATGCGATGACCGGATAGTCCAGCAGGTTCTGCACAAAAGTTGGCAGGATCGCGATGCCTCCGAACAGCGAGATCGCAAACCCTGCGATGACCAGATTGCACAGGGCAAAATTCCGGTCCGCGAAAAGGCGTAGATCAACGACCGGGCGTTTCGAACTGAGCGCATGAACAACAAATCCCAACGCGCCCAGGACCGACGCGATCAGCGCCACCTGTATCACACGAGAGGTCAACCAATCCTTGGTTTCCCCCTCATCCAGTATGTATTGCAGGCACCCAATGCCGATGGCCAGCAAGGCCAGACCGATCCAGTCGATCTTGACCTCTTCGGTTTCATCATCCGGCAGCTCTCCGGCCAACAACAGCAGGGCCATGGCCGCCACCGGCAGGTTTACGAAAAACACCATCCGCCACGAGAAATACTCAGTCAGGATGGCCCCGACTGTCGGCCCCAAGACGGGGGCAACCACGACGCCCAGACCAAAAACAGCCATCGCCTGCCCGCGTTTTTCGCGGGGATAGGCATCAAACAGGATGGATTGCGACAACGGGATCAGGAACGCACCGAACATACCCTGCGCCAGGCGGAAAAAAACGATTGTCTCAAGACTCCACGAGAGGCCGCACATGACGGACATAGCGGTAAAGCCCGTGATGGAGGTCAGGATCAGCCGCCGCCGTCCGACCCGGCGGGCAACAAACCCAGTCAGCGGCATGACCACGACAGCCGAGACGATATAGCTGGTCAATATCCACGTTGCTTGATCGGTCGTGGCCCCGAAAGCGGCCTGAATATGCGGTAGTGCCACATTGACAATGGTGCTGTCCAACACCTCAAGTATAGAGCTGAGAACAACGGCGATCACAATCACCGGATTGACGCCGCTGGCCGCCGATCCCGTCATTTTTCTGCCAGATCGACGGTCGTGTCCACAGTCACTTTGCTGCTGCCACCCACACGCAGGGGCACATCGGTCGGATCAAGTTCAACGCGCACCGCAAAGCGGCGGGTGACCTTGACCCAATTGCCGCTGGCATTCTCGGACGGCAAAAGCGAGAAAGTATCCCCCGAGCCGCGCCCGATCGAGGCGACCTTGCCCGTCAGCGTCACACCCGGCAGCATGTCGATCTGAACCGTAACCGGTTGGCCCGGACGAACGCGCGGCAGAGCGGTTTCCTTGAAATTCGCATCCACCCACCAGTCCGAAGACTCGACAATCGAAAACTGTGGCGCATTGGCGGCCACCGCTGAACCTGGCCGCAAGGTCAGGTTAGCAATCCAACCATCCGCCGCTGCATAGACCTTGGTCCAATCCAAATCCGCTTTTGCAATCTCAAGCTGCGCGCGTGCAGAAAGGACGTTGTCCTGCTTTGCGGCCACACTGCTTTGCAGGGCCAACAGGCCGGACTGGCTGGCGGTCAGTCTGGCCGAGGCCTGCGCGAATTCTGTCGTTGCCTGGTCCAATGTGACCTGCGCCACATCTCCATCCGCAAAAAGCGCCTTGTTGCGTTCAAAATTATTGTTGGCCGTGTTGAAGGCGGACTGAGCTGAATCGACCGCTGCCTTGGCCGCTGCGATCTGGGTCGAAAACGTTTGAACCTGCTGTATGGCTCTGTCCAGATCGGCCTGCGCCTGATCGACGGTTGCCTTGAATTGCGTATCGTCGATGGTGAACAGCAGGTCCCCTGCCTTGATTGGCTGATTGTCATTGATCGGCACCTCAGCAACCTTCCCGGTTACCTGCGCCGCCACGTTGATGATATTAGCAACAACATAGGCGTCTTTGGTCGAGGGGTACCTTTCCTCATGGCGCCAATACAGCAACAGACCAGCGGTGATAGCAATCAGCATGGCGGAAACGGCGACGACTTTAATCGATTTCATGCGTCAGACCCTATACAATTCGCTACATCGGATAGGTGTGCATCCGAACCGCCAGATTGCCCATGATCCAAACAGTTCCAAGGATGATGATCAGTAACACCAGCGTAGAGAAAAGGATTAGATCCAGGTCTTCGCGGCTGCTGCGGCGGCGGTCGATATGCAAGAAATAGACCAGTTGTACGATCAATTGCGCCAACCCCAATAACGCGATTGAAAGGTAAACCCCCTTGGTCTCGATGCCGTATTTATAGGCTATCGCGAACACCGCCCCTGTCAGCAAAAGCGAGCCACCATAGCCAATTATGTAGCGCCGACGCTCGCGCCGGTGCATCTCGCTGCGCTTATCCATAGGTCAGCCCTCCGAAATAAACGATGGTGATAATCCCGATCCAGATCAGGTCGAGAAAGTGCCAGAACAACGCCAACCGCACCACGCGCGACATCAGCAGATCGGTCAAGCCAAACAGGCGCAGCTGAATGCCCAACACGATCAACCACAGACACCCGGCAGCCACGTGCAACCCATGCAGCGGCACCAGACCGTAGAAGGCCGATAGAAACCCGCTGCGTTGAGGGACACCGCCTTTTTCGGTCATCGCCACGAAGTCGCGGATTTCCAGCACCAGAAAGCTGAGACCCAATACCAGCGTCACGCAGAACCAGAACACGATCCGCCATCTGGGCAGGTTGTATTTCAGCGCCAGCATTGCCAGCCCCACGGTAAGGCTGCTGGTCAAAAGGATTATCGTCTGGGCAAAGATGCTTCTCAGATCGAACAGCTCGTGCGGACCGGGCCCGCCAGCCTGTGCATCGATCATGGTGATGTAAATGGCGAACATCAGGCCGAAATAGACCAGATCGCTCATCAGAAAGACCCAGAATCCAAAAGTGACAACCTCGGCGGCCTGGTCCGCGCTGGCATGCCGCCGACCGAGGTTTAACCCCGGATAGCTGTGCGTCGGCGCGCGCTTCATGTCACTGCCTCCAGGTCAGGGCGGGCAAGGCCGCAATTTTCCGGAGCAATTTCATGATCGCGATCCACCGGTGCAGAGCTGCGCACCAAATCAAGCCAGGCTTCGTGTTGTTTGCGAACCTCCTCGGCGGGGATGACCTCTTCGGTGTCCAGCCGGAAGGTCCACAGGACGAAGGACAGCAACATCAGAGCAGTTACCAGTGCGGCCAGCCACCAGATCCACCAGACCAATGCGAACATCCAGACTCCGCTGAGTACACACAGGATGAACCCGATCCCAGTGTTGCGCGGCATCGAGATATCTTCGTAATCATCAGGTGTCGGATAGGCCTCACCCCGTTCCTTTGCGGCGGCAAAGTTATCCCGATCCGTCACCTGAGGGATGACGGCAAAATTGTAGGGCGGCGGCGGCGACGGGATCGACCATTCCAGCGTGCGCGCATCCCACGGATCGCCGACTGGCACGCGGGTGTTTTCCCGGTCGCGGATACTGACCCACAATTGCATAACCACCGCCAACAGCGCCGACAAGATCACCAGCGCGCCGATGACGGCGATGATCATATAGGGGTGGAAACTGGGGTCTTCCCAACTGAACGACCGGCGCGGCATCCCCATGAGGCCAACGAAATAAAGCGGCAGGAAAGTCAGCATGAACCCAACCGTCCACAATACCACTGTGATGCGCCCCCAACGCTCGTTCAGCCGGAACCCAAAAGCTTTGGGGAACCAGTAATTGTATCCGGCCAGCAGGCCGAACAGTACGCCCGGCAACAGAACATTGTGGAAATGCGCCACAAGGAACAGAGTGTTATGCACCTGATAATCGACCGTCGGGTTGGCAAGGATTACACCCGACAAGCCACCAATCACAAACAACATCAGAAAGGACAGACCGTACAGCATCGGCACCGAAAACCTGATACGGCCACGATACAAAGTCGCCATCCAGTCATAGACCTTCACCCCGGTTGGAATGGCGATCAGCATGGTGGCGATGCCGAACACAGCATTGATCAGAGCGCTTTGGCCCATAGTAAAGAAATGGTGCAGCCAGACGGTAAAGGACAGCACCGCGATGCACATTGTGGCAATCACCAGCGAGTTGTATCCGTAAAGCCGTTTGGCCGAGAATGTGGCGAAAACCTCGGAATAGATACCATAGGCGGGCAGAACCAGCAGATAGACCTCGGGGTGGCCGAACAGCCAGAACAGGTTGGCATAGTTCATCATGTTGCCGCCAAGGTCGTTGGTGAAAAAATGGAAATCCAGATACCGATCCGCCGCCAGCATCAGTGCGGCCACGCCGAGCGGCGGCATGGCAAAGATGATCAGGATCGAGCTGCTGATGATTGTCCAGCAATACATTGGCAGCCGCATGAACTTCATCCCCGGCGCCCGCAGCTTATAGATCGTGACTGCAAAGTTGATCCCCGTCAGCGTGGTACCGATGCCTGAGACAACAATGGCCCATATCCAGTAATCCGGCCCCACGCCGGGGTTAAAGGCGGCCCCGGTATAAGGCGGATAAGCCGTCCACCCCCCGGTTGAGAAATTGCCAACCACCAGCGACACCATCAACATCATGCCCGCCGAGACGGTCAGGCCCAGACTGATCTGGTTCATTACCGGAAAGGCCACATCCCGCGCACCGATCATCAGCGGGATCAGGTAATTCGCGAGCCCGAAGACAAAGGGCACGGCGACAAAGAACACCATGATCGTGCCATGGGTGCTGAACAACTCGGCAAAGTGTTCGGCCTCAAGGAACCCATCGCCCGGCCCGGCTGCTTGTTGGGCGCGCATGACAACGCCTTCAAGCACGCCGCGCGCCAGCATGACGATGGCAAAGACGATGTACATAATGCCGATTTTCTTGTGATCTGCGCTGGTTAGCCAGTCGCGCCACAAAGGCCCCCACAGGCGGAACCATGTCAGTGATCCGACCACGACAATGACGCCTACGATCACCACGGCCGCCGCCGCGTTGGCCACGATTTCATTTGCGTTAGGGTTTTGGATCAGACCCGTGATCGGGAAGGCATCCCAGTTCAGACGGCCAAAGAATCCTGTTTCGGTCATTGCGCGCCCTCTTGCCCGTATTCAGCGGTTCCCGGTTGTTGATCGCGTGGCAACGGTTGCCCACCGTGATAGCGGTGCAAAATGGACTGGAACAGATCACCGTCTTCCAGTGTAAAATAGAGCGCATTGAGTGGCATCAGTGAGGTCCCCAATGCTGCCTGTACCTCATCCCGATCCGTGCGCATGGCCAGCGTTTTGTACGTGTCTTCGGTCAGAGGGATCCCATGGGTGCGAACACTTTCAACCCAGGCATTGAAGTCTTCGGGCTGCATCGCCTGAGTCAGAAACTTCTGCTTGGTAAAACCCCGCCCATTATACTGCGTGTTTTCGCCCTGCATCGTCTCAGGCGTATCGGCGACCAGATGCAGCTGAGTCGTCATCCCCGGCATCGCGTAGATCTGCCCCGCCAGGGCAGGGATCATAAAGGATTGCATCACCGTATCCGTCGTCAGCGTCATCGCCACTTGCTGTTTGACAGGAATGCCGAACTCTCCGACGGTGGCGATACCAAGATCGGGGTAAATGAACAGCCATTTCCAATCGAGGCCAACAACCTGCACGTTCAGCGCGGGTGTTTCACCGAACGGAGCTGCGTAAGGGTCCAGCCGGTGGGTGGCTTTCCACAAGTAAAACGACAGCAGCGCCACGATCACGACCGGCACGCCCCACATGGCAAATTCCAGCTTGCCCGAGAAATCCCATTTGGGCCGGTACTCTGCCGCGCTGCCCTCGCGCCGCCGGTACCGCAAGGCGATCAGCGGCACCAATACCAAAACCGGCAACACGGCGATCATGATCAGAACAGTCGCCCGCAGCAGGTGGGTTTTCTGAAACGCCGCAATAGGGCCTTGCGGGTCCATGAAGCTGTTGCTTGCCCACGCCATCTGTGCCGAGGTCACAACAACCGCGATCACCAATGCCATTGCTGAAGGTTTGAGTAAGGCCACGCCTGATCGTCCTCTTAAGCCTTCGTTTCGGCCAACTATCGACAGAGTCACAGATTTTCTCAAGGTTTTTTCCAAAACCGTCGATTGTTTCACACCCTGCCTGAACAACCACAGCATTAGGATCGTGCAAATCGCCTTCGATGATGCGGTTGACTTGGCATCGCAGCCGGGTGAGACATTTTGGTGATGCGTTGGATTATTCTCGCCCTCGGCCTTTGGTGCCTTACGACAAGTGCAAGCGCACAGGATCGCGCGACGGTGGAACGCCAGTTTCAAGTATGGCTGCAAGATACGGTCTGGCCGCGGGCCAAGGCCCAAGGTGTTTCGCGCGCAACCATGCAGCGGGCCTTTGATGGGGTAACGCTCAACTGGAAGTTGCCCGATCTGGTGCCGCCGGGCAGTTCTGCTCAGACACCCAAACAGCAAAAACAGGCTGAATTTGGATCACCTGGCCGATACTTAAATGCCGGTTCCGTTCAGGGTGCAACTGCCAAAGGGCGGCAGATGGCTCGGCGTCACGCCAGGACCCTGGCGCGGGTCGAAGCGGAAACCGGGGTTCCCGGACGGATCATCCTGGCCATTTGGGGCCGGGAAAGCGGGTATGGCCAAGTACCCATCCGCCACGATGCCTTTCAGGTGTTGGGGACAAAAGGGTTCATGAGTACCCGGGCCGCGTATTTCACCGACGAGTTGATCGCCGCGCTGCAAATTGCCGAGGCCGGCCACGCCCCAACGGGCACGTTGAAAAGCAGCTGGGCGGGCGCGTTGGGTCAACCGCAATTCATGCCTTCGAACTTCCTGACCTTTGCCGCGGATGGAAATGGCGACGGGCGGTCCGACATCTGGGGCTCGGCCGAAGATACAATCGCCTCCATCGGGCATTTTCTGTCGCAACATGGCTGGGTCACCGGGCGCGACTGGGGGTTCGAGGTCACGGTTCCACCCCAGATAACCTGTGCGTTGGAAGGACCGGATCAGGGGCGACCTATTCAGGACTGGGCTGCCTTGGGGATCACCCGCGTATCTGGCAAGCCATTTCCACCACACGAACTGCCGGGTGAGGGGTTTCTGATGATGCCAGCTGGACGCAAGGGACCCGCCTTTATCGTCACGCCGAATTTCTACGTTCTCAAGGATTACAACAAAAGCGATCTCTACGCTCTGTTCGTGGGCCATGTCGGAGACCGCATTCAGTATGGCGTTGGGGACTTCAAAGCCCGCTGGGGCAAGGTTGATACCTTGTACCGGTCAGATATCGCAGCCATGCAACGGGCGTTGGAATACCAGGGCCATGATGTCGGTGGTGCGGATGGATTGCCGGGGTTCAAGACTCGCCGCTCGATTGGGCGCTGGCAACAAGTGACTGGACGCAGCCCGACCTGCTTCCCAGAAACCAGCATGAAATCCGCTCTGGCGCAGTAGCGATTCGCTGCAAATTTGATGTGATTCGAGCTTCCTTGGCGTCAAGTTTGCGGGGCGACCTTCACGAAAATGTCAAGAAACGATGAAGTTTCATTATTAAATTTCCCAACCTACGTCCATTTCGTTCACGATCCACCTGTAGTTGCTTAAATTGTGGGCACCATCTTTATCCCGATTTGAAATAATGCCACCTTCACCGGCAGTGAAAGGCGACTTTCGCAAACACGTTCCCGACTGCAAACCGAAAGACTGCGACGCGGTGTTCCTTGCGATCTAAAAAAGCAAAATTCGAACCCGTCCCGGTCTTGTTCAGGGTCGGACAAACAAGGTGGCCTGTACCCATCCTGAAAGGATGCGCGTGCCGGACCCCTAAAAACGGGAGTAGAAAAACATGAACAAGTATATGCGTACATCTCTGGCGGGGCTATTGACCTCGACCATGATCACCGGTGCCGCCTTTGCTGCGGGCACCCATCCCACAACCGGCGAGGCGCTGGCGGATGACCAGACCTTTATCTACCGCCTTGGCGATGAGCACAGCTCGGTCGATCCGCAGGTTGTTGAGGATACCTATGGCGCTGAGATTACCCGCGACCTGTTCGAAGGTCTGATGAACCAGGACGAAGACGGCAATCTGGTTCCGGGTGTCGCCACCGGCTATACCACCAACGACACCAAAGACGTTTATACCTTTACCCTGCGCGACAACGCCAAGTGGTCGAATGGCGACCCGGTGACAGCAGGTGATTTTGTTTATGCCTGGAAACGCGCTGTCGATCCCGCCCTGTCCTCGCCCTACGCCTGGTTCATGGAGCTGATGTCGATCGAGAATGCTGCTGAAATTATTGCAGGGAACAAGCCTATTGACGAGTTGGGCGTCAAAGCCCTCGACGATCACACCTTGGAAGTCACCCTGAGCGCGCCCCTGCCCTATTTCCCGCAGATGACCACGCACTCCACCACCTTCCCAGCCCCGCAGAAAGTGATCGAGGAACATGGTGACGCCTGGACCCGGCCCGAAAACATCGTCTCGAACGGTGCCTATATCTGGACCGAACATCTGCCGCAGGAACGCTCAGTTCGTGAGCGTAACGAGATGTACTGGGACAATGAGAACACGATTCTAGACAAAGTCGTAACGCTGGTCATCAACGACGAAAACGTCGCTTTGACCCGCTATCTGGCTGGTGAACTGGACCGCACCGAAGTTCCCGCAGGACAGTTTCCCCGCATGAGCCAGGAACACCCGGATCAGGCCATCAGCTTCCCGCGCCTGTGTAACTACTATTACACATTCAACCTGACGGAAGACGGTCCCGAAGCGTTCAAGGACCCTAATGTCCGCCAGGCACTGTCACTGGCCGTTGATCGCGAGATCATCACCGAAAAAGTCATGGCTGGTGGCCAGCCGCAGGCTTACACTTTCGCTCCCGAAGCGACCGCTGGATTCACGGTCCCCGAGGTCGAGATGGCCTCGATGACTCAGCCCGAGCGGGATGAACTGGCTAAAGAACTGCTGGCCGGTGCCGGTTACGGCCCCGACAATCCGCTGAGCTTTGAGATGGTCTACAACACTAACGAAGATCACAAGAAAGTCGCCGTGGCGCTGAGCCAGATGTGGAAACAGAAACTGGGCGTGAATGTCGAGCTGGCCAACATGGAATGGAAAGTCTTCCTGGAAGAGCGCGGCAACCAGAACTTCGATCTGGCCCGCGGCGCATGGTGTGGCGACTATAACGAGGCCTCCACCTTCCTGGACCTGCTGCAATCGCAATCGGGCTATAACGACGGCAAGTACAACAACGCCCGCGTTGACGAGCTACTGGCCGAAGCCAAAACCTCGGACGATCCTGCACCTCTGTACACCGAGGTAGAGCGGATCATTGCACAGGAAACGCCTGTGATCCCGATTTACCACTATGCCGGCGTCTACATGATGGACACCGACGTAGGGAACTGGCCGATCAACAACGTCGAGCAGAACTGGTACTCGAAGAACCTCTACAAACGCGCCGAGTAATCGTCTTTGAACCTCGCCCTGTCCCGGATGCAACCGGGGCAGGGCCAATAAACATGGGGGCATGAAATGCTTGCCTATAGTCTACGGCGACTGCTGGTCGCCATACCGACGATCCTGTTGCTGATCGTCGCCTGTTTCTTTCTTATGCACTTCGCGCCCGGTGGGCCCTTTACCTCGGAACGGCCTCTGCCACCGGCGGTTCTGGCCAATATCGAGGCCCGCTATGGGCTGGATCAACCGCTGTGGAAACAGTTGTGGGATTACCTCTATAACATCGTCGTGCATTTCGATTTCGGCCCGTCCTTCAAGTTCAAGGACCGCGATGTGAACGACATCATCGCACAGGGTTTTCCAATCTCGCTGACCTATGGGTCGCTGTCGTTCCTGGTTGCTACCACCGTTGGTGTGGGCCTCGGGATCGCCGCCGCAATCAAGCACAACAGCTGGATCGACTACTTCGCCGTGGGTCTGGGCATTGCTGCGCAGGCGCTACCGAACTTCATCATGGGCCCGATCCTAATCCTGACTTTCACCCTGTGGCTGGGGCTGCTGCCCGGCGGTGGTTGGAATGGTGGTCAGTGGCAATATCTGATCATGCCGGTCATTGCGTTGGCGACCTCGTACATGGGGTCGATTGCGCGGATCACGCGGTCGTCCATGCTTGAGGTTCTGAACTCGAACTTCATACGCACCGCGCGCGCCAAGGGCCTGCCGACCAGAACCGTGATCTGGCGCCATGCGTTGAAGCCGACCCTTCTGCCTGTTGTGTCCTATCTTGGGCCGGTCTTTGTCTACGTGCTGACCGGTTCTGTCTTTGTCGACATCTATTTCTCGACCGGTGGATTAGGTCAGGCCTATGTCGGCTCGGCCCTGTCGCGGGACTATGCCGTGCTGTTGGGCGTCACGATCCTTTATGGCGCGCTGACCGTTGTCGTGAACTTGCTGACCGACCTGGCCTATGCCTGGTTCGATCCGAAAATCCGGTACTGAGGGGCTGGCAATGCTTGGAAAATCACAAAAAGCCGCTCAGCTGGCCGGAGACGTAACCGACTACACGGTTATTCAGGGACGTTCGCTGTGGCAAGACGCACGGATGCGTTTTGTTCGAAACAAAGCCGCAATGGCCAGCGTCTTCATTCTGACCATGATCGTCCTGTTCACAATCTTTGGCCCATATTTCGCCGTCTGGAGCAACGAGGAGATTGACTGGAACGTTATGGGGGACGTGGCTGGCATGGGCATGCCCTCAATCGAAACCGGGCACTATTTCGGCGTCGACGATCTGGGACGCGACCTTTACAGCCGCGTCATTCAGGCCACTACAACATCGCTGCTGGTCGGGCTTATCGGGGCGGCAACCGCACTGATTGTCGGAACCTGCTACGGTATCGCCGCCGGATATATCGGCGGGCGCACCGACGGTATCATGATGCGGTTTGTCGACATCCTGCTGGCGATCCCGGCCACATTGATCGTCATCTTGCTGCTGGTCGTGGCGGGGCGGTCGTTCTTCATGTTGTTCATCGCACTTGGCGCGGTGGGCTGGTTAACCATGGCGCGGATCGTTCGGGGGCAAACCCTGACCCTGAAAAACCGCGAGTTCATCGAGGCCGCCCGTGCAGCTGGTGTCAGCGAGTTCACCATCATGTATCGCCATATCCTGCCAAACCTTTTGGGTGTGGTAATCGTCTATGCCTCGTTGTTGGTGCCGGAAATGATCCTGATGGAAAGCTTCATCTCGTTTCTTGGATTGGGCATTTCGGAACCCTACACGTCCTTGGGTCGTTTGATTGCCGAAGGCGCAGGAACGATGGCTTACGGGACGCTGTGGCAGTTGATGTACCCGCTGACAATTTATGTCGCCATCATCATCTCGATGTTCTTCATCGGCGATGGTTTGCGTGACGCTCTGGACCCGAAGGATCGCTGATATGAGCCTGTTCTCTGTTAAGGACCTGAGCGTCCAGTTCAATACGCCCGATGGTGTGGTCGAGGCCGTCAAAGGCATCAGTTTCGACATCAATCCGGGCGAATGCCTTGGCATCGTGGGTGAAAGCGGGTCAGGCAAAAGCCAGACCTTCATGGCCGCGATGGGATTGTTGCCGCCTGCCGGACGGGCCATGGGGTCCGCTACTCTAAACGGCAAGGAAATCCTGAACCTGCCTATCAACAAGCTGAACAAGATCCGTGGCGATGATGTCGGCATGATCTTTCAGGACCCACTGACCGCGCTGACACCGCATCTGCGGATCGGTCAGCAAATGCGAGAGGTTCTGCAGGTACATGAAGGGCTGCAAGGGTCCGCAGCTCGGGCTCGCTGTCTGGAATGGCTGGATCGCGTCCGCATCCCCGAGGCAAAACGGCGGCTGGATCAATACCCACACGAATTGTCGGGTGGTATGCGTCAGCGCGTGATGATTGCAATGTCGATGCTGTGCAATCCCAAGCTGCTGATCGCGGATGAACCGACCACGGCGCTGGACGTCACCGTGCAGGCCGACATTCTCGACCTGATGGTGCGCCTGCAAAAGGACGAAGGCACGGCGATTGCCCTGATCACCCATGACATGGGCGTTGTTGCGCGGATGTGCGATCGCATTCAGGTCATGCGTCTGGGTCAGTTTGTCGAGGCCGGAGACACGCGCGAAATCTTCCGCGCACCGCAGCACGAATACACCCGTACTCTGCTAGAGGCGATGCCGCGGATCGATGCTGGCGATGCGCCGAAGGCTTTGGACAAGGTCGAAGACCCGCTGTTAAAAGTTGATGACGTCAAGGTCCATTTCCCGATCCACGTGCCGGGTGGCATATTTGGACGCAAGGTGCCATTGAAGGCGGTCGATGGCGTCAGTTTTGACATCCGCAAAGGTGAAACACTGGGTGTTGTAGGCGAATCTGGCTGTGGAAAATCCACTCTAGCAAGGGCGGTTCTTCAACTGATCGAGCCCAGCGGTGGCAATGTCAGCTGGCTGGGCCATCCCATTGTCGGGTTAAAACGGGCCGAGCTGAACAAATACCGCAAAGACTTGCAGATCGTGTTTCAGGACCCGCTGGCCAGCCTCGACCCGCGGATGACTATCTCGGCGTCTATCGCGGAACCGCTCAAGACCTACCGCCCCGATCTGACGGATCGGGAACGCAAGGAAATGGTCGCCGACATGATGGAACGGGTTGGTCTGAAGGCCAACATGATCAACCGTTATCCGCATGAGCTGTCCGGCGGGCAAAACCAGCGGGTCGGCATTGCACGGGCGATGATCAATAAACCCAAGTTGATCATCTGTGATGAGGCGGTTTCCGCGCTGGATGTGTCCATTCAAGCGCAAATCGTGGAATTGTTGCGCGAACTGCAACAGGAGTTTGGCCTGTCGATGATCTTCATCAGCCACGACCTGTCTGTGGTACGTGCGGTCTCAAACCGGATCATGGTTCTGTATCTTGGCCGAATAGTCGAGCTGGGGGATGGAGAGGTGATCTGTTCTGATCCAATCCACCCTTACACGAAATCCCTGATCTCGGCGGTGCCGATCCCGGACCCGGATGTGGAACGCAGCCGACAGCGGTTGAAGCTGCCTGGTGAACTGCCCTCACCCATGGATCCCAAAGCCGCATTGCGGTTTCTTCCCAGCCGGTTGGCCGAAGGTCAGACCGATTATGTGCCGCAGCTGAGTGAGGTGACGCCGGATCATTTCGTGGCCGAACACGACCCGCTGGAAATCATCATGAACGGGGCCTGACCCTGCTGCCCCTAAGCCGTTCACCCGGCTTCGGGGTTTGCATTGGACCCAGTGACTACGGCAACTGTCGGCAAGGCGGATCTATGGCAGGCAGATATCCGTTTCTGCTGCAGATAAGGGCAGAAATCCGCAATGTCGCGCAGGGTAAATCCCGATCGTTTTGACTTCTACCGCACCGGGTGGCACCATCCTTTGCAAATGATACGTTGGTTGTTACAGAGCGTTGATTGTTGGGACCACAGCGCCTAAGAGACCCGCGTAGTACGCTAAAAGTCAGACATTGTTTTAGTAACTTGAGAGGTCAAATGACACGTAAGGTCACAAAGGCGATCTTCCCCGTCGCAGGGCTTGGTACGCGGTTCCTGCCCGCGACAAAGTCGGTCCCGAAAGAGATCATGACGTTGGTCGACCGCCCGTTGGTACAATACGCCATCGACGAAGCGCGTGCCGCCGGCATCACTGAATTCATTTTCGTGACCTCTCGCGGCAAATCTGCACTAGAAGACTATTTCGACCACAACTTGGTGCTTGAGCAGGAGCTGAAAGCCAAAGGCAAGGAAGACCTGCTGGAAACGCTGAACGCCACCAATATGGAAAGTGGCGCGATTGCCTATATCCGTCAGCACAAAGCGTTGGGTCTGGGTCACGCGGTCTGGTGCGCCCGTCGCCTGATCGGCGACGAGCCTTTCGCGGTAATGTTGCCCGACGACGTGATTGCTGCCGACAAGCCTTGCCTGCAGCAAATGATCGAAGCCTATGAAGAAACCGGTGGCAACATGGTGGCAGCCATGGAGGTTCCCGAAGACAAGACCAGCGCTTACGGTGTGTTGGACGTAGGTGAAAATATCGGAACGGTCGTACGCGCCCGCGGCATGGTCGAAAAACCCAAGCCCGAGGATGCGCCCTCGAATCTGGCCGTTATCGGCCGCTATGTGTTGGGGCCGTCGGTTTTGTACAATCTGAACCAACTGAAAAGAGGCAGCGGTGGTGAGATTCAACTGACCGACGCGATCGCCGAAGATATTGGCAATGGCGTGCCGGTCTTTGGGTACAAATTCAACGGACAGCGGTTCGACTGCGGCTCAAAATCAGGGTTCCTGCAGGCCACGGTAGCCTTTGCGCTGGCCCGCCAGGACTTGCGCGAGGATCTGAGCCAGTATCTGCGTGACGTTGTGGCGACGGATCAGGCTGCTCAGTAACAACATCTGACGACACATCGACCGGGGTTTTCTTCGGCACGGCATTTCCACAAGCCGGGGCGCTTAGCGCCTCGGCTTTTTTGATGCTTCTGAAAAGTAAGCAATTGGTTTTTCGGGCGTCCGGCACGGTCAGACGGAATTCATCCATCAAAAGGCAATGTGGCGCGCAATGCAATTGTCGGACCGACAGCCACAGGAGGACGCCCGTGCCACAAAATTCACCCCGATTGAGCCTTCCATTTCTGCAACCCTCACAGGCCCAGAAACACGTCACCCATAACGAGGCGCTGCGACAGCTGGATGTTGTTACCCAGCTGAGCCTGACCTCGACAAACGCGTCGACTCCACCTGCCGTTCCAGACCAGGGCGAGGTTCACGCATTGGGCAACGCACCAACAGGGGATTGGACGGGTCAGGCCGGAATGTTGGCTACTTGGCAGGACAACGCCTGGTATTTCGCCGCGCCCGGCACAGGCTGGCGTGCATGGGATGAAAGCACCGGTCAAATGAAAGTCTGGGACGGTGGGGCCTGGATCGACCCCCCGGTGGCGACGCACAATTTGGACGGAGTGGGTATCGCCACAAGCTATGACAGCACGAACCGCCTGTCGGTAAGATCTCCGGCCACATTGCTCAGCCACGAAGGCGGTGGGCACCAGCTGAAAATCAACAAGGCCGGTGCAGGCGACACCGCGTCCTTACTGTTTCAGTCCAATTGGACCGGCCATGCCGAGATGGGTTTGTCGGGCACTACAGGCTTTTCCATCAAAGTCTCTCCCGATGGCAGCAACTGGACTGACGCACTAAGCTTTGACCCCACGACCGGCATTGCAGATGGCGCGGCAATTCAGGCCAGCCCTGATGACATCACACCCGGGCGCCTGATGCGGGCTGACTACGGTTATGGCCCTGGCAACCTGTTAGGGTCCGTTTCCGAAAATGGCGGTGTACCAGACGGAGCGGTGATCGAGCGGGGCTCAACCCCCAATGGCGACTACGTGCGTTTTGCGGATGGAACGCAGATTTGCACCGTCACCCTGCCCGCAACGGGCTGTATACATGCTGATGGCGCGCTTTTCGCAAGCGGCGCGGCGGTTTGGTATTTCCCGATTACTTTTGCAACCGGTTCAGCCATTTCGGTCAGTGGCAGCGGAGGGGCCAGCAATCGGTTCATCGGCTTTGAAGCCCTGACCGAAACGCAGGTAGGTTTCAAGATTTTGGCCACCAACAGCGATGTGACGGCGCTGACACCAACGGCCATTGCCATTGGCCGCTGGTTCTGACGGAACGAACTGCCCGGGTCCCGACTTGGGCAGTTACTTAGCCCTCAAATCCGCCGCTGCCTGATCCAAGAACCAGGCATAGGTTTCGCGAATGCCGTCTTCCAGCCCAACGCGCGCGCGCCAGCCCATGTCGGCCAGACGGGACACATCCATCAGCTTGCGCATGGTGCCGTCCGGTTTGCTTACATCCTGAGTTATCCGCCCAGTGTAGCCGGTTGTTTTGGCCACCAACGCCGCCAGTTCCGCGATCGAAATATCCTCGCCACAGCCCACGTTGATGTGGCTCAACATCGGTTGGGTGTTCGCCTCATAGACATCGCGCGGCAGGTCGAGCACGAACAGCGATGCCTCGGCCATATCGTCCACATGCAGAAATTCGCGGCGGGGTTTGCCGGTACCCCAGATCACAACTTCGTCCAAACCATCGCGCTGCGCCTCGTGGAACCGGCGGATCAGGGCGGGCAGGACATGGCTGTTTTCGGGGTGGAAATTGTCACCCGGCCCATACAGATTCGTCGGCATGACCGAGCGGTAATCGACCCCGTGTTGCCGATTATAGCTTTCGCACAATTTGATCCCGGCGATCTTGGCAACGGCGTAAGGCTCGTTTGTGGGCTCCAGCACGCCTGTCAGCAACGCATCCTCGCGCATCGGCTGTGGCACGGCACGCGGGTAGATGCACGAACTGCCCAATTGCAGAAGATGTTTCACCCCAGCGGCAAAGGCCTGATGGATCACATTACATTCGATCATCAGGTTGTCGTAGATGAAATCCGCCGGATAGGTATTGTTGGCGTGGATGCCCCCCACCTTGGCAGCAGCAAGGATCACGACATCCGGGCGTTCAGCCTGCATAAAGTCGCGCACGGCGGCCTGATCGGTCAGATCTACTTCGGAATGTGTACGCGTGATCAGCTCAAGCGCTTCGCCGGCTGCCTGACGATCCTGCAAACGGCGCAGAATTGCGCCACCTACCATGCCGCGGTGACCTGCTACGTAAATCTTGCGCATGTCGTGTTCCTCAGCCGTTTTCCAGACTTACCGGCAGTTCGTAACCATGCTCTTTCAACAGCGCATGACGTTTCGCGGTTTTCAGGTCTTCGACAACCATTTCGGCGCACATTTCCTGCACAGTCAGTTCGGGCTCCCAGCCTAGCTTGGTTTTCGCATTCGACGGATCGCCCAACAGCGTTTCCACCTCGGCCGGGCGGAAATATTGCGGGTCGATGCGCATGATCACGTCGCCAGGTTTCAAAGCTGGCGCGTTGTCCCCTTCGATCTTCGTGACGGTTGCGATTTCATCCACGCCGTCGCCCGAGAATTCCAACGTGATACCCAACTCGGCAGCGGACCATTCGATGAATTGGCGGACCGAATATTGCACGCCTGTAGCAATTACGAAATCTTCGGGATTGTCCTGCTGTAGCATCAACCACTGCATCCGCACGTAGTCTTTCGCGTGGCCCCAATCCCGCAGGCTGTCGATATTGCCCATGTAAAGGCAATCTTCGAGACCTTGCGCGATATTGGCCAGACCGCGGGTGATCTTGCGGGTCACAAAGGTTTCGCCACGGCGCGGGCTTTCATGATTGAACAGGATACCGTTGCAGGCATACATGCCATAGGCTTCGCGGTAGTTGACGGTGATCCAGTAAGAATACAGCTTGGCCACCGCGTATGGCGAACGGGGGTGGAACGGGGTCGTCTCACGTTGCGGCGTTTCCTGGACCAGACCATACAGCTCGGACGTGGACGCCTGATAGAAACGCGTTTTTTTCTCCAGCCCCAGAAAACGGATCGCTTCCAGCAGGCGCAGGGTTCCGATGGCGTCTACATCTGCCGTGTATTCCGGAGATTCAAAGCTGACCGCCACATGCGACTGCGCACCCAGGTTGTAAACTTCGTCCGGCTGCACCTCCTGAATGATTCTCGTCAGGTTCGACGTGTCGCTCAGATCGCCGTAATGCAGGTGCAATTTGGGGTTGGGGTCATGAGGATCTTGATAAATGTGGTCGATCCGCTGCGTGTTAAAGGACGACGCCCGGCGCTTAATCCCATGAACTTCATACCCTTTTTCCAGCAGGAATTCGGCCAGATAGGACCCATCCTGCCCGGTAATACCTGTAATCAACGCCTTTTTCGTCATCTTATTTTCCCACGAAATACTGTGTGCATCTTTTCCACCTCAGAAACAGCAAGAACTCGCGGAATGCAACCCAACGCATTAAATCACTGAAAATACTGACGGCTATTAACCGCCAGCCTGCGTATACGTCACTATTTAACGTCAGGACGTCCCGTAGAGCGGCACATCGCTCTTAGCACCATCCGCCAGCGCTTTGCTCTGATCCCGGCGTACTTGTTCATATAGAGCCAGCGATTGTTCAGAGAACGCCGCGCTCGGGGGGGCGACATGAACAAAGTTTGACCGTTCGTCCTGACCGCGCACCAACATGGCATAGTCTCGGTCCGCAACCAGTTGCCGGGCGTTAGGGTTGAGATAGCGGATCGCCAGACCAATTCTGCGATCACCGGATCGGTTCGGACCCGAGCCATGAATAGTCAGCCCGTGATGCAGCGACATTTGCCCAGGGGCAAGTTCGATATGGGTTTTGTCTTCGTCTGCGACATCAACGGCGACTTCCTGCCCGCGCGACAACAGGTTGGTGTCGGAATAGGTGTCGTTATGCGGCAGGATCGGGTTTTTATGACTGCCCTGTACGAAATCCATACAACCGCTTTCGACCGTGGCCGGGGACAGCGCGATCCAGGCGGTCACTTGATCCGGTGTCTCACCCATGCCCCAATAGGTCAGATCCTGATGCATGCCCACCGTGTGTTCGGTATGGGCCTCTTTGACGAAAAACTCGGCGGACCAGACCATGATATCCGGCCCCAATACGCCTTCGACCACATCCAATACCCGTGGGTCCTGTGCCACCCTCGCGGCCAAAGGTATGACCAGATGTGCGTTTACACGCTTGTAGGTGTTCAATGGCAAAGGCAGATCTGCGGATAGCCAGTCGGTCTCGAGTTGTTCGAATTTCGCGCGGATTTCGGCGATCTCATCGGGAGAAAAAACCGTCAGAGGGAACAGAAATCCGTCTTCCCAATATTTCTCGGACTGGTTCACCGTCAGGGCGTGGGGTGAGTTAGCTGATTGCGGCATGAGGCACCTCTAGAATGCTGGTTCACGCAGGATAGGCCGGCACGCCACAAGGTCAGCGCGCAACCTCTTGCCCGTTAGGCTAAGTTCAGCTTAGTCTATTCTCATGTCGTCCCGTATCCCGTCCCTCAACTGGCTGCGCGTGTTCGAGGCCGCCGCCCGCACCGAAAGCTTTGCCCGCGCGGCCACGCAGTTGAACATGTCGGCTGCAGCCGTCAGCCAGCAGGTGAAAGCGCTGGAAACGCGATTGGGCACGCCGCTGTTTCACCGCCACGCCCATGCCGTAACCCTGACCGAGGCAGGGCGGGCCTATCTGCCGTCGGTTCAACAATCGCTGCTGATGTTGGAAACCGCCACCACGGGGCTGTTCGGTGAAACGCGGGAACAGAGGTTGTTTGTGCAATCCATTCTGCTTTATGCGCACGGCATTCTGGCCGGTGGGCTGCCAGACTTTCACGCATCGCATCCGCAGATCAGCCTGTCCTTGACCACCGGCAATCTGGTTTCAGATTTCGCCAACCAGTTCACCGATTTGCAGATCGTATTCGGCAATCCGACCCTCTATGGCGCGGACAGTGATGTGTTGTTGCATGAACGCCTGTATCCCGTAGCCCCGCCAGATATCGCCAATCAGATTCACCACCCCCAAGATCTGTTCCGTTTCCCTTTGATCGAGGTTTCGACTCACCGCGCCAGTTGGCTGCATCTTTTCGAGACCTTATGTCTGCCGACAGGTCAGGCGCGGTTTTTCTTTGCGGATAACTCCCTGATAGCGGCCGAGATATCGGCCAGCGGCGGTGGCATCGCATTGGCCCGCGCGCCCGCATCAGATCGGATCATGGAAATGTCGGGCCTTGTCCCCTGCATGCCCGACATTCAAGTGGCAGGTCACGAAACCTACCATCTGGTCTATCCATCCCGCGCAGCCCTGCGGCCACCGGCGCGTGCCTTTCGCGAATGGCTGCTGGATCACAATGCGGCGGTCCAGACCCGGTAACGCCCCTGCCCTGTCACCTCGCGGATCAGGCCGCGCCGGGTGAACCGGTCGATATTGCGCTGTACGGCTGCACGTGACGCTTTTGTCAGTTCCTCGGCCAGTGGGGCCGAAACCATGGGCCAGGCAGTCAGAACGTCGATCAACAAAGGCGGTGTCCGCCCGCTCAGCCCGCTGGTTGCCTCGCGCGCGCGTTGTTCCCAAGCGCTGACCCGATCAAGATGCATCAGCGCGGCTAAGGTTGCCTGCCCTGCCCCTCTGATCCAGGCCGAAAGCTTTTCGTCTACCTCGCCAACCCCGCGCAGCGCCCCGGGACCGGACAGCGCCAAAGGCATGAACGTCGCCCCGCCCCGCCCCATCGTTGCCGCGTGGCGGGCCGCGATAATTGCGGCTTCGGTATCCTGCCCGATCCCCTGAGACAGCGCGCGCCAGGCATGGAACCCCATGGCCGCCTGTGTCACCGGATGCAAGCCTTCGGCATTGCGCATCACTTCGGCCAGATCGGCCACTGCCTCGGGGATGTCTTCGATACCTTGCGCCATGCGATCCAAAAAGGCGGTCAGGCCAATTTCCCATCCATCCGAAGACGGGCCCGGTCCGGAAGTTAAACGCCGTACCGCCCAACCGGCCCGAAACAAAGCCTGAACGTCATCACCGGTTGCACCGATCCGCAGACCGGTCCACAACGCCAGCCGGTCAACACTGATCCGGTCCCCGGTCCACCAGCCCAGATCGGATACATCCATCAGCGCCAGCCGATGCGTCCATCCATCCGGTCCGGCCCGCAACCTCTCATCCAAAGCACCGAAAATTGCCGCTAGGTCGGCAAGTTCAAAAGACAGCTCGGCCTGAGCCGCACGCCAATCGCGCGGATCGAACAGCAAACGGCGATCCACTTTCGGGCCTGGGGGCAAAAAATCCTCGACCGCCTCTTCATCCTCGGGCGGCAGAAACCACAAGTCATCGTCTTCGGGCGGGTCCACATCATAGATACTGGGAGGGCCTACCGCATCGGCGTCCTCATCCGGATCAGGCATGACAGGCTTTTTCTTCATACCCATTATATTTCGAGGATTTGCCCCGCTTCACAAGGCGTTTTTGCGCACTACGCGTTTAACCCGCAAATCTTTCAGTAAGAAAATCCAGCTGACCGCTCAGATCGGTCTGATCGTTGCTGCCGATCAGCATGTAGCCATATCCGTCCTGCGCCCAGTTGGCTGTGACCAATCCGCTCAGCACGGCCTGTTGCACGTCCTTGTTCGGCGCGCCCTCACCCTGTCGGATGACACAAAAGGCAAAGGGCCGACCTTCCGCATCGGCAAACACCACCTGAACCAACGGCTTGCCCTTAAATGACAGGACCTGCGCGCGTTTCAGCTCCATCCCCGGCAGGGTTTCAAGCTCTTCGCGGTTCAACGACCGACCCAGCTGTGCCTCAGCCTGCGCGAACTGCTCGTCTAAAGCCTGAGAGGAACTGTCCAGCGACGCAATCGTCTCAGGCACATACAACGACTGATAAATCGCTGCCTGTTGAACCCAGCCCAGCGGCTCGGGACGGGTCGCCCAAAAGGTCGCCGACGCGGCAATGATCGCGACCGAAGCCGCAACGGCAAGCAGACGCAGCCCACCACCGGCTCGCACGACCGGGACCACCGGCTGGGGCAAATCAACCTGGGGCGTTTCCACTGGCACACGTTCGAAAACCGCCTGCACCACAGGTGCGAACGGGTCCAGCGCCATCAGGCGCTGTTCCAATGCGGGATCCGCCTCAACCGCGCTTTCGATCGCGGCGGCTTCGGCCTCATCCAGTTTGCCTTCCAGATACGCCAACAGCGTCTCGTCGGAAAACTTCATTTGCCACTCCGTCGAACGGTGTCTGCCGCCTCATGCTGCATCACAGTTTTCAGTTTCTGCCGGGCATTAGACAACCGGCTCATGATAGTTCCTATCGGCACCTCCAGCAACGCGGCAGCTTCGCGGTAGCTATAGCCCTCGACAAACACAAGCACGACCGTCTCCCGCTGCGCCTCTGGCAGCTGCATCACTTGTGTAAACACTTCAGTGGCGAAAATATTCGTTTCTGAATCGTTTCCGGGTGCAATTAAGTCTGCTTCGGGTGTCACGGACAGCGCCTGCGCCTTGCGAACCGAACGCGCCCGTACCTCATTCAACCAGATCGAGCGGCAGATCGTCATCAGCCAGCTATCCAGCCGGTCATGTGACGTGACCTGGTGGTGTCGCTCCAACGCGCGCAGACATGTGGATTGTAGCAGATCGTCGGCCACGTCGGATGCGCCGGACAGTGCCAACCCAAACCGCCAGACGCGTTTCGAATGCATCTGGATCGCGCCGCGCACGGCCTGTTCCGAACTAATCTCACCACCCATCGAATAAATCGCGACCTGTGTGTGTTTGCTTTCCACGGACCGGGCCCGCGGGGTCAGGACTGACATAACCCGAGGAGGAAAGAAATGAAACTTCTGTTGAAGGCAGTCACGATTGCGTCGGCAATTGTTGCAACCCCGGCGCTGGCGGACGGCTGGACCCTTGTCCCCGAAGGATCGCATCTGGCCTATGGGACCATCAAGAAAGACACCGTGGGCGAGGTCAATTCCTTCACCAACCTCAGCGGTCATGTCAGCCCGGACGGCAAGGCCGAGATTCAAATCGACCTGTCCTCGGTCGAGACCAATATCGACATCCGTAACGAACGTATGATTGAGTACGTGTTTCGCAAAGCAGGTACTGCGGCGCTGACGGTCACGTTTGACATGGCCGAAGTCTCAAGTCTGGGTATTGGCGAAACCACCACCGTCGATACCGAGGCCGTGTTGTCCCTGGCTGGAACGGATGTGGCCTTCAATGCCGAGATGTTTGTGGCCCGCCTTTCTGAGTCCTCGGTGATGGTGTCGACCAACGACATGGTGTTCATCAGCGCCGAAGACGCAGGCGTGAATGCTGGGGTCGACAAACTGATGGAGTTGGCCAGCCTGCCCGGCATCACTCGCACGGTTCCGGTGACGGCCCGGCTGATCTTCAACTTGGATGGCGAACAGGCTGCGGTTGCCCCTGCTGCCCCGGTTGCCGTCGCCGCAGTGGAAGGAGACATCAAGGCGGGTAAGAAAGTGTTCCGCAAATGCAGCGCCTGCCACAAGCTTGAGCAAGACCGCCACACTGTCGGTCCGTCACTGCACGGGGTTATCGGCGCTACAGCCGGTCAGGCGGACGGGTTCCGGTATTCGGCCCAATTGCAAGAGTCTGGCATCGTCTGGACCGCTGACACCCTGACCGCGTTCCTGTCTGACCCGCGCGGCACGATCCCCGGTAACAAGATGCAGTTTCCCGGCCTGAAAAAGGACGAGGATATCACCAACCTGATCGCCTATCTGCAGGCCGAAGCGCAGGGCTGATCCCGAACCCGGCGAAAACCGGGTTTCCTTTGCCCGCTCTGCCACGCTATCCCTTGTCTCAGTCACGATGAGGGAGACGCAGGGCATGAGCGAAACGGTCAAACTGTCATTGGACGAAGTCCGAGACCTCAGCCTTTCTATTTTGACCACGTCTGGTTTCGGGCCGGATCATGCCGCAGCGATCGCCGATACGCTAACCACCTGTCAAATCGATGATTGCCAATCACATGGATTGTTCCGCCTGTTCATGTGCGCCGACACGATAAATGCGGGTCAGATCGACGGGCATGCAGAGCCAGTCCTTGAACCGTCGGATAACGCAGTCGTTCGGGTTGATGCGCAGGGCGGGATGTCCCTGCTGGCGTTCGAAAAAGCGCTGCCGGTTTTGATCGAGAAAACCCGCACCCACGGCATCGCCGCCATGGCGATCAACCGGTGTTTCCATTTCTCGGCACTCTGGCCCGAGGTGGAGCGTCTGTCCGCGGTCGGTCTGGCGGCGATGGCGATGGGCCCCAGTCACGCTTGGGTTGCCCCGGCCGGCGGCACGCGTGGTAGCCTTGGCACCAACCCGCTGGCTTTCAGTTGGCCTCGCCAGAATAAAGACCCGTTTACCTTCGATTTCGCCACCAGCGCCTTTGCCCGGGGCGAGATCGAACTGTACCACCGCGCAGGCAAGCCCCTGCCCGAAGGTGTCGCCATCGACAAACACGGCAACCCGACCACCGATCCACAGGCCGCGATGGACGGTGCGATGCTGACCTTTGGCAGCTACAAGGGCTCGGCCCTGTCGATTATGATCGAACTGCTGGCCGGTCCGCTAATCGATGATCTAACCAGTCTGGAAAGCATGGAATTCGCCGATGGTGCCGGCGGCGCACCTTATCACGGGGAAATCCTGCTGGCCTTCGATCCTGCGCAATTCAGCGGCGGTCGAGTCGATGAGAATGACGCGCGGGCCGAGCGTTTGTTCGCCGATATCACCGATCAGGGAGCGCGTCTGCCGTCGCAACGGCGCTTTGCCGCGCGGGCCCGCAACACCGAACGTGGCTATGTCGAGGTTGCCAAGACCCTGCACGACGACCTGCAGGCTTTGGCCGAACAGGCGCAGGCACGCTAAAGCCTCTTTCCCTTGGCGATGTGGCTGGCTAAGAAGTCCCTCCAGACATATTCAGGAGGCCCCCTTGGACCGCATCGCCCGCACCATCGCCACCGAAATCAATGCCCGCCCCGAACAGGTGGGGGCCGCGGTGAAATTGCTGGACGAAGGGGCCACCGTGCCTTTTGTCGCCCGCTACCGCAAAGAGGTGACGGGTGGGCTGGACGACACCCAACTGCGCACCCTGTCTGACCGCCTGACCTATCTGCGAGAACTGGAAGCGCGGCGCGAGACGATCCTGGGCTCGATCAAAGATCAGGGCAAGCTGACCGACGATCTGGTCAAATCCATCGCGCAGGCCGATACCAAGGCGCAGCTGGAAGACATTTACCTGCCCTACAAACCCAAGCGCCGCACCAAGGCGATGATTGCCCGCGAGAATGGGTTGGAACCGCTGGCGGATGCCATTCTGGCGGATCGGTCGGCTTACCCAGAAATTCTGGCGCAGGGCTATGTCACCGAAGCAGTGGCAACCGTCAAGGACGCGCTGAACGGCGCGCGGGACATCATCACCGAACGGCTGACGGAAAACGCCGCCCTACTGGGTGAGCTGCGCAATTTCATGCAGCATGAGGCCCTGCTGACTTCCAAGGTGATTGACGGCAAGGAGCAGGAAGGCGCGAAGTTCAGCGACTATTTCAATCATTCGGAGCTGTGGGCCAAAACCCCGTCACACCGTGCATTGGCAATGCTGCGCGCTTCGAAAGAAGGGATCGTGACGCTGGACATCGCGCCGGAACCCGAAACCGGCGCCGCCCGTGCCGAAGCGATTGTCGCCGCGCACCTTCACACACGTGGAGACGGCCCCGGAGACAAATGGCTGCGCAAAGTGGCGGGCTGGACGTGGCGTGTGAAACTGTCGCTATCGATGATGGTAGAGCTGATGGCAGATCTGCGCAGCCGGGCGCAGGACGAGGCAATCAATGTTTTCTCACGCAATCTCAAAGACTTATTGTTCTCAGCACCCGCGGGGGCAAAGGCAACACTGGGTCTTGACCCTGGCATTCGAACTGGCGTCAAGGCTGCGGTGGTTGATGCCACGGGCAAGGTGGTCGCGACGGACACGCTCTATCCGTTTCAGCCCAAGAATGATGTGCGCGGCGCGCAGGCCGCAATCTTGAACCTGATCGCCAACCACCAGATCGAACTGATCGCCATCGGGAATGGCACCGCCAGCCGCGAGACCGAGAAACTGGTGGGTGATACGCTGAAACTGTTGCCCAAAACCGTTTCGGCCCCGACCAAGGTTGTTGTGTCCGAGGCTGGCGCGTCGGTCTATTCAGCCTCAGAACTGGCCGCGCGTGAGTTTCCCGATCTTGACGTATCGCTGCGCGGCGCGGTGTCTATCGCCCGTCGCCTGCAGGACCCGTTGGCCGAACTGGTGAAGATCGAACCCAAATCCATTGGCGTCGGTCAATACCAACATGACGTGGACCAGCACAGGTTGTCTCAATCTCTGGCCTCGGTGATCGAAGATGTGGTGAACGCGGTGGGGGTTGATCTGAATACCGCCTCGGCCCCCCTGCTCTCTCATGTTTCGGGATTGGGGCCCGGACTGGCCGAAGCAATCGTCATGCATCGTGACCTGAATGGTGCATTTCTGTCGCGCAAGGAGCTGCTGAAAGTCGCCCGCTTAGGCCCGCGCGCTTATGAGCAATGTGCTGGCTTTTTGCGCATTCAGGATGGGGCGGAACCATTGGACGCGTCGTCGGTTCACCCCGAAGCCTATGACGTGGCCCGCCGTGTTGTCTCGGCCTGCGGGCGCGACATCCGCCAGATCATGGGCCATGACGGTGCACTGAAAGGATTGCGCGCCGAGCAATTTGTTAACGAAACCTTCGGCCTGCCGACTGTACAGGACATATTTGCGGAACTTGAAAAACCCGGTCGTGACCCCCGCCCCAGCTTCGTTACCGCCTCATTTGCCGATGGTGTTGAAGAGATCACCGACCTAAAACCGGGCATGGTTCTGGAAGGCACGGTGACTAACGTCGCCGCCTTCGGTGCTTTTGTGGATATCGGTGTGCATCAGGACGGGCTTGTCCATGTCAGCCAACTGGCCGACCGCTTCGTCAAGGACCCACATGAGGTGGTCAAAACAGGACAGGTGGTCCGGGTCACGGTGGTTGAAGTGGATGTACCCCGCAAACGGATTGGCCTGACCATGCGCAATGACGGCGGCACGTCTGCACGTGAAGATCGGGCCAGCAGGGGTCCGAAAAAGAGTTCTGGTCCAGCAAAAGCCAAGGGATCACAACGCGCAAAATCTGAGGGTAATGCGCACAACAACGCATTCGCTGATGCGTTGAAGTCTGCAATGAAGAATCGTTAATGGTGTAGTGCGTCGCCGAAAGCGCCAACAATTGACGCTTAGGCGAATGCGTCCGGCTCAAGCTCTTCCCAGAAATCAAAGATGGCGTTGGCGTTCAGACCAGAGCGCCAACCATGCGCGCGGAAGTGTTCCCGGTCCAGATCATTGTCGAGCCCGGCCATAAACAACCGTTTGTCCGCGTCCCTCTGTGTTGGGTTTCGCCGCGAAACCAGTTCTTCAACGATAGACAACTTCCGCGACCGTTCGGTACGTTCCGCCGCCCGGGCAGCGTAAGCCTGGTCTTCCTGTGCTTTCTCGGCGTCCCGCACTCGCGCTGATTCGATGGCTTCGGGGCTGGGTTCAGGCGGAGAATCGTTTTCCTGCGGTTGATAGTCGTCGCGCAAGGCGGCGGACAAATATCCAACCGTTGATTTCACATCCCCCTGCCCGCTTACATAATCCAATTTTTGCTGCACATAGTCTTCACCATGTTCCGCAATCCACTGTCGCGCCAACCGGTCGGACACCCCTTGCTTACGGAGCGTCTTGTAAACTTGCAGATTGCGGACGCCATCGCTGTCATCGATTTCGAACATCGCCTTCTGTGGATTGCCTTTAATCAGAAACCGGATATCCGTGACCGTGCGGCCCTTTTTTTGAAACTGTGGCTCTATCAGTATGTCCGAACTTTTGTTCACCTCAGCCACAGCGGGTTTGATGATCTTGGCGTTGAGGTGTTTGAAGCTGCCGTAATAGTCGCTGCCGTCTACCCCCATGAGTTTGCGGAACACGTCCAGCGCCCACCAACCCGTAGAACCGGTTCTGACGAACCTATAACAATTCTCATACAGCGCCAGGCCATGCCCAGAGCTAAAGTTCCTTTGGATCTGCACATTGATCAGGGCATAGATTTTCGGATCATAGAGCTTTTGGGCCAGCGCCGGGGAGTAGGCGTATTCACAGACCCCGTTCTTCAGCTTGGCAAAGCTGAGCAATGAGGACACGCCCCACTCTTGTCTGCCCTGCTCATCCAACATGTCCCATTCCGCGACGGTTTCGGCCAGCGCTCGCAAACTCGCCCGCAGCGTATCGAAGTCGTTTGAATTATAGCCGACCATCATCGCAAGCGTCCGCGCGTCGATAGTATGTGTCTGCGCCGAGGTTAGTGCGTCATACGCGTTTAACAACAGGACATTCGAGAGCTTACGCTGCAAAAGCGTAAGCTTGCCGCTGATGTGAATCGCGGCGACGTTTTTCTTGACCGTCTCCCGGCGCAATGCACCAGAGAGCTGATCCATATCCAATTGTGTATCCGGCATGATTCTGCCTGGCTGCTCGTTTTGGTATTTCTTGCACAAAAAGTACCCATGGATCAATTCTATTTGGGTACCCAAATACAGGAAAGAGGGAATCCTGTATCTGGGTACCTGACCTGAAAATCCTCGCAGTTATCCACAGAACCGGATCGAGGGTCGCCCAATTAGAGGGTTTTACATGTTCTGCGACCCGGCGAAAAACGAAAATTTAGGGTCTAATCTGGTCGAAATTTCAGCGTCCTGCGAATCGGCCCCCTTCTTCCTGAAACTCGGCACTCGGCAACCTGTAGACGGGTACCTTTGATACCGGAATCTGGTCCCTTTCATACCGTAAACAGGTGCTGAAGTGAATTTAAGTTGTTGGCTTTAAACATTATTTTTCTCGTAAAGATTCTAAAACATCTAAAATAAATAAACTCTTTGTTGGCTCTGGTGTTGCCTATTTTACTGGTTTCGTGGCGAAACCCACTCAGAGAGGCTTATTCTGTGGAAAACTCTCACTCTGAGGATAGCGTCATTGGAAAATGTTCGCTATGTTGGGCAATATACGCCGCTAAGGCGAACATTACCCGAGGCATCGACAGTGAATAAATCTAACCAACCTCCTCTGCCGCCCTATTTGAATCTGGATCCAGAGCTAGCAGCGCAAAAGTTGCCTGATCCTATCGGAACTTCTCGATTCGCCAAAGCGGCTACATTCTGCGCAAAAGGGCGCGAAGACCTGGCGCGACGTGGGTATGCTCCGGACGGGGAAAAAAGACTGCGTAGATTTTCCATCTGGGAGATCACCAAATACCTGATCCCGGTTGCACCTGCGCATCTGCGACGTGTGCTCAAAGCCAATCCCGAATTGCCGCAGGGTGAAGGCGAGGCTGGCTCCAAGTGGTTTTCGCTGGAGGAAGTACTGACCCTCCGACAACACTTTGCAGCCGAGGGTGTGAGCACCAAGGAATATCTGCCGTACCGACCAGATGGCCTTCCTGCAAAGGTGGTTGCTGTGGCCAATTTCAAAGGGGGTGTAGGTAAGACATCTACTGCCGCGCATCTGGCAATGTCAGCTGCGCTGGACGGATATAAAGTATTGGTTATAGATCTGGACAGCCAGGGATCGATGACCTCAATTCTAGGTGGGAGTGTTGCAGATGAATGGCAAACGGTTTTTCCACTTATAGCCAAAGATTACGCGCGTGCCGTACAAGAGGAAAACCGGGTCCGCAATGCGGCTGGGCAGCCTGAAATCCCCCTGGATGAAACGCTGCAAGAAGCGCTCAATACCCTGCCCCGCGATGTTATTCAGAAAACGCATTGGCCCAATATCGACCTGATTGGCGCCCAGTTGAACCTGTATTGGGCCGAGTTTCAGATACCCGTTTGGCGCATGGGTTTGCGCAGTTGGCCGCTTTGGGATGGTTTGACCAACTTTCTGCAGGATGAAGGAGTGTTGAACGACTACGACATTGTTTTCCTCGATACGCCTCCTGCACTTGGGTACCTAACGATCAACGCGCTGGCTGCAGCTGATATTTTGCTTGTGCCGTTGGGGGCCTCGTTTCTTGAATTTGATTCAACGGGCCGGTTCTTTGACATGCTCTACACGACTTTTGCCAGCATCGAGGACGGTGAGAACGCGGCGCAAAGGGCGGCTGGTTTACCCGAGCTCAAGTTTGAATGGGACGTGGTCAGGGCCATAATCACTCGGTTTGATGCCAGCCAGCAAACCGATATGGCAAATGTGATTCAGGCCTATTTCGGGGACTTCATGAATGCATACCGTCAGGACTATACCGCTCTGGTTGGCCAGGCGGGTGAGCAGGTCAACGGTATCTACGAAGCGGATTACAGGGACTTCAATCGCGATACGTATGTACGAGGTCGGGAAACATTCGACCGGACCTATGCCGAATTCAAGCAGGTCTTGATCGGCTGCTGGTGGCGCGACGCTCAGATGGAAGGAAACGCAGATGGCTAAACGCAGAAGACTGACCGCTCCGGACACGTCAGAATTGGAACAGCTTGAGGCTGGTTTCGCGGCGAAACCGTCGATCAGCCCGTTTGAAACCAAGTCATCGACGCCTCCGATTGCACAGGTCGCGGCTGAGGCTGCAACGCTCAACGGCATGGCAGCGGTGACCGATCGCCTTGCTCTGGCGCAGGATCAAGGTGATGCAGCTCGATGGCGCGATGCGCAGGATGCCGGACTCGTGGCGGAAATGCTATCGCTGGATCAGATTGATGCCGATTTCATTCGTCGCGACCGGATGGTTGAAGATGAAGAAGCCATGGCAGAACTTTTGGAGTCCTTGCGCGTTCACGGGTTGCGCACACCAATTGAGGTCACGCGTGACGGCGAAGGTTACGGGTTGATTTCTGGCTTCCGACGATTGAATGCCTTCCGGCGCCTGGCCGAGACCGATCCGCGGTTTTCTGAAATCCCAGCCTTTGTCCGAGAGGCTGGTTCGGGGCAGGGCGCCTATGTCTCAATGGTCGAGGAAAACGAACTTAGGGCAAATCTCAGCCCTTATGAACGTGGACGCATTGCGGTTTTAGCCGCGGGACAGGGGGTATTTGCATCGACCGAAGCCGCTGTTGACGTTTTGTTTGCTGCTGCGTCCAAGGCAAAACGATCCAAGGTTCGTAGTTTTGCGGTGGTACACGAAGCACTTGGTGACTTGTTGCAGCACCCGGTCGCCCTGTCCGAAAAAGCAGGACTGAAACTAGCGGCCGCATTGCGGGAGGGGGCACAACCCCAATTGCGTCAGGCTTTGGCCGAGGTGGGCGAGCTGGACCAAAAATCGGAATGGGCGTTGCTGGAAGCCGCCCTAAAGACGTCACCTGCCCCTGTGAAAGACAAGGCGAGGGGAGGGCGTCCGCAACAGGTTCAGCGCCTGGCTCCGGTGGCGTTGACCGGAGGCAGCGACATTCTGGCCGAAGTGTCCGCAGGCGAATTACGCCTTCGTATTCGTGGAATGGATATCCCTGCCGAAGACGCGCAGAACATCGTTGAACGGTTGGCCGATTACCTGCGTGAGTTTCGCGGCAAAACATAAAGCGGGAAGGTGAGATAGGACCGCAAAATCAGACCCGCTATGTGGTGCGCAAAATGACATATTTTTGCGCACCAATTGGGTCGACCGTTTGACACCATAGGACGCTGGGATTCCACGTAATGTGCCAACGGTTATGAGGATCATGCCGTACCTGTATGAAACGGGAACTTGGTTTTCAGGACGTCAAATGGGACGGGTTCGGAATGGCTGACCGCCGTTCGATCAGCTGACCGTCAAGCCGTTCGGCACTGGGTCTTTCTTGATCCGAAATCCAGCGTGCGAGGGCAACGGCGGCTTTCTCGCCCATTTGAGACACCGGCAAATGCACTGTGGTGATGGCAGGCACTGCGACAGCAGAACTGGGCAGATCGTCGACCCCAACCAGAGAGATATCGTCGGGCACGCGGACATCCTCGGCCTGAAGACCGAACAAAACCCCCAAGGCAACGACATCTGACAGGCACAAAATGGCGTCCGGTTTTTGAGCCTGTCCGCAGATGAGTTTGGCACTTTCCGCGCCGCCACGATGGCTGATCTGGGTCTCGTAGCAGGTTAGCTTTCCGTCCCAGGGCAGGTCCTGCAGCCCGGAAAGTCGTGCGCGTGTTCGGTCATTATCATGCACCGGGCCGTGTACGACAGCTATGTGGCGATGCCCAAGGTCGGCAAGATGCTGCAGGGCAAGCTGAGCCACCGCTTCGTTGTCATACCCGATGGTCGGCAGAGGGTTTGTTGCGTCATAAAAGGATGTGATGATCGTCGGCAGCATCGTCCGATCGATCAAGTCGTGCAGTGCGTCGCTGTGGGTGGCACCTGTGATAATCAGACCTTCGGCTCCGATATCAACAAGGCTTTGCGCTTTCTCGGCTTCGATTTCGAGGTCCGAGTTCGTTGTCGCAACGACAAGGGACAATTGGTGTTCGGACAGCTCACGCTCTAGCGCGGCAAGGAACCGGGCAAAGATCGCGTTGTCCAGCGTTGGCACCAAAGCTCCGACAAATCGGGTGCGGCCGGAATTGATCGCCCGTGCGGCGGCGCTGGGTACGAATTTCAACGCGTCAATGGCAGCCTGGACTTTCTCAAGCGTGTCTTTCTTCACCACGCCTGGTTCATTGAGAACCCGAGACACCGTTGCGACCGATACACCCGCCGCTTTGGCCACGTCTCTGAGATTTGCGCGTTTTTTGGGTTCAGGGCTTCTTGGCTTCACCGTTTTCTGGGTCCGTTTCTGCGGTCGTATAAGAAAGTGTTGACATATGTAACTAGTTTCAGCAACCTCTGTAACTAGTTACATTTTGGCTATCTGGCTGCACCATGCACGGATCTTCAGTCTTACATACGTTCGCGAATACGGGGTTTAACGGCCTTGGCCGGCGGTTTCCGGGCTTTCCGAAAATCTCAGATGCGCGTACGCATATCCTGGCCCCGCGCGAGGCGTTGCAACTGAAAATGTCCGCTGGGGATTTGCTGTCGATAGAAGGGGTTGGCCCGGCGCAACCTCTGGATTTGACGGCATTTGACGAAGTTGGGCAACCAATGTTGGCAACCTTGGGGCTTACTGCAAACGGACAGATCGCAGCGGGCGACTTTGATAGTGCCCAATTTTCAGGATGGATTGCTGCACAGGGCGGGGGGGAACCGGTTCCCGGACACAGGTTGGATCAAGTGACCGATCCGGTGATTCTGCGCGCCGACACGTCCGTTACGGTCTGGGTGATCCGTCCCATTGAGCGTTCGGGGTTGATCGAAGGTGCAGGGGCCGGATGCGTTACGGTTCAACACAAATCATCCGCTGCGCAAGACCCGCACCTGCCACCTTTGCTGGGTGATACACGGGATGAATTCACAGTACCGCGGGGCAGGGCAGTTGCCTATGAACTGAAGGCAGGAGAATTTGTTCAGATCATCGACGTCGAAGGCCAGCAGTGTTCAGATTTCATGGCGCTGCGCGCTGATGGGTTGGATTGTGGTGACGAATGGATGATCGACTCGACCGCCACCCGCTCGATGGTGCGTCGTGCATTCCCGGGGCCCGGGTTGCTGGACAAATTTTTTGATCGCGAGATGCGTCCGCTGTTGAATGTCATACAGGATACCTGCGGGCGGCATGACACTTTCGGTCTGGCTTGCACCGCACGCGGGTATGAGGAGCGGGGGTTTCCCGGTCATCTGAATTGTTCCGACAACATGTCGAATGCCTTGGCCCCGTATGGCGTCGCACGGCGTGCGGCCTGGCCGGCCATCAATTTCTTTTGGAACACATGGATCGATCCGGCGACCCATCACATCCAGACCGAAGAATCCCATTCTCGTCCTGGGGACTATGTCGCGATGCGCGCGATCGAGGATCTGGTCTGTGTCTCAACCGCCTGCCCGGATGACATTGATCCGATTAATGGTTGGAATCCGACAGATGTGCATGTGCGCATCTATCGCCCCGAAACACCGATCCGCCGCGCGGTGGCCTATCGCGAAAAGGAAGATGCCCCGATGTCGATCAGTCAGGAATCCGCGTTTCACGACCGGCTCGCTCCGCTGACCCAGCATTTCGCACCGGCGCGCGATCTGTGGGCGCCGGTCAGCTATCCCGCCCATGGCACGCTGGGAGAATATTGGGCCTGCCGTCAGGCGGTGACGGTTCAGGATATGAGCGGGCTGCGCAAATTCGACATTATCGGCCCGGATGCCGAGGCGTTGTTGCAGTTGGCGACCACGCGAAACGTGGCCAAGTTGCCGGTGTGGCGTGGGTCTTACACTTTGATGTGTGACGAAAGCGGGGCCGTCATTGATGACGGCACCTTGTTCCGCCTTGCGCCCGAGATTTTCCGCTGGTGTTGTGGCTCGGAAGAAAGCGGGCGCGTGTTGCAGACGCTGGCGGATAAACGCGGTTTGCAAGTGCGCGTGCATGCATTGCGCGGTGCGATGCCGAACCTGGCAATCCAGGGTCCGAAATCGCGCGACCTGTTGCGCAAGATCGCCTTTACGCAACCTCATGTGCCCGGGCTGGATCACCTGAAATGGTTTGGCGTCACCGTCGCCCGTCTGCGCGATCGCGAGGGCGCGCCGTTCATGCTGTCGCGCTCAGGCTATACCGGAGAACTGGGGTATGAGGTCTTCTGCTCCAAATCCGATGCAGTCGCAATCTGGGACGCGGTGATGGAAGCGGGTGAGGAATTCGGGATCACGCCAATGGGTTCGGCCGCGCTGGACGTTATCCGGATCGAGGCCGGTCTGGCCGCCGCCAACGCCGAATTCGCGCCGGGCGTCGATGCGTTCGAAGCCGGGTTGGGTTTTGCCGTCGACCTGACCAAATCCGACTTTACCGGCAAGGCTGCGCTGGAACGCAATGCGCGCGAACCGCGCCGGGTACTCAAGGGGTTGCTGATTGGCTGCGATGATGTACCCGCCCACGGTGCCCCTGTCTTTGCAGGTGAGCGGCAGGTGGGTGTGGTCACTTCGGCCACCCGCTCACCGATGTTGGAACACGCCATCGCGATGGCGCGGCTGTCGGTCGAACACGCAGAAAATGGCACCGAACTTGAGATCGGACAGCTTGATGGGCGGATGAAGCGCCTGTGTGCCACCGTCTCGGACATTCCATTCATAGACCCGCAACGCAAGCGGGCGCGCGCTTGATGGCGCATGCAACTCAACGCAACGGGAGAAGACATATGAGGAATCTAACATTCACGGCAACCTTGACCATGATCTTGGGCGCAACAACGGCAATGGCGCAGGAGAAGGTCATGGTAGGTGAACCCAGCTGGCCCGGTGCCAAAATCATGAGCCGGGTGATCGGTCAGGTCATCGAAACCCGTTTGGGCGGCGAAGTCGGTTATGCTCCTGGTGCCAACGCGGTGATCTTTGCCGCCATGGATGGCGGGCGCGGCGATATCGACGTACACCCGGACGTCTGGTTGCCGAACCAGTCTTCGTTCACCGACGAGTACGTTGATCAGAAGGGTACTGTTGGACTGTCTTCGGGCAGCTACGAAGGCCGCGCCGGGATTTGCGTGCCGAACTACATGGTCGAAGATCACAACATCAAATCCATCTACGATCTGGCCACCCCAATGGCGCAGGAACTGTTCGATTCAGACGGTGACGGGCTGGGCGAGGTCTGGGTCGGCGCGTCCGGCTGGGCGTCGACCAACACGTTCAAGGTGCGGGTACGGGACTACGGCATCGAAACCTTCCTGACACCCACCACCGAAGACGAAACCGTGTTTTATTCGCGTCTGAAGGATCAGATCGACCAGCAGAAAGGGGCCGCGTTTTACTGCTATGCGCCGCATTATGTGCATGCCCTCTATGACGTAACCATTCTGGAAGAGCCCGAGCATGACGCGGCCACCTACAAGATGGTGCAGCCGGATCAGGATGCCGACTGGTACAACAAATCCCATGTCAGCACCGGCGAGCCGGTTAAAACCGTGACCGTGGCGCATTCCAAGTCTTTGGAACAGCGCAATCCGGCGGCTGCCTCTTTTCTGGCCAATATCGACATGGACGCAGCTCAGCTTAGCGGATTGACCTACGAGGTCGTGGTCAAGGGCCGCGAGATTGACGAGGTCGTGGCCGAATGGATCGCCGGAAATGGCGATACCGTTGATGGTTGGCTTGGTCTGAAAACAAACTAAAGCCGTCGCGCCCCCGGTGTTTCGGGGGCGCCCTGTAACACTCTCAACAGCGGTGGGGTCAGTATGACAGCGGATATCGCAATTGACGCAAAAGGCGTGTGGAAAGTATTCGGCGCGCGCTCGCAGGAGGCTTTGAAAGCCATCCACAGCGAAGGGCTGAGCAAGGCCGAAGTGCTGGACCGCTTCAACTGCGTTGTTGGCGTGGCCGATGCCAGTTTCGAAATTGAGCGTGGGGAGCTGTTCTGTGTCATGGGCCTGTCTGGTTCGGGCAAATCGACCCTCGTGCGCCATGTAAACCGACTGCTCGAGCCAACGGATGGTCATATCTATCTGGATGGCGATGACGTGATGGGCCTGAATGACGAAGGATTGCGCGATTTACGCAACCGGCGTGTTGCCATGGTGTTCCAAAACTTCGGCCTGATGCCGCACCGCACCGTGCGTGACAACGTAGCGATGCCGTTGGAAATACGTGGCACCGGCAAAGCCCGCCGCTGGGAAGAGGCGGACCGGGTGTTGGAGCTGGTCGAACTAAACGGATGGGAAGACAAATACGCCCATGAGCTTTCGGGTGGCATGCAGCAGCGCGTGGGCCTTGCCCGCGCCATTGCAGCCGATCCGGAAATCCTGTTGATGGATGAGCCATTCTCGGCCCTCGATCCGCTGATCCGAAAACAGTTGCAGGATCAGTTCATGGACCTCAGCCACAAGCTGAATAAAACGACGATGTTTATCACCCACGATCTGGACGAGGCCATTCGCATCGGCCACCGCATCGCGATTATGAAAGACGGGCGTATCGTGCAGATTGGTACGCCGGAAGAGATCATCCTCAACCCCGCCGACGACTATGTTGCCGATTTCGTTGCCGGTATATCCAAGCTCAACATGATCTTCGCCCATTCGGTGATGAAACCGGTGGACGAATTCGAGGCCCATCATGGCGAAGTGCCGGAGGATGCAAAGGAAGCGCATCCCGAGATGGATTTGTCCGATCTGATGAACCTTTGCGTCGACGGCCACGGTGTCGTCGCGGTCACGCAGGATGGCAACACGGTCGGGGTGATCAACCGCGCGGGTCTGATCCGCGCCATTCAGGACAGCCAGGCATAAGGGGACCGATATGAAACATGTTGATGTGCAACAGATCCAACCGGAAACCGCTGATCGGCTGAACGGGCTGATCGCCGATTTCGTGGGGCAGGGGCAGGAATACTACCAAAAAACCTTTGCCTATATGATGCAGGCGCCCGGTTATCGGTTCACGCTGAACAAGGCCGCAGCGATCCTGGGGCCGATCTGGTTTGGCGCGCGTGGGTTGTGGTCGTGGTTTCTGGGCTTTCTGGTGCTGGAAACACTGGCCTATATCCAGATCGGGCTGGGGCTGTTCGGTGATCTTGGTCGCGAGTTCCGTGAACGCGCAGCCCAGATCGAACAGACGCTGGAACTGCGCCGCCAACAGATTGCCGCTGCCGAACAATCCGGTTCCGCCACGTTGGAGTCGTTGAAACGTGCGGCGGAATCGCTTGAGGGCGCGTTGGTCGGGGCCCGAGAGGCCGCGCGCAGTGCGGATTCCACCGGTGTCGCTTATCTGATGGTTGGAATTGTGCTGTTGCTGGCGGTCAAGTTTCTGGCAGCGTCGCTGGCAAACTGGACGCTTGAGGGTCAGTTTGCGCGCTGGCGCTCGGACACAAGTGTCGCAAATGGCTGGTCGACCCCGCGGATGGTTGTGGCCGCGGCATTGACGGGCATTGTCGTTGTGCTGTCGATGATAAAATTTGCGCAGCCTGACGCTTTGGCGGTGCTGAAAACCTTCCCGACCAATCGCGACTGGCGGCTGAATGTGGGCGACGGGGTGCAGGCGGTTTTTGAATGGACCAAGACCGCCGGGCGCGGCTTCTTTGACGGCCTGACCTATGGCATGCGCACCTTGCTGGACTGGATTGAGGTGGTGCTTGTTGATACGCCCTGGCCGGTGGTGGCTCTGGTGATCATCATGCTGGCCTACCTGTCCGCCGGTGCGCGCGTGGCAATCTTTACCGGCGCGGCGCTTGCCTATCTTGGGCTTTTGGATTTCTGGGAAAAGGCGATGACCACGATTGCCTTGCTGGGTGCAGCGGCGTTGATTTCGATCACGCTGGGCATCCCGCTGGGTATTTATTGCGCCCGCCGCCCACGTGCCTTTGCCATCGTGCGGCCCATTCTGGATTTCATGCAGTCGATGCCATCCTTTGTCTACCTGATTCCCGTGGTGGCATTCATCGGGTCAGGCAAACCAGCAGGCGTCGTGGCCACGATGATTTTCGGTAGTCCCCCGGTGATCCGCTTCACCGTTCTGGGTTTGCAGCAGGTGCCGGAAACGGTGCGCGAGGCTGCGCTCGCTTTTGGGGCCACGCCGCGTTACCTGCTGTGGCGAGTGGATCTGCCGCTGGCTCATAAGACCATCATGGCAGGCGTCAATCAGACCATTCTGATGTCGCTGGCTATGGTGGTTGTTGCCTCACTGATTGGCGCCAAGGGTCTGGGTGAGGACGTGCTGGAAGCGTTGCAGTACGCGGCGGCAGGTCAGGGTATTCTGGCCGGTCTGGCGATCCTGTTCTGTGCGCTGATCCTGGATCGGATCGTGGCCGGTAAGAAGTAGAGATCTACCGCGATCCAAAGCTGTCTGGCCGGGGGCTGCCCCCGGCCAACGCATTCCGGTTACGACCAGCGTTCGATCAGGCGAATGGCCCAGACCAGCACGATGCCATAGATCACATGCCCGACTAGCGCGACCCATGTGATACCAGTGAAATTCAAGAAGAACGGCAAACCGGCGATGTTCGTGATGCCACCGATGGCGAAAACCCAAAGCCCAAAACCATAGACTGCTGATCCCACAAATATGTGGCGGCCTTTGAACAGCGTCGCCCAAACCGGGTTGAAGACGTAGAGCCAGCCAATCGGATAGCCGATCAGGCCAACCAGATAAAAGTGAACGAAATACCCGGCGAAATCGCCATTGGGCAGGCCCAGTGTTCCGAGCAGGCTGCGCGCAAGCCCGTGCGGAGACAAATTGGCAAACCCCAATGACGGGCTGATCAGCTGCCCCCACAGGTCAAACGCATTGGACGCGAAGAAACCTGAAATGAACATCATACCCAAAAGCGGGATGTTGAATCGTGGGAACAGACCCGTCGAAGAATGCGCAGTTTCTGACATCGCCATGGGATGACCTTTCATGCCGGTTGCGTTGCTTTGTGCCTTTAAAATTGTGAAACGGCGGCTGAATTCAACGAATTGAAAGAGCTTTCACGCACAGGTGACAAAGCGAAGAATTTTGAAACAAACCTGTGGGGATGGCCAGCTATCCGCGGCGTGCGGCTCGCATCAGCAGCGGGATTTCAAAACGTCTACGACCGCATCAAAGGCCTGTACATCCTGTTCGGCGCGGGCGGTCAAAAGCGCCCCCTCAAGTACGGCCAGGGTGGCGCAGGCCTCGGCCGCTGGATTTGTCACGCCTGTGATTGACTTGTCATGCAGGCCCAGTTCAAAGATCGCTTCGATCTGCTTGATCACCATGGCGCGGAAGGCTTTGATCTTTTCAATCACCTCGTCTGACAGGCTTTCAAGGCTGCTGATCAGCGAAACGCACAGGCACAGGGTTTTGCCATCTTTGAGTGCATTTCGGTACAGCCCGATCAAGGCCAGCAATCGTTGCGACGCGGTGTCATGGGCGGCCTCGGCTTTGCGGCATTCGGCCTCAAAGGTCGAGTGGTAGCGATCCATCAAAGCAGCCGACAGGGCGGCCTTGGTGGGAAAGTGATAATGGATCGAAGCCTTGCGAATACCCACCGCATCAGCCAGATCGGCATAGCTGAACCCATCGAACCCGCGCGCGCGGGCGGCATGTTCGGCAACATCCAGCAAGGCGGTTTTGGTATCGGTCGCCATCTGTGTTCAATCCCTTTCCGAGCTATTCAAAGGCAGCGGTGTTCCCCCTGCCTTTGACACCCTCAAAGCAGTACCGGCCCGGCCCCTAAAATGCCAGAGGGATCGCGTTTCACGTGCTAGACCGCCGGAGCCTTGGCAAAGGGCAAATGCCCGGTTTTCATCCAGACTTTTGCGCCATGGGAACCCGCGGTGGCTGAAAGGGCCTGGCCTTCGGGCAGGCGCAACCAGCCATCTTTGGTCAGGTCATCACCGCCGGTGGTGATGGACCCGTCAATGACCAAAAGTTCGATGCCGCCAGCGGCGTCAGAGTTGAGAACCGCGCCCGGATCAAGATGACTGTAGGTGACGATCTCACGGTCATCCTTGTGCAGCGTGGCGGTTGACACGCCATTTACCGGGGCAGCCAGTTCATCCGCCATGGTCTTGCGGAACTGGGTGCGGTCGTCCAGGTCGAACTGCCATAGCTTGACGAAGATGGTGCAACCGGGTTCCGATCCGGGCGTATGCGCCGAGGTTGGCGGATTGCGCACATAGGTTCCTGCGGGGAAGTCACCGTGTTCGTCCTGAAATACACCATCGAGTACGATGAACTCTTCACCGCCAGTGTGAGTATGAGCTGAAAACTTGCTGCCCGGCGCGTACCGCACGATGGTGGTGGCGCGGGCAACTTCGCCGCCGATCCGGTCCAGCATGCGCCGGTCCACACCCTTCATGGGCGAGGCCTGCCACTCAAGTTGATCAGAGTGAACGACGACGCGGGATGAGAAATCCGAGTTGAGTTCCATTGATAGTATTCCTTTCGACTTCAGTGGCAGGGGCTGGTTCAGGCCGCGATGGACGGGCGCGTCGCCATTTTTGCACGCCATGCCTTTAGATGGGTCAGGTTTTCCGGGATGTCGACCTTGGCGAAGTCGGCAAAGGCCAATCCGGCGAAGGCCGTGATGTCGGCCACCGAGAAAGTGTCGCCAGCAAGATATTCATTCTCGGCGAGAACTGAATCCAGATAAGCCATGGTTTGCCCGGCCACCTCTTTCTGTTTCAAGCCCCATTCAGCACATTGATAGGTTTCAAGATCCGGTCCAAGGCCGGGGGTGGCGTGGTGGAAATATGTGCCGACCGCGTTCAGCAGACCGTTTTCCGCCCGCAGGTTCATCATCGAGATTTGTGCGCGTTCCTTGGCTGTTTCCCCAGTCAGCGATGGGCCGTCGAATGTCGCATCAATGTATTCGGTGATCGCGTTGCACTGCGCGATATGTGTGCCATCGGGCAACTCCAGGCAGGGAACTGCGGCGTCAGGGTTTTTAGCTTTGAATTCAGGGGTGCGGTGCTCACCGCCCATCACGTCCACCGGGATAAACTCAACTTTGTCAGATGCGCCCTTTTCAGCCAAGGCGATGCGGATGCGGGTTGGGTTTGGAAACCCTTCGATATCATGGATTTTCATAGGTGCGATTCCTTTGGAAGTATTATCAATGAGAGCCTACCTATCAGAAGGTAGATAATTTTGCAACCATGATTCAGCCCCCACATCTTGCGGTTAGAAATATTCGAAGGCGTTGAGGCTCTAAGCCCTGCGTAACTGTTTCACCAGAAAGTCGATTAACGCTCGAATCCGAGCGGTCAGGTGGCGGTTTTGCGGATAGGCTGCGTAGAGTCCCAGCGATATTGCCTCTTGTGCTTCAAACAGCAATTGCAGACGGCCCGTGTCCAAAAAAGGCTGTGCCGTGTACAAGGGAATCCGGCCAATCCCCAGCCCGTCCGCTGCCATATGCGCCACAGCGCGAGGGGAATTTGCGCGAAAGTTTCCGGATACAGAAACTACGTATTCGCCGTCCGATCCCTTGAAAGCCCAATTGTCGATCATGTTGCCGGTGGTCTGTAGTAGACAGTTGTGGGTGGATAAGGCGGCGGGCTCTTGCGGCGTCCCATGTTGCGCCAGATATTCGGGCGACACACAGCAGACAATACGCATGTCCGTCAGCTTGCGCGCCACAAGGTTGGAATCCTTCAGTGCGCCAAAGCGAATGGCAAGGTCATACCCTTCTTCGACCATCGAGACGTGATGGTCAGACAGGTGCAATTCGATCGTGACTTTCGGATGTTCGGTTTGGAACGGTTTCAGCAGATGTATCAGTTCGGCCGAGCCAAACCCGGTTGGCGCGGTGATCCGTATACGCCCCGCCAATTCGGTCTGGCGTTTCTGGACCAGCCCTTCCAATTCATCAAACTGGTCCAGCAGTGAAAGGCAACGCTCGTAATAGGACCGTCCGGTATCGGTCAGGGTGACGCTGCGGGTGGTGCGGTTGAACAATTGCGCGTTCAGGCGGTCCTCAAGCTGACCGACATATTTGCTGGCCAGCTTGGTGCTGATGCCGATCTGTTTTGCGCCTTCGGTAAACGAAGAATGCGCCGCCACCGCCGCAAAGGTGCGCATGCCTTGGATCGTGTCCATTGTCTACACTGCGTTCATAGTAATTCTCTGAATGCGTATATTATCGCCTCTGATAAAGCAATCTAAGTTTGGCGCGTAGATGCTGACCCTCAGCCGAACCCCTTCAATCAGAGAAAGAGCTTTCAAATGTCCAACGCAATCCGAATTCACAGTTTCCCCTTGTCCGGCCATGCCCATCGTGCCGTCCTGTTTGCCAGCATTGCCGGTATTAATCATGACGTCATCGATGTGGACCTGGCTGGTGGTGAGCATAAGCGCGAGCCGTTTTTGGCGATGAACCCCGCGGGGCAGGTACCGGTGCTTGAAGATGGTGACGTGGTCGTCACTGACAGCAACGCCATTCTGGTCTATCTGGCGCGCAAATATGCACCGTCCTATCTGCCTGCGGACCCAGTGCATGAGGCCGAAGTGCAGAAGTTTCTGACCCTCGCAGCTGGTGAGATCGCCTTTGGCCCTGCCGCTGCGCGTTTGATCAATGTTTTCAATGCACCCTTGAACAAAGACTTTACCCACGCCACCGCGGCAAAGGTTCTTGCCAAGCTGGATGCGCATCTTGAAGGCCGCGAGTGGCTGGTTGGGGATGCCCCAACAATCGCGGATGTCGCCATCTACAGCTACACCGCGCATGCGCCTGAAGGTGACGTTTCGCTTGAACCTTACGCAAACGTGCGCCGCCTTCTGGCCAATGTCGAGGCGCTGGACGGCTTTGTCCCGATGCCTCGCACCGCGGTTGGTCTGAACGCGGCCTGATCCACCCCTTGGCCAGCTGCGCATTTGTGGCTGGTCAACCCGTCCCTGACATATGAGGTCTGCCATGAACGCCCCGACCGCATCAGATACATCGCCTTTCCACGCAGGTGAACGGGATATGCAATCCCGCATCGGTAAACGGGAAAAGATGGAGGCAGTTGGCCGGAACTACATCCGCCCCTACATGCCCGATCAGCATCGAGAGTTCTTTGGCAAGCTGCCTTTTCTTGTAGTGGGCAGCGTCGATCCTGATGGTTGGCCCTGGGCGTCGATGATCTCGGGTCGGCCGGGGTTTATCCATTCACCGCATGACCGTCGGCTTGATGTTGACGTCCAGCCTCTGCCAGACGACCCACTGCGAACGGCGCTGAAGCCCGGCGCGCCCATCGGTGTCGTCGGGGTCGAACTTTCCACGCGGCGCCGCAACCGTATGAATGCCACCGTTGGGCGGATCGAAAATGGCGGTTTCTCTCTGGATGTGGTGCAGTCTTTCGGGAATTGTCCGCAGTACATCCAGACCCATGATGTTACCTTTGTCCGAGAGCCGGACGCCAACGTCGCCCGCTCTGTCGATCGGCTACTTGAGCTGGACCCAAGAGCCCGGGACATGATAGCGACGGCCAATTCGTTTTATGTCGCCAGCCACGCCAACACCCCCGACCATACGGGCGTTGACGTTTCACATCGGGGCGGGCGGTCGGGGTTTGTGCGGGTTGAGGGCAACAGCCTGTTGGTTCCTGATTTTGCAGGCAATAATTTCTTCAACACGCTGGGCAACTTCCTCGTAAATCCGAGGGCGGGCCTAGTATTTCCGGATTATCAGACCGGCGATGTGCTGATGCTGACTGGGACGGTTGAGGTGCTGTCAGAAGACCATCCCGATATCGCGGGCTTCCATGGTGCAAGCCGGGGTTGGTGGTTTCATCTGGATCACGGCCTACGCTTTCATGACGCGCTGCCGTTCCGAGCTGAATTTCTGGAGTTTTCGCCCAACAGTCTGATGGCGGATGACTGGCAAACAGCCGAGGCCAGGCGAGAGGCTGAAGCACTGCGCCGTCAGTGGCGAACCCTGCGGGTGGCTGCTGTTCAGGATGAAAGCGACGTGATCCGGTCATTCATCTTCGAGGCCACGGATGACCTGCCTCTGTTGCCGTTTGAAGCAGGTCAGTTTCTGACACTTCGCACTAGCCCCGATGGCACGGCGCCGGCAACGCGGACCTACACGGTATCCTCAGCGCCCGGCGATGCCGGGTATCGGATTTCCGTCAAGCGCGAACCGGGTGGTGTGATGTCAAACCATTTGCACGAAACACTGTCGGTCGGTGATCTGGTCGAGGTCAAAGCCCCGAAAGGTCAGTTTTTTCTGGATGCGGCTGAAACCCGGCCTGCTGTGCTGTTTGCGGGCGGGGTCGGTATCACGCCGATGATGTCGATGACCCGCCACGTGATGCACGAAGGCGCGCGAACCCGCCACACGCGCAACCTGACCATTTTTCACGCCGCGCAAACCGTGGGACAGCGGGCTTTTCACAGTGACCTGCAACAGGCTGCGGCCGAGGGCGGCGGAAAGATCCGTTATGTCTCGGTTGTCTCACAACCCGAAGAAGGCACCCGCGTGGGGGCGGATTTTGACGCCGAAGGCTACATCACGCCCGAACTGATCCAAGATACGCTGCCTCTGGATGACTACGACTTCTTTCTTTGTGGCCCGGCCCCTTTCATGCAAGCGATCTATGACATGCTGCGCGGTCTTGGCGTGCGGGATGACCGTATTTATGCCGAAGCCTTTGGCCCTGCCGCATTGGCGCGGCGCGTCGACGAGAACGCCGTCGCGATCCAGCCCGAGCCTGAGGCTGAGGCGGCCAGTGTGGAATTCAAAGCCAGCAATCAAAAGGTGCAATGGGCACAAGGCGATCCGACCTTACTGGAGGTGGCCGAGGCGCAGGGATTGACACCAACCTTTTCCTGCCGTTCAGGATCATGCGGCAGCTGTCTAACCCGCAAGATTGCCGGTCAAGTCGCCTATCGCATCGAACCATCAGCGGATCATTCAGAAGACGAGGTGCTGATCTGTTGTGCCGTGCCCGCCAAGGGGTCGGACACGGTTGTGCTGGATATCTGAGGTGAAAGGTTTTCGGGACATTGTCGTAAGCGCCGGGTAAACAGGTCTGATGAAACGCGCGACCATGTAAGGAAACCCAATGACTGATGCCAAACTCAGAACCACATCGGGCAATGGCCGGATCTTTGACAGTGTACTCGACACGATCGGAAACACCCCCACGATCCGCATCAACAATCTGGGACCCGAAGCCGTCAACCTGTTCGTTAAATTCGAGGCGTTCAACCCCGCCGGATCGGTCAAGGATCGTCTTGCCGTCAATATCATCGAAGCCGCAGAACGCAGCGGTGCCCTGAAACCTGGCCAGACGGTTGTTGAGGCCACCAGTGGTAATACGGGCATCGGTCTTGCGATGGTCTGCGCGCAAAAGGGTTATCCGCTGGTTGTTACCATGGCCGAAAGCTTTTCGACTGAACGTCGTCGCTTGATGCGTATGCTGGGTGCAAAGGTTGTTCTGACGCCAAAGGCGGAAAAAGGCTTTGGCATGTACCGCAAGGCAGTCGAACTGGCCGAGGAACACGGTTGGTTTCTGGCGCGTCAGTTCGAAACCCAGGCCAATGCCGAGATCCACGCTGCAACAACCGCGCGGGAAATTCTGGGGGATTTCAATGGCGACAGGCTGGACTATTTCGTGACTGGCTATGGCACCGGCGGCACGGTCACCGGAGTGTCGCGGGTTTTGCGCGCTGAGAGTCCTGAGACCAAAATTATCCTGACCGAACCGGCCAATGCGCAGTTGGTGGGCAGCGGCGTCGCGACTGAGCGTGGTAAGGACAGCGATCCAGTTTCAAGCCACCCCGCGTTCGAGCCACATGTCATTCAGGGCTGGACGCCGGACTTTATTCCCGCAGTTTTGCAGGAATCCATCGACAACCGCTATTTTGATGAGCTGATCCCGGTGGCTGGTCCGACAGGGGTTGAATGGGCGCAGAAGTTGGCCAGCCAAGAGGGTATCCTAACCGGCATATCCGGCGGCGCGACCTTTGCCGTCGCAATGCAGATTGCTGAACAGGCCGAGCCCGGCGCGTCGGTCCTGTGCATGCTGCCTGACACGGGTGAGCGGTATCTGAGTACACCCCTGTTCGACGGGTTCCCGGTTGAGATGACAGAAGAAGAGACTGCGATCTCACGCTCGACACCCGGATATCACACCGGCTGACGATCAAGCGATTCTTGCCTAATACCCCCTGTAACTGCAATGATATCGGCAAGTTACGGGGGAGCGCAGATGCGAAAACGTCTATTGCTGCTGAAAGTCGCAATCGCGATGACTGTGGTCAGCATTGGTCTTTTTACCCTGGATGCCCGGGCCCAGGGAACGACCAGCCCCGCTGCGCAGGGTCAAAGCTTGGCTGATGTAAAATCGATCATGGACCGTCGCTGTGTCGTCTGCCACAGCTGCTATGACGCACCCTGTCAGTTGAAGCTCACCTCGCCCGCAGGCGTTCAGCGCGGGGCAAGCAAACAGGCCGTTTATCATACCGAGCGTTTGACCGATGCCCAGCCCACGCGGCTGGGGATTGATGCGCAAACGGTCCCCGAATGGCGGGCGCTGGGATTTCACACGGTAACCCGTGATCCAAATGATGCCGAAACTCCGGGCCTGCTGGAACGGTATCTTGAGCTGGGGCGACAGAATCCGATGCCGATTAACGCGCCACTTCCGAGCGAGCTTGGTCTGGCGCTTGATCGCCCTCTGGTTTGTCCGACATCCGGAGAATTTGATCAGTTCAGTCGCGATCATGAGCTTGCCGGCATGCCCTATGGCACTGCACCGTTGGCGGATGCCGAATTTCAGGCCCTCATGACCTGGGCGCGCAGCGGCGCAGCGCTGCCATCTGTTGCAACCGAAATTCCCTCAGAGATTCAGGACCAGATCACGCAGTGGGAGGTATTCCTGAATTCAAACGACATGCGCAGCCAGTTGATGAGCCGGTATCTGTACGAACACCTGTTTCTGGCCCGCCTCCATTTCCAAGATGACAATTCGCGGCGGTTCTTTCAGCTCGTCCGCTCGACCACCGCGCCGGGTGACACCATAGACATTATTGCCACGCGGCGGCCATTCGATGATCCGGGGGCGGGTGCGTTCTACTATCGTTTGCAGCAGGTCACCGAAACGATCGTACACAAGGAACATCTGGTCTATTCGATGGGACCAGATCGCATGGCGCGTTATCAACAATTGTTTTTGGATCCCGATTGGACACTCACTGAGCTACCCCCCTATGGCGATGCCGAGGGCGGCAAACCATTCAGCACCTATATGCAGATGCCCGCCAAAAGCCGCTATCAGTTCCTGTTGGATGATGCGCTGTTTTTTGTCCGCAGCTTCATACGCGGCCCTGTCTGTCACGGAGCGACCGCAGTTGATGTGATCGAAGACCGGTTCTGGGTCAGCTTCCTTGACCCGGAAGCGGATTTGTCAGTTACCGACCCCAGCTTTCTGCAAGACGGGGCCATCTATCTGGAGTTGCCCGTGTCAGAGGCCGACGCCAGTGCATTGGGCGCGTTGCCGGGGTTTTCGCACAAGAACCAGGTTCGGTATCTCGAGTTTCGGGACGCACGGTACAAGAAGGCCCCGATATACGAAACCGGGTTTGACTATGGCTCGATCTGGGACGGCGACAGCTCTAACCCCAACGCTCTGATCACCGTGTTCCGTCACTTCGACAACGCCTCGGCCATGACCGGATTTCACGGCGGCATTCCCGAAACCGCGTGGGTTCTGGATTTCCCGGTGTTCGAACGTATCTACTATGACCTGGTCGCGGGCTATGATGTTTTCGGCCGGGTCGAGCATCAGCTGACCACGCGGCTTTATATGAACGAGCTGCGGATGGAGAGTGAGGATACGTTTCTGTTTTTCATGCCACGGGATGTCAGGTCGCAGATGCATCAAGGCTGGTATCAGGGCGTGTTGGCCGAATGGCTTACCTATTGGCACCGTCGCAACGTTGATGGACATTTCCCCACCGGCATCACCTTTGCAACCACCACTCCTATGCAAGAGTTCCTCTTGACCTTGCTGGAACGTGGCAACGGCCTGTGGCCCACCACCGACCCGATCAACCGATGTGTGGACGGTGATTGCCCCTCGGATCAGTCAGGCATTTTGCTGCGCGATCTGGCGGATCAGACCGGAGATTGGGTGAAATATCTGCCCGACCTGTCCGTTCTTGTGGTCGAGCAAGATGGCGGCGCGGCAGAGCTGTTCACCCTGGCCCATGACAAGGCGCATTCCAACGTCGCCTTTCTGTTTGAAGAAAAGGCGCGCCGACTCCCGGCCGAGGACACGGTGACAATTCTTCCGGGCCTGATCGGCAGTTATCCGAACTTTTTTTTCCATGTCCGGCAGAACCAGTTGGCTCCTTTCATCACTGGATTGAAATCCGTCAGATCGCAAAGCGATTACATGGCCTTGGTGGCAGAATACGGCGTGCGCCGGACAAGCCCCGAATTCTGGGCGCTCAGCGATCGGATTTACGAGATATTCCTGGATCAGAAGCCAATACAGGCAGGGGTGTTTGACCTGAACAGGTACAAAGACCCGAAGGCGGGGGATGATCCGACCTAAACTTGCCGGGTTGCGATCCGGCCCCTAGATTTGAGACATGTGGTCTTTTGCAGATATCCGGCCGGCCTATACCCGGGCCGAACGTATCAGCGATGGGGTTGTACACGTATTGGGCGTGGCCGCGGCCCTTGTTGCCGTGCCAGTTCTGATCACGATCACCGCCCAGCACCGCTCCGAGCCCGAGGCGGTACTGGGAGTTTCGATCTATGGCGTGACGCTGGTGTTGATGCTGACGTTTTCCGCCCTCTACAACATGGTCGACAATGACAGATGGTCCGATCTACTGCGCCGGCTGGATCATTCGGGTATCTACGTCAAGATCGCTGGCACCTACACGCCGTTCGTTTTGCTTTCGGGCGGGCAGGCATGGGGGCTTTTGATTGGCTTATGGTCGTCGGCGACGCTGGGATCAACATTGAAGCTGATCGATCCAAACCGGTTTCGGTGGTTTGGTCTGGGCCTGTATCTGATGATGGGATGGGCCATCATTTGGGCCGGACAATCCATGCTGACCGAGCTGTCGCCGACTATAGTGTGGCTGATGATGGCGGGCGGTGTCGTTTATACCGTCGGCGTTGCATTCTATCTTTCGGAACACCTGCCGTTTCACAACACCATCTGGCACGTGTTTGTCCTGACCGGCAGCGTGCTGTTTTTCATCGCGATTTCGGTTCGAATTCTGTTGGAACCACACCCGTTTTCCTGACGGTGGCGTCGGTTAACGGGGCTCAAACCTGATCGGTACAGAAAAGCGAAAGCTGTCGCCCTGTAACCCCTTGGGTGCTTTCGGTACGCGCTTTGTACGGGCCACAGCGCTAAGCGCGGCCTGATCCAGTGCCGAATTGCCCGAGGATTTCAGCAGTTTATGCGACAGCAGACGCCCATCGCGCGAAACGGTCAGGGTGATCATGGCGCTGCCACCATCCGTGCGGCGCAACGATTGCTTGTTGCGCTCGATGCGGGCGCGAACTTTTGCACCCCAAAACACCTTGAGCTTTGCTTGCTTTCCAGAGGACCCAGCGTTCACTTCCGCCGATCCCGCCCCGGCCTGCGATCCGTCACCTGAACCTGCGGAAACCTGTTTGTTGACACCTGCGGCGGTTACCTTGGCTTTTCGACCGTCCTGCGCGGGCGTCTTGTCTGGCTGTTGAGATTCACGCTCGGCCCTTTCCGTCGGCGCGACAACTGGTGGCGGCTGTGCCGTGTCCACCTGCGGCAGCTTCTCCGGTTCTGGCGGGGCAAGTGCGATTGTCATTTGAGCCATTGGGGCCTGATCGATTTTCAAGGTTGGCCCGGCGGGGACGGCCGGGGTTTGCGGCACTTGCACGGTCGGCGTCTGCCGGGTGGGCGTGATGGGCGCAGCCTCCCACGTATTGACCATCTCGGCCACCGAGGGGGCGGCAGCTTTTATCGTTGCCAGATCCGCACCACCAACACCGCCCGCAACAACACCAGACTTTGGCTGGCTGGCAAAGGCGGCGAGATGCAAGGCGGCGGCCAGAGCAACAAAAACAAAGGCTTCAACCCAGCGTTTCATTTTCGGGCCACCACAAGCTCGACCCGGTTCAGCCCCGCTTGTGCAAGACCACGCAGCAGCCCCGACATCACTTTGGCCTCAAGCTGCGCATCGGCGCGAACCTGGACGACGCTGTTGGTTTCGCTAATCGTTGCCAAGGCGACCAGCGCCGCGTTTCCTTCCTTCCCTTCGAAGGACATACGGCCAGTTTTGTCGACATAAAGCACCCGCTCGACCTTGGGGTCGGTGTCGGATGTCGATTTTGGTGGGGAAACTTCGAACGGCTCGGGTTTGATTAGGTTCGCCGTCATCAGGAAAAAGATCAGCAGTAGAAACACGACATTGATCATCGGCAGGATGGATGCAGGGCGCGGTGTGCCGGATGGGTCCGAGAAATTCATCGCGCTATTCCACCAAAACGACCGAAATAAGCCCGGCGTCACGCAGGATCTCGGTGACGGTCACGATCCGTTGCAATGTCGCGCCATCCCTGCCGCGCAAGATCACCAAATCCGTGGGGGCCTGCATCAGTGGTGCAAGATCGCGAGCTATATCCGCGCTGGCGATGCCGTTCAGCATCTCTTGGTCGGGCAGGACGTCAATCAGGCGCGGCGGTCCGCTATATTCGTGGCCCGCAGAGGCCAGCGGCAGCGGCAAGATGGTCTCGGTCCCGAAGCGGGACGCCAGCATGAAGAACACCAAAAGCAGGAACACCACGTCGATCATCGGCGTGAGGTTGGGCTTGCGTCTGGGTTTTGCAATTGGGGCGAATTGCATCAGATCACTCGGCAGCCAGTTTCAGATTGCCCGGCTTGCCTGATACGAAAATACGGGTTGCGCCGTCTTCCAAATCGCGGCGGATGCGGTCGATTACGGCCTCGAACCACGTCAGCGCGGCCGAGGCTGGGATGGCCACGGCCATACCTGCTGCGGTGGTCAGAAGCGCCTCCCAGATGCCGCCAGCCAATAGGGAGGGATCGGCGCGGTTGCCTGACTGTTGCAGCGCCTGAAACGCTGCAATCATGCCCAGAACTGTGCCTAACAGACCCAACAGAGGTGCGATCGTTGCGATTAGCTCCAGCGCTCGAAGGCCGGTACCGGCATCGGCAATCTCGCGTTTGGCCACGCGCGAAACCTCTTCGCGGGCGCGGTCTTCGGGTAGGGTGCGAATGGACCGGATGGCATGGCTCATCACCTTGGATCGAATTCCCCGGCGGCCATGGAGCGTCGTAACAGCGGCATCGGACTCCCCAGTTTCGAACAAATCCACGGCCTGACCGGCCTTGCCCCGTGACCATGCCCCGATCAGGGCCAGCCGCCAAATCTTCCACAGGATCAGGGCGACGGTGAGCACAGACAGCGCCGCGATGGCCCAGATCGATGGTCCGCCTTTGCGCAGAAACTCGGCCGCCTGGACCGAGGCATCCTGCGCGGTTTCCACACCTGTGCTGTGTTCAGGCGCGGGTTCGTTGGGTTCAGCCGAAACTGGTTGCGCTGGTCCAATCTGGTCGCCTGATACCAGAACCTCTGGCGCTGGGGGTGTCAGGGTGTCTTGCGCGGCGAGGGCAACCGGTACCATCGCAAGGGCCATAAACAGGATCAATCGGGATATCATAAGGTTCTCCTGTGTGCAGGGCCAACCGGGTTACCCCGTGGCCCCGCTGTTCTCCGGGTCAGAAGGTTGCAGTCACGAATAGGTTGATATTGCGTCCTGCAGCCGGGATCTGGTCATTGGCCCGGTAGGACCTGTCGAGGATGTTGTTAAGCTCGAGCGTCAGCAATGCGTTCTCGGTCAAATCCACGCTGCCGCGGAAGTTCAGCGTGGTCCAGCCCGAGGTCGGGTTGGTGCCGGTGGCTGTCCCGCTGTCGACGATATTGCCGTTTTCGTCGCGCAACTTGGCCGCGCTTTCGCCCCGCAGGAACATATCCCAGGTGCCCGTCAAGCTGGCTGTCTGCCAGTCTGAGCGCACACCAAGCGTCCCCGTCCATTCCGGGGTGCCACTGTCTTTGGTGCTGAACCCGTTGGAATAGGTGAACTCTCGGGTCACATTCGACACGATGACATAGGGGCGTACACCGCCCCAGCCGGGATCAACCTCGGCCGCGATTTCAATGCCCCAGCTGTCTGCGCTTTCGACATTGTCATAGATCAGCTCGGCCGGATTGACCGGATCGGCCACGGTGGTGATGTAGTCCTTGGCTTCGGTATAGAAAATGGCCGTATCCAGCACGAAGTTCCCGCGATCCACACGCGCACCGATTTCATAGTTGGTCGCGGTTTCGGGTTTCAGGTTCGGATTGCCATTGATGACCTGGCCGCCAGCCGACGTGGACAGGTACAGCTCGGACAGGGACGGGAAGGTATAACCTTGCGAGATGTTGGCCCGCAGGATGGCGTCATCTGACAGATTGTAGACGGCACCAATCGAGCCGAGCCAGCGGTCATCGCTGTTGCTGGCATCCGGCAGCGGAAACCCGTTGACCTTGCGTTCGTTCAGATCGCTTTCGACGCTATAGTAGCGCGCGCCGACCGTGGCGACGAAATCGCCAAAGGTTGCTTCGTGCTGTCCAAAAATACTGGCCGTTCGGATTTCCGCATCCGTGAAAGAGGGCACGCTGATTTGGCTGGGCGGTCCAAAGGGCGGAATGATCGTGATATCAGAGGTTTTGGTGGTCTCTAGCCGGTCATCGTCATATTCAAGCCCGATGACCGATCGGTGACCGGGTGCAAATTCAAAGTTTGCTGTTGCCACGAATCCGCTGGTTGTCTGTTCATCGTCCGATCCCGCGTTGACAATGGTGGTGACCGGCCCGCCGCTGCTGGTGAATTCGCTGTCGAACACGCGGTCGACCTTTTGCGTATAAGCGCTGAACTTCAGCATCGACATCCAGGGCGTCAGGTCTTCGCCTTCGTAGAACGCGCTGTATTTGCGCAGGTCCCGTTTGGGCAGGTTGATCTGGGCATCCGGGCTGCCGGTGAACACCTCGGTCGAGGCGTCGAAATCCTGTGCGCGCAGGCCGACATAGCTGTTGCCAAAGCGGTATCCGACAAAGCCCAGCACGCCGTGTTCTTCACTGCTGGAGGGCACCAGATCACCGTTGGTTGTTTCGCGGTCGTTCAGGTCCAGTTTCGAATACGACAGACGATAGTCAAAATCGTTGAACGTACCTGCGATGCTGGCAGCGGCGCGATAGCCGTCATTGGACCCGATGTAACCTGCGGTGCCGGAAACCTCGACCGGTTTGTCTGCGCCGCGTTTGGTGATGATGTTCACGACGCCACCGATGGCCCGATTGCCTGAGACAACCGATGAAGGGCCACGCACGATCTCGATCCGTTCGATATCGGTGGGTGACACCAGCAGAGGTGTTCCATAACGGTTGTGATCCGACAGGCGCTGACCGTCCAGCACGATGGCGACGCGCTGCGAATCTTCGCCACGGATACGGATACGATCCAGATCATTCTCGGACACCTGAACGCCCGGCACATCCGACAACAGATTGGCGACTGAGGCTGGGGGGATTTCGCGGATTTCACCGGCATCCACAACGGTGACGGAGGACGGGCTGTCGAAAACCTCGGTTGGAAGCCCGGTGCCGGTGACGATGATGTCATCGAGTTGGATGATGTCGTCTTCTTGTTCTTGCGCCCATAGCGGCGTTGCCGCCAAAACGGCGCTGGTCAGGGCCACGCTTGCGGTAGGCCGCTTTAATGCTGATTTCATTGAAACCCCCAGTATGTGTATCGTGCAGTCAGAGATGCACCCGCCTGAAACAGGCGAAATTCAGATGCTACCTCGCGATGTGCTGGGTGTTTCTACGGGCCTGCGCGCTAGATGCTGCGCGCTGTGGTCCATGTGGGCGGCTCCTTAGCGGATTAGATTTTTCTATACCAGACTATTTTTGTCAGAAAAATGCTGCGTGCCCTTGATGCCACAGGCAGGACCGCTTAGGACAAGGGCAAAGAAAGCTAAAAACAGCGCGCAGCCCGGTCGTCTCGGTCCCAGCCAAATGCGTTTCGATACCATTGTGGAGACGACCATGACCCATCCAAGCCCTTCTGAAATCCGTGCTGCGCGGTTGGAAAACCCCAAGCGGCGCGAGCGTGATCTGGCGGATCAACTCGGCATCACCGAGGCACAGCTGGTGGCCGCGCATGTCGGACACGGAGCCACCCGCATAAGCCCCGACATGGACCGGCTGATGCCCTTAGTGAACCGATTGGGCGAGGTCATGGCACTGACTCGCAACGAAAGCTGCGTGATCGAGAAGGTGGGGATTTACGATGATTACCGTGGCGGCCCCCACGCGGCGCTGATCGCCAATCACGAGATTGATCTGCGCATGTTCCCACGTCACTGGGTTTACGGCTTTGCTGTACACAAAACTCTTGAGGATGGCTCGGAACGCCTGTCCCTTCAGATTTTCGACGCCGCAGGTGATGCGGTTCACAAGGTCTTTTTGCGCGATACCTCTGTGATCGAGGAATGGGATGCCGTGATCGAGGCCCTGAAACTGCCGGACCAGTCAGACACTCTGACAGTTGAATCGCGCGCAGCGGTTGAACCCGCCAAGGTCGAGCCCGAGAAAACCGACCGTCTGCGTGCTGGATGGGATGAAATCACAGATACCCATCAGTTTCTCCAGATGGTTCGCAAGCTCAAGCTGAACAGGTTGGGGGCCTATCGCATGGCCGGGGCGCCATATGTGCGGGCTCTGGTGATATCGGCCGTCGACACAATTCTGCACAGCGCCGCCAAAACAGGCCTGCCGATCATGGTTTTTGTTGGTAATCAGGGGTGCATCGAAATTCACACCGGACCCATCAAGGAGGTCAAGCAGATGGGCCCATGGCTGAATGTGCTGGATCCTGGCTTTAACCTGCACCTACGAACCGATCACATCGCCGAGGTCTGGCAGGCCAGGAAATCCACCAAACGAGGCGATGCGATCTCGGTCGAGGCGTTTGACGCGCAGGGTGCACTGATATTGCAAATCTTTGGCGTGCTGGCCGAGCCTGCCTCAGCTGCAATCTGGAACGACCTTGTTGCGTCGCTTGAGGGCCGCCCAGAGGAGGTTCCGGCATGACTCGGGTGCGCGCAAAACTGAAACTTGCCGGATTGTTGCTGTTGGTATCTGCATTTGGTCTGCATGCCGACCCGGCGCAACGCATTGTCTCGGCCGGGGGATCGATCACCGAGATCATTTATGCGCTGGGACAAGAACACCGGTTGGTGGCACGCGACAGCACGTCGAACCATCCGCCGCAGGTCGCCGCATTGCCAAACATAGGCTACGTGCGCCGCTTGTCCGCCGAGGGGTTGCTGTCGGTCAGCCCCGATCTGATCTTGGCAGAAGAGGGCGCAGGCCCGCCGGAAACGCTGGAGGTTCTGGCCGAAACTCATATCCCTTTTGTCAGTATACCGATGGGCCATGATCGCGCGGCGGTTGTCGCCAAGATCAAGGCCGTTGCCAAGGCGCTGGATGTTCCTGAAGAGGGCGAAGCACTGGCGCAACGCGTTGGCGGCGCAATCGATGCCGCCACTGCGCACAGTGAATTGGCCGATCAGCGTGTTCTGTTTGTACTGGCAATGCAGGGTGGGCGCGTGCTGGCCGCAGGGCAGGATACAGCAGCGCAGGGTATTATCGAACTGGCCGGGGCCACAAATGCTGTTGAGGGGTTTCAGGGCTATAAACCATTGGGGGATGAGGCGATCATTACAGCAGCCCCCGATGTCATCTTGCTGATGGACAGCGGCCGACAGGTTTCCCTGACAGATGAAGAGGTTCTCAAACACCCTGCGATTGCGGCCACACCGGCAGGTCAGAACGCTAAATTGTTGCGGATGGATGGCATGTTGTTGTTGGGTTTCTCGGTGCGCACCGGGCAGGCCATCTCTGATCTTGCAGCTGGATTGCGCGGCGCCAATGGCTGACCAAACCGCTGACGGGATGACAATCGACGGCGACCGGAGCGTAACCGCGCGTCGGCTCAGCTGGGTTTTGATCGTTGTATTGAGTGTGGTGGTGCTGACCGGGCTTGCAACGGGATCGGCGGGCACGTCGTTGTGGCAGGCATTGATTGATATGGCACAGGGCCAAGACCTGTCCTTGCGGGACCGGGTGGTTTTGCTGGATATCCGCGCGCCCCGTGTGATCATGGGTTGTTTTGTTGGGGCGGCGCTGGCTGTGTCTGGGGCGGTGCTGCAGGGCTTATTCCGCAACCCGCTGGCCGATCCGGGCATAGTTGGCGTCAGCGCCGGGGCCAGCTTGGGGGCGGTCGGTGCGATTGTTCTGGGCGGGACTTTGACCGTTGCCGCCGGGCTGGTAACATGGCTTGTCCCGATTGCTGCGTTTCTTGGCGCCTGGATCACCACAATGCTGCTCTATCGGGTTGCAACGCGGCGTGGCCGAACCTCTGTTGCAACGATGCTGCTGGCCGGGATTGCGCTGACCGCACTGGCGATGGCATTGACAGGCATCCTTGTCTATGTGGCGGATGACGCGCAGCTGAGGGATTTCACCTTTTGGTCCATGGGCTCACTGGCGGGCAGCAGTTGGAGCAAGATCATTGTTGCGGCCCCTTTGATCCTGATCCCCCTGATGCTGTCGCCATTTCTGGCGCTTGGTCTGAACGGTCTGGCCTTGGGCGAAGCCGCAGCCGGGCATATCGGCATCCGCGTGCAACATCTGAAAACCTGCGCCATTCTGGTCGTCGCCGCATCGACCGGGGCAGCTGTGGCCGTCAGTGGTGGGATAGGGTTTGTGGGTATCGTGGTGCCACATCTGCTGCGACTGGCCTCGGGGCCCGATCACAAATACCTGCTGGTCAATTCGGCCCTTCTGGGTGCGGCGCTTCTGGTGCTGGCCGACCTGATCAGCCGAATGATCATCGCGCCGTCTGAGCTGCCCATTGGGATTGTCACCGCAGTCATCGGCGCGCCGTTCTTTCTGTGGATTTTGTTGAGGCAACGCGGAATTGTGGACCTTTAGACCATGTTGATTGTCACAGACCTGAGCGTTCGGCTGGGACGCCGCACGATCCTGAGCAATCTGTTTTTCTCAGCCCAGCCCGGACAGGTGACTGCCGTTGTGGGCCCGTCGGGGGCGGGTAAATCCACGTTGTTGGCGGCGCTGACCGGCGATCTGGACCATGACGGGGCCGTTACGTTGAACGGTCGGGATATCGCGCGAACTAGCGCTGCTGAGCTATCCGACATTCGTGCCGTCCTGCCACAAGCGACTCCGATGAGCTTTCCTTTCACCGTGTTAGAGGTGATCCGCATGGGGCGTATGCGCAGATCTATGGACGACCGGATTGCCCTGCATGCGCTGACTCGTGTCGGTTTGGGTGGATTTGAAGGGCGGTTCTATCAGGAACTGTCAGGGGGTGAGCAGCAGCGTGTTCAACTGGCCCGCGTTCTGGTGCAGGTGTGGCAACCGACCGGGCCGGCAGGGTCGCGCTGGTTGTTTCTGGACGAACCCGTTTCCAGCCTGGATATCGGCCACCAATTGCAGGTGATGCAAATTGTTCGGGATTTCGCGACCAGTGGCGGCGGGGTGGTCATGGTGATGCATGATCTGAACCTGACGGCCATGTGCGCCGACAATGTGATTCTACTGTCGGATGGGCAAATCCTCAGCCAGGGCATGCCGGTGGATACATTGTGCGACGATTTGCTCAGTCAGGCGTATGGCTGCCGTATTGCGGTCAATTGTGCCCCTGAAACAGGAGTCTACCTTTTACCGCAGGTGGCTGGGCTTTGATCACGCTTCGCGGTTCGGCGCTGTTGAATTAGATTTAAGTTGTAGTTTGCATGATTATCGATATTAGAAAAGCTAGGCATGGAGTTTTGGATAGATTATCGATAAAATGGAAAACACCTCCCCCACTTGGACCCGCGAGGCGGCGCAGGCCGTATATGATCTTCCCCTGATGGATTTGCTGTTCCGCGCGCAGACCGTGCATCGCGAGAATTTCGATCCCAACAAGATTCAGACCTCCAAGCTGTTGTCGATCAAGACAGGTGGCTGTGCCGAAGATTGTGCCTATTGCTCGCAATCGGCGCGCAACGGCTCAAAACTGTCGGCCTCGAAACTGATTGAGGTTCAGCGCGTGCTGGCCGAGGCCCGCAAGGCCAAGGATGGTGGTGCTACCCGGTTCTGCATGGGCGCGGCCTGGCGTGAACCGAAAGATCGCGACATGGATGCGCTGGTGGCCATGGTCGAAGGCGTTCGCGAGATGGGTATGGAGACTTGCATGACGCTGGGCATGCTGGACGACAACCAGGTGTTTCGCCTGCGTGACGCCGGCCTGGACTATTACAACCACAACATCGACACGTCCGAGCGTTATTACCCCGAGGTGATCACCACCCGCACCTTTGCCGACCGGATCGATACAATGACCCGCGTGCAGGAAGCCGGGATCAAAGTGTGTTCCGGCGGTATCCTGGGGATGGGTGAAGAGGTCGGCGACCGTGTCGATATGTTGGTCACACTGGCCAATATGGGACCCGCACCTGAATCAGTGCCGATCAACATGCTGATGCCGCAGGAAGACACACCGCTGGCGGACGCCAAGCCGATCGATCCAATCGAGTTCGTGCGTGTGATCGCCACCGCCCGTATCATGATGCCGAAATCCTATGTTCGCTTGTCTGCCGGACGCAGCGATATGACCGATGAGCATCAGGCCATGTGTTTCTTGGCCGGGGCGAACTCGATTTTTGTGGGGGAAACGCTGCTGACGGCAGAGAACCCGGAAGAAGACACCGACGCGATCCTGTTTGCCAAGCTTGGGCTGCAAGCCGAAACCGTGGCCGGGCAAAGCTGCGCGGAAGCTGCTGAATGAAAGCATTGGGTCGCCTGAACTCGATGCTTGAAACATTAGGCGCCCGGCATCGTCGCCGGGTGCTGACCCCGAGGCGTGGGCTGGACTTTGCCTCGAATGATTATCTGGGTCTGTCCGAATCTGCATGGCTGCAAGGTGCCGCGCAAAAGGCGCTGGATCGCGGTGTGCCGCTGGGATCGGGTGGGTCGCGGTTGCTGCGCGGCAATCACCCGGAACATGAGGCGTTGGAGGCTGAGGCCGCCGCGTTTTTCGACGCCGAGGCCGCCTTGTTCATGGGTGGCGGGTTTCAGGCCAATCAGGCGATTTTTTCGACCCTTCCCGCCGGCGGTGATCTGATCCTGTATGACGATCTGGTTCATGCCAGCGCTCATGAAGGAATGCGTATGGGCCGGGCCGACACGCGGGCCTTCGCTCATAACGATGTGGCCGACGCACGCCGTGTTATTGCCGACTGGCTTTCCGCAGGAGGGTCCGGTCAAATCTGGATTGCCGTGGAAAGCGTTTATTCGATGGAGGGTGATCTCGCGCCCCTGAACGCGCTGTCCGATCTGGCTGTGGAGCAGGAAGCGGTGTTGGTCGTGGACGAAGCCCATGCAACCGGTGTTTTCGGCCCACACGGCAAAGGACTGGCGCATGGGTTGAAGGCCGAAGTGCTGACATTGCATACCTGCGGTAAGGGTCTGGGCGTTTCGGGCGGACTGATCTGTGGCCCACGGCTGATGATCGACGCGCTGATCAACAGGGCACGGCCGTTCATTTTTGCGACCGCGCCATCTCCGTTTAACGCGGCCCTGGTGCGAGCTGTACTGGCGCATTTGCAATCAGACACCGGACTGACCGAGGCGGCGAATGCTCGAATACATCATGCCCATGCCGAAGCGCGCCGGAACGGCGTGTCGCCGGGTGCGCTGAACAGTCAGATCATCCCCGTCATTCTTGGGGACGAAGCGCGCACGATGCAGACGGCCGCAGCCCTGCAGTCGCAAGGCTTTGACGTGCGCGGCATTCGCCCTCCTACGGTTCCGCGCGGCACATCGCGGCTACGGGTTTCGATTACAGGCAATGTTTCACAGGCCAATATTACCGCCTTGTTCGAAACCCTAGCGCAGCAACAAAGCGAGGCCGCATGAGCCCTGTCATCGTAGTCGGAACGGATACGGGCATCGGGAAAACTGTCTTTGCAGCGGGCCTGACAGCAGCCCTTGGCGCGCGGTATTGGAAACCTGTGCAGTCGGGGCTGGAAGAGGCCACCGACTCGGAAACCGTCAAGGCCCTGACCGGGGCCGAGGTGCTGCCCGAGGCGTATCGGCTGAACATGCCCGCCTCGCCACATCTCTCGGCCGAGGATATGGGGATTGAAATCGACCCGGCCCGCCTAACCTTGCCGCCGGTGCCCGGCCCACTTGTGGTTGAAGGCGCGGGCGGGTTGATGGTGCCGCTTAACCGTCAGATCTTTTTCCTGGATGTGATTGCACAGTGGCAGGCCCCGATTGTGCTGGTGGCGCGTACCGCACTGGGTACGATCAATCACACGACCCTATCCCTGATGGCGTTGCGCAATGCAGGATGCAATGTGATTGGCGTGGCCTTTGTCGGTGATGCTGAGTCGGACGTGGAACAGACCATCGCCGAAATGACCAATATCCGCCATTTGGGCAGGCTGCCCTTCGTCGAAAACCTTTCACGCGAAACTCTGTCTAACGCATTTTCTGCCATCGACATTAACGCGATCCGAGGTGCCTTATGACACCGCTGGAGTTTGATGCCCGCCATCTGTGGCACCCTTACACAAACGTGCTGGAACCCGGCCCGATGCACCTGATCACGGGGGCAGATGGGGTTTGGCTGACGGCTGAGGATGGCACGCAGATGATCGACGCCATGTCGTCCTGGTGGTGTGCGGTGCATGGGCATCGTCACCCGGCCATCATCGCAGCCATGCAGTCGCAGTTGGAACAGATGCCGCATGTGATGTTTGGTGGGCTGACACATGAACCCGCGATTGAACTGGGCCGGAAAATGATCGGGCTTTTGCCCGACGGGCTGGATCGCATTTTCTACAGCGACAGCGGGTCGGTCGCCATCGAAGTAGCCCTGAAAATGGCGGTGCAGTACCAAATTGCGCAGAGTCGCAAGGGGCGAACGCAGTTTGCCACCATCCGCGGCGGCTATCACGGCGACACCTGGAAAGCGATGAGCGTGTGCGACCCGGTCAACGGAATGCACGGGTTGTTTGCGGGCGCCCTGTCCGTTCAGCATTTTCTGCCGCGCCCTCAGATCGCCTTTGGTCAGGACTGGTCCGAGGACGGTGACCTGAACGGGCTGAATGCACTGGAACAGTTGCTGGAGGCGAAAGCTGACCAGATCGCGGGGCTGATTCTTGAACCTGTGGTTCAGGGGGCAGGGGGGATGTATTTCTACCACCCGACCTGGCTGCAGCGCGCCCATGAGATGTGCAAGGCACATGACGTGCTAGTTATCTTCGATGAGATCGCCACTGGCTTTGGCCGCACCGGTGAGCTGTTTGCCCTGCACCATGCCGACATTGTGCCAGATATCCTGTGCGTGGGTAAGGCGCTGACAGGTGGGCATATCACGTTGGCGGCCACGGTCACCACCGAAACCGTCGCACGACGGATTGGGGAAAGCGAGGCCGGCGTCATGATGCACGGGCCCACCTATATGGCTAACCCGCTGGCCTGCGCGGCGGCGGTGGCCAGTCTGGAACAACTCTCGGTCCGCGATTGGCGGTCGGAAGTGGCGGGTATCGCTGCGCAGATGACGCAGGAGCTGGCTCTGGCGCGTGACTTGCCCGGTGTGGCGGATGTGCGCGTCTTGGGTGCCATCGGTGTTATCGAGATGGAAGGCTGGGTCGACCCTTCGGTGGCGCATGGGTTGGCATTGGAAACCGGCGTCTGGCTGCGACCGTTCGCGCGCAACATCTATTGCATGCCGCCCTATATCATCTCATCAGATGAGCTAAGCCGCGTAACCTCGGCCATGGTATCGCTGGTTCGAGGGATGTCATGAAACAGCGCTGGTTGTCCCGCTCAGGCACGGCCGAGGTGCTTTTGGTCTTCGGGGGCTGGGCCCTTGGCCCAGGTCCTTTCGAAAGCCTTGAGGGCAATACGGATGTCTTGTTCGTCGACGACTATATCCGTTTGGATAACCCGCTGAGCGAGCTGTCAAACTATGACAAGGTCACCCTGATCGCGTTCTCGTTTGGTGTGGTCTCGGCCGCGCATTGGTTGGCACAAACGGGGGTGCGGCCAGATCGGCTGATCGCGGTCAGCGGCACATTGCATCCCTCCGATGTCGAACGCGGCATCGCGCCAGACATGATCCGGGCCACGGCCGATCAACTCAGCACCGCCAGCTTTGCCAAGTTCTGCCGCCGAGCTGGGCTGGAAGGTCCAGCGCCCGAAATAGATATCGACACGGCAAAAGCAGAGTTGCACGCGGTGATCGAACGTGGCCCGGCACCCGATCCCGGGTTCGACCGGATTTGGATGCCGCTGAGGGACCGGATCATTTCCACATCCGCCCAAAAGGCAGCGTGGGCCGATCAACAAGAAGCAGTCCGAACTGTTCCAACCGCGCATATACCCTTTGCCAGCGGTCAGAACTGGCAGGAGTGGATCGCATGAATGCCCAGATGACCAGCCGCGTCCAGCGTAGTTTTAGCCGCAGTTTCCGCTCGTACCACGAGGCTGCCAACCAACAGGCGCGGATAGCTGAGCGATTGGCGCAGGATTTGCAACGTGACGGTGCTCCGACGCATTTTGCGTCCGGATTGGAGTTTGGCTGTGGCACCGGTCATTTGACCCAAAGGCTTTGCGCGCAGTTCGCGTTTGATGGTTTGACCGTCAACGATCTGTCACCCGAGGCATATGAGACCGCCGCGTCCTTTGGTGCAGGATTTCTGTGTGGTGATGCGGAAACGGTCGCATGGCCTGCGAAACCGGATCTGATTGCCTCGGCTTCAATGATCCAGTGGTTGCCCGATCCCGCCGCGTTCCTGCACCGGGCCGCGCAGGCGCTGGCCCCCGGAGGCTGGCTGGCGGTTTCCGGTTTTGGCCCGCTGCAATATCAGGAACTGGTGCAGATTGGATCGGCGGCGAAGGCGCCCGGCCTTTGTGGACCGGAGGTTTTGGCCGCTGCTGTCGAAGGTATTCTGAACGTCGTCAGTGCCGGAGAATCCAAACAGCAGATGCAGTTTTCCTCTCCTCGCGACGTGCTGGACCATCTGCGCAGAACCGGAGTGAACGGGCGCGCGCAGAAGCCGTGGACAAAGTCGAGCCTGCTTTCCTTCAATAATGACTATGTTCGGCAGTTTGGCGGCAAGGACGGGGTTCCGTTGACCTATCACCCGACCTGGATCATCGCCCGGAAACCCGACTGATCCCGCCTAGGGCAGGCGGGTCAGGTGGCGCTGCATAACCGAATGCGCCTTGGCCGCATCGCGATCCTTGATGGCGGCCAGAATTGCAGCGTGATCCGGATCGGCGCGCGGTCGCCATTTGGCGGTGTACAGGTTGTTGAAATGCCACGTGTACAGCACTTGCAGGTTCCTGATCTCGTCAATCATGCGCGGCATGTTGCAGGCCGCGATGACGGCCATATGAAAACGCTGATTGGCGTCTTCCCAATCTTCAGCAGTTTGGGCGCTGTCGCAGTCTTCGTGTACTTGTTCGATCTGGGCAATCTGCTGGGCCGTCAGGTTTGGAACGGAATGTAGCAAGGCCACCGGTTCAAGCGCGCGTCGCATCACGCGCAGCTCTTGAATGGCGTTCTGGTCCATTGGCGCCACGCACATACCTCGGCGTGGTACAGCGACGGCCAGTCCTTTTGATGCCAGATTCAGCAGCGCCTCGCGTACAGTGACCTGGCTGACTCCGAACTCACGCGCGATCAGGTCCTGCCGCAGCTTTTCACCGGGTTTCAATGCGCCACGGACAATCCTGGTCAACAGTTTCTGCGCAATGTCATCCGATTTTTTGATCTGCTGCTCAGACACCTGAACTCCGTCGCATTGGTGCTTTGGTCATATGATCAGACGATTATCGCTCTGCAAGGTGATGGGCAACAGGTGATGGTTGTCGTCGCAACAGCTTGGTCGTTAACTCGGCCACGCTTGACGATACAAAACCCGGCAAGTCCTGTCGCAACTCAAATGACCTTGCGGCAAAAACCGTTGGAAACCAACTGGCAGCTTTCACAAATGCGGTGGGTGCGGATAGGGTACCCGCAGAGGCAACGTAGTGTTGCAACGTTCTGAAAAGGGACCGTCATGGACTTTGCCCCATCGCCACGCGCTGCGGAAATCCGCGAGCAGCTGAAACGCTTTATGCAGGCGCATATCTACCCGCGCATCCGTGCCCATAAGGAAGAGATTGAAGCAGGCAAATTCCCGGTCTCATTCATGGAAGACCTCAAGGCGCTGGCCCGGGCCGAAGGGCTGTGGAACCTGTTCCTGCCTTCCTTGCGCGACGATGAACCCGGCACCCGGCTGAGCAATCTGGAATACGCCCCGCTGGCCGAGTTGATGGGGCAGGTCAGCTGGTCCTCTGAGGTGTTCAACTGCAATGCGCCGGACACCGGCAATATGGAGCTGTTGCACATGTTCGCCACGCCCGAGCAGCGCCAAGAATGGCTGGTGCCATTGCTGAACGGCGAAATCCGTTCGGCCTTTGCGATGACGGAACCGGATGTGGCCAGTTCGGACGCGACAAACATCACCACTTCGATCCGGCGCGAGGGGGATGAATATGTCATCAACGGGCGCAAGTGGTTCATCACCAATGCCTGTCATCCGAACACCAGAATGTTCATTGTCATGGGCAAGACCGATCCCAATGCCGACAGGCATAAACAGCAAAGCATGGTGATCGTGCCCAAAAACACATCCGGCCTGGAGATTGTCCGAAACCCCACGATCCTGAATATGCATGACCCCGAAGGCCATGCCGAGCTGCTGTTCAAGGATGTACGCGTGCCGGTCGGCAATCTTCTGGGCGAAGAAGGCAGCGGGTTTGCTCTGGCGCAGGCGCGGCTGGGGCCGGGACGTATCCATCACTGTATGCGCTCAATCGGGGCCGCAGAGATGGCGTTGTCGCTGATGGTTGAACGCGCGCAAGAACGGAAAACCTTTGGCAAGCAACTGTCAGACCAAGGCGTGATCCGGGAATGGATCGCGAAATCGCGGCTTGAGATCGAACAGGCACGTTTGCTGACCCTGCAGGCTGCGTGGAAGATTGACCAGGTGGGCGCCAAGGCGGCGCGGCGTGAGATTTCCCTAATCAAGGTGGTGGCACCCAATGTGCATGCCGCCGTGACCGACCGCGCAATGCAGGTCTTTGGTGCCATGGGGATGACGCCGGATACGCCACTGGCCGACAGCTATACATGGGCGCGGGCATTGCGATATGCGGACGGCCCGGACGAGGTGCATCTGCAAGCCATCGCGAAGCAGGAGATCAAAGAGTCAAACTTCGGGATGTCAGCGCAATGGCTGACTCCGCCGCCGCGCTGAACGCTTACTTTCCTTTCCAGACCGGGTCGCGTTTTTCCGCAAAGGCGCGCGCGCCTTCCAACTGATCTTCGCTGGCATACAGCACATCTACCGTGCGCAACTGGCGCTTGGTGATGCGGTTCATGGCATCCTGAAACTTGCTGTCCTCGGCGTCGCGCACGACCTCTTTGATCGCGGCGTAAACCAGCGGAGGGCCCGAGGCCAGCAGCCGGGCCAACTCCCACGCGCGATCCATCAACTGGTCGGCGGGGATGATTTCGTTCACCAGCCCCCAGCGGTTGGCTTCTTCGGCGTCGAACCAGCGCCCGGTCAGCAGCAGCTCCATCGCGATATGATAGGGGATACGCTTGGGCAGTTTGACGCTGGCCGCATCCGCAACTGTACCCGAGCGGATTTCGGGCAGGGCGAATGTGGCATGCTCTGCCGCCAGGATCATGTCTGCCGACAGGGCCAGTTCCAGACCGCCACCGCAGGCGATCCCGTTCACAGCTGCAATCACCGGCTTGTTCAGATCGCGCAGTTCTTGCAGGCCGCCGAACCCGCCAACGCCGTAATCGCCGTCAACCGCATCGCCATCGGCAGCGGCTTTCAGATCCCAGCCGGGGCAGAAGAATTTTTCGCCCGCGCCTGTCAGAATTGCGACACGCAATTCGGGGTCATCGCGAAATTCGGCAAAGACCTCTCCCATGATGCGGCTGGTGGCCAGATCAATGGCGTTGGCCTTGGGCCGGTCCAGCGTCACCTCAAGGATCGCGCCATCGCGCCGGGTTTTGATTGGATCCATATCTCAGGCCTTTCTAATCAGGGCATCCACTGCGACGGCCGTGTCGGGTGTGCAGAGAAGCGGGTTAATTTCGACCTCGCCAAGCGTGTCGGCATTTTGCATGACATAAGCCTGAACGGCCTGAACTGCGGTGATGATCGCATCCATATCAGCCGCAGGTTGGCCGCGATAGCCCGCAAGTAACGGGGCTATTTTCAACTTGGCCAGTGCGGTGCGGATATCGTCGGATGTGCTGGGTACCAACAGCGACGTGGTATCGCGTAGCACTTCGGTCAGCACACCGCCTGCGCCCAGCGTCAGGACGAACCCATGCGCCGGATCGCGGACGACGCCGATTAAAAGCTCGACTACGGTACCGGTGATCATCTCTTCGATCAGCACCTCATCCGTCCCGATATCGGCGGCCACATCGGCTACGTCGTCAACCTGGACGCCAAGGCATACTGCGCCGTGTTCGGATTTATGGGCCAACCCGATGCCTTTGATAGCAAAGGGCGCGGTCATATCCGACGCCGCAGCGCGTGCTTCGTCAGCGCCCCGAACTGTGCGGTTCTGAGGGACGCGTAAGCCACACACTTCCAACGCTGATTTTGCCTCGGCCTCGGTCAATGTACGCGTTGCCTCGATCGTGCCGGGCAGGCAAACTACGGCCTCGGCGGGTGCTTTGACCTGACCCGCTGCACAGGTGGCGCTAAGCGCTTCTTGCAGACCCATAAGAGGGGCGACGCCACCGGCCATAAGGTCTTGCGCGATGTCCTGGGGCAGAAGTTCAGGCAGAGTTGCCGCGATAGCGAAACGAGCTCCGGTCTCGGCCCGCACTTTCAGCGCCGCTCGCGATGCGCAGGCCCAATCTGTCGGATCAGTGGTCGGGTAATCGACGATCGAGAAGGTCAGGTCGATATCGTCGCCTGTCATTCCCGACCACGCCCGCGTCATCGCACCCTCATCGCGCCAGATATAAGTGTGGTAGTCCAGCGGGTTATTCAAAGCGACCATCGGACCAAGCGCATCACGCAGTTGGGTTTTCTTGTCGTCAGTCAACTGAGGGAAACTCAGACCAGTGCCAATGGCCATATCGGCGATCAAGCTGGCCTCGCCCCCCGAGCAACTGATCGAGGCGATGTTGCCACCCGGCAATGGCCCGTAGCAGTGCAACAGTTTCAGCGTTTCCAGGAAATCGGGTAGGGCAGACAGGCGCGGTATGCCCAATCGCTCCAGCAGCGCCTGCGCCCCGGCGTCGCTGCCTGCCAGAGACGCGGTGTGCGACACGGTTGCCGCCTGCGCCTGTTCCGACGCGCCGACCTTGAGCGCTATCAGGGGGATGCCCTTTGCATGCGCCTTGGCGGCCAGCGCCTCCCACTGTCGGATATCCTTGAACCCTTCGATATGTAGGCCAACGGCGGTCACGCGCGGGTCGTCGATCAGGGCCGAGGCAATCTCGGCCTGACTGGTTTGCGCCATGTTTCCGCAAGTCACCATATAGGCAATCGGTAGCGCGCGTTTCTGCATCGTCAAGTTGATCGAGATGTTCGAGCTTTGCGTCAAGATCGCAACGCCCTTGTCCACCGGCGTTGCACCATGCTGATCCGGCCATAGCAGCGCCCCGTCGAGCGCGTTGATGAAGCCGTAACAATTCGGTCCCAGAATGGGCATGTCTCCTGCGGCGGCTAGCAGCTGCTCCTGCAGGTCCGCGCCGGTGTCATCTTCGGCCACTGCTTCGGAAAAGCCCGAGGCGAAGCATACCGCCCCACCGGCACCCATGGCGGACAGCGTCTGTACCGCCTCAATCGTAGCGTGTCGGTTGATGCCGATGAAAACGGCATCCGGGGCCTGTGGCAAGTCTTCCAGACGGGCGAAAACCGTGTGCCCTGCGATGTCACTTGCCTTGGGATGGACCGGCCAGACCTGGCCGGCATAGCCCATGCGTTCCGATTGCAGGATGACCTGCTGACACCACGCCCCACCGCCGATAACGGCAATGGATTTCGGGCGTAGCAGCCGGTTCAGATCTTTGCTCATCTTCAGGCGCCCAAGGGACGCAGCAGATCGCGGCTGATGATGTGGCGCTGAATCTCGCTGGTGCCGTCCCAGATACGTTCAACTCTTGCATCGCGCCAGAACCGTTCGATCGGGAAGTCATCCATCAGACCCATGCCGCCGAAGATTTGCAGTGTGGTATCGGTCACCCGCGCCAGCGTCTCGGAGGCATAGAGCTTGGCCGAGGCGATCTCGCGGTTCGATGGCAAGTTCTGGTCCAGTCGCCACGCGGCGGCGAGGGTCAGCCAGTCTGCAGCGTCGATCTCGGTGATCATGTCGGCGATCTGAAAGCCGACGCCCTGAAACTTGCCGATGGGTTGGCCGAACTGCTTGCGTTCGGCCGCATAATTCAGCGCATAGTCAAAGCACCGGCGCGCGCGTCCGACTGAAAAGGCCGCAACCGTCAGCCGGGTAGCATATAGCCATTCGTTCATCACCGCAAAGCCACCATCGACTTCGCCCAGAACCTGGGCATCGGGCAGGCGGCAATTGTCGAAATAAAGGATGTAGTTCTTGTAACCTTTATGGCTGACCGAGTTATAGCCCTCGCGAACCTCGAACCCCGGGGTGCCGCGATCCACGAGAAAGGTGGTGATCCGCTTCTTTGGACCTTTCGGGGTCTCATCGACCCCGGTTGCGATGAAGACAATGAAGAAATCCGCGTGTTCCGCGCCCGAGATGAAGTGTTTCGAACCATTGACGACCCAGTCCCCGCCATCGCGCACGGCCTGGCATTTCATGCCCCGCACGTCCGATCCGGCATCTGGTTCGGTCATCGCCAGCGCGTCCATCCTTTCACCACGCACGGCGGGCAGAAGATAGCGCTCGCGCTGATCGTCGTTGCAGGCCATCAGGATGTTTTGCGGGCGGCCAAAGAAGTGGGTCAGCGCCATGGAACCGCGGCCCAATTCTCGTTCGACCAGTGTGAAATCGAGATGCGACAGACCAGCGCCGCCGACTTCTTCGGGGAAGTTGCAGGCGTAAAAACCAAGGTCGATACACTTCTGTTTGATCTCTTCGCCCAGCTCTGATGGCACGGTTCCGCTGCGCTCGACCGCGTCTTCGTGGGGGTAGATCTCTTTCTCGACAAAGCTGCGGACCGTTGAAACGATCATTTCCTGTTCTTCTGACAGACCGAATTGCATGGCGCGTGTTCCCTGGCTGGTGGTTGACGAATGAAACGCCACAGGTCACGGTCACGACATGCAAAGTTAGCCGCTTAGTATGCAGAGTTAGAAAAAATTGTCCCAACGCTATAATATTCTGTTGTTTGATGGGTTTTCGAACCACTGCCTCGCCAACATGGTCGAACCGCTGCGGGCGGCCAACTCGTTGTCGCGGCAGACGCTGTATCTCTGGCGATTCTGTTCGTTGGATGGCAAGCCCGTGCAAAGTTCCAGCGGGCTGGTCGTCACGCCACATGGGGCCTTGCACGATCACAGCGGCGATGTATTGGTCGTGATGCCATCTTACGGCTATTTGTCGCTGGATACCCGTGCCACCACGCGCGCCCTGCTGGCGGCGGCGCGGACCCATCCGCAAGTGGCCGGGCTGGATACCGGCAGTTGGCTACTGGCGCGCGCTGGCTTGCTGGACGATCACCGCGCGACGATTCACTGGGATGAGCTGTCGCGGTTCGAAGAAGCCTTTCCAGCAGTTGACGTTGTGCAGGAACGCTTTGTCATAGACGGCAATCGGTTGACTTGTTCGGGGGCGATGGCGGCCTTTGATCTGGCCTCGGCCCTCATTCGTCGGGATCATGGCCCGCTACTGTCGATGGAGGTAGCCCACCTGCTGATGAGCCGCAGCGCGACCGATCCCTATGCCTTACCTTTGAAATCCGAAGATACGCTGGTCAATCGCACGTTGACGGTGATGCAGGGGAACATAGAAACACCGCTGACGATCCGGGACGTTGCCCGCAAACTTGGCTGTTCGCAAAAGAAGATTGAGATGCGGGTTCAGGCCGAGTTGAGCACCACGCCGCAGGCGCTGTATCGGCGACTGCGGCTGACTATGGCCCGGAAACTGGTCGAGGAGACCGAACAAACCATCGCGGAAATTGCCGGTCGCAGCGGGTATGAAAACGCCAGCGCCATGACCCGTGCGTTCAAGGCCGAATTCGGGCGAACCCCAACTGCATTCCGCAGCGGGGCGCCGAATTGATGCAAAGTTTGGCGAATTCAGACTGTCGCACCCTTGATGCGGATGACCGAACCCAACGTACCTGCGCACAGGCCGATGACGACGGCGATTAACAGTTCGACCATACTGACATTGGCAAAGTTCCAATGGGCGAAGATCACCGTTTCCAGCACGCCGACCACGGCCCCCATCAAGCCGCCCAGCCACAGGCGGCGGGTCATCATGCCAAGCGCAAGGCCCAGAATGCCCGGAAGGCTAATGATGTTGGCCCCGATTGTTCCCAGAAGTTCCAGCATATCGTGCCTCTCTTTAATCCGCGCTCTTGTTCAGAAATGACCGGATCTCATCGCTGCCATCTGCAACCTGATGCGATTGTGCGCCCGTTGTCTCACCAGCCAGCTCATCCGTAACTCTCTGGTATTCCTCAAGGTAATCCGAAGGCAGGCTGTGCGCGATGCCCTGGTGGCAATCGATGCACGTCATGTTGGTGTCGATGGCGCGTTGGTGTTCGGATGCGGCGCGAGTTTCCTGAATGGTGAAATCCATATAGTCGAAGTTGTGGCAATTGCGGCATTCGCGGCTGTCCGACGCCTTCATCTTTTTCCAGACGGCCGAAGCCATGCTCAGACGGTGCGCTTCGTATTTTTCGGGCGTGCTGATGGTTCCGGCCAGCTCGTGATAGACGTCTTTGACGGCCATGATCTTGGCCTTGATCTTGTGGTTCCACTCATGCGGCACGTGGCAGTCGGAACAAATCGCGCGCACACCGGAATGGTTGTTGTAGTGGATCGTTTCGCGATATTCGCCCAGATTGACCTCCATCGTGTGGCACGAGGTACAAAACTCCTCGGTGTTGGTCAGTTCCAGTGTCCAGTGGAACCCACCCCAGAACAGGATGCCGGCCAGAAAGCCCGCTAGGATCAGAAAGCCCGAGCTGAACGCCACGGCCGGTGTCCAGATCCAGTTCCAGAGGCGGCCAATCCAACCGCGTTTTTCGGGGGAGTCTGCCATCTTGGTGCTCCTTTCAGACATGCGTTGGATTAGTTGCCGGACGAGGGTTCAAACACGTTGTCGACCAACGCAGGCGCGTCTGCCTGAGGCACGTGACATTGGTTGCAGAAATAGCGGGTGCCCGCAATGTGATCCAGCTCGTTGCCGTCGCGATCCAGATAGTGGGTCATCGACAGGGTCGGCGCGTTGCGTTCACCTGCCTTGGTCCAGTCGTGGCAGGACAGACACTGATTGGTGCGCACGTCGATTTGGTATTGTTCGATCGAATGAGGAACCAGCGGCGGTTGCTGGCGATAGTTGCGCTGCATGCGCCCTTCGACATTTTTGTGGATCTGATCGAGTGGAATAAGCTCATCCACATCCGCCCCACGCAGGGTTTCCACTTGGGCCGACTGGGCAAGGGCGAACCCGCTCAGGAGCAAAACGGGGATCAGGGCCATTCCGCCTGTCACGATTGATTTTTTCATCTTGGCACTCCCTTAAATAGGTCTGGCTGCGCGCCGGTTGGGCGCGGGAACTGGATCAGAAGGCGCGGCGACATGGTCGTCGAACCGGTGAGTAAAGGTGAAGACATCGACAGCGCATACGTCGATGCAGCGGCCGCAATTGGTGCAGTCCGGGGAAAGGATCAGTGGCGTTGTCCCGGGCTTGCCCTTCAACGCGGGGGATATGATTTGATTTTCTGGGCAGACGGCATAGCAATCCATGCAATCGTCACAGGCCGCCCGGTTTGCGGCGCTGACTCGCAGCAAGCTTTTGCTGCCGATCAGACCATAGAAAGCGCCGACCGGGCAGATATGACCGCACCATCCGTGGCGCGCGACGAACAGGTCAAAGATAAAGATCGCAGCAACCATGGCCCAGACAAAACCCGCGCCAAAAATCAGCCCGCGATGCAGCATGGTGATGGGGTTGATCAGCTCCCAAGCGATCACGCCGGTCAGGCCCGACACGACCAGGACCATTGCCAGTACCCATAGGCGTGTGCTGCGTTTTGGTTGCCAACCTTTCGGCAGGTCCAGTCGCCGGTGCAGCCAATTGGCGGCGTCGGTTACCGGGTTGATTGGGCAGACCCAGGAGCAATAGACACGGCCCCCGATCAGCGCATAGGCGACCAGAACGATTAGCCCGCCGATCAGAGCAGTCAATTCAGGCCAATGCCCGGCAATGATGCTTTGCAATACGATAAACGGATCGGTCAGAGGCAACACGCCTAGGGTCAGGGATCCGGCCAGTGTGCCTTGCACGATCCAGATGCCGAACCAAGGGCCCAGCAGGAACAGGACCAGAAAGAACAACTGGCTGGTACGACGCAGTAGCAGAAAACGATGCGCTCCGATCCAGCCTTTGGCTTCGATCGCTTCGTGACCGACAGGAATATGCGTGCGCGCGCTCATTGGCCTACCCCCGGCAGGTCATATGACGGTGCAAAGCCGCCCGGTGTGGTCAGGTTGTCTGTGCCCGGTCCCGGCAAGCGGTCGGGCAGATCGATCAAGCCGTCCACCAAAGGCCCGCCATGGGCCTCTTTTTCTTCCCAGCCTTTGCGATAGTGGTCGGCCGCGCTGCCCCGCGCCAGTCGTTCCGGCAGAACCTTGATGGCAGCTTCCGGTAGGACACAGCTTTTTTCGCACATGCCGCAACCGGTGCAGCGCTCGGCATGCACGGTGGGGATGAACATCGCATGATGGCCCGATCGGGCGTCATGGGCCGCTTCCAGCGTGATCGCGTCATCAATGACGGGGCAGACGCGATAGCAGACGTCGCAGCGCAGGCCCTGAAAGTTCAGACAGTTCTCCTGATCGACCAGAACGGCAACGCCCATTTTCGCGTCGTCGATATTGTCCAGCCCCGGGTCCAGCGCACCTGTGGGGCAAGCGGCAACGCAGGGAATGTCGTCGCACATCTCACACGGCACATTGCGCGCCGTGAAATAGGGGGTGCCGGTGGCCACGGCATCCACCCCAAGTTCGGCCAGTTTCAACGTATCGTAAGGGCAGTCCCGCACGCACAGCCCACAGCGGATGCAGGCCGACAGGAACGCCTCCTCAGGCAGTGCGCCGGGTGGACGCAGCGCCTCGGCCGGTAACGCACGGGCATCACGGGCCAGCCAGGCCAGCAAAGACCCTGCGACCACGCAGCCGCCTGCCGCGCGCGCCGAATCCTGCAGGAAACGGCGCCGTTGAGGCGAGAGGGGGGTACCAGCCAGAGACATGGGGGCTACCTTTGCGATCCGGGCCGGTTACGCGCGCTCGACCTTGCAGGCGCACTTTTTATAGTCGGTTTCTTTCGACAGTGGGCAGGTCGCGTCCAGCGTCAGTTTGTTGGTCAGCTGGTGTTCGTCGAACCACGGCATGAAGACCAAACCGCGCGGCACCTTGTTGCGTCCGCGGGTTTCGACCCGGCTGGTAACCTCGCCACGGCGAGTGGACAGAATGATCTCTTGCCCGCGGCGCAGACCCCGATCCTTGGCGTCCTGCGGATGCATGTAGACGACAGCGGATGGGAAGGCGCGGTGCAATTCCGGCACCCGGCGGGTCATCGAGCCCGAGTGCCAATGTTCAAGCACACGTCCCGTGGACAACCATAGATCAAATTCTTCATCCGGCTCTTCAGCCGCGGGTTCGTAGGGCGCAAAGATGATCTTGGCCTTGCCATCCTTGTGGCCGTAGAATTTTACGTCAGCCCCTTCGGGAACATACGGGTCAAAGCCTTCGCGGAAGCGGTATAGCGTTTCTTTGCCATCCACGACCGGCCAGCGCATACCGCGTGCCTGATGGTACATTTCGAACGGAGCCAGATCGTGCGCATGGCCGCGACCGAATTCAGCGTATTCTTCGAATAGACCTTTCTGAACGTAGAACCCAAAGTGCTCGGCGTCGTCGTTATGGAACCCTTCTGCCGTTTCGGACAGCGGGAACTGATCCACCTTACCGTTGGCATAAAGCACGTCGAACATGGTCTTACCGCGATGCTCGGGCATCTTGGCCAGCAGTTCTTCGCCCCAAACCTCTTCAACCGTGAAGCGTTTGGAAAATTCCATAAGTTGCCACAGGTCGGACTTGGCCTCACCTGGGGCCTGCACCTGCTGCCGCCAGAACTGGGTGCGGCGTTCGGCGTTGCCATAGGCGCCTTCCTTCTCGACCCACATGGCGGTGGGCAGGATCAGGTCGGCAGAGACAGCGGTGACCGTGGGATAAGGGTCAGAGACAGTGATGAAGTTTTCGGGGTTGCGATAACCGGGATAGCCTTCTTCGTTGATGTTGGGCGCGGCCTGCATGTTGTTGTTGCACTGCACCCAATAGGCGTTCAGCTCACCATCTTTCAGCTTGCGGTGTTGCAACACAGCGTGGAAGCCCGGTTTGGGCGGAATGGTACCTTCGGGGATGTTCCACGCAGTTTCGCAAATCTCGCGGTGTTCATCATTCGCCACCACCATGTCGGCGGGCAGGCGGTGGGCAAAAGTGCCGACTTCGCGTGCAGTCCCGCAAGCTGACGGCTGACCGGTCAGCGAGAAGGGCGAGTTGCCCGGTTCGGAAATCTTACCCACCAGCAGATGGACGTTGTACATCAGCGAGTTCACCCAAGATCCGCGGGTGTGCTGGTTGAAACCCATAGTCCAAAGGCTCATGACCTTGCGGGTCGGGTCCGCGTATTGCTGCGCGAGCTTCTCGAGCTTATCCGCCGGAACGCCCGACAATTCCGAGGTGTATTCCAGCGTATAGGGCGCAACCGCTTCGGCGTATTCTTCAAAGCTGATGCTCTCAAGCGCGCCAGAGTTCGGGTTTTCTGCTTCTTGTTGCAGCGCGTTGGTTTCTCGCAGGCCATAGCCGATATCGGTGGCAGTCTTCGTGATGTTGACGTGATTTCTGACGAAATACTCGTTCACCGCGTTGTTCTGGATGATGTAGTTCGCGATGTAATTCAGGATCGCCAGATCGGTCTGTGGTTCAAACACGATGCCGTTGTCTGCCAGTTCGAACGAACGGTGTTCGAAGGTCGACAGCACGTGGACTTCACATCCCGGCTTGGTCAGGCGCGTATCGGTTAGGCGCGACCACAGGATAGGGTGCATCTCGGCCATGTTCGAGCCCCACAGCACAAAAGTGTCCGCGTGTTCGAAATCGTCATAACAGCCCATCGGCTCATCAATGCCGAATGTGCGCATGAACCCGACAACGGCGGATGCCATACAGTGCCGCGCGTTGGGGTCGATATTGTTAGACCGGAATCCGGCCTTCATCAATTTGGAGGCGGCATAGCCTTCCCAGATTGTCCACTGACCCGAACCGAACATTCCAACACTGGTTGGACCCTTCTTGGCCAGGGCCTCTTTCCACTTGGCGGCCATGACGTCGAAGGCTTCGTCCCAGCTGACCGGTTCGAATTCACCGTTCTTGTCGTATTCGCCGTTGGTCTTGCGCAGTAGCGGCGTGGTCAGACGGTCCTTGCCGTACATGATCTTGGACAGGAAATAGCCCTTGATGCAGTTCAGGCCACGGTTGACCGGCGCGTCCGGGTCGCCTTGCGTGGCCACCACACGGCCGTCCTTGGTGCCGACCAGCACCGAACATCCGGTACCGCAGAACCGGCAGGCCGCCTTGTCCCAGCGGATATCGGGGGCCCCGGCCTGCGCGTTGGCCTGACCGGTGGCCAGAGGAATGCCAGCGGCTGATGCAGTGGCAGCGGCCGCTGAGGCCTTGAGAAAAGTCCGGCGAGATTCTGAAGTAGTCATAGCGTGAGCCTCCGGCTGGTGGTTTGGCTTTGGGCATCGGGATGCGGGGTAGCCTCCGCAAGATCCTCGAAATGGTGATAGGTCAGCGTCAGTGAGACCACTCCGGGGATCTGATGCAGATCCATGATGATCTCGGACGCCAGGTGATCTGATGTGTCTTCGACGACGACGACGAAACGGCCGTCTTCGGCCTGGGCATGCACCTCGACGCCTGGTGTGTCGCGCATCGTTTGCGCCGCGGCCTCAGCTTGGTCAGGGACGATATGTACAAGGCAACCGCAAATATTCATTGTATCGCTTCCGTTTTAGATGTGGGCTGACGGTCAAGCGCGATGGCATTGACAGGGCAGGAGGGCACGCAGGCACCGCACCCAATGCAGGTGTCGGCATCCAGCGAAGGCTCGGCCCGACCGCCCAGTTGTAACCTGAAGCGGATGGCATTCTGTTCGCAATTGTCCTGACAGACGCGACAGCTGACCCCGTTCACGGACAGGCAAGAGGATGTCTCGATCGCCGCGCGCCAGGGCCAGTCCGGCAGGCGTTCGATTTGCAACGCGTCTGTCGGGCAGACCGTGGCGCAATTGCCGCAAAAGGTGCAGGGGTTTTCACTGGGCTTAAACACGGGGAAACCGTCCTGACCGACGACAATCACCGTTTCCTGACAGGCGTCGACGCAGTCGCCACATTTGGTGCAGTGATCCAGGAAACCCGGCACATGTGATCCCGGAGGACGGACAATGCTGCTGTCCTCCCGACATACTTTGGCGCTTAGAAACGCCCGACGACTGGTCATCTGGCTCATTTGGCTGGACTGTACGCGCTTGATTCCCTTACTAGGTTATCCCAATAGCGATTTCGAATGTGATGAATCTTGATCCAGATCATTATTGAAACATTTATTTTTCGCCTTTTCGCCAGTCACCTGACAGTTGAAGTTGTCCAATGCCGCTCAGGCGGTGGCTGCACCAACGGTTAGAACCAAGACGGCGCGGCGCAGAGTTGGATTTGAGTATCATTTCGAAACAAACTATGCTGCGTCGCAGAAATCGACTCGGCCACTGGCAGATTTTTACGGTGGTGGCGCATGTGTTTTCGATGGTTAGAGGACAGGCTCATGGTGACCAATGTGCAGAAGACCTCGTTGAACCTTCGGTCCGAGACGGCTGAAAACGCGGCTGCGGTTCAGGACCGAACGGTTGATATCGTAACCCGCGCTTTGGATCGGTCCGGCGTACAATGGACCCTGTTGTCCCAATCCGTCCGGCTGCAATCGACGCGGATTATCGAAACGCATTCAGAGCGGACCCGAGATCTGATGCAGGGCTTCGCCGAGGTTTCGCAGCGCATTGCGCGTTCGCAATCGATTGTCGACGATTGGACAGCTTATCTGAAAGACGCCACCCAGCGCGTGGTGCTGACCATGGACGCGCTGCGTGAACGCGGAGATGTTTTTCTGGAGCATGAAGCCGCGGGTTGCCCGCCGGTGCTGATCTATGACTATGAGGTCATCGTCGACGGGGCGAACCTGAAACGCCCCTGCAATTACCAACTGCTGCGCATCCTGCCGCCCAAAGGTGTAACCGTTGACGACACCCGGCGTCCCTACATCATCATCGATCCGCGTGCTGGTCATGGTGGCGGGATCGGTGGATTCAAACCAGACAGTCAAGTTGGCGTTGCCCTGTCAAAAGGGCATCCGGTTTATTTCGTCAGTTTCGGGCGAGACCCTGTGCCGGGGCAGACCCTTGCCGACGTCATGCATGCCGAGGCCGGGTTCGTGCGTACTGTCCGCGCGCGCCATCCCAACAGCCCGCAGCCGGTCGTGGCTGGCAATTGCCAAGGTGGCTGGGCCACTTTGCTGATGGCCGCCTGCAACCCGGATCTGACCGGGCCGCTGATCCTGAATGGCGCCCCCATTGCGCCATGGTCGGGCGAGGTAGGGGAAAATCCGATGCGGTATAACGCCGGTGTTCTGGGCGGCACCTGGCAACCGATGTTCTGGTCGGACGTCGGCGCGGGCATGTTCGATGGCGCCAATCTGGTGATGAATTTCGAACAGCTGAACCCCAGCCGGAATTATTTCGGCAAGTATTTCGACCTCTACCGCGACCCTGATGGCGGTCGGAAACGCTTCATTGATTTTGAGCGCTGGTGGGGTGGTTACTTCCTATTGAACGAGGCCGAGATTCATTGGATCGTCGAGCAGCTGTTCGTTGGCAATCGGCTGATCAAGAACACCGCGCAGTTGGAACCGGGCGTGCCGATCGACATCAAGGCGGTGAAAGGCCCGATATTTGTCTTTGCCAGCCAAGGTGACAACATCACCCCGCCCCAGCAGGCACTCAACTGGATTGCCGCCACATACGCAGATGAAGAGGAAATCCGTATGCGCGGTCAACGGATCATCTACATGTTGCATGATGAGGTTGGCCATCTGGGCATTTTTGTTTCGTCCAAAGTGGCGCGTAAGGAACATACGCAGATGGCTTCGACCCTGGAAACGGTCGAAGCAATGGCACCCGGCCTCTACGAGATGGTGATCGAAAACACCCAAGGCGAAGGCCAGGATAAACAGTTCGAGGTTCGGTTCTATGACCGCACACTCGGGGATGTAGCCGCGTTGGACGACGGCCAGCAGGATGAGGCCAGCTTTGCCGCGGTGGCACACATGTCCGAAGTGCAGGCGAATGCGTATGAAACCTTTGGGCGTCCTTTTGTGCGGTCCGTGTCGACACCGATGGGCGCAAAGGCTTTGCGTGATCTGCACCCTCTGCGCGTTCAACGCGCGGCGATGTCCTCGGACAATCCGATGATGAAGGGGGTTGCGCAATTGGCCGGGATGACGCGCGAACTGCGCGCCCCTGCGACAGCTGATAACCCGTTTCTTGAGATGGAAAAGCTGACCGGCGACTGGATCGAACAGGCCATAGATCTGAGTCGAGACCTGCGCGACGCCTGGTATGAAGGGATGTTCTATGCGCTTTGGGGTGGTCCGCTGGCCGCGTGGTTCGGCAAGAAGAACGCTGCCCACCGTACCTTGCCTGATCCTGAAACCCTGAAAGCCCTGCCCGAGGTTGAGGCAGCATTGGCGCATATGAAACAGGGCGGGCTGCCCGAGGCCGTGATCCGGTTGTTGCTGTTGCTGGCCTCAAGCAACCAAAGCTTTCGGGCTGAAATTCTGCATCGCTGGGCGCATGTGTTCCAACATGAAGCCCCGTTCAGGGATCTCACCGTCGAAGACCGCCAACGCATGTTGCGCGAACAGACAGTGATCGTCACTTTTGACGAACAGGGTGCGATAGATACGTTGCCCGACTTGCTTCCGCGGGTTGCTGACAGAAAGCAGACGGTAGATTTGCTCAAGCGTATTCTGGGCGAAATTCCAGACCCGTCGCCTGAGCTTGTTGAGATGGCACAAGCACTGTACGACACGCTTGATCTTGCTGAGATCAAACAGAAAACGGAAACTCGGAGCAAATCTCAAGGGCGCAGTTCGGCTGCTGCGAACAAGGCCAAACAGAAATGAAAATAACGGAAAACCGCACCTACACGCAGATCAAGGTCGGGGACGTGGCGCAGGTGACGCGCTTATGTACGGTCGATGATCTTTATGCCTTTGCCTCGGCCTCGGGCGATCATAATCCATTGCATCTGGCAGGATATGATGGCGATGGCGATGGCCACCCCGAGGCAGTGGCCCCAGCCCTGTGGCCTGCCGGTCTGATTGCGGCAATTTTGGGCAATATCCTGCCCGGCGCGGGCACCCAGGCGCGGTCGGCGAACCTGTCTTTTCATGCGCCTGTTCTGGCTGATGACGAGGTGACAGCCACGCTGACCGTGACCGAAAAGCGGGACGACGGTGATTTGCTTTGTGCGACCGAAGTGCGCCGCGTGGGCGACAACGCTCTGATCCTCAGTGGTGAGGTGCAAGTGACGCCGCCAGCCAAACACCTGACGTTTGACTCGGTTGACGTGCCCGGCTTGATCGTTCAGCGCCATCGCCATTTCGATGCGCTGATCGCAAAGGCAAAGCCTCTGGATCCGATGCCCACAGCCGTGATCGCCCCGGAAGAGCCGAACTCGCTGGGCGGTGCGTTGCTAGGGCATTCCAAAGGTATTATTGCGCCGATCCTTCTGGGTGATCCTGACAAAATCGCTGCTGCAGCCGCCGAGTTGAAGGCCGATTTGTCGAGTCTCGAGATCATTGAAGCCCGCAGTCATGAAAATGCGGCCCATTGCGCTGTGGACCTGGTGGTTGAAGGTAAGGCGCAAACCCTGATGAAGGGGCATTTGCACACCGATGTTTTGCTGCGAGCGGTTCTGCGCCGCGACAAAGGCTTGCGGACAGGCCGTCGCCTGTCGCATGTGTTTGTGATGGACGTGCCGGGCTTTTCACGGCCCATCATGGTGACGGATGCGGCCGTGAACATCGCCCCAGACCTCGAGACCAAGGCAGACATTGTGCAGAATGCCATCCATCTGGCACACTCGATCGGGATAGAAACACCAAAGGTTGGCGTCTTGTCGGCGGTTGAGACGATCAACCCGCATATGCCCTCGTCTGTGGATGCGGCGCTGTTGTCGAAAATGGCCGAGCGGGGTCAGATCACCGGTGGACTGGTCGATGGCCCACTGGCGATGGACAACGCGGTTGATCTGAAGGCGGCGCGAACAAAGGGCATCAAGTCCGCCGTCGCCGGGGCGGCGGATATCCTCGTGGCCCCGAATATCGAAGCTGGCAATATGGTGGCCAAACAGCTGACTTACATTTCCCATGCCGAGGCAGCGGGAATTGTGGTAGGTGCCGCCGCCCCGATCATTCTGACGTCCCGAGCGGATGATGATGCCTCGCGGTTGGCTTCCTGTGCGGTGGCGGCGCTGCATGCGCAGGCAAATAAGGGTAAAATTCATGGCTGACCATGTGCTGGCGCTGAACGCCGGGTCGTCTTCGTTGAAATTCGGGCTGTATGAACTGGTCGAAGGCAATCGCCCCAGCATGCGTTGGCACGGCCAGATCGAACGCTTGGGGGATGCGCCGCGCTTGTTGGCGGAATCTGCCGGGGGCCGCTCGATCAACCAGGCGCTGACGGATACCCAAAGCCATGACGAGGCAATCCAGGCCTTTCTGGACATGACACGCGAATATCTGCCGGACATCCAAATCCGCGCCATAGGTCACCGGGTTGTGCATGGGGGGACGGTGTATTCCGAACCCGTGCGGATCGACGACAAGGTTCTGGATACTCTGGCCGGGTTCATCCCCTTTGCGCCGCTGCACCAGCCATTCAGTCTGGCCGGTATCCGTGCAGCCAGCGCCGCCTTTCCAGACACGGTTCAGGTGGCCTGTTTCGACACCGCCTTTCACCGCACCCATCCATGGGTCAACGATACCTTCGCCCTGCCGCAGAGCTATTATGACAAGGGCGTGCGCCGGTACGGCTTTCACGGCCTGAGCTATGACTACATCACGCAAAAGCTGAAAGAAACCGCGCCCAGCCTGTATGATGGCCGCGTTGTCATCGCGCATCTGGGCAATGGCGCGTCGATGTGTGCTGTGTCAGGCGGGCGGGCTGTGGCGTCGACCATGGGTTTTTCCGCATTGGACGGCCTGCCGATGGGCACCCGCAGCGGTCAGCTGGACCCGGGTGTCGTGCTGTACATGATGCAGCAGGAAGGGATGAGCGCGGATGAAATCGCCGACATGCTCTATCGTAATTCCGGCCTGCTGGGTCTGTCGGGGATGTCATCGGACATGCGCACCCTGCTGGCCGCCGAAACGCCCGAGGCACGCAAGGCGATCGATTATTATGTCTTTCGCATTCGCCGAGAGCTTGGCGCCATGTCTGCTGCGCTGGAAGGGTTGGACGCGCTGGTGTTCACGGGCGGCATTGGTGAGAACGCGGTCCAGATTCGTCAGCGGGTTTGTGACGGGATGCGCTGGATCGGGATTGAAATGGATCCCAACAGGAACGCCGACAATGGCACGGTTCTGTCGACCGATTTCAGTCGCGTGCGCATTCTGGCAATTCCCACGAACGAAGAGATGGTGATCGCCCGCGCCGCCGCCCGGATGGTGCAATAGTCGCTATTGCTCGGGTTTGTCTCTGCGACGCTTGGCGTATTTGATCAGCGTACTCAGAATGGCGCTGATAACATCAGGTGTCAGGGCACCCAGAGGGTCGCGCCGGATGCCTGTCACGGTGTTACGTGCGTCGGACAGAGTGTCTTTGATCTCGGTCTCGATATCTAACAGTGCCATATCGCGCAATTCGACCGCGGCTGTCGTATCTGCCTGCGCGTTCTGCGTGTTGGCCATCAGAACCAGGATCACACCCAGCAACAGGTTGGCCCCAGCCATGATCAGCGCGGCCAGCGGTTTGGACAGGGTTGCGGACAACCAGAAAAAACCGGCCACGTTCAGCATGATGACAGCCAGCCCCGCGGCCAGCCCCGCCGCAGCGTAAAAGCTGGTACGCCGTGCGGCCACGGCAACATGGCGTTGGGCAATCAACCGCTCGGCGCGCAGAATGATCGAGATATTGCGGGAAATGCGGCTCATGTTCAGGCTCCTACCGGGATCGGCCTAGCAGATAGCCAAGCGTAAAAATGCCAAGCGCAAACAGGATCGGTCTTTTGTGCGGCAGATCCTCCAACTCGGTCAGGGCTTCTTCAAGCTGTCCGGTCCAGTTGTCGATGTTCTCGGCAATCTTGTCGGCCACAGTATCGTGTGGTTCCGGCCTTTGTGCCTGTTCACGGGTCGCAGTTTGCTCGGCCAGTTGGCGGCGCAGATCGGCAACTTGCGCTTCAAGCTCGGCTTTCGTGACCATTAGACCGGCCCCCTAACAGTTGTTGCGCTAACAGGTCAGGGTTGGAACCCCCACCCACGGTTTCGCAGCCCATGTTAATGCGTTTTTCCGGTTTAAGAAAAGCGACTTATCATTTTGCGGGTCAGGTCAGCCTGAAAACTGCGTATCAAGCGTAGTAATCCGCGACCAACAGGAAATCCGGCGCGATGTCTTCTTCGATGGTTGCAAAGCGCGGGATCGGGTCTTCGAACACGTTGTCGGTTCGGTCGTCATTGACGGTCGAGACCTCGCCAATCAGGCAATCACCTTTTTCGGCCCAGAAGGCGTGCCATATGCCGGGCATCAGAGTGACGCTTTCGCCGGGTTTCAGGCGAAGCAACTCACCGGGCCGAATTGTGACGGGGCAACCGTCGCTGGGCACAACAACAGGATTTTCACGGTCGATATCGCCTTGCGGGTCCGAGGCATAGATCTCCATCACCAGATCACCACCGCCGCGGTTTATGATGTCTTCGGCTTTCACAATGTGGCGGTGCATTGGCGACAGCTGTTTGTCCCGCGATACCAGCAGCTTTTCGGCATAAAGCATGCCCCGACCGCTGTTCAGATCACCCACATCGCCGTTTCGCAAGGTGAACAGGAACAGGCCCAGCTCATCAAAGCGACCCTGCCCGTAATCGGTGATGTCCCAACCCAGCCCGCGTTCGCGAATGCCTGCGGCTTTGTCACTGCGCATTTGGTCAGGCGACCAATTGGCAAAGGGGGGCAGGACCGCACCGAAGGAACGGATAAAGGCATCGGCCTCGGTTTTGATGGTGTTGATGTCAGAACGTTTCATTTAGATCTCTTTGGGGTTCAAAGCTCGTGCGCCCAGGGAGGGTTGGCCCCGGCGCGGGAAACGGTGATGGCTGCAACCTCTGCGCCTTTGGCCAATGCGGCGCGCAGGTTTTCGGTACTCAGGGTGCGTAGCGCGGTTTTGGTCAGTTGCCCACCGCGCTCCAGCTCGGCCAGCACACCAGCGTTGAACGTGTCACCTGCACCGACGGTATCGACAACCTGAACCGGTCGGACGGGGACTGAGGTTTCGGACCCGTCCGCCAGATAGCCTGACGCGCCGTCACCGCCACGCGTTACAATAACCACGGCAGGCCCGGCTTGCAGCAACAGCGGCACTTTCTCAGTGATGCTTTCCGGGCCGGGAATGATCCAATCCAGATCCTCGTCCGAGACCTTTACGATATCCGCCTGTGCGATCATCCGGTTCAGACGGGTGCGATACCGGGTTTGATCCTTGATGAAATCGGGCCGGATATTGGGATCAATCATCACCGCCCGATCCGCCCCTTGCCGGTCCAACAATGCGGCATAAGCGTCGGCGCAGGGTTCGCACGCCAGGCTGATTCCGCCGAAATACAGCGCCGAAATAGCGGGGAGCTGATCCGGCATATCCTCGGGCATCAGCATGCGACCCGCCGAGTTTTCGTCGATAAAGCTGTAAGAGGCGTGCCCGTCCTTCAACTGCACAAAGGCCAGCGTCGTGGGGCGATCTGATCGGATCACATGGCTTGCATCCACATGGCTGGTCTTCAGGGCTTCGGCCAATTGCTCTCCGAACATATCTGAAGACAGGCCAGTCAGCAGTCCAACCGGCGACCCCAGCCGCCCCAAGGCAATGGCAGTGTTAAAGACCGCGCCACCGGAATGGGGCACAAAGCCATCACCGCCCGAAATGGTCGGGGTGGCGATCATGTCGATCAGGGCTTCACCGCAGCACAGGATCATGCCGGGTCCTTTCTGTCTTGTGGGATCAGGCGGCCATATTAACGCGCGAGCGCACTTTTACAGAAATTGTTAGCGCCAACAATGCCAAATTCGTCCTGTTCCGAAACATACAGGCTCATTGACCTTCGCAAATCGGTAAACCGCCCGCCCGCGTTGAACGCATCGCGGAAGGCTTCCTTGAAGAGCCAGCGGTTTTTCTCGGTCACACCGCCCACAAGGAACACACCGCCCACAGGCATCAGCACGACGGCAAGATCACCCATCACTGCGCCCAGATGGGTGGTGAACATATGCGCCGTTTTTTCGGCGATCAGGTCTGTCTGCGTGCGCGCGTCTTCAAGAATGTCCTTGGCGCTGCGCATTGGCGTGTCGGCCTGTCCGGCGGCCATACCGGCCGCACGGTACAGGATCGGCAGACCTGTGCCGCTAAGGAACATTTCCGCCTCAAGGACCAAAGTTTCATCAAAGAAACAATCCGGCGCGATGTGCCGGGCGGCTTTGAAAATCTCGACCTCATCCACATGGCGCGGTGACAGGCCGATATGGCCGCCTTCACCAGATGCGGTGTGATATCGGCCTTCAGAGTAGAGCAACGCCCCAACCCCAAGACCTGTGCCGGGACCGACAACCAACCGGGTGCCAGGGGGTGGGGTCGCGGCGCCTTGCAACACCTCGACATCATCGCCTGTGATTTCGGCCACCGACCAAGCAGCGGCGGTAAAGTCGTTGATGACAAAGGTATGCTGCGCGCCCGTGGCCTTGCCGATATCACACTCGGATAAGTCGAGCTTTGCATTCGTCAGGCGGATCGTCCCGTTCTTCACAGGCCCGGCCCCGGCGGCCACCACGGCGCGTGGATCGGTGCCGATCTCATCGCGCAGGGTGTGAAAGGCGTCAAGCAATTCTGGCAGGGTGCCGGTTGGGTATTTGCGCAGATCGGTCAGCTTTCCGTCAGCGATCACGCCCAAGCGCGTATTGGTTCCGCCGATATCCGCGACCAAGTTCCAATGCGCGCGCATGGCACCAGGTGGTTGAGCCAGAGGCAATGACACCGCGTCACCAGACAGGACGGGTTTAAGGATGTTATACGACACCTTCGGTTTGCTTTCTGGCGCACTAGAGACTGTGTCGACCAAGTCTTTCGGTTCAGCGTCGTAAGGGGCCCAATTGCCCCGGTCCAGCACAGACCGGATAAACACCCCCTTCACCGGAACACCCTGTTTCAGCGCGTCCTGCACTGCCGATAGGTGTTGGGTAAGATCGTTACCCCACCCATCCCCGTGCGAAGTTTCGCGGCCAGCCATACCGGTGACAAAGATAGGCCTGTCTTGGGTGTAGTCGTGCTGAAAACGGCTCAGGTCCACAGCAGATGGCCAATGCGTGTCAAAGGTCAGACCGCACCAATCAACGCCAGTTCCAATGGTTTCCATGTCGCCCTGCCAGCTTGCTGGCAGATGACGCTCCAGCGATTCAAGCGCCATTGCAGGGTAGGTCTTGTTGAAAACACCAGCCGGACAGAACCGATTGAGGATGTCACCAAGCAGATCGGTGGCGGGGTCCTTGGACGGTTCCGCGCGTGTTTGATCGAACACAACCCCAAGATTGGTCATGCCCAACCCTCGCATCGCCTCAATGGCACACCCATGGGCCAACAGCATGTGGTGCATTGTCCGCGCGGTGGCGCGGGTATTTCCGGTGTCGAGTATCTGGTTAGCGAAATTGTGTAATCTGCCGATGCCAGCCGGGATGCTGATCGGTGCAACGCTGTACATACGGTCGCCGACACGCCCCATGATGATTTCGGTGAAATCCGCAAACCAATCGGCGATGGCGCGGTTTCGCCATCCGCCCAGATCCGCCAGCGCTGCAGGCAATTCGCCGTGATTCAGTGTCGCGCACGGTCGAAGGCCACGCGCCAACAGCGCGTCCGTCAGACGATCGTAAAAGTCCAGCCCGGTCTCGTTCATCGCCCCGCGCCCTTCGGGCAGAACGCGGGCCCAATTGATTGAAAATTGATAACAGTCAAACCCGGCTTCGTGTACCAGATCGAATTCCTGTTCGATCTGGTGCGCTGAGGTTGCCACGCCAAAGAGGAAATCCTTTGGGAAATCGGAGCGGGAGTAATTCATGGTCAAAACCTGTTTGCGCCGGTTGGGCCGCCACCTAACAGTTCGGCCCGATGCATTCTATATGTTAGCGGTATCATCGGTGGATTAGAGTGTTTTGTCAGCACTTCTGGCGAAATACCAGCCCCTTTGGGCCGAATCTTGACAAAAGGGGTGTTGCTGCTTCAACGTTATTGAAACGTTTCAATCGAGAGTCATTCAGTAAGCAGATGCGTATCGCGGCACAGCTTTATACCGTCAGGCAGCTCGGGGGTCTGGCTGCGCAGTTGGATCTGATCCTCGCCTGCGGTTTTGCGGATGTTGAAACAGTTGGATTTCACGATCTGTCCCCTAAACACATGGCGTTGCAGGTTGCGCAGTCGGGCCTGACCGTCCGGTCGGCGCATTTCGATTGGGAGGAATTCGAAACCCGGTTTGACGATATTCTGACCCTGCTTGATCTTTTGAACTGCCCGGTTGCCGTGATGCCATGGCTGGCGCCACAGGCCCGCCCCGGCACGGTCGCGGGATGGCAGGATGTAGCAGACCAACTCTCTGCCTGGGCGGCGCGATTGGCGGGCCAGGGGGTTCGACTGGCTTATCACAACCATGATTTTGATCTGGTTGGCCCTGTTGGAGAAACACCTTTGGACCTGATCCTGGCGCATGACACGCTGCATTGGCAGCCCGATATAGGATGGTTGGCCGTCTCGGTGCCGGAACCGGCCGCGGTGTTGCAGCGGTACGCGGGGCGGATCGTATCAGTACACGCCAAGGATGCAGAACCGGCTTCGGGGCAGGGTGATGATCGCTGGCGCAATCTGGGGCAGGGTGTGGTCGATTGGCCCCGGCTGTTGCGCATTCTGAATGACAGCCCCTGCAGCGATCTGTTTGTCGAACACGATGAAACGCCCGACCACGCCGAGACCTTGCGGACGGGGCGAAAGTTTCTGATGGGACAGATGTCTTTGGAGGTCGGATAATGGCGCGCGCAACGATCAAGTCGATCGCCAAGGAGACGGGCTATTCCGTTGGCACCGTCTCGAACGCGCTGCGGGGGGCTACGTCAGTTCGGGAAAAAACGCGGCAAGAGATTCAGGCTGTAGCGACCCTTCTGGGGTACCGTGTCAATATGGACGGTTTGAAGCTGCGCACCAAAAAATCCTACCGTATCGCGGTGCTGGTCAGTGTGTCACCTGACGCAGCAGAAGAATGGGAAGGGGTGGAATTCACCCGCATTCTGGCCGGTATCTCGGCGTCCTTGCAGGGTTCGCGATATGAGATGTCTGTGTTCAACGTGGCCGATCTGCCGGATGCCCTGGCCGTTCTGGCGCGGATCGTTCAGGACGGTTTGGCCGATGGTGTCATCTTTTCGGGTACATTGCAGGACGATCCGCGCATCGCTTTTCTACAGCAACACAGTTTTCCCTTCGTGACCATGGGTATGAGCGACAGCAAGACAGCCCATGCCTATGTCGATTTCGACAGCCAGGCGGCTGCGTTTGACGCCACCGCGCGGTTGGTGGGATTGGGGCACCGGCGTATTGCCTTGGTGAACCCCCCGGCCGAACTGATCTATGCAGCACAACGTCAAACCGGATACGAACAGGCGTTGGCCAATGGTGGCCTTGCGCCTGACCCAGCGCTGATTTTCAATGGCCCCACAACCGCTCGTACTGGGCAGTTGTGTTTTGAGGCACTGATGCAGCTAAGCGACCGACCCACGGCCTGTATCTGCGCGAATGAGGCAATGACGCTAGGCGTTTTGTCCGCAGCCCATGCTGCGGGTGTGCAGATTGGACGGGACATGGTGGTGATTTCCACCGATGACCTGCAACTTAGCCGATATTTCGTACCCCCGCCCAGCACCTATTATGTGCCCATCGAAGAAACCAGCCGTCTTCTGGGCGAGTACATGTTGAAAGCTTTGGAAGGGGGCGACCCGTCCGAGACCCAGAAAAAGATCAGGGCCACGCTGATCGAGCGCCAACCTGACACCCCCGCGCCGCAAAAGGCGCCCACCACGTAAATCAACTCAGGAGGACTTGAAGATGTTTAAAAATCTACTGGCCGCAGCGGTCGTGACCGCGATAGCAGCCCCCGCAGTTTTTGCTGCCGACCTGGACGGGCGCGTTCTGAAAATCGGAACTGACGCCACCTATCCGCCAATGGAGACTGTCGATGAGACGACCGGTCAGATCGTGGGTTTCGATGTGGATGTGATGAATGCGATCTGCGAACGGGTCAATTGCGTCCCGAATTTCGTCAACACCGCATGGGACGGCATCTTTGCCGCGCTTCAGCAGGGTGAGTTCGATCTGGTGATCTCGGGCGTCTCAATCACGCCGGAACGCGAAGAGACGATGGATTTCTCAGAACCCTACATTGTGGTCAGTCAGGCCATTCTGCTCCAGGTCGACAATGCGGACATGACGCTTGAGGATTTCAAAGCCGGTGGTCAGAAGCTGGCGGCGCAGACCGGTACCACCAACGCGCAATTGGCCGAGGATCTAGTAGGGCGCGAAAATGTCAGCCTGTATGACAACTTCTCTGCCGCGATACTGGCACTGCAAAATGCGGATGTGCAGGGTGTGATCATCGACGGCACCTCGGCCGCCGCATACGAGCAGGAGTTCGCGGGTGAGCTGACCGTGGGCATCACCGGCCTGCAATCCGACCCGCTGGGTATCGTGTTTCAGGAAGGCGACGCTACGGTCGACGCCATCAACGAAGGGCTGGCAGCGATCAAGGCCGACGGCACGCTGGACAAGTTGGTCGGCAAATACTGGGGCACCGAATAAACCTGTCCGATCCGAAACGGCCCGGTGCCGATGGCAACCGGGCCGCCTGTTTGCAGTGAGGTTCCATGAAGCGTCTAAGCTCGATCCGCCCGAGCAATCTTGTTCTGCTCGCCGCGGCCCCGTTCATTATCTACCTGTTCGCTACCTCTTCAAAATACCTGCGCTCTTTGATCGCAATTCTCGGGATCGGGAATAATGCCGGCCCGATTTTTGTCGGGTTCCTGCTGGTTCTTGCGGTGGCCATTCTGGGATATCTCTGCGCCCGAAACGCGCGGTTTCAAACGGCGCCGAGTTGGGTGCGTATCTCGGCATGGGCGGCCTTGCCCGCAGCGTTGGCGCTGGCGGTCTTGGTTTTCGTCGCGCCGCAGGTGCTGATGCCATTTGCCGAGTCCGTCTTCTTTCATGCGCTCAGCGAAAATACTTCGACCTTGATCGACCGCTCCGCGCAGACTTGGGTACTTTTTCCAGACGTTGTTGATCAGGTTCAGACAGGTCTTCAGGTGTTACTGCTAATCTATGCGTTTGTGGTTGCTGGTATTTTGCTGTCGGGCCGGTTGCCCGTCAGGGCGCAGGGACTTGCTCAGCTTGGGTTTGAAATCCTGACCGGGGCCGCGCTGTTCTATCTGATGTTTATGGCCCATTGGCAATTTGCAACCGGAGTGGCTATCACGTTTCGCGCCGCCATTTTTGCTTATATCTTCGCCGCCATTCTGGGGTTGATCTGGGTCGGGCTGCAATCGTTCAAACCCAAGGCGCGCACGACTGTTGTCTATGGCTGCATCAGCCTGACTTTGCTGGGTGTATCGGCGTTTTTCTTCATGCAGCCACAGGTCAAATACGAACTGATAGGTACGCTGGATGCGCGCATCGCCATTGTGCGCGGCACCCCGCAGGCGCAGGCCGACATCATCAGGTTTGGCGAATTCGACGGGGGCGAAGACCAGCAATACCGCATCCGTAGCGCCCCAAACGCTGCCAGCGCGGTGGAACAGATCGAAACCGTCGACAGCGTGTCGGGCGCCTTTGTCCCGGTCGGTGCCAACACCAAGGGCTATCCGGTGATCTGGCAGACGCAATTTCTGCCGGATCAGTACCGCAACCCAGCGCTGGCTTTTGCCGTGTTTGGCTTTCTGTTGCTGACGCTGACGGTGGGCGGCGCGCAGCACAAGCTGCATCCGCTGGCCGTAGGGGCCGAGTTCTTCGTGGACACGATCCGTGGCATTCCGATGCTAGTGATCATCCTCTATATCGGCCTGCCTCTGGCGGGGGCGGTCAAGGATGCCACGGGTGGCGGTATCGATATGACCAATATGACCCGCGGGATCATCGCGATCTCGGTCGGCTATTCCGCTTACATGGCCGAGATTTTTCGATCCGGGATCGAGGCCATCCCACGGGGTCAGATCGAGGCTGGTGGCTCGCTGGGTCTTTCGCGCTGGCAAACTGCGCGGCTGATCATCCTGCCGCAGGCGCTGCGCATCGTCACGCCGCCCTTGGGTAATGAGTTCATTGCGATGATCAAGGATACCTCACTGCTGTCGATCCTGTCAGTCCGCGATATGACCCAGCGGATGCGCGAATTTCAGGCGGCCAGTTTTCTGCCCTTTGCGCCGTTTAACACAGCTGCAATCCTCTATGTGGTGATCACGTTGGGCTGCGCCAGCTTCCTCAAATGGATCGAACGCCGTACGGCAAGGGAAGATCGATGAGCAGGTTGGAACTTGGGGTTTGCTATTACCCCGAACAATGGGACCGGTCGCTCTGGCGTGAAGACGCGCAGCGAATGGTCGAGATGGGACTGGATTGGGTGCGCATCGCCGAATTCACTTGGGGCCTGATTGAACCGGAGCGCGGCGTTTTCCACTGGGATTGGCTGGATGAGGTGATCGACATTCTGGGCGAGGCAGGCCTGCGCGTGATGATGTCCACGCCCACCGCCGCCCCGCCGAAATGGCTGATCGACGAACACCCCGAGATTCTGCCAGTTGGGCCGGACGGGCGCGTGCGAGGGTTTGGATCGCGGCGGCACTATTGCTTTTCCAGCGATTTCTATCTGGCCGAAGCCCGCCGGATTGCCACCGAATATGCCCGTCGTTATGGCCAGAACCCCTATGTTCATGCCTGGCAGATCGACAATGAGTATAACGATCACGACACGGTGCTTAGCTATTCGGATGCTGCGCGGGTCGGATTCCAGCGGTGGCTGGCGGATAGGTACGGGTCGATCGCGATACTGAATGAAACTTGGGGGACCGTGTTCTGGGGCTCGGTCTATTCCAGCTTTGGTCAGATCGAATTGCCGAACGGGCTGGTGGCCAGCCCCAACCCAACCCACGCGCTTGATTTTGCGCGATACTCTTCGGACCGGGTGCGGTTGTTCAACCGCGCGCAGGTGGATGTGCTGCGTCAGTACGCGCCGGACCGGGACATCACCCATAATTTCATGGCGGGCAGTTTTGAGTTCGATCACCATGCCGTTGCCGCCGATCTGGATATTGTTGGCTTCGACAGTTACCCCTTAGGAAATCTGTTGGGCTCGACCCTGTCTGACGACGAAAAGCACCGCTATTTGCGGACCGGCGCGCCGGATTATCAGGGGTTTCACTGCGATCTGTATCGCTCTCAAGGCAAGGGGCGCATGTGGGTGTTGGAGCAGCAACCCGGCCCGGTGGACTGGGCCGAGAAAAACCCCTCACCCGCGGACGGGATGGTGCGACTGTGGACCTGGGCAGCCTATGCGCATGGCGCGCAGGCGGTGATGTTTTTTCGCTGGCGACAGGCTAAATTTGCGCAGGAACAGTATCACACAGCATTGTTGCGTTCGGACGGCAGCCCGGATCAGGCCGCCGTGGAATTGGCGCAGGTTGCGGCGGAGCGCGACTTGTTGCCCGCCGTGGTACGTGAGCGGGCGCAGGTGGCCATAATTCTGGATTACGAATCCATCTGGGCGGCGGATATCCTGCCGCATGACGATGCCTTCCCAAATGCTCAGATCATCCGCGAATGGTATGCCGGGCTGCGCGCGCTTGGGGTCGATCTGGATTTTGTGGGGCCACAAGATGAGCTGAACGGGTATGCCCTGATTGTTGTCCCGCAAAGCATGATCGTTCCATACGATCTGGCCATCAAACTGCGGGACAGTGGGGCGAAACTGCTGATCGGCGCGCGCGCGGGCAGCAAGACACCCGACATGCACACACCGCACAACCTTGCGCCCGGAGCGTTGGCTGAGCTTACCGGTGTGACGGTCTTGCGGGTGGAATCGCTACCAGAACTGGCGCAGGAATCGGTGCGCTTGCAGGACGGAACAACGTATGACTTCACCGGTTGGCGGGAAATCATCGACACCAGCGGAACGGTAACGGCAGAGTTTAGCAGCGCATACCGGGATGGCAGCCCGGCGATTGTACGCTCGGACCGAGCGATCTATCTGGCAATGATCCCACGCGGCCAATTGCTGCATGCCATACTTACGGACGCGTTAAGCTGGGCGGGCCTTCCCGTCACGGAGTGCGGACCGGACCTGCGGATCACACGTCGCGGAGGATTGAAATTTGCCTTCAATTTCGGGGCAGATGGGTTGTCATTACCGACTGACGAACCACATGCCTATTTGGTTGGGGGCACTGAAATCCCACCCTATGGGGTTTCAATCTGGCGGGACACGTGATCTTGCCAGTCCACATTCCTGTTGGCAGCAAGTAGAAGGCTGCAAAACAACTCAATAGCAGGAGAATCAAAATGGCTGAACGGAAAACTCTTTCCAGACGCTCGATGCTGAAAGGCGCGGGCGCGGCTGTTTTGGCGGCTCCGCACTACAGCAAAAGCGCGCTGGCTTCTTCGGGTGAGATCAACGTGGTGATGTGGTCGGATTACCTGCCGCCTGTGTTCCTGGAAGGGTTCGAAGCGGAAACGGGGATCAGGGTCAATCATATCGGGATCGGATCGAACGAAGAAATCCTCAACATGATGACTGCGTCGAATGGCCAGGGGTTTGACCTTGTCGCGCCTACCAACATGCGGTCTTTGCAATGGGCGCCGCTGGACCTGCTGCAACCGTTTGATCTGGATAAGGTGAACCTGGACGCGGTTAACCCTTCCATGGTTAGAATTGGGACCGACGCTTGGAATTTCAACAAAAGCGGAGCGCACTGGCTGCCGCATATCTGGGGGACTGAGGGCATAGCCTACCGTACCGATCTGTGGTCGCCCGAAGGCGACGCTCCATCCTATGGGGATGTCTGGGCGGAAGAAAATGCCGGTATGACCATGGGTCGTGCGCATTCTATGATGCTGTGTGCGGGTCTGTATTTGGAACGCTTGGGTGAGATGGAGCCCGAGTCCGTTTGGGATGCCTATGACGACGAAGACACCATGCGCAGGGTCTGGGACCAGATCACGGACTGGTGCATTGAACGCAGGGATCGGATCAAGCTGATTTGGAACGATGCTGAAACTCAGAAATACGGCTTGCTGAATGGCGGCGTGGTTGTGGGGCAAACATGGGACGGGCCGCCGCTGGCTTTGAAATCAGCAGGGGAACCGGTGAATTATCAGGCTCCGATCGAAGGAGCGATGGCGTGGGTGGATGGTCTTGCAATGCCGGTCGGTGCGGAAAACATCGAACAGGTCTATGCGTTCATCAACTATTTGTACCGACCTGAGCCAGCCGGAGCTGCCGCTGCAGTGAACGGATATAACACAGCCGTACTAGGCGCCGAGGATTTCGCGGGCGATGAGTTCAGAAAGAACTTTGCCGAGGCCTATCCGGGCGACGCGTTGGCTAGCCTCAACCCGTGGCTGGCCGAAGCTCCGTGGTATGCCAAAGCACGGGCCGAGTTTGTCGAGAAATTTTTAAACGCCTGAGCATTACCCCTGTGCGGGTGGACCATTTGGTAGGATGACGACGTCACACGCTGCGATTTCGTGCCCGTTCCAAAGGACGGGTGCGGCGGTGTAGTTGATCAGAAATATATACTGCTCGGTTTCCCGTCGGCGCAGGCCCTCGGGCATTGCATGCAAGGTCATGTCGACCGTTTGGGCGGCCATCGAGATGACCCTGTCCCAAAGAGCCTCATCCGGGAAACCCGCAAGGTACCAAAGACCGTTTTCGCCTTTTAGGGCAGATGTGCCATCAACAAAGGTCAAAAGGTCTGGGGCATCTCCGGAGAGGCGGTCAACCCAGTGTTGCGCCGCGCCACCTCCGTTAACATCACGCTTCACGTTAGGGGGCAGGGTTTCCACAAGATCAACTTCGCAATCCAGCCCGGACAGGCCCGGGCGGCCTGAGGTTGGGATTTGGAAATCGCGAGTGATCGCGCCTGTACGGGGGCCAAGGATGGCCAGATCACAACCCTCTGTCAGGCGGGTTTCCAGATCGTCATCCAGCGTGGCCAGACCGGGGGCGAGGATCAGTTTGTAGCCGGTCTTGGGCGTTTCCGAGGCCGTAATGAAGTCCACCGAAAGCCCAGCCCGCCGCAGCGCGCGATAGGCTGAAAAAACCAGCCGGAAATAGTTGAACCCGGCCCCTTGCGGTTGTGTCGCCCAGGCCCAGTCCGAGGCATAATCGAACACAATCGCCACGTCCGCCTGCGTTTGCGTCAGCGCGCCAAGCTCGGCCAGATCAACTGCGGTTTGACGAGCCTCGGCCATAGCCGGGGCGGGTTTGTTGTTCGGCGTCAAAAGGCCAGCGTGCATTTGTTCCTGCGCGAACGGAGCCTGCCGCCAGCGAAAATAGCTGACCACTTCGGCCCCATGCGCCACCGCCTCAAGCGACCACAGGCGCACCATGCCGGGCAGGGGGGCAGGGTTATAAGGAGCCCAGTTCACCGGGCCTGGTTGTTGTTCCATCACCCACCAGCGCCCGCGCCCAACGGCGCGATAAAGGTCGTGATGAAAGGCCTGCATATCCGGATCGCCCTGTTGCAGGAACGCGGCTTTATGGGCCTCGTCCGCCTCAAGCCGGTCTGAGAGAAACCCAATCGGATAGCTGTCCCATGTGGCGATATCCAGATCCGCACCGACTTTGAAATGATCGAAATCCAGAACCCGACCCATATAATTATGCAGCAGCGGCGCGTCAGTCAGTGGCCGCAATGCATCAACCTGCGCTTTGTTGAACATCACCACCTGATCCGAGCTGAACCGGCGGAAGGCCAGAACATGCGCTGGGTTGGGTTCGGTCACAGTCAGATTGGGCAGGTCGATCTGATCGAAACCTGCGTATTCCATCGACCAGAACACATTGCCCCAGGCGGCGTTCAGAGCGTCGACCGTGCCATATTGATCGGCCAGCCACCGCTGAAACTCTCGCAAGGCAGGCTGGCTGTAGCTGACGGTCGTGTCATGGCAGCCGTATTCGTTGTCGATCTGCCAGGCGGCGACATGCGGGTTGCGCCCATACCGTTCGCCCATGAGCCGGACAATGCGGGCGCATTCGGCGATATATCCCTGATGACTAAAGCAATAGTGCCTGCGTGAACCGAATTTGCGCGGCTGCCCCTGAGCATCCACCGCCAGCATGTCAGGGTGTTTCTCAAGCATCCATCGGGGCGGCGTTGCTGTCGGCGTGCCCAGAACAACCTTAAGGCCCACAGCCCCCAGCACCTCAATCGCTCGGTCCAACCAGTCGAATTGCAGATCACCCGGAGTTGGCTCCATCCGGCTCCAGGCAAACTCACCGATCCGCACCCAGCTCAAGCCGGTTTCGACCATCTGCGCGGCGTCCGTGGCCCACATTTCTTCGGGCCAGTGTTCGGGATAGTAGCAAACACCAAGTTCAGGCTTCATAGAATGACTCTGTGTTCGGCCTGCCCAGTACCCGCGCCGGGGGCGGCAAAGGTCATACCGTTGGTAGGGTGTGCAGCAAGCGTGTCCTTGTCCAGTCCCTCGCGGGCAGTGGTGCAGTAGAGTGTGGTCAAGTCGTTGCCGCCAAATGCGGGGCATGACACATTGGTGGCATCAAATGGGATGGCCGTCAGGAACTGTCCTGACGGTGTATAGGCTGCAACACGGCTTGCACCCCATTGCGCGATCCAGAGGTTGCCTTTCGCATCAACCACGGCGCCGTCGGGGTTCAAACCGTCGACGCGTAGATCCAGGAATACCGTGCTGTCGCCCTTGGGCCAGCCGGTTTCGGAATTCAGCGGCCATTGCATGACCTGCTTGGTGGCCGTGTCCGTGTAATAGGCGCAAGACCGGTCCGGGGCGAAGCAGATCGCGTTCGAGATCGTGACATCGTCCACCAGTTGCCTAAGTTCCCCCCGCCAATACCGATAAATCGCGCCTGCACCGGGTTCGGCGGTTTTACCCATCGTCCCTATCCAGAACCCACCCCAAGGATCCGCGCGCCCGTCATTTGAGCGCGTGACCGGATTGTCCGCCTCAAGTGGAGCGATCAGGTCTTTCTGGTCGTCTTGCAGGTTGAACCGCCACAGGCCCGTTTCAGAGGCTATCAACAGCCTATCCCGGTCTACCCAGCCCGCGGCCGAGACATGTTCGTCGAACTGCCAATTGCGCGGCGCTTCGCCGTCCCGTGTCATCAGACGTTTGCACAGGATGTCAAACCAGAACAGCTGTTGCCGTTCCGGGTGCCACAACGGCCCTTCGCCCAGTTCACAGGCGCGGTTGTCGTAGACGATGCTCATCCAGCGGCCTTGTCGTAGGCGGTGACGATTTGGGTCGCCCGCTCTGCGACTTCCGAGGCGGTCATGCCGGGTTTGAACAGCGCCGATCCGATGCCGAACCCATCAGCGCTGGCCTTGATCCACAGGTCGAAATTCTCGGGGCCTGCCCCGCCGACGGCATAAACCTTTGTGCCTTCTGGCAGCACCGCACGTAAGGCCGCCAACCCTGTTGGTCCTGCCAGCGCTCCGGGGAACAGTTTCAACCCTGATGCCCCAGCTTGGAGCGCGGCGAAAGCTTCGGTCGGGGTAAAAATACCCGGCCAGCTTTCCAGCCCCAGCCGATGTGTGTGCGAGATCACCTCGGGGTCGCAATTCGGTGACACAATCAGACGACCGCCGACCTCTGATACCATGTCGACCTGCTGGGACGTCAAAACCGTGCCTGCCCCGATCAAAGCACGATCACTGAACTCATTGGCCAGAACGGCGATCGAGGCCAGCGGATCGGGTGAATTCAGCGGCACTTCGATCTTGTCGATGCCAGCGTCGATCAGCGCCCGTCCAACGTCCGTTGCGTCCGAGGGGGCTAGTCCGCGCAAAATGGCGATGATGGGTCGGCTCATGCGGTTTGCCTCGTGAGGTTGCGGGCCTGTTGCAGACCGGCCAGGGTACATTTTGTGCTGTTGGCGGTTTCTAAAAACGCGCCCTGTTGTTGTAGCGCCTTGGCATAAACTTCCGACAGGCTCTCGGCCCCGATGATTGCCAATTGCTGACCCAACCAATAGGGGCGGGTGGCCGCCAATTCCGCGCCGATCAGATAACCTGACAGCCGTGCCCGGATAACGCCGCCATCCTGCCCTTGCAGCAGATCAGCGGCCCGCAGGCCAAACAGGCGCGCCGCCAGTTGTTCAGGTTTCGACATCGCATCGGCAGTGGCCTCGGCAAAGGCGGCATCATCCCAGCCCTCGCCGATCGAGTGTTTTAGCACCGATTGCCCACCCAGCAGATCGAACATTTCGCCCGTCATGAAGGTGCGAAAGCTGACAACCTCTCCGGCGCTGATCTGCACCCATTTCGTATGGGTCCCAGGCAGGCAAATCACCCCGTCCCAGTTCTGGCGCGAGGCCAGAAATCCGGCGATCTGGGTTTCTTCGCCGCGCATGATATCGGGTGGTGCGGTTTGTTTCAGACCGGGCACCACGAAGGCGCGAATGCGGGGGTCGGTGCCGGGAACACGAAACGGCGCAACCGACGTTGGCTCACACGGAACGGCGGAATAGGGGGCTTCGACCCAGCCCTGCCGCGCGCCCACCATTCCGCAGGCGATCACTTCAAGCGGCGCCGTGCCCAACCAGCCTTCGATCAGTTCGAACAGCGCGGCTTGGAACCCGCCTTTGTCCACCCGCGCCATGCCTTTGACCGACTGCGCCTGATCCAGCACCGCATCACCCTGCATCGCCCAAGCCCGCAGATGCGAGGTTCCCCAATCGACTGCAATCCATTCCGTATTCATGGCTTTACCCCGTTACGACAACGCCGCCATCGACGGCCATGCATTGCCCGGTCATCGCGCGGCTGGCGTTTGAGGCCAGAAACAAGGTCGGTGCAACCATATCCTCGGGCGTCAGGTGTTCTTTCAGGCATTGACGGTCCAAATGCGCGGCCAGATCTTCGGGCGTGGCCCACATGTCCAGCTGTTTCTGCGTCAGAACCCAGCCCGGAGCCAGCGCATTCACGCGGATGTTCTGCGGCCCAAGCTCGCGCGCCAAGGATCGCGTCATCCCGGTGATCCCGGCATTTGAAGTGGTGTAAATCGGATAACCTGCATTACCCATCATGTAGCTGATCGAGCTGAAATTGACGATAGAACCTCCCTTATCCTGCATCTGGCGCGCGGCTTCCTGACAGGCAAAGTAATAGGCCTTGAGGTTCACTTCTATCATCCAGTCCCAGAACTCGGAAGTAGTGTCCTCAAGCGCGTGGCGTTTGTCATTGGCAGCGTTGTTGATCAGCACGTTCAGGGGGCCATGAGCCTCGGCCGCCTTTTGCATGGTGGCGTGCAGCAATTCGGTATCTGTCATGTCGCCTTGCATGAACAATGGCGCGCGGCCGTGTTTGTCGCGCATCTCTTCGACGAAATCGCTGGCGTCGGACCGGCCGATGAAGGCAACGTTTGCGCCTTGGGCCAGAAACCCGTCCGTGAGCGCGGCGCCCACCCCCGAGCCGCCGCCGGTAATATAGACGGATGCACCGTTCAAATCGTGGAAAGTGGCGGGTTGGTCCATCAGTGGCTCTCTCTGGTCACAAGGCGTGTGTCTTTGCCGACAAGGAAATCAAGGTCCGCGCCCTGATCGGCCTGCAGCACATGATCAATATAAAGCTTCGCGTATCCGCGGGTGTAATGCGGGGCGTCGGGTTGCCATGCTGCGCGCCGGGCGTCCAGTTCCTTTTGGTCCACCAGCAACTCCAGCTCGCCCTTGCTGGCGGATACGCGAATGCGGTCGCCGGTTTTTACCAGTGCCAATGTGCCACCCGCCTGCGCCTCGGGGCTAACATGCAGGATTACAGTGCCGAACGCTGTGCCTGACATCCGCGCGTCCGAGACGCGGATCATGTCGCGCACACCCTCTTTCACCAGCCGCGCGGGGATCGGCATATTGCCGACCTCGGGCATGCCGGGATACCCTTTGGGGCCACAGCCTTTCAGCACCAAAATGGTCTCAGCCGTGACAGGCAGATCGTCGCGGTCGATATTGGCCTTGAGGTCTTCAATGTTCTCAAAGACGTAGACTTCGGCCTCGGTCTCCAACAGCGCGTCCGTCGCGGCCGAGGGTTTCACGATGGCGCCGTTCGGGGCCAGATTGCCGCGCAGCACGCGCAGGCCCGCGGCGGGTTTCACCGGATCGTCAAAGGGGCGGATGACGTCGCGGTTAAAACATTCAGCCCCTTCATAATGGGCCGAGATATCCTTGTTCAAAACCGTTTTCGCGGGCCGCAGGAAGGGTTTCAGCTCGGACAGAACGACGGGAACGCCGCCTGCGTAACAGAAATCCTCCATCAGGTATTTGCCCGAGGGCATGCAGTTCACCAAAAGGGGAATGTCTGAACCGATTTCGAAGTCTTTCAGGGTCAGATCGACTCCGACGCGGCCTGCCAATGCTAGCAAATGAACCACCGCATTTGTCGATCCACCCACGGCGGCGTTGGCCAGGATGGCGTTTTCAAACGCTTCCTTGGTCAGGATGTCCGAGGGTTTGAGATCTTCGTCCACCATCTCGACAATCCGTTTGCCGGTCAGATGTGCCAGCGCCATGCGACGGGCGTCGACAGCGGGCAGGGCGGCGTTGGTGGGCAGGCTCATGCCCATCGCTTCGACCAGCGACGCCATTGTGCTGGCCGTGCCCATCGTCATGCAAACGCCCGCACTGCGCGACATTCCGGATTCCGCACTCATGAAATCCTGCAGGGTCATTTCACCTGCGCGTACGGCTTCAGAGAATTTCCAGACGTCTGTGCCTGACCCGATATCCTGGCCGCGATATTTACCATTCAGCATCGGGCCGGAACTGACCACAATAGACGGCAGATCAACCGAGGCCGCACCCATCAATTGACCCGGTGTGGTTTTGTCGCAACCTCCCAACAGGACAACGCCGTCGATACCATAGGCGCGGATCGATTCCTCAACATCCATCGCCAACAGATTGCGAAACAGCATGGCGGTGGGTTTCATTTGCGTCTCGCCCAGCGACATGACCGGGAATTCGACCGGAAAACCTCCGGCCTCCCACACGCCGCGTTTGACCCCTTCGGCCAGATCGCGCAGGCCCGAGTTGCAGGGCGTTAGTTCCGACCATGTGTTGCAGATCCCGATGATGGGGCGCCCGTCGAACGCGTGGTCTGGAAAGCCCTGGTTCTTCATCCACGAGCGGTGGATGAACCCATCTTTGTCCAGCTTGCCATACCAGTGCTGTGATCGGCGTTTCTTAGTCATTTGTTCTGCCTTCTATTCTTGGGGTCAGGCGGCTTTTGCCGGTTTGCACCAGTCCGGCAGCCAATCGGCATGGGCGATGAGCAGATCATCAACCATGTTGCGGATTTGGCGCAGGTCCAGTTCGGCGGCAGTGTGCGGGTCCATCATGGCGGCGTGATATATGTATTCGGGGTTCCGGTCGACCAGCGCACGCACCGTTAGCTCCTGCACGTTGATCTGACTGCGCATCAGCGCGATCAACTGCGGTGGGATGTCCGCGACCACCGAGGGCTGCACGCCGTTGCTGTCCACCAAGCACGGGGTTTCAACCGCAGCCCCCAAGGGCAATTGCGGGATTTGGCCTGTGTTGGGCAGGTTGCCATAGGCAACGTAGGGCGTGTCGGTGACGATGGCGTTCATCAGGTCGGCGGCGAATTCATGGCTGCGGGTGACATTAATATTGCGCCCGTCGGTCAGGGTCTTGGCCTGTTCTTTCCAACTGGCCACCTGTTCGACGCAGCGGGTGGGGTATTCGTCCAGCGGGATCGAAAACTGCTCGATCAGGTCCGACCGCCCATCCTTGATGAACCACGGCACGTATTCCGCCAGATGCTCGGAGCTTTCGGTGCAGAAATAGCCCAGATGGTCCATTACCTCATACCGGACTTTGTTGGGGCAACGTGGCATCAGCAGCGGGGCCTTGGGTATTTGACCGCTTGCGTATCCCTGCCGCAATGCGGGGTAGAGATCGCGCCCCTGGTGTTCCAACCGTAGAAAGAAGGCGACGTGATTTACGCCAGCGACCTTATAGCGAAACTCGTCCTTAGGCAGGTCCAGATCATGGGCCAGCTCTTCGACCGTGTTCTGAACCGAGTGGCAGAGGCCAACATGCTTCACCGCTGGAAATTGCTCGGCCAGCGCCCAAGTGTTGATCGCCATTGGGTTGACGTATTGCAACAGGGTTGCATTCGGGCACAGCTGCATCATGTCTCGCGCCACATCCCACAGCACAGGAACCGTGCGCAGGCCGCGCATGATGCCCCCAATGCCCAGCGTATCAGCTATGGTTTGTCGCAGACCGTATTGCTTGGGAATTTCAAAATCGGTGACTGTGCAGGGTTCATAGCCGCCAATCTGGAAGGCGGTGATCACGAAATCCGCCCCGTCCAGCGCCGCGCGGCGGTCATTATGGGTGGATACGGTCGCACCCGATCCGACCGAGCGGATCATCGCACGGGCGACCGCCTCGCTTTCAGCCAGGCGTTCGGCGTCGATATCCATCAGCGCAAAGTGGCTGTCGGCCAGCGCAGGGGTCAGCGTGGCATCGCCCACGATGTTCTGCATGAAAATCGTGGAACCCGCACCAATAAAGGTGATCTTGGTCATAAGGCGAACTCCGGTTCGAAGCTATTTGACGGCACCGAGGGTCAGGCCCGCGATGAAGTGTTTCTGCATCAGGAAGAACATAGCGACCGGCGGCAAGGCTGCCACGATGGAGCCGGCGCTCATCAACTGATAGGCGGCGCGGAATTGCGCGTTAAAGCTGGTGATGCCTGCGGTAACAGGTTGGCTTTCGGCCCCTTGGGTCAGGACAACGGCCCAGAAATAATCGTTCCAGATGAAGGTGAAGATCAGCACGCTGAGCGCGGCGATGGCTGGTTTCATCAGTGGCAGGACCACATACCAGAATATACGCCATTCGCTGATACCTTCGACCCGGGCAGCTTCGATCAGCTCAAACGGAAGGGCGCGGATGAAGTTGCGCATGAACAAGGTGCAGAACCCAGTCTGGAAGGCGATGTGGAACAGCACGAGCCCGGTTTTGGTGTTGTAGAGACCCAATTGCAGGGTCAGGTCACGAACCGGCACCATCAGAATTTGAAACGGCACGAAATTGCCTGCCACGAACATGAAGAATATCCAGATGTTCGATTTGAACTTGTAGATCCCCAGCGCGAACCCGGTCATCGTACTGAGCGCGACACACCCGACCACCGTCGGGATGGTGATCAGGAACGAGTTCAGCAGATACCGTGGCATGTCTGAATTAAAGAAGACCTGCCCATAGTTGAACGCGCCCTCAAAGCTGGACGGCATGCCCCAATAGTTCGCGTTGGTGAAGTCCGCAGCCGGTTTGACCGAGAACAGGGCGACCGCCAACAACGGCCCCAGCCACAACAGCAAAGCCAAAGGCAGCATAGCCTGATAGCTGATTTGCGCCGCGCGGGATTGTTTTTCGATAGGTTTGGGAAACATCTCAGTGCCCCTTTTCTTCGCGATACATCGACCACAGGAAGTAGGCGATGAAGCAGAGCATGATCAGGAACAGGATCACAGCGATGGCGGCACCATATCCCATACGGAAGCCGTATTCGGACAGGGCGACCTCGAACATGTAATAGGCCAGCACGCGGGATGATCCGAACGGGCCGCCCTGGGTCATGATTGAAATCAGATCGAAGCTGCGCAGCGCGCCGATGATGGTCACGACAAAGGCGATGAACGTGGCGGGGCGCAGTTGCGGCAGGATGATGTGCCATAACATCCGCAGGCCCTTGGCGCCGTCCAGACGCCCGGCCTCGATCTGTTCGGGGTCCACGGCATTCAGGCCGGTCAGGTACAGGATCATGCAATAGGCCGTTTGCGGCCACAGACCGGCAAAGATGATGCCATAGGTGACAAAGCGTTCATCCCCTAGCACGTTCAGCGGCTCGATGCCGAACAGACCGAGGAATTCATTGAGCAGGCCGAAGGTCGGGTCATAAAACCACGTAAAAACGAGGCCGACGACGACCTGAGAAATAACGAAGGGGAAGAAAAACAGTGATTTGTACAGGCGGATGCCCCAGACCGTCTGGTTCAAGAGCAGCGCGATGAACAGGCCCGCCGGGATGGCGGCCAGATAGAGGATCAGCCAGATCAGGTTGTTTTTCAACGAGGTATAGAATGCATCCCGGTCAACCCATTCCCAATAGAGGTCTTCATAGTTGCGAAAGCCCACATATTCAGCCGCCCCAAGTCCATCCCATTCATAGAGGGACAGGTTGAAGGACTGGAACACCGGGATGATCACATAAACCATGAAGAACAGCAGGCCCGGGGCCAGAAACAGCCAGGGCGCAATGCGTTGTTGGTTTCTGTGGAACCAGCTTTCCTGTTCTGGGACGTCGACGGCTGACATGAGCAAACTCGGGTTTTAGGTAGGTTGAGTAAGACGGGTTGCCACCCGTCTTACGCGGATTGAGGTGCAGGCCGGGCTTTCGCCCGACCCGACCGGTTCAGTTGTCGTAGATGCGCTGACGTGCGCGTTCCAGTTTCGCAAGGATGCGGTCGGCATTGTCCGGCTTGACCATGAATTCCTGAAACCCTTCCATTGACACCTTGGCCATTTCAGCCGGCGCGTCACGATCCCAGAACTGCGCCACGCCACCGGGGCTGTTCGACGACAGCATCTCGAAACCCTGTAGCAGGAACTTGTCGTCATCCACGGTTGATTGCGCGTTCACTGGCAGTTGGCCGAGATTGGCGCCGTTGTTGATCTGGGACTGTTCATCCGCGGATACAACGAAGCGCAGGAACTCACGTGCGGCTTCCTTGTTCGATGCATTGGCCGGGATGTGGAACGTGTCGGTCGGCGCGTCCTCGGCCAGTTCAACGTCAGGGTTGATGGCAACGAACTGGTAGAAATCCAGTTGATCATCGGTCAGCCCGGCCTCGCGCAGCGGAGCGACGGCGAAATTGCCCATCAGATACGCCGCGGCCTCGCCGTTGACCATGAAGGGTAGGGCCTCTTGCCAGCTATAGGTCTGGTGGTTGTCGATGAACGCACCCATGTCGATCAGCTGTTTCCAGTTGGCGAAGGTTTGCTTGACCCGGTCGTCTTCCCAGCTGATTTCGCCATTGGCAAGTTGGTTGTGGAAGTCGAAGCCGTTTGTGCGCATGTTCAGGTAGTCGAACCAGCCACCGGCAGTCCAAAGGAACTTGGTGCCGATGGTGTAACAGGCGCGACCGGAATCGACGATCTTCTGACAGTTGACCAGCTCTTCTTCCCAGGTGGTCGGCTCGGTCAGGCCCAACTCATCAAAGATGTCTTTGCGGTAGTAAACGCCCCATTGATAGTAGGTATAGGGCACGCCCCATTGCTTACCATCAAGGGTCATCGCACCTTTGGTCGAGGCGAGATTGTCTGCGATCTCGGGTTCGGCCCAAAGATCGGACACGTCTTCGAACAGGCCGGCCTCAACATAGGGCTTCATCCGGTTGGCTGCATACCATGTCGCAACGTCCGGTGTGTCCGCCGTAAGGAAGTTGCGGATCTGAGTCTTATACGCCTCGCGGTCGATCACGGTGGTTTCAATCTCGAGCCCCGGATGCTGTTGCGCGAACCGATCGATCATCGCTTCCATCGTCGCGCGGGGCGCCGGGTTCGATGTGTCGAGGAAGATTCGCAGCTCGCCGGACAGTTCGGCTGCTACTGGCGCGGCAAGTGCCGCACTGGCCGCCAACGCCACCGCAGTACGCTTGAACATGGAATGCATGGTTTCCTCCCTTAGCTTCCATTTTTAGTTTCAAATAATGAAACCGTGTTTTATATATTGAAAACTACACATCGACTCGGTTAGTCTTGTCAAGACCCTCGTGAAGATGGCGATGGGTCAATAGGAGGAGAACACACGCCAGTGGCAGGTGACGGAACAATAGGAAAAGCATGTGAGGTGCTGGATCAGGTGGCGGCTTTTGCGCGCCCGGTCCGATTTGCGGAACTATTGGAGAGCAGCGATTTCCCCAAGGCTACGCTCTATCGGTTTCTGCAAACGCTGACCAATCAGGGCATGTTGTCATATGACCCTGATCGGCAAACCTATACGCCCGGTTTGCGGCTGGTGCGGCTTGCGCATTCGGCCTGGACACAAAGCTCATTGGCGCCGATAGCGCGGCCGTTTCTGGATGCTTTGAGCGCAGAGACTGGGGAAACGGTGCATCTGGCGCAGCTGGATGCCAGTCAGGTTCTGTACGTCGACAAGCGCAACGCCGCGCAACCGATCGAGATGTATTCGCAGGCGGGCAAGGTCGGCCCGGCCTATTGTACCGGCGTCGGTAAGGCGATGATGGCGTATTTGGATGAGGTCGCGCTGGAGCGCGCCGTTTCTCAGCAGAGCTATCACCGATTCACGGATAAAACCCTGACCTCTGAGGCGGCGCTACGCGCTGACCTCGACCTGATCCGCAGTCGCGGCTATGCCATCGACGATGAAGAACACGAGCCGGGCATTATTTGCATCGCTTGTCCGATTCTGACGTCGGGCGGGCGGATGCTGGGGGCAATTTCGGTCACCGGATCGACCGAGCGGATGAATTTCGAACAATTGGAAACCTGGGTTCCCCGTGTTCGCCGAGTGGCCGAACAGATCGGAGCCGAAGCACAGGCCTGGCGGTTCCCCGAGACCCGCCAAAGCGCCGACAACAACAGGATGCAAGCGACATGACCGGAGTGACTCTGAACCAGGCGATCAAGCGATATGGCGAGACGCAGGTAATCCACGGTATTGATCTGGACATCGAAGATGGTGAGTTTTGTGTTTTCGTTGGCCCCTCTGGCTGCGGCAAATCCACTTTGCTGCGCATGATCGCGGGGCTTGAAGAGACGACCGAGGGTCAGATTAATATTGGTGCGCGTGACGTAACCCATATGGATCCGGCCAAGCGTGGCGTGGCGATGGTGTTTCAGACCTACGCTCTGTATCCGCATATGACTGTGGCCGAGAACATGGGCTTTGGTCTGCGTATGAACGGGGTGGCCAAATCCGAGATCGACCAAAAGGTTGAGCAGGCGTCGAATATCCTGAAACTGGATCAGTACCTCAAACGCAAGCCCAAGGCCCTGTCTGGTGGTCAGCGACAGCGGGTTGCCATTGGCCGCGCCATCGTTCGGGGACCCGAGGTGTTTTTGTTCGACGAACCTCTGTCTAACCTCGACGCTGAACTGCGTGTCGAGATGCGGGTCGAAATCGCGCGGCTGCACAATGAGATCGGCGCAACGATGATTTATGTGACCCATGATCAGGTCGAGGCGATGACCATGGCCGACAAGATCGTGGTATTGCGGGACGGCCGGATTGAGCAGGTCGGCGCGCCGATGGATCTGTATCGCGACCCGGACAACCGCTTTGTTGCTGGGTTCATCGGCTCGCCCGCGATGAATTTTCTGGAGTGTGATTTTGCGGACGGTAAAGTCTCGCATCCCGCCCTTAGCGCACCGTTGAAGGTGACGGCCAATGTACCTGCGGGACTGAACAAGGTGACCCTGGGCATCCGTCCCGAACATATCGAAGTTGATCGTGCAGCCGAAACCTGCGCCGTTGATCTGACCGAAGCGCTTGGTGGGGTAAGTTATACCTATCTGTTGACCCCCAATGGCGACAAGCTGATCATTGAAGAGCGCGAAGACCAGCGCAGCAAGCAAGGGGAGCGTATCGGTATCACCGTGCGGTCAGATCGAGCAATGCTATTCGATCCTGAAACCGGGCAACGGTTCCGGTAATCGCAAAATCCTGAGTGAAGCAAAACGCACCGGTCTCTGTGATCTGGTGCGTTTTCGTCAGCCGCAAATTTTCTGGATTTTGTATCCAATATCCGTTATGGCGAGTCAAAAGGGTGAATTCAACCCGCCTCTACGTTGCCTATTGGAAGGAAAACTTCGATGACGACCAATGTTTTCACCGGCACCATGCCTGCTCTTATGACCCCCTGTAAGGCTGATCGCACACCTGATTTCGACGCGCTGGTGCGTAAGGGAAAGCAGATGATCGACGCGGGAATGTCAGCGGTGGTCTATTGCGGCTCGATGGGGGATTGGCCGTTGTTGACAGACGCACAGCGGATGGAGGGTGTTGAACGGTTGATCGATGCAGGGTTGCCCGTGGTGGTTGGGACCGGTGCCATCAATACAAAATCTGCTGTGGCCCATGCGGCCCATGCGCAAAAGGTTGGGGCGGTTGGCCTGATGGTAATCCCGCGCGTGTTGTCGCGTGGCAGCTCTCCGGCAGCGCAAAAGAACCATTTCCAGGCGATCCTGACCGCCGCGCCGGATGTGCCCGCGATCATCTACAACAGCCCGTATTACGGATTCGCCACGCGGGCAGACCTGTTTTTTGCCCTGCGCTCCGAGCATCCAAACCTAATCGGATTCAAGGAATTCGGCGGCAAGGAAGATCTGCGTTATGCGGCCGAAAACATCACCAGTCAGGATGATCAGGTCACCCTGATGGTCGGCGTGGATACCGAGGTTTATCATGGCTTTGTCAATTGCGGCGCGACGGGCTCGATCACCGGGATAGGCACCGCCTTGCCGCGTGAGGCATTGTTGCTGGCCGGGTTGTCCAAAAAGGCGGCCCAAGGCCATGCCGAGGCCCGCCAGCGCGCGCGAGAGCTGACCGAGGCGATCCATGTGCTGTCCAGCTTTGACGAAGGCCCTGACCTGGTGCTGTATTACAAGCATCTTCTGGTGCTGAACGGGGAACAGGAATACCGTCTGCACTTCAATGAAACGGACGAGTTGACAGATGCGCAGCGCAACTATTGCGAACAGCAATATGACCTATTCCGCACATGGTTCGCCGACTGGTCCAAACAGGGCGGAGTAATCGCTGAATGCATGTGATCGACAGCCACACCGGGGGCGAACCCACACGGGTTATCCTAAGTGGCGCACCCGATTTGGGTTCCGGCCCGTTGGGCGAACGCGCCCACCGGTTGGCGACAGACCATGAGGAGTTCTATCGCTCGATCATGTTAGAGCCGCGCGGCCAGCCTGCCATGGTTGGCGCGCTGCTGGTCGAGCCGGTTGATCCGACCTGTGTGACTGGCGTGATCTATTTTGACGTGGATGCCGTGCTGGGCATGTGCGGTCACGGAACCATCGGGCTAACCGTCACGTTGGCCCATCTGGGGCGGATCGGTGTTGGACAACATCGCATTGAAACGCCTGCTGGGATCGTAACGGTCGACCTGCACGACGCCAACACTGTCACCGTCACGAATATCGAAAGCCGCCGGGTGCATCGCGGGGTGACGCTGGATGTGCCGGGTTATGGCGCGGTGACCGGCGATGTGGCTTATGGCGGCAACTGGTTCTTTATCGTTGATCCCAGCCCTATACCGGTGGAAACTGAAAATATCCCTCAGCTGACCGATATGACCGTTGCGATCCGAGAGGCCTCGATTGCGCAAAGGATTGGCGGAGAACAGGGTGAACCGATCGATCATGTGATCTTTCAGGGCGCCTCGGATGATCCGGCGGTCCATGGTCGCAACTTTGTGCTGTGCCCGGACGACAATTATGACCGGTCCCCCTGTGGCACCGGCAGTTCCGCGCGTCTGGCCTGTCTGGCCGCTGATGGGGTGCTGAAACCCGGCGAAGAGATTGTGCAACACAGCGTCATAGGCAGCGCCTATCACCTGTCCTATCAGCCCGGCACGAATGGTGGTGTCATCCCGTCGATAACCGGGCGGGCCCATATTATGGCCGAGGCGACGCTAATCTTTGGGGACAATGACCCCTTCAAGGCGGGCATTAACCTATGACCTCGCGGGTCGTCGTGATTGGCGCGGGGGTAATCGGCATCACAACCGCGCTTGAGTTGCAGCGCCGGGGCCATCGCGTTCTGGTTCTGGATCGTGAGGGTGTTGCAGCACAAGCCTCGGCCGGGAACGCAGGCGCATTTGCCTTTTCTGAGGTCGAACCTCTGGCAAAGCCAGGGATTATGCGCAAGGCACCTAAATGGCTTCTGGACCCGCTGGGGCCGCTGTCCGTACCACCTGCTTATGCACTGAAAATCGCGCCGTGGATGTACCGGTTTTGGCGGGCCAGCCGACCGGGACGGTATCAAGATCACCTGCGCGCGCAGGCGCGTCTGATGGACTTGTCCCGCGCGGCTTTGGACCGTTTGGTTACTTCGGTGAACGGCGAAGCGATGATGCGGCGTGACGGACAAATGCAGCTGTACGAAAGCGAGGCCGAGTTCCGCGCCAGCCTGCCCGAGTGGGAGCTGCGGCGCCAACATGGGATCGATTTCGAACTGCTGGACAGTCGCGAGGCACTTGCCGAAAAACAACCCGGCCTGAGCCCCCGTTTTACCCATGCAGGGTTCACGCCGAACTGGATGAACACTGTCGACCCAAAGAAATGGGTTGCGCATCTGGCCCAGACTTTTCGCGATCGTGGAGGGCAGATTGAAATTCATGACACGCGCGGACTGACTGCTGATGAAGGCGGCGTGCAGATCGCTTTGCCAGATGATGAAATCAAGGCGGCCAAGGTGGTTCTGTGTGCCGGCGCATGGTCGCATCACCTTGCGCGGACACTGGGCGACGCGATTCCGCTTGAGACTGAACGTGGCTACAACACTACCCTTCCTGCCGGTGCGTTTGACCTGCGTATGCATCTGACATTTGCGGGCCACGGGTTTGTCGCCACACGAATCAATGGCGGTGTTCGGATCGGCGGAGCGGTTGAATTGGGTGGGCTGACCCTTCCGCCGAATTACAAACGAGCGGACGCGTTGCTGAAAAAAGCGGTGCAATTCCTGCCCGGATTGAACACCGATGGGGGATCGCAGTGGATGGGGTTCCGCCCATCCCTGCCAGACAGTCTGCCGGTGATCGGAGCCTCGCCGAACGCGCCGGACGTCATTTATGCCTTTGGCCACGGTCATCTGGGTCTGACGCAATCGGCAGGAACGGCTGAATTAGTCGGAGCTTTGATTGACGGGCAACCTTCTCAGATTTCCCTAACCCCTTTTTCCGCCACCCGGTTCTAAGGACAAGACATGCGCAGCATCAAAACCATCCACGTGATTTCGGCCCATGCAGAAGGTGAGGTGGGGGATGTCATCGTCGGCGGGGTCCAGCCACCGCCCGGAGAAACCCTGTGGGATCAGCGCGCGTTCATCGCCCAGGATCAGACTCTGCGCAATTTTGTATTGAACGAACCCCGCGGCGGCGTGTTTCGCCATGTCAATCTGTTAGTGCCACCCAAACACCCCGAGGCGGACGCCGCCTTTATCATCATGGAGCCCGAAGACACGCCGCCCATGTCGGGATCGAACTCGATCTGCGTGTTGACGGTGCTGCTTGATAGTGGGATCATCCCGATGCAGGAACCCGAAACCTATATGACGCTTGAGGCGCCGGGCGGATTGGTCCGGGTCCGCGCAGAATGCCGGGACGGCAAGGCCCAGCGTATTAACGTGCAGAACTTGCCAAGTTTCGCCGACAAAATCGCAGTACCGTTGGAGGTTCCCGGCGTTGGTACGTTGACCGTGGACACGGCCTATGGCGGCGACAGCTTTGTGGTGGTCGACGCCGCCGCACTTGGGATCGAGATTGTTGAAAATGAGGCCCGCGATATTGCGCGCATGGGTGTGGCGATCACGAATGCCGCCAACGAACAGCTTGGCTTTGCCCATCCCGAGAACCCGGATTGGAACCACATCTCATTCTGCGCCTTTTGTGGCCCGCTTGAGGTCACCGAAACCGGCCTGACGGGCAAGTCCGCTGTGGCCATCCAGCCGGGCAAGGTCGACCGATCACCCACCGGTACGGCCGTATCGGCGCGTATGGCGTTGATGGCTGCAAAGGGGCAGATGACGGCCGGGCAGACGTTCGATGCAGTTTCGATCATCGGTTCTCACTTTAAAGGCCGGATCGTTGAAGAAACCCGGGTCGGTGACCGAACGGCGATTATCCCCGAGATCAGCGGCCGCGGCTGGATCACCGGCACCCATCAGCACATGCTGGACCCAGACGACCCCTGGCCTGAGGGATACAGGTTGAGCGACACGTGGGGCGTGTGATCAATCACCGCGGTTGCGCGTGTGGTTTTTATGGCTCACTTACAGCAGGTTGACGGTTAAGGCATCTTGAGAATGGGCCGGGGATAACCACCTAAAGGTGAGTATCTCTGACCCAAAGGAGCCTAGATGCATATACGCCTTGCTGCCCTGATCATTGTGATTGCTGCTTTCGTTTAATTCACCTTCCAGATTGGAAGCGAAATACACGCAGCTGACCGCAACATGTCTAGGCAACAATGGCAGTACGGCTACGGTTGTTTCGGCATGTACGGCATTGATAGAGGTCGATGGGCTCACTCCGGATCAGAGAAATGAACTGATGAAGGCACGGGGGTGGGCCTATTACTGCGGTCGGCGTTACGCTGAGGCCATTTCCAACTATGATGCGGCTTTGGCCCTGCGACCGAACGATGCGACCTCGCATCTAAGACGCGGCATGGCGTTGGACGCACAGGGAAATTTCGATGCGGCTGAAACAGAGTATGCCAAAACGCTGCAAATTGATCCGAACAACATCAATGCCTTGCTTGAAAAGTCGAAAATTGACGAAAAACATGGGCGTCTTGAAGACGCTGCCCAAGGTCATAAACGGGTGCTCGAGATAAAGCCGGACAGCAGCAAAAGCGGTTATGCGGTTGCACGCTTACTAAATCGTATTGACGGGAAAGATGGGGTAAAGGCGTTTTTGGATCAGGCTTCAACGCGTTGGCCGGAACAGGCTTGGGTTCACAATGTGCGAGTTTACTATCACCTTGGCTACACAGGGGACCTCTCGCGCGCATTGGAGGCAGTGTCAGAGGTTGATCGTTTGACTTCGGATGTAGAAGGGGTGTTGCTGATGCAAGCAACTATCCACCTTACAATTGGAGATGAAGAGCAGGGGATAGAATACGTTCAGAGACTTGCTGCGTACATGAATGAAAGCGATGAGCATTTAAAAGGAATATTCACTAAAAGATGGTTCTACGCGGCTATTAACTGGCATTTGTGGAAGGACAAAAGAGAAGCGTTGTGGCGCGGTCATCTTTTTGCGGTTATGGGTCGCCCGGATTTGGCGACACCAGAATTAGAGAGTGCTTTACCAACGCTTGCGTACAAAGGCCGAAAAGCGGTCTTGGACATGTTTAGCAAGCGAGGGGTGTCAGTTGCGCCACAAGCTTATGCTGGGTCGACTAAACATCTGAACGAAGCGGTTGCAGACTACGTTATACAAGCCGGGAAGTTGTTGGAGAACCTCAGCTTTCGCTCGGAAAATGCGACATCAGGTAACTAGAGAAAGTGATTGCCGGCTCAAGTTTAGCATTTTCCAGCTCGTATAGCCCTGTAATCTTACGACCCGTGTCAATTTGCGCCCCCACTAGACGATTGATCCCAAGGCAAACCTGATTTAAGGGAGACCCTGTCAAATCAGAGTCACCATTGGGGCGCTTGGATTCCCGCGCCCCAGTACCAGCCACGCAGATGTGGCGCTACTCTTGGATCGCACGCCCCGAAAGGCTGAAAAAAGGTAAAAGAATATGGCAGAAAAATCGAACTTCGATATATTGTATACCATTGTAGACGAAGCGCCCGAGCTGGCCAGCGCGTCCTTCCTGCCCATCATTCGCAAATTCGCCGGCGCCGCGGGTGTCAGTGTTGGAACCAAGGATATTTCGCTGGCAGGACGTATTCTTTCGACCTTCCCCGAAAACCTGACCGACGAACAGCGCATCACCGATGATCTGGCCGCGTTGGGTGAGCTGGTGAAAACGCCCGAGGCCAACGTGATCAAGCTGCCGAACATCTCGGCCTCGGTCCCGCAATTGGTTGCGGCCATCGAAGAACTGCAATCGCAGGGCTATGATATCCCGAACTACCCCGAAGAGCCTTCGACCGAAGAGGAAAAGGCGATCCGCGCGCGGTATGACGCGATCAAGGGTTCGGCCGTGAACCCGGTTCTGCGCGAAGGCAACAGCGATCGTCGCGCCGCAAAGGCCGTCAAGAATTATGCCCAGAAAAACCCGCATTCGATGGGAGAATGGGCCGCTGACAGCAAGACCAAAGTGTCGTCGATGTCCGGCAATGACTTCTATGCCAACGAAAAATCGGCCACCATCACCGCGGCACAAGCGGGCGATGCAAAGATCGAATTCGTCGGTAAAGACGGCAGCGTGACTGTCCTGAAAGACGGCTGGCCGCTGGACGAAGGCACCGTGGCGGACGCCACCTTTATGTCGGTCAAAGCCCTGTCTGCCTTCCTGACCGAAGCCATTGAGGACACCAAGAAAGACGGCACCATGTTCTCGCTTCATATGAAGGCGACCATGATGAAAGTGTCGGACCCGATCATCTTTGGCTATGCCGTCAAAGCCTGGTTGGCGCCGGTGTTCGAAAAATACGGCGCTGAGCTGGATGCTTTGGGTGTGAACCCGAACTCGGGCCTGGGTGATCTGCTGGACCGCGTCAAAGGCGACGCCGAGATCGTCGCCGCCATTGACGCCCTGAAAGCTGATCGTCCGTCCATGTACATGGTCGACAGCGACAAGGGCATTACCAACCTGCACGTACCGTCGGATGTGATCATCGACGCCTCGATGCCCGCAGTGATCCGCGCGGGCGGCAAGGGTTGGGATGAGACTGGTGCCAAGGGCGACACCAACTGTGTGATCCCTGACCGCTGCTATGCCGGTGTTTATGATGAGGCGATCAACTTCTTCAAAGCCAATGGCGCGCTGAACCCGGCCACAGCCGGTGCTGTCGCCAACGTTGGCCTGATGGCGCAGAAAGCCGAAGAATACGGCTCGCATCCGACCACGTTCGAAGCGCCTGCTGATGGCGTGATCCGCATCGTGCTGGCTAACGGTGACGTCCTGCTGTCACATGAGGTTGAGGCTGGCGATATCTGGCGCGCTTGCACCGTCAAGAAAGCTCCGATCGAAAACTGGATTCAGCTGGCATTGGACCGCCAGCGTCTGACAGGTTCCGAGGCGATCTTCTGGCTGGACGCAAACCGCGCCCACGATGCAGAGCTGATCAAATACGTCAAACCGGCGCTTGAGGCCGCTGGCGTGGCGGATAAGTTCCTGATCATGGCCCCGCGCGAAGCGACCCAGCAAAGCTTGCAAACGATCACCGCTGGCAAGGATTCGATCGCCATCACCGGCAATGTGTTGCGGGATTACCTGACGGACTTGTTCCCGATCCTGGAACTAGGCACCTCGGCCAAGATGCTGTCTATCGTCAAGCTGATGAACGGCGGTGGCCTGTTTGAAACCGGTGCTGGTGGCTCGGCTCCGAAACACGTGCAGCAGCTGGTTGAGGAAAACCACCTGCGTTGGGACTCGATGGGTGAGTTCTGCGCGTTGGGTGAATCGCTGAACTTCCTGGCCGATAGCAAAGGCAACGCCAAGGCAGGTGTTCTGGGTGCGGCAGCCGAGGCCGCAACGCAAGGCATTTTGGACAACAATAAATCGCCCAGCCGTAAGGTTGGCCAGCCCGACAACCGCGACAGCCACTATTGGTTTGCGCGCTATTGGGCCGAGGCACTGGCGGCACAGTCCGACGATGCAGACCTTGCGGCCGAATTTGCGCCGATCGCCAAAGAGCTGGCCGAAAAGGAAGGTCAGATCCTGGGTGAACTGGCCGCCGCGCAAGGCGCGCCTGCCGATCTTGGTGGCTACTATCACACCGACCCGGCCAAGGCCGCCGCTGTGATGCGCCCCAGCGCAACATTGAATGCGATCATCGGCTGATCGCCGAAAGTCACGCCTTTAGCCGTGGCTTTTTCGCTGAAAAATGGAGATCAAAATAGAAAAAAGGGCCGACCCCCAAAAGTCGGCCCTTTTTTGAGTGAGTGGGGAGGCTGCGCCTCTCCGGTTTAGTTGATTTCAGAATATCACTCTGAGCTATTCCGGGTATTAGGGGATTCCCGTAGGCTCCGCATTTGAACCCCAAGAAATTGACCGAATAACGGTACCAGAAACCAAAAAAAGGCCGGTCCTAAGACCGGCCCTAAGGGTTTCAGGTGAACTAAAAGATCAGTTCGACGCTGCGTTCAGCTTTTCGTTCTGCTCACGCAGGGTATCCGAGATGATCGCGTACCACTCGCCGGACTCACGCATCTCAATCAGGCCTTTGTTCATCATCGCAATGTATTCGCGTGCGAACGGGTTGGTGCGGTGCGCGAGGAAGCTCATCGAGGACAAGGTGGATACATATGGGTTTTCAACGATGTCAGCCGAGGTCAAGCCCATGTCATTCATTGTCGATGCGAACAGATCCACTTCGAATGCCGCCACATCTGCGGTGCCGGTCAATACGGCATCCAGACACTCACGGGCTGTATTGGGCTGGACCACGGTTGTGTTGTTGTGGTTCAAGCCTTGCTCTTCAAGCACCACCATGCTCCAGCCTGCCATGCGGCAGATGGTCGAGCCTTCAAGGTCCTTGAAAGAAGTCGCGCTTGCATAGTCGCTTTCTGGCAGTGTGAAGAAGCCACCCACGATGTCATAGACCGGGACCGATGCGACAAACTGCGTGCAGCGTGCTTCGGTAGCTTCAGACCACTCATACGAGCGGTTAGTGCAGTCCGGAACGGTCCATGCAATCGAGATGTCAAACGCCCCAAGCGGCAACAGGGTGTCCAGGTGCGAGCTCCAGTCATCAACAAAGCTGACCGAGTATTCGCGCTGGTTGCCCGCACGCTGAAGGCTGGTTGTTGCCAGACGGGTCATAATACCGCCACCGTTGAGAGTTTCAGTTGTAAATGGCTCCCATCCGTTGCCCGCGACCATCTTGATCGGCGGAGCATAGACATTCGAACGCTTGACGCTTGCCGCACGCTGTTCCTCGGCCGCAATAACTTCCTGAGCGGATTGACCGTTCGGCAGGCTGCCGTCTTCACAAGGCAGCGCAAGAACCAGACCAGGGGCCAGATCGTTCGGGTTGGTGATCAGGTTGCGGTTCGCGTTAAAGATCGGCTGATAGTTCGACGTGCCATAGGCTGCGATGGCGATGGTGGCCATCGTGTCGCCATCCGCGACGGTATAGTTGGTGCAGGCTTCTTGTGCGGCGGCGGCTCCGGCGCTCAGGGCGGTGACGGCTGTTGCCGACAGCGCGACTTTCTTCAGGTTGAATTCAAACATGTCCACTTCCTCCAGACTTTTTAGTTGTCAGGCCGGTTGAGGCCTTAGCCATTTTCCATTTGATGACGCAGAGCGGTCGAAACGATGTCACGCCATTCGCCAGATTGCTGCATGATTGCCAGACCCTGGTTGAGCGTCTCAAGGATCGCTTCCCCATCCGGATTATCTTTGTGGGTCATGACGTTAAGCGACTTGATCGCCGCCAGGTTGGGGTTTTCGAGAATGCGATGCTCATAGCCCAGGCGGCTGATTGCACCGACGGCCAAGTGAGCTTCGATCGCGACGATGTCGGCGGTGCCTTCCATAACCGCGTGAAAGCAATCATCCGGTGACACCGGGCGCATCAGCGTGATCGCCGGTTCATAAAGACCCACTGCATCCATATGCGACAGTGACCAACCCTCGGGGCGGCAGATCGTGGTGCCCGCAAAATCGGCATAGGTCAGCGTCTGTTCATAGCCCGAGCCTTCGCGGGCAAAGAAGGTGTCCACAACCTCATAGAACGGGTTCGAGAAATTGTAAGTCTCGCACCGCGCGCGGTCATTTTCCGAGAGGGCTTCGGCCGTTTCGCAATTGGGGCGCGACCAGGGGAAGGTGCCGTCAAAGGCCAGTGTCGGCATCAGCAGGTCCAGATGCGAGGACCAGTCGTTGACGAACTGGATCTTGTAGGCCTGCTCGGGTGCGGCCCGAAGCATCGCGGTTTCCACCAGATTTGTATAAAGGCCGCGATGGGGCAGGGCCTCATCTGTGAACGGCGCATAGTTGCCGCCGGTGATCAGCAGCAACTGGCGATCCCGAATATCGGGGCGGATCCCGCCATCCGCGTCGCGGATCAGTGCGGCACCCTCGGCGCGGGCGGCTTCGATTTCTTCGCGGGCCGCGGCTTTGGCTGCAACCACCGCGTCCTCGCTTGTCTTTTTGGCTTCGGCCTCGGCTTCTGCTACGCGGGCTTCGGCCTCGGCTATTGCTTTAGCTGCCCGCTTTTCGGCTGCTGCGACCAGTTCGGCTGCCATCTCGGCTGCCATGGCTTCTGCTTCCGTTTGCGGAACTTCCCGCGCACGCCCGATATCTTCCAGACAGGGCAGGGTCAGTACGTCGCCCACGCGGATGATATTCGGGTTGTTGCCGATCACGTCGCGGTTGGCGTCAAAGATGATGCGGAAATCCTCGGTCGAATAAACATTGATCGTCAATTCGCGCAGGCTGTCGCCTGATTGGATTTCGTAGGTTGAGCACGCCTCTTGCGCCGAGGCGGCTCCGGCCGCGGCAGCAAGTGCCAGGCTGGATATGAACAGATGGGTTTTCATGGGTCCTGTATCTTTGCCTTGGTTAGTTTCTTGTTAATTTCACAACACCGATCGAGGCATTGTCCTGATCGGGGTCAAACTTGGCGTGAAGCGCCTGCAACAACGCTTCGGCGATGTCCTGCGCCCATGCATGCGCGTTGGCCTGCACAATGGTCTGAATTTCCGCGTCACTGAGGAACTGCAGCCCGTCACTGCCCAGGATCAACACGTCTGCTGCAGTCAGGTGCAGCGGCTCTTCCGGGCAATCGACCTTGGGGATTTCGGCTCCCATGACCACTGATGTCAGTTGGTTGCGATCCGGGTGAACCTGCGCTTCAGCCTCTGTCAGAGTGCCTTGGGCCACCTGCGCGTCAATGACCGGAGCCATGGAGTGATCTTCGTTGATCTGGCGCAGCACCCCGTCGCGGAACAGGTACAACGGGCTGTCGCCGATCGAAATCCAGAACACGCGCTGTTCCAGCAACAGCACCCCCAAAAGGGTAGACCCCATGTTGAGGCCCTCGCCGTTTTCCTCGCAGCGCGCGGCAATTGCGGCATTGGCTTGCATGGCAGCCAAGGGCAACGCGTCGATTATCGCGCTTTCGGTCGGGGTATTGCTCTCAAGCTCAGCGTCCAGGGCCTCGCGCCAGGCGGCAATCACAAGTTCCGAGGCGACTTCGCCTGCCGCATGACCACCCATGCCGTCGGCGACGACAACATAGCTGGCATTGGCCGCATCGAACATGCGCGCCGCGATCGCGTCTTCCTGCGAGTCGCGCTGACCCTGTTCCAGGATCAGAGCAATGTCATATGCCGGTTGCGCCAGCATCTATTAAGCATCCCGCCAGTCAAAGCCGTCATCGCAAAAGGCGGCAAATCGAACTGAGGTTTCGCTGATCCGGATCAGGTCGCCACTGGACAGCGCAACAGTACTCAGCACCGGTTTGCCGTTCAGACGGACCAGGTTGGCTTTGCCGCCGTGACCCAGATAGCATTTGCGGTCTTCGGGATCATAGGCGATCACCGCATGATTGCTGCGTGAAATGCCGGTGTCGCCAAAGTCCAGTTGAATAGCCTGATCGTCGTTGCGGCCAATCTGCATCAGCCCCTCAGTCAGGGTGATGCAGGATCCACGACCCGGTCCGGCGGTTACGACCAGCCAACCCACAGGGAAGGTTTCCTGCGCAGTCTCGGTCTTGGCTACCGGTTCTGCGCTTTCGATCATCTCCTGAACGTGCGTGTCGGCGCGTTCAAAACCAAGGAACGTGGTCTTGACGCGGCCACGGCGGTCCTCGGAGGCGGGCGCTTGAACCGGCTGAGGCAGTTCCGGTGTAATTTCTGGTTCAGGCGCGATTTCAGCGACTGGTTCGGGTTGCGCAGGTTCAACCGGCTCGGGCTGAGCGGTCTCAAGTGTTTCAACAACAACCTCAAGAATGGCCTCTTCCTGCGGTTCCTCGGCCTGTGCGGGTTCTTCCGTCTCGACCTCTTCGTCGGTGGCGATGTGCAGGGTTACAACCGGCTCTTCTGGTTCGGGCTGGGTTTCGGGTGTTTCGAAGATGTTATCCTCGGCCTCTTCGACCACTTCGGTCACCACGACGTCATCCGAGGCATCTTCTTCCGGCTCGTCGGAAAACTCGGGCATGTCCTTTTCGGGGATCAGTTCGTCAGCTTCTTCGTAGGATTCCGACGACATGTTGCCACCGGCCAGCGCGTTACGCAGTGCGTTGAAATCCGCAATCGGCTGGGGCTTTTCCGCCTCGGGCTCTGCGGCTTCTTCCGCGACCACTTCTACTTCGGTTTCTGCTTCTTTAGGTTTGCCGGCACCTTCGAGAAGCCGGCTGAGAGGGCTTTTATATTTGAACATGGTGTCGACACCTTTGCTTTTTGACACAGGGTTTTCGTCCTGCGGGGCTGCTACTCGCCTCTGCGCGCATCGGCACAACGGCACTTACATTTTGGAAATCAAACCAACTTTTATCTGCCGCGACGGGCCGGTCCCCGTCAGGGTGGCGGATTTCCAGGCACCACCCTTCGCTTTCACTTTGCGGCAGATCACTTTCGAACCGGTCAGATTACTCCTGCGCTAGCTGCATCACGGCCTCAGCTTCGGCACCGTTGCGCAGCACGGTCAGTCGGGCCTGCGTGAGATTGTCCGAAACCAGAGCTTCCAGCAGGGCATCCAGGCTTTCTTCTTCGTTCAGGATGGCCCCGGTTTGCGCTTCCGAGATTAGAACGTCACCAGTCCGAAGGCTTCCCGCCGTGTCGGTGGGGGTGGTTGTTACAGTCGCCTTCCAGCCCTGACCGTCTTCATTGCGGACGGTAAAGCCAATGCCGTTTTCCAAACCGATCACACGGATGGCAGGCAGGGCCAGCAAGCCGTTCTGGGCCAAGGTCTTGCCCAGCGGACGATAACGCGCGGTCACACGGATATACCCGTCAGGATCAACGGACAGATCATCCAGAACATGCGCGGCGAAGCTTGCGTTCTCGCGGATGGGTTTGCCATTTAGCGTATAGATCGCAGCGCCGCGCGTGACCCAATCGCCGATCACCGACATGTCTTGTGCCGGGTCAACACCGGTAACGGCGATGATGCTGCCGGTGGATACACGACGTCGCGAGAACTGGAACGGAATCTCGACATCCCAATGCGAGAAGGCAACTTGCGTTTCCGCAGGGGTTCCCGACGAAACCTCTGCGGGTGAAGGTTCGGCTGTCTGGGCTTGGGCCTCTTGTGTGTCAGCCGAGGGGGCCTGTGTCTGCTCGACAGGCTCTGGCGTCGGTTCTGCCGTAACGGGCGCCGGTTCAACTGGTTCCGGCGTAGGTTCGGTGTTGGCCACCTGCTCGACAGGGGCTTCGGTATCAGCAGTCTGCTCGACAGGTGCTGCCGTTTCAGTTTCGACCTGGGTTGTTGCTGGGGTGGTAGTCTCGGTCGTTGCGGGTTCGGCCACAACCGCAATGTCCTGTGCGGGTTCCGGTTTTTCGCTGGTCATCAGGAAGTATCCGCCCGCCGCCAGACCGGCCACAACAACGGCAATGCCCGCAACCAGTTTTCCGCTGCCGCCTGATCCACTTTTGACCACAGTGTCAACGGCGACGGCCGTGTCTTCCTTGGACGTGAACTTGGCCAGTTCATCGTCGTTTTTATCTTCGTTGCCCAGAGCCAGATCTGCGTTGCCAGCCAGCAGCGCGGTGACCACCGCCTCGGCGTTTTCGCTTTCGGCTTTGATCCGGGCTTTTTCAACCTCATCATCCTTACGGTCCATCGCAACGATGACGGAAACCGGACGATAGTCGAACGTATCGAACATCACGCCCGGACCGCGGAACATGCGCAACCAATCCAACGCGCTTTGCAGCCGGTCAGTGACGTGAACCTCCATCGCCTTGTCGATCGCTTCAAGGAACCCATCCGGGTAGCCTTTGAACTGTCCAGCCAACGGAGAGTATGGGTCGTCCTGGTCATTGTTGAATGCGTTCAGGCGGGTCTGACCATCAATTGGGCGTTCTCCGCTGATGGCGTGATACAGCGTGGCGGCCAGCACATAGAGATCACTGCTGGGGCCTTGATCGGCGCCACGCACATAGAATTCGTGGGGAGAATAACCGTCCTTGATAACCCGCAGGGTCAACAGAGCCGCGGATTGCTGTGCCGCTTGCTCGCGCGCGGCGCCAAAGTCGATCAGCACCGGATCGCCGTTCTCGTTGATCAGGATATTGTCGGGTGAGATATCCCGGTGCAGCATGCCGCTTTGGTGGATGAAGGACACCGCAGACAACATCCTTTCGGTCACCTGTACGATGAAATCCGGCCCGGCCTTGTTGTCGGAGTTCTCAACGTAATCCAACAGATCGCATCCCTTGATGAAATCCATCGCGATATAGGCGGTGTTGTTGTCTTCAAAGACCTGGTGGACGTCTACGATATTGGGATGCACCAGACGCGCGTGGTTGCGTGCCTCTTGAATGAACAAATCAATGATGGCGCGCAGATCGTCCTTGTGGTCAGGATCGGCGGGTTCGACCATGTCGCCATTGCGACGGCACAAGGCACTCGGAAAGCACTCTTTGATCACCACGTCACGCTCTAGGCTGTCGCGGGCCAAATAGGTGATCCCAAAGCCGCCATTGCTTAGGAAACGCAGGATTTCATACTGACCGCGCAGTAGTTTTGCGCCGGGTTGAAGTCCTTCAATTTTCGGTTCGTCGTGCGATGCACCGACCGCCTGGTTGTGGCTCATTTCTTTCCGCCCGTTCTGATCGTTTTGCGGTTTATTTAACTGGGCTAAATCGCCCTCGAACTCACAACCAAACACAACCGCAGGACACTTAAGACGGTTAGACGTTTCAAATTTGACTTTATTGGGGCCGCCTCATGGCTTCACTATGGACCGTTTTCAGATCAATACTACATATTGTATATCGGTGAAGCGGTGTCTCTAAATGTTGAAAATCAGCCTGCACAAAATGCAAGCTGATCGACTGTTTGTCTCCGCTTGGTCAACGGAGTCAGAAAGTTTTAGGTGCGATTCTGGGGCATTCGAATCGCTGTATCGCGACTCAATTTTAACGAGAAGTTATCAGGTTCCGGTTTTTGGTTGCGCCGAATCCACTCGGCTGCCTGCCCAGGCAAGGTTATCGCTGAGCTGTGCCAGAATGCTGATCGCGTCCTTCAAGGGGGCGTCACCGCTTTCAAATTGCAACAACAACAACAGGTCGGTGGCCTTTTCGAACTCGCCCGGGATCCAGTCGGCCGTGGGGTCGATTTCTCCCCCTTGCTCTAACCGTTCGGCGAAATCTTCGACGATTTCCTGGCACGAATGCAAAAAGGCCGACGGTTTGATATCCGACGATTCACGCAGGTCTTCGTAGATGCTGGCAATTGCGGCCAGCCAGTCCTCAAGGATCGGGTTTTCAAGCGGCGGCAGTGCGGATTCCAGCGTGGCATGCATCGAGGCAGTGTCGGCTGGCTGCGGCTCGGCCTCGGGCAGGTCCAGCGTTTCCAGAAAGGGCAGAAAGTCCTGTTTCAGGTCTGCCTGTGCGGCTTCAAGGTCAGCCAGACGGCGGGCGGATGCGATCTCTAAAACCTGTTCGGCCAGATTTTGGCCTCCACAAGTTTCCCACAGGGTATAATCGGGCTCGGGCTCCTGCGCCATGGCGCGGACGGCAACCGGCGTGCCAATAGGCACGACCGAGCGGAACAAATCGCCCTTTTCCTTGTTGAGCCGCGACAGAACCCGATCCAGTGCTTCGCTGACATGCGGCAGATCGGTGTGGGTGACGGCCAGCAGACTATTGGCGCGCAGCTCTTGCGGGACTTGTACCCACAGATGCCGTTCGGTTTCACGCCAGGCATTGGTCCCGTTGGTACACCAGATCGCACAATCGACGAATTTCAGCAGATCGAGCGTCTCTTTGTAATTGTCGTCCAGGGCGCCGGTTCCCGGCAGATCGAACAAAGAGATTTCCTGCAGGGCAGGGGTGTTCAGCCCAACCGAAATGAAATCGGGTTCATCCGCGGCTGCTTTTTCCAGAGCGATGCCGGAATAAATCTTGGGTTCACGATCCCACCAGCCCACGGTGGTTTCCGGAGTTTCGGAATAGGCGACGATAACCAGTGGCAATTTCAGGTGTTGTGGCCCGGTGGGCAGGATATCGGCCCCGGCCAACATGTTGGCAAGGCTGGACTTGCCAGCCCCGAATTCCCCGGCAAAACCGATGTTGACCGCGTTGGACAGCCGTTCGGCATGGGCCAGCGCTCTATCGCGCATATCGCCCAGTGCCTCATCGGCTGTCAGGTTTTCGGTCACGGTCAGAAAGCGTTCAAGTTGTCTTACTTCCTGTTCGGTTCCGGGAAATTCGATCATTCCGCCGCCTCTGCTAGTAATTTGTCTACGTCATCCGCGCCGAATACTGCGCTTAGTTCTGCCACGATGCGCTGTGCCTGATCAAAGGCCATTTGGGCCTCGGTGCGCTCATTGGTTTCACCGCTTCCAATGCGATGTTCAAGATGCCCGGCCAGCAAGGCCAGATAGTGATCCAAAACGGTGTTCAGGCGCTCCAACAAATCGCTGCGGGCGGTGTCTACCAGATCATCGCCGATCATCTCGAATTCCTGAACGATCATGCGTTCGGCGCGGGCGACAACGCTTTTGCGTGAAATCAGACGTGACAGCCAGCTGACCCGCAGTTCAACCGTAATGCCGCGGGTCAGAGCTGTGGTATCCGGGCGGAACCAGCGCACGGCACTGGTATTCATGCGGTTGTCGCTTGTGTCTTGCCAGCCGGGCAGGGCGCGCAAGGCGGCATTGCTTTGCATATCAATCGAGTACAATTCGCTCAGCATCCGCTGCCGCACCACTTGCGTGGCCCCTTGAACCAACTCGCGCATACGGTCGCGCAGCGGAGTGAAGTTCAGTTCGGTATCCCCACCCTTAGCAAGCAGGGGTGAGTCGCCGTTCGGTCCCCGAACCACAGCCGAGACAGACTCGGCCACGGTATCGTCCATGACCCCGCGCAGATTGGCCAGAACATCGTCCATGTCATTGACGATTTCCGAGGTTTTTTGCGTTACCAGTGTGCGCAGATCGGCGAGCGTCTTACTATTCTCGTCACCGCTGTCGGGGGCAGGGCTGATTTCCTCTTCGATGACGCGCAGATGGGCCTTGCTGCGCTCAAGCTCGCCATGGGCAAAACTGTTGAGGTGCTGCCAAGCCATCCGCAGCTGTTCATTGCGCGGTCCCTCGGTCAGCGCACTGGTCACGTGACGGCGCAGGTCTGGCAAGCCCGAAGCGATCATGGCGGCAAACCGCAAGACGCCTTCGCGGCTGATCGGGCCCGAGCCGCGTTTGATTTCTTCGACCCCGTCCAGATATTGCTTCATTTGTTCCGGATGCGCGCGCAGCCAGGCCAGGACTTCATCATGGTTGATACCTGTTTCGTCCCCGGTCAGCGCATAGTGCGCCCACTGGGCGCTGCCCATCAGCACATCGATATCCGAATTGCCAAGTGCTTTTTCCAGACCGTCCATCACATCGGCCCGGACCTTGCCCGCATCTTCGGCTCCACCGCCCAATTCGTCGACGCGGTTGATGAAGACTACGATCTGACCCAGTTCCAGCGCCTGCATCAGGCGGAACAGTTTCAGATCGGCGCGGGACAGGGCCTGATGCGCAGACAGAACCACAACAAAGAAGTCGGATTCCTTGAGGTATTGGCGCGAGATCTCCTCGCGGATCAAAAGCGGGTCGTTGACGCCCGGCGTGTCCGTCACCGTCAGCGGGAACGGGAAGTGGCCGATGTCGAAATAGACCTCGGCCTTGCGGGTGATGTCGCTGTAGAGACCACGATCTGATCCAGGGTCGTGCTCACCCTCTTCGGTCGGATCATCCCCGGCACAGACATAGCGCGCCAGATCGTCCGAATTCAGGTCATCCAGATCGTGATGCTGACCCAGCAGGTGTTTATAGCTTTCACCCAGACGCAGCTTGGCGCGGGTTTTCATCGCCTCGACCTGCTCTTCGATCATTTCGCGCTTATAGCTGTCCTCGTCATCGGGGAACATGTTGCGCAGCTCTTCGCCTTCGGCGATCAGCGCTTGCCACTGGCGGTTGTCGAAAAAGTGGAATTCGGCCCCTGCGGTGCGTCCCGATGGGTGGCCGAAATGCATATCGGTAATCACCGTCGTCCACGGGTTCACATCCGACGGCAGGTATTCGGCCTGCCCGGTGAAGCCGTTGATCAAACGGGATTTGCCGGCCTTGATCTGCCCGACAAAGGCAATCGAAGGTTTCAGATTCGTCAGGTCGCTGACAATTCGCGAAATGAACTGGCGGGTCTCTTCATTAGAGGTGCCGTTCATGTCATCGGCAATACGGATTAACTCGCGACGGTTGTTCTCACTCATAAACTTTACCCTGGTAACTTGTAATCACGGATAGAATTAGTCGAAAAATTGAATGTTTTGGCCGAAATCATCCGTCCGGCCTCTTTAGGTTGGTCCACAGATTGACGACGGCCCCCAGCTTGCGCGCCTCGTGTACGGCCATTGCCAGGTTTTTACCATCGTTCAGGATTGCCAGCCCGGCGTCTTTGCCACCCGAAGGGCGCATGACAATCAATTGCGGATGGTCCATCACGGCGGCGCTGTCGCCATTCCAACCAGCAAGATCGCGGGCAAAGCGGGCCAGCAGGTCAGAATCGGGGTGTAATGATCCATTTTCTTGGCAATCACCTGCCTTTTGCAGTGCTGCCCCGTCGGCCCCGGCTGCCAGAACACGCCCCTGTGCAAACCGCTCGGACCCGTCATAGAAACGCTGCGCAAGAGTGTCGTTTTCTTCGCTTTCCAAAGCTTCATCGGCGGATGCTATTTCGTCCGGGTTGGCATCCGCAACAATGGAAATAACCGGCTCTGTCGGCACTTCTATGTTTTCACAGGCGGTTTCGATCTCGCTGTAGGTTATGCCAACGTCATCCGCCTCAAGCGCCGTGTCTGGTTGCAGGGAAACAAGCTCAAGCGGAGCAGGAGCGCAGGCGATGTCAGTGACCAGCTGCGCCAGTTTGACGGCCAGATCCTCACGCGATTCTGTTTCGAAATCCGGTGCAATACCGGATTGCACGCGAAACACATCCGTCACCCGAGAGCTGTTGACCTCAATCGCCAGGCAATCGCCGTTGGCGGCGGTGAATTCCAACCGACGGGGCAGGATGGTGCCGCGAATGGTACGCAAAACCTTTTCGCGCCGCGCCTGGGCTGTTTCGCCTGGTACGGTCACCGCCGGATTCAGGCGGGCGACAGATGCGCGACCGATATTGTCGAGCAGATCAAGTATGTCCGTGTCCATCATGCCGTGACCCCCCTCTGGTCCGGTCTAAACTGCAGCCGCTACCGGCCCCAGGCTGAGATGCGATTTGGTCAACGCCAACCCGACATTGGCGCTGTTGTGACAGATGTAGCAGACCACGTGATCGGGATATTCCCGGGTCCGCAGAAAGATGTGCAGCCGATCGTTCGAAAACACCGCGATTTCCCCAAATCCCGGACTATCCGACTCTTCTGCTGTGGCCGAGCGCAACAATTCCTCAAAGGCTTTGACGCCGCGACCCTGAAACAGGTTAGTCACGGCAATGGCCAAAGTGTCCAGAACGTCCGCGCTGTCTGTGTCCAAGGTGTTGGTCGCCAGCAACATCCCCGTTTCCATATCGACATACCCGGCTGCAATGCAGTCGGGTATGGTGTCCATCGCGGTGTTCAATGCGGCTTCGATTGTCATCGCTTGCTACCTGCGCTTCGGGTCACAACACATGGAATTCCGCCCCGCCGTTTTTCGAAGCGTTCGGAACCGTATGCATCGAGCCCTTGGCCTGACGTGCGTAATGTTCGGCTGCGATCTGGTCGAATTCCTTGAGGAACGCGTCGAACACATTTTTCATGCCTTCAGCGTCGTCCGGCAAATCTTCATCCGCAGTGATGTCGCGCCACATGGATGCCGCGCTCAGCGGTTTTCCTGCCGGTACGTTCAGCAAATCTTCCAGTTTTTCGCCGGTTTTTGCGGCCGGGGTTGCCTCGTCAGGGGCAGCACCGTTGGACAGCGGCACAACTTGCATGTCCACAAGACCACTGGATTCGGGCTCGGGCTCATACTCATCATCTGCGCCTTTCGCCTGTTCCGCCAGCAAAGCCGTAATTGATGACACCGAGACATCGGCGCGACGGTCTTCCGGTGCGTGTTCGGCGTTCTCACCCTGCTCGGACGTGTCTGCCAACTCGTTTTCGGGCGAGGAAAGGATCGGGTCCGAAGCGGCCAGTTCTTCGGCAGGGCTGTCCACTTCGGGGTCAGACAACAGGTTGATATCGTCATCTTCGTCCAATTCGTCATCATCCAGCAGATCGAACGAGTCTTCCTCGTCGAAACCCCGCACGTGTTCGGACAGGTTCAGGCCGGTATCCGGTGTGTCGCGGAAAAAGGCGCGCAGCTCGTCCTCTTGGGCGTCCTGGGCGGGTTCAGCATCCTGCTTTTCCGCCACCATTTCGGCGCGCAGGCGCTCGGCCTCGGCCGCATCGATGCGTTCTTCCCGGTCGGTATCCTCGGCGCGGCGCTCGACACGCGTTGGACGAATTGGGAAGTTGGTGACCACTTCGTCTGCGCCACCCGCCTCGGATTCGGATACGGGGTCGACCAATTTCAACGGCGCCGGTTCGTCGGCCTGTTCTTCCTTTCGCTTGGGGCGAATTGGCTGAACGCGAAGGCCGCCTGACAGGCTGTTGTCGATCTGGTAGCGCGCCAGCATATCGGCGCGGTTGTCCATGATCTGTTCGGTGATTTCGAGGAAGCTGTCGACCATCTTGCCGCCACCGCTGCGGGCCCACAGCTCGGCGTCACCGCTTTTGTCCCGCGCCGTGATCGCGTCACGAGCCGAGAACAGGATCGATCTGTTAAACAGATGACCGGCTTCGCGGTTCACGCGGCGCAGCACTTTTTGGCGATCTTTCTGGCCCAACACATCTGCGCGGGTCACCAACAGCAGCGAGTTATGCTGCAACCGTTCGGGCAAAGACACCCACGTCGCCCGCTCGGTCTCGCGCCAGGCTTGGGTGGCATGAGTACACCACAGAACGCCATTGGCTTGCCCGACCGCGCGACGCCAGACATCGCTGGAAATTTTCGGGTCGGAAATGCCGGGGGTGTCGATCAGGTCCACCGCTTCCAGAATGTCGGATTCAAGGAAAATGCGAACGAACTGAACGTCGTTGACCCCTACGGTATCAAGCTGGTCCAGCGTAATGTTCTCGCGGCTACCATCATGGCGCTGCACATAGGCCGAACCTTTTCCCCAACTGAACCAGACGGGGGGCAGTTGCGTGGCCGTGACCTGCGTTGGCAGCGCGTGCGAGCGCAGCAAAAAGTTCATCAGCGTCGATTTTCCGGCACTGAACTCTCCCATCAGCGCAAAGATCGGTTTGCGCCGGGACCACTGCTCGATGCGTTCCCATGCCTTAGGAGAGACGAAGCGGGTTTGTGTGTCTTTTGCCATATCGCTACTTATGCTGCCTCGTTACTAAGATCTTTCAGGATGTCACCCAGGATATCGTCGCGCGATTTCTTGGGTGCTATACCGGCCATAAGCGCGGCCTGGCTTGGGTCTTGCTCGGCTGAGGCCGAGATGTTCAACAGGGTCTCGGCCTGCTCGCGCAGGAAGTCAGATAACCCGGCCCGGACATTTTCCAGAACCGCGGCGATCTGATTTTCCTCAAGGTCCTTGGTGATCGAGTTCGCCTCGGATGCGATCAGGCGCGTATAATCGGCAGCGTATGCTTCGAACCCTTTGCGGCGTTGCCACCAGCGGCGCCACCATGTGCTTTGCAGGTCCAGCGCAATGGTGCGCCCGATGCCCAGTGGCGGAGGTACGCGAGGGACAATTGGGGCTTCGATGCTGAATTCACCCAGATGGTTGCCCAAAAGCTTCTGATACAGCGCTTCGACATCCGCCGCGGCGGTACTGTAAAGCGCGCCTGCCTCTTTGCGCATCGCGCGGGCAAAGCTGAAATAGGCCGCTTTCTGCAATGTGCGCAGACCCGCCGGGTCATATTGCCAAGTGCCTTCCTCGCCATTCTGTTCGAGATGCGAAATCAAAGAGTCCGTTGCGCGTTTGACAAAGTTCGCCTCGGCCGATTTCAGACGTTCCAGCACTTTGTCGCGCAAGGCGGTCGTCAGTTCCGCAGCCTTCTTATCGTATTCCTCAGCAACCTTGGCGATTGCCTCTTCGGGGGTCACACCATCCAGATCCCGCACGATCCCTTGGCCGTCGGACAGGTTCTTGGCCACAGCCGTCGCCCGAATCTGGCTGGCGATATTGCGGGCGCGATGCCGGACGCGATCCAACAGGCGAGTACCCGCTCCGTCAGCGATCCGTTCATTCATCGCCAGCAGCAGATCGGGAAGACCCGACAATGCCCAGATTTTATCCAGCGACGGGGCCTGATCACCAAACCCTGCTGCCAAATAGAAGGTATTCAGAGCTTGCCGCGACTCTTCTGTCAGAATGTCGGGATTGCCGGTCAGGGCGGCTTCGGCCCAAAGGGCACTGCCGAACACAACGCTTGTGCTCGTGTCGATATTATTCTGTTTCAGCGTGTCCTGAATGCGGTCGCGGATTTCCGGCACTTGATTGACCGGATCTGACAATTCGTCGATGCGGTTCACAAACAGGATAATCTGGCGGTTTTCAAACTGTGCGATGATCCGCATCAGCGCCATATCCATGGTGGTCAGCGCCTGGCTGGCGGCCAGAACAACAACGCAAACCTCGGACCCGCGCAGGCTGCGCAGCGTAATCTGTTCGCGCACCATAAACGTATCGTTCACGCCGGGTGTATCGCAGAGTTTCAGCGAAATCGGATATTGCGGAATGTCCATGAACAGTTCCGCAGATTTGGTGACGTCGGCAAAACGCCCGGTCTTGGGGTTGATATCCGGGTCTTCGTCATCGCCCAGACAGACATAGCGCTGGATCAGTTCGTCGTCGAAATAGTCATACTGGTGGCTTTGTCCCAGGATCAGGTCAAAATGCTGGCCCAGGCGGGATTCGGATTTGGCCTTCATCTCGCCGATCTGGCGGCGAATATCTTCCATCTCATCATCGGCCCCGGCGCGATTGGCCAGTTCTCCCAATCGGCCACCGCCGACCATCAGGTTGTCCCACTCTTCTTGTTCGAAAAAGGTGAACTTGGCTTTTTTGTCGCCTTCTGTGCGGGTGTTGATGTTCAGCGTGGTTACCACCGAGGTCCACGGGTTCACATCCGACGGCAGCAGGGCGGGGCGCCCGGCCAGAATGTTCACGATCGAGGATTTGCCAGCCTTGACCTGCCCAACCAGTGTCACACTGGCCGTAAAATTCTCCATCTTCGTCTTTAGCGTTGCAAGCCGCGCCGAGGATCGCGCATCTGCTACCTCTGTCAATTGGTCGATCTGCGTAGACAGGGCAGTCATGGCCGAAGTCATCGGCGTCAGCGCCTCATTTCCAACGGACAGAAGATGGTCGTTTCGGGCCATGGTCAGCCTCCGGTTCCAGTGGCAGCAATGGGATTGTGGTCCTGACCGTCATGAGAGCTGGTCATGATGTCGATACGAGCAATCAGATTCAGCGCGGTGCCCAGAATATCGGCCTCGTCACCGGGTGAGATCGTTTCATAAGCTTGAGAATCGGCAAGCACTTCGATCTCGCTGAACTGTTCACTGTTTTCCAGCAGAGCCAGGCGACGTCCGGTCGGAAAACTCTTTGATTTCGTTCGGGGCAACGGCATGCGCGAGTTGGCCAACAGGTAGTGACCCCCCGAATGCGTACGCAATGACACGCCGAAGCCTGTGTTCGGATGATTCCGGTTCAAGGACTTCAGTTCACCAAGAAAACTTTCACGGGCAAGACCAATGGCGTCTTGCTCGGCAGAAGCAGCGTTCATCATATTGGTCACGGTTAAGATCCTCGTGTTCGAGTTGAGCAAAAAAAAACTCGTACTTGCCCGAAGGCAAAAAGACTCATTAATTCCCGCTCTCCATAATTATTGGCAAGGCGGTGTTATTTTGACGCGAATAAGATTTTTTGGCGTTTGAATTGTGGCGCAAATATGGTCACAGCCCCAACAATTGCTCAACTCATGGCCGAGTGGGAAGGATTTCGACACTGAAGGATCAAGGCGCCATAGCTGAGCAAGGCGTTGATTGTAGGATGAATTATCTTGAGGGAGTGGCGGATAATATATTGTTTTATAACAATATAAATTCGATAAGAGATTTTATCTACGAACCGGTTTTCCGACCCTCCCGGTGCGATGATCGAAGCAGCCGTGTTAGGCGCGCCCGTTTTTCAATCAGATAACTCAACGTAAGCGAGTGTAATTTTTCGGCCATCTTTAATGTGCATGAATCGTCAACTATTGGTAGGGCGACCAATTGAGGGATCAAATGCTGTCGTACTGATTTTCGCCAGGGGTCTAAGTTCCAAACATTCAATAAATTGGGACTATTGGCCCGATTTAGTCTGCTCACGCACCCTCAGAGGCTTGAATTCTGCGCGCCGGGTATGACGATCAGCCTCGCCAAGATTGTCGCCAATAAGGAGGCAATAATCTTTGCCAAAAGCCAATTTCCCTCTCGCACTCGGTCGCAGCCTTTGTTATTGAGCACGTCAATCCGGCGCTCAAGGCCGGTCGTGCGGGTGTGGCGAAATTGGTAGACGCACCAGATTTAGGTTCTGGCGCCGCAAGGCGTGGGGGTTCAAGTCCCTCCACCCGCACCACTTTTTCTGATTGTTTGCGTATCACCACTGTCCTGAAGAAACTGTCCAAACCTAATGTCTGGTTGGGCAGCAGCACCGCGCAGGCGCGCGTTGCTTTGTTCGTTGCGACACTTATGCCGCCGAGAAGGCCTGAACGCTGCCGCGCAGTTCGAAGACGTGCAGGAACGCGTCGGGATGAGGGCGTATGCGATAGTTGTCCGTCTCATCGCCGAAGATCACTGTGCCATCTTCATCCAGTGCGATGACAGTCGCTTTGACAGTTTCGCTAGGGTAACCGGGCATCTCAGACGGTGCTCCACCCAAATCTTCGTTACCCAGGGTCTTGGCGGCGGCCAATCCGTTGTCCTGAAGGATCTCGAAATGTGCCGGTAACATCAGTTTCTTTGCCAGTTTCTCGGAATTCTTGATACCTTGGTTAGAGATAAACTTTACCTTCACACCCGCCTTTGCCTTCACCTCTTTGAGCTGGTTCAAGCAGAAAGGACACCAGTTGGCGCGAAAAAACACCAGCAGTGTTTGTTCGCCTGTAAAGGACGCGGAGGTCGTGTGCGTTTCGTCCAGCCGTTGCAGCGGCAATTCAGATAACGCTTGGCCTTTCACAATGGCAACGTTCGGCTTGCGGCCATAGTTCGAGAAGATGTGGATGTACAATTGCATGGAGATCGCGCCAAACAAGGCCAGTCCTACGGCAACGTATTCACTTGGGGTCGTGAAACCGCCGCGCGCGGAAATTTGGTAAACTACCCAAGCTACGCAGACAGGTTGATAAGTTGGATCACCGGCATGTTCTTCGAGGTTCGGGAAATGCCAAACGCTCCGGCCAGCACCATCAGGAAGAACGGCATGGTGAACGTCGCAAAGAATGAACCGATCCAGATCGGATCGTAGCCTGACATCCAGAACATAATAGTTAAACCAGCGTCCCTGGCCTTCTTGCGGCTCCAGGGTGAGAACGTCGCCGGGCTTCACGCTAAGCTCACTGTCCAGTACCGCGCGGAACTGGTGCCCTTCCACGTCACACGTCACACGTCACCAGCATATGCGGACCCAATGGCTCCACAATCTTGGCCCGTGCCAAGGCCCTGATCCGAAACGCGCAAATCTTCCGGGCGAATGGCCCATTTCAGGTTTTTGCCGCTGACTGGACCCTCAAGGCTTTGCCCTGCAACTGTCCAGCGACCAGAGCCCGAAGACTCAGCCGGAAGGAAATTCATTGGCGGGTCGCCGATGAAACTGGCCACAAACTCGGCCGCTGGATCCCGATATACCTCGATGGGTGAGGCTGCCTGAACAATTTTGCCCTGATGCATGACACTGATCCGGTCAGCCATGGACATGGCCTCGACCTGATCGTGAGTCACGTAAGTGGCAGCGGTTTTGCTTTCGGCCAGAAACCCTTCAACTCGGCACGCATTTCCATCCGCAACAGCGCGTCGAGGTTCGACAGGGGTTCGACGATATCGAAGACGCGGCCGTTTCGACGCCGGGCCTTTCAACCATGGCAATCAACCCAAAGAAACTAGGCACGCGATTGGCTGAAATCCTTCTGGACCGAATGCGAACACCCGAACTGCCAGTCCGTCATTTTGAGTATTCCGCGACCTTGGTTGCACGGGGAACATCAGGGCCAGTTCCTGACCATTGAACCTATTCCCAGAATTTGCTGTAGGTATTCATCGCTGCCCTCGCTGACATTGTGCGAGCAGGGGAGCGGTCATAAATGATCGGTGCAGCGAATGTTCGGTTTGAACCCGTACTTTGCAACACAGCCTGGGAAAACGGCCCTTTGCGTTCAGCGGTTCTCTGCGATTTTGACAAGCTACACTAATTAATCTGCGCTCATTTAGCGCCACACGACAGCTCTAGCGTGTCGAATGCTAAATGCTCCAAAATCGTTTTGATGAACTGATGGATTTCGTCTGCGTCCGCTATGGCTATTGTGGAGGTGTCGTTGATGGGAAACCGATGCAAGTAACGCATTTCATTCATGAATATGGGAACGTAGCTGCAAGTGAATTTTCTGAATGGGTGATGTTGGCAGAAGATATTGGTCCGGATTCGAACTTGGATTTTCGTGACCAGCATAAAAAGGACATAGAGGCTGCATTCATAAAGATCATGGGAAGCGCAGTAGTTCCTGCCAAAGAATTGAGATGGGATGCAGAAGTCTAAGTGACTTGTGTCGAAGCAGTTGAAGCGAATGATGCTCTATCCGCAATGCGTGAGTTCGACCAATTGGAATTCCGCGGCACCGTTCCGGGTGCCGCGGAGATTTTTTATTTAGAACGACCAGCGAAGTCCCGCCCGAAGGAAGGGGCCCTGGGCGTCGCTGCCGATTTCCTGTTCGGCATTCAGTTCAAGCTGAATGTCCTCAACAATATCTTGCTCGTAGCCAACCGCGACACGAGCGCCGGTGAAGTCGGTAGATGCAAATATCAGCGACTGAGTCGATGAGAATACGGTCACATCAGCATCTGTTGTTCCCAGATCGCGCCGCAGAACACCGCTGAGCTGCCCGCTTAGGATACCGCCATTACCGAACTGCTTTTTAGCCTCTACACCCAGTTGGGCTTCGATGACTTCGGTGGTGACATCTCCGACCGTGGCGTTGGCGCTTGAGCGTGTTTCGGTGTAGCCATCGTCCTTTTGGTTGGTATAGCGCGCATTCGCAAATCCGAGCAGCCCGAAATCACCACTGACGTCGAACCCACGTTCGACCGCGATATGCGCTGTCAACAGCCTGCTGTCATAATCGGCATGAGCATCATCGCTGCCATTGATTTGACGGGTGCGGTCTGTCGAGAGCCAGCCATAGCCAAACCCAGCTTCAAGCGTATAGGCACCAATCTGTCGACCCACGGCGGCGTCAAGAAAAAAGCCGGTCGTGTCAAAGTCCGCGGACTCGTTATCTCCGTCCGCCGAGAACACGCCCATGCCAACAGCCAACGCAATGCCGTTGTCCATTTGACCGGTAATCCCGGCGCTGCCGCTGAAAAGCGATACGTCCAGATCGCTGCCGGTTTCAGGGTCGAACTCTCGATACTGTGCGTCGATCATCGCATATGGCCTGAAGCCCGCAAAGGTGAACCCCTGCGCAACTTGCTCTGACGGTGCATAGTTCAGCGCGTTGCCACTGCTGCCTACGACGCTGCCGTAAAAGGCGACGACGTCGCCTGAAACCGCAAAATCATCAGCATCTACAGCGGCATATACCGGTGCTGCTCCGCCCTCATCCTGTACGAACCAGGCAGAGCCCTCTTCGGACACGGTGGTCGTGAAAACACCCGCTCCGGGCGTGGCGTCTTCAAAGTTGAACACTGCGCTGCCGCCCTGCGCGTCGAGATTTACGTTGTGCGCGTCGACTCGTATGACGCCGTCGACATCATCATTGGTGTCAGCGTTAAGCGTGCCCGAACCCGTCCCGAGATAAACGGCATAAACCTCGTCATTGCCGGAAACCCGGATGGTTCCCAGGCCGTCGATCGTGCCGTCAAAGTTGTCGAATTGGATACCGGCAGCACGTGTCCCGGCAGAACCGGTCCCATGAACAGTGATCTGTCCGGTGTTCGAGAACGATCCCTGCATGTCGTTGGCGTAGATACCGATTGCCGTTGATTGGTCCGGCGATAGTCCACCGCCATCCATCCCACCCTGGGCGGTGACCGTGATATTGCCCGAGTTCGAGATGTCTCCGGTTGCGGTTTCGTCGACGTATACGCCGTAGGCTTCGGCCTCGGTATCCCGCGAGATGGCGGTGGCCGTGATATTGCCCGAGTTTGTGATGGTGCCGCTCAGATTGTCTGTCAGATAAAAGCCTGCGGCAGTTGCCGAGTCTTCGGCAGCCTCGGCACGCAAGGTCATGGTCCCCGAGTTGGTGACCGTTCCCGAAACGTCATCGCCAATATACATGCCCGAAGCTGTCGCCTCGTCACCGGTATTAAGAGAAAGCGCGGTCCCGGTGATCGTACCCGAGTTGATTACGGTGCCTTCAACCAGATCTTCGAGGTAAAAGCCGCCTGCATAGGCCTCATCATCGGTATCGGCACTTGCGAATGCAGTGATCGTGCCGCTGTTGATGATGGTTGCGCCTTCCAGCATATCGTCATCGACGAAGATACCATATGCCGAAGCGTCGGATTCAACCGCCAAGGCAGTTACTTTGATCGTACCGCTGTTTTCAATTCGGCCGGACAGATCACTATCGACAGCAATGCCATAGGCGATCGCTTCATAGGTCGTTGGAGCAGATGCGAAAATGTCCAGAGTGCCCGTGTTCAAGATCACACCGGACGCATCGCCATCAACGAAAATCCCGAATGCAGATGCAGTACTGTCAACGGTGGTGATGGCAACCGATTTTATGGTGCCCGAGTTCACAATCTCACCGGTCTCTAGCAGGTCATCCTCGACATAGATGCCCCAGGCATAGGCGTAATCGTCGGCGAAGGATCTGGCGCGTACATCGATTGTGCCCGTGTTTCGGATGGAGCCACCAACGTCGCCATCAACGGCGATACCGTAGATAGATGCGGTGCTTCCTGCAGAGGTGTTGATAAGCCCATCGACCCTTATCGTGCCGGTGTTCAGGATTTCGCCGGTCTCTGTAAGGTTTCCATCGACATAGATACCCCAAGCTTCGATGTCCCCATCAGTCGATTGCACATCGACCTCTATGGTGCCGTTGTTGACGATCGAACCGGCGACATCACCATTGACCTGGACTGCATAAATATCCTGAGGGTCAGAGCCCGTAATATCCAGCGATATGGAGCCGTTATTCACCAGTTCGCCGCCCTCAAGCAGGCCGCCATCCAGGCGCAGGCCCGTCGCCGTATCCGTGTCGGTGGCAGTGACCGAAATCGACCCGTTATTGGTAAACGTGCTTGAGTAATCCGTAGTGATCGTCAGGGCGGCGGCCGTCGAAGATGTAATCTCAATCGCGCCGCTTGCGGTCACTTCGTGATCCGCATCGGTTGCGAAAACCTGAGGCGTCGTCACCACATTCGAGATCGTATCCGCATGTACGTTCCCGGCAGTCAGTGCAACCATCGATACCTGTGCCAGCAACGCGGCAGGAGCCGCACTCACAATTTGGCCTTTCCACTTGAAAAGACGCCCCCCACGGAGCTTGGGGGCGTTCACCCCCGACCCATTTTTAGACATTTACTATCCCGTTAGATTTTTTTTGTCTTTTTTTGTCGAAGCTTGCCGCGTATTCGCGATCGGCTACGCTTATGAACTGTTAAAAAGTCGTTAACATATATGCAATCCACCAATTTTGCATTGCATAAGATGATCTATTGCTGTTGGAAATTCGTAGGAAAACTGCAACACAATGTGGCAATTTGACGGCGCTTGGTATCAGGTTGCTATCATGCGCCAGCCCGGAGCTACTTGAATGCCAAAAAACCAGACTTTGTCCATCGGAGAAGCCTATAACCAAGGTGTTCAGGCATTTGAAACAGGGCAATTGAACAAAGCTGTCAAGGTTCTGAACCAAGTCCTCAAGGCGGCGCCCGAATATGCCCCTGCGCATCAACTGCTTGGCGTAATTGCGTTTCAAACCGGTCAGACCGGGCCTGCGGAAAATGCCATGCGCGAAGCGATCCGATTGCAGCCAGACAATGCCGGGTTCCTGTCAAATTTTACCGAGGTATTGCGCACGAACGGAAAACCTGAAGAAGCACTCAAGGTCGGTAAACGTGCGGTTCAGCTTGCTCCGGGGGTTGCAAATGGGCATTCAAACCTTGGGTTGGCCTATTATGATATGGGCGAACTGTCCGAAGCCGAAGCCTGTCAGAAAAGAGCGTTGGCCCTAAACCCCGATCTGATTGCGGCGTTGAATAATCTGGGATCGATCGCGCGCGACAACGAGGACAGAGAAGGGGCAATTTCATTCTACCGCCGGGTGCTGGACCTGCGCCCGGGCTATCTGGAGAGTGTCAACAACCTCATTTCCGTATTGATAGAAGCTGAACAGTCGGAAGAGGCCATAGAGCTGGCAGATGATTACCTAGGCAAGGGACATGTTTCCGCAGAGCTGCATCGCAATCGGGGACGGTTACACGTTTTGCAGTGCGAATGGGACGAAGCCGAACGCTGTTTTCGGAATGCAATTTCGCTGGATGAGAAGAAGCCCGAATCCTATGTCGGGCTTGCACAAGTTCTGACCGAGAAAAACCTGCATGAACTTGCCCTTGCCGAGGCTGAAAAAGCGCAGCGTTTAGACCCCAGCCACGCACCTGCGTATCACTATATCGCCGTCTGCAAATCGCACCTTGGCGACCTTGAGGCCGGTTTTGCCAATTACGAAAAGACCCTTGAGCTAAAGCCAGATTTTTCGGCCACGATGATCGCATTGGGGCATCTGGAGATGGAGCGCGGCAACTTTGACGCCGCCCGCAGTTGGTTCAACAAGGCAGCTGAAAGGGACAAGGCGCGTCTGAATGCGCAGATCGCGTTGGTCAGGTTGGACAAGGTTGCCGAAGACAACCCTGATTTTCAGGCTCTTGTGGCCGCGTTGCCCGGGGTCGACAAGTTGCCGCCCGAACAATCGGTTTCGTATCACTACGCTTTGGGGAAATGCTATGAGGACCTCAAGCGCTACGACAGCGCTTTTGAGCATTTTGCAAAAGGGGCCGCGCTAAAGCGCAGCATTATCGATTTTGACGCGGACCAGATCGAGGAAACCGCCGATGATCTGATTTCGATGTTTACGCCAGAGCTGGTCCAAAAGCTCCGCCAAAATTCTGTGGATAGCAGCCAGCCGATCTTTGTTGTTGGTATGCCCCGATCTGGAACCACGCTGACTGAGTCGATCCTCGCCAGCCACCCCTACGTTTTTGGGGCCGGAGAGTTGAGCTATATGCACAAGCTGTTTACCGATCAGCTGCGCGGTGGAAACAAGAAAACGGGCAGTCTGATCGCCGCTCTGCCGGATCACGAGATTTCGAAACGCGCCCAACAATATATCCAGCAGCTTGACGCGCACGCGCCTGGTAAACCGTTTATCGTCGATAAAATGCCTGCGAATTTTCTGATGGTTGGTCTGATACACGCGATCATGCCCAACGCACGGATCGTGCATGTCGCGCGCAACCCAATGGATACGTGCCTGTCCTGTTTCACACGGGTTTTTCAGCGCAGCCAGTATCACAGCTATGACCAGGTCGAGCTTGGCCGGTACTTCAACGCCTATGTTCGCGTCATGCAACACTGGAATGATATCCTTCCGTCGGGCAGTTTTCACACCGTTCACTATGAAAACCTGGTCGAGAACATTGAGTTTGAAGCGCGTCGCCTGATCGCCTTTTGTGGTCTTGAATGGGATGATCGCTGCCTTGAATTTCACAAAGATGCGCGGCGAGTTCGTACCGCCAGTGTTCAGCAAGTGCGCCAGCCACTGTACAAGTCCTCAAAGGAAAAATGGCTAAACTACAAATCCCATCTAACCCCGCTTATTGAAACTATCGGAGGAGCAAGGATTTCTTTCTGAAAGATTTTCGCTGAAACCTAAAATTGAAGGTTGCCGGTGTGAAGTAGGGCGCTGTTTTCGATCCAAAATCACCAATGTCAGCTGGTTTAGAACTCCCGGAATGTGCGTTTCGCGATTTGCTAAAGGCTCAGAACCTAACTCTCGCAATACATAGATGAACCGATTTATTCCCGCCGCGCCTTCATGTGATGCATGACCAAGTTCAGCACTTCGACATCATCCTGATTAAATGTCCGATAGCGAAACCGTACCGTTCCCCGGTCGGGCTTGGAACGAGACGGCTTAAGCGCTTCGACCGAAATACGAGCGCAGAGCGTGTTGCCTGAGAACACAGGAGCAGGCCACCGAATTTCGTCCAGCCATGGCCACCCTAGTTGGTGCCGGTGAGTATGCCGGTGTCACGAAAAAGGCGGAAGGTGAGGGGAAGGGTTTGAAACCTACTGGCAATTCCTAGCTCCTGGTCCACCAGTGCTATCGCTCACCTACGTCAGAAGTTATCGTCCTTTCGAGTGTGCAGCAGACGCGGTCTCTAACCACCGAATAGGTACAGGTTCGCGGATATCAACTCGTTAAATTTCCAAGCATGACGATCAACACTTGCAACAGAATGTTTGAAACACCCTCTGAGGTTATGGGCAATTCCAAGCAGCGACTTCCTCGGCAGTTATTGGGTATCTTGTCGCCTCCATCACTTCGGGTACCTGACTTGCATCATACCGGTCCATGACCCATTCCCAGACGGGATCGCCCGTACTGGTCACTTCCAGCGCTCGTCCGGCGCGGGATTCGGTTAGCAGAAGATTGCCATTGGGCAGCTTTTGCCATTTCCCGGACCACTTGGTGTAGAACGGTTGGTCGGGCCGTTTGGGAAAGAGAATGGCGCGTTCTTGCGTATGGGGTTGTACTGCGACGATACGCGATCCTCCCTGCAGGCCTCCGCCCTCGGTTCGGTCGTAGTTGTTGTCAAAGATGCCGATCCATCCGTCACCGATGAAATCCGGGTCGTGCTGAAAAAGAGTGTCTGAATAGGTGTGCCATTTCACCTCTAGCGTCTCCGGATCGAGCACTATGACCATATGAAGGTCGCGGAGGGACACGACGATGTCGCCCGCATCGAACAACGGATATTCAGCGGCCATATCCGGTGACAGTTCTTCTATGTCGTTGAGGTGAAAGATATCGCCATGATAATTCCTGCCTGTCCTCAGGTACACGTCGCTCAGGCCATTTTTCTCAAACACTTCGATCGAGCTGATGGATTTCAGGACCTCGCCGTCGGCGCTGACTTTCATAAAGTAATCTTCGTAGACGGGGAAGGACAGGATATTCAAAAGCTTTTCATCGCGCCCATCGCGCGAGCGAAGCTCTTGATTGCCGGACACCCAGAACGAGCCGTCATCATTTGCCGAGATTGAATGATGTGCCCGAGGCTCTGAAAGGGCCCACAACACATCGCCACAGGCCGACATCCGGGCGATCCCGATAAATTCGAAGTTGAACAGGATGTCGCCGTTGGGAAAAAGATGCGAGCCGTGAATGTATGGGTAGTTATGCCGCCCGCCGAAAATCTCGCCGGGGTCAGGCGCCCAGGAGTGCAGGACAGCGCCGGATTCGTCGATCAGCCGAACACCTGCATGCCAGTCGAATTCCGGGAAATACGATGTGATAAGCGTAGAACCGGGGGCAATGGCGTTGGCATCGTGAATGCGTACACCTTCAAAATCATACCGCACCGGCATCAGCCGGTCAGGTTCCTTCATAAAGGCTTTGATCTCCCCCCAAGTCTGAACGGCGATCCTGTAAGGGGCAAGATACAGGTAAGCTGATGCAAGCCCTGCCAAGAAAGTGATTGCCAACAGGCAAGCCAGCGACAGCAATGCAAGCAGGCGATCAGACATAATTTCAAAATCCTAAGCTACAATCTGTGTGACAAAGTTGGAATTTTGTCTGTTGGTGATCAAGCTTTAATCAACTCACACTGCCCATTTTGCGGCATATCCATTCAGCTTCGTGCGCTTTTTCGGGCAATTGAAGGGTTTGGGTCACCTTTTAACTTGCGCCTACATAGGCATCTGAATTGGCAATAATACAACTGATCTCGCAAAGTTGTTGCCAAATCGCTGCAATATGAGCGTCTGTTATTCGTAATTTTTGCAAGCTGGTTTAGTTTCGATGACAAGGTGTAATTTTTGCTTGGTGTTGAGTGTCGTGTTACAGAGTTTGAAGAACAGACAATGAAGCCTGCCTTTGAAAAGTTGCCAGAACGGCTGTTCCGGGTTTGCCTGGTCTTTTCGGTTATCTGTGTGTCTGTTCTCTATGGGATGTTTGCGCAAAAGAAAAATTGGCCTCCGGCCCCGCAATTTCGGACGGCATATAATGTCCTGTTCGTCTATGAAGCTTTGTCACGCAAAGCCAGAGCATACCGTCAGCATCTTCAACCGTCACGCGGTCAAGGCGACGGCGTCATGGTAAACGAACACCCTGACCGCCAGGATACGATCCTGCTGATGGGATATTTCGAAGGAGAGAACCAGGCGAGGCTTGTGAAGCGAGACGGCAGTGTGATCCGAAAGTGGACACTAGACTACTTTCAACATTACCCCGATGTTCAAGATCGTCCCTGTGCCCACCTTACAGCCCCTTTGTTGACAGATGTGCACGGCGCGTTGCTAACGCCAAAGGGTGAGCTTGTGTTCAACTACGAGTATTGCGGAACGGTCAAGTTGGATCAGTGTTCCAATCTACTCTGGCGGTTGGATGAAAAAACTCATCATTCGATGGTTGCATCGGAAACAGGCGGGTACCTGACGCTTGGCCGCAATGTTTGGAATGCGGCCGAGGTTGTTGACCGTTTTCCGCCGTTTTCGACACCGGCGACAAACGATTTGATATGGGAAGACGTGGTCTTGAGGCTTGATGACAATGGCCAGGTACTAGAAAGGGTATCGATCCCAGGCATGATCATGGACAGCGGTCTGACAGCGTTGCTGACAGCAAACAATGAAGAGATCACATCCGCAAAAGTGGTTCGGAACGAGCTGCTTCATTCAAACAAGATTGATGAACTCCCCTCTGAACTGGCGGAACAGTTTCCAATTTTCAATGCCGGTGACTGGGTTATTTCGATGCGAGGGCTGAACCTTGTCATCGTAGTTGACCCTGCCTCACGGGTGGTGAAATGGCACCAGACCGGTCCATGGATTCGTCAGCACGACCCAGAGTTTCGCCCTGACGGTAAAATTTCGATATTCAACAATAATGCTTATCTGACCTCATACGACAAGCACAAGAAGACAAGGTTGGCTGCGCCTCGAGATACGAACATTGTGATTATTGACCCGGTCACACGAGAGACCGAAGTTGTCTTCGGCAACAAGCCCGGTCAGGAAATGTTATCGGTCATTCGGGGACAACATGAAGTTTTGGAGGACGGCGGGCTTCTGATCACGGAGTTCGACGCGGGCCGAGTGCTAGAAGTGGACGGCGCCGGAAACGTGACCTGGGAATATATTAATAAATACGATGCTGAATTTGTGGGTGAGATCACCAATGCAAAACTCTACCCATTGAGTTATTTTGAAACTGATTGGAAGGAATGCATGCAATGAAATGGTTCAGGAGAATCTGGGTAGGAGAACGTCTGATCCCGCTTTGTCTTACCGGAGCGCTGTCTTTTCTGATTCAGGCAAGCCCGGCTCACGCCTATATCGGGCCCGGTGCCGGGTTAGGCGCGGTCGCGGTCACGATTGCTGTGGTGCTGGGCGGCCTCTTTCTTATTGTCGGGCTCGTCTGGTTTCCGTTGAAGAGATTGCTCCGCGGCAAGAAAGTCGCGGCTGAAGCAGGTAAAGAGACCGACGCGGCGCAATGATACAGGCTGTTGCCGTTTCGCTTTTGGCGGTGGCGGGGTTCATTCTTGCTTTGTGGTGGACGAATATCGCGGATATTGCCCGCGGGATTGTTGGTGCAAGCATGGCGGGTGTGGCCGCCCTGTTTGACAACCAGTTGTCTGACGATGCCAAAGAAGTTGCAGCGCGGCGGGCAGGGGGTCAGTTAATTTTAGGGGGATTAAACCTGGCAGGGCGCATTGTTGTGGCGTTGGCTGCGGCGGGCCTTCCCATCTTGCTGGCGGATTTTGTGGGCCTGGTGCCCGGCAGCGCGGTTCTGGATGTCATGCTGCGGTTGGATTACATCGTCATCGTTTCCATCCTGGCCTTTGCAACGGTGAAGATCGTCAACCGTCTGCGTCGTACCGATGCAGCGGCAGAGAATAGCGGCCCCCAATATTCGCCTGTGGATCAGTTCGTTCACAACTTAGCCTTTTCCGGCCCCGGGGTTCAGAAAATGGCCGCACGGGCCGAGGCGCGCCTGATACCGCGCCCTCCGATGCCTGACGTTTCGCAACCCATTTTTGTGACGTCCCTGGCGCGTGGTGGCACCACAGCGGTTCTCAACGCCCTTCATGATGCACCCGAAGTGGCGACTCACACGTATCGGGATATGCCTTTTGTTACGGCACCTGTGCTGTGGAACAAGCTGGCCGGCGGCAAGAGACGCGGGGTGCGCAGACGGCAGCGTGCCCACGGCGACGGAATGGAGATCGACCTTGAAAGCGCAGAAGCGTTTGAGGAAGTGATCTGGAGAATGTTCTGGCCAGAGAGGTACAAGGAAGCCTCAATCCCGCTGTGGCAGGCCGGGGATACAAATGAACAGGCCGACCGGTTTCTACAAAACCACATGAGCAGCATTATCCGGGCGCGCAATCTTCAGGCCGGGCCGCAGAGCGTTGAGAAGACACGCTATTGTTCAAAGAACAATGCCAACATTGCCCGGATTCCCTATCTGCTGAAATCCTTTCCTGATTGCAGGATCGTGGTTCCCGTAAGACGTCCTGAAAGCCATGCTGAGTCCCTACTGCGGCAACACAATAACTTTAGCAAGCTGCAAACCCAGGACAATTTTGTGACCCGCTACATGGCCGATATTGGTCATTTCGAGTTCGGCAATCTGCATAAGCCCTTTTTGTTTTCCGGAATGGAACCGACGCAAAAGGACACCCACACACCTGATTACTGGCTGCAATACTGGACTTGCGCCTTTCGGGAACTGCTTGAGTACAAGGATAGGTGTATCTTTCTTCTGCAGGACGATTTGCGCGCATCGCCTCAGGCGACGATGGAGGGGTTGTATGACACCCTTGAGCTTTCGTCTGATGGCCAGAGTTTCGAACAGTATTTTCATTCGAAGCCTGACGTGGCTGCCGCAGAACATTTCGACCCCATCTGCCTGCAGGCCGCGCAAGATGTCTATGAGGCATTGGAAGAATGCGCCCATCGGAACCTGCTGCGAAACGTGATTTGAGACTGGTACGAATAGAACTACAAGTTTTGAGAACAAGTTCCTGCTGACCTGCTTCAAGCGGAAAAAGTCATACATTCAATCGCCGAGAGCATTTTTGTTCCAGGCAGCGTGTGTCGCGCTAACCTTCACATTTTTTGCCCTCAATATGAACTGGCAATGAACATCGCGTTGTACGTGAGTTCAAGCAAAATGGCCTTTAATTGCTGCGTTAAGTTCGGGATTGGTAATGCAAATGAAGTTAGTACGATTTTTGGAGAAACATCTCTCCGCGGTGTTGTTTGGGCTTTCGATTTTGAGCGGAGCGTATATCTACGGAGTAGTCAGCTACAAATATGAATGGTTTCCTGTTCCAATTCTGCAAAAAGCCAAAGCAGGATACGAGGCTTGGCGAAAACTTGAAGCCAAAGAAGAAATTTTCGGAAAGGTGGAATATGTAGCAGTCCCAAAGGAAGATCTGACAACCTGGCTTGTTGAACCTAGGGACTACGACGATTTGTTGCTGATTACAGGTGGGTTCGAGGAACAGCCCGAACTCTGTCCGGAGGTCGGTTGCATCGCCTGGATAATGGATCGCCAGGGGAACGTATACCACACTTGGAGCGTGTCGAGAGCAGACCTTTTTGATGGGCAAGAATTTGAAGGCTTCAGCGGACAACCCGGAAGAGACAATGTGAATGTGTTGGGAGTTGACCTAGACGACAACGGTGATCTGGTTGTTACGTTTCAGGCCAAAAACATGTTCCCTTACCATATTGGTTCGATGCGAATTGATCGGAACAGCAAAATTCTCTGGTCTTTTATTAATCACGCACATCACTGGCCTTATGTTGCGGACAACGGCGAGGCCCTTTTACCTTGGGCTCAACTTGAGCAGCCTCCGGAACAGTATATTGGACCCACTCGGATCGAAACCAATTGTTCAATACTTGGAGCGGTTTACGAGGAGGGTTTCCAAATCTTCGATCGGGCTGGGGAGAGAATACGTGCGGTACGGTTTGAAGATCTTTTTGTACAAAATGGGCTGATGGGGCTAGCGTACTCAGTGCGCGAAGGGTGTGACCCTTATCACATCAATGGGGTTGTGGAGATAAATGAAGCAACCGCTGCTAAGATTGAGGGGGCAGAGGCGGGCGATATTGCTATGTCACTACGATCCTCGAGCTCACTAATTGTTGTCGATCGGCACGATGATACTATTCATCGTGTCATAATGGGGCCAATGGTTGCTCAGCATTCGCCAGTCGTCACAGAGCGCGGCACTTTCGTACTGTTCGACAATCTTGGTGGTCTCGCGTCGCAAGGTGGATCTCGTATACTCGAAATAGACCCTGTATCTGGTTTGGGCACATCCCTTTTCCCATTGGCTGGTGATACAGAACACTATCTGTTCTCAGAAGAGCAGGGCTTAGTAAGATTAAGCGAGAACAACGAACGGGCGCTCGTATCGGTTTCCGAAACTGGCCAGGTTTTAGAAGTTGACTTATTGGAAGGCAGACCAATTTGGGAATACCTTAATCAAACTAGTCTCTCAGCGTTCCAACGTCGCATTGGCCAAGTCACAGATGTCAATTACGCCTTAATGGAAACTCTAGGTGCAGACTATGTGTCCCGGGATTTTGTGGAAACGGTGTTGGGTGGAACAGTGCCAATTGGAGCAGTTCAGCCAAGAGCTAGCGATAGGAATCATAACCAATAATTGACGGTAGCATCGAACACGATGGTGGGTGGGAAGACCTTGGTTTGGCGGTCATAGCGCGTCGCGTCCGTTAGTTTCGTCGCTTCTCCGGCAAGGCCATCAACCCGTCGTAGCTTCTGTAAATTTCCATTGGCTTTTGTCGGTTGTTGTCCATTTTCTGATCGCCGAAGTAGATCGGTTCAGATAAGGGGGCTCAGGTTCTCGATGGGCTATTTGCGCCTCGCTCAGTCAAAAAAGATCACCTTTCGATCCCTGGGCGCAGATTAAACAGATTGATGGAAATCAATTTGAGCCAAACTTTAAGTCTGCTTGACCAAAAATTTGGTTCTCAACTATCGCACGGGCAAGCTTTTGATGACCCGTTTCCGACAAATGCCCGTCCGGGAAAAGATAGTCCTCGGGCTCCAGTATGTCCGGCGTATGAAGGATCGTTAAGTCAGATACCTTTGCGCGCAAAAGGTCGAGGTCTGGTGAGGTCGAGAGGACTTCGGTGAAACGCCCCCCCCGACCGCCTGTGTTCACGTCGAATACAATCAGGTGCGGTGGGGTGGGGCCCCAATCCCAATTGGCCAAAACCTCGATCAACACATCGGGGCCACTCAGGTCTGCCATTTGCAGATCGTACTGCTCATCCTCGCCATCCTCGCCGCCAATGAAACGCCAGCGAAGCTCATTAAGGAAGGCGGGCAAGTAATGCCCAAACCCTCCGCCTGTCCCTTCGTTTTCGGCGACGAGTTTGGCATAGGTTTCTTGCGACATAGCAGACAGCGTGCCGTCGTGAAGATAGCGTCGGTTTTCATAGCCGTCATTGTCGCTGTATTGGACAATCACTGTCTTCAGGTTGCTGCGGTCAAGTCGGTCCAGCGTCATAAGCTCTCGGACTGTGCCATAGGACGACACGCCGGTGTTCAGCGTTTTGCGCCCGGTTTCGGCCTCGATAACGTCGGCAAAGGTCATTCCTTGCCCGACACCCCAACCCATTGCCTGGCTATCGCCAAGAACCACGATTTCGGGCGCATCAAGAGACGCCTCATCATCGCGATATCCTGCCGAATTTACGACAAGCTCGGTTGAAAAACCAGTGTTTTCGAAGGTGCAATTGCCTGGCTGCAACGTATAGCCCAGCTCAGGATCGTAGCGTGCGCATTCCGGAAGGTATTGAACATACGAGACATTCGCCCAGTAAATCTTTTGCGCAAGCCGGTCTACTGCACGGATGCCCGTCGGAGACTCCCGCGCGACAAGCCAGGCAAGCGTGGCTTCCAGACCAATCAGAAGAACCGCAAGGATCAAGGCATTTATAGCGACGACGCGCCACATCCGGTTTCAGTCCAACCCACAGCTGATTTTGTTGTCTATTGCCTTCGACTGGTCCTGACCTTTAATCCACAACACGACAAACCCTTTAACAAAGTAACATTCCGCTCATAGCACAAAATGCCGCGTCAAGGGAACGATGTTGTCTGCAACTCAGAATGCCAGCCGCGTTGGTCTGTGGCATTTTTTGTCCTTTTGGCCTCGTTCTTCATGCCTTTCATCTCTTCGCCTGAGAATGAGACAATGATGCTTGATTGGAAACAACGTCAGGATTCCATTGACTTGCTCAAAAATGCTATGAAACTGACACATGGTGTACCAGTACACGGCCCGATCTGTGTTGAAACTATTTGGTTTCAGTATCTGATGTTTTCAGGGGCCGGCACGCGGGAAAGGGTGAAAAGTATTCGGTTTTGAGTATTAGTTCAGAGTGAAATGTTCATAGATTTGCTATCTTGGGAATTCCTGCTGTTTTCGGCGTTTGCCATAATCTTGGTTGCGTCTTCGACAGGGCCTGTGCGGACGGTCGGCTTTCTTGGCGCCAATATCGCCTTCATTTTTGCGCTTCTCGGTCCAATCGGTTTGGCTTCAACTTTGTTCTTTTCAGGTTTGGGGTGGGGGCTGACCCGGGTGCATCTGACGGCGTCCAGATGGGCGGCAATTCTGTCGGCAACTTTGCTGGTCCTCGTTTTTATCTACATGCTGGACTATGAATTCCTGGGATTGTTCCTGCCGGACGCAGCACGCCTGTCATTCCTGCAAACAGTTGGTTTGAGCTTTCTGTTGTTTCGTATCTTGCATGTCATGATTGATGCCCGGTCGGGTGTCATCGACCGCATTGATCCCGCTGTTTATCCCAACTATCTCTTGGCGTTTTCCACGTTCATGATGGGTCCGATCCAACGATATCAGGATTTTCGCGACCAATGGGCAGATCGTACTCAAGCCATCGAGATGACGTATGAAGCTCATCTTGATGCCGGGCTGAGAATTCTCTGGGGGCTTGTCAAAGTATACGTCATTGGAACATTCATCTTCCGTTTTGCGCTACAGCCCAATACCGATGTCCTTGCGCTGAGTTTGGGTGAATTCTGGCTTCAGTTGGTGGCTTTCTACTTTTTTCTTTATATGAATTTTTCCGGCTACTGCGACGTCGTGATCGGTATCGGCAGTCTGATGGGCATTCGCCCGCCAGAGAATTTCAACAACCCGTATTTTGCTCAGAACATTGCGGATTTCTGGCTCCGCCAGCACAGATCTCTCACGTTGTGGTTAACGGACTACGTGTTCAACCCGGTGTATAAAAAGGCCCTCAGTTCCAGTTCTTTTGCCAGTCTGCCGCTGGCCGCCGGGATCATTGCGGCCATGCTGACCATGCTTGTTTCTGGCCTTTGGCACGGCACCACAATCGGGTTTTTGATCTTTGGTCTCGTGCATGGGACGTGGCTCGCGATTTATCGGATATGGGATCACGTTTTGGTGGCGCGCCTTGGGAAAAAACGGCTGCGAAAGATCAGGGCAAGCTGGCCCGGACGGGTAGTCGGAATGGCGATTACCTTGCACGCGGCTGCCTTTGCGTTCCTGTTCTTCCAGTTGGACACACCAAGCGTCGTTGCGCTTTTGAAAGGTCTTTTGTGATGTGGTCGGCCCTTTTCCCCAATCGGTCTGTTCGGATGACCATGAAGATTCTCGTCGCAGCCGGGCTTGTTGGTATTCTTTTTGTTTTCTCCGCGACGGAGGTCGACTTTGTCTACACGGGTTTCTAGGAAACTGCGCCTTTCGCTCGCGGCCCTTGGGACAATTGGGGTCGTCGTTGTGTTGGTCTTTTCGGCGCTGACATGGCTGGCCATCAGCGCCGAGCGCAGCTTTTTCATGTTCCCATATAAACAGGAAAGCTGGTACCGCTTTCTGCTGCCGTCGCAATTTGTGGTCCAGGACAAACCCGTCATCATGTTGGCTGGCCCCTCTACAGTACGCGAGAACCTGCGATGGGAGCAGGTGCAGGAGGCGTTTCCCGATTATCACATCTATCAGGGGGGGATCAGTCTGGGCACGATTGAAGACGTGACAATCTCGCTAAAACTGATCGAGGCAGCATACGGTGAAGACGCGTTGCCGGATTATGTCGTCCTTGGCCTCGGGCCCCGTTTCATTGCCAACCTGCCGCCCGATCGGCCTTTCAAATCAATTGTTGATACCTACAGCCCCTGGTTCGTGACAACTGGTCCAAACGGGGTTGAGCTGCATAAAAAATCGCTATTTGGCGCTGCGCGGGCCAAAATCCGCTTTGTCGGAAAGCAGCCCGAGCGTTTCAGGTCTGCGCTGCGTGCTTGGGCTGCCTATTGGGGTCGCGAGTTCGAAGAATGGCCCATTGGCGAGTCTGTCTTGCGCCAAACCGGGTTGCTGAATATGTGGCAATCGCAGGTCGAAAGGCAGGGAAGGCTTGTATCACCTTACAAATTTGCCAGAAGCGCTGGCCTGAACGAAGCGGATCTTGCTAATTTTATGTCAGGCGGCTGGTGGGAGTCCGTTTTCGATTGGGATGCGCGCAAGAATAGCGGCGCTGCAGCTGAACGTCTGCGCCAGCTTATGGAGTTCCTTGATGCACATGGCATAGGCGTCGCAGTCGTAAATATGCCCGAGCGGTCATATTCCCGCGACCGATTTACTTTCGAGTATGACGACTATCTCGGAGCGATCCACGACGGCATTGGTCAAGCACCGTTTCTCGATCTAAGTGTTTTTGCGCACGATAGTGAATTTTTCGATGCTGAACACACCATACCAGAAGGGTCACAGCGTTTGACGGCCCACGTAACAGCTTGGATTCAGTCATTATTGAATTAATGTGAGGGGGAAAGAGAATATATTGCCGAAGTGATTGATTATAGTGTTACTAGTTAAGCAATTACCCTGAATTTTGGGGGAGGTTAAATGGTTTCAGGTGTAAAGGCAGGGAGTGTTTCCCCTGACACAGCTATGCCCGACGAACAAACGCGGACCCAGATTCTGGGTGCTCTGCGAGCGACCGAGTCCATTCAGGACTATCTCTCGTTGTGTCGCAAATGGCGCAAGATCGACCGGACCGCTGGCGATGACGGGCGCGCCGAATTGCGGGTTGTGCTTCTGAGCGGCGCAACAACGGACTTCCTTGAACTTCCTCTTCGTGCAGAGCTTGACAGCTTTGGCCTTCGCGCCCGCATTCACCGCCCGGACTTCAACACTCATGTCTCCGAGCTTTTGGATCCTGCCAGTGCTACGGCCGAGTTCTCTCCGCAGATTGCAGTTCTTCTGCTTGGGGCATCGGATATCACTGAATGGCCAGCCGTGGGCGATACTGAGGCAGACGTGGCGACGCTGGCCGACCGGTTTGCCGATCTGTGGCTGAACAACATCTGTGCAACGTTCAACAGGGAAACTGGCGCTGAAATCATACTCGGCAACCTGCATCTGCCCCCGACTTCCTCGACCGGTCATCTTAGCCGCCGCCTGCCTTGGGATCGAACTAACTTCGTGCGTCGGATCAATCAGCTTTTGGCGGAACGGGCGCCGAAATTTGTTCATACACTGGACGTAGAGCTTCTCTCGGCCCAATACGGGGTCCAACAATGGTTTGACCCCCGCTTTTGGTACCATGCCAAACAACCTGTCTCATTCGATTGCATGATCCCGCTTGTGCGCGACATGGCTGGGATTATCGCGGCCATCTACGGCAAGACTTCGAAATGTATCGTACTGGATCTGGATAATACCCTGTGGGGCGGAATTGTCGGTGACGATGGGGTGAATGGCATCAAGATTGGCCAGGGCAGCGCTGAAGGTGAGGCCTTCCTGGCCTTTCAAAACTATCTGCTTGAGTTGAAGGCGCGTGGCATTCTTCTTGCCGTGGCCTCAAAAAACGAAGACGCCAACGCGCGCGCGCCATTCGATACGCTGGATGACATGGCGTTGAAATTCGCCGATTTCGTGTCGTTCAAGGCAAACTGGGGACCCAAGCCCGATAGTATCGCAGCCATCGCAAAGGAACTGAACATCGGGCTCGACGCGATCATATTTGTCGATGACAACCCGGCGGAGCGTGCTTTGGTACGGCAGAGCTTACCGGAAGTGCGTGTTCTGGAAATGGGCGACGATCCTTCGGAATACCCATATCTTCTAAGCAGGTCCGGCTGGCTTGAGACAATCGAGATTACCAGTGAGGACCGCAAGAAATCCGAACAATACGCAGCCAATCGATCGCGTACCGAGCTTGCGGAAAGCGCAGTAGACTATGACAGCTATCTGCGCTCGTTGAATCAGAAAGCGGTGATCCGCCCGTTCGAGCCAGAGCATTTCGACCGGATTACGCAGCTTATCAATAAAACCAATCAGTTTAACCTGACCACCCAACGGATGACGCAATCCGAGGTAGAGGCACTGGCAGCCAGTGACAGCACGCTTACGGCGTATATGAGGTTGAAGGACAGCTTTGGTGACAATGGCCTCATCAGCGTAGCTGCAGGATCTGTTGTGGGTGACACGCTGACACTCGATCTTTGGCTGATGAGCTGCCGCGTTTTCAAAAGAGGCGCCGAGTTCGCCATGGCGAATTATCTTTTGCAGGAAGCCGTGCGCCGAGGGATTGCAAATGTAAGGGGTCTCTACCGGCCAACGGCAAAGAACGGCCTGGTAGAAAACCTCTATGCCGACCTTAACTTTGAAAAGGACGGTCCTGCGGAACAAAGTGGTACAAATTGGAGCCGAACACTTGCAGGGTTCGAACCGTTTCCAGTCAGCATTGAAATAGTGGAGGATTTTGCGTGACCGAAAGTGAGGTATGGCAGCGTTTAACATCGGTCTTTCAGGACGTCTTCGAGGATGACGAGATCACCTTGAGCCCTGAGACCACGGCCGAAGCGATTGAGGATTGGGATTCCCTGACGAACATCCAGTTGCTGATCGCCATCGAGAAAGCTTTTCCAGGGCTTCAGTTCAGCACCGGTGAGGTTGCGAACCTCCAAAATGTGGGCGATCTGGTGTCGGCGATAATAAAGCGCGTTGCAACTTGACGCCTCCACGATCAGGATTCGATGCAGTTGTTGACGGATTTTACTCGGCACGTTGCCGATGCGCGTTGATCGATCCACCTGTTTGATCAAGGTGTGGGCTGGTCTTTGGGTGCAACATGATCTGCTCTATTCGCGCGCCCATTCATGACAGCCCTGTATTCAATTGCTAATAATATGTTGTGCTAACACGGGTTTTGAGTGCATGCAGATTGAAGATACCGCCTTACCTGGCGTCCTTATTCTGACGCCCAAGCGGTTCGGGGATGAGCGCGGTTTTTTCTCTGAATCCTGGAACCGAAAAACCTTGGGCGCACATGGGATCGTCCTGGAATTTGTGCAGGATAATCATTCGGTTTCTGCTGGTGTTGGGACTCTGCGGGGGTTTCATTTCCAGTCGCCGCCCCATGCGCAGGATAAGCTTGTACGCTGCGGGCAGGGGGCATTGTTTGATGTAGTGATCGATATCCGCAAAGGTTCACCCACATACGGGCGGTGGCTGGGTATTGAGCTGACGGCAGAGAACGGAAAACAGCTTTTGGTGCCCAAGGGGTTCTTGCACGGATTTGTCACGCGGAAAACCAATACTGAGATTTGCTATAAATGCACCGACTATTACGCACCCGAGTGCGAGGCAACAGTGCGCTGGGACAGTTGCGGTGTGGATTGGGGCCTGACCGGCGACCCGGTGCTGTCTAATAAGGACGCAGTGGCCCCCATATTTGCCGAATTCGACAGCCCATTTGTCTGGGAGGGCATGCCATGAAGCTGCTGGTCACAGGGGGTGCGGGGTTTATCGGATCGGCCGTCGTGCGGCGGGCGGTTCGGGATGGGCATCAGGTGGTCAATCTGGATGCGCTGACCTATGCGGCCTGCCTCGACAATGTGGCCGAGGTGGCGGACGACCCTAACTACACCTTTATAGAGGCTGATATTCGGGATCGCGCGACCCTGGACCGGGCGCTGGCGGAATATGCCCCGGACGTGATCATGCACCTTGCGGCTGAAAGCCATGTGGATCGCTCGATCGACGGGCCCGGTGCCTTTATCGAGACCAACGTGACCGGCACCTATACCCTACTTGAAGCGGCCCGGGCATATTGGGAAGGGCAGGGGAAGCCGGACAGCTTCAGGTTCCACCATATCTCTACCGATGAGGTCTATGGCTCGCTAGGTCCAACCGGTCAGTTCACCGAAGAGACGCCCTATGATCCGCGTTCACCCTATTCGGCGAGCAAGGCCGCAAGCGATCATCTGGTGCGGGCGTGGTTCGAAACCTATGGCTTGCCGGTGGTGTTGACAAATTGCTCGAACAATTACGGGCCGTATCATTTCCCCGAAAAGCTGATCCCCGTCACCATTCTGAACGCTTTGGCAGGCAACCCGTTGCCGATCTACGGCGATGGGTCAAATGTTAGAGACTGGTTATACGTCGAAGACCATGCCGAGGCGCTGCTGCTGGTAATTCAGAAAGGCCAGATCGGACGCAGCTACAACATCGGCGGTGAAAACGAGTGCACCAACCTGCAACTGGTGCAGATGCTGTGTGGTATTCTGGATCGTCTGCGCCCAGGACCGGTGCCTTACGCTGACCTGATTACCTTTGTCGCCGACCGTCCGGGTCACGATGCCCGCTATGCCATCGACCCAACCCGCATCCGACAGGAGCTTGGCTGGCGACCATCGGTTAGCATCAAAGAGGGGCTGGAGCGGACCGTTCAGTGGTATCTGGACAATGAAAGCTGGTGGCGCGCGCTGCAAAACCGGGACGGTGTTGGCAAGCGATTGGGTATGAAAGCATGACCATCCTTGTCTTTGGGCGAACCGGGCAGGTTGCACGGGAAATGGCAGCGCATGCAGGTGTGACATGCCTGGGCCGCTCCAAGGCGAACCTGGAACAGCCTGCCTCCTGCGCGGCGGCCATTCGTGCCGCTGCGCCACAGGCAGTGATCAACGCGGCGGCCTTTACAGCCGTTGACCGGGCGGAAGAAGAAGAGGCGCTTGCAACCGTCATCAACGCGGCGGCTCCCACTGCGATGGCGCGGGAATGTGCGGCGTTAGGCATCCCCTTCGTCTCTATTTCGACGGATTACGTGTTTGACGGCTCGGGGGACGCCCCGTGGAAACCCGCAGATCCCACCAGACCGTTGGGGGCGTATGGGCGTTCCAAACTTGCAGGAGAACAAGGTATAAAGCAGGCCGGAGGGGCCTACGGCATCCTGCGTACTTCGTGGGTGGTGTCGGCCCATGGCAACAACTTCGTCAAGACGATGCGGCGGCTTGGAGCCGAACGAGGCCAGTTGTCGATTGTGGCCGACCAGATCGGCGGCCCGACGCCCGCACGGAACATCGCGGCGGCTTGTCTGTTCATGGCGCAGCAACTGATCAAGGATGCGGGCAAAACGGGTATCTACCACTTTGCGGGCGCACCAGACACCAGTTGGGCCGGGTTTGCCCGGTCAATTTTTGCCGAATTAGAGATTGATTGTGATGTAACGGACATTCCGTCCGGCGAATATCCCACTCCCGCCAGACGCCCATTGAATTCCCGCCTTGATTGTTCCTCACTGGAAACAACTTTTGGCATTACACGTCCTGATTGGCGGCAGGGGTTAAGGGATATTTTGCAAGATTTGGAAAACGCGTCATGAGTACACGGAAAGGCATCATACTTGCGGGGGGATCGGGTACACGCCTCTATCCGATCACGATGGCCGTCTCGAAACAGCTGTTGCCGCTTTATGACAAGCCGATGATCTATTACCCGCTGTCGGTGCTGATGCTGGCCGGTATTCGCGACATTTGTGTGATCACCACCCCGCAGGATCAGGACCAGTTCAAGCGCACGCTAGGGGATGGCAGCCAGTGGGGGGTTAGCCTGACCTATGTGGTGCAGCCCAGCCCTGACGGTCTGGCGCAGGCATATATTCTGGCCGAAGAATTTCTTGCCGGCGCGCCTTCGGCGCTGGTTCTGGGGGACAACATCTTTTTTGGCCACGGCCTGCCCAAATTGCTGGCCGCCGCGGATGGGCATGCCGAGGGTGGGACTGTGTTCGGCTATCACGTGGCCGACCCTCAGCGCTATGGCGTGGTTGCTTTTGACTCGGATGGACGAGCACGCGAGATTATCGAGAAGCCTTCGGTACCTCCTTCGAACTATGCCGTTACCGGCCTTTACTTTCTGGATGGTTCGGCACCTCAGCGCGCCCGACAGGTCAAACCTTCACAGCGGGGCGAGTTGGAGATCACCGACTTGCTGCAGATGTACCTGGAAAAAGGTCATCTCAGGGTCGAAACCATGGGGCGGGGCTATGCCTGGCTGGATACGGGCACCCATGCCAGCCTGTTGGATGCCGGCAATTTTGTGCGCACCCTTGAAGAACGTCAGGGGTTACAGACGGGATGCCCCGAAGAGATAGCCTGGCAACTGGGTTGGATCAGTGACGCGCAGTTACGTCAGCGGGCCGAGATGTTCGCGAAGAATGAGTATGGGACTTATCTGGACGGTTTGTTGGAATAACAGACCGGCTGAGAGAAGGGAGCATTGAACAGGGGGCCGCAAGCCTTGCTGTATAAAGTCAAAAAATGCACCTTGGGATTTGGGTGAAATGAAATAGAAGTGGTGAAAATTTTCTGGGTTAAATAGTTTGTGTGAACGATGTGTCGAAAATTTCCTACAGACCGGACATTGATGGGCTTCGCGCGGTCGCCGTAGTTCCTGTTGTTCTGCACCATGCTGGTTTTAGCGCGGTTCCGGGCGGGTTCGTCGGTGTGGATATATTTTTCGTCATCTCTGGCTTTTTGATAACCAGAATTCTCACGCGGGAAATCCGGGACGGGCAGTTTTCGCTGCTATCTTTTTACGAACGCAGGGCCAGGCGCATCCTGCCCGCACTTTTTATAGTGCTTGTCGCTTGCCTGGCTGTCGGCTGGTTTCTTCTACTGCCCAGCCAGTATGACGCGCTTGCCAGGTCTACGGCTGCAACGCTGCTTTTTGTGTCTAACGTCTGGTTTTGGGATGCGGCTGGTGACTATTTCGGCAGGGGGGTCGAATTGGCGCCGCTGCTTCATACCTGGTCTTTGGCGGTCGAAGAACAGTTCTATCTTGGATTTCCAATATTATTGTGGGTAATGGCGAAACAATCGCGCCGCTTTTGGGTTGGTGTGATTGCGCTGATTTCACTCATATCTCTGGGGCTTTCGATATGGGCGACGACCGCTGCGCCGATTGCCAACTTCTATTTTACCTCAATGCGGGTTTGGGAACTGGGGCTGGGTGCGCTGTTGGCCATCGGTGCGTTTCCGGCACTCCGTCGCCCGCTGGTGGCTGAGGTAATCGGGCTGATTGGATTGGCAATTATCCTAAGCAGCATCGTTCTGATCTCGGACAACACCCCGTTCCCCGGGTTGATGGCTGTGCCGCCCTGTGCAGGTGCCGCTTTTTTGATCTGGGCGGGAATGAATAACACAACGTCTGCCGGCCGGTTGTTGGCCTTGCGCCCGATAGTCTGGATTGGGCTCATTTCCTATTCGCTGTACCTGTGGCATTGGCCGGTACTGGTCGCGGCCAGAGTGCAAAACGGCAGTGCGGATCTGCCCGCTATGACGGCGATGATTTGTGTATTTCTGTCTGTTCTGCTTGCAGCGGCTAGCTTGTATCTGATCGAGCGACCCTTTCGCATTCCGGCCAGCAAAGGGGGCTTTTCGCGAGCCAGTATTTTTACGGGTGCAGGCACAGGTGCCACGCTTATATTGGGGCTAGCCGTCATACTTGTTGTGAAAGAGGGCGTTCCAAGCAGGGTTCCGGCTGAGTTGGCAGCCAAAATGAACAAGTTCAAGGAATCCCATTATCTGATGGATGCGTGCAGACAGTGGGAAGACGGTAAAGAACCCTGCAAAATAGGAGCATCCAATCAGGCCGACGCAGAACCTCGCGTCGTCGTGTGGGGGGATTCCCATGCCGGGTCTTTGTTACCCGGCATAGATTCCTGGCTGAAGGACAACAACATTCTGGGCGAGGCCTTTGTAAAGTTTGGCTGCCCTGCGCTGTTGGGGGTCCGCCGCGCCGACATGGCGCCTGCTCATGGTTGCGACACTCATAACGAATTGGTGGTGCGCTATATCGAACAACTGCCCGAATTAGACGCGGTTGTCGTGGCGTCGCGTTGGGCTTTGGCGACCGAAGGTGTTCGGGTTTCGGGCGAAGAGGGGAGAATAGCCGTTCTGGCGGCAACCGATGAGCGCCCCACTGGGGTTGAGGATAATCCAAAACACGTGGAACAGGGTCTGAAACGGCTGCTTCAAAGGCTGGAAAGCCGGGGTATCGAGGTTCTTATCGTCGGGTCAATACCAGAGATCGGGTTCAACGTCCCCGATGCCCTCGCAGGCAGCGCTGCGTTCGGGACTCAGTTGCGCGTGCCCCCGTCACGGGAAGAGTTTGATCTACGCAATTCCCGCTCTTACGCAATTCTGGCGGATGCCGGGCGGGAATTCGACGCGGCGCTTGCGCGTCCGGCTGATATTTTATGCGATGAGTTCTGCCGTATTCATCTGGACGGTCGCCCTCTTTACCGGGATGACGATCATCTGAGCGAGTTTGGAGCAAACTGGGTTATGCCGGCCTTGCTGGATCAGCATTTCCTGCGAAATTAGTGCATTCCGTCTGTACACTGGGGCATATCCGCAAGGCTGGACTGCCCGACCCCACAACAATCTGGGCCATCTAGCGAAAATGTCTGCAATCAAGAGACAGTCCATATCAAAATACACCAGCGACGGTACATTCGCTTCGACGCGTGGCATGGAAACGGGGATAATCGGACAAGTTTCAGCGGGCGGCTGTGTCTGGCTCGTGCAAGGTTAGGATAGGTTTTGTACCCGGAGATGCGCGCGTGATCGGAGAAGCTGACATGAAGCCGCCATCCCCCGCGATTGGCCGCAGTGATTTGGCAATTCTATTGTTCATTCTGCTGTTCGCTGCCGCGTTGAGAATTGCAGGGCTGAACTCACCGCTTTGGTATGATGAAATCTGGACTGTCGACACGCATATTCGTTTGCCCTGGGGCGACATGATGCGCGAATATTCCATGAACCATCATTATTTCTTCAGCATGAAGGCAAAGCTGTTTTCTCAGATATTCGGAGAGGAATCCTGGGTCTACCGTTTCCCAGCCGTAGTGTTCGGCGTCGGCATCGTCGCCGCGATCTGGTGGCTGGCCAAAGAGGTCGCAAACACCTGGATCGCCCATGTCTCTTCCTTGCTTGTGGCCCTGTCCTATCATCAGGTCTGGTTCTCACAGAATGCGCGCGGATATACCGAGCTTGCTTTCTGGAGTATGCTTGGCCTCATTCTTTTTCTGCGGGGAGCGCGCAATCCGACGATGGGAATCTGGCTCGCCTTCGGGCTGACTGCCGCCGCCGCTGTTTTTACGCACCTGACCGGTGCATTTTTCTTTGTTGCCCTAGGGTTCGTCTGGCTGATCTCACTGGTGACCGGGTTCGGTCGTGAGGCCCCTCTGACTCGCGAATGGATGCTGCAGCCGCTGATCGGCGTTGCCCTTGCGCTGGTTCTGACCTTTTTAGCCTATTTGCCGATTTTACCCAGTGTTCTGAATACCATGGGTGAGATATCGGCGACGTCCTCTGTCGACAAGATGCAGGTCTATCAAAACCCGATCTGGACTATGTTCGAAGGCGTGCGAACTGCAATTGGTAATACCGGGCCATTGACAGTGATCGTGGCCGTGGCAGGGTTGGTGACCATTGCTTTTGGCGCGTTGGGGACGCATACGAAACAGCCTCTGTTTTTTGTCACCATCGCCATGCATATCGTCGTGACGCTGGTTATTCTCATGTCGCTGGATATGCGGATTTGGCCGAGGTTTTTCTTTGTCGATATCGGTCCGGTTATTGTTCTTGTCGTTGTCGGTTGCGGCTATGGTGCCGGTCTGGTGGCGCGGCTGTTCAGACGGCCTCAGATTTCGCGGCCGTTGTTTATCGCAGGTGTTTTGGTGATGGTTGCCGTGTCCATGTTTCTGGTACAGCGCAACTATGATGCTCCTAAACAGAATCTGGCCGGGGCTTTTGCCTTTGTCGAAGAAACGCGCGGCCCTTCAGAACGCGTTTATGCCATCAATCCCGGCGGCCCTGTTTTTGAAAGTCACTTTGATGCTGACTGGAAAACCATCGGCGATGCAGAGGGCTATGCCAAGGCGATGGAACAACCCGGACCTGTGGCGCTGGTGGTTTTGTTTCCGAACCGGATGCTGCGCGTCATTCCACGGCTTGGGACGGATGCTGATAAGGAACTGGAACTTGAACGCACCTTTGCTGGCACGCTTGGGGACGGACACGTTCTTATCTATCGGCGCAAGTGACGTCGCTATAGAAACAACTGATAGAAAGGGTGCAGGCTCCTATTGGCGTGTCGGGTAATTATTGACGAGCGTGGACCCGGCATTAAGGCGGTCGACCTCGCTGCCCGGACGCACCCCGTACTCATGAAAGCCATTGGCGGCACCGGTTGCATAATAGATGAACTCTCGGTCGTAATAGCCGGGGCTCGAAGGGGACTGATCCTGAACAATGACGTTGTTGAGTACGGCCCAATCCCTTTGGTTCTGATACCCATTGATCCCGCTGACGACGTTTTGCTCGATTACGACAGAAGTCGAATATGAGATATTTATGCGTGGGATCGATACCTTGCCGCCTTTCGGTTGGCGGACCCGGATGATTGAATTTTTGCGAATTGAAAGATTGTCGGCCCCATGAACCGAAATGCCGTGCATATGCGCGTTGTAGATCACGTTGTTTTCAATCAGCACGTTCTTGTGACGCAAAAGGGGGTCACTTGTATCCTTGCCGCTTTTGCCCATGAAAATCGTCTGGGTAAAATCCCCGGCTCCGATGTCAAAGACGTTGTCCCGGATCACGATATTCGAACTGCCTCGGTTCGTTGTCCGCATCAGTTGGATCATGTCCCGGTGATCGCGGCTGTTGCCGCCGCGGAAAGTGTGGAACCTGTTGAGTTCGATCGTCAGGTTGTCAATTCCGCTTAGGGCCATTCCATCGGCCCGGATATCATAGAACTGATTTCGGCTCAGCGTCAGATGTGTGGTTTTGAACGCTGTCAGCGCTTTCCACCATTTGCGAAAATAGCTGTTCGATATGGTTATTTTTGAACTGCCCGTGATCTGCAAGCCAAGGCCGTGCCCTATGCCGGTGTTGTAATCCCCGTCGAATACAGAATTGGTGATGGTGATGTTGTGGCCGTTAGCAATGCCGAAATGGTTGGTACGGTGCTTGTCGCCACGCTGAAAGGAATAGTCGAACATCAATCCATCCAGCATGAGATTGCCAGCATTTTTCAGGCGCAAGCCGGTGAAACATGCCGGTGAACTGGGATCAGCAGACCGGATCGTGACAGGGGATTTGAAAGCCCTTTTGATGATCAAAGCGTCGTAATTTCCCCCAGCCAGCAGCAAGGTTTCCCCGCCGCTGGCACGATCGAGGGCTTGATTGAGGCCCTGGACGTTTTGGATAATCTGGCCGTCTTGCGATTGTGACCCGCCTTTAAACCCAGAGCAAGCCGACGCCGCAAGCAATGGCGTTGCCAGAGATGCGAACACAAGAATGGACCAAAACAGGATGCCAACAGAGAAATTTAAACGTCTCATAGGAGTAACTCTTTATAATATTGGCTGTACAAGAAATATTAGGCACATACCAAAGCCTTGTCTATTGCCGCCCTCTCACCAGTCAGAGCGCGCCTTAGAGTCGATAAAACGATCTGCCGGCAACAAAACCATCAAGCCCAACAGAGCGCGCGAATTTGTAAAGGTCGCTCGTCTTGTTGATAAAGCCCGAGCGTTTGAAGTTCAGCGACGTGTTGCACAAGACACCGACGCCGCTGGTTGCCTTGAACTCGGTTAGCAGGTCATACAGCATCGCGTTCTGGTCTTTAGTCACGGTCTGCACCCGTGCCGACCCGTCCACATGGCTTACAGCCCTAAGGTTTGGGTTGGTCACTTGTTGAAAATGAAGCATGTGGGGCGAGGGGCCAGACCAGTCGAAATGGTTCGACACATCGTCCTCAAGGCAAACGGGTGAAACTGGCGCAAGGCCCGCGCGACCTTTGATTCTGTTCACCCGGTCGCGTGTTTCGGCGGAAAAAGGCGCCGCCAGGATTGAGCGGTTCCCAAGCGCCCGGGGGCCAATTTCGCAATTTCCCATGACCCAGCCGATGACCATTCCGTCATGCAGCGCTTGTGCGACCTCTCTAAGATTCAATTCGCGGCTGGTGACACCTTGCATATCTACCCGGTCGTCGTTGAATGGCTGGCCTGCATACACCGTCCAGTTCAGTTTGGCCCGCCCCGTAAAATGACGCATGGCATCAACCGCTGTACCGATTGCACTGCCCGAGTCATTGGTGCATGGGGGGATGAAGACATCGCGGAACAGGCCGCTGTCCCGCCAACGCGTGTTCCAGCGATAGTTCAGGCCGCATTCCCCGGTAATCAGCAACGGATAGCGCTTGGTCAGGTTGGCCTTTGCAAAATCGTGAAAGCGGGAAAACACCGCGTCGGAATATCTGGCCGCAAGGTTGTGGAACCTGGGCGAAGTGACACCGATGTTGTGGTATGGCGAGTTTTTGAACGCCTCCTTGTTCAGGAAACCGGAATCCGCGCCGTTTTGTAAAAGTGCGTCAATCAAACCCTGTGCGTCGCCATCAATGACGTTTGCGTCGCCATGTGCGCTGGCTGATTGCAGTTTGCTGGAAAACTCCTTTCCCGGAGTATTCCCCATTCCCGAAAAACTGGGGTCGGCAAGCGCATAGAGAAAGGAAAATCGGCGCCCGGGCGCAGCCAGCACCCGCCCCATGTGATGTATCTTTAGGTTGCGATCGATTTCATAGAAATCACCCAGCGCATCATCCCAGACCAGGACATAACAAGGCTCGCCCTGTTCGAAGGGCGACAGCCCATAAGCCGCCCAGATGAGCGAGCGTTCGTGCGAGGAAGAATAATAGTCCAGCCGTTTCCCGAAAAAGTTCTTTGTTCCGACAATGGCCGTGCTTTCGTCGATGCCAAAGCTTCCGGCACCGGATATGGCGGTATGGCTTTCCCCCGGCGTCGACCAACCGCTCAGCGCCAGAACGTCAGGAATCTCGTTGAACCACAGCCCGGCGTCGAGGAGGGTATTCGGGTCAATTGGTGAGTTTCGGGGAAGGCTGTCTTTCTCGGCTTCATAGGAAAACATCAGATGCTGTTTTGGCGCGTCGACCCCTGCGACAGCCCCATCATGCCCGGATTTGAAGGAAAGAATTTTCATACTAGCACTCTAATCCAACCAGCCTTTTATTGTCAGGTGATCAATCACTGCCCGTGCGGCGACCTGATGCCCATTTGGGGTCCAATGCGCATCGTCCAGAAAATAAACCAATGTTCCGTCAGCGGCGGCCTTCCGCAAGGCAGGCGTCAAATCCATATAGCCTATGCCGTTCTCCTCGGCCAATGTCTTAAGTTCAGCGGCCAGTTCCAATGACACCCAGTCTTGTAAGACGCTGTCATCGGGAAAGGCCAGCAAATCGCGATAAACATCTATCTTAATCGGGATGTGCGCGACCAGAAGCTTCCCGCCATTTTCCCGAACAAGAGCATGCCCTTGTATCAATAGCTCTTTCAGATAGGCCAAGCGTGCCTCGACCCTATCGGGAGGGGGATAGGCGAAATACATTACCGTTTCTTCAGACCAAGCCGCGTCAATGAAGTGACCAGACCGCGTGCGCGCGCCAAATGTTAACACGGCATCCCCCGGTCGTGTCTTGCTATACTGGTCGTTTTTGGGTTGGCTATAGAACCCGTCCGGCTCATAGACCCGGTTGTGGGGTCCTAAAAGGCTAATTCTATTGGGTATAAATATCTGCTGATAATCGATGAGGCCGGTCAAGGCGGACAGTTCAATCAACAGGGTCAAAAACCCGAGAGTTGCAACACTCAATGCAACGTTTTGAGCAAGGTCCCGGCGCCGGTCAATCTGCCCGTCCGACGTGACCAGTGCTTGTACCGACCATTTGTTGAACGCCACACTTGGGACCATCAGGAAAACCCCTAGCAGTTTCCGATAGCCGGACTTGGATCTTGCGAGCGTCAATTTGGTCTCATACATCGAATTCCAGTAGGCACTATATTGACCGTGTCGCAAACAACGCGACGAGAGGTATCTGTCCTAGTCCAGCTCAAACGCTTCTTTATAATCCTGTTTCAGCGCCTGATCCTGATCAGGCTTTCGCAAAATGCAACGGCCAACAACCAGCATATCCAGGTCTGTGCCCATGAAACAGCGAAACGCGTCTTCGGGGGTGCAGACGATCGGTTCCCCCCGAACGTTGAAGGACGTGTTGACCAAAACCGGGCAACCGGTGCGCTGTTTAAATTCGCTAATCAGCGCGTGGTACAGGGGGTTGGTTTCGGCATGCACGGTCTGAACCCGGGCAGAATAGTCGACATGGGTGACCGCCGGAATATCCGAGCGCACAACATTAAGCTTGTCGATACCAAAAAGCTGCATTTCTTCCGAGGTCATCGTGCGGCGCAATTTTTCCTGAACATCCGCAACCAGCAGCATGTAGGGGCTGTCATAGTCCAGCTGGAACCAATCGTTCACATCTTCGCGCAGGACTGAAGGAGCAAAGGGGCGAAAGCTTTCCCGGTATTTGACCTTGAGGTTCAGCGTTTTTTGCATCGACGGGGATCGCGGATCGCCGATAATCGATCGGCCCCCAAGTGCACGAGGCCCAAACTCCATCCGGCCCTGGAACCAGCCAAGCGCCTTGCCATCGACCAAAGCTGTTGCTGCCTCGGTGATCATGCCATCGGTTTCGAATGTCTCGAATTTTGCGCCAATCGCGGTCAGGCGTTGTTCAATGTCATCCTGTGCAAAGGCCGGTCCCAGATAAGAGCCTTGCATCTTGTCGGACGGGCTGGTGCTTTGACGCTCGTTCTTCAACTCCGTATGCCATGCCGCCAAAGCGGCCCCAACTGCCCCTCCGGCATCCCCGGCGGCAGGCTGCACCCAGATATCCTTGAACGCGCCGTCCCGCAGGATATGACCGTTGGCAACGCAGTTCAGCGCCACGCCCCCGGCCATGCACAGATTTTCGATGCCATATTCCTGCGCGGCAGAGCGGGTCAGCCGCAGCACAATTTCTTCGGTCACGGCCTGAACCGAGGCCGCGATGTCCATGTGGAACTGGGTCAGTGGGTCTTTTTCAGGTTGGCGCACAGGCTCGCCAAACAGGTCAGAGAAACGTTGGTTGGTCATCGTCAGACCAACGGCATAGTTGAAGTACTGCATGTCCAGCCTGAAGGAACCGTCATCCTTCAAGTCGATCAGGTTCTCCAGAATGACATCCTTGAAGCGGGGGGTGCCGTAGGGGGCCAACCCCATGACCTTGTATTCCCCACTGTTGACCTTGAAGCCTGTGTAATACGTGAATGCGGAATAGAGCAGGCCGATCGAATGCGGAAAATGGATTTCCTTTTCAATCTTCAGGTCCTTGCCGCGCCCGATCGCTAACGTCGTCGTCGCCCATTCGCCGACACCATCCAGCGTCAAAACGACCGCCTCTTCAAAAGGAGAGGGAAAGAAAGCACTGGCAGCGTGGCTGAAATGGTGCTCACTGAACATCAGCTTGTTCCCGGGCCGAAACTCGGGATCGTGTCGGCGCAGTTCCCGGCTAAGTAAGTCTTTCTGAAACAGCTTCTCGCGCAGCCAGACCGGCATGGCCATCCGAAAGGACTTCAGCCCGCGCGGAGCGTAGGAGACATATGTTTCCAAAAGGCGTTCGAACTTTAGGAATGGTTTGTCATAAAATGCGATGTGATCGACATCGCCAAGTCCAAGGCCAGCTTCACCTAGAACATATTCGATCGCATGAAACGGATACCCCGCATCGTGCTTCTTGCGCGTAAAACGCTCTTCCTGCGCGGCGGCGACCAAAGTGCCATCAACTACAATGGCCGCAGCGCTATCGTGATAGAACGCAGAGATCCCCAGAATTGCAGTCACGACCTGGCCCTAGAACAGAGTATAGATGAACGGAGCGATAGCCGAACCCTGACTGAGCACAATCAGTCCGCCGAAAAGCACCATCATGACAAGGATCGGAAGCAACCAGAATTTCTTTCGAAACCTGAGAAATTGCCACATCTCTACCAGAAACGACATCCGATACTCCTAAAATTGATTTTTCATTGAGCCCACATTTTCCGTGCGCTCAATCCAATATGTGTTCGTATCTTTGTTTAGTTTTTGCCTTAAAAGATCCTTTCCCAAGGCCCTCATGATCAGTCCGGTTGGTGTCACGGTCAGAAAAAAGACCAACGCCATAACGATAGGCGCAACAATTGCGCCCAGCAGTAGGCCGAACTTAGTCCACAGCCGGTTTGCGCCCGACAACAACGAGGGGCGCAGCAAAGTGACCAGCACAAACGCGACCGCAATCGCCAGCGCCCAATACCGCAAGCCTCCGCTGTGGATCAGCGGCCATAGACCAATGATGGTGAATACGGCTGCAAAAACGAAACCAAAATTACGGTTGCTGCCACCCTGGACTTCATGTCGTGCCTCAATATCGATCATAACAAGATCATCTCATCGGATAACTCTAAGAACTCATACGCCGCCCTGCACAACCAGTCAGGGAAACCAACTTTGTTAATTTATACACTCAGGCTGTGCTGTTGTCGCAAATTTTTTTGGCAAATGGGCGCTATTCCCAAAATTCTGGGCGCAAGGACCGGTTTTGAGGTCGGTTTGCGCGCAGAAATCGCGCACAGTGTCGTGAATGCGGAAACAAACAAGATGGGATTCAAGGATTGGCCCGGTGCCGCCAGTATTAAGCGTCTGGTTTGGCTGTGCGGCCAGACGGGCTCACCCGGCCGAGGTGCGAAACCTTTTTTTATCGGTCTGCATCTGATGTCCAGCTGATTGCCATTTGCGCTCTGCGGTGTCGCCTCATCTTCTCATTGCCACTTTTCAGTATCGAAATGAAACTAAGTGAGCGTGGGCAGGGAGGCTCGCCGAGCGGTTGACGTTGGGGAACCCAGCAAGTGATTGCCGATGTCTAGCGCAGATACGCGAGGTCACGCCTGAATTATGGCATTTTGTTGACCATTGTTGCGACCCCGGAATCAATTCGTCACACCCTAAGATGACCGCTAAGGGATGGGGAACAATTCCCGGTATCGAGTATCGAGTTCACTCGGAAATGAAGGCAATGAGGCAAAACTGTCTCAATACAGGCAACAGTTTCCAAACATAGCCATATTCTGGCCAACCTGTCGCCCTTGTGCGGCTGTTCCCTTTGTCCCGGGTGAGCGGGTTCTCGTGCGCTGCCACTCACAGCGCCTATGAAACAGAAGGTGAAACATGTCGACCACAATTACGGTAACCTCTGCGGCCGAGCTGAATCAGGCTTTGTCTCAGGCGAAAGGTGGGGAAACGATACTTCTTGCAGCAGGTGATTATGGCGCGCTGAACTTAAGCGCGAACTATGCATCGACTGTAACAATCAAGTCCGCGGATGCGAACGCACCCGCTACGATCACGGCGATGAACGTGAACAACGCGTCGAACATTGCGTTCGAAGATCTGAATTTCGACTATAGCTTTAATGGGGAAGCAAAAAGCTATCGGCCGTTTTCAATCGTGAACAGCTCGAACATCACGGTTGATAACTCCACGTTCTCGGGGGATGTGGCCACCGGAGTATCCGCGACAGCTGACGGGTACGGATGGGGTCAGGGCTTGTTTGTTTTTCGTAGCGACAACATCAATGTTACAAACAACGAGTTCCACGACTGGCTAAAAGGGATGTATGTGGGGATCAGCACGGATGTGACTGTCTCGGGCAACAACTTACATTCGATCAGTGAGGACGGGATGTTTTATGAAAACATCAAAGGCGCCGTGATCGAAGGCAACTATATTCACGACTTTGAACGTAATCCGAATGCTGGAGGTCATGGAGACTTTATCCAGTTTTCGAGGCTTACGGGTGTAAGTACCGACATCATCATTCGCGACAACGTCCTGGACATGGGGTCCGGGGATTGGGCGCAATCGATTTTCATGGGGAACGGTAAAATCGTCCAGCCCTACCAAAATGTTCTGATCGAAAATAACACGATCTACAACGGCCACACACACGGAATTTCCGTGAGCGGAACTAACGGTTTGACGATCTCGAACAACACGGTTCTGGCAGTGCCTGGCGCGTTGACCGGCGGTGTGTCAATTCCGAAGCTATCTGTGGCCAGTGGTTCGACCAATGTCACGATTAATCAAAACGTTGTTTCCCAGATCAATGGCTATTCCGGCCAATCGGACTGGAATGTAACGGACAATGCTTTGGTCAAGACCCACCAATATGACGGCGTGTTCACGTATCATGCGACTGGCGCGCAAGATGGATACAACCAGTATGGCGTCATACCGGGCAGCATCGTTGACAACTTGAATGCGGGTTCGGATTTGGCTCAGCAGTTTCCGTTCTCTTATGACGCTTGGGTTGGAACCGCTACTAGCGGCGGCACCACTCAGCCCGGTGGTGGAACAACCCAACCCGGCGGTGGGACCACGCAACCCGATAGCGGGACGACCCAACCTGACAGTGGTACAACCCA
>NZ_WQBE01000004.1 GCF_013032005.1 Ruegeria atlantica
CAATGACCGAGCCCGGCTTCATCGCCTCGACCATATCCTTGGTCCAAAGCTCGGGCGCTTCGCGGTTGGGGATCAGCGCCGTGGTGATGACGATGTCCATCTCCGGGGCCAGTTCACGGAACTTGGCCAGCTGTGCCTCGCGGAACTCGTCCGACTGGACGCTGGCATAGCCGCCGGTGGCCGCGCCGTCCTGCTGGTCTTCTTCAAAATCCAGATAGACGAACTCGGCGCCCATGGATTCGACCTGCTCGGCCACTTCCGGGCGCACGTCGAACGCGTAAGTGATCGCACCCAGCGAGGTCGAGGTCCCGATCGCCGCCAGACCGGCAACACCAGCCCCCACGATCAGCACCTTCGCAGGCGGCACCTTACCGGCCGCCGTCACCTGGCCGGTGAAGAACCGGCCAAAGTTGTTGCCCGCCTCGATCACCGCGCGGTAACCGGCGATATTGGCCATCGACGACAGCGCATCCATTTTCTGCGCGCGGCTGATACGCGGCACCATCTCCATGGCGATGACGTTGGCGCCCTTGGCCTTAGCCGCTTCCATCCCTTCTTCGTTCCCTGCCGGGTTGAAGAACGAAATCAGCGTCTTACCCTTAGTCAGACGCTTCAGCTCGGTTGCGTCGGGTTGACGAACCTTGGCAACAATGTCGGCCTCTTTCCACAGCGCAGCCGCCGTCTTGACGACCTCAACGCCTGCAGCCTCATACGCCGCATCCGAAAAGCCCGCAGCAGCCCCAGCGCCTTTCTCAATCAGGCACTCATAGCCCAGTTTCTGCAACTGCACCGCAGAGTCCGGCGTCATCGCAACCCGGTTCTCGCCCTCATATTTTTCCTTCGGTGTGCCTATCTTCACTGGCAGTCCCCCTAGTTCTCACTCAAGCTGAGCGGGTGGTCGGTATTCTTCGTTAAGCAAACATGTATCTTGCGCAACATTATTTCGCAAGTGCAGCATTCACGATATGATATTATCGGTCTGTCCATCCTAAACCCACCGGCGGGTTTTACGTTCATAACGGGCAAAATCAGCGTGAAAAGTACGGCGCAGGCGGTCTTCTTCGGGCAGAATGAACCGGCGCTCAAGCACCCAGACGAAGATTGGGATAAGGATCAGAGACAGCACCGCATCGAACCGTAAAACCAAACCAGCCAGAATCAGAACATCGCCAACATAGATCGGGTTGCGGCTGCGTTTATAAATGCCTGACTGAACCAGCGCCGAAGGTGTTTCGTGCGGGATAACGGTTGTTTTGTGACGGCGAAACTCCATAATCGCCAATACGGCGAGCAGAATGCCGCCCCCGATCAGTAACCCACTTAACAAGTCAGTCAGTCCACCGTCCAGCGACAAGCCCAGGGGGAAATGACGCGCCTGCAGCCAGGCCAGAAAAGCGAACCCAACAAGCCAGACGGGCGGTATGTCGATCCGGTGCATGCGCATCCCCGCAACTGACAACATGCACAGGCATGTCGTTTCTGGCCGATGTCCTACCGCTTTCGAACCGAATTGGCAAAAGCTCAGGTTGTCGCATCAATGGACAGGCCGATACGGATCGGCTAGGCCGAAAGAAAGCAACACAACACAAAGTAGTGAGCCGCCCATGACCGACTTTGCCGCGACCAAAGCCATGTTCGATCTGCCCGAGGATGTCATTTATCTGGACGGTAATTCGCTGGGTCCGTTGCCGCTGGCTGCCAGTGATCGTGTCAGTGACATGATGGTCAAGGAATGGGGCCAGATGCTGATCACCGGCTGGAACAAGGCCGGATGGATGGGTTTGCCGACCGGCCTGGGCGACCGCATTGGCCGTCTGATCGGCGCGGAACCCGGGACGGTTGTGACCGGCGACACCCTGTCGATCAAAGTGTATCAGGCCGTGGCATCTGCGCTGGAACTGTGCCCGGACCGCAAGGTGGTCCTGTCGGATAACGGCAACTTCCCGTCTGATTTGTATATGGTGGACGGGCTGCTGCGCTCGCTGGGGCCGAATTATGAACTACGCGTTGTCGCACCCGAGGACGTGGCCGCAAACATAACCGACGACGTTGCCGTGCTGATGCTTACTGAGGTGGACTATCGCAGCGGGCGCATACACGACATGAAGGCGCTGACCGAACTGGCACATGCAAACGGGACGGTCACTGTCTGGGATCTGGCCCATTCCGCCGGAGCTATCCCAGTGGACCTGTCCGGCTGCAACGCCGATTTCGCGGTGGGCTGCACATATAAATACCTTAACGGGGGCCCCGGTGCGCCAGCCTTTATCTATGTCGCGCCACGCTTGGCAGATCGCGCCCGTCCGGCCTTGTCAGGTTGGCTGGGGCACGAGGCACCCTTCGCCTTCGACCTGGACTATCGCCCCGGCAGCGGGATCGAGAGGATGCGGGTCGGCACCCCTCCGATCCTTCAGATGACCGCCCTGTCCGCCGCGATGGACATCTGGGACATGGCGGACATGGCTGATGTGCGCGCCAAATCCATCGACTTGACCGAGTTGTTCATAGCCCGTGTCGAAGGCACCTGCCCTGAGTTGGAACTGGCCAGCCCACGTGATCCGCAGCAGCGCGGCAGTCAGGTCTCGTTTCGGTTTACTGAAGGTTACGCCGCCATGCAGGCTCTGATCGCGCGCGGCGTGATCGGAGATTTCCGCGCGCCGGATATCATGCGCTTCGGGTTCACGCCTTTGTATATCGACGCGAGGGACGTCGAGCGCGCTGTCGAAATCTTGGCTGACATTATGCAAAACCGTTTATGGGATGCACCGGAATTCAAAGTGCGGCAGCGGGTTACCTGACCTCAAGCCCCGCACCGATCAACGCCGCGATCTGCGCAACCTGCTGTTCATAGACCTCTGCACCTGCACCGATCAGCTTGAGTCCCTTAAGCGTGGCCGTAATCGTCCGACCAGTCTCGGCCGCACCGGCCAGCAGGCGCACCCGCCCGGCCCGTTCTTGTAGTGTCAGCCAATCCGCGTATAGCCCTGACAGTTTAGCCTCACCCTCCGCGATGATCTCGGCGGATAAGGATTTGGTGTTGTCCAGCATCTCAAGCCCATGAGGCGAGGCCAGTATCGCGGCCATCCCTGCCGTCTGCGCCTGAATCGCACTGGCTAGAACCTCGGACACTGAACCTGACGTTGCCAGCGCCTCGGCAACAGCCGCGCATTTTTCGACATAGTAGATCTCTGTCAGTTTACTGACGATCGCCTCTTTGTTCTTGAAATGCAGATACAGCGCCGGCCGGGACATCCCCGCCCCCTGCGCAATGTCATCCATCGAGGTTTTTCGGTACCCATAAGCGGCAAAAGCCTGAAAAGCCGAGTTCAGGATGGTTTTTTGCCGTGAATCGTCAACTGCTTCCGTCATACCAGAACCTCTGACATTTTTTGTATATTTTGTCAATTGACATACTGACACTTTGCGCTAAATATGTCAGCAACCAGCCACAGCCAGATGAGGTGCGCCATGGCGACCACACTGAAGATTAACGGTAAGCAACATCAGGTTGACCTGCCCGATGACGTCCCCTTGCTTTGGGTCTTGCGCGATGAGGTCGGCCTGACCGGCACCAAATTCGGCTGCGGCGTGGCGGCCTGTGGTGCCTGCACGGTTCATATTGATGGCGAGGCTGTGCGCTCGTGCCAGGTGAGCCTGTCGGATGTTTGGGGCGATGTCACCACGATTGAAGGTATCGGGACGCCGGGTACGATGGCGACAATCCAGCAAGCCTGGGTCGATCATCAGGTGGCGCAGTGCGGATATTGCCAGTCGGGCCAGATCATGCAGGCCGCTGCGTTGCTGGCTGAAAACCCTGCACCTTCGGACGCCGATATTGATGAGGCGATGCAGGGCAACCTGTGTCGTTGTGGCACCTACCCCCGTATTCGCGCTGCGATCCATGACGCGGCTGGCAAACTGAAGGAGGCGTAACTCATGGCTTCTGTTGGTAAAATCCTTCGCCGCACTTTCCTGATCGGCTCGGCCGCAATTGTCGGCGGCGTAGCATTCGGCGCCTATTATGTCAGCCGCCCCGCCGCGAACCCGCTAAAACCTGGCGAGGGTCAGGCGACGTTGAACCCGTTTGTCCTGATCGACCAAAACGGCGTAACCCTCTTTGCACCGCGCGCTGAAATGGGTCAGGGCGTCAAGACCACATGGGCCGCGCTGATTGCCGAGGAATTGGACGTGGATCTGAACCAGATCACTGTGCTGCACGGTCCGGCGGCAGCGGCCTACTATAACTCTGCCATGCTGGGGGAAGGTTTGCCCAACAAGGGTTATGACATCTCGGACTTCCAGCACAATCTGGGCGAAGCGCTGGGTGTGCTTGGCAAAGCTCTTCACCTCCAGGTCACGGGTGGTTCGACATCGATGAAGGATGGGTTCGAGCGGATGCGTCAGGCCGGTGCCTCGGCCCGAGACACGCTCAAACGCGCTGCGGCCCTTCGTTTGGGTGTTGACCCGTCGGAACTGGGAACTGCCGCAGGGCATGTCATCGCGCCAAATGGCGACAAGATTGCCTATACCGACTTGGCCGTAGACGCCGCCGGACTTGAACCGGTCGAAGTGCCCCTTCGCGATCCGTCCGAATGGCGTTATCTGGGCCAAACCCAGCCGCGTCTGGACATGGTCGAAAAGGCAACTGGTACCGCCGAGTTTGGCGTCGATGTTCGCCTGCCGGGGATGAAATTCGCGGCCGTGCGCATGAACCCCAAGCTGGGCGGCGCGATGAATGGTTTTGACGACAGCGCCGCGCAATCCATGCCGGGGGTCGAGAAAATCGTTGATCTGAGCACAGGTGTCGCCGTGATTGCCAACAACACGTGGCTCGCCAATCAAGCAGTCGAGGCCATCGACGTGGATTGGGGTGACGCCCCCTACCCGCCCGAGACGGATGGCATTTTCACCAAGATCGCCGAGGCGTTTGATGACTCGGCGAATTCGACAATGCGCGACGATGGCGATGTCAGCGTCACACCCGAAGGCGCAACCGAGATTACCGCAGAATATCAAGTGCCCTATTTGGCCCATGCCACGATGGAGCCGATGAACGCCACCGCGCTGTATACCGGCGATGCGTTGGAGCTGTGGTGCGGCAATCAGGCCCCAACCCTGATCCGGTTCCGCGCGGCCAACACCGCTAGTCTGGACACCGAAGCGGTACAGATCCACACCACATATCTGGGTGGTGGGTTTGGTCGCCGGGGTGAACTGGATTTCGGCGAGATTGCCACCAAGGTTGCCATGGCCATGCCCGGCACCCCGGTTCAGACGACCTGGAGCCGCGAAGAAGATATGCGCCACGACTATTACCGCCCCGGCGCCATTGCCCGGATGCGCGGGGCAGTGCAGGACGGCAAGGCAGTTCTGATTGACGGCAAAGTTTCGGCGCAATCCTGCACGCAGCAGGCCGTGACGAGATACACTGGCATGCCTGGTGCCGGCCCGGACAAGGTTCTGGTCGAAGGTTTTTTCAACCAGCCCTACGCGGTGCCGAACTACCGCATGAGCGGCCACATCCCCAAACTTGACGTCCCCGTCGGGTTCTGGCGGTCGGTCGGCAACAGCCATAACGGCTTCTTCCACGAAACCTTTATGGATGAGATGGCTTATGCCGCGGGCCGCGACCCGCTGGAATTCCGGTTGGAACTGATGAAGGGTGAACACGCCCCCTCGGCCGGTTGCCTCGAAGCAGTGCGCGAGATGTCCGGATGGACCGGGCAGACACCGGACGGCGTGGGGCGCGGCGTGGCGTTCACCTACAGTTTCGGTACTCCGGTCGCACAAGTGATCGAGGTGGTAGACGAAGACGGCACCATCCGCATCAACAAGGCGTGGATTGCCTGTGATATGGGGCTGGCTCTGGACCCCGAGAACGTCAAAGCGCAGATGTTCGGCGGCATGATGTATGGTCTGTCAGCAGCCTGCTACGGTGAGATCACCTTTGCCGAAGGTGAGGTCGAGCAATACAACTTCCCCGACTACGATGCGATCCGGATGCATACTGCTCCGCAGGTTGAGGTGCGCGTGCTGGAAACCAACCGCCACATGGGTGGCGCGGGCGAACCCGGAACGCCGCCATCAATGCCGGCGCTTGGCAATGCGTTGTTTGATCTGACCGGAGAACGCGCCCGAAAGCTGCCTCTTAATCAGCAGTTTGATCTGTTGATTTGATTGCAATGCGCCGGTCCCCTTTGTGGATCAGCGCGACATTCACGCCCGTTGCTGTACCAGACTGGCATCCGAACCGGTGGCCCATGCCCGTACGGCGGCACCGAATGCCTCGAACAAAGGTCGGGAAACGGGATCGTTCATTGCATCCCATTCAGGGTGCCATTGCACCGATAGAGTAAAGCCTGGCGCATCTTTGATATAGATCGCCTCGGGCGTACCATCAGGCGCGTGGCCGTCGATGACAACACGGTCACCGACCGTCTTGATACCCTGCCCGTGCAAAGTGTTGGTCATCACTTCGGGCGCGCCGAATAGTTGGTGGAATACGCCACCTTCGTCCAGTGTCACCACATGTCGCAAGGCAAACTTCTCTTCCAAAGTCCCGTCCGGGGGCATGCGGTGGTTCATTCGACCCGGCAAATCGCGTATTTCAGGGTAGAGCGTGCCGCCCATGGCGACGTTGACCTCTTGAAACCCGCGACAAATGCCCATGAAGGGCTGACCACGCTCGACACAGGCGCGAACCAAAGGCAAAGTGACCGCATCCCGCGCCCGGTCGAACTCACCATGCGCGTCAGTGGCATCCTCGCCGTATTCTTCAGGATGTACATTCGGGCGCCCACCGGTCAGCAGGAACCCGTCGCAGACCTCAAGCAATTCCTCAACCGTGACAAAGCGCGGGTCGGATGGAATCAGCAGCGGCAGGCAATGCGAAACATTAGCCACGGCCTCAGAGTTCATCGTTCCACCCGCATGGGTAGGGTATTCATCGTTCATAAGGTAAGAGTTGCCGATGATACCGACGACAGGTCGAGACATTCCGCATTCCTTGCAGTTTCTGTAACTAACAGGGAAGCTATCCTCAGCAGATAGAACGTGCAACAGAACACGTCCTGCATGACGGCGCAAGGACGTGTTCAACTGCGCACAAAACGTTCGGGCTATACGGCAAATGTCGGAACAGAATTACAAATGATACCAAGTTTTTGAGAGTTTTTCCCTATTCTCTGGAAAAACCAGCACCACAGGCTGATCGAAATCAGGCTTCTCCGGTCAGGCCTGCCCCCTCGACCCCGGTCATACCCGCAACGACATCATTGTCCGATGTGTCGCCTGTCACACCAATGGCCCCGATCACCGCGCCCTTGCGATCACGCAGCAAAATTCCCCCCGGAACCGGCACAACCTGACCACCATAAACGCCGTTCACCGCATTCATGAAATAAGCCTGAGCTTCGGCACGTTGCATTTGCGCAGTGCCCGCCATGCCCAGCATGACCGACCCATAAGCCTTACCATGCGCGATAGCGAAACGGCCGGGCGCTGCGCCATCTTCACGTTCAAACGCGATGACGTGCCCACCCGCATCCAAGACCACGACCGAGAGCGGCTTCAGCTCCATCTCGCGGCCTTTCTCAAGAGTTTTGCGAATGATCGTGCGGGCTTTGCGCAGAGAAATGGTCATGGTGTGTCCTAACGTTTTTGCGAAGTTAAAGGCTGGTTTTCAGTTCAAGACGGCGCGCATGCAGAACCGGCTCGGTATACCCCGAAGGTTGAATACGTCCCTTGAATACCAGATCACACGCGGCCTGGAAGGCGATCCCGTCGAACCCCGGCGCCATCGGCGAGTATTCAGGATCATTTTCGTTCTGACGGTCCACCACGGCAGCCATTTTTTGCATCGCAGCCATCAATTGTTCTTTACTGACGACACCATGATGCAGCCAGTTGGCTAGTGCCTGCGAGGAAATCCGGCAGGTTGCCCGATCCTCCATCAGACCCACATCGTTGATATCCGGCACTTTCGAGCAGCCCACGCCCTGATCAATCCAGCGCACGACATATCCCAAAATGCCCTGAGCGCTGTTTTCGATCTCACGCGTGATCTCATCTTCGCTGAGGTTGCGGCCATCCAGCAGCGGTATCGTCAGCAAATCCCGCAACGTGCCACGGGCGCCACCAGCGGCCAATTCGTCCTGACGGGCCAGAACGTCGACCTTGTGGTAATGCGTGGCGTGCAGGGTCGCAGCGGTCGGTGACGGCACCCAGGCGCAGGTCGCGCCGGATTGCGGATGGCCGATCTTGACCTCAAGCATCTCACCCATACGGTCGGGCATCGCCCACATGCCTTTACCGATCTGGGCCTTGCTCTTCAGGCCGCAAGCCAGACCGATATCGACGTTGCGGTCTTCGTAAGACGCAATCCAGGGCGTGTTCTTGATGTCGCCTTTGGGCAGCACCGGACCTGCTTCCATCGAGGTATGAATCTCGTCCCCCGTCCGGTCCAGAAAGCCGGTATTGATGAAAGCCACGCGCGATTTCGCAGCTCGGATACATTCCTTGAGGTTGGCCGAGGTGCGGCGTTCCTCATCCATGATGCCCAGTTTTACGGTGTTGCGCGGCAGACCGAGAATGTCTTCGACCAAGTCAAAAATCTCGACCGAGAATGCCACCTCTTCCGGCCCGTGCATCTTGGGTTTCACCACGTAAACCGACCCGTTGACCGAATTGCCGCCTTCGCGCTGCAGATCGTGCATTGCGATCACAGTGGTGCAGAGCGCATCCATTAGACCTTCACCGGTCTCATTGCCGTCGGCATCCAGTACGGCGGGGTTGGTCATCAGGTGACCCACGTTACGCACCAGCATCAGCGAGCGGCCTTTCAGCGTTGCCTGCTCTCCATCTGCGGTGGTGTAATCGACATCCTCTGCCAGCTTGCGTGTGAAGGTATTTCCGCCTTTGAAAACCTCTTGCGTCAAGTCACCTTTCATCAGGCCCAGCCAGTTGCCATAGGCCACAACCTTGTCTTCGGCATCAACACAAGCAACCGAGTCTTCGCAGTCCATGATCGTTGACAAGGCCGCTTCGACGACCACATCGGCGATGCCTGCCGGGTCGGATGCGCCGATCGTGCTAGACGGATCGATCACGATTTTGACGTGCAGACCGTTGTTCTTCAGCAGTACGAATTCGGGGTTTTCAGTGGCGCCGCCATATCCAACAAAACGCGAGGGGTCCGCCAGCGCGGGCACCAGTGCCCCGTTTTCCACACGCAGTTCCGAGACATCCGCCCACGAACCGCTGGCCAGCGGTGCAGCGTCATCCAGAAAATCTTTGGCCCAGGCGATCACCCGTGCGCCGCGGGCAGCGTCATATCCTATGCCAGTGGGAAGATCACCCATCGCATCAGTGCCATACAGCCCATCATACAAACTGCCCCAACGGGCATTCGCAGCGTTCAGGGCAAAACGGGCATTGGTAATCGGAACAACCAACTGCGGCCCGGGGATTGCTGCGATTTCGGGATCGACATTTGCCGTTTCAATCTGGAAATCGGGGCCTTCTTCCACCAGATACCCGATTTCTCGCAGGAATGCCTCGTATGCGGCGGCATCATGGGCCTGCCCCTTGCGTTCCAGATGCCAACCATCAAGACGACTTTGAATTTCCGACCGCTTAGCAAGCAGTTCCCGATTTTTTGGGCCAAGCTCATCAACCAAGCGGGCGAAACCGGACCAGAACACCTCGGGCGTGACACCTGTTCCAGGCAATGCCTGATTTTCGATGAAATCCGCCAGCTCCCAGGCAATCTGCAGCCCTTTCCGGGTTTCTCTGCCGCTCATAAGTCAATTCTCCCGCATTGTGTACGTTGGCATGCAGGCGTCAATTAGTGCGAAAGTTTCCGATAGGCAACAGACCCCTCAAGTTTCCGGTGGAATTTGAAGACCAAATTGACCTGCCTGGCGGCTCGGAATACCCAGCATCGGCTTGCGGCTGACAAGTGATCCCCATAACGTCACGCCAGAACTCAACCGATACGAGGCCCCCGATGCGTGACGCTGCCCCCACCACGATCTATCTGAAAGATTACACGCCTTTTGGCTATCTTGTGGACAGCGTGCATCTGACCTTTGATCTGGCAGATCATGCCACACGCGTTACGTCTCGTATCGCGTTCCGCCCCAACCCCGAGGCAACGGATCGTACGTTTTTTCTGCATGGCGAAGACCTGACCCTGATCCGGGCGGTTGTTGACGGGGTCGAAATCACCCCCAATGTCACCGACAAGGGCCTGACTGTTGAAGTCCCCAATGCGCCCTTCATCTGGGAGGCCGTCGTCGAGATCGACCCCGGTAACAACACCGCGCTTGAGGGCCTGTATATGTCGAACGGCATGTATTGCACCCAGTGCGAGGCTGAAGGTTTCCGCAAGATCACCTATTACCCCGACCGGCCCGACGTGATGTCCGTGTTTACCGTACGCATCAACGGTGACTTGCCGGTCTTGCTGTCCAACGGCAACCCCTCGGGCAAGGGAGAAGGCTGGGCTGAATGGACCGACCCGTGGCCCAAACCCGCCTATCTGTTCGCGCTGGTCGCAGGCGACCTGATCGCCCATCCCGGTCAGTTCACCACCATGTCGGGCCGCGACGTGGAACTGAACCTCTGGGTGCGCCCCGGAGACGAAGGCAAATGCGCCTTTGGGATGGAGGCACTGAAAAAGTCGATGAAATGGGACGAAGACGTCTATGGCCGCGAATACGATCTGGACGTGTTCAACATCGTGGCCGTTGATGACTTCAACATGGGCGCGATGGAGAACAAGGGGCTGAACATCTTCAACTCTTCCGCCGTTCTGGCCAGCCCCGAAACCTCGACCGATGCCAATTTCGAGAGGATAGAGGCAATCATTGCGCATGAGTATTTCCACAACTGGACCGGCAACCGAATTACCTGCCGCGACTGGTTCCAGCTGTGTTTGAAAGAGGGCCTGACGGTGTTTCGCGATGCGCAGTTTACGTCCGATATGCGCTCGGCCCCGGTGAAACGCATCCATGATGCGATCGACCTGCGCGCACGGCAGTTCCCCGAGGATAACGGTCCGTTGTCACACCCGGTTCGCCCTGAAAGCTTTCAGGAAATCAACAACTTCTACACCGCGACTGTTTACGAAAAAGGCGCCGAAGTCATCGCCATGCTCAAGCGGTTGGTGGGGGATGAGGCCTATGCGCAGGCGCTGAACCTCTATTTCGACCGTCATGACGGGCAGGCCTGCACCATCGAAGACTGGATCAAGGTGTTCGAGGATACGACCGGTCGCGATCTGACCCAGTTCAAGCGTTGGTACAGCCAATCCGGCACACCGCGCATCTCAGTTGCCGAAGACTGGCAGGATGGCACCTATACCCTGACCCTGTCACAAAGCACCAAGCCAACACCCGGCCAGACCAAGAAACTGCCGCAGGTGATCCCCGTCGCCGTGGGCCTGCTGGGCCAGAACGGGGACGAAGTGTGCGCCACCGAAGTGTTGGAGCTGACCGAAGCCGAGCAAAGCTTTAGTTTCACTGGACTGGCAGCAAAACCTGTGGCCTCGATCCTGCGCGATTTCTCGGCCCCGGTCATTCTGGAACATGACCACACGGATGCCGAACGCGCATTTTTGCTGGCCCACGACACCGATCCGTTCAACCGTTGGCAGGCAGGGCGGTCGCTTGCGCAAGATACGCTGCTGCGCATGATCCGCGAAGATGCAGCGACGGGAACGAACTATCTGGATGGTATGTTGGCCGTGCTGCGTGACGGCGATCTGGACCCAGCCTATCGCTCTTTGATGTTGGGTCTGCCAACGCAATCCGAACTGGCTGCGGCCTTGTTTGAAAGTGGTAATACCCCTGATCCGATGGCGATATGGACCGCCGTCGAAACCCTGCGCCAAGCGACCGCACAGCATGTGCAGGACCTGCTGCCAAGGCTGCACAGCGAAACACTGATCGACGCGCCGTTCAGCCCCGATGCTGATCAGGCCGGCAAGCGGGCACTTGGTGGCGCAGTACTGTACTTGACTTCGCGGCTGGATGGCGGTGCCAAAGCGGCCGAGGAATACGCAGCAGCCGACAACATGACCCGCCAACTGACCGCCCTGTCTTGCCTTTTGCGGGCGGGCGCGGGCCAAACCGAACTCGCGGACTTTTACAGGCAGTGGCAGCATGACCGGCTGGTTGTCGATAAGTGGTTCGGCCTGCAGGTGACAACGGCCTCTCCTGAAACTACGCCGGATGTTACGCGCACATTGACCGAGCACCCTGATTTCAATTGGAAGAACCCCAACAGGTTCCGGGCAGTCATGGGGGCGTTGGCGATGAACCACGCCGGGTTCCATCGTGCGGACGGGGCAGGATATGCGTTGTTGGCAGACTGGCTGATCAGGCTGGACCCGGTTAACCCCCAGACCACCGCCAGGATGTGTTCTGCCTTCCAGACCTGGAAACGCTATGACACCGACCGTCAGGACCTGATGAAAGCTCAGTTGACGCGTATCGCCGACACACCGAACCTGTCGCGGGATACAACGGAAATGGTGTCTCGCATCCTCGGCGTATGACCCCGTTTACTTTCCAACGCCACAACAGGACCCCACGCGCCGTCGTGATCCTGATGTGCGTCTACGCGGGGCTGATCGCGTTGGTTATTCTGTTCGATGCGGCGTGGTGGCTGGTTGGGTTGCTGAGCTTGCCCACCCTGCCCGCCCTTTGGGACATTGCGCATGGCACAAGTGCCGGACTAACCCTGGATCACCGCGCAATACGATGGTTTTCAGGCAACCGCGAGGCCGAGGTTGCCTTGGCCGATATCGACCATGTCCGGCTCGACACGCGCTGGGACTTTTCCGTGCGCACGTCACTGGTTCTGGCCTCGGGCAAGCGGATTCGGCTGCCGGATGAAGCCACACCACCCCACAAGACCCTTGAAACTGTCCTGCAAGACGCCGGATTACGGGTTGAACGGCACCATTTCACCGTTTTCTGAAACAATCAGTCGGAAAAGGACCAATTCCCCCGGCCTGTCACGCATCACCCCCCAAAAAGCTTGAATTTGAGGCGATTTTCGGTCAAAGTTTCAAGCTAACTTACCAGTTTGTTACGATTTCGAGTTTTACCATGTTTCGGTTTTTCAGGGCTCGTGAGGCCCTTTCTTCTTTATCTAAGGGTCAATCCACGCAAAACGTGCGGGTAACCGACTGCGCGGTGACGGCATCACTGCCGGATAAAGGGCAATTGAACATTCCAGTTGCCGATATCAGGGCCGAAGACCTGACCGCCCGTAACACCATTGAAGAAGGGCGCACACTGGCCAGACAGGACCACTGGGCCAAGCTGTCCAAAATGATGCATGCCGCCGACAAGGACCGCGCAATCGCATCGGACGCAACACCGATTGCGGATCTGTTGGCCTTTGGCGCGCGTTCCGACGTTGTATTGGCAGTGGAACATGCCCTGTCGGATGGCAGCGCGCTGTGCGAATATGACTTGCTGGGCGGTATCTCAGAGCTTGAAGACGAAATGCGTGAGCATCCGGGTGATCCGATGATTACGCTGGTGGTCGCCTTAGCACACATTGACCTGGCCTGGGCATGGCGCGGAACCGCAACGGATGCCACGTTGCCGCCCCTTCACCGGTCGCGTTGCGCGGCCCATTTCGACCGGGCCGCAGACCTTTTGCCGACATGCCGCGCTGCGTTGCCAAACAGCCCCATTGTCGCAGCCGCAAGCTGTGCCCTGTTGGCAGGTCAACGGAAGACTAACCAGCGTGTAGCCGAAGAATACGAACGCCTGATCTCCCTGGACCCGCACAATCAGCGGCCTATGCGGGCGATGGGCACGCATCTGCTGCCGCGTTGGTTTGGCAGCTATGAAAAGCTTGAAGTTCAGGCACTGCGGAACGCCGCGCGGACTGGCGATATCTGGGGCGCTGGCGGCTATACTTGGGTCCAGTTTGACGCCATCGCATTGGACGAAGAGGCCTGCGCTCGTCTGGATGTCGAGTACTTCCTGGAAGGGTTGGATGACATTCTGCATCGCCGCCCCGATCAGCAGACCGTCAACATGCTTTCGGCCTATTGCGCCATCACGATACAGAACGGTCAGGGCCTGAACGAAAAGGCCGACCTTGTGCGCTCGCAAATTCACGAAGCTGCAAACAGGCTGATCCGCGACCACTTGACTGAACTGCACCCGCTGATTTGGGCGCATGCCGCGAATGGGTTCAACAACTCGGTTCGCATCAATTCTGCCGAACGGTTTGCAGCCCGCGGCAAGCGCGATGCGTTGCGTGCCATCCGTGATCTGTTCCGCGAGGAACTGCGCAGCGGCACGGACGTGACCTTTACACCGTCTGGTCTGCGCCTGTCTCAACACTGATTCCCCCTTGCCCCTCGCCCCTGCCGGGCCTAATACGCAGGCTTAGACTTCTGCGGAAATGAGGCGCGCCATGCTCGACCTGACATATGAAATGCCCAAACCCAAAACCATTGCCGGGGCCAAACACGATTGGGAACTGGTGATCGGGATGGAGGTGCATGCGCAGGTCTCGTCCAATGCCAAACTGTTCTCGGGCGCATCGACCCAATTTGGGGCCGAACCGAACGCGAACGTAGCCTTTGTGGACGCGGCGATGCCGGGGATGCTGCCGGTGATCAACGAATACTGCGTGGAACAGGCAGTACGCACCGGACTGGGCCTGAAGGCGGATATCAACCTGAAATCGGCTTTTGACCGCAAGAACTATTTCTACCCCGACCTGCCGCAGGGCTATCAGATCTCACAGCTCTACCACCCCATCGTGGGCGAAGGTGAAGTGCTGGTTGAAATGGGTGATGGCACCGCGCGCAACGTGCGGATCGAACGCATCCATATGGAGCAGGATGCAGGCAAATCGATCCACGACATGGACCCGCATATGTCCTTTGTCGATCTGAACCGGACCGGTGTCTGCCTGATGGAGATCGTCAGCCGCCCCGACATTCGCGGACCCGAAGAAGCGGCGGCCTATATCGTCAAGCTGCGTCAGATCCTGCGCTATCTGGGCACCTGTGATGGCAACATGCAAAACGGCAACCTGCGGGCTGATGTGAACGTCTCAATCTGTTTGCCGGGCGCGTATGAGAAATACCAGGAAACGCAGGATTTCTCGCATCTGGGCACCCGCTGCGAAATCAAGAACATGAACTCGATGCGCTTTATCCAGCAAGCGATCGAGGTTGAAGCCCGTCGTCAGATTGCCATCGTCGAAGCCGGCGGCAAGGTCGATCAGGAAACCCGCCTGTATGACCCGGACAAGGGTGAGACCCGCTCGATGCGGTCCAAGGAAGAGGCGCATGACTATCGCTACTTCCCCGACCCCGACCTGCTACCGCTTGAGATCGAGCAGGCATGGGTGGATGACATCGCCGCCAAACTGCCGGAACTGCCCGACGACAAGAAAGCGCGCTTCATAAGCGAATTCGGCCTGACCGATTATGACGCGTCCGTGCTGACCGCCGAGGTGGAATCGGCCGCCTATTTCGAAGAAGTTGCCAAGGGCCGCAACGGTAAGCTGGCCGCAAACTGGGTCATCAACGAACTTTTCGGTCGTCTGAAGAAAGAAGACCACGACATAACGGATTCGCCCGTATCTCCGGCACAATTGGGTGGGATCATCGACCTGATCGCATCGGACGCGATCTCGGGCAAGATCGCCAAGGACTTGTTCGAGATCGTCTATACCGAAGGCGGCGATCCGGCGCAGATCGTCGAAGAGCGCGGCATGAAACAGGTGACCGACACCGGCGCGATTGAATCCGCACTGGATGAGATCATCGCAGCCAACCCGGCGCAGGTTGAAAAGGCCAAGGTGAACCCGAAACTGGCGGGCTGGTTCGTCGGCCAGGTGATGAAAGCCACGGGTGGCAAGGCCAACCCCAAGGCGGTGAACGAACTGGTCAGCAAGAAGCTGGGCTCGTAAAGCCTTCGAGATATCGAACAGTCGCGGCGGGGTTTGAACAAAACCCTGCCGTTTTTCTTTCCGCCACGTCCATGCGATGATGACTTTCCCAAAATCGCCAACATGTTAGATTGCCGGAACCCGGTAACCAGGAAAATCCGATGCAGCGCTACGAATACAAAGTTGTCCCAGCCCCGCAAAAAGGCACCAAGGCCAAGGGCGTCAAAACCGCCGAAGGACGGTTTGCAGCATCCGTGGAACAGCTGCTGAACGAGATGGGGCAAGACGGCTGGGAATATCAGCGGGCCGAATTGCTGCCCAGCGAGGAACGCACTGGCCTGACCGGTTCAGCCGTGAACTGGCGCAATGTGTTGGTCTTTCGGCGCGAGATCGAGCCGTCTTTTGTCTCGACCCGTAACCCAACAGAAACGCCAGACAGCGTGCCGCTGGCGCAACCCGTACCTGGACCCGAAACAGTTGTTGCCCCGGCTCCGATTGCCGAAGAGGTGAATGACCCGCCCCTGTCGCTGAAAGGGTCCGAGGCGAAATCCGAACCTCCAGAAAAGCCCTGATCGCGGCGAGCCCAAGTCAAGCGCAGCACGTTTTTCCCTGTTGTATCGGAGGGCAAGGCACCGTTGCGTATGAGCAATAGACGCAGCAATCGCCCTCCAAAGGCTTCAGCACTTGGTGGCAGGATTTGCATTCATAGAACCACTGACACGCGTCCGTGGGCATGGTTTCCGTTTCGACGTGCCCACAGGATGGGCAGGTCAGGGTGGACTCGAGCGTAAAGGCCGTCTCCGTTCTGGACATTTGATCCCTCCCCTCAAAGCACTTTGGGCCAGCTACCCCCCAATATCCAACGCTAGAGCATGAATGCGCGGCACGATATCGCCCAGCGCCTTGTGTACAGCGCGGTGGCTAGCGACGCGGGACTGGCCCTCGAACGCGCTGGCGCGGATGCGGACATTGAAATGGCTCTCGCCTCCGTCCTGATACCCGGCATGGCCGCGGTGGCTTTCGCTGTCGTCGATGACCTCCAGCTCACGCGGATTGAACGCGGTTTCAAGGCGCTGATGGATTTCGTCACTCACGCTCATTTTTTCGCTCAGCGGCAAAAAATTTACCGCTCCCCCTCTTCTACTTTCGGCTGCTTAGACTAAACTGCTGCCTCCGAGTCGAAAAGATGCCTTGTCGAGGATCAGAGCATGGTAAAATCAGACCCCTTCGGATTCGATATGTCCGTTTCCAGCGCAAAGAAAAAGAACCCGCGCGGGCGCCGGGGGATGTCGGGCGCATCTGAGACATCGACGCGAATCTGCGATCACGAGGGTTGTGAGGAGGCCGGTAAGTTCCGTGCGCCCAAGGCGCCGGACGTGCTGGACGACTTTTACTGGTTCTGCCAGCAGCACGTCCGCGAATATAACAACAAGTGGAACTTCTTCGACGGCACCACCGAGGCCGAGTTGAACGCACAACGTTCCAAGGACAAAGTGTGGGAGCGTGAGACAAAGCCGATGGGCGACCCCGAGGCACGCGCCTGGGCGCGTCTGGGCATCGAAGATCCGCATCAGGTTCTAGGCGAGAACGCCACAAAGAACCCCGGCCGCGCCAATTCCGGCGGCCGCCGCCTGCCCCCCACTGAACGTCGCGCGATTGAGATTCTTGAGGCGCAGGACAGCTGGTCCAAGGCCGAGGTGCGCAAGGCCTATAAAAAGCTGATCAAGGTGCTGCACCCGGACATGAACGGCGGCGACCGATCCCAAGAGGAACAGCTGCAAGAGGTCGTCTGGGCCTGGGATCAGATCAAGGACAGCCGGAATTTTAAGTAAGCTCTACTACGCTGAAGACGTACCCCGCAGCGCCTGCGCTTCGGGGCGTTTCAAGCAACGAAGTTTGGTTTTTGGCACCTGCGCGCTGTCACTGAGTTCGGGAAATAGCGCGCGCAGTTCGTCAACATCTTCGCGGCTGAAAGAATTCAAAGACTGACCGCCGACATACAGGCTTTCACTTTGCAGGCCATGCGAGGACAGGATGGCATGCTGCTCGCAGGCAATGTGAAAGTAGGTGACGGGCTCATCCGTTCCTATCTGACGGATCGTATCATCGTTGACCAGATGAATCGCGGCCGAGAAGACCATCGGTTCCCCAAATAGCAATTCGGCCCGCCAGCCTTCAATCACAATCCGGTGCTGCGGGGATACGTACAGGTCGCGGTTGGGCAGACCTTTGCCTAACGCGTTGCGCTGAATTCTCACTGGGCGAAACCTTGGCTGGAAGCGCAAAGTCTGAGCGCTGAGTGTTCGTTTCCCGATCCATACAATAGGAAGGGATTGACCATCAGATACGCAAACCCTGTCGCCCACCGCCAAATCCTCGACCGGTCGCGGGCCTGCGGTTGTTTCGATTAAGGTACCGGCAACAAAACAAGGCGGGTTCGACGGATCGAGATCACTCTGAGTGATCTTCCAATTGCCGGTGCTCATTGGTCCGGTTGGGTCGTTTGTGTCCCAAGCGAAAATCTGTGTGCCGACCTGAATAAATTCGCCGGAGTCGCCGTTGCTCACCCTGGTGCCTTGCCCAAGGTAGGTATAAGGCTGAAACGTAAGGCCCCCGTCGAATGAGATCGTTTGACCATCAACAATCGCTGGCTGAGTCGTGTTTTGAACGACCAAGTCGCCCGGGCCAGTTGTGTTTACGGTGTGCAGTAGGACATCAAAAGCCATCGAATTCGCCCTTTGCGCCAGCAATGGTCAAAACGGGGGCGCCATCATGCGACGGGTGGATGGGCACTCTTTCGCGACTGCTAGTCTCGTTCAATTACGCCTCACAAATTCAGACAATCGGACTATTCCCTTAAGCTCAGTCTACAAGATACTATTTTAACCCAAATTAAATATTTCGATATTTGTATTTGATTGAGAATATTCTTCCTTACAAGCACCCTCCTTGATCGCTTTAGCTATCTGTGCGCATTCATCCCGATAAGGCCAGTTTCGAAGAAACATCCTCTCAGCCTCCGCGCGGCGCCTCTTTCCCTTGCCCTTCCCGGCAATATGTTGCACCACACACGGGTTCAAACCCGGCAAAACGGGCCAAAGGATAAGGACAAGGCGAATGGCTGACGGATCGATTGATATCAACGCAAAACCCACCGAGGAAATCTCGGTTCGGGACGTATTCGGCATTGATACCGACATGGCGGTCAAAGGCTTTGCAGAGCGCAGTGATCGGGTTCCAGCCATCGACCCGACCTATAAGTTTGATCCCGAAACCACACTGGCGATTCTGGCAGGGTTTTCACATAACCGCCGGGTTATGATTCAAGGCTATCACGGCACCGGTAAATCGACCCATATCGAACAGGTTGCCGCCCGTCTGAACTGGCCCGCTGTACGTGTGAACCTGGACAGCCACATCAGCCGGATCGACCTGATCGGTAAAGACGCGATTAAACTGCGCGACGGCAAGCAGGTCACAGAATTCCACGAGGGCATCCTGCCGTGGGCGCTGCGCAACCCCGTAGCCATCGTATTCGACGAATACGACGCAGGCCGCGCCGACGTGATGTTCGTGATCCAACGCGTGCTGGAACATGACGGCAAACTGACTTTGCTGGACCAGAACGAAATCATCACGCCGAACCCGAATTTCCGCCTGTTCGCCACTGCAAACACCGTGGGTCTGGGTGACACCACTGGCCTCTATCACGGGACGCAGCAGATCAACCAGGCACAAATGGACCGCTGGTCGCTGGTCTCGACCCTGAACTACCTGAGCCACGACGCCGAGACGATGATCGTCCTGTCGAAAGCGCCGCATTACAATACCGAGAAAGGCCGCAAAACCGTCAGCCAGATGGTGACCGTTGCTGATCTGACCCGGACCGCCTTTATGAACGGCGACCTGTCTACCGTGATGAGCCCGCGGACCGTGATCAACTGGGCCCAGAACGCCGAGATTTTCCGTGACGTAGGATACGCCTTCCGCCTGTCTTTCCTGAACAAATGTGACGAACTGGAACGCCAGACCGTTGCCGAGTTCTATCAGCGTTGCTTTGACGAGGAACTGCCGGAAAGCGCTGCCAGCACAAGCCTGGGATAAGTAGGTGCAATTTGCCGCGCAAAAATGCGTGTTCATCCACGTACCAAAAACCGGAGGAAACTTCTTTACGCGCTGTTTCCTTCGGTTCTCAGACGATGCCATCGTCACCAGCGGCCACCAAGACGGCACAGACCGGTTCGAATTAAGCGGTGACGCTACCAAGTCCAAGCATCAGACACTTGCTGAATACAGCCAACTGATTGGCCCGGCCTTTGCCGAATATACCGCTTATGCCTTTGCCCGCCCCCCGGTCGAGCGGATGATCTCGCTATACTATTCGCCCCACCGCTGGATGCGCGCGCAAGAAGGGGGTGGTTTCGGCCTTGATCCCCGCAGCGAACCAATAAACCTTGAGGAATTTGAGACACTTGTGTCGGCTAACAAATCCATCTCGGACTTGTTGGATATCAAAAATGTTTCAGGTAGGTTAACCGTCAACAAAAGCGCCCGGCATGCGTCAGGGGCGCGCGTGTCGCTGTTGGATTTTGCCGATTTACGGCACGGGCTTGAGACATTTGGCCGGGAAAACGGCTTTGACCTAACCGACATGCCCGGCAAGAAAGTGAACTCCAGTGCTGTAAACGATCCCATGAAGCTCAACACCGGACAGATGCGTGACTTGACGAATATCGTTATGCGCTCGCACCACGGCAAAGATCAGAAATTGTTCCGGGAAAATGGGCTTAAGGGAGTGTTTGACGGTTTTATAGGATGGTTCAGGTAGGAACCGCCAAGTCGTTCTAGGGTGCACAAGGCTGGGCAATCTCCTAGTCCCGCAGTTTATAGTTAGTTTGACGCGCGCCACCCTTCGAGACACCCCATGATTTTACCATAGGTCCCACTCTGGTTTCATGCGAAAACGGGGTTGGCCCTATGGTCAAGGCCCTGAATTGGCACTAGGTTGCCGGGACAGAACAAGACCGGACTGCCACCGATGAGCAAACCCAACGACAACCCCGCTGATCCGTTCAAGAAGGCTTTGGCCGAAGCCACCAAGGTTATGGCCGACGACCCTGAATTGAACGTGACCTACACAGTCGACCCTTCCGGTATATCGGGCGAGTCGATGCGTCTGCCGCAAGTCAGCCGCCGGATGACGCGCGAAGAGGTTTTGCTGGCACGCGGTACGGCGGATGCTCTGGCGCTGCAGCGGAAATACCATGACGACGCCACCCATGCGCGCTATGCGCCTCCGGGTGATATGGCGCGGGATTTGTACGAGGCGATGGAAGTCGCGCGATGCGAGGCGATGGGTGCGCGGGATATGCCCGGCACCGCCAGCAATATCGACGTCAAGATTGGGCATGAGGCCCTGCGGCGCGGATACGACCAGTGCAAGCAGCCAGCGGATGCACCGTTAGCGGTTGCTGCGGGCTATCTGATCCGGCACCTGGCCACGGGGCGGGACCTGCCCCCGGCGGCCTCTAACATCATGAACCTGTGGCGTGGATTTATCGAAGAACAGGCCGGTGGCACGCTGGAAAACCTAGACGAACTGCTCTCGGACCAGGCGGAATTCGCCAAGTTTGCCCGCCAGATGATCAAGGATCTGGGTTACGGCGACCAACTGGGCGATGACCCTGATGAGTTGGACGACGAACAGGAAGATCAGGCCGAAGACGACGCCGAGGAACAGCCCGATCCCGACAGCACCGGCCAGGATGACCAAGAGGAGCAGGACGCCGACGCCACGCCTGAACAAACGCAGGAAGAACAGCAGGACCAGTCTCAGGCTCAGGTCTCGATGGATGAGATGGCCGAAGATGAGATGGGCGATGAGGCAGAGATGCCCGAAGGTGAGGCTCCGCTGGAACCCCCTGCCCCCCCGCCGGCATCCGAAGCTGATCCCGATTACAAGGTCTATCTGAACACCTACGACGAAGAGATCGCAGCCGAAGATCTGGCCGAACCGGCCGAACTGGAACGGCTGCGAGCCTATTTGGATCAACAGTTGGAGCCCCTGAAGGGCGCTGTTAGCCGATTGGCCAACAAGTTGCAGCGTCGCCTGCAGGCACAACAGAACCGCAGCTGGGAATTCGACCGCGAAGAAGGCATTCTGGATGCGGGCCGTCTGGCGCGAGTTGTGGCAAACCCGACCACGCCGCTCAGCTTCAAGGTCGAGAAAGACACCGAATTCCGCGACACGGTGGTAACGCTGTTGCTGGACAACTCGGGCTCGATGCGCGGGCGTCCGATTTCCATTGCGGCGATCTGCGCGGATGTTCTGGCGCGCACGCTGGAACGCTGTAATGTGAAGGTTGAGATTTTGGGCTTTACCACCCGCGCGTGGAAAGGCGGATTGGCGCGCGAGGCGTGGCTGAACGATGGTCGCCCGCAACAACCGGGGCGTCTGAATGATTTGCGCCACATCATCTACAAGGGCGCGGATGCCCCTTGGCGGCGCGCACGGCCCAATCTGGGCCTGATGATGAAAGAGGGGCTGCTGAAAGAGAATATCGACGGCGAGGCGTTGGAATGGGCGCATCGCCGAATGCTGGCCCGGCGCGAAGCACGCAAAATTCTGATGGTGATTTCGGATGGTGCGCCGGTCGATGATTCAACGCTCAGCGTCAACCCCGCTAATTATCTGGAAAAACACCTGCGCGACGTGATCGCCATGGTGGAAAAGCGCAAAATGGTGGAACTGCTGGCCATCGGCATCGGTCACGACGTCACCCGCTATTACGACCGTGCGGTGACGATCACTGACGTCGAACAACTGGCAGGCGCAATGACCGAGCAACTAGCAGCCCTGTTCGATAGTGATCCTCGCGCACGTGCGCGGGTGATGGGGATGAAAAGGGCCAGCTGAGGCTGGCCTTGCCCCGGGCCAAAGAATTTTCCAAAAGAATAAGGGGTGAACCCCCGCTTGGGAGAGGTATGTGATGTTTCAGTCCTTTGAGGTGACGGCGCGCCCGGAACAGGGGCCACCCCGGTTGGCGGCTCTGCGGGGTGAAATTGCGAACGAAGGGTTGGACGGATTTCTGATCCCGCGCGCAGACGCGCATCAGGGCGAATACGTGGCCGCTCGGGATGAAAGGTTGGCTTGGCTGACAGGGTTCACGGGATCAGCAGGGTTTTGCGCCGTGTTACCAGGTATAGCGGGCGTGTTTGTCGATGGCCGGTATCGAACCCAGGTCAAGGCGCAGGTCGCCGCCGAATTCACTCCGGTTCCGTGGCCCGAAGTCAACCTGAGCACCTGGTTGAAGGAACACCTTCCCGATGGCGGCAAGGTAGGTTTTGATCCGTGGCTGCATGCAGCAGGTCAGATCACAAGCGCAAAGAAAGAGCTGACCGACAGCGGCATCGAACTGGTGCGCTGTGACAATCTGGTGGACCGCGTGTGGTCCGACCAACCCACCGCCCCGATGAACCCGGTCAAGACCCATCCGATTGAGTTTGCAGGTGAAACCGCGGACAGCAAAATCACCCTTCTGGCCGAAGCCCTGCGCGAGGCAAATTGCACAGCCGCAGTAATCACGTTGCCGGATTCGATCATGTGGCTTTTGAACATCCGCGGCTCGGATATCGGGTACAACCCGGTGGCGCATGGCTTTGCTATTCTGCATGCCGGTGGCCGGGTGGATCTGTTCATGGATCAGGAAAAACTGTCCGAGCCATTGACGGATCAGGTTTCCGTCCACGCGCAGGGGGCATTTTTGGACGCCGTTACAGCGCTTGAGGGGAAGATACAGGTCGATTTGGGAACGCTGCCTCAGGCTGTGGCCGATGTGTTGCAGGATCGGATGGTGGATGGCGGAGATCCCTGCGCCTTGCCCAAGGCCTGCAAGAATGCGGCCGAGATCGCGGGCAGCGCCGAAGCGCATCTGCGCGATGCAGCAGCGGTTATTGAAACCCTTTGCTGGTTGGATGCGCAGGCTCCGGGTACCCTGACCGAGACGCAGGTGGTGACCCGACTTGAAGAGAACCGGCGCAAGGACAATGCGCTGCAGGATATCTCGTTCGACACGATTGCCGGCACTGGTCCGAACGGCGCGATCATGCATTACCGCGTGACCGAAGAAACCGACAGCCGCCTTGAAGATGGTCATATTCTGGTTCTGGACAGTGGCGGGCAATATCTGGACGGCACCACTGACATCACGCGAACTATCGCCATCGGCAATGTCGGAGATGAGGAAAAATCCTGCTTTACCCGCGTGTTGAAGGGCATGATTAACCTATCCATGCTGCGCTGGCCTGTCGGGCTGGCCGGGCGTGACATCGAATGTATCGCACGGGCCCCGCTGTGGGCCGCGGGTCAGGATTTCAATCACGGTGTCGGACACGGTGTCGGTGCCTACCTCAGCGTTCACGAAGGCCCCCAGCGCCTGTCCAAAGTCAGCCATGTGCCCTTGCAACCCGGCATGATCCTTTCCAACGAACCGGGCTATTACCGCGAGGGCGCCTTTGGTATCCGCATCGAAAACCTCGTAGTTGTTCAAGAAGCCCCAGCCCTGCCCGGTGGTGACGCGGAACGCGCGATGCTAAACTGGCGGACCCTGACATACGTCCCAATTGACAGAAGGCTAATCGTGACTGACATGTTGACGTCGGCAGAGCGTGACTGGCTGAATACCTATCACTACGACGTTGCGAAAAAACTGCGCTCAAGGCTGGGCGACGACGCGCAACTGTGGTTGGATGCCGCAACTGCGCCGATCTGACACTGACCTGTTACATACACAGAGCAGAAGAGAGGCCGAAAATAAGACGAGGGAAGAAAAATGGTTGAGATCACAATCCGCAAAGCTCCGGGCAAATGGAGCGTTCGTTCCGGTGGTGCCGTACTGGGTGAAAGCACTAGCGCGCTGGAACTGATCGAAGGTGATCTGACTCCGGTGATCTATTTCCCCCGTACCGACATCGCGATGGCCTTTCTGGATAGCACCGACAAGATCACCCACTGCCCGCATAAGGGGGATGCCTCGCATTTCTCGATCGTCAACAAATCCTCGGTGACCGAAAACGCCGCGTGGAGCTATGAAACCCCCGTTCCCGCCATGGCCGAGATCAAGGGCTATGTGGCCTTTTACCCGGTTGAATCGGTGAAGGTAGAGCAGATCTAGCGAAAGACCTTTCCGACGCTCTACCTACTGTTCAATCGGGTACTCTTCCCAAAAAGCTTATGGTCGGGCCTCATGAATAACTCGACAGGTTGTTTGCGATTTTGGAGTTTTGTCACGTACTTGTTTCTTCATGCGTGCCAACCTCTTGGCCACATTAGATTCGCATGCCAAAATTGCAGCTTCCTGTGCCTCAGTCCGGTCTGAGAACCTCCATGAATACCCAAAAGAGCCGATATCTGAGATCACGAATGCGCCCGATGAAGGTGGAGCGTTTTTCTTTTGGTATTTCCGGAACTCGGTGTTTCCATCCTGGCTAAGTGTGGTTCCCTCAAATGTCGGATCATAGTCTTTTGGCACTATAACAGCATAAACCGCGCACGTATCCGGGTATTCAGAAAGCAAACGGCAATCTCTTAGGCTTTGCTCTTTCGCGACAGCAAGCGAGTGACGGTTGGCAACCCAACCACTGCTGTTTTGTCCAGAAACAACAAATGCCGCAAAATACTCTTTGGTTTTAAATTCTCTGAACCTGGATTTTTGTCGTTTCGACAGTTTTAGATCCATCAAAACAGAAGTTTTCTTGGAAGATTTGTTAAGCTTTATCTCAGCAGAAACAGCCGGGACTGTGACCGCATTAACCGCACCCAGCAAAGCAGCCAACCTAAAGTAAAATTTCACGCACAGGCCTTTCCGATTCTCACGTAGGAAATTCTACTATTGATGGTTTCCAAGCTTCTTTCCAGAAAGAATGCTTTGTTGCTCGCAAGGTAAGATGAAACGAGATTTTTCTTAAAACGTTGGCACCAATTTAGGTATGCTTCTTTCCCTCACGCACCTGTTGCATGCATGTGAACAGCGGCCGATGCACACTGGACATGGACACCATCGGAGGATGCCATGTCGATCACGCGCCGCAATTTCACTGGTATGCTGGCCGCAGCCGCATTGCCTAACGCACTTTCAGCACAGCAAGACCCCGTGCTTGAGGCCGTGAGGTCCACCTTGTACGGCAGCAGTTCTGAATTCAAACAGGGCATGGCCTTTCTGGTGCAGCGTGGCAACCCGGATGTAGTCCCAGCCCTGCTGACCGGCATGCGTTACGGAGGGCGGCGTACCGACGAAATCGCCGAAGTGATGCAGACCCTGACCGGTCAGAACCTTGGCACTGACTGGTTCGATTGGATGTTGTGGCAGGAAAAGAACCCGCAGGTGGTCCCGCACCCTTCGTTGATCCCGTTCAAGCGTGAGGTTCTTCTGGGGATTGACCCGAATTTTGACGACTTCTTGCGCCCAAAATACTTGCAGCGCGACAAGATGATGATCCGGCTAGAGGAAATCACCTGGGGCGGCGTCAGCAAGGACGGCATCCCGTCGCTCGACAATCCGACACTGATCTCGGCCTCAACAGCCAGCTACATGAAAGACGACGATCTGGTCTTTGGCGTCTCGATCAATGGGGATGAGCGCGCCTATCCGCTGCGGATCATGGGGTGGCACGAGATGTTCAACGAGGTGATCGGTGGCGTCCCCGTAGCGCTGGCTTATTGCACGCTGTGCGGGTCGGGTATCTTGTTCGAAACACAAGTGGCGGGACGGCGGAAACCGTTTGTCTTTGGATCATCTGGTTTCCTGTACCGTTCCAACAAGCTGATGTTTGATCGCGAGACGCATTCGCTGTGGAACCAATACACCGGAAAGCCGGTCGTTGGCCCGTTGGTCGGCAGTGGAATCACGCTCCAGCAGCGCCCAGTGGTGATCACCACATGGGAAAGCTGGAAGTCCTCACACCCTGGCACGCGCGTCCTGTCTCAGAACACCGGCCATCGGCGCAACTATGGCTCCGGCGTGGTCTATCGTGAGTATTTCGCCTCGCCCGAACTGATGTTTCCAGCACTGGTTGACCAATCCGAACATCGGCAGAAAGACTATATCTTCGCTATCCGCCAGTTTGGTGCGGCGCGGGCCTGGCCTTTGGATGCGTTTAGCAAGACGCGCGTGATCAATGACGCGATTGCCAACCGGCCGTTGGTTCTGATCGGCAATCCCGACAAGCGCGCGGTACGGGCGTTTGAACGCGCCTCGCACCGGTTCACCGCGTCCAACGGCGGCCTGGTGGATCAGACCGGACAGAAATGGACTATGACCGAAGAGGCGTTGATCGGACCAGACGGAACTCGCTTGCCGCGTGTGGCTGGACATATCTCTTACTGGTTTGCATGGGACAATTATCTGGGCGACGCGGCAACGGTCTACGACGGTTAGGAATGTTCCTCGGCCGCCGTGGCGGCCAGCGCCCGGTTATAGGCCTTGAGTGCGTCGATATGAAAGAGCGCACCAACCGGGGATTCGTTACCCTCGTCGTCAATCACCACAACCGGGATGCAGGGGATGTCGTCGTGGTCGAAATAGGGCATCGCCGCCTCAAGCGTGGCACTGGCCTGTACGCATAGCCCCTGCTCTATCAACTCCTGTGCCTTTTCTTTGGTGATCGAGCGCGGATCCCCAATCGGGCGCATCACCGCCCCGGTGCGCAACATCGCCAACAAATAGGCCTGTGGTCCTGCGGCCAGATGAACATCGCGGCGCTCCAGCTGTGTCAGGAAGAACGACCGGTCCACAAGACGCGAGGCCAAGGCTGTCGACATCGAAACCGAGACCATCACCGCAATTCCGATCTGCCAATCTCCGGTCAGCTCAAAAACGATCATCGTGGTGGAAATCGGCGCACCCAGCACTGCGGCGGCCACGGCACCCATGCCTGCAAAGGCATAGAGCGTATGGGTCCCGGACACATCCGGCAGCAGCCCGGTGGCGATTAACCCAAAGGCCAATCCGGTCAGAGCGCCAACCATCAGCGAAGGAGAAAACACACCACCGCCCATGCGCCCCCCCATAGTGATCGCCAAAGCAACTGTTTTTATCACGGCGAACAAGATCGCGACGGTCAGGGTCAGATCGCCAGTCAGGGCACGGATCGTCGTTTCATATCCGACCCCGATGATATGCGGAAACCAGATCGCCAGCAGTCCCAGCATCGCACCGGACACGGCGGGGCGCAGCCAACGTGGCAGCGACAGGCGATTTTGAACGTGAGTGCCGATGTCCTCGGCAAAGAAGATCGAGCGCATCAATAGCAACGACACCAGCCCGCAGATCAGCCCAAGGATCAAAAAAGCTGGCAGCTCCACATAGAATTGCAGCGAGCCCGGGGTTTCCAGAACGAACTCGGTCACATCTCCGTATTCCAGCCGGTTGATCACTGTACCCGCGACCGAGGCGATAACGATGGGCGCAAATGCATGCACGGCAAAGTGGCGTAGCACCACCTCAAGCGCGAATAGCGCCCCAGCGATGGGTGAGTTAAAGCTGGCTGAAACCGCTGCCGCCACAGCGCAGCCCAACAGATCACGGCCAGTGATGCCATCCGCGTGGATACGGTCACTGACCCAGGTCGAGATCACCCCGGCCATATGCACCACCGGGCCTTCCCGCCCGGTTGACCCGCCAGTGCTGAGCGTAATCAGCGAGGCAAAGAACGAGGCGATTCCCGCCTTGCCCTCGACCCGGCCATTGGTCAGCGCCGAACCCTCGATCACGTCCGCGACCGAGCGCACTCGCCCGTCATCGGTGAATCTGTGCAGGATGACACCAACAATCAGACCGCCGATGATCGGCGTAATCAGGATCAGGAACCACGGCAATTTCTCAGCATGGCTGTGCAGCAACAGGATATCGTCTGTGTCGTAGACATAGGCCTGCAGCGACCGGATCGCCTTGCGGAACCCAAGGGCCATAAACCCTGCCGCAATCCCAATTGCCAACGCAATGAACCAGAACTGAATTTGGCTAGGCCCACGTCGCAACATAACCCGCCACGCATCCTTCATCGCGGCCAGAGCCTGATTGAGCTGGTTGCGCAGAACGGTGCGGGTCGTTTGGGTCATTGGCACTCGGGGATCAAGGTATATTCCTTAGTAAGCCACGGAGCCCCCTTATAAAAGTAGGATCGCGACGGTTTGAAAACCGGAAAGCGGCAAATTTAACTCAGGCGCCCAACAATGCGCGGGCGGCGGCGCGCGCCTCGTCCGTGATGGTGTCCCCTGCGACCATCCGGGCGATTTCATCCACACGGTCTGGTTCGGCCAGCGGGATAACGGTGGACAATGTCTGACCGCCAGTTACCTGTTTTTGAACCCGCCAATGATGCGCCGCGCGGGCGGCAACCTGCGGCGAGTGGGTCACGACCAGAACCTGCCCCCCCTGTGCCAAAGACGCCAGACGGCGGCCCACCGCATCAGCAGTCGCCCCACCGACACCCCGGTCGATTTCATCAAAGATCATAGTGCGGGCGCTATCGTCGCCGGTCAGACACACCTTGAGCGCCAGCAAAAACCGGCTGAGTTCACCGCCCGAGGCAATCTTGTTCAACGGGCCAGACGGCGCGCCGGGATTGGTGGCAACGGTAAAGGCCACCGCATCCACCCCCTCAGGTCCGGGATCGGCGCCCGTGATTTCGGTTTGAAATACCGCACGCTCCATCTTCAACGGTGCAAGCTCGGTCATCACGGCCGCATCCAATTGCCCGGCCGCCTGTTGGCGCGCAGCGCTAAGTGCGGCGGCGGCGTTGTCATAGGTTTCCTGTGCAGCCACAACCGCAGCACGCCGATCCGCCAAGTCGGCGTCACCTGCATCCAAACGGGTCAGTCGATCACGCAGCGTGTCGGCAAAAACTACCAATTCGTCAGGCACAACATCATGCTTACGGGCCAACGCTCGGATGGCGAAAAGACGTTCTTCTGCGGCTTCAAGCTCAGCCGGGTTAAAATCCAAAGCTTGAAGGCAGGCGCTCACCCCGTCCTGTGCTTCACCCAATTCGATCAAGGCGCGCCCCAATGCGGCTATCGCGGCCTCAAGCTGCCCGCCCGCATTGTCGGACACGCCTTCCAACCAACGCACCGCGTCAGACATCGCCACCTCGGCCCCATCTGCGCCCAACAGGTCAAAAGCACGGGCAACGTCATCGCGAATGCGTTCAGCCCCTTGCATCATGCGCCGACGGGCATCCAATTCAGCATCCTCACCGGGCTGAGGGTCCAGCTTGTCCAGCTCGGCAACGGCGTGGCGCAGAAACTCCTCCTCGGCGCGCATGGCGGCCAGCGTCGCCTCGGTCTCGGCCAAATCCTTACGCGCGCGGGACATATCCATCCACGCCGCGCGCACAGCTGCCAGAAGGTCCTCTGCCCCCGCATAGTCATCCAGCATTGCCCTATGCCCGCGCGGGTTCAGCAACCCGCGATCATCATGCTGGCCGTGCAGTTCGATCAACGTCTCGGACAGGGCGCGCAGTACCTCACCGGAACAGCGCCGGTCATTGACCCAAGCGGTCTTGCGCCCCTCGGCTGTATTAACCCGGCGCAGGATCAGCTCCTCACTACCAGGCAAGCCTGCCTCGGCCAGAATCGCATGGACGGGGTGGCCATCTGGCAGCTCAAACTCGGCTACAACCTCCCCCTGCGCAGCGCCTTGCCGAACCAATTCAGCCCGCCCTCGCCAGCCCAGCACGAAACCCAGCGAATCCAGCAAGATCGACTTGCCCGCCCCGGTTTCACCGGTCAATGCGTTCAAACCCGGCTGAAACGTCAATTCCAGCCGGTCAATGATCAGCATGTCGCGGATATCAAGGGCGCGCAGCATCGGGTCTTAGCGTCCCACGCCTTTAGCCATGACGATTACAACCACTCACCTTTGATGGTCTGACGGTAGATGGTGCTTAGCCAGTTGTTTCCACGGCTCTTCAATTCCAACCCACGAGAGGTCAGCAATGCATAGCCCGCATCGTACCATTCCGACGATTGATAGTTGTAACCCAAGATAGCACCAGCTGACTGCGCCTCATCCACCAAGCCCAGCGACAGATAGGCTTCGATCAGACGATACAGCGCCTCAGCTGTGTGGGTTGTGGTCTGGAAATCTTCGACCACGACACGGAATCGGTTGATTGCTGCGGTATAGTGATCCTGACGCAGATAATAGCGCCCGATCTCCATTTCCTTACCAGCAAGATGGTCGAAGGCCAGATCGAATTTCAGAACCGCCGACGTGGCATATTCGCTATCAGGATAAACCTCGATCACTGTGCGCAGAGATTGCAGCGCCTGAAACGTCAGCCCTTGGTCGCGGCCAACCTCGTCAATCTGGTCATAGTAGCTGAGCGCTAAAAGATACTGCGCATAGGCCGCATCTTCGTCTGTCGGATAAAAGTCGATATAGCGCTGCGCCGCTGCCCGGCTTTCTTCATAGTTCTTGTCCGTGTGGAACGAGAACGCCTGCATGATCAGCGCGCGCTTGGCCCAATCCGAATAGGGATACAAACGCTCAACTTCCGAGAAGTACCACGCCGCATCATCCGAGCGATTCTGCGACAGCTCAAACTCGCCGCGTGTGTAAATCTGTTCTGGCGTAAAGCCTTCCAGGTTCTGATTGCGGTCTGCGCCTTTTCCGCCGCATGCCGTCAAAACTGCTGTCAGAAGAATCGCGCCTGCGAATCTGACTGCCGCTTTGGTGCCAACCATTCCGCCTATCCTCGTCGTATTGCTTATCGGGGCACGCCCCGGATTGGCCTTTGGTCTAGCATAGATAATTCCGGGGCAAAACGCCTTAGTACACTCACTAGCGGAATTGTCGGCAGAGTTGATCCAATCAGGCGACTTCGGGGATTTCGTCCCAAACAAGGCCCTGACCCGGCAGACGCGCGGCCTGTTCGGGGGTACACAGTACCGGACGCACCGCACCAGGTGTTTCAAACAGCTTGCGCAGCAGCGTGTTGGTCATCGCGTGGCCGGATTTGTCGCCAGTGAAGTGACCCAGAATCGGGCCGCCCGCCAGGTAAAGGTCGCCCAGAGCATCCAGCATCTTGTGGCGAACAGCCTCATCCGCATGGCGGAATCCGCCAGGAGTCAGAACTTCGTCACCCTGTACAACGACAGCGTTTTCCAGTGTCCCACCCAGGGCCAGGCCGTTTTCGCGCATCGCTTCAACGTCTGTGCGGCGGCAGAATGTGCGGCAATCGCTAAGCTCACGCGCGAACGAGCCGTTACGCATGTCCAGCGTTTTGGTCTGATTGCCAATTGCGCCGTCTTCAAAATCGATGTGGAAATCGATGATCAACCCATCCGCAGGCGCGATTGTTGCGCTGGCGCCTTCGCGCGTAGCTGTGACGGGCTTGAGAACTTCGAACGCAAGAACAGGGCTGGCCTGACGACGTACACCCTTGGCCATGATACCGCGCACGAATTCAATCGACGACCCATCCATGATCGGGACTTCGGGTCCGTCAATCTCGATCAGCGCGTTATGCACGCCGCATCCAGCCAGCGCGGCCATGATATGTTCGACGGTCGACACCGAAACATTTGCATCGTTCACCAGACGGGTGCAAAGCGGCGTCCGCTCGACCACGTCATAGATCGCGGGGATCAGCGCATTGCCCAACTCGATATCCGTCCGTTTGAACCAGATGCCGTGACCGGCGGCTGCCGGTTTCAGGACCATCGTCGCAGGCTTGCCGCTGTGCAGCCCGACGCCTGTAAACGTGATCGGAGATTTGAGCGTATGTTGCAAGGTGAACCTCGGTGAGTGGTGTCCGGCCTTTTCGGTCCGTGTTGGACACTCACCTAAGGAAGCAAGCGTCAAGGCTCAACTCACTCTTTGTAACTGAATGAAACATGAATGTAACAGATCGGCAAAAGCCTGCTTACATACAGTTAAAGCCGTGTATTTCAAAAGAAAAGGGCCGCCAAAAGGCGACCCTAAGTCGTTAATTTGTTACCGTGATCAGTTGGCCTGACGACGCAAGAAGGCGGGAATTTCGATCCGATCCTGATCGGGGTCGGCCTCATCATGCGCAGGTGCCGTAGCGTCAGCTTGGCGCATCGGGGGCTGCTGGCGCACCGGCTGTGCCGGCGTATCGGCGGCGTGGCCGGTCATCCGGTCGATCAGGCGGTTAAAGCCGAACCGGGAACGATCCTGCCCTTCAGCCTGCGGTGCGGGGGCCGGTTGCGGTGCCTGTGGGCGCGGCGCCGCATACCCACGTTCAGAGGCCGGGACATTTTGTACAGCGGCCTGCAAACGCTGCAGCGCTTCGGGCGACGGTGTGCCTGCGGAGTGCTGTGGCTGCGGTGCGACAAAGCTTTCCGGCGCGGGCTCAATCGGTTCAGGTGTCGGCTCGAACTCAGCCACGCGGGGCTGATAGGCCGGGGGTGGCAGACCGTCATCGTCACGCTCGACCTGCGGCTGCGCCGTTTCCTCGGCGGTTTCGAACAGCGAAGGTTCACGGTTCACTTCTGGCTGGGGCGCGGGTTCCGCCACTTCGGCCACAGCAGCGGGGGTCTCATCCTGCTGCGCCTCTTCTGCGGAAACGGTGCGAGTCAGCGGCTCGGACATCGAGCGACGCGCAACCGGAACGTCGACGGGCTTTTCGCTGGCGTCGATACCAGTGGCCACAACCGACACACGCATGCCGCCTTCCATCACGGTATCCAGGGTCGAACCGACGATGATGTTGGCCTCGGGGTCCACTTCCTCGCGGATGCGGTTGGCCGCTTCGTCCAACTCGAACAGGGTCAGGTCGTGCGAGCCGGTGATGTTGATCAGCACGCCCTTGGCACCCTTGAGGCTAATTTCGTCCAGCAGCGGGTTGGCAATCGCCTTCTCAGCCGCCTGAACCGCGCGATCTTCACCGGTGGCCTCGCCAGTGCCCATCATCGCCTTGCCCATCTCGTCCATCACGGCACGAACATCAGCAAAGTCGAGGTTGATCAGACCCGGACGGACCATCAGGTCAGTCACACCTTTAACGCCCTGATACAGAACGTCATCCGCCATCGAGAATGCCTCGGTGAACGTAGTCTTTTCGTTGGCCAGGCGGAACAGGTTCTGGTTCGGAATGATAATCAGCGTGTCGACAACCTTTTGCAGCGCCTCAACGCCGTCTTCGGCCTGACGCATCCGCTTGGCGCCTTCAAACTGGAAGGGTTTTGTGACAACGCCAACAGTGAGAACGCCAAGCTCCCGCGCTGCCTGCGCGATGATCGGCGCCGCACCCGTACCGGTGCCACCGCCCATACCAGCTGTAATAAAGCACATATGTGCGCCAGCCAGATGGTCGACGATCTGCTCGATGCTTTCTTCGGCCGCCGCAGCGCCCACGGTCGGACGGGCCCCTGCCCCCAGACCTTCGGTCACTTTCACGCCCAATTGCACCCGCGCCGAAGACTGGCTTTGCTGCAGCGCCTGCGCATCAGTGTTGGCGACGACAAAATCAACGCCGTCCAGCTGTTTCTCAATCATGTTGTTGACAGCGTTGCCGCCCGCGCCACCAACGCCAAATACTGTAATCCGAGGCTTCAGTTCGTCGTGCCCGGGCATCGAAAGATTCAATGTCATGCTCTGTCCGCCTGTTTTATTGACCCGCCAAAGCGGTGTTTTTCTTACCTATCCGCTTACAATCCTACCGGTCCAAACGGCAAAGGTCACGCCAAAAATCGCCGAATCCCACAAAATATGGAGGAAATAAGGCAGTCGTCAGCGGTATTTTGCATTCATTGCCAGATGTTGCGGATTGAACTCAATCCACCACAAACCAAGCGACACACGCGCCGCGGTCAACATGCACGCCACTTGAGGGATTCACTGTTTTTTAAGATGCGGAAAACTGCTCAGGTCCTGCCGCAGGGCCTCTGACGGGCCTTGTGGATATCTTGCGGGATAAGGCCGCTGGCTGCAACCCATTTCTTTAGCTAATTGGGGTACTTGGGCAATTCAAACCGTCTTCGGTAATGCTGCGCACCTCTTGAATTTCGCGTCGGTTGAAGTTGGCAAGTCGCACCATAAGGCGGCCTTCGTGCTGAAAGGTCCACCAGCACACCGGCACGTCATCCGGGTCATCATCGTACAAAAAGCAGATCTGACCATTGGGTGTAGTGATCTGCCCATAGACACAACCCCGCCCCTCCATCCGCCAGACAGACAGTTTGGGGCTGAGAAATTCCTCGGTCCCCACCAGAAGGCCGCTGGGATAGTCGTGAAACGTAACGGTTTTACCCTGGACAGCAGCCAGAAATGCCTCAGGCGGTATCCGTGTCTGGGCGTGTGTGGCAAGCGGGGTTGCAACGACCAGCGCCGCAACGCCGACCGCTTTACCAATTGTCACGGAACCAGCGCATGGCGCGCTTGAAAGGTCGCGCGGCATAGGTATCGACCGGAATTTCGAAATCCCACCATTCGTCCTGCGGATGCGCAGCGAACAGGCTAAGCCCCACCGCTGACGAAAACCCTGGGCCTGTCGCCGATTGCGGCAGACCATGAACACGCAAGGGTCGACCCAAACGTACGCGCTGACCCAGAATGCGGGTCGCGAGGCCATCCAGCCCCATGATCTGACTGCCACCACCTGTCAAAACGATCTGCTGGCTGGGCATATGCTCAAATCCGGCGGCATCCAAACGCACACGCACTTCTTCCAGAATCTCTTCGACGCGTGGGCGCATGATACCGATCAACTCGGCCCGACTGACGGTGCGGCGGTCGTGTTCCCAATCACCGGTATCACCACCAATATCGATCAGGTCGCGGTCGTCAGCGCCAGTCGCGTGGACACCTCCGTTAAAGGTCTTGATCCGTTCGGCCACAGCCGCCGGAACACCCAGTCCCATCGAGATATCGGCGGTCACGTGGTCGCCGCCCATACGCACGCAATCGGCATAGATCATGTGTTTTTTCATGAAAATCGACACGCTGGTTGTACCGCCACCCATATCGATACAGGCGGCACCCAACTCTTGTTCGTCCTCGACTAGGGCCGAGACGCCAGACACGTAGGCCGAGTTCGCGATCCCTGCCAGTTCCAGATCGCAGCGTTTGATGCAGCGCACGATGTTCTGGATCGCGACGGCATCGACGGTCAACATGTGCATGTCGACCGCAAGGCTTTGGCCCATCTGCCCGCGCGGATCGATCAGCCCCGAGCGATTATCTAAGGCAAAATTCACCGGCTGGGCATGCAACACTTCGCGCCCTGCCCCGTAATCGGGCACGTCGCAAGCGTTCAAAACACGGCCAACCTCGGCCTCGGACACAACCTGACCTTCCAGATCAACCTGAGCGTCCAGACCATAAGAACGCGGGTTCGCGCCCGAAAAACAGGCGATTACGTGATCCACCCGGATATCAGCCATCTTCTGCGCCGCCTGCAACGCGGTACGGATGGCGCGTTCGGTTTCCTGCATGGCAGTGACTTCACCAAACTGCACACCACGCGACCGCGTGGTCGCAGCGCCAATCACCCGAAATCCGGTCTGACCGGCCAGGGACCCGATGCTGTTATCTTCGCTCAAGCGGTTTGCGCCATCGAAGCGCAGCACAAGGCAGGCAATCTTGGAACTGCCAACATCCAGAATGGCGACAACACCGCGTTGCATCGCCTGCCTGCGCATCTGCCGCATGGCCCGTTGGGACTGATAAAGATCGGTCATCATGTTCGTTACTGCCCGTTACCCACTGTCACTTTTGTATTCCACCAGTCTTCGCTGGCAGCTTTGGTCATTCTTATTGTCGGGCGCTGCCCAAGCCGCATGTCCACCACGGCCACGTCACGCTCCAACAGGTCCTGCACTTCGTTCACGGCAAGCACACGTTCCAACGCGCGCACCGGGCGTTCGGTTGGCAACATGATGCGTTGGCCGCGGTCCAGAACCAGATCCCAACGTCGCTCGCCAATCCGCACCAGACCGCGAACCCGGCCACCCAAGCTGCGGGCGGTGGTCACCAGTTGCAACGCCTCGGCCACATGGGCATCCGCACCCTTGCCTGCGATCAGCGGCAGGTTGGTGTGTTCCTTACGCGAAGCGATGCGTTCCACATGCGCGCCGGTTTCATCCAACAGTTCGATCCCGCGGCGCGTGCGCCAGACGATGACGGGCTGACGCTCTTCAACATCCACTTGCAAAATACCACCAGGGCGCACCCGGACCGAGGCGGATTTGACCGGGTCCAGCCCGGTGATCGTGTCGCGGATCTGTTCGACATCCAGATCCCAGGAGCTTATCGGGAAGTCCAACGGCACCACTTCGCGGATGTCTTCAGACAGATTGGTGCCCGCGCCATCAATCGCCATCAGATTGACCATGAATTCAGGCCGCTGCTGGATCGAGGTCTTGATGTCGGCCACATAGGCCACCACAGCCTCGCGCCGCTCGGCCGAGCCGAAATAGATCCCGGCCGCAGCGCAGAGCGCGAATATGGGCAAGCCAACCCGCAAACCCCGGCGCACACCCGGCGTCAGCATCCAACGCTGCAATCGGTAATTCAGCCGCGACGGAGCCGGATCAAACCGTTGCGATTTGCGACCGAACAGCTTGACCCCACTCAACCGCAGCTTTGGCTCCGCCTCGGACCGCGCGCCCGAGCCAAAATCCGCATCCGGTCCGGCCAGCGGCTTTGATCGGTGGATCACCGGCGCACGAGTGGCCCTTAGCGGTCGCATGAGGCGTCCTCCACCATCCACGCGCAAAGCTGGCCAAAGCTCATGCCGAAGTGCTCGGCCTGTTCCGGCACCAGCGACGTCGGTGTCATTCCGGGCTGCGTGTTGGTTTCCAACAGGAAAAGCCCGTCTGCCCCCATGCTGTCATCCCAGCGATAATCGGTGCGGCTGACACCCTTGCACCCCAACGCATCATGGGCGCGCAATGCGTAATCCAGACAACGGTCAAAAATGTCCTGCGGGATTTCGGCTGGCAGCACATGCCAAGACCCGCCCGGCTTGTATTTGGCGTCATAGTCGTACCAACCGCCATCGGTCATGATCTCGGTCACGGTCAGGGCGCGGTCGCCCATCACGGTCACCGTCAATTCGCGACCCGCGATGTATTTCTCAACCATCACGAATTCCGGCATATCCTCAGACAGCTGCGGAGGGCCGTTCGATCCTTCATGCACGATATAAATGCCGACGCTGGAGCCTTCGTTATTTGGCTTGGCGACATAAGGAGGTTCCATCACATGAACCTCGATCACCTCGACCTTGGGCACGATCACGCTGGGTACTACGGGCAGACCTACGGCCTGATACACCTCTTTGCTGCGTTGCTTGTCCATCGCCAGCGCCGAAGCCAGCACGCCGGAATGCGTGTACGGAATGCGCATCCACTCCAGCAGACCCTGCACGCAACCATCCTCACCCCAGCGGCCATGCAGGGCGTTGAAAACCACATCTGGTTTGATGTCTAAAAGGCGCGCGTAAAGGTCGGGACCTGCGTCCAGCTCTACTACTTCAAAGCCTTCTCCCCGCAGGGCGGCTGCGCATTCGCGCCCAGAGCTGAGAGACACCTCGCGTTCCGCCGAGGGGCCACCCATCAATACCGCCACTTTGGGGCTTGTCCTGCTCGACTTACCCACTTAGCGCCTCAATGTCCCAGGACCTTATGTAGTGGTCCGTACTGCGTTATGCCTTTGATCCGTCGCCTGAATTTGCCTGTTATGGTCTGACGGTTGGGGCTTTATTCTTTCAGCGGATCACCAACCCGCATGATTTCCCACTCTAGCGTGATGCCGCTTGTTTCGTAAACCTTTTTTCGCACCTCTTCGCCCAGACCTTCAAGGTCAGCAGCCGTGGCAGAGCCGGTATTGATCAGGAAATTCGAATGCTTTGGGCTCATTTGCGCCCCGCCCCGCGATGCCCCGCGCATACCGGCATCGTCGATGACTTTCCAAGCCTTGAGGTCATGCACGTCATCAGCGCGACCCGTGGACGAAAAGCCCGCCGGGTTGCGAAAGGTCGAACCGGCACTGCGGTCTTTGGTGGGTTGGGTCTCGTCGCGCTTTTGCAATTGTGCCGCCATGCAGGTGTGCAATTCCTCGGGATCACCAGCCGGACCTACGAAGGTAGCGGAAACCAATACCGCCCCGTCGGGCAGATCGGACTGACGGTAGCGAAAGTTCAGATCCTCTGGGCTCAGGTCCAGAACCTCACCCTGTCGCGTGACGATGGTGGCCTTGCGCAGCACATCCGCTGTGTAGCAGCCATAGCATCCCGCATTCATCCGTACCGCCCCCCCGATCGAGCCGGGAATGGTGCGCAGAAACGTCAGGTCCACACCCGCATCCGCCGCCTTGCGCGCCACATGCGCATCCAGCGCTGCCGCGCCAGCAGTGACGGTGTTGTCATCGACCGAAATACCGTTGAACCCGCGCCCAAGCCGGATCACCACCGCGCGCAACCCGCCATCCCGAACAATCAGGTTCGAACCAACACCCATTGGGAAGACGGGAACCTCAGCTGGCAAGTCGCGCAGGAAGTGCTGAAGGTCTTCGATATCTGCAGGCTGGAATAAATAGTCCGCAGGCCCACCGACCCGAAGCCAGGTTAAATCATTCAAAGGTCGGTTTTCAGTGAGTTTGCCACGAGGCGCAGGAAGTGTTTGAACCATGGAGCTCTGGTAGTTCGATTCTATTCGCTTGTCATCTATCTGGACTAAGTTTTGCATACGCTTTGACCGCTGTCGGCTACGCAAACCTGTACTGAATCCCAAAACCAACCCGGTTCCCAAAGGAAAGGCTGTGAACATAACGAAAAGATTATAGAAGTCTTCGGCCCGCCACCACATCGGCTCTAGCAATCCTACGTTGTCCGAAGCCAGAAACCCATAGGCACTGGACAAAACAAGAATCAACAAAAGATAGACGGGCCCACGAAAACGACCCCGTTTAACAAGATTGTGGGATGCCAGCCCGGATAAAAATACCGGAAGCGCCATCGCCAACACGACAGCGGCTACTACTTCAATTATCTCCAATCCGTGTCCTCATCTGAATGTTTGGTCAAAATGGTTCAGCTGTCCTCAACCAAGCGTTTCTCTGGAGCACAGCATTTTACCCTCTTGGGTTATTACACGGGCGCAATACTGGCATCAGACTTCAACTTCCTGAGCAAAATCCGGTGCAATCCACCAGTCAAAATTCCAAGGGTAAGACCTGGTACGAATTGGACGATCACGCTCGAGGTATAAGCGACTGTAAATAGCACAACGAACCCCTCGGCGCTTTGACTGGCGTACGCGCTAACAGGGGTCCAATACCACACGGCAAACGAAACAAACAAAAATATAAGAAGATAGATCGGTCCTCTGAACTTCCCTTTAACAATAAGAATGTGTGAGGCTATCCAAATCAAAAACAGGGGCAGAAAGAATGTGAGAGTGTAAAAGACGTATTCGACCATGTCAGTGTCCAACAAGCCGTCGCACCCAACGCCCCAGATAAATCACCGGCCAGCGCAGCACCGACATGCCTGCTGCCATTACAATCAACCCGATCCACGGTCCGTTCTGAAGCGTCACGTATCCCAAAATCGGAATCCCCACCGCAATCAGGATATAGGCGCGTGTCCAGTGATTGTCTTTGCTGGGGATCATCGCCAACACATTCGCGGCAATTCCCCAAAGCGCGGCAAGGGCAATGGACAAGTTCATTCCTGAACCTCCGCACCGGTCCACCGGCGCCAATAATAACGGATAGGATTGCGGAACATGGATGCGAAAGCGGCGCAGGCCAGCAGCGAAAACACCCAGCCGTAGTCGTGACCCAGCCAGACTATCAATGCAGGCGCAGAGATGAATAACACAACTCCAGGCGGGAACTGCAGACGCATCGGCAACATGGCCACAATCGTCGAGGCCACGACCCACAAGGCTGCAAGCATTACCGAATATGCCATATGCCCCTCCGAGGACATCCCGTCTACGATTGCGACGTCACACTTTATAGTTGCAATAGGCGAGAGTCCATTGCCTCAGACCGCCTGTTTTTGCCGCAATCGAGCGGGCAATCCGTTGGCCCAAGCACTGATCGTACCTGCCCCCAGGCAGACGACCATATCTCCGGGACGCGCCTGTTCGCGAACCAGACGTTCAAGATCGCCTTCGTCCAGCAATGCGCGGGCGTGTCGATGGCCGTGGCGGATCAGGCCCTGCACAAGATCATCGCGGGATGCGCCCTTGATCGGGTCCTCTCCGGCGGCAAATATGTCAGCGATGGCAACGACATCGGCGTCGTTGAAACACGTGCAGAAATCATCAAACAGGTTGGACAGGCGGGAATACCGGTGCGGCTGGTGCACGGCGATGACCCGTCCCTCGGTCGCCTGACGGGCAGCTTTCAGCACAGCAGCAATTTCCACAGGGTGATGGCCGTAATCGTCAATGATGGTGACCTCATCAACCTCACCCACCTTGGTAAAGCGGCGGTTCACGCCACCGAAATTGGCCAGCGCATCACGAATTTCCGAGGTCTTCATGCCTAGGTGCCGGGCCACTGCCGCCGCAGACAAGGCGTTTGAGACGTTGTGATCACCGGGCATCGGCAAGGTACAGCCTTCGATCACCGTGTCTTCGTATTGCAGGTGGATGTCGAAATGCGCGATGCCGCCTTTGTAAGTCAGGTTAACTGCACGTACATCGGCCTGCGCATTGAAACCATAGGTCCGCACGCGCCGGTCAGTGATGCGGCCAACCAGCGTCTGCACCTCGGCATGATCGGTGCAGCACACGGCCAGACCGTAGAAAGGCAAGTTCGACACGAACTCGTAGAAACCGTCGCGCAATTTGTCGAAGTCGCCCCAGTGTTCCATATGCTCGGGGTCGATATTGGTAACAATGGCAATGGTCGCAGGTAGACGATTGAACGAGCCGTCGGATTCGTCGGCCTCGACCACCATCCATTCGCCCTGTCCCATCCGCGCGTTGGAGCCATAGGCGTGGATGATCCCACCATTGATCACCGTCGGGTCGAAATCACCGGCCACCATCAACTCGGCCATCATGGTGGTGGTGGTTGTTTTGCCGTGGGTTCCGGCAATCGCGATGTTGGACTTCAGGCGCATCAATTCGGCCAGCATGTCAGCCCGGCGTACAACCGGCAGTCCGCGCGCGCGGGCACCGTCCAATTCCGGGTTGCCCGGTTTGATCGCGGTCGACACCACTACTACGGCGGCGTTTTCCAGGTTCTCGGCGCGTTGGCCGACAAAAATCTCGCCCCCCAAGCTGGCCAGACGGTCAGTGATTTTCGAGGCCTTCAGGTCCGACCCCTGCACCCGGTAGCCAAGGTTCAGCAGCACCTCGGCAATGCCCGACATCCCGATCCCGCCGATCCCTACGAAATGGATCGGCCCTACATCTTGCGGCAGTTTGGTTGCAGGATTCATGCGGTCTCCTTCTGCGCCAGTTGCTCGACAAGGGCCGTCAGACGCTCGGTTGCGTCCGGAGCTCCGGTCGAAAGGGCGGCATGGGCCATTTTTTGCGCGGCTTCAGGGTTAGTCAGAACTGCGGTGATTTGCTCGGTCAGCGAGGAAACGTCAAGGGCGTTTTCAGGAATCATGATCGCCCCACCCGCCTGTACCAGCCCGCGTGCATTGGCGGTCTGGTGGTCGCCAGCGGCAGCCGCAAACGGGATCAGGATCGAGGGTCGCCCGATGACCGAAATATCGGCAACGCTTGACGCCCCCGAGCGCGAGATAACCAACTGTGCATCCGACATGCGGCGGGGAACGTCGTGAAAAAACGGTTTGACCTCGGCACGGATGCCATGGTCGGCGTAGAACGCCGTGACCCGTTCGCCATCTTCGTCACGTGCCTGATGGGCAACGCGGATATGGCCGCGCAGCAATTCGGGCAAAGCTGCAATCGCGCCGGGCACCACATCGCTGAGGATGCGCGCGCCCTGCGATCCCCCCATCACCAGGATCGACATCGGGTAATCTCCGGGCGGAATGTAACCCGCCGCCGCGCGTTCAAGAACGGCGGCCCGAACCGGATTGCCAGTATGGATGCCCTTTGCCCCCTCGGGCAGGTCCGTGGGCCAAATACCGCAAGCTACCTGAGACACACGGGTCGCAAACAGCTGGTTTACCCGTCCCAGAATACCGTTCTGTTCATGGATCATGCGCGGGATTTTCAACATCGTCGCCGCGCCGAGCGCCGGGATCGAAGGATAACCGCCAAATCCCACAACCACATCCGGCCGGTCGCGCATCATCTGCAATGACATGCTGGTCACGCCACCCGCAATCTTGGGTCCGACCAGCGCCTTTGCGGCCAAACCACCACGCGCGAAAGTGGCCGAGGACGCCTCGACAATTTCGGTCGAGTGCGGGAAGCCACTGGTATACCGTGCGCCGCGCGTATCGGTAGACAGGCGCACGCGCCAACCTTTTTGCAGCATCGCCTCGGCCAGCGCTTGTGCCGGGAACATGTGCCCCCCGGTGCCGCCAGCTGCAATCAGAAGGTAGGGTTTGTTCATTAACCTCGTCCGCGCAGAATATCGCCAAGCTCGCCCTGTGGGCGGGTGCGGGTGAAGGCTAACAACATGCCAACCGCGATGCCGCCCGCAATCAGGGATGAACCACCATAACTGACAAACGGCAGCGTCATGCCCTTGGCGGGCAACAGCCGCACCGCAACGCCCATATTGATCATCGCCTGCACGCCGAACATGCAGGCCAGACCGGTGCCTGCCAAACGGATGAACATGTCCCGCTCGCGCATCAACCGCAGCAGCGAGCGTACAACGATGATCGAATAGAGCGCGATGATGATCAGCACCAGGATCAGGCCGTATTCCTCAGCCGCGACAGCGATGATAAAATCGGTATGCGCATCGGGCAGCGACCATTTCACCTGCCCCTCGCCCACGCCAACACCGAACAATCCACCTTCGCGAATGGCGTTGGTAGCATAGCCCAGCTGCGTGGTCGGATCGACCTCTTGGTTCAGGAACCCGTCGATGCGGCGGGCAAAGTGTTCCGAGTTCGAATAGGCCAGCATACCGCCCAGCACGACCGCCCCGGCCATACCCAGCAGAAGCAGCATAGGTGCCCCTGCCACAAAATACATCACGCCCCAGCCAAACAGGATCAGACAGGCTTGACCGAAATCAGGTTGCAACACCAGCATGCCAACGATGGCCATGCACAGCGCAAAGGACCACAACCGCCCCGGAGGACCGTTGATTTCCTGCGACGCGGCCAGCAACCACGCTGCCACGACAATAAAGCCGGGCTTTAGAAACTCGGATGGCTGCATCGAGGCAAAGCCCAGCGAATACCAACGCACCGCCCCCTTGCCGAAATCGGTGCCAAAGACCGGCAGAAACGCCAGCGCCACAAACGACGCAAGAAAGCCCAGCACTGCCAGACGCCGCACCAGTGTCGGGGACATCATCGAGGTCAGCAGCATCGCAACCAGGGCCAGCCCGCCGAAGATCGCCTGCCGTTCGACATAGTGGAACGGGTCAAACCCGTTGCGCCCGGCCAACGGCGGCGACGAGGCCAGCCCCAGCAACAGCCCAATGACAAACAGGATCAGCACACAGGACATGGTCCAGCGATCAATCGTCCGCCACCACTTTGGTAGAATCGGTTCTCCGCGCTGGTCCTGGACCGCGCCATACACCATCTCAGTCATGAGATACCGCCACTTACTGCCTCGTTCATGTCCCTTTTTCGGGATCTGATTGAGAGTCTACAGACATTTTTGCGTTTGGGCTAGCGGAATGAGCGGGTATGCGGAAAACGGCCCGTCAGTGGCGGTGACCTCAGCAATTGGACAAACGGCCCCAATCCCATCGCGGTGTCAAGGGGGCTGAATAATGCCCGCGCAGGACAGCGCAGAATTTACTTCACTCTTTAATTGGATACCGATCCGGTTCTTCAAACACGTCGATCACACGGGTCCCGGCCTTGATCTGCCCGCCGTGTTCCACCCCGGCCGGAATCGAATAGCTGTCACCGGGACGGTAGGTTTTGGTAACTCCTCCGATAGTCAGCTCGACCTCACCTTCGATGACAGTTCCCCATTGGGCCCCATGTGAATGCAATGGAAGCTCCATATCCTGAAGAAACGTAAAAAACGCCGCGAGGCCGGCGTCAGATCTTATGACCGCCGTCTGCACGACATCCTCGGGGAAAGGCACATCCAATTTGGGGAATGCAGTAATAAAGTCCGGAAATCGCATCGATTTATCCTTTTTTGAAAACGCGCGTCAAAAGGGCAGCATGTCAGCGCGTTGGGCAGCTTGCAATCTGTATTTCTACTGACCAAAACGCCTCACGATGCAATGACCCATGAAGTCTTTTGCAGTGCGCTGAAACCGCTCTGGCTCTTGCCTTCCTTCCAATTCCACGCCATGCGCAGCCCATGACATATGACACGATCATCCTCGGGGCCGGTGCAGCCGGTATGATGTGCGCGATCCATTGCGGTGGGCGCGTTTTGGTGATCGATCATGCCAAAGCGGCCGGAGAGAAAATTCGCATCTCAGGTGGCGGGCGTTGCAATTTCACCAACATGTACGCCGGGCCGGGCAACTTCCTGTCGCAAAACCCGCATTTCTGCAAGTCGGCCTTGGCGCGATACACGCAATGGGATTTCGTTGATCTGGTCGGGCGCCACGGCATCGCGTGGCATGAAAAAACCCTTGGCCAATTGTTCTGCGACGGGTCCTCGAAACAGATCATTCAGATGCTGTTGACCGAGATGGAGCGCGCCGGGGCCAATCTGTGGGTGCGTACCGAGTTGAAAGATTTGCGCAAGATCGAGGCCGGTTTCGCGCTGGAGGTCGACCGCGAAGGGCAGCGCCTCAGCCTGACTTGCACCAATCTGGTTCTGGCAACGGGCGGTAAGTCGATCCCCAAGATGGGTGCAACCGGCTTGGCCTATGATATCGCCCGCCAGTTCGGTCTGCGGATCACCGACACACGCGCAGCATTGGTGCCGTTCACCTTCTCGGACGGGAAATTCAAGGACCTTTCCGGCGTGTCCCTGCCCGCACGCCTGTCAAACGAGCGCACCAGCTTTGACGAGGCGCTGCTGTTCACCCATCGCGGCCTCAGCGGGCCATCGGTGCTGCAATTGTCTTCTTATTGGCGCGAGGGTGAGGCGATCCGGGTCAACCTGATACCCGATCTTCCCCTTTTCGACCTGCTGCGCGATCAGCGGCAGAGCGGGGGCCGCAAGGCCCTGACCACCGAACTTGCCCGCCACTTGCCTACACGGCTGGTGGAGTACCTAAGCCAGCATATTCCGATGCAGGGCAACCTGGCCGACCAATCCGACGCGGCACTGACCGATTTGATTACGGCCCTGTCCAATTGGCCACTGACCCCTTCTGGCACCGAAGGTTATCGCACCGCCGAGGTCACTCTGGGCGGGATCGATACTGATGATCTGTCGTCAAAAACGATGGAGGCCAGGGATGTCCCCGGCCTCTATGCGATTGGCGAAGCGGTGGATGTCACCGGTTGGCTGGGCGGCTACAACTTCCAATGGGCGTGGTCCTCGGGTCACGCTGCTGGAGATGCAATCGCAACCCGTTAGCCGACGACGTTATAGCCACGTCCGCGCATACAGTTGCGCACGATGACTTCTTTATTCTGGTTCTTGTTGATCACGTCCGCACCGGCACCGACCAGAGCGCCAGCGACCGCTGCACGACCCAGATTGTCGCTGCTGTCCTGAACGATCCCGGTAACCGCAGCCGCACCTGCCGCGCCGATTGCGGCGTTCCCGGCGGTGGAGCCATCAACGCTGGCTTGCGATGCAGCCAGCTGTTGGCATTGCTGCAGATCCACGTTGTAGTTCGGGCCAATCGGGCCATCGACAATCGGCTGATAATTGGCACCAACATTCGTGCAGGCACCAGCCACCAAAACGGCGGGTAGGATCAGAGAAAACTTACGGTATGGCATAGTCATTACCTCGTGTTGAATTTGCCCGGAGCCAAACGTAATTGTCACGGCGCGTCAAGCTGATAGCACTGTAGCTTGGCCCAACTGGCGGTCTATTGCAAATGACTATCCCGCCAACCGCTGCCGAACCTGTTCAGCGAAGTCCTCTCCGCGCTGTTCAAAATTGTCATACTGATCGAAACTTGCCGCTGCAGGGGCCAGCAGCACCGTCTCTCCCGGTAGCGCATCTGACATGGCCTGCGCTACGGCTTCCGCCATTGTGGTGCAGACCTGCGCCTCGGCTTCAAGTTGAAGCGCGAAATTGGCAGCTTCGCGCCCGATCACATAAGCCTTGAGCACTTGATCCGCCGCGCCGTTCAACGCTGAAAGACCACCCTCTTTTTCCAGCCCCCCACAAATCCACCGGATCTTTTTAAACGCGCTCAACGCCTTCAGCGCGCTGTCTACATTAGTGGCCTTGGAATCGTTCACATAGGTCACGCCGTCCACTTCGGCGATAATCTGGCTGCGATGCGGCAAGCCGGGATAGCTGTGCAGCGCATCCTCAATTACGCGCGGCGCCAGCCCCAACGCGCGGCAGGCAGCATAGGCGGCACAAGCGTTCTGATGGTTATGAACGCCGGGCAGGCCCTTGATCTGACGCAGGTCGATTGACCCAGCCTGCCGCCCCTTGCGGTACTCCGACAAGAACCCCTTGCGTGCAAAGACCTGCCACCCCGGCCCGGTCAGTTTGCGCGCCACCGAGACACGGATGACCCGGTCGTCAGTCGGCCCTTCGGACAGCTGGCCCGCCAGAAACGCGCCTTCGTTTTCATCCACACCGATCACTGCGCGATCCGGTCCGCCCTCGGCAAATAACCGGCGTTTGGCTGCGAAATAGCCCCCCATCCCGCCATGCCTGTCCAGATGATCCGGAGACAGATTGGTGAACACTGCCACATCCGGCGTCAGAGCGCGGGCCAGATCGGTCTGATAGCTGGACAACTCCAACACAACCACCGACCCGTCTCCACCCGGATCAATATCCAGCACCCCGCGCCCAATATTCCCTGCCAGCTGTGCCTCACGCCCGGCTTCGGTCAGGATGTGATGAATCAATGCAGCGGTGGTTGATTTCCCATTCGACCCGGTCACCGCAATAACGCGAGGCGGAGTGTCATAGTTGTTCCATTCCGGCCCGGCAAAGGATCGGAAGAACAGCCCAATATCGTTGTCCACCGGCACTCCGGCGTCCAGCGCAGCAGCCACAACCGGGTTCGGTTCGGGATAGAGATGCGGAATTCCCGGCGACACGATCAGCGACGCGATGTCGTCAAACGCCCCGTGGCGGTGCAAATCGGCGCAAGTGAAACCTTCTGCCTCGGCTGTTTCGCGAGCGGCGGGATTGTCATCCCAACAGACAGGCTCGACCTTACCTGCCCGCAATGCACGGGCCGTGGCCAGACCCGATCGGCCAAGCCCCAGAACCGCAACCTTTTGCCCTGAAAACCCTTTGACCGGGATCATGCCGCCCACCTTCTTCTGACGTCCAATTGGCCGTCACACTGCGCAGAAGAAAACTCTATTGGCAAGGGCAACAAAAGGCTCGCGCGTCAGCGCGAGCCGGGCTCAACAGGTGGCAGGTGGACCGCAGGTCCGCCGAACCTGGCGGGAGCGTTACCGGACTTTCAAAGTCGCCAGACCAATCATCGCCAGGATCAGCGAGATGATCCAGAACCGGATCACAATGGTCGGCTCGGCCCACCCCTTTTTCTCATAGTGGTGATGGATTGGTGCCATCAGAAACACGCGGCGACCGGTGCGTTTGAAGTACAGAACCTGAATAATCACACTCAGCGCTTCCACAACGAAAAGCCCACCGACAACGGCCAGTACCAGCTCGTGCTTGGTGGCCACCGCAATTGCACCTAGCGCGCCGCCCAAAGCCAGCGAACCGGTATCGCCCATGAACACAGCCGCGGGTGGCGCGTTGTACCACAGAAACCCAAGCCCCGCGCCAAACAGTGCCGAGGTAAAGATGAAAATCTCCCCCGTACCCGGCACGTAATGCACGTCCAGATATTCGGTAAAGTCGACCCGACCGACCGCATAGGCAATGATGCCAAGTGTCGAGGCCGCAATCATCGCAGGCATAATCGCCAGCCCGTCCAGCCCATCGGTCAGGTTCACGGCGTTGGCCGCGCCCACGATCACAACAATTGCGAACGGAATATAGAAAATACCCAGATTGACCAGCGTGTCCTTGAAAACTGGCACCGCCAATTGGTTCTGCAGCGCCTCAGGGTGATGCAATGTCGCCCAAAGCGAAGCCAGAACCGCAATAATCACCCCCAGCGCCATCCTTGTCTTTCCAGACACACCCTTAGTGTTCTGCTTGGACACCTTGGCATAGTCATCTGCAAAACCGATTGCCGCATATGCCAGCGTCACAAACAACACCATCCAGACATAAGGATTGTCCCACCGCGCCCAGACCAGCGTTGAGGTCACCAGCGCACCAACGATCAGCAACCCGCCCATGGTTGGCGTGCCAGCCTTGGAAAAATGCCCCTCAGGACCGTCGTCTCGGATTGGCTGACCTTTACCCTGTTTCCTGCGCAATACGTTGATCAGCGGCTTGCCGAAGATAAAGCCAAAGATCAACGCGGTCAGAAAGGCTCCGCCCGCACGGAAGGTGATATAGCGGAAGAGGTTAAAGAAATCCCCCCCATCCGACAGGGCGGTCAACCAATAGAGCATGTCAAAACCTTTCTCATGCGGAGGTCATGGGTCAAGCGCGCTCCCTTGCCCCATTTTCCGCAAACCGTCAACAATCTGAGCCAGCGCCATGCTCAGCGACCCTTTGGCCAGAACCGTATCGCCTGCCCGGATCAAATCCGGCAGATGCGCGGCCATTTCGGTGCTTGTTTCACTCCACAACCCGCGCTTGCCCTCGGGCAGCGCTGCATGCAGAGCCTTCATCAACGGACCGATACAGTGAACCTGATCGACCTGCGCCATTGCCGCGACATCCACCATTCCGGAATGCATGGCGATTTCCTGCGTGCCCAACTCTTTCATATCACCCAAAAAAGCGACCCGGCGTGTGCCCTCCGCCGCAGCCAGCACATCCAACGCGGCCTCCATCGAGGTGGGATTGGCGTTATAACTGTCATCCAACAGCTCAATCTGCCCGCCCGCCGCCAGCGGCAGCACCTCGCGCACGCCCCGCCCTTTGACCGGAGACCATTGGCGCAGACCTGCGATGGCTTCATTAAGATCAACACCCATTTCAACACAGGCCGCCAATGCACCCAGCGCATTCATGGCAAAATGCGTACCCGCCGATTGCACGTCATAGGCGATGGTGGCATCCCCAACCGCAGCTTCCGCACGCACCGAGTCGCCCCCTTGCGAGACATCAGTCAAAGCGTAATCTGCAGCCTTACGGCCAAAATCAACGATACCGGCCCCGTAGTCCTGCGCGATCTGACGCAAAATTTCTGCGTGTTCGATATCTGCATTCACGATGGCCGCTCCACCGGGCTCGAGCCCTTCGAAGATCGCGGCTTTTTCCTGAGCGATACCCGCAACCGAATCGAACGCCTCAAGATGGACCGCCGCAACTGTCGTCACCAACGCCACATGCGGGCGTGCCTGACGCGCCAACGGGGCAATCTCTCCTGGGTGGTTCATGCCGATTTCGATCACGGCGAATTCAATGTCGCGCGGCATTCGAGCCAGCGTCAGAGGAACGCCCCAATGGTTGTTATAGCTGGCCACGCTGGCGTGGGTTTTTCCCTGCTTTTCCAATATGGTCGCCAGCATTTCCTTGGTCGAGGTCTTTCCGACGCTGCCGGTAACACCCACCACGCGCGCATCGGTTCGGGCGCGGCCTGCTTGCCCCAATGCCTCTAGCCCGGTCTGAACATCATCGACTATCAACAGCGGGGCGTCTTTCGAAACACCTTCGGGAATGCGCGACACCAATGCCGCGCCCGCGCCTTTTTCCAACGCCTGCGCCACAAAATCATGCCCGTCACGCTCGGCTTTGAGAGCAACGAACAAGTCGCCCGGCTGAATGGTCCTGGTGTCGATCGATACGCCATTTACCATCCAATCGGTCGTGGCGCGCCCTCCGGTGGCCTCGGCCGCCTCGGCTGCTGTCCAAAGCGTCATGCCACCCTCCCGTCCAGCGCGGCCACACTGATACTGGCCTGTTCCACATCATCAAACGGCAACACCTGATCACCGACGATTTGCCCAGTCTCATGGCCTTTTCCGGCGATCAACAGCGCGTCACCGGGTTGCAGAGCGTCAATGCCGCGCAGGATGGCTTCGGCCCTATCGCCCACTTCGGTGGCCTCCGGCGCACCCAGCAGAACAGCGGCGCGGATCGTGGCCGGGTCCTCGCTGCGTGGGTTGTCGTCGGTGACAAAGACAAGATCCGCATGATCGGCAGCTGCCTTACCCATCAGCGGGCGCTTGGTGGCATCCCGATCCCCACCCGCGCCGACAATGGCGATCAGGCGCCCCATGACATGCGGCCGCATCGCCTTGAGCGCCGTTGCCACCGCGTCCGGCGTATGGGCGTAATCGACAAATACCGCCGCGCCATTGTCTCGGGTCGCAGCCAGCTGCATTCGGCCCCGAACGGTTGTCAGGTGCGGCAAGGTTTCGAACACACGCTCGGGCTCTTCCCCGGCGGCGATGACCAGCCCGCAGGCAAGCAGGATATTCTCGGCCTGAAACCCTCCGATCAGGTTTAGACGGGTTTGGAGTACCTTCCCTTGCCACGAGAACCGCAAATCCTGCCCCGTCGCGTCAAAGCGCTGACCGATCAGACACAGATCGGCATCGCCCAGCCCGACAGTCAATACACTTTGACCCCGCGCTTCGGCAATTTTGCGAACCTCGACACCTTTTGGGTCGCTCATGTTGATTACCACGGTGCCGTCCTGTGGCAACACACGATCGAACAATCCTGCCTTGGCGGCGAAATAGGCCTCGAAGGTTTCGTGATAGTCCAGGTGATCCTGCGTGAAATTCGAAAAGCCCGCTGCGGCCAGATGCACGCCATCCAGACGACGTTGTTCGAGCCCGTGCGAAGACGCCTCCATCGCGGCATGGGTCACGCCGTTTTCCGCAGCTTCGGCCAAACAGCGGTGCAAGGTAATCGGCTCGGGCGTGGTATGCGCCAGCGGTGCGGTCCACGCACCCTCAACCCCTGTTGTTCCAAGATTGACGGCGGCCAGTCCAAGCTCCATCCAAATCTGGCGTACAAAGGTGGCCACGGACGTTTTTCCGTTTGTCCCAGTGACAGCCACGATGTGCTGCGGCTGGGCCCCAAACCAAAGCGCGGCACATCCGGCCAGCGCTTGGCGGGGGTCTTCAACCACGATCAAAGCAGCGTCCGATGCAGCCAGTTCGCCCGCCGCTAATTCAGCGCCTTCGGCATCCGTCAGGATCGCAGCGGCCCCCATACGCAGGGCGAATTGTATGAACTCTCCACCATGTACGCGGGTGCCGGGAAGCGCAGCGAACAGATAGCCATCCTTCACCTCACGGCTGTCAACGGCCAATCCGGTAATGTCGGGATTCGCCCCGCCCCGCGCAGTCAGGGCCAGTTGGCTAAGTGTTTTCGTCCTTGTGCCCATGACCCACCTCTGCTGGACAGCCTAATTTGAGGTCAGGGTTATAGCAGCGCGCGCCTCAGGCTCAAGCCGGGGACGCAACCCAAGTAGCGGGGCAATCCGTCCGATCAGCTCGGCAGCCACGGGAACTGCCGTCCAACCCGCCGTCCGGCGCTTTTCGCCGTAGGCCACGATGGACGGTTCATCCAGAGTGACGATCAACACATATTTCGGATCATAGGCCGGGAAGATCGTCGCGAACGTCGCGATTACCTTTTCATCATAATACCCACCGCGCGGCTTGGGCTTATCCGCCGTGCCGGTCTTACCCGCCACGTCATATCCTGCAACATCGCCAAAGCTGGCAGTGCCATCTGTCACCACACGGCGCAGCATGTTCTGCGCCTGTTTCGCGGCGCTTTCGGACATGACTCGCGGCCCGTATTGAGCACCATTTTTGCGTAGAATGGTCGGGCTGACATAATGCCCGCCATTGGCTATCGCTGCATATCCGGCTGCGAGATGCATCGGGCTGGTGGATAGGCCATGACCGTAAGAAATGGTCACCGTACTCAGCTCGCCCCATTTCTTGGGCTTGAGCGGTTCACCGCCTGCGGCCTCGACAATTTCAAAGGGGGTGGGTTCGAACATGCCCAGCGCCTCAAGGAAATCCTGCTGACGACGCGACCCGATCTGCAAGGCCAATCGGCCCGTGCCACGGTTCGAGCTGTGGACGATCACATCCGCAACGCTGATCTTACCATAGTTCTTGCCGTTGAACTCACCAATCGGGAACCGCCCGATCCGCATCGGACCAGAGGTGTCGATGATTGTCTCAGAATTCACTAACCCCAACTGAACAGCCTGCGCGGCAGTAAAGATTTTGAATACCGAGCCCAGCTCATAAACGCCCTGCACATAGCGATTGAACAATGGGCTGTCCGACGGATCAAATCCCGAGGTTGGCGGGCGCGGACGGTCGTTCGGATCGAAGGACGGCAGCGACGCGGCCGAGATGACCTCGCCCGTGTGTGCGTTCATCAGCACCGCCGAGGCCCCTTTGGCGTTCATGATCTTCATGCCGCCATACAAAACCTGCTCAACCGCTGCTTGAATGGTCAGGTCCAGCGAAAGTTGCAGCGGTTTGTTGCCGTTGGCCGGGTCACGCAGATAATCGTCGAATTGCTTCTCGACCCCCGCCACGCCGATAACTTCGGCGGCGCTGACGCCTTCGCGGCCAAAGCCCGAACCACCCAGAATATGCGCGGCCAGACGCCCATTCGGATACAACCGCATCTCGCGCGGGCCAAATAAGATGCCGGGATCGCCGATATCATGCACCGCCTGCTTCTGTTCCGGTGAGATACGTTTCTTGATCCACAGGAACTTACGATTACCGGTGAAATCTTTGACCAGACGCTCTTTTTCCAGATCAGGGAAGATCGCCACCAGCTGATCTGCAGCGGTGACTGGGTCGATCATTGCAGGCGGCTGGGCATAGACAGAATAGGTGTCCAGATTTGTCGCCAGAATGCGCCCCTCGCGATCCACGATATTGGCGCGCTGCATCGCAATCGCAGCACCGGGGGCGCTTGCCAGCGGCTCTTGTGCCTCGGACGTCGCAAGCATGCCCATTCGGACCCCGACCACCGAGAAAGCGCAGAAGAAGAACAGGCCCAGCACCAGCAAACGCCCTTCGGCGCGGGCGCGGGCGCGATCTTTCATGTCTTCGTGACGCTGACGGATGTTTTCCCGCTCGATCGCCTTTGGGTTTTCCCCGCGGGCGCGAGCGTCAAGAACACGGGCCAAGGGGCGCAGAGGGGTACGGGTCATGGGATCTGCACCTCGCCCAGCGCCTGAGTACTGGTGATCGCCTGCAACTCGACCGGGTCGACGATAGGCAGGTCCGGGTCCTCGGCGTAAGAAATCTGATCAGCGCGTCCGAATTGTTCGGCGCGCAGCGGCAACAGGCCCAGACGTTCAAAGTTAAGGTCGGCCAATTCGCGCAGTCGGTCGGGACGGTTCAGGTAAGCCCATTCGGCGTTCAAAACGGCCAGCCGCACCTGCGCCATGCCAATCTCGCGCTGTAGCTTCTGTGTTTCCTTCACCACTTGCTGGGTGCGGTAATTCTCTTGATACGCCCAAAGCGCCAGTCCGAACACGGCCAGAGCAGTCAACACATACAAAACACTCTTCATTTTGCCCTTCCCCCCAGTTGCGGCATCCCAATGGCGCGGGCATCAATTTCCCCAGCCGGAGCCTCAGTTCGTACCGCCACACGCAGCTTGGCCGAGCGCGCACGCGGATTTTCCTGCAATTCCTGTTCATCCGGACCCACAGCTTTGCGGGTCTTAAGTGTGAACTGTGGCAGTTCTTGTTCCATTTCAGGTGCATAGCGATTGGCACGCCCGGTCTTGCCTGCGCGGGACTGAAAGAACCTTTTGACCATCCGATCCTCGATGGAATGGAAAGTCACAACAGCCAGTTGCCCGCCTGGCTTCAACGCGCGTTCGGCAGCCATAAGCCCATGAAACAGCTCTTCATATTCCGCGTTCACTGCAATCCGCAGCCCCTGAAAGCTGCGCGTTGCCGGGTGCGACTGCCCCGGTTTAGGGCGCGGCAAGCAAGATTCGATGATCTGAACCAGACGCAGGGTCGTCGTAATCGGCTCATCCGCCCGCGCTTTCACAATCGCCTTGGCGATCCGTCGGCTGGCGCGTTCTTCACCATAGTGGAACAGAATATCGGCCAGTTGGGCCTCGGTCGCCGTGTTCACCAGATCGGCGGCGCTCTCACCCTCCTGGCTCATTCGCATGTCCAGCGGGCCGTCCTTCATGAAGGAAAAGCCACGCTCGGCCTGATCCAACTGCATGGACGAGACGCCGAGGTCCAGCACCACGCCATCCAGATCTTGCGCGTATTCATCCATGCGGGAAAACACCCCGGGCTGCATAACCAGCCGGTCGCCATAGCCACCCGCCCAGTCTGCCGCCATCTCAAAGGCCAACGGATCACGGTCCACGCCAATGACTTTGTCAGCCCCGGCCTCCAGTAGGCCACGCGTATAACCACCCGCCCCAAACGTCCCATCAAGCCAAGCACCGGAAACCGGCGCCACAGCCGCCAGCAATGGGCGCAGCAGAACAGGGATATGAGGTTTGTCGGAAGGGGTGTCAGCGCCGGCCATGCCGTCACGCGTCCCCGACGCCATCTAGGAACTCCAGAGGATCGAAATCCTCGGGCTGTTCGTCCAGCCAATCTTCGGCGGCTGCCAGCTCTTCAGACTCATATGTCTCAGGCTTCCAGATCTGGAACGTATCACCCGCGGCAATAAAGAACGCCTCGTTTTCAAGGCCGATCTTGGTGCGCAACTTGGCTGGCAGCACAAGGCGACCCGTCTCATCCACGGTGGTTGGGAAGGACTGACCGTGGAACATGCGCTGCAACATCTTCCGCTGCATCGAACCACGCGGAAGCGCGTCAATCTTGTGATCGACCTCGTCAATCGCCTGCATGGTATAGCATTCAAGGAATTTGCGGCGGTGATCTCCATAGACGATCACCAGTTCGGGGGTATCACCGGGCTGCCAGTTCGGGTCCGAAGCCTCAAGCACACGGCGAAACGAGGCCGGGATCGACACCCTGCCCTTCGTATCCACCTTGTGGTGGCTTTCACCTCTAAACCTGCGCGCCAAGACGACTGTCCCTTTCGCTTGCGCCCCACCCAAAATTCACGTTCCCCCCGGATGAAAAACGGCGGGTTGATCTGCTGCCACTGATCAACCCGCCGCATTGACCCGCTTTGCGGGATGTCCAGCTGCGCGCGCCACCTGGGGGGATGTCTGCTCGCCCGCGCGCCGGATCTCTTGATTGATGAAAGCGAGATGCCTGTATGAAACCTGTTTTTATTGGTTCGGGGTCGTTCGGCGCCCCATGTGCCTCGTCCTCATCGGATAAACAAGGGATGCCATGGGAATTCATGGAAATCAATAGGAAACTTCAAGGTACTTAAGCAAGAATCGCAATATAAACACATGGCGATCAATTGAAAACCACCCGCGTTACACCATAATTAGAATATGTACCGAGGCAAAATACTATATATAGCTAAAAACTTGCACTGAACATCATGTCCCATGAATTCCCAAAAATTTTCCAGATTCTAGAAAATTCAATCACCCAGAGGTCAATCTCACAGCTTCCACCGTACGAATCACCTTCCATTTGCGGCCCCTATGTAAATTGCGAAGGCATTCCCAGGCGTCGCCCATGATTTCCCATGCACACCGGAACACTCTTTTAGTGAGGCAAGAGGCGCACCTTAATTAAAAGATGCTCAACTTAGAAACATCGCGCTTAAAGAAGCGGCAATTTTTACTAACCAGTAAAATTCGGAAGATTGCCACCGTGGGCAAGGCACTCATAAAACTCCTGTTTTTAAGGCCCAAATGACAACAGCACACCAACACGTTGATATCTATGCACTTGCTGCATAGCAGCATTGACGAGTTCACCTATTGTGCATGTGCAGCATTTCCTTATCTTCATCCTCAAGCAAACGCCGAGACACAACGGCAAAGACAAAACATATCGGGTAACATAGATGGCTGTAGCAACACATCAGACCGCGCTCAAAGGCGCACCGGCAACCGGCCTGGCATCACTGATTGAGGCTGCAAAAACCAGGTTCGTTCGGTACCGGGTCTACCGCCGGACCGTGAATGAACTGTCCGAACTGTCGAACCGAGAGCTGGCCGATCTGGGCCTGCACCGTTCGATGATCCGCCGCGTGGCAATGCAGGCGGCCGAAGAATACGTCGCGCACTAAGCGCGCACTGACATAACCGAGATCAGGTCCTTCCTCCTCCCTTTAGGATCTGTATTTCAGCGGCGATATCTCTCCTCCTCCCTGATATCGCCGCACCTTATACCGGCCCTGAACGCCGGACACTGACACACCGGGTACTTCTCCTCCCTTTCCCGGTGTTGAAAGCGCGCGGCGACGTCTTCCTCCTCCCTGACGTCGCCGCGACTTACACATACCGGGATCAAACCCGGATTCGGATACATCAGGGCTCTTCTCCTCCCTGCCTTGATGTTGAAAGCCCGCGGCGATACCTCTCCTCCTCCCTGGTGTCGCCGCGACTTACACATACCGGGATCAAACCCGGGTTCGGATACATCGGGGCTCTTCTCCTCCCTGCCCTGATGTTGAAATGAACGGCGGTTCCCCTCCTCCTCCCTGGGAACCGCCGTTTTTCTTTTTTCACAAATGAAACAAGGCGCCGCAGCAATGGCCGGGCGCCCCCAAAAAAAACCGAGCATATGCCGTCAGGCACATTCCTATTGATTAAAAGGGTATGTCGTCCTTGGCCGACAGGAACCGCGAGACCACCTTTTTGGTGCCCGCCTTTTCGAAATCCACCTCGACCTTGTCGCCTTCGATGCCGATCACCGCGCCATAGCCGAATTTTTGGTGAAACACGCGCTCGCCCAGGGTGAAGCTGGCGACCGCGGTTGCATCGATCACCGTGTTGCGGGTTTCGCGTGGCTGAGACATCCCGTACTGCCCCTGCCGCGCTTGCATCCGCTTCCAACCGGGCGAGTTATAAACATTTGCCTCAGCCGCGCGGGTTTCAATTCCCGCCGCAGGCTGACCGCCGCCATAAAGCCCCGGAGGTGTCAGCACCTCAACATGATCCTCGGGCAGTTCGTCGATAAACCGCGACGGCATCGAATTTTGCCACTGGCCGAACACGCGTCGATTGGCGGCGAAGGATATCGTACAAACTTCTTCCGCGCGGGTGATGCCCACATAGGCCAGCCGTCGTTCTTCCTCGAGACCCTTAAGGCCGGATTCGTCCATCGACCTTTGCGACGGGAACAACCCGTCTTCCCACCCGGGCAGGAACACGGCGGGAAACTCCAGCCCCTTGGCCGCGTGTAGGGTCATGATCGAAACCTTGGCCCCGTCACCCTCCTGCTCGTTATCCATAACCAGGCTGACATGTTCCAGAAACCCTTGCAGGTTCTCGAAGTTGCCCAACTGGTTCACCAACTCCTTGAGGTTTTCCAGTCGTCCTGGCGCCTCGGGCGTTTTTTCGTTTTGCCAATGTGCGGTATAGCCGGATTCATCCAGAACGATCTGCGCCAGTTCGATATGTGAAACTTCTGGCTCGCCGAACCGCATGGGCGCAGTGCCGTCATCAATCACCGAATCGTCGTCGACCTCAATCCGCGGCCCGCGGGTCATCGCATTCCAGCGCGCCAAACCATCGATCAACTCGCGCAGCGCCTTACCGCCCTTGCCCTTGATCAACCCATTGTCGACTGCAATCCGCGCGCCTTCGACCAGTGACACACCATGCTCGCGCGCTGTCATCTGAATCGTCTGCTGTGCCTTGTCCCCAAGGCCGCGTTTCGGAGTATTCACAATCCGCTCGAACGCCAGATCGTCACCGGGGCTGACCACCAGCCGGAAGTAAGCCATGGCATCACGGATTTCCATCCGCTCATAGAAACGCGGTCCGCCAATCACCTTGTAAGGTAAACCGATGGTCAGGAACCGGTCTTCAAACGCGCGCATCTGATGCGAAGCACGGACCAGAATGGCAATCTCATCCAATTCAAACTTGTTTCTGATTTCTTCTTTCTGGTCATCGGGAAGATTGCTTGTTCCAAGCTCTTCTTGCAAGTTCAGCTGCTTGAGAGCGTTGTAACCGCTTTTTGACCGTCTCTCTGTTTCCTGCTCAATGGAAACAGAACGGACATTCTTTCTACCGTGTGCGAGTCGAGACGTGCCAGAAGCCAAAGCATCAATCTCTTCACCAATCCAACGCGCTTCTTCCTCACCATCCCAATGTCCGATCAAACGGATTTTGTGTCCCACTTTCGCGTCGGTCCAAAGCTCTTTGCCCAGACGGTTTTCGTTTCCGCGGATGACATTCGACGCAGCGGCCAGAATATGCGGGGTCGAGCGATAGTTCTGTTCTAACCGTACCACGTAAGCGCCGGGAAAGTCTTTTTCGAACCGCAGGATGTTGCCTACTTCGGCCCCGCGCCAGCCATAGATCGACTGGTCATCATCGCCTACGCAGCAAATGTTCTTATGCGCCCCGGCCAGCAGGCGCAGCCATAAATATTGGGCCACGTTGGTATCCTGATACTCGTCCACCAGAATATAGCGGAACCAGCGTTGATATTGCTCCAACACATCCTGATGCGCTTGGAAGATCGTGACCATGTGCAACAGCAGGTCGCCGAAATCCACCGCGTTCAGCTCGCGCAAGCGAACTTGATACTGAGCGTAAAGCTCAACGCCCTTGTTATTATAGGCCCCGGCATCCGCTGCGGGCACCTTGTCTGGCGTCAGAGCGCGGTTTTTCCAGTCGTCGATGATTCCTGCCAGCATCCGCGCGGGCCAGCGTTTGTCGTCGATATTGGCGGCCTGAATCAACTGCTTAAGCAAACGCAACTGGTCGTCAGTATCTAGAATGGTGAAATTCGATTTCAGACCAGCAAGCTCCGCATGTCTCCGCAGCAGCTTGACGCAGATAGAATGGAAAGTGCCCAGCCAAGGCATTCCCTCGGCGGGCTGGCCCAGCAGGCGGCCCACCCGGTCTTTCATTTCGCGTGCAGCCTTGTTGGTGAATGTCACCGACAGAATCTCATTCGGTCGCGCCCGCGCCGTGCTGAGCAAGTGGGCAATACGCGCGGTCAGGGCCTTGGTTTTACCCGTTCCCGCCCCGGCCAGCATCAAAACTGGACCGTCCAACCGCTCAACCGCGTCACGTTGCGCCGGGTTCAACTCATCCAGATAAGGTGCGGGCCGCGCTGCCATAGCGCGTGCCGAAAGCGATGCGCCCTCAAAGGCGTCCATTTCGTCGAAACTGCTCATGACTCCAAACTACGCTGGTTCCGCGACAAGGGAAAGGGTTTGTTCACGGCTTGTTCGCCTAAAAAGCAACAAATCCTTAGCTACAGCTCTGAGCAATTCGAGCTTTTTTTGTCTGCTCCTATGCCGGTCTCGTTAACTCTCTCTCAAACTCTGGCCTCAATGCTGATGTTAGATTGCGGGAGGACGGGATATGAAACTCACGGCTCGGGGACGGCTTGCCGATCGGTTAAAATGGGCGGGGATCACCGTTTTGTTGATAGCGCTGGCGGCGGTTGCAGGTTGGGGAGTCTATTCTCTTCCGGCACCGGTTGTGGACCGGATGCTGAAAACTGACATATTAAAACAGTCCGAACTGTGGAAACGCCGCGTTGTTCTGCATCTAAAAGATCCCGAAACGGCGCTGCAAACCGGCAGGATCGACCCGCATGATGCCGAATTTCTTTCTTCGATGCCCGAAGCGTCGGATGTGTATCGGTTCAAAATGTTCGACACGGCCGGGCGCGTTGTCTGGTCGACACGTCCCGAGGAAATCGGATCCTACGAAACGCGTGCCTTTTTCCGCAGTGATGTTGCACGCGGAATGACGCATTATATTCAGGAAGCGCTCCCACTGTCTGAGATCGACGGACTCGACCTGCATTCCGAAAGTACGCGTACCGCCGTGCAACATCAGGTGGCTGAGGTGTTCGTTCCGATCACAAAAAACGGACGCTTCATCGGCGCGATTGAGTTTTTCACCGATTTCACCGATCTGCGTACAACATTTATTACCCGACTGAGGGTTTCACTTTCGATCCTTTGCGGCATTGCTCTGTTCGCTTTGGCCAGCGTCTCATTGGTGACATATCGCACCAACCGTCTGCAGGTACGCGCGCTGCAACGGCAATCAGCCAAAGAACGCAACCTGATGGATGAACAACTTAGGTTGGCGCGTGAGGTACGCCTGTTGGGCGAATTGAATGAATGGCTACAGTCGAGCCGATCTCTGGATGAACTGTTCGACATGGTTTCACGATTTATGACCCACATCCTGCCCGAGGCAGAGGGCAGCGTGTATGTCTACTCCAACTCGCGCGATGTTCTGGATGGCTGCGCAAGCTGGAACGGGGGCACTCACAAGGCGCATATCCACCCTGAAGGATGCTGGGGTCTGCGTCGCGGTCGCACATACCAATACGGCGCGTCTGAGATTGATTTTGTCTGCGAACATGCCGAACCCCATGATGGCCGCCCCTATTTCTGTTTTCCCATTCTGGCGCATGGCGAAACAGTTGGCCTGCTCCATCTGCGGGCGCATGAAGGCAGCCAAAAAGTGTTTCATTCCAATAGAAAACTGGCCCAACTGTGCGCGGAACAGATCAGCATGGCGATTGCAAACGTGCGAATGCGGGACCAATTGCATGACCAATCGGTCCGTGATCCGCTGACCGGCTTGTTCAATCGTCGGCATATGACCGACACGTTGCGCAAATCCATTAGCCGCAGCCAACAGACAGGCGCACCGCTGAGCTTGATCGCTGTGGATGTGGATCACTTCAAGAAATTCAACGACACCCATGGTCATGATGCGGGCGACATGGTGCTGCGCGCGGTGGGCTCGACCTTGGAACAGGGCTGTGACCGGGACGAGGTTGCCTGCCGCATCGGAGGTGAGGAATTCATGCTGATCCTGCCCGACAACACCCCCGAAGACGCCATGACCCGGGCCGAACAATTGCGGCAGGCGATCGAGGCTGTCTCGGTCCGCTATGGTGAGAAATCACTGCCGCGCATCACGATTTCCGTTGGCGTTGCCCATTATCCTGCGCACGGTTCTATGCCGCAGGATTTGATGCGTGCATCAGATGACGCCCTGTATGTGGCCAAAGACAAGGGTCGAAATCAGGTGCAGGTCGCCAATGGCGCTGATCCGGCACACGATAATAAAAGCAAGCCCGAGCAACCGACCAAATCGACAACTCAGACATCAGCGGCCTGAAAACCTTGCAGAATCACTGTGTAGGTCGGATCAATTCGTATGGACCTGCACAGCTCATTCCCCAGCATTGGCGATCTGAAACGCCACGCACGGCGCAAGGTTCCGCATTTCGTCTGGGAATATCTGGATAGCGGTACAGGGTCCGAGGTCACGCTGCACAAAAACAGGGCCGCACTGGATGATGTGGAGTTTTTACCCTCAATCCTGCACGGACCTATCGAATGTGACACCAGAACACAGTTTTTGGGCCAAGACTTTCCCTTGCCCTTCGGTATTGCGCCGATTGGAATGTCGGGGCTGATCTGGCCGGATGCTGAGAAACTGCTGGCCCTCGCCGGTGCCAAGGCAGGGTTGCCGTATACTTTGTCGACCGTCGCCAGCCAAAGCCCCGAAGATCTGGCTCCTCATCTTGGTCAAAACGCCTGGTTTCAACTTTACCCTCCAAAGGACCCGGATATTCGCGCGGACATGTTAGGTCGCATCAAATCCGCCGGGTTTTCAACGCTTGTGCTGACAGTTGACGTCCCGGTTGCATCGCGGCGCGAACGGCAGGTGCGATCTGGCCTGACCCATCCACCCCGACTGACGCCACGTTTGCTGGCGCAGATCGCCCAACGCCCGACTTGGGCCTTGGGCATGGCGCGACATGGTATGCCGCGAATGAGGACGCTCGACAAATACATCGATGGCGATAGCGCGCTGTCCCCCACGGCGCATATCGGATACCTGCTGCGCACATCGCCGGATATGGACTATGTCAAATGGTTGCGCGATGCATGGGATGGTCCGTTCGTTTTGAAAGGCGTGATGCGCGCCGAAGACGCGGCTCGCCTGAAACAAGCCGGTGTTGATGCGCTCTGGGTCTCGAATCACGGTGGGCGGCAGTTCGATGGCGCCCCGGCTAGCATTTGTGCGCTTCCCGCCATACGTGCGGCCACAGACTTGCCGCTGATCTTTGACAGTGGCGTTGAAGGCGGGCTTGATGTTCTGCGAGCTTTGGCGCTTGGGGCGGATTTCGTCATGCTGGGGCGGGGTTTTCTTTATGGGTTGGCTGCCCTTGGGTCACGCGGCCCGGCCCATGTCATCGACATTCTGCGACAGGACATGCTGGCGAATATGGGCCAGATGGGTTTGGCAAAGTTGGATCAACTTACGCTACGTCAATACAGCAATTGATGCTGCAGCGCAGAATTGCTAGTAAGTTTGCGCCACCAAGCGGCGTTTGCGAGCGTTAACATGCCGGTTCTACCCAGAACGACTGATATACGAGCGCGTATTGTCCGCCTATGAATACGGCCAAACCACCAAGACCGGGACCTGATATGACCAACTTCAACAAGATCCTGATCGCCAATCGCGGCGAGATAGCCATTCGCGTGATGCGCGCAGCAAACGAGATGGGCAAACGCACCGTCGCTGTCTTCGCCGAAGAAGATAAGCTGGGCCTGCACCGGTTCAAGGCGGATGAGGCCTATCGCATCGGCGAGGGGATGGGGCCGGTTGCCGCCTATCTGAGCATCGACGAGATCATCCGCGTGGCCAAGGAATGCGGCGCGGACGCGATCCACCCGGGCTATGGCCTGCTGTCCGAGAACCCCGATTTCGTGGATGCCTGCGTTCAGAATGGCATCACCTTCATCGGCCCCAAAGCTGAAACCATGCGCGCGCTTGGTGACAAGGCCAGCGCACGACGTGTGGCTATCGCGGCGGGCGTACCCGTCATCCCGGCGACCGAGGTTCTGGGCGATGACATGGATACGATCCGCAAGGAAGCTGCCGAGATCGGTTATCCGCTGATGCTCAAGGCGTCTTGGGGCGGCGGCGGTCGCGGCATGCGCCCTATCGAATCCGAGGACGAGCTGGAAGAAAAAGTGCTGGAAGGCCGCCGCGAGGCCGAGGCAGCCTTTGGCAACGGCGAAGGGTATCTGGAAAAGATGATCACCCGCGCCCGCCATGTCGAGGTGCAAATTCTCGGCGACAAACATGGCGAGATTTACCACCTCTATGAGCGCGACTGTTCGGTCCAACGTCGGAACCAAAAGGTCGTGGAACGCGCCCCTGCCCCGTATCTGTCCGAAGAACAGCGCGCGGAAATCTGCGAACTGGGCCGTAAAATCTGCGCGCATGTGAACTATGAATGCGCGGGCACCGTCGAATTCCTGATGGATATGGAAACCGGCAAGTTCTACTTCATAGAAGTGAACCCGCGCGTGCAGGTGGAACACACCGTCACCGAAGAAGTCACCGGCATCGACATCGTGCAGGCGCAGATCCTGATCGCCGAGGGCAAAACCCTGGCCGAGGCCACAGGTGCCGCCAGCCAGGCCGATGTGCATCTGAACGGTCACGCGCTGCAGACCCGGATCACCACCGAAGACCCGCAGAACAACTTCATCCCTGATTACGGCCGCATCACCGCCTATCGCTCGGCCACGGGTATGGGCATCCGTCTGGATGGCGGCACGGCTTATGCGGGTGGCGTGATTACGCGGTATTATGACTCGTTGCTGACCAAGGTGACCGCAAAGGCCCCAACGCCCGACGCGGCGATTGCCCGGATGGACCGGGCCCTGCGCGAGTTCCGTATTCGCGGCGTCAGCACCAATATCGACTTTGTCATCAACCTGCTGAAACACCCGACCTTCCTGTCGAATGAATACACCACCAAATTCATCGACACGACGCCGGACCTGTTCACCTTCAAGCGTCGTCGCGACCGCGGCACCAAGGTTCTGACCTATATCGCGGATATCACCGTGAACGGGCATCCCGAGACCGCAGATCGTCCCGCCCCACGCGCTGATCTAAAAGAAGCCAAAGCCCCCGCGCCCAAGGCCGAGCCGCAAATGGGCACCCGCAATCTGCTGGAGCAAAAGGGCCCACAGGCTGTAGCCGACTGGATGAAGGCGCAGCGTCAGCTGCTGATTACCGACACCACTATGCGTGATGGCCACCAGTCGCTGCTGGCCACCCGGATGCGCTCAATCGACATGATCAAGGTGGCACCGACCTATGCGGCCAACCTGCCACAACTGTTCAGCGTCGAATGCTGGGGCGGCGCAACTTTCGATGTGGCCTATCGCTTCTTGCAGGAATGCCCGTGGCAGCGCCTGCGTGACCTGCGCGAAGCGATGCCGAACCTGATGACCCAAATGCTGCTGCGCGGGGCGAACGGGGTTGGCTACACCAACTATCCAGACAATGTGGTACAGGAATTCGTACGTCAGGCGTCCAAGAATATCGACGTGTTCCGCGTGTTCGACTCGCTAAACTGGGTCGAGAACATGCGCGTTGCGATGGATGCAGTGGTCGAGAATGGCAAAATCTGCGAAGGCACCGTTTGTTATACCGGGGACATTCTGGACCCGGACCGCTCCAAGTACGACCTGAAATACTATGTCGGCATGGCGAAAGAGTTGCGCGATGCAGGGGCACACGTTCTGGGCCTGAAGGACATGGCGGGTTTGCTGAAACCGGCCTCGGCCAAGATTCTGATCCGGGCGCTGAAAGAAGAGGTCGGGCTACCGATCCACTTCCACACGCACGACACCGCCGGCATCGCCAGCGCCACCATTCTGGCCGCATCCGAGGCTGGCGTAGACGCGGTGGATTGCGCGATGGACAGCTTCAGCGGCAACACCTCGCAGGCGACGCTGGGCACTGTGGTCGAAGCGCTGCGCCATACCGAGCGCGACACCGGGCTGGATATCAAGGCAATCCGGGAGATCAGCGATTACTTCGAGGCAGTGCGCGGCCAGTACGCGGCTTTTGAGTCCAGCCTTCAAGCCCCCGCGTCTGAGGTGTATCTGCACGAAATGCCAGGTGGTCAGTTCACCAATCTCAAGGCACAGGCGCGCAGCCTCGGCCTTGAAGAGCGTTGGCACGAAGTGGCGCAGATGTATGCGGACGTGAACCAGATGTTCGGTGATATCGTGAAAGTAACACCGTCATCCAAGGTCGTCGGTGACATGGCGCTGATGATGGTCAGTCAGAACATGACACGTGACGATGTGGAAAGCCCAGATTCTGACGTGGCCTTCCCCGACTCGGTCGTCGACATGATGCGTGGCAATCTGGGTCAGCCTCCTGGAGGGTTCCCGGACACCATCATCAAGAAGGTGCTAAAAGACGAGGCCCCGAACACCGACCGCCCGGGCAAGGACGTGCCGGCGGTTGATCTGGAAGCCACCCGCGCCGAGCTATCCAAGCAATTGGAAGGCAAAGAGGTCGATGACGAGGATCTGAACGGCTACCTGATGTATCCCAAGGTCTTCCTGGACTACATGGGCCGTCACCGCGTCTATGGTCCGGTCCGCACCCTACCCACGCGCACGTTCTTCTATGGCATGGAGCCAGGCGAAGAGATCACCGCCGAGATCGATCCGGGCAAGACATTGGAAATCCGCTGTCAGGCCATCGGCGATACGGATGAAAAGGGCGAGGTCAAAGTCTTCTTCGAACTGAACGGCCAGCCCCGCGTGATCCGGGTACCGAACCGCATGGTCACTTCGACCACGCAGGCGCGGCCCAAGGCCGAGGCGGGCAACCACGACCATGTCGGCGCACCGATGCCAGGTGTTGTGGCCACTGTCGCCGTCACAGCTGGTCAGCAGGTCAAGGAAGGCGACATGCTGCTGACCATCGAAGCGATGAAAATGGAAACCGGCATCCACGCCGAACGCGACGCGACGGTCAAGGCCGTTCACGTGCAGCCCGGAGGCCAGATTGACGCTAAGGACCTGCTGGTCGAACTGGAATAACCGGTTTAGCTTTCTAAATTAACAAGGGCCGCGCGGGGAACCGGGCGGCCTTTTTTACGCCGAGGAGGATCAAGATGCTGTCCGTCACCCCAATCTATGCCGCACTGCTGGCGATTTTGTACGTCGTGCTGAGTGCCAAGGTCATCAGCCAACGTCGCAGCGACAAGATTTCCTACGGCGACGGCGGGAATACGGCGATGCTCAAAGTGATGCGGACGCATTCCAACTTTGTCGAATACACACCCTTTGCCCTGCTGCTGATCGCGATGGTCGAACTGCAAGGCGCGGGTGGGCTGCTGCTGAACCTGCTGGGACTGGCGCTGCTGAGTGGGCGGGTGATGCATGCCTATGGCTTCGGTCGCAGTCCGCAGATCGTGATTCTGCGCCAGATCGGGATGCTGCTGACCTTCACGGCCATTCTGGTGGCCGCAATTGCAAATCTCGTGCTGGCGCTCTGATCCGGCTGGCGGGGGCTTATCCCGCCAATATCTGCGTCTCAATCAGTGGTGCTTTCATTAGGACCGGCTCAACCTCGACCAGTTTGTCCTCATCTTCCGCACAGAACACGGCCGTCAACACGATCAGTGCGGCCAGCAGTGCCATTTTCATATCTGCAACCCGTATCATTTCCTCTCCTCGAACCCTCTTGTTTTATAATGCTCTGTGGTTTGAACGTGCGGCGGCGGGGTTTCCGTCGAAAGATTTTTCCGCCTTTTTGTCTTTTTCTGCTTGCAGGCCCGCGTGGGAATTTATACATCCCTCCTCACTCAACGGCGCGGGCGTAGCTCAGGGGTAGAGCATAACCTTGCCAAGGTTAGGGTCGGGCGTTCGAATCGCCTCGCCCGCTCCATTGAGAGGTCTTCGGACCAACATATGTATCTGATGCGGGCGTAGCTCAGGGGTAGAGCATAACCTTGCCAAGGTTAGGGTCGGGCGTTCGAATCGCCTCGCCCGCTCCAGATACAAACCCTTTCAAACACACTGGTTTCTTCGTAACCGTTGCGCCATTCTGGCCGTGATTTCAATCATGCACGGAATTCGCCCATGTCGGACTATGTCATTCGCCCCCTTACTGCCGCCGAAGTCGAACACGCCGTGGATTGGGCCGGTCGCGAAGGGTGGAATCCGGGCAAACATGATGCCGAGTGCTTTCGCACGACAGACCCGGATGGGTTTCTGGGTGGGTTTCTGAATGGCGAGATGATCGCGTCGGTATCAGCGGTAAATTACGACGAAACCTTCGCATTCCTGGGGTTCTATATCGTCAAACCCGAGTTTCGCCACCATGGCCACGGGCTTGAGATCGCTCAGCATGCGTTGGCCCATTGTACCGGGCGCAATATGGGGCTGGATGGCGTGGTCGAGCAACAGGACAATTACCGCAAGTCCGGCTTTACCTTTGCCTATAACAACTATCGTTTTGCCGGCACGAAAAGTCGGATGTTGGCTAAGCTGGGAACCAGACAGAACGATCAAATCACCGATCTGACCCAAGCATCCGACGCCTTGAAAGACTATGATCGCGAACTGTTTCCCGCGCCACGCGACTTGTTTCTGGGCAACTGGCTGAGTGCCTATAGCCACGTATCGAAAGTCTTTACCGAGAATGGCAGAATAAGAGGGTACGCAACACTTCGCCCCTGCCTCACTGGGTATAAGGTTGGCCCCCTGTTTGCGGATAACTCGGACATCGCAAGGGCTTTGCTGGCCGCAATTCTGACTGCAATCCCTGAGGATCACAATGAGCATGAGGTTTTCGTGGACATGCCTCAACCCAACCCATCAGCGTTCGCGCTGGCCGATGAACTTGGGTTGGACAAGGTGTTCGAAACAGCCCGGATGTATTCAGACTACGAACCAGACATCGATCTGAGCCGCATCTTTGGCGTCACGACCTTTGAGCTTGGTTAAAACGCCTTGAACGTCATCGTGGTCAGCGACCGTTCGATATTAGGAATCACCAGCAGATTTTCATTGATGAAATGGCCTACATCTTCGGTCTCGGGGATGTAAAGCTTTAGCAGCAGGTCAAACTCACCGCTGGTCGAATACAGCTCAGAATGGATTTCGCGCAGGGCGATTTCCTCGGCCACCTTGTAGGTAGAGCCGGGTTTGCAGCGAATCTGGATGAAAACGCAAGTGGACATGGGCCGTGCCTTGTTGGTTCAGTTTCCCGCAGGCTGGCATGGGCCGCGACCGGGCGCAATCCCCTGCAACAGTTTGCGGTGAATGCCACGCTTGGTCTGGATAAGGCGGGCCATCCCCGTCTATAAGCGCGCCTGTAGCAAAAGGAATTCGCCCATGCGCAGCGCAAAGATCAGCCGTCAAACCGCCGAGACCGAAATATCGGTCGAGGTCAATCTGGACGGCACCGGCACCTATGACAACCAGACCGGCGTCGGTTTCTTCGATCATATGCTGGACCAGCTGGCGCGCCATTCGCTGATCGACATGACGATCCGTGCCAAGGGTGATTATCACATCGACGACCACCACACGGTCGAGGATACCGGCATCGCGCTGGGTCAAGCGTTGACCCAGGCCCTAGGCGACAAGAAAGGTATCCGCCGCTATGGCGAATGCCACCTGCCCATGGATGACGCCCAGGTGCGGTGTGCGCTGGATCTGTCGGGCCGTCCGTTCCTGATCTGGAACGTGGACCTGCCGACGCCCAAGATCGGCGCGTTCGACACCGAACTGGTACGCGAGTTCTTTCAGGCGCTCAGCACCCATGGCGGCATCACGTTGCACATTGACCAGTTGCACGGCTTCAACAGCCACCACATTGCCGAGGCCGCGTTCAAAGCCGTCGCCCGCGCCCTGCGTCTGGCGGTTGAGACTGACCCGCGCAAGGCCGATGCGATTCCGTCGACAAAGGGCGCGCTGTAAATGCTCACGGCCATTATCGACTACGAAAGCGGCAACCTGCACTCGGCCGAAAAGGCGTTTCAGCGCATGGCGAGTGAGATGGATGCCGGTCAGGTCGTTGTGACCTCGGACGCGGATGTTGTGGCGCGGGCCGACCGTCTGGTTCTGCCCGGTGACGGTGCGTTTCCGGCTTGTGCGTCCGAACTGCGCGGCCACAAGGGCATCTATGACGCGATGGTCGAGGCGGTGGAACAAAAAGGCCGCCCGTTTCTTGGCATCTGCGTCGGGATGCAGCTGATGGCCTCAAAAGGTCATGAATACACCGAGACCGACGGCCTGGATTGGGTGGCCGGTGATGTGCTGCGGATCGAACCCTCGGACGATGCGCTGAAAGTGCCTCATATGGGTTGGAACGATCTGGTGCTGGAAAGCGATCACCCAGTGTTCAGTGGCGTCAAAACGGGTGATCATGTCTATTTCGTCCACTCCTACCATTTTCGGGTGACAGACCCGGCAGAGCGGTTGGCTTTTGTGGACTATGGCCAAGAGGTCACGGCCGTGATTGGCCGCGACACAATGGTTGGCATGCAGTTCCACCCCGAGAAAAGCCAGGACGTGGGCCTACGCATGATCGGAAACTTCCTGACCTGGAAGCCCTGAACGGTTACTGAACCCGCGTCCAGGTCTGCCCACGGCAGACCAGACCACCAGCAACACAGCCTTTGACAGTCAGCTCATTCTGACTGTCCAGTGTCATTTTCGAGTTGTAGGTCTTGTCGCGGTCTGGCGCCCAGATTTTTCCGCTGTCGTACTGACCATCCCCCTCGGGCACCATATCCCAGATGATCTGTTTGCCCAGGTTTTCATATTCCAACTGCTGGTTGCCATCACCGTCGAAGGCGCTGTCAATTGTGCCGCAAATCGCACTGCCACATTCCGCAATGGTTACATGCAGATAGCCGCCCGTATCCCCCGGCTGGGTCTTCCACAGCCCATCAACCGGGTCAGCCGCAAAGGCGGTGGTCGCCATGGTGGCAAAACCTGCTGCAAATAGAAATTTCTTCATAATGCTCTCCCTGTGTTGCGATCACTCTGGCCCGGCGACCGGCTTCGGGCAAGAATGACTTTGCGTCGCGTTGCATCCCCTGCCCTGACTGTGCGATATCCCGCGCGACTGACCAAGATATAGGGCCGCCCGACATGATCCTCTACCCCGCCATCGACCTCAAAGACGGCCAGGCCGTGCGCCTGCTGCGCGGTGAAATGGACAAGGCCACCGTGTTCAACGACGATCCGGCCGCGCAAGCCCGCGCCTTTGTCGAGGCCGGGTGCGAGTGGCTGCATCTTGTCGATCTGAACGGCGCTTTTGCGGGTGAGCCGGTCAATGCCGCGCCGGTCGAGGCCATTCTGAAAGCCTGCAACGTGCCCGCGCAGTTGGGTGGCGGCATTCGCGACATGGCCACAATCGAAACCTGGATCGAAAAAGGCCTCGCTCGCGTAATTCTGGGTACGGTTGCAGTGGAAAACCCCGATCTGGTGCGTGAAGCAGCAAAGGCATTCCCCGGCAAGGTCGCTGTGGGCATTGACGCGCGGAACGGTATGGTTGCCACCAAGGGCTGGGCCGAAGAGACCGACGTTCAGGTCACCGATCTGGCCCGCAGTTTCGAGGATGCAGGCGTCGCAGCCATCATCTACACAGACATCAACCGCGATGGCGCGATGCAGGGCCCGAATATTGAAGCAACCGCCGATCTGGCCCGCGCCGTCTCAATCCCGGTCATTGCCTCGGGAGGTGTCAGTTCGCTGGATGATCTCATCGCCCTGCGCGATTGCGGCGTCGAATTGAACGGGGCGATTTCTGGTCGGGCGCTCTATGACGGAGCACTCGATCTGAAAGAGGCCCTGGCCACCCTGAGCAACTAGAGCGGGCCCAAATGCGCCAGCAAGAAGTGCAGCTGGCGCATTCCTGATGTTATTGAGCCGCGACCGAAGTCAGTTTGGCCAACGCACCGCGCATCTTTTCGATGACCGGAGAATTCTCGACGTCGTCAAGCTCATCCATTGTCTCTTTCGGGTCTTCATAAGCCAGCCAAACCTGACCGTTTTCATCCTCATAGGCTTGAACTTTCAGTGGCAGGAACAATCCCGCCCGCGGGTCGATCTGCATCGCGGGCGTTCCCAGCGCCGGATTGCCGAAGATCAGCACCTGATTGGCTGGGATACTCAGCCCGACCTTTTCCGCACCAGCCGCGTGATCAACGCGCGCAAATACGGTCGCGCCTGCATTGCCAACGGCGGCTTCAAGTGCATCCATTACCTCGGGCACGGATTTAGCTGTGTTTACCTTGATGATATCGTCTGCCATCGCTGCGACGGTCCCCCCAAATACAAAAGCGGCTGTCAAAAAAAGTTTACGCATCTCTTTGATCTCCTAATGAATTTGGGCGCAGTGTTCACAGTTTTGAACCGGGTGGCAATCACATCTCCGGCATCGGCGAGGCCTTGCCGGTTGCGAATTAAATGGGTTTCAATGGGCTCGCCGCGACCGATGACAAATCGTGAACAATTCCACGTTTACGGTAAGAGTTTGCACATATCAGCCGCAAAATAGTCTTATTCCGTCGCTAGGGCTGAACCGCAATCTAATGCCGGAGTTTCATTGTGTCCGTTTCAAACGTATCTCAACCGACTGAAAATTGGCGCTATTATGCTCCGGTCATCAGTTTTTGCGCGACAATTTTTGTCAGCGCCAGCCTTCTGTTTTTTGTTCAACCACTTTTCGCAAAACTCGTCTTGCCCAAAATCGGCGGTGCACCGGCGGTTTGGACAACAGCTATGCTGTTTTTCCAACTTATGTTGATCATGGGATATCTGTACGCCCATATCCTGACCCGGTGGTTTAGCCTGCGTTGGCAACTTGTTACACATCTGGCCCTTTGGCTGATCGCCCTCAGCTTTTTGCCCTTGGCCACGCAAGAAGGCTGGAGATTCGATTCTTCGCAATCTATTGCCCTTCAAACGCTGATTCTGTTTGCGGCAGGGGTCGGCGTTCCATTTGCAGTGCTGTCCGCAAATGCCCCGCTTCTTCAGGCATGGTATTCGCGCTCTGGCGGTCCATCGGCCAACGATCCATATTTTCTGTACGCAGCCAGCAATGTTGGATCGCTGCTGGCCCTGTTGGCGTTCCCACTGATGGCCGATCCTTTCTTTGGTGCGCAAGACATCAGCCTGTTCTGGTCCGTCGGATTTGTCGTGTTTGGTATTCTTATGGCCGTCAGTGGTGTGTTTGCCCTTCGTGGTGGAACCGAACCTGTCGCCGTACATGAACCGCAAACGACAGGCAGCGCCCTGAGCGTCAAGACAATTTCCACTTGGGTGTTCATTGCATTCATTCCGTCATCCCTGATGCTGGCCACAACAACCAAGCTCAGCATCGATCTTGGTGCCATCCCGCTAATCTGGGTACTGCCACTGGCGACATATATCCTGACCTTCATTCTCGCTTTTACCAAATGGCGTCGAGTCACCCTGGATAGTCTGAAAGTTCCGGTTTTGATCGCGCTGGCAATCGCTGTGGTCCTGCTGTCCAAGGTTGCACCGACGCACAAGGCCTTGGCGTTGATGATGCTGTATGTTCCGATCCTCTTTCTGGTCGCCCTGTTTGCGCATAGGCTTCTGTATGAACTTCGGCCACCAGCCGAGCATCTGACCGTCTTCTATCTGGCGCTTTCGGTTGGAGGGGCTTGTGGAGGCCTGTTCAACTCGATCATTGCGCCGGTCTTCTTTGACCGCGAGATCGAATTCGCCCTGACACTCATTGCGACCGGTGGACTGTTTCTGCTGCACGCAGGTACTTTCAGTATCCGTCACGTTGCCATGGGAATCATTGCGTCGATTCCGCTGTTGTTCGTGACAGGCGCACTGCGCTTCAGCCTCGTGTTCGACTCTCGCACACTTGGTATCTTGGTGGCGTCCTCACTTGTTGCCGCAGTGCTACTGGCCTTTAGAAATGCCCCGACCCGATTGGCAACAGTTCTGCTGATCGTTTTGGCACCGAACCTGATCTCGAAGACTCAGGTCTATTTCCGCGATCGCAGCTTTTTCGGAACCCACGCCGTCTATGATTTCAAAGAGTTCCGGGTCTACAAGAACGGAACCACCGTACACGGCTGGCAAAGGCAAACACCGCCTGGTACACGGCCGGTTGGGTCCTCGTATTATCATCCGAACGGGCCAATGGCCGAAATCCTGACATCGGAATACGGCCAGAAATCGGACAATATCGCAATTGTCGGCCTTGGGACCGGTGCGTTGGCTTGCTATGGGCAACCGCATCAGACGTGGGATTTCTTTGAGATCGACCAAACCGTTGATCGCATTGCACGCGACCCTGAACTGTTCACGTATATGTCCACATGTGCACCGGACACGACCACCCATCTGGGCGACGCCCGGATCGTTCTGGAATATCAAAAGTTCGATTTTGATATCATGGTGCTGGACGCCTACAGTTCAGATGCGATACCGCTCCACCTGATCACGCAGGAGGCAATCGAGGTCTATCTGAACCATCTGGATCAGGATGGCACGTTGGTCTTCCATATCTCGAACCAGTATTACGATCTTTCACCGCAACTGGCGCGAGCCGCAGCAACGCTGAACCTGCACGCAGCACTTCAAATGGACGATGCCACCGAGGAAGAAGAAAAAACCGGCGCGTCTGACACGCATGTCGTCATCCTGAGCCGAGACAAAAATCGCATCGAATCGTTCATCGATACCGGCAAGTGGGAGCCTTTGGTCACCGACGGTCAGGTTCCGTGGACGGATGACAAGGCGAACCTTCTGTCGGCCCTCAAGATACTGCACACAAACTGATTGCACATAACGCAACCTGTGCCCCGCCACAGTCAGGCTGTTCAGCACTGGCATCGGCGGGGCTTTGTAGGTAGAGGTGCGGCAACAAAGGATGCCGACATGCTGAAAACCCGCATCATTCCCTGTCTGGATGTCGCTGATGGCCGTGTGGTCAAGGGCGTGAATTTCGTTGGCCTGCGTGATGCTGGTGACCCGGTTGAATCGGCCAAGGCCTACGACGCCGCCGGCGCAGATGAGATCTGCTTTCTGGACATCCACGCCACCCATGAAAACCGCGGTACAATGTTTGACGTGGTACAACGCACCGCCGAGCAGTGCTTTGTGCCCCTGACCGTGGGTGGCGGCGTGCGTACTAAAGATGACGTGCGCGCCCTACTACTGGCTGGTGCGGACAAGGTCAGTTTCAACTCGGCCGCCGTGGCAAACCCCGATGTGATTGCGGAATCGGCTGATCAGTTCGGCAGCCAGTGCATTGTCTGTGCCATCGACGCGAAGACCGTCAGCCCCGGCAAGTGGGAGATTTTCACCCACGGCGGCCGCAAACCCACCGGCATTGACGCGGTGGAATTCGCCAAAACCGTCGTCGCCAAAGGTGCTGGGGAAATCCTGCTGACGTCAATGGACCGCGACGGCACCAAAGCCGGGTTCAATCTGCCCCTGACCCGCGCGATTTCCGACGCAGTGGATGTACCAGTGATCGCTTCGGGCGGGGTTGGCAACCTTGACCACCTGGTCGAAGGCGTCACTGAGGGCGGGGCAAGCGCGGTTCTTGCCGCCTCGATCTTTCATTTCGGCGAATACACCATCCGCGAAGCCAAGGAACACATGACCGCCGCAGGTATCCCGATGAGGCTGACATGAGTATTCTACACGATCTGGCCGCCACAATTGAGGCCCGCAAAAACGCTGATCCTGACTCCAGTTGGACCGCCAAGCTACTGGCAAAAGGGCCCGAGAAATGCGCCGAAAAATTCGGCGAAGAGGCCGTCGAAGCCATTATCGAGGCCGTCAAGGACAACAAGGCCGCGCTTACGGCAGAGGCGGCGGATGTGCTCTATCATCTGCTTGTCATGCTGGCTGCGCGGGATGTGGCACTGGATGATGTGCTGGCGGAATTGGAACGTCGTCAGGGCACCAGCGGCATCGCCGAAAAATCCGCGCGCCCCAAGGGGTAATTGGCAGGGTTTCGTCATACCGCTCAACCCTTTATCATCGTGTTTCATGCTTTGCAGATCGAAGGGCACGCAGATGATCAAAGCTTTGGCCTTGGTGCTGGCCCTTCTGACGTTGGGGGCATGCGCGTCCCCTCCCCCTTCGACCGGAGATGAAGTTCAACGGCTGGCCAGCGAAATACGCAGCCTCGGCCCCGATATCGACCCGGAAGAGGCTGACCGCGCCGCGCGCATTGCCTATTCCTATACGGCGCAATTGGTGCAGGAATACGAAATCACCGACCCTCCGTTGATCCACAACGCCAAGGTCAACAAGGGTCTGCGCCCGCGCGGGCTGTGCTGGCACTGGGCCGAAGATATCGAGCGCCGCCTGAAGCAGGAAAACTTCCAGACGCTTGACCTGCACCGCGCCATCGCCAACGCCGACAACCCGTTCAGAATCGATCACAGCACGGCCATCATCAGCCGCAGAGGGGAAACGATGTATGACGGTGTGGTGTTGGATCCGTGGCGCTATGGCGGAGTGCTGTTTTGGTCGCCGCTGATCGAAGACACGAAATACGAATGGGTGCCACGCAACGTCGTATTGGAAAAACGCCGTGTGGAACAATACGGTGAGTTGTTGCCCTATGTCGGCGGCTAGATTTTGGACGAGATGACACCAGTGGTAAATCCGCCCATGCGCAACTCACCAAACAGGCGCTGATATTCGATCTTGGGGCAACGGTTCATCACCACATCCACCCCGCGCGCCTGTGCCTTGGCGGCAGCATCAGCGTTTTCGACACCGATCTGCATCCAAATGGTGCGCAGGTTCGGGAATGCGTCCAATGCCTCATCCACAATCGGCGGCACGGATTCGGAGCGGCGGAAGATATCGACCATATCTACGGGTTCAGAAATCTCGGACAACGACGCCCTGACGGTCTGACCAAACAGCTCTTTGCCTGCGTGGCCCGGGTTGACCGGAATGACCGTAAAACCCTTCAACGACAGATATCGCGCCACATAATAACTGGGGCGTACCGGGTTCATTGACACACCCACAACAGCGACAACTTTGGTGCGCTGCAGAATCTCTCTAAGGTGCTTATCGGAATAGTCGGCCATCTGCGCACCCTATGCCGTCCTTAACAAAGAAAAAAGCGCCCAGGTCGAACCTGAGCGCCAGTTGTTGGAACGAGGGACAGTGAAATGACCCGCGGCAGTTCCGTTCCGCGGTCACTGTGACATTTAGGCATAAATTGAGAGAAAAAAAGAGGGGGTGCGCATTTTTGTGATGACAGATCACGAAAAGCGAAAACCCGCCTATTGCTCGTAAAGAATTGCAGGCCAATGCGCCTCGGCCATACGGATATATTCCGTCCTGGCTTCACGCCACATCGCTTCGATTTCGGGTGAGTGGGTCAGATACAGCCGACCGTCCACGACCTGCCATGCCTTGGGATCGGTGCTAACAAGCGATCCATGCGCCATGGCATAGGCGCAATATCCACCGAATTGAGGGGCAAAGGCACGTGGGTCACGTTCAAACGCGTCACGGTTCTCAGCGGTTGCAAAGTGCCATTGGGCCCCTTTCCAGACGACGGCGTATTTCGGCTGACCATGAACCGGAGCATCGCCATTGAAATACGACACCACGTCATACCCGGACATCGCGGTGCCATCGGTCACGTAGAAGACAGGTATCTCCTGCGCTGTTGCGGCAGGAGTGATCAAAGCGGCGGCAATCGCGCCCAGAAGAAAACGTCGGGTCAACATCACAGAAATCGGAACAAGGTCATCAGGGTCTCAAGATGCAAGTTTTATGACCAAGTGACACCCCACTTAACGGGCTTGTGATCACCTGTGTCGCCCAGGCGCCACATCAATCAAAGATGTCTTCGATGACATCCCATGCCTCATCCAACACGCGTGAGAAGACACTCTTTTTCTTTTTCTGCTTCTTTTTCTTGTGGCTTGCAGTCGGCTTTGCCGCACCACGCATTGATTGGCTTTCGGACAATTTACGCTTGGGCATCATCTTGAGGTTATGCAATGGCGCCCCGCAGCTGGAACAGCTCAGCTCATGACGGTCCTGACCTTTCAGAACCAGCGCAGCGCGGGTCCCGCAATAACAACAGGTGGCGATTTTGGACGGGCTGGGAATGGCACTCTCCTGTCTATCTGTGCCTTGAGGCATATAGGGCAATTGCGGCAGCATTTGAGACGTTAAGTGACCCAAACCCGCCCGCTGCGTCGATTTTCACCAGTTGATCAACTGTTTCTTTGGTTTTTTGCCGCAAGCCCGGCCCCTCGGCCCCCAATACCAACGCAACCGGCTGATCAAGTTTGCCGCCCAACGCTGTCTCGATGGTTTCTTCGGCCTCACCATCCAGACCAAGAACCAGAAATCCCATGTTCTGAAGCTCGACGATGGCGTCGGCCAGATTGCGAACCCGCAAATACGGCTGACGTTCCAACGCGCCGCTAGCGGTTTTGGCCAGCGCCCCGGTTTCCGGCGCCGAATGGTGCCGCGTGCCGATCACCGCACTGGCCCCCAAAACCTCGGCTGAGCGCAGAATCGCCCCGACGTTATGCGGGTCGGTCACCCGGTCCAGCAGAATCACGCGAGGATGTTCGCGCCCGATGCAATTCTCGGCCAGCCCACCCCAATCCAGCGGTTTAACCTCAAGCGCTGCGCCTTGATGGACAGACCCCGGATCAATCGGCGCGGTGAATTTGCGCGGATCGACCATTTCGGCCTCAATCCCTGCAAAATCAATGGCCTCTGTCAGCTTGTCCTGCGCATTTCGCGTCACGATCAAACGCAATTTTTGCCGCTTCGGATTCATCAACGCATCGCGTACAGCGTGAAGGCCAAACAGCCAGACAGTTTCGGACGCAGCCGCTTTACGGGCTTGTTCTTTCTCAACGACCCACTTGGGTTTCTTCATTTCTTGGGCCTCCGGGCCGGGAAATCGGTTTCCTGCGTCAAAGCGGTATTTTCCTGTTGACGCTCCTTTAAGGCGCTAGTAATCACGCCTCCACGTCAGGTGCAACGCCTGACAGTGGGCGACAGGCCGCAAGGTGTGGCAGGGGACTGTAACTCCCTCGCGGAGACGCACGCCTGGTTCGATTCCAGGGTCGCCCACCATCTTCTTCTGATGGTGACAAAGTGCAAGGGGCCGTTAATTCGGCAGGCATTCCCATTCTTCTACCACCTGACCACCCCTAACCGCCAATACGATCCCGAACTGGTTCAGCACAGCTTCGCTCTGGCTTGGGTGTAGCAGGGCGATGTCGCCGGGTTTGACGGGCGCATCTGGTGGGCCTGTCCAGACCTCCTGATTGGTTGAACGTCCGAAAATGGAGGAATTCCCAAAGCCGTTGGGAAATACCGGTTTAGCGCGGAAATACCCCCCGAAAATCGCAAGATCGGTTTTTTGCCGGGCCAGAAAATCCAATCCCGGCAGCGAATTACCGGGCATGGTTTTCAAAACCGGAGTCGCGATGAACGCTGCGGGTTTAAATCCCTGTGTCGTTTTGTGGTCGAAATCTGTGGGTTTCACGAGGACCGACCCAAAAGCGATCTCGGTGGTCTTACCTGTTGTGCGGTAGGACTGAAAAGTCAGACTGCCACCTGTGTTCAGGCACAGCCCCTTGGCCTCATTCGGCAGGCTGGAAACAGCGTGATCGAACGCATCCGCGCTGGCCCGAAAGGCACGTTTGCGCAAGAAATGCGGCAGTTTGGCCAGATGCGCCTCGTACCCCATAACACCGGACAACCGCGCATTAGGGTTTGTCTCAATTTCTTGCGCAATGCGCGCAACTTGATCTGGTTGAAAGCCACCGCGATGCAGGCCGATATCAACCTCAAGCGACAGGCGCAGGGCTAACTGACGATCCGCTGCAAGGGCCAGATAGGATTGCAACCGTTCCGACGAGTCGATCAGCCATTGAACCCGCGCAGCAGCGTCTGGACATTCGCTCAGAACCCGCGCAGCTGACCGGATCGGCAACGGTTTGCCGATCAAATGGTCGGCTTTCGGCTCGGCCTTCAAAAGCGCCAGCAGCATGGGCTCGGAAAACGTCATCAGGCCCGAGGTCTGGATTAGGCCCCGAACATGATCCAGCAGCGGCAAACAAGGCAGGGATTTGGCGACCAATCGACGGTCCAACCCATCATCCGACCTGTCCACCGCCAAGGCACAATTCGCATCGAGCCTGTCCAGATCAACCACCGCGACCGGCTTGTCCACGCCATACGCACGCAGCGTTTCAGAGAGGGATTGCAGATAGTTCGTCATGGTCGAAACAGCCTGGCAAGCGCGGGCATTAGGAACTTGCCCGACGGGTCCAATTGTTCCCGCAGCGCGCAGAAACGGTCGAAATCAGGATACATGGTGGATAGTTCTGCGTAGGCGAGGCTGTGCATTTTGCCCCAATGCGGTCGTCCGCCCGCTTCGACAAATAATGGCTCAATCGCGTCAAAGTATCGCCGGTGATCCTCGTCCGCATCTGTGTGGATTGCTATTGAAATGCGCGGCCCGCCTTGAAATGGGGATAGGCAGGCCGAGTCGCCCGCAGTTTGGCGGACTTCAATTGGGAAATAGATATCCTTGTGGTCGCGATGCAGCCGGGTAATGACCTCTTGCAGAACATCTTGGGCGACGTCAGGCGGCAGGTGGTATTCCATTTCTTTGAACCGAATATGCCTGTCACTGCACAGCACCCGCCAGCTTTCGCCCACATAGTCTTCGTCCGATTGCGCCATGGTCAGTAGTCGCAACAGCAAATCGCGTAGCCCACTGCTGAGCCGACCAACATTGCGCGCCAGCTTCAGCACTTTGACGGCAATCATGTCCAGATCACGTGGTGCCCTGCTTTCGGCTGCGTCTGAAATTTCATGGCACAGCTCGACGGCCTTACCGGTGAAAGGGATATAGAAGAACTCGAAATTTCGGTTCTGTGCCCAGTTCTGGTGCATGTTGGCGATGCAGTCCTGCAGATCAGCCAATCGTACCCTTCGGCGCAGGTTGTATTTCGGCACGACCGAGATTTGGGCCTCGGTCAAAATGCCCAACATGCCCAAAGTGACTTGCGCCATCTCAAGCGGAAGGTCGTCGGTTGTCAGAATATCCCCACCCGCGCTGACCAGTTTTGCGGCGGTGATTTCCGCTGCCAGACAGGGCAGCGAGCGTCCGGTGCCGTGTGTGGCGGTTGATACTGCCCCGGCCAAAGACTGTGTGTTGATGTCACCGAGATTGCGAAAGGCCATCCCCTGCCCCGCCAAGGCCGGAGACAAGTCGCGCAGCCGGGCATTTGCGTTCACCCAAACCTTGTCTTCCCCGACTTCTCCGACCACTGGCAAGTCGATATCCGACAAGTCCAGTATCCGATCCCCACCGGCAACAATGGGTGTGAACGAATGACCCGCGCCTACAACCCGCAGCGTGCCTGATTGTGCCACGGCTTGCTGCAACTCGGAAATCGAGGTTGGGTGTTTGATCGGCGTCTGCGTACGCTGGTTTCCGGCCCAGTTGGTCCACATATGCAATCTCCTCCGAAATCGAAGATTGCAGCACAGGTGGAACGAAACAAGTCAGGATTACAGAGGTTTACCCAACGAGAGGTTAACTCAGGCCGCAGCCGCGCGTTGCGCGTTGACCCGGTCGAACCAAGCAGAGATGGCTTCGAGGTTCGGCTCCAGCTGCTCGGCCGCGCCGCCGGTGAACTCTTGAAACTTTTCCTTGTTCAAACCGTTCACGCCGACCAGCACGGGGATATCCAGTGTCAACGCTTCGGCGATCACCGGGCGAAAACCGCGCCCGTCAGCCTCATGCTTGCCGAACTTGTTGATGATCAGCAACTGCGGCGCATCCTCAAGCGAGTTGGTGACATACCCCACAGCCCGCTCCAACGCAGCCGGGTCCAGCCGACAACCGCGCGAATGCTCGCCCAGAGATTGCGAGATGCGGATGGTCTCGCCATCTGGCAGCACACGGACATCCATGTCGCATTTGCTGCTGTCGGCGCATTCGGTGTTAGTTTGAACCACGCCGACCAGACGGGCATCGTTGGCCAGAAGATGTTCGGCAACGGCGCTCAGCAGGCGGTCGGTCGCGCCGCGATCGGTGGTGGTAACATAGGCCAGATACATTGAAAGACCCTCATAGTCCTAAAGTGTGACTTTCCAGATAGCACGCATGACCCGGTCCGGCCACTCCTTGCGTTATGGCAGGGGCGAAAGGCCGATCACAGGCGCGTGCAGGTGAAGCAGAACCACAAATGCAGCCAAGGAAATCAGCGCGATCCCCAAGCCAGGCCAGGGTTGCGGCGCGCGCAGGGAAAACCGCGCCGTATTGCGGGACAGGCGCACCCATTCGATCCCCATATCGCGCGCCTTGCGCTGATCGATCAGCGCCATGCCCCACGCCGCAAAACCTGCAAAAAGACCAAATAAGATGACATGCGACAGGCTGCCATTCGCCAGAAGATGCGCCAAGGCCCACAGCATCATGGCAGCGAGAAGCGGGTGACGCGTGGTGCGCAGGATACCGGGGTTTTCGGGGTCGAACCGACGGTGACCCAGGCCGCCAAAAGAAAACGGATTTTGGATTGTCAAACCTGCTACCGCCAACCAGCATACCACAGGCATGGTCAACAGCGGCACCCAACGCAGGATGGGAAGCGGTGGAATTACTTCAACATAGGGCGCTTGCGCTGCGGCGACGATCAGCCAGCCCAAAACTAGCAGGGACAACGCGGAATAGGCCGTAAAATACCCCCTGCGTCCCATCACGTCGATCAACCGCCCGCGCACGACGGGTCGGGCGGGGATGGCGTGGGTCAGCAGAAAGGTGATCAGTGCGGCAAGGAAAAGAGCCCAACCCAGCATGGTATTCTCCGTCAATTTTGGCCCCTATTTAGGTCCGTGACGCGGCATGATCCTTGTCCGAAATCAAGTCGGGTGCGGCGCATGGGGTTTCCGCGCATGTTCTGGGCATATTGTTTCAACGCTTGCAACCCGACGATGAACAGGCAACCCTGCCTGCGGAGGACACCGATGCACCATTTCGATGAGATCTACACCATGGCTGCCAATCGCCACGGTGGGCCCGACGCGTTGCGGGCCAAGCTGAGCAAACCTAAAAGCATGGCTGAGTTGACCGCCCTGCCCGATGATCGCTGGCTGTCGATCATCACGAAATGCGTCTTTCAGGCCGGGTTCAACTGGAAGATTATCGAAAACAAATGGGATGGGTTTGAAACTGCCTTTGATGGTTTTGACGTCGGCCGCTGCGCCTTTATGGATGATGAGAAGTTCGACGCCCTGCTGCAAGACACCCGCATTGTCCGCAACGGCACCAAGATCGCCTCGGTCCGCGAAAATGCCGCGTTTCTGTTGGAACTGCGTCAGGAAGGTGGTGTGGGAAAGGTGCTGGGCGGCTGGCCCTCGACTGATTACGTCGGCTTGCTGGCGATGCTAGGCAAGCGCGGGTCGCGTCTGGGTGGGGCCTCGGCGCAATACGCCATGCGATTTGCCGGGCGCGACAGTTTCATCCTGTCGCGGGACGTCACCGCCCGATTGATTGCTGAAGGCGTGATCGACAAAGCGCCAAGCTCCAAGAAGGCGATGGCTGCCGTTCAAGACGCATTCAACACCTGGATGGACCAATCCGGGCGGTCGTTGACGGAAATCAGCCGGGTTTTGGCGATGAGCCTGTAAAACCGGTTGCAGTGCGGGTGCTTCACACTAGGCTCACTTCATGACCTGCCGCATTTTGATGATGGTTCTCCTTCTGCTTGCATCCTGCGGTCGCCCGCTGACCGAGCAGGAACGTGCTTTTGCCAGCGCTGTTCAGGGCGAGTCGCTGAATCTGGATCGGGTGCGCCTGGTCGAGGGGGCTCCGGTCGCGCCAATCACGTTTTACCGCAAGGAACGGCCCCGTCTGGCCTGCCGTGAACGCATATTGCCAGCCCCGACCGAAGGGGTCGTCACAGCAAAGCCCGCCGCCGTAGCCCTGTTCAACAAGGTCTATTTCACGCGTGAGTGGTATCTTGAGGACTATATGTCCGACTTCCCCGAGCAGATGAACCTAATCGCCGGAATGCTGCTGGCGCATGAGCTGACACATGTGTGGCAATGGCAGAACCGGAAAACCACAGGCTATCACCCTTTGCGTGCAGCGGCCGAGCATGGTGGCAACAAGGACCCCTATCTGTTTGATATCGAAACCTCGTCCGACTTCCTATCCTACGGGTTTGAACAACAAGGCGCGATTGTCGAGGAATATGTCTGCTGCCGGGCACTGGACCCTCAAGCCCCCCGCACCCAACGCTTGCACGACATGCTGGGCGCGCATTTCGACATTTCACCCCTGCCGAACCAACCGCGTGAGCGCGATATCGTCATCCCCTGGAGCGGTGCAAAGACCGAAGGCATTTGCCGCTAGACGTTACCCGCCTTGCAATGTTTCAAGATAGGCGATCAGATCCACGATCGGCTGGCTGGTCAGAATCGGCTGCCCCTCGGGTGTTTTCATCGAGGTATCCTGCCCGTCGAAATAAGGACCATAGACTGGCATCGGGCTGCCGTGGCTGACCAACGGATCGCGCCCGTCAATCCGCGCAACGACGCGCGCTGTTGGGAAAACACCGTCTTCTCCGGCCAGCTTGGTCAGATCAACCGGCTGAATGACCAATATCCCCGCCATCGGCCCATGCCCGGTCGCATCGATTCCGTGGCAGGTTGCACAATAGTGCTGATACAGCTCGGCCCCGGTATCCACGTCCTGCGCCGCGACCTGCGCAGCGGTCAAAAGCACTCCGAACGAAACGGCAGTCATTAGGGGTCTGGGCATCGCATCCTCCTGTCACGATTGACATATACAGGCTTGCCGGAGGACCGTCTTGGCGCAATGATCCAGATCAACGAAGCAGATGGGTACGGGCAATGACACAATATGCAGTTATCATGCTGGCCGCCGGGATTGGCGTTCCAATCCTTGCCGCTCTGAACGCGGCGCTTGGAAAGCTGATCGGATCACCGACCACCGCCGCCGTCATCTTGTTTGCCATCGCGTTCGCAGCATCCGCGCTGGTGATGGTTTTTTTTACCGGCACGGGCGCGCTGCCCAAAGTCACGCAGGCCCCGAAACACCTGCTATTGGCCGGTGTCCTGATCGCCTTTTACGTCCTATCCATCACCCATGTCGCACCGCATTTCGGTGTCGGTAATGCGGTGTTCTTCGTTTTACTCGGGCAACTGATCAGCACGGCAGCCATCGACCACTTCGGACTTTTCGGCGCGCAAGTCACGCCACTGACATGGATACGCGCAGGTGGGATCGCCGTGATGGCCGCGGGCGTTGCGATCACTCAACTGGCCTAAGTATACCGCCCTCCAACCGCAGCTTGCGGTCCATCCGCGCGGCAAGTTCCATGTTATGCGTGGCGATGAGTGCCGACAGCCCCTCGTCCCGCACCAGTGCCATCAGCGCGTCAAACACCTGATCCGAGGTTTCGGGGTCCAGATTGCCTGTCGGCTCATCCGCCAGCAACACGCGCGGCTTGTTGGCCAGCGCCCGGCAAAACGCGACCCGCTGTTGTTCTCCACCTGACAGCGCCGCCGGACGGTGATCAGCGCGCGGTGCCACGCCGACGCGTTCCAGCAACGACATCGCCCGCGCCTGTGCTGCCGTCTCGGACACCCCGTTGGCCAGTTGCGGCAAAGTGATATTCTCCAGCGCCGTGAATTCGGGCAGCAGATGGTGGAACTGATAGACGAACCCCACGTCCTGACGCCGCAAAGCGGTGCGGGTCCGGTCGCCCTTACCCTTGACATTCTGACCCGCAATCTCGACCGAGCCGTCATCCGGCGTGTCCAGCAAACCGGCAATGTGCAAAAGGGTCGACTTGCCCGCGCCGGATGGTGCAACCAGCGCCACCGCTTCGCCCGCGCGCAATTCCAGATCGGCCCCACGCAGCACCTGAACCTCGCCCGGTGTGCCCTTCAGATAGGTCTTGGTCAGACCGCTCAATCGCAATGTCACATCATTCATAGCGCAGCGCCTCAACCGGATTCAGCCGCGCCGCGCGGCGGGCGGGGAAATAGGTGACGAAAAAGGACAGGCCCAGCGACAAGCCGATTGCCTTCAACACGTCCGACAGGTGCAGTTCGGCGGGCAGGGCATAGATGCCGCGAATGGAAGGGTCCCAGACACCGCCACCCATGACGTAGTTCACGAACGAAAAGATCGGGTCGATATAAATCGCGAACAAGCAACCCAGAACAACACCCATCACGGTGCCTATGATGCCGGTGAATGCACCGCAGATGAAGAACACCCGCAGTACGGATCCCTCGCTCAGACCGATGGTGCGCAGGATGCCGATATCGCGCCCCTTGTTCTTCACCAGCATGATTAACCCCGAGACGATATTCATCGCCGCAATCAACACGAGGATCGACAGGATGATAAACATCACGTTGTCCTCGACCTCTAACGCGCGCAGGAACCCGCCCGAGGCGTCCTGCCAGGTCCAGATCTGACTTCGTTCGCCGGCGGCCTCAAGAATAGGGATCAGGATCGGTGTCAGTTCTTCAGGGCGGTCAACCATCACCTCGATCTCATCCGCAACGCCCTCGCGGTTGAAAAAGCCCTGCGCCTGTTCGAACGGCATATAAACGCGGGTGCGGTCGATATCATAGCGCCCGGCTGAGAAGACATAGACCACCCGATAGGCATTCACACGAGGTGAGGTACCAAAGGCCGTCTTCACCCCGTTAGGGGACGTCAGTTTGACCGTACCCCCCACAGTTGCCCCAATACTGCGCGCCACGCCCGAACCGATGGCGATAACGTCCTCTCCATTCTGGAATTCGGAAAGATCCCCCACCGCCTGTTCGCTTTCGGCGACGCCGGGCAGGTCCAGCAGGTCGTCAGGCTGAATGCCAAAGACCTCAACCCCGCTGCTGCGCTCGCGATTGGTAATCAGCACCTGCCCTTTGACCAAGGGCGCGGCGCGTTCAACGCCGGGCACCTGCGCAACGCGCTCAGCCACTCCGTCATAATCCGCGATGGTGCGGTCCAGGTTACCCTGCGCATCGAAATTACCCGCCGAGTAGACAGTGACATGCGCATTGGCCCCCAGAATGGTACCCACGAACTCGGATCGGAAGCCGGACCGAACGGCCAGCGTCGCGATCAGGGCAAACACCGCCAGTGTAATTCCGATCAGTGAAATCCAGGTCATCACGCTGACACCGCCCTCGGCACGGCGTGCGCGCAGGTATCGCCAGGCGATCTTCCATTCGAATGGGGCAAAGGGCGGGGGCGTCTTGGCCATGTCTGCTCCGGGGCTTTTTGGTTTGCGCGACCCTTTCGGCATTTGCCGGGATGGTCAAGGTGGTTATGCGCGTCCCGCCCGGTGATAGGCAATCCTGCGACTTTTGTTGACATGGCCCAATGCGAATCACTCTAAGTATCGGGAAGGCCGTTCTGGCGGAAGGAGATGGAAATGGCCCAAGTTATACCCTTGGTTGTGACCCCCTTCACAGACAACCCCCAATTGTTTCAGCTATGAAGTCAATAGGGCCGTTGCGTGAGTTACTGAACTCAAAATGCAACATTGATTAAGCAATATTCTTTCGCCTTTTGCTTATTTTTTAAAACTTTGTCACCCTAGATGTAAGGGGGATATCATTTTTAGAGCGGGGGTCGCTCATGTTTGTAAAGAGTAATAAGGAATTGTTGGACCCGATTTTGGTCCGAAACGCATCTTCAGAACTGGATTGTGAAACAGCAGCATTGTTGCGCGCAGTCATTCGCCCTGTTTTCGATACAGCGGCAAGCTGGGCAAGTTTGACCGATATCCTGAAAGACAAAGGATACCGATTGGCGTTCCGTCAGGGGCGGCTGTGCATTACGGATCGCACGACCGATCAACGGGTTTGTGGGATACGCTTTCTAGGGTTCGAATACAAAGATCTGGTCAGACGTCTGGGCCGTCCGATTGTCGTTGCACGCGGCAACAGTGCGGATGGTGAAATTCTGACGGAACGACCGGAACCGCAGTGAACCTAGAAAGACCGCCAGAACTGAGCCTTGCGACGTAACGTCTTTGTCAGGCTGTAAAGCGCGGCACGCGCGATAGCAGGCTGCGATAGCGATTTCAGCAAAATGGCGCCTGAAACCCGAACCGGCAAATGGCCTTGCTTGTACCACCCAAAGCGCTGCGCGTCCGAGTACCCGGACAGATCGCAGAACTGACTGTAGTTTTTCAGCCAACATGCGGCCATTTCGGCCCCGGCAGCGTCTGTGTCTGCTGATACTCCACCGATCCGAAACAGTGATATTGGGGCCTGCAACCGCTGGCCGGAATGGCCAGACAGGATCATTCGCAAAACCATGTCATAGTCCGCGGCGATACGGAATTGCAGGTCGTGACCGCCCAATTCCTGAAACAACGCCCGTTTCAGGACCATCGCATTGTGACCGAATGGTAAGCGCTGCAAGATGGATTTCGGGGTTAGCCGACGGGCATGACGGCGGTTGCCCTCATCATCGAAAAAGACGGTTTCACCATACACAAAATCGGGCTTATCGGGCTCGATAGCTTTTTGCACCCTCAACAGGCTGTCAGGGTCAGCAATCAGATCGTCCGAGTTAAGAAACAAGACATACTCGCCGCGACACCGATCAACCGCCTGGTTCATCGCGTCATACAGGCTTTTGTCTGCCTTACAGAAATACCGCACCGGAATGGGGTCGCCCGACTCCGAGAATTTCTGAATCGTGTCTTTCAGCAGGTCCTGCGTTCCGTCATCGGATTGGCCGTCCCAGATCACATGCTCGATGTCACGGAGCTTTTGCGACTGCACGCTGTCCAGGGCGGCGAGGACTTGCACCTCGCGCCCTGCTTCGATCAGGTTCCGCGTAACGGTGACGACCGAGATCAGCGGCCGATGATCCTGTTCAGGCGATTTGCTCATAGATTTCGGCAACTTTCGTGACGGCAGCTTCGGGGCTCAACTCCTCGCTTTCACCGGTACGGCGGCAGGTCAGCTCAACGACGCCGTTTTTCAGACCCCGCGGCCCGACGGTGATACGCCACGGCAACCCGATCAGGTCCATGGTGGCAAACTTGCCCCCTGCCCGTTCGTTGCGGTCATCATACAGCGGCTCAAGACCCAGTGCGGTCAGCGCGCCATAGAGTTTGTCGCAGGCGGCGTCAGCCTCATCATCACCCTGCTTGAGGTTTACGATACCGCAATGGAACGGTGTTACGCCCTCGGGCCAGATGATGCCCTTATCGTCATGGCTGGCTTCGATGATCGCACCGATCAGACGACTGACACCGATGCCATGGCTGCCCATATGGACCGGCGTTGGTTTGCCATCGGGGCCCTGAACGGTAGCGCCCATCGCCTCGGAATACTTGGTACCGAAATAGAAAATCTGCCCCACTTCGATCCCGCGCGCCACACGGCGGCGATCTTCGGGCACCTGATTGAACAGCGCCTCGTCATGGGTTTCGTCAGTGCGGGCGTATTTCGAGGTAAACTCTTCCAGAATGGCCTGACACTGCTCTCGGCTGTCATAGTCGATCTGACGGTCGCCAAACGTCAAGTCAGTGACGGCGCTGTCATAGAACACCTCGGATTCACCGGTTTCGGCCAGCACGAGGAATTCATGGGTGTTGTCTCCGCCGATCGGGCCGCTGTCCGCACGCATCGGGATCGCCTGCAGGCCCATGCGTTCATAGGTGCGCAGATAGGTAACCAGATGACGGTTATAGGCGTGCAGCGCGTCTTCCTTGGTCAGGTCGAAATTATACCCGTCCTTCATGTAGAACTCGCGCCCCCGCATCACGCCAAAGCGCGGGCGGATCTCGTCACGGAACTTCCACTGGATTTGGTACAACGTCAGCGGCAGGTCCTTGTAGCTGCTGACGTGGCCGCGGAAGATATCGGTGACCAGCTCTTCGGCCGTGGGCGTGAACAGCATATCCCGGTCATGCCGGTCCTTCATACGCAGCATTTCCTGACCGTAGTCATCATAGCGCCCGGATTCACGCCACAGGTCTGCCGATTGGATAATCGGCATCTGGATCGCGATATGGCCTGCGCGCGCCTGCTCTTCATGGATGATGTTTTCCAACTTACGCAGAACTTTGAAACCCAGCGGCAGCCAGGAATAAATCCCGGCCGATGCTTGCTTGATCATCCCGGCGCGCAGCATCAGCCGGTGGCTGACGATCTGGGCCTCGGACGGGTTTTCCTTGAGAACGGGCAGAAAGTAACGGCTGAGGCGCATTGTATGACCTTCACGGGTGAGAATTCGACTTCAAAGGTCCTTATTCCAAAGCCCCGCCGGGGGCAATCGGCCATTGGTTATTTTGCGACCTCGGGACGGTCGGAATTTTGATTGACCCGCCAGCCAAGGTTTTCAATGGTGGCTAAAATGCAAACCCATGAGGCGCCGATGCAAACCATTCAGGAACCCGCCCGTCAAATTCCCGTCGTTCACAAAACCGACGTTCTAGTCGTGGGCTCCGGCCCCGCGGGGCTGGCCGCTGCCTTGGCGGCAGCGCGCGCAGGGGCCGAAGTGTCTCTGGTCGACCGCTTTGGCTGCATGGGTGGCAATATCACCGCCGTGGGAGTCGAAGGATTTGCCTGGTACCGCCATGAGCAAACCGTCGAAGCAGGCGGCATTGGTCTGGAATTTGAAACCCGCGCCCGGGACATGGGGGCAGCGGTGCCAGAGAGCCAGTCGCTCAGCTATGAGTTGGACAGCGAAGGGTTCAAACTGGTTGCTGACAAGCTGGTCGAAGAGGCCGGGGTGCATCCGATGTTGCACCGTCAATTCGTTGCCCCAATCATGGATGGTGACCGGATCACCGGCGTCATCACCGAATCCAAAGCCGGACGTGAGGCGATTTTGGCCAAGGTAGTGATCGACGCCACCGGGGACGCGGATGTAGCCCATCGCGCAGGCGCGCCCACCTACAAGACCGCGCGCGAGGATATGATGGCCGCTTCGGTCATGTTCCATCTGGCAGGCGTCGACAAGCGCGCCTTCATGGAGGGCGTCAAGGCCGACCCGCAGACCTATAAGGACTGGGGCGGCGGTGGCGAGTGGAACATTGAAACCAGTGGTAAAGAGGACGACATGTTCTCACCCTTCGTCAAGAAACCGTTCCAGCAAGCCATCGAACAGGGTCTGATCCCACCGCATCTGAACACCATCGCCGGCACTTGGGGCGCGGTCCACGATACGGGTGAGCTGACTTATATGAACCTGATCCATATGGACGGGATAGACGGCACTGATCCCGACAGCCTGACCCGTGGCGAGATCGAGGGCCGTCGTCAATCGATGCTGGCCATCGAGGCGCTGCGCCGTTTCATGCCCGGCTGCGAAAACGCGCGTCTGCGGAATTTCGGCATGACCATCGGCATTCGCGACACCCGCAAGATCGATGCGATCTACAATATGACCGAGGACGACGCCCGGCATCAGGGTCGGTTCGAGGATACGATCGGCATCTATCCCGAATTCATCGACGGCTATGGCATCCTGATCCTGCCGACCACGGGCCGGTATATGCATGTGCCCTACCGTTCAATGCTGCCGAAAGGCGTTAAGGGTCTGCTGGTTGCAGGCCGGTCGCACGGGGCGGACAAGGTGGCCCATGCCGCCACCCGCAATATGTCCTGCTGTGCGGTCATGGGTCAGGGTGCCGGGATTGCAGCCGCCCTGTCTCTGAAAAGCAATCAGGACTTGCATGGGCTGAACCTAGCCCCGGTTCATGCTGAACTTGACCGCCAAGGCGTCAGGGTTCACTGATGGGTCGCATTCCCACTATAGACATCGCCCCGCTGTTTAATGCGTCCCATGCGGATTATGAGCAGACCGTTCAGCAGGTCATCAGCGCCTGCACTGATATCGGTTTTTTGTCGATCACCGGAACCGACATACCCACTGACACGGTTCAAAACATGCGCGCCTGTGTGCAGGCCATCTTTGACGTTGAAGAAGGTGCCAAGTGGGATCAGGCCATCACCCGCGACAATTATCGCGGGTTCATCCCGCTGGGGTTCTTCACCCCAAATGACGGGTCTGGCAAGGCGGACAAATACGAAGGCTACAAGTTGCACTATGAGGTCGCCAGCGATGCGCCGATCCGCAACGATTGTGCCTTGTACGGCCCGAATGTCTGGCCGTCGCAGGTGCCAGACGCTCGCGGAATGATCCTTGACTACTGGTCCCAACTCGACCGCGTTGCAGATGCCTTGCTGGGTGCATTGGAAACAGGACTGGGCCTGCCCGCGCGCCAATTGCGGGACGCTTTCCGCGATCCCATGACCAACATGACTCTGCTGCACTATCCGCCTCAAGCCCCCGATGAGGGCGGCTATGGCATTCATCCCCACAAGGACACCGATGCCCTGACTATCATCGCCCCTGATCCCGTCGGCGGACTCGAGGTGCAAACCATGGACGATAGTTGGATCAGCCCTGATTGCCCGCCGGGAGGATTTGTCGTCAATATCGGAGACATGCTGGAACTATGGTCCGGCGGGAGGCTGAAATCTACGCCGCATCGGGTGGTGAATCGCTCGGGACAGGAACGTTACTCGTTTCCTTATTTTGCCGTGCCCCGCCATGACGTGGTGGTTACACCTCTGGTCGACCCCCTGCCCGGCTTTGATCGGCCCGCGGTACATTGCGGCCATTGGTCTGCGGAAATCTGGCGCACCAACTGGCCGGACGAGGCCGCCCATGACGCCACGCCTGAACTGGGAACGCTTAGCGATTAGCGCCCGGGAAATGTACGGGCGATGAAGCGCTTGCATCATGGGGCTGCATGCGCCAAGAACACTGGCAAGAGCCGAAAACAAGGGGACAGCCATGGCTTTGCCGGTGAAGGATCAGCTCAGGTACTGGGGCATAGCCGCTGTAGTTTTTGTGCTTCTATTGTGGGCACTTGGCGACGTTCTTTTGCCCTTTGTGATTGGCGGAGCAATCGCTTACTTCCTTGATCCAATTGCAGACCGGCTGGAAAACTTGGGGCTGTCGCGAATGGCCGCAACTGGGATCATCACCATTGTCGGCGTTCTAGGATTTGTGCTGATGATACTGATGGTTGTACCAGCACTGATCACTCAGTTGATTGACCTTGTCGAAGTGCTGCCCAGCCTGTTCAAAGAGCTGCGCGGCTTCATCGAAAAACAATTCCCATCCCTGCTGGATCGCGAATCCAGTTCGCATCAGGCGCTGGTCTCAATCGGTGAGACGTTGCAATCCAAGACCGGCGATGTGCTGCAATCGGTCGTTTCATCGCTTGGCTCAGCCATAAACGTGGTGGTTCTGCTGGTGATTGCCCCGGTTGTGGCCGTTTATCTGCTGATGGACTGGGATCGCATGATGGCCCGCATCGGAGAGCTGCTGCCCCGTGACCATGCCCCGACGATCAAGCGGCTGGCGGGTGAGATTGACGATGTTCTTGCCTCATTCGTCCGCGGCATGGGAACCGTCTGTCTAATCCTGGGCACTTATTACGCGGTTGCGCTGATGATCGTTGGTCTGCAATTCGGCCTGATCGTGGGCTTCATCGCAGGGCTCGTGACCTTCATCCCCTATCTGGGTGCGCTGATTGGCGGCACGTTGGCTATCGGCCTTGCGCTGTTTCAGTTCTGGGGCGATTGGCTTCATATCGGCCTGGTGGCAGGCATCTTCGCGCTGGGACAGGTGACCGAGGGCAATTTCCTGACGCCCAAGCTGGTTGGCAGCTCGGTCGGGTTGCACCCTGTCTGGCTGTTGCTGGCCCTGTCCGTCTTTGGCGCGCTGTTCGGCTTTGTGGGTATGCTGGTTGCTGTTCCGGTTGCCGCAGCGCTGGGCGTGGTCGCCCGGTTCCTGACCTCAATCTATCTGGACAGCCGCCTGTATACCGGCCTCGACGGGTTGAAGCAGGAAGACGAATAAATGGCCCAACAACTCAGCTTTGATCTACCGGCCAAAACCGCACTGGGCCGCGAAGATTTTTTTGTCTCGCCCGCCAATGCGCTGGCTGTTGCGATGATCTCGGCGACGTCGTGGCCCGGCAACAAGCTGGTCCTCAGCGGCCCTGCCGGGTCTGGCAAAACGCATCTGGCCCATGTCTGGGCTGCCGAAACCGGCGGGCGGATCATTCAGGCCCGCGATGTGCGGTACGAAGACGTGCCCGCCTTGGCCAGCACTCCGATAGCGGTCGAAGATATTCCGATGGTCGCAGGCGACCTCGATCAGCAGAAAACCCTGTTTCACCTGCACAATCTGGTGCTGGCAGAAGGCCATGCGTTGTTGATGACCGGGCGGTTGGCGCCAAAGCTGTGGGAACTGCCACTGCCCGATCTGCAAAGCCGGATCGAAGGGGCGCATCACGTGGCGCTGGACCCACCGGACGATGCCCTTTTGGGGGCCGTTCTGGCCAAGCTGTTTGTCGACCGCCAACTGAATCCCGGACCAGACGTGATTGCCTATCTCGTCAAGCACATGGATCGGCGGTTCAAGACCGCAGCCGAGGTCGTAGCCCGGTTGGATCATCTGGCCTTGTCGGAAAAGCGGGAAATCACCCGCGCTCTTGCGATCCGGGTGCTAAACGCGGACATGACAGATGTCGCATCCGACAATTGACCCGCACACTGCGATTTCGCATTCTGCCACCCGAATATCTGGAAAAGACATGGATCAGATCGCAGAAGCCAAAATCCCGGACTGGGGATCGTTCGGCAAGCCCTTGTTCGACAACCCCGAGGCCCGCGCCCTGTCGCGGGTGGGCGTGGTCGATGTTGGATCGAACTCGGTCCGGATGGTAATCTTTGACGGGGCCGCGCGATCCCCGGCTTATTTCTACAATGAAAAGATAATGTGCGAGCTGGGTGCGGGCCTGTCGGAATCCGGGTGCCTTAACCCGCGCGGGCGCAAGCGTGCGCTGTCCGCTTTGCGCCGGTTTCAGCAATTGGCCAATGATCTGGACCTACCGGGCCTGCATGTCGTGGCAACCGCTGCAGTGCGCGAAGCCAAGGATGGACCGGATTTTTGCAATCAGGTTCATTCGGAAACCGGTTTGACCGTTCAGGTCATAGACGGCGGCGAAGAGGCGCGCTTGTCCGCGCAGGGTGTGTTGCTGGGCTGGCCCGGGGCTTATGGCCTGATCTGCGACATTGGCGGTTCATCCATGGAACTGGCCGAGATTGGCGACGGTCAAGTCGGGCGCCGTCTGACCTCGGCCCTGGGGCCATTGAAACTACGCGATATCAAGGGCGGGCGGCGCGCGCGCAAGGCCCATATCAAGGCCACCATGGAAGAACTGCGGGATCAGCTGGGACCGCAGCGGGATCGCCTGTTTCTGGTGGGCGGCAGCTGGCGCGCCTTTGCACGTCTGGACATGCTGCGCCGGGGTTATCCACTGAACGTGCTGCATGAATACCGCATGACCACAAAGCAGGTCCGTGAGACCATAAAGTTCATCGAAAAAGGTGATCCGGATCAGCTGCGCAGTCAGGCGGGCGTGTCTAGTTCCCGCATGGCGCTAATCCCCTATGCGATGGACGTTCTGGCGCGGCTGATCCGCACCTTCAAACCCAAGGACATCGCGATCTCAAGCTATGGCATCCGCGAGGGGCTGCTGTACGAGCAAATGCCGCAAATCCTGCGCGACCGTGACCCGCTGATCGAAGCCAGCTACTTCTCCGAAGCCAAAGATGCCCGTCTGCCCGGATTTGGCAAACACCTTTTTGATTTCGTCATGCCGTTGTTCAAATCCGCTCCGGAGGCACGCGTGCGCCTGATCAAGGCAGCCTGCCTGCTGCATGACGTCAGCTGGCGCGCTCATCCTGATTACCGGGCCGAGATCTGTTTCGACAATGTCACCCGCGCCAATCTTGGCGGGCTGAAACATTCAGAACGGGTTTTTATCGGCCTTGCGCTGCAACACCGATATCGCAACAAGCGCGAGGGCAACCGGTTCGAGCCACTTTATAAACTGCTGGACGAGAAAGATCAGAAACAGGCTGAAATTCTGGGCAAGGCCATGCGCTTTGGCGCCATGCTGTGGATGCACCACGATGTCAAAATGGGCACGCTGCGATTCTATCCCAAAAAGCGTCAGCTTGAACTGCGGCTGCCCAAAGCCGCAGAGCCATTGTTCAGTGAGGTGGCCGAAGCGCGCCTGAATTCCTTGGCGAATGCCCTAAAGTCAGAGGTTCACGTCACTATCCGAGGTTAGATTTCCGTCGCTCCGTCGGCTTCTTCTTCGATTTGCTCGGGCTCTTCTGGTTGATCCTCAGGCTTTTTGCGGATGATGATATCCCCATTGGGCAATATCTCAGGTGCTTCATAGGCGCTCCAGTCCTCGATCTCACCCGCCAGTTCGGCCAGGGCTGGGCCCATCTCTTCAAAGAATGACTGCATTGCTGGGCCAAATTGGCTGACCAGCCCCTGCAAGTCTTCCAGCGCGGGTTCCATTTCCTTGCGCAAACCTTCAAAGAACAGCTCGGCCCCCTGCTCCATCAAGGATTTGCCGGTATCTTCCTCGGCATGTGCGGGCAAGGCCAGCGCGACCGATAACGCGCAGATCGCAATGAGATGTTTCATGTCAAAGAATATAAGCAGAGCCTTCCGTCGATAAAAGGTCACAACGCGATATCCAGAGTAACGGGGAAGTGGTCGGACGCGGTCAACAAGGCCTGATGCAAGTCCTCTGACGCACGAAGGCCTGCGTCTTTGAAAGGGTGCCAGATACGCCACGCCGGACGTTTGGCGCGCAGGTTTTCACTGACCATGATGTAGTCCAGCAGCGCCTCAAGATACCGCCCACCCTCGCGGGCAAACCGGGCGGTTGACGGCTCTGCGTCCGTCCCCGCAGCATGCGGGTCAAACAATCCGGTCTGCAGCAGTATTTCGACCGAGGATCGGCCAAACAGGTGTTCAAACTCATCCAGCCCCGGCCCATCGTTCAAATCGCCCAGCAGGATGACCTGTTCCTCGGCCTCGACATGCGCTTTGACACGCCGAGACAACCACACGGCCTGCGCCAGTTGCTTGCGGCGATTCGCGATCGAGATGCGGATCGCCTCATCCCGCGATCCCGCCCCGTGCGGGGCCTTGGATTTCAGATGCGCCCCGATCAGGCGAAGCTGCGCGCCGGATCGGATCTGCACCGCCAGTTCCATCGGGGGTTTGGAAAAACGCACAAGATCCTCGGTCGCATCGATATCGAGGTCGATATGGAACACGTCGTCGAACCTGGGGGCCGCATCGTTGCCCGCAACCGGGTCGTGCCGCGCTTGCAGCACATTCGGATCGTAAAGCAGCGCCAGCTCTTGATGGGTATCGTTGGGAAACCCCATCACCGCGTGTGAGGTGCGCAGATCAAACGCCTCGGCAAAATTCTGCAAAGCACGGATGGTGTCCTGCGATTTCCCAGAATTGGGGGCTTCGACAATCAAAACTGCATCCGCGTCAATTGCCGTCAGAACCTTGGCGATGGCCTCGACCTGCTGCGCTTTGGTGACGTTGTGACGACCGGACCAGCGATCATTGACGACCAAATTATCATTGCGGTCAAACAGGTTGGCGAACCATTCTATATTGTAGGTCGCCAACCGCATTCGCCTACGCCTGTGCGCCGTTGATCTCGTCCCAGGCGCGATTGATGTCGATCATCTTTTTCTCGGCCAGACGGATGGCTTCCTCGGGCACGCCGCGGGCCATCATCGCGTCGGGATGGGTATCACGAACAAGTTGCCGCCAGATCTTGCGGATTTCAGGCAGCGGCATGTCGTGCGGCACTCCCAACACGGTATAAGGGTCATTGGGTGCGTCAGGCACAAACCGCGCGCGCAAGGCCATGAACTGCGCGTCGGTCTGACCGAAAATGCGGCTGACCTGTTCCAGAAATTCGTTCTCGTTTGGGTGATAGAACCCGTCGGCCATGGCGATGTGAAACAGCCCCTCCATCAGGTCGCACAGCGTGGTGCTGTCATCGGCAAACATGCGGGCAATCTTGCGGGCATAGTCCTGATAACCGGCAACGTCCGTCCGGGCCATGTCGAAAACACGTGCGGCACCGGCCTCATCATCGCGGGCAATCTGGAAGACATCGCGAAAGGCGGTGACCTCATCCCGCGTCACCTGCCCGTCAGCCTTTGCCATCTTCGCACCCAGCGCGATCACGGCAATTGCAAACGCAACCGAGCGTTCCGGCGGCGTGCGCAGTTTTTCAAATACGTCCGTAAGGCTTTCACCCTGGGCAAGCGCACTTAGCGCATCGGATATGCGGGTCCAGATCGACATGGGCGCACCCTAGCGTCCGAAATCGCGACTGTCAGGTACGACAGGTGGGTCAGAGGAAATAATTTTCTGCATCAGCACAAGATCCAACCGTTTGCCCCATTTGAATCCAACCTCTGGCATGTGCCCCACTTGCTTAAACCCCAGCGCCGCGTGGAATGCGACCGCCCCAGGATTCGCCGAGGATATCCCGGACACCAGCACATGCACACCTTCCACCCGGGCGGCGGTCTCAAGCGCCGCCATCAATGCCCTCCCAACCCCTTGCCCCCGCGCATCAGGGGCCAATTGGATCGTGAGCTCGCGGCACTGCGTGTAACCTGGCCCGGAGCGGTATGGGCCGTAGGTGGCAAAACCCACAACTTGCTTGCCTTTTCCCGCAACCCAATAGCCGTCCCCACGAGAAACGATATCCTTGGCGATGCTTTCGACGCTGCGCTCATCCGTGGTGAAGGTCACAAGCGTATCGCGGATGATCGTGTTGGTGATTTCCGCGATTGAGGCGGCGTCCGCGACCTTTGCGCGCCGTATTTTCATTCCAGCACGCGGGGGCCATGCGGGGTTTCGAACTCGGCCCGCAAGGCGGCCGGACCGGCATCGAACACCACGGTTTCCAGATTACCCAGCAACCGCGCCAGATCCACAGCGTCAGGATGAAAAACCACCAAACGTCTCAGGCGGCATCCACTGCCTTGCAACATACGCGCCGGGTGTAGATCGCCGTGCCATTGAATGAGCGCAGGAAACAGATTGTCGAATGGCAGCCGCCCGTTGGGCGGGACCGCCATTTGCCACCTCAGCGCGCCTCGGGTCAGGTCAATTGGTTGGCCTACGCCATCTGGGAATATGGACAGTGCGGCCTGGATATCTGAGACCCGGCATATCCAGTTTGTTAAGCGCGGCTGGCCAGAAAATCGATCCAGATCGAACCACCGTGTGCGCTTTAGTTTTGGTGCCTGCGGATCAATCGCGATGGCCTCGAGATAAAGCTCATCCCGCAAACCCAGTAACCGGTTGTGCGTGCCGAAAGCATCATGTTTACCACCCGCCTGCAGTGGCACTCCCAATGCCTGTTCGATATGGGCCGAGGCTTCTTCCAATGTCTCGCCCGCAACGGCCAAATGATCCAGTAACACGTGCGCTGCCTCCAACAAAAAACGACCAGATCCTGATGGATCTGGTCGCATGTTTTCGCCAACGGCGGTGAATCACAAGATTTTTCGGCGAAAAATCTTGGCGGGCCTCAGCCTTTTGCTTCTCGGATCAGACGCAGGATATCCTGCGCGGCCTCGGGGATATTGGTTCCCGGACCAAAGATCGCCTTCACGCCATGGTCATAAAGGAACTGATAATCCTGCTGCGGGATCACGCCGCCACAGATTACAATGATGTCCTCTGCCCCGGCTTTCTTGAGTTCCTCAACCAGTTGCGGCGCCAGTGTCTTGTGCCCCGCGGCCTGCGAGGAAATGCCAACCACATGCACATCGTTATCAACTGCGTCTTGCGCAGCTTCGGCAGGTGTTTGGAACAACGGGCCAACGTCCACGTCAAACCCAATATCGGCAAAGGCTGTGGCGATGACTTTGGCACCCCTGTCATGCCCGTCCTGCCCCATCTTGACCACCAGCAAACGGGGGCGACGGCCTTCGGCTTCGGCGAACTCCTCAATGGATTTCTGGATCGCAGCAAAGCCCTCATCACCTTCGTAAGCCGCGCCATAGACACCGGCCAAAGTCTTCACCTCGGCGCGGTGGCGGCCGAATTCTTTCTCCATTGCCATGCTGATCTCTCCTACGGATGCGCGGGCGCGGGCGGCCTCGACCGCAGCAGCCAGCAGGTTGCCACCCTCGCGGGCGGTCTTGGTCAGTGCGTCCAGCGCTTGTTGGCACGCAGCTTCGTCGCGGGTGGCGCGAATGCGTTCCAGACGTGCCACCTGAGCCTCACGCACGGCGACATTGTCGACGTCCAGGATGTCGATCGGATCTTCCTGTTCCTTGCGGTATTTGTTGACCCCGACGATAACCTCGTCACCCCGGTCGATCATCGCCTGACGACGGGCGGCGCTTTCTTCGATCCGCAGTTTCGGCATACCCGAGGCTACGGCCTTGGTCATACCGCCCATTTCCTCGACTTCTTCCATCAATGCCCAGGCCTTTTCGACCAGTTCATTGGTCAGGCTTTCGATGTAGTAGGACCCGGCAAGCGGATCGACCACATCGGTCACGCCGGTTTCTTCCTGCAGTACCAACTGAGTATTCCGCGCGATACGTGCCGAGAAATCGGTGGGCAGCGCAATCGCCTCGTCCAGCGCGTTGGTATGCAGCGATTGGGTACCGCCCAGAACCGCACTCATCGCCTCATAGGCGGTGCGGATCACGTTGTTGTATGGGTCCTGCTCTTGAAGCGACACACCAGAAGTCTGGCAGTGGGTGCGCAGCATCTTCGACCGCTCGGATTTTGCTCCGAACTCGGTCATAACCCGGTGCCACAAGGTGCGTGCGGCACGCAGTTTGGCAATCTCCATGAAGAAGTTCATGCCTATGGCAAAGAAAAACGACAGGCGTCCAGCAAATTTGTCCACATCCATCCCGGCCTGCGTTGCGGCGCGTACGTATTCACGCCCGTCCGCCAAAGTATAGGCCAGCTCCTGCACCAAGTTCGCTCCGGCTTCCTGCATGTGATAGCCGGAGATCGAGATCGAATTGAATTTGGGCATCTCATTCGACGTGAATTCAATAATATCCGAGATGATCTTCATCGAAGGATCGGGCGGATAAATATATGTGTTGCGCACCATGAACTCTTTCAGAATGTCGTTCTGAATGGTGCCCGACAGGACGGATTTGTCGTGCCCCTGCTCTTCGCCCGCCACGATAAAGCTGGCAAGGATGGGGATCACCGCACCGTTCATCGTCATCGAAACCGAGACCTTGTCCAACGGGATGCCATCGAACAGGATTTTCATATCTTCAACGCTGTCGATGGCCACACCAGCCTTGCCGACATCACCAACCACGCGCGGGTGGTCACTGTCATAGCCCCGGTGCGTCGCCAGATCGAAAGCAACCGAGACGCCTTGTTGGCCCGCAGCCAGATTGCGGCGGTAAAAAGCGTTCGATTCCTCGGCCGTCGAGAACCCGGCGTACTGGCGAATTGTCCACGGCCGCCCCGCATACATCGTCGCCTTCACCCCGCGCGTAAACGGACCGAAACCGGGCAACGATCCCATATGCGGAAGATTGGCAGTGTCCTCCTGAGTATAGAGCGGTTTGACGTCGATGCCTTCCAACGTCTCTTTCGTCAGATCCTCCAACGGACGCCCGCGCAGCTCTTTTTCGGCTAGCGCGTGCCAGTCTTTCGTATCGGTCATAGCGATATCCTTTTTTTAATTCGGGTCGCGCTGGGGCCTGGCCTGCGCGTTGTGGTGTTCGGACGGGTTGGTTCAGACAGCGCTTTACGCAAAATTTTGAACCTTTGATGCAATTCGCCGGTCGCATTCACCGACGCAGGGGCTATATTCAATTCAACAGGAGGCCCCATGATACGAACGCTTGCCCTTGTTTTCTCGGCACTATTCCCGTTGGCCGCCTTGGCTGCCGACGGGTCCGCACCGGTGGAAGACGAATTTGTTCGCCCTACTGGTGACAGCGATCTCAGTGAGTTTCTTTGGGTCAAACGGCCCATCGTCGTTTTTGCCGACACACCAGCCGACCCGCGGTTCCAGCAACAGATCGATATGCTGATCGAAGGCGAGGCAGCGATGCGCGACCGTGATGTGGTCGTGCTGACCGACACCGACCCTTCGGCGCGGTCTCCGATCCGGTCGCAGTTGCGGCCTCGCGGGTTCCAAATGGTATTCGTCGACAAGGACGGCGTGGTCAAACTGCGCAAACCGTCCCCATGGAGCGTGCGTGAAATCGGCCGGTCCATCGACAAAACCCCCCTGCGCGAACGCGAGATTCGCGAGCGGCGCCAGGGCGGCTGAACGCATTCGCCACGCCCAAAGCACCCGGCGCAAAACGCCGGGACCATTTGGATATATGACGATAGCGCGGACATGATCACTCGAACTCGATGATCACGTCGTCCACGGCTAGACTGTCGCCCGGGCCTGCGTTGATCTTGGCGACCACGCCTTTCTTCTCGGCGCGCAGGATATTTTCCATCTTCATCGCCTCGACCGTACAAAGCGCCTGACCTTCCTGAACTTCTTGACCGATTTCGACGTCGATCTTCACGATCAGTCCGGGCATCGGGCACAGCAGCATTTTTGAGGTATCAGGTGGCAACTTCTCAGGCATCAGCTTGGCCAGTTCCGCCTGACGCGGTGTACGGACATGAACTTTCAGGTCAGCACCTCGATTGCGAATACGGAAGCCGCCAGAGATTTTGCCGACCTTCAGAACAAGCGGAGCGCCGTCTACATCTAGCAACGCAAGCTGATCGCCCGGTGTCCAATCTGATGCAACACGCATCACCGCACCGTCAGTGAACGTAACCGTTGACCCGTCATGATCCGCCTCGATGGCAAGTTCGAAATCCTGACCTTGCAGGGTGACGGTCCAATCGGTTCCGACCTTACGCTCGTGATTATCCATGCGGCCCGAAACACGGGTGCGGCGAATCTCAGCAACACGATGCATCGCCGCGCATGAGGCCGCGATGCGACGCAAGTCGGTCTCGGGCAAGGTTACACCTTCAAACCCGTCGGGATATTCTTCGGCGATGAAGGCCGTTGTCATATCGCCGCTGACGAATTTCGGGTGATCCATCACAGCGGACAGGAACGGCAGGTTGTGACCGATGCCTTCGACCTCGAAACTATCCAGCGCTACACGCATCGCCTCAATCGCGGCTTCACGGGTCGGGGCCCAGGTACACAGCTTGGCGATCATGGGGTCGTAATACATGCTGATCTCGCCGCCCTCATAGACGCCGGTATCGTTACGCACGGCGGCCTCACCATTGGGCGCGTCACCCTGCCACTTGCCGTTGACCAACATCGGACCAGCAGCGGTTTCCTGCGGCGGGCGATAGCGGGTCAAACGGCCAATCGACGGCAGGAAGTTGCGATACGGGTCTTCAGCATACAGACGGTTTTCGATGGCCCAGCCGGTCAGGGTCACGTCGTCCTGCGTGATGGACAGAGGCTCACCCGCAGCAACGCGGATCATCTGTTCGACCAGGTCGACGCCGGTGATCAACTCGGTCACTGGGTGTTCCACCTGCAGGCGTGTGTTCATTTCAAGGAAGTAGAAGTTCTTGTCGCCATCCACGATGAATTCCACCGTACCCGCGCTGGCGTAGTTCACAGCCTTGGCCAGAGCGACAGCTTGTTCGCCCATCGCCTTGCGGGTTTCGGGGTCAAGGAAGGGCGACGGGGCTTCTTCCACGACTTTCTGGTTCCGGCGCTGGATCGAACATTCACGCTCGCCCAGATAAATCCCGTTGCCGTGGCTATCGCACAGCACCTGAATTTCGATATGGCGCGGCTGGGTCACGAATTTCTCGATGAAAATCCGGTCATCGCCAAACGAATTCGCGGCCTCGTTCTTGGAGGACTGGAACCCTTCGCGCGCTTCTTCGTCGCTCCACGCGATCCGCATGCCTTTACCACCGCCACCGGCGCTGGCCTTGATCATGACCGGATAACCGATTTCGTTCGAAATCTTCACCGCCTCATCGGCGTCTTCGATCAGGCCCATATAACCGGGAACAGTCGAAACACCCGCATCCTGCGCGATTTTCTTCGAGGTGATCTTGTCACCCATGCTTTCAATCGCACCAACCGGGGGACCCACAAAAGCCACGCCTTCGGCATCCAATGCCTCGGCGAATTTGGCGTTTTCAGACAGAAAACCGTAACCCGGATGCACCGCCTGCGCCCCGCTCTGGCGGATGGCATCCATCACCTTGTCGATCACAATATAGGACTGGTTCGCGGGCGGCGGGCCGATGTGTACGGCCTCATCCGCCATCGATACATGCAACGCTTGTCTGTCCGCGTCCGAGTATATGGCAACTGTGCCGATACCCATCTTGCGTGCAGTCTTGATGACCCGGCAGGCGATCTCACCCCGGTTGGCGATCAGGATCTTGTTGAACATGGAACGTCCTTTGTCTTGATGTTCTGGAAACGCAAAACGCCGCCGCAGGGCGTAAACCCTGCGACGGCGTGATGCGCAATGGCAACCGGAGCGGCGGGCGCCCCGAATTCTTGGTTAGTAACAGTTCTTCTGTGTTTTGCAGTACAGCACGTTGCCCGCAGCCCCGACTGCTGCGCCGACAAACGGATCCGCTCCGATGACCGCCGAACCCAGTGCCCCTGCGCCGCCGCCAAGCAACGCCTGTTCACCGAATGAGTCGCCGCAGGCAGCAAGGCCCGCGCAGGTCGCAACGGCCAGGAAGAATTTTGAGATTCGCATGTGTTCTGCCCCTTTAGATTTCTTGATGCATTGGGGCGCAGATGCCGGAACCAAGCGCTGTTATTCAATAACAAGCGCTGGAAATGGGTGTTTTGCGCAGATTTATGCCGCATTAAGCCTGCATTGTGCGCAAAGAAAAACGCGGGCAGGATTTTGTGGGTTTCACAAACCTGCCCGCGGAAGGAAGGGGTACGGAATAGTAGGTGCTTGTGCGGCGCAGGCAAAGTAGAGCCGCACGGCCCGATCACATTGCACGGCACAAATGAGGCCGCAAACAAAGTATTGTTTCCACCCAAATTTCCGGCCAGAATTCGCCCATAAGGCGAATTCCCGCGCAAAATCGTGCCGACACCGGGTCGTCCCGACTGGAAAACGCCATCCTCTGAATCAGTCACACTTCCGTTACAATTCGCGCTTCCGAGGCAGTTTTCTGCATGTGCAACATCACGTCTCAGTTCGCTGTTCCCATTTGAAAAAGTCTTTGCGAACGTATGGTTAACAGATCTGTTCACTTTGCTGTGAAAAATATCGACTCTTTGCACAATTTTGCTTGAGGAAAACGGCGCTTTCTTTGCCGTTCTCGTGATTTCCCCCACTGACGTTTGCGTGAAACTTTGCGTGGGCACACTCGCACACAAGGAATCAACTGCATGATTACAAATAGAAAAAAGGCACTCTTGCTTGCTGCCTCTGCGCTTAGCGTCACGGGCACGCTCGCGCTCGCTCAAGATGCCGGAACCCAGGCTGAACTGGATGCGCTGCGCGCCCGCGTCGAGGCGCTGGAGACCGCAAATACCGGCTCTGGGGGCGGAGACGGAGACCTGAGGATCGGAAACACCACCTTGGATCTCTATGGCTACGTCAAGGCCGACTTTTTCTACGATACGGATTTTGAACTTGGCGATTTGGCCGATACGTCGCGGATTGGTGAGCCCCAATTTGCCACGGATGGAACCTTTGGCGCCACGGTTCGCCAATCTCGGGTCGGATTGCGCACGACGACGCCAAGTGCGTTGGGCGATATCGGTGGTCAACTGGAACTGGATCTTTTCTCCGGCGGTACGGACGGTCCGGCCGAATTGCGTCTGAGACACGCCAACATCACAATCGGTGACCACTGGTTGATCGGTCAGTACTGGACCAACTTCCAGCCGCTGGATACCTACCCGACCTCTGTGGAATTCAACGGCCCCGTTGGTATCCCCTTCGCGCGTGTCCCTCAGGTGCGCTTTACGAATAAGATTGGCGGCAACGCAACCTTTGCCCTGTCGGTTGAAGAAAATGTCGGCGCTTCGAATTCCGACGATCCGGTTCTGACGGCGTCGGCGGAATACAATGACGGGAAATACATCGCCCGAGCCTCGGCCTTGTACGGCAGGGCACAATCCGGTGATGTCGAAGTTGATCAAACCGGCTTTACTCTGTCGGCTGGTATCCGTCCCTGGGAAGGTGGTCTGTTTCAGGTCAACTACGTCGACGGCGAAGCGCTTGGCCCCTATCTGATCGGCTTCGGGGACGCCATCGTCAGTGGAGAGGCCAACGACGTTGACGGCTTTACCGTCGAATTCCGGCAGCAAATTAGCGAAAAGTGGAATGTCGGCATTGCCTATGGCGAAGAAGATTACGACCTGCCCACCTCGACCGGAACTCTGGCTTTTACCGAGCTTGAGACAATCCACGTCAATGCCTTCTACAAGGCAACCGACGACCTGACGTTCAGCGCCGAATATTTCTTTGGCGAACGCAACGACGCGTCTACAGGCCGGACATTTGACTCGGACCGAGTTCAATTCGCGGCCCAGCTGAATTTCTAGGCACACAAATCCACCCTGCCCGATCCTGGGCAGGGTTTTTTCCGAAGTTTCCCCCGAATGGATATGCGCGACAGCGGGTTGCACGGATCAGCGTATCCCGTCGAAGATATCGGGGAACGACATGCGCGCCGCGTCCAAATCAATCACCAGCAGCGCATCATAGCTGGCCGGATCGAACGGATCTTCGGCCGCGATCACCTCACGCTCGAACAACCAACTTAGGCGACCGGCGTCCAGGTTGCCACGCTCGAACGGCTGGTCTCCGAAATTCTGCCACAGCGCTTCCATAAACGCCGCATCCGCACGGCGATCGGCGGGTTTGCGGTCACGGAACCGCTCGCGCCGGGCAATCGGGGTTACGCCCTTGGGATTGGCGCGGCGAATGGTGAACTGAAAATCAGTTCCGGCCAGACGTCCGGGGAATCCGCGGTGCTTTAGCATGCCAGCACCTCATTGTTCGATGTATTCGGGGAAACAAACTCGTACCTGATTGCAGACGGGGTCATTTCGCGCACCTCCAAAGTCGCTTTGGTGTCTAGGAACGCTCGGACGTGGTGAAAACGGGGTTTCATGGTCAGAGCCCCTCCCAGATACATTGGGATTGCTCCAACCGGTAGGCTTCAAAGTACTGAGTTGCGTCAGGTGAAGATCGCCCGAATTCAAGGGGTCGATCAGACAAGGAGATTACGACCCGCGCCGGATCAAGCTCGTATTTCGCGACATAGGCCACCGCAAGGGTTTGGCACAGATGTTCCATGTCCACCGAGGCCACATCATACCCGATCCGTCCAACGTCCGATCCGATCTTGGGCGCGATAAAACGGAACCTGACCCACAGCTCGCCCGGGTTGTTGTCCAGCAGCACATCACTCAGATGCACGGGCTGACCAGAGGGGACAGGCAACAGGTTTTCGGGTTGAGCGATTGCTGGGGAAGTCCATGCCAGAAACGCCAGTACAAAAGCGCGATCCCAGACCCACAAGTGGGCTCCTCTCTCCGGGATCGCGTGCGCATGGCTTTCGGCCGGCGCGTGTTTGTATCTGGTAAGACGTCTCATCTAGCAGCTTTGGCCTCAAAGTCAAACGTAACGACAGTTACCCTTGCCACGACCCGCCCAAGGAGCATTCTGCAAAGGGCAGGTCATTCAGCGCAGTCCGTTACAGCGGAATGTTGTCGTGCTTTTTCCACGGGTTTTTCAGCTGCTTGTTGCGCAAGCTTGCAAACGCGCGCGACACTCGACGGCGGGTGGATTGCGGCATGATCACCTCGTCGATGAAACCGCGCTCAGCCGCAACAAAGGGGTTGGCAAAGCGATCTTCGTAGTCCTGCGTGTGCTGCGCGATCTTCTCGGCATCGCCCAGATCGGCACGGTGGATGATCTCAGTCGCGCCCTTGGCACCCATCACCGCGATTTCAGCTGTGGGCCAAGCATAGTTGAAATCGCCGCGCAGGTGCTTGGAGGCCATAACGTCATAGGCGCCACCATAGGCTTTGCGAGTAATCACGGTGACCTTTGGAACCGTCGCCTCACCATAGGCAAACAGCAGTTTGGCGCCGTGCTTGATCACCCCACCATATTCCTGCGACGTCCCCGGCAGGAATCCGGGCACGTCCACCAGCGTCAGGATCGGGATTTCGAAACAGTCGCAGAACCGCACGAACCGTGCTGCCTTGCGCGAGCTGTCGATATCCAGACATCCGGCCAGAACCATCGGCTGGTTCGCCACGACACCCACAGTCTGTCCTTCCAACCGGATGAAACCAGTGATGATGTTCTTGGCGTAATCTTCCTGAATTTCGTAGAAATCGCCCTCATCCGCCACTTTGGTGATCAGCTCTTTCATGTCGTAGGGCGTGTTGGGATTGTCCGGGATCAAAGTATCCAGCGAGGTTTCAACCCGTTCGGGGCTGTCAAAGAACGGACGAACGGGCGGTTTCTCTTGGTTGTTCAGCGGCAGGAAATCGACCAGACGGCGCACCTCGGCCAGTGCTTCGACGTCGTTTTCAAACGCGCCATCAGCGACCGAGGACTTCTTGGTGTGGGTCGACGCACCACCCAGTTCCTCTGCCGTGACAACCTCGTTTGTCACGGTTTTCACCACATCGGGGCCGGTCACAAACATGTACGACGTGTCTTTGACCATAAAGATAAAGTCGGTCATCGCCGGGCTGTAAACCGCACCGCCCGCACATGGCCCCATGATCACGCTGATCTGAGGAACGACGCCCGAGGCCATGATGTTGCGCTGAAACACTTCGGCATAACCGGCCAGCGATGCCACGCCTTCTTGGATTCGCGCACCCCCCGAGTCGTTGATTCCAATTACAGGCGCGCCGTTTTGGATCGCCATATCCATGATCTTGCAAATTTTCTGCGCATGGGTTTCCGACAGCGAACCACCAAACACGGTGAAATCTTGGCTGAACACATAGACCATGCGGCCATTGACTGTGCCCCAGCCGGTGACCACACCATCACCCGCAGGCTTTTGATTTTCCATCCCAAAGTCAGTGCAACGATGGTTGACGAACATGTCGAACTCTTCGAAACTGCCCTCATCCAACAACAGTTCGATCCGCTCGCGTGCTGTCAACTTACCGCGGCCGTGCTGCGCGTCGATACGCTTTTGCCCACCCCCAAGACGGGCGTCGTTGCGGCGGTCTTCAAGCTCAGTCAGGATGTCTTTCATGGCGCTAATTCCCTGTGAAATTTAGGCGGACACTATACGCACGGATGCCGTTGCCAAAGTACATTTCGGCAAATTTGCAAACCTTTGGCAACAAAGTTATGGAAAACTGTAAAATTGCTAAGTTTTATACTGAAACACGGTCTTGGATAGCATTCCCTGAAACGGTCACTATACATGTGAACCATGCAGTTTAGTTCGCCTATGGCGCGTCGATCGCCACCCACCATTTTCACGCTGGTTTTGCTGTCGGGGCTGTCTGCCCTCAGCCTGAACCTGTTCTTGCCCAGCCTCCCAAATATGGCGCTGCATTTTCAGACCGACTACAAGGTCATGCAACTTTCCATCGCGCTGTACCTGCTGGTCAATGCGGTGCTGCAGGTACTGATCGGCCCGATTGCGGATAAAGCGGGGCGTCGCCCGGTTTTACTATGGGGATTGGCTCTGTTTCTGATCGCCACGCTGGGCTGTATCTATGCGCCGACGGCCGAGGTTTTTCTAGCCTTTCGAATGTGCCAGGCCATCGTGGTGGTCGGCATGGTGCTGAGCCGAGCAGCCGTCCGGGATCTTTATGATCAGGATCAGGCGGCCTCGATGATCGGCTATGTGACCATGGGCATGGCCATCGTACCGATGATCGGCCCTGCCATCGGCGGCCTGCTTGAGGAAAGCTTTGGTTGGAAAGCCAATTTCTGGCTGCCTTTCGGCCTGGGCGCTTTGACGCTGGCCTTGACCTTTGTCGACTTTGGGGAAACCTCCGCCAAAAGCGGTAAAACGCTGGTACAGCAATTCCGGGAATATCCAGAGCTGCTGCGCTCACCTCGGTTCTGGGGCTATTCCTTGTCCTCTGCCCTGTCTTCGGGCGCGTTTTTTGCCTATCTGGGCGGCGCGCCCTTCATCGGTACGGAATTGTTCGGCCTCAGTGCCGCGCAGGTCGGCATCTATTTCGGCGCTCCTGCTGTCGGGTATTTTGTCGGCAATTTTCTCAGTGGTCGATACTCGGTCAGATTTGGCGTGAACCGGATGGTATACTGGGGATGTTGGCTGAACGCGATGGGTGTTGCCTTGTCGGCCATCCTGTTTCTGGCAGGTTTTGGCACCGCGCTCAGCTTCTTTGGCCTCATGACCTTTGTGGGCCTTGGCAACGGCATGACGATCCCCAACGCGACCTCGGGCGCCCTGTCGGTTCGTCCGCATCTGGCCGCCACCGCCTCGGGCCTCAGTGGCGCGATCATGCTGGGCGGTGGTGCGGGCCTCAGCGCCCTGGCCGGGACGCTGCTGACCCATGAAACCGGCGCCATGCCCCTGCTTTGGCTGATGCTGGCAACATCGGCGCTGGCGATCTGCGCGATTGCGTCCGTCATCCGACGCGAGAGGCAACTGGGCTTGTAACACAGCTTGCACCGCATGGTTTGCAAAGTTAGCTTGCCACAACGGAAAAGTTGCAAAGAAACGCCATGGCCACTCAAAAGCTATATGCCGGTGCGAAACTGCGCGAAATGCGCACGCGCCTGACCCTGACGCAAAAGGAATTCGCCACCAAATTGGGCGTCTCTTTGCCCTACTTAAACCAGATGGAGAATAATAACCGGCCGATCTCGACCACAGTTGTTCTGGCTCTGGCACAGGAATTCGGTATGGATGTGACCGAGCTGAGCACCGGCGACAGCGAGCGTCTGGTCTCGGACATGCGCGAGGCTTTGGCCGACCCGGTTTTCGATGACGCCATACCACCACTGGCCGATCTGCGCCTGACGGCCTCGAACGCCCCTGCGCTGGCGCGCGCGTTCATCGCACTGCACCGCACCTATCGCCAAACCCATGAACGGCTCGCTTCGCTGGACGAAGCTTTGGGTCGCGAGGACGCGCAGATTCAGGCCAGCCCCTGGGAAGAGGTGCGTGACTTTTTCCATTATTGCGACAACTACATCGACGCGGTCGACCGCGCGGCCGAACATTTTTCGACCCGCGCTGGTAAGGCCGATGGCATAAGGGCGGAAGCGATCAACAGTCTTAATGAGCGCGACATTCGGGTGCAATTTGTCGATATCCCCGAAACACGGAAATACGACGCTGACAGCAAGACACTGCAACTCTCGTCCCGTATCGCGCCGCAAACACAAGTGTTTCAACTGCTGCTGCAGTTGGCGCTTATCAGCCAGGACAAACTGCTCGAAGCCACCCTGGACTTCGCCAAGTTCCAAAGCGAGGAAGCCCGCGCCATCGCCAAGATCGGTTTGGCCAACTATTTCGCCGGGGCGTCGTTGATGCCTTACGACGCCTTTCTGACTGCAGCGCAGGATTATCGCCACGATCTGGAACTGCTCAGCAACCGGTTCGGCGCGTCAATCGAACAAGTGGCACACCGGCTTTCGACACTGCAACGCCCCGGTGCCAAAGGCATCCCGTTCTTCTTTGTCCGCGTTGATCAGGCTGGTACGATTACCAAACGCCATTCGGCCACTCGCCTGCAATTTGCACGTTTCGGCGGTGCCTGCCCCCTATGGAATGTCCACCGTGCCTTTGAAACGCCCGGCCATTTCCTGCGGCAACTGGCGGAAACACCCGACGGCGTACGCTATATCTCTCTGGCTCGGGATGTTTCGAAATCGGGCGGTTCCTATGGCGCGCCGGTACGTCGCTATGCCATCGCGCTTGGTTGCGAAATCCGCCACGCCGAAGCGCTGGTCTATGCCGACAATCTCGACATCAATAACGCCAGCGCCTATGAGCCCATCGGCATCTCGTGCCGTATCTGCGAACGGCAAACCTGCCACCAACGCTCGGTCCCGCCACTGGAACGCCGCCTGTCGATCGACGCCCACACCCGTGGAACCCTGCCATATAAGGTCACCTGATCTTCACCTGGCCTGAAAGTACTTCGGGGGGAGACGCGGCCTGCGGCGACGGGGGGCATCGCCCCCGCCTTAAGGTTTAGGCTTTCGACAAGATCGCCCAGATCTCATCCTTGAGCGCCGCGCGCTTCTTGCGCATTTCACCCTCGGTTAGATCTTCGACGGGTTCGATGTTGGTCTCGGCCCGATGCACGATGCGGTTGATCTCGTGATACTCATCCGCCAGCCGGGCAAAATGTGCATCTGCTTGCTTGAGCTGGCTCATCAGCTCGACCTTGTCCGGAAACTCTTCGGCCAGTTCATGCGGGGTGTGGGACATTCCTGTTCGCTCCTCAAAATATGTCGTTGCGATTCAGGTCTATACGTCTTTTCCACACCCTGCTTTGACGCGGATCAAATCACCGCTGCGCTGTTGCCCATGCCGGATGAATCCACGGACGGTCATTGGCTTTTGGCAGGGCTTCTTTACCCAACAGATGATCCGACATTTTCTCACCGACCATGATCGACGGCGCGTTGAGGTTGCCGTTGGTGATCTGCGGAAAGATCGAGCTGTCGGCGACGCGCAGGCCGTCCACACCAATCACACGACCCTCAGGATCGACCACCGCATTCTTGTCATCGGCCCGACCCATGCGACAGGTACCGCAGGGGTGATAGGCGCTTTCGGCATGTTCGGCGATGAAGCCATTCAGCTCTTCGTCTGTCTGCACGTCGGCACCCGGCTGGATTTCCTTGCCCGCATAGGGTTTGAACGCATCTTGCCCGAAAATCTCGCGGGTCAGGCGGATACATTTGCGGAAGTCCTCCCAATCCGTTTCGTGGCTCATGTAGTTGAACCGGATCACCGGCGCGTCCTCGGGCTTGTTCGAACGCAGCGTGACAGCCCCGCGCGAAGGCGAACGCATCGGCCCTACATGCGCCTGAAAGCCATGCCCCTCGGCCGCCGCCTGCCCGTCATACCGGACAGCAATCGGCAGGAAGTGATACTGGATGTCCGGGTATTCGACACCGGGGTTCGACCGGATGAAGGCCGCGCTTTCGAACTGGTTCGACGCGCCAAGGCCGGTTTTGGTAAACAGCCACTGCGCCCCGATCAAGCCCTTGCTGATCAGGTTCCAGTGCTTATACAGCGTGATCGGCTGCAGCGAAGCCTGTTGGATATAAAGCTCCAGATGGTCCTGCAAATTCGCCCCCACACCGGGGCGATCAGCGACAACTTCGATCCCATGTTCGGCCAGATGTGCCGCCGGACCAATGCCCGACAACATCAGCAGCTTGGGCGAGTTGATCGAGGATGCGGCCAACACCACCTCGCGCCGCGCACGGATAATTTCCTTTTTACCACCACGCACCAGCTCAACACCCGTCGCACGGCCGTTCTCTATCACCACGCGCGCGGCCAGCCCGCGCACGATATCGCAGTTTTCACGATTGAGCGAAGGCTTCAGGTAAGCATTCGCAGCCGACCAGCGCCGCCCTTTCCAGACGGTCTGCTCCATCGGGCCAAAGCCTTCCTGTTTTTCGCCGTTATAATCTCCAGTGACTTCATAGCCAGCTTGCTGACCAGCATCTACAAAGGCCTGAAACAGCGGATTTTCACGGGGACCGCGCGAAACATGCAGCGGCCCATCAGTGCCGCGCCATTCAGGATCACCACCATGGCCACCATCATGCCAGGTCTCCATACGCTTGTAGTAGGGCAGCACATCCGAATAGGACCAGCCATCAGCCCCCATCTCGGCCCAGGTGTCAAAGTCACGCGCATGACCGCGTACATAGACCATGCCGTTGATCGAGGATGACCCACCGATCACCTTGCCACGCGGACAGGCCAGACGGCGGTTATTCAGGTGCGGCTCAGGCTCGGAATGATAGCCCCAGTCATAGCGCGACATATTCATCGGATAGCTCAGCGCCGCGGGCATCTGGATGAACGGACCGGCATCGGTGCCGCCATGTTCGATCACCAGAACCGAGGCCCCAGCCTCGCTCAGGCGATAAGCCATCGCGCATCCTGCGGATCCTGCGCCAACGATGACGAAATCTGCTTCCATTATTTGGTCTCCATGCCCCGCCGAACCAAGTTGCGAATTTTCGGCGAGGTATCTTCGATTAGGTTGATAAGTCTATTCGCCACGCGGAAAACGAGCGTTTTCCTCGACGACATTCAGATCCATGTGATTGCGCATGTAGCGTTCCGACGCCTTTTGCAGCGGCTGGTAATCCCACGGGTAATACCCACCCTGCCGCAGCGCCTCGTACACCACCCAGCGGCGGGCCTGGCTGGCGCGAATATCCGCGTCGAACTGATCCAGATCCCAACGGGCCTCGGACTTGGCGCGCAGCGTTTCCAGCGTTCCGGCATGCGATGGGTCTTCGGCCAGATTGGCCTGTTCGTGCGGGTCGGCTTCAAGATCGAACAACTGGTCCGGGTCCAGCGCACAGCGGTTATATTTCCACTTGCCATAGCGCAGCGAAACCAGCGGGGCATAAGACGCCTCGGCCGCGTATTCCATTGCTACGGGCGCGGTGCGCTCAACGCCCTTGGCCAGCGGCACGAGGTCTTCCCCATCGGTCCAAGGTTCGATCTCGGCCATGTCGACACCTGCCAACGCACCCAATGTCGGCGTCACGTCGATTGTCGAAACTGGCGTGCCGATCCGGCCGGCAGGCAAGTCAGGGGCCGAAATCATCAGCGGAACACGGGACGAGCCCTCGAAGAAGGTCATCTTGAACCACAATCCACGCTCACCCAGCATATCGCCGTGATCCGAGACAAAGAGGATGATCGCCTCTTGCCGTGTACTTTCCAGCACTTCAAGAATCTCGCCTATCTTGTCGTCCAGATACGAAATATTGGCAAAATAGGCGCGGCGGGATTTGCGGATATCTTCTTCGGTGATGTCGAAGCTGCGCCAGTCATTGGCGTCAAAAATCCGTTTGGAGTGCGGGTCTTGGTTGTCATAGCCAAGGTCCGCGACCTCGGGCAGCAGATGTTCGCAATCCTCGTACAGGTCCCAATACTTGCGGCGCGCCACATAGGGATCATGTGGATGGGTAAAGCTGACGGTTACGCACCAGGGTCGGTCATCCTTACCGCGCGCCAGATCATACAGCTTGGTTTTGGCGTTATAGGCGACCTCGTCGTCGTATTCCATCTGGTTGGAAATCTCGGCCACGCCTGCGCCCGTCACCGAGCCCATATTGTGATACCACCAATCAATCCGTTCACCCGGTTTGCGGTAGTCGGGCGTCCAGCCGAAATCGGCCGGATAGATATCGGTGGTCAGGCGATCCTCGAACCCGTGCAACTGATCGGGGCCGACGAAATGCATCTTGCCGGACAGGCAAGTGTAATACCCCGCACGGCGCAGATGGTGCGCATAGGTGGGGATGTCGCTGCGGAACTCAGCGGCGTTGTCGTAGACGCCGGTCCGCGACGGCAACTGGCCCGACATAAAGCTGGCCCGCCCCGGCGCGCATAGCGGCGAGGCCGTATAAGCATTGGCGAACCGTGTCGACCTTTCCGCCAATTTCTTCAGATTGGGTGCATGCAGCCAATCTGCGGGACCATCTGGAAAGAGTGTCCCGTTGAGCTGATCCACCATCAGGATCAGAATGTTCGGTTTTGTCATTTTTCAGCCTCGAGCAGAGTGTTGAGGACACGCAATGCGTGATTAACCGCCAGTTGCGGCTTTTTCGGCGCGCTCAGCGCGGCGCGGATATACAGCCCGTCAATCAGAGCAATCATATTCTCGGCCGCTTCGACCGGGTCGCTCATCAACGGGCGCAGGGCATCAATAAGATTGGAACGGATACGCGCCTGATAGATCTGCCACAGGCGCAGCGCGTCATCGTTGGTTTGGGCCAGAACGTAAAACGTCATCCATGCGGCAATGACATCGGGCGTAAAGCACGAGGGCGCAAAACAGGCCCGGATGATGGCCTGCGCCCGCTCCTGCGGTGCGGCTGCCTTAAGCTCGCTGCGCGCCTCGGCGCCGAAATCGGACAGGATGCGTTGCATCGCCGCCAGAAAAATCTGGTCTTTGCCACCGAAATAGTGATGCGCAAGGGCGCTGGACATGCCGGCCCGCTTAGCGATTTGGCTGACGGTCACATCTAGGGATTTCTTCGACCCAAGCTCGGCAATCGTCGCCCGGACGATTGCGTCTCGGCGGATCGGCTCCATTCCGAGTTTCGGCATAGCTATCCCCTCCCTATGACTGGTAGGAAAACGCTACGGTGTTTTTATTGACTCGTCAATCAATAACCATTTCCGCACGCTGAAACCTGCTAGAGTTTTGGGGCTATACTGGGCGTGGTCAGGTTGCTGCGGTTCAGAACCGCTTCGCGCCAGGCGATGAAGCTGACGGCAGACAGGATTAACGTACCCCCGGCAACAACCCAGATGTCAACACTTTCGTGAAAAACCAACGCACCCAGCAGCGTGGCCCAGATCAATTGCAGGAAGGTCACCGGCTGCGTGACCGCCACCGGAGCCGCCTGCAAGGCCAGCGTCATGAAATAGTGCCCCGCGGTGGCAAAGCAGGCGACCAGAAACAAAACCCAGATGTCACGCAAGCTGGGCGGCTGCCAAACGGCGATGGCAAAGGGTATCAACGCCAGTGTCACCCAAATCGACAAATGCGCCACGACCACCGATGGTGGAATATCGCGCACCAGCAGTTTGGCCAGCAGGTAGGACCCTCCAAGCAGCAGAGCAGTTCCTAACATGGCCAGGTGACCGGTCGAAACCTCTCTGAACCCCGGGCGCAGGATGATCACCACTCCGACCAACGCCACCATTATCGCCGCAATCCGGCGAAAGGCCAGCGGCTCACCCAAGAACAGCGCCGCACCCAAAGTGACATAGACCGGCGTCATATAGTTCATCGCAGTGACCTCGGCCAAGGGGATCTGGGTCATTGCATAGAACCACAGCATCACAGCAAAGGCGTGAATGATCCCACGCAGCCCGAACAGGGTCAGATGACGCTTTGTGACATGGGTCGACAGGATCAAACGCAGGGCCGGCAACAGAAATACCAACCCCAGAGCATAGCGTATGAATGCCGCCTGGATCGGACTCATTGTTGTACCCAGCGATTTGACCAAGGCCGTCATCACCACAAAGGACAGCCCGGCGGCAAACATCCAGAACATGCCCGCAAGGGGCCGGTATGAGGTGGCAGACGTTTTCATGCCGAAACCTGAACACTGAAAGCTGCGCAGGTACAACCCTTCACATGGCAACAAGTTTCAGTGCGATCCCCAGCATGACAATACCGATGACCACATCCAGAATCTGCCAGGCACGCGGTCTTACAAAGACCGGGGACAGCACCCTGGCCCCATAACCGAGGGAAAAGAAGAACACGAAGCTGGACAGCATCGCACCGCTCGCAAAGGCCAGACGGTCATCATACTGGGCCGAGATCGATCCGATCAACACTACCGTATCCAGATAGACATGCGGGTTGAGCCAGGTAAAAGCCAGCACCGTCAGCAGTACCGACCGAAGGCTGGCGCGTTGGCCTTTGGTCACGTCCATCGCCGCCCCGCCCTGCCACGCAGATTGCAGGCTGCGCAGCCCGTACCACGTCAGAAAGATCGCCCCTCCGTATCGCATGACGGTTTCAAACCAAGGTGCCGCTTCGGCCAGCGCACCAAACCCCGCGACACCTGCGGCAATAAGGATGGCATCCGACACTGCGCAGGTCAGACACAGGGGAAAAACGTGTTCGCGTCGCAATCCCTGACGCAACACAAAGGCGTTTTGTGCCCCGATGGCTAGGATGAGGCTGAAGCCCAGTAAAAAACCGGCGAAAAGGGATGCGGACATAATGCCTCCTGTGCGTTCAGGGGCATTGACTATGCGCATTTTGGCATCCTATCAAATTAAAGATGTTGATCCCAATTAAGTTTAGCTAATGATACTCGACCCCAACCACTTGTCGGCTTTGTCGTCGATTTTGCGGCACGGCAGTTTTGAGGCAGCTGCGACGGAACTTACTGTGACGCCTTCAGCCATATCCCAGCGGATCAAGGCACTGGAAGATCGCGTGGGGGCAGCATTGATCAATCGCGGACCGCCTTGCACCGGAACACCGGCGGGGCTGCGTATTGCCCAGCATGCTGAGGATATCGGTTTGCTCGAAGCGAAGCTGGCCCGCGAACTGACATTGGATCAAGGCACCGGCCCGGCCCGTGTCCGCGTGGCAGTGCCTGCCGACGTTCTGGCCACGTGGTTCATTGATGCCATGGCACAGGTGGATGGCTTGTTGTTTGACCTGGTGGTGGATGATCAGGATCACTCGGCCGAGTGGTTGCGTCGCGGCGAGGTCAGCGCTGCAATCACGGTAGGCGGTCAGCCGGTTTCGGGGTACGACACCTATGCCTTGGGCGCGCTGCGCTACATCGCGACCGCCAGCCCGGCCTATATGCAACAGTGGTTTGCCGAGGGTGTAAACGAACGCTCGCTGGCCCTTGCCCCTTGCTTGACCTTCAACCGCAAGGACAACCTTCAACGAACGTGGATCATCGAACAGATGGGGTGCCGGATTTCCCCACCCTCGCATTTTCTGCCGTCTCCGCAAGGGTTTGTGGATGCGGCCATAGCTGGGTTGGGTTGGGGCATGAACCCTGTCGGGCTGGCGAAGAGCGCACTAAATGATGGGCGACTACGTCCGCTGCTGCCTGACGCCCCTCTTGACGTGGGTCTGACTTGGCAGGTGGGGCGCGTTCTGTCCTCTGCGCTGGTTCCGCTGACTCGCGCGGTCAGACAAACCGCGGCAAAGGAGCTTCTTCCGTCGCAATCATGACTGTCCCGGTTGCGCGCCCTTGGCCTTTTCCGCGTTGGGAAGGACCACGCGGTAACAGGTGAGGGCAGCAAACAGACTAACCATAGTGATGAACACAATGGCCCACGCAACCTCATGCATATGGGCGACCCCGGCCAAGGCCGCCGACAGGATCACCGCCGTGATCCGGCAAATACTTTTGATCGCCGCCGCGCCTTTGACACGTTGATCCTTTGGGGCCACGTCCAAATAATACAACTGCCGCGCACCGCTTATGCCAGTTACGGCCACGGTCACAACGAACAGCGCGATAGCATGCAGATGGACTGCGTGATCAATACCCAGAAAGTGGACAGTGACCAACGTGGCTCCTGTCGCGGCAACCATCAGGTTTCCGGCCACCATGACGGCGCGGTGGGATTTCATGTTCACCAGCTGCCACAGCGGTGCCGAGACCAAATATCCCGACGCGGATGAGATGATCATGGCCGTCAGTCCCTTGGCTGAGGCATGATGTGCCTCGGCCGCGATCAGGGCAAAAAATGGCACCGACAGGGAGACCACGACCAAGGGCAGCCGCATGACCAGATACCGACGGAACCAAGCCTGGTCGAACATGGCGGCAATATCGGTAAAGTTCTCTGAAAATTTCCGTTTCCGCACCCTTTGCGGTGTGTCCTTGACCTCATCCCCTCGTGCGATTTCTGAGATCGCAAGAATGGACAGGCCAGACAGAACGAAAAAGGCCACCGAAACCGCAATCACGGTGGAATGGCGGGAAAACGGTGGGTTTTCCTTGGTGATCTCATGCACCAGCAGCGCCAATCCGATGGCTCCCAACCCGCCGATGCCCAATTGAAGATAGTGCATGATCATCCGCGATTTGGATTGCACTTGATCCCCTATCAGATCCGTTAACATCAACGATTGAATTTCTTCGATCAGGCCGATCACGAAGAACGCTGCGACAAAGGCCAGTGCAATTGCAGGAACAAACCCTGTCGCGGCCACCAAAACAGCCATGACAAGGCAGGCGCCTATACAAACCTCGGTTAGGGCAATCCCGCGTTTCTTCTGCTGTCGCGCCGAAATCGGCTGTGCCAGAAAGATATCCGAAATCATGCTGCCGACCATCCGAATGGACACCAATGCGCCTGCGATGAACATGGGCAATTCAAAAGAAACGGCCAGAAACGGCAGGACGATTGAAGGGCTGCCAAGCGTCCACGCGACCTGAGACAGGATGCTCTGACCGGTCAGAACAGGAATATTGCGTTTGGGTTGGCTGGCTGGGCTGTCCGTCATTCGCTCAATCAGATTATGTGCCGTTTGGGCACAGATATTCTGGTCAAGCCTATCGGGTTCTGTCCAACCGGCCAAGAACCCACAAAGCAAAAAACCCGACCAGAGGCCGGGTTTTCCAACAGAAATTCAAAACGCTTAAAGCTGCGCCATGACCTCGTCTGTGGCCTCGAAGTTCGTGGTCACGCGCTGTACGTCATCGTCATCTTCCAGCGCATCGACCAGCTTCATCAGCTTTTGCATGTCTTCCAGCCCCAGCTCGGTTGTAGTGGTGGGTTTCCAGATCAGCTTGGTAGATTCGGATTCGCCCAGCGCGCCCTCCAGTGCGTTCGACACATCATTCAGGTCGGTGTCAGCACACCAGATGATGTGACCGTCTTCCGAGCTTTCGACGTCTTCGGCGCCGGCATCGATGGCGGCCTCAAAAACGGTGTCCGCATCGCCTGCAGTGGCCGGATACACCACCTCGCCCTTGCGGTCGAACATGAACCCGACCGAGCCGGTTTCACCCAGATTGCCGCCATTCTTGGAAAAGGTTGAACGCACGGTCGAGGCGGTGCGATTGCGGTTGTCAGTCATCGTCTCGACGATCACAGCCACACCGTTAGGGCCGTAACCCTCATACCGGATTTCTTCGTAATCATCGCCTTCACCCGCAACCGACTTTTTGATCGCCCGGTCGATCACGTCCTTGGGGACTGAGTTCGACTTGGCCTCTTTAACTGCCAAACGCAGGCGTGGGTTCTTTTCGGGATCGGGGTCGCCCATCTTGGCGGCGACGGTGATTTCTTTCGACAGTTTGGAAAACAGCTTGGACCGCGCGGCGTCCTGACGTCCCTTGCGGTGCTGGATGTTGGCCCATTTGGAGTGGCCTGCCATGGTGCGTCCTCGTGATAGTGATTGCGTATTCGGCGCTCATATAGACGTTTGCAGGGCATGGGATCAAGAGAGCGGCTTGCGAGACGCCCCCTTGCGGGTATGGTGGCGGGATGACGACAGATCAGATTATTCTTTTCACCCTTTTTGCCACTGTATTCGGAATGCTTCTTTGGGGGCGGTTTCGCTATGATCTTGTGGCGTTTTCTGCGCTGTTAATCGGGGTCGTTCTTGGCGTCGTGCCGGTGGACAACGCCTTTGCCGGGTTTGGACATCCGGCAACCATTATTGTGGCGTTAGTTCTGGTTGTCTCAGCAGGGCTGGTTCGGTCGGGGGCGGTGTTTCTGATCACGCGCACGCTGGTTGATGCCTCGCGCGGGCTTGGCGCGCATATCGCACTGATGGGCGGGATCGGAGCTGTTCTGTCGGCTTTTATGAACAACGTGGCCGCACTGGCCTTGTTGATGCCGGTCGACATTCAAACCGCGCGCAAGGCGGGGCGGTCGGTAGGCCTGACCCTGATGCCGCTGAGCTTTGCCACCATTCTGGGCGGTATGGCCACCCTGATCGGGACGCCGCCTAATATCATTATCGCCTCAATCCGTGCCGAAACCTTGGGCGAGCCGTTCCGGATGTTCGATTTCGCCCCTGTCGGCGGGTTAGCGGCCATTGCCGGGCTGGCCTTTGTGTCTTTGATCGGATGGCGTCTGATCCCGAACCGCGGCCCGCAAGAGGAAACGTCCGAGGCGCTGGCGGAATACATCGCCGAACTGACCATCCCTCCGGAATCAGCGCATATCGGCAAGCGGGTCAGCGAATTGTATGAGGCCGCCGAGAAATCCGACGTCGCCATCATCGGTTTGATCCGCGATGGCAAGCGGCGCTATGGACGATCGGCCCATGCTACCTTGAAACCGGGCGACGCGCTGGTGCTTGAGGCGCGGCCCGAGGCACTGGATGAATTCCGTGCAGCGCTGAATCTCGATTTTTCGGACACGCGGAGGCAGGAGTTGCTGACGGCCGAGGGCGACGGGCTGGAAGTGATCGAGGTTGTTGCCACCGAAAGCGCCCGCATCACCGGACGCACCGCGCAAGGGTTAGGGCTTGCCTGGCGGCAAAGCACTGTGCTGATGGGCATCTCGCGCCAGGGTCGCCGTATCACCGAACAGGTCCGCAAGACCGAAGTCGAGGCAGGCGATATTCTGCTGCTGCTCTGCCCTCGTGACCGCAGTGCCGACGTGACCGAATGGCTGGGCTGCCTGCCGCTGGCCACGCGTGGCCTGAACGTCACCGCTAATGACAAGGCCTGGCTGGCCATCGGGCTGTTTGTCGCTGCGGTATTGGCCGCAAGTGTCGGGCTGATCTACCTACCGATTGCTCTGGGGTTTGTCGTAGTCGCCTATGTGCTGACCAAAATCTTGCCGATTGCCGATCTCTATAACCATATAGAATGGCCGGTCGTTGTGCTGCTGGGATCGATGATCCCGCTGGGCAGTGCTCTGGAGACATCAGGCGGCACCGAATTGATCGCCAATGCGCTAGTGCAACTGACGGATGGCCTGCCCGCATGGGCGATCCTGACGGTATTGATGGTTGTTACAATGACCCTGTCGGATGTGCTGAACAACACCGCCACAGCCATCGTCGCCGCCCCCGTTGGCATCCAAATGGCTCGCACGCTTGAAGTCTCTCCCGATCCGTTTCTGATGACGGTTGCCGTGGCAGCCTCGGCCGCGTTCCTTACCCCGATCGGGCACAAGAACAACACGCTGGTGCTGGGGCCTGGCGGATATCGGTTCGGGGACTACTGGCGCATGGGTCTGCCGCTGGAAATCCTCATCGTTGCAGTTTCCGTTCCTGCCATCCTTGTCTTCTGGCCGCTTTGACGGGTAAGGGCACTGCATGAAACGATTTCTGATCCTGCAACTGCGTCCCGAGACCGAAGCTTCGGACGCCGAATACGCCTCGATACTGGACAAGACTGGCCTGTCGCCGGACCAGACCCATCGTATCCGTCTGGATTGTCAGGGCCTGCCCGCGGGTCTGGATGTGACAGATTATGCCGGCGTTATCGTAGGTGGAGGCCCCGGCTGCGTCAGTGATGATCCGGCGACGAAATCCGAGATGGATGCAGGTATCGAAGCGGCCATCATGGGTTTGATGCCGCAGATCACCGCGAATGATCACCCTTTCATGGGCTGCTGTTACGGATTGGGCATTCTCGCGGCGCATCTGGGCGGCGATGTCAGCAAGAAACAGTTCGGAGAACCCGTCGGCCCCTCGACCTGCCAACTGACAGATGAAGGCGCGCTTGACCCGCTGACCGCCGGGCTGGGCGACAGTTTTGAGGCTTTCGTCGGCCACAAAGAGGCTGTGCAATCCCTGCCCGACGGATGTGTCCACTTGCTGTCTTCGGACCCCTGCCCGTTTCAGATGATCCGCTGGGGTCAAAATGTGTATGCCACGCAGTTCCACCCCGAGGCCAACGCGCAAGATTTCGAACAGCGCATCAATATCTACAAGGATTTCGGATACTTCCCGCCCGAAGACGCCCAGCGCCTGATCGATATCTGTCACGCCGCCGAGGTCACCAAGCCCGGCGAAATCCTGCGCCGTTTCGCCCAACGCTACATATGACCTAACGGCGCGGTTGCCTGCGCCTTGAACACTCGCTTAGGCTGATCCGAACGGCTGAGGGAGGAGTTGTTCTTGGATTTGCTAATAAATGTCGGGCTGCCGTTGTCGCTGGCCATTATCATGCTGTCCCTTGGTGTTGGGCTTCAGGTATCTGACTTCCAACGGGTGCTGCGCCGGGGTTATCCTTTTGCCATAGGCGCGCTAAGCCAAGTTGTTTTGCTGCCCGTCGCAGCCTTCATCATAGTCAAACTCTTCGCTTTGCCGCCCGAGATCGCGGTGGGGTTCATGCTGCTTAGCTTTTGCCCCGGAGGGGTCACCAGCAACATCCTGTCCAAACTGGCCAAGGCCGATGTCGCGCTGTCGGTTAGCCTGACTGCCGTGATCAGCCTGTTGTCCATGATTACCGTTCCCGTTTTGGCGGCTTGGACCATCGCTCACTTCATGGGCGAAGACGCGCCCGACGTGTCGATCACCGGGCTGGCAATTGCAATGTTCCTGATCACCACACTGCCCGTCGCCATCGGTGTCAGCCTGCGCCATTTCGCAGCCGGATTTGCCGAACGGATCGACGCGCCGCTGTCCAAGACGGCCACCGTTCTTTTCGTTCTGATCGTGATCGCCGCGCTTGCCGGGAACTGGCAGTTGTTCGTCGACAACCTTGGGATCATGGGCGCGAGTCTGATCACGCTGAACGTTGCGCTGTTGGCGATTGGATTGGGAATTGCCCGTGCCGCGAAGCTGTCGTGGACGGAAAGCAAAACGGTCTCAATCGAAACCGGCATTCAGAATTCGACGCTGGGGATCACGTTGGCGGCGCTGATCACCGGGACAGACAGCGGGTTCAGCCCGCTGGCTCTGCCCTCGGCCGTCTACGGGATCATGATGTATGTCGTGGCCCTGCCCTACATCGCCTGGCTCCGCAGCCGCTGAAAGGACAAGACATGACCAACACTACTGCTGACGCCATTGTCGTGGGCGCCGGACTGGCTGGGCTGGCCGCTGCGGCTGAGTTGGGGGATCGTGGCAAGAAGGTGATCGTGCTGGATCAGGAGCCTGAGCATTTTCTGGGCGGGCAAGCGCATTGGAGTTTAGGCGGTCTTTTCATGGTCGACACGCCAGAACAGCGCCGGATGGGCATCAAAGACAGTCAGGACCTTGCGCTGCGCGACTGGATGGGCAGCGCGCAGTTTGACCGCGAAGAAGACGCATGGCCCCGCAAATGGGCCGAGGCCTATGTGGAATTCGCCGCAGGTGAAATGCGTCCGTGGCTGTATGAGATGGGCCTGCGCTGGTTCCCTATCGTTGGCTGGGCTGAACGCGGTGGGTCCTATGCGGATGGTCATGGAAATTCAGTGCCGCGGTTTCACATCACATGGGGCACCGGACCGGGCGTTCTGAAGAACTTTGTCCGCCGCGTGCGCGAACATGTCAGCGCCGGTCTGATCGAGTTGAAATTCCGCCATCAGGTCAGCCACATCATTATGCAGAACGGGTGCGCCAAAGGGGTCTCGGGCGAGGTTCTAGCCGATGACACGGCACCCCACGGTGCCAAAACCAACCGCGATGAAGTGGGTGAGTTCGAGGTCTATGCGCCCTCGGTCATCGTTTCCTCGGGCGGAATCGGCGGCAATTTTGAGATGGTGCGCAAAAGCTGGCCCCGCGATCGGCTGGGTGAGCCGCCCAAAGATATGGTGGCGGGCGTTCCGTTTCACGTGGATGGTCGTATGATTCCAATAAGCGAAAAGGCCGGCGGGCACGTCATCAACGGCGACCGGATGTGGCACTATACTGAGGGTGTGCGGAACTGGAATCCGATCTGGCCCGCGCATGGCATCCGTATCCTGCCCGGCCCCAGCTCATTGTGGTTTGACGCGCGTGGCAATCGGTTGAAACCGCCCTTCATGCCGGGGTTCGACACGCTGGGCACGCTGAAGGAGATCCTTAAAACAGGATATGAATACAGCTGGTTTGTGCTGACCCAAAAGGTGATCAAAAAGGAATTCGCCCTGTCCGGGTCTGAGCAGAACCCAGACATGACTGATGGCGGCTGGCGCGAGGTGTTGTTTCAGCGCATCCTGACCGGCTCAAAAGCTACTGCGCCGGTCGAGGCCTTTAAGGAACATGGAGAGGACTTCATCGTCGCCAACACCCTGACCGAGCTTGTCAGCGGTATGAACCAGATGGGCGGTGGTCTGATCGACGAGACCCATTTGCGGGCGCAGATCGAGGCGCGGGATTCACAGGTCGACAACCCCTTTACCAAAGACGCGCAGATGGCCGCCATTCTGGCTGCTCGCAACTATCGTGGCGACAAGCTGATCCGCACCGCCAAGCCGCACAAGTTTCTTGATCCCGCAAACGGCCCGCTGATCGCCGTGAAACTGCACGTGTTGACACGCAAAACGCTGGGTGGATTGCAGACCAATCTCGACAGCCAGATGATCGGCGCCGATGGTCAGGTTGTGCCCGGCCTGTTTGCGGCAGGCGAGGTCGCTGGGTTCGGCGGCGGTGGCTATCACGGCTACAACGCGCTGGAAGGCTCGTTTCTGGGCGGCTGTATATTCTCGGGCCGCAATGCCGGGCGATCAAGGGCCGTCGCCTGACGGCCCCGCCTTACCGGGTGCGCACGAATTTGATAACCGGTTCGCCTGCGGCATCCAGAAAGGCCAGCGCATCGCCTTCAACCGCGTAAGTGGTGACGCTTTGCAAGGCTTGAAAGAATTGCCGCTCAACCTCTTCCAAGGCCGGAGGACACGCCATCAGCGTGGCAGCCATATTGTCAGGGAATGCGATAGTCACACCGGAAATGTCGGCCTGTCCGTTGAACCGGTTGCAGCCACCGCTGCCTGAAAAGGCACCATCTTGGGCAAAGTTAATCTCTGGGCGGCGCTCTGCTTCAATCGGTGCGCCGTTCAGGGCGGCGGCCGTCCACTGCGTGTTGTTCAGCATGTTTCCCCCCTGCACTTGCACCAGCATAAGGTCTGCGGAATTTCCTGCCCCATCGGTCAGGACCGGATAGGCCGTATCGGTGGTGAACAGCAGGTCTTGCCCCTGGCTGATCGAGGCCCGCACCACATAGCGGTGCCCGTCTTTGATCAGCGCGTCATCGAATGTCAGCTCGAACTGCGCGGGAACGCTGTCCATTGCATAGCGTTTTGCAGCAAGGGACACTGCCGGTGCATCGGCCAGAGAGACATCCTGAAGCTCGACATATAGCGTCGCATCGGGCGGCACGGCAATCCGCTCGCGATAGGCAGCGGTTCCCGTTACGGTTCCAGCATGGCTTTGGCTGCCCAAAATAGTCAGGACAAGAGCGCAGACAACGATGGCCTGGCCGAGCTTTGGAAATGGCATGACACAATCCTTTCACTTCCACTTTGGTGAAAAGATCGTGGCCAGATCAGTATTTACAAGACCTAGTGATCCAAATCGGCGATTCCACGCCTGATTTACAGGGGCCAGATCAGCGGGATCAACAACGACGCCAGCAGCCCAACAGTCAGGTTCAGCGGAATGCCGACCTTCATGAAATCGACAAACCTGTACCCGCCCGGACCATAAACCATCATGTTGGTCTGATACCCGATCGGCGTCGCGAACGAGGCTGAGGCCGCCACCATCACCGCCACCACCAGCGGGCGCGGGTCAATCCCGACCGCCTGAGCCAACCCGATGGCAATCGGTGTCACCACCACGGCCACCGCGTTGTTTGATACCAGTTCGGTCAGCACCGAGGTCAGCAGGTATACGGCCCAGATGATCAGGAAGGGCGGCAATGAGCTGAGGCCCGGAGCAATCGCCTCGACAATCAGCGATACAGCGCCGGATTTATCCAGCGCGGCCCCTATGGCCAGCATCGAGAAGATCAACGCCAGCAAGCGGCCCTCGACAAAAGAAAATGCCTCATCCGCGTCGATGCAGCGCGTGATCAGGACCACCGCAACTGCCAGAACCGACAGCAACAGGATCGGCGCGACACCCAACGCGGCCAAGGCGACGATACCGACCAGCGCGCCAATCGCAATGGGGGCATGGCTTCGCCGGAACGCACGTGCCGACGGTTGCGAAACGTCGACCATGTCCATGTCGGCGGCGAGTTTCTGAATGTCAGCGGGCGATCCTTCCAGCAGCAGCGTGTCGCCGACCCGCACCACAAGATCATCCAGTTGACGCCCGATATTCTGGTTCCGTCGGTGTACAGCCAGCACATAGACACCATACCGACGCCGCAAACGCAGCGTACCCAGCGTCCGACCCACCATGCGGCAACCTGGGGTGATCAGAACCTCGACCGTCTTGGTCTCAACGGCCGAGACCTGATCGACGCGCTTTAGTTCCTTGTTGCTTTGCAAGCTCAGCAATTCGGTCATTTCAGTTCGCAGAACGACACGGTCGCCAAGTTTCAGCTCAACACCTTTCAGATTACGCCGCAGCGACTCATCCCCGCGGATTACGTCGATCAGCCGCACACCGGGGCGCTTGAACAGCTGAACCCCTGTGACCTCTCGACCGATAAGGTTGCTTTCAGGCGGAATGACGGCTTCGGTAAAGAACTTCATCTTGGACCGGTCGGACAGCAAGGTTGCCATGCTGTCCCGATCCGGCAGCAGGCGCGGCGCGATGAAGCGCAGGTAGACCATACCGTAGATCACCAGAGCGATGCCCAACGGGGTCACCTCGAAAATGGTGAATGCAGTCATCCCCTGCGCACGGGCCACACCATCCACCAACAGGTTGGTCGAGGTTCCGATCAACGTCAGCGTGCCGCCTAAAATCGCTGCATAGCTCAGCGGAATCAGCAGTTTCGAGGCCGGAACATTCAGCGTGCGCGCGATCTGCACAAATACCGGGATCATCACGACAACCACCGGCGTATTCGACACCACGGCCGACGCCAGCACAACAAACGCCATCAGCAGCCCGATGGCGAAACGCGGGTTTACCTGTGCCTGCTTTTGCGCGGTCGAGGTAAATGCGTCCAGCGCGCCAGTGCGCACCAGAGCCCCCATGATGATGAACATCGCCGCAATCGTCCACGGCGCCGGGTTGGATAGAACCGCCAGCGCGCTTTGATACGGCAAGATACCCGTCACCAGCATGATGGCGACACCGCCGATGGCAACGACTTCGGTCGGATAGACCTCACGCAGGAACATGACGAACATGCCCGCGACGACCAAAAGCGCCAGTATTGCGCTGCCTGTTTCTGTCAGTTGAAGGAATTGCATTCTTGGTATTCTGTCCGAACCCTAGCCTGGCTTGCGCGCCCGGCAGCCAGTTTCACGCATTGCGCGCGGCAGAGCAAGCCTGACATCGCCTTATTGCGGCCCGGCCTGCTGCAAACGCCCACCGACGCGCACCATTTGCACAGATTTTGCTCGCCCGTCGCGGTCATCGGTTTCAACGAACACACCGCTCAGCGTTGCTTCGCCATTGGCCGGGGTGAACCGCGCCTTGGGCATGCCGGTGATAAAACGGCGCATCGGCTCGACCTTGTCCATCCCGATCACTGAGTCATAGTCGCCACACATCCCCGCATCGGTCAGATACGCCGTGCCACCCGGCAGGATCTGTGCATCCGCAGTTGGAACATGCGTGTGCGTGCCGACCACAAGGCTGGCACGTTTGTCACAATAATGGCCCATCGCCATCTTCTCAGACGTGGCCTCGCAATGCATATCGACGATGATCGCCTGGGCCTGCCCGCCACGCGGGTGGGACTTCAGAATGGGCTCAACCGCCGAGAACGGATCGTCAAAGGGCCGTTTCATAAAGACCTGCCCCAGAACCTGCACCACCAGAACCTTGCGCCCGCCCGGCGCGGTGTACAGCCGATGCCCCCGCCCCGGCGCACCCTTCGCAAAATTCACCGGGCGCACGATACGCGGTTCGCTCTCGATCAACTGCAGCATATCTTTCTGATCGAACGCGTGATCGCCCAGCGTTAGACAGTCCGCGCCCGCGTCCAGTAGCAGCTTGGCATGATCGCCGGTCAGACCCATCCCGTTCGAGGCATTCTCGCCATTGACCACAACGAAATCCAGCCGCCATTCGTCGCGCAAACGCGGCAAATGTTGCTGAATGGCCGTGCGTCCCGCACGGCCCATGACGTCACCCAGAAAAAGTATCCTCATCCAACCTGTCCTAAGTGTGGTAATGACCAAGCACAAGTGATTAAGCTGCCTGCATAATCTGCCAAAGCCTTTAAAACAGGAGAATCTTGATGACTCGCATCCTTTTGGCCGTTGCTGGCCTATTCGCACTTGCCGCCTGCGACGAAACCCCAGCAACCGATTCCACCACGCAACTGGCGAACCCCGCGGCGACCTATTGCATCGACAGCGGCGCACAGTACGAGATACGCGACGGTGACAACGGCCAAACTGGCGTTTGCATTCTGCCGGATGGGCGCGAGGTGGATGCCTGGGAGTTCTTCCGTGAGAACCACCCGAGCTAAGGCGATCAGCCCGAGAACGTCAGAACCCGGCTCTCGGTAATCACCATATCCAGCGGCTGATCCGTGGGCTCCAACGGCAGCTCTTTGGCCTCTTGCGCGTCAAAGGCAAAGCCAATGGCCAGTGTCGGGCGCTTGGCGCGCAGACCCTGCAACGTGCGGTCGTAAAAACCGCCGCCATAGCCCAGCCGCCCGCCCAGCGCATCGAAAGCAACCAATGGGACAATCAGAATTTCGGGGTCGAAGTAATCGTCGACCTCGGGCACCTTGGCCCCAAACGGGCCGTCCTTCAGCGTGCCTTCAGGCGTCCAGCGCGAAAACTTTAGTGGCTGACCGGCAGCCTGAATGACCGGCACACCAACCGGACCATAGGCCGATGCTTCTGCCATCGCCGCCACTGGATCAATCTCGGTACGGATCGGCATATAACCGGACAGAGGCACGCCACGGTGTCCGGCCAGAACCTCGGACAAGCGCCCCGCAGCACCGGGCAGGCGGGTGTCAAAAGCTACCTTACGGCGTGCAAAAGCCGCCTTGCGCGCAGCGGCTTTGATTTCGGTCAGATCGGTCACAGTAGCACCACGCTGGCAAGCCCCAGGAACAGGAAAAACCCCATGACATCCGTTGTGGTCGTCACGAAGGTGCCGGAGGCAAGCGCCGGGTCAGCGCCCAATCGGTCCAGCACCACAGGTACTACCGTACCGATGAACCCAGCGATGATCATGTTCACGACCAAGGCAGCGCCGATCACGACACCCAGCATCGCAGAATCGAACCACATCATCCCCACGGTTCCCAAAACGATGGCGAAACACAGGCCGTTCAGCATCCCCACCAGCAGTTCCCGCCGGATCACGCGCAATACGTTCGACCCCGTAAGGTCGCGCGTCGCCAAAGCCCGCACCGCAACTGTCAGCGATTGAGTGCCCGCATTGCCGCCCATCGACGCCACGATCGGCATCAGAATGGCCAGCGCCACCAACTGATCAATCGCCGCCTCGAACTGCGAGATCACCAACGAGGCGCAAATCGCCGTGCACAGATTCACCGCCAGCCACGGCAGGCGACGCTTGCTGGTCGCGGCAACGCTGTCGGACAGCGAGCTCTCGTTGCTGACACCCGCAAGGTGCAGCATGTCCTCTTCGTATTCCTCATCCAGAACAACCATCGCGTCGTCGATGGTGATCACACCGACCAGCCGCCCGTCTGCATCGACCACGGGCGACGAGATCAGGTGATACTGGTTGAACGCATATGCCACGTCCTCTTCGTCCTGATCGACAGGAATAGTGTGGAACTCTTCTTCGGCGATGTCGTGCAGCGGCACCTCACGCCGAGCGGCCATCAGCTTGCCCAGCATGACCTGCGCTACCGGCTTCAACCGGGGATCGACCAAAACAACGTGATAGAACTGTTCCGGCAGGTCGTCATTGGCCCGCATGAAGTCGATGGCCTGCCCAACTGTCCAATGTTCGGGGGCCATGACAACCTCGCGCTGCATAAGGCGACCGGCCGAGTTTTCGGGGTAGGACAGCGCCTGCTCGGCCGCGATCCGTTCGGAATCCTCCAGCGCGTCAAGGATGGCCTCTTGCTGCGGTTCTTCGAGGTCTTCCAGAAGGTCGACAACATCGTCGCTTTCCATGTCCCGTACAGCGTCGGCCAGAACGTCCGGGCGCAGAACCTCGATAACCTCTTCACGAACGGCCTCATCCAGTTCCGACAAGATATCGCCGTCGAATTCCTTGTCGTACAGACGGATCAGTTGGGCGCGTTCCTGAGGGCTGATCTGTTCCAGAAGGTCGGCGATGTCCGCAGCGTGCAGCGGATCCATCAGCTCGATCAGTTTGTCGCGATCATCCACTTCGACCGCGTACAGGATATCCGCCACAGTCTTGCGATCCAGCGCATAGACGTCTTCGTCACTTGTGGACTCGGTTACGGGTTCATCAAAGCCTGTTGTCATGTCTGCCCCCGTTTCGCGCGCTCATTGCCCCCTAATTAGAAGAAGCAGCTACCGGAAAACAATGACAATGCGCCGATTTACCGGCAAGTTTCGCCCGCCTATGCTGTTTCACAGTCCTATTCAGGCGGAGATGGATGAAAATGGCGCAAAAAACGCTGCTGAAAGGTCGTGTTCTGAGCTTTACGGGTTCCCCTTTTGAAGGAGAACCGACCGAGGCCGTGAAAATCAGCGGGGCCGTTCTGGTTGAAGACGACCGAATATCCGCTGTTGGGGATGCCGAAAGCCTGCGCGCCAACAACCCCGAGGCCAACGTGGTGGATCACGGCCAGAACGTGATCATGGCAGGTTTCGTCGATGCGCATGTCCACTATCCCCAAACCGCAATGATCGCCAGTTGGGGCAAACGTCTGATCGACTGGTTGAACACCTATACCTTCCCCGAAGAGATGAAGTTCGGTGATCCGGCCTATGCCGGTGAAATCGCCAATCGCTATCTTGACCTGACAGCTGCGCACGGCACCACGACCATGTGCAGTTTCTGCACCATTCACCCCGAAAGCGTTGATGCATTTTTTACCGCCGCGCAAAAGCGCAACCAACGGGTTGTGGCAGGCAAAACCTGCATGGATCGCAATGCGCCCGAAGGTCTGAGGGATACAGCACAAACGGGTTATGATCAGTCTCAGGCGCTGCTTGAGAATTGGCACGGGGTCGACCGCCTGTCTTATGCCATCACCCCGCGTTTTTCACCCACGTCCACGCCGGAACAACTGGAAGCCATGGGCGCGCTCTGGGCCGATTACCCGCATTGCCTGATGCAAACCCACCTGAGCGAACAAACCGATGAGATCGCCTGGGTCCGCGGGCTATTCCCCGAGGCACGCGATTATTTGGATACCTATGAAAAATTTGGCCTATTAGGGTCGAACGGCCTGTATGGCCACGTTATCCATCTTGAGGCACGCGAACGCGATCGCCTGCGCGAGGTCGACGCGGCGCTAATCCACTGCCCGACTTCGAACACATTCATCGGCTCTGGCTTATTCGATATGGCGGGGTTGATGCGTGACGGCCATCGCGTCGGGTTGGCGACGGACACCGGCGGCGGGTCCAGTTTTTCGATGCTGCGAACGATGGCAGCAGCTTATGAAATCGGACAACTGCGCGGGGCGCCGCTGCATGCCGCGCAACTTTTGTGGCTAAGCACGGTTGGCTCAGCACGCACGCTAAGGATGGACGATTGCATCGGCAACGTTGCACCGGGGATGGAGGCTGATCTGATCGTGCTCGACCTCGCCTCGACCCCCGCCATTGCCCAGCGCGAAGCCTGCGCCGAGAACCTGTGGGAGGCCATCTTTCCCACCATCATGATGGGCGACGACCGGGCGATCACAGAGGTCTGGATCGCCGGTCAACGTGTTTCCAACTAGACTTGCAGGGCGCGGGCCAGCTGGTTCTGCCGCTCGATCACGCGGGGCATGTCCAAACTGGTGACATGCCCGTCACACACGATCTGGCGGCCCTCGACGAACAGGTGCTTGACCTTCACCGGCCCGGCCAACAGCAAAGCCGCCGGATCCCAACTGCCGGCGCTTTCGATACAGCTTGTGTCCCAAATCGCGATGTCAGCGCGTTTTCCGGGCTCCAGACGTCCGCAATCAGGACGGTTCAGCACATCTGCACCACCGCGTGTCGCAATCTCTAGCACTTCGCGCGACGACATGGCATCCGCGCCGTTGGCTACCCGTTGCAACAGCATGGCCTGACGCGCCTCGAGGATCAGGTTGCCGCTGTCATTGCTGGCTGAACCATCCACACCCAGGCCAACAGGCACGCCGTGGTCTCGCATCGCGCGTACCGGTGCAATGCCCGAACCCAGACGGCAATTGGAACAAGGACAATGCGCAACGCCGGTCTGAGTTCTCGCGAACAGGTCAATCTCAGCTTCGTCCAGCTTGACGCAATGTGCATGCCAAACGTCCGGGCCGGTCCAGCCCAGTTCCTCGGCATATTGGCCCGGGCGGCATCCAAATTGGGCCTGCGAATAAGCGATATCCTCGTCGTTTTCCGCCAGATGGGTGTGCAACATAACGCCCTTGTCCCGCGCCAGAATCGCCGCATTGCGCATCAGGTCGCGGCTGACGGAAAATGGCGAACAAGGCGCAAGCCCGACCCGGCACATTGCGCCTTCGGACGGGTCATGAAACGCGTCGACCACACGGATCATGTCGTCCAGAATCGCTTGCTCTTTTTCGACCAAGGCGTCGGGCGGCAGACCTCCGTCGCTTTCCCCGATACTCATCGCACCGCGCGTCGGATGGAATCGCATTCCGATCTCGGCGGCGGCAGCAATCGTGTCATCCAGCCGGGCACCGTTGGGGTACAGGTAAAGGTGGTCGGAACTGAGTGTACACCCTGACAGCGCCAGCTCGGCCAACCCGATCTGAGCCGAGACAAACATTTCTTCGGGCCCAAAGCGGGACCAGATGGGATACAGCGTCTTAAGCCAACCAAACAACAGCGCATCCTGCCCACCGGGCACCGCACGGGTAAGGCTTTGGTAAAGGTGGTGATGGGTATTCACCAGACCCGGCGTGACGACACATCCTGTGGCGACATGCACCTCTCCGGTTGTTTGCAGTCCGTGGCCGATCTGGTCGATCTGTCCACCGCGGATCAGGATATCCGCGCCGGAAAGCTCGCGGCGTGTGTCATCCATCGTCAGGATGGTCTCTGCGTTCTTGATCAGGATTTCGGTCATGTCGCCCTCCTTGCATCCGCCCGTTTCGTGCAAGAAGGTAAGGGCTGGCGGAAAACGGGCATAAGAACCAGCCGGGCAGAGATTACCTGACCAGCCTTAACCCGACAACCTGTTTCAGTAGTTGCGCAGAAGCTTTAGCGCCGCCGCATGTAATTCGGCATTTGCCGCAGCCAACACCCGTCCGCCCTCATGGGCTGGACCACCTTGCCAATCTGTCACGATACCACCTGCGGCCTCGATCACCGCAATGGGGGCTTGAACATCATAAGCATTCAGGCCCGCTTCGATCACCAGATCGACCTGCCCCGCCGCCAGCAAAGCGTAAGCGTAGCAATCCATGCCATACCGGGTCAGTTGCACCTGTTGGGCCACAGCCTCGAACCCGGCGCGGTCTTCAGGGGTGCCGACCTCGGGGAAGGTCGTGAACAGAATGGCCTGATCCAGGCTGGAGGTTTTGCGAGTTTTCAGCGGCATAGTTCCGGTCGGCCCAGTCGCCTGTGCAACATCCGCTGATCCAAGGAAACGTTCGCCGATATAGGGCTGATCAATGACGCCCAAGAATGGCCCGTTCTGGTTGCTCAGCGCGATCAGCACGCCCCATGTCGGTGTGCCGCTGATAAAACCGCGGGTGCCATCGATCGGGTCCAACACCCACGTCCGGCCGGAATTGCCCTGCGTCTGGCCGAACTCCTCGCCGAAAATGCTGTCATCGGGGCGGTGCTTGGCCAGAACCTCGCGCATGACCTTTTCCGCATTCCGATCCGCGACCGTGACCGGATCAAAGCCGTCGACCAGCTTGTTCGAAGTCTCAATATTTGATTGTCTAAAAAACGGAAGAATGGCCGCACGCGCCGCGTCGGCCATTTCTTCGGCTACATCCAGATCACTTAAAGTTGTCTCTTGCATGCGCTACCCGTGCGGATCACACGTGCCAGAGTCAACCCCGGTTCTCTCAGGCGACGTCGCTCAGGACGCGGGCAAGTTCGAACAAGCGGCGGCGCTGGTTTTCCGGAATCGCATAGTAAGAGCGCACCAGATCCAGAGCTTCCTTGTCCCCCATCAGATCGGCCGGAACCGATTTTTTGCCGGCTGTTTCCTTTTCAGATTCTTCCAGACCTTCAAAGAAAAAGCTGACGGGAACATCCAATGCCTCGGCAATGTCCCAAAGGCGCGACGCGCTGATCCGGTTGGCCCCGGTCTCGTATTTCTGAATCTGTTGAAACTTAATACCAACCTGCTGCGCCAACTGCTGTTGGGTCATGCCAATCAGCCAGCGGCGATGCCTGACGCGTTTGCCCACATGGACATCGACGTGATGGGTCATTGGTATTCTCCTCTTAACTACACACACAACTAATTCGGGTGTGCGACATGCATGTACTACCGCAACACTAGCGAGCCGCCCTTAACCACTCCCTAATCAGGAACATGCCCCCCAAATCAGCACCTGGGACAATATTGCTCTTTTTGGGCTTTTTTTCAAGAAGGTTGAATCTGTTTCGCCATGCACAGGACTAAGGTTGTGCCCTTTCGATCCCGCACACGCAGTTAACGTAGGCAAGCCTGAGACGTCATCCACACAGTCCTTTCCGCCGCGCCGGGTAAGCGATTGACATTCCCCGGTCAGCACGAACCTATGCGCCAAACCACAGGAGCCCGACCATGCTGGCCTATAGAATTTCATCCACGGACGCCGCCGCCCAGCTTTGCGACATTGACGTGCCGACCCCACAAGAAGGCCAGGTCCGTGTCGCGATCAAGGCATGCGGTCTGAACTTTGCCGATCTGCTGATGCAGAAGGGAACGTACCAGGACACGCCGCCCGCGCCGTTCACTCAAGGAATGGAAATCGCCGGCGTGGTCGAAACAACAGGTCCTGGCGTTTCGCATCTAAGCCCAGGTGACCGGATTGCAGTCTATTCAGGTCTGGGCGGTCTGGCGGAATTCGGGGTGTTTGACGCTGAACGCGCAATTCCCCTGCCCGATTCGGTCAGCTTTGAGGACGCCGCCGCGATTCAGATCGCTTATGGCACCAGTCACATCGCCCTGGATCACCGCGCCCAATTACAACCCGGAGAAACCCTGCTGGTCACTGGCGCGGCTGGCGGTGTTGGGCTGACCGCCGTCGAGATCGGCAAGCTGATGGGGGCAACCGTAATTGCGCAGGCGCGCGGCGCAGACAAACTGGCGGTCGCTCAGGCAGCGGGGGCGGATCACCTGATTGATGCGTCCGAGGATTTACGCGCGCGTGTCAAGGAACTGGGCGGAGCGGACGTGGTGTATGACGCCGTTGGCGGCGACGTGTTCAAAGCCGCCTTTCGCGCCGCCAACCCCGAAGGCCGCCTGCTGCCTATCGGTTTTGCAGGCGGAGATGTGCCGCAGATTCCGGCCAATCATCTGCTGGTTAAGAACCTGACGGTGATCGGCTTTTACATCGGTGGTTATCTGACCTTTCGGCCGCAGATCGTTCAGGACAGTTTTGACACGTTGTTTCGGTGGTGTGCCGAAGGGCGGATCAAGCCGCATATCAGCCACGTGCTGCCCCTGTCGGATACCGAGAAAGGCCTGCAATTGTTGCGCGACCGCGCGGCAACCGGCAAGGTCGTGATTACGCCCTAACCGACCACAGCCTTCAAAGGCGCACTGCCGAGCATGCGGAAATTCTGTCGAACCAAAGCTGCAAGTGCCTCAACCAACGGTCCGCGTCCAGTATCGCCTCCGTACAGGTTGATCATATGTTCGGGCAGCTCAGGCAATACACCGCCATCATCGATTTGAACCAAATGCGCAGCCTCGGTTCCGTCGAGCATGGCGTGGACGGCCAAGTCAGCGGCAACGGTCGCCTCGATGGTGCGATCATTTTCGGTTTCAACCGACAGCTCCCACGGGATGCCAGCCTCATCCAATGCCGCGATGACCTGTGGCCGGAACATGCAGCGACGGCCAAGCGCTATTGGGATCGGCCGCTTGCGCCACGCCGACCCACCCGGCGCCCCGATCCAGCGCAACGGCAATTCGGCGATGATTTCGCCCCCCTCGCCCGCACTTGCCTCAGTTGTGAGGATCAAATCGCATTCGCCGCGTTTGAACATTTCCTTCAACTGCATCGTGTACGAAGAAATCAACTGCACCCGCACCCGCGGGAAATCCACGTTGAAACGCTGCAGGACACGCGGAATAGCCGGGTAAACGATGTCATGCGGCACACCCAGAACGACTTCGCCCTCAAAGGCTTGGTCAGTGAGTTTCGAGATCACCTCATCGTTCAACGCAATCATCCGGCGGGCATAAGCCAACAGTTGTTCTCCGGACGCTGTCAGCGCGATGGTCCGGCCACTGCGATCCAGCAGTTCCAGTCCCAGCAGCTCTTCCAGACGCTTCAACTGCATTGAAACGGCGGATTGCGTCAGGTGCAGGAACCCGGCGGCACGTGTCACTCCACCCTGATCCGCCACCGCCACAAACGATCGCAATGTCGTAATGTCCAAATTCCGCATGTTCACGAATCCTTATGCATCACTTCAAAAACATTCATTTTTAAAATGTCTCATAGTGCGCCATATAAATCAAGGAACTTGATGAGAAACCAAAAACTCATCGAGGATCAATGAAAGGACATATATTATGACCCAAATTGCAATTCACAGACCTTGCCCGCCCCGTCGTCGTTTTGGCCTGACCATGTTGTTGGATGCGTTCTCGCTGCGTCGCCAGCGTTGCACGCTTGCCAGATTGGATGCACGAGCACTAGAAGATATCGGAATCACCCGCGAACAGGCTGATGCCGAAGCCGCTCGCCCTTTCTGGGATGCACCGGAATTCTGGCAAAAATGACCCTGACACTCATGTTTACCTACTGAATGGCGGCCCGCTGACGCAGGTCGCCATTTTGTTGCATGTTTTAACCGGTTTCCCACTCTAAACTCTTGAAACACGGCCCGCAGTTGCCGATATTTGCTGGGAACGGGGTCCGGGTTTCGGACCGCGAAAAGAATTATGTGAAGGGAGACCCTTTAATGGCACAATTTGACACGATCCGGACGGCTGCCGGTACGCGCGCTGCCCAGATTGACGAGGGCCTGCGCGCCCATATGAACAAAGTCTACGGCACGATGTCCGTGGGCATGCTGATCACGGCGCTCGCCGCATGGGCGATTGCCGGTCTTGCTGTGACGTCTGATCCGACCAACGCAGTGGCCCAGATCGGCGCTGACCGTTACCTGACCAGCCTGGGTGGGGCACTATTCATGTCGCCGCTGAAATGGGTTGTGATCTTCTCGCCTCTGGCCTTCCTAATCTTCGGATGGGGCGCACTTATGCGGCGCGGGTCGGCTGCAGCCGTACAGCTGGGCTTTTTCGTCTTCGCCGCCGTAATGGGCGTGTCGATGAGCTCGGTGTTCATGATCTACACCCCCTACTCGATCGCACAGACGTTCATCGTGACCTCGATTGCCTTTGCTGGCCTAAGCCTCTTTGGCTACACCACCAAGCGCAACCTGAGCGGCATGGGCACGTTCTTGATGATGGGCTTGATCGGCCTGCTGGTGGCGATGGTCATCAACATCTTCCTGCAATCGCCTGCAATGATGTTCGCAATCTCGGCAATCGGTGTACTGATCTTTGCTGGTCTGACCGCGTTCTACACGCAGGACATCAAGAACACCTACATTGCGCACGCAACCCATGGTGATCAGGAGTGGTTGAACAAAGCCGCTATTGACGGCGCGCTAAGCCTGTACATCTCGTTCCTGAACATGTTCCAGTTCCTGCTGATGTTCATGGGGCAGCAAGAATAGCGCGCTTCAACACTGCACCAATCAAACAGGGCGGGTCCAAAACGACCCGCCCTTTTCTTTTGCCTATTTAGCCGTTTCACAGCCCGGTTGACACCTCGACCGGTGCCCCAAAAAGACAAAGGCCCCGCTCAAATGGCGAGGCCTAGGAAGATAGAATGAACGGGGTCTTAGCTGCAGTTCAGCGGCACCGCAAAACCCGAGCTGCTGTCGGAAGAGCCCTTGCGGTAGACGTCACCCGCAGGCAGACAGCCGGTAAACTGTTCCGCGTTGCGACCAAAGTTGGCACCGATCTGATTATCGACGCGCGTGCTGTTGTTCGGGGTGCGCAGAACACCATAGAGGGTGCCGTTCACATTGACGGTGCTGAGGAACAGATTGGTGTCCTGCCCGGTCAGAACCACCGAGTCCGTATCGCTGCGCCCACCATTTTCAATTGCAACTCGGGCAACTTTCTCTGCCTCAGTCTCATCCGTCGTGACGGCCACGGCAGGCAGAACGGCCAGTTCAGCCGGCACATTCGTTGCAGGCGGAAGGATGCCCACTGCACCGGGTACATCCGAAAGCGAGCGCGGTTCACCATCGATACCCGTGAATCCGATGCCTTCGCGGTTATAGGGATCTTCACAGGCCGCTAGGGCCAGAATGATCGTAGAGGAAAACAAGATTTTTTTCATGACGGCCAACATTTTGGAACGAGTTGTTGAAGCGTAGAGGCAAGCTCTTGCAAAAAGCAACCCGTCGACGATCCGATTGCCCCAATCGCTGATGCTTCGTTGCAACGGCGCGAAGCGCCACAAGCCCGACCCCAGTGGGTCATGCGCAAAGAAAAAGGGCCCTGCCACAGCAGAACCCTTCGTAACTGTCCAAGCTGGACGGCAGATTACTTAATCTTGCCTTCCTTATACTCGACATGCTTCCGAACGACCGGATCGTATTTACGAATGGTCATTTTCTCGGTCATGGTGCGCGCGTTTTTCTTGGTCACGTAGAAGTGGCCCGTGCCCGCGGTCGAGTTCAGACGGATCTTGATTGTCGTCGGCTTCGCCATGGTTATCTCCTGCGTCCGGAAAGGCAGGGGCCTTTCGGTTGAATTCCTATGAGCGTGCGCTTTTACTCGGTCGCGCAGCCGAGTCAACCAGATTCCGCGCACAACGCGCACAATTCCTGCAGTCGCACCCTGCTCCGGTTTGGCGCGATCACGGTTCTGTGATAAGGTCCCGCCGTTCTATCCCACAAAGAAGCCGACGACAGGCTCGTATTTCGAAACGGCAGCAACAGGCGAAACCCTCTGCGAGCAGAGGTTTTAAGCATGTTTTTGGGGGGCTATCATGACGGAATGGAAACTTCAGGGTGAAGAATTGGCCAATTGCAATTGCAACTTTGGTTGCCCGTGTCAGTTCAGCGTCCTTCCAAGTCATGGCAATTGCGAGGCTGTTGTCGTGTTCGACATTGAGTCCGGGAACTATGGCGACACCGATCTTGCCGGAGTGCGCGCGGCTGGCGTGTACCACTGGCCTGGCCCCATTCACGAAGGCAACGGCCAGATGCAGCTGATCATAGACGAGGCCGCCAGCGCCGACCAGCGCGCCGCTATTGAGGCCATCATGAAAGGTGAAGACACCGACGAAATGGCGACCATGTGGTACGTGTATAGCGCCATGGCCCCGACAAAACATGAAACACTGTACGCCCCGATCGAACTGAAATGGGATCGGAATGAGCGTGCTGGATACGCCAAAGTTTCGGGTATCTTCGATGTAGAGGTCAGCCCGATCCCGCATATCGTCTCGGGCATGCCGCATCGTGCTTCGATACAGTTGCCCAACGGGTTTGAGTATCGCCACGCCGAGGCAGCCTCAGGGACTGCCAAGACTACGGGCGGCGCGATCAATCTAACCTTTGATGCTACACACGCGCATTTGGCGCATCTCAACATCTCAGGCCACGGAGTCCTCGGCGCATAGCGGAGGCTGACATGAGCACGTTCCCTCCCCGACCCGGAGTCGTAGATCGGGTGCTGCGGCGCGACCGCGGCATCGTTGTGTTCTGCGTTCTGCTGATCATTCTGGGCGCGTCCTGGTACACGGTTGCGGGCATCGGTATGAACATGTCCGCCATCGACATGACCCGAATGGCTGGCCCGATTGGCGAGCCGATGAGTATGGCGACTGAAACACGCTGGACACCGATCTACGCCGTTCTGATTTTCCTAATGTGGTGGGTCATGATGATTGCCATGATGACCCCCAGCGCTGCCCCCACCGTTCTGTTGTATACGGCGATCAAACGAATGGGGCCTGACGAGTTGCGGGCGTCGCGTCTCAGCCTGCTTTTTTTGACGGGCTATCTGGTTGCCTGGGCGGTGTTCAGCATCATTGCAACCGGGGCGCAATGGGCGATGGAATGCGTCGGACTGTCCGATGGGCCGATGATGACGATCCACTCGAAATTTTTTGCCGGATGCGTACTGGTCGCTGCCGGTTTGTACCAGTTGTCCAGCTTGAAAACCGCTTGTCTGCGCCACTGCCGCAGCCCCGCCCAATTCCTGGCCGACCACAACAGGCCCGGTGCCTATGGCGCGTTTCGTACCGGCGCGCTGCATGGTGCGTTTTGCCTGGGATGTTGCTGGGCGTTGATGTTGCTGCTGTTCGTGGGCGGAGTGATGAACCTTTATTGGATTGTGGGCATTGCCGTTTATGTCGCGTTGGAAAAGCTGATGCCGCGGGTGCGGTGGTTCGTTCCGCTCACTGGTGTTGCGTTGATCGTCGTGGGCGTTTGGCTGATCGCAGTCTCATAGATCGCGACAGGCTGAAACGTTCATAAGGGCTGAAGGACCGGCCAAATTTCGGGTTCTGCATTAACTTTTTTGACAGGAGGTAGTCATGCCTATTTTTATCACCTACGCGTCCTATTCGCCGGAAGGCGTTAAGGGAATGCTCAAGAAACCCGTGGACCGTTCGGGCGCGGTCAGGGCATTGCTGAAAAAAGCCGGCGGTAAGCTGGTGGCGTTTTACATGACCTCTGGCGACAATGACGTGGTGGTTGTCAGCGAATTGCCGGAAAGCACGGATGCAGTTGCTATAGGCATGGCCGTTGCAGCATCAGGCGCGGTGTCAAAAGTTGAAACCGTGCGCGCATGGAAGGCAAAAGACTTTGTCGCTGTGACCAAAAAAGCCGCAAAACTGACCGGAGCCTACAAGGCGCCGGGCCGTTAATCGGGATCTACGCGCGGAGGGCCTGTAAGCCGGATCTTGTTCCAGGGTTACCCCCTTCGATGACCATTCCTCTAGGCCGTGCATTGCTGCGCGGCTCAAGCTGCCAACCCGGTCCCTCTCGGCCAAGACGCGCTTAGCGGCGGTATCGGCTGACGCCGACCGGCCCGCGCGAGGACCCTATTTGGCATTGCTCCCGGTGGGGCTTGCCGTGCCGCCGCTGTTGCCAGCAGCGCGGTGGGCTCTTACCCCACCGTTTCACCCTTACCGCGTATTGCCTGAGGCGAACCTCTGCAATGGTGCGGCGGTCTGATTTCTGTGGCGCTTTCCGTCGGGTTGCCCCGCCCGGGCGTTACCCGGCACCGTTGTCTTGTGGAGTCCGGACTTTCCTCTCGGGCATACGCCCCAGCGGCCATCCGGCCCTCCGCGCGGGGTGTGGGTATGCTTTGGGTACGGCGGCGTCAAGGGTGGATCAGGTTTTCTTGATCAAGGGTATAAGGTCAGCCGGTTCCAACGGGCCGTCACCCCATGGACGATATCTGAGGCGCACCGCGGCCAGAAGCGTGTCATGGTCCGTCTCCGCCGAGTAGCCTGCGGCGCGCGCCAACGCATTGAACGTATTTAAAGGGGTTTTGCCGGGGTCGTGTTGAGAGCGCTTTCCGGCAAGGGCCATGTGTTCCAGCCGCTGCCAAGGGAAGCGCGGACCGGGATCGGACTTACGGCCCGGTGCCATGTCGGAATGGCCAATTACATGTTCAGGGGGGATAGCCCACCGGTTCATGATCTGGTGTAACAGGGTTTCCAAAACGTCCAACTGCAGCTCGGAAAAAGGGTGCGCGCCGGTGTTGTCCAGTTCAATTCCGATCGAACGGGAATTGATATCGCTCTGGCCATGCCACTCACCCGCCCCGGCATGCCAGGCCCGATCCTCCTCGCGAACCATCTGCCAGAGTGTACCATCCCCACCGATCAGGTAATGCGCGGATACTTCATGGACAGGGTCGCACAGCCGGTCCAGCGCCTCGGTTGCGCTGTCCATCGCGGTATAGTGCAGCACGATCAGCGACGGGGTCAGCCCATCCCTGCGTTCGCCAAAGTTAGGGGACGGGTGCCAGTTAGGCGTCAGCGGCTCAGTTGTTGACGGCACTGCGGAACGGGCTGGGGTCCCAGCCACAGGCGTAGCCATCGCCATCCGGGTCAAGTCCCTTGCGGTCGCGTTGCGGGCCACCATTGGACAGGAACTCAATCTGAGCTTGATCCGGGGATGGAAAGCGGGCGCAATTGCGCTGCGCCTTGGCTTGCAGGTTCAGACCTGCACGGCTGTATAGCTGGGTCCCGACCGGGTTCGATGTGTTCAGCGCGTATTGCACGATATTTGGCTGGCCGCCTGTTCCACGTTCCGGAACGGCGGTGGGCGCGACCACCTCATAGGTCTGGCGGTTCTGTTCGATCAATGCGGCGTCGGATTCGATGGTGCGACGGTCAGAGACCGCTCCGAAATCCTGCTCATCGGAAATCGCGTTGTTGATGGGGTCTTCGACGGGCGACGGTGCCGGAGTGATCGTGCCTTGTCCTGAGGTGCCAGCCAGCGCAGCCGCGGTCGCCGAAGCGATGTCGGCATTTTCGCCGGTTGGCAACGGGGCTACTGTGCCAGGCGCGCCCAGCTGCTGTTCTGACACGTCTGGCGGGCCAAGCAGCGGGTTACCAGTATATCCCTGCCCCGCCAGCTGCGCTTCGCGCTGAGCTTGATAGGACGGCGTGTTGAAATCCGTGCCACCTATCGGGGCCACCGTATTACAGGCGGCCACGAACCCGATTGCGGGGATCAGAAGCGTAAAGCGCATCCAGCTGCTCCGTCTTGCGTTGTCTTGCCTGACTTGAGGATTACCACCATTTGCCAGGCTTGGCCACAAACCCGGCGGCGTTTTCCAGCGCATAGGCCGTGTTGAGCAGATCGCCCTCTTCCCACGGGCGACCAATCAGCTGCAGACCCAGCGGCAGGCCCTGTTTGTCCAGACCAGCAGGCACAGAGATGCCCGGCAAACCGGCCAGGTTCACTGTCACCGTAAAGACGTCGTTCAGATACATCTGAACCGGGTCCGCCTCGGTCATTTCACCCAGACCGAAAGCGGCCGACGGCGTTGCCGGGGTCAGGATCGCGTCGACACCTGCGGCAAAGACATCTTCGAAGTCTTTCTTGATCAGGGTGCGGACGCGACGCGCGCGATTATAGTAAGCGTCGTAGAAACCTGCGGACAGCACATATGTACCGACCATGACGCGGCGCTGCACTTCGTGACCAAACCCTTCGGCGCGGGTCTTTTCGTACATCTCGGTGATGCCGTCGCCCTGCGCCAACTGCGCGCGGCGGCCATAGCGGACACCGTCATAGCGCGCGAGGTTCGACGAGGCCTCAGCCGGTGCGATCACGTAGTACGCAGGCAGCGCGTATTTGGTGTGCGGCAGCGAGATATCGACGATCTCGGCCCCTGCCGCTTTCAGCATTTCGGCCCCTTCAGACCACAGCTTTTCGATCTCGGCGGGCATGCCATCCATGCGGTACTCTTTTGGGATACCGATTTTCTTGCCTTTGATGTCACCCGTCAGCATCGCCTCGAAATTCGGAACGGCCAATTCGGCACTTGTCGAATCCTTGGCGTCGTGACCGCACATGGTTTCCAACATGATCGCCGCATCACGTACGTTCTTGGTCATCGGACCGGCCTGATCCAGCGAGGATGCAAAGGCCACGATACCCCAGCGCGAACAACGACCATAAGTCGGCTTAATACCGGTGATGCCAACAAAGGCGGCAGGCTGACGAATCGAGCCGCCTGTATCGGTGCCGGTTGCGGCCAGGCACAGGTCGGCTGAAACAGCCGAAGCGGACCCACCCGACGAGCCACCCGGTGTCAGCTGCGCGTCATCATTACCGCGACGCCACGGGCTGACCGCGTTGCCATAAACCGAGGTTTCGTTGGACGAACCCATGGCAAATTCGTCCATGTTCAGTTTGCCCAGCATCACGGCACCCGCATCGGCCAGTTGCTGCGACACGGTGGATTCGTATTCAGGCTTAAAGCCATCCAGAATCTTTGACGCGGCCTGCGAAGGCACGCCCTTGGTGCAGAACAGGTCCTTGATACCAATCGGTAGACCACACATTGACGGCGCGTCGCCACCCTTGATCCGCTCATCAGCCGCTTTGGCGCGTTCCAACGCAATCTCGGGCGTTTTATGGACAAAAGCGTTCAGCGCGTCCGCGTCATCAATAGCCTTAAGGCAGGATTCGGTCAGCTCGACCGAGGTCACATCACCCTTACGCAGCGCGTCGCGGGCCTCGGCCAGGCCAAGTTTATTCAGATCGCTCATGTCTTACTCCACCACTTTGGGGACTGCGAAAAAGCCTTCGCGTGCGTCGGGGGCATTGGCCAGAACCTTGGCCTGCTGATTGCCGTCGGTGACCACATCCTCGCGACGTTTAAGGCGCATCGGCTCGACCGAGACCATCGGCTCGACGCCTTCAACATCGACCTCATTCAGTTGCTCGATGAACCCAAGAATGGTGTTGAACTCGGATGCCAGCGCGGGCAGCGCGTCATCCTCGACCTTGATCCGGGCCAGTTTGGCCACCTTGGCGGCGGTGCTTTGGTCAATCGACATCGGAAAACCTCATATGCGTTAGGGGGCATTTACCCGTCTGATGCCCGGGTCGCAAGTCCGCCGAAGAGCGGATGTGACCCTGTTTCCGTCGTGGGCGCGTCCAGCCATTCAAAACTGAATAACCAGTATACGCAAAAGTAAACCAATTAGTTCAGTTTTCGCCTTGAAAAAGTGAACCAAACTGTTCACCTCATGATCCATGGCACAGCCAGAAACCGGAGAAAGAAAATGAAAACCTTCATTACCGCAGCCCTTTTGACCGCAACCATTCTGAGCACCCCCGCCATGGCCTTCGGCCCTACGACGCGAACCCTGATCCCCGACGTCTCGTTCCCGACCCCCTCGCCCGAGACGGTGACACAGGATAGCGCCAAAGTCGGCAAATAAGGTGCCTTTTGCCGCCGGGCCAGAATCCCCCCGACTGGCCCGGCTAGGATGCAATTGACTGCTGCATCCGATGAAACCAACCGCTACGATGGTGCGAACTAACCGGTCGGATTGCATCGCAAATCCGGCAAAAGCCAACGGAGCAGAAAATGAGCGCACGCAAGCAAGCGGTTCTGGACGCAATAGATGCGGCCAACAGGCAAGACCCCACAATCGAAGATGGCCAACCCGCTGCCCTGCTATACGGCCAGAGGATGAGCACCGAGTTGGACCGGCTGTTTCCAGACGCGTCGGACCCATTGCAGATCGCGGCACGCGGTCAGCATGTGGAACGCTGGAAGCTGGCGCGCAGCGAATACCCCGAAGGCCGAACCGGATACCTTACCTGGCGCAAGGCACAGGCTGAATATCACGCCGAGATTGTCATGGGGCTGATGGAGCAAGCTGGATACAGCAAAGACGAGGCCGAATCCGCCGGTCGCATGCTGCGCAAACAGGGCATCAAGCGCGATGACGAGGTTCAGGCGCTAGAAGACGTCATCTGTTTCGTTTTCCTCAAGTGGTATTTCACGCCTTTCGCGGAAAAACACTCGGCCGAGAAAATTCAACGCATTGTGGAGAAAACCGCGCGCAAGATGTCAGGCGACGGACGGGCGCGGGTGCTGTCCGAATTTAACCTCCCGGAACATCTGGCCGCTGCGTTTCAGGTCTGAGACACGCGCGCCAGATACCTACGATAGACCTCGATCATCCATCCCAGCATGGTGGCGTTCAGGATGTGCCACATGAAATGCGTGCCCAGCGGCACCTGCGCACAAATGGGGTCATCGAGCGCACGAAATGCAATCGAGACGATAAGGATCACCGCCCCGACGGCCAGTCCCTGCGCTGTATCCGGCGCCCGATTGCGCAGCAGGAATGCATAAATCAGGATCAGCAGCGGAACCGGAGCGTAAGCCGCTGATCCGCCCAGCCCCGGAACAAGCTGAAACACGGGCACGGTCAGCGCCGCGTAAGGTATGAACAGGGCCGTCAAGATTGCCGCGATCATCGGTCTAAACCGCCAGACATCCCGGTTGATGGCAAAGATATAGACCAGAATGTACAGCAGGATCGGCACGACATCCGCCATGGCCGCCCAGGTCTGCGCATGGGTATGGAACAGAAAACTGCCAACACCGATGGTAGCCAGAATGACCACAAGCGCCATTGCCAGCGGCATCCCCCGCCCCTGAACGCGCCGCCACATAACAAACGCCGCGATCAGAAACGCCGCGTTTGTTACAGCGTTGATCGGCTCGGCCCAATAGGCGGGCGACAGACGCTCACAATAGCCGTCAATTTCCTGAAACCAGTCCATGCACTTTTACATAGCCGATGCTAGGTTGATGCCAACAGTATGATCAGGAGGATTTTTTCAATGAATATCATCTGGCTGGGCCACGGCAGTTTCCGTATTGAAACCGGCGGGCAGGTTCTGCTGATTGACCCATGGCTGACCGGCAACCCGGTGCTGTCCGAGGACCACCACGACAATGCGCTGGATGGTGCGACGCACATTCTGCTGACGCACACACATTTCGATCACGTCGCAGACGTGGTGTCGCTGGCCAAGCATCTGAAGGTTCCCGTGGTCGGCCAATACGACCTGATGGGGTATTGGAGCGAGACCGAAGGGCCGGAAACCATCGGCTTCAACAAAGGCGGCACAGTGGATTTGAACGGGGTCAAGGTATCCATGGTCCCTGCCTCGCACAGCTCGACCTTTTCAACACCGGACGGGCTGCGGACCGGAGGCAGCGAGGTCGGCTTCATGGTCGCCTCGGAAGATCACATGCTTTACGTGTCAGGGGACACCGACATCATGGCGGATATGGAGTGGATGGGCGATTACTACAAACCCGACATCGGCATCCTGTCAGCGGGCGGACATTTCACCATGGACATGAAGGGCACGGCCTATGCGGCCAGACGTTATTTCAACTTCAAGACGGTGATTCCCTGTCACTACAAAACTTTCCCAATTCTGGAACAGTCTGCTCAGGCGCTGATTGATGGGTTGCCGGGGGTGGACGTGATCGAACCTGAGTTGATGAAACCTATCACTCTTTAATATCACGGCGTGCAGCGAAGAAGGCTCTCAGAAGATCGGCGGCTTCTTGAGCTGCGATGCCGTCGTAAATCTCGGGGACATGGTGCGCCTGTGTGTGGGTGAAAACCCGCGCGCCATGTGCCACACCGCCAGATTTCGGATCGGCAGCCCCATAATAAATGCGCCGGATACGCGCCGCGGCCAAAGCTGCCGCGCACATTGCGCAGGGTTCCAGCGTGACGTAAAGGTCATGATCCGGCAGCCGTTCAGACCCGGCCTCGGCACAGGCTGTGCGCAGGGCCAGAATCTCGGCATGGGCAGTGGGATCATTCATTTCGCGTGTCCGGTTACCCGCCGCAGCCACGATCCGGCCGTCAGGCGCGACAATTACGGCCCCAACCGGAACCTCTCCGCGATCTGCCGCAGCGCGCGCCTCGACCAACGCCTTATCCATATGTGATTTGAACGTCATGCCTCTGACTGCATCAGAAACCTGTCTTTCGCAAGCGGGCGGGATGCGCTATGGGCTGCGGATGACAAAAACCCCTCCTCCCGGCGACCGGATCGCCAAAGTGCTGGCCCGCGCGGGCGTTGCCTCGCGCCGTGAAGCGGAACGCATGATCGAAGCTGGCCGCGTGGCAGTGAATGGCAAGCTTATTGATAGCCCAGCCCTAAACGTGACCGCCAAAGACAAGATCGTCGTCGACGGCAAACCTGTGTCGGAACCTGAACCCTCGCGTCTGTGGCTGTATCACAAGCCGTCCGGTCTGGTGACAACGACCCGCGACGAAAAAGGCCGCGCCACCATTTTCGACAACCTGCCCGAGGATATGCCCCGCGTCATGAGCGTGGGTCGGCTTGACCTGAATTCCGAAGGGTTGCTGCTACTGACCAATGACGGCGGCATCAAACGCAAGCTTGAGCTGCCTTCGACCGGTTGGCTGCGCAAATACCGTGTTCGTGTGAATGGCCGCCCCAAGGACGAAGACTTTGCGCCGCTGCGCAAGGGGCTTGTGATCGACGGAGAACGCTTTCTGCCGATGGACGTGTCTCTGGACCGCCAGCAAGGCGCAAACGCATGGCTAACCATCGGCCTGCGCGAAGGCAAGAACCGTGAGATTCGCCGCGCAATGGAGGATATCGGCTATGCCGTGAACCGCCTGCTACGGGTATCTTACGGACCGTTCCAGCTGGGCAGTCTGAAACCCGGCGAGGTTGAAGAGATCCGCCGCCGCGTTATGCGCGACCAACTGGGGCTGGACGCTGAGCCCGAAACCAAACCCAAACGCCCTGCTCGTCCGCAACGAAAACGACCGCCGGTCGGCAAGAAATCTCGCAAGTGACGCGGGTTTAGCAACCTTCCCCCTAGCGCCAAGCCCACGTATCGCCTAAATTTTCCGTAAGTTATTCCACGGGGGAACGCCATGTCAGGGACCGGAGTGCAAAAACTGGCCTATGCGGCCCTTCTTGTACTGATGTTTGGTGTTTGCACCGGCGTGCTGGGGGGCCTGTAGCGCATGGCTAAGCGGTATGGCGGAAAATTCAGCCCCGAAGGCGGCAGCTCTGACGACGACCAACCGCAGCGCGGGCAATTTCATGGCGCGCGCGTCGAACCGGCAGGTGCGCGGGCCAATATCCTGTTTCTGCCTGCCATTCCCCTGGTGTTTCTGTCGCTGAACGATGGTGCAGTCGGGATGACGATTGGGCTGGTCGCCGCTGGCCTGCTGACCGCCGCTGCCTTTCTGTTGCGCGAAGGGTTGCGCGCCGAGGCCGAATTTAACACACGTCGCACCGCGCGACGCCCGGCCTTTCCACGCAAGATTTTCGCTAGCGTGTTGACCGGTATTGGTGTCGCTGTGGCCGCGTACCGGACGGAATACCTGGATGCCGAAACTGCTGCTCAGGCCGGCCTGCTGGCCCCGATCCTGTTCGGGGTGGTGGCAACGGTCCTGCATTCCGTGTCCTTCGGTCTGGACCCGATGAAAGACAAGGGCATGGAAGGGATCGATACCTTTCAGCAAGACCGCGTGGCCCGTGTGGTTGAAGATGCCGAAACCCATCTGACCGAGATGACCGACGCCATCAAACGTGCGGGCGACCGCCGGATCGAGGCGCGCGTCGAACGGTTTCAGGACACCGCCCGCGATCTGTTTCGCACGGTCGAAGAAGACCCACGCGATCTGGCCGGTGCCCGCAAATACCTGACCGTCTACCTAGAGGGTGCCCGTGATGCGACGGTGAAATTTGCCGATGTCTATGCCCGCACACGGGATGCGCAGGCATTGGCTGACTATTCGTCCCTGCTGGACGATCTGGAACAGAATTTCGCTGCCCGCACCCGCAAGATGTTATTGGATGACCGTAGTGATCTGACGGTCGAAATTGACGTGTTGCGCGAACGGCTGCAGCGCGAAGGCGTCCGGTTGGACTAACCGGCCCATTTTTTGAGAAAGGATTACCCCATGTCCGATGAGATCAAGAACAAGGCGGTCGAAGCAGAAACGCTGGTACAGGAAGTGACCGCCGTTGCGTTGCCTGAACCCACGGCCGAAGTCATCTCGCTGGAAGACGCAGACGACCCTGTCGGCGCTGAAATCCGCAAACGCATGGACGAGCTGGATATGAGCAACACGAATTCGATCGTATCATTCGGTTCGTCCGCTCAGGCAGAATTGCAGGAAATCAGCCAGGCCATGCTGGCAGATGTGCGCAACAAGGATGTGGGGCCCGCTGGTGACAGCCTGCGCGATATCGTCACCTCGATCCGGGGCTTTTCGGTTAGTGAACTGGATGTGCGCCGTGAACGCAGCTGGTGGGAAAAGCTGATCGGCAAAGCTGCGCCCTTCGCCAAGTTTACCGCACAATACGAAGAAGTTCAGAGCCAGATCGACAGGATCACTGACGACTTGCTGGGTCATGAACACACGCTGTTGAAAGATATCAAGTCACTGGACTTGCTGTATGAAAAGACCCTTGGGTTTTACGATGAGCTGGCGCTTTATATCGCGGCGGGCGAGGAAAAGCTGACTGAACTGGACAGCCAGGATATCCCTGAAAAAGAGGCTGAGGTTCAGGCTGCGCCCGAGGATCAACAAGTGATGAAAGCGCAGGAGCTGCGCGACATGCGCGCTGCGCGGGACGATCTGGAACGCCGCGTGCATGACTTGAAACTGACGCGGCAGGTGACAATGCAATCGTTGCCCTCGATCCGGTTGGTTCAGGAGAACGACAAGTCGTTGGTGACCAAGATCAACTCGACGCTGGTTAATACTGTACCACTGTGGGAAACCCAGCTGGCCCAAGCCGTGACCATCCAACGCAGCGCCGAGGCCGCCTCGGCCGTGCGCGATGCAAATGACCTGACCAACGAATTGCTGACTTCGAATGCTGCGAACTTGCGTGAATCGAACAAGATGATCCGCGAGGAAATGGAACGCGGCGTGTTCGATATCGAAGCGGTCAAACAAGCCAATGCCGACCTGATCGGCACCATCAATGAAAGTCTGGCCATTGCCGACGAGGGCAAGGCCAAGCGTGCCGCCGCTGAGCAAGAGCTTCAGAAGATGGAGGCAGAACTGCGCGATACGCTGGCCGCGGCCAAAGCCCGCAAGGATGGTATTGGCGACAATGCCGGTACGGCAGTACCGGGCTGACGGCGGGCGAAGGGTGCGGTTTTCGGGATATCTGAAGCCGGTCATGGGCTTTCTATTGCTATTGGCTCTGGCCAATTGCGATGAAACGCTGACATCCTCTGTCGTTCCGCAACCGCGCCCAGAGGCACTGGCGCCTGCCGCCAATGCCTATGTCCCCCCATCCGCTGCCAGTCAGGACCTGGCCCGGTTCTATCAGCGGGTCGAGCGAGATCTGCTGACCCGCGGTTTGCTGCGAACAGACGGAGGAGGCCCAGACACACCGTATGACGCTGATGATTTAGCTCGCAATTTTGGCAAAATTGCTTTCATCAACGAACACTCCGGCAAATCCGCCGCATTTGTCAGCGGCCCGAGCGAGATTAAGTTAAATCGCTGGAAGAGCCCGATCCGCATCAGGACTGAGTTTGGTCCGAGCGTTTCTATGGAAAGCCGCGAAGCTGATCGGCAAACCATTCAAAACTATGCCAAACGGCTGCAAAAAGCGACCGGGCACAACGTTCGAAGTGTAAATGGTGACGGGAACTTTCTTGTTTTCATAGCAGGTCAGGACGACGTGGCTTACGCTCAGGATAGATTAAAATCACTTGTTCCGGGTATCCCTGATGACAGGTTGAATTTGCTGAGGACGCTGGACCGGCCGTTTTATTGTTTTGTCTTTACGTTTTCCGGCCAAGAAGACACCAATACCGTAATCCGTGCCGTAGCTTACATACGTGCAGAACTACCCAATCTGCTGCGGTTGAGTTGCATCCACGAAGAAATAGCGCAGGGACTTGGCCTTCCAAACGACAGCCCCGCAGCGCGGCCTTCGATTTTCAACGACGATGATGAGTTTGCGCTGCTGACCAGCCATGACGAAAAACTACTGACCATGCTTTACGACCCGCGCCTTCAGCCCGGGGTGACGGCGGATGACGCCCGCCCCGTGGTGCGGATCATTGCACGCGAATTGATGGGCCAGCAGCTCTGAGCCCAAGGAAAGGAGACCCCAAATGGGTATTTTCGATTTTCTGACCGGAGAATTTATTGATGTCATTCACTGGGTCGACGACACCCGAGATACGATGGTCTGGCGGTTCGAGCGTGAGGGCCATGAAATCAAGTACGGCGCTAAGCTGACGGTGCGCGAAGGTCAAGCCGCCGTGTTCGTGCATGAAGGGCAGTTGGCGGATGTGTTCACGCCGGGTCTCTATATGCTTGAAACCAACAATATGCCGATCATGACGACCTTGCAGCACTGGGATCATGGCTTTCAGTCGCCCTTCAAGTCCGAGATCTATTTCGTCAATACGACCCGGTTCAATGACCTGAAATGGGGCACCAAGAACCCGATCATGCTGCGGGATCCCGAATTCGGCCCGACGCGCATCCGGGCTTTTGGTACTTATACAGTACGGGTAAAGGATGCCGCGAAGTTCCTGATCGAGATCGTTGGCACCGACGGTGAATTCACGATGGATGAGATCAGCTTTCAGATCCGCAACATCATCGTGCAGGAATTCAGCCGAGTGATCGCCGGATCAGGCATTCCGGTTCTGGACATGGCCGCAAACACCGCCGATCTGGGCAAGCTGATTGCAGCCGAGGTTTCCCCAGTGCTGGATGGCTACGGTCTGGAGATGCCGGAATTCTACATTGAAAATATCTCACTTCCGCCTGCAGTTGAGGCGGCATTGGATAAGCGCACTTCGATGGGGTTGGCGGGCGATCTGGGTAAGTTTACCCAATATTCAGCAGCCGAGGCGATGACAGCCGCGGCCAACAACCCCGGTCAAGGCGGCGGCATGGGCGCCGGGCTTGGCATGGGTATGGGAATGGCCATGGCGCAACAGATGTCGAATATGGCAGCGGGTCAACCCAGCGGCCCGTGGGGCAGTTCCGCCCCCGCTGCACCGCAACCGGCAGCACATGCCGCACCGCCACCTCCACCTCCGGTCGAACATGTGTGGCATATCGCGGTGGACGGGCAAACCAGTGGGCCGTTCTCAAAAGCCAAGATGGGACGTATGGCAACGGACGGAGAGATCACCCGCGACACCCATGTCTGGACCGCCGGTCAGGACGGTTGGAAAAAGGCCGGAGACGTGCAGGAACTGGCGCAGCTGTTCACCATACTGCCGCCGCCACCGCCTGGAGCCTAATGCGCCAGTCACCGGCGTAAGAATAAGGCTACACGATGAACGAAGAACACAGATTTCCCTGCGAGCAATGCGGCTCTGACTACCGATTCAACCCCGGCGATGGCAGCCTGACCTGTGACCATTGCGGGCATTCCGAAGCGATTGGCGCAGGCCCCTGGGGCGGTGCCAGTTTGAAAGAACTGGATTTCAACGCCGCCATCGCGGAACAGCTTCCGGACAGCGAGATCGAGGAAACGCGTGTTCTGTCCTGCCCCAATTGCGCGGCTCAGGTCGAGTTCGACCCCGCCACCCATGCCGCCGAATGCCCGTTCTGCGCGACACCCGTAGTAACGGATACCGGCGTCAACCGGCATATCAAACCGCGCGGTGTGCTGCCCTTTGCGCTGGATGAACGCACGGCGCACAAGGCGATGGGGGATTGGCTGGGACGGCTCTGGTTCGCGCCCAACGGGTTGAAAGAATATGCCCGAAAAGGTCGTAAAATGCAGGGAATCTATGTGCCGTATTGGACCTTTGATGCGGACACCACATCCAACTATCGCGGTGAGCGGGGCGTTGTTTATTACGAGACCCGCACCGTCATGCGCGACGGAAAGCGCGTACAACAGCAAGTGCCCAAGGTGCGGTGGTCTCCGAAATCCGGGCGGGTCGCGCGATTCTTTGACGACGTGTTGGTGCTGGCATCACAGTCTTTGCCCAAAAGCTATACCGACGCATTGGAGCCCTGGGACCTGCCGGCGTTGGAACCTTATCAGCCAGAATATTTGGCCGGCTTCCGGGCCGAGGCCTACACCGTGGAACTACAGGAGGGTTACACCGAAGCCCGCGGGTACATGGCGCGGGTGATCGAACGCGACGTGCGCTTTGATATCGGTGGCGACCGTCAGCGGATACACGCGATTGACACCGATGTGCGAAACGTGACCTTCAAGCATATCCTGCTGCCGGTCTGGATGGCGGCCTACAAATACCGTGGGCAGACCTATCGGTTCGTCGTGAACGGACGCACGGGCCGCGTTCAGGGAGAGCGCCCCTGGTCCGCCAAAAAGATCACCATTGCCGTTGTACTGGGCCTGCTTGTAGCGGCAGGCGTCGGGTATCTGATGGCAACCGGCCAACAATGATAGAGCTGTCGGCAAGCCAATAAATCAGTCGATGTTAGCGCTTGAACTTCCCGCTGCGTGACGCCATCCTCCACGGCGTCGACGCCTAAGGGGAGAGGCCAGAGTGACACTATCCGATCTGAACCGGTTGCTGGCCTCGCGGTATTCCTGCCGGGCCTTTCGCCCCGATCCGGTGCCCAAGGATCAAATCAAACAAATCCTGAACAGCGCCGCGCGTGTGCCTAGCTGGTGCAACGCTCAACCCTGGCACGTCACTATCACCAGCGGCGCAGAAACAGACCGGTTTCGCACGGCAATACAGGCCGAGGCCGCAACCGGCACCCCCTGCCCCGACATTCCCTTTCCAACCTCTTATTCCGGTGTATACCAAGATCGCCGTCGAACCTGTGGTTGGGCTTTGTACGAGGCTGTCGGGGTTGAGCGCGGTGACCGCACTGCTTCGGCTCGGCAGATGATGCAGAATTTCTCTCTGTTCGGGGCACCCCATTGCGCCATCGTCACAAGCCCGGTCGAGCTTGGCACTTATGGCGCGCTGGATTGCGGCGGGTTCATCACCGCATTTTCACTGACCGCGCAGGCGCTTGGCATCGCCACAATCCCGCAGGCCGCACTTGCCACCTACAGCCCGTTCCTGCGTAGGTACTTCGATATCCCGGAAGACCGGTTGATTTTATGCGCGATTTCCTTTGGCTATGCGGATACAGATCATCCCGCCAACGGCTTTCGCACCGACCGCGCCGATCTCAGTGAGATCGTAAACTGGGTCGGATGACAAGCACACCAAGCGGAGAACAATTTTGCGCGCTGTTCTACAACGAGTTTCACGTGCCAACGTCTCGGTCGACGGTCAGGTGATCGGTCAGACCGGACCGGGGTTGATGATTTTGATCTGTGCCATGCAAGGCGACGATGAAGCCAAGGCAGATCAGCTTGCCGCCAAGGTCTCCAAGCTGCGCATCTTCAAGGATGACGCCGGGAAAATGAACCGGTCCGTGAAAGATATCGAAGGGTCCGCGCTGGTGATCAGCCAGTTCACGCTGGCGGCCGATACCTCTCGCGGGAACAGGCCGGGATTTTCCGAAGCCGCCGCACCGGATGTCGGCAAACATTTGTATGAGGTCTTTGCCCAGCGGTTGCAGGGGCATGGTGTGCCGGTAGAGACCGGACAATTCGGTGCTGATATGGCCGTGGAACTGGTCAATGACGGGCCCGTCACGATTTGGATGGAAAGCTGATGGACAGGAAAGAACAGGCAATTCGCATCTGGCAGGCCGGAGTCGATGCTGTGGGTGGCCACGTAGCAACCACCAAGGTTTTGCAGGACGTCCCCGAACCCGATCACATATTGGCGGTCGGCAAACCCGCCGCGTCCATGGCTCGTGCGGCCCTTGAGCATTTCGGCCCGCGCCCAACACTGGTTGTCACCAAGGATGACCACGGGCGTGATCTGCCGGATTATGTGACTGTGATCGAAGCCTCGCACCCCGTTCCGGACGCGCGCAGCCTTCAGGGTGGTCAGGCATTGCGCGAGGCGGTTGAGGTAATGAAGCCGGGCTCGCATCTGTTGTTGCTGGTTTCGGGCGGGGCATCCTCGCTGGCCGAGGATTTGCTGCCGGGTAAGACATTGGATGATCTGGAACAGCTGAACAAAAAACTGCTGTCCGAAGGGCTGGACATCACCACGATGAATGCGGAACGGCGCAAGCTGTCGCGGATCAAAGGGGGCGGATTGCTATCCCATTTCCAGGGCGACAGGGCGACCGTTCTGGCGATTTCGGATGTACCGGGCGATGATCTGAATGTTGTCGGGTCTGGCATCGGAGCGCTGCCGGGTAAGGTTGACTTTGCGGCGACGACTCAGATCGTGGCCTCAAACGCCCACGCCCGCGCAGCCGCTGCTGAATTGGCAAAAGACGACGGCATCCCGGTACACGCCAACGAAGAATGCCTGCACGATGATTTCCTGAAAATTGCCGAAGCGCTTGGCGAACGTATCCGCACCATGCCCAAAGGGGCATTGATCTTCGGCGGTGAACCAACCGTCGTACTACCCGACAATCCGGGGCGCGGCGGGCGCAATCAGGCGCTGGCACTGGCACTCGCGCGCGAGATTGCAGGGTACGACGGAATCACGGTGGTAGTCGGCGGCACCGACGGCACAGACGGGCCGACGCAAGCCGCCGGAGCTGTCGTCGACGGCACCACTTGGGGCGACGGCGCCGAGTTGGCGTTACAACAGGCAGACAGCGGCAGCTATCTGGATCGCGTTGGCGCCTTGCTGGTGACGGGTCCGACCGGAACAAACGTGATGGACTTGCTTGTCGCGATCCGCACATGATTTGACGGTTTTCGGACTGCCCGGGTTATAAAACACCCGGACAATATCTGAATGACGCCGCCCTCAAACGCGCTACACAACATGCAAGACCTTTCCAACGTAGGCACTAGTGTGCGCGATGATTGTCGCCGGTCGGCCCGCGTGTCTCGCCCCTCGCATGCTCTGAAAACCTCTGCCCCCGCCATTTTTGGCATTCTGCTTTTTGAGAAACGCGACGGCGTCTCGATATGGGATACGCTGGCCCCTTTGCAGTTCGCGAAACACGGCTGTGGTCACATTCGTTTGGATATGCGCGGCAATGACAGCAGTGAAGACCTGATAAGAAAAGTTTACACCCGCCAAGCGCTAGGCAACAATAGGTGGCGCTGCTCGGTCTGGGAAAGGTTCGGGGCAATCAAAGCCATGAATAATACCGCCGCAGGCAGGAAATCAGTCGGATTGGTATCGATTTGAGAAAAGGGACGTCTTGCGAATTGCAGGAAGAAGAAACGACATTCTACCCTTTGGCAGAAATGAATGCCTTTGATGGTGAATGCTTGCTATCAACAAAGCAGGTGGAGGATACCAATTCACGCGATCAAATATAAATCATTCGCCGGATTGAGTCAGACATTTACCCTTGCTCGGCTGACCGAAATGCGCCTACTTTGACTCATGCGTCAATAAAAAGCCCGCAAAGGGCTAGTAATCCAATCAACTGGGAGATCTTTGAATGAACGAACAACTCACTCACATGACCAAGCAGGTCACAGCGGGCAAGCTGACCCGCCGCGAATTCATGGGGAAAGCGGCGGCTCTGGGTGTCACCGCAGCGATGGCAAGCACCATGTTTGCAGATGCCGCGCGTGCGGCAGGCCCGAAAAAAGGCGGTGATCTGAAGTTCGGTCTTCAGGGCGGTGAATCCACCAACTCGCTTGACCCAGCAACCTATGCAAGCTCGGTGCCATTCCAGAACGGCAAGCAATTTGGTGACCAGCTGGTAGAGGTTGCACCCGACGGTTCGATCGAACCTCGTCTGGCAGAAAGCGTAGAAGGCAGCGCGGATGCCAAGGTCTGGACCTTCAAACTGCGTCAGGGCGTCGAATTCCACAACGGCAAGACCATGACCAGTGAAGACGTGCTGAAGACCATGGAGCGCCACTCAAACGAAGATTCGAAGTCCGGTGCTCTGGGCATCATGAAAGGCATCGAGTCGATGAAGGCCGATGGCGATAACTTCCAAGTCACCCTGACAGAACCCAACGCCGACCTTCCCTATCTAATGGCCGACTATCACCTGATCATTCAGCCAGACGGCGGTATGGAGAACCCAGGTGCGGGTATCGGCACTGGACCATACAAGGTAGAAGTGGATGAGCCCGGTGTACGTCACCTGTACACGAAGTTTGAAAACCACTGGAATCCCGACTTCGGAAATTTCGACAGCGTCGAAGTAATTGTCATCAACGATGCGACCGCCAGAACGGCTGCTCTCCAAGGTGGGCAAGTTCACGCGATCAACCGCGTTGAGCCGAAGGTTGCTGACTTGCTGGGTCGTGCACCGAATTTGACCGTGCATTCGACGGCGGGACGCGGGCACTATGTGTTCATCATGCACTGCGACACCGCGCCGTTCGACAACAACGAACTACGTCTGGCACTGAAACACGCCATTGACCGTCAGGACTTGGTCGACAAGGTTCTGCGCGGGTACGGCACAGTTGGCAACGATATGCCTGTTAACGCAGCATACCCGCTGTTTGATGGGTCAATTCCTCAGCGCGAGTTCAGCCTTGAGAAAGCGGCTGAGCACTACAAGAAGTCGGGCCATGACGGTTCGCCGATCGTCCTGCGCGTTGCAGATGGCGCCTTCCCAGGTGCCGTGGATGCTGCGGCCCTGTTCCAGCAAACAGCAGCACAGGCCGGTATCCCACTGGAAATCAAGCGCGAGCCCAACGATGGCTACTGGTCCGAAGTCTGGAACGTGCAGCCCTTCTGTGCTTCCTACTGGGGCGGTCGTCCGGTGCAGGATCAGATGTACTCAACCGCTTATCTGTCTAGTGCTGATTGGAACGATACCCGTTTCAAGGTTCCAGAATTCGACGAGATGTTGTTTGCAGCGCGCGCTGAGTTGGACAACGACAAACGCAAGGACATCTACAGCAAGATGGGCATGATGGTCCGTGACCAAGGCGGCCTGATCTGCCCAATGTTCAATGACTTTGTCGAAGGCGTCACTAATCAGCTGGAAGGTTGGGAAAACGATCCGACCCAAGAGATGATGAATGGCAACATGTCGCGCAAGATGTGGTTCTCCTGATAGGGCCCACGGATAATGCATCCTATCATTAAATTGGTTTCCCAGCGCCTTGCGCTGGGATTCCTGCTTCTCTTCGGTGCATCGGCTCTGATATTCGGCCTCACCGAAGCCCTTCCTGGGGACGCTGCGCAAGCGGTCCTAGGCCAAGCTGCAACCCCCGAGGCGCTGGCAAACCTGCGCGAGGAAATGGGCCTCAACCGGCCCGCCCTGACCCGTTATTTCGAATGGTTGGGCGGCATTGTTCAGGGTGATCTTGGTCAATCCCTGACCAATAAACTGGATATTGCTGACTCTATTGGCAGTCGTCTGGGCAACACGCTGTTTCTGGCCTTCTGGGCCGCCGTTGTATCGGTTCCGCTGGCCATCTTTCTGGGCCTGCTGGCCGTACGTTATCGCAACCGCTGGCCGGACAAGCTGATTTCAGCGGTTACACTCACAACCATCTCGATCCCCGAGTTTCTGATCGGTTACGTGCTGGTCTATTTCGTTGCCGTTAAGCTGGGCATGTTCTCGCCCCTGGCGATGATCAATGACAGCATGTCCTTTTGGCAAAAGCTGAATTCGATCGCTCTGCCCGTTATCGTTCTGACGCTCGTGGTTCTGGCGCATATGATGCGCATGACCCGCGCCGCGATCCTGAACGTGATGCAGTCTGCATACGTCGAAACCGCAGAGCTAAAGGGTCTGAGCAATTTTCAAGTTATCTATCGCCACGCCTTCCCGAACGCCGTCGCGCCCATCGTCAACGTGGTGATGCTGAACCTGGCCTATCTGGTCGTCGGCGTCGTCGTGGTTGAGGTGGTGTTCGTCTATCCCGGAATGGGGCAGTACCTTGTGGACCACGTGACCAAGCGTGACGTTCCGGTGGTTCTGGCCTGCGGCGTCATCTTTGCCGCGATCTATATCGGACTGAACATGATTGCAGACATTGTTGCCATTCTGGCCAACCCAAGGCTGAGGCATCCGAAATGAAGAACATCCCTATCTCTGCAATGATCGGGCTGGCCTTTACAGCCCTGTACTTCATCATCGCCCTCCTCGCCCCTCTGCTGGCTCCTTATGGCATGGCAGAGGTCGTGGGAGATGTATGGGAGCCGTCCAGCTCGCAATTCTGGCTGGGTACCGACAACATTGGCCGCGATCTTCTTAGCCGGATGATCTATGGCGGGCGCACGACGATCTTTATCGCCACGGCGGCCACGATCCTTAGCTTCGTGACCGGGTCCATCCTTGGTTTCCTGGCCGCGGTGCTGGGTGGTTGGGCCGATCAGGTCATGTCGCGCGCGGTGGATTTGATCATGTCGATCCCGACACTGATCTTTGCGCTGGTTGTTCTGGCCATGGTGCCGGTGACAATCCCGGTTCTGATCCTTGTCATGGGCCTGTTGGACGCCACCCGTGTCTATCGTCTGGCCCGCGCCGTTGCCGTGGATATTGCGGTCATGGACTATGTCGAGGCCGCGCGCCTACGTGGTGAGGGCCAGGTCTGGGTCATCTTCCGTGAAATCCTGCCCAACGCCCTGTCGCCGCTGGTTGCGGAACTGGGCCTGCGGTTCATCTTCATGGTTCTGTTTGTCTCGACCCTGTCGTTCCTGGGTCTGGGCGTTCAGCCGCCGCTGGCGGACTGGGGCGGCATCGTGAAGGAAAACAAGGATGGCATCGTCTATGGCATCGGCGCAGCGCTTTATCCTGCTGTCGCTATCGCAACGCTGGCGATCTCGGTCAACCTTGTGGCTGACTGGGTCCTGAACCGTACCACATCGCTGAAAGGAGGCCGGGGATGACAGAAGCCCTTCTCAAGGTCCGCGACCTCAAAATCGGCGCGACCGTCTACCCGCCGGGTGAAAAACCCCATGACATCGAAATCGTGCACGGGGTCAGCTTTGACCTCGCGCCTGGCAAGGTGCTGGGGCTAATTGGCGAATCCGGTGCCGGTAAATCGACCATCGGCCTGGCCTCGATGGCTTATGGCCGGGGTGGCGTGGAAATCACCGGTGGTGAGGTTTGGGTCAACGGGCGCGATATCCTCAAGACATCCCATGGCGATATCCGCAAGCTACGCGGGGGTGAAGTCACATATGTGTCCCAATCCGCCGCAGCCTCCTTCAATCCCGCTAAAAAGATCATGGATCAGGTGGTTGAAGCCGCGGTCGAACAGAAAAAGTTCAGCCGTAAAGAGGCCGAAGGCCGCGCCCGGGAACTGTTCGCCAAGCTGGGTCTGCCCGATCCGGATAACATTGGTGATCGCTATCCGCACCAGGTCTCGGGCGGTCAGCTGCAGCGCTGCATGACGGCGCTGGCGCTATGCCCCGAACCTGATCTGGTGGTGTTCGATGAACCCACCACCGCGCTGGACGTGACGACTCAGATCGACGTTCTGATGGCCATTAAAGAGGCCATTGCAGACACCGGCGTTGCCGCGCTTTACATCACCCATGACCTTGCGGTCGTGGCGCAGGTAAGTGATGACATCATGGTGCTGCGGATGGGCAATACAGTCGAATATGGCAATACCGACCAGATCATCAACAACCCGCAGGAAGAGTATACGCAGGCTCTGGTCTCAGTCCGCTCGATCGAGCACGAAGAAAAGAAACCCACACCAGATCCCGTGCTGAGCGTTGACGGCATCACCGCGCGCTACAAAGGGTTGAATTTCGATGTGCTGCACAACGTAAATGTCGAGCTTCATCCGGGGCAAACGCTGGCTGTTGTGGGCGAATCCGGTTCGGGCAAGTCCACGCTGGCGCGAGTAATCACCGGCCTGCTGCCGCCGCGCGATGGTGAGATCACCTTTGCCGGTCGCAAGCTCAGTGGCGATCTGAAAGGCCGTACCCGCGAAGACCTGCGCGAGTTGCAGATGATCTATCAGATGGCTGACGTGGCGATGAACCCACGCCAGACCGTCGGCACGATCATCGGGCGTCCCTTGGAGTTCTACTTCAACATGCGCGGCGCGGAAAAGCGCAAGCGGATCATCGAACTGCTGGATGAGATCGAGCTGGGCGAAAAGTTCATGGATCGCTATCCGGCCGAGCTGTCCGGTGGTCAGAAACAGCGTGTCTGTATCGCGCGGTCGCTGGCAGCCAAGCCCAAGATGATCATCTGTGATGAGGTCACCTCGGCGCTTGATCCACTTGTGGCGGACGGCATCCTCAAGCTGTTGCTTGACCTGCAAAAGATCGAGGACGTGGCCTATCTGTTCATCACCCACGATCTGGCGACGGTTCGAGCGATCAGCGACAGCATCGCGGTGATGTATCAGGGCCGCGTGGTCCGCTATGGTCCCAAAAGCCAGGTGCTGAGCCCACCGTTCGACGATTATACCGACCTGCTGCTCAGCTCGGTGCCCGAGATGCATCTGGGTTGGCTGGAAGAGGTTGTCGCCCATCGCAAGATGGAGAGTGCGGGGAACTGACCCGGTTCGCGACAGGTTGAAAAAACTGAAAATCCCGGCGCTTTGTCTGATGACAGGTGTCGGGATTTTGCTATTGGGGGCGGGAACAGGCAGCCCATATGCAACGAATCCCCTAGGGTCGCCTGAGGGACTTTAAGAAAGGGTCAGGGAATGGACCGAAAACTCCTCCTCATCATTCTAGACGGTGTTCCGTGGCGCAATTTTCGCCGCCTGTTCGGCAACCTGGAAGGGTGGGTCGACAGTGGCGAGGCGCAGGTTTGGAAGCATCGCGCGGTGCTGCCATCGATCTCGGCAAGTTGCTATGCCTCGATCCACACCGGCGTCACGCCGCAGGAACATGGTTGTACCGGCAACGGCAACGTCTTCCGCCTAAGCCACAAGGACGTCTTCAGCCAGGTCCGCGAAGCAGGCGGTGTGACCGGGGCGGTGACCCACAGCTTTTGGTCGCAATTCTTCAACCGTCACCCGTTCGATTATGTCCGTGACGTCGAATATGACGAGCCCGAGAGCAAAACGATCAACCATGGCCGGTTCCACTCGATGACCGGCTACAGCAAAGTGAACCAGATGACGCCGTCGGACGTTGATCTGTTTGGCACTCTGACCAATCTGTGCCTGCGCTTTGGGCTGGATTACGGCGTCCTGCACACTTGCACGCTGGACAGTATGGGTCACCGGTTTCATCACGACTGCGAGGAAATGGACCACGCCTGTTTTGTCATGGACGAAATGCTGGCCCCTTTCATCCCGCGCTGGCGGCAACTGGGGTATGAGGTCATCGTGACCGCCGATCACGGTCAGGACGAACGTGGCCATCATGGCGGGCGCAGCCCGCTTCAGCAGGAAACTGCATTGTATTATTTCGGCGATGCCGAAGGCCCCGAGGCTGATGCGGTGATCGACCAGCTGCAACTGGCACCCACGATCCTGAACCGCATGGGCGCACCGATCGCCGAGACGATGAAAGCCAAGCCTTTCCTGAAGTAACGGATCAATCGTAGGGCCAGATCTGCTGGCCCAGCGCCTCGATCGCAACTGATATCCGTTCAAAACTGTCTGCAGCGCGTTTCACTGAGGTGCGCGCCCGCAGGTACCCGTGCACTAGGCCGGGCTCATTCACCCAATGCGCCCTCCCGCCCGCTTCGGTGATCTTAGTGCAATAGGCCAGGCCATCGTCGCGCAACGGATCGCAATCGGCGGTGACCACCACAGTAGGCGGCAGGCCCGAGAAATCTTGATCCTGCAGCGGCGCAAACGTGGGATCGTTCTGCGGCGCAGGTCCGCCACAGCGCACTTTTTCGTAGAACCGGATTTCTTCCAGCGTCAAAAGCGGTGCCTGGGCGTGCTCGATATATGACCCTGTGGATGTGTCCCCGCCCAGACCGGGATAAATTAGGACCTGCCCCAGCACTCCATCAAGCCGCCCCCGTGCGTGCTGCGCCACCGCGGCGGCCAGATTGCCACCCGCGCTGTCACCGGCCAAAATCAACGGGTCGCCGTATTGCTGCACCACCCAATTCGTTGCGGTCCAGCTATCCTGAAACTGTGCCGGGTGCACATGTTCGGGGCACAGGCGATAGTCTACGGCAACAACCCGATACCCGGTCTGAACGCAAATCTCAGCACAAACGTCATCATGGCTATCCAGCCCACCAACGACGAAACCGCCGCCATGAAAATAGACGACGGTTCGGGTCGGATCTCCGGCGGTGTAAACCCGGACAGGCACGCCATTGGCGGACCTGTCCTGCACATCCAGACCTGCAGGCCGGGGTTGGCGAAAGTCCTGACACATCTTGTTGTAGACGCGGCGCTGATCTTCGATCGAAAGGTCGACAGCGTCATCAGGATAGCTTTCAGCCGTTCGTCTAATGAACGCCCAAGTCTCTTCATCAATCAGACGTTCATAATCCATTGTCCCTCCCGGTCAGGCAGTCCATTCCCATGGCCGGGTAAACGTTCCCAGCACCTTACCGACATCGTCGTCCGAGCAGCCGTTCGCGTCAAGCTGCGCGACAAGCCCGCGCTTTTTGTCGTCAAGCACGGATACGACGCGCGCGTCCAGCCCGGCCTCTTCCAGCGCGCCATTATAGATGCGGGTGATTGCCCGCTTGCGTAGTTCGGGTTTGAAGACCTTGCCCACGGCGGTTTTCGGCAACTCGTCCAGAATGGTCATATGCTTGGGTCTTGCCGCACGTTCGTGGACATGCACACCGCAGTAATCCATCAATTCGTTCTCGGTCACACTGGCCCCGTCGACCAGTTCGACAAAGGCGCAGGGCACCTCGCCCGAGTGCGCGTCGGGTTGACCAATAGCGCCGGCGAAGGCAACGGCGTCGTGGCCCAGCAAAGCCTCTTCGATTTCGGCTGGGTCGATATTGTGGCCGCCGCGAATAATCAGGTCCTTGGCGCGGCCGGTGATCCACAGATAGCCATCCTCGTCAAACCGACCCAGATCGCCTGTGCGCAGGTACTTGTCGAAATGGTACAGATCAACGTTCTTGTCCGCCTCGGTATAGGTGTTGCCCGCATAGACGCCGGGATTCGAGATACAGATTTCGCCGATCTCATCCGCGCCGCATTCCTTGGGGCCGTCCGGCCCGTCCCGCAGGATTTTCACATCCGTATAGGGGAATGGAATCCCGATCGATCCGATTTTCTTTTCGCCATCCACCGGGTTGCACGACACCAGACAGGTTGCCTCGGTCAGTCCATAGCCTTCGACGATGGTCACGCCCGTCGCTTCTTCGAACCGGCGGAACAGTTCGACCGGCAGCGGGGCCGAACCCGAGAAGGCTGTTTTCACGCTTGAGATATCGGCATCCACCGGGCGTTGCATCTTGGCGGCAATCGCGGTGGGGACGGTGATGATGAAACTGACCTTCCAGCGCTCGATCAACTTCCAGAAGTTATCAAACACGCCATCGCCCCGATACCCGGCAGGGGTCGGGAAGACCACATGCGCGCCCGACGACACCGCGGCCATCACGATCACATGCACAGCAAAGACATGGAACATGGGCAATGGGCACATGATCACGTCTTCGTCCGAGAACAACAGCGTGTTTCCAAGCCAGCCGTTGTAGATCAGGCCCGAGTATTTATGCTGCGCCACCTTGGGCATACCGGTGGTTCCGCCGGTGTGGAAATAGCAGGCGACACGATCTTCGGTGCTGTCCTCGAAGGTCAGCGTAGTAGGCTGTTTGGCCAGTTCCTTGTTGAAGCTCTTATAATCCGCATGCGCAAGATGTTCCTTGTCGCCCATCTTGGGACGCAGGAGCGGAACCAGCCAGGATTTCGGTGGCGTCAAATAGCGGTTGAGGTCGATCTCAAGAATGGTTTTGACGTTGGGCGCATGGCGCACGGCCTCTTCGACCTTTTGCGCCACATCGGCCTTGGGGAAGGATTTCAGCGTAACCACCACCTTGGCGCCGGTTTCGCGCAGGATCGCGGCTATCTGCTCGGGCTCCAGCAACGGGTTTATAGGGTTCACGATCCCTGCAACCGCGCCACCCATCATGGTGATCAGCGTCTCGTTACTGTTGGGCAGCACGTAGGCCACCACATCCTTTTCACCGATCCCGAGCGAGCGGAACAGGTTGGCGGCCTGGTTGACCTTACCCAGCAGCTCGGACCAGGTCAGCGTTTCGGCCTTGTCGGTCGGCCCGGACAAAAGCTGAAAACTGATCGCATTGCTGTTGGGGAACTTGCTTGCCGTGCGCGACAACAACTGATGGAAGGTGACCGGAACATCGCGGTCCTCCCACGGCATTTCCTGCTCCATCCTTGCCTTGTCTTCCAAACCCACAAAGGCCATATGACTCCTCCCTTATCTCTCCCGTGTCCGGCACGGGTTTTGTATCCACCGCCAAGATGGAAGCAAAACCGTGCATGATCAAGAAAGGGCTTAGCTGTGAAGCCCGGAAAGAGGTAGAATTACGCTGCGGAGCGAATTGCCCTGCCCCAGCGTCACTTTATTCTGCCGCCATGCCGTCGGTGAACTGCAGACGCGCCAATCTGGCATACAGGCCGTCCTGTGCCACCAGATCGTCATGGGTGCCCTGCGCCACGATACGGCCGGCCTCCATCACCACGATCCGGTCAGCCTTTTTCACCGTCGCCAGCCGGTGCGCCACGATCAACGTGGTGCGCCCGGCGCGCATCTGATCGACAGCGCCTTGAACCGCACGCTCGCTTTCGGCATCCAGTGCCGAGGTCGCCTCGTCCAACAGCAGTACCGGCGCGTCCCGCAGGATCGCACGAGCGATGGCGATACGTTGCTTTTGCCCGCCAGACAGCATCACACCCCGTTCACCAACGAAACTGTCGTAACCTTCGGGCAAGGCCGAAATGAAATCGTGTGCGGCGGCGGCCCGGGCGGCGGCCTCAACCTCGGCATCGGTGGCGTCCAGACGACCAAACCGGATGTTTTCACGCGCCGAAGAGGCAAAGATGATCGGGTCCTGAGGCACCAGCGCCATGTGGCGGCGGAACTCGGCCCGGTCGATGTCACGCAGATCGACGCCATCCAGACTGACCTGCCCCGAGACCGGATCATAAAACCGCTGGATCATCTGGATGACGGTTGTCTTCCCCGCCCCCGAGGGGCCGACAAATGCAACCGTCTCGCCGGGGTTAACCTGCAATGACAGATGTTCCAGCGTGACAACATCGGGGCGTGACGGATAGCGGAAGGTCACATCGTCAAAGCGGATCTCACCCCGAACCGGTAATGGCAGCGTCTTGGGATTGGACGGATCGGTGACGGTGTCCTGTGCATTCAGCAATTCCACCAGTCGTTCAGTTGCGCCTGCGGCGCGCTGCAATTCACTCCAGATTTCAGACAAGGCCGCCACAGAACCCGCCATGATAATCGAATAGATCACGAACTGGATCAGTACGCCTTCGGTCATCACGCCATTGCGGACATCATTTGCGCCCATCCACAACACGCCGACAATGCCCGAAAAAACCAAAAAGATGACGATAACGGTCAGAACCGCGCGCGTCTGAATACGCCGCAGCGAAACGACATAGGACGTTTCCGTCATATCCGCGAATTGCTTGCGGCTGGCCTGTTCATGAGTAAAGGCTTGCACGGTTTGCACCGCGCTCAGCGCCTCACCTGCATTACCGGACGAGGCTGCGATCCAGTCCTGATTTTCGCGGCTGATCACCCGCAGGCGGCGTCCCAGCACCAAAATCGGCACCACCACCACCGGGATCAACAACAAAACCAAACCTGTCAGCTTGGCCGATGTCAGCAGCATCAACACCAGCCCGCCGAAGAACAACAACATGTTGCGCAGCGCGATGGACACAGACGAGCCAAGCACTGACTGGATCAGCGTCGTGTCGGTGGTTATCCGGCTCAGGACCTCGCCGGTCATGATACGTTCGTAGAATTCGGGGCTCATTCCGATGACGCGGTCGAACACCGCCTCGCGGATATCGGCGACCACCCGTTCGCCCAGCCGGGTCACCAGCGCATAGCGCAGGCCGGTGCCCACGGCCAGAACCCCGGCGATGCCCAGCGCGGCCAGAAAGTACCACTCTAACAACTCACCATCTTCGATGCGGAAATTGTCAACCACACGGCGCACGGCCAGTGGCAGCGCAAGGGTCATGCTTGCCGTCAGCACCAACGCCAGTGTCGCCCCGGCCATCAACATCCGATAGGGCCGCATGAAGGGCCACAACGACGCCAGAACGCCAATTTTCTTGGACCGGGCGCGCTCTTCACTGGCGCCGGGTGCGGGTTGTTGTGCTGGACTGGCTGGGGCGGTTTTTGCCATGCGTGGCCCTTAGTTAAAATTCGCAATCAGGTGGTCGCTTCTTGGCGGCAGCAGACGGCGGGGTCAAGCAGCGCGTCACCAATTCACGGCCTGTAAGGGCCATTTGACGCAGAATTTCGGGGCTGATTTGGAGCGGGCGGCGGGAATCGAACCCGCTTCATCAGCTTGGAAGGCTGAGGTAATAGCCAGTATACGACGCCCGCTCAGCGCAGGTCGGTTTAAGGGATGCGTCTGGTGTCGTCAAGCGCCCTTCGGCGCAGGACATCAATTTCTGCAATCACGCTCTAATGCAGGAGACAGACGCCCTTTCCTCAACCCTGTGAACATATCCAAGAACAGGATTCGAGGTCCGAGGAAATCCGGATCATCGACTCGGCACGCAGCGGTTGGGCAACCGGCTGGCCGATCAGAGACGCCGGATAGGTCGTGACTGCAGCCAGCGCCTCCTTAAGCGGCACGTCAGCATGTATGACCAGAATGCGGATCGCAGTGGTCAAGTCCAAATCGGCCCCGGCCAGCGTTCCATCCTCAAGTGTCAGGCGTCCGTCCGTCCGCGTGATCCGGCGACCCTCCAGCTCGAACGCGGCCTGATCCGTACCCGCAACAGCCATGGCATCGCTGACCAGAAATATCTGGCCGGGCGCTTTCTTGGCAGCCCAGGCCGCGCGGATCACCTCGGGGTGGACATGGATACCGTCGGCGATCAACCCCGCCGACAGCCCTCCCGTCGCCAGTGCCGCACCCACCAGACCAGGTTCGCGGCTGCCCAGTTGGCTCATGGCGTTGAAAAGGTGTGTGACGCAGCGCGCGCCCGCCGCGGCATAGCGCTGGCACGTCTCGAAATCTGCATTGCTATGTCCCAGCGACACCAGAATCCTGGCGTCCGACAAAGCTTGCACTTGCTGCAGAGACACGGATTCGGGCGCAAGGGTCACCTTCATGCACGGCAATTGCTCTGCTGCCGCAATCAGCATGGTCAGGTCCGCGTCCTCCATCGGACGAATTAGCGCCCCGTCATGCGCCCCCTTTCGCGCCACCGACAGGTGTGGCCCTTCAAGATGCAGCCCAGCCACACCCGGAACCCCCGCGCGAACCGCCTCTATCGCGGCTGCTACGGCGGCTTCGGTTTTCTCGGGCGTGTCGGTGATTAGTGTCGGCAGCAAGGACGCCACACCTAGACGGCGATGCGCTTCGGCGATCTGCCGGATCGAATCAACCGAGGGGTCGTCGTTGAACATCGCGCCGCCGCCGCCGTTCACCTGCAGGTCGACGAAGCCGGGGCACAAGATATCCCCGTTCAGGTCGATGACTTGCCCTTCGATCTGTGCGGTCTCCTCAGCCGCAAGCGCGGCAAGGACGCCGTTGCGAAAGGTCATGACCTGATCAAAATGCAGGCGCTCACCATCGAACAGGACACCATTGCGAAATGTCATGGAGTCTGAGGTCATACCGTCTCTGTCACCTTTCTCAAATGGCGCGGAGTATCTGGGTCGATCCCGCGCGCCTGCGCCACGGCTTCGACCATGCTGTAAAACGACGTGATCGTGGCAATGGGGTCAGTCAACCAGTGATCGGTTCGGGTTACCGGCAGGCTATGCGCTTTGGTGACCTTATCAGTGGCCGCGAAAACAGCCGCACCTTTGCCTGCCAACGCATCAGCCGCCTCGGCTGTCGTTTGCTCGGCGGCATCTGCGGCGGCAAAAACGATGGCGGGAAACCCCTGTTCAACGATTGAGACCGGACCATGCAGAACCTCGGCCGCCGAATAGCTTTCGGCGTGAATCTGGCAGGTTTCCTTGATTTTCAGAGCAGCTTCATTGGACATCGCAAAGGACGGACCGCGGCCCAGCGTGAACAGTGACCGGCCGGTGATTGCATCAGCCGCCGCCGACCAATCGCATTGCGCGGCCTGCCCCAAATGACCGGGCAAGGATCGGATCGCGGCCGTCAAATCACCATCCCCCTTGATTTCAGCCAACAACCACAACCCCGCCACAAGCGAGGTGACAAAAGTTTTGGTCGCAGCGACACTCAGTTCCGGCCCTGCGTGCAGGGGCAAGACCGCATCCGTCACTTCAGCAAGGCGCGAGGCCGTGTTGTTGGTGATCGCAACCGTCACCCCGCCCGAAGATTTCAGCGTTCGGGTCATCCCTACAATGTCAGGACTTTGGCCCGATTGCGACACCGAAAGGCACACCGCCCCAGCCGCACGCAGATCAGACCCATAGATCGAACTGACCGACGGCCCGACCGAGGCCACAGGCAGGTTCAGCAACAATTCGGCAGCGTATTTCAAATACGCGCAAGCGTGGTCCGACGACCCCCGCGCCACTGTGATCAGAAACCGGGGATCGGCCTCTTTCACCCGCCTTGCCGCATCCTGAATATTGGCGGCACCCTGGCTTAGCAATCGGTCAACGGCGTCGGGGATTTCCAAAACCTCCTGACGCATTTTCGAACTGTGTTCTGACATGCTCACTTGCCTTTCCGGCTACAGCCGCAACTCGGCGACAAAGTCATAGGTGTCGCCTCGGTAGAGGGATCGGGTCAATTCCGCGACCCTCCCGTTTTTAAGAAATGAAACGCGTTCGATGTTCAGTCCGGCAGCCCCTTCGGGCACCTCCAGCAACTCAGCCTCTCGCGCTGCGAGGTTAAGGGCCGATATCTTCTGTACCGCGCGCACTGGTCGTCGCCCCAGACCGTCTAGCACCTCATAGAGCGAGGTGGTCACCTCGATCGGGTTTGGCAGGATGTCCAGCGGCAGCGCAGCACGTTCCAGCGCCAGCGGGCGGCCATTTGCCTCGCGCAGGCGATAGATTCGGGAAATTTGCTCGCCCTCTCTCAGGCTCAGGGCCTGGACCTCCTCGGGGGTAGGTGCAAAGACGCCGCGTTCCAGCCATTTTGAGGTGGTCTGCATCCCGCGGCTCGACATGTCCTCGGTGAACGAAGTCAAATGAGTCAGCGATTGTTCGACCCGCGCCACACGTTCGCGAATGAACGAGCCTGACCCCTGACGTTGTTCGATCACACCTTCCTGCACCAGTTCCTGAATCGCTTTACGAACGGTAACGCGCGAAAGATCGGTGATTTCAACCAACTCGCGTTCCGACGGCAGCGAGGAATTCGGTGGCAACACGCCGGTGTCGATCCCCTCTTGCAGCCTGTGCCTTAGCTGAACATAGCGCGGCCCTTTGTCCGGGCTCAGCCACAAATCGGCGCGCAGGAAGTCAGAGATGCTCATGTCGGATCTCCTTCGCAAGGGCCAAGGCCCCGGTCAGCGGCTCACCCAGCGAAGGGCGAATGGCCGATTGCATGTCATCAGGTAAATAGTGCGCATATTGCCCCGCAATCCCACCGGTCAGGCAGATCGTCTGACCCGCCTGCCAGCCCAACTGTTTGGCGATATCCGCGATATAGCCAGCCCCCGCTCGTAGAATATGTACGGCAACCGCATCGCCCTTTTTCGCAGCGGACGTCACTGTAGGTGCGAGCACTCCGAATTGTGCGGGCGTGGCCGTTCCAGCAAAGCGCACAATACCAGCCGGGCCCTGAAGGTCAGCCAACAGCATTTGCGTCAGATCGGTTTCGGCTTGCGTGCCATCATATGCACGCAGCGTCTCAGCCAAGGCTCTGCGCCCAACCCACTGGGCCGAGGCCTCATCCCCCAGAATCGAACCCCAACCTCCGGCAAAACGCATCGCGCCATCCGCCTGCACCGCAAGAAAAGACCCGGTGCCGCAATGCGCGATCAAACCGTCCTGCGCGCCCAATGCCCCCCTCACGGCGGCGGGCCGGTCATCTTCGACCCGCGCGCAGGTCAGGCCCAGCGCATCCCGCAACCGCCCTGCGATCGCGGCATCAGTAACGCCCGCCAGTCCCACAAAAGCAGGCAGAGTGATTAAATCCCCTATGGTCACCTCGATCTGACGCGACAATTGATCCAACCCAGCCCGAATCTGCGCCAGCGCGCTGTCAAAATCGGTCGAAACATTGGCCGCTCCGGTCTCGACACTATGGACCGCACCCCAGATTTCACAGGCGACGCGGCATCGCGTCCCCCCGCCATCAACGGCCAACACAGCATTATCTCGAGACTCATTCATAACAATACCATTATAATACCTTTCAGCGATAGAAAAGGCCAAATTCAACACCGAATGGCCACATCGCCAACTAAATGGATGAATTACTTCGATAAGTCTCAGTCAGAAATAAAATTCTAGACAAGTGGTATTAGATAGGTATTGTATTAGGGAAACGTGGGAGGATTCTCTTGGCGCTGCCGTCAACCGAACAATTACACCCTGATGCCGCGCGCCTGTCACCAGGCGATCTGGCCACTTCGGCTCGTGCGTTGGCCGAAGGTCAAATCAAAGCTGCCGCAGCCGTTCGCGACGCCGAGGACAACATCGTCCGGGGCGCCAAGGCCATGGCAGAAACCATGCGCGCAGAGGGGATATTGCACTTTGTGGCCGCCGGGTCATCTGGCCTGATGGCAGCTGCTGACGCGCAAGAGCTGGGCGGCACATTCTCGATCCCCCCTGCCCGTCTGCGCATACATATGGCAGGTGGCCTGCCCACCGGGGTTGAAATGCCGGGCGGGGCCGAGGATGCGACCGAAGGGTTGGAACAAGCCTTGGACAGCTTACAAGCCAAAGACACGGTGATTGCGGTTTCAGCAAGCGGCTCTACGCCGTACACCGTGGCTGCCATGAACATCGCCCGCACCAAGGGCGCAACTGTGATCAGTATCGCCAATAACGGCGGCAGCCCCTTGCTGCTGGGCGCTGACATTCCCATCCTGTTGGCGACGCCGCCCGAGCTGATCTCAGGCTCCACACGCATGGGCGCTGGAACAGCGCAGAAGATTGCGCTGAACATGCTGTCTTCGCTTATGGCGGTTGAGCTTGGCCATGTGCATAGCGGCATGATGGTCAATCTACGTGCCGACAACGACAAACTGCGGGGCCGCGCCGCCGGGATCGTCGCCCGCATCGCCGAAGTGGATACAGAAACGGCGCAAAACGCACTGAACGTTGCGCATGGCGACGTAAAACCCGCCATTCTAATTGCCGCACAAGACCTGTCGTTGGCGCAAGCGGATGCTCGCCTGCGAACCACGAAGGGAGTTCTGACCGCAGCATTGGCCAAGGATTAACAACTAAATAACGGGAGAGAGAGATGAAACATAAAAGCCTGAAGCTGGCCTTATTGGGGACAACCCTGATGGCCACAACTGCCTATGCCGAAGACGTAACCCTGACCATCGAAAGCTGGCGCAATGATGACCTGACCCTGTGGCAGGACCAGATCATTCCCGCGTTCGAAGCGCAGCACCCCGGAATCAAGATCGATTTCACCCCGTCAGCACCAGCAGAGTATAACGCCGTTTTAAACTCGAAACTGGACGCGGGTTCAGCCGGTGACCTGATCACCTGCCGCCCCTTTGACGCCTCTTTGGCGCTGTATGATGCAGGACACCTGACCGATCTGTCCGGAGTCGATGCGATGAGCAACTTCTCGGACGTGGCAAAATCGGCCTGGCAGACGGATGATGGCGCGGTCACATTCTGCGTTCCGATGGCTTCGGTAATTCATGGGTTCATATATAACAAAGACGCATTTGCTGAACTTGGGATCGAAGTTCCAACGACCGAGGATGAGTTCTTTGCCGCGCTCGACAAGATTCGAGAAGATGGCAACTATATTCCGATGGCGATGGGCACTAACGACCAGTGGGAAGCCGCCACGATGGGTTACAACAACATCGGGCCGAACTACTGGAAGGGTGAGGAAGGCCGTCAGGCCCTGATCGCGGGCGAGCAAAAGCTTACCGATGAGGCCTGGACAGCCCCTTATGCCACATTGGCACGCTGGGGTGAGTATCTGGGCGACGGGTATGAGGCACAGACCTATCCCGATAGTCAGAACATCTTCACACTAGGTCGCGCGGCGATCTATCCCGCAGGCTCATGGGAAATCTCGGGCTTCAACACACAGGCCGATTTTGAGATGGGTGCATTCAAGCCGCCAGTCCGTAACGCTGGCGACACCTGCTACATTTCGGACCACACCGATATCGGCATCGGCATGAACGCCGCGACTGAACATCCCGAGGCCGCCGAGACATTCTTGACCTGGGTCGCAAGCCCGGAATTTGCAGAAATTTTCGGCAATGCCCTGCCCGGCTTCTTCCCACTTTCCAACACGCCTGTCGAATTGCAAGATCCACTGGCCAAGGAAATCGTGGGCTGGCGCGACGAGTGTGAATCGACCATCCGCTCGACCTATCAAATCCTGTCGCGCGGTACACCGAACCTTGAAAATGAAACCTGGGGCGCATCGGTTGCCGCCATCAAAGGCGCCAAATCCCCCGAGGATCTGGGTGCAGAATTGCAGGAAGGCCTCGCCTCCTGGTACGCACCACACCAGTAAACCCAATCATACCCGGGCGGCGGTGATCGCCCGGGTAAACCCGACACCCCATTGAAAGCAGTCCAATGAACCGCCCCCGCTTCCGCTGGCATATCGTCGTGTTTCTGGCACCGGCCGTGCTGGTCTATACCGCGGTTATGATCTTTCCGCTGTTCAACACGCTGCGTCTGGCGCTGTTTACCGAGGTCGATCAGACCCGTGTGTTCGTAGGCCTACAGAATTTTCGAACGCTGTTCTTTGACCCGATCTGGTCCGAACAGTTCTGGAATGCACTGGGGAATAACTTCTGGTTTTTCCTGATCCATATGCTGGTGCAAAACCCCATTGGCATCGCACTGGCAGCGCTTCTCAGCCACCCACGGCTTCGATTTGCGGCCTTGTACCGGTCGGCGATCTTCATCCCTACGATCCTCAGCTTTGTGATTGTCGGCTTCGCCTGGAAATTGATCCTGTCGCCGATCTGGGGCATCGCTCCGTCAATGTTGGACGCGATTGGGCTGAAATCCCTGTTCGCTCCGTGGCTGGGAAAAGAGGAATACGCCCTGACCACGCTGGCGCTGATCTCGGTTTGGCAGTTCGTGGGCATACCGATGATGCTGATCTATGCCGCCTTGTTGACCATACCCGAAGAAATCCTTGAGGCAGGTGAGATTGACGGCATCACCGGGGCCTCGGCCTTTTGGAAAATCAAGCTGCCGCTGATCCTGCCGTCGATCGGGATCATCTCGATCCTAACCTTCGTAGGCAATTTCAACGCGTTCGATCTGATCTATGCGTCTCAAGGCGCGCTGGCCGGGCCGGATTTCTCGACCGATATTCTGGGTACATTCATGTATCGCACTTTCTTTGGCTTCCAATTGCAACTGGGCGATCCGCATATGGGATCAGCCATCGCCGGGGCCATGTTTGCCATCATCCTGGTGGGTGTCTGCATCTATCTGTTTGGCATCCAGACCCGGATGCGCCGGTATCAACTGTGAGGGTGAACGGATGAACAAAGCACGCCAAAATCCCTTCAACACCGCCGCGATGCACGGTGCGTTGATCCTGTATACGCTGATCGCCCTGTTCCCGGTCTTTGTCATTCTGATCAACAGCTTCAAAACCCGCCGCGCGATCTTTCGCGAACCCCTGGCCCTGCCCAGCGCAGACAGCTTTTCACTGATCGGGTACGAGACGGTGATGAAGCAGGGGGATTTCTTCCTCTACTTCCAGAACTCGATGATCGTCACGGTCGCATCGCTGTTCTTCATTCTACTGCTTGGCGCCATGGCGGCCTATGCGCTGTCTGAATACCAGTTCAAAGGCAACCTGCTCATGGGGCTTTATCTGGCGCTGGGGATTATGATCCCTATCCGCATCGGCACTGTGGCGATCCTTGAGATGATGGTGGCGACCGGGCTGGTGAACACGCTGTGGGCGCTGATCCTTGTCTACACAGCGCAGGGGTTACCGCTGGCCGTATTCATACTGTCTGAATTCATGCGGCAGGTCAGTGATGACCTGAAAAACGCAGGCCGCATTGACGGTCTGTCGGAATACACGATCTTTTTCCGACTGGTCCTGCCACTGGTTCGTCCGGCAATGGCAACTGTAGCCGTGTTCAACATGATCCCGATCTGGAATGACCTGTGGTTCCCGCTGATCCTTGCCCCGGCTGAAGAAACCAAAACACTGACGCTGGGCAGTCAGGTCTTTATCGGCCAGTTCGTGACCGACTGGAACGCGGTTCTTTCGGCCCTGTCGATGGCAATCCTGCCAGTTCTGGTTCTCTACGTAATTTTCTCGCGCCAACTGATCCGTGGCATCACATCCGGAGCTGTCAAATGACCCGTGTACTGATCGCAGGTCTGGGCAATATGGGGCTAAGCCATGCGCTGGCCCATCACCACCACCCCGATGCGCAAATCGTCGGGCTGGTGAACCGATCGGGGCGCGTAGATCACACCGAACTTTCGGATTATCCAGCGTATTCGGATTTCGAAACTGCTCTGAATGAGACCCGCCCCGATATGGCTGTGATCGCGACCTATTCCGACAGCCACGCCGATTACGCCTGTGCGGCGATGCAGGCAGGCGCGCATGTCTTCGTCGAAAAGCCGCTAGCCACCAACGTCGCTGACGCGCGGCGGGTGGTGGAAACCGCCACGCGGCTGAACCGCAAGCTGGTCGTGGGCTATATCCTGCGCCACCACCCGTCTTGGATGCGCTTGATCACCGAGGCGCGCAATCTCGGCGGGCCATATGTGTTCCGTCTGAACCTGAACCAGCAATCCTCGGGCGCGGAATGGGAAACGCATAAGGCGCTGATGCAAACGACCTCACCCATTGTCGATTGCGGAGTTCATTATGTCGACGTCATGTGCCAGATCACCGATGCGCAGCCTGTCCGGGTTCATGGGATGGGTCTGCGCCTATCCGATGAAATCGCCGAGGACATGTACAATTACGGTCAGTTTCAGGTGGTTTTCGATGACGGCTCGGTCGGCTGGTACGAGGCCGGATGGGGCCCAATGATGTCTGAAACAGCATTTTTCGTGAAAGATATCGTGTCGCCCAACGGATCGGTTTCGATCACCGATGGCAATAAAGGCGCATCTTCCGATATTGATGGGCATACAAAGGTCGGTGGCCTTCTGGTCCATACGCCACAAGGTGATCGAACCATCGATATGCCCGATGAACCCGGCCATCAGGAACTCTGCGATGCCGAACAAGCCTATATGCTGCGCGCAATCGCCGAAGACATCGACCTGACCCGTCATATGAATGACGCCGTTCAATCCCTCGCCATTTGTCTGGCTGCGGATGAAAGCATCCGCACCGGCCAGCCCGTTTCCCTTGAGGAGCCCGCAAAATGACCGCCCTGACGCTGAGCAATGTGAACAAATCCTTCGGCAATGTGCATGTCCTCAAGGACATCACGCTTGAGGTTGAAGAAGGCGAGTTTGTTGTCTTCGTCGGCCCCTCGGGTTGCGGCAAGTCCACCCTGCTACGTGTGATTGCGGGGCTCGAAGATGCCTCCTCGGGCGAAATCAATATCGGTGGTCAACAGGTCAATCTGGTGCCGCCATCCAAGCGTGGCATAGCTATGGTGTTTCAAAGCTATGCACTTTACCCGCACCTCAGCGTGCGCGGGAACATGACGCTGGCGCTGAAGCAGGAAAAGCAGTCCAAAGCGGTGATAGAGGAACGCGTTGCCAATGCCAGCCGGATGCTGAACCTCGAGCCTTATCTGGATCGCTATCCGTCTGAATTGTCGGGTGGTCAACGCCAGCGGGTCGCTATCGGCCGCGCCATTGTTCGGGAACCCAAGCTGTTCCTGTTTGACGAACCGCTATCCAATCTGGACGCCGCCTTGCGGATGAACACACGGATCGAGATTGCGAACCTGCACCGGGCACTGGACGCCTCGATGATCTATGTCACTCATGACCAGACCGAGGCGATGACACTGGCCGACAAGATCGTCGTTCTGCGTGACGGGCGGGTGGAACAGATCGGCAGCCCGATGGAGCTGTATAACAACCCTGCAAACCAGTTCGTTGCCGGATTTCTAGGCTCACCGTCTATGAATTTCCTACCCGAAAGCCTGTTGGGGGATAGCGGCCAGAACATCATTGGAATCCGCCCCGAAGACCTGTTTCTGTCCGACGACGGCCCGCTGACAGCTCAGGTCAGCCACGTTGAAAAACTGGGTGGGGACACAAACGTCATCGCCAAAATACACGACCAATCCGTGACCGCGCGGCTATTCGGTCAGCACGCCATTTCCGAAGGTCAGGAATTGCGGCTCGCCTATACCGCTGACAAGGCCTATCGGTTCGACGCAGCTGGTCAGCGTTTGCGCTAAATGTCGCAGGCACGCGTGTTTTTCTGCGGAATAATCGCGCACCAGAACGCGCGGATTCCCGCAGAGAAAAGGCCTTTTCCCTTTTCATTGCACGCAAAATTCTGAAAGATCAGGCCTCTCCCTTAATGGGGTTGTTATCAAGCTGTCACAAAGAAATTCTAATTGCCTTTCATCTGCTATTTTCTGACAGCCAGGAGCTATCCATGAAAGACATTGATCCCACCACCCTGTCCGCCGACGATTGGGACGAGCTGCATTTCCCCCGCCCCGAAGGAAACGACTTTGACCGTATTGTAGAAAGCGCCATTTCGCGCCGAGGTTTTCTGGGTGGTGTGCTAGCATTTGGATCAGGCGCTGCCGCTATGGGCGCGGGTCTGATGGGGTCGACTGCCGCTCATGCCGTCACCACGTCGCGCTTTGCATTCACGCCGATTGCTGCGCAGACCGATGGCACCGTGCAAGTGCCCGAAGGGTATGAGTGGAAAATTCTGATGCGTTGGGGCGATCCACTGTTTTCCGATGCCGATGGCTATGACCTGACGGATGGCGGCCCATTGGACAAATCAGACCGTATCTTCGGTGAAAACACTGATGGGATGGAGACATTTTCGTTCCAGGGTCATGAGCTGATCGCCATCAACCACGAATACCCGAACCGCAAGATCAACATGCCAGCTGCGCAGGAAGGCGTGCCCGCCAACGCGGACGATGTTTTGAAGCTGCAGAACATTCAGGGTGTGACCGTGATGGAGATCGCCGAAGGCCCCAACGGCTGGTCGGTTGTCAAAGACAGCCCATTCAATCGCCGTATCCACCACAATACGCCGATGAAGATCGTAGGCCCCGCTGCGGGTCACGATCTGCTGAAGACGCAGGCCGACCCGACCGGCACGGCGTCTCTGGGCACCATGAACAACTGTGGCGCGGGTAAAACGCCATGGGGCACATACCTGACCTGCGAAGAGAACTTTAACGGCTATTTCGGATCGTCCGATGAAAACGCCAGCTACGACCAAAAGGTGGCAGACGGCTTCAAACGTTACGGTGTCAAATCCGAAAGCTGGAACGGGTATGAGCTTTTCGATCCGCGTTTCGACACGTCAAAAAACCCAAACGAACCGCACCGCGCGGGTTGGATCGTGGAAATCGACCCGACCAAGCCGAACAGCACGCCGGTCAAGCACACCGGCCTGGGCCGCTTCAAACACGAAAACGCCGAGGTGACACTGGCCGCAAATGGCCGTGTGGTTGTCTATATGGGCGATGACGAGCGCGGCGAGTACTTGTACAAGTTCGTCTCGAACGGCACCTATCAGCCGGGTGGCGAAACCGAGAGCTTGCTGAATGACGGAACGCTGTACGTTGCCAAGTTCAACGACGATGCGACCGGCGAATGGCTGCCACTGACGCCGGAAACGACTAGCATGGATGATGCTGAAATCCGGATCTTTACCCGCATGGCAGCGTCGGCCGTAGGTGGCACCACTATGGACCGCCCAGAATGGGTGGCGTCGAGCCCGGTAGCGGTCGAGGCCTACTGTTGCCTCACCAACAACAAGAACCGTGGTGTCAAACCGAATGCCGGTGGTGACGACACGTCGGTCAATGCCGCCAACCCACGTGAGGCCAACAAGTACGGTCAGATCGTCCGCTGGCGACCCTCGAATGACGATCACGCCGCAGACACGTTTGACTGGGATCTCTATGTCATGGCGGGCAACCCGACGGTGCATTCCGACAACCGCGCTGGTTCGCCGAATGTGAATGAGGGTAACCTGTTCAACTCGCCCGATGGCATGGTCATCGACTCGACAGGCCTGATCTGGATTCAGACCGACGGTAAGGACAACAATGAGGGTGACTTTGCTGGCAATGGCAATAACCAGATGCTGGTCGGCGACCCGGTGACCGGCGAAATCGTACGGTTTATGACGGGCCCCAATGGTTGCGAGGTCACCGGCTTGGCCTGGTCCAACGACCTGCGCACCATGTTTGTGGGCATTCAGCATCCGGGCAGCAACTGGCCCGATGGCGGTACACCGCGATCATCGGTCATCGCCATCAAGCGCTCCGACAACGGTTTGGTCGGCTAAACGTCAAAAAAGCCCCCACTCTATAGTTAGGGCGTTTTGTCAGATATCCTCACCCGGAGGCGCCAGTGGCCCTCCGGGTGCCAGAAGATGACGCTCCGAAAGCCACGGGTTCAGTTCCAGCGCTTGGTTCAAAGCTTCGCGCGCCTCATCAATCCTTTGCAATCCCAACAAGGTCAGGGCGCGCCCGCTGATGGCCGCCACATGGTTAGGCGACAGTTCGATCGCCTTGTCCAGATCGGGTAACGCGGCCTGAAAATCCTGCCGCAAATAATGCGCAAAGGCGCGCTGGTTGTACCCTTCGGCATATGACGGGCAATAGGCGACCAGCTTGTTGAAATCCTCGATAGCGCCCAGCAGATCCCATGCGTTTCGGCGCGTCATGCCTCGGTCCAGAACCGCCTGCGCGCTTTCATCAGGTGCGTCCGTCCAAAACTCCCACAATTGGTTCGACAAGAGACGGGCGGCCTGTTCGTTTTCGGCCTGTTGTATCTGGGCGATTACGCCACTGACATCGGCGCTGTGATCCGGCGCAACAGGGCATTCATCGGCATGCGCTGTTGTGGATGTTATTAACAGGATGGCGGCATAGGTGATCTGTTTCATGACCCAATGGTGACGCGTGCGGGGTTTTCGTCAACCCATCCCGTCAATGGCACCGGACACGCCCGTCTCTTTCACCGCTTCCATAGCGACGAAGGTCGATGTGTTGGCCACATGCGGCAGGGATGAGATTTTCTCGGCCAGCACCGCGCGGTATTCCGACATCGAGCCGGTACGAATTTTCAACAAATAGTCAAAATTTGACGCAATCATATGGGCTTGCTCGATCTCGGCCACCCTACGCACTGCCGCGTTGAACTCGGCAAGGGCCTTCTCGCGCGTGTCGGTCAGGCGCACCTCGACAAAGGCGACGTGATCCAGACCAAGACGGATCGGGTCCAGCAGGGCACGGTATCCGGTGATGATACCCTCGGCCTCAAGTCTTTTCACACGTGCTTGAGTTGGAGATTTCGACAACCCGATCCGCCGCGCAAGGTCGGCAACCGAAATGCGCCCGTCCTCGGCCAGAATCGCCAGGATCGACCGGTCGAACCGATCCAGATCGGGATTATCTTTTTGCATCGCTGAACCTCGAAATTTCAGAACATTCGCCTACCATTTTTTGAACTTAAGGCGATTGTCCTGAAAAATCGACTGTATACTCCCCAAAAGCCCGGAGGATACATGACACACAGCCTGCGCACCCATATCGACGGCCAGACCTATGCTGACCAGTCTGCAGTATTGGATCAGTTGGTCGAACATGCCAACCTACCCCAAGCCGACCGCACGGCGATCTGCGCAGCAGCGGCTCAGTTGGTGCGTGACATCCGGTCCAGTACTTCGCCCGGCATGATGGAGGTGTTTCTGGCCGAATACGGCCTGTCCACCGACGAGGGCATCGCGCTGATGTGTCTGGCCGAGGCGCTGCTGCGCGTCCCTGATGCCGACACCATCGACGCGCTGATCGAGGACAAGATTGCGCCGTCGGATTGGGGCAAACATCTGGGGCAGTCATCGTCTTCGCTGGTGAACGCGTCAACTTGGGCGCTGATGCTGACCGGAAAGGTTCTGGACGAGGGCAAAGCGTCGCCCGTCGGCGCCCTGCGTGGGGCCATCAAACGATTGGGCGAACCGGTGATCCGTACGGCCGTTGGCCGCGCGATGAAAGAAATGGGCCGTCAATTCGTACTGGGTGAGACTATCCAGTCCGCCATGGACCGGGCCGCCGGGATGGAGGCAAAGGGTTACACCTATTCCTACGACATGCTGGGCGAGGCGGCGCGCACCGAAGCTGACGCCGCCCGTTATCACCTGTCTTATTCCCGCGCTATCGCGGCCATTGCCGATGCCTGCACCCATGACGATATCCGGGCCAATCCGGGGATATCGGTAAAGCTGTCAGCCCTGCATCCGCGCTATGAATTGGCGCAGGAACAACGGGTGATGGAAGAGCTTGTCCCTCGCCTGCGCGCCCTGTGTCTGTTGGCCAAAGCCGCCGGTATGGGCCTGAATGTAGACGCCGAGGAAGCCGACCGCCTGTCGCTTTCCCTGCAAGTGATCGAAGCCGTTATGGGCGAGCCCGCATTGGCCGGTTGGGATGGTTTCGGCATTGTCGTGCAAGCCTATGGTCCGCGTGCGGGGCTTGTTCTGGACACGCTCTATGACATGGCAGAACGTCATGACCGCAAACTGATGGTCCGACTGGTCAAGGGGGCCTATTGGGATACCGAGGTCAAGCGCGCGCAGGTCGAGGGTGTCGACGGTTTCCCGGTTTTCACGCGTAAGGCGGCGACCGATATCTCGTACATCGCCAATGCCCGCAAGCTGTTGGGTATGACCGACCGGATTTACCCGCAATTTGCCACCCATAACGCCCATACGGTCAGCGCAATCCTGCATATGGCCGACGCGCAACCGTTCGAGTTTCAGCGTTTGCATGGCATGGGCGAAACTTTGCATCAGATCGTTCGCGATCAAAGCAACACTCGCTGCCGAATTTACGCTCCGGTCGGAGCACATCGCGATCTTTTGGCCTATCTGGTGCGGCGTTTGCTTGAAAACGGTGCGAACTCATCCTTCGTGAACCAGATCGTCGATGAAAATGTGCCACCCGAGGAGGTCGCCTCGGACCCATTCGACACCATTGCAGAACCAAAATCACCGCTGCCAACCGGCCCTGAACTGTTTCAACCCGAGCGACCCAATTCTAAAGGGTTCGATCTGCAACACACACCGACGCTCGATCGGATTGACGCCGCCCGCGATGCGTTTCGCGCGCATCACTGGTACGCACAGCCGCTTCTGTCACAAGACGCGCATCCCGACGCTGACGAACCCGTCACCAATCCGGCGCATCCACAGGACCGTCCGGGCGCAGTCGCCCCGGCCAGCGCGCAGGATGTCGAACTTGCCTTGGCCACGGCGGCTCAGTGGAATGCTCCGGCTGAACAACGGGCGCAGGTATTGAATACAGCAGCTGATCTGTACGAAGCACATTATGGTGAGCTTTTCGCTCTGCTGGCGCGAGAGGCTGGTAAATCGATTCCCGATGCGGTCGCTGAACTGCGCGAGGCGGTCGATTTCCTTCGTTATTATGCTGCTAATATCCCGGCGGCCGAACCGGCGGGCACGTTTACTTGCATCAGCCCCTGGAACTTTCCGCTGGCAATCTTTACCGGGCAGATTTCGGCGGCTTTGGCCACCGGCAACGCCGTTCTAGCCAAGCCTGCGCCGCAAACGCCGTTGGTCGCGCACCGGGCTGTCCAACTGCTGCACGAGGCCGGAGTACCGCGCGACGTTCTGCAACTGCTGCCCGGTGGGCCGTCCGTCGGGGCGGCGTTGACGTCAGACCCGCGCGTGTCTGGGGTCGCCTTTACAGGCTCGACCGCCACCGCATTGAAAATTCGTTCAGCAATGGCAGAGAGCCTGAAACCTGGCACGCCTTTGATCGCGGAAACCGGCGGATTGAACGCCATGATTGTGGACAGCACCGCACTGCCTGAACAAGCCGTGCAATCCATTATCGAAAGCGCATTTCAATCTGCGGGTCAGAGATGCTCGGCCCTGCGCTGCCTCTATGTGCAGGAAGATATCGCCGACGACTTGCTGACCATGCTGACCGGCGCGATGGAGGTTTTGCAGGTCGGTGACCCATGGCTTTTGTCGACCGATTGCGGCCCGGTCATTGATCAGGACGCGCTGCAAGGCATTGCGGACCACATCGCGCAAGCGCGCGCAGAAGGCAGGGTGGTGAAGGAACTGAACACGCCCCCCGAAGGGACTTTCATCGCCCCTACCCTGATCGAAATCCCCGGTATCAGCGCACTGGAGCGTGAAGTGTTTGGCCCGGTTCTGCATGTCGTCCGCTTCAAGGCTGCTGAGATTGATCAGGTCATCGCCGACATCAATGCCACAGGTTATGGGCTGACTTTCGGCCTGCACACCCGCATCGATGACCGGGTGCAGCACATCACTGAGGCCGTTCACGCGGGCAACATTTATGTCAACCGCAACCAGATTGGGGCGATCGTGGGATCTCAGCCCTTTGGCGGCGAAGGTCTGTCGGGCACCGGACCCAAGGCGGGTGGGCCGAACTACATGGCACGCTTCTGTGCTCCGGATCGTCAACACAGCACGGCGAATTGGAACAACACGATGGGCGATCTACCCGATCCGCAAGGCCAGCCTGCTGCCGTACGCACGCAATCCCTGCCCGGTCCGACCGGCGAGTCCAACCGACTGAGTGAATTCCCCCGCGCGCCATTGTTGTGCATGGGGCCAGGACCCGAGGCCGCACAAGCGCAGGTCGAAGTAGTCGCAGCCCTGGGCGGCACCGCCATTCTAGCGACCGGCATGGTGGACCTGCACAGGCTAGAGAACATCGCCAATATCTCAGGAGTTCTGTGGTGGGGAGATGACGAAACCGCGCGCGAGATCGAACGCCACCTAGCCCGCCGTGACGGCCCGATCCTGCCGCTGATCCCCGGTCAACCTGACCGGGCGCGGGTTCTGGGCGAGCGTCACGTCTGCGTCGACACCACCGCCGCCGGAGGCAATGCGGCCTTGTTGGGAGGTGCGGCGTAACCGTACCTTGACGCTGGGCCGGGAAAAGCCCAGCGTCCCCCCATGTTTCCGATCCGTGACCACAATCCATCGGGGCGCACGCCCTATGTCGTTTACCTACTGATGGCAGCCAATATCCTGATTTTCTTCAGCTATGTGGGGATTATGGATAATGCGCCGCTGATCAACAGGCTGTATTTCGACTATGCTATCATCCCGGCGCGGATCACCGATGGATTTGCGTTCGAAACCCTTGTGACGTCGATGTTTCTGCATGGTGGATGGATGCATCTGGCCGGGAACATGCTGTTTCTCTGGATTTTCGGGGACAATCTTGAGGATGAGATGGGCCACCTGCCCTTCCTGCTGTTCTATTTGCTGGCTGGTGTCGGCGCAGGCCTGATCCACGTTGCCACCGCGCCGAATTCGGTGGTGCCGACCATTGGAGCCTCGGGTGCGATTGCCGGGGTGATGGGCGGCTATCTTTTGCTGTTCCCCAAAGCGCGCGTAGACGTTCTGCTGATTCTGATCGTCTATTTTCGGATTTTCACCATCCCGGCTTTCATCATGCTGGGCATCTGGTTGGGCCTTCAATTCATGGGCAGCCTTGCAAGCAACCCAGACGAAGGTGGAGTTGCCTATTGGGCGCACACGGGGGGCTTTTTGGTCGGCCTGGTCCTGTGCCTCCCGCTTTGGCTGAAACGAGGTGGTCCCGCGTTTTGGGGCCGCACCCATGGCCACCCGCCCCACCCCGAACACAAATACAAATTATCCCAATCCCGCATTCCACGGGTCCCGCGAAAATAGGCGCTAGTCTTCAGGCGGCTTCGGTAATCGACCACCGCTGAGCTGCGTGATCTCTTCTGCGGCGTCCCGAACCAACGCACCCAGTTCTGTTGCCCGGTCGGCAACGAACCGGACAGACGGCCCAGACACGGAAATCCCGGCACAGGGTTCGCCCCGGTCATTGTAGATGGCGGCACCGATACAGGACATGCCTTCGTACCGTTCCTCATGATCATGCGACCAGCCGCGGGCATGGGTTTTAGCCAAATCCGCCTCTAACCCTTCGTTCGGCAGCAACGTATGTGAGGTGAAACGAACAGCGTCAGCCGCCAATGCTTTGCTGGCCGCAGACTCGCTCATCGCGGCCAATATCGCTTTGCCAGTGCCGGACGCGTACATCGGCGTCCGCGCACCCGGTGGGAAAAACGCCCGGATCGGGTTCGGCGTTTCAACCTGTCCGACAAAAACCACTTCGGACTCGTCTGGCACGGCCAAATTCGCGGTTTCGCCACTTTCTTGCATCAAACGCCGCAAGATCGGTCGCCCGATTTCAATCACGCTGTTTCGACGCAGGAACGAAGCGCCGGTGCGATACGCTTCAATCCCGATCATCCATTCCTGCCGCTCGTCATCGAAGGCGACAAACCCATGTTTCTGCAACGTCGCCAGAATGCGGTGCGTAGTGGCTGTAGGTACATCCACTTCGCGCGCAAGATCGCTTAGCGCAGCGCGTTCCATTCGTGCCACTGCGGTCAGAACAACCAGCGCCCGATCCAGTGATTGCATGGTCCCGGCCGAGCTTTCCTTGAACAACGATTTGGGCCTGCCGCGCGGCCTTTTGGGGGTGTCCGTCACTGATTTCTCCTTTCAGCCCGGCAAAGTTTTTTTCATCCCGCTTTCTGAAACTCAAAAATGAAAAACGGAAAATCACATCTATTCAATGGATTATTTATTTAATTGCAAAAATGAAAATATTTTTCAAGAAAATTGCGCCAAGGAGCGATTTCGACAACACTCTTCTTCAAATCGGAGGATCTAGAAATGTCCAATCAAAACCCGGTATTCATTCCCGGCCCCACCAATATCCCGGATCGGTTGCGCCTAGCGATGCAGGTCCAGACACAAGACCACCGCGCGCCTGATTTTGTCGAAACCTTTGCCCCTGTGCTGGAAGACACCAAAAAGGTGTTTGGAACCAAAGAAGGGAAGATCATCACCTTCCCGGCCAGCGGAACAGGCGGCTGGGAGGCATCGGTGACCAATACGCTCAGCCCCGGCGACAGCGTACTGGTTGCGCGCTATGGCATGTTCAGCCATCGCTGGATCGACCTGTGCCAACGGCACGGCCTGGATGTCCGCATCATCGAATGCCCCTGGGGCAGCGGCGCGCCCGCCGATAAGTTTGCTGAAGCTCTTGCCGCAGACAAAGAGCATAAGATCAAAGCAGTTCTGGTAACGCATAACGAAACGGCGACCGGCGTACGCTCGGATATCGGAGCGGTGCGCAAGGCAATGGATGCCAGCGACCACCCGGCGATGCTGTTTGTGGATTGCGTCAGTTCACTGGCCTCGATGCCGTTCGAGTTTGATGGCTGGGGCGTCGATATCGCGGTGTCGGGTTCGCAAAAGGGCTTCATGCTGGCAACCGGTATGGCGATCCTGTGTGTCAGCCCCAAGGCGCTGGCTGCGATGGAAACGGCCCAACTGCCGCGCACCTTCTTTGATTTCCGCGACATGATGAACGCAAATGCGTCGGGCGGGTTTCCCTATACCCCACCACTGCAGCTGATCTATGGTATGCGCGAAAGCCTGAAGATGCTGTTCGAGGAAGGGCTGGACAACGTATATGCCCGCCATTTCCGTCTGGCCGAAGGGGTCCGCAAGGCAACTGCCGCCTGGGGGCTGGAGTTGGTGGCGCAATCGCCCGACCTGTATTCCGATACCGTCAGTGCGATCTACGTACCTGAAGGCTTTGACAGCAATGCGCTGACCGATCACGCCTTTAATGCCTATGGCGTAAGCTTTGGCATCGGGTTGGGCGAAATGAACGGCAAAGCCTTCCGTATCGGCCATCTGGGCAGCCTGACGGATGTAATGGTTCTGTCCGGTCTGGCCACGATCGAAATGGCGATGGCTGATCTGGACTATCCGATCACGTTGGGCAGCGGTGTTGCAGCAGCGCAGGAGTACTTCCGCAGCGGCAGCGCCACACCGATGCAATCCGCAGCTTAAGGAGGAGCTTGATGTTGGACGCACTCACCACAGCTGAAAGCCTGACGCTGGCCGACATGCGCGAAGCGCACGAACGGATTCGGCCACATATCAACCGCACCCCAGTGATGCGTTCGGACTATCTGGACGAACTGACCGGCGCACAGCTGTTCTTTAAATGTGAAAACTTCCAAGAAGCCGGGGCCTTCAAAGTGCGCGGGGCCTGCAATGCGGTCTTTGGGCTGGATGACGACGCTGCAAAGCGCGGCGTGGCCACCCACTCTTCGGGCAACCATGCGCTCAGTTTGTCATATGCAGCCGGACGGCGGGGTATTCCCTGTAACGTCGTGATGCCGCGCACGGCACCGCAAGCCAAGAAAGACGCGGTGCGCCGTTATGGCGGGATCATCACCGAGTGTGAACCTTCGACCACCTCGCGTGAGGCCGTGTTTGCCGAAGTGCAAGGCCGGACGGGCGGTGAGTTCGTACACCCCTACAACGACCCGCGCGTAATTGCAGGGCAAGCCACCTGTTCGGCCGAGCTGCTTGAGCAGACCGACGGTGTGGACGCTGTAGTCGCACCCATTGGTGGCGGCGGCATGATCTCGGGCACGTGCCTGACCCTGTCGAACGCGGCCCCCGAGGTAAAGATATACGCCGCCGAACCGGAACAAGCCGACGACGCCTATCGCAGCTTCAAGGCCGGGCACATCATCGCGGATGACGCGCCGATCACTGTCGCCGACGGTCTGAAAGTGCCGCTGAAGGAAAACACCTGGCACTTCGTGTCCCGCTTTGTCACCGACATTCAAACCGCCAGTGAAGACGAAATCGTCGAGGCGATGAAGATCACCTGGAAATACCTGCGTGTCGTGATGGAGCCCAGCAGCGCCGTGCCATTGGCCACCATCCTGAAACACCCCGAAGTGTTCAAGGGCAAACGCGTCGGCGTGATCATCACTGGTGGCAACGTGGATTTGGATAAATTGCCCTGGATCAAGGGCTGAGGAGGAAGAAATATGAACAAGCCTGTGAATATTGATCAGCTTGAAGTTGGCTTTGACATTCCTGCCGCGATTGGCACGGACGAGGCCGAAATTCAGACGCCGAGTCTGGTGCTGGATCTGGACGCGCTAGAGCGCAACATTAAAAAGATGGGTGACTATGCCAAGGCCCATGGGATGCGTCACCGGGTGCATGGCAAGATGCATAAATCCGTCGATGTGGCAAAGCTGCAGGTCGAGCTGGGCGGGGCCTGTGGGGTATGTTGCCAGAAAGTCTCTGAGGCCGAGGTCTTTGCCCGCGGCGGTATCAAAGACGTTCTGGTCTCGAACCAAGTGCGCGACCCGGCCAAGATCGACCGCCTTGCGCGCATGCCCAAGCTGGGCGCACGGACGATCTGCTGTGTCGACGACATCGACAATGTCGCCGATCTGTCCGAGGCGGCACAACGCCATGGCACCCAGATCGAATGTCTGGTGGAGATTGACTGCGGCGCAGGTCGCTGCGGCGTGACGACGACGCCCGAGGTAATCGCCATCGCCAAAGCCATCGACGCGGCTCCGGGGCTGAAGTTCTCTGGCATTCAGGCTTACCAGGGCGCGATGCAGCACATGGACCTTTATGAGGACCGCAAGGCCAAGATCGACGTTGCCGTGGCACAGGTCAAAGACGCAGTGGACGGGTTGGCCGCAGAAGGACTGGAGTGTGACATTGTCGGCGGTGGCGGCACCGGGTCTTACTATTTTGAAAGCACTTCGGGCGTATACAACGAACTGCAGTGCGGTTCCTACGCCTTCATGGACGCCGATTATGGTCGTATCCTTGATCAGGACGGCAACCGCATCGACCGTGGAGAATGGGAGAACGCGTTCTTCATCCTCACCAGCGTCATGAGCCACGCCAAGGCCGACAAGGCCATTGTCGATGCAGGCCTCAAGGCGCAGTCGGTGGACAGTGGCTTGCCGGTGATTTTTGGGCGCACCGATGTGGAATACGTCAAGTGTTCGGACGAGCACGGTGTTGTCGCTGATCCCGATGGTGCGCTGAAGGTGAACGACAAACTGCGCTTGGTTCCGGGTCACTGCGATCCCACCGCCAACGTCCATGATTGGTATGTTGGGGTGCGCAACGGCAAGGTCGAAACCCTCTGGCCAGTATCCGCTCGCGGTAAGGCGTATTAAGCCGAACCGCATTGATCCGGGCGGCGGTTCTTCCCTTCCCTGCCGCCCGGACCTGCCCTCAAGCTAAGGAAAAGGTCATGAAAGATATGTCGGAAAAACCCTTGCTGATCGTCGGAGAAGATCTGTGCCAGCAACTGGTTGGCCGCAGCGACGCGTTTGACGCGGTGCAGGACGTGTTCGCCGCAATGGCGCGCGGAGATGCTTACAACTTTCCGGTCATCCGTGAAGCGATTGGCTATGCCGATGCGCTTTATGGATTCAAATCCGGCTTTGACCGGGCCGGTCAGGTGCTGGGTGTCAAATCTGGCGGCTACTGGCCGGGCAATCTGGACAAAGGGTTGACCAACCACCAATCCACTGTCTTCCTGTTCGACCCGGACACCGGGCGTCTGTCTGCGCTGGTCGGCGGCAACTACCTGACCGCCGTGCGCACGGCTGCATCGTCTGCCGTTTCCATCGCCCATCTGGCCCGAAAGGACTCCAAGGTTCTGGGCATGGTTGGCGCTGGCCATCAATCTGCCTTCCAACTGCGCGCCGCAGCCGAGCAACGCGACTTTGAAAAAGTCGTTGCCTGGAACCCCCACCCCGAGATGCTTCCGCGTCTGGGTGAGGTCGCGAAAGAAATCGGCCTCGACTTCGAAGCTGTTAGTCAAGAAGAGCTGGGCGCACAGGCGGATGTCATCATCACCATCACGTCGGCATTTGAACCCTTGCTGATGAAAGACTGGATCAAACCGGGCACCCATCTGGCCTGCATGGGCACCGATACGGTAGGCAAGCAAGAAGTCGACGCCGCGCTGGTTGCCAGTGCAACGGTTTACACCGACGAAGTTGCCCAATCGGTCACCCTTGGCGAAGCTCAGCATGCCATCGCAAACGGCTCGTTGACCGAAGATCAGATCACCCCAATCGGTGCCGTCATCAATGGCGACCATTCGGGGCGGGCAAGCGCGGATGAAATCACCTTGTTCGATGGAACCGGTGTTGGGCTACAGGACCTGGCGGTTGCATCCGTTGCCGCACGGCTGGCGGATGAAGCCGGGCTGGCGCAGCGCGCAACCCTCTGAATCCAGTCTCTTTGAAACGACAAAGCGCGCCTGTAACAGGGCGCGCTTTTTTTAATGGATTTGCAGGAAGCTTAGCCCCGGATCACCTTGGCGAACTGGTCAAAGATCGGCTCATTGGCGCAGATCACCTCGCCATCCTCAAGCACGTTGCCTTCGGGGTTCAGGGCTTGCACAAAGCCACCGGCCTCTTTCACGATGATGATCCCAGCGGCCACGTCCCAGGCGTTCAGGCGACGCTCCCAGAACCCTTCATAGCGGCCTGCGGCCACATAGGCCATGTCCAGCGCCGCAGCGCCCCAGCGGCGCACACCAGCGCAGGCAGGCATCAGCCGGGCCAGATCCTGCAACGTGGCAGGCAGGTCCGAGCGGCCCCCGAATGGCAAGCCGGTCGAAAAGATCGACTCGATCATGCGATGACGGCCCGAGACACGGATACGGGTATCGTTCATCCATGCGCCTTCACCTTTTTCGGCAAAGAACATCTCATCCTTGGCGGCGTCATAGATCACTCCGGCCACGATCTTGCCCTTGTGTTCCAGCGCAATCGACACCGCCCAGTGCGGCAGGCCGTGCAGGAAGTTGGTTGTGCCGTCCAACGGGTCTACGATCCAACGGCGGGTTGGGTCCTCACCATCAATCGCACCGCCCTCTTCGGCCAACCAGCCATAGGTTGGGCGCGCACCCAGCAGTTCCTCTTTCAGGATTGCCTCGGCGGCAATGTCGGCCTTGGAGACAAAGTCGCCCGCGCCTTTCATCGACACCTGAAGGTTCTCGACTTCACGAAAATCCTTGACCAAAGAACGCCCCGCTTTGCGCGCGGCTTTGATCATGATGTTGAGGTTTGCACTGCCAACCATTGTCCAAAGGCTCCTGTCCGGTCAAACCGCGCGTATACTGGTGCAACGCGCCCTTGCCAAGAGGAATGATGCGCATAGCAGACCCGCGTTTTTGACCTATTGCGCTTGCAGCTTGCGCGCCTCGATTCCCGCCAGCTCGATCAGTTCCTGCACATAGGGTTTTTCCAGGTCTTCCGAGCGCACCGCCGCGTACAATGTGCGGGTAATTCCGTTTTCCGTCAGCGGGCGGGTGACATAGTCCGAGTTGTATTTTACCTCGCGCACGACCCAGTCAGGCAACGCAGCAACGCCCCGGTTCGAGGCCACCAGCAACAGGATCACTGCCGTCAATTCCACCTGCCGAATTGCGGCCGGTTCAACGCGTGCCGGGATCAGCAATTGGCTGAACACATCCAGACGTGTGCGTTCGACCGGGTATGTAATCAGGGTTTGCCCTCGGAAATCCTCGGCCTCGATGAACTCTTTCTGCGCCAAGGGGTGCGAGGACGACGCGACAAAGACCGCGTCATAGTCAAACAGTTCGATGAACTCTATACCCGGCAGCTCCTCAGGGTCGGACGACACCACCAGATCGACCTCTTCCTTCTGCAGGGCAGGCAAAGCGTCAAAGGCCAGACCCGGGCGGATATCGACATCTACATCGCCCCAGGATTTGCGGAAAGACTCCAGCACCGGGAACAGCCATTCGAAACAGGCGTGACATTCGATGGCGATATGCATCCGCCCCGTGCGCCCATCCCGCAGAGAGGAAAATTCCTGTTGCGTCGCCTCAAGTTGCGGCAGAATCTGCTCTGCCAGCCGTAACAGACGCAAGCCCGCCGCCGACAGTTTCATCGGCTTGGACCGGCGCAGGAACAATTCGACCCCCGCCTGATCCTCCAACCCCTTGATCTGATGGCTCAGCGCGGACTGCGTGATGTTCAGCTGATCCGCCGCACGGGCCAGGCCACCGCATTCATGGATGGCCTTAATCGTACGCAGGTGTCGGAATTCGATGTGCATTGTAGTGTGGCTCATGTTGTTCTTGAGTAATATGAGTTTGTCTCACAATGCGCAAACTGGCACAAGGGCCACAGATAGGACCAGTGAGGCAGCCATGACGAAACCAGAAATTTCATTCGAGTTTTTCCCGCCGCAAACGCTCGAGGCCTCATTCCGCCTGTGGGATACGGTTCAGACGCTGGCCCCGCTTGAGCCGCGCTTTGTCTCGGTTACCTATGGGGCGGGCGGTACAACCCGCGAACTGACCCGCGATGCCGTGGCCACCCTGCACAAATCATCCGGCCTTCCTGTGGCCGCGCACTTGACCTGCGTTGATGCTTCTCGCCAGGAAACTCTGGAAATCGCCGACACATTCGCGCGTGCCGGGGTTCAGGACATTGTCGCCCTGCGGGGTGATCCGCCGAAAGGTCAGGATCGGTTCGTGCCGCATCCCGATGGGTTCGCAAACTCGGTCGAGTTGATCGAAGCCCTGGCTGAAACCGAAATGTTCAGCATCCGCGTCGGCGCCTATCCCGACAAGCACCCCGAAGCACAGGATTTTTCGGCTGATGTCGACTGGCTCAAGGCCAAGCTGGATGCTGGTGCGGACGAAGCCCTGACGCAGTTCTTCTTTGAGGCCGAGACCTTTTTCCGCTTCCGCGATGCCTGCGAAAAAGCCGGGATCGACAAGCCCATCGTGCCCGGCATCCTGCCTATCGAGAACTGGAAAGGTGCCCGCAATTTTGCCCGCCGCTGTGGTGCGCATATCCCTGACTGGGTCGAAAACGCCTTTGAAAAGGCGATTCGCGATAATCGAGAGGATCTGCTGGCCACAGCACTATGCACCGAACTGTGTTCGAACCTGATCGACGAAGGCGTGGACAAGCTACATTTCTATACCCTGAATCGGCCTGAACTGACGCGCGACGTGTGCTTTGCACTGGGTATTACTCCAAAGGCCGAATTGCAAAACGTCGCCTGATTTGATCCCTGTTGGTTACTTTGCCCGGACCCTGCCAAGGCTCCGGGCTTTTTTGTGGGATCACAAGTGCAAGCGGGAAGTGAACAATAGCGCGCGCCCGCTCGAACTGTCCCCCAAATAGCGATAAATTTTTGATAAAGTTTGACAAATTCGTGAGCCTCCACACACTGAGTTCGTAGTGTTTGTATAATGAGTGTTTTGGCTATGGAGCCTGTTGAAAAGATAAATGCACGCGCTGACGCGCTCGAAGCTTTGGGCTTGGACCAGAATGCAGGGTCCGACGATATCCGAGATGCTTGGCGCCACATCGCATTTCACGCACATCCAGACCACAGAAACGGCGATTGCACACATTTCGCGCGCGCCAAAGAGGCGTATGATTTTTTACGCCGCGAAGGGCTGACCGTCAAAGGACGTGCCACCGGCATGCCGCGCCGGCCGAAGCTACGCAAACGTGTCATTGAATTGGAAAGCGGCGATATCGACGCCTGCCGCGTGTTGCTGAACACAGCTCTGGCGCACAGCCCGGATGGCGCAAACCCGGATTCTCAGACCTTAATCGAAGCGGACCATGTCCCCGAAGCCGTTGGGTTTTATGGCCGTCATCTGACTTATTTTGTTCCAACACCAGTTTGTGAGGGGTCCAACCGGGTGGCGCTGCCAACCTCGGTTCTTGCCTCGGCCCGGCGGACGGAAACCGAAGTTCTGAGCTTTCAGTCGAACGATGCAGGGGCCGGTGAAGTCGTGGTTCCCGACACGATCACCGAACGAAAGTTTCCCGGCGCAAAAAGCGTTCGCATCAAGTTCGACGCGGATCAACAGATGCGCGACGACTTCTGGCTGGCTGGCTAACAGCAAAAACCCGGCCTAGTGTGGACCGGGTTTAGCTTCGGTGAGTAGCGTATTAGTTTGCGATCGGACCTTCCGAGGTGAATTTCGGAATAACGCTGGTCGATGCGTCATCGCCTTCGATCCCCGGCCAGTTGCCTTCGGCCAGATTGATGTTGCCGGGGATATCCTCTTCAAAAAAGCCGACAACAACATCAGTGATGTTCAGGTACAGCTTGTCATCGACAATCCGCCACAGGTTCGGGTTCGCCGGAACCTTGCCACCACGCGATACACCGTAAGCGCAATGCCCATCATAGGCCGGGGCGTAATAGGCGGGGTTTTCAAGAAACTTATCGCGGTTCTCTTCGGTCGAGAACGCCCAGGTGGCACCGTTATAATCCGCTGTAATATCAGAACGGCCACGCACGGCCTCGGGCTGGGCTTGGCCAACCGGCGCCTGATCCAGGCCACGATAGGCGACAACGTCGTAACCCGACACGGCAAAGCCGGTGCCGTCTACATACTGATCACCGGCGAAAGCCGGCACGGCAAAGGCCAAAGCTGTCACGAAAGTCAGGGCAAAGCGTTTCATGTGGTAAATCCTTTTGTCCTCGGGGTTGGGCACTTGCTGAGAGAATAGATATTTTCGCCCCAATGGGCAGTCCTGCTCGCGCCGCTGTGACATCGCATGAAGAAATGTGAGAGGTCCGATCCCGAATGTTACAAAACTGCCCCAACATCCGGGGTTGGACTCGGGGCTTTGCAACATTAGCTGTTGAGACGGACATAAACTTTACCAGAACGTAGCTGAGAAAGACGACAGATGAGCGAGCAATCCCCATACACGCCCCCCGCAGTCTGGACATGGGACAGCGAAAGCGGTGGTCGATTTGCCAATATCAACCGACCCATTGCCGGGGCGACCCACGACAAGGACCTGCCGGTCGGAAAACACCCATTGCAACTTTATTCACTGGCCACCCCAAACGGTGTCAAAGTCACAGTGATGCTGGAAGAACTACTGGCGCTGGGTCACGAAGGTGCCGAATACAACGCATGGCTGGTTAATATCGGCGAGGGGGACCAGTTCAGCTCGGGCTTTGTCGACGCCAATCCGAACTCAAAAATCCCTGCGCTTTGGGACCGCTCGGGTGATGCGCCTGTGCGTGTTTTCGAAAGCGCCTCGATCCTGTTCCATCTGGCCGAAAAGTTCGATGCTTTCCTGCCGAAATCGGGTCAGGAACGCACCGAGGTGATGAACTGGGTGTTTTGGCAGATGGGCAGTGCGCCTTATCTTGGCGGCGGCTTTGGCCATTTCTACGCCTATGCGCCTGAGAAATGGGAATACCCGATCAACCGCTTCGCGATGGAGGCCAAACGGCAGTTGGACGTGCTGGACCGGCAACTGGCTGAAAACGCTTATATTGCAGGCGAACACTATACCATTGCTGATATGGCCATCTGGCCCTGGTATGGCCAACTGGTGTTGGGCCGCCTCTACAGCGCCGCCGAGTTCCTGGATGTCGAGTCCTATAAAAATGTGATGCGGTGGGCCAAGGCGATCGACGCGCGCCCCGCTGTTCAGCGTGGCCGCATGGTCAACCGTGCGTTTGGTGAGCCGCATACGCAGCTGCACGAACGCCACGACGCAAGCGATTTCGACACCCGCACACAAGACAAGCTGGAAGCAGCAGCAGAATAGTCGCGACGCCCCGCGGTTCGTTGGATCGCGGGGCTTGCCTGACCACCTATTTCAAAATTGGTGGCTTATCCGGGTTACTGCCCGGCGTAACCTGTTCGATGACCCGCGCCTCGGGTTGTGGCAAGTCGAACCGTAAGCCAACCCGTGCCAGTGCCGCTGATGCTGGATCATGCGGGCCAAAAAAACCAACATCCATCGCCCCAGCCTCGATCCCGGAAAAGGTCAGTGCCTCGGACGCGGCTTTGGCCAGTGCGGGCTCAGCCCCCTCAACCGCGCCGACAAAACCAAGAAGGTGGCCCATGCCGCCCTCTTCCGTCTTGGTCCCAACAAGAAACGCAGCTTCGGCCAAGCCGACGGCTGTGGCCAGCTTCGTGTCCAGCGCTGTCAACAGATCATCCGGCATGCCCTTTGGCGGCAGGAACTCTGCCAGACGTTGCTGTACCTCTTCTGGTGCATGTTCCAACGTGGTGGCCAGCCAGCCCAGCGCTTCGGGCGGGATCAGCATGGATGAAGGTGCGACCTCAAGGTTCAGACCCAGCCCGATCCCCTGCCCTGCCAGCATCGTCGACAGCACCCGCCCCGACAGCGCGACGTAAGGCACGGGACGTTCCGCAAATCGGGCCAAACGGTCGTGGCGATCAAAGGCCAGTACAAAGCGGCCATCCGCAACATCGAACAGCTCGGGCGAGATATTCTCGTCCTGCGCTTCTTCAGCCAGCAACAGAAACAGCTCAGAGTCTGCCAGGCGCTCAAAAAACCGCAGACGCGCCGCGTCATCCTGCGGACTGGCCTCCATCGTGGCATGGGCGGCGTCAAGCGCCGTGGCGTTAGTCATTCAAAACCTCTTGCACCCGCGCACGCAGAACCGGCAGCAGTTCAGCTTCGAACCACGGGTTTTTCTTTAGCCATGCCGTATTCCGCCAAGACGGATGAGGCAAGGGAAAGACGCGCGGCGCATGGCCTCGCCAGTTGCGCACGGTTTCGGTCACGGTCGTACGTACACCCAAGTGATATTTGTGCGCATGCCCCCCGACCAGAACCGTCAGCGGTACCTCCCCTAACTCATCCATCACCCTGTCATGCCATGTCTTTCCGCAGATGGGCGGCGGTGGTAGGTCGGCTTTGCGCTCGTTATATCCAGGAAAGCAAAAGGCCATCGGAACGATCGACACGCGGGCGCGGTCATAGAATACGGCCTCGTCAATCCCCAGCCAGTCCCGCAGACGGTCGCCAGAGGGATCGGTGAACGGACGCCCCGAGGCATGGACCCGCGTGCCAGGTGCCTGCCCTGCGATCAACAATGGCGTACCAGACCGAAACCAGACCACCGGACGCGGCTTATGCGCGGTAAACGTGGTCTGAAACCTGTCTGCGCAAATACGGCAGGCCTCAATTTCTTTCTGTAGCGAATTCATCAGATCGCAAGACTTCCTGCATCAAATTGGTTGACGGTCGAAAGGAAAGATAGTCAACGGACACCCCAAGGCCAACAGATGCAAAAGTCACAAAACCAACAGCACAGCGACGGTACGCATTGATCATTTGTTTCACAATTCGACATAATGTAGCCAACATGGACCAATAAATTTGTCGATGGTTTACCAACCTGGGCGGTGTACCAAACAAACGCCCGAGCAGCAGGCCGTGAATGCTTGAGTTTGAGAATGTCAGTAAGTCCTTTTGGACCGGGACCCGCCGCAAGGTGATCCTGGATCGGGTCTCGTTCCAGATCGAACTGGGCCGGTCGATTGGCATATTGGCCCCAAACGGCACCGGCAAGACGACATTGATCAACATGATGGCCGGGCTGGAAAAACCGGATGAGGGTGTGATCCGCAAATCCTGCCGCATCTCGTTCCCGATGGGGTTTTCCGGCGGTGTGGTCAAAAAGCTTTCGGCCCTGGAAAACGCCCGCTACATCGCCAAAATCTATGGAATGGATCCCGACTATGTCGAGGCGTATTGCAGCTGGCTGTGCAATCTGGGTGAGTATTTCAACCAGCCTATCGGGACCTATTCATCCGGCATGCGGGCTCGCTTTACCTTTGCCCTGATGCTGGCGCTGGATTTTGACATGTACCTGATTGATGAGGGCATGCCCTCATCCACGGATGTAGAATTCAATCGAAAAGCAGGTGACATCCTGCGAGAGCGTTTGCGGACAACCACACTGGTGATCGTGTCCCACAATCCCGACGTTCTTGAGAAATTTGCACAGCAGGCGGCCGTTCTATTGGACGGTCAGCTTTACATGTTCGACACCTTGGAAGAGGCACGACAGTTATATGACTACCAAACCCAAGGCTAAAAAATATCGCTGGCGCCGCAATCGTCAGGGCTCGGATTCCGCAGACGCACGGGCCGACGCTATTTCGCGCATCAGAAAAGCGACGCAACCGTCTGAGGCGGCAAATAACCCGTCTCCCTCGACCGATATTGAGGCGATCAAGCGCGAAGGTCTAACCGGTCGCCAACTGCGTGTGGCACGTCGTCTGGCCCAGAAAAACGGGCTTGCTGCAACGTCGGATTACGACGCGGTGCGGCTATTACGTAAAAAGGGCATCGATCCGTTCGAACGTGCCAACTTGCTGGATTTAGCAGCCGAAAAAACAGGTTCGAATGATCAAGCAAAGGACAAGATCAAGATCCAGTTGCCGCAGACGATTTCGGACTCTTCCCAAGGCCTTACCGGTCCGGAGCTAACGCCAGCCGAGCGGCGAAATCTTGAAATCGGTGAAATTCAGAAGGACATCGCACGCCGCCGCAAACGCAAGCTGTTTGCGCTGTTTGCGCGTCTGGCAGCCTTTGTACTGCTGCCGACCCTGATTGTGGGCACCTATTTCTATCGGTACGCAACACCGATGTACGCCAGCGATTCCGCCTTTTCAATCTTGCAGGCAGACGGCGGCGGGGCGTCCTTTGGTGGGTTTCTTGCAGGCACTCAATTCGCCACTGCACAAGATTCCGTTGCCACGCAGGAATTTTTGGAATCCAAAGACGCGCTGGTGCGACTTGAGAACGACACCAATTTTTCCGAAATCTTCAAGCAGGATTGGATCGATCCGATTCAACGCCTGCCGCAGGATGCATCTCTTGAGGATACCTATAAGCTTTACAAGCGGATGATTACCATTGGGTACGACCCCAGCGACGGCATCATCCGGATGGAAGTTGCGGCACCAAGCCCCGAGATTTCAGTCGAACTTTCCAGTCTTCTACTGTCCTATGCCGAGGAAACCATCAACGGTCTGACCGAATTGAAACGCGAAGACCAAATGCGCGATGCCCGGGCCGGTTTTGAATTGGCTCAGAACGAACGCCGGAAAGCTCAGGAGGAACTGATCGAGCTGCAGCTTCAGGGGGCGGTTTTGGACCCAGAAAACGTCCTCCTTGGCCTGCGCGAACGGATCAATGTAATCGAAATCGAGTTGCAGGAAAAAGAACTGCAGCTGGCCGCACTTTTGGACAACTTGCGCCCGAACCAAGCCAAAGTGGATGGTGTCCGTGCGGACATTCAACGACTTGAAGTTGCCCTGGCAGAACTGAACGCCGAAATGCTGGACGCGTCAGCAGGCGAAAACTCGCTGGCGCGTTTAAGCGTGCGAATTCAGATGGCCCAGGCCGACCTTGTGGCTCGTGATTTGATGCTGCAAACCGCAATGGAACAGATGGAAACCACACGGACCGAAGCCAACCGCAAAGTGCGCTATCTGACGGTTTCAGTGAACCCGGTCGCCAGTGAGGAACCCAGCTATCCGCGCAAGTTTGAAAATACGATTTTGGCTTTCCTATTGTTTGCTGGTATCTACCTGATGATCTCGCTTACCGCGTCGGTCCTTCGTGAACAGGTATCCTCGTAAGACACATGAAACATGTAAAAATCTCCGATCTCACGGTCGGTAATGATCTGCCTCTGACGATCATTGCCGGCCCCTGCCAACTTGAAACCGCCGATCACGCCCAGATGATCGCTGGCAAAATGAAAGAGGCCTGCGACGCCGCCGGTGCTCAGTATGTGTTTAAAGGCTCGTTCGACAAGGCTAACCGCACCTCTGTAAACGCAGCTCCTGCACTGGGCCTCGACAAAGGTTTGGCGGTGCTGCAATCGGTAAAGGACGGCATTGGCGTGCCAGTCACCACGGATGTGCATGAGAAAGAACAATGCGCGTCCGTTGCCGAGGTGTGTGACATCCTGCAAATCCCCGCTTTCCTTTGCCGTCAAACCGCCCTTCTAAAATCCGCAGGCGCAACAGGCGCGGTGGTCAACGTCAAAAAAGGTCAGTTCCTGGCCCCTTGGGACATTCAGAACGTCGCGGCCAAGATCGAAAGCACCGACAATCACAACATCATGCTGACGGAACGTGGTGTCAGCTTTGGCTACAACCGCCTCGTGGTGGACATGCAATCTCTGCCGGAAATGGCTCGCACCGGGTACCCGGTGATAATGGACGCCACCCACACTGTGGCTCAGCCCGGTGGATTGGGTGGTGCATCCGGTGGTCAGCGCGAATTTGCGCCCGTTATGGCACGCTCGGCTGTTGCCGTTGGAGTAGCCGGTGTATTCATGGAAACACATCAAGATCCGGACAACGCCCCCTGTGATGGCCCCAACATGATCTATCTGGATCAAATGCCTCAATTGATTGACACATTGATGCGCTTTGATGCATTGGCCAAAGCCAACCCGATTCAGATTTAAGCAAGAGCGATAGTATGACCAAACCCATCCCCGAGGTGACTCCGAACACCTGGAGTTTTCTGCGCGACCCGATGATCAAACCCACCGGGTTTCGCGAATATGACGCCCGTTGGAAATACCCCGAAGAGATCAATCTGCCGGGCATGACGGCGCTAGGGCTGGGTTTGGGCACTCAGATGCGCAAGCGTGGAATCGCGCCTGTGATCGCGGTCGGCAACGACTATCGCGACTATTCGCTGGCAATCAAGAATGCGTTGATTCTGGGCCTTATGCAGGCTGGAATTCAGGTCAAGGATATCGGCCCGGCACTGAGCCCTATGGCCTATTTTGCTCAGTTCCATCTGAACGTTCCCGCCGTGGCCATGGTCACCGCCAGCCACAACCCGAACGGCTGGACCGGCGTGAAGATGGGCTTTGAACGCCCGTTAACCCACGGCCCGGACGAGATGTCGGAATTGCGCGACATCGTTCTGAATGGACAAGGCGTCCCCCACGAAGGGGGCTCGTACGAATTCGTGGACGGCGTGAAAGAGGCTTATATCGACGACCTGGTTGGTGACTTCAAAATGTCCCGGCCGCTGAAAGTTGTCTGTGCGACGGGTAATGGTACAGCGTCAGCCTTTGCGCCCGAGATTTTCGAACGGATGGGGGTCGAAGTCGTGCCCAGCCACAACCGGCTAGACTACACCTTCCCCAACTACAACCCTAATCCCGAAGCCATGGAAATGTTGCACGACATGGCCAACACCGTGAAATCCAGCGGCGCCGACATGGCACTGGGATTTGACGGTGACGGAGATCGCTGCGGTGTTGTTGATGACGAGGGTGAAGAGATTTTCGCCGACAAGGTCGGCGTGATCATGGCCCGCGATCTGGCCAAGCTGTACCCGAACGCGACTTTTGTCGCGGACGTTAAGTCAACCGGTCTTTTCGCCAGCGACCCCGAGTTGCAGGCCCACGGCATCAAAGCCGATTACTGGAAAACCGGCCATAGCCACATGAAGCGCCGGGTTAAAGAAATCAATGCTCTGGCAGGGTTCGAGAAATCGGGCCACTACTTCCTGGCAGAGCCGATCGGGCGCGGCTATGACTGCGGCATGCGGGTCGCGGTCGAGATCTGCAAACTGATGGATCGCAACCCGGACAAAAGCATGTCGGACCTGCGCAAGGCGTTGCCAAAAACCTGGTCGACGCCGACCATGTCGCCCTATGCCTCTGATACCGAGAAATACGACATTCTCAAACGGTTGGTGGACAAGCTGGTTGCCAAGGCCGATGCGGGTGAAACCCTGGCAGGCCGCGCGATCAAAGAGGTCGTCACCGTCAATGGCGCCCGCGTCATTCTGGACAATGGCAGCTGGGGGCTGGTGCGGGCGTCCTCGAACACGCCAAACCTGGTTGTGGTCTGCGAAAGCAGCGAAAGCGAAGAAGAAATGCGCGCCATATTTGCCGATATCGACGCCGTCATCCGGACTGAGCCCGGCGTTGGCGATTACGACCAAACCATCTGATTTGGGATCGGGGCGCCTAAGGCGCCCCGCCCTTTAATTTCCGCCCAACAGTTTGAACAAGCCTTTCTTGGCCTCTTCTTCCAGCTTATTTTTCAAAGCATCCTCAACACTTTCCCTGTCAGTTACTACCGTGCCCAGTTCATCGCCCACTTTGTCCAGAACCTTTTGCTTGGCGTCGTCCTCAAGGTCTTTTAGCTGACCTTCGGCGGCGGCCTCGATCACTTTGGACAAATCGGGTTTAATCGAAGGGTCGCTCCACGGCCCGACAATCCGCACTGGCACCGACAGACCCTGCCCCGAGTTGGCCCGCAGCGCGGTTGGGGTAAACAGATAGTCGATCCTGCGCGCGCCGATATTGACCTTGCCCGTCCCATCTGCACGGAAATTGTCCAGTGACATCAGCAGGTCGTTATTGCTCAGCACACCCTGATCAATGGTAAAACTGGCTGTCAGGCTGTTGAACACGGTTGTCCCACCCGAACCTTTGCCGCGCCCCATCAGACGATCCAGATCAAAACCCGAAATCACGCCATGCCCCACATTCAGATTGCCCGTGCCACTGAGGGATCGCATGATCTGGTCTTCGGTCTGCCCGACGCCTAGAAATTCAAACTCACCCGTTCCTGTACCCGTAAAACGCTCAATCCCCGCGAGGGTGGACAGGGCTTGTTGAACGTTCATGTTTTTCGCCTTCAGCTTACCGCCGACTGACAGGCCATTGCGATTGTTGGCCACCACCTGCCCGTTAACCTGACCCGAGAACAAAGTGGCCGGGTTCATCTGCAACACAGCACGGGACCGGTCGAGTATCAGCGTCAGGTCGCTGGCTCCCAGTTCTAGGTCGGGCAGGACAATGGACGAGGCCGTCAGGCGTATTTCCCCATTGGCCAGCGACAGGGCCGAGGCATCAATCGGGGCCTTGGACCACCCACTGTCGGGCGAGGACGCCGTTCCCGACCCACCCCCGCTCGATGCCGGCGCGTCATTGAAACGTGACAGGTCAATATCACCACTCTTGAGCCGCGCGGTGATTTTCGGCGGATCCGAAATCTCGATATCCGTTTCTCCGGTAAAGCGGTTGTGGTCCAACTGCGCCACCATGTTGCGCAGTGAGATACGGCCCTCGCTGGTATAGGTCATCTGCCCAGACACATCGGCCTTGCGGCCCAATCCCAGCGGCACCCCGACACCCGCCTGTCCAAAAGCGGCCAGCATTTCCTCGGTGTTCCTGGTTTTGACCGCAAGCGCGCCGTCCATTTCTCCAGCAAGGTTGACGCGGCCATCGAACCCAACCTCGCCGCCCGGCGCGGTCAGAGCCAATTTCAAAGGTGCGACAGCCCCGGATGCATAGGTCGGCAGGTCCGGTATTTCGAGGTCAACTTTCACGTGGCCGCCCGGCACTGCCATCCGCGCCTCCATGACCATGGGTGAGGTCGGCCCCGGCCAGCTGGCCGACAGATCAACGTTTGAGAAGTTGAATTTCGTTGCGCCATTTTCGATGTAAACCAACTGTGCATTGGTCAGTTCCAGACGGTCCAGCGTCACGGCACCTTGCGGCGATGCAGATGACGCGCTGGTATTGCTTCCGGTCGTCGCCTGCGAGGCAACCGGAGCGCTTAATTCCCAATTGCCGCGTCCATCGGATAACTCGAGCCTCAAAACCGGATTATCCGCGACAACCCGCCTTATCCGTAAATCTCCGTTCAGCAGCGCCGAAGCATCCACGCCGACGGCAAGGCTTTCGGCGCTGAGCATCGGTTCGGACCCGGCCCAGGGTGCGTTGCCAAACGTGACAGGGCCGGTCTCCATCCCCAGAACGGGCCAGAACGACAGGTTCACATCCCCCGACAATGTCAGGTCGCGCCCCGTTTCGCTTTTGACCTGTTCCGCCAGAATCGCCGCCAGCTTATCCCCCGGCATCAGCAATAAGGCGCCGATGACCAACCCGATTGCGGCCACGAATAAGAAGAGTATGCGCACCAGCCACTTCATTTTTCTGCTCTCCGCTTATTTGGCATGCGTTGAAAAGATCATCCAAAGCCCAGCCCGTATTTGCAAGAGGAAGCGTTCCCCACTATATGCCGCGCCATGAGCACGAACCCACCAAACCTCCGCCCTGACCTGGCGCCCGCCGCCAGGATGCCTGATACGCCACGTACCAACCAACCAACCATTGGTATGGTGTCGCTGGGCTGCCCCAAGGCCTTGGTCGATAGCGAGCGGATTTTGACCCGTCTTCGTGCAGAAGGGTACGGCATTTCGCCAGATTATTCCGGGGCCGATGCCGTAATCGTGAACACTTGCGGGTTCCTTGACAGCGCCAAGGCTGAGTCTCTGGACGCCATTGGCGAGGCTTTGGTAGAAAACGGCAAGGTCATTGTGACCGGCTGCCTGGGGGCCGAGCCCGACTATATCCGTGAACACCACCCGCGTATTATGGCCGTGACCGGGCCGCATCAATACGAACAGGTGCTGGATGCGGTGCATTCAGCAGTTCCCCCCGATCCTGATCCATTCGTTGATCTACTGCCCGCCGCCAGCGTGCAGTTGACCCCGCGCCATTACAGCTATCTCAAGATATCCGAGGGCTGTAACCACAAGTGCAAATTTTGCATCATCCCAGACATGCGCGGGAAACTGGCCAGTCGTCCCGCCCACGCCATATTGCGTGAGGCCGAAAAGCTGGTCGACAATGGCGTGCGCGAATTGCTGGTGATCTCGCAGGATACCTCGGCCTATGGGCTGGACCGGAAATACGATGTGAACCCGTGGAAGGACCGTGAGGTGCGCAGCCAAATTACCGATCTGGCGCGTGAGCTGGGGCAGCTGGATGCCTGGGTTCGTCTACACTATGTCTACCCCTACCCGCATGTGCGCGAGCTGATCCCCCTGATGGCCGATGCCGGGTGCAACATCCTGCCCTATCTAGACATTCCGTTCCAACATGCCCACCCGGACGTTCTGAAACGCATGGCCCGCCCGGCGGCAGCGGCGAAAACACTGGACGAGATCGCAGCATGGCGCGCGACCTGCCCCGATATCACCCTGCGCTCGACCTTTATCGTCGGCTATCCCGGCGAGACCGAGGCTGAGTTCCAGACGCTTTTGGACTGGATGGATGAGGCGCAATTGGATCGCGTGGGATGCTTCCAATACGAAAACGTGGATGGCGCACGCTCGAACGATCTGCCCGACCATGTTCCGGCCGAGATCAAACAAGAGCGCTGGGAACGGTTCATGGAGAAGGCACAGGCGATCTCCGAGGCAAAGCTGGCCGCAAAGGTCGGCCAGACCATCGAGGTGATCGTGGACGAGGTCGATGGCGAAGCCGCCACTTGCCGCACCAAATCCGACGCGCCCGAGATCGATGGGAATCTGTTTATCGACGAAGGGTTTGAAACCCTCAACCCTGGCGACATCGTCTCGGTCGAGGTCGATGAGGCTGGCGAATATGACCTTTGGGGCAAGCTGACCTGATCCGGTCACCCCAGTTGGGCAAAGCGTGAGCCAAGTTTATTGGTGTTTTTCGCCAGACTCGTGGATTATGACGGGACATACCGCCTTATAGGAAGGAAGTTCCAATGTCCTGCCTACGCCCCTTTGGCCTGAAATGCATAACGGTTATCCTTGCTGCCCAACTTTATGCCGTTCCCGCTGTTGCGGACAAAGTCCGCGCGGGCGGTTTCATAATTATTGGGTCCGAACCGCTGAGCCTGCACCTGCGCAGCAAACACCATGTGCAGCGATACTATGGCGCACCTAAAGTCTATCATCGGTCCAGCAAACACAAACATCAAACCAAGCCGAAAGTGTACCACCACAAGAGCAAACCCAAGGTTCATTACGTCAAACCGGTCAAACGACACCACCGGTCAAGGCAAGCGTTCAGCAACAAACATGCCTCGCCTTATTACCTTCCACGGAGTTACCGAATTCAAAACCGAGGATATCGCTATGGTATAAAACGGCGGAGGTATTGATGGCTTCAGAACAGGCTTAGAAGCCCGATGACCCATGCCAATCCCGCCGCCAAAGCCGTTAACGCAACAGCGGCACTGGCGGCGTCCTTGGCCTGCCCCGCCAGTTTATTGTGATCGGTCGAGGTGTGATCGACAGCGCGCTCAATCGCGGTATTGAACAGCTCGGCCACCAAAACAAGCAGGCCAAATATCAGGATCAGGGCGCGTACACCTTCACCGAGCGGCAAACAAACGGCCAAAGTAGCCGAGACCAGATTTGCCCAAACCCAGGCGCGGAACGAATACTCTTCACGCCAGGTCGCGACCAGCCCTTGCCAGCTCCAACGCGTTCGATCCTTGAGATGTGTAAGAAGGTTTCTCATCAGCCTTCAACTTTTCGGTGTACGGAACTGAAGCCGCATTGATTTATGGCAGGCAAGAAAAAACCGCCCCGAAGGCGGTTTTTTTGTCGAGAATGTGCGGGCAGCCTTAAAAACGGGCCACCCGCGGAATAGTTATTGTGCGACCGGATTACAGACGGTCTGGCCTGCTTCTGTCGTGGCCAGCTCAGTTCCTGCCGGGCAGCTAGGTGTGCCGAATTTGTCGTACTCAGGCGTGATATAAACCGGCGCCGGTTCTTCCTGCTGCGAGCAAGCAGCCAAAACAAGGGCAAATGCACCAACGGCAGCAAATTTGAGTTTCATGTCCGTCATTCCTCTATTAATTTCCTGATATTGCCCAAGAATCCGGGGCCGGTCTCACAATACGACTTGAATGGCATATTTGCAACGAATTCGATCACGCGATCGTGAAGAAAGGCGAAACAACGCCGGTAACCCCCTCAGAAACAGCGGATTTATGAGCATAGGCTACCGATTTTCGCGTATCGCTCTACACTGGTAGAGTGACATCAGCAAAAGACGGAGTAGCCACATGTCTGACAGCCCCACCATCGCGCAAAAAGGTCCCTTCCCGGTCGAGGTGATCGAAGGGAAAAGCTATTTCTGGTGCGCATGCGGCCAATCCAAACGGCAGCCGTTTTGCGATGGATCGCACAAAGACACCGGGTTCGAACCGGTCAAGTACACGGCAGACAGTAGCAAAAAAGTCTTTTTCTGTGGCTGCAAACACAGCGGGAATCCTCCGCAGTGCGACGGGTCGCATTCCAAACTGTAATCAGGTCTTCAACGCGTTCAACAGATCAGCGTTGGCACAGAATTCGGGTGCGGTATGGGCCTCGGATTGTTGTTCAGACAACCAGATGGCACATTGGTTGCTGCACTGCGATGCCCGGCAGCGTGTTACCAGTTCGGCATAGCGATCCGGTGTCAGCCGTTTCTCTGCCATGGCTTCGGTCAACGAGATTTTCATACATCGCGCCACCGAACGGGTTAGCCAAAAGTGTTTTTCGACATCCCCCAAAGAATTTCGCGCCATCAGTTTTCCTGCTTTGATCATGTTTTCAACACAGCAAACCGGTGTTGGTTTCTGCTAGTCTGTAGGTCACCTATCGCGTCCGGTGACCACTCTCATGCGGCATGAAATCTTCCTGTCGTTAAGGCTGCAGTTTTCGGAGCATTTCCTGATTGCGGCAGTATTCCGGCGTTTGGCCCGCCTGCGCGGGCTGCTGTAGGAAGCTCTGGCAATGATTGGGATTTGCACAGCCCGTACACCTCAGAACAGCATCGGAAAGCTGATCGATCGAAACATCACCTTCAATCGCGGATTGCTGCAGATCCACACCAAGTTTCGTAGCCATCTGATCTACAAGACCTGCATGGAATTTCAAGACTTCTTGATCGGGCATGAGAGGTCCTTTCCTGCCATCTGTCCGCAGCAGGATATCTCAGCCCGGTGCTTGGGCCTTTGACTCACATCAAGGCCCGACGCCGATATGATCCAGATAGGCTCGGGTCGCGTCCTGCACGCGCCTAAGTCGATCCCCACCCAGCTTTTTTCCGCCGTACCAGCGGGTGACGATGACCACATGACTGTCCAGCCCGGCCCGTTCAAGCATCCTTAGAATCACCATGCCCGCACCGCTTTCCCCGTCATCGGCCTTCAACGCCCCGGTCGGCAAAATGGCCGCCCAGGTGTTGTGCGTGGCTTTGGCATAAGCCTTGTCTGACTTGAGCTCCTGCAAGACTGCATCAACATCGGCCCGCGTGCCAACGGCTGCGCCTGTTACCGCGTATTTCGACCCCCGGTCCGTCAGGATCACGCCCAGCCGTGTCAAAGCGGTCATTGCGTCAAACCCAATTGTCTTGCGGTTTCAAGAACGATCTGAACCCGGTCGGTATTTGGGGGGTGCGTTCCCAGAAACTGATCCCCCGGATCGGGAAGGCGATCAAAGTATTTGGCGCCGATTAAAGGGTTGTATCCCGCGTTATGGGTGATGATCGTGCCCAGTTGGTCCGCCTCAAGCTCAAATGCTTTCACGTTCACCTGCACACCTAATTCGGCCCCCAATTTCTGCGTGCGTTCAAGGTCTTTGCCTTCCTCGCCATGCAGCTTGCCCAATTCGCTGAAGATTGCGGCACTTTCCTGGGCGTTTTTCGACTGCCGGGCGATGTGTCCCAAAACATGATGCGCTGCCTCGTGCCCCATGACGAAGGCCAGTTCATCAGGATTCTTCGCAGATTGGATCATCGAACGCGTGAATATGATTACCGGCTGATTGTCATCATCCAGAGTCTGAAAGGCATTTGCCGGTGCGCGCGGGTTCAGGTCGACCAATATCGTGAAATCGCAATTTTCGACCTTGGCCTGGCGCAAACATTCGGCGCGGGCTTCGTCGCCGACCTGACGGCTGATATCCCGAAACGAGGCGGCGTCGACCTGAAATTCACTCGAATCCAGCGACCATTCATTTGCCGGTTGCACACGCAGAACACCAGCACTGCAGGCCGTCAGCACCAGAGGAAACAGCAAATAGATCAGACGGCGCATTTATATTCCTTTGAAACGGTGGTCCCGTTTGAAAAACCATAGCGCGACACCTGGGGGACTGCCACCGTCGGATTGCACGGGAACGGGTTGCATTGCCGCCTTGCTCCCTGCACTCTGCCTATATGTTTTCGATTGAGCATGAATTCGACTCGACAGTCATTACTCTGGTGGACGAAGGCCCCAAACCTTTGCAAGAGGATGTCGTCATCAACAGCTTCGCCGAATGTGTGACGCTTGAACAACTGGACCCACGCACAGACAAGATACAGAAAATAACTCTGTCTCCTGAGCAAGTCCGCGATCTGGCCGCCGCGCTGGATCTGCCGGAAGGGGTGTATCAAATCCACGAAAGACCCAGTCAAGGCGCATAGAAAAACAGCTTGTCCCGCGCAGTCTGCCCTTGTTTTAGGGTCAGCGTCGAAGGGGCCACCTGCATGGCCGTGGCCAGTATCCGGCGCACAGCTTCGTTGGCTTTGCCGTTTTCGGGCGGCACAGTGACCGTAATGCGGATTACGCCCTTGTCCATCGTGATGCTGTCCTTTGCGGCTTTCGGCGTGACCCGAACCGGAACCGCCGTGCCAGGGACGGCATGGGCGCTTAGGTCGGGTATGTCGCGCAGTTTTGGCCTGGCCATCTTTTCACCTCTTGCCTGTAAACACCCTTGCATGGGGCACCGGGGAATGAAAATGATCCGGCCTATCCAGCTGATTGCACTTGAAACGCGCCAGATACTCAACCAGATACAGACTGCTCATGTAAAGGAAGTTAACATATGTCCTTGAAAAACCCGGCTGCCCTGGAATTTCTGCAATCGCGCCGGTCCCGCCCTGCCAAAACGCTGATTGCTCCGGCCCCGACGCGGGATGAGCTGTTGCCGCTTTTGACCGCCGCCGCCCGCAGCCCCGATCACGGCAAGCTGGAGCCGTGGCGCTTTATCGTGCTTGAGAAAGGCGCAATGCCGCGCCTGTCCGGGTTGACGCACGAGCGGGGCGTTGCCCTGGGCAAGACGCCCGAGGACATCGCAAAAGCGCAAAGCCAGTTTGACATGGGCCATCTGGCCGTTGCCGTGGTCGAGGTGCAGAAACCATCCGAAAAAGTCCCGGCGATTGAACAGACCTATTCGGCTGGTGCAGTCTGTCTGGCCTTACTGAACGCGGCGCTTGCAGCGGGTTGGGGGGCGAACTGGTTGTCCGGCTGGCAAACCCATGATCCCGAATTCTGCCGTCAAGCCTTTGGCTTGCAAGACAACGAGCGCATCGTTGGCCTGATCCACATTGCTACCGAAGGCACGGCCCCGCCAGAACGCCCTCGCCCGGATGTGGCAGCGCTGACCGAATGGGTCGAGGAATGATGATCCTCAACGCGTTTTTTGCGGCGCTTGGTCAGATCGGAGACCCCAAGTTCCGCGCAGTCATACTGCGTGGCATAGGTCTGACGGTCGCGCTGTTGATCGCGGCCTGCGCTGGTGCAATCTGGTTAATAAACAGGCTGTCCGGGGATGAGATTTCACTGCCTTGGATTGGCGCCGTGCCGTGGTTGAACGATGTACTGAACTACTCCGGCATTTTTGTGGTGTTGATACTGCCGGTTTTTCTGATGATGCCAGTCGCCTCGGCGATTACGTCTTTGTTTCTGGAAGAGGTCGCGCAGGCGGTCGAGGATAAACACTATCCCACCCTGCCCGCCGTTCCAGGCATCCCGTTCAACGAAGGGTTAAGGGATGCGGTTAGCTTCATGGGCGTGCTGGTTGTGGCCAACCTGCTGGCGCTGATCCTCTATGCGATGTTCCCACCACTGGCGCCGTTTATTTTCTGGGCAATGAACGGGTTTCTGCTGGGTCGGGAGTATTTCACGCTGGCCGCGATGCGAAGGATCGGGCGGGACGGCGCGCGCAAGCTGCGCGCCAAGCATTCCACCACCATCTGGCTGGCCGGCACCTTGATGGCCATTCCCCTCTCGGTGCCGCTGGTGAATCTGGTGATCCCAATCCTCGGGGTTGCCACTTTCACCCATATCTATCACAAGCTGTCAGGTCTCTCGACCTGACGCTCAGTTCCGCGGTTCCAGTTGGTTCAGCCAGTCGAAATCGCGCACCGAGATCACACCAGAGATGATAATCCCGGCAATAACAGCCCAGAGCACCACCGAAATCCCGGTGGTGATCCACATCTTTTTCTTCATGTGATGCACTTCCGGCGCGCCCGCATGGGTGCCTGGAACGATATCACCCAGATCGCCCTGCGTTTTGATACGGATAGGCAACACAACCAACAGCGTCATGAACCAGATGACGGCGAACAATACCAGTGCAGCAGTGATCGTCATGACAGCCTCGCTTGATTAAACCTGTTCTAGTTCGACCAGACAGCCGTTAAAGTCCTTGGGGTGCAAAAACAGTACCGGCTTGCCATGCGCGCCGATCTTCGGCTCGCCCGATCCCAGAACGCGGGCACCGGTTTCCTTTAGGTGATCACGGGCAGCGATGATGTCTTCAACCTCATAGCAGACATGGTGGATGCCGCCTGCCGGGTTCTTTTCCAGAAAGCCGTTGATCGGGCTGTTTTCACCCAGCGGGTACAGCAATTCGATCTTGGTGTTTGGCAGTTCGATGAACACTACGGTAACGCCATGATCGGGCTCATCCTGCGGCGCGCCGACCTTGGCGCCCAGTGCATTGCTATATTGCGCGGACGCGGCCTCAAGATCGGGTACGGCAATGGCGACGTGGTTCAGACGACCAATCATTGAACTCTCCTGTGTTCTGCGTTGCCGCGGTTATGGGGGCAGTTTGGCCAAAGAACAAGTGCGCCAAATTGCCGTTAACCCTGTGTTAGCCAGAAGTTCCTAGCTTAGGGCATCTGCTGATTAGGAGTTCTGCCATGGACGATTCGAGCCCCTTCGCCTCACCCGCGCAGCCGACGGCCACGCGGCCTCTGCTGGGTCAAACCATTCTGGTTGTCGAAGACAGCCGCTTTGCCTGTGACGCGATCCGGCTGATGTGCCTGCATAGCGGTGCGCGTATCCGGCGGGCGGATTGCCTGACCTCGGCCCGGCGCCACCTGCAGATCTATCGCCCTTCTGTCATTCTGGTGGATATCGGCTTGCCAGATGGGTCCGGTGCCGACCTGATTGCCGAATTGGCCGAAGCAACCCCACGTATCGGCGCTATTCTGGGCATGTCCGGCGACGATCACAGTCAGGAGGCTGCGTTGCACGCAGGTGCCGATGGGTTTCTGAACAAACCCCTGAAATCACTTTCTCATTTTCAGCAGTTCATTCTGGAAAACCTGCCCCAGGATCGTCGACCCAACAACCTGCACGCCATTCGGGATGAGGTTATCCACCCGGACCCGATGGCCTATCAAGACGACATGGCCCATATCGCAGATGTACTGGCCGGGCCGAACGATCATCGCACTTTGGATTATGCGGCCCAATTCCTGATCGGCGTTGCCCGGGATGCCGAGGATACGGTTCTGGCGGATGCCGCGCAGAAACTGGTCGAAACGCGCGCAGGCGGAGGACCAGTTACGGCGCTGGCCGCAAAGGTCGCCGGCATCGTTCAGGCGCGACTGGAAAAGCGCGAGGCGATCTGAATTGATAACGGCGTATTTTCTGTCATCCACGATCCTGACGATCTGGGCCTATTCTCAGACCCGTGCAACAGCCCGGAACATCCGTGTTGCACGCGGATCAAAATCCTGTCCGTTGACCGACACTGAAGCAACACAGCAATTACCGCAGAATATTAACCACAGGCTTGTGGCACCTGATCCAAAGGAAAAACCCGCCGCAGGGGCTGCGGCGGGTGATTGATCAATCCTGTGGGATGATCCGCAATCCCAATTCCATCAACTGATCCGAGGTCGGATCGGATGGCGCGTCCATCATCAGGTCTTCGGCGCGCTGGTTCATCGGGAACATCATTACTTCGCGGATGTTGGCCTCATCAGCCAATAGCATCACGATCCGGTCGATCCCCGCAGCACAACCACCGTGCGGCGGAGCGCCATAGTGGAAGGCGTTGAACAGCGCACCAAAGCGGCTTTTCACCTCATCCTCGCCATAGCCTGCCAGTTCAAAGGCTTTCAGCATGATCTCAGGCTTGTGGTTCCGGATCGCACCCGAGACCAGCTCATACCCGTTGCACGCCAGATCGTACTGATAGCCGCGCACGTCCAGAGGATTACCTTGCAGGGCCGCCATACCACCTTGCGGCATCGAGAATGGGTTGTGTTCAAAGTCGATGGTTCCGGTTTCTTCGTCCTGTTCGTAGATCGGGAAATCTACGATCCAGGCAAAGGCAAAGCGGTCTTTCTCGGTCAGACCCAACTCCTCACCGATCACATCGCGCGCCTTACCCGCCACCTTTTCAAAGGCTTTCGGCTTGCCGCCCAGGAAGAACGCGGCGTCACCAACACCCAGACCCAGTTGTTGACGGATTGCCTCGGTCCGCTCGGGGCCGATGTTCTTGGCCAACGGACCTGCGGCCTCCATGCCTTCGCCCTGATCGCGCCAGAAGATATAGCCCATACCGGGCAGACCCTCTTTCTGGGCAAAAGCGTTCATGCGGTCACAGAACTTGCGGCTGCCACCCGTCGGCGCAGGAATGGCGCGGATTTCGGTGCCTTCCTGCTCCAACAGCTTCGCGAATATCGCGAAGCCAGAATCGCGGAAGTGGTCGGAGACCACTTGCATTTTAATAGGATTACGCAGGTCCGGCTTGTCGCTGCCATACCAAAGTGCCGCGTCCTTGTAAGAGATATGCGGCCACTCCTGATCAACCTTGCGACCACCGCCGAATTCCTCGAACACACCGGTCAGAACGGGCTGGATCGTGTCGAACACGTCCTGCTGTTCAACAAACGACATCTCAAGGTCGAGTTGATAGAAATCGGTGGGTGAGCGGTCGGCGCGTGGGTCTTCATCGCGGAAACACGGCGCGATCTGGAAGTATTTGTCAAAGCCCGACACCATGATCAGCTGCTTGAACTGCTGCGGCGCCTGCGGCAACGCATAGAACTTGCCCGGATGCAGACGCGAAGGCACCAAGAAGTCACGCGCGCCTTCCGGCGAGGACGCAGTGATGATTGGCGTCTGATATTCGCGGAACCCCTGATCCCACATGCGACGGCGCATGGACGCCACAACGTCCGAGCGCAGCGTCATGTTCTGCTGCATCGCCTCGCGGCGCAGGTCCAGATAACGATAGCGCAGGCGGGTTTCTTCGGGGTATTCCTGATCGCCGAACACCATCAACGGCAGCTCATCAGCGGCGCCCAGCACTTCTAATTCGCGCACGTAAACTTCGATCTCGCCGGTGGGCAGTTTCGGGTTTACCAGCTCCGCGTCGCGCGCTTTGACAGTGCCGTCGATACGGATACACCATTCCGAGCGGACCTTTTCCAGCTCGGCAAAGGCGGCGCTGTCACCATCGCACAGCACTTGCGTGACGCCGAAATGATCGCGCAGGTCGATGAACAGCACGCCACCGTGATCTCGGACACGATGCACCCAACCGGACAGGCGGACGGTTTCACCGACATTGGCGGCGGTCAGAGCGGCGCAGGTGTGGCTGCGATAGGCATGCATGAAAATATCCCTTCGGGCGCAGAATTCGTCGCGCCGATACACCCTGTCGGGCATGGAAAGTCAAGGCAGGTCGCGCTGTCAAAACGGCCTTTGCACGTTGCCCGAGTAGAAATAGATGCCCAGACCGGCGGCAAAGATGATGTTTCCCGCAATTGCGTGCAATAAGACCGCGTAGAAAAACGATCCGCGTTTGCGATAGGCCCAGGTGAACAGCAACCCTCCGGCAAAGGTCATGACGGCGACGATCCAGCTCCAATACATCAGATGTGCCAGTGAAAACAGCGCAGCGTTCAGCAGATAGGCCGCGCGTCCGTTTGGCAAGATTTCGTGATAGCGGCGGAAGAACAGGGACCGGAACAAAAGCTCTTGCGGCAGGGCCGACAACAATGGGTAACCAATCCAAATCACCAGAAGGAATTCGGGTCGATTTCGCAGTAGGAAAAACGCCGCCTCGGGTCGCATTGCCATCACAACCACGGCGCAAAAGATCGTCATGGCAAAGGTAAACAAAGCAACCTCGCGCCAGGACCAGTTGCGCCAGTTGTACCGCAGTTCAGCCCAGGCAAAGCCGGGTGTAATGTGCAGCAACACAATCCCGATGGCCGTGAAGGTGAATAATGACGGGAACATCCAGTCGGGTGGAAAGAATACCGCGATCAGCACCGGCGCAGCGATAAAAAACAATCCAAATTCCAGCCGCAATCGCAGATACGGCACCCCGCTGTCCGCCCAATCGGTTTGTTTGCTCACTGTATTGCCAACTCCGCCCGGATCAGGCCACGCAACGAATTTCCCATATAGAGTTTTTCTGCGTTTTTCAGGTCGGTCAAGGTCAGCGTGGCTTCGGTAACCTCTTTATTACTCAGTAATTCTTCGCGCAGAATGCCGGGTAGAACGCCGCTGGACAACGCAGGCGTTAGGCGACGGCCATCCGACATATGCAGAAACAGATTGGTGATGGTGCCTTCGCACAACTCGTCGCGTTCGTTCAAAAACAGGACCTCGTCTATGCCATGAGGCAAAGTCGCCCGAGTGGTGTCGTATATGGCACGCTGTGTTGTTTTGTGCTGCAACCAGATGTCAGACGCGGTCAGGCGCGGTTCGGCAATGGCGATCCGCCAGATCGTCGGATTATCGGCCAATGCTCCGGTCGTTATATCCAGCTGACCACCTGCGGCCAGCGTCAGTCGACACCTAAGCGGCGATGAGCCACCCACGACGTTCAACAGATCAATGGCGCGGTCCGCGTCAAAGGAAATCCCAAAGGCTTGAGCTGATCGGGCCATCCGGGCCAAGTGTTGATCTCGCCGTACAAACCCTTGCTCAGGCCGAAAGGCCAGCGTTTCGATTATGCGGAAGTCAGAATTAGCTGGTGGGCAAAGCGGGCTTTCCATAACGCTTCCTCGTATTCCGACGGGGCTGTGCTGTCCCAGACCAGGCCACCGCCCACGTTCAGAGTGGCTCTGCCATCCTCAACCATTAGCGTGCGGATCGCTACGTTGAATTCCGACCGACCGTCCGGGGCCGCCCAGCCGATGGCGCCGCAATAAATGTCGCGGGCCCAAGGTTCCAAATCGGCCAAAATCTCCATCGCACGGATCTTGGGCGCACCGGTGATTGAACCACAGGGGAACAGCGCCATCAGGATATCGGACAGCTCGGCCCCCAAATGCAGATGCGCCTGCACCAACGAGACCATCTGATGCACAGTCGCATAGGTTTCGACTTTGAACAGCTCGGGCACTTTGACCGATCCGGGCAGCGCAACACGGCTAAGGTCATTTCGCAGAAGATCGACAATCATCAGGTTTTCGGCCCGATTCTTTTCGTCAATCGACAGAAAGGCCCGGCGTCGCGCGTCCTCGGCCATATCATCGCTGCGAGGTTGCGTGCCTTTCATCGGGCGGGTTTCAATCCCTCGATCCGCATCGGTACGAAAGAACAACTCGGGCGAGCGGCTCAGCAGATCAGGCAAGCCGTCCTGCTGTACCAGCGCGCCGTGACCCACCGCTTGCCCGGAAGCCAGAGAGGCATAGAACGCGGCGCTTTCACCCTGGATGGTCAGGTCGATAGGAAAGGTCAGGTTGGCCTGGTAGATATCCCCGGCCCCGATGGCGTCATGAACCTGTTGAAAGGCGCGCGTATAACGTGCCTCATCCCAGCGGGGCTCAAATCCGGTGACGCCACCAGCTGCCGAGGGAAGATCGCGTTGCACTGGGGCCTCATAAACGCCAAAGCACAGCAAAGGCAGACGGCGATCCGCGGGCAGTCGGTCAGCCAAGCGCGGCTCAAGCACATAGCCCAGCTCATAACTGGCATAACCGGCAAGCCACGCACCGTCGGCGCGCGCCTCATCCAGCGCCACCAAGGCCTGGGGCACGTCGTCCGGCTTGTCTGCACGGATCACACTGGCTAGCCGGTCGAAACTTGTTCCGGGTCCGGCTGGCCCCTGATCGAAACGAATACGCAATTGCATCCTCATTTGTCGTGCTGCGCGGTATAGAGAATACGACGGCAAGGGAAGGAGGGGAAAGCGGCAATTTCGTCACCGTTTCCGATACCCCTTGAACCTTTTCGCGCGGTCCCTATAACGCAGGACAATTTGGGCGCATGGGGGCGCCCTGACTCGCAGTTAACCGAAGGAACCAGGCCATGCCCAGAAGAACCGACATCCAGTCGATCATGATCATCGGAGCGGGGCCCATCGTCATCGGTCAGGCCTGCGAGTTTGACTATTCCGGCGCCCAGGCCTGCAAGGCGCTGCGCGAAGAAGGATACCGGGTCATCCTGGTGAACTCAAACCCGGCCACCATCATGACCGACCCCGGTCTGGCTGACGCCACTTATATCGAACCGATCACCCCCGAGGTTGTCGCGAAGATCATCGAAAAAGAACGCCCCGACGCCTTGCTGCCCACCATGGGCGGGCAGACCGGCCTGAACACCTCGCTGGCGCTGGAAGAGATGGGTGTGCTTGAAAAGTTCGGGGTCGAGATGATCGGCGCCAAACGCGACGCCATCGAAATGGCCGAAGACCGCGCCCTGTTCCGCGAGGCGATGGACCGGCTGGGGCTGGAAAACCCCAAGGCAACCATCGTGACCGCTCCCAAGCGCGACGACGGTTCCACCGATCTGGACGCCGGTGTGCAGATGGCGCTGGATGAGCTGGAAGAAATCGGCCTGCCCGCCATTATCCGCCCTGCCTTTACCCTGGGCGGCACCGGTGGCGGCGTGGCCTATAACCGTGAGGACTATATCCATTTTTGCCGCTCGGGCATGGATGCCTCGCCCGTCAACCAGATCCTCGTCGATGAAAGCCTGCTGGGTTGGAAAGAGTATGAGATGGAGGTGGTGCGCGACACCGCCGACAACGCCATCATCGTCTGCTCCATCGAAAACGTCGATCCGATGGGCGTGCATACCGGCGACTCGATCACCGTGGCCCCTGCCCTGACGCTGACCGACAAGGAATACCAGATCATGCGCAACGGTTCGATTGCCGTTCTGCGTGAGATCGGGGTCGAAACCGGCGGTTCGAACGTACAATGGGCGATCAACCCCGATGATGGCCGCATGGTTGTGATCGAGATGAACCCACGTGTGTCGCGCTCCTCGGCGCTGGCGTCCAAGGCGACCGGTTTCCCGATTGCGAAGATTGCGGCCAAGCTGGCCGTTGGCTATACGCTAGACGAGTTGGACAACGACATCACCAAGGTCACCCCGGCCTCGTTTGAGCCGACCATCGACTATGTCGTCACCAAGATCCCGAAATTCGCCTTTGAAAAGTTCCCAGGCTCCGAGCCTTACCTGACTACCGCCATGAAGTCGGTGGGAGAAGCCATGTCCATCGGCCGCACGATCCACGAATCGATGCAAAAGGCGCTGGCCTCGATGGAATCGGGCCTGACCGGGTTTGATGAGATTGAAATCCCCGGGCTGAACGTCGGTGTCTGGGAAGAAGCCAGCGACAAAGCTGCCGTCATCAAGGCGATCAGCAAACAAACCCCCGACCGTCTGCGCACCATCGCGCAGGCCATGCGTCACGGTCTGACCGATGACGAAATCTTTGGCGTCACCAAATTTGACCCATGGTTCCTGGCCCGTATCCGCGAGATCATCGAGGCTGAGCGCGTTGTCCGCAAAGATGGCCTGCCGGTGACCGAAGACGGCATCCGCAAGCTGAAAATGCTGGGCTTTACCGATGCTCGTCTGGGCAATCTGACCGGCCGGGATGAGGACAACGTCCGCCGCGCCCGCCGCAATCTGGGCGTCAACGCCGTGTTCAAGCGCATCGACACCTGCGCCGCCGAGTTCGAAGCACAGACGCCTTATATGTATTCAACCTACGAAGCGCCCATGATGGGCGAGGTCGAATGCGAAGCGCGCCCGTCTGACCGCAAAAAAGTTGTCATCCTTGGCGGAGGCCCGAACCGGATCGGTCAGGGCATCGAGTTCGATTATTGCTGCTGCCACGCCTGTTTCGCACTAACCGAAGCGGGATATGAAACCATCATGGTCAACTGCAACCCCGAGACGGTCTCGACCGACTATGACACCTCGGACCGGCTGTATTTTGAACCGCTGACATTCGAACACGTGATGGAAATCCTGACGAAAGAGCAGGAAAACGGCACGCTGCACGGTGTGATCGTTCAGTTCGGCGGCCAAACCCCGCTGAAACTGGCCAACGCGCTTGAGGCTGAAGGTATCCCGATCCTTGGCACCACGCCGGATGCGATTGACCTTGCCGAAGACCGTGAACGCTTTCAGGCGCTGGTCAATGATCTGGGCCTGAAACAGCCCAATAACGGCATCGCCTCGACCGATGAGCAGGCGCTGGAGATTGCCGACGAGATTGGCTTCCCACTGGTCATCCGCCCCTCTTACGTTCTGGGTGGCCGCGCGATGGAAATCGTGCGCGATATGGAGCAGCTGAAACGCTATATCAACGAGGCTGTGGTGGTCTCGGGCGACAGCCCGGTTCTGCTGGACAGTTATTTGGCCGGTGCGGTTGAGCTGGACGTGGATGCCATTTGCGACGGTGAGGCCGTACATGTCGCTGGCATCATGCAGCATATCGAAGAGGCTGGCGTTCACTCGGGTGACTCGGCTTGTTCGCTGCCGCCCTATTCGCTGTCGAAAGAAATCCTGGATCAGATCAAGGATCAGGCGTTCAAGCTAGCCAAAGCTCTGAATGTCGTCGGCCTGATGAACGTGCAGTTCGCCATCAAGGATGGCGAGATTTATTTGATCGAGGTCAACCCGCGCGCCTCACGGACCGTACCGTTTGTCGCAAAGGCGACCGACAGTGCCATCGCATCGATTGCCGCGCGTGTCATGGCTGGTGAGAAGCTGGCGAACTTCCCGCAGCGCCCGCCTTATCAGGACGGTCAGGACACCAAGATCGCAGACCAGATGACACTGGCTGATCCGGACATGCCGTGGTTTTCGGTGAAAGAGGCGGTGCTGCCCTTTGCCCGTTTCCCCGGCGTCGACACCATTTTGGGTCCGGAAATGCGCTCGACCGGTGAGGTCATGGGCTGGGACCGCGACTTCCACCGCGCTTTCCTCAAGGCACAGATGGGGGCTGGTATGGTACTGCCGTCCTCGGGTCGTGCGTTTATCTCGATCAAGGATGCCGACAAGACCCCCGCGATGCTTGAGGCCGCGCAGGTTCTGACCGGGCAAGGTTTTTCTCTGGTGGCCACACGCGGCACCCAGTCCTGGCTGGCTGAACAGGGTGTAGCCTGTGACGTGGTCAACAAGGTCTATGAAGGCCGCCCTGACGTGGCTGACATGCTGAAAGACGGTCAGGTGCAATTGTTGATGAACACAACCGAAGGCGCACAGGCGGTCGAGGACAGCAAGTCCATCCGTTCAATCGCGCTCTATGACAAGATCCCCTATTTCACCACCGCGGCCGCCAGCCATGCTGCCGCGCTGGCGATCAAGGCACAGGCCGAAGGCGATGTTGAGGTGAAGTCGCTGCAGGGCTAACTTCCCTGGGGTGAAACCCGCGCATTTTGAACCAAACACGCCGCGCCCGTTGACCCCGTGTCTTCGGGCGCGCATCTTTTTTGCAAACGAGCAGAAGGAAAACAAAATGCGCAGGTTTATGGTTCTCGCCGCTTTGATGACGCTTGCCGCGTGTGATGTGCCGCTGATCCCACTGATCTGACGCGAACGGCAGCGCCGTTTTCGCTTTCCCTGTGTTGTCGCGGGCAGCATGATGCTGTTCTGACAACCGGTGAAACCATGCGCCTTTACACCACATACGGAACCAATAACTTGTCCCGGGCCATCCGGTTCTATGACGCGATCTTTTCTGTACTGGATCAGCCGCGCCTTCCGGGGTGGTCAAAGGATCGCGCGGGCTGGGGAAACCATCCCGATACCGGGACAGGGTTTTGGGTCTGTACGCCATTTGATGGTGGGGCGGCCTGCGTGGGCAATGGAACGATGATTGCTTTTCCGGCCAGCAGCGCAGCGCAAGTTCGGCGTTTTCACGCGGCAGGTCTGGAAAATGGGGGCACAGACGCAGGTCCTCCGGGCATTCGGGACTATTACACGCCTGATTTCTATGTCGCCTATCTGCGCGACCCGGACGGAAACAAGCTATCCTGTTTTTACTATCATTATGATCCGGAAAAGGACCCGGGCGACTGAAACGCCGCCCGGTACCAGTCAGGCCTGTGCAAACTCGCGTTTTTCATCGCGTGCAAAGAACACCATGTAAAAGACCGGAGCCGCGACCATGGTCAGGATCGTGGCAAAGGCCAAACCGCCCATAATCGTCACGGCCATCGAGCGGAAGAACGCGTCCGTCAGCAACGGTGCCATCCCCAGAATTGTGGTGATCGCCGCCAGCATCACAGGGCGCAAACGCGAGACCGAAGCTTCGACAATCGACTCGCGCAGGGGCTTGCCGGTGGCGCGGACCAGATCAATCTCTTCGACTAGAACGATCCCGTTCTTGATCAGCATCCCCGACAAGCTCAGCAGCCCCAGCAGCGCTGTGAAGGTGAACGGCAGACCCGTCCCCAACAGCCCGATCACGACGCCGTTCACCGACATCGGCACCAACAGCCAGATGATGATCGGCTGGCGGATCGCGTTAAAGATTAGCACTGAGATCAGCACCATGATCAGCAGGCTCAGGGGCAACTGACGTCCTAGGCTTTCGTTGGCCTCGCCAGCGTTTTCGAACTCGCCCCCCCATTCCATGCGATAACCAGGTGGCAGGTCCATGTCTTCGATGGCCGCGCGTACCTCAGAATGGACCTGTGCCGCCGTCATGCCGGGCGGGATATCAGCCCCGACGGTGATCGTCAGCACGCGGTCACGACGATGCACCAGCGTGTTGAGCGGCTTGTATTCGAACCCATCGACCATTTGCTCGATTGGAACGAACTTTTGCGATTCTTCTGAAAACACCACCTGATCGACGATCGAATAATCCCCGTCCGCGGGACGGCGTATGATGATGGGGATCAGACGGTCCCGCTCGCGGAATTCTCCGGCGGTGATCCCGTCCGTGGAAAACTGCAAAGTCGCGGCGATATCTTCACGGGACACACCTGCGGTCTGCGCCCGCTCGGTCGCATAGATCGGCTGCACTGCCAGCTCCTGCTCGCGCCAATCATGATAGACGTTCAGCGCATTAGGGGAAGCCTCGCGCATTTTCCACACCGCCTCATCGGCCAGCTGGCGCAATACCTTCGGATCACTGCCCGAGAACCGCGCTTGGATTGGGTCTCCGCCGCCCGGGCCGAAGATCAGGCGTTTGGTGCGGAATTTGCCCTCGGGGAATTGTGCCTGCCCAAACGCTTCCAAATCCGCCTGCAAAACCGGAATGTCATCCAGCGTTTCAGTGCGAATGATCATGTGCCCATAGCTGGGGTTTGGTTTTTCGGCCGAATAGGTTAGCAGGAACCGAGTTGCGCCCTGCCCGACAAAGGTGGTGACGGACACGACATCGTCGCGCTCGGCCAGCCAGTCTTCGAAGACCGCCATATCCTCAGCCGTGCGTGCGATGGGCGTGCCTTGCGGCAGGTTGTAATGCACGAAGAACAGCGGTGTGTTCGAGTCAGGGAAAAACTGCTGTTTTACCAAGCCAAAGCCCGCGAAACAGGCCACCGTTACCCCGACCAGCGCGGCAATCACCAGCCAGCGCATCCGCAAGGACCACCGCAGGATCGCACCGTAGACACGGAACATGATGCCGCCATAAGCGTCCACCTCGCCCTCTTTTCCCTGCTTGAAGAAGTAATGCCCCAGCATCGGCGTCACCGTAAGCGCCAGAACCCAACTAAGCAGCAACGAGATACCAATTACCGCAAACAATGAGAACAGAAACTCACCCGTCGCATCCGGGCTGAGGCCAATACCGGCAAAAGCCATGATGCCGATGACCGTCGCCCCCAACAGCGGGATTTGCGTTTTCGACGCCGCCTCATCAGCCGCATCGCGGGAATTTTTACCGCGCAGCATGGCGATCTGCATTCCCTCGGCCACCACGATGGCGTTGTCCACCAGCATCCCCATCGCAATGATCAGGGCGCCCAGCGATATCCGCTCCATCTCGATCGAGAAGATCGACATGAACAACAGTGTCCCCACTACGGTCAGCAGAAGGGTCGAGCCCACGACCACCGCCGCGCGCCAGCCCATGAAGATAGCCAAAACCGCCACAACGATGCTGACTGACATGGCCAGGTTCACCAGAAAGTCGTTCGAGGCCTGTTCGACCACCACATGCTGCTGATAGATCGGCAGGATTTCGACCCCAAAGGGAATCTGAGGGTCCAACTCGGCGAATGTGGCATCGGCACGCTGGCCGACTTCGACGATATTCTCGGTCGACAGACCCGCGATGCCCAGCGTGAACGCCTCGGTCCCGTTGAACCGGATCATGACCTCGGGGTCGGTCTGACGGCCACGGAAGACGTGCGCCATGTCGAATAGGTTGATCACCTGCCCCTGCGACCCCAACGACAAACCGGCAATGGCAGAAACTGTATCTGACCCTTCGGCCGTCAGGATCGTGGTGCGGTCATTCTCAGTTCGGACCGATCCCGACGCATTAACCGAGTCCGCGTTGGCAATGGCCTCGTTGATGGACGGGATAGGCACGTTCTGGTTGACGGAAATGGCCAGATCGGGTTCGACAAAGATCGCCTCGTCCGGCAGGCCCATCACCTCAACATCCGCGACACCGGGAACGGTCAGCAATTCGCGCCGCAAAAAAGTGGATAACTCATGCTTTTCAGCGTCCGAAAACCCTTCGGCCGTGACAGCGTAAAACAGGCCGAACACATCACCGAACCCGTCATTCACCATTGGTTGACTTACGCCCGATGGCAATGCACGCGATGCGTCGCGCACCTTGGCGCGCAGCTTGGTCCAAATTTCAGGCAGTTCTGTACCGTCATAAGTCGATTTGATCTCGACCTCGATCAGCGAAAATCCCGGTTGGTTGACCGAGGTGATCGTATCAACCTCGCCCATCTGTTGGATGGCAGATTCCAATGGTTCCGAGACCTCGAGCGCCACTTCTTCGGCTGTGGCGCCTGGGTATTGCGTTGCTATGACGGCATTCTTGATGGTGAAGGCCGGGTCTTCCAGACGACCCAGCGACAGGAAGCCCCAAATGCCCCCAAACAGGGCAATCAGGATGATCAGCCACGTATAAATCGGCCGGTCGATCGAGGCGCGCGCGATGTTCATCTGTTTGCCCTCAGTTCGCAAAGCCAGCAAAGCGGCGTACGGCCTGACCGTCGGTCAGCGCACTGCCGCCAGCGACAACGATTTCGTCACCGTCCGACAGACCGGTCAGCACTCGGACCTCGCCGGTCTGGGTGGGTTCGATGGTGACAGGTACGTATTGAACGGCGCCTTCGTCGGCGCCAACTGGCGAAAACACCATGACGCCCAGCGCTCCATCAGCGCCTGCAACGATGGCCGCGGCCGGAATGACGATACCGGTCCGGCCATCCTCTACCTGAACAGTCACGGTCACGGACGAGCCCGGCAGGATTTGCAAACCCTCCGGCGGGGTCAGGCCGAACTGAATGCGGAAGGTCTGCCCCACGGTTGAGCTTTCGGCATCAAACTCACGAATCTGAAGGGGGAATACCTCGTCACTGGTCGGGAATTTCGCAGTGATCGTATAGCTTTCTTCCTGACCCGAACGCTGAAACAGAATCTCGGGCACATCGACTTCGATCCGCAATTCCGACATGTCGTGAATGCGCACGATGGGGGCGCCAGCTGACACGGTGGTAAAGGCTTCAACCGCCCGGCTGGACACTAGCGCGTCGAATGGCGCGGTCAGAGTCGCATGTTCAAGATCGTATTCCGCATCCCGCACGGCGATATCAGCCAGTTGCGCCTCTGTCTCCGCATCGTCCACGGCCACTTGGCTGGCGGTGGTACCCCGCAATCGAGACAAGCGAGCCACGGTTCGGTCCGCCTGATCCTTTTGCAGGACCGCGCGGTCGTACCGGCGCTGGAAAGGTGCTTGATCCAGCTGCGCGATCAACTCACCCTTGGGGATCACAAATCCTTCGGTCACCGGCATCTCAACAATCTGACCCGAGACCTGAAAGGCCAGATCAACGGTTTGTCGGGCGGCCACGCGCCCAAAGAACTGGCGTGAAAAGCCCGGTGCGGTTTCGCGCACCTGCATCAGCTTGACCGGCTTGGCGGTTTCTTGAGCCAGAACCGGTGTCGTCAGCGCGATCAGGGTCGCACTCAGAACAGAGAGGAGTTTCATTTCGTCAATCCCTCGGGAATTCCTGTTTTCAGGATGTTGTCTCGGATTTTGCGCGCCAATCGCGCGAATTCGGCAGTTTCTTTTGCATCCAATCCGGATGCGCGGTGGAAAAGGTCACCGGCTTCGGACACCAGCATATTCCGGGCCTCTTCGCCCTGCTCAGTCAGAACCAGCAACCAGGCACGGCGGTCTTCGGGGTCACGTTCACGCGTCAGATAGCCAGCTTTTTCCAAACCGTCCGCCGTGGCGGTTATGGTCGAAGGGACACTCAGCATGTCGGCCGCCAGAACGCCCATACGCTTGGGTTGATCCAGTTTGATCAACATGTGGCATTCCGGATGGCTAAGTTCCGTTTCAATGCAATCGAACGCCTCTTCCAGCTTCCAGTACAGGGCATACACACCCATGATTGACTGGATTTCAGGGCTTAGGCGGCCAAGCCTGTCGCTTATGTTGTCTGGCATTGGGAGCTCCGTAAGTCCGTGGCGTCATATACTTCAGATTATGAACCATTCAAGTTGTGAAGCAGTAATTTGACTGGTTTCGCTGCATTCCCTTGGGTCACCTTCTCTTGATCAAAACCCGCAGCGACTGCATTTTAAGCGGATTCGAAACATTCAGGACCCGCCATGTATACGCCCGCAATCACAGGCACCGGTGTTTTCACGCCCGAGAACGTCATCACCAACGCCGAGCTTGTCGCCGCCTTCAACGCCTATGCCGACACGCAAAACGCCAAGAATGCCGACGCGATTGCAGCGGGTGAGATTGAACCGATACAGCATTCGTCCGTAGAATTCATCCTCAAGGCATCGGGTATCGAGAACCGATATGTGATGGATAAATCCGGTGTGCTGGACCCAAACGTGATGCATCCCCTGCTTCGCCAACGCGGCGATGACGAACCCGGCATCATGACCGAGATGGCCGTGGATGCCTGCAATAAAGCGCTGGCTCAGGCGGGTCGCAGTGCCGAAGATGTCGATCTGGTGATCTGCGCCGCGTCAAACCATGAACGCGCCTATCCTGCGATCGCGATCGAGATTCAGCAGGCGTTGGGCATTGACGGCTTTGGCTTCGACATGAACGTCGCCTGCTCCTCGGCCACGTTCGGTATTCAGGCAGCGGCGGATATGATCCGTTCGGGTTCGGTCCGGTCAGCGCTGGTGGTCAACCCCGAGATCTGTTCGGGTCACCTGGAATGGCGTGATCGCGATTGCCACTTTATCTTCGGCGATGTGGCCACGGCCACCTTGGTCGAGCGGATCGAAAACGCGACGGGCCCGCATTTCGAAATCCTCTCGACCCGCTGCGCCACATCCTTCTCGAACAACATCCGCAATAATAATGGCTTCCTGCGCCGCTCGCGCCCTGATGGGGTGATCGACCGGCGAGACATGCAATTCATGCAAAACGGCCGGAAAGTGTTCAAGGAAGTGCTGCCGATGGTCAGCAAACACATCTCGGATCACATGGAATCCGAAGGGGTTGGCAGCAGCGACCTGAAACGCCTGTGGCTGCATCAGGCCAACAAGACGATGAATGATTTCATTGGCAAAAAGGTACTGGGACGCGAACCCGAAGCGGGTGAACAGCCCAATATTCTGCAGGACTATGCCAACACATCCTCAGCCGGGTCGATCATCGCGTTTTCCAAGTATTCCGATGATCTGTCGGATGGAGATGTTGGTCTTATTTGTTCGTTCGGCGCTGGGTATTCGGTGGGATCGGTGATCGTGAAGCGGCACGGTTAACGGCCTGTATACAGAAGTCACATAAAAAAGAGTTCGCCTGTCCGCTTTGAACCCAATTTGACCAATGCCGCAGGTTGCGTAAATGTCAGCTTTTAGGATTTTTGATATTGGGACACTACTTCTCTTATTCGATCCAGAACTGTGTCGATTTCTTCTTGCGTAAGTTGGACTAGCTCCAACACTATCTCCGACTGGTGGGTTAAATGGTCCATGATCCAGATCGAAGGTTCACCGGCTTTCAAAGCTGCTGCCATTTGTGCCGCATCAGGAAATTCTGACGATTTGGCAATGCAGAGATGCACTCGATCAAATGGCAGATTTGTAGGATCAGGATTCGCTTTGGCCGTGATACCTTCAATCGTGTTCGCTACTGAGACAAATCGGGCAACCTTTTCCTTTTGATCTGACGACCAAGCCTCTTTGTTAAGCTGTTGGCGAAGCTTTAAAGCAGTAAGGACACCGAGGAGAACTTCCTTTGATGCCTTCATGCCGCGCCCTATTCCTTTTTCCTGTGCTCTGACCGCTGAAACCAGATCGGGCTTTCCAAGAACCAAACCTGATGTTGGGCCAGCTAAGTATTTTTGGCCGCTAATGAGAACCACGTCAGCTCCGGTATCCAGCAAGTCTTCAATTCGAAAATCCTGGGCCGCGCCATCAATCACCACTGGCAGATCATGTTCATGGGCCGCAGAGACTGCTTTTCGAAAATCCAGCATTTCGCCTCCAGTAAGTCTGGAGGAAACAAGCACTAAACAACACGCATCCAGTTTTGAACAAGCGTGAGCAAGGTCCTCAATGCCGCAAGCCGAATTGTCGCCCACAAGCTCCGGTTTCGCACCTGCAAGTCGGATAGCTTGCTCAATGGGATGACCGTAATTTACTGCGTGGTTTGCAGGCAAAATGACTCGGCTCTTGAGACCGCTTGCATCGGGAAGCTGTTTAATCGCGCCTGGGGAACTACCGGTCATAGAGGCCGCTACAGCCAATGTAATCGCAGCCGCACTGCAATGTACGACAGTGGCCGCGCTCGCATTGGTCATTTCGGCAATTTCTCGACCCACTGCATCATGTAGATCATCCATAATGAAGTGACGCCCTAAAGCATCGGAAACAGCTTCACAGACTTCTTTGGAGGATCGAGAAACACCAAGAGGTGTAAAAACACCTCTAGCATTGATCACTTCTGAGAGCGTGTTTTGCGTTCCAATCAGCATATGGCAATTCTAGACTAAGTATCTGCCAATGCATAGGAAGCTGACCTTCAAATCGCCGGCAGTAAAGTCCAGATTGTCCGCAAAGCCGACCTTTGAAGCCCGACTCTGCAGGTATTATTCGCGGGAAGGTTAACGACAAGCCCTAGCTCACGCTTTCCTCTTCCAGATGCAGCTTCATCTCGATCAGCACCTGTTGCAGCAGGCTTGTTTCCTTCAGCAGGCGTTTGGCCTCGTTCACGGTGATGATGCCGTCTTCGATAGCGGCCTGATATTCAGTCATCAGCATGGCGAACCGCTGGCTCAACGCGATCACGTCCGAATTCACCCCACCGGTGCGCGGGCTTTCGGTGTTGCGACCGTCATACGACAGCGTGATGTTTTTCAGATCAGCCAGCGCCGAGGTCACATGCGGGTAGTTTGACACAGCCTCAAGCCGGGCCACGGCGTCCACGGGCATGAACCGGTCGGCGTGTTCGGCATTGTCTGAATAATACCGCCCCAGAGTCGCCTTGGATTTTCCGGTGATCTCACACGCGGATTCAATGCCGACGTCTTTGACCAACGCCTCTGTGTGCTTTTTCAGGTAGGCCCCGATATCTGCCATGTTTGTACCTTTGCTGCCTGTGCCCTCCACAACATCTGCCACTGTGGGGGAAAGGGACAGGAAATTTCCCATATTCGATTCATAGTTGAAATGTCATAAATTGGCTATCCCTCAGATATGCAGGGGTTTTGTGAGTGAGTGGCGGCCGTTCCGGCCGGTAAAGAGTGATTACGGGGCGCAATTTAAGCCTCGTTTGGTATAGGCCGCATGTTGGCCGACGGCGTCGCTGTTGTAGGCGCGGGGGATCCATCCCCTTTGAGCGTACGCTCTGTCCCTGCAATGACAACGGCGACGTCGCTTCCTTAACGGGTTTTGATGCCTTGCCCAGGCAGGTCTTGCCAATTAGACCCGGGTGCATGGCAAAGCTCTACTTCAATTATTCCACCATGAACGCGGGTAAATCGACCGTGTTGCTGCAAGCCTCGCATAACTATCGTGAGCGGGGCATGGACACCTATTTGATGACCGCTGCCCTGGATGGGCGCGCTGGTGTCGGGAGAATTGCGTCGCGGATCGGGATTTCCGCAGACGCCGATACGTTCACAACCGAAGATGATGTCTTTGGCATGATCCGAGCGCGGCTGGTTCAGGGTAATATCGCCTGCGTTTTTATAGATGAGGCGCAATTCCTGACGGAAGATCAGGTCTGGCAACTGGCCCGTGCGGTAGATGACCTAAACGTGCCGGTATTGGCTTATGGGTTGCGAGTGGATTTTCAGGGGCGTCTATTTCCGGGCTCAGCAGCGCTGTTAGCTCTGGCTGATGAAATGCGTGAGGTGCGCACCATCTGCAAATGCGGGCGCAAGGCGACAATGGTGATTCGTCAGGATGAGAACGGCAACACCATCACCGAAGGCGCACAGGTGCAGATCGGCGGGAACGAGACCTATGTCTCGCTTTGCCGCAAACACTGGCGCGAGGCGGTCGGATCTTAGACCGGATTTGGCAGCGGCCGTCCCTCGACAAAGGCCGCCACGTTGTCCAGTGCCATATGGCCCATGTCGCTGCGCACTTCCTCGGTGGCTGTGCCAAGATGTGGTAACAGGGTCACGTTATCCATATCACGCAGCGCCTGCGGAACGGCGGGTTCGAATTCGTACACGTCCAGCCCGGCGCCCGCGATCTGGCCGGACTGTAGGGCGGCGATCAGGGCGGTCTCGTCAATGACCTCACCGCGGGCGATGTTAATCAGAATGCCTGATGGGTTCATTGCCTCTAACACCTGAGCGTTGATCAGGTGACGGGTTTCAGCCCCGCCAGATACGGCAGTCACGAGGAAATCGACCGACGCCGCCAAAGACGACAGGTCCGGGATATATTCAGCAGGAAACTCTACCTCCTTCGGGCTGCGTGACTGATAGGCCACCTGCATCGCGAACCCGAAATAACAGCGCCGGGCAATGGCCTGACCGATCCGGCCCATACCAACGATTCCGACGCGCTTGCCGGTAACGTGGTGGCCCAGCATCTGCGTTGGATGCCATCCTTGCCAGTTGCCCGCGCGGACCAGCCGTTCGCCCTCGCCCGCGCGACGGGCCGTAGACAGCAAGAGGGTCATGGCGATATCGGCCGTCGCATCGGTGACAGCACCGGGCGTGTTGGTGACCGCGACACCAACGGTGCGCGCGGCGTCGACGTCGATATGGTTGTAACCGACACCAAAATTGGCCAGGAGTTTGCACCGAGGGTTGGGGGCATCCGCGAAAATCTGGGCCGAAAACTGGTCACCCAATGTGGGCACGACCACATCGAAGTCCCTTAGTGCGCGTAGCATTTCCTCGGACGTCATGGGCAAGGTGTTGCTACGAATTTCCACATCGAACGCGCGGCGAGCGCGGGCCTCGACGGCGGCGGTCATTGGGCGGGTGATCAGCAATTTCATCAGTGCATCCGCCCGCCGATAGGAACTTCGCCATCCGGGCCGATCAAGACCACTTCACCGTTTTCATCGGGCAAGCCTAGTACCAGAACTTCAGACATGAACCGACCGATCTGGCGCGGGGGGAAGTTCACTACGGCCATCACCTGCTTGCCCACCAGCGTCGAAGGATCGTAATGCGCGGTGACCTGGGCCGAGGTTTTCCGCTTACCAATCTCATCCCCAAAATCGATCCACATCTTGATCGCGGGCTTACGGGCCTCTGGGTAAGGTTCGGCCCGGATCACCTCGCCCACGCGGATGTCGACCTTGAGAAAATCGTCGAATGTAATCTCACTCACGGGACAGCTCCTTGGATCGATCTGTCGCAGCTTTGACTGCACGGTGCAGCAGGTCGGGGAAACCTTCTTCCTCGTGCATCAGCACCTCAAGCGCGGCTTGGGTTGTGCCGTTAGGCGATGTGACATTGACGCGCAGTTGCGAGGGGTCTTCTTCGGCCGCCATGGCCAATGCCCCTGCCCCGGCCACAGTGGATTTGGCCAGCTTCATCGCCAGCTCATGTGGCAAGCCCTGTGCCTGACCAGCGGCGGCGAGCGTTTCAATCAGGTGAAAGACATAGGCCGGGCCTGACCCGCTGAGCCCGGTGACGGCGTCCATCTGCGCCTCATCTTCCAGCCGAACGGTCTCGCCGATGGCAGACAGCAGGTTTTCAGCCAATGCCACATCGGCGTCCGAAGCCTTCGCATTGCCGATAAGCGCCGTGATTCCCTGCCGGATTGCGGCTGGCGTGTTCGGCATGGCGCGCACGATCGGGGTGTCTTTGCCCAGAACGGCCTCGAACGTGGCAATCGATGTCCCCGCTGCGATCGAGACAAACAGGCTGTTACCTCCGCCCAACGCTTTGATCGCAGGCAGCGCCTCGCCCATCATCTGCGGCTTGACGGCCACTAGTACCACGGCGGGGGCCTCGGGCAGCGGGGTGTTGATGTTGACGCCCTGCGCCTTAAGCCAGTCCGAGGGGTTAGGATCAATTACCCAGACCGCTGACGCAGGAAGGCCATGCTCTAACCATCCGGCGAGCATGGCCGATCCCATCTTGCCGCACCCCAGAAGAACCAGCCCCTGTTCGGCAACGCGTGACATGTCCATGATTGCCCCTCTCCTCATTCGGTTCGGGGCAAAGCTTTACGCGCGGCCGTAGGCCTCTGCAATGGCGACTTGTATCGCTTCTTCGGGGGTCCGATTGCCCCATGTGACCAACTGGATCGCCGGATAGTAGCGCTCGGCGCTCAGCACCGCGGCGCTGATCATCGTGTCGATCTGATCCGGGCTGGCCATCTGACCACCGGCCAGAACCAGACCATAGCGATAAACCATCAGCTTTTGATTGGCCCAGTACGTAAACGCCCCGGCCCAGCACTGATCATTCATCTTGTTCAGCAGTTCATACAGCTTGGCTTCGCGATCCGTTGGTGGCTCCATCTCGAACGAGCACACCATGCGCAGGGTTTCGTCATAGTTCGACCAGGCCAACGTGATCGAGTATGTGCGCCACTGCCCTTCGACGGCCATGGCAATCTGATCATCCCCGATCCGGTCAAAGTCCCAGTCGTGATGTTCAGCAATATGTTCAACAATATCGATCGGATGAAGGTCTTCTTCGAGAAACTGCTCGGAAAGGGCCATAATGCCACCTCACTAATCTCTAGCCTTTTAGGGGCTGGCAGCGCCCCAATGCTAGTTGCTTACTCTACAAGCCGGGGCCAACCCCGTCTGCCTGTACTAAATATGGTGCGATGCGAGATGGTTTCTGGCAACCCTATTTATTGGGGATAACAGCAATAAGTTGTGGACAGTCGGCAACGGCGATCAAAATATTGGCACGAATTGTAGCTTTGTCTTGATTAATCTCAGCAGGGCGGCATGATGCACAACACCGCACAACCCAAGTTCGGATTGCGCGGCGGATAGCTTTAGCCAAAAATCAGATTGTTGGGGTGTTACTTGTCCAGCTTTGCCTCAAGCGCGGCTATGCGGGACTCCAACGCTGCGTTTTCTTCACGCGCTTTTTGGGCCATCGCGCGAACGGCGTCGAATTCTTCGCGTGTGACGAAATCGCGGTCGGCCAGCCAGCGGTCGATCATCGACTTCATCGCATTCTCAGCCTCTTCCCGTGCGCCCTGGGCCACGCCCATGGCGTTGGTCATCAGTTGGGAAACGTCATCAAGGATCTTGTTGCGGGTTTGCATGGCTCTACTCCGAAATCGCGGTTGGTCTCTATATGGGGAATGATTACTCCGGGCTCAAGGTTGACTTGCCCTGCAAACCCCGGGCAATGAGACGCACATGCAGGCTGTTCTGAATTTCCCCGATCTGTCGCCCGAGTTGTTCTCGATCTCATTGTTTGGGATGGAGTTCGCCCTGCGGTGGTACGCGCTGGCTTATATCGTTGGCATTCTTATTGCTTGGCGGATGGGCATTGCGGCGCTGCGGCGCCCGGCTCTGTGGCCCGACAAGACGCCCCCGATGAAGCCCGAACAGCTTGAAGATCTGATTACCTGGATCATCCTCGGTGTGATTCTAGGCGGGCGCCTGGGATTCGTGCTGTTCTACCAGCCCTCCTATTACCTTTCGAACCCGCTGGAGATTCTCAAGGTCTGGCAGGGTGGCATGGCGTTCCATGGCGGGCTGTTGGGGGTAGTAATCGCCTCTTATCTTTATGCGCGACGCCACCAAATTCCGGTTCTGTCCATGGCCGACCTAATCGCCCATACAGTGCCGCCAGGGCTATTGCTCGGGCGGTTGGCGAATTTCACCAACGCCGAGTTGTGGGGACGCCCCAGCGAATTGCCTTGGGCGGTGATCTTCCCCGGAGCGGCGGCGCAGGATTGCACCGATGTTGTGGCCGGGATGTGTGCGCGACACCCATCACAGCTGTATGAAGCCGTGTTAGAGGGTCTGTTTCTCGGGCTTGCACTGCTGTGGCTCGCTTATCGACGCGGCGCGTTTCACAAGCCGGGCCTGATCATGGGCGTCTTTCTGGCAGGCTACGGTGCTTCGCGTTTCATTGTCGAATTCTTCCGGCAGCCCGACGCGCAGTTTATTTCGGCCGGGAATCCGCTGGGTCTGGCTTGGCACGTGGGCGGCTATGGTCTGACGATGGGCCAATTGCTGTCACTACCAATGATTGCCCTTGGCTTGTGGTTCGCCCTGCGTGCAAGATCGAAGGCATGAGCCTGCAAGATCATCTGCTGGCGCGTATTGCGCAGGACGGCCCGATGAGTGTGGCCGACTACATGACCGAATGCCTCCTGCACCCGACGCATGGCTATTACACCATCCGTGACCCTCTTGGCACGCAGGGCGATTTCATCACTGCCCCCGAGATCAGCCAGATGTTCGGAGAATTGATTGGCCTGTCCCTGGCTCAAAGCTGGATGGATCAGGGCCACCCCGAGCATTTTGTGCTGGCCGAGCTTGGACCAGGGCGTGGCACGTTGATGGCCGACATGCTGCGCGCCACGTCACGCGTGCCCGGCTTCAATGAGGCCGCCAAGGTCGTTCTGCTTGAAGCCTCGCCTGCTCTACGTAACGTACAAGCGCAGACTTTGAAGGATCATAACCCGCGCTGGATCGACTCGGTCGCCGACCTGCCCGAAGCGCCGTTGTTTCTGGTCGCGAACGAGTTCTTCGACGCCCTGCCAATACGACAGTTCCTGCGCGACCGCGATGGCTGGCGCGAGCGGTTGATTGGCCGCGATGGCACCGCGTTAGCTTGGGGATTGGGTCCACATGCAGATCAGATCGCCCTTAAGGATCGACTGAACGACACTGCTGATGGTGACCTGGTCGAACTGTGCGCCGCTGCCATTCCCATCATTACCGTTATTGCTGGGCGGATTGGCACCCATGGCGGCGCAGGGTTGATTGTGGATTATGGCGACTGGCATTCGCTTGGCGACACCTTTCAGGCACTGCAGGCACATGAACGCGCTGATCCTTTGGCCCAACCCGGTCAGGCTGATCTTACGGCACATGTGGATTTCGAACCACTGGCACTGGCGACCCGCGCCGCTGGATGCGCCCATTCGCGCCTGACACCACAGGGTGTATTTCTGGAGCGCTTGGGAATTGCCACCCGCGCACAAGCCCTTGCCGCGCCCCTCGGCGGGTCTGAGCTTGAAGCGTTAATTGCCGCACATCGCCGGTTGACGCACCCCGATGAAATGGGAAACCTGTTCAAAGTGCTGGGCCTCTACCCCACCCCTTCCGCACCACCTCCGGGATTGGAGCCATGACCTTGGAAATTCTGACCTCTGATTTATTGGCCCCTGTGCGCCACGGTTTTTTCAGCCGACGCGGCGGTGCATCATCGGGTATTTTTTCGGGCCTCAACTGCGGCTATGGCTCCTCCGATCAGACCGAAGCGGTCACGGTAAATCGCAAGCGCGTGGCGCAGGCGATGGACGTCACACCCGAAGCCCTGGTGGGCATTCATCAGGTCCACTCTCCCACCGTTCTGACTGTCGACGCCCCGATCAACGGTGACAAACCAAAAGCCGACGCGGTGGTCACGGCAACCCCTGATCTGGCCCTGACGATTCTCACCGCCGACTGCCAGCCGGTCCTATTTGCCGATTCTGACGCGAACGTGATCGGAGCTGCGCATGCCGGATGGCGCGGCGCTTTGGATGGGGTGCTTGAGGCAACGTTGGACGCAATGGAGGCGCTTGGCGCCAAGCGGGAAAACATCGTGGCGGTAATCGGCCCCTCGATCTCACAGGCGGCATATGAGGTCGGGCCGGAATTTCTGGATGAATTCGTCGCGGATTCTCCGAAAAACCTGCGGTTTTTTGCGAATGGAACCGGCGACCGACTGCAGTTCGACTTGCCTGCTTTTGGCCTGCACAGGCTGCGTCAGGCGGGGGTCGGACAGGCCGAATGGACACGCCATTGCACCTATTCTGACCCCGACAGATTCTACTCGTACCGCCGGTCAACCCACGCGAAAGAGGCAGATTACGGTCGCCTCATTTCCGCCATAAAACTTTAAGACTGGGCCCGAATTGCGGCGAAATCGCCGCTTTTTCGCCACAATTTTCCTATCTATTCGTGTCTCGACAATTTGATAATTATTGTCCGCTCTCAAGTGTTTATCTGCCGATTCTCCAGTGGAGCGCGACGCGATCAGAAAAGAGGAAATGCAAAACTTCATTTGTCCTGAATTCAATCCGGATCAGCCTTATCGCCGCCGTAATAAGCGGGCAGACTTAGGTGTCAGAGGAAAACGGGGCGTCAGTTCCCAAGCGAGCAGGACACAAAAATGAAGACGAGATCACGCTTTCTAAGCGCCGTACTTGTGGCCACCAGAGAGCAAAAACTGGAGATGCCGTGGAAACGGGTTTCCAGCAATTCGGTCAGAGTTGCGCGCCGCCTGGCGGCCCGACGCTGATGATGACTTACCCGCGAACCAAGCTGCCGGTTCCGGGGAATAAGACGCACAACGGAGGGGTGCTCCGATCCGGTGTGCGGCCTGCCGCCAATATTTGCGCGGCTCAATACCGGGGCGTGTGTGCGCTGGCAATTTCGCCTGCGTTTGTATGAGTTTGTCTGGGGGGTCATTGTGCTGACCAAAAATGTAGGAATCTCCTTCGCAAAAAGCGATCTGCGTTTCTGTCGCCTTGCGTGTCGCCGCTTTCTTCCAAGACATGGAAATAACCGATCAGGCTGGCCTGTACGGGGGTCTTGCCTGCCTGCGCGGTTTTCAGAGGGGACGGAATTGTAATGGCTATTCCAAATTCTTTATCACGCGCCGCCAGAAATGCTGTTGAAACCTCAGCATTGCTGCGCGAGGCGCCAAGACCGACCACACAACACAAGGCGCAGCTGCGGCGCTATGAGGTCAGTACGCTGATGAAAAACGGCGATGTGGTCCAGACCCGCCATATCGCACCTGCCCTGCCGATGTTCGAGGACGCGTTCTGCGCTTTTACCCGTGGGGCATTGGTTGAAACAGAACTTGGCCCGATGGCGATCGAAGACTTGCTGCCTGGCGATACGGTCCTGACACAAGATGGAGTGTCGGAAACGGTGCTGTGGAAAGGGTCGGTCACCCTTATTCCTGGCCGCGTGGATTCGCGGGGCCGGACGCGCCCGTTAACGCGGATCATGGCCGACACATTCGGAATGCAAAAACCGATGTCCGGTGTAATCGCTGGCCCTGCTGCGCGAATCGTGGGCACGCCCGCGCATTTGCGTCATCTGCACGGAGACGAACAGGTGCTAACGCCGGTCCACGAATTTCAGGATGGAATGGGTGTCATTGAAACCATGCCACCAACGCCGGTCGAACTGTTTCACATTTGCCTGAAACGGCACTCGGTCATTCGGGTCGATGGTCTGCAATTCGAATCTTATCACCCTGGCACCAATGCAATTCGCCGGGTCAGCCGGTCGCTAAGATCGGTCTATCTGAACCTGTTCTCGCATGTCGAATCACTCAATGATTTCGGCCCGCTGGTCATGCCGCGCGCGGGGGATGGCGAGGTGGACGCAATTTCCGCCTAGTTTAAAACGAGTTCTGCAATGTGGGGGCATTATGCAGTTATTAGTCAGTTGGATGGTCTCTATGTCGGTGGCAGCCTTCCTGCCACAGATGAAACCGCATCCGAAACATCGGGAGTTCAGGCCGTTCGGTTCATGCGTTCCTCGAGAACGTCGAATGGAACGCCTGGTTCGTCTTTTGCGCCGCGAATAACAAGCGATGTCTTGACGCTGGCCACATTCGGCGTGGTCAGCAGCTTGCCGGTCAGGAACTGCTGAAAACTACTTAGGTCAGGCGCCACGCATTTCAGAATGAAATCCACTTCGCCGTTCAGCATGTGGCATTCCCGAACCAAAGGCCATTCGCGGCAGCGTTCCTCGAATGCGGTCAACTCGGCTTCGGCCTGACTTTCCAGACCGACCATGGCAAAGACTTGAACCTCGAACCCCAGCTCGCGTGAATTTACATCGGCATGGTAGCCGCGGATCAGACCTGATTCTTCAAGGGTGCGTACGCGCCGCAGGCAAGGCGGGGCAGAAATTCCCACACGTTTTGCCAATTCGACATTGGTCATGCGACCGTCTGCCTGCAATTCCGCCAGAATCTTGCGGTCAATCTCGTCCAGCCGTATCGCGACCATCAAATACTCCTGAATTTTTCGGTTGTTATATCAGCACCCGGCAGATGCGCAATAATCTTTCGTGAATGCGCAATATTGTTTATTTTCAATGTTCTTATTCAACCGTCATTTACCTAGCGTCTGACAGGCGTAAATCAGGAAGGGGCTTTAAGCGCGGCACAGGGGTCGCTATATCCATCCGCCAGGGGCCACGCGCCCAAATCAGGCAGATCGAGTTGGGGGTACCATGAGCGAGACACGTCACACCAAGGTTCTGATCATCGGATCGGGACCGGCCGGTTACACTGCGGGCGTATACGCAAGCCGCGCGATGCTTGAACCGATTCTGGTTCAGGGAATCGAGCCCGGCGGTCAGTTGACAACAACCACCGACGTCGAAAATTACCCCGGTTTCACCGAAGTTCAGGGGCCTGACTTGATGATCAAGATGCAAGAACATGCCCAAGCGATGGGTTGTGAGGTCATCGGCGATATCATCAGTGATCTGGACATCAGCAACCGTCCCTTCACAGCAAAAGGCGATAGCGGAACTATCTACACAGCAGACGCGGTCATTCTGGCCACCGGTGCGCGCGCCAAATGGCTGGGCCTGCCGTCGGAAGACAAGTTCAAGGGTTTTGGTGTTTCGGCCTGTGCGACTTGCGACGGCTTTTTCTATCGTGGACAGGAAATCGTGGTCATCGGTGGCGGCAACACCGCCGTGGAAGAAGCGCTGTTCCTGACCAATTTCGCCAGCAAGGTTACTCTGATTCACCGACGCGACGAACTGCGGGCCGAGAAAATTCTGCAGGATCGTTTGCTGAAACACGAAAAGATCGAACCGATGTGGTTCCACGAGTTGGAAGAAGTGATCGGCACCGATTCCCCACTGGGCGTCGAAGGTGTGCGCGTCAAGAACGTCAAAACCGGTGAGATCACCGAGGTTCCCTGTAAAGGCGTCTTTGTCGCCATTGGTCACGCGCCAGCGAACGAATTGGTCAAGGGCTCGCTGGAAACCCATATGGGTGGGTATGTGGTGACCAAGCCGGGCTCGACCGAAACCTCGGTGCCGGGTGTGTTCGCGGCAGGCGATCTGACCGACCACATCTATCGTCAGGCCGTCACGAGCGCCGGTATGGGCTGTATGGCCGCGCTGGATGCCGAGCGGTTCCTGGCGGAACAGGACTAGGCTAATGCTGGAGTTCTCCGGCCCGGTCTGGAGAATTCTGTTTCTCTCCCAAAGTGACGCCCCTTTGGCCCCTGCCCGGGCGCCCGAAGGGCGTTTTCATCATTCAGGGCAGATTGCTCTCTATGCCTCTCTCAGCGCCGAAGGCGCAGGGGTCGCCATTCAGCGGTATGTCTCGCCTGACGATCCGCCGCGGATATTGCAAAGAGGCCAAGTTACTGGTGCAAGACTGGTCGATCTTCGGGGCCAGTCCGATGCGTCGATTATCTGGCAGGATATCCACGAAGAACGGGGCGTTTCGCCGACATGGCGCTTCTCTGATCACGCCCGCGATATGGGTGCTGACGGGTTAATCTACAGCTCTCGGTCCCGACCGGAGCTAAGCCATATTGTGCTGTTCACTCTTGCGCCAACAATTATTTTCGCTGAAACCCAAGCAACTCCGTGGACACCGCCATTTACGTAACCATAACTTGACCCACTCGCGTCGCCGTACCAGACTCGGGAACACGCGCGGCGAATACAGGTGGCTTGATTGAAAAGCGTTTTATGGCAAGGCGGGTGGACAACCCGGCTTAGGATCATCAGCGGTCTTACCCTGTTCGCCTTTGCCTTCTTTCATTTCATCAATATCGGGTTGGGGCTGTTCCATACCGATTACCTGCACGGCATGCAGGATGGGCGCCACGCAGTTACCCGGCACAGTCTGGGCAGCGTGATCTTGTATCTGGCACTGTTCGTCCACCTTGGCCTTGCGCTTTATTCCATTAGCCAACGCCGAACGCTACGCATGCCCTTCAGCACAGCCTTGCAGGTCATTCTGGGGCTGTTGATCCCGCTGCAACTGATCTCGCATATCGTGCAGACGCGCTATGCCCACGAAATCTATAACGTCAATGACGAGATGGGGTACATCATCATTCTGATGTGGCCCAACTCGGCGATCTGGATGCAAAGCCTGCTGTTGCTGGTGGTTTGGGTCCACAGTTGCATTGGGCTGCACATGTGGCTGCGACTGACCCGCTGGTGGTCCAGATGGGTGCCTTACCTGATCGGTCTGGCGGTATTTGTGCCCAGCTTTGCGCTGGCTGGGTTGCTTACCGAAGGGCGCCGCATCTGGGCGGATTTTGCCGATCCGTTCCTGCGCGATCAATATATCGAACATTACAACTGGCCCACGCCCGAGGCCTTTCAGGTCATGTTCAGTGTCAAAGACAATGCGTTAATGGCCTTCTGGATCGCCTTGGGGGCCTCGCTGGCGGTATATGCTATCCGCAAACTGTGGCGCCGCAGGCACTCGGTCCGGGTCAAGTATGTCGATGGCCCCGAGGTCGTGGCCGAAAAGGGCATGACCCTGCTTGAGATTTCGCAGGCCAATGGCATTCCACACACGGCCCTTTGCGGGGGCAAGGGGCGTTGCACCACCTGTCGCGTGATCATTGAGGATGGCGCGGATCAACTGCCCACCCCGGATGAGGTTGAAACCCGCAGCCTTGCCGCCGTCAGCGCCCCGATTGGCGCAAGGCTGGCCTGTCAGATACGGCCAACCGCCCCCCTCACTGCGTTTCGGATGTTCCGCTCTGATGGCAAGCGCGGACGAGCCCATGCCAGCCAAGGGCAGGAACGCAAGCTGGCGGTTCTGTTTCTCGATATGCGCGGGTTCACATCGCGGACCACGGGCCAGTTGCCCTATGACATCGTATTCCTGCTGAACCGTTTCTTTGATGCCATCGTCCCGGCAATCACGGCGGATGGCGGGGTGGTCGACAAATACATGGGCGACGGCTTGCTGGCCGTGTTCGAAACCCCGAATGCCAAAGACTCGGCCCGTGCCGGGCTGAAGGCCGCTGCCGATGTCAGCCGCGCGCTTGAGTATTTCAATCAACAGCTTCAAACCGAAGGCAGCCCTCGGATACGCATCGGAATGGGTCTGCATCTGGGCGATCTGGTACTAGGTGAAATCGGCGCTGCAGGCAGTTCTGCGCGCACCATCATCGGCGACGCGGTTAATGTGGCCAGTCGTCTTGAAGGCCAGACCAAGGCGCTTGGGGCGGAACTACTGGTCTCGGCCGAATTACTGCAGGCGGCTGGGTATGACGGCGATCTGTCCGGACTGCAATCGTTTGAGCTGCGCGGCGTGACACAACCGGTTTCCGCGCTGCCGGTGACGCGTGCTGCGGACCTTATGACGGACAAGGCCGCCTAGGAACGGATGTACTGAATTCACACGACAGGCGCGTGTCAGCGGGATACAAGTCGGGAAAAGCTGCGTCAGGCGAAAAATCCTTCCATTCCGGACAAAAACCGCGCATATCGTCCTTAATTTCGTGAATGTATATGGACTTCGCCCAGCAGCCGGGGCACATGCCCCATAAACACCCCTGAATCACCGATAAAACCGCACTGCGACAAGAGTATTCCTATGACGATGTTAAGCAATCTGGCTCCGATCTCTGAACTGTACGTTTCGTACGAGTCGGCGCAGAAATTGAAAGTGGAAGCTGCCGACCTGACCAGCTGGGACCTGAGCCCGCGTCAGATCTGCGATCTGGAACTGCTGATGAACGGCGGGTTCAACCCTCTCAAAGGATTCCTGAGCGAAGCTGACTACGACAACGTCGTCGAAAACATGCGTCTGGCCGACGGCACCCTTTGGCCGATGCCCATCACGCTGGACGTTAGCGAAGATTTTGCTGAGACCATCGAATTGGGTCAGGACATTGCCCTGCGCGATCAGGAAGGTGTCATTCTCGGCACCATGACCGTGACCGACCGCTGGACCCCGAACAAAGCGCGCGAGGCCGAAAAGGTCTTTGGCGCCGATGACGATGCGCACCCGGCGGTGAACTACCTGCACAACGTGGCTGGCAAGGTCTATCTGGGTGGCCCCGTAGTCGGCATTCAACAGCCGGTTCACTATGATTTCCGTGGCCGCCGGGACACGCCGAACGAGTTGCGCGCCTATTTCCGCAAGCTGGGCTGGCGCCGCATCGTTGCGTTCCAAACCCGCAACCCCCTGCACCGCGCGCACCAGGAACTGACCTTCCGCGCTGCGAAAGAGGCGCAGGCCAACCTGTTGATCCACCCTGTCGTTGGCATGACCAAACCGGGCGACGTCGATCACTTCACCCGCGTCCGCTGCTATGAGGCGGTTCTGGACAAGTACCCGGCATCGACCACCTCGATGTCGCTGCTGAACCTGGCGATGCGCATGGCTGGCCCGCGCGAGGCGGTCTGGCACGGCCTGATCCGCGCCAACCATGGCTGCACACATTTCATCGTTGGCCGAGACCACGCCGGTCCGGGCAAGAACTCGGCGGGTGAAGATTTCTACGGCCCCTATGACGCGCAGGACCTGTTCCGCCAGTTCCAGGATGAAATCGGCGTCGAAATGGTTGACTTCAAACACATGGTCTATGTGCAGGAACGCGCCCAGTACGAACCGAATGACGAGATCGCAGACAAGGACAACGTCACGATCCTGAACATCTCGGGCACCGAGCTGCGCCGCCGTTTGCGCGAAGGGCTGGAAATCCCCGAATGGTTCAGCTTCCCTGAGGTTGTCACCGAACTGCGCCGCACGTCACCGCCCCGCTCGGAACAAGGCTTTACCGTGTTCTTCACCGGTTTCTCGGGCTCGGGCAAATCTACCATCGCCAACGCGCTTATGGTCAAACTGATGGAAATGGGTGGCCGTCCGGTCACATTGCTGGATGGTGATATCGTTCGTAAGAATCTGTCGTCTGAACTGGGTTTCTCGAAAGAGCACCGCGACCTGAACATCCGTCGTATTGGTTACGTGGCTAGTGAGATCACCAAGAATGGCGGCATCGCCATTTGTGCGCCAATCGCGCCCTATGCCACCACCCGCCGTGCCGTACGGGAAGACATCGAACAGTTCGGTGCTTTCTGCGAGGTTCACGTTGCGACCAGCATCGAAGAATGCGAACGCCGTGACCGCAAGGGCCTGTACAAGCTGGCACGCGAAGGCAAGATCAAGGAATTCACCGGTATTTCCGACCCTTACGATGTACCGGCCAACCCCGAACTGAGCGTCGAGACCGAAAATGTCGATGTCGACAACTGCGCCCATCAGGTGCTGCTCAAGCTGGAAAGCATGGGTTTGATCGCCGCGTCTTAAGCGCAGGCAATTCCATTCAGGCGGCCTCCGACTTTCGGGGGCCGTTTTTTTGTAGGCACGATTGACAAGGCGCTGGCCAATTGGTGCATTTACCTGACCTGATTTGGACGCAACACGCCTATGCCCTCTGACCTGCCCACCATAGCCAGTTTCTGGTTCGGATCAGATATAAGCTGGCTAGAGGCACTGTGCATCCAATCCTATCTGGACCGAGGGCACCGGTTTATTCTTTTTGCCGGGCACGAGATCGAAGGCGTTCCCGCACGGGCCGAGTTGCGGCCCGCCAGTGACATCCTCTGGCCTGCACCATTTGATATGTTTGCCGCTGACCGGCGACGCGTCGCGGTTTTTTCCGACATTTTTCGTCTTCAGCTGATGCAAAAAACCGATTTTATCTGGGTGGATCTGGACGCCTATTGTGTCAGGCCCTTTGCCTTTCCATCAGCGTATATCTTTGGACAGTCCCATACCGGAAATTTCCTGACCGGAGTGTTGCGCCTGCCAGCAGACTCGCAAACGCTGGCGCACATGCTGGACTTTGTGACTGCAGCCAACCCGACCCAGCCCTGGCGGGGCGGTCCGCTGCACCGGCGCAACCGTCAACGCATCCAGGACGGAGAGACCTGGGGGATCGAGAGCCTGCCCTGGGGCAGTTCCGGCCCCAAAGCCTTTGCACATTTCCTGCGCAAGACCGATGAGGACAGCCATGCCATGCAAGCGGAGGCGTTTTACCCTCTATCCAAGCATGATCTGTGGAAATTGCACAACCCGTTCACCCCGACCGCACAGATTGAAGGCGACATGGTTCATTCCGTCCACGTCTATGGTCATCAGAAACGGCTGATGGCGCAGAACATGGGCGGTTTACCGGTGCGTGGATCGTATCTGCAGCGGCTATGCGATCGGCACGGGATTGACCCCGAGGCCCGTCCAATTCTGCAAGAAGGCTGGTTGGCACCCGCTGGTTAGTTCGGGCCCGCGTCTAGTTCAGCGCGCAGACGGCGCACGGCTCTGCCCTCAAAATCCCCATATTCTGCTGCGTGTTGCTGGATCGCCTGCAGATGCGGCAGGCGCGCGGCGAAATCCTCGATTGATGCGGATTGGATCGCGCGCTGAATATCCTCCATGGTCTCGCACAGGATCATACCAGAGGTATCGAAGAAATCGCCGATATTCGGGCAACCCCAATAGATCGGGACCGAGGAGCACAAGATCGCATCCGTCAGCTTTTCCGAAAAGTAATTCTTCTCACGCACGTTCTCGATCACCACAGAATAGCGATACGGTGCTAACCCGTCGGATTTGAGATCAAACGGAGTGTACCCCCGGCCCATGATATCAACATCTGCACCAGTTTCACGCACCCAGTCGATCACCGAATGGCGCAACTGATGCCCTACAAGATCGCGCTTGGCCGAAGCAATCAGCGAACAGGATTTGGTTTTCTCAACCTTCAGGTCCTGCCAGTCGGGCACCATCGTCACGCCATACGGCAGGAACACTGCATTCGGGATGTTGTGTAGCAGCACGTCATGAAAGGTCAGCACCCGGAAGAACCGCCGCCATGTATGTCGCAGCATCCGGTCGTGTTTGGCGTGAATGGCCGAAGGCTCGCCCATCATCAATGAAATCCGCGCGCGGGTGCCGCGTCGCAAGCGCAGATGCACGGTCGAGTTCGGGTACATGATCAGGTGATCGGTGCGCTCCAGATCACCCACCGTCTTGCCGGTCAGGCGATCCGGGCACCCTTCGGGCCAGATCAGTTCGGTTAGCGGGACCGAGGCCAGTTTTGGCCCCAACCGATGCCCATATGGCAGGATGGCAATGGCCGGACGTGTCATTGTGTTGTCTCGGGCAGATCAACCTGCCCCCGCATCAGCACATGCCCGCGCCCTGCGACTTTGATGCCGGTCATCGCATCGGGTGGGCCAACGCGTGTGACAACAGCCTGACCGGGGCGGCCCATGTCATGGCCTTGTTCTGCGATGAAACTGTCTTTGGGCATTAACCCGTATTTCCACAGATAGGCCGCCATGGAACCGGTGGCCGATCCGGTGAACGGGTCTTCGGGCGGGCTGGGTGGCGCCATCAACAGGCGTGAGAACGTGTCGCCCGCATTTGTCGCGCCCTTCATCGTCACAAGGAACGGTTCCGCCATATCGGTGCCAGAAAATCCGGCCTTCGCGGCCACTTTGCGCAGTGCCTCAAGATCCAACTGTGCGGCGCGCAAGGCCTCGTGATCACGCAGAACCGTAATGCAGAACGGCAACCCGGTGGACACAAATTGCGGCGGTGAGATTATCGCATCCTCGGGCAGGCTAATAGCGGCCGCAACCAGATCGACGGGAACAGGATTGCCGAATTTCGGCGCGACCTGTGTCATTTCGATCTCGTCCCCGTTCAAACGAATCGAAACGATCCCCGCGCCTGTTTCCAACGTCAGTGCATCGCCTTCAACCAAACCACGGGACCGCATCGCCGCTACAGTTGCAATTGTGGGGTGTCCGGCAAAAGGGATTTCCTTGCTGGCCAGAAAATAGCGCACCCGGATTTCGGCCACATCAGATGGTCCCGTGAACGTGCATTCAACCAGAGAGGTTTCGCGCACATAAGCAGTGCACACATCTTCGGGCAATTCAGCCCCGCCGTGAACCACGGCGCAGCCGTTGCCGCCAAAGGCGCGATCACTGAAGGCGTCTACCCAATCGAAATCGAACCAGCTCATCCGCAAAATCCCCTGATGCAGAGTAAATTAGCCGGGCATGTCATGCCGGTTCGTATGTGTCGCGCTTGTTGTTGGGATTGTCACGCCGAAAAATAACCGGCGGGGCCGTTCAGTGAACGGCCACCGGTGACAGATCGTGTTCACGGGCCAGGAAAAAGGCCATCTTACGATCTGTCACAAGCGCAAGCTGCTGGCCATCGGAATCGTGAACCGCGTACAACTGATCCAGATCGCCTGCCTTATCCCGGACATCGCGCGGCAGATCGGCAACATCGACGGTTTTCACATAAACGATGCGGTCGCCCTCGGCGTTATATTCAATCGGTGTATTCATAGCTCTTACCCCTTTTTTATGTTGATCGTTTGCACCACGGTCTCAGGCACGGCGCGGGTCAGGTCTACATGCAGCAGACCGTTCTCCATGATCGCCTCGCCCACCTCGACACCATCGGCCAGCACGAACATGCGCTGGAACTGGCGCGCGGCGATGCCGCGATGCAGAAAAATGCGCCCCTCGCTGTCGTCGCGTTGACGCCCCCGGATCACAAGCTGGCGATCCTCGATTGTGATCGACAAATCTTGTTCCGCGAACCCAGCCACAGCCAGGGTGATGCGGTATGAAAAGTCCGAGGTCTGCTCAATATTATAAGGCGGGTAGCCTTCGTTACCGGCCTTTGCAGACCGTTCCAGAAGACGTTCCAACTGCTCGAACCCCAAAAGATGCGGGTATGAGCCAAGAGTAAGTTTTGACACGTATTTTCGTCCTTTATTGCCAAAGCGACGTGTGATGCGGCCCCGTTCCGGCAACCGCGTATAATAGAATATGGGATTATGCCGTGATGTCCACAAGGTCTGGCCGGATAAACCCTGACACACTATCTTGTGTTACAAGCACCACAAAAGGCACTGAGTCGCTCATGAATGCGCCAACAGATCTTTCGATGAAAACAGATGAGGTTTTGCGGGTTGAACTGGAGGTTTTTCGCCGCCAACACCGTGATCTGGACGAAGCGATCGAGGCGCTACAGTCCACCGGCACAGCCGATCAGTTGACGATTAAGCGACTGAAAAAGCAAAAACTTCGCCTGAAGGACATCATTCGTTTGATCGAGGACCGCTTGACGCCGGACATCATTGCCTGAAAACTCCACCACTCGGCTCACTCGCACATTCAAGGCGCTTATGAACCGAGTTTTGCAGTGTTACGTCATATTCAAATGGATGACATCTGTTTCAAGGTGAAACATTTGCGTTTGCGCTAAAGAAATTGGTCGGATCGTATTTCCGCTTTACCTCTTTCATTTGATCAAGATTTTCACCGAATGCCGTCTCTATCGCACTGTCTTCATCGGCGCCCAGATAGTTCAGATAAGTTCCGCCCGTGGAATAGGGCGCAATTGCATCATGCATGGACCGCGCCCAGGCAATCTGATCCGCGTCATCCGCAGGATCAGTCCACAGCGGTAGTATCGCAATCAGATAGTCATGACCGCGTTGCGCAAAGGCGTTGTCCCCATTTGATTTGGACTTTGCTGCGCCAGCGCAATGTTCGATCAGAATGCCCGAACCGGGTATTGTCATCCCTTCGGATTGTGCAACGATCGTATCAATGGCCTCATCCGTCAGCGCGTTGAGATATGCAGATTTCCAGTAGTTCCGGCTGCCTGGACCATAGGCCCCATCAAGCATGCTTTGTTTGGCGGGGAACGGCATCTCGTGCAGGTCGACGACCAAAGGTTCTCCGATCTCCGTCAGGGGTTGGATTGCCTGACGCCCAGCTTCCTTATCGTCTCCAATCCAACACGGCACCATAGCTGTTAGCGGCGTTCCATCCGGTCCCCACAACAACCCCGCATAGACCGTCAGTTCATCAGGTGCCCGTGAAACGATATCCCGAAAACCTCGCAGCACTTCGGCGGCGTCGGCTCGGGGATATGCAATCATGCCCCCCAACACCGTAGACAGAGGATACGCCCTGTAAAGGAATGACGTCACGATGCCGAAATTTCCGCTGCCGCCGCAGATGCCCCAATAAAGGTCTGGATTCCTGTTCGCATTCGCAGTTCTGATCGAACCGTCCGCCGTTACGACTTCGGCCTCGATAACGTTGTCGCAGGTTGGCCCGTATTTTCGTGCCATCCAGCCGAATCCGCCACCCGTCGTCAATCCGCCAATACCTGTCTGCGATACGACGCCCAATGGCACAGCAAGTCCGTGAAGATGTGTTTCGCAGTCTACATCCCCCAACGTGGCCCCGCCCTGAGCGCGTACGGTTTGGGTTTCTGCATCAACATGGACCGCGCGCATGCAGGACAGGTCAATTACGAGGCCATCATCGCAGACGGCGCGCCCACCCACGTTGTGACCGCCACCTCTTACCGATACCAGTATGTTGTTTTCAAACGCGAACCTGGCGGCCGCCGCGACATCGGCGGTGCCGTGGCACCGCAGTATTGCACCGGGATACTTGTCAACCAACGCGTTCCAGATACTGCGCGCACAGTCATACTCGGGGTCACCGGGCAAAATCAGTGCCCCGCGAATTTGCGATTTGAATGCCTCAATACTGTCCTGCGGCACGGCTTGGCCGTCCCGGGTTTTCAAAACTGTATCTGTCATGGGTACCTCCTCGGGAACCACTGTCCCGCGATCAAGTATACACTAATTCGAATGTATTTTCAGCAGGACGTCAGACGAGCCATACGGTCGCCAAACCACATTGCCTCTGGGACCGATTTAGCTATAGTGCGCGCTCTTTCAGACGGCAGGGAAACAAGCGGATGAGTGATGTGAAAGTGGGGATCATCATGGGCAGCCAGTCGGACTGGCCCACGATGAAGGAAGCCGCGAACATTCTTGATGAGTTAGGCATCGCGTACGAAAAGCGCATTGTCTCGGCGCACCGCACACCGGACCGCTTGTGGGACTATGGCAAGACCGCCGCATCACGCGGGCTGCATGTGATCATTGCCGGGGCCGGTGGGGCCGCGCATCTGCCTGGCATGATGGCGTCGAAAACACGGGTGCCGGTGATTGGCGTTCCGGTACAGACGCGGGCCCTGTCGGGCGTCGACTCTCTGTATTCCATCGTGCAGATGCCCAAAGGGTTCCCTGTTGCCACTATGGCCATCGGCGCCGCCGGTGGTGCCAACGCGGGCCTGATGGCGGCCGGGATTCTGGCCTTGCAGGATGACGCTTTGGCGCAACGACTGGACGCATGGCGCGATGCACTGTCGGCGTCGATCCCCGAGGAGCCCGTCGATGAGTGACGCATTGCAAACGGGTGCCAGGATCGGAGTTCTGGGCGGCGGTCAATTGGGCCGGATGCTGTCCGTGGCAGCGTCTCGTCTGGGGTTTGTGACCCATATCTACGAACCCGGTGCCAACCCTCCTGCCGGCCAAGTGGCCGATCGCGTGACCACCGCCGCCTATGACGATATCGACGCGCTAAAGGCGTTTGCCGGGTCGGTAGATGTCATCACATATGAGTTCGAGAACATCCCGACCGAAGCGCTGGACCTGCTTGAAGCGCACTGCCCGATCCGTCCGGGGCGTGAAGCGCTGCGCGTCAGCCAGGACCGGTTGACCGAGAAGAATTTCCTGCAGGGGCTTGGCCTGCAAACCGCGCCTTTCGCGGATATCACCGATTTGAACAGCCTGAATGCGGCGATCAAGCAGATCGGTACGCCCGCAATCCTGAAAACGCGCCGGTTTGGCTATGACGGTAAGGGGCAGGCCCGTCTGCGCGCACCCGAGGATGCCGAAGCCGCGCTGGCCGATATGGCCGGGGCACCCGCGATCCTTGAGGGGTTTGTGGAGTTTAGCCACGAGGTATCGATCATTGCGGCCCGCGGGTTGGACGGTCAGGTTGCCTGTTTCGATCCCGGTGAAAACATACACCGCGATGGTATCCTGCACACCACAACAGTCCCTGCCCGTCTGCGCCCGGCGCAACGGACAGATGCCGTTCTGTTGGCCGCCAACATCCTAAACGCGCTGGATTATGTCGGCGTCATGGGCGTCGAACTGTTCGTGACGCCCGGCGGTCTGATCGTGAATGAGATCGCGCCACGCGTGCATAACTCGGGCCACTGGACGCAGAATGGCTGCGCCGTGGATCAGTTCGAACAGCATATTCGGGCCGTCGCAGGATGGCCTTTGGGAGATGGTCAGCGGCATTCGGACGTGGTCATGGAAAACCTGATCGGAGCGGACATGGACCGCGTGCCCGAACTAGCGCAGGAACGCGACGTGGCGCTGCATCTCTATGGCAAGGCCGAGGTTAAGGCAGGCCGCAAAATGGGACATTTCAACCGCATTGCACGGTGAATCAGCCAACAAACCGCACCGCAATATCACCTGACATATAGCTAACCCGCCCGCCAGCCAGCGTGGCGGCTACGCGGCGGGTTTCGGCATCCAATATCACCAGATCGGCGCGCTGGCCGGGGGCTAGCTTGCCCCGATCCTGCAAACCAAGGACACGGGCGGGGCCGGATGACACCAGCGCCCAGGCCCCGGCGAAATCCACCAAGCCAGACTTCGCCACCATCAGCGCCGCGCGGCGCGGGCTGGGATAGTGATAATCCGAGGCCAACGCATCGCAATATCCCATCGTGATCAGGTCAAGCGCGCTGACATTACCCTTGTGCGATCCACCACGCACCACGTTGGGCGACCCCAAAATGATGTAATCCCCGGCTGCACGCGCGGCCTCAGCGGCTTCGAGCGTTTCAGGAAATTCCGAGATCTGCGCCCCCCGCGCCCGCCAGTCGGCCCGTATTTGTGCAGTCGCGTCGTCATGGCTGCCCATGCGCACGAACTGTGAGTCCAAAGCCGCACATAGCGTGTCCAGCGCCGCTGGCACTTCGTCACGACGGGCGTGCATAGACAACAGCATTTCAAAATGCGTGTCCGGGTTTCGCCCGGCTTTCAATGCTTGGCCGGTCAAACGCGGCGGCTTGCGCCCCTCGGCCAGACGGTCATGCGGCAGGTGGTCGTTGAACACGACATAGGGCACCTGCCAGTCCGCGATACGGCCGGGCAGGTCCGCATAGTCATCCAGCATGTGTGTCTCGAACCGCAACTGAGGCATCAGGTCGGTCACGACGCGATCCTTGACCGAGGTTATGGCGCGAAACACCTGATCCGCGAATTCCGGGCCACGCACCCCACCCTCCCAACTGTGAAACTGGGCCAGAACGGCGGTAGTGATACCATTCGCAGCCAATTCAGCCTCGACCGAGAGAATGCCTTCGTCCATCTGCTTCATCGCCCCGCGGCGTGGCGCGATATGGCGTTCGAACCCATCCCCGTGCAGGTCGACAATGCCGGGCAGAACAAGATAGCCGGACAGGTCGATCTGTCGCCCGACCCGATCCGTTTGAATAATGCCATCCGCCAGAGACAGATCGGCGGGCACGAGGCCATGCTCCGGCAACAGCACCTCTGCACCGGTCAGGGTCAGGTTCAATGCGGTCATTGCGTGGGCTCCGACTCGGGTTCCGAGCAATCCTGCCCGATACAGATTTCGTTGATGATATCCATGACGCCATCCAGCCAGGTGATCTGCGGATCGAATTGCCCGAATTCGATAAAATGCAGCGCCTGCGCCATGACGCGGGGATTGTTCATCATAAAAGTGTGCGTCACCGGAAGAACGATGTGATCCGTCATGCCGTCCACTTTTGTCGTTTCAATCGAGACCTTGCCGTCATCCTTGCCGTCGATCAGCGAGGAAAACAGCGGGTTCAGCGAGTTCTCACCCGCGATCACGCCCACCTCAAACTCAACGGATGGCAGGTTGCGCGGTATGCCCTCGGGGCCCGTGCCCAAGGCCAGCCCGGCGGGGCCATGCAGCATACCGAAGACCTCATATGCGCCCAGTTCATCCACAAGCTGACTGCCCTGATTGGGCGGACCGAGCATGACCACACGGCCCAGATTTTCCGGGTGATGGTCCTGCAACCAATAGCGCAGCAGGATGCCACCCATTGAATGCGCCACCACGTTCACAGTCTCATCACCACAGGCCGCGAAGGCGTCCGGCAATGTCTGGTTCGCCAGTTCAGGTATCGGCAAATCGGTCGATGGATAGCCGGGTCGGACAACGGTGTACCCATGCGCCTGAAACAGTTGTTCCATCACTGTGAAGGACGCCTCGGTCCGCGCCAGCCCGTGTAAAAGCACCACGCATTTGGCCTGGGCCACGGCGGGAACAAGGAAAAGAAACAGGGCAAGCAGATATCTCATAGCCGCCAGATAAGCGTTATCCGATTGCGTTGAAACCCCTAGCGCGGCTTCAGGCGCAGGACAGCCAGCGCGATGCCGCCCAGAACCAGCGCAGCGCCAAAGATCAGGCGCAAACTGGCGTCTTCTCCCAACAACAAAACGCCAGCGAGGATGGCGATGATTGGTACGCTCAATTGCACTACCGCCGCCGTGCTTGGCGCCAGTTGCGGCAAAACCCGATACCATACGGCATAGCCCATCCCCGAGGTCACACCTCCGGAAAGGGCAGCCAGCAGGTAGCCAGCGCCACTCATCTGCCAATCCCCAACGGTTAGCATTAACGGCAGGGCAGTGACCGGAAGGGCTATAACGAAATTGGCCGCCGTTCCAGCAAGGGCGTCAGGCTCAAACCGCCCAACCAGCGAATAGACTGCCCATCCGACCCCGGCAGCTGTCATCAGAGCTGCGCCAATCGGGTCGACCTGTACTGCTCCGGACGGCCACAGGACATAGGCCAGCCCCATAAGGGCAATTGCCGCGCCCCCCATCTGTCGCGCAGTCGGAGCATTGCCGGTTAACGACGTCACTGCGAACATTGTGATCTGCACAACGCCAAACAGGATCAGCGCCCCAAGGCCCGCATCCAACGTCAGATAGGCGATGGAAAACCCAATCATATAGAGTGACAGCGATCCTGCCCCCGCCAACCTGCGCCGGTTGCACAATGGCAGACGACCTGACTTGAGCCAAACCAGACCGGTCAGCACCATTGCCCCGGACAACACGCGAATTATGGCAAACCCGGCGGGGTCGCTGGCACCGCTGTCTATGGCCAGACGATTCAGGATCGAATTCGCCGCAAAGGCGCACATGGTCAGAGTGGTGAGCAGAAACAAACGCATATCAACCGCATAGCGGTATCGCGAGCGTTTGCACACTCACTTTCCAGCGCGGCGTAGTGGTAAAAAGAAACGGGGCCGCCCAAAGGCGACCCCGTCAGTAAGTTCTATTGCGGTCCCTCTAAGCAATCTGGCCATAGGGCCAAGCGCTTGTCGGGATCGTCGGAATTCGCCGGGGCGAATTCGACGTGCTTACATCATGCCGCCCATGCCGCCCATGTCAGGCATGCCGCCTGCAGGTGCTGCGCCTTCTTTGGCAGGCTTGTCTGCAACCATTGCTTCGGTGGTGACCAGCAGGCCAGCAACCGATGCCGCATCTTCCAGAGCGGTACGGACAACCTTGGCCGGATCGATCACGCCGAACGAGAACATGTCACCATATTCTTCGGTCTGTGCGTTGAAGCCGAATGCTGCGTCAGCAGATTCACGGACTTTGCCCGCAACAACCGCACCGTCAACACCTGCGTTCTCGGCGATCTGGCGCAGCGGCGCTTCGATGGCTTTGCGAACGATGTTGATGCCAGCGTTCTGGTCAGCGTTTGCACCTTCCAGAGTTTCCAGTGCTTTACCGGCCTGAACCAGAGCAACACCACCACCGACAACAACGCCTTCCTGAACAGCAGCGCGTGTTGCGTTCAGAGCATCGTCCACACGGTCCTTACGCTCTTTCACTTCAACTTCGGTCATGCCGCCGACGCGGATAACGGCAACACCGCCTGCCAGTTTGGCAACGCGCTCTTGCAGCTTTTCACGGTCGTAGTCGCTGGTGGTTTCTTCGATCTGAGTGCGGATCTGAGCAACACGTGCTTCGATCTCGGCTTTCTCGCCAGCACCGTCGACGATGGTTGTTTCGTCTTTGGTGATCTCGATTTTCTTGGCGGTGCCCAGCATGTCCATGGTGACGGACTCGAGCTTCATACCCAGATCTTCCGAGATAACCTGACCGCCGGTCAGGATCGCGATGTCCTGCAGCATGGCTTTGCGGCGATCGCCGAAGCCCGGTGCTTTGACAGCAGCAATTTTCAGGCCGCCGCGCAGTTTGTTGACAACCAGAGTTGCCAGCGCTTCGCCTTCAACGTCCTCAGCAATGATCAGCAGCGGCTTTTGCGACTGGATCACCTGCTCGAGCAGCGGAACCATCGGCTGCAGCGAGGACAGTTTCTTTTCGTGCAGCAGGATCATGCAGTCGTCGAGTTCTGCGATCATCTTGTCTGCGTTGGTGACGAAGTAAGGCGACAGGTAGCCACGGTCGAACTGCATACCTTCGACAACATCGGTCTCGGTTTCCAGACCTTTGTTTTCTTCGACGGTGATAACGCCTTCGTTGCCAACTTTCTGCATCGCGTCGGCGATCTGCTGGCCGATTTCGGCTTCGCCGTTGGCCGAGATGGTGCCAACCTGAGCAACTTCGGCCGAGTCTTTGACTTCGCGCGAGGCGTCTTTGATGCCTTCAACAACCTTGGCGGTTGCCAGGTCGATACCGCGCTTCAGGTCCATCGGGTTCAGGCCCGCTGCAACCTGCTTCAGGCCTTCGCGAACGATGGCTTGGGCCAGAACGGTTGCAGTGGTGGTGCCGTCGCCGGCTTCGTCATTGGTGCGGCTGGCGACTTCTTTCACCATCTGCGCGCCCATGTTTTCGAACTTGTCTTCCAGTTCGATTTCCTTGGCAACCGAAACACCGTCTTTGGTGATGCGCGGTGCGCCAAAGGACTTGTCCAGAACCACGTTGCGGCCTTTTGGGCCCAGGGTCACTTTGACAGCATCGGCCAGGATGTTCACACCTGACAGCATGCGGTTGCGGGCATCGGTGTCGAACTTGACGTCCTTAGCAGCCATATTGTCTCTCCTTGAGAAATAAGTTGGAAATGAAGATCAGAGAAGCGCGCGGCTTACTCGATGATCCCCATGATGTCGCTTTCTTTCATCATCAGCAGCTCTTCGCCGTTGACCTGAACCTCGGTGCCCGACCATTTGCCGAACAGGATCTTGTCACCGGATTTTACAGCCATTGCGATCAGTTCGCCGCTGTCCTTGCGTGCGCCTTCGCCGGTTGCAACGACTTCGCCTTCGCTGGGCTTTTCTTTAGCGCTGTCAGGAATGATCAGACCACCAGCGGTTTTTTCTTCGCTTTCGGTACGGCGAACCAACACGCGGTCATGAAGCGGTTTCAATGCCATCTTTGCAGCTCCTTGGGCTCAAAGTTTATTTATCCTCCCCTCGCCGGATGGCGAGGCGTTAGCACTCGGGTGATGAGAGTGATAACGACGCATAGCTAGGGGGTCGCAAACCCCGAGTCAACAAGCTGTGATGGATTTTTTGCAACCGGGCTCAGTCAGGCTGTTCCCAGCTGTAAGCCCAGTGTTTCAGACCGTCCTGCCCGGCGGCGGTCAGGTCGTAGACGCCCTTTTCCACCTTACCGAACCAACCGTAGTGATTGTCGCGCATCAGGCGAGTGGCCTCAGGAACGCCGGTTGCCTTTGCGACTTCGGACCCTTTGGTTGCCCCACATTCCGCCAGATGTGCCGCGCATTTCAGGGCGTCCTGACGATAGGCCGTGACGATCCCGTGTCGCGTAGCGCCGCCTGCATTGGGATCGCCCTCAAGCCGGTCGAACTCACGCAACAAGCGCGAAGTCTTAGCCTTGGACTTGCGCGGTGCGTACGGGCCGGGATCACATTGCACCTCGACCTTGCCATCGGTCCGCACGGTGATCAGCCCCAACCCCAGCCGGCGACACAGCGCCAGATTGTCCTTCAGCGCCCGACGCGCGCTGCGGCCTTTGGGCTTGCACACCCCGATGTAAACCTGATCCGTCACTTTCAGCCGTGTGATCGCTTGATGGAACAATGCCAGCGAAAACCGCAGCTTAAGCTCGACGATGACCGGTTCTTCGCCATCCCGCACGGCCACGATATCAGCCGCGCCAACCTCGCCTTTGACGGAATAGCCCTGACGCTCTAAGAGCGCCTTGATGGGGGGATAGAGATCCTGCTCGCGGTTCATGTTTGCATGCTATGCGATTTGCGGCGGAATGCCAGACGCCAGGCGCAGCTTTCCAATCGGCCTTGCACCTATTCACCTGCCGAGGCAGTGTTTCAGCAACTCTGATTTCAAAGGAAATTTCCACATGCGCATAATTCTGCTGGTGATCTGCCTGTTGCTGCCCGTCACGGTTCACGCAGCTTGCGAGGGGCGCGATCTAACGGGCGAATTGTCACCTGCAGCCCACGCCGAGCTGAAAGAAACCCTGACCAACGTCCCATTTGCAGAAGGCAACCACTGGATCGCAACAAAGGGCACAACGGTGCTGCACCTGATAGGCACGATGCACCTGAACGATCCGCGCATGGATGCGATTGTCGCAAACCTGACGCCAACACTCAGCCAAGCCGATGCATTTTATTTCGAAGTAACCCAAGACAAGATGAAGGCCTGGGAAAAGGAACTGGCTCTGGACCCGAGCCCGATCTTGATTACGTCCGGCCCCACCTTGATTGACCTGCTACCCGAAGAGGCTTGGACAACCCTGTCTTCCGCCCTGGCCGAACGCGGCATACCCAGTTGGATGGGAGCGAAAATGCGCCCCTGGTTTCTGGGCATGACTCTGGCCATGCCTACATGCCTACTTCAGGACCCGAACGCCAATCATGGGCTGGATGCGCGTCTGACCGTTTTAGCCGAAGATCAAGGCATCCCTCAATTTTCGCTGGAGAGCATTGAGGAACTGATGACCATGTTTGAAATCCACTCGATTGAGGAACAGGCGGAATCGCTAGCGCGGTGGGTCAATTCGTACGAAACCAGCGACGATCAGCTGGCCACCATGACAAACTCATATTTCGAGGAAAATCACGCACAATCCATCGAACTAGGCCGTATTTTGGCGCGAGAGCATTCTGGCATGTCGCCCAAAGTGTTTGACGAAGAATGGCAGGCTTTCGAACAGCACTTACTGGTCGGGCGAAACAACAATTGGATGCCGAGGATTCTGGACATTCAAGATCAGACCGCAGTGATCGCAGTGGGTGCTGGACATCTAGGCGGCGCGCATGGATTGCTGAACCAATTGCAGCAGGCTGGATATATCTTGACCCGCGCGCCATTCTGATCGTGCTCGGCGAAAGACAGACCAACCGTCGCAGCAAGGATTCTGCCGGGTGACAACCCCGGCGGACCGCCCTATAAGGCGCGCAAATTATCATCCTCAGGACGCTGACATGACAACCCTTGTATTTGGCCACAAATCTCCCGACACCGACTCCACAGGCTCACCGATCCTGTGGTCGTGGTACCTGAACGAAGTCAAAGGCGAACAGGCCGAACCCGTTCTGCTGGGCGAGCCCAACACCGAAGCCGCGTTCATGCTGCAGCGCTGGGACCTGCCCAAGCCGCGTATCATCCACGACGTCGAAGCCGACGCGCCGGTTGTCATCGTTGACACCAACAACCCGGCCGAACTGCCCGCCAGCATCAACAGTGCCGATATCCAAGCCATCATCGACCACCACAAGCTGGTCGGCGGCCTGGAAACCAAAGGCCCGATCGACATCACCGTGCGCCCGCTGGCCTGCACCGCCACCATCATGGTCGACCTGATGGGCGACGACGCAGCCAAGATGCCCGACGCCATCAAAGGCGCGGCGCTGACTTGCATCCTGTCGGATACGTTGGAGTTCCGCTCGCCCACCACCACTGCGCATGATCGCGAAGTGGCCGAGAAACTGGCTGCTGAACTGGGCCTGGACGTATCGGCTTATGCCGCCGACATGTTCGCAGCAAAATCGGATGTATCGTCCTTCTCGGACGCCGAACTGATCCGCATGGACAGCAAAGAATACGAGGTCGACGGCACCAAGTTCCGCGTCTCGGTTCTGGAAACCACCGCACCGGGCGTCGTGCTGGACCGCAAGGCCAGCCTGGCGAACTCGATGGCCAGTGTGGCCAGCGAGGACGGCGTCGATCAGGTGCTGCTGTTCGTGGTCGACATTCTGAACGAAGAGGCCACTCTGCTGGTGCCGAACGATCTAGTCAAAGGCGTGGCCGAGAAAAGCTTTGGCGCATCGGTCAACGGCGACGCCGTGGTCCTGCCGGGCATCATGAGCCGCAAAAAACAAATCATTCCGAACCTCAAGGTCTGATCTTTAGATCTTTCCAAAGAAAAGGCGCCCAAGTGGGGCGCCTTTTTTTGTTGAGGCATAGGATTTGCGCGATCCGCTTCCATTGCTACTCTGGTCAGGAGAGCAAGTAGCGGATCAGTTCCGACATATGAGTACACGCAAGTTCAGCACCACCCGAGACATCTTGCGGTTTGAAGGCAAGGACAGAGCAGCCTATTGGCGGCGCTTTGCGATGCTGCTGACCCTATCGGTTGTGATCGCTACGATGGGCATGCTTCGCGATTCAGGCGCGGTGGTGATTGCCGCAATGCTGGTGGCGCCGCTGATGGCCCCCATATTGGGCGTGGCGGCGGCTATGGTCATGGGGTGGCTGGGGCGTGCGTTCTATCTGGCTCTGATTGTCTGCGGTGCGGCCATTCTTTGCGTATTGCTCGCGTGGCTCTTGGTCTATGTCGCAGATGTCCCGCGCGGCATCCTGATCCCTGATCAAGTCTTGGCCCGGACCGACCCCGGAACCGAGGACCTGATTGTCGCACTGGCCGCAGGCGTCGCCGGTGCTTACGTACAAATCAACCGTTCCGAAGCCAGCTTGCTGCCCGGCGCGGCCATCGGCGTGTCACTGGTGCCGCCCCTGTCCGCCTCGGGCGTTCTGCTGTATTTCGGCGAACCGGGCGAGGCGTATGAGGCCGGGTTGTTGTTCGCCACCAACCTTGGCGCGATCATCCTGTCCGCCTGCGCGGTTTATATCGTGTACGCAGCCCGCTCGATGGTCTTCAGCAAAGGTCGCCGGAAACTGAACTTTACCGCCAGCGTGACTGTGACATTGGCCTTTCTGGCTCTTGTCGTTTTGCAGTTGGGCAAATCCACCTATAATCGCTATCTCGAAACCCGAACCGAAGCTCAGGTCGCACAAGCCATCCGCGATTGGGCAGACCCGGTGTCGGTCGAGGTCATCCGCATTGACGTAAACGCCAAACGCAAGCAGGCAGATATCTGGCTGATCGTCGACCTGCCGATTGAAGCGGCTTACAAAGTCTCCTCGGTCGCTGGATTGCTGCCGGAAAGCCTGCGCGAGACACCTTTGGTCGAAATCCTTCAAGATCAACTGGGTCCAGGCTATCTGGTGGTGGTGCGGTTCCAAAACAGGATTGGCGCGCAAGTTATACTGGGCACCGACGCCGTCCAGCAGGCGCCGGATGTCGACGAGATCAGCGAAGAAAACTGACCGACACAGCCATTTAACGGCGGCAATTGGCATTGCGGGATGGTCAAAGCCCGTCAGCTTTGCAATAGCTGACGCAACCTTGCATTCAACTCGCCCGAGGTCCTCAATGACTCAGATCGTCCACTCCCTGTCCGACATATCCGACCGCTACAAAGCACTGTTCGTTGACCTTTGGGGCTGTGTTCACAACGGCATCACCGCCTTCCCCGAGGCCGTCGCTGCCCTCAAAGCCTATCGTGCGAAAGGCGGGATTGTCGTGCTGGTGACGAACTCTCCGAAACCCCGCGCGGGCGTTGCCCAACAATTGGTGCAATTCAACGTCCCCGAAGATGCCTATGACACCATCGCCACCAGCGGCGATTCTGCGCGGTCGGCGATGTTCCGGGGCGCCGTCGGAGAAAAGGTCTATTTCATGGGCGAATGGCAGCGCGATGCGGGGTTCTTTGAGCCGCTGAAAATACTGCACCACCCGATCCACATCGAACGGGTCCCGCTGGATGAGGGCGAAGGGATCGTCTGTTGCGGTCCGTTTGATCCGATGGCGGACCCGTCCGTCAACCGCGCGGATTTCCTCTATGCCAAGCAAAAGGGCATGAAGCTGCTGTGCGCCAATCCCGATATTGTGGTCGACCGGGGCGAGGTGCGCGAATGGTGTGCCGGAGCGCTGGCCAAACTGTATACCGAGATGGGCGGCGAAAGCCTGTACTTCGGCAAACCCCACCCGCCGATCTATGATCTGGCCCGCCGTAGGCTGCAAGAACTGAGCCACGACATCCCCGATGGCGACATTTTGGTGATCGGTGATGGCCCCCATACCGACATTCTGGGCGGCATGGGTGAGGGGATTGATTCTCTGTTTATCTCGGGTGGATTGGCTGCTGCAGAAACAAAAACTGAGCATCATCCGCACTACGAATCGCTAACTGACTACATTGCAAGGGAAAATATAAATCCCACCTATACAATCGGTCGCCTGAGATAAGCAGAAAAGGCTTGATTTTCTGCGCTTGCGAAGTAATAAAGTTGCCGAACACGGGCAACATTGATCCTTTTGTTGCTCAACGGATTCTAGTGAGGGCGACATGTTGGATAATCTTCCGCGCGGCACGATCTGTATTGAAGACATCGAAATGGGCATGACCCGTCACCTGCGCAAAGTGGTGACTGACGAAGATATCGAGATGTTTGCGCAGGTTTCGACCGACCGGAATCCGGTGCATCTGGATGATGACTATGCCCGCGACACGATCTTTGAGGGGCGCATCGCCCATGGGATGCTGACGGCGGGCCTGATCTCGGCCGTCATCGGCGAACAACTGCCCGGCCACGGCACCGTGTATATGGGTCAGTCGCTTAAATTCCTGGCCCCCGTGCGCCCCGGTGACATGGTCTATGCCGAGGTCAAAGTGATCGACATCGACTTTGCCAAGCGTCGGGTGAAACTGGATTGCCACTGCGCCGTAGATGGCAAAAAGGTTCTGGTCGGCGAAGCAATGGTTCTGGCCCCGTCGCGCAAGTTCGACTGATCCAAAGCACAGCTTTACCAGCCTTGTTTCGTTCACCGGCCCGGTCTAGACCCGGTTCGGTAAACAATTTTGACAGCTACTTAATTTGCACGACCCCGCGCAGCTGCAGCACTTTGCTGTGCTAGCTACTGGCCGCCACGGGTTGCGCAGAAAAGCCGGATTCGTACTTTCATGCCCCGACCCTAGAAGAATGGATGGCGTATTACGATCTGGATCGCACCGCTTTTCCGGGTACAAAAAGCACCCTGCGCGCAATCTTTGCCGAGGCCATTCACCAGGGGAAAGCCGGTACAGACATCTTCGGATTGCGCCTGCAAGGCAAAAGTCGGGCATTCTTTCTTCAGCAATTGCGCACTCTATACCCGACCGCCGGGGATAACCTAGCCCGGCTGAAGCCACCTTTGGTGAGGTCTGCTTCATTTACCTTAATCGCCGCAACAAGCTGGAACAGGCTATTTCGATTGTGAAAGCCGAACAGACCGGATTGTGGCACCGCAACGCAGATGGGACCGAGTTGGAGCATCTCACCCCACCTGCCGACCCGGTTTACGATCCGATCGCCATCGCCCGATACATGGCTGAGCTTGAAGAAGGGGATACGGCCTGGCGTGACTGTTTCGCCGCGCAGCAGATCACGCCACATATCATCCATAACGAACAACTTGAAAACGATCCAATTGGCGTTTTGACCGATGTACTATACCTGCTGGGGATCGATCCCGCGCGGGGTGCCGAGATCGCGCCCGCCACAGACAAGCTGGCAGACTCGACAAACCGGGAATGGGCCAGACGTTCTTGGGCCGATCATCCCACACACTGACAATGCAATCAGATGCTTGAACCCGACCCACAGTCCCGTTAGGCAGATGCTATGCGCATCATCCGTGATTTTCAGTTCATCGAGCCTCAGGACCGCGGCGCCAGCGTGGCGATCGGGAATTTTGACGGCGTCCACATCGGCCACCAGTCTGTGATCGAACTGGCCCGCAATGCCGCGCCGGATGCGCCCTTGGGGGTGATGACCTTTGAGCCGCACCCACGCGAGTATTTCGCACCCGCAGCCCCGCCTTTTCGCCTGATGCGCTGCAATGCCCGTGCGCACCGGCTGGAAAAGTTGGGTGTCAAGAAATTGTATGAACTGCCCTTCAATTCCGCCCTTGCCGGGCTGACTCCGGAAGAATTCGCGTCGAACGTGATTTGCGATGGGTTGGGCCTGTCGCATGTGGTTGTCGGTGCCGATTTCTGTTTCGGCAAGGGGCGCAGCGGTACGGCGGATGATCTGGTTCGGTTCGGTCAACAAATGGGCTTTGGCGTCACCATCGCACCTTTGATGGAGCGGTCCGAGAATATCGTGTCGTCCACCGCGATCCGTACAGCGCTGACCGAAGGCCGCCCTCGCGATGCGGCAACCATGCTGGGCCATTGGCATCGGATCGAGGGTCCGGTGATCGGCGGCGAACAACGTGGCCGCGAGTTGGGCTTCCCGACCGCCAACATGTCCATCGAAGGTTTGCACCCGCCAAAATTCGGCGTCTACGCGGTGCTGGTCGATGTGTTGGACGGCCCGCATCGAGGCAGCTATCAAGGCGCGGCCTCGGTCGGGACGCGGCCAATGTTTAAGGGCGAAGTGCCGAATATCGAAACCTTCCTGCTCGACTTTTCAGGCGACCTTTATGGTGCGACCCTATCGATTGGTCTGGTTGAATATCTACGACCTGAATTGACCTTCGACGGGCTGGACGGGTTGATTGCACAAATGAACTCTGATTGTGACAAGGCCCGAACACTGCTGGCGAAGCTATGACCGCCGATCCTATTGATCGCACTGGCCTGAGCCCCCGGTTCTGGGAACGCAAACCCCTAACCAAGATGAACGAGCAAGAGTGGGAAGCGCTTTGCGACGGCTGCGGTAAGTGTTGTCTGAACAAGCTTGAAGACGAAGACACAGGCGAGGTGGCCCTGACCTGCGTCGCCTGCCGTCTGCTGGATGATGAGACCTGCCGCTGCACCCAATACGATATCCGCCACCAGTTCGTGCCGGAATGTATCGTGATGAAGCCCGACAATATCGACGATCACGCCTATTGGCTGCCGCAAACGTGCGCTTACAGGCTGTTGTGGGAAGGGAAACCTCTTTACGACTGGCACCCATTAATATCAGGTACGCCGGACAGTGTTCACGCTGCCGGAATCTCGGTTCAGGGGCGCACGGTGTCCGAGTTCGAAACACCCATCGAAGAATGGGAAGACTATATCATCGAGGAGTCCAGCTGATGTATTTTGCCTCTGACAATTCCGGGCCGGTTCATCCGCAGGTCATGACCGCTTTGAACGAAGCAAATCAGGGCTATCAGATGGCCTATGGGGCAGACACACTGATGAATGAGGTGCGCGATCGAATTCGCGGCATCTTTGAAGCGCCCGGTGCTGCGGTGTATCTGGTAGCCACCGGAACGGCGGCAAACTCGCTGGCTCTGGCTACGTTGGCACAGCCATGGGAGACGGTGTTCTGTTCGCCCGTCGCCCATATCCACGAGGATGAATGCAACGCGCCGGAATTCTACAGCGGCACCAAGCTGACGTTGGTACCCGGCGGCGATAAGATGGATCCCGAAGCGCTGCGCCGTTCCATTCTGGCCGAAGAAACCCGCGGTGTGCATGGTCCGCAACGCGGACCGGTTTCGATCACCCAGGTGACCGAGCGCGGCTCGGTCTATTCGCTGGAGGAGTTGCAGGCATTGTGCGGCGTAGTAAAGGAGTTTGACCTGCCCGTCCATCTGGATGGAGCTCGGTTCACAAACGCTTTGGTCGCGCTGAACTGTTCTCCGGCTGAAATGACGTGGAAAGCGGGCGTCGATGCGGTCAGCTTTGGCGGCACCAAGAACGGTTTGATGGGGGTCGAGGCAGTTGTCTTCTTTGACGAATCCAAAGCCTGGGAGTTTGAACTGCGGCGCAAGCGCGGTGCGCATCTGTTTTCAAAACATCGCTATCTGTCCGCACAGATGGCAGCCTATTTGCAGGATGACCTGTGGTTGACTATGGCACGTAAGGCCAACGCCAATTGTGCCCACCTGGCCGACGGCCTGCGCGCCAAGGGCGCGACTTTCCTGCACGAGCCGCAGGCCAACATGGTGTTCGCCCAGTTTTCCCGCGCCCGGCACAAGCAACTGCATGAGGCCGGGGCGATCTACCACCTTTGGGGGGCCGAACTTGACGGGGCAAGTGACGAAGAGACGCTCGCCTGCCGTCTGGTCTGTGACTGGTCGATCAGCAGCGACGATATCGACCGTTTCCTCGACCTGCTTTGACTGGCATGCCGGTCAACCCTTGGCCTCGGTCAGGTGCCGGTCCAGATCATCCAAACGGTCCTGCCCCCAGAACCGCTGGCCATCCTCAGTAATGTAGAACGGCGCGCCAAAGACGCCGCGTTCAACGGCCTCTTCCAGATTGGCGGCATAGGTTTCGGCACCGACCAGCAGGCCACTGTCTGCCAGATTTGGGTCAAAGCCCGCCTGCGTCAGGCAATCGCGGATCACATCATCCTGTGCGATGTCTTTTTCCTCGGCCCAACAGGCCCGCAGCAAGGACTGGACCAACTTACCTACATCCCCTGCCCCATCCTTCATCGCTGCAATCACCGCATAGGACGACGGCGCCATATTGGTCGGCCAATGCGCCGGTTGCAGATTGAATTCTATTCCCAGGTTCTTAGATTGGCGCAGCAGTTCCTGCGCCCTGTATTCATTGCGCGACGGGTGGCGATCTTTTGGCGGCGTTCCCCCCGTACGACCAAACAGCGCCATGATATCCAGCGGTTTGTAATTGATCGTCGCGCCATGCTTGGCCGCGACCTCCTCCAGCCGCTCACCTGCCAAATAGGTGAATGGCGAAATTGTCGCAAAATAGTAGTCAATCCGGGCCATGTGCACTTTCTCCGCTGCGTTACCTTTGCTGGACGGTAAGGCCATGCTAAGCGGTGTCAACATCACGAATCTGTCACATTTGCCATTGCTGCCCGGGGACCTCAGCCGATGCCGACACTCAACGAACCCAAGCTTATCGCTGGGAACGCAAATCTTCCGCTTGCCGAATCCATAGCTCGCCGCATGAGCCTGTATCGCGGCGTCGATCAGGGTCTGGTCGATGCGAGAGTTGAACGGTTCAATGACGGCGAGATTTTCGTCGAAGTGTTCGAAAACGTGCGTGGCGAGGACATGTTCATCGTCCAGCCAACCTCGAACCCCGCCAATGACAATCTGATGGAGCTGCTGATCATTGCCGACGCGTTGCGCCGGTCATCGGCCCAACGGATCACCGCTGTTATCCCCTACTTCGGTTATGCTCGACAGGACCGCCGCACTAAGGCCCGCACGCCGATCAGCGCCAAGCTGGTGGCCAACATGCTGACCGGTGCAGGAATCGAGCGGATCCTTACCATGGACCTGCACGCAGCGCAGATTCAGGGGTTCTTCGATATGCCGGTCGACAACCTCTATGCCTCGCCAATCTTTGCACTGGATGTAAAACACCAGTTCAAGAACAACCTGGATGAACTTATGGTTGTCTCGCCCGACGTGGGCGGTGTGGCCCGTGCACGTGAACTTGCCAAACGCATCAGCGCTCCCTTGTCGATCGTTGACAAACGACGCGAAAAGGCTGGTGAAGTGGCAGAAATGACCGTGATCGGCGATGTCAAAGACAAGATTTGCCTGATCGTGGACGACATGTGCGACACTGCCGGCACGTTGTGCAAAGCGGCTCAGGTACTGATGGATAATGGTGCGAAAGAGGTGCACTCTTACATCACACACGGCGTCATGAGCGGCCCGGCAGTCGAACGCGTAACCAATTCGGTAATGAAGTCGTTGGTGCTAACCGACACGATCCAGCCAACCCCAGAGATCGCAAAAGCCAAGAACATCCGCATCGTACCAACGTCTCCGATCTTCACGCAGGCGATCCTGAATATCTGGAACGGTACCAGCGTTTCGTCGCTATTCGAAGACAAGACCTTGATCCCGATCTACGAGTCTATGTACCACATGGACTAAGTTTGGATCGGGCGGTCCTTTTGGGCCGCCCTTCCCTTTGCAGGCCTCCGCGCCCGCGACCAACCTGCCACGAAAATCAGCGTGGTTATCTGTGGAAAGTCCCATGACAGTCAACAAACGCATCGTTCTCTCCAGTGACCACGCAGCCATTGATTTGCGTCAGGCTGTTGCCGCCCATGTTGCGGCAAATGGCTGGGAAGTGGTGGACATCGGCCCTACCACTCCTGAAAGCACCCACTACCCCCTGCACGGCAAAGCTGCTGCACAGGCTGTGGCTTCGGGCGATTGCCAATTGGGAATCGTTCTGTGCGGCACCGGTCAAGGCATCATGATGGCCGCCAACAAAGTCCCCGGCATCCGTTGTGGTGTTTGTTCCGACGCGTTTTCGGCCCGGATGATCCGCCAGCACAATGACGCAAACATGCTCTCCATCGGTGCGCGCGTTGTGGGTGAAGGTCAGGCGTTGGATATCGTCGATGCCTTTCTGACCGCCGAGTTTGAAGGCGGCCGTCACGCGACCCGTGTGGACATGATTGAGGGAAATGAGGCCTAGAGCAGCATTTCACGCCACTTCAGACCACCGCAATCCTGGCAACGCCCGCTTGCAGAGCTTTGTTGGACCGTGTCTGGAACACGTCAATGCATGTCGGCGAAACAACTTTATGAGCGACCTGTGCCTTAGCGCTACGAATGTTGTCAAACGTAGAAAAGTTCAGACGTCTCACACCCAATTGTGTTGCGGCTCCTTTCTTGGCCTCGGCGCATCAATTGCGCTGACGTCAGACCAATTTTCAACACATTGCCCTGGCAAAAAACCTACAAGCACTAACTGATAGAGTTTCAGACCTCGACCCATGTCCAACACAAGCTTTCAAGACCGCATTCAACGCATCAACGCCAATAACCCTCAAGCAACCTCTGACCTTTCGCAAAAAGTAACAAAAGCTCCATCACTCCGACCAAATCACTGGAAGGTCCTTGTCGGCATACTGTTTTTGAGTGTCGGGCAACAAGCAGTAAAACAGGCGAACGAAAGTTACGAGGTTATAAAGCAAAGCTATGGGATCGGTGCCGCAGCCGGGCTGGGTGTTGCGGGGGTGTTCGCGTTAGTGGCTGGCTGTATCCTTATGTACCGCGGCATTTTGGCTGGTGACAAACAGCGGAACAAGGCGATCTCGGACGCCTCCGAAACGGGAGGGCGTCGAAAGCGTATTACGTCAAACAGGGCTCGGACCATATGTTCCATAGTAGGCTTCAGCTTTGGCGCCATTGCCACATTTTACCTTATTACAGGCAAAATCGCCCACTCGATGGATACCGAGAGTGCCCGAGAGTACGCCCTCGGGGCCAGCGTGATTATGATTGGTCTCCCTATGCTTTCTCTGCTCATAGGATTTATCGGACTTTTCGTGCGTGGTTTTGCCTTGGGTCGTGTTCCCGTCTTTTGCGTGCTTGGAGCCGTCATAACGATTTGCGCCATAATTCTGAGCGGTGCTAATCCTTACGAGTGGAACTGGTTGTTTTCCAGACTACACTGATTATCCCGAAAAGCGCGTAGCATGTTTTTCAAACCACTTCCTGGCTCAGGCGTTGAATCAATCACGAGATATCCCAGTCATCCTCATGTGCGACCTCACCAATGGCCGTCCATGTCACCCGTATCCGGGCAATTCGCGTATCCGACCAGGTTCGGAATACGGTAACAAAGCCCTCAGGTGTAATGTCCGCAGTCGTCACCTCGGCACGTAGCGCCGAGGACGTGTCCACATCCCATAAAGACACCCCAATTTGAACCACCGGTGCGGTTCGAAATGACTGACTGAAGAGGATCGCAGACCGCCGTTCGCGTGGCCCCTCGCCTGTCCACATGTCGCCGCCATCAGCGAAATCGGAAAACAGCACTGCTTCGCCTTGGTCAATACCAATAGGGTGGGTTCGAAAAGTCTTCATTTTGATATCTTTGTTTAATTATTCCTTACACCTATCCTGCAGCCTCAGCAAAATCACGACAAAAAAACGGCCCCGCGCAGGCAGGGCCGTTCTAAATCACAAGAATTGCCAGAGCCTTACAGGCTCATATGCGTTCCAAGGGCTTCCATGTCGGCCAGCAGTTTGGCGGCGTCGTCGACGATTGTCTGATCATCGCCTTCCTTCGCTGCCTCGTGCGACGCGCGTGCCTCGGCGATCAGATCGTCCAGGTGTGAGCGTGTCACTTCGGCAACCGGGATCGCCTTTTCGGCCAGAACCGACAGGCCATCGCCATTGATCTGAGCAAACCCACCGGTGACCAGGTATTCGCTGGACCCTTCAGGTGCTTCGACCTTCAGGATGCCCGGGCGCAGCGTGGTGATGGTGGGGGCATGGTCGGGCATTGCCGTCATGTCCCCGTCCGCGCCGGGAATCTGGACCGCCGTCGCGCTGAGCGAAGCAAGGCTCCGCTCGGGGCTGACGAGGTCGAATTGCATCGTGTTTGCCATCAGGGATACTCCTTAGGCGGCTTCTGCGGCCATCTTTTCCGCTTTGGCGATCACTTCGTCGATGCCGCCAACCATCAGGAAGGCCGCTTCGGGCAGGTGATCGTATTCGCCGGCCACAACGGCCTTGAACGACGCGATGGTGACATCCAGAGGAACCTGAACGCCAGGGCTACCGGTGAAGACCTGCGCCACGTCGAACGGCTGCGACATGAAGCGTTCGATCTTACGGGCACGGGCCACGGTCAGTTTGTCCTCTTCCGACAGCTCGTCCATGCCAAGGATGGCGATGATGTCCTGCAGCGACTTGTAGCGCTGTAAGATCTGCTGAACATCGGTCGCAACCTGATAATGCTCTTCGCCAACGATGGCCGGGTCGAGCAGACGCGAAGTCGAGTCGAGCGGGTCAACCGCGGGGTAGATACCCTTTTCCGAGATCGCACGGTTAAGAACGGTAGTCGCATCCAAGTGAGCGAACGAGGTTGCCGGCGCAGGGTCGGTAAGGTCGTCCGCAGGCACGTAGATCGCCTGCACCGAGGTGATCGAGCCCGACTTGGTCGAGGTGATGCGTTCCTGCAGGGCACCCATGTCAGTGGCCAGTGTCGGCTGGTAGCCCACGGCCGAAGGAATACGACCCAGCAGAGCCGAAACCTCGGAACCCGCCTGCGTAAAGCGGAAAATGTTGTCGACGAAGAACAGAACGTCGGTACCGGACTGGTCGCGGAACTGCTCGGCCAGGGTCAGGCCGGTCAGAGCAACACGCGCACGCGCTCCGGGAGGTTCGTTCATCTGACCGTAAACCAGGGCCACCTGCGATTCTGACAGGTTGTCCGGCTTGATAACATTCGATTCGATCATCTCGTGGTACAGGTCGTTCCCTTCACGGGTCCGTTCACCAACACCCGCGAACACCGAGAAGCCCGAGTGCACTTTTGCGATGTTGTTGATCAGTTCCATGATCAGAACGGTTTTACCAACGCCGGCGCCGCCGAACAGGCCGATCTTACCGCCTTTGGCGTAAGGGGCCAGCAGGTCCACAACCTTGATGCCGGTGACCAGAACTTCCGACTCGGTCGACTGTTCTGCGAAGGTCGGTGCAGGCTGGTGGATGGCGCGGGATTCGGTTGCCTCAACAGGGCCCTTCTCGTCGATGGGATCGCCAACGACGTTCAGGATGCGGCCCAGGGTGGCGTTACCAACCGGAACCGAGATCGGCGCGCCCATGTCGGTGACTTCCGCGCCACGAACCAGACCTTCGGTCGCGTCCATCGCGATGGTGCGGACAGTGTTTTCACCCAGGTGCTGGGCAACTTCCAGTACCAGACGCTTGCCGTTGTTTTCGGTTTCCAGCGCGTTCAGAATTTCAGGCAGCTGATCTTCGAAGTGCACGTCGACGACGGCCCCGATGATCTGTGTGACTTTGCCTTTTGCATTCGCCATATTGTTGTCTCCGGTTTTCTTACAGCGCTTCGGCGCCGGAAATAATTTCAATCAGCTCGTTGGTGATCACGGCCTGACGCGAGCGGTTGAACTGGATCGTCAGCTTGTCGATCATTTCACCCGCGTTGCGTGTCGCGTTGTCCATTGCGGACATCCGTGCACCCTGTTCAGACGCTCCGTTTTCGAGCAGGGCCGAGAAGATCGCGGTTGCAACCCCCTTGGGCAGCAGGTCGGCCAAGATGGCCTCTTCGCTGGGCTCGTAGTCGAAAACAGCACCGCTATCGTCACCCTCGGTTTCCTCGAACGAGGCGGGGATGACCTGCTGTGCCGTCGGGATTTGGGTCACAACGTTGACGAACTTCGAATAGAAGATCGTGGCAACGTCGAACTCACCCCCGTCAAAGCGCGACAGGACGTCCTTCGCGATGTCTTGCGCGTTGGTGTAACCCAGACGCTTGACCTCGCTCAGGTCGATATGTCCAACGAACAGATCGCCAAAATCACGCTTCAGCGCGTCGCGGCCTTTTTTGCCGACGGTCAGAACTTTGATCGTCTTGCCTTTGGCGCGCAGCTCGTCCGCTTTTTGACGGGCCAGCTTGGCGATGTTCGAGTTGAAGCCGCCGCACAGGCCGCGTTCAGCTGTCATGACAACCAGCAGATGGACATCATCACTGCCCGTACCACGGAGCAGCTTAGGGGCGCTGTCGCTGCCCCCGACCGACGCCGCCAGCCCCGCCATCACGGCATTGAACCGTTCGGCATAGGGGCGCGAGGCTTCGGCAGATTCCTGGGCGCGGCGCAGTTTTGCAGCCGCGACCATCTGCATGGCCTTGGTGATCTTGCGGGTCGATTTGACCGACTCGATCCTGTTTTTAAGGTCCTTAAGATTTGGCATATGCCCGCCTCTCCCTTAAGCGAAGGTTGCGGCGTATTCGTCCAGCGCAGCCTTGATCTTATCGGAAGCGTCACCCTTGATCTTGGGATCTTCGTCCGTGATCCACTGAAGCAGATCCGCGTGCTTGCCACGCAGGTGCGCCAGCAGGCCAGCTTCGTAACGGCCAACATCGGACACGTCGATCTTGTCGAGGTAACCGTTGGTACCGGCGAAGATGACGCAGACGATTTCAGCATTGGTCAGCGGCGAGTACTGCGGCTGTTTCATAAGCTCGGTCAGACGCGCACCACGGTTCAGCAGCTGCTGGGTCGCGGCGTCCAGGTCGGAACCAAACTGAGCAAACGCAGCCATTTCACGGTACTGAGCCAGTTCCAGTTTAACCGGACCGGCAACCGACTTCATCGAGTTGGTCTGAGCCGAAGAGCCCACACGCGAAACCGACAGACCGGTGTTCACAGCAGGACGGATGCCCTGGTAGAACAGTTCGGTTTCCAGGAAGATCTGGCCGTCGGTGATCGAAATCACGTTGGTCGGAATAAACGCCGAAACGTCACCACCCTGAGTTTCGATGACCGGCAGAGCAGTCAGCGAGCCCGCACCGAAATCCTCGTTCAGCTTCGCCGAACGCTCCAGCAGGCGCGAGTGGAGGTAGAAAACGTCGCCAGGATAGGCTTCACGTCCGGGCGGGCGGCGCAGCAGCAGCGACATCTGACGATAGGACACAGCCTGCTTAGACAAGTCATCATAGATGATCAGCGCGTGACGGCCATTGTCTCGGAAGTATTCGGCCATCGCGGTTGCAGCGTAGGGTGCCAGGAACTGCATCGGTGCCGGGTCGGACGCGGTTGCGGCCACAACGATCGAGTATTCAATCGCACCGGATTCTTCCAGCTTCTTCACCAGCTGCGCAACGGTCGAACGCTTTTGACCGATGGCAACGTAAACGCAGTACAGTTTCTTCGACTCGTCGTCGCCTGCTGCGTCATTGTACACTTTCTGGTTCAGGATCGCGTCCAGAGCAACGGCAGTTTTACCGGTCTGACGGTCACCAATGATCAGCTCACGCTGGCCACGGCCAATCGGGATCATCGCGTCAACCGATTTCAGGCCGGTTGCCATCGGCTCGTGAACCGACTTACGCGGGATGATGCCTGGTGCCTTAACGTCTGCAACGCCACGCTTGGTTGCGTTGATCGGACCTTTGCCGTCCAGCGGGTTGCCTAGACCGTCAACAACACGGCCCAGCAGCTCGTCACCGATCGGAACGTCCACGATCGAGTTGGTGCGCTTGACGGTGTCACCTTCTTTAATGTCACGGTCGGAACCGAAGATAACGACACCGACGTTGTCGCTTTCCAGGTTCAGCGCCATGCCCATGATGCCACCGGGGAATTCGACCATCTCACCGGCTTGTACGTTGTCCAGGCCGTATACACGGGCAATCCCGTCACCGACGCTCAGCACGCGGCCAATCTCGGCCACTTCGGCTTCCTGACCAAAATTCTTGATCTGGTCCTTCAGGATTGCAGAAATCTCTGCAGCTTGGATTCCCATTTATCCGACCTCTTTCATTGCATTCTGTAGGGAGTTCAGCTTCGAACGGATCGAGCTATCGATCATTTTCGAGCCCACTTTAACGACAAGACCGCCGATGAGGCTTTCATCAACGGTCGCATTGATTGTCACGGTCTTGCCCACACGCTCGGACAGCGTCTTGGACAGTTTATCCAGTTGCGTCTTGGTCAACGCCTTGGCCGAGGCGACATCGGCGGTCACTTCGCCGCGTTCGTCTGCCAGCATGTCGCGCAGTACCTGCACCAGTTGCGGAATAACAAACAGGCGGCGCTTTTCGGCCATCAGACCCAGCGTGTTGCGCAGGATGGTATGCAGACCCATCTTGTCGGCAATCGCGGTAATCGCTGCTTCCTGTTCGGCGCGGGATACCAGCGGCGATGCAATCAGGTCGCGCAAGTCGGCGCTTTCGCCCAAAGCTGCTGCCAAATCGTTGATGCCGGTTTCCAGACCTGCAAGGTCATTATTCTCTTTGGCGATCTCAAAGATCGCGGTGGCATAGCGTTCAGCAATGCCAGTGGAAATCGAAGCTGGTTCGGACACGTCCACCCTTCCGATATTTGAGGCCCCGATTTTGAGTAGCGGCCGCTACCACGGGGGCGTGAGGAAACCCCGCCCAGACGGCCGGGGATCAAAATCACCGGGGATGTAGCAGAGCCGAACCAAGCTAGCAATATATTATCACGGCAAGCACTTTATCCACAAAATGTTTTGTTTCAATTACTTACGAAGGGTGCGACCCTTTTATCCGGCTGGAAGGCAGGAAAAATGTTACGAAAGTGTAGGTTTTTGCGATTCCTGTGACCTATTTCCCGCAAATTCGGGCTTTGAAACGTCCCAAATCGACACAAGAATTATGCTGGCTTCAACAGTCCATCTAGCGCCTTGATCGGGCGACGTTCGGTATCTTTTGTGACGGTGCCGCTGGGGGGACGGATGTGCTTGGTGACCTCTACCATCAGCACTCCCCCGGCCATCACCGTTGGCATGCGCTGACCGGTTTTTTCGATCAGACTGCCCGATTTCAACCAGAACCGGCGAAACGAAGGCGGCATATACAGGGCCGAGCAGTGGCCTTCGGGAATGAAGTGATGCGCCTTGAGCTGGCTTTCCAACTGCGACGCCGAATACGGGCGCCCGAATCCAAAGGGCGTTCGATCTGATCGCGACCACAGCCCGGCCCGGTTCGGCACAATGAAAATCGCGCGCCCTCCTGGTCCGAGAACCCGCCAGCATTCGTTCAGCAATTCGCTGGGCTGACCTGAGGTCTCCAACCCGTGCATCACGACCAATTTGTCCACGTGCCCGGTTTCAATGGGCCAGAGTGTTTCTTCGGTCAGCACAGAGACATTGGGCATCCCGGCAGGCCAGGGCATGACCCCCTGCGGCCCTGGCATCAAGCCGATGACACGACGCGCTTCTGCCAGATATGGCCGCAAAAGTGGCACCGCGAAACCAAAGCCTACTACGGTCTGACCTTTGGCCTCGGGCCACAGCTGCGTCAGCCGTCCACGAATAGCGGCCTGCGCGGCACGGCCCAATGTGCTGCGGTAGTAGAAATTCCTCAAATCCTGCACATCAAGATGCATTGCGGACACCCGGTCAATCGGCTTAGCTGGGCGCAGTCTAGCAACGAAAGGGCAAAAGGCCATGCCTCTTGAGATCGTAACCATCCCCTGTCTCAGCGATAATTATGCTTTTCTGGCGCATGACGCCACCAGTGGCCAGACCGCCCTGATTGACGCCCCCGAAGCCGGACCGATTCTGGCAGAACTGGACGCCCGCGGCTGGACACTAAGTCACGTGTTGCTGACCCATCATCATTGGGATCACATCGACGGGCTGACCGGTATTCTGGAAAAACACTCCCCTACGGTCTTCGGTGCCGCTGCCGACGTCCACCGCCTGCCCCCGCTGAACCAACAAGTGGCCGAGGGCGACTCGTTCGAGATTGGCGGCGAACCGGTGCAGGTTTTGGATGTGTCGGGCCATACAGTCGGCCACGTTGCATTTTACATGCCGCAAAGCTCTGCTGTTTTCACCGCTGACAGCCTAATGGCCCTGGGCTGCGGTCGCCTTTTCGAGGGGACCGCGCCGCAGATGTGGGAGTCTCTTTCCAAACTGGCCGCATTGCCTGACGAAACAATCGTGTACTCGGGTCACGAATATACGCAATCCAACGCCAATTTCGCCACTACGGTCGATCCGGACAATGCCGCACTGCAGCAACGCATGACAGATATCGACGCCGCCCGCGCCGCCGGAAAACCCACGGTCCCTTCCAGCCTCGCGCTGGAAAAGGCCACAAACCCGTTCCTGCGCGCCACAGATCCGGCGATTCAAGGCCATTTGGGCATGGAAAACGCCGAACCGGCTGCAGTATTTGCCGAAATCAGGGCTAGAAAAGACCGCTTCTAATGCCTATTTCGCCCTCTTCACGGCCACGGTCACAGGAAATGTGACTGTCAAGTGAAAGAAAACCCTTGAAGCCGGGCCACGATCAACCAAACTCTATTAGTATGAGGACATGGTTGAACCGGGGCCACATCCTGCCCCTTTCGACCCAAGACAGAGGAGCACCCGCGTGCCTTCATTCTCGAGCACTTTAGAACAAGCCATCCACGCGGCCCTTGCGGCTGCGAATGAACGGCGACACGAATTTGCAACGCTGGAACATCTGCTGCTGGCGCTGCTGGAAGAACCCGATGCCATCCGCGTCATGAAAGCCTGCAGCGTCGATCTGGAAGAATTGCGCAGCACTTTGGTCGAATTCATCGACGAAGACCTGTCCAATCTGGTCACCGACATTGATGGGTCCGAGGCCGTACCAACCGCCGCTTTCCAGCGCGTGATTCAGCGCGCCGCGATCCACGTGCAAAGTTCGGGCCGCACCGAAGTGACCGGAGCCAACGTACTAGTCGCCATCTTTGCTGAACGCGAAAGCAACGCGGCCTATTTCCTGCAAGAACAGGACATGACGCGCTATGACGCGGTGAATTTTATCGCACACGGTGTGGCCAAAGATCCGGCATATGGCGAAAACCGCTCGGTTTCCGGCGCGGATCAGGTCGAGGAAGAGGCTCAATCCAGCACCACTGATGGTGATCAGAAAGAAAGCGCGCTGGGGAAATATTGCATAGATCTGAACGCCAAGTCGCGTGCAGGCGATGTCGACCCCCTGATCGGTCGCGCCGATGAGGTGGAACGCTGCATTCAGGTGCTATGCCGTCGCCGCAAGAACAACCCGCTGCTGGTGGGTGACCCGGGCGTGGGCAAAACCGCCATTGCCGAGGGTCTGGCCCACAAGATCGTGGGCGGCGAAGCCCCTGATGTGCTGTCGAACACCACCATTTATTCGCTGGATATGGGCGCGCTGCTTGCGGGCACCCGCTATCGCGGTGATTTCGAGGAACGGCTGAAAGCAGTCGTGACGGAATTGGAAGATCACCCCGACGCTGTGCTGTTTATTGACGAGATTCACACCGTGATCGGTGCCGGTGCGACTTCGGGTGGCGCGATGGATGCGTCGAACCTACTGAAACCTGCCCTGCAGGGCGGCAAGCTGCGCACCATGGGCTCGACCACTTATAAAGAGTTCCGTCAACATTTCGAAAAAGACCGCGCGCTCAGCCGCCGGTTCCAGAAGATCGACGTGAATGAACCTTCGGTTGAAGACAGCGTAAAAATCCTGCGCGGTCTGAAACCCTATTTCGAGAAGCATCACGAGATCAAGTACACTGCGGATGCGATCAAAACCGCCGTAGAACTGTCGGCGCGCTATATCAATGACCGCAAACTGCCAGATAAGGCCATCGACGTGATCGATGAGGCCGGTGCCGCACAGCATCTGGTCGCAGAAAGCAAACGCCGCAAGACCATCGGTGTGAAAGAGATCGAGGCCGTCGTTGCCAAGATCGCGCGCATTCCGCCCAAAAACGTCACCAAGGACGATGCGGAGGTTCTGAAAGATCTGGAAACTTCGTTGAAACGGGTGGTGTTTGGTCAGGACGAAGCTATCGAGGCGCTTGCCAGCGCAATCAAGTTGGCCCGTGCTGGTCTGCGCGAACCAGAAAAACCCATCGGCAACTATCTGTTCGCTGGTCCAACCGGTGTGGGTAAGACCGAAGTGGCCAAACAGTTGGCAGATACGCTGGGCGTGGAACTGCTGCGCTTTGACATGTCGGAATATATGGAGAAACACGCGGTCTCCCGTCTGATCGGTGCCCCTCCGGGTTATGTCGGGTTCGATCAGGGTGGTCTGCTGACCGACGGCGTGGATCAGCATCCGCATTGCGTGCTGCTACTGGATGAGATCGAAAAGGCCCACCCGGACGTGTTCAACATCCTGTTGCAGGTGATGGACCACGGTGAACTGACCGATCACAACGGCCGCACGGTGAATTTCCGCAACGTGGTTCTGATCATGACGTCGAACGCGGGTGCGCAGGAACAGGCCAAGGCCGCCATTGGCTTTGCCCGTGACCGCCGCGAGGGCGAGGATACCGCTGCGATCGAACGCATGTTCACGCCGGAATTCCGCAACCGTCTGGACGCCGTGATCTCGTTCGCACCTCTGCCGAAAGAGGTCATCCTGCAAGTGGTTGAGAAATTCGTCCTGCAGCTTGAGGCGCAATTGCTGGATCGAAACGTGACCATCGACCTGACGCCCAAAGCCGCCGAATGGCTGGCCGACAAGGGCTATGACGACAAGATGGGCGCGCGTCCTCTGGGCCGGGTGATCCAGGAACACATCAAGAAACCTCTGGCCGAAGAACTGCTGTTCGGCAAGCTGGCCAAGGGTGGTGTGGTCCGTGTCTCGGTCAAGAAGGGCGAGTTGAACCTGGAAATCTTTGGCCCCGATCAGCCGCGCATTCCGGGGGACAAGCCACCGCTGCTGACCGCGGATTGATTGCATCGTAATTCAGAAAGAAACCCGCCCTCATTGGCGGGTTTTTTTATGTTTATTTGGTGCGCTGTGGATGCGGGCTGTGAAAATACTCTGATCGACGGCGCCGTAAAGCGCGATAGGCCGACAGAAAGACATGAGCATAACGCAGCCCGTCGAAACTCTGAGACAAAGCGGACACCAACGCGATTCCAACGTCCCTGGCTTTGCGAATGCGCCCGGCCCTTGATTGCACGAAATATTCGAAATCAATGAAACGAATTCGCTGCCCGTCCCAGCACATATCCCGAAAAGCCGGGCGCCCGTGGGCTAGGTCGATTGAATGCAAGCGTGCCAACGCTTGTCCCGCCGCATGACATGCCTTTTCTTTATCCTCGGCGGTCAAAGAGTTAGACTTGCAGATGTCAGTCAGACTGGCGCCAGCATCTTCAAGCACAAAGTAGCCCGTACCTTCGGTCACAATTGCCGGGACTGGCACACCGCTGTGCCACAGGAAATGATGTGAACACCGGTCCCGGTCGAACGCCATATTCGGAGTTCCCTTTACCAGCCAAAGCAGAGGCGCAGACCGCTCAATGCGCTTCATCCAAAACGGGGTTCCTTTAAAGGTCTCAAACCGGGCCACACGCCGATAAGGTGCTTGCAGGGCCTCATCAACCGCGCTTTGCAATTCAACTGCCAATTTGTTCAAATCCATACCTGCTCAACCTATGGTGCAGATATAGGGGCGTCACACTCGCCTTTCACCCAGCGCGAGTTAAATTTGCGGCGGATCGAAGCCACTTTCGTCTGCCTGAAAAAGCCCATTGTAGCGATTTAACGCTCAGTTAATTTCAACTCGATCCTGCGGTTCTGGGCGCGGGCTTCGGGGGTATCGGCGGGATTGACAGGCTGGAACTCACCAAACCCGTTGGCGGCCAGCCGGTTCGGCGGGATACCCAGCGCTTCGACCATGTATCGCACCACCGAAAGCGCCCGGCCCTGGCTGAGTTCCCAATTGTCGCGATACCGGCCCGTCCCGGCCAGAGGTACGTTGTCCGTGTGGCCATCGACACGAATGACCCAGTTCAGACCCTCGGGAATTTCTGCCGCTACACTGCGCAGGATATTGGCCACCTTGGCGACCTCTTGCCGCCCGATCGGCGACAGCGTAGCTGATCCTGTGTCGAACAGCACCTCGGATGAGAAAACGAACCTGTCTCCTTCGATCCGCACGCCTTCTTCATCGCCCAGGACATCGCGCAAACGACCGAAGAATTCAGAACGGTAACGCTGCAGGTCCTCGGCCTGTGCTGCCAGTTCTTCGGCCTCGGCCTCTAGGCGAACGCGCTCGGCCTCTTCCAGCAGTCGGCGGCGACGTTCTTCCGACGCGGCCCGCGCCAACGCTGCATTCAGGTCCTGACCCAGCGTCTGGATACGGATATCAGCGGCCGCATTGCGCTCCTGATAATCGTCCAGCAACGCCTGCAACCCACCCAATTGTTCGCGCAGTGCCGCCATTTGCTGATTGAGCAATGCCGTTTCGCGCTGCGCTTTTTCCGAAATCGCCTGCTCATTCGACAGCGTATCACGCGCAACGGCCAGCAAGGCCGCGCGTTCGTCGGCCAATGTGCGTTGTTCCTGCGCTTCAGCCTGAGCCTCGGTCCGGGCTGCCAAGGCTGCCTCAAGCCGAGCTTGCAGATCTTCTGCGTTCAAGGCCCCAAACTGCCGTTCCAATTCGGCTTTTGCAGCCTGTGCAGCGGCCAACAGTGTCAAGGTCTCTTCAGCCTCTTTCCGCTGCGCTTCCAGCGCCAAGGTCATGGCCGTCAGTTCAGCATCCGCGTTCAGCAATCGGTTGCGCAGATTTTCGGCGGCGGCGGCCTCAGCCAGCTTGGCAGCCTCTTCGGTGCTCAGTTGTTCTTCTAGCTCAGAAATCCGCGTGGACTGCGCCGCATCGCTTTGTTCTAGATCAGCAACCAAGGCTTCCAGCGCCTCGCGTTGCGCTGCAGCCAGACGCGCGGCTTCGGTCTGTTCATCGATCTCAGCGCGGCTTTGCGCCAAGGCCAGATTCAACGCGCCCTGCTCATCAACCAACTCGGCGATTTGACCCTGTGCACGCTCCTGCTCTACCAGTAGGGCCGCGACCTGAGCCTCAAAATCGGTCAGTTGGATCTGCGCTTGCACCAGTTCGTTCTCTACCTGCGACAGAGTCGAGTTCAACACACCTAACCGCGCTTGCAACCGGCTGTTTTCCCGTTCTTCCAGCCCCAACGCTCCGGTCAGCGCCGCAACCTCATCCGACAAGGCGGTCAGTTCGTCCTCTTGCCCGGAAATAGTCTCACGCAGCACAAACTGCACGACCATGAAGATCGTCAGCACAAATGTCAGCACCATCAAAAGTCCGGTGATCGCATCCACGAAACCGGGCCAGACCGAACCTTGAAACCGTTGACCGGTGCGTCGGGACAGGGCCATGGATTACTCTCCTTCCGGAGCAGTACGCACGGCGCCTCGGGGTAAGGTCAGGGCTTTGACCAGCAATTCGATATCCTTGCGCAACTCGCTCATGCTTTCCTGACGGCCAGCCGAGATTTCTTCGAGGATGCGCAGCAACTGTACATCCATCGAACGCAGGCGCATACGGCTTTCGGCATCTATCCCGTCTCCAGCGCCCTGTTCGCGCATGTGATCCAGCAGGGCGTCCTGCCCAAGCGCAACCCGTTCCAAGGCAGCTGTCACGCCCTCGGTATCGGACTGTCGCACGTTCATTTCGCCGATCGAATCCGCCAATTGGCCCAGTTTGGACGACACCGCAGCGCGATCAGCCTCTTGCGCTGAAAACAGATCCTGCAGCGCGTTCATCTGTTCGGACATGGCATCCAATACTGGCGTCAGAACCGCCAGTTCAGCGCCACCTTCATCGCTGGCCCCGAAGCCAACGCGGGTGATCGAGGATAACCATTCCTCAAGCTCGCGGTAGAACCGGTTCTGTCCATGGCCCGCAAACAATTCCAGCAGACCAACGATCAGCGAGCCAGCCAGACCCAACAACGAAGACCCGAAAGCCACGCCCATGCCCTGCAGCTGCGATTCCAGCCCGACCATAAGGCGATTGAACACGGCCAGCCCCTCTTCACCTTCCTGCGGGTTAAGGCTGCGGATTGTGTCCACGATGGCGGGAACCGTGGTGGCCAGCCCGAAGAACGTACCCAAAAGACCCAGATAGATCAGGACGTTGGTGATATAACGGGTGATCTCACGTTCTTCCTCGACCCGTTCTGCGACTGAATCCAGAATGGACCGTGTCGAGGTTGAGCTGATCTGAGACCGCGCGCCCCGTTCGCGCAGCAGGGATGCCAACGGTGCCAGCAATTGCGGTGTGCGGGCATCTTCGCGCACAACACCGCCCACAAACGCCTCGATCCATCGGACAGAGCCGATCAGTTGGGTCACCTGAAAAAAACAGGCGAAAACACCGATGATGAACACCAAGATAATAAAGCCGTTCAGGTATGGGTTGGCCTCAATCACCGGCATCACATAGGGCAAGGCCATAAAGACGCCCAACCCGGCCAGACCTATTGCGACCAACATCATCACAATCTGTCGAATGGGATGCGAGAAATGAGGTCTCGCGCCCTGATGTGCCTGCGCCATGCGCGTGGTTCCCGGTTTTTGCCTGCTCTACGCTGAATCTAGCGAACTTATACCGGTGACGCCAAGGGTTTATGCGGTGATATCACGCACACGTTGCGCCAACCACTCAAGATCGGGGTCGCGCAGGTCGATCTCGGCCAAATGTTCGGCGGTGTTATAGAGGTATTCGGTGTTTGGCCCCCGCCCGCCGACCGCATGGGCGATTATCTGGGCCTGCTCTTCCAGAGGGATACCGCCGCAATACTGCACATGATGGGCGTCGATCACGTAAGTCACGGCATTCACAACCTCGCCGCTGTCCAGGTGCAGGTCCAGCATTTTCTCGACATAGGCCGACGAGATCAGCTCGCGCTCGCGCAATTCATGCAGGGTGCGGTCTTCGTGTCCTGCCTCAACCGCCAGAGCCAGCCCCTTGCAATTGGCGTCGGCCTGTTCGTCCAGCGCCAGAACCAGACCAGGATGGTCTTCAGTACCGCGATGGTGGATCGAGCTCATGCAAAAGGACCGCGCATAACCGTTCAGTGTGGCGCGTTCGCTGCGGGCCACCGGAAAACCCGGATTCCACAGCAGCGATCCATATCCGAAAACCCACATCGTCATAGCACTGGTCCTTGCCCGTTTGCGTCTATAAACATCAATTCCGAGGTGGGAAAAAGGGCGAACTGCCATGCGCGGTCTGATACGGGTAATCATTTTCATCGCTGTAATCTGGAGCGTCTATTGGTTCGTCGCCGGCTTCGGCCTGCGCAACGCGATCACCACATGGTTTGACAAACAGCAGGAACAGGGCTGGCAGGCTGATTTTTCAGACGTTGAAACTGCCGGGTATCCACTGAACCACATGACGCGCCTGAATAACCCGGCGCTGGCCGATCCGGTCAATGGCACCGCCTGGAGCGCGGACTGGATCGAATTCCAAAGCCCGGCAATCTGGCCTGGTAGACAAGTGCTGCGTTTTGCCGGCACACCGCAGCGCCTGTCCTATTTCGACCAGACCGCAACCATTCAGGCCACCGACCTGCAGGCCGAACTGGAACTGCAACCCGGCGTGGCGCTTATGTTGGAAAAGATGGCTCTGACTGCCGGGCCGTGGTCGATCACCGATGATTCCGAGGCTTTGGCCGGGGGCAACACATTGGCCCTTGTGATGGAACAGACCGCCACCCCCGAGGCATATGTGATCAGCGCGCAGGCAGACGGCTTCACCCCCGGCGATGACCTGCGCGAACTGATGCGTTCGGCCACTACCCTGCCGCAAGCGTTTGAAACGCTGGAGCTGGACCTGACGGCCACTTTCGACAAGGCATGGGATCGATCCGCGCTGGAACAAAGCAGACCGCAACCGGTTAAGCTGGACTTGCGCCTGGCAGAAATGAAATGGGGCGCGCTGCGCCTGTTCGCAACCGGAGAGCTGGACGTAGACCCGCAGGGCATTCCCACCGGAGAAATCGCGATCCGGGCCGAAAACTGGCGCGACATGATCGCCATGGCCAATGCAGCGGGCGCCCTGCCCGATCAGGCGGTGGACCCTGTGACCACGACACTGAATTTTCTGGCAGGGCTTGGTGGCAACCCCAATGCGTTGGACGTGCAGCTGAATTTCCGCGATGGGTTTGTCGCCTTGGGCCCTATCCCTTTAGGCCCCGCGCCGCGTCTGATCCTGCGTTAACGGCAATACGGCCCACGACGGTGACGTGCCGTATCCAGGTGGAAATGATCGCGGTGGTACCGGTCCGCATTCGGCCCCAGAACCGTGCCAAACGGACCGCACGCCCCGCGCCAGACTTTGGTCAACTGACGTTTTGACGGGTTCTTGCGCCAGCCGTTCAGAACGGTCACGACCTCTCCGTCTGCCATCTTAAAACCAGAAATGTCGATTGCCCGGCCTTTGCCATGCTCCGAAATTCTGGCCCCTTTTTGATTGTTTCGGGTCCGACAGGCGTAATGGGCAGCAATCTGAAGCTCGGCCACCGGACCGCGCCGCTTAAAGGTGGGTTTAACCGTTTTGTCGACCCATTTGTTCAATGCTATAGCCGTCCCACAATCCATCGTCGACGGGCGGCTGAGCACCACACCTGAAACCGAGGTGATTTGCACAGCATCCTTGATGCCGCAGGCCTTGATACGACCGGGCACATTTCCGACAGGCTTGCCCTGAATAGCGATATCCCCACAGACCGAAGTTTTGCGCAGTTTGCGTTTCTTGAACAACGCCTCCTGTTCCAATTCCTTGGGTCGCAGATACGGCATCAACGAGGTATCCGGCCCCAGCAACGGCAATTCCGAGGGGCGTGCCGCCACGGCCAATAATTGCGGAGACTTAGGGCGTAATGCAGGACGGGTCTTTGCGCTGGGTAGAGGGCTGGCAAAGGCAAACACCGGGGTCGCCGAAGGCCGCGCAACCGGAACCAGCGACTGTTCAGGAGGCGCCGCGTTGGACACTGTGGCGCAGACCGCCAAATATCCAATCGCAAGGAACCTCCAGCCGCGTTTCATGGGTTCGCCTTCCCCCGTCCGAAATCAGGCGCATCCGTATCCTGCCCCGCATCGATAATCCCACGCCGGATCGCGCGGGTACGAGTGAAATAGTCAAACAGATGTTCGCCATCGCCGGTGCGAATAGCACGTTGCAGCGCAAAAAGCTCCTCGGTAAAGCGCCCGAGGATTTCCAGGGTCGCGTCCTTGTTGGTCAGGAACACATCGCGCCACATGGTCGGGTCCGACGCCGCGATGCGGGTGAAGTCCCGAAAACCAGCGGCCGAATACTTGATGACCTCGCTATCGGTGACGCGGCGCAGATCGTCTGCAACCCCCACCATCGTATAGGCAATCAGGTGCGGCGCATGTGAGGTCACGGCCAGAACCAGATCGTGGTGGTCCGCGTCCATCTCATCCACATTCGCGCCCATTCCTTCCCAAAGCGCACGCAAACGGGCGATGGCGTCCGGGTCCGAACCTTCAACCGGCACCAGCAGGCTCCAGCGATTATCGAACAGTTCGGCAAACCCGGATTCGGGGCCGGAATGCTCGGTCCCTGCCAGCGGGTGCGCCGGGATGAAATGCACTCCTTCGGGAATATGGGGCGAGACCGCCTCTATCACGTGCCGCTTGACCGAGCCCACATCGGTCACTGTCGCGCCCGGTTTCAGGAGCGGTGCGATTTCTTGCGCGACCGTCCCCATTGCGCCGACGGGTACGCAAAGCACTACCAAATCCGCACCCTCAACCGCCTCTTGCACCGTGTCACAGACGCGGTCGCACAGGCCTATCCGACGGGCAGTATCGCGTGTGGCCTCGGACCGGGCATAGCCGGTGACCTCACCCGCAAGGCCCGCGCGTTTGATGGCCCAGAACATGGACGACGCAATCAGGCCCAGCCCGATCAGTGCGACGCGGTCGTATACCTGGCTCATGCGGCGCCCCCTTTGAATGCGGTGATGGCCGCAACGACACGGCGGCATGCCTCTTCATCGCCCACGGTAATCCGCAAGGCGTTGGGCAGGTTGTAACCCGCCACACGGCGCACGATCAAACCCTGCGTCTTGAGGTAATCGTCACATGCCTCGGCCTCGGCCTGATCGGTGAAACGGGCCAGTATGAAATTGGTGCAAGACGGGTCTGTAGGCACGCCAATCTTGGCAAGTTCTTCCGAAAGCCAAACGCGCAGCCGGGCGTTTTCGCCGTGACAGAAGGTCAGGTAGTCGTCGTCTTTCACCGCCGCTTCGGCCGCAGCCAACGCGGTCAGAGACAGGTTGAACGGCTGGCGCACACGATTCAGCACGTCGATGATCGATTGCGCGGCAAAGCCCCAACCGACCCGCATCCCGCCCAGCCCGTAGATCTTGGAAAACGTACGTGTCATGATGACGTTTTCGAACCGATCCACTAAAGACGCACCACCATCGAACCCATCGACGAATTCTGCATAGGCTCCGTCAATGACCATCAGACAGCTTTGCGGCAAAGCTTCGGCCAACCGCACAAGGTCCGCCTCGCCGATCATAGTCGAGGTCGGATTGCCCGGATTGGTGACAAACACGATGCGCGTTTGCTCGGTAACCGCGGCAAGGATGTTGTCCACGTCCACGTGACGATCCCGTTCCGCCACCATGACCGGCGTTGCCCCGGCCATGCGGGCGATAATCGGGTACATGGAAAACCCGTGCTCGGTGTAAATGACCTCATCCCCCGGCCCGGCATAGGCTTGCGCCACGAATTGCAGCACCTCGTCACTGCCCACACCGCAGATGATCCGCGCGGGGTCCAGCGCGTGACGTTCCCCGATCGCGGCACGCAGGCTAGCGTGGTCGGTGCTGGGATAACGATGCAAGGTCACGGCACTGTCGCGCACCGCCTCAATCGCCTTGGGGCTGGGCCCGAACGGGTTTTCGTTAGAGCTGAGCTTGATCACATGCTCGACCCCGGCCACATGCGACTGGCCGCCCTGATACAGCGCGATGTCCATAATGCCGGGTTGAGGGGTGATCTTGGTCATAAGAGGCTCCGTTAATTGGAGCCTCTCATACCCGTCTCAACGCGTTGAGAAAAGCGGCAATTCCGTCACGCCGCTTTGAAGCGGGCCGTTGCCGGGTCAGCGTTGTAGAATGGTACGAACTCTTCGGTCCGGTGGGACAGGTCATTAACACTGTCGATGATGAACTGAACGGTCTCTTCGCTCATCAAATACGAGAAGTTCAGCCGCACCCAGCCGGGTTTCTTCATCTCTTCCCCCGCGGACAGGGCCGCGTGCAATTCATCCGAGGTTGCGCGGTCGATCCCCAGAAGACGGTGCGCATATGGCCCCGCACAGGCACAGCCGCCGCGCGCCTGAATGCCATAAATATCGCTAAGCATCCGGGTGAACAGTTGCTGATGAACCGGCTGGCCAGAGTTATCCCGCACAAGGAAGGAATAGATCGGCAGGCGATGCGGGTTATCGACGCCCAGCAAGGTCAGGTTCGGGTTGTCACCCCACCCGTCCAGCGCCATACGGTTAAACTGCGCCTCTTTTTCGGCGATCTCATCAGTGCCGACAACATCCTTGACGATAAAAGCCAGCGCCGCGCGGATGTCTCCGACCACGTTGGGTGTTCCGGCCTCTTCGCGCGTGGCCAGGTCCTCGCTGTAGTCGTGCCGCCAGGGCGAAACAAAACTGACCGTGCCACCACCGGGCCAACTGGGGCATGTGCGGCGCACGGCGGTCTGATTGACGATCAGAACACCCGACGCGCCCGGCCCGCCCGGAAACTTATGCGGAGACACAACGATAGCATCCTTGCGCGCATCCTCTGGCCCCATGTCCATCGGCAGATAAGGACCACCGCCTGCGTAATCCCAGACCGAAACGGCGCCATGCGCCTTGAGCAGTCGGGTGATCGGATCCGGGTCGGTAATGATTCCGGTTACATTCGACGCAGCCGAAAACGACCCGATGATCAGATCCGATGCAGCATTGTCGATCAGAACCTGCTCCAGCGCCGCCAGATCAACCCCACCCTCTGCGGCCTCTGGAATCTCGATCACCTGTGCCTTGCTTTCACGCCACGGCAAAATGTTCGAATGATGCTCGTACGGCCCAATCAAAACGACCGGCCGGTCAGCTGCATCCACACCCAACAAGCTGACCAGCCGGTTCAGACCCGCAGTAGCGCCGGACCCGGTGAATATCACCGCGTCTTCTCCCCTCGCGCCAACGATGCGGGCAATCTCTGCACGCGCCCCGCGGCGCAACCGAGTCATGTATGAACCGCAATAGGAGGCCTCGGTGTGGCTGTTGGCATAAAAAGGCAGCACCTGTTCGGTGACAAAATCCTCAACCTGCCGCAGCGCACGGCCCGAAGCGACGTAATCCGCATAAACCAGCGGCACGTCCCCATGCAGACCCGGGATCAGAACGTTCTCTCCGATCAGCCCGTCGCGCAGGCTTGAATTGCGAGTGGTGGACAGGATGTCTGCGCGAAATTTGGACAGGGTCATGGCATAGTCTCCGTATTGCCCTACCAATGTGATTGCTTTTGCCTGAGTAAACTTCACCGTTCTTTTGATAGATTTTTAAAAATTTGTGTCATATGATCAGGAATGGCGGAAAAAATAGATCAAATTGATAAACGCATCCTGCGTGAGCTGCAAACAGACGCGACCTTGTCCCAACGCGAACTGGCCGATCGGGTCGGGCTGTCGCAGAACGCCTGTTGGCGGCGGTTGAAGGCACTGAATGAGGATGGCGTGATCACCGGCTCAACTGCACGGATTGCCCGCGAGAAGTTGGGGCTAAGCCTTGTGGTTTTTGTTATGCTGCGCACCCGGCATCACTCGGCCGACTGGTTGCAAGCATTTCGCAGCCACGTACTGACCATCCCCGAAGTGGTGGATTTCCACCGGATTGGTGGCGACTATGACTATCAATTGAAGGTCGTGACCGAGGACATGGCGTCATATGACAAGGTCTATCAGCGCCTGATCGAAAAAGTCGAGCTGGACAGCGTGACCTCGTATTTCGCGATGGAAGCAATCGCCGAAGGTCGCCCCTTGCCGATCTGATCCGCTTTTTCATCTGGCCAAAAATACCTCGAGGGAGTCGCGCATCGACTGGGGCAGAGCCCCTACAAACAAAAAAAGACCGCGCTGAAAGCGCGGCCCTTTAAATTTTGCGTCTCGGCGAAGATTAGTTCTTCGCGTAGAATTCGACGACCAGGTTCGGCTCCATCATGACCGGGTACGGCACATCGCCCAGACCCGGTGCGCGCACGAAAGTCGCGGTCATTTTCGAGTGGTCTGCGTCGATGTAGTCAGGCACATCACGCTCGGCCAAAGCAACAGCCTCCAGAACAACAGTCAGTTGCTTGGACTTGTCACGCACTTCGATTACGTCGCCTTCTTTGACGCGGTAGCTGGGGATGTTGACCCGCTTGCCGTTCACTTTGACGTGTCCGTGGTTCACGAACTGACGTGCAGCAAACACGGTCGGCACGAACTTGGCGCGGTAAACAACAGCGTCCAGACGGCGCTCCAGCAGACCGATCAGGTTTTCACCAGTATCACCGTTCACACGGACGGCTTCTGCGTAGATGCGGCGGAACTGTTTCTCGGTCAGGTCGCCATAGTAGCCTTTCAGCTTCTGCTTGGCGCGCAGCTGCAGACCGAAGTCCGACAGTTTACCCTTGCGGCGCTGACCGTGCTGGCCGGGGCCGTATTCGCGGCGGTTGACCGGGGATTTCGGACGACCCCAGATGTTTTCGCCCATCCGGCGGTCGATTTTGTGCTTGGCAGACGTGCGTTTGGTCACGGCTGATCTCCTTCTTAAGGTCGAGGTCCAGACGGACCACTATGAAGGGCGTTGTCCTCTTGAGGTTTCCCCCATGACAGGCATCCCCTTGCGGGGGCCACCAACACCAATGAAGCCGCGCTTATATCCGCGAAACCGGCAGAGTCAACACACCATGCCATGCTACATTGGAATTTCCATTGAATTCGAGGTTTACCTGCGGATCAGTCAGCTCTGCGTCCGACAGAAACCGCCCTCTGCTGATCTTGATCATCCAGGACCGGAGTGGATCGGGATGGGAACGCTATGACAGTCTCATCCATCCCGGTTGCTTCGTTCCCTTGGCCCGCAGATTCGGCGAATTCACTAATCCAGAAATCCTGATCCCGCTCTGGGCAATCCCCTTCGAAGACCAGCATCGGGGCTGATTCGCCAGCAACTGGGAACAACGCCGCTGTGAAAGTTTGCGCACCGTTGGTCAACACAAGCAGGCCACTCGCTTCCTCTGAAAGGTTTTGAACATGCACGCAATGGCTCAGCGTCGCTAAGTCGGAACCAATGTCTTCGGCTCCTTCCAGCATCTGCACAGAGGAATTCTTCAAAAATCGTGCCTGTCCGCGCCACGACCAGGCAGCTCCGACGCTCAAAAAGGACAAGGGCGCTGCCTCAAGTCCATCGATTTCCGTTTGCCTCCAAAAAATGGCTATACGACCGCTTTGTCCGGTTCTCATATTACCGCCTGTACCCTTAAACCCATCACTGCGTACTGGGCTACCCTTATCAACGTAAATTAAGGCGGAAAAGAGACGTTAATGTAATGTTAACGAAATTGTGGCCTTTGAGATTCAACTATTGACTTCTGGCGGGGTATTTTCCCGCCAGAATCGATCAACTTTTGTTGATTTAGGATTTCTAACTCAGCCACACTTGGAATGCCCACAACTGCGGCAGGTCATGCAACCTTCGATCATCACCATATCGAATTGACCACAGGACGGGCAGGCTTTGCCGCGTGGCGCATCCATATTGACCACCTGCGCCTGAGGGTCGGATTTCAGCCCCATGCCTTCCCCTTCAAGAAAGCCGATATTGATCAGGTGCTGCTCGATCACGCCACCAATCGCGGCCAGGATCGACGGGATGTATTTGCCCTGAACCCAGGCTCCGCCGCGCGGGTCAAACACAGCCTTCAACTCTTCGACCACAAAGGACACATCCCCGCCCCGCCGGAACACAGCCGAGATCATCCGGGTTAGCGCCAGCGTCCAAGCGTAGTGTTCCATGTTCTTCGAGTTGATGAACACCTCGAACGGGCGACGCCGACCGCCGATGACAATGTCATTGATGGTCAGATAGATCGCGTGCTCGCTATCGGGCCACTTCAGTTTATAGGTCGACCCCTCCAACGCCTGCGGACGATCCAAAGGCTCGGACATGTACACGACTTCGCCTCCATCGACCTCATGCGGCGCAGCGGCGCTTTCGCCCGGCGCAGTGTCGGCACTTTCCGAAACGGTCAGCACCGACCCGGTCACGTCATTCGGTCGATAGGTGGTGCAGCCTTTGCACCCCTGATCCCACGCCTGCATGTAAACATCCTTGAACGCGTCAAAGCTGATGTCCTCGGGGCAGTTGATCGTCTTGGAAATCGAACTGTCGATCCATTTCTGCGCCGCGGCCTGCATCTTGACGTGATCGGACGGTGGTAGCGTCTGCGCATTGACGAAATAGTCGGGCAATTCCGCGTCCCCGAACTTGTCACGCCACATCTGCACGGCATAGTCCACCACCTCTTCCTCGGTGCGCGAGCCGTCTTTCTGCAGAACTTTGCGCGTATAGGCATAAGCAAAGACCGGCTCGATTCCCGATGACACGTTCCCAGCGTAAAGGGAAATCGTCCCTGTGGGCGCAATCGAGGTCAGCAATGCATTGCGGATGCCATGTTCACGGATCGCATCGCGCACATCCTCGTCCATTTGCTGCATCGTGCCGCTGGCCAGGAATTTCTCGGCATCGAACAAGGGGAACGCCCCTTTTTCCTTCGCCAAGTCCACCGACGCCAGATACGCGGCGCGGGCGATCGCGTGCAGCCAGCGCTCGGTCTGACGCGCCGCCTCGTCCGAGCCATAGCGCAGGCCCTTCATCAACAATGCATCGGCCAGACCTGTCACACCCAGCCCGATGCGGCGTTTGGCTTGCGCTTCGGCCGCCTGCTCCGGCAGCGGGAATTTCGACGCGTCGACCACATTGTCCATCATGCGTACGGCGGTGGCGACCAGATCCTGCAATGCGGCCTCATCCAGGTGTGCCGCATCCTCAAAAGGTTCAGCTACCAATCGCGCAAGGTTGATCGAGCCCAGCAGACACGCGCCATATGGCGGCAGGGGCTGTTCACCACATGGGTTGGTGGCGGCGATTGTTTCCACATAGCTCAGGTTGTTGGCCTGGTTGATGCGGTCGATGAAGATCACGCCCGGCTCGGCATAGTCATAGGTGGCCTGCATGATCTTGTTCCACAGATCGCGCGCCTGAACGGTGTGATAGACCTTTTCACCAAAGACCAGATCCCACGGGCCGTCGGCTTTGACGGCTTCCATGAAAGGGTCGGTCACCAGCACCGACATATTAAACATGCGCAGGCGGGCCGGGTCGGATTTGGCTGTGATAAACTGTTCGATATCTGGGTGATCGCAGCGCATGGTGGCCATCATCGCACCCCTGCGCGAACCCGCCGACATGATAGTGCGGCACATCGCGTCCCACACATCCATGAACGACAACGGCCCCGAGGCATCGGCGGCCACCCCATGCACATCAGCCCCACGCGGGCGGATGGTCGAGAAATCATAGCCGATCCCCCCACCCTGCTGCATGGTCAACGCAGCCTCTTTCAGCATGTCAAAGATACCGCCCATGCTGTCGGGAACGGTTCCCATGACAAAACAGTTGAACAGGGTCACCTGCCGTGCAGTACCTGCGCCCGCAGTGATACGACCTGCGGGCAGGTATTTGAAATCTTCCAGCGCTTCAAAGAACTTATCTTCCCAATGCCCCTGATCTTTTTCCACTCGTGCCAAATCGCGGGCAATGCGCCGCCAGCTGTCTTCGACTGTCTGGTCGATCGGTGTGCCATCCGCCTGTTTGAAGCGGTATTTCATGTCCCAGATCTGCTCGGCGATGGGGGCGGCAAAGCGGCTCATTGGTGATTCCCTGTACTGAAAGAGGTATCCAGACTATCCTAAATCACACGTCCACCACAACACCTTGATGACGCCGGTCATCAGGCTACAATATAAAGGTGGGCCTTGGGACGACTCTGTGGGAAAGCTGTGGATAAGTACGTAAACCTGATAAAACTCTCGGTCGGATCGGAAAGTGTAGACACGCTGATCGCGTGGCAGGACAGCCGTAAACCGCTGTACGAGGATGGTTGCCCGCGCCATGTCACCCGCATGTGGCCCAAGCGCGAGGCCGAGATTTTGAACGGCGGGTCAATTTATTGGGTGATCAAGGGTGTAATCCAATGCCGTCAGCGCATTCTGCGGCTGGATGAGGTGCGCGGTGAGGACGGCATCCGCCGTTGCGCCATCGTGCTTGATCCAGAGGTGCACCGTACGCAAACCGCTCTGAAGCGCCCGTTTCAGGGTTGGCGCTATTTGAAACCCGAAGACACCCCTGCCGATCTGCCACAAGGGCGCGAGCAGGACGACGCCCTGCCCGATGATTTGAACCGCGCGCTGGCCGAAATCGGAGTGCTTTGATCAGGTCAGTTGATCCAGTAACTTGGATAGAACCGCTTTGTCATCGGCTGAATAGTTGGGCACCCTGCTGCGCCACAGCGTCGCCTGCGACCGTAAGATCACTCCGTCCGACAGAATCTTCAGGTGATTTGCCCGCAGTGTTTCACCGGTCGAAGTGATATCCGCAATCGCCTCGGCCGTTTCGTTCATCACCGTGCCCTCGGTCGCACCCTGACTGTCGACCAGGGTGTAATCGGCGACGCCCGCATCGGTCAGAAACTCGCGCACCAGCCGGTGGTACTTGGTGGCAATCCTCAGCCGATGGCCATGGGTCTTGCGAAAGGCCGCTGCAGCAGCGTCCAAATCGTCCAGCGTGTCGACATCCACCCAGCAGGCCGGTGTCGCAATGATCAGGTCAGCCTTACCGAAGCCCAGCTGTGACACCTCTTCCACCTGCTGTTCCCAGCGCGGCAGCTTTTCCTGCACCAGATCAATACCGGTCACGCCCAGATGAATGCGCCCAGCCGCCAGTTCGCGCGGAATTTCCCCTGCAGACAGCAGAATCAGTGATACGCCCTCAATCCCTTCGACCTTACCGGCATATTCCCGATCCGAACCACTGCGCGACAGGGTAATGCCGCGCTTTTCAAACCACGAGAAGGTTTTCTCCATCAACCGGCCCTTCGAGGGCACGCCCAGTTTCAGGCTCATTGCGCGCCCTCCTCGATTTCCAGGATCAGGTCAGGGCGCAGCACGCCACCCACAGCAGGGATTTCAGCACCATTGCCCAATTGCCGGGTCAGCGCATCATACCGCCCGCCCGTGGCAACCGGAGGCAGGTCCGGGCGTCCCTCGGCATAAAAGCCAAAGACGAACCCGTCGTAATATTCCATGGAAGTACGGCCATAGGCTGCTTCGAAGTCCAGCCGCTCGACATCGACGCCACGCGCCTGCAATGCGGCCACGCGTGTCTCAAGACGGTCCAGCGCCGGGGTAATCTGCGGCAGGTCTACCGCCACATCGCGCAGTTGCTCTAACGCAAAAGGCATGGTTTCGCGCACGTTGAGCAAAGTTTCCAACCCGCCTAGTTCGCTGTCGGAAATCGGCGGGATGTCGCGGTCTTCGCGCAAGGCTTCGATCCGCGCCTCAATCTCGCTTGCGCGGCGTTTGCCGATCATCGGCACATCAATGGCCAGCGGGTCCTGGGAATCCAGCAAGGCATTACGGCCTTCTGGCACCGGCTTGCGCCCTGCAAACCGATCCAGCAGATTGCGGAAACGACGCGGATGCCACAGGTGCCGCATCAGGGCGGCCTTGCGGCGATCCGTGGTGCGCAGGCCCTGAACCGCAGCCATCAGGATACCAATATCGCCGGTCGCCGCACGCAACGGCAGCCCGCGCAGCTGAAGGGCGAACAGCGAAAAAACCTCGGCATCTGCGCCCGAGGGATCATCGCGGTCAAAGACCTCGTACCCCACCTGAATGTATTCGTTTGACCGATCCGGGTCGTGCTCCTGACGGCGGAACACCTCACCGGAATAAGTATAGCGCGCGGGTTCAGCCCCATCGCTCATGTGCATCTGCACGACTGGCAGCGTGAAATCTGGGCGCAGCATCTGCTCGCCGCGCAGCGCATCCGAGGTCACATAGGCGCGGGCACGGATATCTTCGCCATAGAGGTCCAGCAGCGTTTCGGCTGGTTGCAACAGGGGCGGGTCGACGACCTGTGCGCCAGCGGCCTCGAACCGGACCCGCATCATCGCGGCGCGGGCTTGTATCTGGGAACGGTTAGCCATGGATCAGTCCTGACTGTCCAGAATTTCGCGCACCTTGGCGACCAGATCGCCACGCGGCACTTCAAACTGGCTTGGGCGTTCTTTCCATTCCTCCAGCGTGGCGCTTTCGGCGATCTTCGCACCCAGGATCAGGTCTTTGATCTGTACGATGCCATTGGCCTTTTCATCGCCGCCTTCAATCACCGCGATCGGAGAGTTCCTCTTATCCGCATATTTCAGCTGATTGCCAAAGTTCTTGGGATTGCCCAGATAGACCTCGGCCCGGATGCCAGCATTGCGCAGCTCGGCCACCATGGTCTGATAGTCGGCCATCCGATCCCGGTCCATGACAGTCACAACGACGGGGCCTGTCGCCTGCGCAGCGATCCGACCCTTTTCGCGCAACGCGGCCAGCAAACGGTCGACACCGATGGAAATACCGGTCGCAGGCACTTCCTGCCCGGTAAATCGCTTGACCAGATCGTCATAGCGACCACCGCCAGAGACCGACCCGAACTGCCGCTTGCGGCCTTTCTCGTCGAAAATCTCAAAGGTCAGTTCGGCCTCATACACCGGCCCGGTATAGTAACCGAGGCCACGAACGACTGAAGGGTCAATCTCGATCCGATCCGCACCGTAGCCGCCCGCATCCAGCAACGCGCCGATCTGTTCCAGTTCGGCAATACCATCGGCACCGATCTTGCTGTCACCGACAGCAGCACGCAGGTTGGCCAATGTCCCAGCGGTGTCTGCGTCTTTCGAAGTCAGGAAAGCAATCACTGGTTCGGCCTGATCGTCGCTGAGGCCCACGCCGTCGATAAACGCCCCCGAGGCATCCAGACGGCCTTTGGTCAGCAACTCGCGCACGCCCTGCTCACCCACCTTGTCGAACTTGTCGATCGTGCGCAGGACATTGTCGCGGGCAGCAGCGTCTTCGCCCAGTCCCATCGCCTCAAGCACGCCGTTCAGAACTTTGCGGTTGTTGACCCGTACCAAGTAGTCGCCGCGCGGGATGCCCACGGTTTCCAGCGTGTCCGACAACATGGCGCAAATCTCGGCATCGGCCGCCATCGAGGCCGTACCCACAGTATCCGCGTCACACTGGTAAAACTGACGATAGCGTCCCGGACCCGGCTTTTCGTTGCGCCAGACCGGGCCCATCGCATAGCGGCGATAAGGTGTCGGTAGATCATTGCGGTGCTGCGCATAGACTCGGGCCAGTGGCGCGGTCAGGTCATAGCGCAGGGCCATCCAGTCGCCCTTGTCATTCTCGTCCACTTCCTGCCACGCGAACACACCCTCGTTCGGGCGATCCACGTCGGGAAGAAACTTGCCCAGCGCCTCAACGGTCTCAACCGCGCTGCTCTCTAAGGCATCAAAACCATATCGATGATAGACGTCCGCAATAGCCCGCAGCATCTCGGTGCGCTGCGTGACTTCCTGGCCGAAATAGTCGCGGAACCCTTTTGGCGTTACTGCCTTGGGGCGGGGCTGTTTCTTGGGCTTGGCCATGTGGGGCGTCCTTGGGCGTTTAGTGTTCCGCGCGCGGTCTATCTCATGGCCCGCATCGGGGCAAGGCGCGCTTTCGCTGGCCTTGGGCCTCACGTGTCGCTATGACCGGCAAAGAAGGAGTCCCCTATGCAGCATCTGGAAGAGCAGATCGCCCATCTGACCCGCACGGTCGAAGAACTAAACACGGTTGTCACCCGCCAGCAATCCGAGATCGACCGCCTGACCCGCCGGGTCGAGATGCTGATGCGTCGCGAAAGCGAACGGGCGCAGGAAGGATCAGGTGGTGTTGTGTTCGGAGACGAACGTCCGCCGCATTATTGAGCGCTTTTTGTGTACCACCTTTATCAAGAGGCTGAAGTTCTATTTCTTCAGTCTCATTGGTGAAACGGGTTGCATTCACAGCAACCAAATAACCGGAGAAATTTAATGGTCAAAAAACTCGCTCTGGTTACCGGTGCCGCGCGCGGTATTGGGCTGGCTACCTCAAGACTGTTTCTCCAGGACGGGTGGCACGTGGCGATGGTCGATCGTGATGCGGAAGCATTGACCGAGGCGGCGAGCAATCTTGATGGCACGATGCCGATTGTTGCCGATGTTTCAGATCCAGATCAGGTGGACGATACAATACAGGCCGTTATGTCGAATTTTGGACGAATTGACGCCGTGGTGAACAATGCGGGTATCGCCGATTTTGGACCAATCGAGCAACACGACTTTGCGGTGTGGCGCCGCGTCATGGAAACCAATCTTGACGGTGTGTTTCTGGTTTCACAGGCTTCAACTCCAGCCCTTCGCGAAAGCCGGGGCTCTATTGTCAATATCGCCTCGATCTCGGGACTGCGGGCCAGCACCCTACGTGTTGCGTACGGCACTTCAAAAGCTGGCGTCATCCACCTGACCAAACAGCAAGCCGCAGAATTGGGAGAATACGGGATTCGAGCCAATTGCGTCTGTCCCGGCCCGGTTCGTACCAAGCTGGCGATGGCCGTTCACACACCCGAAATCATCAACGCGTATCATGACGCCATTCCGCTGAACCGTTATGGTTCGGAAGAAGAGATCGCTCAGGTGATCTTATTTCTTTGCTCGGACAAGGCCAGCTATGTAACTGGCCAAGTGATTGCGTCCGATGGCGGGTTCGAGAGCACTGGCGTCGGGCTGCCCGCACTGCGGTCACCCGACTGAATTCTCAATCCTGAAATCTGGTCAGAGATATGGAAAACCGTTGATCACAGACCCAGCGTTGTTTTCACTGCGTTGTCGACCACCCCGCCCAAGAGGGCATGCTTATCCGCGGCGCAGCCTTCCGACAGTGCGGCTATGAAAGCTTCACGCAGTTGGGCCTTTTCTTCGTCCGTGGTCGCGTGATCTTCGATATTGATCTGGCGATTATAGAGGGACAGAGCCGTCATCTTACCAACAACCTCTACAACAAAGGCTTCATCCCCGTCCGCCTCCTCGGCAATCGAGGCGCAGGTATAGTGCATCACAGGCAATGCGTCCTGCACCATCTGTTCAGCCGCATCATCGGCCATCGCCACGCTCGGAGACACCAGGATTGCGGCGCAAACAAGCATTCTGAATCTAACAAACCGCATCACAATCACTTCCAGTTATGTCCGATAATGGCCCCGGCCACACCACCGATGGCTGCACCCTTGCCGTCGCCGATCAACGCGCCCACGCCCGCGCCGATCAAAGCGCCTTCGATCGTTTGCTTTTTCTTCTTGTCATCCTTGTCATCTGCCAGCGACCCGGACGCCACCGCCAGTGACGCAGCGGCTGCCAATGCAAATGTTCTGAACCCAATAGCTGTAATTGCCATAGCTGTGCCCTCCTGTGACACACCCCGAAACGGGGCATAAGTCCAGCCTAGCGGCGCAAAAACACTGTGGCAACAAAAGGGTGGGTCAGATTTCCTCGACCATGGTGACGCCATCCAAAGATTTAATGGCCCCCTTGATCTGCGGATTGATTGGGAAATCCTGTCCCAGATCCATCTCAACATCCCCCGGCAGACCGGGATCCAGCAGACAGATGTGGATCGGCCCTTTGGCCGCGCGCTTGGCTGCACCAGCCGCGTCTTCTAGAACCTTGGCGACCGTCGGAAGCACCTCGGGGACGTCAACAAATATTCGCAACCCCGTTGCGCCTGCTTCGGCAACTACAGAATCAACCGGCCCAACAGAATTCGCAAGCAACTTGAGCTGATCGGATTCCATTTCGGCTTTGACGGTCAGCACCACTTGCGATCCGGTCTCTAGAAACTCGCGCGATTTCTCCAGGGTTTCCGAGAACAGCGTGACCTCGTACGCCCCACTTGGATCAGACAATTGCGCAAAAGCAAAGCGGTTGCCCTTGGCCGATTTGCGTTCCTGACGCCCAGACACCACACCGGCCATCTTGGCAATAAACGGACCCGAGCGCGCCTGTTCCGTCACCTCATCCAATGTCATGACCTTCTTGCGTTTCAGCGCGGGCATGTAGTCGTCCAGCGGGTGACCGGACAGATAGAAACCGATGGCTTTGAACTCTTCGCTCAGGCGTTCTGCAGGCAGCCAGTCCGGCGTCTGCGACAGGCGGGGTTCGGGTAGATCATCGCCAGCCTCACCGAACAATGATACCTGGTTCGAGTTCTTTTGGTCGTGGATCGCCGCCGAGTATTGTACCAGCGGATCAAGGCTTTCGAACACACGGCGGCGGTTTTTATCAAGCTGGTCGAATGCCCCGGCCCGCGCCAGCATTTCAAGCGGGCGTTTGCCGACTTTCTTCAGGTCCACCCGGCGGGCAAAGTCGAACAGGTTGACGAATGGCTTGTCGCCGCGGCCATCAACCACGAGGGTCATGGCCTCGGCGCCCACGTTCTTGAGCGCGCCCAGCGCATAGACCAACTGCCCGTCGACTACATCAAAGGTTGACAGAGATCGGTTCACGCAGGGCGGCACGTAGGGCAGCTCTAACCCCTTGCGAACCTCTTCGAAATACACGGCCAGTTTGTCGGTCAGATGGATATCGCAGTTCATGACACCCGCCATGAACTCGACCGGGTGGTTCGCCTTTAGCCAACCGGTTTGATAGCTGACCACTGCATAAGCGGCAGCGTGAGATTTGTTGAAACCATAGTTGGCGAATTTTTCCAACAGGTCGAAAACCTCAGAGGCTTTCTTGGCATCCACGCCATTCTCACCCGCGCCCTTTTCGAATTTGGGGCGTTCGGCATCCATCGCCTCTTTGATCTTCTTACCCATCGCGCGGCGCAACAGGTCCGCGCCACCAAGGCTGTACCCAGCCATCACCTGCGCGATCTGCATCACTTGTTCCTGATAGACGATGATGCCTTGGGTTTCCTCAAGGATGTGGTCGATCAGAGGATGTACGGATTCAATCTTGCGAAGCCCATTCTTGACCTCGCAGTAGGTGGGGATGTTCTCCATTGGCCCCGGGCGATAGAGCGCCACAAGCGCCACGATATCCTCAATACACGTGGGCTTCATGCGTTTCAGCGCATCCATCATACCCGACGATTCCACCTGGAACACCGCCACCGTCTTGGCGGCTGAATAGAGCTTATACGTCGCTTCGTCATCCAGCGGGATAGCGTTGATCTGGTTTTCGGCCCCCTCGGCGGGCTCATACAGTTCCGTGCTATCGGCGGCGATGTGCAGGGGTCGACCGGATTTGAAGATCAGATCCATCGCATTCTGGATTACGGTCAGGGTTTTCAGACCCAAGAAGTCGAACTTGACGAGACCGGCCTGTTCCACCCATTTCATATTGAATTGGGTTGCAGGCATATCCGAGCGCGGATCTTGATACAGTGGCACCAGCGCGTCCAGCGGACGGTCCCCAATCACTACCCCCGCCGCGTGGGTCGAGGCGTTCCGCAACAGACCCTCGACCTGCTGGCCATAGGTAAGCAGCCGGTCCACGACCTCTTCACTGCGGGCCTCTTCGCGCAGGCGGGGTTCGTCTTTCAACGCTTTTTCGATGGAGACGGGTTTGACACCCTCGACCGGGATCATCTTGGACAGACGATCCACCTGGCCATAGGGCATCTGTAACACTCGCCCGATATCGCGCACGGCGGCCTTGGACAGCAAGGCACCAAAAGTGATGATCTGCCCCACCTTATCGCGGCCGTATTTCTGCTGCACGTAGCGGATCACTTCTTCACGGCGGTCCATACAAAAGTCGATATCGAAGTCGGGCATTGAAACCCGTTCGGGGTTCAGGAACCGTTCGAACAGCAGTGAATAACGTAGCGGATCAAGGTCCGTGATCGTCAGAGCATAAGCCACCAGCGAGCCCGCACCCGAACCCCGCCCCGGCCCCACCGGAATGTCTTCGTCTTTCGCCCATTGGATAAAGTCAGCAACGATCAGGAAATAGCCGGGAAACCCCATGCCTTCGATGATGTCCAATTCGAAATCCAACCGTTCCTGATATTCCTCGGGCGTCACCGCATGCGGGATAACTACCAGACGTTTTTGCAGACCTTCATTGGCGATGCGGCGCAGTTCGGCGACCTCGTCATCGGCGAATTTCGGCAGGATCGGGTCGCGGCGATAGGCCATGAAGGCGCACCGTTTGGCGATTTCCACCGTATTCTCGATCGCCTCGGGCAAATCGGCAAACAATGTCACCATTTCCTGCTGCGACTTGAAGTAATGCTGCGCAGTCAGACGGCGGCGTCCGTCCTGCTGATCGACATACGCCCCTTCCGAAATACAGATCAGCGCATCATGGGCCTCGTACATGTCCGAAGTGGGAAAAAAGACATCATTGGTGGCGACCAGCGGCAGGTTCTTGGCATAGGCCATTTCGACATGCCCACGCTCGGTCAGGTGTTCGGCCTCGGGCTGGCCACCCTCACCCGGATGGCGTTGCAACTCGATGTAAAGACGATCAGGGAACATGCCCGCCAGCCGATCCACCAAAGCCTCAGCCGCCGGGCGTTGGCCTTGCTGCAGCAACATACCCACCGGCCCGTCCGGCCCACCTGTCAGGCAGATCAGGCCGTCCGAGTGCTGTGCCAGTTCTTCCAAGGTGACCTGCGGAAGCTGTCCGCCCTTGTCCACGTAAAGACAGGAACTCAGCTTCATCAGGTTCTCATATCCGACCTCGGACTGCGCCAGCAGCACCAGCGGAGCCGGGATTTTCGGCTTTTCACCTGGCTGCGCATGCACATAGGTCAGATCAACCTGGCACCCCATAATCGGTTGCACCCCTGCCCCGCTTGCGGTGACCGAAAACTCCAAAGCCGAAAACATGCTGTTGGTGTCGGTCACGGCGACGGCTGGCATCTCCATTTTTTCGCATAATGCGGGCAGTTTTTTCAGCCGTACGGCGCCTTCCAGCAGGGAATATTCGGTGTGAACGCGGAGGTGAATGAATCGTGTGGTGCTGCTCATACCGCCTACGCTATCCCAGCCAGCGGCGCGGCAAAAGCGGGAACCGATGCTTTTGAAAGCTTAAAAAATCAAAACCGATTGTTCGGTTTTTACAGAAGGTGCTTCGGGCAGAAATTCGTTGGATTGACAGAAAACACTTTAATTTCAGATGCCTGAATATTACAGAAACCCGGTGTTTTTTCGCAAAACGGTCCTAATGGTACATCATATAAGCAGTTTTTCTTGCCAGATAACCTGCCCTGTTTCTAACATCTAATGGCAAGCTTTCCGCCCGCCACTCTTTCTACGTCGCATCGAAGGAGGGCCACAGGGGCGCAACCGGGTAAGGCGACGGGTTTCTCGAATGGATATCACGTTTCTTCTGAACGGAGAGACAGTGGAACTGGCGGATGTCAATCCGACAGCGACCCTGCTGGATTGGCTGCGCGAGGATCGGGGCCTGACCGGCACCAAGGAAGGCTGCAACGAAGGTGATTGCGGGGCTTGCACCGTCATGGTCACGGATGAAGGCGGCGCCAAGGCGCTGAATTCCTGCATCCTGTTTTTACCGCAACTGCACGGCAAAGCGGTTCGTACCGTCGAAGGTGCAAGTGGCCCAAATGGCGAAGCCCATCCGGTGCAGCAGGCCATGGTTGATCTGCATGGATCGCAATGCGGCTTTTGCACCCCCGGTTTCGTGATGTCGATGGTGGCCAGCCATTCGAGCGGCGCAAAGGAACATGACACGCAGTTGGCGGGGAACCTTTGTCGCTGCACCGGATACGCCCCGATCATTCGGGCAGCAAAAGCCGCCGAAGAACACCCCGTGCCCGTTTGGGTCAAGGACAAACCTGGTTCTACATCTGCCACGATGCCCATGCTGCCGGGCTCCTCTGACGAATTGGCCGCGGTCTATGCCGAACACCCAGATGCCATTTTGGTCGCGGGCGCAACCGATGTAGGGCTGTGGGTCACCAAGCAATTGCGCGATCTTGATCCGGTGATCTTCCTGAATCGCTGTGACGATCTGAAAGACATTACAATAGCGGACGATGAAATTCGTTTTGGGGCCATGGTCGATATGAACCGCATGGGCGAGGCGCTGACCGATCTGCACCCCTCGTACGCCGAGATGATCCGCCGTTATGCCAGCGTTCAGGTGCGCCACGCGGCCACCGTCGGCGGCAACATCGCCAATGGCTCCCCAATCGGGGACAACCCGCCCGCGCTGATTGCCCTGAACGCCACCCTGCATCTGCGCAAGGGCAACGACCGCCGTTCGATACCGCTGGAGGAGTTCTTCATCGACTACGGCAAACAGGACCGCACCCCCGGCGAGTTTGTCGAGGCCGTCAGCTTCCCCCGTCAGGCGGATCGCCTGAAGGCTTATAAGATCAGCAAACGGTTCGATCAGGATATCTCGGCCGTGTGTGGCTGTTTCAACATCACCGTTTCAGATGGTGTCGTCGACCAGGCGCGCATCGCCTTTGGCGGCATGGCCGGCGTCCCAAAACGCGCCACTCAAGTCGAGGCCGCGTTGAACGGCAATCCATGGACACGTGAAACGGTTCATACTGCGATGCTGGCCTTTGACGATGACTTCACACCAATGACGGATATGCGCGCCTCGGCCACCTATCGGCTTGAGACGGCCAAGGCGCTGCTGGAAAGGTATTACCTTGAAGATCAGGGCCACGTGACCAACGTGCTGGAGGTGTCGGCATGAGCGTGACAAAACCCCTCCCCCACGACGCAGCACCGCTTCATGTGTCCGGCACCGCCCGCTACGTAGATGATATTCCGACGCCCAAGGGAACGCTGTATCTGGCGTTCGGTATGAGCCCGATTGCCAAGGGCAAGATCACCGCGATGGATTTGTCCGCGGTCAAAGCAGCCGAAGGCGTCGAGATGGTCATGACGGCCGATGACCTGCCTTTTGCCAACGATGTCTCGCCCTCGATCCATGATGAGCCGCTGCTGTCTGACGGCACCGTTCACTATATCGGCCAGCCCGTTTTTCTGGTGGTCGCCACCAGCCATCTGGCCGCCCGCAAGGCTGCACGGCTGGGCAAGATCGACTATGACGAAGAAACCCCAATCCTGACGGTCGAAGAGGCGCTTGCTGCCAATAGCCGGTTCGAGGAAGGCCCGCGCATTTATGCCAAGGGCGACGCGGATGCGGCTATCGCGGGCGCGACCCATGTGATCGACGGGGGCTTTGAGCTCGGCGGGCAGGAACATTTCTATCTGGAGGGTCAGGCCGCCCTGGCCGTGCCGAACGAAGGTGCGGATATGCTGGTGCATTCCTCGACCCAGCACCCGACCGAGATTCAGCACAAGGTTGCCGACGCTCTAGGAGTTCCAATGCACGCCGTCCGGGTCGAAACCCGCCGCATGGGCGGAGGGTTCGGCGGCAAGGAAAGCCAGGGCAACGCGCTGGCCGTGGCCTGTGCCATTGCCGCGCGTGTAACCGGCAAGGCCTGCAAGATGCGCTATGACCGCGACGATGACATGGTCATCACCGGCAAGCGCCATGCGTTCCGGATTTCGTATCGCGCAGGCTTTGATGAGCATGGCCATATTCAGGGCGTGTCCTTCCTGCAATACGCCATCTGCGGCTGGGCACAGGACCTGTCCCTGCCGGTCGCTGACCGTGCCATGCTGCATTCGGACAATGCCTATCTGCTGCCTAATGCGCGGATTGAAAGCCACCGGCTGAAAACCAACACCCAATCCGCCACCGCCTACCGCGGATTTGGCGGCCCGCAGGGCATGATCGCGATTGAACGGGTCATGGACCACGCCGCTTATGAATTGGGTCTGGACCCGGTCGAGCTGCGCCGCCGGAACTATTACGACCCTGCCCATCCGCCAACCATGGAACCTGAACATCTGGCGAAGCGTCCGTTGGAACGCGTCGATCCGCATGAGGATCTGACAAGCCTTGGCGCTGTTGAGCAGGTTGAGACCGCTCCGCCCGTGCGCCCGGTGCCGGAAGGCGGCAATACAACGCCCTACGGCATGGAAGTCACCGATTTCGAACTGCATGGCATGACCGAAGCGCTGCTGAAATCCAGCGACTATGCCGCGCGCAAGACGGCGATCGCGGCGTGGAACGCCGAAAACAGCGTGATCAAGAAAGGCATCGCCTTCTCTCCGGTGAAATTCGGGATTTCCTTCACGCTGACCCACCTGAACCAGGCGGGTGCGCTGGTGCATGTGTATCAGGACGGTTCGGTCCACTTGAACCATGGCGGCACAGAAATGGGCCAGGGCCTGTTCCAGAAAGTCGCGCAGGTTGCGGCCTCGCGCTTTGGCATTCCGCTCGAGTTGGTAAAGATCACCGCCACAGACACGGCCAAGGTGCCGAATACCTCTGCCACGGCCGCGTCTTCGGGCAGTGACCTGAACGGCATGGCGGTGAAGGCCGCGTGCGACACGATCCGCGATCGGATGGCCGACTATCTGGCCGAACGGCATCAGGCTGATCCGTCCAGCGTTACCTTCACGGATGGCCACGTCTCGGTCGGCGAAGAACGCTATACCTTCGCCGAAGCCGCTGCATTGGCGTATCAAGGGCGCATCAGTCTGTCGGCAACCGGGTTCTACAAGACGCCTAAGATCGAATGGGACCGGATCAAGGGTCGGGGCCGCCCGTTTTACTACTTTGCTTATGGTGCTTCGATCACCGAGGTTGCCGTCGACACATTGACCGGAGAGAACCGCATTCTGCGCACCGACATCCTGCATGATGCGGGTGCATCGCTGAACCCGGCACTGGATATCGGGCAGGTAGAAGGTGGCTATGTGCAAGGCGCAGGCTGGCTGACGACCGAAGAACTGGTCTGGGACGACAAGGGCAACCTGCGCACGCATGCGCCGTCTACATACAAAATCCCCGCCTGTTCGGACCGACCCGACATTTTCAACGTCGCACTCTGGGACGGACAGAACCGCGAAGACACGATCTATCGCTCAAAAGCGGTGGGTGAGCCGCCCTTTATGTTGGGAATTTCCGCCTGGCTGGCACTGTCCAACGCGGTGGCGGCTTGTGGAGACAGCTATCCGGCACTGGATGCGCCTGCCACGGCCGAAGAAGTCTGGCGCGGCGTCCAAAGGGTGAAGGGAGGCATCTGATGGGATTCGACCTGGAGGCTTTGAGGGAGGCGGTCAAAACCCATGGGAAAGTAACTCGGGTGGTCATCGCGGCGATCAAAGGGTCGTCCCCACGCGAAGTTGGGGCCGCTATGCTGGTTTGGAAGGATGGGCAAAGCGGTACAATCGGGGGTGGCGTACTTGAATACGAAGCAGCCCAGGCCGCACGAACCCAAATCGTATCCTCGCGCCTGACGCATCATGCGCTTGGTCCAGACATGGGGCAGTGCTGCGGCGGCGCGGTCTCGTTGTTTAGCGAAGTCTTTGACGCCAACGCGGTGGACGCTCTGGACGATACGGTCATCGCAAGAACGGCAGCGGGAGGTGACATGCCCCTGTCCGTCAAACGCCTGCTGGCGGCTGCGCGCGGTCAGGGTATCGCGCCCGATCCGCAACTGATCGACGGCTGGATGGTTGAACCGGTACACAAACCGGCCCGCAATCTGTGGATCTGGGGTGCAGGTCATGTCGGCCGTGCACTTGTGGATGTGCTCGCACCACTGCCCGATCTGGCAATCACATGGGTCGACACTGCACCTGAGCGTTTTCCGAACACGGTTCCAAACGGAGTAACAGTGGTTCCGGTCGCAAAACCGGCCGAGTTGGTGCGCCACGCGCCGACCAATGCCGAACATCTTGTGCTGACTTATTCACACAATCTGGACCTGGAGCTGTGCAACCGGCTGCTTTCACACGATTTCCGCTTTGCGGGGCTGATCGGCTCGGCTACGAAATGGGCGCGATTCCGGTCCAGGCTGGCGGCGCTGGGGCATATACCCGAACGAATTAACCGGATCACCTGCCCAATCGGCGACCCCGGTTTGGGCAAACACCCGCAAATGATCGCCGTTGGCGTTGCAGCAGACCTGCTGCGTCCCGCCCGGCAGAACGAATTGAAGAAGGACCTGAGCGCGTGACCACTCCACTGCTAAGCTTACAAGGTTTGACCAAGGCCTATCCAGGCGTCGTGGCCAATGATCAGGTGTCCTTTGACATCGGTGAGGGTGAAGTTCACGCCCTGCTGGGCGAAAACGGCGCGGGTAAATCCACGCTGGTGAAAATGATCTATGGGCTGGTGAAGCCCGACAGCGGAACAATGCTGCTGCGCGGTCAGGCGTTTGCGCCACCGGAACCCCGCGCCGCACGAGCCGACGGGATCGCGATGGTGTTCCAGCACTTCTCGCTGTTTGACGCGCTGAACGTGGCCGAAAATATCGCGCTGGGGATGGAGAACCCGCCGCCGATGGGCGATCTGGCCTCGCGTATCCGCGAAGTGTCGGAAACCTATGGCCTGCCGCTGGACCCGTTCCGCACCGTTGGCGATCTATCCGCGGGCGAGCGTCAGCGGGTCGAGATCATCCGCTGCCTGTTGCAGGACCCCAAGCTGCTGATCATGGACGAGCCGACCTCGGTTCTGACCCCGCAAGAGGTTGAGATCCTGTTCGAAACACTGAACAAATTGCGGTCCGAGGGCACCTCGATCCTGTATATCTCTCACAAGCTGGAAGAAATTCGCACGCTTTGCGACCACGCCACCATTTTGCGTCTGGGCAAGAACGTAGGTGAGTGTGTGCCCTCTGAAACCTCGGCGCGGGACATGGCCGAGATGATGGTCGGCTCGACCTTGCAGACACCGGAACGCTCGGGGCGTGAATTTGGCGAGGTAGCGCTGGATGTAAGCGGGCTGTCGGTTCCGTCGCCCTCGGAATTTGGCACGGCTTTGAAGAACGTTCACATGACAGTCCGTAAGGGCGAGGTTCTGGGGGTCGGCGGTGTGGCTGGCAACGGTCAGGATGAACTGCTGGGCGTCCTGTCCGGTGAAATCCAGACAACAGCAGATGCCATCAAGTTTAACGGCCAGCCGATCGGCAAGCTGGGGCCGACGGCCCGACGCAAGCTGGGCGTGCTGACCGCGCCCGAAGAACGGCTGGGCCATGCAGCGGCCCCGGACATGAGCCTGACCGAAAACGCTTTGCTGACCGGTTCGGTGCGCGAAGGTTTGGAAAGCAACGGCTTTCTGAAGTGGTCAGAAACCAAAAGTTTCGCCGAGAAAATCATCAGCGCCTTCGACGTCCGCACGCCGGGCCCCGAAAATGCGGCGCGGTCATTATCAGGCGGCAACCTGCAGAAATTCGTGATCGGACGCGAGGTGTTGCAGAACCCTGACGTTCTGGTGGTGAACCAGCCCACCTGGGGCGTGGACGCGGCGGCTGCAGCCTCGATCCGGCAGTCCATTCTGGACCTGGCGGCCAAAGGAACCGCAGTCATCTGCATTAGCCAAGATCTAGATGAATTAATGGAAATCTCGGACAGCTTTGCCGCCCTCAACGAAGGGCGTCTGAGCGCGCCGCGCCCAACCACCGGCCTGACCGTGGATGAGATTGGCCTGATGATGGGCGGCGCACATGGCATGGAGGTGGCCCATGTCTAATCCATTACAAAAGAATGAAATCAGGGGGATGAGCGGATGATTGTGTTGGAGAAACGGCCGCAGCCGTCCAAGGCGTGGTCTTATGCCACCCCGCTGGTGGCGGTGTTGGCAACGATGGTGTTTGGCGGCATTCTGTTCGCCATTCTGGGTAAGAACCCGATCGAAGCAATCGGCACTATTTTCTGGGAACCTCTGTTCGGAGAATTCGCCTTTTATTACCGTCCGCAATTGCTGGTGAAAGGGGCACCTCTGGTGCTGATCGCCATTGGCCTATCGCTGGGTTTCCGCGCCGGTATCTGGAATATCGGGGCCGAGGGTCAATACATCATGGGTGCCATCTTTGGGGCCGGTGCGGGCTTGGCCTTCTATCCGCTAGAGGCGTTTTACGTCTTTCCGATCATGGTGATCGCTGGCGCGCTTGGCGGTTGGTTGTGGGCATCCATTCCGGCCTTTCTAAAGGTCCGCTTCGGCACCAATGAAATACTTGTTTCGCTGATGCTGGTGTACGTGGCCGAACAGATGCTGGCCTCGGTCTCGCTGGGCCTGCTGAAAAACCCTGAAGGCTTCGGCTTTCCCGGCTCGCGTAACCTGCAATCCTATGAAAGCGCACATAATGCGGAACTGATCGCGGGGTCCGGGATGCACTGGGGTGTCGTGACCGCGCTGATCGCGGTGATCTTTGCCTATGTCCTGCTGAACCGACACATGTTGGGCTTCCACATCCGGCTGACCGGAGAAGCCCCTCGCGCGGCAAAGTTTGCAGGCGTGAACCCGGCACGTCTGATCCTGTTCTGTCTGGGTCTGTCCGGTGCGCTGGCAGGGCTTGCTGGGATGTTCGAAGTGTCCGGCCCATCGGGTGTGGTCAGCATCGACTTTAACGTCGGCTATGGCTTTACCGCGATCATCGTGGCCTTTCTGGGCCGCCTGCATCCGGTGGGTATCCTGCTGGCCGGTGGCCTGATGGCGCTGACTTATATCGGCGGTGAAATCGCGCAGTCTCAGCTGGGCCTGCCCGCCGCTGCCATTCAAGTGTTCCAGGGAATGCTTCTGTTCTTCCTGCTGGCTTTCGACCTTTTGACCAACTACCGCATCCGTGCGGCCCATAGCGAGGTAGCGTTATGAATGCCTTAGTCAGCGCCATTCAAACAGATCGCCGCGCGATGATTATTCACGTAGGTCTCGGACTGCTCTTTCCAATATTCATGGGATGCGTCCTGCTTTTAACCGATATGGCAACGAACAGTTTCGACACGGCTCGGGTAGTCGCCGGATTGCTGATTGTCGTCCTGTTTCACCCCATGAACAAACTCGCAGAGCGCCTAAGCGGTCCTTGGCCCGAACGGTTTGGTTTCTTAACCCGGCTTGCCCCGATGTTTGTGTGTCTTGCGGCAAGCGCTGCGTCTGTTTTCCTCTTTCTGGTCAAGGAGTGACCCATGGACCTTGGCGAAATTAATCCCGTACTTCTGATCGCGTCACTAATGGTGGCTGCAACCCCGCTGCTGCTGGCTGCAATCGGAGAGCTGGTGGTCGAGAAAGCAGGCGTCCTGAACCTTGGCGTCGAGGGTATGATGATCGTGGGTGCAATCAGCGGATTTGCGATCTCGGTCGAAACCGGCTCACCCTGGCTGGGGTTCATTGCGGCGGCCATCGGCGGCGCCGTACTGTCGCTACTGTTTGTGCTGCTGACACAGTTCGCGCTAGCCAATCAGGTTGCAAGTGGTTTGGCCCTAACCCTGTTTGGCCTGGGTTTCAGCGCCCTTCTGGGCCAAAGCTATGTAGGTATCAAGCCGCCCAGCATGGGTGACATCCACATCCCGGTGATCAGCGATATCCCGGTGATCGGCCCGATCCTGTTCCAGCATGACCCGATCCTGTATGTCGGTATCGCACTAACAGCCGCCGTGTGGGCCGTTCTGAAATACACTCGCGTCGGTTTGATCCTGCGCGCGGTGGGTGAAAACCACGATGCGGCTCACGCCTTGGGTTACAAGGTTATCAAGATCCGCATCATGGCGATCCTGTTCGGTGGCGCATGCGCGGGCCTCGGCGGAGCCTATATCAGCCTGATCCGCGTCCCGCAGTGGACCGAGGGCATGACGGCCGGTGTCGGCTGGATCGCCCTGGCGCTGGTGGTCTTCGCCAGCTGGAAGCCATGGCGCGCCTTGCTGGGAGCCTATTTGTTCGGCGGAATCACGGTGTTGCAGCTTAATTTGCAGGCGGCGGGCGTTGCCATTCCAGTCGAGTATCTGGCAATGTCGCCCTATATCATCACGATCCTTGTGCTTGTGATCCTTTCGGCCGACAAGAGCAGCGCACCTGCCTCACTAGGCCGGATCTTCCATGCCTCACACTAGGGGCCAATTAAACCAACTTGGGGAGTAACACATGAAATTCACATCACTTTTGGCAAGCGCCGCCATGGCGCTGGGTCTGGCGACAAGCGCCATGGCCGAAGACAAAACCAAAGTCGGTTTCGTCTATGTCGGCCCCGTCGGCGACGGCGGCTGGACCTATGAACACGACAAGGGCCGTCTGGCGGTCGAAGAGCATTTCGGTGACAAGGTTGAAACCGTGTTCGTTGAATCGGTGCCCGAAGGCCCGGACGCTGAACGTGTGATGACTCAGATGGCGCTGGAAGGGGCTGACCTGATCTTTACCACTTCGTTCGGCTATATGGACCCGACCATCAACGTGGCCAAGAAATTCCCGAACGTGAAGTTCGAGCATGCGACTGGCTACAAGACCGCCGACAACGTCTCGGTCTATTCTGCTCGCTTTTATGAAGGTCGTGCCGTTCAGGGCCACATCGCCGGTAAAATGACCGAGTCGAACATCGTCGGCTATATTGGTTCCTACCCGATCCCCGAAGTGATCCGCGGCATCAACTCGGCCTATATTCACGCCAAGAAGGTGAACCCGGATGTCGAGTTCAAGATTGTCTGGGCTTACACTTGGTTCGATCCCGCAAAAGAAGCGGACGCCGCCACCGTTCTGATCGAACAGGGCGCCGACGTGATCCTGCAGCACACTGACTCGACCGCGCCGCAGGCGGCCGCGCAAGAGGCAGGCAACGTAATCACTTTCGGGCAGGCCTCGGACATGAGCGAATACGCCCCCAAGCCGCGCGTATCCTCGATCATCGACAACTGGGCGCCATACTACATCGCGCGCACTCAGGCTGTTATGGATGGGTCGTGGGAAACCGTGAACACCTGGGACGGCATCAAAGAAGGCATGGTTGAGATTGGCGAAATCTCGGACGCGGTTCCTGCCGAAGTGAAAGAAGAAGCGCTGGCGATGAAGGCCGCCATGGCCGCAGGTGAATACCACCCCTTCACGGGTCCGCTGAAAAAGCAGGACGGCAGCGACTGGCTGGCCGAAGGCGAAACCGCCGATGACGGTACACTGGCAGGGATGAACTTCTACGTCGAAGGGCTGGAAGGCGACATTCCGCAGTAAACCTAACAACACTCACACCGAAGGGCTGGCCATTTGGCTGGCCCTTTTTTGTTGGAGTGCGCCTTGACGAACGGGTCGGCACCAGACCTGATGGGGCCGGTGATCCATCAACGGTGGGACGAAAAACCGATGCAAACCAAGGCACAAGATCGCAGCCGCTGGTGGATACTTGGCGCGATGGGGGCCATTCTTGGCGTCATATTGCTGGATGAAACAGTCGTCAGTGTCGCGTTGCCCACCATCCGGGCCGAACTAACTCTGTCGCGGTTGGATGCGCATTGGGTGGTCAATATTTACCTTTTGGTGTTGGCCTGTTTTGCCGGCGCTGCGGGACGATTGGGCGACATTTTGGGCATCCGGGTTTTGCTGAGCGTGGGCCTTTTAATCTTTGGTCTATCCTCAGCGTTGGGAGGGTTTGCCGAGAGCGGCCTGGCGCTGCTGACGGCCCGCGCGGTTCAGGGCGTTGGTGCTGCGCTGATCTTTCCCCTGTCGATGGTGGTGCTGATCCAATCCTTCGATGAAAAGGAACGCGGTCTTGCCCTTGGTCTGTACGGCGGCATCGGAACAGTCTTTCTGTCACTGGGGCCACTGGTCGGAGGCATATTGACCGAATACTTGTCGTGGCGCTGGATTTTCTGGGTCAACCCGCCAATTGTATTGGCTGTTGCCGCGATTGCCTGGGCCTACTGGCGTGATCCACCACACCAGCCTGAGCTTGGGTTTGACTGGAAGGGTCTGTTGCTGCTGGTGCCGGGTCTGGCTGCGCTGGTGTTCGGGATCATGGAGGGGCCAGATCGGGGCTGGACCCAGCCCGAGGTGATTATGGCGCTTCTTGCAGGCTTCGTAGCGCTGGCCCTATTTGTCCGGGTCGAACAACGCATTCAAACGCCACTGATTGCAATATCACTATTTGCAAAGCCGGGTTTCGCGGCCTCGAACATGATCCTGTTCACTGCGCAGTTCGGTAAGATTGCCCTGTTTGTGTTCGGCGCGTCGTATTTTCAAACCAAACTTGGCTTTTCACCGCTGGCCGCCGGGGCCGCCCTTTTGCCAATCGCGTTTCCGCAGATCTTCGTGGCCCCATTGGCCGGTAAGGTGGCCGACAGGTTTGGCACGCGCGGCCCATCGCTGACGGGCATAGCGTTGGGGACACTGGCCATCGTGCTGGTTGCGTTGGGAATGCACCTGGAAGTCACGGCGCCGATCTTCGCTGGCTATGTTTTGTGGGGGTGTTGCGTACCGTTCCTGTTTGTCCCGCCCCGACGGACCATCATGCTTGCCGTGCCACAGGATCTGCACGGGCAGGCCAGCGGGATATCCATGACGTTTCAACTGTTGGGTGGCACGGTCGGCATGGCCTTGGGCAGTTCCGTCTATGCCCTCAGCAACTCATACACCATGGTATTTGGCTTTGTGGCAGGCTTCGCAGCCTGCGTTCTGGCCTATTCTTATGCCTCACTGACCGAGGCGAAAATACCCGGCCGCGCAACTAAGTGACGGCGCGGCCGGGGTTGGTTTAATGACCGGTCAAAACCAACGTATTCACCGGCATCAGGATTAGACGCAGGCGCAGGCCCGCAGCGTGAACAACGCCAATCGTGTCGATCACATGCAGCGTTGCAGATTTCCAGAAACCCAAATCCTCATGCTCTAGCCGTTCGTGGTTATCGGTATAGACATTGGCCAGACAGTTGCTGCCCGGCGGGATGTCATCGGCCATGCTTTTATAAAGCGGCTCCATATACACCAGGATTGATCCGGGATTGGTATTGGCCTGCACATCCCGCAGCTCATCCGAAGGGCGAATTTGGCCCGAGGGGATAACATCCTGCACCTCAACCACGACCATCGGGATCACGGTGAACGGCTTGGTCATACAACCCAGCTCTCCAATCATTCCTGGCTTGATAACCTGAGCGGACATTTGGTTGAAAGCGGCCTGAAACCGATCATGGCCCGAGTGTGACGGCACCAAGATACCTGCCGGACGCAACAGAGGGCTGACATAGTCGCCGACCTGCAGGCCAAACTGTTCAATCCGGCCAGTGACCCCGGCGCTGATCACGGTTTTGTCCAGCTCGGTCAAGGCAGCGTCCAGCTGAGCGTTGGCGCTGGCCAGTTGAGCGGGGATCAACTCCTCGATCTGCTGCACGACTGCTGCGCGCTGTGACTCGGCGGCCCGCAATTGTGCCTCACGCTCGGCCACCAGGTTTTCCAGCCGGTCAATCTCGGCCAGACGCACGGCGCTGGACCCTTCGTCCCGCAGCGTGGTGTTGCGTTCAAGATCTTCAAGCGACTGATCCAACGCAGCGCGTGCCCCGGCGATGCCAGCCTCAGCCTCAGCCAGATCGGTCTGCGCCACCCTGAGCGATGCCTGAACCTGCGCTATATCGGCGTGCGCGGCCTCGACCATGGCTCTCTGTGTGAAATCCTCGATCCGGAAGATCGGCTGTCCAGCGGTCACCGTTTCGTTGTTGCGCACATAAACCTCGGACACACGCCCGCCCAGTTGCGGCAGGATTGTCACGGTGCGGAAATACGAGGCCGCGGTTTTGCTGGCGGGATGAAAATAAAACAGCGTAGTGATCACCGTCAGCGCCAGAATGGCGCAAGTGGTCAGACCCCAGCGCAGTTCGTACCACATGGTGAACAGCGTGATTTCATGCCCGATCCGCTTACCCTGAACGTAACGGCGAAACAGATAGTCGGGCAGCACCGTCACCAGCGCGCACATCAATGTCTCAAGCATATTCTAATGCTCCTGCTGCGCGGTGGGTTCGGTGGGTTGGGCCGGTGCGGGGCCTTCGGGGTGTTGATTGCCCAAAGATCGGATTGCATCCGCAATGGCTCTGAGTGGAGCGGCCACATCGGGGAACTGGAACCCAGCCACCAGAATGGCGGCGACCCAGAACAACCCGTTATGGGTGAACAGCGCCAGCAAGGCCAGTATCCCGACCAACTGGAACTGAGGGTGGTTGGATTCGTGCGCTATCTTTTCGGGGATCGAATGCAGGGTGAAATATCCAACCCCGATCAGAACAATCACCAAAACGGTAAACACAAACATGAACGTTAAAAGAAAATCACTGCCGTCCGCCTGGGTCACGTAGGACGGAATATGCCCCGTGGCCATCGGGTGTAGATCTGCGGTACTCACCCTGCCCTCCTGTTATTGCTTGTTACTTCTTTGGATGGGTTGATGCGCAAATTCAAGCCTGCTTAGAGTTCCAGACAGGTTAGGACGATCGGTTTCGCCATAATGGGTACGCGGTGAAAAGGGGACATATGATTGATTTTCTTGTCATAGGCGGCGGTATCGCCGGTCTGAGCGCCGGGGCACGCCTGTCATATCACGGTCGGGTAACAGTACTCGAGGCTGAGGATGCGTTGGGCTATCACGCGTCTGGCCGGTCCGCCGCGTTGTTCGAGGAAAACTATGGTCCGCCCTCCGTCGTTGCGCTGAACAGGGCCAGTGCCGCGTTTATGCGAGCTGAAAACGGCGGGTATCTGACGCCCCGCGATCTGATGTTGGTTGGTCGAAAGGATCAGGCCGATGTCTTTGAACGGGACGTCCATGATCTGAATATGCAGTTGATCCCAACGGCGCAGGCGCTGGCACGTGTGCCAATCCTGAACCCAGACACTCTTGGGTTCGCAGCGCTTAGCATTGGGGCATTTGATATCGACACGGACCGGTTGCTGCAGGATTTCGCCCGCACCATTCGCGGCAATGACGGTGACGTGGTGACCAAGGCCAGGGTCACCGCCATTTGCAAGGATGGGCGCTGGGTCGTCGAGGCTGGGGAAGTCTTTGAAGCCCGCATCCTGATCAATGCTGCCGGCCCTTGGGTTGACGAGATCGCCGTGATGGCGGGGATTGCACCGATCGGAATAATTCCGAAACGCAGGTCGATGGCGCGGCTGCCTGCCCCCGGCGGGCATGACCTGAGCGGCTGGCCGATGATGTTGGGCGCGGGTGAGACATGGTATGCCAAGCCAGATGCGGGCAAGCTGCTGGTCTCCCCGTGCGAGGCCGACCCCGTACCACCGCAGGATGCCTACGCCGATGACATGGTGTTGGCTGAGGGGCTGGCCCGGTACGAAGAGATGGTGACCGAACCCGTCACCCGGGTTGAGGCAAACTGGGCCGGGCTACGCAGCTTCGCGCCGGATGGAACTTTGGTATTGGGGCCCGATCCGTCTGATCCGTCCTTTGTCTGGTCTGCGGGTCAGGGTGGCTATGGGTTCCAGACCTCTCCGGCGGCTTCGCAACTGGTTGCTGATCTGACGACCGGCGCGACATCTGAACTGGACCCTGAAACCATAGCGGCCCTCAGCCCGAAAAGGTTGCGTCGATGAGCAAAAGAACCCTCCCCTCCAACGCCAGCGTTGCCACCGAAGGTCAGGACGGGCGGCTTGTCGCCCCTGCCGCGACCCGCAATGCCGAAGCTTTGTGTGACCTACTGGCTCAATGGACCCCCAAGGCAGGCCGGGCGCTGGAAATTGCCAGCGGCACCGGCCAGCATGTCAGCGCATTCGCCCAGTGCCTGCCAAACCTCATCTGGCAACCGACCGAAGTCGAGGTCGAGCGGATAACCAGCATCAAAGCCTATGCCGCCGATCTGCCCAACGTTGTGGACGCAGTGGCTTTGGACGCCACAGCGCAAGGTTGGCACACCGAGTTCGCCGGTCAGGACCTGATCGTCCTGATCAATCTGGTGCATCTGATCAGCTGGCCGGAAACACAAATGCTGGTGACCGAAACCGCGCAGGCGTTGGCCCCCAAGGGGAGGTTTATCCTGTACGGACCATTCAAACGTTCGGGGCAATTGACCAGCGATGGCGACCAACGCTTTCATGATGCGCTTGTCCAGCAGGATGCTGAGATCGGGTATAAGGATGACGATGACATTGCAGCGCTGATGCGCGACCAGAACCTAACCATTGTCGAAATCGTTGAGATGCCTGCAAACAACCTGGCCTTTATTGCAGAAAAGCCCGGCCAATAGTAAAACAGGCGGCACCTTCGCGCCGCCTGTTCTCTGTCCGAATTAACCGTCCTTGCGGATGGTTTCGTTTTTCGGGTCGTAGGGGCTGTCGCAGGTCACGACCGCATCCCAAAGCTTGTCCTGAATTTTAACCTTCAGCTTGGTGCCTTCGACTGCCATTTCAGGTTTCACGTAGCCCATACCGATGGACTTTTCGAACGCCACCGAGTAGCCGCCCGAAGTCAGACGGCCCACACGCTCGCCTTCTGGCGTATACAGCGCCTCGCGGCCCCACGGGTCGGCATCGTCCGGTCCGTCGATCAACAAAGTGCAGCACTTCACACGCACGCCGGTTTCTTCCAGCTTGGCCTTGCCGTGGAAGTCCTTTGACAGGTCGACAAAACGCGGCAGGTCAGCTTCCAGCGGGGTCGCGTCGCGGCCCAGTTCGGTTCCAAAGGCGCGATAGGATTTCTCCTGACGCAACCAGTTCTGGGCGCGCGCGCCAACCAGCTTCATACCGTGCTTCTCACCCGCTTTTTCCAGCAAGTCGAACAGGTAGTTCTGCATCTCGATCGGGTGGTGCAGTTCCCAGCCCAGTTCACCGGTATAGGCCACGCGGATCGCGTTGACCGGGCACATGCCCAGTTCGATCTGACGGGCCGACAGCCACGGGAAACGCTTGTTGGACAGCGCGGTTTCCGGATCGGCGTCCTTGATGAGCTCTTTCAGAACGTCACGCGACTTGGGTCCGGCGATGGCGAAGACGCCCCACTGGGTGGTTACGTCCTGGATTTCGATGTAGCCGAACTCTTCCATCTTGTCCTCAGCCGCCTTACGCAGATAGTCGGCGTCATATTCGGTCCAAGCGCCGGCTGAGACGATGTAATAGTTATTCTCGCCATTGCGGACGATGGTGTATTCGGTTCGGGTGGTGCCATGCGAGGTCAGCGCGTAGGTCAGGTTGATACGACCAACTTTGGGCAGCTTGTTGCAGGTGAACCAGTCCAGAAACTGGGTGGCACCGGGGCCTTTGACGACATGCTTGGTAAACGCGGATGCATCGACCAGACCCACGCCTTCACGGATCGCTTTGGCCTCTTCGACGGCGTATTGCCACCAGCCACCACGACGGAACGAACGGCTTTCCTTATCAAAGTTATCTGGTGCATCGGTGGGACCGAAGTAGTTCGGACGTTCCCATCCGTTAACCCAACCGAACTGCGCGCCGCGTGCTTTCTGACGGTCGTAGGCCGGAACAGTCCGCAGCGGACGGCAGGCTTCACGCTCTTCATCCGGGTGGTGCAGGATGTAGACGTGCTCATAGCATTCTTCGTTCTTGCGGGCCGCGAACTCGGTGGTCATCCAGTTACTGCTGTAGCGTTTGGGGTCCAGCGAGGCCATGTCGATCTCGGCTTCGCCATCCACCATCATCTGTGCCAGATAGTAGCCGGTGCCGCCTGCAGCCGTGATGCCAAAGCTGAAGCCCTCAGCCAGCCACATGTTGCGTAGGCCCGGAGCCGGACCAACCAGCGGGTTGCCGTCGGGGGTATAGCAGATCGGGCCGTTGAAATCGTCTTTCAGACCAGACTCGGCACAGGATGGCACACGCTCGGCCATTGCCATGTACTGATCAGCAATCCGGTCCAGATCCAGCGGGAACAGGTCCGCGCGGAAGCTGTCCGGCACGCCGTGTTCGAACTGCGCAGGCGCGCCGTGTTCGTAGATACCCAGAATCCAGCCGCCACGTTCCTCGCGGGCGTAAGATTCGTTGTCAGCATCGCGGACAACAGGGTGTTCGGGGTTGCCAGCTTCGCGCCATTTGACCAGCTCGGGGTCTTTGTCCATGACGATAAAGGTGTGCTCGACCGGGATCGCAGGCATTTTGATGCCCAGCATCTTGGCCGTGCGCTGCGCGTGGTTTCCGGAAGCGGTGACGACATGCTCGGCAGTGATAACAACCTGCTCATCCGAAGGAATGAGGTTGCCGCCCTTCTCGACCATCTTAGTGCAGGTGACTTCCCAGTGGGTACCGTTCCAGTGGAACGCATCGGCTTGCATCTTGCGGACGATATCGACGCCGCGTTGACGCGCGCCTTTGGCCATCGCCTGCGTCACGTCGGCAGGGTTAATGTAGCCGTCTTCAGTGTGGTAAATCGCACCTTTCAGGTCCGACGTCTCGATCAGCGGCCAGCGTTCCTTGATCTGGTCCGGGGTCAGCCATTCATATGCAACGTCGCAGGTCTCGGCGGTGGACGCATACAGCATGTATTCGTCCATACGTTCTTGCGTTTGGGCCATGCGCAGGTTGCCGACCACAGCAAACCCTGCGTTCAGACCGGTTTCTTCCTCAAGCGTCTTGTAGAAGTCGACCGAGTACTTGTGGATGTGAGTTGTCGCGTAGGACATGTTGAACAACGGCAGCAGGCCAGCGGCGTGCCAGGTCGAGCCGGACGTCAGCTCATCCCGTTCAATCAACATCACATCATCCCAACCCGCTTTGGCCAGATGATAGGCAATCGAGGTCCCAACGGCGCCGCCGCCAACAACCAATGCTTTGACTTGGGTTTTCATAACCGGGCGTCTCCCCTTGAATTCAGTTGACACCATATGGCGCATTTGAAGCACCCGGCGCGACATTCATCCGACCAGTGAGAGAAAAAAAACGACCCGCTACCGTAAACAGACTGCGGAATCATCGTGATTGGCGTTATTGCCCCGAGGCTGAACACCGCTTGATGCTGCCAACCTGCGCGCAGGACGTCCCCAGCCCGCCCTTATGCACGCGCACTGGTTGCGAGTTTTTTTTCGGGGCCGATTTCACTGCCGTATCCTTGTACTTGGGCGCTGCAAAGGCTGGCAGCTTGTTTTTCAGCCTGTTGAAAAACCCCGATCCTTCGGCCTGGTCCTCTTCTGCCAAAGCCGCCTGGCGCTGATCAGAGTCCAACAGCAGTTTTTGGGCCCGACCATACCCGATTTGCAGGATGTCCTGATTTTCGAATACCTCACCCCCGGTAATATCCATGATGCCATCGCTGTTGAAATCCGACGCCGTCAACGAATTGACCATCATCGCCGTGACATCCAGATTCTTGAGCTTTTCATCGGTGGTCTTTTCCTGAACCAACTGCATTTCCTTATACAGCTGATCCATCTTTTCGGCGACCTCTGGCTGGCGGTCTTGCTGGACCGAAACACCCTGCCCCACCACAAGCGACGGATAAGTCAGTAAAGTGTTAAGGGCGGCATAATCGACGGCCTCCAAAAGCTCTAGAATCGTGGCGTCATCGGCATTAGTGCCCATCCGGATCACAACCTCTTCGTCAATCCCGATCCGCCCGATGATCCTGCGATAATCCACCGCTTCAGTGGGATTGGTCAGGTCCTGAGTGATTTCCATGAATGCGACACCGTCAATCACCGCAAAACCCTGTTTGATCGCGGTATGCGACATGAAATTTTGCTGCCGCGAAAGGGCCATGCCCGCCAGCGAGTTACGCGCCGATTTTGGTTTGAGGCTGATGTCGAACCAGACGACCTCATCACCTTTGGCATATACCAGCCCGGTTTCGCTCAGCTTGCGCGCGATCCCTTTCTTGCCGCCTTTCACCAGACGCATCAGTTCAGCCGTACCAGATACCGAACTGATCAGGGGAATCGGAGCATAATTCGAAAGCACCGTATCGACGGGCGCGCTGTCCATCTGGGTCAGCTCAAATTGTGCCCATCCGGCGCTGGCTGCTGGCAGATAAGACTTGGCCCCGGCTTTCCAGCGTTTTTTCCGGTTACGTTCGACGGCTTTGGCCTCACGCTCTTCCTGTTGTTGCGTAAAACGTTGCTTGATCGATTCGACATAAACACTGACGGACAAAGTACCTTCGTGCTTTTTGCCCTGTTGGTAATAATCAAGGCCCGCAATAGTCGATATTACGACCACCATAAAACCAAAAATCCGCAAAATGCCCATCTGAGATTCCAAAATCAATCGCTGCTCATTTTTGCGAAAGATAGAATGGAATTTGGGCAGCCTTGTGGCTTTCAGCCCGAAATTTTAACGATGGTCGAAATCCGCATTCGACAGGATTTTCCCCGGGTTCATGATGTTGTCCGGGTCGAGTGCTTTTTTGATTGCATCCATATAGCTGACCGCCGCGCCCAGTTCCTTGATCAGATAGGGTCGCTTGCCCTGCCCGATTCCATGCTCACCGGTACACGTGCCCTCCATCGAGATGGCCAGATCGTTCAGCCAACCGACAAACCCATCCGCCCGCGCCACCTCATCGGCGTTGTCCATGTCGATCAACAGCAGAGTGTGAAAATTCCCGTCCCCCACATGCCCCACGATCGGTGCCATCAGGTCCAGTTCCTTGGCCTTGTCCCGGGTCGTGGTGACGCATTCCGCCAGGCGCGAGATCGGAACGCAGACATCGGTGGAAATCCCCCGCGCACCGGGGCGCAATTGCAGACTGGCCCAGTACATATCATGCCGGGCCTGCCACAGCTTGTTGCGCTCTTCCGTTGTTGAGGTGGCGGCGAAATCCATAACACCGAACTCGTCGGCGATCTGACCAAAGGTTTCGGCCTGCTCCACCGCGCCGGATTCCGATCCGTGGAATTCCAACAGCAGCAAAGGCGTTTCCGGCAGGTTAAGCCCAGAATAGGCGTTGGCTGCCTTGACTGACAGTTCGTCCAACAGCTCGATCCGGGCCACGGGCACGCCGTATTGGATCGTCATCATCACCGCCTGACAGGCCGCATCAACTGTTGGAAAGGAGCACCGGGCCGAGGTGATCGCCTCGGGGATGCCCTGCAGGCGCAGGGTGAGTTCGGTGATTATGCCCAGCGTGCCCTCGGCCCCAATCAGCAAGCGGGTCAGGTCATACCCGGCCGAGGATTTCCGCGCCCTGTGGCCGGTGCGGATGATCTGACCATCAGGCATGACCGCTTCAAGGCTTAGGATATTGTCCTTCATCGTGCCATAGCGCACCGCGTTGGTGCCCGAGGCCCGCGTTGCCGCCATCCCGCCCAGCGATGCATTGGCACCGGGGTCAATGGGAAAGAACAGGCCCTGATCGCGCAGATGGGTATTCAGGTCTTCTCGCGTCACCCCTGGTTGCACGACGCAATCCAGATCACCTGCATGCACGGCCAACACCTGATCCATCTGGCCCAGGTCGACCGAGATTCCACCCGCCGGGGCGTTCACATGCCCTTCCAGCGATGTGCCGGTGCCAAAGGCGATCACCGGCACCTTGTGCTGGGCACAGGTTTTGACAATCTCGGATACTTCCGCGGTCGAACGGGGGAAAACCACCGCGTCCGGAACCTGATTGTTGATCCAGGTCGTCGTGTGGCCATGCTGTTCTCGGACCGTCTCGCCAGTTTGCAGGCGATCACCAAACCTCTGCTTTAGAATACTGACAGCCGTTTCAATCCCGGCCTCGTTTCGCGGCAACGCTGCTGCCTGCACCATGTAATCTTCCTTTTATTCGCCCAGCGCAATGCCTTCGCGGCGCGGATCGGCACCGCCGGTCAGGACCTCTCCGATTTCGATCGCATGCAGGCCCGACGTCAGATCGCGCGGGTTCACCTCGAACCCCAATTCGATCAGCTGGTCCGAGAACCCTTCGGCCGCGGTGCCCAGCTCTACATCATAGGTGCCAAAGCGATTAACCAGATGCGGCAGTGACAACGCCTGTTGCACATCCATATCCCAATCAGCCCAGGCGATAATCGACTTGGCGACATAGCCAATGATACGGCTTCCACCCGGTGATCCGATGGCCAATACCGGTTTGCCATCTTGCATGACTATCGTCGGGCTCATCGAAGAACGAGGCCGCTTGCCGGGCTCTAACCGGTTAGCAATCGGAACACCATCGCTGTGGGTTTTGAACGAGAAATCGGTCAACTCGTTATTCAGCAGGAACCCGTTGGTCATCAACCGTGAGCCGAACCCGTTTTCAATCGTCGTGGTCATCGACAGCACATTGCCATATTGGTCGACAATCGAGATATGCGAGGTCGAGGGCAACTCGAGCGAAACATCATCCGCCCAGTTCGACGCGTGATCGAACTCTGGATTGCCCGGGGTCGCTTCGATCAACGCGCCCTCGCCGCCCAGCAGTTGCCCGCGTTCAGACAGATAGGAGGGATCGACCAGACCCTGCGTGGGCATCGGTACATAGTCGTGATCGGCCATGTAACGGCCGCGATCCGCAAAGGCCAAACGCGACGCATCGCCGATCAACCGCCAAGCATTCGCATCCTCGGGGCCCATCGCGGTCAGATCATACCCGTCTAGCATGCCAAGGATCTGACCGACCGTCAGCGCCCCGGATGAGGGCGGCCCCATGCCGCAAACCTCATAAACACGATAGGCAGCGCAGACCGGTTCGCGTTCAATCACCTGATACAGCGCCAGATCTACGCCGGACAGAACTCCGGGATTTCCGGGCGCTCCGCGCACCGTGCTGACGATGCCGGCGGCGATTTCACCGCCGTAGAACCCGGCCGACCCTTCACTGGCCAAAACACGCAACGTGTTCGCATAGTCCGGGTTCATCAGGCGCTGACCTTGCTGCAAAGGCGTACCACCGGGCAGGAAGTATTCAGCCGTCACAGGAAAACGCGATAACCTCTCAGCATCTGCCTCGACCAAAGTTGCCAATCGCGGAGATACAAGGAACCCTTCATCCGCCAGCGTGATGCCATCCTGAAACAGGCTAGGCCACGGGCTGCGACCCCAACGCCGGTGCGCCTCTTCCAGCAACGCTGGCGTACCGGGCGTACCGACTGACAGCCCCCCCACCACGGCATCGTAGAATTGCAAGGGCTCACCATTCTCATCGTGGAATAGGCGGTGGTTCGCTTCCAGCGGAGCCGTCTCGCGCCCATCCAGCGTGGTCAACTTGCCAGTTGCCGCGTCGTACCAAACCAGAAACGCGCCGCCGCCAAGGCCCGAGGATTGAGGCTCGACCAACCCCAGCACGACCTGCACCGCGACCATGGCATCCGCCGCAGACCCTCCGGCCCGCAGAACCTTGGCTCCGGCCTCAACGGCCAACGGGTTCGCCGCAGCAACCATCCAGTTCTGCGAAGTCACGGGCTGACCGGCCAACTTCGCCTCAAGCGAGGCAATCACTTCGTCGGTCAGGCCCTGAACCTGCCCGTCCGAGGCACCCTCGGGTGCTACCGCATCCGCTGTTTCCTGCGCAAAGGACGCCCCGCCAATGGTCAACGCCGTCACAAACAATCCTGAAATCAGATTTCGTCGCATCGTATCCTCCTGAAAAATTGTTCCTTCGGCGCGGCTGCGTCACAACATGGATGGCACAACCTGATCCGGCGGGCGATGCCCGTCTTCGAAGGTCTTGATATTAATAATAACTTTTTCACCCATCTCGATCCGCCCTTCCAACGTGGCCGATCCCATATGAGGCAGCAAAACAACATTGGGCAATTGCCGCAAACGCGGGTTTACCTGGGTGCCATGTTCGTAAACATCCAACCCTGCGCCTGCAATATCACCCGATCGGATCAGACGCGTCAGCGCATTCTCGTCAATCACTTCACCCCGAGAGGTGTTGATGACAACCGCCGAGGGCTTCAGCAACTTTAACCGACGCGCGTTCATCAGATGAAAGGTCGACGGGGTCGACGGGCAATGAATTGAAAGAACATCCATCCGAGCGACCATCTGGTCTAGGCTTTCCCAATAGGTGGCTTCCAACTCGTCTTCGACCTCAGGGCGTAGGCGACGACGATTGTGGTAATGCACCTGCATTCCAAAGACACGGGCACGGCGGGCCACGGCCTGGCCGATCCGACCCATGCCCAGAATGCCAAGGCGTCGACCACCGATCCGCCCACCCAACAGCGCGGTCGGCGCCCAGCCGGTCCAATCTCCCCGTTGCATCACACCGACCCCCTCGGGAAAACGCCGTGTGACCGCTAGGATCAATGCCATGGTCATATCGGCCGTATCGTCTGTCAGCACACCGGGGGTGTTGGAAACAAGAATGCCCCTCTGTCGTGCCGTCGACACATCAATATTGTCGACACCGGCCCCGTAATTGGCGATCAAGCGCAGGTTTTCGCCCGCCTGCCCCAGCAAACCGCCATCAATTGTGTCGGTCACCGTTGGAACAAGGACATCTGCACTCTGAACTGCTGCGACCAGCTCTTCGCGCGACATGGGGGTGTCATCCTCGCGCAGCTGGACGTCGAACAACTCGCTCAGTCTGGTTTCCACTGCCTCGGGCAACCGTCGCGTTACAACAACACTCAGACGTTCTCTTGGCACTTTCGCCCTCCCATCGCTTTGCAAACCTTCGCGCGCCATGGCATCGTGGCGCAGGATAAGGCGGGGCACAAGAACCCCAACGCATTGAGACGACCTTTTTTCGGAACCAAATCAACAGGCACAAGAGCAGGCAGTCAGTGAGTGGTTTTCTATCGGTAAAACGCCGCCTTCTGGTGGTTTTGTCCGTATTTCTGTTTGTGCTGGGCACTTTGGCTGCCAGCGCACAGGATGCCCGCGGCCCTGTGACCAACCTGCCATTGCCAAGATATGTTTCGATGAAGGCCGCCGAGGGCAATGTTCGGCGTGGTCCTTCGTTAACACATCGAATCGACTGGGTGTTCAAACGGCGCGGCATGCCGCTGCAAATCACGGCTGAATACGGCAATTGGCGCAAGGTTCAGGACCGTGACGGTGCCGGCGGATGGGTTCACTATGCCCTACTGTCCGGCGTGCGGACCGTATTGATCGAATCCGAAATGCTGCCTGTCTATGCCAGCCCCGACCCAAATGCGCAGATCAGTGCCCAATTCGAATCCGGGGTGGTGGCGCGCCTAGGTAGTTGCAGCCTGGACTGGTGCCAAATCTCTGCTGGCGGTTACCGCGGCTGGGCCCGGAAATCGAGCCTATGGGGAGTCGACCCCTCTGAAATCCGCGAGTAACGGGGGCGACCGCAGCCGTCCCGTCGCCTATTCCGTAGCCTGGGTGGGTCGCGTGCCCATATCCTTGTCCAACAGCAACAGGTTCCACCGATCGCCATTGGCCGCCTTGGTCTTGTCCAGAATCTTGCCAAACAAGTCTTCTTCTTCGTTCTGTTCGGACAAAAACCAGTTCAGCATGTTTTGCGTGCTGTATTCCTTGACCCCGTGCGCCAGTTCAAACAGCGCATTGATCTGACCTGTGACCTTTTCTTCATTGGCAAGCGCATATTCCAGTGCCTCGACTGGCGAGTCATAGTCCATCTTGGGTGTGTCGATACCCTCCAGCTCGATTCTCCCGCCGCGCTGCGCCAAAAAATCGAAGATACGCATGGCATGTGTTTGTTCTTCATCCGAGTGGCCGCGGAACCACTGCGCGAATCCTGGCAGGTCCTGCGATTCAAAATATGCGGCCATGGCAAGGTAGATATAGGATGCCTGAAGCTCACTGTTGATCTGACGGTTCAGTGCTTCTGCGACATTCGGGTTCAGCTTCATCTTCGTCTCCTGTAACGCGGGGTACCAGTGCATTTGCATTGCTACGTATTTTCTAGAAATCCTGCAACCTGATTGGTTGTTTTTATAATTTAATTTCAATATTTTAGACGCCATTTTCTGCGAATGAAAGGCGTTTGCAATTCCGGGGTGAATTTCCGGGTCAATGTGTTTCCCAGCTTCAAAATGCTGCTCAGAGCGTGGGTGAAAGACCCGCCGCCCCTCGGACAGAAAGGCCGTGTTCGACGGTTTCTGACCTTTCCCATTGGCTTTGTGACCAATAAATTCTTTTCCAGATAGGCAATCCATGACCGGAAATTTCACCAATTTGGATCGTCGGGAGCGTGGCAAAAAAATTTTGCTCCAAGTCAGTTTTTTTCACTCGAAAGCCCTTGAACCCACCAACCAACAATCGTAGACAGCGCCTCACCGATGGGGTGTAGCCAAGTGGTAAGGCAGCGGTTTTTGGTACCGTGTATCGTAGGTTCGAATCCTACCACCCCAGCCAGTTCATCGGAACATGGAACAGCGACAGGCACTTGGGGCTAAACCCTCCGAGAAATGCCCCCGTTTGTGCCCCAGTGGTTTCGGGTGCTCTGACGTCCTCTGACCTCGCCAATTAAAGTTCAAGCGTTCATCACAACGCGACTGGTTACTTATTGTGGTAAACCTGCTTTTAACCAACCCTCACGCCAATTGTTTGCACAAGATGGAACAGTGAATATTGGTAATTGAGTCTGCACTGAGGTTACGGTCAGCCCTGGGCGCAACGCCTGAAGATCCGCAACCGCTTCGCGAGCCGCATCATCATCGGTGAGGTGTCCTAGAGCAGCAATCAGCATGAGATGACTCATTACGAAGTTTGAACGCACAGATAAGGCATCTCGGCAAGCCTTAACCGATTCCTCGTAGCGCCCAAGATGAAAGAGTGCGCTTGCCTGAGCAATGTAAGCAGCATGGCGCAACGGATCGTGCGGGCTCAGGTCGACAGACTGAATCGCGTGACTTAGTGCCTCCTCCGGCCGATCAAGAAGAAAAAGGTTGATGGATGCCAGCATGTGAACTGTTGCTGCGTTTGGGTTTTGCTCGAGAGCTTGTTTGAAAGCAACGCGCGCGCGTGGCAAGTCCCGCGCCAGCATTGAGATTGAATGCGCAGCATACGCCAGCGCGATCCCGTCTGCACGTTCACTCAGCAGTACCCGCTCGGCTGCCTTTACGGCCTCTTTCGGCCCTTCGCCAATAGGCTCAAGCCCTTGAACCATTCGTTGAATATGCAACCAAGCCAACAAACCTGATGCGGACGCATAGTCTGGGTCACGATCCAATGCGAGGGTCGTCAAACGTATGGCCTCTCGGTTGTCTTCATCCGTTAAAAGATGGAAATGCGACTGCGCTCGAAGGTAAAGTTCGTAAGCTTCCAAATTATCAGTAGGTTTTGCACGCGCACGGTTGGTTTCCGCGTGCCTTAGAGATGGCTCAATCGCCGTTACGACCTCCAGCGTGACTTTGTCTTGAAGGTCGAAAATATCATCAAGCACGCCGTCGAAGCGATCTGCCCAGAGATGGCTGCCGTTTTGCGCATCAATCAACTGCCCCGTAATGCGGACGCGTTGACCAGCTCGTCTGACTGAACCCTCGAGAACATAGCGCACTCCCAGTATGCGACCGACTTCGCGTATATCCGTGTTTTTGCCTTTGAAAGTGAAGGACGAATTTCGGGCCACAACCATCAGCCAGCGGAAACGAGACAATTCTGTGATGATGTCTTCGGTGATGCCGTCCGCAAAGAATTCCTGTTCGGGATCACCAGACATATTGTCGAATGGAAGCACTGCAATCCCAGGTCTGACATCTGTCGTTGGTGACAGATTGGCTGAAGTGCCCTTGGGCCAGCACCAAACACCGATGCGGCGCGTGATGTTTTTGAGTTCTGTCTGCTCGCCGCCGTCGAATTTGGACGCGTCGCCTCGGTCAAGACTGTTGTGAGACGTGTCCGATATCAAAACCTGACCCGGCTCGGCCATAGCTTCGAGACGAGCAGCGACATTTATTCCATCACCAAAAATGTCATCACCTTCGGTGACAACCTCGCCGGTATGGATGCCAATTCGAAGCTTGATATTGTCTGGTTTCTGCGCCGACTGTATTGCAATGGCGCAATCTGCAGCGTCTGATGTGGACTTAAACTCGGCGATCCAACCATCGCCCAAGCTTTTGATCATTGTCCCGCCATGGGCTTTCAGCATCAATTGGAGCGTATCTTCACGGAATGATCTGAGCGCACTAATCGTACCTTCACGGTCATGATCCATCAGTGCTGAGTAGCCGACAATGTCCGCCGCAAGCACTGTGGTAAGACGTCTGTCCATTCGTTCCCCCGTTTTAAGGAACTTAACGCGACACTCAACATCTGTCAGCCCGACAAGGTCGCCTTTGGGGTCAGCGTTCGAAATCTTGAGGTGCTCCCAAACCCCGTTCCACGCTGATGCTCGCCCCAGATGCGGTCGATCAAGGCGGCGACCTCTAGGTGATCCGACTAACGGTAATCGTCGATCGGTCGCGAGTGCCATGGTTCCTCTATCTCCCCCATAACCTCCTCTTCCCTCTTTGTATTATGGATCAGGAACGAGGATACTCGGTTCTCTCTATCCTCCGGTTTCTATTCATTACTTATACCTATTCCCCACCCCCATAGAACTCCTGCTAGAGGTTAGGAAAGATGAGAGGTCAGAGGGTATCAGTACACCCGAAACCACTGGGGCATAAACGGGGACATTTCTCGACGAGTTCAGCTCCAACTGCCTGTCGTCGTTCCATGTTCTGAAGAGCTGGCTGGGGTGGTAGGAATCCTTGCCAACCGATGAAACCTAAGAGCTTTTCCAACCGGTGGCCGAAACTGGGGCGGTTCCGGGGGCATTTCGGGAGGGAACACGGGACATGCCTGACTGCTAGAGAAGTCGTTAACCCGTGCTGACAAGTGCTGACGAGACCGCTAGATAACCGTTCACTGGCGCTGACTGGACCGCTGACGACTGGTTCCGGGTGCTGACGGGTGGTCGCTGGTGCTAGCTGGTTGGGGCTGTTGAGTGGCGGAGCGCTCGTTCAATCCAAGTGCTGCGAACGACTGGTCTGAGCCCATAGCGGTCGCAAAAAAATTTCCGTGCCAAGGAAATCTAGTGCTACACATAGAACATTCTTGAATATGAATATCACTACGGGATTTGGTCTAGCGCGGCACTAAAACCCGAAACCGACGGAAATAAGGTTGACCGCAATCCCGTGTGTCAATGTGGAGGGAGGGTTAGAAATGCCTGCAACCAATAGATTGAAGCTAACTGTAGCAGTATTGGTCTCATTCGTTTCCACTACCGAAATGGCGCTATCCCAATCGCAAGTGGGCTCTCCAGACGGAACCACCACAATTGATGGCAGGCAATTGCCTCCGGAACCTCCGGTGTTTGGGGGAAAAATTGAGGAGCAAGCGACCAATTCAACCCCTTGGTGGCCGCCGCGTGTCGTGCCACCTGAGAACGCGCCAAATATCCTCCTCATCATGTTGGATGATGCTGGGTATGGTATTCCTAGTACTTTTGGCGGCGTCATCCCGACTGATACGATGGATGAATTGGCAAAAGAGGGTTTGAGTTTTACGAATATCTATTCGACCGCACTTTGTTCACCGACCAGGGCAGCCTTGATGACAGGCCGCAATCATCACTCGGTCGGGTTCGGAGTGATTTCGGAATCTTCGACCGGGTATCCCGGCTACAACAGTATTATTCCAGACAACAAAGCCACTATCGGGAGGATACTTTCAGACAATGGCTACGCCACTTCATGGTTTGGAAAAAATCATAACACCCCAGCATTCGCGGCGAGCCAGGCTGGTCCATTTGACAAATGGCCGACTGGTTTAGGTTTCGAATACTTTTATGGGTTTGTTGGTGGAGACGCGAACCAATGGCAGCCGAACTTATATCGAAACACCACCCCGATTTACCCGTTTGATGGTGATCCTGAGTGGAACCTGATTACCGGAATGGCCGACGATGCGATTGACCACATTTCGCGGTTGCACCAAATCGAGCCAAGTAAACCTTTCTTTGTCAAATATGTGCCCGGTGCAACGCATGCGCCGCACCACCCGACCAAAGAGTGGGTCGAGAAGATCGAGGCGATGAACCTGTTTGATGGCGGGTACGAAGCACTTAGGCAGACAATTTTTGAGAACCAGAAAAAGTTGGGGCTTGTCCCGCAAGATGCAACACTGTCGCCTTGGCCCGCAGACAAAATCAAGCCGTGGGATCAATTGACGGACGACGAGAAAAAACTCTTCGTTCGACAGGTAGAGGTTTTCGCCGCCTATGCGGCCTATACCGACCATGAGATAGGTCGCGTCATCGACGCAATTGAGGACCTCGGTAAACGTGACAACACGCTGATCTTCTACATCAACGGTGACAATGGCACCTCGGCTGAGGGCGGGCCGATGGGGACACCGAACGAGGTGGCTTGGTTCAACGGTATCGCAGAGATGCCCGCAAAAACGCAGTTGCAATGGTACGATGTTTGGGGAACCGAAGAGACTTACAACCACATGTCGGCAGGATGGTCCTGGGCTTTTGATACTCCGTTCGATTACTTCAAGCAGAATGCAAACAGGCTTGGCGGCATCCGACAGAACATGGTGGTGTCATGGCCTGACGGAATCGCAGACAAAGGCGGTCAGCGAGATCAGTTCATGCATGTAATCGACGTCGTGCCGACGATCCTAGAAGTCACCGGAATTGATGCACCGTTGGAAGTCGACGGGATTGTTCAATCTCCAATTGAAGGCACCAGCTTTGCATATACTTTCGATGAGAAAAACAAGGATGCACCGAGCCGTCACCGAACTCAGTACTTTGAAATGATGGGACAATGGGCTTTGTATCACGAAGGTTGGTTACTGAGCACCAAAGTAAACCGGATGCCATGGGAAACGCCGAAGACGCCCAACCCTGACCCTTTGAACAATCAAGTGCTCGAGCTTTACGATCTAACCACGGATATGAATCAAAGAAATGATCTGGCGGCGCAGCACCCAGAGAAGATCGAAGAACTGAAGGCTATATTTATAGAAGAAGCAAATAAGTATCAGGTCTTCCCGATGGATGCCTCGGTCACGTCCAGAATTTCATTGCCTCGGCCAAGCATTGCAGCGGGACGAAACGAGTTCGTTTATGTCCGGCCAATGACTGGGGTTCCTCAGGGAGATTCCCCAAGTATTCTTAACAGCTCGTACACCATTACAGCAGAGATAGATGTGCCCGAAGGCGGTGCTGAAGGCATGATTTTGACATCAGGCGGCCGCTTTGCCGGTTATGGTTTCTACCTACTTGATGGCAAGCCAGTCTTTCTCTGGAATATGTTGAATCTCGAACGGATCAAATGGGAAGGCAAAGAAGCCTTGGCACCCGGAAAGCACACTCTGGAGTTTGACTTCAAATATGACGGCCTCGGACCAGAAACCCTCGCATATGGAAGCACCAGTGGTTTAGGTCAGGGTGGCACCGGGACGCTGAAAGTCGATGGCGAAGTCGTAGCAACCCAAAAGATGAAGAACACTATTCCCACCACCCTTCAGTGGGACGAGGCGTTTGACATAGGTTCTGATACATTGACTGGCGTTAACGACGACGACTACCAACCACCGTTCCCACTAACCGCGAAACTGGAAAAGCTAACGATAAAAATCGACCGGCCCCAGTTGAGTCAAGCCGACATTCAAAAGCTCGAAGACGCGATGCAAAGAGCAAGTGACTAGTTGGCTCACAGGGTTGAGAGGTTGCCTACTTGCTTGAGTCGGGCAGTGGAAAACCGGATGATATATTTGTCCGCTTCGTCCGCAGAACGGTCATTCAGCCAACCCTCAACCAACGCCCGCTTCTGAAAAAGAAAACAAAGTGAGCTTCCCCGGCAACCCGCTAAGGGCCGCCGAGGGTTAGTTGTCAGGGTGGTCTTCGGTGGACGATATAGTCAGCCAGCCACTGCCAGTAGGCTTCCGCATCCCGGAATCCTTGAGCCCGAGCCGCCAGATTTTCCGCTGCCTTACGGGTGCAACCGCCATCGTATTCGGCAATTGCTGCTCGTTCCTCGAACGCGTCAATGTCCGGGAAGGTCATGTCGGGAGTTGGATCTGATCGACGATCGACCGACGCTGCTCATCACTGATGCCAGCCGAGTAGATGCCATAGGTGATCCCGTTCTCTGACCGTGCCGATTGGTGGCCGACCAGAGATGCCGTGAAATGCTCAGGAACACTTGTTCGCTCGCACTGGGTGATGAACCACTTGCGGGTCGAGTGAAACACCAGTCCCGGTCGATCCAGATCCAGCCGTCGTCTCAGTCTCGCGAATCCCTTGGTGATGTGCGCCACGGTCAGGTCAGGAAACAGAGGGCCGGATGAAGGCAGTTGACGGAACGTCTCATCCAGCTCCGGATGGACCGGAACCAGTCGCTCCGCCGCGTCGGTCTTCATCAGTCGTAGTTGGTTAGGTTGGACATGAACGAAGCAACCGAGATTGCCCTTGGTCACTAGGTCTTCCCGAAGCAACCCCACCGCTTCCCCCGCTCGCATTCCTGTCAACAGACAGGTCAGCAGGACCGGATGCAGGCCTCGGTCCCTGGCTCCCCGCAACCGCGACACTTCATCGTCAGTCGGAACTGCATAGGGTTGAGGACGTATCTTCCGGGCGAACAGAACGGTTCGGAAGGGGTTAACTTCCAGATGCCCCTCATAAACAACCCAGTCGAGGAAGTGATTGACCTGCGACCAGATACGCCGCTGGGTTCTGGCCGTTATGGTCACCGACCCACGAGACGAGTACGCGACCAGTTGGTCCAGGGTCAGCCCACAGGTTCCTTCCGACTTGCCGATCATCGGAGACAGTTGGGCTATTGCGGACAGGAAGTCCCGCCCGTCATCCCGTGTCAGACTGCAAACAGACTGGCCACCAAAGCGACTAGTGAATACCCGACAGAGTATCGGACCGATTTGAACCCGCTGGGTCGTAGTTCGTTACTGCGCTTGTTCAGATAGGCCCGGCTCAGGTCACGAACCGGCACTTTCACCGGCGCTGATGGCCTGATGAGCTTAGACCGCTCGAGATTGCATCCAGAGTCCTCCAAAGTGGCCCGGAGACGGACGAGAGACGACTCCGGTTGATCGACCCAATCAGGAACGCCAGCGGTGTTCTCCGGTGCAGAGAGGACGTCTTCTGCCTGCGACCCAACCTGTTCCACCAGCGTCTCGAACCGCGCATTGACTTCCGCGGCTCGGACACGGGCGGTGTTACGATCTCCGGTCTTGAGGCTCTGCTTCAACGCCTGAGCGCCCAGCGCGAGAGCCACGTCAACTGGTTAGTTGCGTCTATACAGCCACGAATGGCCCTTCAGATCGGCATAGCGAATATGAGCAGACATAGGTCTCCTCCTTTCAGATTTAGGATTGGGATGGGTTCAGGTGTCTGAGACGATCCGCAGGATAATCTCTAGGGTCGGCTCGCCGTAAGAACCAGCCAGTGGGCCGGTGACAGCAAAGCCGGTCACGCAGTCTTCAAACACCTCATCCACGCGGAACAGATGTTCAGGAACGTCATCGAAGGCCCGGACGACCACGACGTCGCCGGGGTTTAGCTCCAGTTCAGTCATCGTCGCCTCCATGTCTCCACGTCCAGAGAACCGCCAGCAGAACCAGCGCCGAGACAGCGGGATGAGACCGAGCAACCACCCAGAGCATCGTCGTCAGGACAGCCTTGGGCGGTGGGTGCAAAAGAAAACCCCCGACGAGAACGCCGAGGGCAGACAGGTACTTCATGGATCAAACTCCTGCAGTTGCTTCTTTATTTAGATGCAGGAAGTTGCTCGGTTTTTAGGGGAGCGGATATTCAAGAATTCTGGACGAGTTTCCGTCAGGCGAACGAAGTTGCCGTTTGCAGCATTCGCAAAAACCTAGCCCATTCTATGAAGCATCTACGCGTTTGAGTGAATTCCCGTCGAACAGTTTGGTGCTGACCGGAGAATCGACGAATAGAAACTTCAGACGCATTCATAACTTTGGTACGTATTCAGCAGATGTCCGGCTCTATTGTTGAAAAAGCAAATCAGGTTCGCAGCGGATCGCTCTCGGCGGTTTCGCTCGTCGAGCAGGCGTTTGATGAGATGGCTTCCAACAGTGAAATCAACGCTTTCATTTCATATGACCGGGACAAGGCCTTGGCAGACGCGAGGCGGGTGGATCTGTTGATTGGCTCTGGCGGCAACACCGGGCGATTGGCGGGTATACCGCTCGCTATCAAGGACAATATCGATGTTGAAGGGTATCGGACCACAGCAGGCACCCCGAGTATCAATTATGTTGCCTCGAAGTCGGCCCCGATTGTCTCCCGCCTGACATCCGAGGGTGCAATTGTTATTGGCAAAGCGAACATGCACGAACTTGCCTTTGGGGTGACGTCTAACAACGCAGCGTTTGGTGCCGTTCGAAACCCCGCCGATCTTACCCGCATCCCGGGCGGGTCATCAGGTGGAACCGCTGCAGCGATTGCGTCCGGGATCGTTTTGGGTGGGCTCGGAACCGATACCGCGGGTTCGATCAGGGTTCCCGCCGCACTGACAGGCGTGGCTGGGTTTCGACCCTCGACGTCGCTGATAGATATGAACGGCATTGTCCCTTCTGTCCCGACGTTTGACGTTGCAGGCCCCATGGCGACAACCGTTGGAGACGTTGCGTATCTGTTTTCAATTATGACTCATCAAACAATGCCTGAACCTCGTGACCTGCGAGGTCTGCGCCTGGGTTTAGTAAAAGACTACATGGTGAACCTTTCGCCCCATGTGTCTCGCGCTGTCAGCGATGCTTTCGCAAAACTCGAACAGGCTGGCGTTACCCTGATCGAAGTCGAAATATCGCCGATAAGCGCGGCATCTTTCGAAGTGGGGTTCTCCGCTGGTTTTTACGAAATGAAAAATGCAATGGCTGCTTGTCTGGCGCAAAAGCAACCAAACACAACATTGCAGGACATGGTCGACAAGATCGCTAGCAAGGACGTCAAGATCACGTATGTCAATTCGGTCTTGGGTGACGACGCGCCATCAGAGACTACTTATCGTGAGGCAATCGCCAGGATTGATGGGATCAGACAGATTTATCTAAGGCTGTTTGAGGAATTTGGACTCGATGCCCTGATCTTTCCGACTGCACCACTTGAAGCCCCCCCAATTGAGGGATCTGATGCGGCCGTTTTCCTGAACGGTGAATATGTGCCTATATTGCCTGTTTTCATGCGAAACGTTGCTGCAACCGGGGTCTATGGTGCTCCGGGAATATCAATCCCCCTGAGTGCATCAGAAAGGGATCATCTACCTGTGGGGTTGGAACTTGACGGGCGCCCGGAGGCTGACCTCGATCTGCTTAGTATTGCGAAAGCGGTTGAAGCTGCTCTGTTGAGTGCCTAAGATTTTGGAGAACAGAAAACGTGTTCGTAACCTTGTACCCACCCACTTAACATCCTTGATGATCTGTTATTCGCTCCTCAGCAAAGACGCAAAAGGGCTCACACCGGTCAACCGACGCTTTCTATCGGGCTTGTGGTCTGTCCCGACATGACCAGCGCCGGCTGTGCGGACTTAGCAAACCTTCAAACTCAGTCGAAATAACTTCCCGAGCAGAGTTATGCTATGGTGCCTTCAATTATGGAGGAAAAATTGTTTCGCTATGTTTTGCCGGCAGCTCTCATTCTGGGGAGCCCAGTCCTAGCTCAGGATGCAATAAATCCGTCAGGCCTTTCAGGCCCTTCCGGTCGACCTTATTCACCTTACGCCGAACGTGCGTATCCAACTCAAGTCTATTTTGGTGACACTCACGTTCACACTGGTCTTTCCGGGGATGCTGGTGGGGGCGGTACGCGCCTCATGCCTCATGATGCCTATCGGTTTGCGCATGGCGAAGAAGTTGTGTCGAACACGGGGCAACCTGTAAAGTTGTCGAGGCCTCTCGATTTCTTCATAATTACAGATCATTCGGATGCTATGGGTGCGATTACCGATATCATCGGAGGTGCTCCCAATATCTTGGCAGATGAGCAAGGCAGATATTTCCATGAAGAATTCAATAAGGGCGGAGAAGCCGCTCTAGCGGCTGCGCTTGAGCTTACAGCCGCGTTTGCGCAAGGACAGGTTTCCCCTGCGCTGAACTATCAACCAGGCAACCCTGCGTATGCCCGTGTTTGGGACGAAATTATCGATGCCGCGGAAGAGTACAATGATCCGGGCGTGTTCAGCACCTTTATTGCCTATGAATGGACATCTCTCGTCGCAGGGAACAATTTGCACCGAAATGTGATCTTTCGCGATGGCCCTGAGCTCACAAGACAGATACTGCCTTATACAACAACGCCACCTGTGGGCTCACCTAACCCTCGTGATCTTTGGAAGTGGTTGGAGAACTATGAACAAACGACAGGCGGGCGTGTTCTTGCTATTCCACATAATGGGAACTTGTCTAACGGCTGGATGTTCCCGTTAGTCGATGACTTCGCGGATGGTGTGCCGTTAGACCCCGCATACGCAGAAGCGCGAAACAAATGGGAAAGACTATACGAACCAACGCAGATTAAGGGAGATGGTGAGGCCCACCCGTTCCTATCACCTGACGATGAATTTGCTGACTTCGAAACATGGGATTACGGCAATCTGGATGCTTCGGTTCCGAAAGAGCCAGAAATGTTGCCCGGTGAATACGCTCGATCCGGGTTACTTCGAGGCTTATCTTTGGAAAAGGCTTTGGGAGTAAACCCTTTCAAGTTTGGCCTGGGTGGGGCTAGTGACACACACACAGGTTTAACGGCTCCAGATAACGACAATTTCTTCGGGAAGTTTACCGGTTACGAGCCCAGCGAAGAGCGCAGCCAACATGTCAGTAAGACCTATGCTGACGGGACTGTTGCGCTGCTTTCGTCGCAATACATTACTGGTGGTTTGACAGCTGTGTGGGCGCAGGAGAATTCCCGAGAAGCCATTTGGGATGCGATGCATCGGCGTGAAACCTACGCAACTACAGGACCTCGAATGCGCGTCCGTATGTTCGGAGGATTTTCTTTTGCCGAAGAAGATGCCCTACGGCGCGACTTGGCGCTTGTGGGATACAGCAAAGGGGTGCCGATGGGTGGTGATCTTTACCCCGGTGAAGGCGCACCTTCCTTTCTAGTATATGCGCTTCGTGATCCGATGGGAGCAAACCTGGATCGAATCCAGATCATAAAGGGCTGGTTAGATGCAGATGGAGAGCAACGGGAAAAAGTCTACGACGTGGCCTGGTCTGGTTCCCGCGAACCAGATGCCGCTGGCAAGTTGCCGTCGGTAGGCACCACAGTGGACCTTTCTATCCCCTCGTGGACCAACAAAATTGGAGCCTCTGAGCTGGGAACCGTGTGGGAAGACCCGGATTTCGATCCCTCGGAAAGCGCATTTTATTATGCCCGGGTTATGGAAATTCCGACCCCTCGCTGGACGGCGTATGATGCAGTGAAGTTCGGAATAGACATGCCGGATGGCGTCCAATTAACAACACAGGAACGGGCCTACACTTCGCCGATTTGGTACTCGCCACAACAATAGTTCGATTTACGATGTCGGTCGGATATGGGCTCGTTGCGGACGTTGACAGCAATCCGCTCGAACGATCGCCCCAGCGCCACCAAAGCCCACCCAACCGCCAGCACCAGCGACTACCCGTCAGCACCCGGAAACAGTCGTCAGCGGTCCAGTCAGCGCCAGTGAACGGTCGATCTAGCGGTCTCGTCAGCACTTGTCGGCACGGGTTAACGACCTCTCTAGCGGTCAGGCATGCCCCGTGTTCCCTCCCGAAATGCCCCGGAACCGCCCCAGTTTCGGCCGCCGGTTGGAAAAGCTCTTAGGTTTCATCGGACGGCAAAGATTCCTACCACCCCAGCCACATGCTTCCAAAAATCCAAGAAAATAAGAGCTTTACAGAGTCCCTGAAAAACGATGTGTCACAGCCATCCGAAACTGTGACACATAGTGTAACACATGCCGATGCGCGCTATGCCCGCAAGCGCGCCGACTCGTCCCACCGAAAACCCAAGCTCTGCGCCGGCCCCTACCTTATGAGAAGGGGCCGGTTTTTCTATTTCCGCAAGCGCCTACGCAGAAGCTTATCAAACCCTCAAACAAACTCATTTCTCTGTTTTTCGTTGCGAACCGATCTCCCGCGCGACGCCGTGATGTGAGCCGCAAGGCTCTTCACGGTCTGCGAGCAAAAGGAGATCGAAATCGTGGACACGCTGAATACAACTTCCCTGCCCCCTGCCCACGCCAAGGCCCTGCTGAATGAAGCCCTCCGGGTGGAGTTGTCCCGGATCCTGGCCGAGCAGAACAGCATGGGTAGTCTGTCCAACGAAGATGTGGACGAACGCATTGAAAAACTCGAAGCTGAAAACAAGAAACTGCGCCGCGCCGCCAGGCGCGGAAATTGGGAGGGAGTTCAAGAGCTGCTTAAAAAAGCCAGTGAAATGATATCGCTTGCCTTGCCGAATCCGCTCTCGCCGGACCTCGGTCGCCAGGCCATTTCGCTCAAGTGGCTCATGAACCAAGTCGAGAATGACGTAGCCGATGGCGACGATTTGCGGACTGCCAGCCGTGCACTGCTCAAAGAACATGGTATCGAGGATTTCGACGGCTTCGTTCAGGAGCCCGTTCTTCTCTCACACGCTTGGGGCCAAACCCCGGAAAAACCATCCAACCCGTCAATGCAGGGCAACATCAATGCCCTAGAAAAGCTGACGCTGGAATTCTTCGGCGATATTCCCGTCTCGGCGATCACGAGGAACGGCAAAAAGAGTTCTTTGCTTGGGAAGCCCGACTACCCCGCACCCAAGGTCGTAGTCACGGTAAGAACCGCTTTAACAAAGAAGGAAAGAAAATCTCGAAGGCGACCGAGATCTCTGCAGCTGATGCTCATGACCCCCTAGTGACCGAAGAGATCAGGGGGCGAGACGATATCTCGGTTGCAGAAAAGCGGGTGATCCTTGCCGATAACTTGGTTCCACGCCGCACCATAACTACTATCAAGCGAGATCGGGATGGTTTGAATCGTATGTTCAAGAGTGCCAAGAACCTCGGCATCAATCCTCCAGAGGCGTTGTCCTATGAAGAGGTCGAAGGGCACATCGCGGCGCAGGCCCCGAATGATGAGCTCTATGTGCGCGTGACCATGCCCAGGATCCGAATGCCCTGGACCGAAGAACGCCTGGCAAAAATCCTGACGTCGCCGATTTTCACCGGCTGTCTTTCGGCCCATCGCCGGTGGAAACGAGGCAAGCTTATCATCCGGGATGCGACCTACTGGGTTCCGCTTATCGTTCTCACAATCGGCTCTCGGATTGAGGAAATCCTCCTGCTCAAATGCAGCGATATCCGGTGTCGCAATGGCGAAAATTGCTTTGCCATCGGGACAGGGCCGGAACAACCGGGTAAGCGCGGCCATAGCTGCCAATGCGGCCTGGTGCACCCCTTCACCCGCGCGTTCCAAAAAAACAGAATGAATCGTGTCTAGCCCGCGCCTTGGCGAAACTTACTACATCCTCGGGCGCATAGTCTGGATTAGGAGCTTCGCCACAGAGCCGCGCCTTTGCCCAAAAGAACACGTTGTATTCGCTTAGTTTATCCCTTGCCTCTTTCTGTTGTTTCTTGCCGTCTTCCGTGGTCGGCTGGGGAGGCACTTATGCAATCTCCGACATGCCCTCAGTGTCAGGCTTAGAAAAAATTTGATAGCTGGTGCTTTCGACCATTCGTGCCCCCTCTTCGGCATTGCGCCTGACAGCCTCGATATGCTCGACGTTGCCAAATTCCTCATTGAAATAAATCGGCAGGTGATGTTCGTACCCGGCAATCTTTGATTTGAAGGCGTCGCGCAGCTCATCCGAGGCCGAAAACAAAGCTATAGGAGCCATGCTTTGTAGGGTGCGAGTCTTGTGGGTTCGCTCATCAAGATATTTTAGCGCCTCGCGTTCTTTGTCGGTCGTACCTTGCAGTGGATCTATGCCCATCAAGTTTAGTCCACGTCCAAACTCCTGAGCTTGCCGGTTGATGTCCATGTCCCAAATCCTAAAATTCGCGATGACGGGAAGACTGACTTCGGAGACATGCTGAGTCTAAAGTATTTTCGAGGCAGCAACGCCAACGGCCGCGACACTTTCGCTCCCTTCCAAAACCTGCCTGATGAGGGCGTCGAGGTTTTCAACGGCATCAATCTTCTTATGAGCCCATTGAAAGCGCCAAATATGCGCTTTCAATGGGCTGAGGGCCAAGAGAACCACGCGACCATAAGTACGTGTTTCTCCCTCCCCAAAACTCTTGCTCGCCCCACGGAAATTCAAGCTTCAGCGGTATTGGGGTTCCGGAATCGCGGTTTGGTAACGAATGTGTTTGACGCCAACTATACGAAGTTGATCGCATAGATTGTTCTTAAACCGTGACAGCAAAGGATCAAAGCAGGTTTTAACAGTCTATCCCAAGACGTCTAATTTCAATATTGAAGTTTCCACAAACTGGGTTTTTAGTTCTTCTGTGCGCGAAACCCAAGCCACACCGGAAAGGTGATAAACTGCGGTAACGCCAAGTTTCCCAGGTACACGACCTATTCCAACGACACCCAAAGAACCTGCGCGTCTTCTTCACTGGTCGACACACAGCCATGCCCCATGCTGCTGTCATAATAGAGTGAATCACCCGCTTTCATCGGCAGAGGGCGGTAGTGTTCCGAGATGAAAATCAACTCGCCGCTCAGCACATACATAAATTCTTCGCCCGAATGGCGAATCCAAGGGTCAAACTCAGAAATATCGCGGGCCCGGATCGTGGCAACATAAGGCAGCATGCGTTTGCTTGTCAGATCCGAACACAGCAATTCATGCAGATAGGTGGCGGTTTCCCGGAACTCACCCTGCCCCTTAGCGGTATAGTCCCGCCGACCGTTTATGCCTGACTGACCCGATTGAAGAAAAAGTTGCGGAGGGTTCATATCCAGCGCCTGTGTCAACCGCCGCACGATCTCAAAGCTGGGTTTGGTTTGATTGTTTTCGATCTTCGACAGGGTCGATCGCCCGATACCTGCTGCACGCCCGGCCTCTTCCAGAGTCCAGCCCTTTTCCCGTCGCGCGTCGCGGATGGAACGCCCCAAGGCCGCCCCTTCATCCAGTTCTTCGGGTGTAACCCCTTCGTTTCTTTGGTCTTCGCCCATGAAAATCTCCCCGTTCTTTCCAGCTTACATATTCCCTTAGTCGCACGCAACTTCACGAATAAGAGATTTATGTTGCTTTAAGGGAATCAATTCCACTATAGGAAACATAGTTTCGAACCGGAGATTCGAAATCAGAGGAGATGACCATGTTCAAAACGTCGCTTACACAGGCCGATCCGACCATTGCTGCATCGATTGCACGCGAGGGCGCCCGTCAGGCCGAACAGATCGAACTGATCGCATCTGAAAACATCGTCTCTCAGGCTGTAATTGACGCCCAGGGATCGGTTCTGACCAACAAATATGCCGAAGGGTATCCCGGCCGCCGCTACTATGGCGGATGTGAATATGTGGATGAGGTCGAGCAGGAAGCCATCGACCGGTTGAAGAAGCTGTTTGGCTGCGAATACGCGAACGTGCAGCCGCATTCGGGCGCACAGGCGAACGGTGCGGTAAAGCTGGCACTGCTCAGCCCCGGTGACACCATTCTGGGCATGTCGCTGGACGCCGGCGGCCACCTGACCCATGGCGCGAAACCGGCGCAATCCGGCAAATGGTTCCGTCCGATCCAATATGGTCTGACCGATGCGGGGCTGATCGACTATGATCAGGTCGAAGCACTGGCCAAGGCCGAAAAGCCCCAACTGATCATTGCAGGCGCGTCGGCTTATTCGCAAAAAATCGACTTCGCCCGTTTCCGCGCGATTGCGGATGAGGTTGGCGCCTGGTTGCTAGCCGACATGGCGCATATCGCCGGTCTGGTTGCAACCGGCCTGCACCCTTCTCCCGTCGGGCACGCTCATATCGTGACATCGACCACGCATAAAACCCTGCGCGGTCCGCGCGGTGGCATCATCCTGACAAATGACGAAGCGCTGGCGAAAAAGATCAACTCAGCCGTATTCCCCGGTTTGCAAGGCGGCCCGCTGATGCATGTGATCGCCGGTAAGGCCGTCGCTTTCGGTGAGGCTCTGAAACCCGAATTTAAAGAGTACATGCAGCGCGTCGTCGACAGTGCCTCGGCTCTGGCCAACGTTATGATGGCACGTGGCTGCGACATCGTCTCGGGCGGCACGGAAAACCACCTGATGCTGGTGGATCTGCGCCCGGTTGGCGTAACCGGTAAAGACGCCGAAGCCGCGCTGGAACGCGCTGGCTTTACCTGCAACAAAAACAGCGTGCCCGGTGACCCCGAGAAACCCACCATCACCAGCGGTATTCGTCTGGGTACTGCGGCCGGTTGCAGCCGGGGCTTTGGCCCCGAGGAATTCAAGCAGATCGGCCATCTGATCGGTGACGTTCTGGACGCGCTGGCGCAGAACCCGGGCGGAGACGAAGCCGTTGAAAAAGCAACCCGTGAAAAAGTGCGCGCCCTGTGCGCAAGCCACCCGATCTACTGAAAGTTAGCGTCATGACCTACGATCTGATTGTCATCGGGGGCGGACCTGGCGGCTATGTCGCTGCGATCCGCGCGGCTCAGCTGGGACTGAAAGTGGCCTGCGTCGAAGGGCGCGGGGCACTTGGCGGGACCTGTCTGAATGTGGGGTGCATCCCCTCCAAAGCGTTGCTGACCTCCTCGGCCAAGTATGCCGAACTTGCACATCTCTCCTCCCACGGCATTGCGGTCGAGGGGGCCAGCATCGACGTACCCGCGATGATGGGGCGTAAGGACAAGATCGTAGGCGACCTGACCAAAGGCATCGCGTTTCTGTTCAAGAAAAACGGGGTCGACCATATCGATGGCTGGGCCAGCATCCCCTCTGCCGGACAGGTCAAGGTCGGCGATGATGTCTATCAAGCGAAAAACATTCTGATCGCCACCGGCTCGGAACCGACTTCGCTGCCGGGGATCGAGATCGACGAGCAGGACATCCTCAGTTCGACCGGTGCGATTGCATTGGAGAGCGTACCGGACCATCTGGTCGTGATCGGCGCAGGTGTGATTGGGCTGGAACTGGGGCAGGTTTGGTCCCGTCTGGGCGCAAAGGTTACCGTGGTCGAGTATCTGGACCGCGTTCTACCCGGCATTGATGGTGAAATCGCCAAGCTGGCACAACGCGCACTGTCCAAGCGCGGGTTGAAATTCCAGCTGGGTCGTGCGCTGAAAACGGTCGAAAAGACCGATACCGGTCTGGTGCTGACCGTTGATCGCGTCGGCAAAGACAAAGAAGAAGTGATCGAGGCTGATAAGGTCCTGATCGCTGTGGGCCGCCGCCCTGTCACCCGTGGGCTGGGCCTGGAGGAGCTGGGCGTTACAGTAAGTCAGCGCGGCTTCATCGAGGTGGATGGGACGTTCCAGACCTCGGTTCCCGGCATTTACGCCATCGGCGACTGCGTGCCCGGTCCGATGCTGGCGCACAAGGCCGAAGAAGACGGCGTCGCCTGCGTGGAAACTCTCGCAGGACAAGCTGGCCATGTCGATTACAACACCGTGCCGGGGGTCGTGTATACCGACCCCGAGGTCGCTTCGGTCGGTCTGACCGAAGAAGCGCTGAAAGAGGCTGGCACCGAGTATTCGGTTGGCAAGTTCGCCTTCATGGCCAACTCGCGCGCCCGTTCGACCGGCGACACCGACGGCGCAGTCAAGGTTCTGGCGGACCCAAGCGGCAAAATCCTGGGCGCCCACATCTGTGGCGCCCACGGAGGAGACCTGATTGCCGAGTTGGTTCTGGCCATGACCAAAGGCGCAACCGTCGCCGAGGTCGCTGCCACTTGTCATGCACACCCAGCCATGGGCGAGGCGGTCAAAGAAACCTGCCTTGACGCCATGGGCCGCGCAATCCACGCCTAAGAGGGACCTGCCAGATGACCATCCAGCTTCGCCCCCGCCACCCTGAAAAGGCCAAGAAGGCAGACAGTGTCATCCCGCGTAAGCCCAAGTGGATTCGCAAGAAAAAGGGCGACAGCGCCGAGTATTACGAAACCCGTCGTCTGATGCGCGAGCACAATCTGGCGACCGTCTGCGAAGAGGCCGCCTGCCCCAATATCGGCGAATGCTGGTCCAAACGTCACGCCACCATGATGATCATGGGCGAGATCTGCACCCGCGGTTGCTCCTTCTGCAACGTGGCCACGGGACGTCCCGATGCATTGGACGCATTTGAACCGGGCCGCGTCGCAGCGGCGGTCAAAAAGCTGGGCCTGCGCCATGTGGTGATCACATCCGTGGACCGGGACGATCTGGCTGATGGCGGGGCCGAACATATCGCTCAGACCATTAGGGCCGTCCGCCACCAAAACCCAGGCACAACGGTCGAGGTTCTTACCCCCGATTTTCTAGGTAAAGGCGACGCGGCGGATGTCGTGTTCCAGGCTGCCCCAGACGTCTTCAACCACAATTTGGAAACCGTTCCACACCTGTATCCGTCCGTTCGCCCCGGCGCGCGCTACTATACCTCGCTGCGGCTGCTGGACGATGCCAAGCGCGCCAACCCCGAGATCTTCACCAAATCCGGCTTGATGGTCGGGTTGGGAGAAACCCTGAACGATGTTCGCCAGGTGATGGATGACCTGCGCGCGGCTCAGGTCGATTTCCTGACGGTCGGGCAATACCTGCAACCGACCGCGAAACACCACCCGATTGATCGTTTTTGGTCTCCGGACGAATTCGCCCAACTGGAGCAAATCGCGCGCTCCAAGGGCTTTCTGCACGTGTCAGCAACCCCGCTGACCCGTTCGTCGTTCCATGCGGACGAAGACTTTGCCGCCCTCAAGCAAGCCCGCCAACGGGCTATCGCCACCGGGGCATAATCCAAACGCAAATGGGAGGGAAACCATGGAAGCGTTAAATTCAATCGTAGGGGCCATCAATGGCGTCGTGTGGGGGCCGCTCATGCTGGTTCTCATTCTTGGCGTCGGCTTCTTCTTGCAGGTGGGGCTGAAATTCATGCCGATCCTGCGCATCGGCACTGGCTTTAAGCTGTTGTTCGCAGGCCGCGAAGGTCAGGGTGACGGTCAGATCAGCCCGTTCAACGCGCTGATGACGTCGCTGTCGGCGACCATCGGTACGGGTAACATCGCCGGTGTGGCCACTGCTGTCTTCCTGGGCGGTCCGGGCGCATTGTTCTGGATGTGGATGACCGCCCTGGTGGGCATGGCCACCAAATATGCCGAAGCCGTTTGCGCGGTGAAGTATCGCGAGAAGGACGAGCTGGGCAATTTTGTTGGCGGCCCGATGTACTACATCAAGAACGGTCTGTCGTCGAATTGGCACTGGCTGGGTTGGGCCTTCGCCCTATTCGGTGCCATTGCTGCCTTCGGCATCGGTAACGGTGTACAAGCAAACGGTGTGGCACAAGTTCTGGAATCGAATTTCGGCGTGAATACCTCGATCACCGGAATTGTTCTGATGGTCCTGACCGCCGCCGTTATCCTGGGTGGCATTACCCGCATCGGTGCGGTTGCCGGTAAGCTGGTTCCGGCCATGGCGATCGCTTACATCGTCGCTGGCCTGTTGGTTCTGATCATCAACATTGGCGAAATCGGTAACGCCCTGTCGCTGGTCTTTACCTACGCCTTCACCCCATCTGCCGCTGAAGGCGGTTTTGCAGGTGCAGCTGTCTGGGCCGCCATCCGCTTTGGTGTGGCACGTGGCGTGTTCTCCAACGAAGCCGGTCTGGGTTCCGCTCCGATTGCACACGCAGCGGCCGAAACCAAAGGTCCGGTCAATCAGGGCCTGATCGCGATGCTGGGTACGTTCATCGACACCATCATCGTCTGCTCGATCACCGGTCTGGCAATCATCTCGACCGGCGCATGGACTTCTGGTGAATCCGGCGCTGCCCTGACCTCGCTGGCATTTGCAACCTCGCTTCCGGGCGGTGGTCACCTGATCGCAATCGCGCTGTCGATCTTTGCCTTCACCACCATCCTTGGCTGGTCGTTCTATGGCGAGAAATGTGTTGAGTTCCTGCTGGGCGTCAAATCCCTGCTGCCCTACCGCATCCTTTGGATCGTTGCGATCTATTTCGGTGCGACTGCAGATCTGGGCTTTGTCTGGCTGCTGGCGGATACGCTGAACGCCATGATGGCCATCCCGAACCTGATCGCTCTGGCATTGCTGAGCCCGATCGTCTTCAAACTGACGAAAGAGTTCTTTGCCTCGAACGGTCAGTCCGAAGAACCGGGCGGCTCACCTGCCGAATAACTTCGGCACTGACAAAATAAAACGGGGGGCCAACCCGGCCCCCCGCCTTTGAAACAAATTTTCTATCTCGAGGAGAGACGTGATGGCCACGAAAATCCTGCTGCCGATTGATCACACTGACGACCGCTCATGGAAACTGGCTTTGCCGGTCGCTTTGGAACAGGCAAAGTTCTATGGTGCCGAACTGCACACGGTCGCCGTCATCCCCGAGATCATCCAGTTGCCGAACCTACCCGCCAACTATGGCGCAGGCGCCAAAGACCACGTGCGGGGTGCGGTTCAGGCCATACTGGATCACGCCAATGCCTCTGATGTGCCGGTGCATGTCGAAGAAGGCAGCGTCTACCGCGAAATTCTGAAGCTTGCCTATAAGGACGGCTTTGATCTGATCGTCATGGCGTCGACCAAAGGCGATTTCCCGAACTATGAGATTGGCCCGAACCTGGCCCGTGTTGTGCGCAACGCGCATTGCACCGTCATGGTTGTCCGTGACCAGTCCCGTTGATTGAAAGGCTACAGCTATGACTGACTTAAAACGCACTCCTCTCTACGATCTCCATGTTGAGTTGGGAGGCAAGCTGGTTGATT
>NZ_WQBE01000005.1 GCF_013032005.1 Ruegeria atlantica
GATCAATCGCTTAACACACTCAACCCGTCAGAACCATAAAACATTGGGGTGAGAGGCAATAACCTCATCCAAAACAAAGCTTCAATGCCGGAAAACCAAATAGACCTCAGCCTCTGGGACCAAAAGCCTAAAACCCACTGACACGCTCGACCAGCCAATAGACCGACACGCTGCCGATGATATAGCCAGTGATTGGTCGGGTAACCCCGCTCAGTCGTAGTGGATTAAAGCGCGCCACCTGACGCCACAGAAACATTCCTACTGACAGGCCCGCAATAAAGGTAAGTTGTCCGGCCTCGACCCCAAGGTTAAAGGCCAGAAGTGCAGCTGGGATATCCTGAGAGGGCAGGCCGATCTCGGACAGGGCACCGGCGAAACCCAGCCCGTGTAGCAGGCCAAAACAAAAGCAGACAATCCATGGGTATTGCTCGGACAGTCTGATCTGCCCTTCTTTGTGTTTGAGAATTTCCAGGGCCAGGAAAACGATCGACAGGGCAATCACCGCTTCGACCGGGGCGGCAGGAACGTGCAGCACCCCCAGCGTTGCCAATGCCAGCGTGATCGAATGCGCGACTGTAAAGGCTGTCACTGCGCCGACCAGCCGCCAAGGATCACGCACCAGAATGAACAAGGCGAAAACAAACAGAAGGTGGTCCCACCCTTCCAGGATATGCTCGAAGCCAAGCCAGAAATAGCTGATGAAAACGGACCATGTGGTCGGATCTATTGGCAAAGTCAGGGCCGGCACTTCAGGTGTGAACCGGAGGGTGGCAATCGCAGATTCCAGTGGCTGAACGCGCAGAAGGACATCGTTGTTTTGTCGTTCGAGGCCCCGGATTGTGACTGTTTGTCCTTCGATCTCAGCCCCGCATTCTGCAACCCAAGAGGACACCCAAGCAACCGAGTCGAAGATCGGCGGTGGACCGTGCGATGGGGTGCAAGCTCCGGGCAGGATCGCGTCAATCCTCATGGGTTGGCCGTTCACATCCGGTATGCGCCACATCACTTGCCAGGTGCCTGGCGTCAATTGGCGAAGGTCCAGATATCCGGGGTCAAGCGCGTGTGCATTGCCGGTCTTTGGGGTGCAGGCCAACCAGATCGCTATTATCAAGCAAAACAGGGCCCTCATTCACCGGACCCCGGTGTTTCAACCCGGTACTGCGCGGCAAGGGTTTCGTATTGCGCCTGCGCCAGTTCCTCGGCCGTGTCCCGACGCCATGCTATCAGAACCGCATCGCGAATGTCCGTAAGTGGCGGCAGATATTCGGGGCGCGTTTCGGTAACACGGACCAGATGCATCCCATATCCCGATTGAATCGGCCCAGCCCAGACGCCCGGTTCTAAAGGGACCAGCGCAGCCGAAAACCCCGGGCCAAATGCGGCATCGACGGCGCCGGGGGGCGACAGCGGCATTGATCGAGGCATCAGGGATCGTACACCAAACTCTGACCATTCCCTGCCCGCTGTTAGTGCGGTAAGCGCGGTGTCCACATCCTCGGGTACCGGCTGATCGCCCAGATACACCTGATCGAATGCCTTCTGCCAAGGTTTAGTAAAACGTGCCGGGTTTGCCGCGACATAAGCTTCAAGCACAGCATCTTCGGGGTCTACCGAGGCGGCGATTGCATCCGACAGGAAATCCATCTTTTGTGCCAACCGTGCCCGGATTACCTGATCCCCGCGATCCAACCCCAGGTTGCGCGCCTCGCGCACCAGGATTTCCTCGCGCACCAGGGCGTCGATCAGCACCTGCAACTCTACGTCATTGGGCGGGCGTTTCCAGGTTGTTTCAAAGCGGGTGACCAAAAGCGTGACATCAGCGTCGTCGATAACAATTGCATCACCCCGTTCAGCGCTTTCGTCCTTTGGGCCCACTATGGCAAACCAGCCAAAGATGGCGGCTCCGATCAGAATAAAGTGGAGCAGGGGTTCTTTCAAAATATGCATGCTTAGTTCCGAAGACGCTTTCAGACCCGCCTTAATAGTAGTGGCGGGTCCTTTGATAAGTCAAACAGACTGCAGAATAATTACGCTTATATTCCAACGCAGTGGTGGTTATTCGAAAAAGGCCATTCACCCCGGAGTGTACCAAATCGGTGAGGAATAGGCGCGTTCCTGATGGATCAGTTGTGCGTCTTCCGGCAGATCAATGCCAAACCGCAACTTGTCGTATAGCAACCAACGCGGGGTGGGGATTTCCAGAACCCTGACGTAATAAAAGGCCCGTTCATTCGGGTCGAAATCCGGGTCGGACCAAACAGTGATCAACTCGGACGCGCCGATGGTATTGCTCCAGCTCGCGGTTTCCACATCCACAGTATTACCAACCTCGGGTAGGTTGCCATCTGCATCCTGTGACCGATCATCAGACCAGGCGACATTATAAACCTTTTCCTGCATCGCCCCGTCTGCATCCAGCCATCCTTTGACGACCTGAACCCGATCCAGATTTGCACCGATCGGGTCGCGCAAGGCACCAATTAGGAAGTTCGGTGCGCCATCCCCTTCGCGCGGGCGCAGGTCACCACCCATGGGTACGCCTTTCGTGTAACCGACATCCGCCAGAAAGCGCGTCTCAAGGTCGCCCTCGTCAAACGCCCAGCCTCCAAAGAAACGCAAACCGATCCGAGGGCCGGTGGTCGCATAGGTTTCGCGGCGCTTGAACGCATCGAAAATGGCTGAGCGTGTGTTGTCGGTGGCCCAAACGGCAGTGTAGCCCGAAGCGACCAGCAGATCGCCCGGTATCTCGCCCAGCTCATTGGCAATAAAGGGATGTTGTATCCGGGTGGGCGACGGTTCCACACTTACAGATTTGCCAAAAAAGTTGTCTTCTTCGGCGGTTGCCAGCGAAGTATGGCTGTCAGTCGCGCCGCCCATGCCGAATTTATAGGGGTTCACGCCGAACTTTTCTTCAAGCATCAGGCCGCGCTTGAGGGCTTCGCGCGCATACTCGCCCGCCAGCATGTCCTCAGTTTTCAATTCGGTGATATCGAGGTTGCCAATATCCCAGTTCTCATAGTCGGCAAAGGGATCATCCGGGCTGAGATACGGGTGGGCCTCGCCGTCTCCTTTGATTTGCGTGACCTCGTAGTGAGGCTCCCACCTTGCGCGGTTCTGGACGTATTCTTCGTCAACCTGGCCACCGTGATACGTGTCTTCGGTTGGGAACATCCAGCCGTTCGATAGGTTGCCGTTATGGGCGAAAGCCACCGCCCGGCCGCCGGTTTTGGCTTCGTAATCCTCCAGCCAAGAGTAAAGCGCCTTGGGATCGGTGTTGCCGTAGGGTGGCTGTGTTACCGGCGGAACAACCTGCAACGCGCGGATTGGTCCGTCGCGCAACATAACATTCCGGTGCAGGTTGAAGCCCTTGGGCACCGAGGTCCATTCGAAACCGATAAACGCGGTGAATTGACCGGGATCGTTGTGCCGTTCCGCGGCCAGGACGATATGTTCCCAGGTGAACGCAAAAGCATCGGCCCCCGGGCTGTAGGACTCCAGCAAAATCTCCGGCAACGTCATCTGAGAAAAATTTGTGATGATATCGAAGGCTGCTTTACCAGCTTCTTCGCCACCGGCCTTGTATCCTTCGTACCATTCCAGGCCCTTCGGGTCTGAGATCACGCCTGGTTTGCCAGCTTGTAAGTCAGGGGCAAAACCCATCAGGTCGGTATGATCGGTCAGCACCATCCAATCCAGCGGTCTGGCCAGTCTGACTGGTTGTCCGGTGGAGGAAATCACCTGCTCGCCTTTAGCAAATCGCCATGCGTCGTCAGGCAGCAGCGTGTTGCCGAATGCGCCCGCATCTAGTGACAGCCCCGTATGCAAATGCGTGTCGCCCCAAAGCGGGCGCTCGGGGAAAGTACGGTTGGCGTAGGGTGAAAAGGGACGCTCGGCAAAGGTTCCCTCGGCGGCTTCCTTGGTGGGAACGGCATCGGCAATCGCGCTTGCCGGGACAGAGACCAAAGTAAGTAAGCAGACAGACAGTCGAAGCATGTGAACCTCCCCATTCACAGAGTTCGCGGATTCAGCTTGTGAAATACCGAGAATATATATTCTTATTTGACGATATCATGTTGTGTGCTTCACGTGTGAAAAACTTTTTGACCATTATCCAGTAGGCAGCATGGCTTGCTTCAAAGTGGCAGCTGTATAAGAGAAACCAACTGAGCCGCCGCGTCCGAAAGTGTATCTTCGTCAAACGCCGCGTACCCCAGCAGTAAGCCCTGCATCTTTTGCGGCAACACACATTGGTCAGACAGTGCGCTGATGCGCAGTCCGTTTTCCCCGGCCCGCTGGCTGATTTCAATGTCGGACATTCTGTCTGCAAGTGCCGCTTGAAGTGCAACGCAAAGATGCATGCCCGACGAGTCCGGCTGAAGCTCCAGTAAGTCACAGGCGGGGGCGAGCGCGCTGAGCAGATGGCTCTGACGTCGCGCATAAACGCGTCGCATGCGTCGTAAATGCATAGCGAATTCACCGCTGTTCATGAATGTCGCCAAGGCGGGTTGCGGGATCAGCGAGGCGCGTGGCCCCACACGATCAAGATAGGTCCGCGTGCTTTTCAGCATGCGTTTGGGCACAACCAGATACCCGATCCTCAGTGCCGGGCTGACGAGTTTTGAAAAGCTGCCAAGGTAGATCGTGTTATTGAGGCCATCCAACCCCGAAAGCGATGGCAGAGGTTGCCCCCGATAGCGGAATTCGCTGTCGTAGTCGTCCTCGATCACCACCGCACCGGTCTGTCTGGCCCAATCCAACAAGGCGACCCGGCGGGGCAAGGGCAGGCTGACCCCTGTTGGATAATGCCGCGAAGGCGTGACGATAGTGGCATGGGCCTTGTCTGGAAGGCGTGTCACATCCAGCCCGTCCTGATCGATACGCACGGGGCAGGCTCCGTTGCCGGTATCCGTCAGGATCGCGCGCAGTTTCGGCCAGCATGGGTCTTCGATCGCAACCTGTTTGCCCGCACCAAGCAGCCCGTAGAATATCACCTCGAAGGCTTCGCGCGCACCTGAAGTGATCACAATCTGCCCCGGATCGCAGGACAGATGTCGCCACGCGGCAAGGTGGTCCGAGATGGCCGTACGCAGCGGATACCAACCCAAAGGGTCCGCTCGCGCCAAAAGCTCGGGCGTTGGGTTGCGCCATGCGCGTTCAAGGTGGCGGGCCCATTGTTTGTGCGGCAGCAGGGATTGATCCGGCAGACCGGTTTGAAAGGGCAGCCATTTCTGGGTTTTTGGACCCGCCGGGCGGAGGATGGGCTGCGGTTGCGACAGGTGGGTGATCTCGCTGGCCAAAAATGTGCCGCTGCCTTGCCGGGTGACCAGATATCCTTCGCTGATCATCTGGTCATAAACCGCCTGAACCGTTGTTCTGGATATCGACAACTCGGATGCCAGTGTGCGGCTGGCTGGCAGCCGCGTCCCGACCAGGTCAGGGGACGTAGATATGAGACCGCGCAGTGCCTCAAGCAGTTGCGCCTGAAGCGAGGTCTTCAGCGATGCATCCAACGAGATCGCAAAAAGATCTCGATTCAAATTGGCCTTAGGAAAAGTTTTAAAATTGGACATTTGAAAACATCCAATACCCGGGCACTACAGTCATAGCAAGATCAAACCCGGGCTATGACCATGAAAGAGACTTTGAACATCACCGACAGATCCCGCCTGCGTCGATCCCATGAGCGGGGGCATTTCGACCGTGCCACCATCAACAGTATTCTGGACGCGCAACCCATGTGCAGCGTGGGTTATGTGATTAATGGCAAGCCCTTTGTCACTCCGACGTTGCAATGGCGAGAGGGCAATCGCATCTATTGGCACGGGTCCTCGGCCAGTCGTGCGCTGCGCAATTCTCGCGATGCGCAGGTTTGTCTGTCAGTCGCAATTCTTGACGGGTTTGTCCTGGCTCGGTCCGGTATGCATCATTCCGTTAACTCGCGGTCGGTCACGTTGTTTGGCACCGCGGTCAAGGTTGAAGACCCGGCAGAAAAGCTGGACAAGCTAGGCAGGTTCGTGAACGGCCTGTTCCCGGGGCGATATGAAAGCCTGCGGCCCGATCACGCGCAGGATCTGAAGGCAACAATGGTGCTGGGCATGGATATATCGGAAGGTAGCGCCAAGGTCCGCACGGGCGGTCCAAATGACGAGGAAGAGGATTATGATCTGCCCATCTGGGCCGGGGTCATTCCCGTTCACACGTCGGTTGGTGATCCTATTCCTGATCCCCGAAACGTCGATGGCGTGCCGACGCCCGAACATGTGCAATCCTTTCGGCTGTAGGGCAGGGTGATGTCGGACCTTTCGGTAAATCTGAATGTTGCCGCCCTGCTGCGCAACAGGCGTGAGCACCCCTGGCCGGATTTGATAAGTTTGGCAAGGATCGCCTTGAACGCGGGCGCGGCGGGCGTGACGGTGCACCCCCGCCCGGATGAGCGCCACACCCGGCCCGATGATGTGCGCGGGCTACGCTCTATGCTTGACGCGGAATTTCCAGACCGGGAATTGAATGTCGAAGGCTATCCAGATGAACGGTTTCTGTCGCTGGTTCAGCAGGCGCGCGCGGATCAAGTGACTTTGGTGCCGGATGATCCGGGTCAGGCGACAAGTGATCATGGTTGGGATTTCCCGGCGCAGGGCGCGATGCTAGCGGATGTGGTTGCCGGGTTACAGGCGAACGGTCATCGCGTATCCCTGTTCTGCGACCCCGAGGCAGCGCACATGCCGCATGCGGCGATGACCGGAACAGATCGGGTTGAACTTTACACCGGCCCGTTCGGCGGATCTTATGACGACCCAGTGGCCGAGACGCAGGAACTTGACCGTCTGGCCGCTGCAGCGACCGCGGCTGCGGCGCAAGGGCTCAAGGTCAATGCGGGCCACGATCTGACGGTCAGTGGCACGCGCAAACTGATCGCTCGGATCCCGTCGATTGCCGAAGTGTCCATCGGGCACGCGTTGTTTTGCGATGCTCTGAACTTTGGAATGACTGAGACGGTTCGTCGGTATCTTGAGGTCTGCAGCATCCCTCAGGCAGATGATCTGTGGGCGGAAACTGTCTGAAACAGACAGGTGTCGCAGACTATGATCGCACCCGGCTTTGGGCGTGACATTTTCACTGCTATTTAAATAAGCCTTTGCGGCAATTCATCTGCAAATACTGGCGAGCCTGGATTGGCTGTAGTACACCTTTGCAGGTATGGGGAAGATTGCGGATAAACCTAAGCGGGAACAAACAGATAGCGAGCAACGGCGTCAGGTCACGGTGCTGTTTGCCGATATGGTCGGCTATACTGCGATTGTTACATCGCTTGGGGAAGAACAGGCGTTGGGCTTTGTTCGGCTGACCTACGATACGCTGGTTCGGGCGGTCGAGGCCCACGGTGGAACGGTGCGCGATTTTGCTGGCGACAGCATAATGGCGCTGTTCGGCATTCCCGAAGCGACCGAAGATACGGCACTGCGGGCCTGCCGGGCCGCTATGGCGATCCATGCGGCATTCGAAGCGTCCGCCGCGGATATCGAAGCGCGTTTCGGCGTGCGCCCGAAGGTGCGTGTGGGGATCAGTTCCGGTACGGTTCTGATGGCGGCTGTTCAGGGCGAGAGCGGCCCGACGACTGCTGTGGGCAGCACAGTGAATCTGGCCGCGCGGCTTGAAAATCTTGCCCCGTCGGGTGGAAGCCTGATCTGCGACACCACACGGGGGCTGGTCGAATGGGTGACCGAGCTTGGCTTTTTCGGCGAACATCAGATCAAGGGTTTGTCCGCGCCGCAAAAGCTGTGGCAGTTGCAGGCCGTTCACCCCGACGCAACCCGGTTCGACGCATCAGTGGCGCAAGGGTTGAGCGGCTATGTTGGCCGAACAGATGAACTAAGCATGATCTCCACCGCGCTGGAGCGGGCGAAAGACACCCGGTCCGTGATTGACCTGGTTGCCGAGCCGGGGTTGGGCAAAACGCGACTGGTTTTCGAGTTTCTTCATCGCCTACCTGCGGACGAGGTGTCGGTCCTGACGGGGAACTGCTTTGCCGATGGCCAGCAGGTTCCGTTTCTGCCGTTTCTGGAAATCACGCGAAATTCATTTCTCATCACCGATGCCGACAACCCGCTGCGGGTTCGGGCCAAGCTTGAGGCCGGGTTAAAAAAATCTGGGCTGTTCACGCAACAGAACCTTGGGTTAATGATGAATTTTCTGGGGCTCACACCGCCCGAGGGGGCTCTGGACGGTCTCGACGGTGTTCTGATCGGTCTGCGTATTCGCGAGTTGCTGACCGAACTGCTACGTCTGAAATGCGCGCGGGGCCAGGTTGTTTTGCTGATCGAAGATGGCCATTGGATCGACAGCGCGTCAAAGGACTTGCTGGCGAAAATGATCGAGGCTCCGGGCCTGTCGAACCTGCTGATCATCCAGACACGGCGACCCGAATACACACCCAGTTGGCAAAACATGGCCGGGGTGATGACCGTGGCGCTACGCCCGCTGAGGGTCGAAGACCTTGCCGCTCTAGCGCAAAACCGTCTTGGGGTGGACGCTCTGCCCGATGGGTTGGCCGAACAGCTGGCGGACCGTGCTGGGGGCAATCCACTGTTTGGCGAAGAAATCTTGGGCTTTCTGCTGGATCAGGGAGTTTTGCGCGTCGTAAATGGCCGCGCTCATATCGAAGCGGATATCAGCGACAGCGGGTTGCCCGTCACCATGCGCAGTCTTTTGACAGCCAGAATTGAACGACTTGATCCCGAAGATCGCGCCTTGCTGCAGGCTGCAGCCGTGATTGGTCGGCGTTTTGATCCTGGTCTTTTGTCCCAGATCACCGAGACGACCAAGTCAACCGGCGCCACCCTACAACGGCTGCAAGCGCAGGATGTGCTGTACCGCGAGCCGAACTCGTCGGATTACATCTTCAAACATGTGCTGCTGCGGGATTCGGTTTACCAAAGTCTGGTTCTGTCCCGCCGGTCTGACCTGCATCTTGCCATTGCCGAGGCGTTGGTGATGCGCAACGCCAACCGGTTGCACGAGGCCGCCGAGGTGCTGGCATTTCACTATGGACAGACGGATCGGGCAGATCAGGCGTTTCACTACAGTGCGATGGCTGGTGACAAATGCCTTGGCGTTTGTTCACTGGATGAAGCCAACCGGTATTTTGTGGACGCTCTTGAGCTGTATCAAAGCGACCCAAGTTGCGCCACAGATGCAGAATTCGCCGGGTTCATGGCCAGTTTCGCGCTGTGTTCCAATATCTCACTGCGGGTCAAAAAGATTATCGAACTGGCCGGGACGGTACGACCGATCCTGCAAAAGGCGGGAGACAGTTCGGATCACGCGCTGTTCCTGCACCACTATGTCTCTTGTCTGGTCTGCAACGGCAAGTATCACGAGGCGCATTGGGTTCAGCAGGAGCTGACAGACATGGCCGGTCGTCTGAATGATCCGGCCTCCAAGGCGTATGCCATGGTGAATGAGCTTTCGGTCTCAATCTATCACGCGCCGATCGACAATGACCGTTTCGAGGCGCGAAAACGCGAAGTCGAGGCTGTGCTGGAACAGATCGACGACGCCTATATCCACAATTTTTATCAGGCCACTGTTGGGTGGAACGAACTGACCCGGGGGCGGGTGGCGCGGGCGCATGCCGCATCTGATCGGATGATCGCCTTGGGAAAAGCCAAAAACGACCCGCGCTCGCTGGGCTATGGAACCGCCATGAAGGCACTGATCGCGATGGTCACCGATGATCACGAACTGGCGCTTGAAATGGCTGAGAAGGCGCGCAAAGCGTCAAAGGTCGAATTTGAGTTGGCCATAGCCGAAGCAGCCAGAGTAGGAGCCATGGTGCCGCTGGAAATGCCAGGGGCGACTGAGGTGGTCCAAAACCACATCAAGGCCTGCAACGACAAGGGGTGTACGCTGTTCACCTTCGGGCCCGCGGCGATGCTGGGGGTGGCCTATGCGCTGAACGGTCGGATCACGGACGGGTTGCGCCAGATTGAATGCGCCATTCAAAAACGTACCGACGAGGGCACCCAGGTATCCGCTGACTGGGCCCGTCTGTTTCTGTGCGAGATGTATCTGGCCATCCTAACAGGTGAAGGCGGCGGTTCGCTGGGGGTTCTATTTCGAAATTTCCGTTCGATTTTTTGGGTTATGCTGTTTGGAAAAAACCGTCTGATCGCGATGGTCGAGCAGGTGCGCAAGAACCCTCAGTTCGACCAAAATGGCCACTATATCGCGCGCTGCGATATGATCATGGGGCTGCTGTACAAGGCGAAAAAAAACAAGGCGCAGGCTATCGAGCATCTAAGCCGGGCCCGCGTCATCGTCGAGTCTGCAGGGCGATCTCCGATGCTGACACGCATTGATACGGCGCTGGCGGAAATGGCATAGCCTCTCCATTCGAATTGCTCAGGCTGATGGTTTTCGGGCGCGCCTTTGGTGGCTGAAGATCAACTGATTGGATTGGAAATCCGACCGGAAATCGGCGGCCCTGCCGGACAGCGCGTAATAGAACTTCATCAACCCGGGTTCGATATGGTGGGCTTGTTCGATGCAATCCTCGCATATTCGTTCAATCCGGTCCTGAGGGTGCCGGTCCCGAATGGCCGCGATCAGCCTTTGGTGGGTTGTTTCCAATTTCTGAAATTCAGGGGTTTCCAGTACGTCTTGATTGCCAACCAGCACGAAAACGGGTTCCAGGTCAGTTCGTCCCTTAAGGTCGACATACCCGGCCTCAAGCATCGCCATTTCGTGCCGCGTTTTCTCATACACCGAACTTGAGACAACGATGTCATAGTCCACATGGCGGCAGCTTTGTTCGATCCGCGCGGCGACGTTCACTACATCCCCGATGACGGTATAGTTGAACCTGCGCTTTGACCCGATATTACCGACGCAGGCCCGACCCGTGGCGCAACCGGTCGCCAGCGCAATCGGCGGCCGCCCCTGCATGACGTCCGAGGCGTTGAACTCTACCAGCGCCCGTCGCATCAACAGCGCCGCCTTTGCGGCACGGCATGGGTGATCTTCGACCGGCAGGGGGGCGTTCCAAAACGCCATTACCGCATCGCCGATGAATTTGTCTATGGTGCCCCGTTCCAGCAATATCTGGTCGCCGATCTGAGAAAACAGTTGATTCAGCAAGGTGACGAGATCGGTGGCCGAAACCGACTCGGACAAAGGTGTAAAGCCCCGGATATCCGAGAACATGACGGTGATCTCTTGTGTCTCACCGCCCAGTTGAAGCTGATGCCCCGACACCTCAATTTCATCCAGAATCTCGGGCGCGACATAGTGGGAAAAAATCTGTCGGATCACACGTTTTTCGCGCTCGGTCGAGATGAACAGATAGCCCGCCAGCAGGCCGAAATTTGCCATGCCCCCCATTAGCGGAAAGGTAACGTCGAACAGAACCAGTTGGTGCTGGAATGCCAGCCAACTGATGCCAAGGACAACCGCCGCCGCCACGCCACCTGCAACAAATGACGCAACCGCCCCGAACCGCGCCATGACGGCCGTGACCACTACGCCAAGAATGACGAAAGACAGCAGTTCGAGCGCCGACGTCACATCCGAGCGGCTTAGCATTTCGTCGGTCAGGACCTGTTCAAGAATTTGCGCATGGATCGACACGCCCGGAACAGATTCACCCAAAGGTGTCTGGTGCATGTCAAACAATCCGGCGGCCGACGTGCCGACCAGAATGATCCGCCCTTCGATTTCGGCGCGCAGATCGGGATTGTCCTGTGGCTGCATGATATCATCAGCTGACAGATACAGGTCCGGGTTATCGCGCCTGTACCTGACCCAGACCTCGCCGTTTTCGGTGGTTGGCAGGCGGAATTGACCAATCTCGACCGCCAGCATGATACCGGCCTCATCCGGCATGCCTTCGGCAATGATGACGGGTTCGTCTATGGCAACCCTTAGCGCCTCAACCCCCAGCCCCGGCAGCGCACCATCCGGCCCGCCCCACAAGACCGGTACACGGCGCACGATGCCCATACCGCCAAGGGGTGAGACATTGACCCCTCCAATACCTGCTGCCGCTCGATCCAGCGGTGAGGCTGGTGGGGTCCAATAAGGAACGGTAACCAGTCCCGAAGTCGGCGATTCCCCTATTTCGATGATCCCGGCCATCGGCGTGACGTGCCTGCCGTCGCTGGATTGCCGGGCTGCCGCGCCCAATACAACCGGCCAATTGGCGATCTCCATTCCGAACAGCACGTCATGGTCCAGCTTCTCGGCGTGGCGCTCAACTGACAGCACCCCAGAGAGCGAGGGTTCTTCCAGCAACCGCGCAGGCGAGAACCTGTCAGGTTCGACGAACAAAATGTCAAAGGCGATAGCGGCGGCCCCATATTCGCCCAGGTTCTGGACCATCTGTGCCAAAAGGGTTCGGGGCCAGGGCCATTGCCCCCAGTTTGCAAGCGACTGTTCGTCGATATCCACCACGCGGACAGGCAGATCAGGGTTGTATTCGCGGGGTGAGATGCGTTGCAGAATGTCGAAATAGATCAGCCGTGTCATCCGCACCGGATACGGATCGAGAACCCGGATAAAACACCCGAAAAGGATCAGGCCCAGCCCGACCAGCTGGAAGGCCCGCCGCCGCCCTGTTCTTTCTTTGGGCTTCCCGGTCACGTTTGCCTCCGAATATCGTGGTCAGCCCGGACGGACATGAACGGGATGTGCGCATTTTTCTGCGACAACGACTGATCTGATGTCATGCAGCGGGGCCTGTGTTTGCTCAACCGCCGCTATTGCCGCCGTTACCGCCAGTGGTGCCACTGCCGCTGCCGCCGCCAAATCCCCCTGTTCCGCCACCACCAATCGTGCCACCGCTGCCTGGCCCGCCGCTGCCGGAACCGCCGCCGATCGAGCCGCCACTGCCATCGCCACTGCCGCTACCGTTTCCGACATTACCGCCACTGCCGTTGCTGCTGCCAGTGCTGCTGCCGACGCTGCCGCCATTGCCGCTGCCGACGCCGACGCTGTTTGACGGGGACGACCCGGAGGCCCCAGCGCTTTGCACTTCACGCGGCCCCCAGTCAGGGCCGGATGCAGGGACCTCTGATCGTTGCGGCAGAGGTGGCACGGCGTCCCTGCCGCAGCCCGTCACATCTGTTTGCAATGGAATCAGCAATTGCTCTTGTGACTGAACAAAGGGGAACCCTTCTTTCACCGCTTGTTCGTAACTTTCCTGATCGACAGAGCGCCCGATACGTCCACTCTGTGTGGTGGCGAGAAGGTTGCATTTGCGCCCGGTCTCTTGGCAAATGCCGTTCTGACCACACATTTCTACTCGGCCCTGTAAAATCAGCATGGCGCTTTGCGCGCCGGGCGCGACCCATATGTCAAAAGTCGTTCCGCGTACGGCCATGGTCGCAGTGGGCGTTTGAATCGAGTAGGCGCGCTTTTTGCTTTTGCCAGAGATAAAGCGAAAGCTGCCGCCAAGGGCCTGAACCGCGAAGTTCTTGGCCTTTTTGTTGCCGCGCAGCATTGTCACATCCAGTGTCATCCGAGCATTCGGGCCAATCGCGATCTTGGTTTCATCGACGAAAACCAACTGAACCAGACCGCTGCCGTCGGTGGATATGGAATCGCCAGATGCAACTTCCATCCCTGTGCGCAACGGCTGCGATTTCCCTGCGCGCGTTAATTCAGCGCCTTGTTCGACGCCGATGACTTTTCCTATGTTGGCTAAGGCCTGCGAAGGCAGAAGCAAAACACAACAAATAACGAGTAACGATTTCAACCAAGCCAACCTAACGTCCTTCCCCCACAGATAGGTACTGAGCGCATCGCGCCCACCGCTCGGTTTGCCCCTCAATAAATTCGTATTTTTGAATTATACGCTAATAAATCTATACAAATATGCCTTATAGCCCGTGTATTTGGCAAGTTTTCAGTTCAGAGCGCGTCATATTGAGTAGTTTGAAGAATTCCTTCGCGCAATTGCGAGTGCTTAAATCCGTCCTTAAGAGCGCCGAAATTTCGCTGATTGCGTGTGCGTTTGCGACGAATTTGAGAAAAGTGAGCAAGGCATAGAAAATCGCCTTGTATCCGGGTGACAGGCAAGGATATACCCGCCAGCGGAGACGTGGCCGAGTGGTCGAAGGCGCTCCCCTGCTAAGGGAGTAGGCCCGGAAGGGTCTCGAGGGTTCGAATCCCTTCGTCTCCGCCACCTACCATTTTTAGATGCGGTCGGAACAACGGCTTATGTTGTAAGCCGTTGTGGGCACTTGATGGTTTGGCTTTTTGGAAAGCCAATGGCCTCGCTTACTAGGATGACCACCGAAGTTTTTTCAGATGTACATTTCTTTGCGCGCCTCGGGGAATGACCTGATCGCGGCGTCAACGCGCGTTTCAGGCAACGCGCACAAGGCCGTGGACAGCCCGTCGGCGATGGCTGCGCTGGGGGCTGAGACCGATACTATGTGGTTCGTTGCTACCTCGTCTTGCGGGTTCAGGATGTGGCCTTGATCATCGGTCAGCATGAGGTTGCCTGCGTCCGAGGTTGCAACAGCACGATCGCTTAATTCGATGGATTTGAGAACTTCTCTGCCGGGTCCGGCCAGTCCGACTTGCCAGGCTTGCCCGTCTTGGCGATGGCCAAGGGCGGCGATTTCCCCCATATTTACCAATACATCGCGTAGACCGTGCGAGGCCAGCAAAGCCGCGATGCGGTCGGTAATGGCGCCTTGTGCGATACCGTTCAGCGTCAGTGCTGAAACACCGGGTTGGGGCAGGCAGATCATGTCGGACCCGATTAAAACGCGAGACCATCCAATGGATTTTCGGGCGGAATGGACCTCTTGCGCGGTGGCCCCGTTGGCCAGCGCGGACCAGAACGGTTGAATTGAAGGATCAAAAACTCCATCTGTGGCCTCGTGCAAGGCCGAACACAGGCTGAGGACGTTCAGCAGTTCGGGGGCTGGGGCTGGCAGTTGCCCGTCGCGGTTCAGGCGGCTGAGTTCGGATTGCGGTCGGTACAGGCTGAAGATGTTCTCAAGCCGGTTCACTTCGGCTTCGACCGCGGTGATGATTGGCGCGGCCTGTGTGTCCGTCAGCCCCTCAAGTCGCAAGCTGGCCGAGGCCCCAAGCGCGACCCCGTGCCAGTGGGCCGTAGGGGCAGACTTGGCACCCGCGGGAAAGGCGGCACAAGCGGCGGACATGGTTAGAAACCGGCGGCGGGAGAGGGCAGTCATGAGGGGGTCTCCAGTTTCAGGTCCAGATCAACGGGGCCCAGAACCTCGGTGTCGGGGATGCCGGACAGAGGCAGCAGGTTGCCACCGTACTGGCCAATAAAGGTTTCAGCGGCAGCGGGGTCTGCAAAGGGCACCACCTCGCGCGCGCCCATGCCGCCCGCAACATTGGCTCCGACCACAAAGGTTGCGCCCTCGGCGGCGATCCAGTTGGAAACACCTGGCTGTTGCCAGTTGGGCGCGGCGCCCATATCGCTGACATAGACCGCTGCAATGGGTGCATCACGCTCGGGGCTTTTTAGGTAGGCCACCATGTCGCGCACTTGGGCGAAGAACAGAGGTGTAGGGTAGCCTTCCAGATGGATCTGACCTTTGGGGCCACCATGTTCAGCGATGTTCATCTGGCAGAAAAAGCTTAGCGCATCGGGGGTCAGGTCCACTGGATCAGGGGCCTCGGCGATCTCTTCCTTGCAGGCCGCCAGCGCGACAAACGCGATCAAAGCAAGACGTTTCATGGCTCGACCCTCCGAAACGCGGCGCGGGCGAGGATAAAGCCCAATACCGGCCAGATCAGCAGGGAGGCAGGAGCGGCCCAGACGGGCAGTGCCTGCGCGGCCCCGGTCATGCCGGACGCCATCGCAACGCCTTCGGTCGCGGCGATGTTCCACAAACGGAATGCGTCGGCCGGGTTGGCTACCATCACCCACGGAAAGACGGATTGGGTGAAGGTGCCGCCCTTGTCCATGACGACGGCTCCCAACAAGCCCAGATCATAAAGGACGACAAAGACCAGCCAGAGCCCGGCCGACAAACCTGCTGCTGCCGTGGCGCCCCTAGCCAGGGCAGACAGCAGGTAACCCAGCGCCAGAAACACGGCGCCCAGCAGGATGGATGTGAGGATTAGGCGTAGCAATGCCATCAGGCTTTCTGGCCCCGCGCCGCCGAACCATGCGGCCACTGCACCAGCGGTGCCAAAGCCGACGGTCATGGCAAAGGCAAGTGCGGCCAGATGGGCGGTGAATTTGCCCAACAGGATTTCTCCACGCCCCGCCGGATAGGATAGCAGCAGCGATAAGCTGCCCCGGTCCACGTCACCTGCGATGGCATCAAAAGCGATCATCAACGCCAGTAAGGGGGCAAGATATACTGACAACGTAGTCATCGAGGCAACCGAGACGGTCAGCATATCGACGCCCAGCGTACCGGTAGGCGCGCTGCCTGCAAAGGTTAGCGCCAAGGCGAACAGCACCATGATCAGGGTGGCCACCAGCAGCCAGCGGTTGCGGCGCAGGATCAGCATCTCCGTTCGGGTAATGGCGAGGAAGCGGGTCATTGCATCTCCTCCTGAGCGTAGTGGCGATAAAGGTCTTCCAGCTTGGGTGGGGTCATTTCCACATCCGCCACGGCATCGCCCATTCCAGCGATCCGGCGCAGGGCCTCCATTTTGTCATCTGGGGAACACAGCAACTCAACGGATGCGCCATTGATCCGGTCGCCACCCAATGCCGCGGCCAGCGCTTCGGGGTTGGTGCTGGCGCGCACGCGCAGGCGGATCGGTAGACCAGCTAGGGCCGACAGGTTAGTCAACGTATCATCAGCCACCATCCGGCCTTTGCGCATGATGGCGATGCGGTCGGTGCGCGCCTCAACTTCGGTCAGGGCGTGGGATGCGATCAGGACAGCGGTACCTTTCGCTGCCAACTCGTCAATGATGGCGTAAAGGTCTTGCCGCGAAATGGGGTCTAGCCCCGAGGTGGGCTCATCCAGCAGCGCCACTTTCGGCTGACCCAACAGAACTTGAGCCAAGCCCAGACGTTGCCGCATCCCTTTGGAATACGTTCCGATCCGGCGATCCAGCGCATCGCTGAGACCGACACGGTTCAGCAGGCCGGGTACATCAGCTTTGGTTCCCGACAATTTCGCAAACAGTGTTAGCTGTTCCCGTCCGGTTAAAGCGGGATGAAACGACACCGCCTCGGGTAGATACGCGGTCTCGCGCCGCGCTTGTTCGCTGCCGGGGGTGGCGTCTCCGATCCGAATGGCTCCGCCATGGATCGGCGTCAGGCCGAGGATGGATTTGATCAGGGTCGACTTGCCCGCGCCGTTATGGCCCAGCAGCGCCACGCGCTGTCCGGGGGCAAGAGACAGGTTGATATCGTCAAGAACGCGAGTTTTTCCGCGGTCCTTGCTGACATGGTCGATAACTAGGGCCTTATCCGTCATGAGGCACCTTTTTCATAGCTGGGGGTTCAGGGGCTTGCATCAATGGGTTGCTGTCCATCACGCCGCCCGGCAACAGGGCCGGGAAGGCAGATTGCGACCAGCGCACCAGCTGCACGGCGGGGGAGCCGAGCAGCAGTTTGGCTGAGGGTTGGGTCCACAGCACATGGTCCATCGAGTCGTTGGGGCGATAGGGGGCATCGGCGATGCCGTTGCCATCCACATCATATGCGGCGAAATCGGACCAGTAGTTGCCGCGCCCGTCTTCGGACCACTCGACCCATTTGGTCGAGACGTATTTCACCTGTGTCCGGTTCCCGATGAAAGAGTTGCCAACGATGCGGTTGCGTTCGCTGCCAGCGGTAAAGTGGATGCCGATGCCGCATCCCTGGAACCAGTTGTCGGTGAATTCGTTCTTGTTGGAATTATACAGGAAGGTGCACTTTTCCTTGGCACCTTTTACCACGTTGCCTGTGATGACGCTCTTGTTGGCGTAGTTCAGCATGACGCCATGTTCGCGGTCACCGATCGAGACATTGTTGGCCACAGTCACGTTTGTGGTGAACATAACCGCGTAGCCGAGATCATTACCGATCGAGACATTGTCGCTGACGACCGAATTGTCCGCATACATGTAATGCACGGCGAACCGCAGGTCGCGGAACAGGTTGCCTGTGAAGGTGTTCTTTTTCGACGAGTTCACAAAGATCCCGTCGCGCCCGTACCGGATGTCGTTGTCTTCAACTCGCGCACCCGGCGCGTTCCAGACGTAGACGCCATTGCCGCGGTCATTCATCCGCCGGTCCTGCCGACCTTCGATCCGGTTGCCACGCACGATGCTGTCCTTGGCACCGTGAATGTCGACGCCATAAAGGTTGCCCAACAACACATTGTCTTCGACCACCGGCGCTTTGGCCGTTTTGGTCAGTTGGATGCCGCTGTCGATCCCGTCATGGCTTGAGCCCGAGCCGATCACCGTCAGTCCACGAACGGTCACGCCCGGTCCGGTCACGGTGATGACGCTTCCCGCGCCCTGGCCGTCAATGGTGGCTTGTCCCAGCCCATCGATGGTGACGGGCCGGTCCAGCACAAGCGTTTCGGTGTAAACACCGGGGCTCAGGCGGAGGGTGTCGCCATCCGCCGCCTGCGCCAGTATTCCATTGATGGCCCCCGCCCGATTGGGCACATCCCAGTCCGCCGCCCATAGGGGCGAGCCAAGCAGGAGCGGTATGAGCAGAGGCCAACGCATGGGTTATGCTCCCTGCGGTTCGACCAACATCCGACCGCGCATTTCCATGTGCAGTGCGTGGCAGAACCACTGGCAATAGAACCAGTGTACGCCCGGACGGTCGGCTGTGAAGGTGACCGAGGCAGTTGCCAGCGGTGCAACTTCCATTGCGATGCCGTAGTTGCCCAGGCAGAAGCCGTGGGTCACGTCGTCAACGTCATCCAGGTTGGTGATGTAGACCGTCACCTCGTCTCCCTGTTTGACGGTGAACTTCTCAAGGCTGAAGGTTGGAGCCTGCGATGTCATGTAGACCCGCACCTTGTTGCCGTCCCGGATGGGTTCTTCGGCGCCTTCTTCCAGATCAATGCCATCGGCCTCGGCCTGTTTGCGGGCGTCTTCCCATGTAACATCGGCGCGGTCCCAGACGTTTACCGGGTTGACGATGTCGCTGCGAACGATGATCGAGTCATGCGGCTCGGCAAAGGTCGGACCGTCGTGAACCACTTTCATCTCGTTGGACGAGATGTCGATCAACTGCTCGTTCTCGGGCTTCAGCGGACCCACGTTCAGGAAGCGGTCTTTCGAGAACTTGTTCATCGAAATCAGCCACTTTCCGTCGGCATCCTTGGTTTCACCCATGGAGGTCGAGTTGTGGCCCGGCTGATAGTGCACGTCGACCTTCGAGATGATCGGATCCACATCGGCACCGCCGTAAGCCTCGATTGCCTTTTCGATGTTCCACTTCACGATCTGGCTGTCCAGGAACAGCGTGGTGAACGCGTTGCCCTGGCCGTCATAGGCGGTGTGAAGCGGGCCAAGACCCAGTTGCGGCTCACCCACGATGCAGGACCGCGGGTCGGCATCACTTTCGAACAAGGCGTCCAGTTTGGTGACGTCCATGATCGACACGGTCGGCGACAGCTTACCGTTGATGCAGACGTGCTTGCCGTCGGGCGCGGTGTTGATGCCATGCGGCGAGTTCGGGATCGGAATGTAACGGGTGTACTTCTTGTTCTGACCCTTACGGCCGTCCAGAACCTTGACTCCTTTCAGCTCCTGATAGTCACCGGCTTCGATACCCGCCTCGATTTCTGCGATGTTGAAAACAACCACGTGGTCCAGCTCGTTCTCGGTCATCTCGGCCAGGTTCATACCCATTTCCGAGTTGTAGGAGGTCGAATAGGCGTATTTGCCCTGATAGTCGCAGTCGGTGTTGTCGAGGTTGCCCGACACCATCACCTGCCATGCCACTTCCATGGTGTCGCCGTCCAGCGCGGTAAAGATGTTCACGTATTGCGACGGATCGTCCAGCACGCTGCCATCATTGACCAGCGGAGTTTCATCTTCACCATTGGCAAAGACATAACCGGTGCGCGGGAATTTCTGCGGTCGCAGACCGTGGATCGCCTTGGCGTTCGGGATCTCGGTGATCTTGTCGCATTTCATGACGTCACAGCGCACACGAGCGACACGGGTGTTGGCCTTGTCGTTCATGAACAGGTAGCGGCCATCGTAGGTGCCATCGGTGAACGACATATGCGGGTGGTGCAGGTCGCCGTTGTCATAGGTTTTCATGCCACGCTTGGCGAGAAACTCTTTGGTTTCAGGCAGCAGGCCGTCGGTCATGATTTTCAACGATTCATTGGTCTGACCCCAGCCGGTGGCCGAGCAGCGGTTGAACACTGGCACGCGCATCAGCTCGCGCATGGACGGGAAGCCCAGGATGCGCAGCTCGCCGGTCTGACCCGAGGACCAGAAACCGTAGTATTCGTCTAGCTCACCAGGCTGCAGGTTGGCGTTGGCCGCAGCGCTGGCTTGTTTCGCGGTCATCAGGGTCGAGCCCAGACCGGTCCCGGCCAGCACCGCGCCAGTTGCGGTTGCACCTAGCATCCCGCGGCGTGTGATGTTCAGCTTGTTGTCATGTTCCGACATGTTCGTTCCTCCTTTTTTAGGAAACGGATTGCGGTTTGGCGTTCGGATGGTTCGCCGGTGGCTGTCCGAGGGGGGTCTTGAGGTCGACCGACCCTGTCTTGGCCCGCCGTTTCAGTTGGCGGATAACGACGGGACATTTGTCCTCGGACTGGTAGAGCACCTGACAATGCAGGCAGGTGACGCACTCGTTCGGATTGATCTCACCGGTGGGGTGGATGGCCTGAACGGGGCATTCGTTGGCGCAGGTTTGACAGGGGGTGCCGCATTCCTTGTAGCGGCGCAGCCAGTCAAACATGCGGATACGGGCAGGGATCGCCAGCGCTCCGCCCAGCGGGCAGAGGTAGCGGCAGTAGAACCGTTCGATGAACAGCCCAATCCCCAATAAGGTCAGCGCAAAGACCACAAACGGCCAGTCGCGCATGAATTTCAGAATGATCGCGGTCTTGAAGGGCTCAATCTCGGCATATGTTTCGGCCAGCGGGATCGAGACGAAGCTGAGGCCGAAAAGACCCAGGAAGATCATGTATTTCGCGGGCCAAAGCCGTTCGTTCAGGCCCCATGGCAGGGTCCATTGCGGGATGCGCAATGCCCGCGCGATCTTATTGGTCAACTCCTGCAAAGCGCCAAACGGGCACAGCCAGCCGCAATAGGCCCCACGCCCCCAGAACAGCAGCGCGGCGGCGACCGCAAACCATTGGATGAAGACCAGCGGATCCAGCAGGAAGGCGTCCCAGCTGAACCCGGTCCGCAGGCTACCAGCCAGTGCCATCAGGTTCACCACACTCAGCTGCGCATTGGCGTACCAGCCGATGAAGAACAGGGTCATGGTCAGGTAGCCGATGCGGAACCAATAGAAGACCCTCGCGTTCATCGTCACGTGGAACTGGAAGAAGAACGTCGCCGTCAGGACCAGCAGCATGACGCCAAGGACGCCAATTTCGACTGTGCGGTCCTTCCAGATACGCTTCCACAGGGCGGCTTTGGCAGCGGCCTCGCCGGTGGCGTCGTCAACAACGGTTGGGGCGGCCACTGGCAGCAAGTACTGCTCGGGCAGTTTGTAGCCCAGATCGAAAGTCAGGAAGGTTTTCTCAACTGCGCCCACGGCCCGCTGTACCAGCAGTTGCAGGCGGAACGGCTCGGCGGGATCAAACTCCGCCTCGGCTGGGATTTTAAAGATATCAAGTTCGGTGAAGCTGGGCGCATCAGCGGCCGCAACCTTGCCTAGGCGCTCTTGTTGCTTGTCAAAGAACCGGACCGAATTGTCGCCTTGGATCAGCTGAATCCGGTCGAAGATCCCACCGCGCACATAGCCTGAGCCTTTGAAGCTGTAAGCCCCGCGCCCCAGTACCAGAATGGCCTGTTCGCCGTCGTCCAGCCACTCGACCAGGTTTTGATACTCGGCTTCACCCAGCAGGGATTTCCCGATCGAGGGAACCGAGACCAACGCCATATGCATATCGATAAACGTGTCATCCGGTTCGCCCGGTTCCGGGCGTTTGATGGCGCGCTGATCTCCGGTAGCTTCAAAAGCGGCGTTGACCTGACCGACATCCAGCGTCAGCCGCCGGATCGAGCCGTCACCCGACAGGGTGGTCCAGTCATAGATGGCGTTCTTAGCCATATCGACTTCGCGTTTCGGCCCATCGGCCTGTAATGGCGACAGCCCACCTAAACCCAGCGCGCGGGCCACTTTGATACCGCCGCGCACAAGGCTGTCGTCGATCACCATGATGGTCACGGTGGCACCCGAGATGATGTCGAGGTCATGCCCCTCACCACCCGTTGCGGCCTCGTGTTTCAGGTCCAGACCGGTGTAGCCTTCGGTCAGCTCGACCATGCGCGAATTGGGAATGCCGATCAGCACGATGGGTTCCGAGTGTTTGACCAGTTGCACACCGGTCAGCACGGCATCAGCGTTTATTGCGGCAACCACATGGATGGGTTTGCCCGAATAGCCGGTGGTGCCCACGAAATCCGAAGTCAGGAAAGCCCAGGCGACGGTTTCGCCCCCCTTCAGAACAGGAGCAACAGGCACGTCATCGCGCACCGGGCCAAAGGCATCGCCACCGGGGGCAAGGTCAGAGGGCTCAATCTCGGGTAGGAAGCTGGCAAGGCTGTCGGCATGGGCGCTGATCGCCATCAGACAGGACAGGACAAAGGCCAGCAGGATATGGGTTGCGCGACTTACGACCACGGCGCACCTCCGGTTACTTGGATTGACGCCATGGACGCGCGCGGGGCGCGTTCGGATGTTTCTTGGGGCGCGTGCGGGGGGCCTCTGGTTTCGGGCCATAACCGCCTAACTTGGTAGCAATTGACCAGATTGCGGTCATCGCAGCGAGCGACCTGAACAATCCCGTCCGACTTCAGTTCCGGCAGGTTTGGCAGGGGTGCCGCAGCGGTGACGGCACACAAGGCACAGTCGGCGCATTTCGGGCAGGGCGCGGTTGGGTCTTCGGTCCCTTCTTCGAGGTCCACTTGAACCCAGACCGCGCCTGCCTCCGAGCAGATCTCAACCCACATGCTTTGTCCGGGACTCGCCAGCGCCGGACTAAGCAGTTGCAACAGCAAAAGAAGGGTGCCTGCCATGGCGCACGCCGCGCGTAAAGCGCGGACAGACAGTGTGTGCAGTGGGACTGGGGCAGACATGGAGAATCCAACTCGGCGTTCTTTCCTTTGTCCTACGGGATTCTCTCAGACGGATACTTGACTTAGGTCAGGTATCCGAAATTTGTGACTAATCGTCGGCTTCATCCATCAACCCGCGCAACCAGCGCCCGGCCAGCCAGGATGCGGGCAAGCCCAGCGGGATCGACCACAGGATTGCGCTTACTGGTGCGATCACGCCAAGCCCCATGCCATTGGCAACCAGACCCGCCAGAAACAGGTTGATGGCCACGGTCAGTGCCGTGGCGGGGTAGAGCAGGATGGCCAGTTTCCAGACCGGCCATTTGCCCTCAGTGGCTGGTACCTTCCGAGAAGGTGATTTTGTTCCAGACATTATATTTCCCCGAAGGTTTGCGCATGGGCAAGCGGCGAACCTCTTCCAGAGTTTGCGCGTCATAGACGATCACGGCACCATCATCTTCCCAGATCGATACCAGTGCATGGCGCCCATCCTTGGTGAATTCGACATGGGCCACGGTTTTGCCCGGCGCTGGGCGTAAAGTCTTTACGATTTCAAGGCTTTGCTTATCGATTACGTGCATCGCATCCTTGTTGGGCCCAAAGAACACATCGGCCCAGACGTAAGGAGAATTCTCATGACTCCGCATGAAGAAACCCGGCCCTTCGGTCTTGATCCGTTTGACCGTTTTCCATGTCTGCATGTCGATCACAGACACGGTGCCGTCGGTCAGGTGCGGCGTGGCCATCACGGTTGTATCGCCGTACCGCCACGTGATGCCTGATCCCAGATGCGGCATACCCGGCAGGTCTAGATCAGCCACTTTCTGACCGATGACCAGATCAATAACCTGCCCGCCCTTGCCGTCGCGCGAGGCACCCATGACGTATTCATAGCTTTGGTCGAAAAAGAAATCGTCCAGATAGTCAGGCGTGGTGATCTTGCGGACCGGGAAGGGATTTGGGTTCTTGAACTGCCCTTCGATACGGAAATCGTGACCCAGTCCGAACTGAGGCGGGTTGTCGCCATAGAAGACCTCCCAAATCTCGGGAACGTCTTTCAGGGCCAGCACAAAGCTTTCGCGTGGCGGGGCTTGATAAACGGCTGAAACGCGGCTGGGATTGCCCTTTTTGCTTTTGATCTCGATGACCTTGGCGACCGAAAGGTCGCTGGTCGACAGCAGGGTCAGGCTGTTGGGCAGGTAATTGGCGACGGCCACCCATTTTCCATCACCTGACATGGCGATGTTGCGGCTGTTCAGCCCCGCGCGCACGCGGCCCACCTGTTTCAGAGCCCAGATATCGTATTTCTGAACCCAACCATCGCGCGACATGATGAAGACATAGCGCCCGTCGGGGCTGAACTTCGGGCCTCCGTGGACTGCGAACGGGGTTTCGAACCGATCCAATACTTCAAACGTATCACCGTCCAACACGCTGACGTGGTGATCGCCGGTTTCGACGGCCAGCGTGATGTTCATCGGGTCGCTGTTCCAGACGGGAGCATCGACCGGGCTGTATTCTGCGTCCAGCGTACGGCTAGCCATGATCTCGGCCTCGCCCCATTCGGGGTTGGTTTCCAGCGGGGATTTCAGCCAACCCGCCAGCTCTTCGATCTGCAAGGCGTCAAGTTCATGCGAAAAGGCGGGCATCTGGGTGGCTGTACGCCCCTCGGCAATCACGGCGGCTACACGCGGGCCGCGCATGCGTTTCAGCGTCTCGGGGATCAGGGCCGGGCCAACACCGCCCAAACGGTTCTCGCCATGGCACGAGGCGCAGTGTTCGGCATAGTCCGACGGGGCGTCGGCCCATGCTGAACCAGCCAGCAGCAGCGAGCAGAGCGTGCCTATTTTCAGCGCGTCAAAAGAACTGATGTGCCGGATCATGACGTTTCCCCCGGAACGGCGTGACCTTGAGGCGTTCGCCCGCGTCATCCACGCCGATTTCTTGATTGGAAAGATAGCAGGCCGGATCTTCGGCCCAGGGATCGCCGGTCACCTGCAAAGCCCGGATACGAGTATTGCCGCCACAGACGTCCTTTAGTTGGCAGGCCCCGCAGCGCCCTTTCAGCGGACGTGGTCGGGTGCGCAGCATAGAGAGCATCTGGTCCTCGCTGGCCCACAGCTCTGAGAACGGTTTGGTCTTCACGTTGCCGACCGTGTAGTCGGACCAATACGTATCGGGATGCACGCGCCCCAGATTGTCGATATTGGCCACGCCCAACCCGCTGGAATTCCCGCCCCACGCGGCGAGATGTTCGCGCACATGAGCGGCCTTGTCGGCATCGAAATGCGTGCGCACCCAGTTCAGGAAATACCCCGCATCTGCATCATTATTGCCGGTCACGATGTCCAGCGGGCGCCCGCCCGAGGCGGCCTCCCACGCGCGCTCCAGCAGCAAGTCCAGCCCGTTACGGGTGCGCAGGTGTTCAGCATCTTCGCCCCGGTTCTTGTCGCCGCGCCCAGCATAGACCAGATGCGACAGGTAGAACTTGTCGACCCCTTCGTCATCGCACAGTTGCAGCAGGTCGGGCAGGTGATGCTGAGTGCCTTCTGTCAGGCAAAATCGCAGGCCCACTTTGATCCCACGTTTCTTACACTCGCGCACACCGCGCAAAGCGTCGGCAAAGGCGCCTTCAACGCCGCGGAACCAGTCATTTGTGGCCCCGATCCCGTCTAGGGAAATGCCGACATAGTTGAATCCCACATCGGCAATCATATCAGCGGTTTCGTCGTAAATTCGCGTACCGTTGGTCGACAGCGCCAGCATCGGCACCAGATCGCGGGCGCGTTTGGCAATGTCGAAGAAATCAAACCGGTCCAGCGGTTCCCCACCCGAGAGGATCAGGGCCGGGACGCGAAATTGGCCCAGATCCTCAAGGGTTACCATGGCTTGCTCGTGGCTGAGCTCACCGGGGAACGCAACATCCGCCGAGACGGTGTAGCAATGGCGGCATTTCAGATTGCAGCGCCGCGTCAGGTTCCAGATCACCACCGGTTTCACCGGTCCGGGGCGGCGTTTTCGCACCGGGGTCGGGGTGACGAGTTGGTGCATGTATTCGGTCAGGCGGAACATGTTTCAGCCTTTCGCTTTCAGGCGCAGCCCGGTCTTTTTCAGAATGCGCGTGGAATAGAGGATGTCTTTGGCCCGACAGGCATCGCCGAGAATTGCGGTGATCTCGGCGCGCTTTTCTTCGACCTCGTCACGGTCCGCGCCGTGAACCATGGCAAACAAATTGTAAGGCCAGTCGGGCAGGGCGCGGGGGCGTTCATAGCAGTGGGTGACAAAGGGCAGCGCGCCGATCTGGGTGCCCAGTTCAGTCACACGGTCGTTTTGCACATCCCACACGGTCATGCCGTTCGAGGTCATGCCCAGTTTGTAGTGATTAGGAGCAGCGGCAATGCGACGGATAACGCCGCGCGATTTCAGTTCGGCCAGGCGGAACAGCAACGCGTCTTCGTCCATGCCAAGACGCTCGGCCACCCGCGCATAAGGCGCGGGCATCAGGGGCAGGCCGCCTTGCAGCGCCTCGATAATCTCTCTGTCTTTTGCGTCGATCATGCCGCTACCCGGAAGCCGATGAAGAATTCCTGCAATTTGGGGAAACGGAGAACCTCGATCCCCGTTTCCCGTTCGATCGCATCAGCGGTGGCCTCGATCCCCTCGGGCGTTTCGGTGGCCAGTACGAACCACATGTTCAGCCGGTGCGTACGTTCATAATTATGGGCAACCTCCGCGTGCGCATTGACTTTGGTCAGGACGGTTTCGAAATTTTCGACCGGCACCGCCATGGCGCACAGACAGAACGCACCCCCCATGGCGGCCGCGTCGAAAAACGGACCGAAGCGGGTGATGATGCGTTCCTCTTTCATGCGGCTGAGGCGGTGCAGCAATTCGCTTTCCGGAATGCCAAGTTCGGTGGCAATCGCGGCATAGGGATGAGGGATCAACGGCAGGTCGTCCTGCATTCGGTTTAGGATTGCACGGTCGGTTTCGTCCAGTCTCATGCGGCGGCCTCTTTCGGTTGGATCAATGCGCCGGTCTGTTTGAAACAGCGGGTCGAAAACAAAACTTTGTGGCGCGCACCGGCCAGTTCCGGCAGGGCAACGGCGCCGGACAGAACTTCTTGCGCCTCGCTGCGCGAGCGGGCGTGAATCATGGAATACAGGCGGTAAGGCCAGACGTCCTCGACCGGGTTACGTTCATAGCACAGGGTCACGCCGGGATGTGCGGCCAGCGCCGGGCCGGCGGTGTCGATCTGACTGGCGGGCATGTCCCAAACCACCATCGCATTGGCCGACCAACCCAGCGCCCGGTGACGTACGATGACACCGAGGCGCGAGATGATGCCGGCATCGTGCAGCGCCTTGATCCGCGCCAGAACCTCGGGCGTGGATCGGTTCATTGATCGGGCCAGCGCGGTATAGGGTTCCGCGACCAGTTCTAGGCCGGAACTGAGCGCCTGTAGCAGGGCGCGGTCGCCGTCCCGCATGGCCGAGCGATCCACCTTGCGGGGGCCGGGCACATTGCGGGAATTGCCCGACATTCGAAAACCAAGATCGACATTGAATGGGCGTACCAGCCGCAGGTCCAGTACCCGCAGCCCGGTACGTCGGGCGATCCGGGCAAGGGTATCGTTCACATGCTCCCGGTCCGGCCCGGTGGCAACGAACCACAGGTTCCACGTATCCTCGCGCTGGTAATTGTGGTTCACTCCGGGTTCTGAGTCGATCAGGGCGGCGATTTCTTCCAACTGTTCCTCGGGGGCGGCAACGGCGGCCAGGGTGCTGGCCGATACTGCCCCCGGTGCAATCGTCGCACCCACCCGCGTGATCCGACCGGTTGCGCGCATCCGGGTCAGGCGATCGATGACCTCGGCCTCGTCCAGACCCAACGCTGCGCCAAGTACCTCAAACGGATGGTCGGTTATGGGAAAATCGCGCTGAAACTCGTCCAGCAAGCGACAGTCGATCGGGTCAGTGATGTGATCCATCGTCTCAAAGCCCCGTTCTGTGCGCACGTGCCGTAAAGAAGATGCCTGATGGGCTGTCCGCTTCAATCTCGCGCAGCTTTTCAAAGGTTTGCGTGTCATAAACCATGACCTTGTTGGCATCGCGCACGCTGATCCAGACCTCGTGCCCACGCGGGGTGAATTCCATATGCAACACCGCCGGACCGGGTTTGAATTCGTGGATGACGTCCTTGGTGACGCTGTCGATCACTTGAATCGTATCGTTCAGCGGATGGGCGAAATTCACCCAGACCTGCCGCCCGTCGGGCCGGGCCATGGCAAAGACCGGCTGACCGTGGGTCTGTGTGCGTCCGGTTTCGGTCAAAGTGTCGGCATCGATCCAAAGAACCTCGTGATGGCCCACGGCGGGTAGAACGAATTCGCGGCCTGTCAGCGCCCAACCTTCCAGGTGGGGCATCTTGTAGACAGGCATTTCTTCCTGCCCGCGCCCGTAATCCGGTAGGACGCGGATCGGTTCCGGGGCCTCGGCCCAGAGATCCAGCGCGGTCAGCCCATCCTCGCCGAACAGGCCAGTGATATAGGTGCGGCCATTGGCGGTGATCAGCGCGTCATAGGGGTTTTTGCCCATATCGGGGATCTTGGTGATCTCGGGCGTGCCAGTCGCGAAATCGGCAATCCAGGTTTCGCCAGAGTCCCACATGGTGAAGACGAACCTGCGGCCCGGCGCGTCGACCAGACCGATTGTTTTGCTACCCGTGGGGATATCTGCGACCAACTCAAGCGTATTGGCGTCGAACACACGGACGCCGCCGGGTTCGTAGTTCGACACGGCGACTAGCTGTCCGTCGTCTGAAATTGCGCCACCAATTGCGTTACCGGCCTGTACGACGCGGTTCACGATCTGTCGGGTGACGATATCGACTTTAGTCAGCCCGCCATCGCGCCCGAACACATAAGCAAAGCGTTCGTCGGGCGAATAGACCAGCGAGGCATGGGACAGATCGCCCAGCCCTTCGATCCGCGCCAGCGCGGCCCGGTCGGATTGATCTACCAACAGGACCGAACCCTTGGCGCGTTCGATCACAAGACCAAGATCACCAGTGGCGGTTGGTTCAGCATGCGCCGAGGTCATTATCAGGGTGGCGGCAAGGCCAAGAATAAGCTGTTTCATTGTGCCTCCTGTTGCAGCAGGTAACGGGCGATCCATTCGGCCTCTTCCTCGGTAATAAGGGGGCGCCAGGGGGGCATTGCCGTGTCGGGAATCCCATCGAGAATGACGCCGGTCAACACGTCCGGATCATAGTGTTGCAGCGTTTGGGACCGAAGATCGGGACCAAGGCCACCCTTCAGCGACAGCCCATGGCACGACCCGCAATCCTGATGGACAAGCCGTCTCAGGGCGTCGGGGTTCAAGGTGTCGGCGGCAAATGCCGAGGTGGCAATCACAACCGCGCCGGCCAGCAGAACCGAAGTCAACGGTTGGCTGCTCTGCCTGCCAGGCGCAACAGTCCGGTGACCTAGCCTAGCCATGCGCATGTTCCATCAATTCGACCACCGAACGTTCGGCATACAGCGAAACCACCTGTCCGATGATGAACAAAGTGGGTGCCTCAAGTGCAGCGCTGCGCACGTCGGTGGCCAGCCTGTCCAACCGGGACACGATGCGACGTTCGGACCGTGTGGTGGCTTTGCTGACAGCCAGCACGGGGGTCGATCCGGGCAGGTTCTCGGTCATCAGCCCCATGGCGATTTGGCCAATGTTGGCTACGCCCATGTAGACCACCAACGTCGAGTCGGGATCGGCCAACCGCTTCCAATCCAGGTCCAGCACCTTGTCTTCCTGCCGGTGGCCAGTGACATATTGGACCGAGGTTGCCAGCCCGCGATGGGTCAGCGGCACGCCGGTCGAACAGGATGCCCCCTGCGCGGCCGTGATGCCGGGTGCGTACTCGACCGTGACGCCATGGGCCACAAGATACGCCGCTTCTTCCGAGCCACGGCCAAAGATCATCGGGTCGCCGCCTTTCAGCCGTGCAACGGTGTGACCGGCGTGGGCCTCTTCCAACAGAATCTCATTGATGCGATCTTGCGGTACGGTATGGCATTTGGGGGCCTTGCCGACCGGAATCAGCCGCGCCTTTTCGGCATGCAGGGCAAGGATGTCGTCCGAAACCAGCCGGTCATAGACGACCACGTCGGCCTCTTGCAGCATGCGCAAGGCACGCAGGGTCATGAGTTCGGGGTCGCCGGGGCCGGCGCCAATCAGAAAAACCTTACCGCTCATGTGCAAACTCGCTTGGTCTGAATGTCTTCCGAGCCCGGGTTTGCCTGCGAAAAGGGACGTTGCTGGGCGAACCGGGCGTGTCATGAGAACAGGTTGGCGGATTCTGCTCGCGGCTTCCTTGACTAAAGTTAAGGAGCGCGGGATTTGCGCCCGCGCTCCTTTGGCTTGCCTGTATTTTTTGCCTCGGCTCAGGGTTCTACGGTGATCATTCCGATCATGTTCTGCGTTTCCCAATGCGGCCCGCACAGGTATTCCTGCGGGCCTGGAGCAAGGAATGTCAGATCAACGGATTCCTCGGGGAACAAACGGTCGCTTTCGGGTTCGCTGCCGTCTTTCAGCAGCACACTGTGACTGGTGCGTTTGTCCACGTTCATCCAGCGCACTGTCGTTCCTGCTTTCACGGTCAACTGACCGGGGCAGAAATTGTATTTGTACATCAGCACCACTTCGGCGTCTTCGACGGCTGACGAAGGTTGCCCGAACAAGTCGACATAGCGTTGCTCAGCCTCGGCGCAAATCTCGGCGGTTTCATCCGCCAAGACGGGTGGGGCGAGAAGTAGAAGCGCAGGAAGAAGGCAGTGGGGTTTCATGATCCATCTCTCCTTACCAAAAAAGGGCGGGGGCCGGGTTTTCCGGCCCCTATCCGTTATTGTTTGACCACGTTGATGTTGGCGCTGTCGTCGTCCAGCGCCAGGCTGGTGTTCAGCGTAACGTGGTGGAACCGCGCGGCGGCAAAGTCATCATGAATGGCAAAGCCCACCGTATAGGTCTGACCCGGTTCCAGCGGCACGTCGCCGGGCGCACCCGAGTTCAGTGGCCGCGAGAAGACGACGGTCCACACGCCACCGGACAGATTGGCCGAGGCGGCAATTTCCCCGTCATTGACCACGCGCTGTTCCAACAGATAACCGTTGGAGGCGCTGCCATCAGCATAGACACGCATCAGGTCCAGATAAGTGCCATCGTCCAGGTATTGCTGGATCTGCGCTTCGGCCTCCAGCTTGTCCCAGCCACCCAATGCTTTGCCGCGGCGACCTTTGACTTCGACCTCGGTCCGGCTTTCGCTGATGTATTTGGTCACTGTGTCCTGAGTGCTCAGGCGGCTTGCGATATCCCCATTGGCCGCAATCGCGTCAGCGCCCGGATCAAATGGCATATAGCTGTTGTCTGCGTGGCACGAGGCCCAGCAGCCTACCTGATCGCCCAACTCGATCCCGGTACCGGTGATCATCATTGCGACCTTGATCTGGTTGTCGGGGTCCATCTTGCCGCCATCGACGAAGGGGGCAGGGTTATGGCCTGCATCCGGCCATTGCATGCGAATATAAAGGTTCTCGTCATCATGCGCGGCCTGCACGGTCGCATCGATCACACCACGTTTGCCGGGGATCGGGGTTGGTTCCAGATCACCGCCCGCAACGATCTTGTTGCCGATCGTATCCAGTTCTTTGGCGTGACAGGTCGAGCATTGATCGCCGCCCTTGGTCAGGGGACGGGCCCCGCCGTGGAACTTGCCGTTCTGCACCCACTCAAAAGAGGCTTGCCCGGGGTAGAACAGTTTCAGATCGGCGCTTGCAACGGCATTCCAGTCAACGCTGCTGCCAACATCACTGCCGCCGCCTGCCGGTGCTGCGGCTTCTTCGCCGTTTGCCTTGGCGCGTTCTTCGGCGACGGCTGCGTCTACGGCGGCCGCGATCTGTGCCTGAACGGCCTCTTGCTGGGCGGTTTTGGCTGCTTTTTCAGCCTCGGCTTCGGCAGCTTCCTTGGCTTCGATCTTCGCAAGGCTGGTTAGGTATTCCTGCGGGATTTCACGAATGAAGGCCGGGTTGGGTGCCTCAAGCTTTTCCAGATAGTCCTCATCGGCCCGATCACGGGCGTCCGAGTGGGCGATCCCCTTGTGGCAATCGATACAGGTCTGGCCGATCTCCATCGCATTCAGGTGCTGCTGACGTGCGCGCGGTTTCTGGAACTCGGGCATCATCGATTCAAAATCGTGGCAGTTGCGGCATTCACGTGAGTCCGTGGATTTCATCCGCTCCCATTCATTCATCGCCAGATGTACGCGCTTGGCTTCAAACTTTTCTCGGGTGTTGATGGTGCCGACCAGCTTGCCATACAGCTCTTTGGACGCCTTGATCTTGCGGATCATCTTGTGGGTCCAGTCCTTGGGAACGTGGCAGTCGGAACAGACCGCGCCCACGCCAGACCGGTTCACGTCATGGATCGTGCCGGTGTATTCCTCATAGACGAAATCACGCATCTCGTGGCACGAGACACAGAATTCCTTTGTGTTGGTGGCTTCCATGGCGGTGTTGAACCCGCCCCAAAAGACGATGCCCGCGACAAAGGCCACGGCTATTCCGGCCACGGGCATTCCCCACAGGAAATACCGGCGCCAAATTGGTTTCTTTTTTTCCGGTTCGGAAGTCATATCCGGGCTCCGTTTGGCTTTCTTATCTGGCCTTGGGTGGCAGGCCGGTGGATTTGGCTGTTTGGTCAAACGAGGAAAGGGCGGGCGAGGGGCCCGCCCTTTCCGGTTTTGGTTGCGAACTCGTCAGGTGACGTGGTTCGAACGGTTGTAGACATTGAACTTGCCGGTCGGAGCATAAAGCCCTTCGATGCGGCCGATTTCTTCCAGCGTCTTGGCGTCGAAGATCACGATCTGACCGTTAGGTTCTTTCGAGTCCGACAGGTTCCACTTGGAAACCCAGACCTCGGTACCATCCGCGTTGAATTCGAAGTGAACAGCGGCGCTGCCTTCGTCTTCGGTGATCTGGATGGTTTTCACGATCTCGCCGGTCTCTTTCGAGATGACCTGCACCGATTGCTGAACTTCAGGTTCCGGGTGTTTGGTCTGGTCAGCCCAGATGTAGTCCGAATTCGGGTGCGTACGGACAAACAGGCCGGGGCCGTCGGTTTCCACTTCGTAGCAGATCTTCCAGGCATCATCCGGGCGGTTTTCGGGATCGTTACCCCAGACGGTCACGGTACCCACGCCAAGGTGTGTCGTACCAGCAACCGGGCCGCAATTGGGGTCGACCCAGTTGGCACCCGGGCCGGGGTGCGGCAACGCGGCTGTGTCGATCATCGCTTCCAGCTTGTGGGTTTCGGTATCGACAACCACCATCTTGTTCGACGCGTTCGCGGCGATCTGGAAGTATCGGCCTGTCGGATCAAAGAACCCGTCATGCAAGAACTTGGCGCTGTCGATCTTGTCGATCCGCAGGTTGTCCAGATCGGTATAATCGACCTGCCACAACTGCCCCAATTCCTTCACGGCAACGATCCAGGTGGGTTCGTTCGGAGTTGTGTAAATTGCGGCCACACGGGCCTCTTCCACGTAATCCCCGTCCACGTTCACACCGCGGGTTGATACGACCTTGACCGGTTCCATGGTCTGGGCGTCGACGATTGCGAAATGCGGCGGCCAATAGCCCCCACCGATGACGTATTTGCCGTCACCAGAAACGGCAACGTCGCGGGCGTCATAGGCAATCTTGACCTCGGAAACCAACATCTTGTCTGGCGTCTGCCAGAGGTCGATCTTAGTCATCTTGCCGTCACGGCCCATGGTGTACCAGAAACGCCCGGGCTGTTCTGGCTCTTCCAGTGCGTGGTGTTCAGATGCTTTCAGAACGTGAACGGCATAGCCGGTCGGGATGTGTGTCAGAACCTCTTTCGTGTCGCCGTCGATCACGGCCACCTTGCCCACATCGCGTTCGATGACAACAAAGAAGTTTTCCCAATTACGGCCATGCAGCGGCTCGGTTGGATAATCGGCTTCTTCGACATAGACCTTACGGGTCGCCATCATCTGTTCAAGTGACATTTCAGGCGGCTTTGGCGGCTCCATCATGATGTAGGTCGCCATGTCCTTTATTTCCTGCTCGGTCATGATGTCCGAGAAGTTGTTCATCCCGCCTTCAGTACCCCAGGCGATGATCTTTTCAAGCCGTTCCTGACCTAGTTTTAGGGTGCCGGATTCGGTTACGGTGCCATCGTCGTTTTTGGTTTTGACCATCGGTTCAAGACTTTTACCGGTGGCACCTTTACGTAGAACGCCGTGACAGCCTGCGCATTGCTCGAAATAAAGTTGTTTGGAGGATTCAAAGGCTTCCTCGCTAAGGGTTGGCTCTTCGGCGAAGGTTGGCGCAGCGACGCTGCCCAGCAGCATCGCCAAACCGACCCCAAAGGCGCGGCCAGTTTTGTTGTAGCTGATTCCAAGTGACATGATCACTCTCCATTTGCGTGGTGAGGCAGGTCCAAGGGTGAGACATCGCGCCCGACGGCTCCTTGACGAAAGTCAACGCCAGGGGCCCATTTCAAGGGTTCAGCAGGAAAAAATGGCGAAAAAACCGTCATAAAATCTGTGTTTTAGAGGCATGTTTTTCGTGAGGATTGATTTTTGTTAAGTCCGTTGCGCGGGTTGGCTGCTAGGGCTGAAAAAAACGGTTGAGGAGAGCAGCCATGCCCACAATCATCGCCCGCATTCTTGGTGAAGGATTTCGTGTTTTCTTTCTGTCTGCCGGTCTCTACGGCCTGTTTGTCGGCGTGGTCTGGGGGCTGTGGCTGACAGTGCCTTACATGGCGCCGGATTACGGTATGACGCCGCCGATGTGGCACGCGCATGAGATGATTTTCGGCTATGCGACGGCCGCGCTGGGCGGGTTCTTTCTGACCGCAGTACCGAACTGGACCGGCGCCCCCGAGGCGCGGGCGCACTTTATCACTCTGGCTGCCGGGCTGTGGTTGGCCGGTCGGATGGCCATGTGGTTTTCAGGTGTATTGCCGCCAGTTCTGGTTGCGGTGGTCGACCTGGCCTTTGTGCCGGTTCTGGGGGCCAAAATAGCTACGCAGCTGATCCGCCGTCCCAAGCCGCAGAACATGATTTTCCTGCTGTTGCTGAGCTTGATCTGGGTCGCGGACATGATGACACATCTGCAATGGATTGGGGTCACTGAAGGCACTCTGCAAACTGGGCTGCGCGCGGGATTGTTGGCGTTGTGTGCGATGATCGCCATTTTGGGTGGTCGGATTACTCCGGCCTTTACCCGCAATGCCATGAAACGCGCTGGGGTCCCAGAGGCGGACTGGCCGGTTTCGGTCGCCTTGTTCGACAAGGCAGGCATGGTTCTGGCCCTGATCTTGCCGCTGGGTGTTCTGGTGCTCGGTGCAGGGCCGTTGGCCGGGGTTTTGGCGCTTGCCCTTGGGGTGGTTCAGATACTGCGCATGGCCAATTGGCGCAGCCGCTGGGCCGCCCGGCAGCCAATTCTGCTGGCGCTGCATTTGGGTCTAGGCATGTTGGCGATGGGGTTGATCTTGTGGGGGCTGGCAGTGCTGGGTCTGGGCAATGAAATCGCCGCCCTGCACGTATTGGGCATAGGGTGTGTGGGCGGTATGACCCTGGCAGTCATGAGCCGCGCCGCGCTGGGTCACAGCGGCCGTGCACTAATCGCGCCCGCCCCGATGGTCGTAGCCTATGGTCTGATGGCGGTTGCTGCCCTGTCACGCTGGATCGGGGCCGAGCTGAACGCAGGCTATATGGTGGCGATGCTGTTGTCGGACGGCCTGTGGGTCTGTGCCTTTGCGCTTTACCTGATCGCCATGTGGCCTGCGCTGACGGGTCCTCGTACGGGCCGGGAGGGATGATTTTCATTTACTTCCGCCAGCCTTGACTTTCGTTAAGGCCCTCCTACGGCCCAGCCGCCATTCTGGCTAGACAAGCTAAACTGCGCAAAGGAGAGCGCAATGCGAGAAGTCATGACCAAGAGCATGGCTCGCAACATATTCTATGGCGGGTCCCTGTTCTTTATCCTAATATTTCTGGCCCTGTCGGCCCATTCCCACTGGTACATCGTGAATTCCGAGAATTCGGCAAAACTCGATGAAAGTGTGGTTCGGGGCAAGCACGTCTGGGAAAAACACGCGTGCATCAACTGTCACACGATCTTGGGTGAAGGGGCCTATTTCGCCCCCGAAGTCGGCAACGTGATGACACGTTGGGGTGTGCTGGACGACCCGGAATCAGCCTTTGAGTCCCTCAAGGGCTGGATGGAGGCACAACCGACCGGCATTCCCGGTCGTCGGCAGATGCCCAATTTCAACCTCAGCGACGAAGAAATTCGCGACCTGACCAACTTCCTGATCTGGACGGACAATATCGACGCTCAGGACTGGCCGCCCAACGAGGCTGGCTGAGAAAGGGAACGGAGCAATGAAATACGAATCCCAAAAAATCGCCTACGCCTACTTTGCGGTGGCCATGGCCCTGTTCGTGATACAGGTTCTGGGTGGCCTTCTGGCTGGCCTGATCTATGTATCACCAAATTTCCTGAGCGAGCTTTTGCCGTTCAACATCGTGCGGATGCTGCACACCAATGCGCTGATCGTCTGGCTGATCCTGGGCTTCTTCGGCGCGGCCTACTTCCTGATCCCGGAAGAGGCTGAACGTGAAATCCATTCACCCAAGCTGGCCTATCTACAACTGATCATTCTGGTTGTGGGGACGTTGGGTGTGGTGCTGACCTATACCTTCAACCTGTTCGAAGGAAACTGGCTGCTGGGCAAAGAGGGGCGCGAGTTCCTTGAGCAACCCAAATGGGTCAAGGCCGGCATTGTCGTGGCCGCGCTGATCTTCCTTTACAACGTGTCGATGACCGTTCTGAAGGGCAAAAAGACCGCGATCACCAACATCCTCTTGTTGGGTTTGTGGGGTCTGGCGCTGTTGTTCCTGTTTGCCTTCTACAACCCCGGCAACCTGGCCTTGGACAAGCAATACTGGTGGTATGTTGTTCACTTGTGGGTCGAAGGTGTGTGGGAACTGATCATGGCCTCGATCCTGGCCTACCTGATGCTGAAGTTGACCGGTGTTGACCGCGAGGTGGTTGAGAAATGGCTGTATGTCATCGTCGCTGCAGCGCTGTTCTCGGGCATCCTTGGGACAGGTCACCACTACTACTGGATCGGTACACCAGCGTATTGGCAGTGGATCGGTTCGATCTTCTCGAGCCTTGAGGTGATCCCGTTCTTTGCGATGATGGCCTTTGCCTTCGTCATGGTCTGGAAGGGCCGCCGGGACCACCCCAACAAGGCCGCGTTGCTGTGGTCGCTGGGCTGTGCCACGCTGGCCTTCTTTGGTGCCGGTGTCTGGGGTTTCCTGCATACGCTGCACGGGGTGAACTATTACACCCACGGCACGCAGATTACCGCGGCCCACGGTCACCTGGCCTTTTACGGCGCCTATGTCTGCCTCAACCTGGCGATCTTCACCTATGCCATGCCGATCCTGAAAAACCGTGATCCGTATAATCAGGTGCTGAACATGGGTTCGTTCTGGCTGATGACCAGCGGTATGGTCTTCATGACCTTCGTGCTGACCTTCGGCGGAACCGTGCAGACGCACATGCAACGTGTGATCGGTGACTACTTCATGGACGTGCAGGATCAGATCGCGATCTTCTACTGGATGCGCTTTGGGTCTGGTGTAGTCGTGGTCCTTGGTGCGCTGCTGTTCGTCTACTCGATCTGGGTGCCCCGGAAAGAGGTCATCGAACCCGGCGCGGCCGAAACCCCTGCGGAGTAATGCAAATGGATGGCTCCATACAAATGGGAACGGGGGCGGCAAACGCCCCCTTCTACCTGCCCCAGGGCGATGAATGCGATGTGTTCACCGCCGCCTATAACAACGATCTGCCGGTTCTGCTGAAAGGGCCGACAGGTTGCGGCAAGACCCGCTTTGTGGCCCATATGGCCGCGCAGCTTGGCCGCCCGCTTTATACTGTCGCCTGCCATGATGATCTGGCCGCTGCCGACCTGATTGGCCGCTATTTGCTGAAAGGCGGAGAAACCGTCTGGGTCGATGGCCCGCTGACCCGCGCAGTGCGCGAAGGCGCAATCTGTTACCTGGATGAGGTGGTCGAGGCCCGCAAGGACGTGACCGTCGTGCTGCACCCTTTGACTGACGACCGGCGCATCCTGCCGATTGATCGCACCGGCGAAGAACTCGAAGCCGCGCCCGGCTTCATGCTGGTGGCATCCTACAATCCCGGCTACCAGAATATCCTGAAAACCCTGAAACCTTCGACCCGGCAAAGGTTTATCTCGCTGGAATTCGACTTTCCGTCGCCTGTGATGGAGGCCGAGGTTGTCGCCCAGGAAAGTGGCCTGGCGCTTGAGCGCTGCAAACCGCTGATCCGGTTGGCGAACAAACTGCGGGGGCTCAAGGGTCAGGATCTTGAGGAAGGCGTTTCTACCCGACTGGTTGTTTATGCTGCGACGCTGATCGCACAGGGTATGTCGACGGACCGCGCCATTCTTGCCGCAATGATCGAACCTCTGACTGATGACGAGGATATCAAACGCGGGCTCCTCGATCTTGTCACGGCTGTCTTTGGGTGAGGCCGGCCAATGGTCAAGATCGATTTTGAGCCATGGGAACCCGAAGAAACGATCGGGAAACTGTGGCACACCCTTGCCAGCCGCCTCGATGCACCTGAGGTGCATGTTGGAGCCGCGGTCGACCTTTCTGAGGTCGCGGGGCGGCTGGCAGTCCTCTTCCGAGGGCTTGGGGGTAGTCCGGGCGTTGAATTACGCCCGGTCTCACCCGAAATTTCACGCCACCGGTTAAGCTGGCGTCGCCGCTTGGGAACCGAGGCCGAGTTGATGCCGCGTGCTTCGTTCGATGGCGAGGTATTGCGCCTGCCGGACCGTCTGGCCGTTTTCCCGGCGCGCGAAGCTAACGGCGCGCTATATGTCTGGCTGGCAGCCGTTGCAGCCCATGCCGACACCCGAATTGATGAGGATGACCCCCTGCGGGCCGACCTGCATGCGCTGATCGCTGCGCGACAGATGGTCGAGGCCACGCTGGAAAACGCCCCCGGCTTGCGCCCCCTTTATACCGAACTGTGCAAGGGTCTGCTGCACCAACGTGATATCCCTAACCTGCCGCCGGTCGAAGCCGCGCTGGAAGAACTGGTTCGCCATATGCTGGGTGATCCGGTATCGCTGTCTGCCAAGGCGGAACAGCTGCTGGAGCTGGATGACAGCCTGTCTGCCCCGCGCGGGTATCAGCGTTTTCGCCCGGTCCCCCTGTGGCCCGAACTGCGCGCCGTTGGCTTTTCAGAACATAATGAGGTGGAAAACCCCGATACTGAAGGCCCGCCCGAAGAGTCGGGAGAGAAAACTCACCGCGCCCGCCGCCGTAAATCTGATCAGGCCGAACGGAAAGACAGCCTGATCCTGCACAAATTCGAGGCGATCCTCAGTTGGGCCGAGTTTCTGAACCTGAACCGCCGGGTCGATGATGACGATCCCGACAATGCCAAAAAGGCGGCCGACGATCAGGAAGAGATCGGGCTGGGCCAAATCTCGAAGGCACCGCCCACCAAGCTGAAGCTGCACCTGGATCTGGCGCCCGAGGATGTGAATCGCGAGCGTCTGTCGGGCCGTATCCTTTATCCCGAATGGGACGTGCGCACCGGTCAGTACTTGCCAGACCACGTGAATGTCCTGTTGTCGGATGCCGATATCCGCGAAGACGCAGCCGAGTTTGGCAAGGACCCGGCCACTGCCCGCCGCATCCGCGCGGTGAAGCGCCAGTTCGAGGCGCTGCGCCCCGGTCGGGTTATGACACGCGGCCATCTGGACGGCGACCAGTTGGATATCGAAGCCGCCGTGCGTGCCGAGACTGAACGTCGGGCTTGTGGGGAAGCCAACGAGCGCATCTGGCAGCAATCCCGTCCCGAAGCTCGCGATCTGGCGGTCTCGATCCTGCTGGATGTCAGCCGATCCACCGAAAGCGCAGTCACAGGCCGCGCCGTGATCGATATTGAACGCGAGGCGCTGGCCGCGTTGGCGTGGGGGTTGAATGCTTGTGGGGATGACTTTGCGATCCACGCCTTCAGTTCTCTGAAACGTCAGCGTGTCTATGTGCAGCGCTGCAAGCGGTTTGATGAGCCAATGGGCGGAACGGTCGAACAGCGAATCGCGTCACTGCGCCCGGGGCATTACACACGGCTTGGGGCGGCAATCCGGCATTGCTCGGCCGATTTGGCGGATCAATCGCGCAAGCGCCGGCTGCTGCTGGTGATCACCGATGGCAAGCCGAACGACCTGGATCACTATGAGGGTCGCCATGGTATCGAAGATACGTGCATGGCCGTCCGCGAAGCGCGTCGCGCCGGGCAATCGGTCTTTGGTGTCACCATCGACAAAACCGGCAAAAGTTGGTTCCCGCGTATGTTCGGGCAAGGCGGTTTTGCGGTGATCCCAGACCCGCACCGCCTGACGATGGCTTTGCCGCAAATCTATCGCCAACTGGTCGGCGCATGAGCGATGCTTCTCTGATCGACGAGCTTCCGGGCGAGTTGCTGATGTGGGTTCTGATCGTCTCGGAACTGCTGGTGTTCGGCGCTGGGATGATCGCCTTTATGGGCGTGCGTCTGACCGACCCGGCGGGTTTTGCCGAGGCGCAGTCACATCTGCATCGCACTGGAGCGGCGTTTAACACAGCGGTTCTGGTCACATCGGGGTATCTGGCCGCACAGGCGCTGCACTGGCGACAGGTCGCGCGGCGCGCGGCGGCGCGCATGGCCTTGATCGGCGCGGCCCTTCTGGGCGTTGTTTTCCTGATCATCAAAGGCACGGAATACGCGGATAAAATGGCGCAGGGGATCAATTATGAAACGCATCCCTTCTTCCTGTTCTACTACCTTCTGACTGGTTTTCACGCGGCCCATGTTCTGGCCGGGGTCGGCATTCTGTTACTGGTGTCCTGGCGGGATGACGCACGCAATATCGAGGCGGGCGCGCAGTTCTGGCACATGGTCGACCTGGTCTGGATCATGCTTTTTCCGGTGATCTATCTGTTGGGATGAGGGCGATGGGGGACAACACTCTGACACGGGCCTGGCTTGCCCTTTTGGGGCTAAGTGTCGGCTCAGCGGTATTGACCTTGTTGCCGGTGCCGGCTGCGGTCATGGGGGGTGGCATTCTGTTGCTTGCACTGATCAAGACGCGCGTAATCCTTGCGCAGTATCTGGACCTTGCTAGAAGCCCAGCCTGGTTGCGCGGATTCACCATGGTTCTAACCGGGTTTTCGGTGCTGATCTTTGCCCTCTACCTCGTTTGAAGCAGAAAAAAGCCGCCCGATCTGGGCGGCAGTTTTTCAAGCAAGGAGCGCTTTGTTTACTGGGCAGCCATCGGCATCCGCGCGATCTGGCAGCGTTGCCATAGGGCTGACAGCGCGCCGACCAGATGTTCGATATCTTCGTCCGTATGCACCGGAGAAGGGGTGATCCGCAGACGCTCGGTTCCTTTGGGGACAGTGGGGTAGTTGATCGGCTGGATGTAGATACCGAATTCTTCAAGCAGCGTGTCCGAGATGAATTTGCATTTCACCGGATCACCCACCATCACCGGGATGATGTGGCTGGGGTTGGGCAGATGCGGAATGCCTTCTGCATCCAACCGGGCACGCACCTGCGCCACGCGGGACTTCTGCTGATCGCGTTCGGTATTCGACTGTTTCAGGTGCCGGATCGAGGCCGCAGCGCCCGCCGCAATCGACGGGGGCAAGGCGGTGGTAAAGATAAACCCGCTGGCAAAGCTGCGCACAAAATCACAAAGTGCGGCTGAGGCCGCGATATAGCCACCAACCACACCAAAGGCTTTGCCCAACGTGCCCTCGATCACGGTCAGTCGATCCATCAGACCTTCGCGTTCGGCAATGCCGCCACCGCGCGGGCCGTAAAGACCGACGGCATGAACCTCATCCAGATAGGTCATCGCGCCGTATTTGTCGGCCAGATCGCAAATCTCTTGGATCGGCGCGATATCTCCGTCCATCGAATAGACGGATTCAAAGGCGATCATCTTGGGGGCGTCAGGATCGGCAGCAGCCAGCTTCGCCTCGAGGTCTTCAAGGTCGTTGTGCTTCCAGATCACCTTTTGCGCGCGCGAATGACGGATGCCTTCGATCATCGAGGCGTGGTTCAGCGCGTCCGAGAAAACGATAAGGCCGGGGATTTTCGCAGCAAGGGTGCCAAGGGCCGCCCAGTTCGAAACATAGCCAGAGGTGAACAGAAGCGCTGCCTCTTTGCCGTGCAGATCGGCCAGTTCGGCCTCAAGCAGGACGTGATCGTGTGTGGTGCCCGAGATGTTCCGGGTGCCGCCAGCACCAGCGCCGCACCGGTCCAGCGCGTCATGCATCGCCCCGGTCACCGCCGGATGCTGCCCCATGCCCAGATAGTCGTTTGAACACCAGATCCGCACATCGCGCTGCACTGATCCGTCGGTTTGACGTGCGTTTGGGAATGATCCGCAGCGGCGTTGCAAGTCGATAAAAACACGATAGTTTCCTTCGTCCCGCAGATCGTCCAGGCTCTGGGTGAAAAATCGCTCGTAGTCCATTATACTGGCTCCCCGGATTGCTGGCTTTGGGCCGAATTTATGCGCATGGTGACGCCTAAGACATGACAATAGTCAAGTTGAAGCAGGAAAAGGCTGGCGCGCCGGGCAGAGCTTTGGCATAGCCTTGCTAAAAAGGACGTACCGGTCGGACGATCGACCAGGGAAAAGGGGAAACTCCGTGGCACACGAAGCACAAAAAGCGATCGCGCGGCAATCGCTTTTGCTCAAGAGTTTGCCGGACCAGCATGTCGACACACTGCTGAGCCACGCAATTTGGCGTAGCTATGATCGGGGCGAAACGATCTTTCTACAGGAAGAAGAGGCCAAGGCCGTCCACGTAGTTCTTGCCGGTTGGGTCAAGTTGTTCCGCATGTCCCCAACGGGGGCCGAGGCAGTGGTCAGCGTCTTTACCCGCGGCGAAAGTTTTGGTGAGGCCGTCGCGCTGCGAAACGTCCCTTACCCCGTTTCTGCCGAGGCCGTTTCGGCCTGCGACGTGATGCATATCCCAAGCCCTTTGCTGTTGTCGTTGATGAAAGAAGACCCCGAGATCGGCGTTTCCATTCTGGCGTCCACGTTCACGCATCTGCATTCGCTGGTTGCACAGCTGGAGCAGCTCAAGGCGCAGACGGGTGCGCAGCGGGTAGCAGAGTTTCTTCTGAACCTGTGTGACGCCAAACCCGATGGCTGCGACGTAGAGCTACCTTATGACAAAATGCTGATCGCCGGGCGTCTAGGGATGAAGCCGGAAAGCCTTAGCCGGGCGTTTTCGCGGTTAAAAACGGTTGGTGTGCAAATCAACCGCAACCACGCCGTAATCTCTGATATCGAGCGCCTGCGGGATTATGCTGAAAGTGATCCGTCGGACAAATGATCAGCCCGACGGGCGTTTTGGGTTTTCCGCGGGGGGCTGAGGATGCTGGTCCTTGTCTGACTGAGGTTTTGTACCCCCGTATTGCCGCGCATGGGTTGCGACAACCCGGCCCGTGATCCGGTATTTCCAACAGATAAAAGAAGACAGGGCTGCGTTGCGCCCCTTGATACCCGGACAATCAAAAAGCAAAGGATGTTGGGGATGACGGTCTGATCGGGCGACTGATGAAGGTGACCCTCGCTCGAATGGTCCGGGGAGTTGTTTGCGCAGCTCAATGGTACCTGTAGACGAGATCATTGGGGTCATTTCGCTCGGCATTTGAATCCAAAATTCCTCCAAGCCGCTCAGCAAGGCGGCAGGAGCGGAAGTTGTTCGGATCGATATAACTGACGAGCGACTGGGTTACGTTCCATGTACAGGCCCAATCTCGCAGCGTTCGCGCAGCTTCAAACGCATAGCCTTTTCCTTCGGCATCAGCATAGACAAACCAGCCCAATTCGGGTTCGGGGAAAAGCGGTCCGGAGTTGATGCTAACCTGCCCAAGGCACGCTCCTGAAACACGGTCTTCCATCATCAGTGCCCCGTGCCCCATGAGGGTCCACTGAGCTATGTCATGACAGAAAATCCCCCAGGTCATGCGGTCAGAGACCGGGCCTCCCATGAACTTTGAGCGCTCTGATGTCATCAGCGCAAGATAGTCGGGCCAGTCTGCCATTATTGGTGGTCGAAGTAGCAGTCGTTCAGTCTCAAGCGTTGGTATTTCAGTCACCTGGTGGCTCCCGGGAATTGAATTATGAGTGGGGGGCAATTGACTGTCCCCCGCTTGTGTCAGGCTCTCACACGCCTTCTGTCAGAACTTGTAAGACACCCGAAGCGCGACAGAGTCAGCTGTGATGTCGTCAGCTGACGTGTCATATGTGTCTCGCAGGTACTCAAGGCCGACCAGAACTCTGTCCGTTGCGCGATACGTAACGCCAACGCCAGCAGAGTAGCCATCTTCACTGATGGAACCGCCATCGATGTTCGCATATCCAATGACGCCGTACAGATACGTCCGGCCAAATACGTGTCCGCCTTTGAACTTCAGGCGTATCGTATCGACCTTTTTGGTTTTGTTGTCAGACCCAAGCTCAGCGCCCGCATCATAAGTCAGTTCACCGCCAACTACATAGCCGTCAAAATTATGAAGATATCCGGCGTGGAGGCCCAACGCTGCGTTTCCGTTGTCGTTTTCGTCTTGGGAAACATCAACCGTGGATAGCTGCAAACCAGCATTGAAGCCGGTCCAGCTTTCGTCTGCCAAACACATTGTGGGAGCCATAGCGGCCAGTGTGATCAATGTTATAGTCTTCATTTTTAGTCCGTTTTCTTGTTTGTGTGGACAGGGGTATCTGCCCGCTGAACCTGCACTATGGTTCAACGGGGATGGCTTGCTGTTCGTCGGGGTGTTGGATGTAACACCGGCCTGTTGCAGGTCGGCGGTGACCCACCCTCAGATCAAAGGATGGGTTTGGGCTTGCTGGTCAGTTGCAGCAGTTTTCCCGCGTCGTCATATCGTGCAGTGACGAGAACCCGCCGCGCATGGGCCACTTCCAAAGGCCCACCGACAACCTCCCAGAGCCCGAAGGTAAAGAGGTCCAGCGTTCCGTGGCCTGCCGCCCGAGCAAGGTTTGGCTTTGTCCGGGGTTCGACGTCATAGACGGCCACCCAATCACCATTGGCTTGTTGCTGTAGCTGCTCAGGCGACCCCAACTGCCGTTCGACATCCATCCGGGTGGCCTCCTGGCTGACAACGCTCAGGTCTGGACCATCACTGCCTTTTGCGGCCATGTTTGCTGCACACCCGCTCAGCGCGACGCCAAGGGTAAACGCGACCACTATTGACCGCACGGGCCAAACACAGTTCGCTGTGCATTGAGCTGGAGTGCTTTCGTTGCGAGGGGATTCCGAAGAATTAGGATTTCCCGATCCCGGAAATTTCCAGAGGTTTTTCATATTATTACCGTGTCTTGATTGAATTTCGTTTTGTGCCGGAACAGTGATTGCTTGAGGTGCACCTCAGGTCTGGAACTGGTTTCCGGCCGGCTTGATTTTTCGTTGGTCAAAAAGTTGATGACGATCCGACCTCTTGTCCGATGGGACATCAGAGTTCTGATTGCGGCCCGTATTTGCGGCAAATCGAATGGAATCTCGGCTTCAATTGGAGAGCGTATGTTGTGCTTTGCGATGCTCAGCATTGCCGCGTAGGCGTTGTTCCGTGGCAAGGAGGCACAAAAACGATACCGAGGACCGCGGAGCCGTGTCGCGATACTGCGGCAAGTAACGTGGCCGACACCCAGAAGAAACTCGCCCCTGGATAACTTGCGTTCACCAATGTGGCGTATGGGGCCAACAATCGTGACGAACCGGCCTTTGCGTTTCAGTATTCGGTACGCTGCGGCCTCGATGTCCCGACCGCCTACCAGATCAAAGACCCTGTCGTAGGTGTTTTTGCCCTGCGAACCAAAACTGGTGACGTTGTAGTCGATCGTGTGATCTGCACCCAACGTGCGCACCAGATCGGCATTCGCGCCGCTGCAAACCCCGGTCACGATAGCGCCCTTTGATTTGAGAAACTGAACCATCATGGATCCGACGGCACCCGATGCCCCAACAACGAGGCAATGGTCACCTTTTTCGATGCGTGCGGTGTTAATCGCACCCCACGCAACACAACCTGATAGTGTCGCGGCTGCCGCCTCGACATGAGACAAGGCCGGGGGTTTGAGCATCAGATAGTCGTGCGAAACGCATCTGTATGTTGCCCAAGACCCGTTTTCGCCAAGCTCGTTGGGTACGACGATCACTTCGTCTCCAACATTGAACCGGGTTGCGTCCTGACCAGTTGCGACAACGACCCCTGACACCAAAGTCCCCATGACGTAGGGGGAATTTGCCGAAGCGCGTTTAGGCCCGAAGAAACGACCAAGAGCGGTGCCCTGAGCCGCATAAATTTCATCGACATGCAGTGATGAAGCGAACAGCTGAATCGCGACTTGGTGGCGCGAAGGTCTTGGCACGGGCACGTTCACCAATTGCAATGCTTCCGCGACATTCCCAGGCTCAGGCAACTCTGTCAAAGCGATTGCCGTCATGCTTTTGGCTGCGCGGTAAACCGTGGAAAGCGCTCTTACATTGTCCAACATGTTTCTCTCCTGAGAGGTTTGGATCAATTGAGGGAGAACGGATTTACGAGCCAAGTCTGCGGACTTGTTTGAGACAAAGATCGCCTAGCTTCGTCCCAGTCGAGGGAAAGCCTGACCAGAAGTTCAAGCAAATCCTGGATACCAGCCAGCCGAGATGTTTGGCGTAACTCGGATATTGAAATATCCCTGCAGACAAGAGCATTCATGGCATTCGATCCTGTGTAGTAGGCACAACTCAACTGGGCGCGCGAAGCGTTGTAGCTTGCGGTCTTGGGCTGCATCAGCGCATCATTTAATTCGGGGCGGCAGGTGAATTTCGTTGTCCTGCCAGATGAGTCGGGATATAAACCGACCGCAGGTCTGTAATTGCAGACCGTCGGTCGGTTTGCAAGGGGGAAATGTATGAAACCTACGAAGCGGAAGAATATGCAGCCAGAGGCGCGGCGCGCGCAGTTACTGGGGTGTGCGCAAATGTTGTTCTTTTCGAAAGGTTTCGAAGATACGACCATTCAGGATGTGCTGGATCTGGCCGGTGTTTCGAAAGGTGGCTTTTATCACCACTTCAAATCCAAGGATGAGCTTTTGTTCGGGGTATTGGATGGCATGGCAGAAGGCGTGTTCGCGCAAATGTCTGTTGTTGCTTCTGACGAGAAATCTTCGGCACTCGATCTGTTGCGTAACTTCACCCATCTAAGGGCAAACTACCTGCGCGAGCATGACTACCCAGGCCAGGTCGAGATGTTCAAGATCATGAACCAGGACAAAAACCTGTTCCTGCTCGAACAATTCAAGCGCAGGGTCAGAACTGGTGCCATGCCGGTCCTGACCAAAATCATCCAGAAGGGCTGTGACGAAGGAACGTTCACTGTCGCCGATGTCGATACGGCGGCAGAGCTTATACTCTTCCTTATGAACTTCTTTGATTTTGCATTGCTGCGCGCCATCGACGCCCGGGGAACTGACATAGCAGATGAAGCCGCACGCAATTTACAGGCGGCGATCGATATGCAATTTCTAACACTCGACCGAATTCTGGGTCTGCCGGATGGGACAACAGATTTTGGATGGCCGGAAGCGGTGGATGTTACGATGGAAACTGTGCCTTCACCCCCTTCCACAGCCAAATAACGGACCTTGGCAGCGATCATTCAGTCACGAGACCTATGGCGACAGTAATTCTCCTAAACGGAGTAGGGAGCGTTGGTAAAAGTTCTATCGCAAAAGCGCTTCAGAACATTACGACACTACCGTTCCTTCACATCGAAATGGATGCCTTCCTGGCAATGTTGCCAGAGCGGCTTGCTGGTGATCCAGATGGATTGAGTTTTGAAAAGCGTGTGGTGGGCGGGAAAGCAGTGACCTGCGCGCGGGTCGGGCCAACAGCCAGTCGCGCACTTTCCGGAATGCGCCGTTCAGTTGCTGCAATGGCGCGCGCCGGGAATAATTTGATTGTTGACGAGGTGTTGTTTGGAAACACGGAAGCCGGGTCTGCGAGCGCGGTAGCTGAATATCAAAGCTTACTGAAGCCGTATGATTTTTTCATGGTTGGTTTGTTTGCTTCGCTGGACGTGCTGGAGGCACGGGAACGAAAGCGAGGCGACCGGACGCTCGGGCTTTCCAGATGGCAATTCGAGCGTGTTCATGATGGGATGAAATATGACTTATCGGTGAATACAGAAGATGCCTCGCCAATTGCATGCGCAGAGTTGATAAAGGCAAAATTGAACCTGTAGGTTGCGAAGATACACAATCCCATCGCTGACCACGTCAATATGACCACCAATGCGAACGATCATCCGGCCCTCGCTCAATCAACCCAACGTCTCGGCGCATGTGGTCAGACAATGGCGTTGTAGTGTTGGGGCTTCCTACTGAGCCATTTCTTTTTCGAACATCTCCTGAGTGTTGCCAAATTCGACGCAACTGACGGGCGCAGAACTCCAAAATACTTCGTGGGGCACGGTGGGAATCATAGTGCATGTTTCAAGCTTTCTATTTCAGGTACAGCTAATGCGTCCACGAAATGGGTGTCGTGGAGCGACCGGCGTTTTTGTTTTAAGTACTCACGAGGCGAGAGGGCGGGCAGGCTTTAGTGGTTTTCCGAATCCATCAATACAGACCGTTGGTCTGTATATCTAGACCGGCGGTCGGTTTGTAAAGGGAATTCAGCACTCACCAAAACAATCGTCAGTCCCGGAACAAAGATTCCATCCGCACCAGCCGTGGCATAGGCTGCCGCGCTCTAGAGCTTCTCCGACAAGTATTTCATGCGTGACGGGTTGCTTCGCGCGATGCACGAGTGGGCCGCAGCAAACGCAGATATGCTGGTCCATCCGAGGTGAAGTTGGTTTGATGTGAACTGGAAATGTCTGCTTTCGGGAAGCTGCACTGCAACACCACAGCCCTTGGCCAACGTCTCTTTTGGGTCGTGCCACGTCGCAGCCTGGGGTATTATTGCTTCGGTCGCTGTGCTGAAGTCGAATGTCCGCTACAATGCTCAAACTCTTAACGGATTCAATCAACTTCTAGCCGTTCGATGCCAATGATTTGGGGCAACGTAGTGGTCTGAGGATGCCGGTGTTTCCTTGTCTTTGACCCGTGTTGAGACACGCTTGTTGAGAACAGTGAACCCAAAATGTATTTTAGGTCGGATTGCGAACGAAGGGAAATCTTCATGATCAGGACTTCTGCGCTGGCGCTGTTTGCTTTCTTCTCGGCAACCTCGGCATTCGCAACTGTTGAGTTGTATTGCGAAGCCCCTGATGGATCAGGCGCAGTTGTTGCTGTCGGATTGGGAACTGTCCCTGGACTCGCAGTCGTGAGTGCGACCATTCACGCAGACAGCAAACACTGGAGCTTAACAGAAGTTGATGGTGCGATACCAATCATCGTGGCGCAGGGGGCCGATGTCGATATGCACACTGTCATCGACTTCGCCGATCCTGAATATAGCCGGATCGTTGCCTCGGTTCGATTGATAACATCCGTCGAAGGTGACGATTTCGTCACCGTGGGCACACTCACGATACCAGAAGTCGGTGCCTTCCCGCTGATCTGCGAAGGGCCGTAGCCGTCCGATATTTCGCAATACTCGGAGGTCAACTCGGCGGAAGCGGTCATCTCAAATTATGCTTTACTCGAATGTCTGAAATGGGCCGTTGGCGTCGCAAACTGAAGCCGAAACTATGCAGATGCTGCGCAACCCCCGATGGTTGCTATGTAACACAAACCGAGCTTTGGTTCGGGACAAATGGACCACTCACGTTGCGCTGATGTTCGCGTAATTTCCAACGTGGAAACTCGACTTGTTTAAGTGCAGGGTAATTAAGGGCTGCACTTGGAGGAATACGTTTTGATGGAATCGAGTTCTGACACTGAGACTTCCCCAGAATACTCCAAAACGGTGGAGAAATTTGACCTGGAGCTGGCAAAGTCTTCCTTTTTTGGCAACTTCAGCGACGGGATAAATGCATGCGTAGAATGTTGTGACGCCCATTTGCAGGGCAATCCCCGTGCTTTGAACTGGGTTGCATTGGATGGGCACCATGAGACGCGCAATTTTGCAGAGTTGCGCGAAGAAGCTGCGCGTTTCGCCAACTTGCTGGAAGAACAAGGCATCCAACCCGGTGACATCGTGGCAGGTCTGCTACCTCGCACCCCGGATCTTGTGACAGTTGTTCTCGGCACCCTCCTGGCTGGCGCGGCCTATCAGCCTTTGTTTACAGCCTTTGGACCCAAGGCCATTCAGGACCGTTTGACCATGAGTGGCGCGAAGTTGGTTGTGACTGACGCCGCGAACCGCATCAAGCTCGACGGAGTGGAAAGTTGTCCGCCTGTCGCGACAATTGTGGAAACGAGACAAGGGGGTATTGCGGGAGACATTGATTTCCGCCAGGCGATGGCCGCGCATTCGCCTGAGTTCGTCCCTGTTTTGCGGAACGGCGATGATCTGATGTTCATGATGGCGACATCTGGAACTACAGGTCCCGCCAAAGGAGTGCCCGTGCCCCTAAAGGCTCTGGCTGCCTTTCGATCTTACATGGTCGAAGGGATCGGCCTGCAGCATGAAGATGTTTTCTGGAATATAGCCGATCCAGGCTGGGCCTATGGACTCTACTATGCATTGATCGGCCCGCTACTATTGGGACATGCAACCACCCTGGTCGAAGGGCCTTTCACAGTGGACAGTACATATGACGTGATTTCGAAATTGGGCGTGACTAACTTTGCAGGCGCGCCTACTGCGTTTCGACTAATCATCGCCGCGGGAACCGAGCGCGCGTCACAGCTGCGCGATCAGATCCGTTGCATCAGCAGCGCAGGCGAGCCACTGAACCCCGAAGTCATCCGTTGGTTCGAGACCGAACTGAATGCGCCGATTAAGGATCATTATGGGCAGACGGAAACGGGTATGCTGGTGAATAATCATCACGGGCTCGAACATCCGGTACGCCCGGGATCGGCTGGCTATGTGATGCCAGGATACAGGGTTGAGGTTCTGGCTGAGGACGGCAGCATCGCCGACTTCAATGAGCCAGGTCAATTGGCCGTCAACATTGCGGATTCACCTCTCTTGTTCTTTAGCGGCTACCTAAACATGGGCACCAAATCGATCGAGAACGGATACTATCTTACTGGGGACACAGTGGAGCGGGATGAACACGGATGTATAACGTTCGTTGGTCGGAACGACGACGTTATCACCTCTTCGGGTTATCGCATCGGACCGTTTGACGTTGAAAGCGCTCTGATCGAACATCCCTCTGTAACGGAAACGGCGGTCGTAGGCGTTCCTGACAAGGAACGGACCGAAATAGTGAAAGCGGTAGTCGTACTGGCGGATGGCACAGAAGGTAATGATGCGTTGGCCGCGGAGTTGAAGGACTATGTCAAACAGCGCCTTTCTGCTCACGCCTATCCTCGGCTTATCGAATTCGTCAAAGAACTGCCGAAGACACCCAGCGGTAAAATTCAGAGATTTCTGCTTCGCCAAGCGAATGTCAGCGGTGCGTGATCAAGCCTCTCGAAGGCAAGATCCTTCGTTCAACTGCATGCCAATTCGACCAGGCAGAGAACGACGGTTTATCCCGCGTTGTGTAAGTTCGGTTTGAACGGGATTTTGCGTTCGCGGCGAAAGTCTGCAATGCGGGCTGCGACCGCAGCATCGAAACAAAGGGTTGGATGTCGGCTCTGGGCCGAATCTGCTTGCGGAATGCAAATAGTTGTTTCGGCATGTTCGTTCATTGCTTCGCGTTCTCTAAATACTCGGTCATTCTTGTTTGGTCTAAACATCCAAATGTTAGTTTAGTACGCTTGGGATGGACGGCTAATACCTACTGTGATCCTATGCCGTCGCAGTTCATGGGCATTCGATGCGATCAGCTTCGTATATTGTAGGTATTTTGATAGCCATTGCCGCCAGCATTGGCCTTTATTTGGTTTCTTACCAGTACTTCGTTTCGGAGGAGCTTTCGAAAGCTCAGGGCCGGCTCTCTCTTTACCAAAGCTCGGTAAACAGCGAACTCGAACGATTTTCCCACCTCACATATGTGCTGTCACAGGATTCCTTTGTAATTGGAACAGCTGAAGGAGACGGCACCGGAACTTTGAACCGACGCCTCGAGGATTTTGCGGAGCAGGCGGGGCTGGATGCGATCTACTTGATGGACGAAGACGGGATCACGATTTCCGCATCGAACTACCGCGACACTGGGAGCTTTGTTGGCCAGAACTACGCTTTCCGTCCGTATTTCCAAACTGCCATTTCTGGTGAACAGGGCCGCTTCTATGCCATCGGGGCAACGACTGGTCTGCCAGGCTACTTCATCGCCAACGCAGTGCTTGACGACCAGGGCGCTGCAACTGGCGTCATAGCGATTAAGATCGATTTCTCCAATCTTCAGGATAGTTGGAAAAACTCGGGCGAACAGGTTCTTTTGGCCAATGAAGACGGCGTCGTTTTGCTTTCTTCGAACTCGAGCTGGCAATATCGCGCGTTGGCGCCATTGTCAGAACCTCAGCAAGAACGGATTCGAGATGCCAGGCAGTTTCCGGGGCAAGACTTAGATGCGTTGGACTGGATTGAGTTGCCGGGAGATCAGGCCAGAATTGCGGGGACGAAGCGTCTGCATCTTGCAGCTACGGATTTACCCCATGGCTGGTCGCTTCACTATTTTGCAAGTGACGATCAAGCCGTTGCGCGCAGTTGGCTTGTAACAACAGTTTTTGTCCTTTTGGCGGGGCTCGCATTTATCTTTTTCCAGATACAACGCGCAAGGCGCGTAGGCGCGGCCTTAGTGCGGTCCGAAGAGGAAGAAGCAAAGCTGCGGGTGGCAAATGAAAGGCTCGCTATCGAAATCGACGACCGCAAGACAGCCGAGCGGAGCCTCAAACGCACCCAAGGGGAATTGGAGCGCGCAAGCCGACTGGCGGCTCTGGGGCAACTATCCGCGTCGGTCACGCATGAGCTGGGCCAGCCGATCGCTGCGATGCGCAATCACCTGGTGGCAGAAGAGATCTCATCTTCCAGTGGGTCTAAGCTACCACAAAAAATTGGAAGTCTGGTCGACAGGATGGAAGGGATCACGCGCCAATTGCGGTTCTTCGCGCGCTCAGAGAGCGAGGCGTTCGACGACGTAGACTTATGCACCTCGGTCAATGCCGCGTTGGCTCTGGTTGCGCCAAACATCGAGCAGGGCAAGGTGAAAATCACAGTCGATGCGCCGACCGGTCCGGTTTTTATCCGGGGCAGTGCACTGCGGATCGAACAAGTCATCACTAATCTTTTGCGCAATGCGATTGACGCGATGGACGAAGTGGATGCACCTGAAATCCATATCGCTGTCATAGCTACTGATGATGAAGCGGTGTTGGAAATTCAGGACAACGGTCACGGGTTGGGTGAGGCAACGCTGGCTGAGTTGCAAGAGCCATTTGTAACCACAAGAGAGAGCGGGAGAGGCATGGGCTTGGGACTGGCCATTTCCACCAGCATTGTCAAAGATCACGATGGCAAGATGACGGCCCGAAATCGTGATGGCGGCGGAACAGTTTTTCGTGTCACCTTCCCGATGGCCTCAATTACTAAAGAAACGAACGAATGACCCAGCGGCAACCCTTTAAAGTTCTGGTCGTCGATGATGACAAATCAATGAGACAGTCTCTTTTCGAGTTGCTCGAAGCCGCCGGCTGGACTGTTAGCGCCCTGTCGCGCGCGACCCTCGTGATGGAGTATCTGGCCAGCGCGTCGCCCGATGTCATTCTGTCCGATGTGCGTATGCCGGGTATGTCGGGGCTTGAATTGCTGGCCAGTCTGGACAGACAAGTGGCGCCTCCGGTTGTATTGATTTCGGCACATGGTGACATCCCGATGGCGGTTCAGGCCATACAGGACGGGGCGTACGGGTTCATCGAAAAGCCATATGAACCACGGCGATTGCTTACGGTCCTGAGGCACGCAGCTGAACAAAACAGAATGCGAAGAAGCAATGCCCGCCTCAAAGACCGGCTGTTCAAACTGTCAGGCCTTGACCGCATCCTGCTGGGCCAAACAGACGCCATTACAGACTTGCGACAAGAAGTACTTGATCTTGCTGATACATCGGTTGCGGTTTTGTTGCAGGGAGATACGGGCACCGGGAAAGAGCTGGTTGCTCACGCTTTACATGATTTGGGCCGCTCGCCGGAGGCACCGTTTCTGGCACTGAATTGCGCTGCATTGTCGGCCGATACGTTTGAAGCGGAAATGTTCGGCATCGCGGGTGAATCCGACGGAAGGCTTGCGGCGGCGTCGGGAGGGACCTTGTTTCTGGACGAAATCTGCTCGTGCCCACCAGCGGCGCAGGCCAAGCTACTAAGGGTCATCGAAGATCAGCAGGTGTTGCCGGTGGGGGCTGTGTCGCCGGTGCCGGTAAGCTTCAGGGTCGTGTCAGCAACCAACGAAGACGTTGTAGTGGCAGCCGAGGAAGGCCGCCTGCGTCAGGACCTTTTGTTTCGATTGAATACTGTTGTCCTGTCTCTACCTCCGCTACGTCAAAGACGGGATGATCTGGTTCTTTTGGCAACGCATTTCTTGAACGAATACGCAAAGGTTTATGAGATAGACGCGCCAGAACTCGATCAGGACGATTTGGCCGCTCTGCTTTCACATAGCTGGCCCGGCAATGTGCGTGAATTGCGCCATGTCTGCGAACGGCGCATTTTGGCGGCCCGACGCGGAGGAGGGTCGGTGGCGCAGGCCATCCAAAGCGATCAGCACTTCGACGAAGTGCCGGATACCCTACGCGAAGCGGTTGCTGCTTTTGAACGCGAGCTCATCGGCAAAGCCATCACGGCGCATAAGGGCCGCATGGATGCCGCCGCCGAAGCGCTTGGGATCGGCCGACGGACGCTCAACGAAAAGATCGTCAAACTCGGTCTCGATAAAGAGGCGCTGTTGTAAGCGAAACCACTCTGCGGATATCCGCAGGGAAACAGGAGTTCCTCGCGCATTTTCCTTCATAGGCAGGCTGCTACGCATCCTGAATACTCTGCCCAAACACATTGCGTGATCTGGGAGGAGCCACTATGCGCAAACATCTTAACCGGGCGGCCATTGCAGCTTTGTCGCTGACCGTTGCATCCGAAGCACTGGCTGTCGAATGGAACGTTTCCCTGTGGGGCAAGCGTCGCGCCTTTACCGAACACGTCGAGAAACTTGCGGAGTTGGTGAACGAAAAGACGGGCGGTGAGTTCACGCTCAACATCAGCTATGGTGGCCTGTCGAAGAACAAAGAAAACCTCGATGGGATTTCGATTGGTGCGTTTGAAATGGCACAGTTCTGCGCTGGCTATCACCGCGATAAGAACCCTTCGATCACTGTCTTGGAACTGCCGTTTTTGGGCGTGACATCCCTTGAACAGGAAGTCGACCTGTCGATGACCGTTTATCAACATCCGGCCGTTGTCGAAGATCTGGCCCGCTGGGACGCGACTCTGCTGATGCCGTCTCCGCTGCCGCAGTACAACCTTGTTGGTGTCGGTGAAGCACCCAAATCCCTAACCGATTTTGAAGGTCTGAGCGTTCGGGCGACAGGTGGCATCGGCAAGGCGATGGAGACGGTTGGAGCAGTTCCGACCTCGATGTCTGCATCCGAAGTGCGTCAGGCAATGGACAGCGGCATTGTCAAAGCGGTCAGCTTTGCGCCACACGCGCATATGTCCTTCGGCACTATTGAGAATGGCACGTGGTGGACGACGAACCTAAATCCTGGCACCGTCAACTGCCCTGTCGTGGTGAACACGCTGGCACTGGAAGATCTGTCTGACGAACACCGCGAAGCTCTGCTGGGATCGGTGGAAGAGGCACTGGATCACTACGTGAGCCACTACCAGACCAAAACGATGGAAGCGTGGGGCCCTGAACTGGATCAACGCGGCATCGAACGGGTCACTTTCAGCGATGAAGAAATCGCAGCGTTCAAAGAAGCCGCCGCCGCCCCCGCGGCCGAGGCCTGGATTGCAGAAAACACCGAGCGTGGCCTACCAGCACAAGAGCTTTATGACCTTGTGACTGGGAAGATCGCAAACGGAAGCTAGTCCACTCACAACCCGGCGTCGGTCAGGCTGGCGTCGGGTGCCTTTTTCCCTGACAGCGGAGCAAAACGATGGCCGGGTCATCCCTGGTGCTGTCCAACGACAGCCGTCTCAGCATTCTCGATCAACATCTCTACAAACTGGAAAGCTTTCTGGCCCTGATCAGCGGTCTTGCGGTTTTCTCGCTGATGGTCATGGCCGTAGTTTCCGTTGGTGGTCGGAATTTCGCCAATGCGCCACTTCCCGGTTACGTGGACTGGATCGAGCAGGCCATGCCTTTAATCGCCTTCATGGGGATTTCTTATGCGCAGCGTGATGGCGGCCACATACGAATGGACATGGTTGTTGGAGCGCTTAGAGGCCGGACGCTCTATATCGTTGAGTTCATTACAACCGCTGTCATTCTTGCGCTGATCGTCTTGCTGATCTGGGGGAGCTGGGCGCATTTCGCACGCAGCTTTGACTTTGGTTCTCCACTCTGGAGCCGCGACAGCTCCATCGACATAGGTATCCCGCTGTGGCCCGCAAAGCTGTTGGCCCCCGTTGCCTTTAGCGTGCTTTGCCTAAGGCTTTCTTTACAGCTCTGGGCCTACGGTCGCGCGATCCGGCACCCTGATCAGGCACCTATTGCCGTCCCGCTGATAGCTGACGCAGCCACTCAAGCTGCAATGGAAGCCGAGCACGTCTCGGGCCACGATAACTGAGGTTTAATCTGATGGAACCCATTGATATTGGTCTGATCGTCTCGGGCGGTATGCTTGTTCTTGTGGTGCTGGGGATGCGCGTGGCCTTCGCCGCCGCGACAGCTGGCATGGTTGGTCTGATCTGGATCTTCTGGGCTAAGTTTGGGTACGATCCGGCGCGGTTCGGCAAGGCTGTGACTGTGGCCGTCAAAACAGCGGGGCAGGTGCCGCACTCCAAGATTTCAAGCCAAGCATTGAGCCTTATCCCGACTTTCATCCTGATTGGTTACCTCGCCTATTACGCGGGCCTGACCAAAGCACTGTTCGAAGCCGCAAAGCGTTGGCTGGCTTGGGTCCCCGGTGGGCTGGCGGTTTCGACCGTTTTCGCAACCGCTGGGTTTGCTGCGGTATCCGGAGCCTCGGTCGCGACTTCCGCTGTGTTCGCCCGTATCGCCATCCCCGAGATGCTGAAGATCGGATACGACAAGCGTTTTGCTGCAGGTGTCGTCGCTGCAGGCGGTACACTCGCTTCGCTCATCCCGCCTTCGGCCATTCTGGTCATCTACGCGATTATTGTCGAGCAGGACGTGGGTAAACTGCTGTTGGCCGGATTCATCCCGGGCATGTTCTCGGCGGTAATTTATGGCTTGCTGATCATTGGCATGGCCGTCGTTATCAAAGGATTTGGTCCCGCAGTCACCGGGTTTACATGGAAAGAACGATTCCTCTCGTTGCCGCCCGCATTGCCCATCGTGATTGTCGTCGTCACCATCATCTTCTTTGTCTACAACCCGTTTGGCGGCGATGCCTGGGGTACGCCAACCGAAGGCGGCGCAATTGGAGCATTTGTGGTGTTCCTGATGGCGCTGTATCAAGGCATGCGCTGGTCCGAGCTCAAAGACGCGCTTCTGGAAACCGCCAAGCTGAGCGTCATGATTTTCACGATCATCTGGGGCGTTTTGGTCTACGTTCGTTTTCTTGGGTTCGCCGAACTGCCAAGTGCGTTCTCCGACTGGATTACCTCGCTTGAGATGTCTCCGATGCTGATCCTGATCTGTATTCTTCTGGCTTACGCTGTACTGGGTATGTTCATGGACGCGATAGGTATGCTGCTGCTGACGTTGCCGGTAGTTTACCCCGCCGTCATGGCGTTGAACGGTGGCGAAACCGTAAGCGCAGCCGAAAGTACCTTCGGTATGTCTGGGCCTATGTGCGCTATCTGGTTTGGTATTCTGGTTGTTAAAATGGCCGAGTTTTGTCTGATCACCCCACCTATTGGGCTGAATTGCTTTGTAGTGGCCGGCGTGCGTGATGACCTAAGCGTTCAGGATGTTTTTAAAGGTGTAACGCCTTTCTTTCTGGCGGATGCTGCAACCATCGCGATGCTCGTAGCGTTCCCTGCTATCGTTTTATGGCTTCCTGGACAGGTTTGAATGACATGGAATGATTTTGGAGTGCGGTATGCCGGTGCAGCTAAGTTCTGCATCGATCAGCTGCACTGCAGAATACATGAGACTTGTTCAATGGCCGGTTTGGGCCGTTCGATACACGTGAGAGTTCGGGCGGAAAGCGGTCATTCGCTGCAAGCGCAAGACAATCAGCCATTAGGGAGAGTAGCAGACCTTGCCCACAGAGAGGAATCTGAAGACAGATCAGATTTACATGCGCGTACAAGTAGTTCTGTGAAGGTCTTAACCACCAGATTTGGTTCGTCACCACGTTTACGGACGAGCGTGATATGCGACTTCTGATCGAACCGACCATTTCCGACTGAGCGCATTCGTCCCTGACGTACCCAGATATCAGCCAAGCCTTCGGGAAGATAGCCGATGAAACGACCAGTCAGCACCAACATGGCAACGCCTTCGATCTGATGCGCTTTGGCTGTAGAGCGTAAGCCGCGTGAAACCGGCGCAACTTTTTGTTCGTTCAAATAGGCACGATTGCAAAAGTTTGCCTGAGAAAGAAATTCATCAACGGCGGCCTTCGTTTCTGCTTTGAACAAAGGATGGGTTTGTCCACAATACAAGCCAATTCGTTCCGTTTTCAGCGGCTCATATATCAACCCCGGTTTTTTATTATGGAACACTCCGATGCCTAAAGCGATATGTCCGTCCTGAACCCCTATCTCGATATCGCCAGGCGCAATTGAATGCAATTCGATGGCCACATCTGGCGCAATACGAGCAAACTCTGACAAAGCTGGTACGATAGGCGCGTTGTCATTGAAAACCCAATTGTCGATTGCTCCGATAGTCAACCGACCGACCAGTTTCCCGCGCGTCCCGTCTACGGTTTCACCAAACAGATCCAATGCTGCAAAGAGCTTGCGAGAGGCTGCATAGACGATTTCTCCTTTGTCGGTTAGGCGGAACCCCTTGCGTCCTCGCTGGCACAGTCTCAGACCCAAACGCGTTTCGAGATCGGATATCTGGCGCGAAATCGTCGACGCGGACACGTTCAAAACAACTTGTGCTGCCGAGAAACTGCGTGCTTCAACGACGATAGAAAACACGTGCAGCAGATGAATGTCGGCTTTCGATAATGAAGGAGGCAGCATACATGACCTTTACTTGTATATTTATGCAAATAATATCTCTTACTTTGTAATTTTATAAGTGTAATTGCCGTGCCAAGCTTTGCAATACAAGGAATGAGACCAGAGGAAATGGCACCATGGCGTTGAAGGCGGAAAATGCGCCCAATTGGGGAATCAACAACGATTACGCAAAACTCACGGATGTTCTGCTTGGTCGTCCTGAATACTTCAAATGGGTTGAAGCAGGCCCATTGATCGGTCGGACGTTGGCCAATGCGCACAAAACCGGCGCGATCTTTGATCTACAACAGGCAATGTCACAACATGCTGAAATGGTGTCGATTTACGAAGAAAACGGCGTGAACTGTCACTATCTGGACAGTGATCCGGTCCTTCACCGCAATTTCTTCGCCCGTGACAGCTCGGCGATGACCCCCTGGGGCGCTTTGATTTGCCATATGCAGTTGAAGTGTCGGCGTGCGGATTATGCCACCGCGATAAAATTTTATCAGGACAACAATATCCCGATTTGGAAATTTGCGACCGCAGGACACTTTGAAGGCGGTGATTTCAACATCATCGAACCTGGCCGTGTTCTAATTGGCTATTGTGGTGAACGGTCTGAGCAAGAGGGATCGGAACAAGTAGCCGAATTTGTACGCGCCGAGGGTTGGGAGGCAGTCGTTGCGCCGATCAGTCGCGAGTTTGTCCACATGGACGGGTTAATCGTTCCGTTGGCCGAGAAACTTGCCGTGGCCTGCATTGACGCGATGGAGCCTTGGTTGGTGGATGTTATCAAAGGATGGGGCATTGAAATCGTTGATGTTGAGTTCCGCGAAGCCAAAAACCTCGGGGTTAATCTGGTGGCGCTAGGGGATAGCAAGGTACTGTCTATGGCTGGTGCTACCGACCTAAACGCAAAAATGCGGGCCCTTGGGTTCCAGGTCTATGATCCTGATATGTCGATGTTCACCTTGGGCGGCGGTGGCGTTCACTGCCTGTGTCAGGCCCTGCATCGCGAGGCCGCATGACCAATATCTGGGCATTAAAGTTGATCGTCCGCGGCAATGTCCGATGGGCATGACATAAATCGGGGCACAGCCTGGTGGAGATTGCATACGTGTGGCCTAAACCGACGAACACCGACTGGCGCGCAAGACATTCCGTCATATGTAATGAGGGTGGGTGCTATGTTAGTATGACAGGTCGGCCAATATACTTGTCCGCGGGTTAGGCCTAAATCCAGATCTGTCGCCCATTGCCCTTGGCGGGCATCTAGACACGCAACAGCATGGAGGCATTGCTAATGAGCAACTATGGTGTTTTTACAGGCTTAGAAATTGTGCACTTATTTAAGATCACCATACCTAAACGGACGCTCTGACAGATGTTGCCAACTGGGGTAAGAAAGATGGATCACTGTTTGCGCCTGCCATGCTGAGTTCAGGCGTTTACGCAGCGAGCTTTGATCTGGAATTGGCGCTAAGCCGTTCGGATGTGGATGGGCTTCGGGTTGCTAAAGAACTGGCCCCGTTCAGTTATTAGGTTGAAGTGACCTGTGGATCGCCCCAGATCGGTGGGTTTCTTGATGCGGTTTTGTTGCATTAACCTTCGGTACAACAGAAGCATCGCTGTCCCAAACGTGAAGATAACGATAACTCGGCGCAATCTTTCCATAGCGCGTCGATATCCGCGCGACATTATCTTGATCAAAATGCTCTGGTACTGTCGCTGTCCGCTGTCGCCCTAAGATTGCCGTGGGGCTTTGGGAAACAGGACTGCAGACGCACCATCTGCGCATGGCTCAGCTAGAGAAGATCAGATATGTCACCGCTCATTCTTCGAACGATGATTCACGCCGCAAAGCGGATATCAACGGGTCCCGAACCTAGTTTTCAAACGCCACATCAAAACCCCAGATTTGCTGCAGATAACCTAAAGTCGCTTCGGACGCCTTTTTGTTCAACGGCACACCATTGCGCACGGAGTGATTTAACCTGAGGTGACGATCGCCCATCAAGTCTACGTCAACGATCTGAATATCGGGATCGTGTTCCGAAACGTCGAAACCGTGCGCCAAGGTGTCGCGCACTTGGTGATAACCGCGCTCGTCATGAATTGCGTCGACTGTATAGAAAGGTTTCCCCTCGTCATCGGTCAGTGAAAACATGCGGAATCGGCGCATGACATTGGGGCTGAGGAACTGTTGCACGAAGCTCTCGTCCCGATAGTTGGCCCAGGCATCCTTTAATATATCGCGCCACGCGCCGCTTCCCGCTATGTCCGGAAACCATTCCCTATCCTCCTCGGTCGGGTCGGTGCAGATGCGCTGGATATCCTGCATCATCGCGAAACCCAGCGCATAGGGGTTGATCCCCATCGCGTTCGGAGCATCAAAGCCGGGCTGCGTCAACACATTGGTATGACTGTGCAATATTTCCAGCATGGCGCCATCCGTCAGCAGACCGGCGCGGTGCAGCTCGTTGGTGATGTAATAGTGAACGAAGCAGGCACAACCTTCATTCATCACTTTGGTTTGGCGCTGCGGATAGAAATACTGTGCTATGTTGCGAACGATACGCAAAACTTCACGTTGCCAAGACTCCAGAACCGGGCTGTGGCGTTCAACGAAATAAAGCAGGTTTTCTTCGGGCAACCCCATTTCACGCTTGCGTTTCCGCGCCTCTTCATCGGTTTTCGATGACTGTGTGGGATGATCGAAGGCGTCCCACAAATAGTGTACCGCCCGTTCCTCTTCGATACGCCGCTCACGCTGTCTGGTTCTCTCATCCGCGAGCGATGAGTGGGGCGGGCGCCTATGCCGGAAAACGCTGGACGGCATGAGCGCGTGGGCGGCGTCCAGCAATTGCTCAACCTCGCGTTCCCCGTGCTGTTCTTCGCATTGGGCAATAAAGCCGCGCGCGTAGTCGAGGTAGTCGAGAATACCCTGTGCATCACTCCACTGGCGAAACAGGTGATTGTTCTTGAAGAAATGATTGTGCCCAAAGGCCGCGTGGGCAATCACAAGGACCTGAAGCGCCATAGTGTTGTCTTCGAGGCAGTACGAAATACAGGGATCGGAATTGATGACGATCTCATAGGCAAGACCGTTTGCGCCCTTGCTGTAGGCTTTTTCTTCGTGAACGAAACGCTTCCCGAAGGACCAATGCCTATACATGAGCGGCATCCCGGTCGACGAATAGGCATCCAGCATTTGCTGATACGAGATGATTTCTATCTGGTTGGGATAGACGTCAAGTTCGAGATCATCAATCGCCACACATTCGATCGCGTCAAAGCTTCGCTGGATGGTCTCGAAATCCCATTCTGCGCCTTCAAACAGCGGCACCTTAACTTCGGTCCGATCAGCCATTGGAAACTCCGTTCGTCTTGCGCGCAAACAACTCGTGCAGAACAGGGTAGATGTCACTGGCGCGCGCGATCCGTTTCATGGCGAAGTTTGGCCAAGTCTCTGCGACCTGTCGGTACGAGCGCCACAGCTCCATACCATTGTCTTCGCTGTTCATCAGATTGGCTTCGGTCTCGTCGACGATCTCCGTATAGGCGAAATATTGGCACCACTTCATCAGTTCACTGTTCAGCAGGTCGGCGCACAGTTGCGAATCTCCGCTGAAATTTTCACCATCCGATGCCTGCGCGGCATAGATATTCCACAGTGCGGACGGATAGCGGGCTTCGATAATCTTTTTCATCTCGTTAAGCGCGCTGCTCACGACCGTCCCACCGGTTTGGCGGGAGTGAAAGAAGGTATCTTCATCGACTTCCGCGGCAATCTGCGTGTGGCGGATAAATACTAGTTCGATCTTGTCGTAGCGTTGCTTGAGAAAAAGATGCAGCAGGACGAAGAACTGCTTAGCAAGGCTCTTCTCCCGCTCTCCCATCGAGGCCGAAACGTCCATCAGGCAGAACATCACCGCATTAGCTGCCGGTTCGGGGCGCATCTCGAAATACTTGTAACGTACGTCCAGCGGATCAATGTAGGGAATGATCTTGCGTCGCCGTAGCATCTTGTCGAGCTGCTCACGTAGCAACTGCCTTTCCGCCTTTCGCGCCGCATCTGGTTTTTCCAACGCCTCCAATTCTTCAACCTGTTGCGTAAGAACCTGTATCTCGGTGTTTGTCGGGCGCCGCATTGCGAGACGTCGCCCGAACGCATTGCGCATTGTTCGCGAAACACTGAGGTTGGCGGGCGTCCCAGCGGCAGTATATCCCATGCGGTGCGGTTTGGAGACGGCAACCTCTTTCAGACTGCGTTTTACCATGTCGGGCAGTTCGAGATCCTCGAAGAACATGGAAAGAAACTCGTCCCGCGACAGGACGAACATGAACTCGTCTTCGCCCTCTCCATCGGGTGCCCCCTCACGTCCACCTTGCCCATCCTGACCCGACGGGGGTTTCTTAAGCCGGTCACCTGCCTTGAACGTCTTGTTTCCGGTTAGAACCCGGTGTCTGGAACCACCTTTGCTGTCATGTTGAAAATGCGGCTCCCCGATCCCTTCTGACGATACCGAGATATTTTCCTGCTGGTCGACATCAGCGATTTTCCGACGCCGGACACTTTCGTCAACCGCCTCTTTGACAGCAGATCGAACCCGACGCAGAAACCGCCTGCGGTTCCCAAGGTTCTTATCCTTGGGGTTTAGCCTTCGATCGATGAAATGGGCCATTTGAGCATAGACTCCTCATCCTGCCTTGTTGACCCGCATGTACCATTCAACCAGGCGCCTGACCTGACGGCGCGTGTAGCCGCGGCCGATCATGCGATCAATGAACTCGTTATGCTTGGCTTCGGTTTCCTTGTCCCGCTTAGCGCCAAAGCTGATGACAGGCAGAAGATCCTGAATTTGGCCGAACATGCGCTTTTCGATAACCCTTCTTAACTTTTCATATTTGCGCCAGTCAGGGTTACGACCGCGATTGTTGGCCCGCGCGCGCAGCACGAATTTGACCACTTCGTTCCGGAAATCCTTGGGATTGGAAATTCCGGCCGGTTTTTCGATCTTTTCAAGCTCCTGTTCCAGAACTCCGCGATTGAGAATCTGGCCGGTATCCGGATCCTTGAAGTCCTGATCTTCGATCCATGCATCTGCAAAAGAGATGTATCTGTCAAAAAGGTTCTGACCAAAGTCAGAATAGGATTCCAGATAGGCTTTTTGGATCTCGTTGCCGATAAATTCCGCGTATCGCGGCGACAGATCGTCTTTCATGAAAGATAGATACCGGCTTTCAATCTCGTCGGGGAATTGCTCGCGTTTCACCGCCTGTTCAAGAACATAAAGCAGATGAACCGGGTCGGCGCCCACTTCCTCGGTGTCGTGATTGAAGGTCTCGGACAGCACTTTGAAGGCAAAGCGGGTCGATGTGCCCGTCATCCCCTCGTCCACCCCGGCCGCATCCCGATATTCCTGCACTGACCGCGCTTTGGGATCGGTATCCTTCAGTGTTTCACCATCATAGACGCGGAGCTTAGAAAATGTTGGCGAATTTTCATGCTCTTTTAGCCGAGTCAAAACACTGAACTGGCTCAGGATAGTCAGCGTCTCGGGTGCGCAGGGAGATTCACCTAGGCTGCTTTCCTCAAGCAACTTCTCGTAAATCTGGGATTCATCCGAGGCACGTAGGCAATAGGGAACCTTGACCAAACTGATCCGATCCAGAAAGGCCTCGTTGTTCTTGTTGTTTTTGAACTGCTGCCATTCCGCTTCATTCGAATGCGCAACTATCACACCCTGGAAGGGGAAAGCACCGATATTCTCCGTACCAGCATATGACCCCTCTTGCGTGGCGGTCAGCAACGGATGCAAGACCTTGATCGGCGCCTTGAACATCTCAACGAATTCCATCAACCCCTGCGTGGTGCGGTTCAGAGCACCGGAATAGGAATAGGCGTCTGGGTCGTTCTGGCTGAATTCCTCCAGCTTGCGAATATCGAGTTTTCCGACAAGCGAAGAGATGTCCTGGTTGTTTTCATCGCCCGGTTCAGTCTTCGCAACGCAAATCTGGCGCAGTTTCGACGGGTAGAGTTTGACAACCGAAAATCTGGAAATATCGCCGTCAAATTCCTGCAGGCGTTTGACAGCCCAGGGCGAAATCAATCCGTTCAACAACCGTTTGGGGATATTGTATTTGTTCTCCAGCATATCCCCCATCCGCGCACGGTCGAAAAGGCCAAGCGGCGACTCAAAGATTGGGCTGATCTGGTCATCCGCCTTCAGTACATAAATCGGCTGCCGCTCCATCAGGTTCTTTAGAATCTCGGCAAGCGTTGACTTGCCCCCACCGACTGGGCCCAACAGATAGAGGATTTGCTTGCGTTCCTCGAGACCCTGGCTGGCATGGCGGAAAAAGCCAACGATGCGCTCGATGGTTTCTTCGACGCCATATATGTCCTGGAAGGGCTTGTATCGTTTGATTGTTCGATTAAGAAATATGCGACTAAGCCGAGCATCCTGACTGGTATCAATAAGCTCAGGCTCGCCTATCGCGGCGATCATCCGCTCGGCTGCGGTAGCCCGCATAGTTGGGTCTTCACGACATTCCAGCAAATAGTCCTGCAATGTCATTTCGATGAGCTTCGTCCGCCCATACTCTTCTGCAAACTGCTCGAAAATCTCCATTTTAAAAGTTCCTCTAGGTTTCGTACTCCTTCGTCCCAGCGCGCTAAGTTCATCCTAGTCTACCACAAAACTGGTCCGTAATTATCTAATTTCTAATCACAATTTGTTTCCCGTTCGTTGCTCCGTTGAAATTAGTATTGTTTGACGCCTGCAATATCTGCCACTACGCGACCCTTTTTGCCGGCTTGGTCGCGCCGACGTTAGTGCGAGTAGAAACCTCTCGTGATCGGGCTGCGGAACATTTGCGGCCCAGTTTCGAGCGAACTCAAGTTCGACCTCTCGCGGGACGTCCCTAACGGCGGTGCGCGCGAGGCGGCGTCCCATCTTCACCATCCGATTTCTCAGGTTATTCGATCCGACACTAGGTTCTGGTTTTTGACGTGCCTCTGTGCATCGGCCTCCAGCCCCATGCATCCGGCATACGGCCGACCCAGGGCGACGACATCGTTTACAGCGCTTGCCACTACGTTTGCTGGTGGCAGTGCATTATAGGTGGGGATACTTCGACGGGGAAAACCTAAACACGGTCAATTCTCGATCCAACGTGTTGTCTGCGCAAGAACACTACCATATCGCTGGGTGACCAATAAGTATGGTGTCAATAGAACTGACGCCGGTTGGAAAGTGAACAAGTTTAATGCGGATTACTCACCGACCGAGGTAATTCGAGTGCCGATTGCGTTGGACAATCAATGGCAGCTTTGTTCGCAAAGTAGACATTCAAGCAAGTTGCAGCAAACGACCGCTATGCGGACATTCCCGACCTACGTAGCTCTCAGACCAACGACGGCTCTCGGGCGGTACAGCAAAAAATGAGTGTGGCGCCCTTGCGCAACGTTAGCCCAAAAGCGAGAGTAGCCTACACAAGGAAAGACCAATTTCGCGCGGCATCACGACAGCGACTTGATGAGGAGAACCCAGTTTTCGGTCTCAGTCTCCCACCCATCTTTGGCGCATGGGGCTTTATCCAGCTCAGAGTATCCCTTTCGCTCGTATAGACGTCTCGCTCCCACGTTTTCATCGGCGACAATAACGCTCATTTTGTTGTAGCCCGCGTCTCGGGCTATCTCGTCGGCGACATCGAGTAGTCTTGAACCAAGTCCTTGCCCCCGGTTCTCTGGGTAACAAGCCAGAACATTCACATACCAGCTGTCTAACGCTTTGTTTTCCAGCTCCTGCAAGGGGCGGAACAACGCTGGGAAGTCATCTCCAATTTCTTCTGGTTCTGATCCGATCCCATAGCCCGTGAGCCCAGCAACTGCCCCGTTTCCATAGTCAATTACAACTACTTGCCTCTCTCGTGCCTTTTCGGCCTGTCGCGCGCGACCGACGGCCCAAGGATCCTCGCCATCTTGTGCCAGCCCGGTCCAGATATGGAGCGGCAGGCCTTCACCTGCAAAATTCACTAAGTCCGCAAGTGCATGGGCATCAGTTTCAACGGCCAATCTCAAAGGCTTTTCAAGTGGTATCACGTCTCGTACTCCAAAGAATTCAAAGCATCATAGACATCTCATGCCAAGTCATTCCTCCATGGTCGGAAGTCGATGGCTGCAAATAGCTGTATCCAAATCGCTCATACAGTGGGACGTGATGCTCTTTGCACATAAGGAAGATCGCCGATTTACCCACTTTTCTCATGCGGTCGACGAATTCAGTCATCAATGCCCGCGATAGGCCCCTTCCCTGATGGGCAGGATCAACGACGACAGACATAATGACGACATTCGGAGCGTCGGGATCATGCCCCACAAGCTCCTTAAATTCCTCATCAGACATTTCGACGTCATGGGCACATCCGCAATTGATAAAGCCAACGATCTCGCCGTGTTCTTCAAGAATGAGGAAACCATCGGGATATTCCTCAATCCTCTTGGATATCTTTTTGAGGGTTGCTGCGTCGTCGCCTTCATAGGCAGCAGTTTCGATCTCAAAGCATCGAGTTGCGTCGGAAGGTTTGGCGTTTCTGAACGTGCTCATGCACGTGACACTAGGCGCGTTGGGGCAAGTTGCATAGCCGCCATCGGTTGGGCCCGCAGCATTCGGTACTTTGGGCTCGAAGCGGACCTTCGCTGCAACTTAAATGGGTGTCTGCTCTGCGGACAAACCTGCCTTCCAGTGTATTAGTCGAACGTCCGCTTTCCGCGCTTTGCGGCAGCCGTTAAAATACCAACAGGGCGGATACCCGATGTGAAAGTACTCACTTTACATGGTCAACATGTCGCTAGCAGCAGTTAAGGACCCGACCCAAAAGAGTGACCGCTGACAATACGCTGGCGTCGCAACAATCCTAGCGGCACATCAGCTTCCCAGACGCACTGATTTGACCTCTCGCAAATGCAATCCGAGCATCAGTAGAGTCGGCCAGAGGAGATAGGTTTGGATTTCAACGTTCTCTCCAAAGGTCAGCAGGAGAATTGTGAGCAACAGTCCGAGCGGCAGCCTCCCGCGTTCCGACTTTATGGCGTCCAGGGTAACGATTGTTAAATGAACGAGGAAAGGAACGAGAAACGCTGTAAATCCGGTCAGCCCTTTCACGAATAGCAACCCGTACCAGGTGTGATGGCTGCCTATCGGCATGTACTCAACAAGATGCGCTCCGGGTCTGACTGTGCCGTGCCCGAAAACCACCGCATCCGATTGCCAGCGCTCATACGCAATACGCTGCAGAGTTTCGCGTACGCGGGTACTGTCGGCGCGCGCGGATTTGAAGCTGTAAAGGGCTCGGTTGCCGAACTCAACAAAGACTGCGCCCCAAACGGCTACGGCGGTGGTGACTGCAGACAAAAGAATCCACCCCGAGCTGCGGGCGACAAGTGGCAAGAGGCTGGGTGACAGCGAGCAGATCACCAATCCAACCATGCCCATTCGGGACTTGGACATAAGGATCATCACAACTCCGGCAGCCAAGCCGATGACCTTCCAGCTGCGGTGCTTTTCTTCCAGGGCAAATAGGACCATGCAGACGCCCAACAAGGCCGCGAATGGCGACCAGGGCGCAAAGAACTGCCACCGCGGCGTGCCGCTGGCGGGGTCGATTGTATACAGGTAGACCGAGAAATATTCAGGTCCCGGGCCGCCCACTGCTTTAAGGGGAGATGTAAACAGAAGATGCGGCAAACCGGCATAGGGGGCGGCAATGAGCAACGGCAGAAGGCACAAGGTCCAAAGGCCCACCACGCATTGCCCTCTGACCAAAACCTCGCGCCGTATTGGCAAAACCGCCCCTGCTAGGATAAACAACGGGATCAGCGCCCAACCCTTTGCCCATCCGATACTCGATTTGATCGTATTGGTGGTGCCGAGGTTCCAATCCGCGTGGCCTGCCCATAGTGAGACCAGCATCACCAGCATGCCAACGCTCCAGATCCAGACCAGAGCAGGTACAGGGCCCGTTGCACGCAGATCCAATCGGATCGCCGGGCCGAGATAAAGTGACACCCCGGCTATCGCAGCCAACATCCAACCTAGCACCGGACCGACAACATACAGCGCGCCAAGCCCGTAGAACGGCCATGTCCAGATCAGCGTACACCAGACGATCTTTTCGGCTGGCGTTTGAGGGGCCACACGCGTCAAACTGCGGCCTCTTTCTGGTCTTTCAGCAGCTTTGAGATCAGCGGGTTTCGGATCCATGCCAGAACCAAACCCATCAGCAGCATAAGGCTTGCAACGATCCCGGCGGCAATCGAGATCTTCTTGTTCGGCGAAGATGGGCGAGTCGGCAGAGACGGGTTCTCCAGCACTTGGATCAAGGGATAGGAGGCATAGACATCGGTCTTTTTCGACTCGGACCGAGCGATGGCAGAGGCGAACACGGCTTCTGCCACTGCGAAATCTCTCTGCCGGTCCTCCAATTCAGCGGCGATGGGGGCGAGGTTTGACAGGCGCAGGGTTTCCAGACGAACTTGTGCGCGCTGTGTCGCGACATGCTCTTCCAATCCGGCGCGCAAGGCATCTTCGCGCACCAACTCGCTGAGCAACTGCGCCCGTTGCCCTTCCGGCGCGCGATCCAGTCCACCGAGCTGCTCGACCTCAAGACCAGTCACCTGCGCCGCGCGTCTTAAAGCAACCGAACGCGCCCCTTCATAGTCGTTTTGGGCATTCACATAGATTGGGTGGCGCGATCCGTAGGTCGCGTCGGCTTGCGCCAGCTTTGCAGCCCCCACCGACACATCCTCAAGCAACGATAGGTACTGCGCATCAGCATAGAGTTTCAGCGTTGCCGCCGCTGCGTCAGAGGGCAGATTCAACGCGACTTGAAGCGCGGCGACACGTTCCGATTGGCGTGCCAGCTCGCTCTCCTGCTTTCGCAGTTCCTGCTTTGCACGGTCATTAGCGGCGACCTGCTCTTGGTATTGCGCGACCGATATCAGACCGCTTTGCGACTGCAGCTGTTTGATCTCGGCCCGCGTGGCCTGAATTGCGCGCGTGTAGTCCTCGATCGCGCCGGTATTGCTGGCCTCGCGAGTGGTAATTTCATCGGCGCGCAGGGCGTCAATCTCAGCGAAAAAGGCGGCCACCAAGGCGTCACCATATTGCTGAGCGTCTGCCGGAGAGGCCGCCTGAAGCTCGATATGGATCAGGCTGGTTTGATCGACCAGTTGCACCCGCGGCTTTCCAAACGCGTCCCGGTCAGCCTCTACCGCCTTGGCTGCCGCGTCGAGGATACGGTCGGCCGACAACAAACGTTTATACGTCTCGGTCGGGCTGATTGACCCGTTGGCAAAGGCGGAATTCGCGTATGAGGATGCCTGACCGATATTGGCCAGATTGACCGATGCCGAAGCGCCAGATCCTGGCAGGATCAATGATGCGTGAGAGGTGTATTTGACAGGCGCGGTCGCCAAATAACCGCTGATCGGGGCCCAGATGCAACTCGCCCCAAGAAGGTATAATGCCACGTAACGGGGCAGGCGGCCTACATCGCTAAGGCGCCCGCCCTTTACGAAGCGACGCCACCCGAGCGTTCTGAAATTGGATCGGGAAATGCGCACCCAATGCAGAAATTGCATGTCGCGCGTGGACTCAGAGGAGTTCGAAATCTGTTGCGGCATGGAAAAACCCTTTCTTACAAGGGTGATACACCGCATCTGATTGCTGATCATTCGCTCAGCAGGCTAGGGGCCGAGGGGATTGGGAGCGTCCCCTATCCCTTCGGATAGTGAGGCCTAGAACAACCCAGCCTCGCGCGCGGCCAGGGCGGCCTGCGTTCGATTGCTGACACCAACTTTACGGTACAAAGTCTTCATATGCAGTTTGATCGTCGGCTCTGACAGATCCAGATCACGAGCGATTTCCTTGTTGGATTTGCCCTCAGTCAGCCCTTTCAGAACTTGCCGCTCACGCTCTGTCAGTTTTTGAGCCATGGGGTGGGAGTCTTCCGGCTGCTCTGCGTTCATGAAACCCGCAGGAAGGTATTGTTCCCCCATCGCCATAAAGCGGATCGCGTTGACCAGAGATTTAGCCGGTAAAGTTTTTGGGACGAAACCGGCTGCACCAAGCTCTAGCGCGCGTTGCGCCAGATCACGCGAGGTGTCGCCGGTAAACAGGGCCACATGCTGGGCACCGTCCAAAGCGATGCAGGTTTCAAGTCCGGCCAACCCGTTCATGCCGGGCATGTTCAGGTCCAGAAGAACCAGATCAAAGGCTCCGTCGTTCTCAATCAAAGTTTTCGCGGCTGGGAAATCCGGCGCGGTCTCCACCTCGATCCCGCCTGCTGCATCTATGAAGGCAACGAGCGTGTCCAAAATAAGCTCGTGGTCGTCAGCAATAAGAACTTTCATTTCAAACCTCCGCCTGCCCCCAAACACACCCAAATGCGTTAATAAATCATTGAACCCATGGCATGAAGCCTTCCTGACGGACAGGTGAATATCCAATCGGATAGGTCAGCGGGCCGTTTTCACCACGCTATGTGCTGCGGGGTCGTTTGAATAGACCTATTCTCCGATCCCTCTCCGGATGCTCGCCTATCGGTTGCAGGGTCTCATTGGCAGTCTGAAGCCACAGATTGTCATTGTTGATCGGAGAGTTCTATGCAGTTCCTGTCAGTCCAAGATATGTATAAAGGCGCGCAGCCAACACCCATACCAACTCTGGAAAAGACTGAGATAATGGGTCTGCCAGTTGTGAACGCTCGATCCGGACAGGTGATCTCCAAACTGCTGGATGGGACACGCCGGACTGTGTTTTTCCTGAATGCACATTGCGCAAACATACGGGCCCGCAACCATACCTATCGAGCAGCATTGGCCCGGGCAGATATGATCCTACCTGATGGAATTGGTGTAGACGTCGCGGCAAAGTTGCAAGGCGTCCAGTTGACCGAGAACCTAAACGGCACGGATTTTGTGCCCAAACTGCTGAAACGCGCTGCGCGTTTTGGGCAGTCGGTCTACCTTTTGGGGGGAAGTCCCGGAACAGCTCAGGCGGCGGCGGCGCGGTTGCAGCACATGATCCCCGATTTGGCAGTGGCTGGTACGCGTGATGGCTACGCGGGGGCCGCGCGGGTTGATGAGGCGATTGACGATATCAACCAGTCTGGCGCAGACATCCTGTTGGTCGCGATGGGCGTCCCGCTGCAGGAGCTGTGGATTATGCAGAACCGCCACCGGCTTGCCCCTTGCGTCGCGCTGGGCGTGGGTGCTTTGTTTGACTTCCTGGCTGGCAACGTGCGCCGGGCGCCGCGCCTTGTTCGGCGCTTCCGGATGGAGTGGGCATGGCGGTTGGCGATGGAGCCCCGCCGTATGGCCCGCAGATATCTATTGGGCAATTTCGAATTCCTCGGGCGTGCCGCGCACAATTCTGTTCCCAAGGTCTCAGCATGTCGCCTGCTGGACCTCACTTTGGCGGTGGTCGCGCTGTCTCTTCTGGCCCTGCCCATGGCCGCAATCGCCGCATTAGTGCGATTGGACAGTCGCGGCTCCGCCTTTTTTCGGCAGACACGTATCGGTCGAAACGGGGTGCCCTTCACGATGTACAAGTTTCGCTCAATGACCCCGGACGCCGAAGCGCGACGTGCGGATCTGCTCACCCATTCGGATCGAGACGGCGTGTGCTTCAAAGCCAAAAATGACCCACGCATCACCCGCGTTGGGAAGGTTCTGCGCCGGTTCTCGCTGGATGAATTGCCGCAAATCTTCAATGTGCTGAAAGGGGATATGTCGCTGGTTGGCCCGCGCCCGGCTTTGCCCGAAGAGGTTGCCGCCTATCCTGAACAAGCGCTGGAGCGCCTGCAGGTGCGTCCCGGCATCACCGGCCTCTGGCAGGTTTCGGGCCGCGCCGGCATCGGCTTTGACCACATGATCGAGCTGGATACAGCCTATGTCCGCTCCCGTTCGCCCCTTCTAAACCTCATCCTCATCGCAATGACCGCACGTGCCGTCGTGTCAGGTCGCGGCGCTTACTGATCAAACCTAGGAGCATTGAAATGGCACGTATTCGCAAAGCTGTTTTTCCGGTCGCGGGTCTCGGCACAAGGTTTCTGCCCGCTACCAAATCGGTGACCAAGGAGATGTTGCCGCTGATTGACCGCCCCTTGATTCAATATGCGGTGGACGAGGCCCGCGCGGCCGGGATTGATGAGTTCATCTTCATCACCTCAACCGGCCAATCCGCGCTGGAGGCGTATTTTGGTCGCAACTCGGGACTGGAGCGTAAACTGAAGGATGGCGGCAAAACCACCCTGCTGAACCGTTTGCGCCTCACGAACCTTGAGGATGAGACATATAGCTTTATCCAACAAGACAGCCCACGCGGTCTGGGCCATGCAATCTCTCTGGCACGTGACATTGTCGGTGATGAACCCTTTGCCGTGATCCTGCCTGATGATGTGATCTACGCGCAGCGCCCGGTTCTGGCGCAAATGGTCCAGAACTTTGAAGGCAGCCATATGATCGCAACCGAAGCCGTCCCATCCGACCGGATCAGCGCCTATGGCGTGGTCGATATCGAACATAGGACAGGGCAGGTGCAACATCTGAAAGGGTTGGTCGAAAAGCCCTCTGCCGATCAAGCTCCGTCAGAATTTGGCATTGTCGGGCGTTATCTGATGCACCCTTCGATTTTCGATCAGTTGGACGGATTGGCGCCCGGTGCGGGCAATGAAATCCAACTGACCGATGCGATCGCGGCCGATATCGAAGCGACCGGATGCCGCGGTTTCGCTTTTCAAGGAGAGCGCTTCGATTGTGGGTCGATCGCCGGGTTTCTTGAGGCAACCACCGTCTTTGCATTGGAACGTGCCGAGTTGCGTGATGGGTTTAAAACCATGTTGCAACAGCGCATGAATCTGCTGACTAGCGCCGCATGAGACCGAGGCACCTATCCGTTCGGATAGGTGCTTATCCTCATGCCCATCTGTCGCTACGGACCTCTTTCTGGTTTCTTAAGGTCACAAAAATGGAGACCGAGATGCGCCTGTTTTTTGCGATTCTCACAGCGGCGTTCACCATTTGCCTGACGCCTGCGCAAGCAGAAGACTTGGGAACTCCGATAGGAGAAGTCGTCCTGACCGTTTCGGGCAACATCGCACAGACCGGCCCCGACGGGACGGCGCAGTTCGATATGGAAATGTTGCAGGCGCTACCGCAGCGCAGCTTTGAAACCTCGACGATCTGGACTGAAGGCAAGACCAGCTTTGTCGGCGTTCCCCTCTCTGTGTTGCTGGAACAGATCGGAGCAGAGGGTGCTACGATCCGGGCAACGGCGATCAACGACTACGCGGTTGAGATACCTGTGGGCTCAATATCGGCGCAGGACCCGATTGTCGCCTATGAGATGGATGGCGCGGCGATGTCCCGGCGGCAGAAAGGTCCGCTATGGATCGTATATCCCTATGACAGTGATACCAAGTACCAGACCGAGGTGATTTACTCTCGCAGCATTTGGCAACTCGACAGGTTGGAAATCGTTAAATAGCGTGGGGTTACAATACAGTATGAAGTGGGTGATACGGGCTAGACTTTGACAAGAAATTTCCAATACCACTCGCGGCGCCGGTGGGCTTTCGGGCTCCTCGGTATCGCCGTTTTGGGTGCCCTTGCTTTGGTCGTGTTGCTTTCCGTCAAGGTGATATCCGACCTGCGCGACCGGCAGTCAGCCCGAACAGATAACGTGCAATGGACGCTGACGCAGGTCGAGGTCGAGTTCCTGTTCTACCTCAACGCGCTTGAGGCGGGTGTATCGGACGCAGAGCCAAGCACAGAAAACCTGGACCTTGTCCGGCGCCGTTTCGATCTTTTTTACAGCCGAATCGATATTCTAGACACCTCGCGGTTGTTTGAAACGCTGCGAAGCGACCCGAAATTCGCTGAACCTCTGAACGACGTCTCCGCATATCTGGAGGTCTCGGTGCCTACAATCGATGCTGAGGATCCTGGGTTGAAGGCGGGGCTGCCGGTTCTCTATGACGGCGCGCAGGGGATCGCTCAAAAAGTGCGAGAGCTTTCGGTCTCGGCGATCTCGTACTTTGCAAGCCAGTCGGATCAGCGCCGTGAAGAAACCGCGCTCAGCCTGTTTCAACTGGCCGTTTTGTCCGGGGGATTGTTTCTGACGCTGACCGCGGTCAGCGCCTATCTCCTGGTGGTCAATCGCAAGGCAGATCAACGCGGTGGGGCAATCCAGCAGGCCAACCAGCGCATGAATACGATCCTTTCCACCTCATTGGATGCCGTGATCGTGGTGAACGCCGCCGGCGAAGTGCTGGAGTTCAACCCAGCTGCACAGGCGATTTTCGGGTATTCCGAAGATGAGGCCAAAGGGCATTCGATCGGCGACTTGATTGTGCCTGCGCATCTACGCGCGGCGCATGATGAAGGGATGGAGCGGATGCAGAGCGGGGGCGACCGCCACGTGGTTGGCAAGGGTCGCGTTCAGCTTGAGGCGTTGCGCAGGAATGGCGATGTTTTTCCCGTCGAACTCGCTTTGCAATCCGCTCAGGCCGGGGACGAGGAAATTGTTATCGGTTTCGTCCGCGATATCTCACAAAGCGTTGCGGATCAGAAAGAGCTTGTCTCGGCCCGCGACCGTGCCCTTGCCGGGGAAAAGGCCAAGTCGGATTTTCTGACTGTAATGAGTCATGAGATCAGAACCCCGTTGAACGGGTTGCTGGGCAACCTCACCCTTCTCAAGAATACACGCACGACCAAACAGCAGTCTCAGTTTGTCCGCAACATGGAGATCTCGGGCCAGGTTCTGCAAAATCATGTGGATGCGGTGCTGGATATTGCTCGGTTCGAGGCCGGCAAGCTGTCTGTCGCGCACGAGCCAACCGACCTGAACGCGATGCTGCAGGACCTTGTGGATGGTCAAAGCGGCAATGCGGCCTCGCGCGGCAATTCAATCTCGTGGCAATGGGTGGGTGGAGTCTATCCGCATGTCGCGACTGACGCGCAAAGGTTGCGGCAAATTCTGCTGAACCTTGTGGGTAATGCGATCAAGTTTACCGAAAATGGCCGTGTGTCGATCGAGGTCGAAAGATGTGAACCTTCCGGTCAGAGTAAGGCACATGTCTACGAAGTGCGTGTGATCGACAGCGGGGCTGGCATCGCCGAGGATGAGATCGACGCCATTTTTGATGACTTCTACACCAGCGATCCCTCTATCGGTCGCACGGTCGGAGGGACCGGGCTTGGCCTGGGAATTGCCCGCAGGTTCGCGCAGGCCATGGGTGGTGAGGTGGGGGCGGAAAGCACATTGGGCGAAGGAAGCGTTTTTTGGTTGCGGATACCGTTACAGCCGTCAGCGCGCGACCAACTGCTAGAAGCTGCTCAGATCAATACCGAGACCGCTCTCCCGCTGAACTTGTTGGTGGTTGAAGACAACGAGATCAACCTCGAGGTCATCTGCAACATGTTGGCGCTGGACGGTCACCGTGTAACTACGGCGGAGAACGGGCAGGTTGGCGTCGACAAGGCCAGCAGTCAGAGGTTCGACGCGATCCTGATGGATATCAGCATGCCAATAATGGATGGGCCAACCGCTGCGCGCCATATTCGTGGCGGTCGGGGGCAGTCGACAGATGTGCCGATTATCGCTGTGTCGGCCAATGTCCTGCCAGATGCGGTTGAGACCTTTCGCGCCGCCGGTATGACGGCTTTCATTGGCAAACCGATCTCGCTGAATGCCTTGCGCAGGGCGCTTTCGGTGGTCACGCGCACCGACGGGCAGATTTCGGAACATGCGCAGCCAGATCCGTTAGTGGAGTTGAAAGGCAGCCTCGGCCCTGAAGTCTTTGCCCGCCTGCATGCCAAGTTCATTGCCGAAGGGGATGAATTGGTTGAACAACTTGAAACCGGGGCATTTGACCAGACAGATCTAAATCAAATCGCTCAGGCCTGTCACAAACTGGCTGGGAGTGCAGCAACATTCGGCGTGGAAGAGTTTCGAGCGGCGTTAGTTGCGGTAGAGACTGCAGCCAAAGTACACAAAGACATCACTAACAAACTCGCTGCAGTCTCCACTGCTTGGGAGCGGGCGAAATCATCGCCCGCTAGGGATTGACTTAGGGCGCCAGCAGCGCTGCTGCGCCGACGATGCCAACCGCGCGGGCGACTTCGGTCAGGCCGGTCACCTTACTGTCGTAGCATGCAATCGCATCTCCTGGCAGAACATAGGGGTCATAGTCATCGCGATCCCCACGTCGCAGCAGCTTTTCGATATTGCGTTCGATGACGATCGAGTTCCCGGTCATCGGGTTGCGGGTGAACAGGACCGCGCTGCGATTGGCATTGGTGGTTTTGGCCCCACCGACGCAATTGGTATCGACTACGGCCTGCAGGTAGCGCGTCCCATAGGGTACCTCACGCACGTCTCGTCCAATGGCCGACTCTGCGTTGCCGGTGGCAGGTTGTGTGAGGTTGGACATATAAAGCGTTACGCCGGGCGGGCTGATCGGGCTGGGACGCATCAAATCATCTTGGAAACACCCTCGGCTGTTGACCACGATCTGATCCCCGGTCAGCAGCATGATGTCGGTCGGATCCGAGCCTTCGAACACCCCGCGCAGGTCCATCCGGTAGATCGTGCCCTGTCGGTGCAGCTCAACCGCTGACAGATCCGCATCCGGGCGCACACCTCCGGAAGCGCGAATGGCGGCCGAGAGGTTGCGCGCCTCGGTCGAGGCACCCAGTACGCCCTGACGCCGTCGATCCAGCGCGTCGCCGGGGGTGCCTCCGATCTCGACCGAATGGGGTTCAAACACCGCGCCTTTCACGCCGACAGTGACCGAGGCGAAATCGCTGATGCGCGCCGTGACGCGCGGGGTACTGTCGTAGAACTGTGCGGCTACCAGAACCCGGGCCACGTCTCGCTCGACCTGCTCGGTCGTTCTGCCCTGCGCGCGCACCGGCGGCAGGTACGGCAGCTTCAGGTCGCCATCGCGGGACACAACATAGGTGTCGCTGAGAAGCTCATCCCCGTCGATGGTGATCTGCACCATATCATTGCGCGAAAGTTTCTCGCCCAGCAGAGGGCTAAGCGCGGGTTTAGACCATTTGGCAAAGGCGTTTGTGCCCTGATCCCCGGTCGGAGGCATACAGGCGCGCCCGTTCAAATGTTCCGCTTGCAGCAAGGGCGCATTTGCCCGGCGCCGTGATGGGGCACGGTACTGCGCCTGATAGCTTTCGCCTTTTGCGACGGGTTCGATGTTGCGCGGGGTCTTCATGCTGCTGCAACCCGACAGAGCAATCGCGCTGACGGCCCCTAAAACCAAAACTTTGGAATGTCGTTTCATTTTGAACTCTCCTGAACTGCATTCACAGCTACAGCAGTGTCTTGATGTGCGTCAGACCGGCATCGGGATTGCCGTCTATCCCAATCGGATAGGTCGCTCGCCCGATGGTTCGTCTGGCTGTCCGCCCGCGTCTGGGACAGGGATGTCTCTGCCAACTAGAACTGATCCCAATACTGTTTTTGGACACTTGGCGACATGACTCAGCGATTGGCACACTCCAGTTTCCTGCGGCACCTGCTAGCCTATGCGGCGTCGGAAGTGGCGGCAAAAGCCTCACGTCTTGCGGTGGTCGTGGTTGTGGCCCGCACCCTCAGCCCCGAGGCAATAGGGCTGGCTGCCGCTGCCCTCGCGGCAGGGGATATTCTAAAGGCGCTAACCGAGAACGGCGTGGGGCAGAGGATCATCCAAGCCCCGCAGTCCGAGCTGGAACAGCGCTGCAACACCGCGCATCGTATCTTCTGGGTCTGGTGCGGGGCGCTGTTTTTGCTGCAGGTGACTATCGCCATTGCCCTCTATGCGATAGGGCACCAGACCCTGGCGCTGCTGCTCGCTATTCTGGCCGGAGAGTACCTGTTCATGCCCGCCGGCCTGGTGCAGGCCGCGCTTGCGATGCGTGAGGGCAAGCTACAAAAGACAGCCGCTGTTGCCGGAGGGCAGGTGGTTGGCGCAAATGTTATGGCCGCGCTACTGGCGCTGCTCTGGGCCTCGCCGCTGGCTTTGGTTCTGCCCCGATTGCTGGCCGCCCCGATTTGGCTGGTCCTGATGCGCCGTCTACGTCCCTGGGCATCAAACGCGGAGCGCGGGTTTGCCGCCCTTCGCCCGTTTGTTGGCTTCGGCTGGGCCGTTCTGGGGGTTGAGGTTGTCAAAGTTCTGCGTTTGCAGGCCGACAAGCTTGTCGTCGGCGCGATGCTGGGGGCCGAGAGCCTTGGCATCTACTTCATGGCTTTCAACGCTGGGCTCGGCTTGGCGACATCGTTCACGCAGGCCTTTTCAGTCGTTCTTTTCCCACATCTTTGCGCAGCCCCGGACAAGACCAAGGCGTTGCGTCATGGGCTCGGTACGTCCCTCCTAGTACTGTCCCCGCTGGTTTTGCTGCAAGCCGCCCTTGCGCCGGTCTACGTGCCGCTGCTGCTGGGTGCTGAGTGGCAGCAGATTTCACCGGTGGTCTCGGTCTTGTGCCTTGCCGCATTGCCCAGCGTCATCTGGTCCGCCGTGGCCGGCTGGCTGCGGTCCGAGAACCGCGCGATCACCGAGCTACGAGTCAGCACGGCCCTTGCATTCGCATTGATCCTCAACACCGCGATCATGGCCCCGTTCGGGCTGATGCCAGTGGCGATGGGATACCTGATGACCAGTGCTTCCCTCATGTTGATCGCCTCTTGGGTGCTGCTGCCTCGGGATCAAAAGACAACAGAGAGGTTCGGCTTCCAATGACCCGCTTTACCATCATCGTGCCGTTTCACACCGATGCGGACACAATTGCTGAAACGCTGACCAGCATTCGCGCGCAAAGCTTCACGGAATGGGAGGCGATCTGCGTCGGCGACCGTCCCTCGAAGGCGTGCCTGTCCATCGTGCTGGATCACATTGCCCAAGACCCCCGTATCCGGGTCGCAAGCAGCCCCTTCGATGGCCCAAGTGCCGCCCGCAACTATGGGGCCGAACTGGCCAAGGGAGACATGCTGGCGTTCTGTGATGCAGACGATCTGTGGCACAAGGACAAGCTGGCGCAGCTTAACGAAGCCTTTCAATCCTCTTCGACGGATGCTGTTTTTGGGCAGATCGGGTTCTTCGCCGATCAGCTCGGAGATTCTCAGACATGCTCGACCGTTCCTAGCGCACCACTGAACATTCAGGACCTGTTGGCTGAGAATCCCGTCTGCACCATGTCGAATCTTTCGATCCGTCGCGAGGTCTTTAACGCCATTGGCGGGTTGGACACGAGAACGGTGCATAACGAAGATTTGGAGCTGTTAATCCGCCTCGTAGGCAAGGGGTTTACCGTCAAAGGGGTCAATCAGTTCCAGGTCTGGTATCGCACCAGAGCCGGGGGCTTGTCCTCGGACCTGAACGCAATGCGCGCTGGGCGGGCCTATGCGGTGAAAACGGCTGCGTCTTTTGGCGTGTTCCCGTTGAGGTCGTCCGAGGCCGTCTATTTGCGCTATCTTGCCCGCCGGGCGCTGCGGTTGGGGCATCAGGGTCAGGCCCTGTCTTACACACGCAAAGGCTTGAGCCTGCATGCGCGCAGTTTCCTGCTGCCCCTGCGCCGAGGACTGCCTACCGCCGCAGGGGCCGCGCTGGCCCCGATCCTCCCGCAAGCGATCAAACGCGCGTTGTTTTCTTAAGAATTCTGAAGGAGATCACCATGCCCACAGCATCCATCGTCGTACCCGCCTACAATGCCGAAGCAACCTTGGTCGAAACGCTCGCCTCACTGCAGGCGCAAACCTATGACGATTTCGAAATCATCATCGTCGACGATGGATCGCAGGACGCGACCTCTGAGATTGCCCGCGCGCACCAAGGCGACCCGCGCGTACGACTTGTCGGGCAGGCCAATCGTGGGCTGGCGGGGGCCAGAAATACTGGCATCGCTGCCGCGCGGGGTACGTTCATCGGCTTTTGCGACGCCGACGATCTGTGGATGCCCGAGAAGCTGGCGGCTCATATTCACCATCTCAAGGCCGAACCGGATGTGGGAGTTAGTTTCTCCGGCAGTGCCTTGATCGACGAGGCGGGGTTCATGATGGGGATCAAACAAGCACCCCGCCTGAAGGATGTGACCTCAGCCCATGTTCTGAACCGCAATCCAATCGGCAATGGATCGGCGGCCGTTATTCGAAAGACGGTACTGGAGGCTCTGGCCTACCGCCCGAGTTTTGAGATCGAGCGGGATTGGGTCTTCGATGAGACGTTCAGGCAGTCCGAAGATATAGAATGCTGGATGCGGCTGATGTTGACGACCGATTGGCAGATCGAAGGCGTTCCGGGGCTGTTAACCTATTACCGGATCAATGCAGGCGGGCTGTCAGCGGCTGTGGACCGCCAGTTGGAGGCGTGGGAGCGGTTGGTCGCGAAGTTGCGCCCGATTAACCCTGAGTTTTTTGCCCAGCACGAACACTCAGCGCGGGCCTATCAGCTACGCTATCTGGCACGGCGGGCCATCACCAACCTCGACCGGGACACAGCTTGGGAGTTGTTTGCGCGAAGCGTCCAGGAAAGCCTCCGCCCGGTGCTTGAGGAACCTGTGAAGTCGTTCAGCACCTTCGCCGCGGCCCTTGTGTTGAAAACGTTTGGACCCGGCCCGATCACCCGGCTGAGGCAAATGAAATCCAAACTGCAATCGATTTGAGAGAGGCATCATCATGGAACAGAAAAAGGTCCTCCACCTGGTAGACGACACGACAGCGGGCGGCGTGATGCGAATGCTCGACCATCTTTTGGCGCAGTCAGATCTTTCCGGCGCGATCGAGCAAAAGGTGTTGAAGGTCAAACGGACCGCGTTTTCTTGGGGCAAACTGGATGCGGATGTCATCGTGTCCCACGTCGCACCAAGTTGGAGAAGCCTGCCTGCGTTCTCGGCCCTTCGCGCAATGCATGTTAATAATCGACTTGTCCATGTCGAACACAGTTACACCCGGGCATTCACCACCCTGAATGTCCCTCACAAACGTCGGTTTTTTGCGATGCTTCGGGTGATCTATTCCTTCTTCGATCAGTTGGTGGCGGTCAGCCATGCGCAGGCGGACTGGATGCAAGAACGACGCCTAGCTGCTTCAGAAAAACTGGCCGTCATTCCTCCGGCCGTTGATCTTGAGCAGTTGTCACGAAAGACGATGCCTCCCAAGTCAAAGACCACAATTGGCGCCATCGGGCGGCTTGAGCAGCAGAAAGGCTTCGACATCCTGATCCAAGGCTTTCGGTCAACCCGAACGCCGGGCGCGCGCTTGTTGATCTTTGGCGAAGGCAGTCAAAGGTCATACCTTGAGGCGTTGGCTGAGGGTGACCCGCGCATCGAATTTCGGGGTCACGCCAAAGATCCGGCAGAAGCTTATCAAGCCGTCGATATCATTGCGATTCCCTCGCGTTGGGAGGCTTATGGACTTGTGCTGGACGAAGCGCTTGCCGCGAAGCGCAATGTGATCGCCAGTAAAGTTGATGGGTTACGTGACCGTGAAGGAGATACAAGAGTTTCATTCTGCAACCTTGACCCTAATGATTGGCGACTTGCGATCAATAATTTTCTGCTTTCCGACACAATTGAGAAAAGCAGCTGAATCAAAATCTGACACTAGAACTTTTGCCTTTTTGCCGAGTCATTCGCAGCAAAATCAATTGTGATTTCAAAGATATTGCCTAAGGTCAGCTTTGCGTTTTGTACGCGCGTACTTAGCGCAATACATCTTGGTGTCCGCTTTGGACTAAGAGCGGTCGTTGCCTTGTGCTAAGTGGATGGCGGCTTTGTCCGCACCTCGGACGTAGCTCCGTCTTATGTGAACGTCCCCTGTCGGGCTGAAGCGGGCATTCGTCCCGAGCCCCAATTCGACAGCCTTCAAAGAACACCAAGAGCCTTACTTCAGAGAGGATGGTCCTTTGGAAATCATGCCCGCAAAGTCGGCGAACCTCAATGGCACACGCAGGGCTGACTTAGGGGGTAGGCCGGGGGGCGGGTTCGTCAGTTAGTTGCAACCTATCATCGAATGCTCAAGCCAATCGGCGCAATGTAGCCATCGGATGAGGAATCCTGTGCGATGGCCCCCATGTGGTCGCCTATCCCCTGTGGGGGCACGCCGACAATTCTATAAGTCTTTGATTTTATGGTGCTGCTGGAGAGAATTGAACTCAGACGCATTTCATTCAATGCACTGATTTTGTTTCATAAAAATTTGTATGAAGCAATCCCTGTGTAGGGAAGTTGTGGGGCCAATCTCATGGGTGAATGGTCGTTGGTTTGCAGAATCTTTCATTCCATCGTGAGTATCTTATTAAAGAACGGCTCAAAAAATGTTCTCACTCTTTCAAACTCGTTCTCTCGAAGTACCTGCCGCTTTGCCTCGCCATAGGTTGCGATGGTTACTCCATTCAACCCTTCATCCGGCAACTCTTCAGTCGCGACAATCGTCTGTATTTCATCTGGCACGCTTCCAAAGATGAATTTTAGCATCTGAGGCAAATGGGTCTTGTCCTGACCCTGTTGATTTGGCGAGTCGATAACAATTGGGAACCGCACGTTTTCGGTGTACTCAACCTTCGTATGCAGGAAGGCGTAATAATAAGCGAGAAGAGCTCTGGGCCCCTCACTACCTCGAGCCGCGCTAACCGAAGTGATTGGCTGTTTTTCCGGGTTGTCGAGGAGAACATCCAACCTTTGCGCGTTCATGGACAAAAAAGTCCGGTAATTTTTGAGAATTTCAGCAGACCTACCGCGATCACTGAACTCGCCCATCTTAGATTGAGCAGCTTCTACTTTCTTTCTAGAGTTATCTGTCGCTACGATCTTTTCATCCAATGAAACGCGCAGCATTTTAGCAGCCTCAGTTTTTCCAGCTGCTGTTAGAACGTCATTGAGTGATACAGACTGCTTCTTTACATCTAGAATCCTTTGTATTCGCGCTAGACTTGAGTTGATCGTTTCAAGTTTTTCTTTCTGGGTCCGCTCTTTTTCCACTACGCGGTCCAAATTGGATTGCGCTTTAATCAGGGCCGCCGAAAGCACTCCCTCGTCTTCAATTAATGCAAACCGATCAGCTAGGCAGTTTTGGTATTCCTGCCCACAAGTTGGGCATTCAACTTCTTTCGGTAGCGATGTTGCCATCTCAAACTCGCCACGCATCTCGAAAAGAGCGCTTCTTAAGAGGTTGGCTTCGGTCTTGAGAAGATGTGCTTCCTCGCGGAGGTCGGAGAGTTGCTGCCTATGGCTGACCTGAAGACCCAGAAGGTTTTCGCTTTCCGTGATCAAATCGTCACATGCACCCTCAAACTCCCGAAGATCGTACGTTGGTGTAGAGCCCTCAATCGCTTCGATCTGCTTCATCGTTTGGCGCAGCGTTTCCACGGCGGTCTCCAAGCCAGCGAGTACAATCCTTTCTTGGGTCAATTCGGCCCTTGCCGAATAGTAGCCATCGGGCCGTATTCCGGAGTGATAGTCTGCCAAAGTGGTCGCGCTATTTGGCAGGTAAAAGTCCTTTTTAAATGATATCCAAGGTTTGTCCCAACTGCCGTCCTGATCAATATAGAAAGGCGCAAACAGATAAGCAGGAAGTGGCGTCAACGTCTGGCCATGTTTGTCAGCCATTTCTAGCTTGAACTCAAAGAACTTGGCGAGCTTGGGACCCCAGTCCTTCACAAGACGCTGACCCCAAAAAACTCTGTTGCCACCTTCATCGAAGAGCGAATGAACCCCGTGTGCTTTTACGGAGAACCATACTTTCCCGGCGTACTCAAACTCCAAACAACTCGAGGCGCTTGCAGACTTCCAACGGTTATCAATTTTGTTCGGTGTTGCTCCCAGCGCTTCGTACAAGCTCTTCATAATTACTGATTTTCCGAAGCCGTTTGCGCCTTTGATTAACAGTTTTTGATAGTTCAAGGGTACGTGCAACGCTCTCTTTTCTACCTGTGACAACAGGTAGAGATTCTTGAATTTTACTTTTTGCATTGCGCTTCTCGCTTAGTTTTCGAAGGACGCGACGAAGTTTCGACGTTTCTTCGCGTGTCATGTTACGGCCTCCATAACCTCGACGATCATTGCAGCCTGAAGATCATAACTCTCGGACGGTGGTTCGTGGCAAAGGCCGCTAATATTGAGCAGTGCTATTGCACTAAAAACACTGTCAATTTCGTCGATTTCGAGGTGAGAAATAGCATTGGAGATTGAGGCACTCAGGTCTAATGCCGCTTTCTCCCCCGAGCGGCGAGCATTGGTGTAGGAAAGGCACTTGTTTTTTGTTCTCTGAATTTCCAACCCCATTTTGCCTTTCTTGGCGAGCTCATCGTGAACAACCGGCCACCACTCGACCGCATTTTTCGATCGGTTTTGAACTATGTGAATCATTTTGCTGATGTCGTTGCGGTTGAGAGATACACGCGCTTGTAACTCTTCGACTGTACCCGACTTTGTTTTGTTTCCGGTACACTCCCCGGCAGAAGCGAGCAGAGCTTCGTAAAAAGGGCTTGAGCAGGCTACAAAATCAGGGTGCAGTTCCTCTAGCAGCTTAGTGATCTGCCCCATCACTGTTAAACGATAGCTTTCCTTGTCATAGGGTACTCGCTCAAAAGATAGCAGATTGGAATGCGAGCTATCGAAAGCACCGCTAAAGTCAGCCTCCAGAGCCTGGAACAACGCCTTTTTGTCTTTTTCGCAAAGGTCGGCGACCGTTAGCTCGCCATCAAGTAGAGTCTCCTTTTCGCTTGATGCTGGCGTAGCTTTCAAGGGTCTATTAGACAGAATACACGCACGGCGAATCTCCGGCCCGAACTGCGCGATGTTGTAGTAAGCCTTTCCGATAATTGATTTCGGCAATTCCCCCTTGGGTGTGCTCTGCGCGAGCCGTTTCGCGGTCCAATTAAGGTGGTGAGTGGTTTTTATCTGATAGAACGAAAGCTCAGCCTCCTCACCTTCTCCGACAAAGAGCACGAGGTCATCATGATGATCAAATACGGCGACGAATTCCTTATTCTGACGGTGCAATTCCAACATCAAAGCCATCGAAACGTTAACTTGATAGTCGAATGCGCTGAAAGTATTCGGTCCTGCTGTCTCCCGTGGGGTTTGTTCAGCAAACGTTGACAGCGTCGTCTTAGGCAAAGGCTTTTCCAAAAAAAATCACACTTCAGAAACCCTTACACCACCTAGAACGGTATTTCAAAGCAATCCATACAATCAAAGGGTTGTTGACTAAATTTTTTTTGTATCTTTTTTACTTGGGAAAAACGTGACGTCCGTTTTGGGTTGTTCATGTAGATCAATCCAAGTTTGGGTATCAATGAAAGTGCTTCGTTTAGGGAGATCTCCCGGCTCAATCGCTCAACCATCTGTCTCTGTGTTGCGCTGGTCGTCGTCACCAATTTTTGGGGGACTCTAGTGCTGGCCCGTGGCTTTGTCGGTCGGCTGTTCGTCAATCTTGTCGCGGCCCAAGCGGGCACTTGCAGTTGACCTCTGGCGTTTCGTGAACGCTCGACGCTTGTAGTAGCCGATACGACGCAGCCTTTTGTCGGCCACGTGGTTCTGTTCATTCAATTCCACTATGTTTCTTCATAGATGAAAAGGACGCCCGCTGTGGACGCCCTGTTTTCTGTTTATGGGGACACGGTCGGCCCACTCCGATTTGATGCCTGCAACGGACGTTGAATGAAGTCAGCTTCGTCTTGATGTTCGGGATAGCGGGCGAAGTCATAAGCAGGCGTGCCACCTCGATGCCTTCAATCTCATCGCCGGCTTGCACCCTGCGGACATATGTCTGGATGGAAAGACCATAGAACCTCTGGGTATATGAGCTTGCTGCCTGTGCTATGTTCTTCCGCCCTGACTTTCTGGGCTGTGTACGCAGCAACTTAGGGTCACACAGAATGTTCCTGAGACCCGCATCTACGGAGATGTAAGACAGAATATGTAGCATAACGCCAAGACGCTCGGAAGGAGCGACGGAGTAGACCATTTGTTCCAAGTGTCTCGCGCGCTCATAATGCGTCCTAGACCGCACCTTGTTCTCCAGCGCACGACCCCCTCTTGTACTGTTCTTACTGCCCGCCTTCTTGCATTTGACTGAGCAATACTTCTGGTCGGACCTTCTGGGTTCAAACGTCTGGGTGCACCTAGCGCACGCCTTAAGGTTCCCCTGAAGGGATGCGACAATGTTCATTTGGAGGTTTCCTTACGGTGAGATTGTGGTGTGATGAATGACGATCATCATCCCTTGGTCTCTCCACGAACGGAGCGAGCCATAGGGGGGCACCTGAACGTGTTGGCAGTGAAACTGCATTACATTCAGGGGAAGACTTTATTGGGGTTGATTTTGATGAAGGAGACGAAGGTCGACGCACCTTAAGGGTGGCCTTTAGGGTTACTATTACATATGCGGAGGGACCTTTTACCGACGCCATCCCTCGCTACACTGTATTCGACGTGGCTTTTTAACTGATAACGCCCTTATGCACAGGCACGTCGAAATGATCTGACGGAACCTAAGCCCCGCTATCTCAAGGCAACCAAGAAGGGAACCACACATGACGTGCCCGATAGGTTCCACTTCAGGGAAACCCACGGGGAATGCTAGGGTGAGATGTCCAGTACACAGGACGCTTCGCCACAGATGGTCTGCTATCAGTCTTCCTGTCGGTCGGTGATAACACCATGCTGACATCGTCTCGCACTTCCATGAAACGAGGCAATTCGGAAATTCTGTGTACGGCATGTATGTGGGTGATTTGACCCTATCTGGCCGTTAGGTAGGGCTACTATGAGCAATAACTTCGAACCACCGGGCGCGTTCTGTTAGGGCTCGTATGAGGGTTATCTCCGACCCAATAGCGAGCGTTCTGTACGGCTAAAGTGGGGGTGAATTGGTTTCTGCTTTTATGAGCGATGACTGTTGTTCGCTGACTACTTACTTTCTGCATGTATGGGGGTGAACTGTTTTCAGCCCCTCAGGCCGCCTCTTTGGCCAGCCTGTAAACCGTCGCTCTGCTGACCCCATAGTCCTTTGCGATCTGGGTTGGCTTCTCACCATTTTGGAACGCCTCACGAATGGCTGTGGCCTTAGTCTCGTCCATAGCTGGGCGTCCTTTGAACTTCCCCTCAGCCTTGGCCTTAGCAATCCCTTCACGCTGCCTTTCAAGCATCACCTCACGTTCAAACTGAGCAACAGCACCGAGGATGGTTTCAAGCATCTGTGCGGTGGCGCTGTCGTTCATCATGGGCATGTTCATGATGTGCAGTTGAACGCCTTTGCCTGAAAGCCGCTTGCGTAAATCGATGAGGTCAGGGACCGAGCGCGCTAGACGGTCCAGCTTAGTGACAACCAGAGTGTCCCCTTCACGGGCATAGTCTATGGCTGCCTCAAGCTGGTCACGTTGCTTCACACTACTGACCTGCTCAGCAAACACCTTCTCACAACCATGGTCTTTCAACTCACGCTGCTGCGCTTCAAAGCCTGCGATCTGGTCTGCTGTCGACGTCCGCGCGTATCCGATTAGCATGTGCCTGTCTCCGAGTGTGTATCGTTAACCTTTGAGAGTTAAGTAAGAAAGTGCGCTATAAGTTTCAACCCACTTAAATGAGACAGTATCTTAGGGGTTGGCACCTGTCTTGTTACACTCTGGTCAAATGAGACGCGCGCATTCAGGCTGCCGTAGCTGTCTTCCTGTGGTTCGTGAACATCAGACGGTAGCGGCCAACATCAACGAAGGTCTCGCCCGGTCCCTCACGGGTCACCTTAAAGGGCGTTGAGTGCGGGTGACGCTCGATGAGCAAGTCAAAGTGGTCGACGCAATAGTCAAAGACGATCATTCTACTATTCCTATTCTTGGTAGTGCTGCATCTATGTGATGCAACGTGTAGATGATTCATGCGAAGCTTCGCGTCAACCCTTTGTTTTTAATTAATTAAAGAGACTTTCCCGCAGGTGCTGAGAACTGATCTTGTGACACCCCCCCGGGGGGTAACGCGGTGCCTCTCTTACTATCTCTGGGCCACAAATTTTTGTGGTGAAATCATTCTGGCGTAGGATTCTGTGCAAGTACTCACACCCATAGGACCCCTGTTCGGCCGCCCCTGAATAAACTATAAAATCAGAAACTTAAGATAACGTAGGGTGAGTATATGCCAAGTGATGATGATACGAAGCCGAAGGTCTCCGTGGATGTAACAATTGGAAAACAAATTGATGCTGCGCTTGGCGACGTTATCCGCGGCCTACTACAGAAGCCTTCCGAGGAAGCAGGAAACCTGTTGGCAGACGGTATCGGTATATTAGGAGATCGGGTCAAACGAAAACGTTTGCTCAATACACAGCTAGGCTTGGAAGAAACCAGAGGTGCGCTTGAAGAACGAGGCATAGAGCTAAAGGACATTACGCCACCATTAGAAGAAGACTTACACGTTCTTCTAGATGGTATGTCTGTATCTGCTGACGAAAAGGTTAGAGCGCTTTGGTCTGGATTATTAGCAAGCGCACTTGACCCCAACAAATCCCAAAGCATCGACCGCCCTTTGGTCTCCGCTATTTCCTCACTATCCCCTGCTGATGCGAGGATTATTGAGTATGTGGCTTTCGTAGTGAAGAACAACCGCGCAATACAACAAGATGCGACGAAGGCGGCGGGCTTGGAGGGAAAGAAATGGCTCACCTATGGGGACGTTGACCGGGTCAAGAAAGAACGGCAGGCAATGGGGCCGCGTCTCATTACGTTCATGGAAGATACATCTCGAATGGCGGCAGAGTTTGAGCTTCAAGAGATTACCACGGCGGACGACTGGTCGGATAACTTGAGGCGAGTGGGTGTCATTCGACCAAAGCCCGAAGAATACACTCCTATCACTGACGCGCCCTCATTTAGCAGTATGGATGTTCATGGCGGGCATATTTCAGAGCTTTTGAAGTTTGTCGAAGAAAGAGTTTCAGAGGCGGAAAGTTTGTCTTTGGAGGGTCTGGAAATAGACTTCCTTGTCAGTCGCAATGAAGACGAGCAAGAGGTGAGCCTAGGAATTGAACTTACACGGTTTGGCGAGAAACTTTGCCAAGCATGTGGTTTGTTGTAATGCGTTGTTGCAGCTATCGGCTTGTGATTTTCGGCCTTTGGTTAAATTTTCCCGTGGGTCAACATTAGCTAAATTTGATTGCTTTCTCGACGCTTTGCAGTGTTTTCCTTAGAGGTGCGTCCGAAGCGTCGAGGCTATAGAGAAAGCCCCATTACATCTGTCACGCCCCATGTCATACACGCGGCGGGTGCAGAATCTTCATGGTCACAAAAATCCAAGTTTTCGAATTGCCCGCTTTCAAGGTCTGACAGTTCTACTTGAAACTCAGCTTCGTTCAGGGGGTCTATCCAAATTGGTGTTTCGGCTGAGTACTCCTGTTCCTCGCCTTTCTCGTCAAAAATGCTAACTGAGATTTGTATCCAAGTAGTCACGTGGTCTGGTGTCTTGTTTTTGAGAACGCCGCCCCAACTTACAGTTTGCTGCTTCAGCCGCGGCCCCGCGCGGCCTGTCGCGTGGTCGTTATGGTATAGACGCTTGTGAAACGTTGTCACGCATGTTGCCTTTATGACTTCTGTAGAGAGAAGCTCGCTGTCCGAATAAGACATGCAAGTTTCGACACCTTTCAAGGTTCCTTGGTTTATCGCCTCGTTTATCGCCCGTTGCACTGGTTTAACGCCTATGACCAAGACCGCTACAAGACATGCCAACCCCACTATAATATAGTTTTTCACTAAGTTTATCTCCGCCAATTATTTCAATCTGTTTCGCATGTTGCGATGAAACGGTCCACTTGCTTTGAGCTATTGCACTTTGCCGCTTTCGGATAAGAGGCCAAAACTTGGGATTTCTCAAACGGCAGGAAACTTAGAACTTCTAGTCGAGCTTAATGCACGGAATTTTACAGATTTCGCGGTATAGTGTTTCAACGGGAAAGTCCCCATAGTCGTCGCCTGCGTTACCAGATGCGTGACCGCAGATTGCATTCTGATAGGCTGTATCGACATCCGCATTCCGCGCCTGAGTCTTGAATCTATGTCGCCACGCATGGCTCGGCTGTATCCTAGGGTCTGCTATGCCCACCTTGTTCCTAACCCAATCGCCAACCTTATCACGGGCGTTCTGGGACAACCGCAAGGCGTCTTCCGGGGTCCTGCCTCCATCGTGGAATAGATACCCCGCACTGGTACTGTTAATGAAGTCAACAAGGCCAATATCGTTTAGGTGGGGGTGTAAAGGCACGGTTCGATAGCGTCGTGCTTTGACGCTCCCTGCGTCCGGCGTGATTAAGAGCCATTGGATATTCCCTTCGCTTCGCAAGTCTTGTTTACGGAGCTGTGCGATTTCACCTGCCCTCGCTCCGGTATAGGCGCAAATCCAAGGTATCCAGCGGCAGGCTAGTTTGTTTTTTCGGGTGGCCCGTGCGTCGTCATTTAGGGCGTCGTTGGCGTGTCGCAGTATTCTTTTCGCTTCATCATCTGTGAAGCCCTTAGAACGCGCCGCAATAGGTTTTGGAACTTTGAAGGAAACGTCCTTGGATGGATCACTTTCAATCAGAAACTTCGACCGTGCCAAGCGAAGAATAGCTTTGATGGCCGCTAGGTATTTTCGGCCAATGGTTTTTGCCGTAAGGTCCTTCTCGTCCCGCAAGTAGTCGCACCAGTCAGCAATGTCCTTAGGTTTTATTCGGGTGACATCCTCATGACCCAGATATGCGATCAGAGCATCCTTCTTCTGAGCGAAGTCATCGACCGTTGCGGCTGCCTTTCCGTTACTCAAGTGGTCTTTCTTCCACCGTTCAAAAAGGCTGGTGAGGGTGGGGCCTTCGGTTGCCACTTTTGGCGAGGCTGAGGGTTCCCACTCAGGGAAGCGCATAGCTTGAGGGTCCGGGGTGAAGTCGCCTTCGGCCCGCTTCAATTGCTGACTAGCTGCCTGCTTCCAAGACCTATGGACTTCGCGTAGCAAACGAGTGCGCGTAGGTTCGTCTACAGCAATTCCTTCTTCTGCCAATATCTCGTCAGCGGCATCTCCGTACCATTTTTCTAATCCGCCCTCAGCGGCCTCCGCTTGGTGGCTCAGTTCCAGAACGCGGTTCCAAATCTCAGGTTCACCCGGTTCGTTTTCCAGCACTTCCATAAGGCGGAAGTAAACACGCCCCGAAAGTGCAACGATCTTTTTCAAGGGAAGCGGTTCAGGCTTTGCCCGAAGGGACGCCCATCGCTTTTGGATTTTGGCGTATTCAGCCGCAAATCTCTCTTTGGCCTCTGCTGGGTCTCTGGTGCGTAGTGACTTTGACACCTCGGCACGGCCAACGATTCCCTTAAGGTCCGCTGGAACGCGCACCCTGACGTAGTAGATTCCGCTTTTTTTGTCTTTGACTGGTGTAGGCATGATAAGGGTCACTGTGTAGGACTCCTGTGTAGGAGTCTGCAAGCGCAAGCCGTTGGTTCGGCGTAAGTTTTTGAGGAATATAAGGAAATCATGGTGCTGCTGGAGAGAATTGAACTCTCGACCTCTCCCTTACCAAGGGAGTGCTCTACCTCTGAGCTACAGCAGCGCTGTGGGCGGGTGATTAGACGCAAACGAAACAGGGCGCAAGGGTCTCTGGACGGTTTTTTTCACCTCCTGTAGAGAAAGATTATGGCAGATAGAAATACACCCAAAAAACATGGCAAATCCGCGGACGCTCGGGAAGAGCGGCTGAAGGCGGCGCTGAAGGCGAATATGGCGCGGCGCAAGGCGCAGGCCAAGGCGCGCGCAAGCTCGGATAACGATGCCGAAAAGGACGAGGGATAAGAGCAGATGGATTCGATTCTGGTGACGGGCAATGGGCCGCTGAACGGTCAGATACCGATTGCGGGGGCCAAGAATGCGTGTTTGACGCTGATGCCCGCAACCTTGCTGAGCGAAGAACCGCTGACGCTGACCAATGCGCCGCGGCTGAGCGACATCAAGACCATGACACAATTGCTGCAGTCTTTGGGGGCTGAGGTGTCGTCGCTGCAGGACGGGCAGGTGATCGCGATGTCGAGTCATGATCTGACCAGCCACACTGCGGATTATGAAATCGTGCGCAAGATGCGTGCGTCCAATTTGGTGTTGGGTCCGATGCTGGCGCGGTTGGGGCAGGCGGTGGTTTCGCTGCCTGGCGGTTGTGCGATTGGCGCGCGACCCATGGACCTGCACGTTGAGGGGCTTGAGGCGCTGGGCGCTGAGATCGAGCTGAAGGACGGCTATCTGCACGCCAAGGCATCCGGCGGGTTGAAAGGCGCAGTCCACGAGATGCGTTTTGCATCGGTGGGTGCGACCGAAAACATCGTCATGGCGGCCACATTGGCCAAAGGCACCACGGTTCTGAAGAACGCCGCGCGCGAGCCTGAGATCGTCGATCTAGTCGAGTGCCTGCGCAAGATGGGCGCACAAATCTCGGGCGAGGGGACCTCGACCATCGAGATTCAGGGCGTTGATCGCTTGCACGGTGCAACCCACCAGGTTGTGACCGATCGGATTGAGCTGGGCACCTATATGCTGGCCCCGGCCATTTGCGGTGGTGAGGTAGAGTTGCTGGGCGGTCGCATGTCGCTGGTTAACTCCTTTGCTGCCAAGCTCGACGCGGCGGGTGTCAGCGTCACGCAAACCGAAAAGGGTCTGAAAGTGGCGCGCAAGAACGGGCGCGTGACCTCGGTGGATGTGGTGACCGAGCCTTTTCCGGGGTTTCCGACTGACCTGCAGGCGCAGATGATGGCGTTGATGTGTACGGCCGAAGGCACCGCGGTATTGGAAGAACGCATCTTCGAGAATCGCTTTATGCACGCCCCTGAACTGGTGCGCATGGGCGCGAATATCGAAGTGCATGGCGGCACGGCCACTGTTACAGGTGTGGATCAGCTGAAAGGTGCGCCGGTGATGGCAACGGATCTGCGGGCTTCAGTCTCGTTGATTCTGGCGGGTCTGGCAGCCGAGGGCGAGACCACGGTCAGCCGGGTCTATCATCTGGACCGCGGATATGAGCATGTGGTGCGCAAGCTGGAAGGCGTGGGTGCAAAAATAGAACGGATCAAGGGCCAATGACAGACGCAAGTTTCCACGACGGGCGCGAGGCCCCTCTGAATCTGGGTGCCGAGGATGCAGAGGATCTGCAGGTGATCTCGACCCTGGCGCAGGATGCGGTATTTCCTGTAACCGAGATAACATGGCAGCCCTCGCAGCGCCGGTTCGGCCTGCTGCTGAACCGTTTTCGGTGGGAAGATAAGGATGCCGCGACACGCCGTGATCGTCCGTTTGAGCGGGTTCAGGCGGTTCTGGTGTTCGATTCGGTGCTGTCGGTGGCCAGTCAGGGCATCGACCGCAGGGATAAGGAGATGGTGATGTCCCTGCTGTCGATTGATTTTGAGGCAGGCGAGGACGGAGCGGGTCAGGTTTTGCTGACGCTGGCAGGGGATGGTGCCATCCGACTGAAGGTCGAAGCACTGGACGCCACGCTCAAGGATGTGACGCGGCCGTACAAGGCCCCTTCGGGTCAGGCGCCGCATCACCCCGAATAGATGCAGAACAAGCGCGGCATTTCACAGGCATTCTCGCAATTTCCGGCTGGAGTATCCCTGCGCCGCGCAACCGTTTTTGATGTGTTCGATCTGAGTCGGGTGTTGATCCGATCGATCACCCAGCTTTGTGTCGCGGATCATCGGGGCGACCCACAGGCCATCGCGCATTGGACCGCAAACAAGGACCCTGCATCCATCCGGGGTTGGATCGTGGCGGGTGCGCACATATGGCTGGCCGAACATGCAGGGCAGGTTGCCGCCGTGGGCGGTTTGCGCGACGACGAAATCACGCTGCTGTACATTGACCCGGATCACACTGGTCATGGCATCGGGACCGTCCTGCTGCACCGGCTTGAGAAAGACCTGATTGCCTCAGGTCAATTCGATGCCAGACTAGAGGCGACAAAAACCGCGCAGGACTTTTACCGGCGGCACGGCTGGCAGGCCACCGGGCAATGTGGCGCGCGTGGCGACGTGTCCTGTTTCGCGATGCGCAAATCGCTGCACTCAAAGGACTAAGGGTTGAGGCCAACTCATCCCGGCGATATGTCCCCATCAAACGCCCCGGAGTGCCTGATCATGCCCGTTTTCCTTGATACCACGTCGTCCGAGTTCGAATCCGCCTTTCAAGCGCTGTTGTCGGCCAAGCGCGAGGACAGCCCGGACGTAGACGCCACCGTAGCGCAAATCATCGATGATGTGCGCAGCCGGGGCGACGCGGCTGTGATAGAGTTGACCGCCAAGTTCGATCGGCTTGACCTGACGCCCGTTACTTTGACCTTTTCCGCAGAAGAAATCGACACTGCGGTTGCGCAGGTTTCGGATACGGACCGCGCTGCGCTGGAACTGGCCGCCGAGCGCATCCGCGCCTATCACGAAAAACAGATGCCTGAGGATCATCAATGGACCGACGAAGCCGGGGCGACACTGGGTTGGCGCTGGTCGGCGGTGTCGGCAGCCGGGCTTTATGTGCCGGGCGGGTTGGCCTCGTACCCCTCGTCAGTTCTGATGAATGCAATTCCGGCCAAGGTGGCGGGGGTTCAGCGGTTGGCTATTACGGTGCCAACGCCAGACGGGCAGGTGAATCCACTGGTCCTGTTGGCCGCGCGGCTTTCCGGAGTCGACGAAATCTATCGCATCGGTGGCGCGCAGGCGATTGCAGCGCTGGCCTATGGCACCGCATCCATCGCGCCAGTGGACAAGATCACTGGCCCGGGCAATGCCTTTGTCGCGGCGGCCAAGCGCCGAGTGTTCGGCAAGGTCGGGATCGACATGATTGCCGGTCCATCTGAAATCCTCGTGATCGCGAACAAGGACAATGACCCCGATTGGATCGCGTTGGATCTGCTCAGCCAGGCCGAACATGACGAAAGCGCCCAGTCGATCCTGATCACCGATGATGCCGACTTTGGGCAGGCAGTGGCGCAAGCGGTTGAGAAGCGACTTGAAACCTTGCAACGCCGCGCCATCGCAGGGGCCAGCTGGCGCGACTTTGGGGCAATAATCACCGTGCGCGATTTGGATGAGGCCGCCGCCCTGTCCAATCGCATTGCGCCCGAGCATCTGGAGCTGTGCGTCGCCGATCCGGTCGGGCTGAGTGAAAAAACCATCCATGCGGGTGCGATTTTCCTGGGCCAGTACACGCCCGAGGCCATCGGTGATTACGTTGGTGGCCCAAATCACGTGCTGCCCACCGCGCGTTCGGCCAGGTTCTCATCCGGTCTCAGCGTGATGGATTTTCTAAAACGTACCACGCTCAGCCAGATGACGCCCGACGCGCTGCGCGCTATTGGCCCTGCGGCGGAACAACTGGCGCAATCCGAAAGCCTTGAGGCGCACGGTCTGTCGGTGACGGCCCGCCTCAATGGGCTGAATTGACGCAAAGACCTATGGCACATGGCGTTTCTGTGCGTTGCTCAATGAAAACCATTGCTATAGGTCTGTGCTGAACTGAACGGACCACACGCGACATGACCCGCATTTCACATATCGAACTGGATGATCGAAACCTGCCGCCGCCGACCCCCGAGATCGAGCAAGAGCGCAAGGTCGCCATCTATGATCTGCTGGAAGACAATAGTTTTACCCTTCCTCAACGGGATGGGCGCACGGCGCCGGACGGGCCGTATCACGTGCAACTGTCGATCCGTGAAAAACGTCTGGTCTTTGACATCGCCACAGAGGCCGAGGAAAAAGCCGCCGAGTTCCACCTTTCGCTTGGCCCGTTCAAGCAGGTGGTCAAAGACTATTTTCAGATCTGCGAAAGCTATTTCAATGCGGTCAAGAACCTGCCACCCAGCCAGATCGAAACCATCGATATGGCCCGGCGCGGAATTCACAACGAAGGCAGCCGCGTGTTGCAGGAGCGGCTGGAAGGAAAGGCGGATATTGACACAGACACCGCCCGCCGTCTGTTCACGCTGATTTGCGTGTTGCATTTTGGGGGCTGACGCGTGAAGCCTCTGCCGCAGTCGGTCCTATTTTGTTGCGACCACAACTCGGTCCGGTCTCCGATGGCCGAAGGTATCATGAAGAAATTCTATGGTACCGGCACCTATGTACAGTCTGCTGGCGTCCATAACGACCTTGAGATTGACGGGTTTTGCATTTCCGTTTGTCACGAGATCGGCGTCGAGCTGTCCCGGCATCGCTCGCGGTCCTTTGATGAGATGCAGGAATGGGGCGACGATCTTAGTTCCTTCGACCTGGTCGTGGCTCTGTCGCCCGCCAGTCAGCGTCAGGCGCTGGAATTGACACGGGTTTTTCATCTGGATGTCGATTATTGGCCAATAATGGACCCTACTGGACTGGGCGAGAATCGCGAACAAAAGCTACATCACTACCGACAGACCCGCGATCAGATCATCAAGCATCTGAAAGACCGCTGGGGCGAACCTACGGAGTGACCATGAACCAGACCGTCCAAACCTATTTCGATGCCTTCAACGCCGGCGATGTAGAGGGCATGTTGGCCTGCCTGTCCGAGGATGTGGCCCATCACGTGAACGAAGGTCAAATTCGTGTCGGGAAAGAGAAATTCACGGCCTTTTGCGATCACATGAACCGCTGCTATCGCGAGAACCTGACTGATATCGTTGTTTTCGAGGCCAAGGGCGGCACACGTGCAGCGGCCGAATTCATCGTGAACGGCACCTATCTGGAAACTGACGAGGGCCTGCCCGAGGCCCACGGTCAGACCTACCGCCTGCCAGCGGGGTCGTTCTTTGACCTTCGGGATGGCAAGATCACCCGCGTCACCACCTTCTACAATCTTGCAGACTGGACCAAGCAGGTGTCCGGTGGCTGAGGTCACCGCCGTCCGCCCCCTGATCGGAGCGGCGCTAGAGGCCGCTCTGGACGATGTGGCGCGCTTGCGGATCGAAGTGTTTCGGGCGTGGCCCTACCTTTATGATGGCGATCTGACATATGAGCGGAAATATCTGCAATCCTATCGTGACAGCGACAAAGCAATTGTCGTCGGCGCCTTTGACAGCGATAGCCTGATTGGCGCGTCAACTGGGGCACCGCTGACTGACCACGCCGACGATTTCGCGGCGGCGTTTGAGGGCACCGGGCTGGATCTGTCGCAGATCTTCTACTGCGCGGAATCCGTTTTGTTGTCCGATTATCGAGGTCAGGGCGTTGGCCATAAGTTTTTCGATCTGCGTGAGGAGCATGCCCGCGCACTGGGTTTCAGCAAATGCGCCTTTTGCGGCGTACAGCGCCCGGCGGATCACCCGATGCGGCCCGAAAACTACCGGCCGCTGGACGCCTTCTGGCGGGCGCGGGGATATGAGCCGCTGTCAGGCGCCGTCGCCCAGTTCTCGTGGCAGGATATCGGGGAAAAAGGCGAGACGCTGAAGCCGCTGCAGTTCTGGATACGGGATATCTAACAGACGGTGCTGACCCGTTAGCATGTAGCAATCCCGCAAATTGGCCGGCCTTTCCGATCTTCAGGGGAAACTGATGGTCGCCAGAACGAAGTGCTATGCCTTCTTTTCCCACCCTCGCTTTACGCCAGCCAAAATTGCTGGTCCTGCTTCTGCAGTTGGCACAATTTCCATGATGTCATTGTGAAAAAGCGGCCAGAATTGCGCACAGATCCCAATTACTTCGGCTTTGGAGTCCGCCTCAAGGAGAACATAGCCCTCAGTATTGCTTATCCAACCTGTGAATTTGACTGGGCCTTCCCCTTCCACAAGTTCGCTGGCGTCGCCGACCATATCGGTCCACGCAGCGATCTCCCCCTCGCGGTCTTTTGGCCATGCCGCCGCCGAGCAAGTGAAGTGATTAATGTAATGAGGCATGCCAATTTCTCCCGTTATGAAAAACCCTAAGCATCGGTTGAGTGTTACACAGTCTAACACCGCCAGATTACGCTCCGGTAAGGTGCATTACAATTTTGCCGACAGCGTCCGATTTGACAGCTTGGTAGCGTTGCCGAAATTGGTTAATGCAAATCTGGACAGTAATGCAGGTTTATTGGGTCGTCCAAACCAACTCTGTACTGGGTAATTTGCGGGCTGGCGCGCTTACTTTTGGTTCAATTGAGCTGTACAGGCTATCCATTTGCAATCTACTGTCGCGTGACCAAAAGATTTGGGTTTCAAAAAATGAAAGTCGCAACCGCTGCCTATAACCTCGATTGGCTCGACAGTTGGGCGCAGTATGAGGACAAGCTAGGCCGCTGGGTCTCAGACGCCGCCGGACAGGGGGCTGAGTTGCTGGTCTTTCCTGAATACGGTGCGATGGAGTTGTCGACATTGGATGGGGTCGACGTCGCGGGCGATCTCGAGCGTTCGATCCGGGCAGTGTCTGATCGGATGGAGGCAGCGCGGGCCCTGCATCAGCGTCTTGCACAGGAATACAAGACCTACATTCTGGGCGCGTCGGCCCCGATTGTGGATGGGCCGGGCCGACCGGTAAACCGTGCGGTACTCTATGCGCCCGATGGTGGGCAGGATCATCAAGACAAACAGATCATGACCCGCTTTGAGCGCGAAGACTGGGATATCGCGCCGGGCGGACCGCTGAAACTATTCGATACCGCGTTGGGCAAGATCGGCGTGTTGATCTGCTATGACAGCGAATTTCCTCTGTTGGGCCATGCGCTGAGCGAGGCCGATCTGATCCTGGTCCCCTCATGTACCGAGGCTTTGGCAGGCTATTGGCGGGTTCGGATCGGCGCGATGTCACGGGCGCTGGAAAATCAATGCGTTACGGTGATGGCGTCTCTGGTCGGGGACAATGACTGGTCCGAGGCGGTGGACAAGAATACCGGCACCGGCGGCATTTTCGGCCCACCCGACAAGGGGTTTCCTGCGACTGGTGTGTTGGCCGAAGGCGCTTTGAACCAGCCGGGATGGACCTATGCGGATATCGACCTTTCAGCAATTGCCGAAGTTCGCACCGATGGGCATGTTCTGAACCGCACTCATTGGGAGGAGCAGTCGCCGCGAGTCGATTCCGTCACATTATCGCGCCTTTAGGTGATTCTGGCCTTGAAATAAGCCCAAAATGGGCTCATTTAAGCGCACATCCCCGTAGATTCTGCGGGTGCAACGTAATGATGGAGACAACATGGCCAAGGAAGATACGCTCGAATTTCCCGGTGTCGTGAAGGAACTCCTGCCTAATGCGACGTTTCGGGTCGAGCTGGAAAACGGCCATGAGATCATCGCACATACGGCAGGCAAGATGCGCAAGAACCGCATCCGTGTTCTGGCCGGCGACAAGGTTCAGGTCGAGATGACCCCCTATGATCTGACCAAGGGTCGGATCAACTACCGCTTCAAGTAACGCCTGCCGCAATGGCGTTTATCTTAGGATCGGGCAGCCCAAGGCGGCTGGACCTGCTGGCCCAGCTTGGCGTGCAGCCCGATGCAATTCGCGCCCCCGACATTGACGAAACGCCTTTGAAAGGCGAATTGCCAGTGCCTTACTGTAATCGTATTACACGGGTAAAAGTGCAGGCTATTCAGGCGGATAGCGATGATGTCACCCTGTGTGCGGATACGACCGTCGCGCTTGGCCGTCGCATTCTGGGCAAGCCCGAAGATGCGGGGCAGGCGGCCGAATTCCTACATGCGCTGTCCGGTCGGCGGCATCGCGTGATCACTTCGGTCGCTGTGCGGCGTGGGGATCGCGTGTTGCTACGTGATGTGGTCTCGCAGGTCAAGGTCAAGCGCCTGTCGGACGTTGAGATCAATGCCTATTTGGCAACCGGAGATTGGCAGGGCAAAGCAGGTGCCTATGCCATTCAAGGTCCGGCCGGGGCGTTCATTCCCTGGATTTCAGGTTCGTTCACCGGCATCGTAGGGCTACCCCTGTCTGAAACTGCCGCCCTTTTGCAGGGTATCGGCTATCCCTTGTATCGTGAGGTGTCATGAAGGGCCGCACCATCGTTCTGGATCATATCGACAACCGCGAAGCTGCCGCCTTAATGGTGGATGGCAAGCTGGATGATTTCCTGATCGCAGGGGATGCCCCCGCACCGGGCACGATCTATCGCGCCCGTGCCGACCGCCCCGTCAAAGGGCAGGGCGGCATGTTCCTGACAACTCCCGACGGTCCGGCCTTCTTGCGGCAGGTGAAGGGATTGGCCCCGAGCACCCTGATGCTGGTGCAGATCACTGGCTATGCAGAGCCGGGCAAGGCGCTGCCGGTCACAGATCGCATCCTGTTCAAAAGCCGCTATGCGATTGTCACACCCGAAGCGCCGGGTCTGAATATTTCACGCTCAATCCGTGACGAAGACGAGCGTGACCGTCTGCTTGAGATTGCGCATGACTGCATGGACGGCAGCACTTATGGCCTGATTCTGCGCTCTTGTTGTCTGGGTGAAGATGCAGGCGAGATCGCCGAGGACATCAACGCCATGCTGGCTCATGCCGATCAGGTTTTGAATGATCCGGGAACCGAACCCGAGCTGTTGTTGGAGGGCGATGGCCCTCACGTTCTGGCCTGGCGCGACTGGACCGACCCGGCCGAAGTGGTGACGCAGGACGGAAGCTTTGAAACACAGGGCGTGTTGGATGCGTTGGACGAGGTGCGCGGTATTTCCGAGTCGCTTCCGGGCGGCGGGCACTTGTATGTTCAGCCCACACGCGCCCTGGTCGCAGTGGATGTAAACACCGGATCCGACACCTCAATGGCCGCCGGAACCAAGGCGAACTTCGCCTGCGCCAAGGTGTTGGCACGTGCGTTGCGCGTGCGGGGTCTGGGCGGGCAAATCACCTTGGACCTTGCCCCAATGCCCAAGAAAGATCGGCGCGGTTTTGAATCAGCCCTGCGCGCCGCGTTCAAGGCAGATGGAATTGAAACCACCCTGGCGGGTTGGACACCATTGGGCCATTACGAACTGCAACGCAAACGCGGCCGTATTCCACTGACGGAGGTGTTGAAATGAGTTGCCCGATCTGTGGTGAAGACACGGTAACCAAGTTCCGCCCCTTCTGTTCAAAACGCTGTGCCGACCTCGATCTGGCCAAGTGGTTGAACGGCTCATATGCGGTTCCGTCGCAGCGGGAAGAGGACTTGGACACGGATGGATCCGAAGGTCAAACCGAGCAATCGCGTCCACACTGAAAAAATCTGAAAAAGCCTCTGGACACTGCCTGTGGCAAGTCATAGAAGGCCTCCACCCAACGATGAACATCGTTCCCTTGCCCGGGTAGCTCAGGGGTAGAGCAGTGGATTGAAAATCCTCGTGTCGGTGGTTCGATTCCGCCCCCGGGCACCATTATTTCTCAATTTTTATTTTACTATTAAATGGTTAAGTTGATAATCCTGACCTCAATCCGCCAGTTAATCCACCATTCCGTGTTCGGTGTACCCTTGCTCGTATCGCTTTTCTGCAAATCTTGGCGAGAAGGTATCCTAAATGGGTTGTACTCAATTTAGAGTTGTTGGCGAGTTTTCTGTGGGTTACGTTGCCTCAACTGCATGGCACCGAATAGTTGGGTCCATTGTTGCAAAGGGGTAGGACATCTACAATGCAAGCTTCAAACCGACGTCGTGAGCTTTCGGCCATAAAGGTTCGACAGTGGCTCAACGCTTGGGATGAAATCCAATTTTCCAAAGAAACCAGACGAAGAAAGCCAGATTCACATTTTTTCATTTTTTCAATCCCTGCGAAAGAGTTGCGTAGTCTTTGCGGAATTCATCGCCGATCTGCCAACCTTGAAGTTGATAGAAATGAAGACCTTGGCATTCAACGCCAGCATGACGAAGAGCGATCAGAAGAAATTTCCCGCTTCGTTGAGTATGGATATCCATGGTCTACGATCAGCCAAGCGAAACGCTCTTCTCCTGACTACGACGATTTGAGAAAGCCAGGCTGGCTACCAACGTCAGTTGTGATCAACATCATCCCCAAGGGCGAAAAAAGATTTGGTGTGGCGGTTGATGACAAACATGTGGTCTCTGTCAGTGACGAAGGCGGCGTTAACAAAGTTGTGCTGCCTTATTCGGAAAATGAAGACGACTGGAGCCCTAAAGGGTTACACCCCGTTGATTGGCGACTTGAAAGCCGAAGGCGAGGAGTTCGAGTGCGCCGTCTATCTGGACTGGTTGGATACGGTGAAGTACAGGATTCGGAATATCGAGAACAAGAAAACCTCTTTCTGGCTCCAGCTACCACACGGAAAGTTCTATCCGGATTTTGTAGCGATGCTCGACGATGGGCGAATCTTGGTTGTCGAATACAAGGGCGCGCATCTTTTCGACTTGGAAGAAGCCAGGCGCCAGATTAGCGACGCATGGGCTGACGCCAGCGGTGGCCAATGCTTGTTATGCATGCCGACTGACCGAGGATTCGATCTTATAGACAGGACAATCAGTTAGGTCCGCGTTAGAATCCCTTCCGCCGGGTTGCTGTCCCATTGCAGTCCCGGTGGATAACCTGCAGGGAGGATTTTGGCCACAGGACGTAATGTCTTTATTTTTAAAGGGATTTTGGTAGCGGAGGAGGGACTTGAACCCCCGACACGCGGATTATGATTCCGCTGCTCTAACCAACTGAGCTACTCCGCCATGAGTGAGTGGCGATTTAAGCGAGGGGCTGTGGCGGGTCAAGAGGGAAAACACGGTCAAAGCCGGATTCTTTTCCACGCCGTTCAAACCGTCTCGGGCGCCGCCTTGGTTTCGAAATACTTGGTTTCTGCGATCTGGCGGATGAATGCGGCGCATGTGTCCGGTGCCGTGATCAGGATCATATGACCTGCCCCGTCAATCCACTCGTTTGACAGGCCGAACTGGATCATTGGATCGCCGTGCGCGTGGGCTGCAAGTATAGCGTCCTGTGTGCCGTATAGAATGCCGCCGGGTACGGCTAACTCCTCATAGCGGGCGACCTGCGCCGCCATGCTGTCATCAATCCCCACAACGTCCTGCGATCCGGTGATGAAGGCCGACGGGCGCAGTCCAAGCGCACCGCCAGCACGATCCAGAAAGTCCGCAGGCGCAGGGTCGGGGGCGAAAACGACGTCCAGAGTGTGTGGTGCAGTTTTGGCGGCCACGGGTACAGCGATTGTGTTGCCGATCAGGCTGCGTAGCCATTCTGTGCGGATTTCCAGTGGTTTGAAAACCTGGGGTGTCGACGGCAAAACTTGCGTCAGAGGGGCCAGCAGAGCCAGGGCCTTGATCTTTTCTGGGTGGTCCAGCGCCATGGCCAACGACACCGCGCCGCCCAAGGAATGACCCACAAGGACAGCGTCGGTGACGTCCTTGCTGTCCAGAAACTCTTGTATCATGCGCGCCTGTTCGGGCAGACGGCCCAGATCGGCACTGTCGCGGGTCGAATAGCCACAGCCGGGCCGGTCCACTGCGATGACGTGATAGTCATCGGCCAGCATGTCGACCAAGGCATAGGTGAAATGCTGCAATTGCCCAGCCAGCCCGTGGATCATGACAAGGGTCTGCTTCGACGGATCGCCCTTTTCCACATAATGGATGCTGCCGCCGTTCACGGGCGCGATGACCCCAAGCTGCGGAACTCGGATTTGGCCTTGGCGAGTCAGTTTGCGGGTCCACAGTTTCATGCCGACAAAAAATGCGACGATCAGCAGGGCGATGGTTAGAAGAGTGGTCATGTCAACGATCTCCGGCTGGGGGAGGGGCAGGGTGATATTGTTCCAGCCCGGATCGGGCCATGCGCTTTTCATACTCGGATACGGTGCCGGGCCAAAGCGTCGTGTTGCGGCCTTGGGCATCCTGATACCACGAGGTGCAGCCGCCCGCTTGCCAGACGCTGTCTGAGTGGCGATCCTGCATTTCCTGCGTAAAGGCTTCTTGTTTCGCGGCGTCAGGTGTGATGGCCTGTAAGCCGTTGCGCTGCATCTGATCCAGCACCCTGCCTATATGGCGGACCTGTGCTTCGATCATTAGCACGACCGAGTTATGGCCCAATCCGGTATGTGGCCCCAACAGAATAAAGAAGTTCGGAAAACCTGCGATGGCAGTGCCCAGATTGGCCTGCATCCCATCGGTCCATGCTTGGCGTAGGGTCAGGCCATCGGTTCCGGTGATGTCCAGACGCTCGACCACGTCCGTCACATGAAAGCCTGTGCCCCAGATCAATACATCGGCCTGGGTCCGGCTGCCATCCGCGGCGATGATCTGATCTCCCTCGATTGTCGCCACCCCGTGCGGGATTACTGTCACGTTGTCTCGCGCAAGGACCGTGTACCAATCATTCGAACTGAGGATACGTTTGCATCCAATCCTGTAGCCAGGGGTCAGGCGTTCGCGTTGTTCGGGGTCAGTTATCGCTTTCTCCAGCCCGTTTCGCCACATCTTCATGGCAAAGTTGACCATCCGCTCTTCACCCCGAAACACACGGTGGCGATACTCAAAAATCCAGTAGATCAGTTTGCGGCGTATCCGGGGCAGGATGGGGATGCGCCTATAGAGGCTGCGAACCCACGGTGCAATTGGCCCGTCGGGGCGGGGCAGGATGTAGGGCGCGGTCCGTTGGAAGATGGTGATTTGGGCTGCCGTTTTCGCAATTTCAGGCACAAACTGAACGGCTGAGGCACCGGTGCCGACCACCGCGATGCGTTTACCCACAAGTTCAACGTCGTGATCCCATTCGGCAGAATGGAACTTGGGGCCGGGAAAGCCGTCGGCACCGGGTATGTCGGGCACATCCGGTAGATGCAGTGCCCCAATGGCCGAGACTAAAAAGCGCGCCGTCCAGTGCTGCCCGCCCTCGGTTTCCACCTGCCATCGGTCGCCGTCCCAGCGCGCGGATTTCAGTTGCTGGTGGAAATGGCACAGATCGTACAGGCCCTCATCTCGGCCGATCTTTTGCAGATACGCCTGAATCTCGGCCCCACCGGCATAGGCGCGGCTCCAGTCCGGGTTCAGGTGCGTGGACATCGAATACAGATGCGAGGGAATATCGCATGCCACGCCGGGATAGGTGTTTTCGCGCCATGTACCCCCGATATCGCCCGCTTTTTCAAGGATGGCGATATCGCTGATTCCACGCTTGCGTGCCTCGATTGCCATGGTCAGCCCCGAGAACCCGGCACCAATGATCAGCATTTCCGCGCTGTGCGCCATGCACCTGCCCCTCCCAAAGCAACCGTGACGGTTTCATTTGACTATAGGGGACCTAAGACGTCTGAACAGCTTCCCGTGGGGTCACATAGAGTTTGGATAGCCTGGTGCGCATTCGCCCTGACGTGACACCAATCTTAAAATTCGAGACGATGTGCCCGACCATGCGCGACAAGGCGTGCATTAAGTGTCTCGGCCTCGGGCGCACCGGATTCTAGCGCGAAGACAAAGGCGTGGGTTAGGTAAAAACAAGCGGCATCAATGTCCTGTGCCGCCTCGCGCTCATCCGCAGCCATTGTGTAATAGTGGATCAGGGCAGCATGATCGTCCTGCTCATGGGCCTTTAACAGCAGGCGATCCAAATCGTCTTTTTCCATTGGACCTCCTGCCAAAAGGGGCCGGCCGAGAGGTTATTCCGCCCGTCCGTTTTCGATCTGCGTTGCGACCCAGTGATGGAAGTTATGGGTCGGCCCGTCCATTGCGGGTGAAAACCGTCCGCCATCGAACAGCACCCCGTGGCGACCCTTTTGCATACCTTCGACAACAAAGACATCTTCTTCGAAAATGGCCCGCCACTGTTGTGCGTTTGTGGTGCGAAGCCCGTCCAGATGCGGCGTGTCCTCAACGCTTTTGGCATAGTACAGCCGGATATGTTCGACGGTGTTTTCGTGGTCGACCGGCTCAAGCAAGATTGCAAAGGCATGGTCGCGCTGCACCCCCAACAGGACGTTCGGGTATAAGGCTACGTATTCCGCGCCTTCATCCCACTTGTCACTCAGGTCTTCGAAATCGGGAAAGGTGGTGCCGTCCTGATCCTTTAGCTGCCGGTAGACCAGCGTGCCCTGACCGGAGTAATGCCCGCGGACTTCGATGTTATAGTGATCTTCCAACCGGGAATAGCTGTTCAGGCCGGGATGCACCCAAGGCAGGTGATAGCTTTCGCAATAGTTCTCGACCGCCAGTTTCCAATTGGTTTTGACCTCCAGCTTGAACGAGGCCATCTCGCCGCCGTCATGCAGGGGTTGTTCGAATTCCTTCCACCGATCCAGCAGGGCACCATGGGCATCCTGAAACTCCGGTGCGTTGCCGTCTACGTTCACAAAGATCACATCGCGCCAGACATACGACCGGACGCGCACCAACCCCAGATCCTTGTGATCGACGTTTTCGTGCTTGTTCTGACCGGGGCCACCCACATGCGGGGTAGCGCGCAGCTCACCTTTCAGGCTGTAGCACCAGCTGTGATAGGGGCAGCGGATCGCGCCTTCGATCTTGCGGGGCGTATCCACAAGGATCATGCCGCGGTGGCGGCAGGTGTTTTGGAAAACACCGATCTCTCCGTCGCGATCACGGACGATCAGTAGTGGCATGCCCAGAAAGTCGACCGGTTTTGCATCGCCTACCTCGGGGACATCCAGACCAAACCCGATCCCGGACCAATTGGCAAAGAGGACCGAGCGCTTTTCTTCGGCAAAAACAACCGGGTCGATATAGTGTTCATTCGGCAGGCCATTTGCGATGGTCACATCGTTCAGAACGGATGACAGCGCGCTGTGCTTGTTCATCGGGCTCTCCTGTGGGTTGCTAGATGCGTTCTTTTCCGTATTGGCGGATGGTGTGGCCCTTTCTCAATATCAGAAAACCTCACCACTGGGTGATCTGATCTAAACTGAACCGTCCTGAACCTCTTGAATGATCCATGATTTCAAGGCACGGGCGCTGTCCGAGAGGTCTTCGTCCGGGCGGCCAACAATGTAGAATTGGTTGGGCGCAGTCAGATAGTGCGGGCCAATGGCGACCAGCTTTCCCGATTGCAGCATCGGCTGGATCAGCCGTTGCCAACCCAGCGTCAGCCCAGCCCCCTTGCGCGCCAGTTGCAGGGCAACCGAATAGCTGTTCACCCTAGAGTCAATCGGGATCGTGCCCACATATCCCAGTTGTTTGAACCATTCCGGCCAGGTGGTCCAAGTGCGGTCTTCCGAGGCCATGTGGATCAAGCGTTCGGTTGCCAGCGCGTCGAGGTCAGCACCAGCCAATCGGTCCGCGACCTCGGGGCTGGCGACGGGAATTAGGTGATCGCGGAACAGGGGTGTGTGCGTCAAGTTCGGGTCGGGGTCGCGCCCATAGCGAATAAAGAAGTCCACATCCGGTCGGTCCCGAAAAGGGCGATCCTGCGACAGCTGGTCCACGTTGACGTCCGGCATTTCGCGCCAAAATCGGATCACGGCGGGTGACAACCACAACGCCGCCACTGCCGTGGTCGATCCGACCGTGACCTTGCCGCCAGATTTGCGGTCACGGATCGTTGCCAGAACTTTCGAGATACGCCCGAATGACGACGACAGCGCCTCGTAAAGCGCGTTGCCGTCTTCGGTCAGATCGACGCCGCGATGCTTGCGCTGGAACAGCGTGGTTTCCAGGTCGCCCTCCAACGCCTTGATCTGGTGGCTGACCGCGCCCGGCGTGACCGACAGTTCCTCGGCTGCGTTCTTAAAGCTCAGATGCCGCGCGGCGGCCTCGAAGGCGGACAAGGTGGTCAGGGGCGGCAGGTTATAGTGGCGTCTGGACATGATGATTTGGTAAGTATTGCCTGATTTCAGATGAGCTCTCTTCATCCGAGTATTGGGCTTTTTATCGATGAAGGCCAGAACCACGTACGTAGCAAAATTGTGTGTCGGTCAATTTGCTGGATAGGCGCGGTGAAATGTGGCCGTAAGCGGCGGGGGGAGCTGCTCTGCCCATAGGCGAGCCCGGTTGGTCAGGCGCTCACCCCCTGGTCCCGCTCGTACCCCCTCGTTAAATTCAAACTCGTAAACTGATCAGCAGGATTAGGTATTCATAGATGCGGAAATGGGCATAACTATTACAAGATCGTGTCAGTTCTATGTATCTTTCGGTCGAAACCGCGCAATTTGCCCCAATCTTAATGTGCATGTTTTCAACATACCTGCTGGAAATTACTTCCTTTCCGCCAGTTATGTTTGTGTTAAATAGCTGGTCGTGACATTTTTATTTCGCCAACAAAGGGATGTTTTCTGCAAAAAATGGCGTTAAATCGCATTCGGATTTCCTTTAGAATTTCCATGTCCTCATTAGACTTTAATGCTGGAGGACATCTATGAATTTGGAATCCCACGAAGCCGCAACTGAGATTGCGCCGCGTGTCATCTCGATCGCAAAGCGCGAGCGCGAGATATTCCGGGCATCCAAAGCCGCCGAGGCCGCGTTTGAACAGGTCGCCTGCGCAGCCAAAGATGGCGCCGCAGTACATGGTGAGTTGCAGGACCGTGTCTTTTCCATTTTTCGCTGGTATTTCCTGTCAGCCTTTTGCACCCGTATGCTGACGGGCGCTGCGCATCGGCTTGAGCATCAGACCTTGCAGGTTTCGATGGATATTTTCAGTGCCGTCAAAATGGTGCTGACCGATAGTGAGATTGAGCGGTCGATGGCTTTGGTCAGCGTCGAGCATACGTCTCCGACGATAGTTCGGGCGAATGACATTGGTAGCCGGGGGCATACTGTGGGCTGGGTTGCTGCAGGGCTGCATGAAAAGGGGCGGGAATTCCCTGGCGAGATTCAAAATGCGCTGGCAGGTGCGCTGGCGGCGTCGGCCCGGATCAACTGACTGCTGCGCAGTTATCCCAACGTCAGCGACTGACTACACAGTTTACACACATGCGAATCCTTGCGTACGATCCGATAGAATTTTTCCGATTGTTTTAACGCAAGGGTTTGATGCCATGTCAGAAACACTGGACCTGCATAAGTTCGAAAACCTAAGTCCTTTTCAAATCAAAGATGAACTGATCAAGCTGGCGCAGAAAGAGTCACGCCAGATGGCGCTGCCTTATCTGAACGCAGGGCGTGGCAATCCAAACTGGATCGCCTCCAAAGCGCGCGAGGCGTTTTTCCTGCTGGGTCAGTTCGCCATGACCGAAGCACAGCGCCATCGCAACGAAGCGCTGGTCGGTCTGGCAGGGATGCCGCAGGGGCCGGGTTGCTATGATCGGCTCAACGCCTATTGCGCGGACTCGATCGCGAAGAACGGCCCTCCGGGCGCAGATACTCTGGCCGCTGTGGTGGATTTCGCGATTGAAAAATTCGGTTTTACCCCAGACGATTTCGTGCTGGAACTGACCGATGGCATCGTCGGTGATCATTATCCAATGCCGGACCGGTGCATGGCGCATAACGAAGCCATCGTCCATGAATACGTGATGTGGGCGATGTGCGCGGGGCACCGGCCCGATGCCAAGTTTGACATTTACGCGGTCGAAGGCGGCACTGCCGCGATGTGCTATATTTTCAAGGCGCTCAAAAACCAACGGTTGCTGAATGCGGGCGATACCATTGCGCTGGGCACGCCGATTTTCACACCCTACCTGGAAATGCCGGTGCTTGAAGATTACGGGCTGAATGTGGTGGACGTGTCCTCGGAAGAAGAGGACCATTTCCAGCTGACCGATGACGATCTTGAGCAATTGTCCGACCCAAAAGTAAAAGCGTTGTTCCTGGTCAACCCGGGCAACCCGTCCTCGGTCGCCATCAGCCCCGAGGTCATGGCCCGACTGGTCGAATTCGTCAAAACCCGGCGGCCTGACCTGATCATCTTGACTGATGACGTCTATGGCACCTTCGTTCCAAACTTTCAGTCCGTTATGGGTCATCTGCCCGAGAACACCATCGGGGTTTATTCTTACTCTAAATATTTTGGCTGCACGGGGTGGCGTCTGGGGGCCATTTTGGTGGCCGAAAACAACATCTTCGACAAGATGATTGCCGAGGCTCCGGAGGAAACCAAGACCGTCGTCAATGCGCGATACGAGACGCTGACCCCCGATCCGTCGTCGTTCAAGTTCATCGACCGGATCGTCGCCGACAGCCGCGATGTTGCACTGAACCACACGGCAGGCCTGTCCCTGCCGCAGCAGGTGATGATGACGCTGTTTTCGCTGGTCGAGTTGATGGACGAAGATAAGGGATATCAGAAGTTCTGCTGGGGTATCCTGAAACACCGTTTCGATGAACTGGTCGAGGGGATGGGTATCGACGTGCCCGACAACCCATTGTTCGACAAATATTACGGCATCATTGATTTCGAATTCTGGCTGCGAAAATATGTTGGCGAAGAGGTGGTGGTGTGGATCAAGGAAAACGTCCACCCGCTGGATATCTCGTTCAAGCTGGCGCAGGACCATGGGATCGTGCTTTTGAACGGATCGGGCTTTGATGCACCGAACTGGTCGGCACGTGTTTCTTTCGCCAATCTGGACGATAGCGCCTATCGCCAAATTGGGCGTGCCGTGCGGGCGGTGGCTGTGGGCTATGTACAGGCCTATCGGGCCTCGAAAGGATTGCCGCTACACGGCTGAGGCAGAGCCGCAGGGAAGGGGAGCTTATCATGGAGTTGATCGGGTCGATCCTGGGCCCTCATCCTGCGCTGGCCTTGTTTTGCAGCCTTGCCCTTGGCTATGCGCTAGGCAAGATCACCATCGGCTCGTTTACCGTTGGATCGGTGGCGGGCTGTCTTCTGGCCGGTGTTCTGGTCGGCCAGACCGGAGTGGTCGTTTCAGATGACCTGAAACAGGCGTTCTTTTTACTGTTTCTGTTCTCCATTGGGTACCGAACCGGGCCACAATTTTTCCGGTCTTTGAACTTTGGTGCGTTGCCGCAGATTGCCATCACAGTGTTGCTTTGTGTTGTGGCGCTGTTGGTCGCGGTGCTGTTGGCTCCGCTTATGGGGCTGTCCGTTGGAATTGCTGCGGGGCTTTTAGCGGGCGGTGTCACGGAAAGCGCGACTTTGGGTGTTGCCATTGACGCCTTTGCCAAAGCTGGCGCCGACGAGGCCGCGCAAGCCATTTTCGACGGTGAGATTGCCACCGGTTTTGCCGTGGCTTACTTCGTCGGGGTCATTGCGACCATCTTTTTCCACACGCAGCTTGCGCCCAGGCTCTATGGCAGGTCGCTGAAAGAGGCCTGCGCAGAGTACGAGGCCGGGTTGAACAGCAACGACGCTCCGATGGTGTCCGAACACCGCGATTTCGAAGCCCGCGCTTATCGTATCAACCCCGAATTCGTCGGCCACAGGATTTCCGAGCTTGAGGCCCGCGTGCCTGAACATGTCCGCGCGTTTTTCGATCGTATCCGCCGGGGCAATAAGATCCTGCCCACCACGCGCGATATGGTGCTGCAAGAGGGTGACATAGCCGCCATCGCCGGCGTGCGATCCTATCTGATCGAACACACCGCCTTATTGGGGGAAGAGGTTGAAGACCCCGAACTTCTGGACCTGCCGGTGCAAACCAACGACATCGTCGTGACCAACAGCGAGGTGGTCAACAAGACCCTGGCTGAACTGTCCGCCCGTCCCGAAGCGCGCACCATCTACCTGCGCGGCATCATGCGCAGCGGCGAGCGTTTGCCAATCTTTCGCGGCGTGACCCTGCACAAGGGTGACGTGCTGACCGTTTCGGGCACTCGCAGTCATATCGAGGATGCCGCTGCACGCCTTGGTTATCTGGACCGCGAAACCAGCAAGACCGATATGGTTTTTGTGGCCTTTTTCATCCTGATGGGCGGGTTGATCGGTATCCCTGCGTTGAAGTATGGCGCGATAGAACTGGGGCTTGGGACGTCGGTCGGCGTGCTGCTTGGCGGTCTGGTGGCGGGGTGGTTGCGCTCGGTCCACCGCACATTCGGCTTTGTGCCCGAGGCAACGCTGTGGATTTTCGATTCGCTTGGTTTGTGCGTGTTTGTGGCCTGCGTGGGCATCACCTCGGGACCGAGCTTTGTGACCGGGGTGATCGAAAGCGGGCCATCTTTGATCTTCGGGTCGGTGGCCATCGTGTTGTTGGCCCATGGGTCGGCGGTCATTGTTGGGTGCAAGGTCTTTGGCATAAACGAGGGCGTTCTGGCGGGCACCTGCTGCGGGGCAGGGACCTCTGCCCCCGGTCTGGCTGCCGTGCAGGAAGCGGCGCAGAGCCAGGTTCCAACCCTGGGCTATGGTCTTGGCTATGCCGTGGGCAACGTCTTGCTGGCCCTGTGGGGCTCGGTCATCGTTATTGTATTGATGTAGCTTACGGCACGAATGCCACAACCAACGGACCCCAGAGTGTCAGGAATATGTTCGCCACCGCATAAGTCATCGTAAACGCGGGCGTCGGGGTTGCATTCCCGGCTTTTTCCAAAAGCGTTGCAAAACCGGGATTACCCGACCGCGACCCTGTCACCACTGCACAAGCCTCGACCGGGTTTTTGATACGCAAGACGAAATAATTGATCGGGAACTGCACGATCATCGGCATCAGCGTGACCACGACGCCCAACAACAGCAAGGTGATCCCGTATTGCTGAATAGCTTCAAGCGCAGGTTTGCCCGCGTTCAGCCCGACAACCCCAACGAACACGGCCAGGCCAAAGCTTTGTAGGAAATTCGCAGCCCCACGATTGATCCCACCGATCTTGGGCCGCCGGATGCGCAGGTATCCGATGATCAGCCCGGTCACCAAGCAACCAAGCCCGGACCCAAGCGCCACTTTCGTACCGGCAATGACAAAACTGATCTCACCGATCAGATATCCAACAGCCACGCCGATCCCCAGTGCAATGAAGTTGGTGACCGAGGCTGCGGGCGGCACATAGCCCGCCATTTTAGCAACCCGGTTCAGATCATCCTTGTGACCGACAATGCTGACTTCATCGCCCGCGTGGATTTCGGTGTTGTGCAGCACTGGCACTTCATGGCCCATGCGGGTGATTTTTGAGATATGAACTCCCCGCCGCTGATCCGCCGTCAACGCCTCGCGCAATTCCGCTAGCGTCTTGCCGGTCAGTTTGCGGTTGGTGACCACGACATTGCGGCGTTCTTCCACAACGGTCAGTTCGGGCGGGTATTCTCCGATTTCACCGCTAGCTGTACCTTCGAATTGCGTCAGCGTTCCGACCAGGCCAGAAACCACGATCATGTCCCCTGCGCTGATCAAAGTATCCGGCGTCGGATCCACCGGGACGCCGTCCTGCAGCAGCTTTTCGACGACCAGATCTCCGTCATAGCTGCCCTCGATGGATTTGACCGATTGGCCTGCAATCGCGGCGTCTGCATTCACCTGATAGGCGCGGGCATCAAATCGGTTCATTGGAAGGAATTCGCCTTCCTCCAGCTTGCGACCGCCACCGCTGAGCTTCTGAGCCAGCTTGATTGCCTCTTGTCGCAGGTCGACACGCATGATGATCGGGATAACGCTGACCGCTAGGATCGGACCGATTGAGCCAAAGATATAAGTGACCGAATACCCCACCGCGATATTGGTTTTCAGCTTTTCCGCCTCATCCGCTGCCAGCCCCAGCAAGTCGATGGCATTGCCGGCGGTGCCGATGATCGCTGACTGCGTCAACCCTCCGGCGGCCAACCCGGCGGCCAGCCCTTTGTCCAACCCCGCCAATCGAGCCACGACGATGACGAAGAACAACCCCCATAGCGTCATCATGAACGCGGCCAGCAGCTTGGTCAGGGCGGTTCGGTTCAGAGCCGCAAAAAACTGCGGGCCGCCATTGTAGCCGACCATGAAAATGAACAGCGAGAAAAAGACGTTTTGAACATCCGTACTCAGGTTGATACCGCCGATCTGACCCACGAAAACGGCCACCAGCAAGGTTCCGGCGATGCCACCCAGTTCGAACTTGCCGACCCGGAACTTGCCGACGCCGTATCCCAGGCCAAGACAGAGAAAAAGCGCCATGATCGGAAAGGCGCGGAGCTGTTCAGTGATCAATTCCATCTTAAATTCTCCAGGGTTCAAGTCTGGCTTTAACGGCGCCACGAATGGTGCTTCAGAACGCTGATAATGCTTGGAAATTTAGATTATCTGTGTTGCGTCGCGCTCAGGTAAGCATCGGTTTTGTGATCTGTCAAATTGCCTGGCGAAATTAGTTTCTGTAATTGGGTCGAACGTGACGCGCGGGAACATGGTTCACAGAAATATTTGCCTACGACAACAGCTAAGACTTTAGGTCGCAATGCTTGAGGGGATAACCTCCCTGAATGCTCCGCCCAAGAAAGGCTCAGTTTGAATGGAACTTGAAATTTATCGCCAAGTTTTGGTCCCACGTCCCGTGTGCAGAAATTAAATTGTAAGAAATCGCACATGAGCTAATGTGATGTGGTCGGAAAACAGCATTCCTAGGCGGTACATTGGCTATAATTTTCAGACTAGTGTCAGCGATCACTGGAGATTTAGGGGCGTTTTTATAATGTCAGTGTTGAGAATTTTATTGATCAATTTTCTGGTTGCGGTGGGGCTCTATGGCATATGTGAAATTACCGTCTCTACATATGTGTACTTCTCAAGCGGGCAATCAATCTGGGTTGCGGAAGAGGCAGGCAAAACTGTCCAGTTTGATCCTGTAATGGGATATAAACTTACGGAAACCCCGTCGCGATACCTTAAGATTAGTTACGGTGTGCTAAGCTCTTTGGGCACGATAGAGGGAAACGCGCAGGGATTTCCTGACAGGGACGATTTTCCAACCGAAAAAAAGTCGCCGGATCAGCGCGTATTAGCTGTTCTAGGCGATTCATTCACTGCGGGAAATTATCTTTCGCACAATTGGCCTGACAGGGCCGAAGATTTGCTGAAAATGAAGGGCGAGGATGTCGCCTTATTGAACCTTTCAGGTGACGGTTGGGGGCTTGGAAACTGGGCCAGTATCATTGATGGCATTCTTCAACAGGATCCATATGAGCTCGATGGGTTGATTTTTGCGGTCTGGAAATGGGATCTCGGGCGCCGGTTCAGATATGCTGACTACCGAGATCAGAATCGCCGCGCTGCCATGCAGGTGTCAGGTTGGAGCCGGGACGACCACCCAAAAGACCTTGCAGAGGCAATGGAAACACTGGATGGTGCGGGTCCTGAGAATTCATGGATCGTTTCTTCCGAAGAGTTTGATGCAGTTCTTCGCGGAAAACAAATGTCTCACCCAGTCTGGCGCTTCGTGGTTTTCGATCGAGTCAAATCGTTGCTTACACCGGTCGTCCATCAGTTTCGCCGGGGACGGAATGACGAGGACTGGGCGGAACGGACAGCTTGTGTGGAGGAAAGCGACCCAGACAGGATTGCACTTTTCGATTCCATTAAGAGCTATGCACAGGACCGTGACCTCCCTATCCTTGTTGTCTACATCTGGAGCCGTGAGGGGTTGATCAATGGCGCCGTCAACGCCGATCTGTGTCGGAGGGAAAACGCGCGTGCATTTGCCGAACATATTGGCGCAGAGTTCGTCGATGGGGGCGCGGCCTTTACGGGCGTTCCTCGTAGCCAGCTAAAGCAGCTCTGGCTTCCCCATGACGGTCACTGGGGGCAGGGCGGCTCTGACGTTTTTGCTGCCTTTATGACTAATATCTTGGTTCGTCCGTGGCCGTAACGGGCCCCGTGCTACGCTCATAGCACGAAACCGGACACTTCCCTTTAGTGGCGTAGCATAAGGTACTTGTCATGGGGCAACAACAGCCGTGCATGCCATATCTCGATTGTTAGAGATATGCTTCCACGGTAATTTTATGCAGCAGCTGTCTTACACCGCTCAAATGCATACAGTTTTATTTGGCTCGACCCTCAAAGGTTTTCCTTTTTCGCCCAAAAAAGCACAATGAAATCAATGCGTGGTAACTCGATTGCTGCCCCCAACATTCCTTTTTTGCAGCAAAGTTCTTCCTTCCAATGGCAAAGAAGAAGCCAGCGATACGCTGGCTTGCAAGAACATTTATGATCTCAGAGTAGATCGCGTCGGCGAAATACTATGCGGTTTCTTCCGTTTATTGCCCAACTGCCCCGCCACAGGAGTGCCTTGGGCGAACCGGATTTCCGCTTCGCCGTCGGTTGGGACGTTCGCGCATCCTAGCCGTGTGTGCGCAATTTGCTGGGGTCGTAGGCGGGCAGGCGGTAATGTGGGCCGTAGTTTCTGCTAAGGGCTCTCACTGCCAATTCGGACTTGGTGCAGAGAAGGTCCGTAGCGAGCCCAAAGTGTCAAACATCGCATGGTACCGCAATGAACGCCTGCGACAGCAACTGAGATATACACTTTAGTGGTCAGGGGCTGTTCCCGATGTTCCTCGAATTGTCAGAGTCGCAGAATACTCGAAATGACGGACTGGCAGATCGGGTGTTCGCATTCGGTCCAGAAGGACCTCGGCCAACCGCTTGCCTAACTTCTTCGGGTCGATCGCCATGGTCGTGAGGCCGGGCGTCGAGACGGCCGCATCCTCGATGTCATCGAAGCCTACTACCGAAAAGTCATACCCTGGTTTCAATCCGGACTGGATCAAGCCGAAGCAAGCGCCAAGCGCCACAACGTCTCCGTTGCAAACAATACTCGTCACCTCGGGGTGTTGGTGACGGAGTGCGGCAATAGCGTCAACGCCAGCACTCTTATTCTCATCGCATGGCCAGACAATTGGCTGCACGTCATCCATCTGCTTTAAAGTGCCAAGGTAACCGGCAATGCGTTCTTCACGCACGGACGATTGCTCGGTGCCGCCAAAATAAGCGATGTGCTTGTGCCCTAAGTCTATCAAGTGCTGCGTGGCTTGTGCGAGGGCTTCGGTATTTAGAATGCCGACATGGTCGAAAGACTGCGACACCTTTCGCATGAATGTCACAGCGGGAACACCGTGAGCATTCAGAAGCTCTATAGATACTTCGCTTGTGTCGAGCGCCGGAACCCAGATCAAACCACGTCGGCCAAATCTGATGCAGGCTTCCAGAAGGCGGTCTTGACGTTGAAGATCGCCTTGCGCATCGAGGATCGACACCATGAACCCTTCGGTTTCGAGCAAGTCGACGGCGCCACTCACAACCTCTGCGTTAAACGGGTTTGCCAATTTGTTTAGGATAAAGCCGATCTCGCGATTGTCCCCTGATCGCATTGTGGCCGCCGCTTGATTTGGGACGTAGCGCAGACGCTTGGCTGCGCTCAGGACTTTCTGACGTGTCTTCTCTGAAATTCGGCCGGTGTCACGCATAACTTGGCTAACGGTTGGAACCGATACGCCCGCTTCTTTTGCAACGCTGGATAGGGTGGGTTTTTTCTTCATGGGTCACAGTTTAGATATATCGTTTGCCTAAAGTCGCAAGTGGGTATGCAATTGGCAAGCAAATTATGGCGAAAGCTTGGCGGCAACAGGCTTGACTCAAGATACAACGATATATCATATTAACTGCATTCGCCCGCAGACTGACCCAAAGGTGTCGGCGAGGGAGAGAGGTTGTCGGGTTTCGGTCAGCCTCAGACATAGGGAGGAAATCATGTCGATTCATCTGAAACTGTCGGGTGCCGTGTCCGGTGTTGCGATGCTTGTTGGCGCAGCTGCCGTGCAAGCTGAAACTCTGTTCTGGTCGACCCAGGCCCGGCCCGCCGAAGAAGCGCAGGCTATGCGGACTGAGGTTCTTGGTGGCTTCGAGGGCGGGGTTGACTACCAACCGAACGAAGATGGCCCCTGGCTCACTCGCTTGCAAGCCGAGCTGCAAGCCGACTCAGGCAGCATTGACTTGCTGGGTTCCTTGCATGGCAACTTCTCGGCGATGAAGCCTGATGACCTGATGGACCTTAGCGATCTTGGCGTCATGTCGGCCTCAGACACTTTCAATGATCTGGCTAAGCTGGGAACCGACAGTCTGCAATATATGCCGTGGATGCAAGCGAGCTATATCATGGCCGCCAATACGGAAGCGCTACAATACCTGCCTGAAGGTGCGGACATCAATGCACTGACCTATGACCAGTTGATCGCGTGGGCGGCGAACGTTGAAGAAGCGACGGGTCAGAAGAAGTTCGGCTTTCCAGCGGGACCCAAGGGTCTGAAACACCGCTTTTTCCAAGGTTATCTTTACCCGTCCTACACCAACGGTGTTGTGCGGACCTTTGCTTCGCCCGAGGCTGTGACGGCATGGGAAAAGTTCAAAGAACTTTGGAGCCATACGAACCCCGCATCAACCAACTTCTCATTCATGCAGGAGCAGCTGTTGAACGGCGATGCCTGGATTGTCTTTGACCACACCTCGCGTTTGGCGCAGGCGTTTAATGAGCGCCCCGACGACTTCGTCGCCTTCCCGGCGCCTGCTGGTCCGACCGGTCGTGGCTTCATGCCTGTTTTAGCAGGTGTTGCCATCCCACGCACCGCGCCGGATGTCGAAGGTGCCAAAGCTTTGGTGACTTATCTGATGCAGCCCGAGACACAGATCGCAACCCTTAAAGCCACTAACTTCTTCCCTGTGGTTGATGTTGAGCTACCAGACGGCCTACCTCCTTCGGTCAAAGCTGCCGGCGAAGCGGTTGCCAAGATGAGCAGCTCGGCGGATGCTAATCCCGGCCTATTACCCGCTGGTCTGGGTAGCATGGGCGGCGACTTCAACCGTGTATACGTGGATGCGTTCGAACGCATTGTTCTGGCTGGTCAACCCATTGAGCAGGTTCTGGAAGATCAAAAGAAACAGCTGGAAAAGATCATGACCGAGACCGGCGCGCCTTGCTGGGCACCAGATGCGCCTTCGGAAGGTGCCTGCCCGGTCGAATAAGACCTTCCATGACTGCCGGGCCGCGGAAGCTGTGGCCCGGCTCCCCAGCAAATTCCCAACTTAAAGGAGCGGTCCGATGGAAGCGCGGCTATTGCCTTACTTTCTGATCCTCCCGGTGACCCTGTTTCTCTGCCTGTTTTTCCTATACCCGTTTGCGTTGGTGGCGCAGCAGGCGTTTGGAACTGAGAACGGCTTCTCACTGGATAATTTTCGCGAGGTTGTGAGCTACTGGAAGTTCCCGATTTCGATGAAGAACACTTTCCTTCTGGCCGCAGCCGTGGTGCCAATTCAACTGGCGCTGTCACTTCTGATGGCCACGATGGTCACGAAGATGCAAAAGGGCCGCGATCTGGTTCTGTATATTTGGACAATTCCTTTGGGAATATCTGACCTTGCAGCCGGTATCATCTGGCTGGCGATCTTCGAGCAGTCGGGCTTTCTGAACTCGATGATGGTCGGGCTTGGTGTCACTGACCAACCTGTAAGTTTGCTGAGTTATCAAACACCCTGGGTTGTGTTCCTGGCGATTATGCTTGCCGAGATTTGGCGCGCGACCGCGATTATGCTTGTGATCCTTGTGGCGGGCATCGGTCTGATACCCAAGGAATACTACGAGGCTGCGGATGTGTTTGGCGCCTCGCGCTGGAAACAGTTCACCAGGATCACTTTGCCGCTTCTGCGCCCATCGCTGCAAACTGCCCTGGTCCTGCGTGTCATTCTGGCCTTTGAAGTCTTTGCTGTGGTCGCAGCCCTTGGGGGAACGATATTCCCGGTGCTTATGGGCGAAATCTACGCCTATCAGTTTGACTTGCAGAATGGCGGAGCAGCAGCAGCGCTGGCGATCATCGTTCTGATCATCTCGATCGTCTTCACTCTGATCATCATGCGCGCTCTGCGCGTCCCGAAAGGAGCCACGATATGACGGCAGTTGCAGACGTTGTGGCCCCTGACGCCCGCAAAGCGGGAAGGGGGCTCTATCGGGCTGGGGTTATCCTGCTGTGCGCTTGGGTGATTATTCCGCTCTACCTACTGTTCGTGAACACGATGTCTTCACCGGATACGGTGAACAGTTTTCCCAAGAGCTTCATTCCGGAGTTCAATATGGGATCTCTAGAGTTCTTTATGGGGTTCCAGGGGATGCTGAGGGCGCTTTGGAACTCGGTTGTGGTGGCTTTGATGACGATGGTGATGTCCATCGCCATAGGCGCCCCCGCGGGCTACGCGCTATCGCGGTTCGACTTCCGAGGGAAAGAACTGTTCCGACTGCTGATCCTGCTGACACGGGCCTTCCCGCTTCCGCTTTTGGCACTACCCTTGGCAGTTCTCTTCATCCGTACGGGCTTGGATGATACGGCTTTTGGTCTGGCGCTGGTTCATACAACGTTGGCGATCCCCTTCGCGGTGCTCATCACCTTTTCGCTCTTCTCGGGTATCCCGCTGGAGCTCGAAGAAGCGGCCTGGACATTGGGCTGCACACGGCTGACCGCATTCACCAAGGTGATCCTGCCTTTGGTGCTACCAGGGATCACAGCTTCGGCGATTTTCGCCTTTGTGATCTCGTGGAACGAAGTGTTCGCGGCCGCCGTTCTGACCATCGAGAACCGGACGCTTCCCGCGTTCCTGTTGCAGACCCTGGGCGAGGCCCCTTTGCACCTGAAATTTGCAGGCGGCTTTATCCTCGTGGTGCCTGCGCTGATCTTCATCTTCGCCGTGCGCAAATATCTCTTTGCGATGTGGGGCATCGCCAACCGCTGAGCGGTGGCTGAAAGGAAACTGTTATGGCTGAAATACAGATCAAGAACGTCGCCAAGAACTTTGGATCTTACCAGGCTCTTCACGACATCAACCTGACCATCGCAGACCAGGAATTTATGGTCCTTTTGGGCGCCTCGGGCTGTGGTAAATCTACGCTTTTACGCATTATCGCAGGGTTGGAAACGGCTACGACCGGTGAAATCTGGATCGGTGGCCGCCGGGTAGATCACCTGTCGCCCAAAGATCGCGGCATCTCGATGGTGTTCCAGAACTATGCGGTGTTCCCACACCTGACTGTGTTCGAGAACATTGGCTTTGGTCTTCGGATGCAAAAGCTGCCCGATGATGAAGTCAAACGCCGGGTCGAGAGAACTGCTGGGCTGATGCATATCGAACAGCTTCTAAAGCGCTATTCGGGAGAATTGTCCGGCGGCCAACGTCAACGGGTCGCTGTTGCCCGTGCGTTGGCAATGGAGCCGGACGTGATCCTGATGGATGAGCCGCTGTCGAACCTTGACGCGCTCCTACGCATGGAGATGCGTGCCGAGTTGAAAGGCGTTCTGGCCGAAAGCAAAACCACCGCCATCTATGTGACACACGATCAGGTCGAAGCTATGTCCATGGCTGACCGGATCAGCGTTATGCATCAGGGCAAAATTGTTCAGGCAGCCTCACCCATCGAAGTGTACAGGGATCCAGCGGCCGAGTTTGTGGCCAGTTTCATCGGCAACCCTCCGATGAATTTCCTCCCCGCTGAAGCTGCGGGCTCTGGTCGCTGGACAGTGGCGGGACAGAGCTTTGACGGGCCGGCAAATGGAAAAGATCTTAAATGGGCCATCCGTCCAGAAGATCTGCGCATTGCGGATCAGGGTTTTGGAGCGCGAGCCAAAGTAGTGGAGCCTCTGGGCGCACATTTGCTCGTGACTTGTGAAGTGGACGGACACCAGTTCCGCGCCGTCCTGGACAGTGAGCTCAGCGTGAAACCTGGTGACGTACTTACGCTGGCGCCGCAAGAAGGCCGGGGTCGCTGGTTTGACCCCGAAACCACTTTGGCTGTCGCGTAAAGGAGAAGATATATGAGCCAAGCGCTGATTGATCAGGCTCGTGAAGTAATGGAAGGAAATGACCGGGGTAGCTATACAGTTCCCACCCATGGCCTCTATCCCTTTCAGTGGAATTGGGACAGCGCATTGTCCGCGCTTGGCTTCTCACATTTTGACATGAATCGGGCATGGGTCGAGGTCGAGACTCTTATGGCTCATCAATGGGACGATGGTATGGTGCCCCATATCATCTTTCATGAACCCGATGACGGATATTTCCCAGGCCCTGAAGTCTGGAAAACCGGTCAAGTTATACCCACGACTGGCATCACCCAGCCAGCGGTCGCGGGCTTTGCTGTGCGGAAGCTCTACGATCGGTCCAACGACAAGGCTGTTGCGCGCGAACGGTTGGCTGAGCTCCTACCAAAGGTTCATGCGTGGCACCAATGGTTCTATCGCGACCGCGATCCCGACGGTACGGGGTTGGTCGCAATCATTCACCCTTGGGAGTCTGGCCGAGACAACTCGGTGGATTGGGATGAAGCGCTGGAAGCCATGCCGATCGAGGGCGTCGCGCCATTTACGCGGCGCGATACGACACACGCCAATCCTGATCACCGCCCGTCGGACGAGCAATACAAGTGTTACATCTGGCTGCTTGAACATTTCCGAGGGCTTGGTTGGGACAATGCGAAGCTCCACGATGCCTCACCCTTCCGGCTGGTTGATCCGGGCTTCAACGGTATCCTGATACGGTCCTGCGACGATGTAGCGGATTTGGCCGAAGTCCTGGGCGATACCTCAATGGCTTCGGAGGCACGAACAATGGCCGTGAAGGGTCGTGCGGCATTGGAAAGCCTTTGGAATCGGACACTTGGACAATACACGTGTTACAACCGCGCTGCTGGTCATCTGCAGAGCACGCCCACGGTAGCAGGGCTACTCGCAGCAATTGCCGATGTCCCTCATGGCCGCGCTGAGGAGTTGGTACGCAGGATCGCCTTGTTGGGCCAGCGATGCGGCTATCTGGTGCCCAGTCACGATCCGGCAGATGGCGCTTTTGACAGCCTGCGCTACTGGCGCGGGCCGACATGGTTAATCGTAAATTATTTGATTGCTGAAGGTCTAGGTCAGTCCGGGCAGGGGGAAATGGCACAACGCATCCTCGCCGACAGCCTAAAGCTTATTCAGAAAAGCGGCTTTGCAGAATATTATGACCCGATGAGTGGTGAACCTTGTGGCGGCGGCAGCTTTACGTGGACCGCAGCCATGGTAATCGAAATCCTCAAAACCAAAAGAGTGCCGGCATGAAGCGTTCGCGCATCAATGAAATCATGGCCCAAGCAGATGAGATGATCCGCACTCACGGGTTCACGTTGCCGCCCTTTGCCTTTTGGACACCCAAGGAGTTTAAGGCCCGTGAAAGTGATGCCCGTCACGTGATTGATGCAAGGTGCGGTTGGGACATCACCGATTATGGTGACGGTGATTTTGACAAGATGGGCCTGTTCCTCTTTACCCTACGCAACGGTTACAGAGTGATTTGGCCAAGGGCGGCGGCATGTGCTACGCCGAGAAGCTGTTGATTTCAAGGCAGGACCAGCTGTCGCCCATGCACACGCATGTTCTGAAAGCTGAGGATATCATCAACCGCGGTGGCGCAACTCTGATTATTGAGCTTTTCGGCTCAGGCAACGCGGGTGGTTTTGCAGAGGATCGCGGCGGTGTGGTATGGCTGGACGGCTTCCGACATCATTATCAACCGGGCGAGAAGCCGCGCCTGGCACCGGGTGAAAACGTTACCCTGCGTCCTGGTGATTGGCACGCGTTCTGGGGCGAAGGCGGGGATGTGCTGATAGGCGAGGTCTCGACCGTCAATGACGACGAGACCGACAATATTTTTCGTGACCCAATTGGCCGATTTGCCGAGATTCAGGAGGATGTCGCTCCGACACATCTGTTGGTCAGCGACTATTCCAAATGGCTGGGTTGATCGATGAAAACAGTGGCGGATTCTCGGCAGACCTTTCGCAAACTTTGATCCCCATAGCCGCGTTTAGGCAGTCATCCTGCATTGAATAATTTGGCAATGTTGTGTGGACCTCATCTGGCCGTCCTCTACATTGTGCTTCAACTTCCAGAGTTAAACAAAGCGGACCTTCACCCAGCATCTCGCAGCGGCGGCTTCGTCCCGCATTTCTGCCGTTCAGCAGATTTCAGCGAACGTCCGCTGCGCGTTCAATGCAGACCTTCAGGCGAAATTCCTCGGAATGACCACCAACAATGACCGCTATCCGTTCCTAAGCCGTCATCTGACAGAAAGACTCAGATGACTGCCTTGAGCCCGAAGCAGGTTCCAGTTCACACACCAGACCAACTCACGTTCAATAATTTGTCCGCGAGCCGAGATGGTCTGCAAGCTGATCAAAAACCAACCTGATCCTTCGCGCTGTTTGTAACTCAGAGTGTGTGGCCAACCAGATAGGAAACTTGAACGGCTCGCGTTCGGGCAGAACACGCTCCACACCGGATGTCAGGGCCGCCACATCGTCTGACATAACACTAATGCCGAAGCCTTGGCGCACAAGCTCCCATGACACTATCCCGCTCTGCGATCCAATCCGAAAATTCTCGCGGGTTACTTCGATGCCAGCCGGATTGAGAAATCCAATCATCGTGTCAACATCGCCAAAGCCGACGAAATCCAACTTAGCAAGTTCGTCTTCATTTCGTGGTCGCCCAACCTGTTCGAGGTATGAAGGGGCAGCGTAAAAATGTGCCGTCGCTTCTGCCACGAGCTTTGCAATCAGGTCCGGCTGTGTCGGGCGCACATGCCGAATTGCGATATCTGCCTCGCGCCGCTGTATGTCTCGTATGTCATTTGCTGCGACAACGTCGATCTCAAGCCGCGGTGCCGCGAGCCTGATTTGTTTGAGAATAGGCGGTAGCTGATAGGCTGACATCACGTCGGAAGCAGTGATCCTGACTTGCCCTTCAACTGCTTGTGACTGGCTTCTTGCGGTCAGAGAAATTTTGTTTGCGACATTTGCCATTTCACTGACATGCACCAAAAGCTCAGTACCGGCTGTTGTCAGATTAAGCGACTTGCCAACCCTTTCAAACAAGGTGACGCCAAGCGCCTGTTCCAGCGCGGCGACCTGACGACCGACGGTTGGCTGGGTCTGCTCAAGCACGCGCGCCGCGGCGGAAAACGATCCTTCTTCTGCCGTTGCAAGAAAGGACCGAGCCTGGTTCCAATCGAAATTGATAGCCTTCCAATTCATGCATTAATGCATAACAGTTCTGCAATATCTGGCAATTTAATAAATCGGCGTTTTAAGATATTGGCTGCGGTGACACCAAAGGAAAAGAGAAACGATATGGCTGCATTGTCCAAAGATGCCGCGTTCTGGAGCAAGATTTCGCGCAAATATGCGGCTGATCCTATCCGGAACATGGAAGGGTATCTGAACACGCTCGAACGTACAAAGTCCTACCTGCAAGCCGAAGACAGTGTGTTGGAAATCGGGTGTGGGACGGGGTCAACTGCGTTACTACTGGCACCGCATGTGGCTCAAGTCACTGCCTCCGATCTCGCACCGGGGATGATCGAAATCGCCAATGAGAAACTCGCTGAAGAAGAGCTGGAGAATGTAACGTTCAAAGTGGCCGAGGTTCTGCAGCACGATCCTGACGACGGTTCTTACGACGCTGTCCTCGCACATAATCTACTGCACCTTGTACCTGATATGGGCCATGCACTCGAACACATTGCGACCCTTACAAAACCCGGTGGAGTATTCATTTCCAAGACCGTCTGCGCTCCAGAGAGTGGAGGGTTCAAATATGGCATAATCAGCCGAATAGCGATCCCGATTATGCAGGTGCTCGGGAAAGCTCCGTTCGTAAATTTTGTATCCGTAGCTGAACTCCAGCACGCTATTGAACGTGCGGGCTTCGATATCGTTGAGACAGCGGATCAAGCCGGGTTATTGCCGAGCCGGTACATTGTCGCGAGAAAGCTGTGAAACAGTATTCGCGCCATAATTACTTTGCATGCAAGGGACAGCTCGGGCCATCAAGTGAGTACAATGATGAAAGATGGGATTTCATTTGCACGCCTTTCGGAAATCGATCCGAATGACATTGCGGTTCATATGTCCGCCCCCCGGGTAGCAGAGCATATGCCGCTTTTGACGTTCAATTGGAATGTTGAGGTCGCAAGAGAGTTTATCGCCAAAAAGGAAGACTACTGGGCACGGGACGGTCTTGGACATTGGGCGTTTTTGTCAGGCGGTCGGTATGTTGGTTGGGGGGGCTTTCAAAAAGAAGGTGACGAATGGGATTTTGGGTTGGTTTTGCGGCCCGACGCCTTTGGACTTGGGAAACGGATTTCCAAAATGGCAATCGACTTTGCGATCGCTGACAAACGTATCCCCTTTGTCACGTTTCTGCTGCCACCAAGTAGAAATAATCTGGGTGCACTCCGGAAACTCGGTGCCAAACACATCGGCGAGATCGAATACGAAGATGCTCAGTTTCTCAAGTTTCGCCTGGATACGGAGTGAACTCCGTTCTTCCTGATTTTTCCCGGTGGTGCGCCAAATACCCGTTTGAAGGCTTTGTTGAAGGCAGGCTCTGACAAGTATCCGATGTCAGCGGCGATCTGCGAGATTGGTTGATCGGTGGACACCAACCTTTCGTTGGCCAGGTGCATACGCCACGTTGCAAGATACTGGATTGCTGGAACGCCTACCAACCCAGTAAACCGCGCCGCGAACGCGGATCTGGACATACCAGCAACCTCCGCGAGAGACTCGACTGTCCAAGCCGCAGCAGGCGTACGGTGAATGGCGATTATCGTGCGCCCGATCTGCGGGTCTCGCGCCGCTTTCAACCAGCCGCGGTTTGCGTCTGGTGCGCTGTTCAGCCAACGACGAATGGCCTCGATGACAACGACATCTGCCAGGCGCGTAATCACGGTTTCGCCACCCGGTCTCAATTCCCGCGCCTCTTTTGCGATGAATTGCAAAGTCGCCTGTAGCCAGCTTCCGGCATCCTCTTCCCACGGGTCGATTTTGAGCACATCCGGAAGCAAGCCCATCAACATACCACTGGCGGCGTGATCGATCCGGACGAGGCCGTACATGATGCCCGTCTCCGCTCCACCACCACCGTATTCCAGTGTTTCATAGAGCTCGGTCACCTTGCGAATGGGCAACTCTTCCAGCGTCAAAAGCGGCGTGTCTTCCGAGCTGAAAAAACCGATGGGCGCACCGTTGGTCATCAAGACCAGGTCGCCTTTTTCGACCTCAAAGGGGTCATCTTGTCCGACCTTCATGAAGCAACGCCCGTGCGTAATGACCGCAAAGCTCAGTATGTCGGGAAAGCCTGGTATGGACACGCCCCAAGGAGCGGACATGCGCGACTGGCAGTAGAATGTGCCGGTGAGCTTCAGAAGATGAAGGATTTCCCCCAGCGGATCGCCAATCGGCTGCGCCAGCGCATCGGGGTCGGGGACATGAGGGTCAAACTGGTTCATGTCATGAGATTGGACGAAATTCACTTGTTCGTCTATTCGGTTTGGACGATTGGATAAGAATGCGGGATTTTGAAGAATAGAACATCTCTTATGATTGCTTAATTTCGGGCCATCAACTGAACTCAAGGAGATGACCAATGACACAGCAAACCATTCTTGTACTTGGCGCAACAGGTAAAACCGGATCGCGGATCGCGACACGTCTGGAAGAAAAAGGGCAGACAGTCCGGCGCGGATCGCGGAACAGTGAAACGCCATTTGACTGGGAACAACCGCAGACCTGGCCCGCAATCCTGGAAGGCGTTTCGGCTGCCTATATTTCTTACTTTCCTGACATCGCTTTTCCTGGCGCGGTTGAGCAAGTCGAAGCCTTCACAGCATTGGCTCGTGAAAAGGGATTACAGCGTCTTGTTCTGCTGACCGGGCGTGGCGAGTTTCATGCGGAACGAGCGGAAGCAGTCGTACGCAATTCCGGAGTTCCGTTCACTATCGTTCGTGCAGCATGGTTTGCACAAAACTTCTCTGAAGGGGCATTGCTTGGTCCGGTCATGGCAGGTGTCTTGCCGATGCCCGCCGGCGAAGTACGCGAACCGATCATCGACGTGGACGACATCGCCGATGTTGCCGTAGCTGCTTTGACAGAAGAAGGACACGACGGCGAACTGTACGAGGTCACGGGACCACGTCTCATGACGTTTGCCGACATGGCCGCAGAGCTTTCGCGCGCCATGGGCAGGACTGTGCAATACCTGCCAATTTCATTCGAAGACTTCCACGCGGAAATCGCGCATGCGAATGGCGAGATGATTGCTGATGTGATTACGGACATCGCGCGTGAAACGCTGGACGGGCGCAATGCGAACCTCGCGGACGGGGTCCAGCGTGCGCTAGGACGCGCGCCACGCGACTTCGCCGACTTCGCAAACAAAGCTGAAATGTCTGGCGCGTGGACCAAAGCCGCTTGAGGCAGGCCAAAGGAAATTGGAGACAAACATGAAACTTGAACTTAGAGGCAGGCTTATCTTGGGCATGTCCGGATTAACTGCATTCGCCATCGGTCTGGCCATCACTCTGGACCCACAGTCTTTCTACGCCAACTACGGCATCGTACTCTCGCCGCAGCCAAACCTGATGAGCGAGTTGCGTGCACCTGCTGCCAATCTCGCGGTACTTGGCCTGATCATTTTGTGCGGAGCCTTTTACCAAAAGTTGGTCCAGGCCTCAGCCTTGCTTGGGGCTACGGTTTTCTCAGCTTTCGCCGTGGGCAGGACAATCAGTTTCGTCCTCGATGGTTGGCCATCCGAAAACATTCTTGCCGCATTTGCGATAGAGGTTTTGCTTGCGGTGTTGTGTTTGTGGGTTGTCGGTGGAAAAGCGAAATCTGCAGCGCCAGCCTGAGACGGCTTTGTCTGCAACTTGGCCGTAGGTCCTGTTCAAACCGATGACCGGTTCCAGTCGCATTCTGGGCATTCGACAATGGCGCTCTGATGGCCGCGTCGACCCGGCGCGCCTCTGGGTTTGAAATCGGAACTCTGCTAAGTCGCCAAGAGCAGCGCATCGAAGGAGCACATCATGGAGATTCACCGCGCCGGGGACCGGCCCTCTCAATTTCCCGGCAATGAGTATTTCACCGGTACGGTCCGCTTTGATCCCGTTGTAACGGGGAATGATCCCTCGCCGGTCAAGATCCTTACGGTGACTTTTGAGCCCGGCGCACGGACAGCTTGGCACACGCACCCTGCCGGTCAAACGCTGCATGTTTTGTCGGGCTTGGGCCTGGCTGGGTCTGAGGGGCAGCCAGTGCAGGTGTTGCGCCCTGGCGATACGGTGTGGTTCGCGCCAGGAGAGCGGCATTGGCACGGCGCGTCGCCTGACTGTGCGATGACCCATCTGGCTGTGCAGACCTCTGTTGAGGGCAAGACTGCGGATTGGATGGAGCATGTCTCAGACGAGGATTACAGCGCAGCCCGCGCAGAATGAAGCGTTTGAGCCCTACCGAGCAAGTCGCAGCAGAGTAACCCCTTCTACGCCCATTCAAAGAGGGGTTAACGGATTTTTTCATCTCGTGACAGGCGCGGCCCTCGTTTCGTCCCTGAGAGGCCCGCACAGCGCGTTTTCACTTTTCTGGATTTCTGGCCCCCTCAGCCACCCATTTACCCTGCAAAATCCCATCGCTGCAGAACGTCTCTCGCCCGTGCCATTTTCTGCGCGTTGGCCACAACCTCATGCGATCCGTCGCGCACCGCCTCATCGAACAGAAAAGGCTCCTCGTACCCACATGCATTGCAGGCAGCCTTCTCACCCGTAACCACCGTATCCAGCGATCCGCATTCCGGGCATCGTGCCTGGACGTCATCGTTGAACATATCGTGACCTCTCCTTCCTTTACCGATTGCCAGAACCGGGTCCCCCCGCCAGCATCGCTGATTGGCGCATCCGCTTGAACTCGTCTGGAGTGACGGTTCCGCTGCTGACATCGATACCTTTTGGGATCCGAGCTCTCTTGTGTCCGATCGCGCGAACGCTGCCTCTTGTAATCTCCAGACAGGTCGACCCGTAGCATGTCAGCCCGCTTGTGTTGATTTGGATGGCAGTCTGACCGTTCGCGTCAGTGACCAATGGAGCCTGTGTAGGTGGGCTGCACGCTGAAACCAGCAACGCGAACCCAAAATAAATCCATCTGTTCATACGAAATTCCCTTTTTCTCTGAAATAGGCTGGCAGCTGTTCAGTCAAATCTGTCGGGTGTCAGCTTCGAGCGCATCGAAGACGCTCTCGAAATATCATCGCATGATCGCATCGAGTCCAAAGCGGACCAGCACCAAAACCCGTAGTGTTGTCGCACGGATGAAAATCTCAAACGTCGGTCAATTTTACCATAGTAGCAGGCTTGCTTTTTGCGCCTCGAAACCTTTTGGCGTCGGAAAAAGCGAGCGCATCCTGGCAACAAGTTCGATCTCACCATCCAGCATCTTTCGGACAGTGTTCAACCAGTTGTTGAAGGTTTCAGATTCCCAATGATCTTGGACCGCGGCTTCGTTCCTGAACACTTCGTAGAAATAGAAACGATTTGGGTTTGTTTCATCCACCATAATATGAAACTGGAAAACTTCGGGTTCTTCACTGACAACATTTTGCGCTTGGAAGATGCTGGCGTCCAAAAAGGGCTGCCGATACTCAGGTTTTACGTTGATCACGAAGAACCCACCAAACATTGCATCGTCCATATTTGTCTCCTTCATTGACCTAAAAGCGGCGAAGGTCGCAAAACACACCAGTCCTGCTGGATGGCGTTAACCTACAGCACTGCGATACCCATGAACCTAAGCGGGTATCCTTTCTTTATCTGCTTCACCCCATCCTAGCGCGCGTGCAAGTTCGTGTGACATTGTGGTAAGTGTATGGCCAATCTTTTCTCGCTTCGAAGGTGTAAACACCCGAAGAGACGCGGTGGCGCCGATTGAAAGCGTCGCACCAACACCTGTTTTGGTCAGCGTTGTTGCGACAGAACTGATCCCGCGCTCGAGCTCTTCAACACATACGGCATACCCTTTGGCTCGAATGACATCGAGTTCCGCGGCCAGATCCTTAGGGTCTGTAATCGTGCGATCTGTGTACCGCTTAAGCTGCCCATCCAATCGGTCTTGAGACAGCAGCTCAGGCGACACGGCGGCGATTGCCTTGGCGCAAGAGCACGCGTGCATTGGTCGTTTGCCCATACCTGGATGAAGAAAAGACACGCCCGTCTGCGGTGTCTCCACATGAATAATCTCAACCCAATGGCCCCGTAGCCGAGACAAGAAGAACGCAGCGCCATAGTCATTCGCGGCGCCAGAGAGGACAGGCGCAATCACCTGCAAAAGAGCGGGATCAGAGTGATCGCTCAACGTGATACGCTTTAGCCTAATCCCAATCGCGAACTCACCGCGGGTTGGTGATTCAAGTAGGCCGGACAAAACAAGGTCTTGAACCAGCCTGTAGGCCGTCGGTTTAGGTATATCGGACTGGGCACAGATATCCGCTACGGACGCACGTCCTTTTTGACCCACGATTTCCAAAATCAGCGCTAATCGTTTGAGATACATTTTTCTCACTTTATGATAACTAAGTTTTCGATATACGATACAATTTAGGGAATCAAGGGAGGAGCACACGATGGATGGACAATGCTGTGGACCGGGCTTCAAGAGTCCGCAAGAAGCCATCAAAGCCCCCCGAGAAAAGCTACTCTACACGATCGCCATCTACACCGGGACAGGGATCCAGAAACCTGATTACCTTGCTACTGTGGATGTCGACCCTGACAGCCCGACCTATTCTCAGGTAATCAATAGGCTGGAAATGCCGGGGATTGGGGACGAGCTTCACCACATGGGGTGGAACGCCTGTTCGTCCTGTCATGACGACGGCTCGATGTCCCGCAAATACCTGATCCTGCCAGGCGTACGCTCTAACAACCTTCACATCGTTGATACAGCCACTGACCCGCGTGCGCCGCGGTTGCATAAGGTCATCGACGGGGCCGAGATCAAGGCCAAGGCAGATTTATCGGGCCCACATACGGTGCATTGTTTGGGCTCGGAAATCATCATTTCCTTCCTTGGAAATGCCAAGGGTGAAGCTCCTGGAGGCTATCTGCATCTCGACAAAGAGTTCAACATCGTCGGTCGCTGGGAAACCTCGATGGGCGATATCAAGTTTGGCTACGATTTCTGGTACCAACCGCGCCACAACGTGATGGTCAGTTCCGAATGGGCTGCGCCCAATACCTTCATGCCGGGCTTCGATCTGGAAGAAGTGGGCCATCTGAAATATGGGCGGGAGCTGCATTTTTGGGATTTCGAAAAGCGCGAACCGGTCGAAAGCTTCTACTTGGGTGAAGACGGGCTGTTGCCACTGGAAGTCAAGTTCCACCATGACCCCGACAGCACGCATGGGTTCTGTGGCGCAGCTCTTTCGACCAATGTGATCCATTGGTGGCAAGACGATGCTAAAAAGTGGCGGTGGGAAAAGATCATCGACGTGGAAAACGAAATGCACCCCGAATGGCCGATCCCGTTGCCGGGGGTTATGTCGGCGATCCTGATCTCGATGGACGACAAATACTTGTACCTGAACAATTGGCTGCATGGAGATATGCGCCAGTATGACATCACCGACCCGCATAATCCCAAGCTGACCGGCCAAGTGTTTATGGGGGGTCTTTTGGGTAAAGCTCCGATCGTTAACGGGGTCGAGGTCGCGGGTGGTCCGCAAATGTTCCAGCTCTCTCTCGACGGACGAAGGCTTTATGTCACGACCTCGCTGTTTTCGACTTGGGATAACCAGTTCTATCCCGAGATCCGCGAAAAGGGCGGGGTTATGGTGATGATCGATTGCGACCCTGAAAACGGTGGCATGAAGATCAACGAGGATTTCATTGTGGACTTTGGCAAAGAACCGAATGGTCCATCGCGCTGTCACGAGAGCCGGTATCCGGGCGGTGATTGCACAAGCGACATCTGGCTATGACTATGTATACCGTGACGATCGCGAACAGAGATGGCGCGCAATACTGTGTGGATGCGCGGCGTCCACTTCTGGAAACGCTGAGAGAACAGGGCGTCGACTTGCCTTTTGGGTGCAAGTATGGCGGCTGCATTACCTGCGCGGCAAAACTAAAGACTGGCGCGATCGATCAACGCCGACAGGTTGCGCTGAATAATCGGCAAATCGCGAACGGATATGTGATCCTTTGCGTGGCACGTCCAACATCCGACATCACGCTTGAGATAGGGGTCGAGAGCCATGACAAGCTGTACCGCAATCCGTTTCTCGACCCACTCAAACCCCACGAACTCAAGGCTGACATTGCGACGCCGAAGGAAGGTTAACCGATGCCCGAAGCAGATATTGATCGCATCTACGATTACGACCCCAAGTACCTAGCCGACATCCTGCAGTCGGTCAAAACCATTGCAATGGTGGGGGCTAGTGCGGACAAAACAAAATTCAGTTATGGCGTTCTGCGACAGCTCAGTGAAATCGGCTATGATATTGTACCGGTGAATCCTAACCCGAATGTTTCGGAAATTAGAGGACTCAAGGTCTACCACTCGCTAGAAGAGATCGACAAACATGTTGATATGGTTGATGTCTTCCGCCCAAAGGAAGAGTTGTATGGCTTTGCCGAGAAGGCTATCGCTATCGGGGCAAAAGTTCTTTGGGGTCAAATCGGTGTGTACGACGACCAAGCAGCGCAACTCGCTGAAGCGGCGGGCCTTAAAGTCGTGATGAACCGATGCCCCAAGATTGAACTCTTCCGCCCTTTTTGGAAGCCGCGCCTGGACCTAAAGATATGATAGAAATTCGATTGGTAGCGGCCTCCTCAGCATCCAATGAGGGTGCCAATTGAGATATTGTGCTTACGGAAGAGAAGACAAGTAGTCCTGTCACTCTACACAACCGCCTAGTCTAAAACCAAAAATGTCCGATTAGTTTGGAGAACCAAAGGCCGCTTTGTCCGCAGTGCGGTTTACCCAGACGTGCTTTGGTTTCAATTGTCGCTTCTGGCCGACGATCCGGCCGTTGTTCCAGGCCGGGCAAAGAGCGCGAATGGCAGGTAAGTCTGGGTTTCCATAACTGATCCTCCGCTCCGCTATACACGCCCACAACGACAACCCGACGATGACGAGGGACGATAACAGGATGCTGCACCGCCTCCAAGATCGGCTTGGAGCCCAAAGCAGAAATCGCGGTTTGCTCTATCGTTGTGATAATTAATGCTTTTGCGCAAGGACGTCTATTATCGCAGTGAGAGCCTTGTCTTCAAGCCCTTGATCCATACCCAATTGCGCCATCTCAACAAACAGTCGGGGCAATTCATCCCGGGCGCCAAGAGCCTCAAAACTAGCGAGAACATCTTCCAAAGCTGCGGCGTAAGTACTCATCGAGGCTGGTGGGTTGTCATAGGTGGCTTGAGGCGCTGTCGCGGCAAAGTAGTCGTAATAAGGTTTCATCATTCCCATAGATATGGGCACAAGATCTGAGAAGGTTTGCATGGGGATACCTGCTTTCTTCGCTGCCAGCGCTCCGTAAATCATTCCCCACATGAAACCTTGGCGAACCGTAAAAAGTCCCGCAAAGAGTGCAGCCAGCATTCCAGCTTGGCCACCCACATGGACAGAGCTTCCGCCCAAATTTCTAATGATTGGACCGTGGATCTTCCACTGTTCTTCGGTTCCAACGACCGACAGGACGGTATCCTTATCTCCGATCATATGCGGATAAGCATTGATGATGCCAACCATCCACGAGGCGCCAGCGTTTTCCACGAGTTGCGCTAAGTCTTCAGCATCCTCTGCGCCTCCAGTTGAGAGTTCGATTATGGTCTTGTTGGGCAGCGAATTAGCCGCATTGGACAAGAGTTCTATTGTCTGCGGGTGTGATTTTACGCAGGTAATCGTTACAGGACTGGCAGATATCGCCTCAGAAACAGTGGCCGCCACAGTTGCTCCTTCGGAACCAAGAGCGCTAGCTTTCTCGGGTGTCCTATTCCAAACAGTTACAGATCGGCCTGCTTTCATTTGAGCTCGGGCAAGCGCTGTACCCATGGACCCAAGACCTATTACTGAAATGTCCGTCATGCTGAACTCCTCACAAATAACCAATTGCAAACAACGGCGCGGTTTTGTCTCGCCGAAATGCCAACGGGGCGACCAATCAGATCACCGTACTTGGAAAACGGCTCGCTATACTAAGGTTTTCTGAACAGGTCTTTTGGGAAACGGGTGCCTCACAGTCGCATCACCATTGACCGATGGTCAGGCACTAACTACCGCACTCTCGCCGAGTGGTGAAAACTCGGCGCGGCATTTTAGACAATTCTACTGGCCCGACTGACACTGATTGCAACTTGCATGGCAACGCCTTCAGTTAGAAAATGCTCCGAGATTTAATCTGGCTGCCACAATACTAAAAAAGGGAATTAGAAGTGGCCCCTGTCAGAGGCCACTTCTAACGTATCACTCAAAGTTGTACGGCGCACCGGCTTGGTTGATCACACTGTTGTATTCTCGGAAAATTCCAACGATTTTCTCATGCACTTCGCCTTCCTGGGCAATTTCTTCCCAGAACTCTTTGGCTGCATTCTCGACCTCGGCCCATTCGGACGCAGGCACTGATCGCAATTCCAGCTTATCGCCATTTGCGCGCAGTGCCGCTTCTCCGCCCCAATACCATTGATTGCGATAGGTGTGACCTGCTTCGATACCTGCCATCACGACGGATTTCAGGTGATCTGGTAATTCAGCCCAACGCTCTTGGTTTGCAAACCAAGATCCGATCCACGCACCCGAGATGTTGTTGGTCAGGAAATAGTCCGTCACATCAGCCCAACCAACCGTGTAATCCTCGGTAATGCCCGACCACGCCATGCCGTCAAGCTCTCCGGTCTGTACGGCGACTTCCGCGTCTTCGTAGGGAATGTTCACCGGCACGACGCCAAACTTGGCGAGGAACCGACCAGCCGTTGGGAAGGTGTATAGTTTTAGCCCATCCAGATCAGCAACCGATGTAATTTCCTTCTTTGTGTTGAAGTTGCACGGGTCCTGCCCGGCAGCAGACAACCACTGAACGCCAACTTTGGCATACTCGTCGCGCCAAATGTCCGCCAACCCGTATTGATTGAACAAAACCGGCACGTCGAGAATGTGCTTTGTCGCGAAGGGGAAGTACCCGCCAAAGACGCGAAGCGGTGTCGGTGACGCCATCGAGTCATCGTCCGAATGAACCCCGTCGATTGTTCCGCGCTGAAGCGCTTGGAACAGCTCGCCCGTGGGCACAATCTGATCTGCGAAGAACAGCTCGATTTCCAGCTCACCGTTGGCATTGGCGTTGATGTAGTCAATTGCAGGCTTGGTCACATGCTCGCCCAACGCGCCTCCGGCATAGGTCTGGAACCGCCATTTGATGGGGGCCTGCGCCTTTACAATAGCCGGTGCAGCAAGCGTCGCGGGCGCGGCCAAAGCGGCGGTCCGCAAAAATCTACGTCTTGTAGTCATGGTCTTCCTCTCCTGTGCTTTTCATTGAACTTGATCCGGTTAACCCGGTTTCTCGTTCTTTACGTGCTCAGTTTCCGTAGACGATGCCCGGAAGCCACAATGCGATGTCTGGGAAGGCCATCACCAATCCCAAAGCCAATGCCATCACTGCCACAAACGGTATGATGGACCTGTAAATATCTCCAATCGTCACCTCTGGTGGGGCCATGGCCCGCATCAAAAACAGGTTGTACCCAAAAGGCGGAGTCATATAGGCGATCTGACATGTGATCGTGTAGAGGACACCGTACCATATCAGATCAAACCCCAGCGCACCGACCAGCGGCACGTATAACGGAGCTACGATGACCAGCATGGCGGTGTCATCCAGAAACGTACCCATAACCAGAAAGCTGAGCTGCATCAGGATCAGGATGATCCACGGGTTCAGGCCCAGCTGCACCGTAAACAGGTTTTCGATCGCCTTGACCGCGCCCAGCCCGTCAAAAACCGCGCCGAAGGCCAGGGCCGCAAGGATGATCCACATAAACATGCAGGTTATTCCAAGCGTCTGTTTGATCGAGGTCTCAAAAACCTGCCACGTCATGCGGCGTTTCAGAACCGCCGCCATCAAGGCCGCGATTGCCCCCAAGGCCGAGCTTTCGACCAGTGAGGTCCAGCCATTCACGAAGGGCACCATCATCACCGCAAAGATGCCTATGGGCAGCAGACCAGCCCCCAGCAGGCGGAGTTTTTCGCTCCAGGTGACCTGCGCGCGTTCTTCGGCGCTCATCACAGGGCCGAGCGATGGGTTCAGGCGACAGCGGATGGCGATGTAGATGATGAACAGCGTGGCCATCATCAAACCGGGAATAACGCCTGCCAGCCAAAGCTGCCCGACCGGTTGACGGGCAATCATGGCGTAAAGGACCAACACAACGGAAGGCGGCACGAGAATTCCCAAGGATGAACCAGCCTGTATGACCCCCGTCACCATACGCTTGTCATAGTTCCGGCGCAGCAATTCGGGCAAAGCAATTGTCGCTCCAATCGCCATACCTGCAACGGACAATCCGTTCATGGCTGAGATCAGAACCATCAGACCGATTGTGCCTATAGCCAGCCCGCCGGAAAGACCGCCCATCCAGACATGGAACATACGATACAGGTCATCCGCGATCCGGGATTCCGACAAAACGTATCCCATGAAAATGAACATCGGCAGCGTAAGCAGGGGGTACCAGCGCATGACCTTGATCGCTGCCGCAAACCCCAGATCATAGCCCCCCCTGTCGCCCCACAGGAAAAAGGCGGCAATCACTGCTACGAACCCGATAGCCCCGAATACACGCTGCCCGGTTAACAGCATCAGCATCATGGTCGAGAACATGAGCGCGGCTATCAATTCATAGCTCACCCGCGGTGTCCCCCTTCAAGGTCTTCGGGGGCCATATGCACCGGCTCATCATCTTTCGGACCCATATCATGTCCTCGCAACCGCAAGATGTCTTTGAACAGTTCCGAGATTGACTGCAACAGCATCAGCAGAATGCCAACCACCATGATCGTTTTGATGGGCCAGATATAGGGGCGCCACGCGGACGAGGACCTCTCGCCGCCATATTGGAACGAATACATCAAACTGTCCCAACCTCCCCACAATAAAAAGGCCAGATACACGATCAGAAAAAGCACCGTCAGCACGTCAACCTGGCTTTTTCGGCGGTCTGTCCATTCTCCATACAGCAGGTCCATCCGGACATTCGCACCCATCTGCATCGCATAAGGACCGCCAAGAATGTAGTAAGCGACCATGGCAAACTGTGCCATTTCAAGGGTCCAGAGCGAGGGGACAAAGAAGGTCTTGGACACAGAGGAATACAGCAGGATCGCCATCATAAGAAAAATGCCATACATGATGACCCGCCCAATCGTCCTGTTGGCACGGTCCACAAATCTGACATAGGCCTTCATCACACCTGTCACGAAGCCGCCTTTACATAATGTGATTTGTCATGTGAGCCAGCGTAGAGCGAAAACTTCTCCGAGCGACTAAGAACTAACATCCCGCATTCGCGCGGAAAACCGCTATAAAATTCACGCATGTTGAGCTCTACCCCAATACTCTCCCTCTTCATCAGAGCGACATGTCGGATAGCTGTCAAGTTGGTACCAGGCATAATTGGCTGATTAAGGTGATGGTTCTAGAGCTTCATGGCAAACCTATTGTTGCAAGTCGCCCTTACTTGCTACTTTCTCATTTCGATGGATGCACTTTTTTGTGTGAGAACAAACCTTTCAGAGCGACAAAAACAGAGAATTTGGCGCGAAGGAGCGTAATTTAACATTTCATTCAAATACGACCTTTATTTGAGATCGAAACCGAACCTGGGGAGGCCAACAATCTTCCCGATGAGATGCCTAAGGTCCTTAGTGATTTTGTGACGTCCTGGGGGCGCCTGCAATTGAAGTTGTATCTTCTTGCCGAGTAACAGTTATAGTTATCGCCAATTCGCTGCGCGGCCCATCCTTACCTAAATGAATGTTCATCAGATAATACCAGTGGCAGCAGTGCCCGCAGTTCGAGAGTTCGACAAGCCTCCTTTCTCGCTAGTGCAGCGAATGGCGGCAAAGCGAGCTGCGACCGCAGCATCTCGGTTGGCGGCTGGAGGTCGGCTCTGGGCCGAACGCTGAGGCAGGGTATTCTGCTGATCAATCACGCCCAAGTAACACACACTGCGCCGGTTTCCAGGTTGCGAAGAGGCACATTGGCTTACTGTTTCACGTCGACTTGAAGCGCTTGAACCGTCGAAACACTCTAAAAGCGCAGAAATCATAAGGTGTTGAATTCAATGGCAGGCGAGTCTCATTAATTCAGTCCCATTATTTACGTACTCCGACAATTCTTGTCGGATCACCTTAGTGGTGAGACTGCGGTTCCAACAAAATCAGCTACTTAGAGTTTTCAATTTTTGAGACTCCAGAATCCGAGATTTTCTAACCAAACAAATAAAAAGCAGTCCTTCATTTAAGGCGCGGAGAACGACTGCACTGAGCCCATCCTGTGAATTTGGTTTTCTCGCTGCGTACGCTCGCAGCACAGACTTTGCCGCGTGCGCATCATCTTGTGCACAGCAACGCGTCTGAAGAACCGGTCGTTCCTGCGCAGCGCGGCGACAATGGATGCGCCAACTCACAGGTCGCGGACTTAGTGCTAATTCAGACGACATTGGAGTGAGCTCAATAGCGCCCTTTTGATTAAGCACCAACGCGGTTCTTTTTCAGGTGTTGAATAAAGAGGCGCAGTGGTGTCATCGAACGGTATTCCCGCGGGAAAAAGATATTGATGCCGGGGATGGAAACCCTGTTTTGGACTAAGACTTCTTCGACTAAACCGGATGCCAGTGATTCCAGACACGTGTCGCGAAACGTATAAGCTATTCCCAGCCCGCGGGCCGCCATTTCAACCGTGACCGGCGAAGAGTTTGCAATCAGGCTACCGCCCACTTCGACGGCGTAGTCACCTTCAGGGCCGGTGAATGTCCAGGGGGCGAATTGGCCGGAGCTTTGGAAGCGGTAGCGCAGACAATTATGTTCCAACAAATCCCTTGGGTTTTCTGGGGTGCCATTCTCCGCAAGATACTTCGGGCTTGCCACCACAGCTGTTTGCAATGGACTTGTTAAGCAGATGGCAATCATATCCTGCGCAATCATGCCACCCATACGAAAACCAGCATGGAAGCCCTCGCCAAGCACATCCGACAAAGCATCGGTTAGCAGCAGCTCAACCTCGATCTCGGGGTATAGCTCCTGGAATGAGACCAGCGCTTCGCGAACGACCAGATGGTAGGCGATCTCGGAAATCGCGAGCTTCAACGTACCGCGGGCTGAATGGCCTGCTGTAAGTGCGCTTTCAAGCCCGTCGGCAAGTTGATCAAATGCCGGGCCTGAGCTTCTCGCCAGAGCACGCCCGGCTTCTGTCAGATTGATTGACCGCGTCGTCCGGATGAACAGTGCAGTTCCAAGTCTGTCTTCTAGGTTCTTTAGCTGATGACTTACTGTGGACCGTTTGAGCCCCAGCTTTTGTGCAGCAGCACTCAGGCTGCCGTGTTGAGCAATCGCATTGAACACTTCGAGAGTGGAAAGAGGCAGGCGCATTGGTGCATCTCCTACACCATAGAGATGGTTAACAGGCATATTGTTGTCTGTGATGGAGTATATAGATTTGGCCAACAAGTAAACGCAACTCCCCGGACGGCAGAGACAAATCACCAATGAACATTCTCGTTTTGACCGCTCATCCAAACCTCAAAGCCTCATTGGTCAACCGAGTGTGGTTTGACGCCCTGTCAGATGTGGCAGGCATCACAACCCGTGACCTGATGGCCGTCGGCGGGCGGGAGATGAAATTTGATCCGGAGGTCGAACAGGCCCTGCTTCGGAATGCTGACCGTGTCGTGTTGCAGTTTCCGTTCTACTGGTACTCCTCCCCGCCCGTACTCAAGGCGTGGCTTGATCAGGTGTTGCTTGCCGGGTTTGCCTATGGCCCCGGTGGCAACCAACTAAACGGAAAAGAGCTCGTGCTTGCCGTTTCCACTGGTGGACCGGTCGAAAGCTACCGGACTGGTGCATTCAACAATTTTTCCATGTCCGAGTTTCTGACTCCGTTTCGACAGACGGCACTTATAACTGGCATGACCTATCTGCCGCCATTCGTACTCCACAGTGCGATGAGCCAGGACCAGATCAGGATCGGAGCAAGCGTTCCGGCGTTGATTGCGCATCTGACGGGACAACAGCCCGAAGCCAAGTTGGCTGGATAGGCACATACCCCTCGCTAAAAATCAGGAGAAGCAAATGGAAAACCTCGAAAACAAAGTGGTCCTTATCACCGGTGGTGGTACGGGAATTGGGAAAGCCACGGCATCTGCCTTTATTGCCAATGGGGCGAAGGTGGTTATTACCGGTCGCAGACAATCCGTTCTTGAAGCAGCAACTCAGAAACTTGGGCCGCAAGCCTACGCCATTGTTGGGGATGTCAGCAAAAATGGCGAACCGGCCCGAATTATCGAGGAGACCATCCGCAAATTTGGCCGGCTGGATGTTTTGGTCAACAATGCTGGAACAGGAAAGATGGGTCCACTGTCTGAAACCAGTGACCAGGATATCGAAAGCATTTACCGAACCAACGTGTTTGGACCGCTGGCTTTTGCCCGCGAGGCAACCCCCCATCTTGCCATCAGTAAGGGGGCAATCATCAATATTTCTTCGGTAGTCGCGCGCGGAATGATGCCTGGTGCTGCGGTTTACGCATCGTCAAAGGCAGCTGTGGACCACGCAACCAGACTCATTGCTGCGGAACTCGGTCCAATGGGCATCCGGGTCAATGCGGTCGCACCCGGACTTACAGACACGGAAATAACGGCAGACGTAAAGTCAAATGAACAAATGCTAGGAATGATTATCGCTCAAACACCGATGGGTCGCATCGGTGAACCTGAAGACATCGCAAACGCGGTTCTTTTGCTTGCCGATAACCGTGCCGGGTGGATCACAGGCCAGTCTGTACAAGCAGGTGGAGGGTTCCTGTTGTAAGGCGACGAGCGTGATTTTGAACATCAAGCTTCAATAAATATCCGCAGAGGGTCAAAAGCGACCCGGCAACATCTTCGACATGATGTTGTCGGGTCTTCAATGATTACAGCATGAGATTTCTTGCCGAACCAAACGATTTGCTGAGTTAAACCGTCGGGATCAATATTGCGCTGTTGAAGCAACGAAAACCGCAAAGACTGACCCACTTGAATTAGCCTTTGTAGGAAAATGTACGAACTCTGCGTTTAGCGCCTCTTCAAGCGTTAAGCAGCATCTGGAAGACTGGGGCTCAGACCAGCTCAATGCACCCGCAGTGTTTCCCGAAGAACAAGCAATCGGACAACGGCCATTCAAACCAACTGTAAAGTTCAGGTGTCAGCGCAGTGCTGATGTCTGGGCCTGGCGGGAGGATTGGAGGGCCCAACATGCCAAGAATTCAACTTCCCGCTGTCACCCCTAAACGAAGAGCCTGGAACAAGGGCCGGTTCATTGGCCAGAAACGACCGCTGTTGCCGAAACAGGTCTGGGCGATCCGAGCGCGGCTCGAATTGGCGGGCAACCTGCGCGATCTTACATTGTTCAACGTGGCGATTGATAGCAAGCTTCGCGGATGCGACTTGGTGAAACTGGGTTTACCACCATGTGCGAGAGCGACGCCCCCGGCGATGTCGTTGATTTCTTGCGCGGGTATCATGACAGGTTGGGCAAGGCAGTTTTCGAGAACGAAGGCACACTGGACAAATATCTGGGCGACGGGTTGATGGGGACCTTCGGGACACCAGAGCCCAGTGAGAACGACGCCAGTAACGCACTTCAATGCGCCTTTGACATGCTTGAGGTATTGAGCATCTGGAATCGTGACAGGAATGCTGAAGGGCTTCCTCCGGTACGCATCGGAATTGGCATCCACTTCGGTCCTGTAATTTCTGGTGACATCGGAAACCGGCGCCGTCTTGAATACAGTGTCATCGGCGATACCGTGAACGTTGCAAGCAGGCTGGAGTAGTTGTCGCGGAACCTAAAATCTTCTTTGGTGGTTAGCGATTTGTTGATCGAGGCAATAAGTCCGACGGACAAGGCTGGGCAATCCTTAGTTAAGAGGTTGGTATCCGCCGGAGTGCAAGATTTGAGGGGACGACGCGCAAAGATCGGCGTTTGGATCTACCCGCTGAAATAGTAAGTGTTTGCACATGGCTTTGCCATTCCCCCGAATTCAACTTTCGCAGTCCATTCGGTCGGACCCGCTCATTGAGCCGGTCGACGCCATCCATTTCCATATGGTCATGCAGCGTGTGACGATCGTAAAACAACTCGGGTCTGGAAAATCGACTCATCCACAACGCTTAATCGACGTGCGGCACTTACCAGAAACCGGTTCAGCGGATCACGTGGACAGAACAATTGGCGTGGTGAACGACCCGGTTTGCAGTTGACCCAATAAAAATGTTCTCGATCCCCGGCTTGTGTGAGGCCAGCACTATGCAATCGATGTCATTTTCATTTGCGAAGTCAACGATCGCGCGGCCAGCACTCCCCGAGACAAGGTGCGGTTTCGCACCCGATAGCTCCGCAGCATTCCGATGTAAGCTTTCCTGAAGTTCTTTTCGCGTATTTGCCAGAACTTCCTCGGGTATCTGAGATGCCACATATGCAGGGATCGGTTCCTGCACATGAAGCACTGTGAATTCCGCATCGGCATTCGCCAGCAAACGAGCAGCTTCAAATGAGGCCTGTGTATCGTGATCTTTGTCCAGTGCGACTGGTACCAGAATGTTTTTATACATATGAGCTACCTTCCATTGCTCCAGCTGCGATCGTTCCGACCTCTGCGGTGATACGGCTCTCTATACCGGATCGGATTTCGGAGATTTACCCGCCTTCTTAGCTGTGCTTGCAACATCATCCATTGTCTTTTCCACAGCTTCGACTTCGGTTTCCGCTGCATATGCTGCACATCGGGCAACTGTTTCGAACCATTCCTGAGCGTCAGCCACAAGGCGTTCGGCTGAATGCTTCTGCCACTCTGCTATGGATTGCAGCGCTTTCGCCGGATCAGTCGGGTCTGCAGCAGACGCCGAGCGCGCAGCTTCCAGCGCGGTTCGCACAGCCTCGTGACGCCTCTCAAACCAATGTTGAGCAAAGGCCTCTGCCTCTTTCAGTGACTTCTCCTGCGTGTCCCAAAATTGCTCAAGCTGAGCGCCCAGAAACGGATTGGCTGTAGTAGTCGGCTGCATCTGCTTGAAAATATCTACAAGTGCGTTGGAGTAACTTGATTTTGGCTTCTCTTCAGGCATCGGAGATTCCTCCTCATCTCTAAATGCTGAATATTAACTGAGATCGTGGAAACTTGCCTTAATGTAAATCAACCACCGCCGGCAAACGTGGTAGTGGTGTCCTGCAATCCAAGGGTGGACTTTGTGCCAACCTATTCGGTCTGTATAGCCTCAAGATACGCAATCACATTCGCCAACGGCACACCTGCGAACATCGGTTGGCCGTCAGGCATCGTCAGCGCAACTTTTTGATCCGAATCCAAAGCTGGTCCAAAAATGGGCATTTCTCCACCATGCGCGAGCAATGGTGCGCGACCATCAATTTGACGCGCCACCGCCTCAATCGGAAAAACACCGTCGTTTTGGGCCGCGAGCCTCGTCAGATCAGGTGTCCTTATCGCCAGCATCTCCGCCATTGGACCATCTCCTGTGGCCTCGAATCCATGGCATTGCCAACAATAAGTTCTGTAGAGATCGTGCCCATTTTGAAGGTCAATATCCTGCGCCAGTGCAGCACTTGCAGCAAATATTGACAAAAGAAGTCCGCGACAAACTAGCATCTGTTCCTCCTCCGAGATCAGCATTTCGAGTTGAAAATACGCGATATCGAATGAATGCTTCATTGATCTCGCTCATATTCAACCTTTGAGTACCAGCTGGGAAAAACCATCACGAAACGACGGTCGCAGCATTCGGATCTGCCTCTCTGATCAGTCTTAGCGCCTGATGATATAGATCAATGCCAAATAAAGAATTACATATCAAAGTATGAATGTTTCAGAAGAAGCTCGGTATGAGCGGCGATGAGCCCTTGGTTTATCATCGGGGTGCTTGTTTGCGGCACAGCTTCGGTAACCCGGCAATTGCCCATCAAGGAGTGAGGTGAATGCATACAGTTGATCCACCGTCCCCTAAACTCCGACGTTCTCTCACCACCCCGTTGCTTACATTATATGGGCTCGGTGTTACCGTCGGTGCGGGAATTTATGTGCTCGTCGGCGCAACCGCCGAGGCCGCGGGCCCTTATGCTGCAGTTTCGTTTCTTGTTGCAGCGCTCGTCGTTTCGCTGACGGCTTTGTCGTACGCCGAACTCGCGACACGCTATCCCGTAAGCGCGGGTGAAGCGGCATACGTTGAAGCGGGATTTCAAAGGGGCTGGATGGCGGTTCTAATCGGTCTTGCCGTTGCTGCGTCTGGGATTATTTCAGCCTCCGCTGTTGCGATTGGGGCGGCCTCATACCTTCACACCCTGACGGGGCTTGGCACCGCATTGCTTACGATCGGCGTTGTGTCGGTCATGGGGCTGATTGCAATCTGGGGCATTACACAATCGGTATTTGTGGCAGCCGTGATCACGGTCATCGAGATCGCGGGGCTTCTTTTTGTAATTGGCTGGGGCATGTCTGTGCAGGAACCGCAAGGCCATGAAATTAGTGAGATGATTCCGGGGCTCGAGCTCAGTACCTGGCGCGGTATTATGGCGGCATCTCTGCTGGCTTTTTTTGCCTTTGTCGGCTTTGAGGACATGGCAAACGTCGCGGAAGAGGTAAAAGACCCAACCCACACAATTCCAAAGGCTATCCTTTTGACGCTCGTTCTGGCTACGGGTTTGTATCTAGCGACCTCGATCACGGTCCTGCTCGTTGTTCCTATCGATACCTTGTCGACCTCGGCCGCCCCACTCACGCTGGTTTTCTTCGACGCACCCGAAGTAATCAAACAAGGGTTCGCCGCAGTCGCGGTCGTTGCAACAGTCAATGGCGTCTTGATCCAGATGATTATGGCGTCGCGGGTGATCTATGGTCTTGCCGACCGGGATCATCTTCCGAAAATACTGGCGACTGTCCCGCAGGTTACCCAAACACCGGTCGTCGCAACCCTGTTGGTAGTTGCGATAATTCTTCTGCTGACGCAAACTTTGCCAATCGGCATACTAGCGGAACGCACATCCCAGATCGTTTTGGGAGTGTTTGTTTTGGTCAACATCTCGCTGATATTGCTGAAGTCCCGGCCAGGGACAACTCGGGAACATTTCCGCGTACCTCTTGTTGTACCAATCCTTGGGGTGCTGACCAGCGCTCTGCTTTTTGGTGCCGGATTTCTCTGAGAGGAAAACCGACAGCACAGGGTCACCAGAACGGGGTCCGACTGACGCATGAACACTGACCGATCAACATTTGGAAGGCGGATTTCAGGCTGGTGGCACCGGACTTTCGTCGATCTGATCGCGCAATTGCAATGGTCTTACCTGCCACCATTGATGGTTTACTTTGCGGCTGGGGTTTCGGGGCTAACATCCGTCGTCGGCGCGTTTTTTCTTAAGGACTATCTGAATTTATCCGCAGCTTTTGTTGCGGGATTGGCATTCTGGGCCGGGTTGCCATGGATTCTAAAAATGCCGCTGGGTCATCTGGTTGACCTGTTCTGGCGCTGGAAATCCCTACTGATTGCCGTTGGCGCATCCTTTATCACGGCGTCATTGCTCATCATGTACAGGCTTGTGGCTGCGCCTGACCAAATGGCCGGCATTATGCCACTTGAGGATTGGTACGTCGTTGCCTTGATGTTGGCTCCTTCAGGTTATGCCATTCAGGATGTCGTTGCTGACGCCATGACAGTCGAAGCAGTGCCGCAATCGGACCGAGACGGACGCGCGTTTATTCAGGACGAAGTTCGTGCCCGGCACACCACCATGCAGACCCTCGGCAGGATTGCGATCATATCCGGGTTTGCAGGGGTCGCCGCGGTTAACATCTGGATTTTTTCGGGGGCGGAAAATCTGGAACAAGCCGATCGTTTGGTTCTCTACGGTCGGGTCTATCTCATTGCCCTGGCTATCCCACTATTGTCTGTCAGTGGAGTGGTTCTTCACGCTCTGATACAGCGTCGCCTCGTTCGTCGAGGACACCTTCTGCACAGACCAGATCAAACCACCGAAGTCAGGTGGCCGATCCTGCTGGGCGGACTTGCGTTTGTTGTTCTCAGCATAGTGTTGGGAACCGCAAATTTTGCCTTCGCGCAAGAGACCGTTTTTGCGGTGTCGCTCACGGTCATTCTCTACCTCATGTCGCGTTTGCTGAGAGAGCTAGAGTCGAAACAGGCCAAAGTTCTGATCGGGACAGCAACTATCATTTTCGTTTTTCGAGCAGTTCCCTTGCCAGGACCGGGCCTGACCTGGTTCGAGATCGACGAGCTTGGGTTTGACGAACAGTTCCTGGCCATTCTAGCGCTTCTGACCTCACTACTTGCTTTGCTTGGCCTGATTATCCTCAGGCCGTTTATGGCAAGTCGTTCGATTGCGCAGGTTGTAGTGTTACTCACGATTGCAGCCGGAGTGCTGTCCCTGCCAAACCTTGCCTTGTACTACGGGGTGCATGAATGGACGGCCGCGCGCACAGGTGGGGTCGTGGATGCAAGGTTTATCGCCATTCTTGACACAGCCGTTGAGTCACCGCTGGGTCAGATCGCGATGGTCCCAATGTTGGCTTGGATCGCGCGCAACGCCCCAACACATCTGAAGGCTACCTTTTTTGCGGTCATGGCTTCGTTCACCAACATGGCATTGTCAGCAAGCAGTCTCGGTACAAAATACCTGAATCAGATCTTTACCGTTACCCGCGCGGTTACCGATCCCAGAACGGGTACCGTTGCCTCCGTCGCTGACTATAGCCACTTGGGGAACTTGCTGATTACCGTGGGCTTGATCTCTGTCATCATCCCACTGGCTGTGGTTTTTCTGGTGCAAAACTCGCCTTATCAGACGCGCGATTGAATATGCGGATCAATCGCTTTCATCGAGAAGTATCTTGAGGTGTGACACCGGAACGCCAATATTCGAGCCGCCAAATTCGGGTAAGATCGCGGCATTGATAGCAACCACCTCGCCGTTTCGGTTAAGGGCAGGTCCGCCGCTTCCGCCGGTTGTGGTTTCAGCATCATAAACGACTGCACCGGGACTGGTCTGGGCGACGATCCCCCGGCTGGCCAGAGGCCTGATCTTGTTCTGCTCTGAAAGGTGTTTTGCAATAGTCCAGAAATCGACAGCGCCGTCTCTCTCAAGCGTTTTCAGAAAATCCGGCCCAGCCTGCACAATCAAGGCCTTAAGGCCAGTCGGAAATCCAAGCAAGAAAACTTCTTCACCTGCTCGCGTCGGGTGAGGTGCCAGTGAGAGTCCAAGCCCTTGAACACGGTTCGCATCAACGGACAGAAGCGCCAGATCGGCCGTTTTGCTTGCCCTAAGCAATACCGCTTCCATTGGCTTGGATTGTTCTGGAAGATAAGCCAGCAGGCTAAGTATCTCGGCTTCAAGCCCTGCTGCCTTCAGGGCCTGCGCCCGATCCCCGGTCGTCCAGGGCAAGGCGACATGACGGTTGGTCACCAAAAGAGAGGTGTCCTGCAATAGAAACCCGGTTCCGGTGAACTGAAATTCTGCCGGCGCGCCTTCCGCATCTGGCTCAATCCATGGTTTTCCGAATGGAGTTTTTAGTTTCTCCCCGTCCGGGCCAAGCACATGCCGCAGCAATTTGCCGCTTTCGGTCTGTCGCAATCCGTAAGCACCCTGGATAAAGGCAATAGATCGCGTCGAGGCTGTGATAACTCGCCTTGACGCACCAGCGCGTTCTTCCAAAGTGCCAAGGCGCTGCTCGGTGGAAATCACCTGGTTGTCAAACGCTTCTCTGAGCGCGACCAGATCATCCGCCGTCAGTGCATCTTCTCGCGTTTGCGTAAGCATGACAGCAACCGCCTCGATCTTGAGAGACTCCTGTTTAAGGCTGTCCGCCAGCTTCCGGTCGTTCTGAAAAAGCAAATAACCAAAGGCAAAGATCAGAAGAAGCACACCGATAACGGTAACCCTGAACAAAACCGTGGTTTGTGATGTCAGCCGACGCCCGCCTTCGCGCAGCGCACCGGACATTTTTCTGGCAAAGGGTCGTCGGCTGGAGCGCGCATACACATATGCGTCACTTATTATGTCTTCGACCGTGTGATGTGCAGGGAATGAGTGGTCACACACCCTGTAGCGTGACATGGGCCCCTCTGCACCGAACTCAATCATGTCGCCATGCCCAAGAACTGCCGAAGCAGTTTTTTGACCATTGACCCAGATATCCCGGCCAGGCAAAGCGTTTAGCGCGTAACCGCCTTGCGACCACTGAATGGTTGCCACGTCTTCGTCATGCGGGGGCAAATCCTCTTTCCGCCTGAACTTCAGGATACGATCAGGACCCACCGAAGCAACCAAAGCGTTGCCGACAAGCCAGGTAACGGTTCCGCGGGACGGCCCCGTCAAGCTCTCCAGAAATGCACGGACATCGCCCGTTTCACTTTCCACATCGCTTTTGTCCGGCGTCCGCATTGTCCATCTCAGTTCTCTAACCCTATTGGCACATTATCATGCGCAGCGGTGAAACCGCTATGGTGGGCAATAATGTGCTCGTTTTAAGAACACCAAGGGTCCGCGCATGCTGCCCGGACCATGATGGTTGCGCGTGCGCCTCTATTGCTCCTATTTCGATGAGACCTTGATCTTCCGGCTGGGATCCTGAGGTTCGGTTTTCGGCATCGTGACGTGCAGGACACCTTTGTCGAACGCAGCGGAAATCTCCTCGATATCGACTGCATCAGGCAGCGTCATTGTCCGAGTGAAACTGCCATAGCTTCTCTCGCTAACGCGCAGATCGCCTGTGTCATCATGCGTAACATTCTTCTGGCCCCGCAGCGTCAATCTACGGTCTTTGATTTCGACTTCGACGTCGTCTTCTTCGAGACCCGGCAATTCAGCCGTGAGAACGATCGCTGTATCCGTTTCGTGGATGTCAATCGCCGGCGAAATCGCACCTGTCATGTCCAACGACGGGAAGCCCGTGCGTTGCGCGGCTGTTTCCAGCGGCAGGAATGGCGCTGCGCCCCCGAAAAAGCGCGACATCATGGATTCCATTTCGCGTCGAAAATTATCAGAGAGCGGATGTGTTCCAGCAAACAGTTGCGGGGTATTTTTGTCTTCAAGCATTTTCTGATCCTCCTCCTTTGGTGCGATTGGGGGGAGGCGGTATTATTGCAAAAAACGCGTATAATTACCTTGATCTTGCGCAAGCAAGCGTCCTCGGTATCGCGCCAAAAGGACAACCCGGCCGTATCAGTATTCCGAATGAAACAAGGCGCATTACCGGTCATACGTCCAGGCCAAGGGGTAAACTGATCTGACTCTATTGCGCCACCGAGCGTCTGAAAAGCATCAGGCTTGACGCCAGAAGGATTGCGCCGAGTAACGCCATCCATAAGAACTCTGGCCAGACCGTCTCAAACCTCGCCCCCTTGAAGATGATGGATTGGCTGGCGGACATGTAATGGCGGGACGGAAGGATCGATGTTCCGACCTGAAGCCAGTCGGGCTGCCCCTCGATCGGTGTCTCTCCTCCTGACAGCATCAGCATCGGAAGGACAGTCAGCATTACCAAAAGCGCGAACTGTGCCATTGAGCGCGCAATCGTTGCAAGAAAGACCCCAAGTGCGGTTGCTGTGAAGAGAAAGAGGGCGGTGCCAACTAAAAACAACACCTTCGACCCCGCGATACTGATCCCTAGGAAACCTTGCATAACAAAGGTCAGCGATAAGGCGGCCGCGACAAGAACCACCGCTGCGTTTGCCCAAATCTTGGCCATCGCAATGTCAAACGGGGTAAGCGGCATCGCAAGCAGGTGTTCAATTGTGCCATGTTCACGCTCGCGGATCATTGCGGCACCGGTGAGGATTGTGGTCAGCCACATGATCTGGCCGATGAGCGCCACGATGCCGGCAAAACGAACAGTATCACGGTTGGGATTGAACGCACTGCGCATGATGATATCGACGGGCAATGACTCTGCCAGGTCCGCGCCAATGGCAAAGCGACGGATCTCGGCGCTGAGGATATTGACGATATAGTTTGCGCCAATCCCGGCCTGTTCCATCGCCGTCGCATCAATCAGAACCTGAATTTCCGGCGTGCGCCCGGCGCGAACATCTTTCTCGAACCCTGGTGGCACCGCGACCACAAACAGGAAATACCCGGCATCCATCTTTTCGGCTCCGGTACCCGGTGCGATCTGGACAACGGGTTGAAACTCCGGAGGGAAGAATGCCGTGGCAAGAGACCGTGAAAGGGGCGAGCCATCCTCATCGGCAAATGCAATGGAGGCATTGTTGACCGAGTTCGAAACCCCCGTCGCCTCCATCACGGGTGCCAGCGTGAATGACCAGACCAGCAGCGCCATCATCACCCAATCACGCCGAAGGCTCATCATTTCTTTCAAGCCAAGCCAGAAGATGCAGGACAACCGTTGCATTTATTTCTCCTGCGCTCGAAGTAAAAGGGCAGCGATCAACGTCAGCACCGGTCCGAAACAGGCCAGGGCCAGAAGATCAGGGGCAAGCGCATCCCAGCCCAGCCCTTTGGTGAAGGCACCGACATTCAGATGCAGGAAATAGGATGACGGCCAGAGCGATCCGATTGTTTGCGCGCCGCCTTCAAGCGTTGAAACCGGCTGCAGCAGGCCCGAGAACTGAATCGTAGGTACGACCGAGGCGATCGCGGTGGCGAAAGTAGCGGCCACCTGGCTTGAGGTCATGGTCGCAATGAGCAGCCCATAAGATGTGGTCGCCCAGACATACAGCAACGCGCCAATCGCCAGGGGAACCGGGTTGCCTTTGAGCGGTACATCAAAAACCAAGACCGTCATTCCAGCCAAGAGCAGGAAATTGGCGAACGCGATTGCGATATAAGGGATTTGCTTGCCAACCAGAAACTCAAGCCGCGTCGTTGGCGTTGCATAGAAATTGGTGATTGTTCCCAACTCTTTTTCACGTGCGACGCTGACCGCCATCAGAACTGCCGGTAACATTATCAAAAGGATCGCAGGCATGGCCGGGGCCATTGCGGCAATACTCTCGAAACTCTGATTGTACCTGAAGCGTGGCTCGATACGGGCGATCTCGACCGGATGCACACCGTTTTGGCGGGCCATTGCCGCCAAAAAGGTATTGTGGAGCCCCGCCACATAGCCTTCTACAGTCTCGCCTTTGAACGGAATTGCGCCGTCCACAATTGCAAGCACGTCCGTTGCTTCAACAGAGCGGATCTTGCGCCCAAAGTCAGGTGGGAGTTCGACAACCAGCGAGGCATCTCCTCGGGCCAGCCGTTCATGGCCCTCATTGATACTCGTCAGTGGCTGTGTTGGGTTGAAGTAGCGCGATCCTGAAATCTCTGCAATGTAGGCGCGGCTTTCTGGCCCCTGTGACAAATCCAGTACCGCGAAATCCAGTTCTTCGATGTCCAGCGTAATCCCATAGCAAAAGACCAGCATCAGGATCACCGAGCCCAGGAACGCAAACGCCAAACGCACGCGGTCGCGCAAAATCTCGATGGTTTCACGCTTCGTGTATGCCAGTGTGCGCCTGATACCCCCGCCAGCGCTGTCATCAAGGGCATGAACCGATACCTCAGGAGCTTTCACCGGTGCCGGAGGGTCAGCTGCCTTCAATACCGTGACAAATGCTTCTTCCAGACTGTCTACCTGTGCCCCGGCGATCAACTCATCCGGTGTTCCCTCAGCCAGAACACGGCCCGCGTGCATGAACGACACCCGATCACAGCGCTCTGCTTCGGCCATGAAATGGGTCGAGACGAAAATCGTCACTTCTTCATCTCTCGAAAGCTCAATCAGCAACGCCCAAAACGAGTCGCGCGCCTCAGGGTCCACTCCCGAGGTTGGCTCATCCAGGATCAGCACGCGAGGTCGGTGGATCACAGCGACGGCCAGGGAAAGACGTTGCTTGATGCCAAGTGGCAACGCCGTGGCCAGCATGTCCATATGTGCAATCAGGCCAAAGCGTTCCGCCAGTTCATCGATACGCCTATCGCGGTCCGTGATCGCAAAGATGCGGGCATGTAGCTGGAGATTCTGCCGAACGGTCAACTCGCCATAAAGCGAGAATGCCTGACTCATATAGCCAATCTCGCGACGCATCCTCAGGTCGCGTGCATCAACCGGTCTTCCGAACAACAGCGCCTCACCGTCACTTGCGGGCAGAAGACCTGTCAGCATTTTCATGGTGGTCGACTTGCCGCAGCCGTTCGACCCGAGGAAGCCGAAAATCTCACCACGGTTGATCGAGAATTCGACGTTATTGACTGCCGTGAAATCGCCAAAGCGCCGCGTCAATCCGCGTGCCGTGATCACTGGGTCTGCCTCACTGTGATGTGTGGGCGCTTTCCTTGGTGCGATCAGGGGATCTCCGTGCGCCTGCAACCGCCGGTAGGACGTTTCAAGATCGCTGGCTTCCCCCTTCAATTCTGCCGGAGAACCATGGAAAAGCACGCGCCCGGCATCCATCGCGACGATAAAGTCGAATTGTTCGGCTTCTTCCATATAGGCTGTCGAAACCAGTATGGAGAGGTCGGGAGTAGCCTCTCGGACCGCGTCGATCAGCGCCCAGAATTGACGCCGCGACAGTGGGTCGATGCCGGTGGTCGGCTCATCCAGAACCAAAAGCTTAGGGTCATGGATCAGTGCACAACACAGCCCGAGCTTTTGCTTCATGCCGCCCGAGAGTTTTCCCATCAGCCGATCAGAGAAAGGCGCAAGCCCGGTTGCCGACAGCAATGCTGCGATCCGGATGTCACGCTCCTGCTGCCCTTGTCCGAAGAGACGCGAAAAGAACTCAAGGTTCTCGCGCACCGACAATTCTGCATAGAGGTTCCGGCCCAACCCCTGCGGCATAAATGCGATCGCTGGGCAGATTTTGTGACGATGGGCACGGTCGTCGATCGAACCTCCAAGAACCTTGATCGTGCCGGATTGAAGTTTCTTCGCGCCGGTGATCAAACCCAAAAGCGTTGATTTGCCAACCCCGTCAGGCCCGATCAGCCCAACAAGCTGACCTACCGGCAGGTGAAGCGACAGGTTATCGAGTGCTGTCCGCTGGCGGTACTTATGCGTGACACCACTGACGCAGAAATCAGATGGGCCCGCCTGGGAAATCATTCGAACAGTTCGGGTGGAATCCGCCTTTCCAGATATTCCGGCCATACACTGTCAGAAGAAAGCCTGATCACAGCGATACCGCGAAGGCCGGTTTTCACATGTTCGATCCGTTCTGTGATCAGATCCTCAGGAATGCGAACCCGAACGCGAAAGACCAACTGTTCACGCTCGGTCAATGTCTCTACCTGCTTCGGAGTGAACTGGGCTTCGGGGGATACAAAAGTGACGGTTGCAGGAACGGCAAAATCCGGCAAGGCATCAAGTACGATGCGCGCCTCAGCCCCGATGGGCAGCAACCCCGCTTCGCGTGCGGGCAGGTACACGTCCATATAGACGTTCTCTAAGCTGAGAAGCGTAAGGATCGGCTCACCCGCGCCAACAACTTCACCGGGCTCAGCCAGTTTGTAAAGAATGCGCCCTGGCATAGGGGCAACAAGCGAAGCATCCTCGATCTGGGCGGCGATCCGGCGCACTTCGGCTTCTGCAGCCGCGATCTGGCTGTCCGAGGTTGCAACCCGGGCCTTGGCGGCACCCAGAACGGCGTCGGCAACCTGAAATGCGGTTTCGCGATCTTCAAAGACTGTCATCGAAATGTTTTGACCGGCCAACAGTGCCTTTGCCCGTTCCAGTTCCTGCGCCGCGCGACGCTGTTGGCTTACTCGTTGGACAACAACAGCCTCGGCTTCGGCCTTGGCTTGACGCGCCAATGCTACTTCGGCTTTGGCGCGATCAAGCGCTGCAGACAGTTCATCGGTGTCCATCTTGACCAACAGTTCACCCACAACAACCAAGTTACCTTCTGCCGCCAAAACCTGTGCAACCCGCCCTGCGAAGGTGGGGGCAATTTCCACTTGTTCAGCCTCTATCCGTCCATTGCCCTGTACAAATCCAACTGGCAATTCACTGCTGTCTTCTGAAACGAATATGTACAACGCCGCACCTGCGAGAAGGAGCATTACGACGATCAGTATTGCGCGCACATTCTTTTTCATGATCTGGCGTACCGCGGTTAAAGCTACTAGGTGACGTTATCTCAAACCCCGCAAAACGCTTTGTTTTGGATCAAACAGAGACCTTTAGAGGGTTGTTCAAGCCAAACTCGGGTAGAAAACCGGCGCAGCAGTCTGATTGTTAACCCGCATCAATGGCTCAATGCGGATTTCACGGCGTGACTTTAGATTTCGGTTGCGCCGAACTGACGGAATTGTTGCGCATGGGCAAGCACCACGCGGTCGAAACAAATGCCCAATTGTCCATCCATCGTGTCAAAGCACTTACAAGTCACACTTCCAGCGTGCGGATGAAACCAACACTGCGTCAGTATTGCGGGTTGCCGCTGCTACTTCGGCAACATGAAGAACTCTTCCAGTACAATCTTTCCGTCTGCTACTGAATAAACTGCAATCTCACTCAAGGTGATACGTTGCCCAGTTTCCTTCTGCTTTACGTCAGCCTTATATCGCACACTGAAGCGGTTTGGGGGATGAACATAGGGGCCATCGACGTCAAATTCGATGATTTCATGAGCTGCCAGCCAATCCTCTCTTTTCCCTTTGATAGCATCACGGCCTTTGGTGATGCGAAACTGCCGAACCGGAGGCACAACCGCTTCTATGGATTGAGCGTTTTCGGCATACATTTCATCAACATTTGCAAGGCCCCTGCGATTACGCATCGCCTGAACAAATGTTCTTCCAATATCGACTAATTCTTCCATGATAGCCCTCATTTTAGGCATCAACTGTATCACATCTTGCCTTTTCCAATCTTGACGAGGATCAATGAATTTAGATGTTGGCGAAGAATCCAGTTCGGGAACGAGAGGGCAACTAGTGCAGTGGCAAAGAACGGCCCAATTCCCGGCACCGTCATCAGCCAACGCGCCATCTTCCTGCCTCGTGGTCGGTGAGTTACCTCCGCATCCAACTCTCATATCTGACTGATCAACCGGCTCGCATCCCAATCAGCGGACTTAGGCAAGCCTGTGCCGCTTCCGCTCGTGTTGCACCATCATGCGACAACCGATATCGACCACGAAGACAACCATGCTCCCGGCATCTAGACTACTAAGTGCAGAAAAAGCTTGATCTGGGCTGCACAATTAGACAACGCCTTCAAAACCATCTGAAACCGTTCGTTTTGCTCTGGCAGGCGCTGTGATCGAAGAAGTGGGTCTTACCCTTTAGTAGCACCAAGGTAAGCAAACCAGTAGGCCAAGGCGACTCCTCCCGCCCCGCCGACAATGTTGCCCAGAGTAACCCACAATAGATTGGTCGCCACTGAGAAAACCGGCACAGTTGCCCCCGCCGCCCAACCCTGCGGAAAGAAAAACATGTTCGCAATCGAATGCTCGAGCCCCAGTAACACAAAAGCAGTGACGGGCCACAAAACGGCCAGAACCTTGCCGGCGACGCTGCGGGCGGCAAAGGACAGCCAAACAGCAAGGCATACCAACCCGTTGCACAGTGCGCCACGGGCGAAGGCCTCCATCGGTTCCAACCCCGCTTTGGCATCGGCTATCACCACGGCGGTATTGCCCATCGGCCCCTCGAGCAGGCCGGTCAGAGAGAAGGCCAATGCAAGCCCGAGGGCGCCCACGAAGTTTCCGGCGTAGACGATGCCCCAGCTTCGAAACAGCAGTCGCAGTGGTATCTTGCGGTCGACCGCTGCGATCACCATCAAAACATTGCCGGTGAATAATTCTGCACCACCTGCGATCACCAGGATAAGGCCCAGGGAAAACACCGCGCCACCCAGAACGCGGATCGGCCCCGCAGCGCTGTCTGCGCCAGTAACCGCCATCGTATAGGCTGCTGCGCCAAACCCTATGAATGCCCCGGCCAGCATCGCAAGAACGAACATGGGTGCCATTGGCAACTTTGCCTTTGTGACCCCAGCAGTCTCAACTAATGTTGCAATTTCAGAGGGTTTATGAGCGTCGAACAGGGACGGGTTGTTCATGTCGGGCTCCAGAGTTAGAACGGATCTACGTTGGCAGGTAGTTTACAGCCTGTCTTCTGACCTTGAAACAATGCGTAAAAAAACGGGAAGTTCATCTGTTCCACCACAGTTCGGGTCGTTTCGCCTAACACAGTTTAATTGCCGGTCATCGCCACAGGCCCCAATGACCTCTGTTTCAGCCTCCGTTTTCGTGCCACCGTCATGAAGCAGTGGATATCTGACTCCATTTTCACAGTAGGGAGTTCAGCGTCACGGGGTAGCCATCGAAACTTAATTCTGCCACGAGATTTCAATGCTGAGCTTATTGATCGTCATCGTTTTTGTGCCGATTGGGACCAAGTTTGAAATTTAGGCAACGGTCAAAACCGCACAAGTGGCATTCCGACTGATGCCTTGAGAGGTGCTCCCTTGAATCAGGCTACCAATGCTTCCCAATCCGCGGCGGCCCGTCACAATCAGGTCAGCTTTGCATTGCTCGGCGCATGCGATGATCTCGTCGACCGGATCACCGCGTTGGGTATGTGTTTGCGAAACTGTCTGATTGTATTCTTTGGCAATCTCTTTGCCCGCGGAAATGATCTTGTCTGCTGCCTGCTGAACCTCTTCGTCTGAAGGCATTGTCGTGACGGCGTGATAGCCAGCAACAGCGCCCATTGCGAAAGCCACGGTTTGCGGCTGAGGTGTATGGACAAGGTGAATTTGGGAGCCATATTTGCTTGAGATATCACAGGCTACGCGTAGAGCTGCTTCTGACGCCTCTGATCCATCCAAGCCAACCACAATTATTTTGAACATGTCGCACACCCTCCTTTGTGAGGGGTCAGTATGGGTGAACTTGCAGCAACTAGCATTGACTCAAATCAACACTTTTCGCTGCAAATTCGAGCGTTGTCGTCCGTTCGTTTCCAGAAGATTCACGGTAACCGAACAAATTTAATGACCGTTGGAGCTGCAAGCTAGTCGCGCCAAAGGGGCGACAGCGTATTTTTACTGCAAAAAGCCTCCCGCAGGCATTGCTTTGTTCAAAGGGTGTCAATTTGGGCCCAATGATAAAGATCAAGAGTAATGGTGAGAAAAATTGCTATTATGGACGTGCTTTTCAATCCCTTTGGCGAAGTTGGCAGCTTTCCTACGACACGACATTCAATCTAATTCCTGAGGATAACGACTATGCAGCCCTCTCCGCCTTGGACTCGCCCAGCTGCAATAGCCGCGGCATTCTTCGGTCTCCTGACAATATTCTCCGGCGGAACGGCCCTGTTTGGGGGTGCCGCCGCTAAAGCAGCAGTTGGAGATGCAGTTCCACTCGTGCTTTGGTTCAATTTTCTGGCTGGATTTGTCTATTTGCTTGGTGCAATCGCGCTCTTTAAATCAAAAACCTGGGCAACTCGAATTGCCTGGGTGATAGGCTTATCAACATTATTTGTGTTCGCTGTTCTGATATTAGTGGCACTGTTTGGAACGCCGTTTGAATGGCGAACCGTCGGTGCAATGACCATACGCACTGGATTTTGGCTGGCGATAGCTGTCGCGCTTTCCAGAACCGCATGAGCCGACAAAACGACGCCGCACCCGCGTCCAAAAAACTTGGCAAGACAGTCACTTTTGATTGAGATCAAGGGCTGAAGCGAACGGTTTCGGCATAGTTGGCGCGCTTTTCGGATCGATTTACGGGAGGATCGAAATGACAGTGCTGATTGCCTACGGCACCGTTGAAGGTCAGACTGCCAAGATTGCTCGCTTTATCAACGATGTAACAAGAAAAGCCGGCTACGATACAATACTGATCAACACCGGAGACCAGATACGACACGTGTCCCTGACAGGTGTGGACAGGGTCATTCTTGCGGCTCCTGTCCATGAACGCCGGCACCCCAAGCTATTCGAAGCGTTTGTTGAAACGCATAGAGACGCGCTTGCGTCCCGGAAGTCGCTAGTGCTTTCGATAGGCCTAAAGGCGGCTTTTGCAAGAGGCCAGGAAGACGCCTGGGACTATCTTACCGAAATGCTGATGCGTACGCATTTTGAACCTGACCTAACGGCTTTGGTTGCGGGCGCTGTGCAGCCTGACAACTATGGGTATTTTGAAGAAGAGATCGTTCAGCATGTTGTCTTAAAGGATCAAAAGATCGATCCAAGGGACGGTGCTCGGGAGTTCACCGATTGGGACGCTTTAAGGGAAACCGTGGTAACATTCTTGGACAAATGATCCATCCCGTGGCTTAACTGCTGCCTTTCTTCAGTTGTCTTACCTGTAAATGTCGCCGCCACATTGCACCTACGCCAGTTTTAACAGGCGTTCGAATTCACTGAGTTCCATATCAGAACGCGGCCTAGATTGAAACTACAGCGAGCATGATCTTCCTAAGCCAATGAAACGCTCGTGTTCCAAATCATTCGATGACGGACATGCAAAAGGCCACCAAGCTGCCGTTCGCCGCGGCAGCAGCACTGCACCTCACGAGCGGCGGCTATAGCGCATAAGCAGACTTTGCAAATCTGCAAAGCCCACGCTCAATCCACAGACGGCGTGGTCCGGCTCCATCGCCGATTTTATCAACCCCGTGTGCTTTCAAAGCGAAATTATATGAATAGATTTTGACGCTCGTTTCTAGGCAATAGGCGAGATACGTTTCGTCAGTATCTACTCAGCGTCTCCAGTATCATATTCCGTGTATTGACGTCGTTGTGGAAAATCCTGCCGGCGAGAAACTCGGACGGAAACTCAGGCCATGTCCTGCGCATTTCAGCGACGAGCCGTCGTGCTTCTTCTGAATTTCCCAACTGATCATACGCAACGGCTTGGAATAAGAGCGAAGGCGCACTGACTGGCGCTCCGGCAGCTGGCGCTCCCTGAAAGGCTTCAACAACACTTTCGTAGTTCCCGAGCATAAGTTGTGAAACGCCCCAGATGTTTCTCGCACCAAACCTACCAGATCCTGATTTGGGTCTCTCCGGGTTGCTAACCTCGGCAGCAAGTTCCGGGGCGTTAGCCAAGATGGCGGTCATACCTGCAACGTCGAGAATATGGCCATCCTTCGGCGCCAGTTCGACGGACATTCTAGCGTATTTCAATGCCTCGTTTGGCTGGTTTTTGACAGCCAGCACCCAACCATTTGCGCCGTTTGCCCACGCATCAGAGGGGGATAATTCAAGCGCTTTTCCAGACATTTCCGAGGCTTGATTGAAGAGATCATCCCTTTGTGCTTCATCCGGCGACAACACTGCCAGGATCGCCAAGACCTGCGCTGATCCGGCATAGCCGTCGGACAGAGCCGGGTCGAGTTCCCTAGCGTGCTGGAACATTCCCAGCGCTATTTGCTGACGCTTGACATCAAAAACGGGGAAAAACATGCCGCGGGCTTGATCCGCAAGGTTGACCGCCTGGAGTCGTGTCAATGATTGTTCACCAAGCGCCACACGTTCTGCTTGTTCGATGGATCGAGTTGTTGGCACAACCTCCCTGTTATCCTGGCTCATCCAGATGCCAAGCACAGCGACCAATGCAAGAACACCCAGTCCAGCATGCAGCAGTTGCCGCGAACGCCAACGGCCAACTGGATTGTCGCTCTTCAGTTCACTTGATGTGCGGTCTTCGATTGTAGGTTCGAATGAAAACCGCGGCTTGTATCCGCCGGGGTCAACAAAAATGCGAACTCCATTGCCGTCCCAGTGATCTTCGTAGAACTGATGCAAAAGGCGACGCAGCCGCCTTGCCTCAACGCGAACCAGGTTTTGACCACCAGTACCATCTATGCGCCGCCCATAGACCTCAACAGCGATAGCTTTGCCTCTAATCTGAGTGCTTCGACCAGATAGAGATTCCTCGACTATATAGGTGAGAAATTGCGTGAGTCGGGGTGAAGCTTGAAACCCGTCGCTTGATACGATTCGACTCAGAGCTTCCCGGATGAGTTCCGGAGAAGGCTGTTCAACATGTTGATTTACTAGCAAATCGTTGGATTTGTTCAATGTCAACTCACCCCCAGCTCACGGTGACTCACTTGGCCTCTGCGGTCAACCGCACTCATCTTGATTTGAGAATGGATAGTGGGCGTCGGGATTTTTCCAGTGACGTTGGACCTGATTGAAGAAATTCCAGAACTTTCCGATGTGCTGTTGAGGCGCATGGAAACGGATGCGCTACTCGGCGAGGTCATCGAAGACCTGAAGAAAGCATCTGCATTTTCGAAAGACGCATCGATCACGGCCTCAGAGCGCGCCGAATGGGCCCACATCAAATCTGAACTCATCAATGAACTTCGCCGCATGTTGAAGCGCAATATGTAAGACACTTCTAACTGAGGACCAATCCATGACCAAGGAAGACAATAGAAAAGACCAAGACGACAAACAGGTTCAGGCGTCAGATCAAATTGAAGACCCGTCGCGACGGAGTGTTCTTAAGGGCTTGGCCACTGGAGCGGCTGCGACAGGGGCGGCTGGGTTAGCGGCAGGGAGTGCTGAGGCTCACCAAGGAGACGGCCCCTTGGGAGAAACACTCAAGAACCCATACGGTGGTCGGCCCGCAGGCGGCATCTCGTTGCCGGAGTACTTCCGTCCGACGAAGTACATGACTGGTTCAAATGCGAACTATTTTCCACTTAGTGAGGAGTTGGGGCCAGATGAGATGCGCATCTCATTCTGTGGCTCAACACCATATCCGCCGCGTGAAGATCAGGCGGGTACTTGCATCATGGTGGAGTTGGGGAATGGAAAACGGTTCTTCTTTGACTTTGGATCCGGTTGTGTCCGCAACATCATTGCCATGCAAGTGCCGGGGCAACTGATCAACGATATCTTCATCTCTCATTTGCATGTCGACCACTACGCCGACATTCCTTATATCTATCCGTTCCGGGCCTGGTCTGGAGGGTATACACCATTGCGCATCCATGGTCCCTCTGGTCGGACGCCCGAACTTGGCACAGCCGGAATGGTTAAAGGCATGCAACAGATGCTCAAATGGCATCTTGAAGCTTTCGACGTGTTCCCAATTGGTGACGGCTATGAGATCGAGGTCAACGAGTTCGATTTCCGCCAAGAAGGTGGCATCGTTTATGACCAAGACGGTGTGACTGTTCGGTCCTGGCCGCGCAGTCATGCCAAGGACGGCGCAGTTGGTTATCGGCTCGATTGGAACGGTCTGAGCTTTGTATGGACCGGCGATGGACGCCCGGATGAGCTTTCACGGAAATACGGCGAAGGTGTTGATGTCTTTGTAACCGAAATGTCGGGACAGGATATTGGTCAGTTGATGACCTACAAATACGGTATCCCACAGGATCTCTTTAACTACACTATCGATACGCATCACACCTCCCACTATGCCGTGGGTAAGCTCTTTGCTGACACAAGGCCGCGTTTGGGAATGGTGACACACTATACCCAGGACGAAGACATCGACGCTGAAATGCTGGCTGGTATTCGCGCCCACTACGACGGTCTGTTCCAATGGGGTCTCGATGTAGCCGTTGTGAACGTGACCAAGGATGCAATCTGGTACAGGAAAGCTGCACTGCCCGGAAAATCCGGTACTGTGCCACCATTTCGTGAACTGGCTGCGGCAGCCGAGGCCGGGCGTATTGAGCTTCCGGATGAAATCACATTACCGAATCCGAGGCTCACCCGAGCAGATCAGCAAGACCAGAAGTACCGTGATATGGAGATCGATCCACGCGAATACTACCCAACTGACGTTTTCCGAGCACCCGGCGGAGACTGGCCGCAGGACTTTACCATCAAAGTTTCGGATGTAATCGGCCCGCGTGATGAAGACTGAGAGGAGATCGAACAATGATTGAATTTGGTTTGACTTCTGCGATCCCCGTAACGATCCTTACCGGCTTTCTAGGAGCCGGTAAAACAACGCTTCTGAACCGCATCCTCACCGGCAATCACGGATTACGAGTGGCAGTCCTTGTGAATGACTTTGGATCAATAAACGTAGACGCCGACCTGGTAGTTGGCCTCGAAGATGACGTTATGAGCTTGGCGAATGGATGCGTTTGCTGCTCGATACGAGATGACCTGATCGAGACTGTGGAAGCCGTTCTCGCCCGGCCTGAGAAACCGGAATACATCGTCCTTGAAGCGAGTGGCGTGTCGGACCCGTCTTCAATCGCGATGACATTTACCGATCAGAAGTTTCGGGACATGATCCGCTTGGACAGCCTTATGTGTCTGGTCGATGCGGAACAGCTTTTTGCTGCGCCGGAACAAATGGAACTGAAGCTCCGTCAAATCGCGTTCTCAGATATGGTTATTTTGAACAAAGTCGATCTTGTCGACAGGGCCGCTGTTCAAAGGGTGCACGATTGGCTCGGGTCTCGCTTCCGTCGCTATCGTTTGGTCGAAGCTGTCAATGCGGACGTCCCACTGGATATACTTCTTTCAGTCGGTCGCTTTGCCGCCGAACAGCTACAAACAGAAATACCCGATCATCACGAACATGGACCGGATTGTGGTTGCCAAGCCTCTGATCACTCAGACAGCTTCTCAACAACCATGATGAAGGCTGAACGCCCGATAAGCTTATCTTCTCTCCGGAGCGCAATTCGAAAGCTTCCGGGCGATGTGTATCGCCTCAAGGGCTTTGTTTTTAGCGAGGAGGATCCAGATCATCGCATTCTCGTTCAGGTCGTTGGAAAACGTATGGACATCGCACGTGATGGCGCTTGGGGTGACCGCAAACCCGAAACAAGGCTTGTCGCAATAGGCGCACCGGGGGCCCTCTCCGAGGATGTGCTTTCGGATACGCTTATGGAGACAGTCTGAAAGCCATGTTCGATCAAGTATTTTGGCTATAAGTCAACCGTGCTGGATAATTTCATCCAGTTCGGCGGCGGCGGACTGTGAGTGGGCCATTGACGTCATTGCCAACCTGGCGATCTCAAGTGCAAGCTACCCATGAAAAAACGGCCTGCTAAGAGGAGACCGCCTATGAACCTCAGGTTGCTACGCTGCTCCATATTTGCTGGGATTGGTGCCCTTTCTGGTACTGCGTGGGCAGAGTCCCAGGAAGAAGAACTAGCAAAGCAACTTGCTAACCCCGTGGCCGCTCTCATTAGTGTACCATTCCAGCTGAACTATGATCAGAATTTGGGTGCCGACAGAAATGGTTCGCGTTGGATATTAAACGTACAACCGGTTGTTCCCTTTGATCTTACGGATGATTAGAACCTCATATCCCGAACAATTCTTCCAATTGCCTCCATAGATGGTGGCCTACCGGGTTCTGGATCCGAGACTGGGCTAGGAGATACTGTTCAAAACTTATTTCTTTCGCCCAAAAAACCAAGTGCGGGCGGTTGGATCTGGGGGGCTGGCCCCGTTTTTCTGCTGCCAACGTCGACAGATAACAGCTTAGGTCTCGGAGAGTGGGGTGCTGGAGTTACCGGCGTGGCACTCAAACAGCAGGGTCCGTGGACATATGGTGGCCTGACAAATCACATCTGGGACATTGATAGTGATACCGACATCAACCAGACGTTCTTACAGCCATTTATTTCCTACACAAATTCGAACGCGTGGACGTTCACTTTAAACACTGAGTCCACCTACAGCTGGGAAACCGATCAATGGTCTGTGCCAATCAACGGTGTTGTCACCAAAGTACCCAACTCGGGGATCAACTTATCAGCGTGGGCGGGGGGGTACGCTACTGGGCCGACGGCCCCGATAGTGGGCCCGACGGTTGGGGCATGAGATTTGTAGCCACCTTGCTGTTTCCCAAGTAGTTGAGCCTTTCCTGAGAGAATACCGCTTACCGGATGCAGGCATTGCGCTGATGAAAGCGAACGGCGGTTTGCTCCGCACCTCGGAGGATGTAGAGCTCGTAATGAAGGTCCGGTTTGGGCTGCGACCGGTCATTGATGCAAAAAGTAGCGAAGGCGGCAGCGAGCCCTTAGTGGCGAATGCTTCGTCGCTCAAAAACGGCCGCATTGCGCAGAAAGCGGGCTATGCAAAGTTCGTCAAACCGCCTCAGCCAGGCTTTGTATTTTTGACACCATCGCTGCAAAGCACTCGACTTAGCCGAGTTGGCGTCGATCATGGGGAGCGGTTTTCTAGTTTCAGCATCGTTGTAGGCAAGAGAATTTGGGAGAGCCGCCGCAATCGCCATAGCGCTCCTAATACTGTTAATGGTGTGACGGTGGCTCGCCAAAGCGCCGTTTTCGTGAAAGGTGCTGCCAAAAGAACCAAGAGACAGGCTGGAGCTAAAATAAGGAAAACTGCTATTGTCATACTTCTTGTCGTTCAGTCGACACTTGAAACATCAGTCTCAATGCGATTGCATTTCACGCACCTACACGGTTGTTTGCAATCAAAGTTCAGCGTCAAAATTGAGTATTGAAGCCAGCAAAGATCTGCCATTTTGCCTGCCCTGGCCCTTTGCTCGCAACTGAGTACTGCGGTTCGACAAAAACGTTGTAGGTGATGTCCTTCTTTTTGAACACTTGCCCGATACCCAAGCCGATTGGCACATTATAGCCGTCCGATTCAAAATCGTAGGTCATTATTGGCGCTGACCTTAGGTATGTCCCTCCACCGAGTTGGTAGAACAGAAAAGGTTGAAAAGCTCCGATATTTACATCCTTTGCATCACTGTCTCCGGCAAAACTGGCTTGCCAAGTCAGAAGGTAACCGTATTGGAATATCGGTGACGACGCATTGAACAAAACGTTCGCGATACCGGCTGACCATTTTTTAGATCCAGACCCATCCGTCGAACCTGTTGGCGCGGTTAATTGAGGACCGAGACCAAAGCTAACAGCCGGATTTCCAATATCTATAAGGTAAGCGGCAAAAACGTTGAGGTCACCAACGCCCGTCGTTTTCCCACTTTGTGCCGGGAATGAATTTAAAGGCAAAGAAGCCCTTAGAACCCAATTTGTGTTCCCCAAGCTCAAAGGTTGCGCATACCTGAGCCAAAACTGATTGCCAGTTTGGTCCGTTCCGGAAATATCGCCAATATAATAGTTCTGAACGTTGACCGCTTTGAAATTTGCCAGCGGATTATTCGCCTGAGCTGCTGCTGAGGCCGCGTCGCTCTCCTGTGCAACCACAGGATTGCCTGTTGCCGTAGATACTCCCAGAAAGACGAAAAGGCTAAAGAAGAACCTGGCAAGGAAATTCCGGGTCGAAGTTACATTTGTACCTGAAGCCTTCAGATTGGTCTGCACCTTGCTACTCCTTGCCCCACTCGACTGTGTCATCGAAGTGTCGAGGCGCCGCATAACGACGCCTCAACCATTTGCATCAATTCCCGGTTGGAAGGCTTAGCGAGAACCCGTCTTTTTCCAGCTGGTCTCGCACAGTCTTGAACCGGTGATACTCGGTTAGAGTAATCGGACCAGAATATGACTCGCTCTGAACTGGACGCGGCGGATACTCAATGTAGGTTTTTACCACACGTTCAAGTTCGCCCATCAGCGTCGGAACTGTCCAAGTGTTCTCACGCCCGGTTGTCATGAAGATGTCATACCGCTCCATGGGATCTTCCCACAGGTTGAACACCTGCGGAACGGTGGCAACGTACTTTTCAGCACCGCGCCAACCCAATTCGGCTGCCGGGGCTTCAGAACCGGCCCGTGCACCATTGTCGCCACGCATGTTGAAGACAGCTTTCCATTCGTTAACGCGCACCGCGCCCGGCGAAAGTTCATTTTCTGTAAAATATGCCCAGGAGTTGCGCTGCGGATCAGCCTCTCCAAACAGGACTGGAGCCATATCGATGCTGTCAAAGATCGTCGGTTGACCTTCCCGGTCTTCGGTCGGCAACGGCACTCCTGCAAGGCTCGCAAAGGTGGCCATCAAGTCAGTACCACCGGTAATGTCGCTCGACTTCGAATCCGGCGCAATTTTACCTGTCCATTTGGCGAAGAACGGTACGCGGTACGCTCCTTCCCGGTCGGTTCCCTTAGTTCCGCGAAACGGTGTCATGCCGGCATCAGGATGAACATCCTGCCACGCGCCATTATCAACAGTGTAAATGATCAGGGTACTTTCCCCAATTCCAAGATCTTCCACCTTGTCGAGGATTTGACCAGTGTGGAAATCAAGCTCGACCACCTTGTCGCCGTACTTGTTCTTTACCGCTGACTTACCCACGAAATCAGGCGACGGCAGGTTAGGCTGGTGGTTTGCAGCCCAGTTGATCGACATGAAGAACGGTTTGTCCAGACCAGCAAGACGCTCCAGTTCCGCCACTGCCTTTTCTGCACCAACCTTGTCCAACGCAGCTAGATCTGCGGTTGTCATGTCTTCAATGGTCAGCACTTCTTTGGCAGGTTCACCAGCTACACCTTCAAATACGCCAGTGGTGTTCTCTTTGTAAAATGCCCTCTGATCGTCGGACATCTGCACATTCCAGTCGTCCAGAGCATAAGTATACGCGTTCAGGTGATAGAGGAATGTATTCTCCATCTTGTCATAGCCATGGGCAATTGGCATGGCATAATCCGCTTCACCGAGATGCCACTTACCCATGAAGTAAGTGTTGTAGTCAGCCTGTTTCAAAACAGACGCAATCGTCCATTCTGCCGCCGGCAGTCCACCACCTTGACCCTGAAAAGCAACCGTCGTCATGCCTGAACGGTTCGGGTAACGCCCGGTCTGCATTGCTGCACGTCCGGGTGTGCAGGAAGATTGAGCGTAGAAATCCGTGAACATCATCCCCTGCTTGGCCATTTGATCAAGGTTGGGGGTGTCCATGCCACGCGCTGCGCCACCATGATAGGCACCAAGGTCCCAATAACCAGTATCGTCAGAAACGATCAGAATGATGTTGGGTTTGCTCCCGTATGTCGATAGCGATGTCGGATCGAAATCCTGAGCCGTCGCGGAGTTCGCAAAAGTACAAAAGAAAGCAGCCAAAGGCGTGGCAACTTGGTGAGGTTTGATCATGTTAGTCTCCTTCTCAGGAAAAGCATCAAAGTTAAGAAATTGCGCCCTTTTAACGGTCTATATACCGTGCAGGACACAACGCGCCTTGGGCTATTCCGAATAGCTTCCTATTCTTATGGGTAGCTCAGACTTTAGGGGCACCGTTTCATCACCCTGAAAATCACAATGATGCGTCGACAACTTTTAGGTAATCCTGGAGATCGTTTTCAGGAACCTTTTGCGGCGTTTGAAAGTCCAGACCAACACTCCACCTTTTTGATCGACCTAACCCACGAACAAGACTTGCTTTCCCCGCAAAAAGTATGGCCGCCTCATTTTCATCGAAGGTTGTCAGTGGAAAACGGCAGAGAACCAACAACTCACATTATGTTATTGCGATTCATTTATTTGTCAAAAACTTCGTCGTGTGCAAATCCAGCCCCGGATGTCTTCGTCCTGATAGATCAAAGGCCAACCAAGCACTAACTTTCAATTTGGACCACTTAAATGAGGCGGCTCAGTTCGACCACGCGCTAGAAGCGGGCGTAATCGCGAATTGGGTTGGGCGCACCCAGAGCAGGCCATCGCTTTAGACCGTGTGCCTTTTTGCGCAGCAAGGATTTTGGGACCTTCCTATTAAATGTCCGGTTTGCGCGGTTGGCGGCGTGCCGCGCTTGCATATGCGCGCGGCTTGATCGATTGCGGCTTCGGGCTCTGAGTTCCGCTTCGGCCCCAAAGGAAAATCCTGCTGCCAAAAAGGAAGAACTATGCGTTGCGGATCATTTGTTAGGTTTTGGTGGAGCCTAGGGGAGTCGAACCCCTGACCTCTTGCATGCCATGCAAGCGCTCTCCCAACTGAGCTAAGGCCCCATCAAGGTACTGCCGAAGCAGTGGACGGACGTTTATGAGACGGCGACGGTGAGCGCAAGACCAAAAATGGAATTTGCCAAAAAGTTTCCGACCCGCGTCCGGGGTGGGCATGAGGCGACGCGGGGCCGCCTCTGACCGGTTTTAGTTTTCGTCTTCCGACGACATGTCGGTGATATCGTCCAACGAGACGTTATCGTTGTCGTCGTCATCATCGTCTAGCAGATCGTCGTCCAGTTCGACGTCGACATTGTCGTCATCATCCAGAACGATATCTTCATCCGACGCGTTCTCACGCGCTTTGGCCGAGGCGGCATCCTCCGCATCTGCGGCGATCATCCGGCTTTTGCCGGTCTCAAGCTCCACGATCTCGCCGGTATAGGGGCTGACGATCGGGTCCTTGTTCAGGTCATAAAACCGCTTACCGGTTGTCGGGCAAACGCGCTTTACGCCCCATTCTTCCTTGGGCATGTGAAATCCCCTTGATATCAGGTGAGTCGTATCAACGATTCAGGTCACGTGCCACATGCAGCGGGCACTGTCAAAGCCTTTGCGCAGGAGAAACAGGTATATGGGAGATCACGCACTGCCCGGGACGCCACCGGTGCCACTGACGTTGCGCAAATCGGCGCGAGCGCGGCGGATCAGTTTGCGGATTTCCCAATTGGATGGCCGGGTTACGCTGACCTATCCACAAGGCGTGCCAGAAGCCGAAGCCTTGAGTTTTGCGCGCACCAAGGAAGAGTGGATACGTCAGCACCTGCTGGACCGTCCTGACCCTGCGGTGGTTCAGTTCGGGCAAACCATCCCGATCGAAGGCACAGAGCGGCGAATCGTGCCTGCCAGCGGGCGGCGCGTTCTGTTACAGGGCGATGAGGTTGCAGTGCCCGAGGGTGCCGAGGCACGGCGTCTGGCGCGATTTCTCAAGGAATTGGCGCGTGATCGCCTGACCGGCGCCTGCGATGATTACGCGGCGATGCTGGGACGGTCCTATTCCAGCCTGACCATGCGCGATACACGGTCGCGTTGGGGGTCGTGCAGTTCCGCTGGCGGTCTGATGTTTTCCTGGCGGTTGATCCTAGCGCCGCCTGAGATCCTGCATTATGTCGCCGCGCATGAGGTGGCGCATCTGGTAGAGATGAACCATTCGGCCGATTTTTGGGCGCAGGTCGAGCAGATTTTCGGCGACTATCGCGATCAGCGGCGTTGGCTGCGCGACAACGGGGCGCAACTGCATCAATACAGATTTGATGCGTCCGCGAGTTGACCCTGGGCTCATTTGTGATCACATGGGGATATGTTGTCAGCGCGTCCCACTGAATCCCATACTGCCACCCATGATCGGGTCTATCGCATCCTTCGCGCACGTATCATGCACGGTGAAATGGCGCCGGGGCAGGCGCTGACCCTGCGCGGGATCGGTAAGGAATTTGGCGTCTCGATGACCCCCGCGCGCGAGGCCGTGCGCCGCTTGGCAGCCGAGGGAGCGCTGTTTCTATCCACATCGGGCCGGGTTTCGACGCCTGAGCTGACTAATGACCGGATCGAAGAGTTGGCTGCGCTTCGTGCGCTGCTTGAGGTCGAACTTGCCAGCCGCGCCCTGCCGCGTGCACATATGGCGCTGATTGACCGGCTGCAAAGCATCAACATGAACGTGGCCGAGATGGTCACCAAACGTGATGCCGTTGGCTATATTCGCTCAAACCTAGAATTTCACCGCACTCTGTATCTGCGGGCGCAGGCTCCGGCAATGCTCGCGATTGCAGAAACAGTCTGGCTGCAACTTGGTCCCACCATGCGTGCGCTGTACGGCCGACTGCGGCGGACCGACCCGCCGCATAACCACAAACTGATCATCGCCGCTTTGCAGGCCGGTGACGAGCCTGGATTGCGTTTGGCCGTCCGCTCGGACGTGACTCAGGGACTGAGGTTGCTGGTCAGCTGAGCGGCTTGTTGCCGAAGCCCGAATTTTGCATCTGATTGACGTCGTCGTTCTGGTTTGGGGATTGGGTCTGGGCTAGTCTGGACCAAATCACAACAAGAGCAGTTTTCAGTTATGATCAATCGACGGATATTTTCTTTGGGACTCGGGTCAGCCCTGTTATCTGCCTGTTCCACAGGCACCCCCACCAGCACCCCGGCGTCACGGATGCGGCCTGTGCCCAACGCCGGGTGGGATGCATGGGTTGCTGGTTTCAAGGGCCGCGCGGCGTCGCAGGGGATATCGCAGACAACCCTAAACCTGGCTTTTCAGGGGGCGGGGTACCTGCCCGATGTGATCGAGCGGGACCGCAATCAAGTCGAATTCAAACGTTCGCTCGAGGACTATTTGGCCATCGCGGCCTCAGATGAGCGGATCGCAACCGGCAAGCAGATGCTGGTGCGCCATGCAGGCACCCTGTCGCAGATCGAAGCGAAATATGGCGTCGACAAAGAAGTAATCGTGGCCGTCTGGGGCTTGGAAAGCCGCTACGGCGCGCGGCGCGGGGATGTGCCGGTGGTGTCCGCAGTGTCGACTTTGGCTTATGACGGGCGGCGCGGTGCGTTCTTTGAAAAGCAACTGATCGCAGCTTTGCGGATCATTCAAGAGGGCGACACAAGCCCCGCCAACATGACCGGCAGCTGGGCCGGAGCAATGGGACACACGCAGTTCATTCCGACGTCCTATCTGGCCTATGCGGTGGATTTCACCGCCGATGGGCGGCGCGATATCTGGTCCGAGGACCCGACAGATTCGCTGGCCTCGACCGCAGCCTATCTGGCACGCGCGGGTTGGGTGCGTGGACAGCCCTGGGGTGGTGAGGCCGGGACGGTGTCTGGTTCGCCCGTTGCAGTTCTGCAGCCGCAAAAGCCGGGGCCACGTATCGCGGTATTCCGCAATTTTCAGGTCATCAAGCGCTATAACAATTCGGACAGCTACGCGATTGGCGTCGGACATTTGTCTGACCGGATTGCAGGCGGTGCGCCGTTTCAGGCCTCATTCGGGCCAGACGCAACGGGTTTGACGCTGGAAGATCGCAAGGAGCTCCAGCGCCGACTGACATCGGCCGGCTATGATACTCAGGGCGCGGACGGGGTGATCGGCAACAACACCAAATCCGCCATCAGCGCCTATCAGCGCGCCAGTGGCATGCCGGTCACCGGGGAACCCTCGGTTGCGTTGCTGCGCGGCTTGGGGGGCTGACGGTTTACGCCGCCAGCCCTTTCGAGCCGATATCGAGGAATTTCTGCCGGCGGTCTTGAATCAGGGCCGCCGCGTCTTTGCCGTCCAGTTCTTTCAGCATCAGGGTGATAGCATCCCGAACGGATTCGACGGTGGCAGGACGGTCGCGATGGGCACCGCCTTTGGGTTCCTGAATGATAAGATCGCAGACGCCCAGCTTGTGCAGGTCCTGCGCGGTCAGGCGCAGCGCCTCGGCGGCCTCGCGCATTTTTTCGGCATCTTTCCACAGGATCGAGGCGCAGCCTTCCGGCGAGATCACCGAATAGACCGAATGTTCCAGCATCGCGACGCGGTTCGCCGTCGCAAAGGCCACAGCCCCGCCGGACCCGCCTTCGCCGATGATCACCGACACCAGCGGCACGCCGATCTTCAGGCACATCTCGGTCGACCGGGCAATGGCCTCGGACTGACCGCGTTCCTCGGCCCCCTTGCCGGGATAGGCGCCTGCCGTGTCGATCAGAGTGATAACGGGCAGGCCAAAGCGACCGGCCATTTCCATCAGGCGCACGGCCTTGCGATACCCTTCGGGGCGGGCCATGCCGAAATTCCGTTCGATCCGCGATTTGGTGTCCGAACCCTTTTCATGACCAATCACCATAACAGGCTGATCGTTGAACCGTGCCAGACCACCGATAACTGCCAGATCGTCGGCAAAGTTGCGATCGCCCGCCAGCGGGGTGAACTCGGTAAACAGCGCCTCGACATAGTCCTTGCAATGCGGGCGGTCCGGATGGCGCGCCACCTGGCATTTTCGCCAGGGGGTCAGATCGCCATAAAGCTCTTCCAGAAGCTTTGCGGCCTTGGCGTCCAGCGCAGCGGCTTCTTCGGCCACGTCCATCTCTTCGTTGGCACGGGCCAGCGCACGCAATTCCTCGGCCTTGCCTTCAATCTCGGCCAGCGGTTTTTCGAAATCCAGATACTGGGTCATGACGCCTCTCAACGCGGAAGTTCTTTGCTATATGACCTGAGGTTGCGCGGGATGCAACTCAGCAAGATTTGTGGATGCGGAATATGCGACCACGGATAAGCAAAGAGAAGGAAGGTTGCCGATGGCAAACAGCTACGAAGATCGCATTCTGCGCGTCTTGACTTACATCCACGATCACCCCGCCGGGGATCTGTCGTTGGATGCCTTGTCTGATGTGGCTGCGATGTCCCGGTTTCACTGGCATCGTGTGTTTCGCGCGATTACCGGCGAAACCTGTGCGCAAGCTGTCCGCCGGATCCGGTTGCACCGTGCCGCGTGTTGGCTGGTGCAAACCGACCGGTCCGTGGCAGAGATCGCGTCGGCGGTGGGTTATCCTAATCTGAATTCCTTTGTGCGGGCCTTTTCGCAGGCCTACAGCACCAGCCCGGCGGCCTTTAGAAAATCCGGGCGTTGGCTGGTGCTTAATCGCAAATTGAGAATCGGAGAATATCCAATGCATCCCGTTACAACCCGTACAGAACCCGCCCGCCGCGTAATCGCCTTGGCTCATAAAGGGGATTACGCAGAGATCGGCAATAAGTTTGAGGCATTTGGTGCCTTGTGTGAATCCCGCAACCTGTGGTCTCAACTTGGTCCAGTCATCGGCGTCTATCTGGACAGCCCCGATGATGTGTCACAAGACCAACTGCGCAGCTATGCAGGCGCCGAATTCAAAGGTGGTGACACACCAGAGGGTATGGAAGACGTGCAGATTCCAGGCGGCAAAACAGCTATTCTGACCTACAAGGGCCCATACTCCGGTTTGCACGCGGCGTATCACACGCTGTTCGGGAACTGGCTGCCCGAGTCAGGCGAGGAACCCGCGGACCAGCCGTGCTACGAGATCTACCTGAACGATCCGCGCAACACCGCACCCGAAGAGCTGCTGACCGAAATTTGCCTACCGCTGAAATAGGTCAGTTTGGCCACAGGACCGGGTAGAGCGAGGCGATCAGCAGCATCGCCATGGTCCAGTTGAAAACCACCAACCGGCGCGGGTTTGTCAAAATCCGCGCCATCTGCTGCCCCAGCACCGTCCAGGTGCTGACCGACGGCAGGTTCACCGCTCCGAATATCAGCGCCACGATGATGATGGCTTGCAGCGTGTGATCTGGCGTGTAGGCCGTAGTAGCCGTCAGGGCCATGGCCCAGGCCTTTGGATTGACCCATTGAAAGGCGGCAGCTTGCAGAAAGGTCATTGGATCACCCTCGGCCATCTTGCCATTGGCCGGGGCCGAGTGCGCGATCTTCCACGCCAGATACAGTAGATAGACGACCGAGACGAGTTTCAGCACCGTGTAGCTGACCGGGTATCGGTCAAATACCTGCACCAAACCGGCACCGACCAGCAGGACCATGACAGTAAACCCCAACCCGATCCCCAACATATGCGGGATGGTTCGGCGAAACCCGAAATTGGCCCCCGAGGCCATCAGCATCAGGTTGTTCGGCCCAGGCGTGATGGACGAGACAAAAGCAAAGGCGATCAGGGCCAGAAGGACGTCATAGGTCATGGCGGGGATAATCACTGACAAAACAGCAAATGAAATTGCGTTTTTGTGCGTGTTTGGGGTAATTACACAATTAATGGCGAAGATTGATCACATAAATCAACAAATATTGCGCGCGCTGACAGGTGACGGCCGTATCAGCAACCTGGAACTGGCGGACCGCGTTGGCCTGTCGCCCTCGGCCTGCTTGCGTCGCGTGCAAGAACTTGAGCGCGCTGGCGTGATCACCGGCTACCGCGCGGTATTAAGCCCGAAAGAACTGGGCGTAGGGTTCGTGGGGTACATCGGCGTTGGATTGGGAGAGCATACCAAAGCCGCGCAGGAAGGTTTCGAACGGGCCGTGCAGCATGCGCCCGAAGTGATCGAATGCCACAATATCACCGGCACCATCGAATACTTGCTGCGTGTGGAATGCGCTGATCTTGCCGAGTACAAAACCTTTCACACAGAGGTGCTGGGAACCCTGCCGCATGTGACGTCGATCACCTCCTACGTGGTGATGGATTCACCCAAGGATTTGCGCGCCTGACAGGGAAATTGTGAATTTTAACTGTCTTGCGGGGAAAATCCTCACATCCTAGTGTCACAGCAATGGGAAAACCAAAATGGGGCAAACCCCTCTTATGCCGTCACAGGGAGACGATCATGAAACTAATCAAAGCCGGTGCGCTTGCCGCAGCTATGGCATTGATTGCCGGAGCGGTAGCGTCAGCGCCGCTTAAGCTGCAACCTGCAAACCCACAACCCAGCCCGCAGGCCGGGTTGAATGTGAAATACTATGGTACAGGCAATCAACACAAGAAGATCCGAGATCTGAGCCAGGCAAAAAGCCTGCTGTCTCAAGCGCAACCCGGAACACCGTTGCGGGGGTTGGATTACAGGGACACCAGCAAGGGTGAGGACGTCATGACATTCGACGGCGCTTACAACGTTGCTGCCGAAGTTACTGGGTATATGCGGTTCGACTCGCCGGGGATTTACGAGTTGGAAACGTGGTCAAATGACGGGATTGAGGCTTCGGTTGGTGGTCAACAGATTGGCCGCGTAACCGGTATTCAAGGCTGTGAAGCCAATCAACGTACCGAAGTAGAAGTGCCCCAAGCGGGCTGGTATCCGTTGAAGATCATCTATTTTCAAAAATTGGGATCCTCTTGCCTGATGATGAAATCGGGCAAACAAGGCGAAAAACTCACCTGGGTGCCCAACGACATCTTCGGGCGGTAACAAGAAGGCGCCCCGCGGGGCGCCTTTTTTTGGCCATTAGCCAGCGGCGATCAGTTCCGCTTGCGCCACAATCACTTCGGCCTGTTTGATCGACGCGATATCGACCAGACGCCCTTTGTAGACGGTCGCGCCTTCGCCATTGGCCTTGGCCTGTTCCATTGCCGCCAGGATTTCGCGCGCTTCCGAAACAGCCTCGTCCGAGGGGGTAAAAACCTCGTTGGCCAGTGCGATCTGCTTGGGATGGATCGCCCATTTGCCGACCATACCCAGCGTGGCTGAGCGTTTGGCCTGTGCGATGTATCCCTCATCATCCGAGAAGTCACCAAACGGCCCGTCCACCGGCAGCACGCCATGGGTTCGGCAAGCGGCGACGATGGCCGCTTGTGCCCAATGCCAAGGATCGGACCAGTGCTTTTCGCCTTCGCGCAGCATGTAATAGTTTTCCTGCGTTCCGCCGATGCCGGTGGTCTGCATGCCCATCGATGCCGCGAAATCCGCCGCACCCAGACTCATCGCCTGCATTCGTGGTGACGAGGCCGCGATTTCCTCGACATGGGCAATGCCTGCGGCAGATTCGATGATCACTTCGAAGGATACCGGCTTGGTGCGGCCCTTGGCGCGTTCGATGGCGGTAACCAGCGCGTCCACGGCATAGACATCTTCGGCGCAGCCGACCTTGGGGATCATGATCTGGTCCAGACGGTCGCCAGCCTGTTCCAGCAGATCCACAACGTCGCGATACCAATAGGATGTGTCCAGTCCGTTAATGCGCACGGACATGTACTTGTTGCCCCAATCCACGGTGTTCAGCGCCTCGATCACATTGGCGCGGGCCGCGTCCTTGTCCGACGGCGCCACCGAGTCCTCAAGATCAAGGTTGATCACGTCTGCCGCTGACGCGGCCATTTTCGGAAACAGCTTGGTGTTCGATCCAGGCCCGAACAGCTGGCAACGGTTGGGGCGGGCGGGGGCGGCGGGTTGAAGGCGAAAGCTCATCTGGACCTCGTGCGAGAAATGAAATTACAATTTTTCTGCTCATTGAGGTATTAAATTGCGTGCTTATGCGCAAGCGTCTTTATGCAAGTGCGGCATTGCGTTCGCAGCATTTGCCGCGGAAAGCGATCAAACTGGTGATTAAAGTTTAATCACTGTGAAAACTTGAAAGAATATTTCAGTAAATGAAGAACTCGCGCGAAAATTTCCCACCAATGGCAACTATGTCAGGCGAAAACGCAAAGCACTCGTCAGGCGCGTCCCATAGGCTGCGCCGGAATCAAAGGAGTGAACCGCAATGATCGAGACACCGTACCTGCTGTTTTTGGGCGATGCGCCCGACCAATTGGCGGCCAAAGTGGCAGTTGGCATCAAAGACTGGCGCCCGGAAAACGCTGTGGGCCAATATCGGATGGACGGCTGCAAGGCCGATCTGGGCCTGACGGACATGACCCTGACCGAAGCAAAAGAGGCGGGCGCTAAGACTCTGGTCATCGGTGTGGCCAACCGCGGCGGCGTGATCAGCCAGGAATGGAAAAAGGTTCTAGTGATGGCGCTGGAGGAAGGCTTTGATCTGGCGTCTGGCCTGCACAACCTGCTGCGCGACGAGCCCGATCTGGTTGCGGTTGCCGAGGCCACGGGCCGCAAGCTGCATGATGTGCGCGTTCCCGAGGTCGAGTACCCGATTGCAAACGGCATCAAACGCAAGGGCAAGCGGTGTCTGGCAGTTGGCACGGATTGCTCGGTCGGCAAGATGTACACGGCGATGGCGATGGATGCCGAAATGCGCAAGCGTGGCATGAAATCCACCTTCCGTGCCACCGGCCAGACCGGTATTCTGATCACCGGTGACGGTGTGCCGCTGGACGCCGTGATCGCTGACTTCATGGCCGGATCGGTCGAATGGCTGACACCCGACAATGACGACGACCACTGGGACTTGATCGAAGGGCAGGGATCGCTGTTCCACGTGTCCTACTCCGGTGTGACCATGGCGCTAATCCACGGCGGCCAGCCGGACGCACTGATCCTGAGCCACGAACCCACCCGTGAGCATATGCGCGGTCTGCCGACCTATACTTTGCCGACGCTTGAAAACCTGCGCGACACCGCGCTGGCACTTGCCAAGGTTGCAAACCCTGATTGTCAGGTCGTGGGTGTCTCGGTCAACACACAGCACATGAGCGAAGAGGACGCCATCGCCTATCTGGCGAAGGTCGAGGCCGATATGGGTCTACCCGCCACTGATCCGTTCCGCTTTGGTCCGGGCAAACTGGTCGACGCGCTGGCTGCGTTGTGATCAATAGACCCCGCCAGAGGACTCTCTGGCGGGGAAATCTTGAATGAATAAAGGAGTGGGCGCGTGCAGATTGACGTCTCTCGTGATGTATTCCGGTTGGCTCAGGTCTTTACGATCTCGCGCGGGTCTAGGACCGAAGCGAATGTGCTGACTGTACGTGTATCGGATGGCGCGCATCAGGGGTGGGGCGAATGTGTGCCCTACGCGCGGTATAATGAGACGCTGGAGTCGGTCGAGGCCGAAATTGCCGGTTTGCCCCAGACGTTTGATCGAGCGCAGTTGATGGATCTGTTGCCCGCTGGTGCCGCCCGCAATGCGGTAGACTGTGCGCTGTGGGATCTTGAGGCGAAGCGCGCCGGAAAACGTGCATGGGAACTGGCCGGACTGCCCGCGCCCGGCCCAGAGATCACCGCCTACACCTTGTCGCTGGACACGCCGGAAAAGATGCAGGCACAGGCGGCTGAGAACGCGTATCGTCCGCTGTTGAAGATCAAGCTGGGCACGCCAGACGACATGCCTCGTCTGGAAGCCGTACGCGCAGGTGCCCCTGACGCCAAGATCATCGTCGACGCCAATGAGGGCTGGTCGGCGGAAGTCTATGCCGATCTGGCACCGCATCTGGTGCGGCTGGGAGTTGCGCTGGTCGAACAGCCTCTGCCAGCCGGGGAAGATGACGCTCTGATCGGGATGGATCGCCCGGTGCCGGTGTGTGCCGATGAATCGTGCCATGACCGCAGTAGCCTGCCCACGATGAAGGGCAAGTATGACGTGGTAAACATCAAGCTCGACAAGACCGGCGGTTTGACCGAGGCGCTGGCCCTGCGTGAACAGGCGCTGGCCGAGGGTTACAAAGTTATGGTCGGATGCATGGTCGGCAGTTCGCTGGCTATGGCGCCCGCGACACTGCTGGCGCAGGGTGCGATGGTAACAGACCTTGACGGCCCGCTTCTGTTGGCCGAAGACCGCGACAACCCGCTGAATTTTGATGATGCCGGAGTGCATCCGCCTTTGGCGGCGCTCTGGGGGTGACGAACGCCCGGAAAATGATCCGGTGGATCATTTTCAGAAAGGAACGGGCGAAGCCCTGAGACGAAAAGGATATGACATGACCCGCACCGTTTACGTGAATGGCGAATACCTGCCTGAAACCGAAGCCAAGGTTTCCATTTTTGACCGTGGTTTCCTGTTCGCGGATGCCGTTTACGAGGTCACCAGCGTTCTGGATGGAAAGCTGATCGATTTTGAAGGCCATGCCGTGCGCCTCAAGCGGTCTCTGGACGAGTTGGAGATGGCCGAACCTTGCACCAAGGATGAGCTGCTCGAGATTCACCGCAAGCTGGTTGAGCTGAACGGCATCGAAGAAGGGCTTGTGTACCTGCAGGTCAGCCGTGGATCGGATGGCGACCGGGATTTCGTGTTCCCGTCGGCGGACACCAAGCCCAGTCTGGTTCTGTTCACGCAGAACAAGCCGGGCCTGGCCGACAGCCCGGCGGCGAAAATGGGCGCCAAGATCATCTCGATCGAGGATATCCGCTGGGGTCGCCGCGATATCAAGACTGTTCAGCTGCTGTACCCGTCGATGGGTAAGATGATGGCCAAGAAAGCGGGCTGCGACGATGCATGGCTGATCGAAGACGGCTATGTCACCGAAGGCACCAGCAACAACGCCTACTACGTGAAAGACGGCAAGATCGTCACCCGCCCGCTGTCGACGGACATTCTGCACGGCATCACGCGTAAAGCCGTGCTGCGCATGGCGGCTGAGGCGCAGATGGAAGTCGAAGAACGCCTGTTCACCATCGACGAAGCGAAAGAGGCGGACGAAGCCTTTACCACCTCGGCCAGTGCCTTTGTCATGCCGGTGGTTGAAATTGACGGTGTAACGCTGGGGGATGGCACGCCGGGCCCGATCGCCAAACGGCTGCGTGAGATTTATCTGGACGAAAGCCGCAAGGCAGCGATCTAAAGCAAAGGCCCGCCGGATTGGCGGGCCTTTTTCGTTTTAGGTGATTAGTCTTTTTTCCCAACATTCTCTTCAAACGCGACCTTGAAGGCGGCCTGTTTTTCAGGGCTGGCGTCGGTCTGATAGTTCGCCTTCCACTCATCCATGGTCATGCCGTAGAAAATCTGGCGGGCTTCGTCCTTGCCCATTTCGATGCCCTTTTCATTGGCGGCTTCCTGATACCAGCGCGACAGGCAGTTGCGGCAGAACCCGGCCAGATTCATCATGTCGATGTTCTGAACGTCAGTGCGGTCTTCCATCAGGTGCTTTTGCAACCGGCGGAACGCGGCGGCCTGAAGTTCGATTTCGGTTTGCTTGTCCATTGTCGGGCTCCCAATGCGTGTCGTTTGCCTGACCTAACAATCCGAAGGCGTCGTTACAATAAACAGGAAGGGCCAGCAGGCCCTTCCCAGCGATCGATTTCGGTTTTAAGCCAGCTTCAGGGCCAGCCACGGCATCAGGCAGAATACGATGGTCAGTATCTTGTAGTTGGCCAGATACCGGAAATAGGCCCTTTTCGCATCGCCAGGCTCCATCTGGAACATCCGGCCGTGTATCTTGGCAGCCCAGTCCTGTGAAACAACGATCATCAGAGTAGTGAACACCAGAAGGGCGAGGTTAAGGACCGTCATCCAGCCGAAGACGGTCGTCAGGAATTCCTGAGTCATGGTCGTCTCCTTTCCCTTAATATATGGGGGCTCGGGATACCCTCACAATAACGTGAGACCCGGAATCGACCTTATTTGACCTGACGTCAAAGACCGCTTTCGCCCAAAGCGTCCTGCAGGATTATGGCCAAACGCTCTGCCCATTCACGCTGTCCGGCATTGTCCGCGATCAGATCATTACGCAGCTCGATCAAGGCGTTAGGGCGACCATGCGTTGTGCAGTGCCGATCAATTGCGTCACCGGGCAGCACGCCAGTATAGGGCTCGTTGACACCAACACACAGGTCTGCTTCGGCCCCAAGACGGTCGATCAACGGGCGCGAGAACCGTTCATCCGGAGTGTGCAGCACTCCGATATGCCATGGGCGTGGGTCGCGGCCACGCAGTTGGCGGGTGAAGGAGTGCATCGACACGATCACCGCATGCGGCAGGCCCGCCATACGTTCCAGCGCCTCGTGATAGGGGCGGTAGCACATGTTCAGGCGCCGTTCACGCTCAGACGCGTCTGCGTGGCGGTTGCCGGGGATGATCGAACCGTCATACAGCTTCATCAGCAGGGTGGGGTCATCCTCACCCCGGTTGGGATCAATCACCAGACGTGAGAAATTGGCAGCAATAACTGGCGCGTTCAGGATCTCTCCCAATAGCTTTGACACCTCATACGCGCCCACGTCATAGGCGATGTGACGCTCCATATCCTCGCGCGGCAGGCCGAGGTCTCCGCCGTTGATTTCGGGGGGCACCGTGTTGGTTGCGTGGTCACATGTGATCAGCCAGCGCGAGGGGCGATCAGCGCCGTGGATAAAAAACGGGGAATACGTCATAAGCCTGTCATCTAGTTTGCCGCAGGTGTAGGGCAGTTGCTTCGGAAAGGGAATTGCGCAATAAGCAGCCTGATGCAATGTTTGCGGTAACATTTGTGCGATTCAGACAGAAGACGTGAGGAGAGAAATACCAATGCGACGCCTGAGAAATGTAAAAATCGTGGCGACGCTGGGACCGGCGTCCAATGATTATGACACCATCCGTGCGCTGCACGAGGCCGGGGCAGATGTGTTTCGTCTGAACATGAGCCACGGCAGCCATGATGAGATTCGCGAACGTCACCGGATCATCCGACAGGTGGAAAAGGATCTGGAAAGCCCGATTGCGATTCTGGCTGACCTGCAAGGGCCCAAACTGCGCGTGGGTGAGTTCGCCAATGACGCCGAAGAACTGGAAGAGGGCGCAGCCTTCCGTCTGGACCTTGACGCTACACCGGGGGACAGAGGCCGCGTTTGTCTGCCGCATCCCGAGATTTTTGCCGCACTTGAACCGGGCGCGCGGTTGTTGGTCAATGACGGCAAAATCCGCCTGATCGTTCAAGATTGTGGCAAGGAATTCGCCAATTGCACGGTGGAGGTCGGAGGCACGATATCGAACCGGAAAGGTGTGAACGTCCCCGATGTGGTTCTTCCGTTGGCCGCGCTGTCTGAAAAAGATCGCGATGATCTGGAGTTTGTCTGTAAATTGGGCGTTGACTGGCTGGGGTTGAGCTTTGTTCAGCGCGCCAAGGACGTCTTTGAGGCCCGCGCACTGGCTGATGGCCGGGCCTCAATCCTGTCCAAGATCGAAAAACCGGCGGCAGTTGAGGCATTTGATGAAATACTCGATGCCTCGGACGGGATCATGGTGGCGCGAGGTGACCTGGGGGTTGAATTGCCGATCTCTGCGGTGCCTCCGATCCAGAAACGTCTGGTCAGGCGGTGCCGCGCGGCAGCCAAGCCGGTGATCGTGGCCACTCAGATGTTGGAGAGTATGATCGAAAGCCCGATGCCAACGCGAGCCGAGGTTTCGGACGTCGCGACAGCGATTTATGAAGGCACTGATGCCATCATGCTCAGCGCTGAGTCGGCAGCGGGATCGTATCCGATAGAGGCCGTGCAAACCATGAACAAGGTCGCTATCGAGGTCGAGGCCGATCCGACCTACACCCAGATCATCGCTGCCTCGCGCACCGCAAAGGGCACCACAATTGCTGACGGGATCGTGGCAGCTGCGCGTGAGATTGCTGAAAAGACAGACATCAAAGCCATTTGTTGCTTTACCCAAAGCGGCACAACGGCGCTGTTGACCGCGCGGGAACGTCCCGGTGTGCCGATCATCGCCATGACGCCCGCCACCGGAACCGCGCGGCGCCTGTGCCTGAGCTGGGGTTGCCATTGCGTGATGACGCCCGAGCTTGAGCGCTTTAAGGGTGCCGTTGTCAATGCTGCTCGAACGGCCCGCGCTGCTGGGTTTGCGACCGAGACCGATCAGATTGTGGTCACCGCTGGGGTGCCGTTCAACGTACCCGGAACCACTAATATCCTGCGTATTGCGCCCTGTGACGAACGTTTGATTTATAACACAGATCCGGGCTGATGAACTTGCCTCAACGTGCATGCTGCCTCCTGGCAGACAGGTCACTTGTCAAGCGACAGGGCTTTTTACGATCTCCATTACAGTAAATGAGCTGGTCTGGTGAATTCCAGGCAGCTTATTTATTTTCTCACCGAGGATATCGCGGAAGTGCGTGATATCCCGCGTGCGGACTGTCAGGAGATAGTCAAACGATCCCGCCACCATTAAGCAGCTTTCAATTTCTGGAATATTGCGGACAGCGTCATTGAACCTGCCAAGAGATTGCTCAGCCGTCGCGGCCAGTGAAACCTGCACAACGGTGACCAAGGCTAGCCCCATTCGCTCTTTATCGACGATGGCACAATAGCCTTTGATGTACCCGTTTTTTTCCAAGCGCTTGACCCGCTCGGAACAGGGGGTATTGGTCAGGTTGACACGTGCCGCAAGATCGACGATCGACAACCTTCCGTTGATTTCCAGCTCTTGCAGGATGCGTTGGTCTATTTTGTCCAATTCTCTATCGATCAGTAAAAATCCCTGAAATTTTAGTGCAAGACGACATTTTTCACTGAATATAGACTAAAATAATCCCCAATTCCTAGTGATTATTCCTGATACTTATCTGAAGACAGCTGCGTCAATGTGTTCCAAGTTTGGCTGTCTTGTCGAGGGCACGGGCCTCGACCCAACGAAAAAAATTGGAGAACCGACATGACAACAAAAATTGTCATTGGACTGGACGGGACAGAGACCGGGGAGCGCGCGATCGCTTTTGCCAAGGATTTGGCAGGGCGCATCGGTTCATGCGAGTTGCTTGTGGTTTATGTGATCGAATGGTCCCCATTTACTTTTCAGACACCTGAAGAAAATGCCCTGCGCCATAAGCGGCGCGAGGAAGAGGTCGAATTGGCCTCGACACGGATCGTCACCCCTGCGGTGGAAGCTTTGAACGCGGCCGGTTTTACGGCCCATGGCATTGTACGCCATGGTGACGTGGCTGAAACGCTGAACGCGATCACGGTTGAAAATGGTGGTACCCAGATCGTAGTCGGGCGCGCCTCGGCGGATGGGTTCAAGAAACGGCTCTTTGGCAGCTCGACCCAGAATCTGGTCATGCATGCCGATGTACCGGTCACCGTTGTGAACTGAGCGGAGGGACGAGAATGAATATGCTTAAAAAACTGGGCTTTGCCACAGCGGCTGCCCTGTTCGCCAGCCCCGCTTTAGCCCAAGAGGCGCCGGGTCTGGACGACAAGATCAACCAAGCCTTTGCTGATTTCACCGGGCCGTTCGTTAGCTTTATCTTTGCCCCGTTTCCGGGCACTAGCTTCCCTTGGATCGTGGGTTGGCTGGTCGTCGCGGCCACAGTGTTCACGCTGTATTTTGCCTTTGTGCAGCTGCGGTTCTTTAGTCACGCGATCAGCCTTGTGAAAGGCGACTATTCCGATCCCAACGATGCGGGTGAGGTCAGCCACTTTCAGGCGTTGGCCACGGCGCTTTCAGGAACAGTCGGTTTGGGCAACATCGCTGGTGTGGCGGTGGCCGTCGGGATCGGCGGGCCGGGTGCCACGTTCTGGATGATCGTCGCGGGCCTGCTGGGCATGGCGTCGAAATTCACTGAGTGTACGCTGGGCGTGAAATACCGCAACGAATACGACGACGGCACCGTTTCCGGTGGCCCGATGTATTACATGTCCAAAGGGTTCAGTGAGCTGGGCTTGCCGGGCGGTAAGATACTGGCTGTTCTGTTTTCGATCTTCTGTATTCTTGGCGCGCTGGGCGGGGGCAACATGTTCCAGGCCAATCAGGCGCACCAACAGATTGCAGGCATTGTCGGGGATTATCCGGGCTGGATTACAGGCCTGGTCTTTGCCGGTATCGTGTTTGCAGTGATCGTGGGCGGCCTGAAGTCCATCGCGCGCGTCACCGAAAAGGTCGTGCCGTTCATGGGTGTTATGTACGTGGCGGCAGCACTAGTGATCATCATCATGCACGCAGACCAGATCGGCTGGGCCTTCAGCCAGATCTTTGCGGGTGCCTTCACTGGCCTCGGCATCGCAGGCGGTATGGTTGGGGCGCTGATCCAGGGCTTCCGCCGTGCGGCGTTCTCGAACGAGGCGGGCGTTGGTTCAGCTGCAATTGCCCACTCGGCCGTGCGGACCAAAGAGCCCATCACCGAGGGCTTCGTGTCGCTGCTTGAGCCGTTCATTGATACGGTCGTGATCTGTACAATGACTGCATTGGTGATCATCATCACTCAGCAGCTGATCATCGACCCGGAAACCGGCCTTTACATGCTGACCGAAGATGGTTCGGCTATTGCCACCGTTGACGGTAATTCGGGTGTCAGCCTGACGTCTGCGGCGTTTGGCAGTGCGTTCAGCTGGTTCCCCTATGTTCTGGCGATCGCGGTGGTTCTGTTTGCCTTCTCGACCATGATCAGTTGGTCCTATTATGGCCTCAAGGCCTGGACTTATCTGTTCGGCGAAGGACACACCAAAGAGCTGGTGTTCAAGGTCATCTTCTGCATCTTCGTTGTCATCGGTGCGGCGGCCAACCTTGGTCCGGTCATCGACTTCTCGGATGCGGCGATCTTTGCAATGGCGGTTGTGAACGTCTTTGCGCTCTACTTCCTGATGAAAGTGGTGCGCGAAGAGCTGGCCAGCTATGCATCCCGCCTGAAAAGCGGCGAAATCCGCAAATTCGAGCACTAAATCACTCCACCGGGGCAGCCAACACTGCCCCGGTGCCTGACCACCCTGCGAAAAGCGCAGATTCTGGTCAAAACCCCCTTGCCAGTATGGAAGAACTTGCGTAAACGGCGCTTCTGATCGCGTGACCGGCCAATGTGGCATGCCGAGTCGCGTCAAGTACCGAACCCCGAAAGGAGACGGAAATGCCTAAGATGAAGACAAAGTCGAGCGCCAAGAAGCGCTTTAAGGTGACTGCGACCGGTAAGGTCCTTGCTGGCCAGGCCGGCAAACGGCACGGCATGATTAAGCGGACCAAGAAATTCATCCGCGATGCCCGTGGCAACACCACCCTGTCCGCCCCCGACGCCAAGATCGTCAAGGGCTACATGCCCTACGACCGCTAAGAGGAGATTAAGAGATGTCCCGCGTTAAAGGTGGAACCGTAACTCACGCCCGTCACAAGAAGGTCATTAAGGCAGCCAAAGGTTACTATGGCCGCCGCAAGAGCACCTTCAAGGTTGCCCGTCAGGCCGTCGACAAGGCCAACCAGTACGCAACCCGCGACCGTAAGAACCGCAAGCGCAACTTCCGCGCGCTGTGGATCCAGCGTATCAACGCTGCTGTCCGTTCGCATGACGAAGCACTGACATATTCCCGCTTCATCAACGGCCTGAACCTGGCCGGTATCGAAGTGGACCGCAAAGTTCTGGCCGACCTGGCCGTGCACGAACCGGAAGCGTTCGGCGCGATCGTCGCCAAAGCTCAGGCCGCTCTGACTGCCTGATCCTCTGAAAAGAGACAGTGAATGAAAGGCCGTCCCTTTGGGGCGGCCTTTTTTTGCAGCTGAACCCTGGCTAGGTAGCCCTGAACCCATTTTGGGCTGCAACGATACCTTCCGTTTGAAAGCATCATTCATCAGTGTTCACCCACACTTCAAGCGTTGCCTCGCCCCAGGTGATACAGTCAGAAAGGCCATTGCATTCTTCGGGTAGACGCCCTTTTGTTGTTCTGTTTATCCATCGCGACTGTCGGAAACTAACGTTCGCAATGCCATCCTGAGTCAGCAACTCTCCTGATTTGGAAAACTCGTGTCCGTCGATCGGATTTAAGGAGACTTCATTACCGCTCAGCATAGTGAAAACGAGAGAGGTATCACTGTGGGTCTCGGGATTCTTCAATTCAGCTCGGACGTTACAAACATTTTGTATGGTAGAACCATTGCCCGCCCTTCGGGTGCCGGTGAGGATTATAACCCGCTGGCCTACCGTAGAGTTTATTTGCATTCTATTGCCGACAAGTTGCCAGTAATTCCCCTCGGACGGTCGTTTGGATTCGACTTCCTGAAAGCCAAGTTTTTCAAACTGTTCGATTGTTTTTTGGGTGTCTGGAAAACTTGCAAGGCAAGTCGAACTGAAAACAGAAGCAAGTTGCCTGAACTCAACCGTTCCAGTCGAAGGCATCACTGTTAACGGCGGTTCTTCATTTTTTGGTGTTGTTGAGCACGCCGAGATGAAGGTTAGAGCCAGTGAAAGATACACGGAGTAGCGTTTTAAGCTGCTGTCAGCCTTCATTCTCAAACTCCCGGTAAGAGCAAACTTACGTGATCGTGCAAGAGGAATGAAATGCATCATGCACAGGATTGGGGAAAACTTAGTTTATCATTTTCATGTCTAACGCATTCGGCGTGGCTAGTTGCCCTTCTTCACCAATTGTGCAGCGAAGGCCACGCCCGTGCCCGGCCCGGCATAGGTGACCATGATCACGTCATCCAGATAGACACCGTTGAAAATCCCAGCCGAGACGTCATCCCCCGATATCCCGGCCTCAGCCAATACGAACCGGGTGGGGTCATCCAGGCTGAAGGTGCCCATCGCCTCTTCGACGATCCATTCCTTGTCCCCAATGCGGCGCCAGCGGTTGGTGGCAGTGATAAGGTTGCCGTCCAATTTGGTGACTTCCAACTCCATCTCGGTCTGCAGCAGGCCCTTCTCGTGGTTGGGGTTCGATTTGGCGAAGGCCACCAGATAGGTGCCATGCCATGTACCGACGATCTGAGGGAAGCCGCTGCCGTCTTCGGCACTGGCGGGGGCTGCAAGGGCTAGCACAAGGGCGGCGGCAATGCTGCGGAAAAGGTTGAGTGTCATGGGGCGATCTCCTGCAAAGGGTGCCTTCAGGCTACCCGAGTTCTGGAAATTGGCAAACCATGGTTTAGAAACAAAAAAACCGGCGCCGAAAGCGCCGGTTTTCATAAGCTTTGTGCAGCGACTTAGCCGAACACACGACCCAGCGCGCCGTCGACGGCGTCGGTGATCTGGTCGATGTCATCTGCCGTTGCGATCAGCGCGGGCGAGAAGCACAGCGTGTTGTTGCGGCTGGGGATCGAGCGGTTGGTGGCACCAATGATGACGCCTTGCGCCATACAATCAGCCACAACGGCCTGAACCTTTTTTTCGTCCATCGGCTCTTTGGTTGAACGGTCTGCGACCAGCTCGGCACCCAGGAACAGGCCCTTGCCGCGCACGTCGCCGATGACCTTGTGCTTTTCCATCAGCGCCTGCAGGTTGCCCATCATACGGTCACCCATGTCGGCGCAGTTGCCCAGCAGGTTTTCGTCCTGAATGATGCGCATGTTTTCAACCGCAGCTGCCGGGCCGGCGGTGCAGCCACCAAAGGTCGAGATGTCGCGGAAATAGCTCATCGGATCAGCGGCATCGTCCTTGAACATGTCAAAGACTTCCTCGGTGGTGACCATGCAGGCAATCGCCGCATAGCCCGAGGCAACGCCTTTGGCCATGGTCACGAAGTCCGGCTTGATGCCGTATTGCTGATAGCCGAACCAAGTGCCCGTACGACCGACGCCGCAGACCACTTCGTCGATATGCAGCAGCACGTCGTACTTCTTGCAGATTTCCTGCACGCGCTGCCAATAGCCTTCGGGCGCTTCGATCACGCCGCCGCCTGCGGTTACCGGCTCAAGGCACAGTGCGCCAACGGTGTCGGGACCTTCGCGCAGGATGACCTCTTCGATCTGATCTGCGGCCCAGACGCCAAAGTTTTCTTCGGGCGCGCCGTCCAGCTCGTGCTTGCGGTACTCCATGCAGTGGGGCACGCGCACGAAATCGGGCGCGAAGGGGCCGTACTGGGCGTTGCGCTCGTCCTGACCGCCTGCCGACATGGTCGCCAGGGTCGAGCCGTGATAGTCACGGTCGCGGTACAGGATTTTGGTCTTTTTACCGCCATAGCGCTTATGCGCGATCTGACGGACCATCTTGAAGGCCTTCTCGTTCGCCTCAGAGCCCGAGTTGGTGTAGTACACCCGGCTCATGCCCGGCATTTTGTCGATCAGCATTTCGGCAAAGATCGAACCGGGGATCGAACCTGCGGTATTGGCGAAATAGCACAGCTTCATCAGCTGTTCGTAGACCGCCTTACAGATTGATTCGCGGCCATAGCCAACGTTGACGGTCCAAACACCACCGGACACGGCGTCCAGATGCTCTTTGCCCTTTTGATCCCAAACGCGCATGCCCTTGCCTTCGACAATGATGCGTGGGTCATTGGTTTCAAAGGGTTTATGCTGGATCAGGTGATGCCAGATGTGGGCGCGGTCGGCTTCGACTACGCGGGAAAGATCGTTTTCGTTGAACGTGCCGTCCATGACATGTCCTTTCAATAAAGCTCGTTGCACGGATTGCAGGGGCTATCCCGAACCGGCAGATGTTTTCGATGGCTCAGATCACCTTGAATGGCCTGTCGGAGATAGGGCCAGATTGCACCATCCCGTATTGCCAGTCCATTCCAGAGACGTATTTTTACGGGTTTGTCAGGGGCTCAACTTTGTGCTCAATTCGCGCAAATCGCGATTGGGAGGATCAGCGGATGGGAGCCACACAAATTTACGAGCGTCATCTGGACAAATGCCGGGCCAACTATGTGCCGTTGTCCCCGTTGAGCTTTCTCGAACGCACAGCGCAGGTTTACCCTGATTACCCCTCGGTTGTGTATGGTGATCGCCGGTATAGCTGGGCAGAGACCTATGCCCGATGCCGCCGTCTGGCCGGCGCATTGGTCTCACGTGGAATAGGGCAGGGCGACACTGTGTCGATCATCGCCGCCAATATCCCTGAAATGTACGAGGCACATTTTGGCGTGCCCATGGCCGGTGCCGTTTTGAACGCGATCAACACGCGATTGGATGCGGCGATCATTGCCTTCATCCTTAATCATGCGGAATCCAAGGTGCTGCTGGTCGATCCCGAATTTTCGGGTGTGGTGAAAGAGGCTCTGAAACAGATCGACCACGACCTGCTGGTCATTGATATCGAAGACACCAGTTTTGAGGGCGGGGAAAAGTTGGGCAACCTGACCTATGACGCCTTGCTGGCAGACAGCGATCCGGAATTTGAGTGGTCCTTGCCCAAAGACGAATGGGACGCGATCACGCTGAATTACACGTCCGGGACAACGGGCAATCCGAAAGGCGTGGTTTATCACCATCGGGGTGCCGCGCTAAACGCGCAGTCGGATCTGTTGGATTGGGATATGCCGAAGCATGCAGTCTATTTGTGGACTTTGCCGATGTTCCATTGCAATGGCTGGTGTTTTCCATGGGCGATGGCGGCCAATGCGGGCGTTTCGGTCTGTCTGCGCGCGGTGCGTGCTGAACCGATCTATGCAGCCTTCAGGGATGAGAAGGTCACACATTTCTGCGGCGCGCCAATTGTGCTGAATATGCTGGCCCATGCACCGGATGAGTTGAAAGACTTTGATCATCAGATCAAGGTGATGACTGCGGGTGCTCCGCCCCCTGCCGCCGTGATTGAAGCGATGGAGGCCATGGGGGTCGAGGTGACCCATGTGTATGGTCTGACCGAGACCTATGGCCCATCGGTGGTCTGCGCCTGGAAAGACGAATGGAACACCAAGGATGCACAGGAACGCGCGGCGCTGAAGGTGCGGCAGGGGGTGCGCTATTCGGCCCTGTCGGGCCTGATGGTGGCCGACCCTGAAACGCTAGAACCTGTACCTGCCGATGGCGAAACCATGGGTGAGATTTTCATGCAGGGCAACGTGGTGATGAAGGGCTATCTGAAAAATCCCGAGGCAACGGACAAAGCCTTTAACGGCGGTTGGTTTGCTTCGGGCGATCTGGGGGTGATGTATCCCGACGGCTATATCGCGCTTAAGGATCGGTCCAAGGACATCATCATTTCAGGGGGCGAGAATATCTCGTCGGTCGAGGTCGAAGGCATCCTGTACAAACACCCAGCAGTGATGGAGGCCGCAGTTGTGGCGCGACCGGACGAAAAATGGGGGGAAACCCCCTGCGCCTTTGTCGAGCTAAAACCTGACGCCACCGCGACCGAGGCGGAGTTGATCGCATTCTGCCGGGATAACATGGCCCATTTCAAAGCGCCTAAGACAGTGGTGTTCGGAACCTTGCCCAAAACCTCAACTGGGAAAGTTCAGAAGTTCGTGCTGAGGGATCAGGCGCGTACGCTGACCTAAGCGCCCATCTTGTCAAAGATCGAAAGGTTCAGCTCAAGCATCTCACCCATCCAGATGGCCCGGTCCCGATGATCCTCGAGGTGCTGTCCGGTTTCGGGGTGGGTGAAGATGGTCAGGCCCTGCCGGTTCAGCATCAGCCAGGGAATGACCTGATCGAACGCGTCCGGTGCAAAGGCCAGCTGGCAGCTCCAGCGTGGGTGAGGGCCGACATTGCGTTCATGCACGCGACCCATATCAATAGAAAACAGCCCTGCCGCTTCTTCGCAAACCCGTCGTGCGACATCCACAGTTTCCGCGTCAAAATAGACATGGGCGTGATAGCCGGTGATCTCGGGCATGGTGACCTCATCCATCTGTTTCACAGAAAACCTAGGTCGAACTTGCAGTCATTCCTATCCTCATCGGCACACATACCCTGTGCGCTGGGTTAAGTAGGGGCATTCGCATTCGGATGTGCCGCGGCAAAGGCGGGATGGTCGGCACAGGCGGCCTCGACTGCAAGGATGCGGGGCAGGTCGGACAAATCAACCTGCCAGCGCCGCGCATTATAGAGCTGCGGCATCAAGCACAGATCGGCCAGCCCTGGGCTGCTGCCCGTGCAATAGGGTGTCTGGTCAAATCCCGCCAGCAGCGTTTCAAACGCCAGCAGGCCGGGTCGGATGAAGTGGCGCATCCAATCGCCCGGCATCCCTTCGGCACCGTTGCTCAGCGTTGTGGCATATTGCGCCACCGACAGGTTGCAGACCGGGTGGATGTCCACCGCGATGGAGTGTGCCAGCGCCGTTGCCTTGGCGCGCAATGCAGGCTCGGCAGACAATAAGCCCAACCCCCGGCTTTGATCCAGATAGTCGATGATTGCCAAAGATTGCGTCAATCGCAGCCCGTCAATATCCAGCACCGGAACCAGCCCCTGCGGGTTACGCGCAAGATGGTCTTGTGACTTCTGGCCCCCGGCCTTTAGATCAACGAAGACAGGGCGATAGGCAATTCCCGCCAAATTCAGCGTGATGCGCACACGGTAGCTGGCCGATGAGCGCCAGAAATCAAAAAGAACCACTTCGCCCATTGTTTCAGGTCTCTCTTAGGGCCGCGGCTTCGACTGCCTGGTTCAGCACATCGGAGTCCCCGATATGGTTCGCCAAAACCAGAACCAGACGCGCGTTCAGCGCGTCGCTTGCGGATTTGTCCAACCCGTCATGGGCGGCCAGCAGTCCGGCATAGAAATCATCGGCATTGTCGAGATTGGGGGTGAGGATCAGATCAGTCATTTTCTTACTCCTTGCCGGTGGCCCGGCGGATCGCCTGCCGGAATGCGTTTTCTTCGTAGCTGTCACGCCGCGCGGCAACATGCTGATCGGGGCGGATCAGATAGACCGCGCTGGCGGCATCGCCCAGATACCGACGCTTGAGTTCCAGCGTCAGGTCATCCTTGACCGACAACGCAAGCCGGGTGGCTTCAACCCCGTCTTCTTCGATCCGCTCGGGGGCGTCGGCGTCAATGGTCAACAGGGTGAACTTGCCTGCCAATTTTGGCAACAAGAATTCATCGCCCAGCGGCGCATCCGGGCAGGCCGAGCCCGGTCGCGTGATATCCGGGCCGTCCAGTGCATCGGCTGAACTGAGCGAAGACCCCTGATAGGCGCAGGGTGTGCTCAACCGTCCGGAATTGACCAGAGGGCGGGCAAATTCGAAATGTTCGCTGAGGTCCAGAACCGCGTCCCGCAACAGTCGCGACATCTGGGATTTCGGCGTGATGAAGTCGGTAGAGCGACTGGATTTCGTGATATTCTCATCCGCTGCCTGCACTCGCTCGCGGCTATAGCTGTCCAGCAAAAGCTCGGGCGCTTTGCGGTCCAGAACCAGTTTCAATTTCCAGCACAGGTTATCAGCGTCCTGAATTCCTGTGTTTGCCCCAAGTGCCCCAAACGGGCTGACTTGATGAGCGCTGTCGCCGGCAAACAGAACTCGCCCATGGCGGAACCGCTCCATCCGGCGGCATTGGAATGTATACACCGATACCCATTCCAGATCGAAATCCACATCTTCGCCCAGCATCGCTTTGAGGCGGGGGATGACATTCTCGGGGCGTTTTTCGCGCTCTTTGTCGATGTCCCAACCCAATTGCAGGTCAATGCGCCAGACATTGTCGGGCTGCTTGTGCAACAGAGCCGACTGCCCGCGATTGAACGGCGGATCGAACCAGAACCAGCGCTCGGTTGGGAGATCGGCTTCCATCACCACGTCGGCGATCAGGAAGTTGTCTTCGAAGACGCGGCCATCGAAATCCAGCCCCAGCATGCGACGGGTCGGAGAGCTGGCACCGTCGCAGGCAATCAGCCACTCGGCTTCGACGTTATAGGGTCCCTCGGGGGTTTCGACCTCAAGCACCACGTGGGTGTCATGGGTGCCGATGGCCTCGACCTTGTTGCGCCCACGGATTTCGATGGGCGCGCCCGAAGCCTGCAATTGCCGCACACGGTCGACCAGAGCATTTTCGAAATAGTATTGCTGAAGATTGATGAAGGCCGGGTTTGCAAAACCCGTGTCGGGTTGCAGATTGAACTCATAGACCTGGCGATTGTCGAAATAGACCTTGCCGACATTCCACTGCACGCCCTTGTCCACCATGGGGCTACCCGCGCCCAGACGGTCAGCAATATCCAGTGTACGTTGCGAAAAGCAGATGGCCCGGCTGCCGAAGCTGACCTTGTCATTGTCATCCAACACCACGACCGGGACACCTTGCTGGGCCAGATCTATCGCAGTGACCAGCCCGACCGGCCCTGCACCGACCACAATGACCTTGTGTCGGATGGCGATGGCAGCGTCCTGATCCGGGCTGCGTTCGTAGGCGTAAAGTGGGACTTCGAAAATCTTGTTCATGGGTTCTCCCCCGATACATATGCGCGCAAGACGCAAATCTCCTGTCCTCTGACGCGGCCACGCCCGAGACCTTGCCCAATGCTTTCATTGATTTTTCCGACGCAAAACGATCTGGATCAAATGCGACGGAATGTCCTTAACTTTGCAGATCCGACCACATCTCAAGGTCGCGCTGTGCGGTCCAGATGCGTGGGGTGTCAATGCCGCGTGCCTCGTCATAGGCGCGCGCGACGTTGAAGGGCAAACAGTGTTCATAGATCGCATAGTCGGCGAATTTGGGGTCGCATTCAGCGCGCACAGCTTCCCAGGCCTGTTTTAAGGTGCCGCCACACGCAGCGACCCGTGCCGCCGGTCGGTAGGTGCTGTTGACGAAGTCGCGGGTGCTTTCAATCGCTGCGTTCACCATGTCTGCCCCGATCAGCGCATCTCCGCGCCCCGGGGCGATGGCATTCAGATCAAACGCCTTGATTGCGTCCAGCGTACCGCCCCAGTCGCCGAAATGCCCGTCACCGCAGTAGCAGGCGGAATGATATTCGACGATGTCGCCAGTGAACATCACGTTCTGGTCTGGCACATGAATCACGATGTCCCCGGCAGTGTGGGCGCGACCCAGGTGCATGAGGTCTACCCTGCGATTGCCCAGATAAACAGTCATCCTGTCCCGAAATGAAGTCGTGGGCCACGTCAGGCCGGGAATGCTTTCGTACCCTTCAAACAGGCGGGGAAAGCGCTGAAACTCGCTATCCCAATCCTCTTGCCCGCGTTCGGCAACCATAGCGCGGGCCTTGTCCGACATGATGATCTGCTGCGCCTCATAGGCACTGGCGCCCAGTACACGGACCGCGTGATAGTGCGTCAGCGCCAAATGTGTAATCGGCTTATCCGTGACCGAACGCACGCAGTCGATCACCTTGCGTGCCAGCCGCGGTGTGGCTTGTGCTTCGATAATCATCACGCTGTCGTCGCCGATGATTACGCCGGAATTTGGATCGCCCTGCGCTGTAAAGGCATATAGGCCCTCGCCAATTTCGGTGAACGAGATCGCCTTCTCAGAAAGATCTGATTGCGAGGCGAATGCCTTTGCCATCAGTTTGTTTCCTGCAGGATCTTTGCCAACTCAGGTGTGACTTGTAACGTCACGCGCTGCATGTCAGCGGACAGGGCTCCCATGGTTTGCTGCATGAACGGCTGCATTTTGCCCATGATGGCGCTGCCATACTCTGATCCGTAGAAATCGATCAATGCAGACAGTTCTTCGGCCGAGAACAAGTCAGCGCTGCTGTCGATCATCTGCTGTTCCAGTTTCGGACGCAGGCTTTGCATCGCGCCAGACATCACAACACCAATACGCTGCAACTGATCCTCCGTCACAGTAACGCCCGGCGGAAGAGTGGCCGCAACCTGCGCTGCCATACCTTCGGGTGAGAACATGTTGTCCATCATCAACTGCACATCCGGCAACTTCACATATTCCTCAGCTAAGGCTTGATTATCGGCGGCCAAGGCCGAATGGCTGAACCCGATGGCCAGTATCAGAAAAGCAACAAGAGTTTTCAGGGTCACGTTTGATCCAATCACGTTTGGGCACGTTTCATCGTGCATATGGGGTGTCGAGCGCGGCGAGAACGGTTCCGGTGCAATTGCCGAAACCAATCGTGTAACCGTCACCTTTGGCAGCACCCTTCAACTCTAACGTGTCGCCATCTTCGATGAAACTGCGGGTTTCACCGCTGTCCAGTGTCAGGGGTTCCTTTCCTCCCCAGCTTAGCTCCAGCAGTGAGCCGCGTTCGGGCTTGGTTGGGCCCGAAATGGTGCCAGACCCCAGCAGATCGCCGGTGTTCATCGGGCAGCCGGATGTGGTGTGATGCGCCAGTTGCTGCGCGGCTGAATAGTACATTTCCTTGTAATTGGTCCGCGCGATGGTTGTGGCGGCCTTGCCATTGGGCGCCATGGAGATTTCAAGATCGATATCATACAACATCGGGCCGCAATCTTTCAGGTGATCCAGCAGTTCGACCTCACGTTCCGGAGTGTCGCAGCGGAACGGCTCCAACGCCGCTTTGGTGACGATCCACGGGCTGATCGAAGTGGCCGTGGCCTTGGCCTGAAACGGGCCGAGAGGCTGGTATTCCCAGGCCTGGATATCACGCGCAGACCAGTCGTTCAGCAGGACGTAGCCAAAGATGCTGTCGTCAGCCTCCTGCACCGAGATCGGACCCTCCGACGGGGTGCCGACGATGGCGCCCATCTCAAGTTCGATATCGAACCGTGCCGAGGGGGCAAAGCGGGGCGTGTTGTCATTTGGCCCTTTCAGCTGACCCCACGGGCGGCGAATGTCCGTACCCGAGACAACAACTGATGACGCCCGGCCGTTATAGCCGATCGGGATGTGCAGCCAGTTCGGCGGCAGCGCGTTTTCCGGGCCGCGGAACATGGTTCCGACATTCTGGGCGTGATGCCGTCCCGCGTAGAAATCGGTGTATTCGCTGACGGCAAACGGCATGTGCATTTCAGCCTCTGCCTGCGCGATAAGCAGGGGTTCGACCTTGTCTTGCTCTTCCGACCCTTCGGTCAGCAAATCTGTCAGCCGATCGCGCAGGGCAGCCCAGACGGCGGGGCCTTGCTCCATCAGCGGGTTCCAGAAGGGCAGGTCAAACAGCGGCTCATCGGACAGGTCGATCAAACCCTCGGCTTCGGCCGTGGTGACATCCAGGATCAAGTCTCCGATGGCGACACCACAGCGGGGCTCGTCGCCCCCGGTCGAAAACACGCCATAGGGCAGGTTGTTCAGTGGAAAAGGGTGGGCCGCGTCATTGGCCGAGGCCACCCAGGATTTCATCAAAGGCATCTGTGATCCTTGTTTGTCTGATCTATTGCGCGTCGCGCAAGGATTTTAGCCCCAGCAAAAGCGCGGCCACTATCATGAACCCGCCCCCAGCCCGATCCAGCCACAGCCGCGCCGAACCTTTGAGCCGCAAAGCCAGCCAGCTGGCGCTGCCGCCATAGGCGGTCAAAAACAGCCCGTCGATGGTCAGATAGGTGGCAGAGAGGATTGCGAACTGCGGCCAGAACGGCAGCGTGCCGTCAATGAATAGCGGGAACAAGGCCGCGAAGAACACCACAGCCTTGGGATTGGCTGCTGAGGTAATAAAGCCCTGCATCCAAAGCGCCTTGCGGCTGGCTCGCGGCGCGGTCTGCGTGGTCTTGCGGTCCGCCTTTACGATCATCTTCACCCCAAGGAACACTAGGTAGGCCACGCCCAGCCATTTGATCACCGCCAGCGCTGTGCCCGAGGCCGCAATGATCGCGGCCAGACCAAACCCCGCAGCGAGCATTTGCAACAGATTGGCGGTCAGGTCTCCGGCTGCCGTGAACACGCCGCGTTTCAGGCCATTGGTTGCGGAATTGGACAGCATCAGCAATTGGCTGGGGCCGGGTGTGCTCATCAGCAGCAAGACGGTGATGACATAGGTGATCCAGATATCAAAGCTCATCTTAGCCTCACTTTTTGCCAGGGGTTCCGTCGAACTTTTTCTCAAGAGAGGTCCAGCAGTCAATGTAATCGTCCTGCAAGGGGGCCTCGTTGGCGGCAAAAGGCGTCAGATGTTGTGGAAAGCGGGTCTCGAACATGAAGGACATGGTGTTGTCCAGCTTGTCGGGGCCCAGGTTGGCTTTCGAGGCCTTTTCGAACGCCTCGCGATCCGGCCCGTGCGGCAGCATCATGTTGTGCAGGCTCATCCCGCCGGGAACAAAGCCCTGCGGTTTGGCGTCATACTGACCGTAGATGTTGCCCATCAGTTCTGACATGATGTTCTTGTGATACCACGGTGGGCGGAACGTATCCTCGGCCACCATCCAGCGTTCGCGGAATAGGACAAAGTCGATATTGGCCGTGCCCGGCTGCCCCGAGGGCGCAGTCAGCACAGTAAAGATCGACGGGTCGGGGTGATCAAACAGGATCGCGCCGACCGGGCAATAGGTGCGCAGATCGTATTTGTAGGGCGCATAGTTGCCGTGCCAGGCAACCACATCCAGTGGGCTTTGATCGATCTTCGTTGTATGGAACTGCCCGCACCATTTGACAGTCACGGTCGAGGGCACCTCGCGGTCTTCAAACGCCGCCACCGGCGCTTTGAAGTCTCGCGGATTGGCCATGCAATTGGCGCCGATCGGACCACGACCGGGCATCTCGAATTTCTGACCGTAGTTCTCGCAGACAAAGCCACGTGCGGGGCCTTCCAGTACCTCGACGCGATAGACCAGTCCGCGCGGGATGATGGCAATCTCTTTGGGTTCCAGATCGATGATCCCCAGCTCGGTGGCAAAGCGCAGGCGGCCTTCCTGCGGCACCACCAGCAGCTCGGAGTCGGTTGAGAAGAAGTAAGCATCCTCCATCGACTCGGTAACCAGATAAATATGGCTGGCCATGCCCACCTGCGTGTTCACATCGCCCGCCGTGGTCATCGTGCGCATGCCCGTCAACCAGGTCAGCCCCTGATCGGAATGAGGCACTGCATCCCAGCGATACTGGCCCAGGCTGATCACATCCGGATCAACGCAAGGCGCGGATTTCCAATAGGGCAGGTCGATCTTCTCGTAGCGATGCGAATGCTTGACCGAGGGCCGGATGCGGTAACACCACGTCCGCTCGGGCGGGTTGGCGGTAAAGGCCGTGCCGCTGAGTTGTTCTCCATAAAGGCCATAATTACAGCGCTGCGGGCTGTTCATTCCCTGTGGTAACGCGCCAGGCAAGGCCTCGGTTTCAAAGTCATTTCCAAAGCCAGGCATATAGCCTGCATGGGTGCCCACGGGCGTGCTGGCCTGGGTCATTTTATGCGGATCAGTCGGATGGTTCATCCTGTGTTCCTCCATTTGCTGCTTGAGGAATAATAGTTGTTTTTGTAACTAACAAGCATGACAGATGATCAATTCAGCGAAAATGATGGCTTTGATCTGCAAGATTTCCTGCCCTATCTGCTGAACCGCGCGGCCGAGGAAATCTCGTTAGAGTTCCAGCAGATTTACAAGGATCGTTACGGTATGCTGCGCACCGAATGGCGGGTTCTGTTTCACCTGGGCAATTATGGAGAGATGACTGCCAAAGAGATCGGCGAACGCGCCCGATTGCACAAGACTAAGATCAGCCGCGCAGTACACAGGTTAGAGTCCCGCCGGTACCTGGTGCGCAATCGCAGTGAAACAGACCGCAGGGTCGAAAACCTGATGTTGACCCACATGGGGCAATCCGTCTATCGCGAGCTAAGCGGTATTGCCGAGCAATATGACGCAAAACTGACGGCCCAATTTAACCCAGATGAAGTCGTGCTGTTGCGCAATATGCTGCGGCGGCTGGCACATATGGATTGAGCACTGGTAATCGCGGCCCCTGGTCCCCAGATGACAACCAGAGCGGACACTGGAATAATATAAAAATGACGACCCTGACTGCCGAAACGGCAAAATCCAATGATCTTATTGACTGGTTGGTTACACGCGGCCTGGAAGGGGCAGCGAAAGAAGAGCTGCTGGATGGCTATTGCAACAAACTTTTGGAACTTGGCGTGCCGCTAATGCGTTTTCACGCCGCGCAGTCGGCCTTGCATCCCGTTTACGGCGGGACCGGGTTCAGCTGGTACGAGGGCAGAGGCGGAGAATCCGAGACCTTTGAGTATTCCGAGCAACCCAGCGAACAATGGCAGCAAAGCCCTTTGTTTGCGATCTTGAACAATGAGATAGACGAGATCCGCGAACGCCTGGTCGATCAAAATGAGCCCAGCCGTTTTCCCTTGTTAAACGACCTGCGTCAGATTGGTGCGACCGACTATTACGCCACCGGTGTTAATTTTGACGTTCCCACCCATAACGCTCCGAAAGACGCCAAAAAGGCGGTGGACGGGGTGCTGTTGTCTTGGACATCGAACGCCCCCAAGGGGTTCGAGGACAAAGATCTGGAATTGATCCACACAGCCTTGCCCCATCTGGGGTTGGCGCTGAAATCTGCTGCAAGTGCGCGTGTTTCCAAGGATTTGATGCGGGTCTATCTGGGTCGCGATGCGGGACGGCGAGTGCTGTCTGGTGAAATCCGGCGGGGATCACTGCAGCAGATCGATGCGGTGATGTGGAATTTTGACCTGGAAGGATTCACCAGCCTTTCCGAAGAGCTTCCGGGTGCTGAAATCATCGACATGCTGAATGACTATCTGGCTGTAGCCGTTGGTGTCGTTCACGACAATGACGGCAATATTCTGAAATTCATGGGCGATGGGCTGATGGCGATGTTCGACGTCGGCGAGATCGACGAAGACGCGCGCGCCGCGCTGAAGGCTGTACCGATGTTGCAGCAGCGGATGGAGGCCCTGAACGCCCGCCGCAAGGCAAACGGTTTGCCAGTGGCCAACTTTACTCTGGCCCTGCATGCGGGCGAGATTTTGTATGGCAATATCGGGTCCGAGACCCGGTTGGATTTCACTGTTATCGGGCCAGCAGTAAACCAGACCGCACGGATCGCCGGGATGCACCGGTCGCTGGGGCAGAGAATTCTGATATCGGATGATGTGGCCCGCGCGGCTCAGCCTTGCGGTCAGGACCTGATCTCGGTTGGGCGTTACATGTTGCGGGGTGTGTCCGAGCCGAAAGAGTTGTTTACGGTCTACAATGCCGCCGAGGCCTAGCCGGGGCATTTAACTGGCTGGATTGATTAGCTCTCTGCCGGTGAAACGGCCCGCTGATACAGGTGCCAGGTGGTGTGGCCAAGGATCGGCAGAGTGAAGATTAAGCCTAGAAAAGCCGGAACCATCGACAACAGCATGGTGACCGAAATGATCGCCGCCCAACTAAGCATGACCACCGGGTTTTCCGTGACGACGCGAATGGACGTTATCATGGCAGAAACGAAATTGGTTTCCCGGTCCAGCAGCATGGGCATGGCGATGACGGTCACCGAGAACAGCACAGCAGACAGAAAGCCGCCTACGCAGGTGCCAACAGCCAGAAAAGTCCAGCCCTGCGGCGTGAAGAAGACTGTGTTCAAGAACCCGTCAAAATCCGAGAAGGATGCATTCTGCAGGATAATCGCCAGCCAAAGCCGCACCTGGTAAACCCACACCCAGAAAATGAACAGGGTGACGAAGGCCATCCAGCCCAGTTCACGCTTGCGTTGATTGGCCATGACGGTGAGGATTTCAGACCAGCCGAAGCTTTCCCCTTTTTGCAACCGACGGGACATTTCATAAAGCCCGGCCGCGGCAAACGGCGCGACCAGTGGAAAGCCTACTATGGCGGGAATGATCATCCAAATCTTGCCGAGCCAGACCAATCCCCAAACAAACAGGATTCCGAAAACGGCATAGAAGAGGCCGAAGAAACCGCTCATTAAGGGACGGGCTAAAAAGTCGGAAAACCCGGCCTTCAGCGACGCAGTGATATCACCGGCGGTTACTTTGTTGACTTTGGGCAAAGCCTGCTGCTGCGGCGTCAGTTTGTCAGGTGGCGTGGAACCAGCGGTCTTGGATGTCATGACATACCTCCTCCGCAAACAAGTTTGCGTCAGTGGCAGCGCAAGAGCAAGGGTGGAGTAGCACGGCTTGGTTGCACCGCCTTGTCAGAACAACTTCTAAAAGTCGATCTCGACCCCAGGCAGGTTCAATTCCTTCATCATGTCGCGCAGTTCCTGCCGGGCTGCGATGTTCGAGATGTTCAGCTGTTTGACCCCGATATCCTTGAGGTCCAACAGTGTCAGGCCACGCGGGAACAACTCGCGAAAGATAACCCGCTCGGAAAAGCCTGATGCGACGCGGAAGCCGATGCGCTGGGACAGCATTTCGATCGCGCGCTGCATCTTTTCCTTGTTGACCATACGCTGTGTACCGACGCGGTTGCGCACGACCACCCAGTCGATGGGTTTGAGCCCGGCCTGCGCCCGCAATTGCCGTGCGTTCCAGACCATTTCGGAATAGACTGAGGGTCCAAGGATTTTCTCGCCCTTTGAATCGATCCGTGCCAACAGGTCAAAGTCGATGAAGCTGTCGTTCAGCGGTGTGATCAGCGTGTCGGCCAGCGAATGCGCAACCTGACTGAGGCGGGTATGCGAGCCGGGGCAGTCGATCAGGATAAAATCGCTGTCGCTTTCCAGTTCAGAAACGGCGGCGGACAGGCGGTGGTCATAGATATTCTCACCGGGTTTCAGCTTGGAGGCGTCGATCTCGGGCAGGTCATGGTGGCGCGGGCTGGGCAAGGGGACCTCGGACCCGTTCATGAATTTGCCGCGGTTTTCGAAATACCGTCCCAGACTGCGCTGTCTCAGATCCAGGTCCAGCGTGCTGACTTTGTGGCCCAGCCGTGCCAGTGCGGTGGCCACATGCATCGACACGGTCGATTTGCCTGCGCCGCCCTTCTCGTTTCCGACTACGATGATATGTGCCATGCCTGTATTCCCATGTCCCGCCGTGCTTCGCACACGTTGTTGCGAACCACTATATGTTGTGGAAACCGAGATGGGAAGAACCTCAATCGGTGATTTCAGGCTCTAAATTGGAAAACTATGACGTGGAATAGGGTTAAGCTGTGTGCTTGTCAAAAGTGGTACCCTGTTTCAGTGTCAGACGCAAAGAATTGCGATAGGGGCGACCGGTGGATCATCTGTTTCTGAACGTTCTGAACGTGGTCCTACCCGTCCTGATCTGCGCCGGAATCGGATATTGTCTGGCCCTGATCAAAGCGCCGTTCGACAATAAGGTGATCGGGGGAATCGTGTCGCGGGTGGGGTATCCGACGCTGATTATCTCGCACCTGTCTACCACGACGATTGCAATCGATACCTTTCTGGATGTGATGACCGCCGCAGCGCTGGCCATTGCCGGGTTCGGAGTGCTGGGGTTCGTTGCCCTGAAAGCGATGCGCCTGCCGGTGCGCGCGTTTCTGACTCCATTGATGCACAGCAATGTGGGCAATATCGGCTTGCCGATCACGCTGCTGGCGTTGGGTGACGCAGGCATGGCCTATGCGATGGGTTTCGTTGTCGTCGTGCTGATCAGTATCTTCACCATCGGCATGTGGATTCCGGCCGGAGAATTCTCGCCCCGTAAAATTGCCACCTCGCCGATCATCTACGCTGTGACCCTTTCGCTGATTTTAATGGCGACCGGGTACAGCCTGCCGCAACCTATCGCCAAGTCCTTCGACATTCTCGGCGGGTTGTCGATTCCGCTGATGTTGCTGACGCTGGGCCATACACTGGCGACTTTGCGGATCAAACGTCTGGGTCTGGCGGTGGTGCTGACCCTGCTGCATCTGGTTATGGCGGTTGCGATTTCAAGCGCGCTGGTCTGGGTGTTTGGCTTTACCGGGGCTGAACGCGGCGCGTTTATCCTGTGTTGTCTGATGCCATCTTCGGTTGCGACCTACCTGTTCATTGATCAGCACATGCCGGAATACGGCCCGGATGTGGCCGGATTCATTTTGGTTTCGACACTGACCACGATTGTTGTTCTACCGGTTGCGCTGTCCTACTGGATCTGACGCGCACCCTATGCGAAGCGAAAAAAACTGCTAAACTGCTGATAAATTGGATTAAAGACCTACAGTTTAAGGGGCGTTGATGACTGACAAGACCTCGGAAGAAGTCACCCCGCAGGCTCGTGCCCGCGTGGTGCTGGCGATGACGGCGATCTGTATGATGGTCGTGGGGTTTAATACCACCGCCGTGACCACCATCCTGCCCAACCTGAAGGCCGAGTTCGACCTGACCCCGTCCGGGCTGCAATGGGTGATGGCAACTTATTCCGTGGCCAGCGCGACGCTTGTCACCATCGTCAGCCGTCTGGGCGACATTACCGGCAAAATGGGCGTGTTTTTCTTTGGTATGATCGTCTTTGCGATCGGGTCGGCCTTGGCGCTGTTTGCTCAGGATGGGGTGATGCTGCTGATTGGTCGTGGTGCGCAGGGGGCAGGGGCAGCAGCGCTGTTCGGCACCTCTTTGTCCTTGTTGACCGCCGCTACGCCCGAAGAACAACGCGCCAATGTCACCGGGGCCTGGGGCGCGATCGTTGGTCTGGCTATCGGTGTCGGACCTATCGTCGGTGGGGCCTTTGGCCACTATGTCAGTTGGCGAGCGGTTTTTGCAGCCGACCTGGTGCTGCTGGTGGTGGCCTTCGCCATCGGACTGCTCGTCAGCAGACGGAAATACATACCCGACACCCGCCTTGCCGGGGCGAAATTTGACTATCCGGGTGCAGTTGCCATCCTGTTGTTCCTTGGGCCACTGTCCTTTGCACTCAGCAATGGGGAAAGCGGTGGATGGGCCGCGCCGCTTACGTTAGTGCCGCTGGCCATCGCGGCGATGGCGACCGTCGTTCTGGTGATTGTCTCACGCCGCAGCGCAGATCCGCTGGTCGAGCTACGATACTTTCGCCATCCGCGTTATTTTATGGCTGCGGCGGGTATGTTTGTTACCGGTTTCACGCTGTTCTGCTTCTTTGTTTATTTCAACACCTTCATGCAGTCGCCGGACGCCTTCGGATACAGCTCAATTGGGGCAGGGTTAGCGATCATGCCGCTCAGCCTCAGCATGTTCGTCATCTCGGTGACCGCGCCCCGCTTTCTGGCGCCTTACAGTTTCCGGTGGCCCGTCACAATTGGCCTAGGGGCGATGGCCTGCGGGTTCCTGTTGCTGATGACAACCAACAATTCAACGCAATATGCCGAGATTTGGTGGAAGCTTTTGATTGTTGGCGTCGGTATGGGCATCTGTTTTTCCTTGCTGCCGCGCCTCGGCCTGCGTCTTCTACCCGAAGAACATGTTGGCCAGGGGTCAGGCGTGATCAACGCCTGCCTCTATTTCGGAGCCACCCTTGGAGCGGTGGTCGGCGGCCTGGCCGAATCTATCACCATTCGTCGCGGTCTGTCCGAGGTGATCGCTGCGTTGCCCGCCGGTTCAACCCAGCGCGAGGATCTGGCACATGCGCTGACCCACGGCACGCCCAGCCAGATCCAGCAATTGATCGCGGGGATGGATCCATCGACCAGCTCTGTCTTGGCCAGAGCTTTGCGCGAATTGCAGGACAATGCCTTTGACAGCGCCATGGTGGTCGCCGCGGTTGCCGCGCTTGTCGGCATGGTACTAGCCTTGGTGCTGCTGCGCGGGCCGGTGCCGCCGTTGCACAGTGCGGCAGAACTGACGCGCGCACCCAGGTAAATGCACTAGCGGAAAAAGACGTCGACCGGTCTGGATCAAATGTGTTTAACCTCCAAGGTACACCCCATCTTTGGGTCGATAGAAAACCTTCTGATCGTGCAGCTTGCCAAGAAGATCATGGACGCGGCGCAGGGTGTTTTCGCGAACCACTTTCCCATCATCGGTTTCATCTGGTGTTGCCAGCGAACGGGAGGCAGCCAAGCCGCGCAAGGCTGTTTCAATCAGATCCATATCCTGCACCGAAAGTTCGAACATATCATTGTACTTGGGCATTTCAGGGTCTCCGTCGTATCAGGGCGGTTCTTGGTGCCAAGTGTAGCACCTTTTCAGCATTGTGCGGCGATCACTGCGTGTGACGCGTGGGATCGGCGAGGGTGCCTTCAGGGGCTTCCTTTCTGGCAGGCCCTTTGTATCGTCTCACATGCCTGTCCTGAAAAGAAAAAGGCCGCCCCAAGGGACGGCCTTTCGCATCTCAATCGGGTCAGGTTTAGAAACCCAGACCTTCGTATTTCTTCTTGAACTTCGACACGCGGCCGCCGGCGTCCATCAGGCGCGACGAGCCACCGGTCCACGCGGGGTGCGAGGAGGGGTCGATTTCCAATGCCAGCTGGTCGCCTTCGCTGCCCCAGGTGGATTTCATCTGAACCACGGTGCCATCGGTCATTTTGACGTTGATGAAGTGGTAATCGGGATGGATGTCTTTTTTCATCTTTCCGCTCCTTACGCCTCGGCGCCAGCTTTGGGCTTGTAGTTTGTGACTTCTGCGATACGTGCGGATTTACCGCGACGGGTGCGCAGATAGTACAGTTTGGCGCGACGGACGCGGCCACGGCGGACAACGGTGATGCTGTCGATGTTGGTCGAATGCAGTGGGAACACACGCTCCACACCTTCGCCAAACGAAATTTTGCGGACGGTGAACGATCCGGCGATGCCGTCGCCACCTTTGCGCGCGATGCAGACGCCTTCGTAGTTCTGCACACGGGTGCGCGACCCTTCGGTCACTTTAAAGCCGACACGGATGGTGTCACCGGCTTTGAAATCGGGGATGTCTTTCCCCAGGGCGGCAATCTGTTCCGCCTCAAGCTGTGCGATCAGGTCCATCGCAGTTACTCCTATCTGCTCGTGGTTGGTCCACGAAGTTAAGCACGGCCTGAGAGCTCTTGGTCTTCACCGGGTCCTGCGTACAGCCCGCCAGAGGTCAGATCGAATGTTCCTTTGGTCTGGCCTGCCCTGACACGCCGTGGCTGAAGAAAGCTGAGCGATGCGCCATGATGCAAACCAAAACACCGGAGTCGCGTTACGCGGCACCGGATTGCGCTGCTTTACGGGGTTTGCGATCAGGGATCAAGATAAAAAAACCATATTTTCAACGCAAGGGTGGTATTTTCAACGCAAGGGTGGTGGGTTTTCGCCGTAAGCAAACTGCACCGTTGCCTTATCAGGCCGATCAGGCATTCTGGGGGCAATTATAAGAGCAGTAATTTAAAAACAGGAACCGATCATGCGCATTGCATTGATGCTGGCCGTCATGGCCTTTGCGACTCTGTCCTGCGGTCGCAGCACACCTCCGCCTCAAAAGGTCGAGGCCAAAGCTTTTCTGAGTACAACTTCCCCTTCGGTCATCTACCCGGCCTTTGGCGACGCCGACCCGCATGACTGGGATGGGCGGCATCCTGGCCACTATCCGGTGCATGGGCTGGATGTCTCACGCTGGCAGGGGCCGATCGATTGGCATCAGGCCAAGGCATCAGGCGTCAGTTTTGTGTTCATCAAAGCGACCGAAGGCGGAGATGTCGCCGACCCCTTGTTCGAAGACCATCGCCGTGGCGCGCAAGCTGCGGGCGTGCCGTGGGGGGCGTATCACTATTATTATTTCTGCCGCCCAGCGCATGAGCAGGCCCGGTGGTTCATCAAGAATGTGCCAAAGGGGGCCGACCTGCCGCATGTGCTGGATATGGAGTGGACGCCGCATTCCAGAACCTGCAGGTTGCGCCCCGATGGTGCCACCGTCCGGGCCGAGGCTAAGCGGTTTCTAGATATCTTGGAACGTCACTATGGACGCCGTCCGATTATCTATACAACGGTGGATTTTCATGGGGATACAGAAATAGGACGTCTGCGCGGGACCGAATTCTGGCTGCGATCCGTTGCCGGACACCCCCATCAGGTTTATCCGAGATCGTCCTGGCGGTTCTGGCAATATACCGGCACCGGGCTGGTGCCTGGCGTGCAGGGCAAGGTGGATATCAACACGTTCAACGGCCACCCCGAAAGCTGGGCGCGCTGGAAGGCGGGGGGCTAGTCCCGCTCCTTTCGGTAGATCTCCCACAGATCGGGTCGCCGTTCGCGGGTGATCTGTTCTGACATTTCGTGCCGCCAATCGGCAATGCGCCCGTGGTGGCCGGACATCAGAATGTCGGGGATCGGGCGGCCCTTCCATTCGGCGGGGCGCGTGTATTGCGGATGCTCCAGCAAACCAGACGAAAAGCTCTCTTCCTCGGCCGAGGCTTGATTGCCCAATACGCCGGGGATCAATCGCACCGTGGCGTCGATAAGTGCTTGCGCTGCGATCTCACCACCGGTCATAACGAAGTCGCCCAAGCTGACCTCTTGGACGCCATAATGTTCCAGCACCCGCTCATCGACGCCCTCGAAGCGACCACACAGCAGGGTCATGCCGTCGCAGCGCGCGAGGTTTTGCATCATACGTTGATCCATCCGGCGTCCACGCGGGCTGAGGTAAATCAACGGCCAATTGCCCTGAACACCCGCCATCGTGTGTTCGATCGCCTCTCCAAGAACGTCGGCACGCAGCACCATGCCTGCACCACCACCCGCAGGTGTGTCGTCGACGTTGCGATGTTTGCCGATGCCGAACGGGCGCAGATCAACGGTTTCCAGCTGCCACAAACCTTCCTGTAATGCCTTTCCGGTCAGGCTTTCGCCCAGCACCCCAGGAAAGGCTGAAGGAAACAGAGTGATGATCTTGGCCTTCCACACCCCATGCAGATCAGGCGTAGGAGTCAACAGCTCGCGCGGTTTCAGGGTTGGGCGGATCGCCTTGCGACCGTGGGATTTACTGGGTTTGTCTGTCATGTCGTGCCGGTCAGAGCGCCTTTTGCGCGTTCAATTATCGCCGTCTTTTGCGCAATCAAGGCGGCTTCGTCCAGACGCGAGCGATTCAAATCCAGCAATTCCGCCAGAACGTCCTCGGGTAGGCGATTGTTCACCCGGGAAGGCGGCACCAGACGTTTGGTCTTGTCGCGCGACAGGTTCAGAAATTCGGCGAACGGGGTGCCGGGACCAAAGCGTTGCAGTTGCAATTCCTCAAGCCAACCTGTCTTCACCGTGACTGAAGGCAGCCGTTCGCGGATTTGGTCTGCCGTGTCTTGCAAAGATGGCAGATGATTCATGCTCGCCCGGAAGGCTTCGAAGTCACGGACCTGACGCATGCGTTCCAGATCATGCGCCCAGAGGCTGCGCAGCCAGCCGCCGCGCTGGCGTAAGGACAGATAGATTGTGATCTCGGCCTCTTGCTGGTCAAAGCGGTGCCGGACCGCGTCCACCATACAAGCGGCAAGTTCCGGTGCGGCTGCATAGCCCTGTTCGATGTTGCGGCTAGGGCGTAATCCGGCAAAGTTTTCTTCGCTGACGATCAATCCGCGTCTAGTGCCGAAATCCAGTGTTTCGAGAAAGGCGCGCATCCGGGTTCCGAATTCGGACAACGTACCCACGGTGCCATATATGGAATGTGTGGTGGCCGCGCGGGACAGGCCCGAGTTTCGGGTGCGATAGGGCAAGATCAGCGAGAAATGCGGCCAGATCAATTCGCGGTTGTCATACAGGAAAGATTGGGCCGCGGTGGTGCCGGTTTTGTGCAGCCCTAGATGCAACAAAACCCTCCGCATCAGATCAGCCCTTCGGGCGGATCAGCGACAATGCGGCCCTTGTCCAGATCAACCGTCGGAACAGCCTCGCGCGTAAAGGGCAGCAAGACCGTAGATTTCAGACCCGGACCGTGCAGTTCCAGCAAGTCGGCCGCGCCGTGGTTCTGCACCGATTTCACCCGGCCCAGCAGAGTGCCGCCTGTATCATAAACCTCAAGCCCGATCAGATCGGTATGATAAAATTCGTCGTCGGGCAACGAGGGCAGCTGATCGCGACGGGCATACAGACGCAGGCCATTGATCGCGTCCGCTTGTTCTTTGGTTTCAATCCCGCCCAATCGGGCGGCGAACCCGTTCTTGATGGGGCGGGTCAAAACCAAGGGGTAACGCTCGCCGCCGTTTTCGTCCGTCAGCGGGGAATAGGTCTCGATATCCTCGGGGACCGCGCAAAAGCTTTTCAGGCGCACTTCGCCGCGCACCCCGTACGAGCCCGCAATGCTGCCGACACAGATCAGATCACTCATTTGGCTTGTCCACCGTCACACATAATCCGTCCTGCCAATCGCCGCGTGCCTCACAGGCCGCGCGCTGGTTCGAGCGTTCAAAGAACACGCCCACAATAAATGCGATCATCAGCAGGATGGGAAGTCGAATAAGCCCGAACATTCTTAGCGCACCTTAATCGGCAGCGTGTCGTGGCGGCTTTCCCAGCCAACACGTTCCAATTCGGGGGTGTCGGAAAACTCTTCCGGCTGCCCGACGCAGAAATAGCCGATCAGCCGCCAGTCGTCCGGCACGTTCAAGTCACGGGCCAGCCGGTCAGGGTCCAGGATCGACACCCAACCCAGCCCCAGCCCTTCGGCCCGCAAGGTGAGCCAGAACAGGGTAACGGCCGACACAACAGAATAGCGCCGCATCTCGGGCATGGTTCCGGCACCCAGACCTAGCCCCTTATCGGTGGCATCATCGCAGAACACGGCCAATTGTACCGGGGCTTCTTGCATGCCGGACAGTTTCAACTGGCTGTAAAGTTGCGCTTTTTCGCCGGAGTAACCGTCCAACGCCTGCGCGTTGGCGGTTTGGAAATTCTCAAGCGCCGCGGCACGCGCGGCTTCGCTTTCGACGCGGATCACACGCCAGGGTTCGCTAAGCCCCACCGAAGGGGCCAGGCGAAACGCGTCGAGGCAGCGCGTCAGCACTGCCTCGTCTATCGCATCGGTGCGGAACCGGCGCACATCGCGCCGGAGCCGCATCAACAGATCGAACTGCGTGCGGAAATCGTCAGTGAAAGTCTGATCCTGCACGCGCTCGCCTGCTTATTCTTCTGCTGCTGCTTCTTCAGCCGGTGCAGCAGCCGCTTCGGCAGCTTCAGCAGCCTTTGCAGCTTTCTCTTCCGCGCGTTCCTGAGCTTTCTTGCCCGGGGTCCCCTTGTTGGGGTTGTTACGCTCGGCTTTGTCACGGGTGCCAGCGGCTTCCAGCATGCGCGCGATACGGTCGGTGGGCTGTGCGCCCTGATCCAGCCAGTACTGGATGCGCTCCATGTTCATTTTCACGCGCTCTTCGCTGTCTTTCGGCAGCAGCGGGTTGTAGGTGCCCAGTTTCTCGATGAAACGACCGTCGCGAGGCATACGGCTGTCAGCAGCCACGATGCGGTAGAAAGGACGTTTTTTCGAGCCGCCGCGGGCGAGACGAATTTTCATTGCCATGGTGGTATCTCCTTTGGATGGCGTTTACCGGGATCATTTCCGGTTAATTCTGGTGTTTCTTGTGGTGTCGGATGACTTCCTGAATGATGAAATTCAGGAAAGCCTTGGCGAAGTCGGGGTCCAGATCGGCCTCTTTCGCCAGGTCTTCTAATCGTGCGATCTGCGCAGCCTCGCGCGAAGGATCGGACGGGGGAAGGTCGTGTGCGGCCTTGAGCTTGCCAACAGCCTGCGTGTGCTTGAACCGCTCGCCCAGCGTATAGACAAGGATCGCGTCCAGCCGGTCGATGCTTTCACGATGCTCTTTCAACAGCGCGGCAGCCTGTGTCACGGGGTTGGTCATTGGCCGTTCCTCTTTGCGGGCAAAGCGATGTGGGTCATGCGTAGGCCTCCATGCCGCCATTCACCAGATCGGCGGGGGCAGGGTGGCGCCAGATTTCGGTCGCGCCGAATTTCGGGTGTTCGTAGTGGTAGTCGAGCTTAGCGCCCAGCCGTTTGGCCACGGCCTTGCTGGCGTGGTTTTCCGGGTCGATCAGTGAAATCGCCGTGTCCCAGCCCAATATGTCATAGGCATGGGCGCGCGCGGCCAGAGCGGCCTCGGTCGCATAGCCCTTTCCGGTCGCATGATTCATCAGGGTCCACCCGACCTCGGGCTCGGGCCAACCTTCGGGGAACCAAAGGCCGATCCGCCCGACATAGTTGCCAGTGTCTTTTTCGTCGACGCTCCAATATCCATAACCACGCAGAGCCCAGTGACCAAAATGCATGGCAATGATCCGCCACACTTCATCCCGACGCAGAGGTCCGCCGACATACTTCGCAGCATCGCTGGCAAAGAATGCGGCGTCCGCGTCCAGATCAGTTTCAGATGGTGCGCGCAGGATCAGACGTTCGGTTTCCAGAGTCGGTATAGCCAGAGCAAGTTTCATGCCGGCACCTCGCCATAGCGCCAGACATGCTGGTCTGCATCAAATGCACGTTCGGCAACTGCGTCGCGCGATGCACCCAGACGTTGTGCCAACGCATTTGAACGGGCATTTGAAGCCGATACATAGCTTACGAATTGCCCAGATCCCAACAGGTCAAAACCGAAATCGCGAACAGCTGAGCACGCCTCGGTGGCGTAACCCTGCAGTCTGTGATCCGCGCGGAACAGGTAACCAAGCTCGGGCTCCTGATCGTCCCATTCGAGACCCAGAATGACAAAGCCAATGACCTGAGCATCCTCTTTCAGTGTGACGGTGAACAGACCATGTCCGTGCAACAGCCAGCCGGAGGTATAGTAGGAAAACTCGGTCCAGGCGTCCTGATTGGTGTCGCCAAAGCTCTCTTTGCAGATCGACGTCCACACAGGAAGGTCGTCCAGGGTGGGCGCGCGCAAAGCCAGCCGCCGGGTCTGAATGACCGGCAGGGCCGCGCGATACTGCGCTGCTGCCATCGCCGCCTTGCCGGACGGGGGCTGGGTGCAGCGTGCTGACGTCACTTCTTCTTCCCGAACCCGCTCAGACCCGGGGGCAGACCCATGCCGCCGCCCATGCCAGGCATACCGGGCATCTTGCCGCCCATTGCTTTTGCGGCTTGTTCCAGCGCCTTGGGGTCCATGCCTGCGGCCATGTCTTCAGGTGAGGGGCCGCCTTTGCCGAACATGCCTTTCATGGCCTGTTTCAGCATCTTGCCTTTGCCCATCTTGCCCATCTTCTTCATCATGTCAGACATCTGTCGGTGCATCTTGAGCAGCTTGTTGAGGTCGCTGACCTCCATCCCCGAACCGGCGGCGATGCGTTTCTTGCGGCTGGCTTGCAGCAATTGCGGGTTGGCGCGTTCGCGTTTGGTCATCGACTGGATCATGGCGATCTGCTGGCGCAGGATCTTGTCGTCCAGACCTGCCTGATCCATCTGTTTGGCCATTTTGTTCATGCCCGGCATCATGCCCATCATGCCCTGCATGCCGCCCATCTGGATCATCTGTTCCAGCTGCATCTTCAGGTCGTTCATGTTGAACTGACCTTTGACCATGCGCTTCATCATGCGCTCGGTCTGCTCCATCTCCATCGTTTCCTGGGCCTTTTCGACCAGGGCCACGATGTCGCCCATGCCCAGAATCCGACCGGCGATCCGGTCCGGCTCGAAGGTTTCGAGCGCGTCCATCTTTTCGCCCAGACCGACGAAGCGGATCGGCTTGCCTGTGACCGCGCGCATCGACAGCGCCGCGCCGCCGCGTCCGTCACCGTCCATCCGGGTCAGGACCACGCCAGAGATACCGACCTTGGCGTCGAACTCCTCGGCCACTTCAACGGCGACCTGACCGGTCAGGCCGTCAACAACCAGCAGGGTCTCGCGCGGGTCAACTGCATTGCGGACCTGCTCGACCTCGTCCATCAGGACTTCGTCGATGTGCAAGCGGCCCGCAGTGTCCAGCATATAAACGTCGTAGCCACCCAATGTCGCCTGCTGCTTGGCGCGTTTGGCGATATCGACCGGTTTCTGGCCCGGCACGATCGGCAGCGTATCGACGCCAACCTGCGTGCCCAAAACCGCCAGCTGATCCATCGCCGCCGGGCGATAGACGTCGAGCGAGGCCATCAGGACCTTCTTGCCCTCTTTCTCTTTCAGGCGCTTGGCGAGCTTACCGGTGGTGGTGGTCTTACCCGAGCCCTGCAGACCGACCATCAGGATCGGGGCAGGCGGGTTGTCGATCTTCAGCTTGCCGGGGTCTTCCTCGCCACGCAGAGTATCGACCAGCGCGTCATGCACGATCTTGACGACCTGCTGACCGGGGGTGATCGATTTGGTGACGGCCTGACCGGTCGCCTGTTCCTGCACTTTCTTGACGAATTCGCGCGCCACCGGCAGCGAGACGTCGGCCTCAAGCAGGGCAACGCGGACTTCGCGCAGTGCGGTTTTCACGTCTTCTTCGGACAGCGCACCCTGTTTGGTCAGCCGGTCAAAGACGCCGGAAAGGCGTTCGGATAGATTTTCAAACATGCCTTCGGCCTCCTTAGCCGGTTATCTGGTGGCGTGCCCTAGATAGGATGCGCCGGTTAAATGCACAAACGCCCCCACGGGCGAAACTCGCTGGTGGGGGGCGATCCCTGAACGACTCAAGGGACCGGAAGATCAGATGCTTCCGGATGTTGGCGGCGATTTAGGCCGATTGGCTGGCAGAGTCAACCTTGCGTGCCGGAAGCCATTCATTGACGGCATCCACCAGCCGATGCGCGCCGCGCCCACTGGAATAGGCATCAACAATGGGGTGCCGACCCGCGCTCATGCCTTTGTCCAGTATGAGTACGGGGCGATACAGCGTAGATGAGCCCTTGTTGCTGCGCGAAATCGTTGTTTCAATCTCGGCATGGGACAGGTTCGACAGCATGTGTTCGACGGCATCATAACCAAAAACCGAATGCCTGCGGATAACGATGCTGTCTTTGTCCCGGTCCAGAATGACCTGAACGCGCCGTACAAAGGCGCAGAAGGCCCCAAATCCTAACCCTCCACCGCCGAGGGCGAATATCAGGCCGAACAGGATGGCCTCGCCCCCCTCGGTCATCAAGAAGAGACCGAGGCCGACAAAGATTAGAATAAATAAGACGAGTGTGATGCCTATGAACCATGGGGTATCGGACAGGATCAGTTGGTTTGATGTATTGCGCGTGACTTTCATGGCGGCACGCTAGCACTGTGTCGCGGGTCTGTCGTGCCTTGAATCTTGTTCCATGTTGCGCGAAGAGCGCGTTACATAGGAGGTTCCCATGGACGCATCATCTGCCTTTCAAGATACATTGCCGCTCAGCTCTGACGCGCTGCTGACGCAGTTGGGCGATTGGGGGCTGGCCTATCGGTTGCACAGCCATATCCCGCTGCGCACGGTCGAGGATGCGAAAGGGGTTGAGGATCAGTTTCTGGTGCCCGGAGAAAATACGCTGCGGCTCAAGAACCTGTACCTGCGTGACAAGAAAAAGCGGAACTATCTGGTGACGCTGGAACAGAGCCGCGAGATTGACCTTAAAGCCCTGGGTGCGGAGTTGGGTGTCGGGAATCTGTCCTTCGGTTCGGCGGATCGTCTGATGCAGAACCTCGGTATCCGGCCCGGAGCGGTCAGCCCACTGGCGATGATCAATGGGGTTCAGAACGAAGTGCGGTTCTTTATGGATAGCGCGGCGCAGAATTCAGACGTGATCAACATGCACCCGCTGGTGAACGACCGTACCGTAGTAATGACGCGCGCCGATCTGATGGCGTTCTTTGACCGGATCGGCTGTGAAGTGACCTGGTTGCCCTGATCAACCCTCCAGCGCTTCTTTCAAAGCCGCCTCGACATGCGCTGCGGACGGGTTAATGAATAGGTGTCCGTCGGACTTGAAAACGGGATCGTCCAGATGATCAGGAAAGGCCAGGGGTAACTCGGTGCAGGCCAGGAGGACGGCGGTGCCGGGGGTGGCATGTTTGTTGCAAAAGGTCAGTAGTCGTGTGCGGGCCGTGTCCGACGCGCCGCCGTAGAATTCGCTGTCGATCATGGCCTGCATCTCGGCAATCTCGGGTTCCGGCAGGCGGTCGTTGGCCGTGATGCCCTCTTTGGCCAGCCGATCGGCATAGTCAGTCGCCTGCATGGTCACCGCCGTCCCCAGAACCAGAGCGCTTGATGCTCCGGCAGAGGCAGTGGCTTCGGCGGTTGCGTCAAAAATGCTCAGAATTGGCATCGCCACACCTTGCCGGATCGCGTGCAGCCTTGCGTGTGGCGTGTTCGAGGCGATGATGCCGAAATCGCAGCCTGCGCGTTCCAACGTCAAAAGGGCCTCGCGGAAGACGGCGTCGAATTCGGCCCAGCTGGCCTCATCCCCTGCCACACCGCGCAGGGCGCGGGTTTTGGCCTGTGTGACGGATTCAATGGTCATGGGCGGGATGGGTAGTGGCGAGCCGTGACCGAGGTCAGCAAAATACCGGCCCGCGCCCTGTGCAATCGCCCGGTAATAATCCACGGTCGAGGCCCAGCCCACTCCGCCCAGAATTCCGATCTTTTTCATAACTAACGCCCAGCCTGCCAATTCCCGTTCGGGAGGCAGACTGGACGTTTCGGCGTATAAAGACCAGAGGCGATCAGGCCGCCAGCTCAGTTACTGCCTTGTGGGCGTTGTTCAGCGTGGCCTCGGCGTCCAGCGCCATTTTGTCGGCGGCGACCACGTCGACATTGGTGATGCCAATAAAGCCCAGAACGTGACGCACATAGTTGGTAGCAAAATCGATCTCGGACCCAACGGCAGTGCCGCCCGAGGCGATGGCCAGAACCACGCGTTTGTCTGTCAGCAGTCCCACTGGGCCGTTCTCAGTATACGAGAATGTCAGGCCGACGCGGGCAACCAGATCAATCCAGGCTTTGAATGCGGCAGGTACCGAAAAGTTATAGATCGGTAAACCGATGACGATGATGTCGGCCTGTTGCAGCTCGCCTACCAGTGAATCCGATAGCGCCAGATGTTCGCGCTGCGCGTCGTTGCGCTGATCGCCGGGGGTGAAGTTGGCGCTGATCCAGTCCTCGGTCAGCAGGGGCAGGGGGGAGGCCAGATCGCGGCGGATAATGCGTGCAGCACCCAGATGGTTGACGATACGGTTGGACAGATCGCGGGTAGCTGAACCTTCACGGCGGGCCGAGGCGTCGATATGCAGGATGGTCTTGGTCATTTCACTTGGTCCTTCTGATAGGATTTTCGTCTGCGGCCAATATGGATATTGCGAGAATGAACAAAACTCGGATATATCAACACTGACTGTTGGAATTTGCACATCTGAGGTAATGCCGTGGACAATTGGGACGAAGTAAGAACCGCTTATCAGGTTGCCCGTATGGGGACCGTCAGCGGCGCGGCCGAGGTTTTGGGCGTGCATCATGCCACCGTGATCCGCCATATCGACGCGATCGAGGCACGGCTGGGTGTCAAACTGTTCCAGCGTCATGCGCGTGGTTACACGCCGACCGAAGCCGGGGATGATCTGTTGCGTGTGGCACAAGCGACCGAGGATCAGTTCAACCAACTGGTCGGGCGAATGAAGGGGCGGGGGGACGATGTCTCGGGGGAGTTGGTTGTAACGTCTCTGTCCTCACTGGCGCCTTTGGTGGTTCCGGTACTTAGTGAATTCCAACGCCTGCACCCGGGCTTGATCGTGCGTTATCTGACTGGGGATCGCCTGTTTCGTCTGGAATATGGCGAAGCGCATGTGGCGATCCGGGCGGGTTCGGCCCCTGATCAACCGGACAATGTGGTGCAGCCGTTTATCGATCAGGAAGTCGGGCTTTATGCCAGTACAGCATATGTGGAGCGTCACGGTCAGCCCAAGAGTGTCGAGGACCTTAGAAACCATTTCTTCGTTGGTGCCGACGATGAAAACAGCCGCGCTCCGTTTTCGCGCTGGTTGCGCAAGACCGTACCGGCCGAAAACATCATATTTCGCTGTACCAATAATTTCTGCAACCGCGAGGCGGTTATGTCCGGGGCTGGGATCGGCTTCATGGCTCGTTGGGAGGCGGGCCGCGACCCCAGTCTGATCGAGGTCATAGAGCCGCTGCCCGAATGGTTCGGGAATCTGTGGCTTGTGACCCATGTGGACCTGCACCGCACCACCAAGGTTCAGAGTTTCCTGACCTATCTGAAAGAGCAATCCAAAGGTTGGTCGGCGTGAGCCCTCAGGCCCAGGGCCATCTGGCCATGCTGGTTTTTTCGGCTCTGGTGGCGGGCAGTTTTTCGCTGGGGTCACTGATCGCCAACCAGATCGCGCCCGAAGCGATCACGGCAGCCCGTTTTCTGATCGCATCAGTTGTGATCGGCGTTGCGGCGCTTCTGACGACCGGCTTGCCTCGAAGTGCGGCGCAGGCACCCTGGCGTTATCTGGTCTTGGGCGGATTGTTCGCCAGCTATTTCGTGCTGATGTTCCATGGATTGAAGACCGCGCCCCCGGTCAGTGCAGCGGCAGTGTTCACGCTGACGCCGGTGATGTCAGCGGTTGCAGGGTGGGTGTTGCTGCGGCAGGTCTCCACGCCAAGAATGGCTTTTGCCCTGTCAGTTGGCGCAGTGGGCGCGCTTTGGGTCATATTCCGGGCCGACTGGCGGGCCTTTATGGCGTTCGAGATCGGTGGCGGTGAGATCATCTATTTCTGGGGCTGTTTGGCGCATGCGATCTACACGCCCATGGTGCGCAAGCTGAACCGAGGTGAGCCGGCGGTGGTGTTCACCTTTGGTACTCTGGTCGCGGGCTGCGTGTTGCTGACGTTGTATGGTTGGGCCGAGATTCGCGCGACCAACTGGGCCAACCTGCCGTTGATTGTTTGGGTCGGATTGCTCTATGTCTCGATCTTTGCCACAGCGGCCAGCTTTGTTCTGGTGCAATTCGCAACCCTGCGGCTGCCTTCGGCCAAAGTGATGGCTTACACCTATCTGACGCCCAGCTGGGTGATCCTGTGGGAGGTTGCATTGGGTCAGAAGCCCCCAGGCTTACTGGTGTTTGTGGGTGCAATTCTGACCGTCGTGGCGCTTGTACTCTTGTTAAAGGTCGAGGGTCAGCCGCGCGCATCATCCAAGCCCGTGCCCGAATGACGCTTGTATTCCCGTCAGATTGTGCGAGCGTTGGTCGCAGGCAAAACAGGGGCAATAACCAATGAGACCAGCACTTTATCTGATCGCGGCGGTGGGGCTGTCGGCCTGTACGCAAAAGTCCATGGGCAATGCGGTTTCAGAAACGGATTTGCAGGGCAGTTGTGAAGCGCTTGTTTCCGCCGAAACGGGGGTTGGCCCCAAGGACGTGAACGCCATTTCCACCCGGTCCGAGCCGACAGGGTCGGTGACAACCTTGTCGGTCGCAGGGGCGCAGGCACCATGGTTGTGCATGTCTGATCCGTTCGGTGTCATCACGGGTGTACAATACAGCCAAGAAGGTTAGTGGCCGTCAGGGTTCAGCACGCCCGTTGAGGTAGATCAATGTCGATACATGCGAATAACCTTATGCTTGGGACCAAGGAGGAATTCGTCATGTATACTCACATTATGTTCCCAGTTGACTTGCATCTTCCCCCCGAGGTTCGCAAAGCCGCCGATGTCGCTGCTGAAGTTGCCAAGTGGCAGGATGCAAAGATAACCGTAGTCAGTGTGACCGGAACTCAACCCGGTGACCCGGTTCAGACGGACGCAGCAGTCAACGAAGAATTGCAGGGTTTCGCCGAGGAACTGGCCAAGAGCGGCGGGACAGAAGTCGCATACCGCAATATTCACTCGGTCGATGTTGCAGCGGAGGTTGATGGTGACCTGATGCGCGCCGCCGAGGAAATTGGTGCTGACCTGATTGTTGTAGGAACTCACGCCCCGCGGATCACGGATTATATCTTTTCAAGCCATGCAGGATACCTGGCCAATCACGCCAAGGTTTCGGTTTTCGTCGTGCGCTAAATCTAGGGATCGTCAGCCGCAGGCAGTTCAATTTCCAGAAACCGTTCGAACGCGTCCAGATTGACGGGCTCGAACTGTCCAAAGCCTTGCATCCAGACCGACGCTGTGCGCAGGGCGTCAGGTTCCAGTTTGCACCATTTCACCCGTCCGCGTTTTTCCTGGCTGATCAATCCAGCCTTGGTCAGGATCACCAGATGTTTCGAGATTGCGGCCAATGACATCTCGAACGGTTCTGCCACATCGGTCACGGCCATATCATCCTCAAGCAGCATCGCCAGAATGGCGCGGCGCGTGGGGTCGGCGATAGCTGCGAATACGGTGTCGAGATCATTGGACATGCCTTCGCTCAACCACAGCCTTCGAGTTTGGTCAACCATTTGGTTGAATATGCGGATTCAGGGGTTTTGGTTGAAGCCGCTGCGCTTGCGCAGGTTTTGCCTCTGCTGAGGTTGGGTGAAAAATTATTAAAATCAATTATTTAAACTGCGGCAATTCGATTGCTCAACGCCGTTGACTCTGTGCGCCTTGCCCCTTAGCACCCTACCCAAGACTGTGCGAGGGAAACGCCCGTGACCGATGATGACCAAAAGCAGCGTATGGCGCAGCTGGAGGCGAAGATCGAGGCGGCGAAAAAGGCTAAGCAGCCAAAGCCTCGTGCAGATGCTGACGTGTCCGGGGGCGAGCTTGCCTGGAGGATGGTCATCGAAATGGTATCCGGTCTGGGGATCGGATTTGGCATCGGATACGGGCTGGACAGCCTGCTCGGGACGATCCCGATCTTTCTGGTGCTGTTCACATTGCTGGGCCTTGTCGCCGGAGTGAAAGTAATGCTCCGCAGCGCCAAAGAGGTTCAAGAGAAACAAACGGCAGCGACAGCTGCCGAGAAGGACGAGAGGGACTGAACGTGGCAACTGAGACCACCGCAGCAGAAGGCAGCAGCCTGGTTTTCCACCCGATGGATCAGTTCATCGTCAAACCGCTTTTCGGTGACGGTACAATTGCATGGTACACGCCCACCAACGTGACCCTGTGGATGTTCCTGGCGATTGCCGCGATCTTTGCTCTGCTGGTTCTCAGCACTTCGAAACGCGCGATTGTTCCGACCCGGATGCAGTCGGTGGCTGAACTGGCCTATGGTTTCATCTACAAGATGTTGGAAGACATCTGCGGCAAGGAAGGCGTTAAGTACTTCCCCTATGTCATGACCCTGTTCATGTTCATCGTCTGCGCAAACTTCCTGGGCATGATCCCGACGTCCTTTACCACCACATCGCATTTCGCCGTGACCATCCCGCTGGCGTTGGCCGTGTTCCTGACCGTGACTGTTCTGGGTTTCGTCAAGAACGGTGCCGCGTTTCTGGGTCTGTTCTGGGTCTCCAGCGCACCGCTGGCCCTGCGTCCGGTTCTGGCGATCATCGAGCTGATTTCGTACTTCGTACGCCCTGTCAGCCACTCCATTCGTCTTGCCGGCAACGTCATGGCGGGCCACGCGGTTATCAAGGTGTTCGCAGGCTTTGCCGCGATCGCCGTGATCTCGCCCGTGTCTGTTCTGGCGATCACCGCAATGTATGGCCTCGAGGTCCTTGTGTCCTTTATCCAGGCCTACGTTTTCACCATTCTGACCTGTGTCTATCTGAAAGATGCGCTGCATCCGTCGCACTAAGGTCTGATACCCCAACATCGAAACTTCCAATTCGTAAGGAGAAACATCATGGAAGGCGATCTCGCACACATCGGCGCAGGCCTGGCAGCAATCGGTTCCGGCGCAGCCGCAATCGGGGTGGGCAACGTTGCAGGCAACTTCCTGGCCGGCGCCCTGCGCAACCCTTCGGCGGCTGCGTCGCAAACCGCAACCCTGTTCATCGGTATCGCATTCGCAGAAGCCCTGGGGATCTTCGCATTCCTGGTCTCGCTGCTGCTGATGTTCGCCGTATAATCTGCGGAACCTGATCCTTACGCGCAGGTGGGCCCAAGCCATAGCGGCCCGCCTGTTGTAAAGACAACGTTCCGACGGAGGACAACATGGCGACTGAACCTATTGCCGAAGAAGTAGTTGGCAAATGCGTAGACTCCCATGGCTCGGCCATCGGGATGCCGCAGCTCTGCTTTGATTGGTTCCCCAACCAGATTTTCTGGCTGGTCATCACGCTGGTCGTCATCTTTCTGGTCCTGTCCCGCGTGGCCTTGCCGCGCATCGCGGCAATCCTGGCTGAACGTCAGGGGACCATTACAAATGACCTGGCTGCGGCCGAAGATCTGAAGGCCAAAGCGGTCGAGGCCGAAGAAGCCTATAACAAGGCGCTGGCCGATGCCCGTTCTGAGGCGCAGCGTATCGCTGCCGAAGCACGCGCCGAAATTCAGGCTGGTCTGGATGACGCGATCGCCAAGGCGGACGCGGAAATCGCTGCAAAGGCGGCTGAATCGGAAAAGGCGATCGCCGATATCCGTGCAGGTGCGCTGGAAAGCATTCAAGTGGTTGCCAAGGACACGGCGGCTGAACTGGTTACTGCTCTGGGCGGTGAGGCGGATGCCAAAGCCATTGACGGTGCTGTTGACGCGCAGATGAAAGGATAAGCGACATGCGGAACACTCTTGCCCTTATCCTGACCTTTGGCGCTGCCAGCCCCGCGCTGGCCGCAAGCGGCCCGTTCTTCTCGCTTGGAAACACCGACTTTGTGGTCCTGTTGGGCTTTATCGTCTTCATCGCGGTCCTGTTCTATTTCAAGGTGCCGGGTATGATCGGTGGCGCGCTGGACAACCGCGCCGAAGGCATCAAGTCCGAGTTGGATGAAGCCCGTGCCCTACACGAAGAAGCCCGCACCCTGTTGGCCTCGTACGAGCGCAAGCAACGCGAAGTTCAAACGCAGGCAGACGCGATTGTGGCGGCTGCAAAAGACGACGCCGCGCTGGCGGCCGAACAGGCCAAGGCCGATCTGGAAAAATCCATTGCGCGCCGTCTGGCCGCTGCACAGGATCAGATCGCATCTGCCGAGGCTTCGGCAGTTAAAGAAGTGCGTGATCAGGCGATTACCGTTGCTGTTTCGGCGGCAAATGCGGTTCTGGCCAAGCAGATGACGGCGACGCAGGCGAACAAGCTGATCGACGCTGCAATTGCCGATGTGGGCGAAAAGCTGCACTAAGATCTTCGCATGATGAAATTGAAAAACCCGGCCTCAAAGCCGGGTTTTTTCTTTCTTACGATGCGAAGATCAAGCCGCTGAGCGTTGATTTGGCAGCCGGTTCAGAATGTCCGCATATTTGGCTGAGGCGACAAACAGTTCCGGTAGTTCGCTCAGTACAGCGTCGATGGGATCGTAAACCGCCGACGCTTGATCTAGAATCTCATCGGGTATGGATTTCTTTGCGCGTTCTATTCTTTCGGGCAGGGAAAAGTTCAACTCCAGAAAATCGGCAACTTCGCTCTGTCTGCGCCAGATGGCATCATAGCTCAGGCACAAGACAGGCACGTTTTCGAACGTGGCCCATTGCCTCATCTGCTCTGCTTGGTTGAGAACGTCATATTTGAACAGATCCTCAAAAGTTCCTTTGGCGTGAAGATGTGCGAAATGCTGACGGATCCAGTCGCGACCATAGCGACCAAGCACGGAATAGACCGAAAGCGCCGAGTCTTTTGTCGGGCCATAGCAGAACAAGACCTTGACGTTGTCACGACCTCTCAGCACGCCGGGAAAATCATGTGTTTTGACAAGGTTTCCCTGATGTAATTCGGCCTGTGCCAGCTCCATTTCAAAGGTCGCCTTGGGCTTGGGCCACACACGCCGCCGCTTTTGCGCCTTCCACAAAGCATCAAACATGAGCGTGCTACCGGATCGACCGTTGCTGGCAACGATCAAACAGGGGTTCGTTTTTGGGCGTTGCCCGGGTTTGAAAAGGATCATGTCAGGCACCAGGGTTTCAGCGACGGTTAAGGTTCGCGACTTGCCTGTTTAATTGGTTTAGCTGCGGGTCAATATCCAGCAGATAACCAGCAGAAATTGCGTAATAAATTATGAACTTTTTGTGTTCGGATTTGAGTCGCGACAGTTGTGCGCTGCACTGATACCTCGCGCGCCTCTTCAGGTTTGACCGGTCTCATGCTGCAGCCGTTGCTGTGCGATGGCTTCGTTTCGCAGGGCTTTCTGGTGATCTTCCATACAGCTCTGGACATAGTTCAGATGCTGCTGGACTGCATCGCGGGCTGCATCGGGGTCGCGTACCTGCAGGGCCGTGTTGATCGCGCGGTGCTGGTCCAGAATGGCACCACGCGTTGTGCGCTGCTGAAACATCATCTGACGATTGTAGAACACGCCCTGTTGCAGCAGGTCGTACATCGACCGCATCATATGCAGCATAACTACGTTGTGGCTGGCCTCGATGATGGCCATGTGGAATTGCGCATCCAATTGTGCCTCGTCCTGAGGGGCGTTGCGCGCATGCGCAGCCTGCATCTTGTCGAAAATCGCCTGAACCACTTTCAAATCGCTGTCTGATCCCAGCCGTGCGGCACGCTCGGCCGCCAACCCTTCTAGATCGCGGCGGAAAGACAGATAGTCGAACACTGCTTCTTCGTGGCTGCTGAACAGCCGAACCAGCGCCGGGGAAAAGGCAGAGCCCAGAACCTCGGCCACATAGATACCGGACCCGGCCTTGGCGGTCAGCAACCCCTGATCCTGCAATTCCGAGATCGCTTCGCGCAACGAGGGGCGCGATACGCCCAGCCGCTCTGCCAACTCGCGTTCCGCCGGAAGCCGCTCGCCTGGGCGCAGGATGCCACGCAGGATCAGCAATTCGATCTGTTTCACCACTGCGATGGACAGCTTTTCAGTCTGGACTTTTTGAAAGGGCATGTCGGCTTTTCCGAAATTGGTCAAATCATATGACCACGTAATATTGACCGGTTCAAGAACAGGTGAATGTTGGTTCGGAAAATTAGGTCAGAATGATTGACATTAAGTAATTCGCGCTTAGTCTGCCCTGCGAGGTAGGGGAGGAGACCAATGTCGACCAAAGACCTGTTTGCCACGCGAACAAAGCGGATGAAGGCGTCCGAGATACGCGAATTGCTCAAGCTGTTGGACCAGCCGGGCATTATTTCCTTCGCGGGAGGAATTCCGGATCCGGCGTTGTTTCCAGCAGAGGGTTTTGCCGCTGCGTTCCAGAATGCACTGGGCACTGAACTAAAAGATCAGGCGCTGCAATATTCCGTCAGCGAGGGCTATGCCCCGTTGCGTGAATGGCTGGTCGATCATATGCGCCAGATCGGGATCGACTGCGGGCTTGATAACATCCTGATCACGTCGGGTTCGCAGCAGGCACTGGACTACTTGGGCAAGTTGTATCTGTCGCCGGGTGATACAGCACTGGTCGGATGGCCCACCTATCTGGGGGCATTGGCCGCGTTCAATGCTTATGAACCGCGCTTTGACCGGCTTGGCATCAACGGCAACCGCAGGGCGGCTGAATACGCTGCCGCAGCGGGTGAGGGGGCTGTTAAATTTGCGTATCTGTCGCCTGACTTTGCCAACCCGACCGGAGAAACTGTAGACCTGCGCGGCCGCGAAACCCTGCTCGATCTGGCGGACGAATTGAACTGCGCTGTGATCGAAGACGGCGCCTATCAGGCCCTGCGCTATGATGGGGAAGCAATTCCGCCAGTTCTGGCGTTGGAATTGGCGCGCAAAGGGTCGATCGAAAACTGCAGGACGATTTATTGTGGCAGCTTCTCGAAAACTTTGTCTCCGGGTCTGCGGGTGGGATGGGTCGTGGCGGCCAAGCCGGTGATCTCGCAGCTGGTGTTGATGAAACAGGCGGCTGACTTGCATTCCGCGACGATCAACCAAATGGCTATCAACGAAGTGGCGCGTGCCTGCTTTGATACGCATATCCCCATGTTGCGCCGCGTTTACGGCGCACGACGCGATGCGATGCTCAGCGCATTGCGCGAACATATGCCCGATGGGGTGGACTGGACCAAGCCCGAGGGCGGCATGTTCATTTGGGTGACCTTGCCCAAGGGGCTGAGCGGGGCTGATTTGCTGGCCAAGGCGCTTGAGACGGTGAAGGTGGCTTTTGTTCCAGGCCAGGCGTTCTTTCCGGACGAAACCGGGGCCAATACTATCCGTCTGAGCTTTTCGAATTCGGATGAGGCAACAATCCGCGAGGGTATCCGCCGGTTAGGCGACGTCCTGCGAACCTAAATGCAGGAAAGGTTCTGTTAACCATATTGCGGCAATGCTGGCCGTATGATCCGGTATCTGTTCCTCCTATCGGTGCTGGCCGCCTGTTCGGCCGGCACCCCCTATTTCCGGGATATCCCTGCAACCCGCATCGCCGTGAACGGCAGTGTCTTTGACGTACGCGTGCGCGGGGATCTGGCCGAGGCCGTGCGGATCAACACCCAATACGCCCCGCGTTTGGGGCCGATCAAAGATCGGGCGGGGCTGGCCATGGCGCAGGTTTCGGGCTGTCCAATCCTGGATGTACTGGGCGACGCCGCGGTGACCGTTGGTGTGCTGGGCTGTGACCGCGAAGCGGGGGAACGTCTGTTGCTGACCGCCATCTCGACACCGAATTACGAATGCGTCGATTATGGTGTTTATGAGGATATCGGGAAGGAGTACGGCCTTCAGGTGTTCGAGTGTACGCCGTACTGAGATACGCGTATTCCTGCGCATTTCGGCAAGATATTGTGGATAAGTCGGGGTGATATCCCATATCCTGCGCAACTTCGTTGACTCAGCCCCCATCCGTTGCGCAGACTTCCTTCACATAGGAATCACAGGACTCATTGCCTTTGCGCTTTAGCAAACTCAAACTTACCGGCTTCAAAAGCTTTGTTGATCCGACCGATCTGATCATAGCGGATGGGTTGACCGGTGTGGTGGGCCCGAATGGCTGCGGCAAGTCCAACCTTCTGGAAGCTCTGCGTTGGGTGATGGGGGAAAACCGCCCCAAATCCATGCGTGGCGGCGCGATGGAGGATGTGATTTTTGCAGGCGCCGCGACGCGCCCAGCCCGTAACTTTGCCGAAGTTGTCCTGACCATGGACAACTCGGAACGGCTGGCACCGTCAGGGTTCAACGACGCGGATCAGCTTGAGATCGTGCGTCGCATCACCCGCGACGTGGGCAGCGCCTATAAGACCAATGGCAAGGACGTGCGGGCGAGAGATGTTCAGATGCTGTTCGCCGATGCTTCGACAGGTGCGCATTCACCTGCGCTTGTTGGGCAGAACCGCATTGCCGAACTTATCAACGCCAAACCCCGCGCCCGCCGCCGCATTCTGGAAGAGGCCGCAGGTATCTCGGGTCTTTATCAACGTCGGCACGAAGCCGAATTGAAGTTGAAGGGCACTGAATCCAATCTGACCCGCGTCGACGATGTGCTTGAACAACTGGGCGGTCAGCTTGCGCAACTGGCGCGCCAGGCCCGTCAGGCCGCGCGCTATCGCGAGATTGGCGAGCAACTGCGCCAGGCCGAAGGCATGTTGCTCTATCGTCGCTGGAAAGAGGCAGACATGGCCCGCCAGCAGGCCGAAGAAAAGCTGCGCGAACGGATCACCGAGGCGTCGCGGGCCGAGGCCGAAGCCCGCGCGGCCGCCACCAAACGTGCCGAAATCGAAGAGACCCTGCCACCTCTGCGCGAAGAAGAAGCCATCGCCGCCGCCGTCCTGCAACGCCAGCAGGTACAACGTGATGCCCTGTCGGATCAGGAAACCCGCGCCCGCCAGACCATTGAGACGCTGACCAACCGTATTCAGCAATTAGGCAACGATATAGAACGCGAAACCGGCCTGAATCGCGATGCCGGCCAGATGATCGAACGTCTGGAATGGGAAGCGCGCGAATTGGCCAAGGCTGCCGAAGGGCACGAGGATAAGGTGGCCGAGGCTGCCGAAATCGCGCGTGAAGCGGCGTCAGTGTTGCAGGACCGCGAAGATCATCTGTCGCAGGAAACCGAGGATATGGCGCGCTTGGTCGCCCGCCACCAATCGGCGCAGCGTCTGGTTGAAGACAGCCGCAAGACGTTGACTCGATCCGAGGCCGAAGAGGAAAAGGCCCGCAGCGCCGTGGATGAGGCGCGCGAAGCTTTGACCAACGCAAGCGACGCGTTTGAGACTGCGCAAGAGGGCGAGGAAGAAGCCCGCGAGGCGGCTGAGGCCGCCGAGGAAGCGCTGGCCGCAGCGGATGAGCTGCGCAATGATACGCAAGCGCGTGAGGCTGAGGCCCGCGCACAACGGTCTGAGGCCGAGGGCGAACTGGGCGCGATCCGTGCCGAAACCTCAGCGCTGGCAAAGCTGGTGGAACGCGATACAGCCGAAGGCGGTCAGGTTCTTGACCTGCTACGCGTCGAACCCGGTTACGAAAAGGCACTCGGAGCTGCACTGGCCGATGATCTGCGTGCCCCACTGGTCGAAGGCGACGGTCCATCGGGTTGGGTGCAGGTAGCGGGCTATGATGCTGATCAGCCATTGCCGGATGGGGTTGAACCGCTGGCGCTGCATGTGTCTGGCCCGGATCGCCTGAGCCGTCGGATCGCGCAGATTGGTCTGGTTGATGCGGATCAGGGTGCGCGTTTGCAGGCTTCGCTGAAGCCGGGGCAGCGTCTGGTGTCCCGGTCCGGCGATTTGTGGCGGTGGGACGGGTTCCGCGCCTGGGCTGAGGATGCACCAAGCGCCGCAGCCCTGCGGCTAGAGCAGCTCAATAAGCTGGAGGCGCTGAAACAGGAGTTGACCCGCACCGAGGCACAGGCCGAAGGTGCCCGCGCTGCGCATGAGGCGTTGTCGCAGCAACTGGCTGATGTCACCGAGGCGGACCGCCGCGCCCGCGATGCCCGCCGCGCCGCCGATCAGCGTATGGCCGAAACCGCTCGCGCGCTCAGCCGCGCCGAAGCTGACCGCAATCTGGCGCAAGGCAAGCTTGAGACTCTGTCGCTGGCTGTGGATCGCCACAAAGAGGACGCCATGTCCGCCCGCGCGCAACTGCGCGAGGCCGAGGGGGCGTTGACCGGTCTGGGCGATCTCGACACCGCCCGCGCGCAGGTCGAAGATATCAAACAGACGGTCGAGGCTGCGCGGATCACTATGCTGACCCATCGCTCGTCCCATGATGAATTGCGCCGCGAGGGCGAGGCCCGCACGCGACGTTCGCAAGAGGTCACAAAAGACCTCAGCGGTTGGAAGCATCGTCTGGAAACGGCGGAAAAACGGATATCAGAACTGGCCGAACGCAAGAAAAGTTCGGAAGAAGAGCTGTCCGAAGCGATGGCTGCGCCCAGCGAGATCGCCGAAGCCCGCGAGGAGCTGAACGAGCTGATTGAAACAGCCGAGGCCCGTCGCGCCGAGGCCGCCGATAAGTTGGCCGAAGCCGAAACCCAGCAGCGCGAAGTGGTGCTGGCCGAACGGGATGCGGAACGTCAGGCTTCGGAAGCACGCGAATCCCGCGCGGCGGCAGAAGCACGTTGTGATGCCGCCAAGGAAAGCGTGACTGCAACGGCAGAACGGATTGCTGAAGATCAGCAGCTGACCCCGAACCAGTTGCTGAATCAGTTAGACGTGAACCCCGATCAGATGCCTGCCGCCGACGCGCTTGAGGCCGAAGTGAACCGTCACAAGCGCCAGCGCGATGCGATGGGAGCAGTGAACCTGCGCGCTGAAGAAGATGCCAAAGAAGTTCAGGAAGAGTTTGACACACTGAACAGCGAAAAGGCGGATTTGGAAGAGGCAATCAAAGCCCTGCGCTCTGGTATTGCCAGCCTCAACCGCGAAGGCCGCGAACGTCTGTTGACCGCGTTTGAACAGGTGAACTCAAACTTTGCCATGCTGTTCAAGCACCTCTTCGGCGGTGGCGAGGCCAATTTGGTTATGGTCGAAAGCGACGATCCGCTGGATGCCGGGCTTGAGATCATGTGCCAGCCGCCGGGCAAGAAATTGTCGACGCTCAGCCTGTTGTCGGGTGGCGAACAGACCCTGACGGCGACGGCCTTGATTTTTGGCGTCTTCCTCGCCAATCCGGCCCCGATCTGCGTGCTGGATGAGGTCGACGCGCCGCTTGACGATGCTAACGTTACCCGGTTCTGCGATCTGCTGGATGAGATGTGTCGCCAGACCGATACACGTTTCCTGATCATCACCCACCACGCGGTGACGATGGCGCGGATGGATCGTTTGTTCGGCGTGACCATGCAGGAACAGGGCGTCAGTCAACTGGTCTCGGTCGATCTGAAAAAGGCCGAGCAGATGGTCGCTTGACCCATCACTGCAACGTTATGCCCTTTTCATCACCACTCGGGGTAGGGTGTTGGTATGATCCGTCTATTGATCCTTATCCTGCTGATCGCAAGCCCGGTATGGGCGGCGGAATGGCCAACCAAACCTGGAGATGTTCCCCTGACGCCAACAGAACTGGAGGCGCTGGCCGGGCGCACACTGACCTTTTATGATGATGGGCAGTCCAGTTTCTCGGTCGGTGGAGCCTACTCTTACACCTATGCCAGCGGTGAATCCGCCTTTGGCACCTATTCGATCGCCGAGGATGGCAGCGTCTGCATCCAGTACAGAAACGGGTTCGATCGCTGCGATTTGTATGTGCGCAGCGGCGAACGACTGATCCTGATTGATCAAAAGGGCGATCGTTATCCGGTGCGACCGGAGTAATTGATTGCCAAATGTGAACTCTGGTTGTCATATGATAGAAGAAATTCCAAAAAAGTTAGAAATTTGGGAAAAAAACTACACAATGAGTTGATATACCAGCCACATCTGAAATTTTTGAATAGGCGAACAGATGTGTCGGTTTCTGGCTTGGGTCGGCGAGCAGCGGTATCTTGATGAATTGGTTCTGGATCAAGAGCAATCTCTTGTCATTCAGAGCCGCAACGCGCTGATCGGGAAGACGCCCGTAAATGCTGATGGATTTGGGCTTGCGTGGTATTCTGATCGTGAGACGCCATGTTTTTATAAAGATACACACCCAGCCTGGTCGGACGCAAACCTTAAGCAATTGACCCATCATACCAGATCGCGCCTTTTCCTGGCCCATGTTCGGGCCTCGACCGGGACAGCCACGTCTCGGAACAACTGTCATCCTTTTGGGGTCGGTGCATGGAGCTTTATGCACAATGGCCAAGCCGGAGGGCATGATCTGATCCGGCAGGAACTGGACGCGATGATCCCGGCACATCTGTATGGGTATAGATTTGGCGCAACAGAAAGCGAAGCGATCTTTCTGATCGCGCAAGGCGAGGGGCTAGACGCTGACCCGGTAGCAGCAATGTCCCGAGCGGTCGCGCGAGTGGAGGCGGCGTCAAGACGATGCGGTGTGTTGCCCTATCTTAGGTTCGCGGCCTGCTGGTCAGATGGAGAACGTATATTTGCAGCGCGTTATGCTTCGGATCGGTACGCGCCGAGCCTGCATTACCGTCGCTGCAAAGATGGTGTTATCATCTCATCAGAGCCATTGGATGGTGACAGCGACGGCTGGGTCGAAATTCAGCCGAACACTGCAATCGAAACGGAAGGATCAGTGATCATTTCACACGCGTTCGAACCTGGCCGAGCACTTTTTGCGGCAAAAAGCGCGTAATCCAACAACATTTTACAAACGTCCAAGCAATTCGGCCGTCGGCCAGGCATCCGCCGGTAATCCGAGCCGCGCTTGTTCGGCCTGAACAGCAGCCCGTGTACCCGCGCCCAGAATTCCGTCGATTTTGCCTACATCATACCCGCGCGCCTGTAGCTTGCTTTGCAGCTGTTTCATTTGTGCGCCTGAAAGCCCCTGTGGAGCATTACCGGCATCATAGATTTGACCACCTTCCAGCCGTGTGCCGAAATAGGCGGCGGTTAGAACGTAGACAAAGCTCTGATTCCATTCGAAATAGACGTCGAAATTCGGATAGGCTAAAAAGGCCGGGCCGTTGTGGCCCTGCGGCAATATCAGCGATGCGGGCAAGTTAGCCAAAGATCCGTTGCGGGCCTGCACACCCATGGCCTGCCAGTCGGACACTGGGCGCGGTTTGCCCGGGCCGGACAGCGACCAGTCCATTTGCGCGGGCACCGTCACCTCTTGCAGCCACGGCTGCCCCGGCTGCCAGCCCAGGTGCGACAGCATCTTGGCGCCCGACATCAGCGCGTCCGGCGCAGACGTTTTCAACGAGACCGTGCCATCTCCGTCCCCGTCGACACCGTTTTCTAGAATGTCGCGAGGCAGCATTTGCACCATTCCAATCTCACCAGCCCAGGCACCGGTGGTGCGATTTGGTTCGAAGTTGCCCTGTTGGTACAGCTCGATGGCCGCAAAGATCTGTGGTCGGAACAATTCTGGGCGGCGGCAATCATGGGCCAGTGTCACCAGCGCGTTGCGGGTGTTGAAGTCGCCCTGAAACGCACCATAGTCGGTCTCGAACGCCCAAAAGGCCAAAAGAACCCCGCGTGAGACGCCGTATTCCTGCTCAATCCGATCAAACACCGCATCATATTTGCGTGACATGGCCTGACCCCGGTCGATCCGGTTTTGCGAGATCAAATGGCGTGAGAAGTCGATGAACGGTTTCTGAAACACACCCTGCGCGCGGTCGGCTTTCAGGACGGCGCCGTCCTGCTGCACGCCGTTGAAAAACGCATTGACGGTGGATTTGTCGAAACCTTGCTGTATGGCCTCAGCCTTCAGCCCTTTGACGAAGGAATTGAATCCGCCACCGCATTGGGCAAGGGCGGGCGAGGCGAGCAGAACGGCGGCAACAAGGCCAGAGAGAATGCGCATGGGCAGGTCCGTCAGAGAATAAAGCTGACCCCAACCCACACCGATAGAAGGCCAAGCGCAAGCCCCCAAACGGTCCACAGCATGTTACATGCGCGGAAAACCTCTGACGCGCCGATTTCGCGCGGAGCATCGCTGTTCACCCAGGCTAGATCGCGGACCTTGCCGTCATAGCTGCGCGGGCCCGCAAGGGCCACGTTCAGGGCGCGCGCCATGGCGGCCTCGGGCCATCCTGCATTGGGAGAGATATGGCGGCGCGCATCCGCCACCATGTCAGGCCCGCGTGCCCATTGGCCGGACAGTGCCACGATCATCAGGCAGGTCAGGCGCGCGGGGATCAAGTTCAGCACGTCGTCCAGTCGGGCGGCGGCCCAGCCAAAGTCGCGGTATTTTTCGGTGCGGTAGCCGATCATACTGTCGGCGGTGTTGATAGCCTTGTAAATCAGCAACCCCGGCAACCCGGCGAGCAGGAACCAGAAAGCAGGTGCGATGACCCCGTCGCTGAGGTTCTCAGCCGCGCTTTCGATCGCAGAGCGGGCAACCTGCGCCTCGGTCATGTCGCGAGTGTCGCGGGACACGATCATCGCCACCTTGGCACGGCCCTCGGCCAAGGAGACGCGCAGCCCTTCGCCCACATCGCGCACATGCGACACCAGCGATTTCTGCGCCAGCAGGATGGCACAGAGTATGATCTCAGTGACTGGTCCTAGCAGTGCCAGTAAACGCCCAAGGATCAATGCGCCAACGACCAGCAATATCACTACTGCGACGCCTTTCATCCGCCGCTGCGCGCCGTGGTTCAGGTGCTTGTCCAACCACCCGATGATGTTGCCCATCACGACTGCAGGGTGGCGAACGCGCGACCAGAGCCAGTTCGGCTCACCCAATGCCGCGTCCAGACACATGGCGCAGACCAGCATGAAAGTGATGCTCACAGTGCGGCCTCTAACCTGCTCCATCCATCCGCTGGGGGCAGGCCAACCCGCAAGTAGGTCTGGGAATAGGGGAAGACGCGGCTCCAGATATGGGCGAGGGCCAGACGGTCCTGCCATTGGGCTGCGTTTTCGACGGTGTAGAGGCGAAACAGCGTGGTGCCCCCGACCAGGGTGGCTCCTTTATTGATCAGTAATCGATCCAGCCGGTCAGACTCGGCGGTCAGGTGTTGACGGGTGGAACTGGCCCAGTCAACGTCCCGCAAAGCCTGCTCTCCGATCCGCAGGGCAGGGCCGGACACGGACCAAGGCCCCGTCAGGTCGTTCAGCCGGGCGATCAGGTCAGGATGACCGATGGCAAACCCCAGCCGCAGCCCGGCGAGCCCCCAGAACTTGCCAAAGCTTTTCAGCACGATCACACCGGGGCGCGCGGCCAGATGGATCAGTGAAACACCGGGGCTGACATCGCAAAAGCTCTCGTCGATCACGGTCAGCGGGGCGTTTGCATCCGCCTCGGACCAAATCCGGCCATCGGGGTTGTTGGGATGCACGATGACACGGGCGTCGGTTGGGCCGTCGGGTTGAACGGTCCAGCCTTGCGCGGCGAAGGCGGCGGCATGTTCGTTGTAAGTGGGCGTTGTGATCTGAACCCGACCACGGGCGGCCAGCGCCGGAATGCGGGAGATCACCGCCGATGCGCCGGGCGCGGGCAGGATTGCGGCCCCATTGGGCACTGCCCAGAACTGGCGGGCGGCCTCAGTCAGGCGCTCGAAGGCACCATGATCCGGCAACTCAGCCCAGTCTGAAGGGATCAGTCCAGACACCTGATAGGGGTGAGGATTTATCCCGGTGGACAGGTCCACCCAATCGGTGCGCGTGCCGCCATAAGATGCGATGGCCCCGTCCAGCCCTCCGCCATGGTCGCGTGCGGCGCGCGGGTTCAAATTCTCGGTAGGGCTTGCCATGGGGTTTCTCGCTGGAATCGCCTGTTTCGGCCCGTTTCAAGCGGATTTTTGCCGTTTACACAAGCGAATCCGCAAGTTCCGGGCCTTGCGGCAACGTCGTTAACGCTTTGTTAAGGAATAAGCGTGATCACAATTCACGGGGGGTCGGCACCATTCACTCTTTTTTGGGCCGAGGTTGTCGCAAATGAATGTTTTGATTGTTGAGAGTAACCCCGACCTTGGTCGGGTCTGGAAAAGGCATCTTGAACGGCACGGCACCGAAGTGACGCTGGTGGCCGGGCAGGAGGCAGCGATTCTGGCGCTATATGGTCAGGAGTTCGATATCATCGTGCTGGATCTGGTGCTTGAAACCGGCAGCGCGCTGGCCGTGGCCGATTTTGCCAGCTATCGCCGCCCCGAGGCGCGGGTGATCTTTGTCACAAACACCACCTTTTTCTCGGACGGTTCGATCTTTGCCCACAGCCCGAATGCCTGCGCCTATGTGCAAAGCGCAACGCCGCCAGAGGATCTGGCGGCGATGGTCGAACATTACGCGGCGGGTCGCTGACCGCGCCCGTGGGGCTGCAGATAATCCAAGGATGGGTTCACTGGGATGATCCGGCTCGGATTGATTGTTTCGTGGCTGTAGTGATAGTGGCGCACGATATGGTTCATATTTACCGTCTGTGCGACACCGGGCCATTGATATAGCTCGCGTGTGTAGGCCCACAGGTTCGGATAGTCGATCAGCCGCCGCTTGTTGCATTTGAAATGCAGATGATAGACCGGATCAAACCGGATCAGGGTGGTGAACAGCCGCCAATCTGCTTCAGTCACCTGATCGCCCATCAGATACCGGTTTCGGGCAAGGCGATCCTCAAGCCAGTCCAGTGTGTCGAACAGGGGATGCACGGCGGCGTCATAGGCCTGTTGCGTGGTGGCAAAACCGGATTTGTAGACCCCATTGTTGATGTCGGAATAGATGCGGGCGTTGACCTCTTCGATCTCGTCCCGCATCGCTTCGGGCCAGTAGTTGTCGGTGTTGCCGGTAGTGCCGTCAAAGGCCGTATTGAACATACGGATGATTTCCGAACTTTCGTTCGAAACGATGGTCTGTTGTTGCTTGTCCCACAGGATCGGCACAGTGACACGTCCCGAATAAGCTGGATCAGCTTTGGTATAGATTTGATGGGCGTAATCGAATCCATAAAGGGTGTCGCCGGTTGCACCGTGGTCGTCAGTTTCAAAGGTCCATCCCTTGTCCAGCATGTCTGGATGCACCACCGAGACGGAAATCAGATCGCTCAGCCCTTTTAGTTCGCGAAAGATCAGTGTGCGGTGTGCCCAGGGGCAGGCGTGGCTGACATAGAGGTGATAGCGATCCGGTTCCGCCTTGAAACCGTCCTTGCCGGACGGCCCTGCGCTGCCATCTGCGGTCAGCCAATTGCGAAACTGCGCGGCGCTGCGTTTGAAGGCGCCGCCAGTAGATTCGGTGTCATACCATGTGTCGTGCCATTTGCCGTCGACCAACAGGCCCATTGCGTATCCTCCGCTTGTGCGTTTCGACAAACATAGGGTGTTGAACACAGCCTTGACACGTGAAGGGTCGCGCACTGGCTCTGCGTCTGCGCACAGGGCATGCGATGATTTCCCAGCAACAGATCGTCAGCGCATGGCGCTATGTGACGGCCTTCACTGGATTTTTACAGTTGAGCCGTCACAATGGAATCCATTGCCGGGGGAATAGTTGTTATGAGTACCTATGTTTCAAAGGAAATAAGCGCAGAATTGGACGCAGCGCGAATCGCGGGGTTGAAGAAAACCAGCCGCCTTCGTGTCGAAGTTGACGACAATACGTTCAAAATACTCAGATTGTGGAAAGATGGCTTTACGGTTGAGGCCGCTACGACACCGCAATTGCGTGGATTGGTCGATATCTACGACGGTGCGCGCCATTTGTATCAATGCCTGATCATCGCCGATGATGAAGAGGCCGGTGAGATGCGGTATGATTTTAAGCGTAGTACGGCCGCGGCCGACAAGGCCCCGCTGGATTTCTACCGCGCACCCGACGCGCCGATTGCTTTGCTAGGGCACAAAGACTAGGGACGGATTTTTCGAACAGGATGTAATCGGTTTGGTTGCTTGCGGCACCAATGCGGCGCGGGCGTGCGCAGGTCTAATCTGTGCCAGCTAATCCACGCCGCGGCAGCCAGTACGACAAGCAGGATCAATAGCTCAATCTAGCGCGACGCTATTGAAGGTCGCCAAACGCGCGTTTCAGGCGCGCGCAGGCTTCCTCGACGCGGCTGCGCTGGGTGGCCAGATTGAACCGTTCGAAAGTCTCTCCGCCAGCGCCGAATCCGGGGCCGGAGGAGGTGGCAATCCGGGCGTCCTCGCGCAGACGTCGAACAAACTCGTCGTGATCCATCCCGGTGCCCGAGAAATCGACCCAGGCCAGATAGGTGGCCTGCAGGGGCATTGACCACAGACCCGGTATTTCGGCGATGGCGGCGTCAAATAGTTTGCGGTTGCCGTCCAGATGCGCCACCTGCGTATCCGCCCAGGCCGCGCCTTCCGGTGAATAGGCCGCAGTGATCATGGCCACGCCTAAGGCGCTGGGCGCATAGTCCAACGTTTTCAGCCGATGCCGCATAGTGGCGCGCAGCTTGTCATCGGGGATGATCATGTTGCCGGTCCGCTGCCCTGCGATGTTGAACGTCTTTGACGCCGCAGTCAGCGTCACGGTCCAGGGGCGTGCCTCGGGCGCGGCCTTGTCCATCGGCACGAAGGTATGACCGGGATAGACCAGATCCTGGTGAATTTCATCCGACACAAGGATCAACCCGTTGCGCTCGGCAAAGGCGGCGACGGCCCGCAGCTCCTCGGGGCTCCAGACCCGACCCGACGGGTTTTGCGGTGAGCACCACATCAACAGTTTTTCAGACCCGTCCAGCCGTGACTGTGCATCCTCAAGATCAATGCCATAGCTGTCGCCTTGCCGCGCCAGCGGGCATTCCACCACGCGCCGCCCAGCGGTGTTAATCTTATGAGCAAACTCGTGATAGACCGGGGTAAAGATGACAACACCATCCTCCGGCTGGGTCCAGACATCCAGGCACAGGGCAATTGCATTGCCCAACCCTTGCGAGGTCAGCACCCAATCGGTGTCAATCGCCCAATCGTGACGGTTCTGCATCCACCACTGTACAGCGGCCAGATATTGCGGGTGTTCCCAGGTATAGCCAAAGGCCCCGTGATCGGCGGCATCCCGGACAGCCTCGATTACGCAAGGCGCGGTGGCATAATCGGAATCGGCGGTCCACATGGCCAGCCCATCCTGTGGCGAGACACCGTACAGCTTTTCCATCTTGTCCCATTTTGAGCTGTTGGTGCCCCGGCGGTCGATCAGGTCGTTGAAAGTCATGTCTGCTCCATCTGTCCGCAGGAAAGCTAGCTACAATTCCCGCAGGTGCAAGGGGGGCGTTGCGGCGGGGGGCGGGATGGCCTAAATCAACCCCATGAAGCGTAATATTTTGATCCATCCCGACCCCCGTCTGAAAAAGGTCTGTGCCCCGGTGGCCGACCTGTCGGACGAACTGCGCAAACTGGCCGACGACATGCTTGAGACGATGTATGATGCGCCCGGCATCGGGCTGGCCGCACCGCAGATCGGCGTGCTGGACAGGCTGATCGTGATGGACTGCATCAAGGAAGAAGGCGAGACGCCACGCCCTCTGATCATGTTCAACCCTGAGGTCATCGCTTCGTCAGACGAGACTAACGTCTATGAAGAAGGGTGCCTGTCGATCCCTGAGCAGTTCGCCGAGGTGACGCGCCCGAAAGTGGTGGACGTGACGTGGATGGATCGCGACGGGAACTTGCAGAAAGAGACGTTCGATGGGCTCTGGGCAACCTGTGTGCAGCACGAGATCGATCATCTGAACGGTAAGCTGTTCATTGATTATCTCAAGCCGCTGAAACGTCAGATGATCACTCGTAAGATGCAGAAACTCAAACGCGAACAGGCCCGCGCATGACCGTCCACAGCTGCCTGCCCTGGCCGGACAAACGTCTGCGGACCAAGGCCGAGGATGTGTCTGAAGTAACCGACGAAATTCGTGCTATCTGGGATGACATGATCGACACGATGGAGGCCATGCCTGGCGTTGGCCTTGCCGCCCCGCAGATCGGTGTGATGCTGCGCTTGGCGGTCGTTGACGGATCGACCGAGCGGGGCCGTGCAGTACGTCTGGCAAATCCCGAAATTCTGCACAGCTCTATCGAGTTGCGAGAACACGAAGAGGCCAGTCCGAATCTGCCCGGCGTCTCGGCCAAGGTGAAACGCCCGCGTGCGGTGACTGTCCGGTTTCTGAACGAACAGGGTATGATCGACCGCCGCGACTTTGTCGGGATCGAGGCCACCAGCGTGCAGCATCAAATCGATCATCTGAACGGTCGGATGTATTTTGATCGTCTCAGCAAGGTCAAACGAGACATGCTGCTGCGCAAAGCTAAGAAACAGGGGTAGAAATGCGCGTCATTTTCATGGGCACGCCCGATTTTTCGGTCCCTGTTCTGGATGCGCTGGTTGAGGCCGGGCATGAGATCGCCGCAGTCTATTGCCAACCTCCGCGTCCGGCCGGGCGGGGCAAGAAAGACCGCCCGACGCCCGTACATGCCCGGGCCGAGGCGTTGGGCATGACTGTCCGCCATCCGGTTTCACTAAAGTCGCCTGAGGAACAGGATGCCTTTGCCGCACTGAACGCTGATGTGGCCGTAGTGGTGGCCTACGGGCTGTTGTTGCCTCAACCCATTTTGGACGCCCCGGCGCAAGGCTGCCTGAACATCCACGCCAGCCTGTTGCCACGCTGGCGCGGGGCGGCTCCGATCCATCGGGCGATTATGTCAGGCGATGCGGAAACCGGCATCTGTATCATGCAGATGGAGGCCGGTTTGGACACCGGCCCCGTCCTGTTGCGGCAGGCCACTGATATCGGGCCGCAGGAAACCACGGCGCAACTGCATGATCGTCTAGCACCGATGGGGGCTGATCTGATCGTAAAGGCTCTGGCCCGTCTTCCCGAACTGACGCCCGAGCCTCAACCCGAGGATGGCGTGACTTATGCCTCGAAGATCGACAAGGCTGAGGCGCGGGTCGACTGGACCCGCCCGGCGGTTGAGGTGGATCGCCAGATACGCGGCCTGTCACCTTTTCCCGGTGCGTGGACTCTGATCGGAGGGGATCGGGTCAAGCTACTGGCCTCGAAACTGGCCGAGGGACAGGGCGCGCCCGGAGAGGTTCTGAACGACGCGCTGCGCGTGGCCTGCGGTGATGAGGCGATTGACCTGTTGCGCTTGCAGCGAGCAGGAAAAGGGGCACAGGATACGGAAACCTTCCTGCGAGGATGGCCGGTCGCAGCCGGAACCCGCCTGAACACGGAGTAAGACAAATGTTCATGGTCTTGATGGGCACCTTCGTGATTGCCGGTATCGTGGGCTATCTGGCCGAGAAGACCGGGTTTACCCATAACGGATACCTGCCCTCGATCATCATTTGCGTGGGTGGGGCGTTTCTGTTCTATTTTGTCCGCATCATGTTCGGTATCAGCTTTGGCCCGCCCGGCCTGAATGCTGTGATTTCGTCCATCGGTGCGCTGATTATCGTGCCAACCCATTGGAGGAAATAACGTGCCCGTCATTGCCCTGATCGTCATCGGTGCCGCCGCCGGATTTCTGGCCACCCGGTTGATGCGGATCGAGGCAAATATACCAACGACCATGCTGATTGGAATCGTGGGTGCGCTGGTGGGTGGGTTCCTGTTGCGCTTTTTTATTACAGTGGCAGGTTGGCTGTCGGGCTTTGTGGGCGCGGTACTGGGCGCATTGTTGGTGATCTGGATCTGGCAGACCTATCTACGCCGCTAACCTCTTGACGTTTGGGCGGGATGCCAGCCAGATCGCCGGAATATCCAACCTGAAAGGTGCCTCATGCCACATAACCTGAATTCCGGTGACGTCGCTCTGATGGGAGTGCCGCTGGATTTGCATTCGTCTTTTCTGCAAGGACCTGCCTTTGCACCGGGTCGTATCCGCGAAGCGTTGCATTCCGGGGCCGCCAATCTGACAGCCGAGGATGGAACCGATCTGGGCGCGACGGACCGCTTCAAGGATACCGGCGACCTGGAGGTGTTCGAGATGATCGGGCAGGAACCCATCGACCGGATCGAAAAGGGCGCTGCCGCCCGCATCGCAACCGGTGCGCGGCTGTTGTCACTGGGCGGGGACCACTCGGTCGCTTATCCGCTGATCAAGGCGCATTCTGAGCGGTATGAGGGGCTGAACATCCTGCATATCGACTCGCATCCTGACTTGTATGACAGCCAGCAGATCGGCCCTTTGGGCCACGGTTGCCCGTTCGCGCGGGTGATGGAAACCTGTCAGATCAATCGTCTTGTGCAGGTGGGCATCCGCACCATGAACAAACACCAGCAGGAACAGGCCGACAAGTTCGGGGTCGAGGTTGTCGACATGCGCAACTGGCGCCCTGATCTGGAAATATGCTTTGACGGGCCGGTCTATTTGTCGCTGGATCTGGACGCGCTGGACCCGGCTTTTGCGCCCGGTGTGTCGCATCATGAACCCGGCGGGTTGAGTACGCGTGAGGTGATCAATCTGATCCACCGGTTCGAAGGTCAGCTTGTTGGTGCGGATATCGTCGAGTTGAACCCCCATCGCGATCCCTACGGAATGACCGCAATGGTGGCGGCAAAATTTGTCAAGGAAATTGGCGCGCGGTTGTTGTCGCGTTAATGGCGGGGCGGGCGGCTTTTGTAAGCGGGCAGTCTCCAGCCGAACAGCAATGACCCCGCCCGCAAGGCCCAGCAGATCAGCGCGCAGGTCGCCAGCGTCACAAGCTCGTCGACCTCAAGACGGTGTGCGATCACGGCGGTCACAGCACCCGCGAAAGCGCATGAGACGTAAAGCTCGCCCTGTTTCAAAACCAGCGGTACTTCGTTGCAAACCACATCGCGCATCAGCCCGCCCAAGCATCCGGTGCAGACACCCATCAAAACCACAATGGTGCCGGACTGCCCCAACGACAGCGCCGCACCTGTTCCAGCCGCGACCGCAATAGACAGGGCAAAACTGTCCAGCCAGATCAGCCAGTTATAACGGCTTTCAACGAGGTGAGCGGTGAAAAACACCAGCACCGCTGCGGCTACGGCGATCAGGATATAGTCGGGTTGCCCAATCCAGAATACCGGATGCCGGTTCAAAAGAACGTCGCGCACAGTGCCACCGCCTACTGCCGTCAGGCAGGCGATGAAGGCAAAGCCCACCAAATCCAGCTGCGCTCGGCTGGCCACCAAGGCACCGGTCAGGGCAAAGACAAGAACCGAGGCATAGTCCAGCAGGGCCAGACCGTTCACGATTTAGCCTTTTGGGGCTTGAACGGTGCCATGCCTGCGCGGGCCAGCTCATCGGCTTTTTCATTTTCGGGATGGCCCGCGTGACCCTTGACCCATTCCCAGGTCACATCATGCCGGGTCTGGGCCTCATCCAACCGCTGCCACAGATCGACATTCTTGACCGGTTTTTTGTTCGAGGTCTTCCAGCCGTTCCGCTTCCATCCGAAAATCCACCCCGTCACGCCATTCTTTACATAGGCACTGTCGGTTATGACGGTGATTTTCGAAGCGCGTTCCAGCGCCTCTAGCGCATTGATCGCGGCTAGCAGTTCCATGCGGTTGTTGGTGGTTTCGGCCTCTCCGCCCTTCAACTCGCGCTCTTTCAGGACTTTGTCGCCATCCATTGCGCGCAGTAACACGCCCCAGCCGCCGGGTCCGGGATTGCCGGAACAGGCTCCGTCGGTATAGGCAAACAATTCAGGCATGGGCCAGCACCAGAATGAACCCGTCATAAGACCCGGCCAGACCCGTTCCCATACCGGTGGTGATCCGGTCGATGGTGAACCCGGTTTGTTCCAGCGCAGCCTCGATCTCGGTCTGTGAGAAATAGGTGTAGTAGCGATCCAGATCGTCGCGGTGTTCGCCTGTGCCCAGCTTCAGTCCGAGAAAAAAGATGCCCTCGGGCTTCAGTGCCCGGTGAATGGCCGCCAGGTGGCGCGAGAAATCTGCGCGGGGGGCGTGCAGCAGGGAAAAGCTGGCATAGATGCCGTCATAGGCGTCCACCTCGGTCACATCGTCAAACGTGCCCAGATGCGCGTCGACACCATTTTCCCTCGCGTGTTCGACGAAGGCAGGGGTTGCGTCCAGTGCGCGGACGGTCAGACCCTCGCGCATGAAAAAGGCACTGTCTGATCCCGGGCCCGAACCCAGATCCAGAATGTGGCCACTGCCAACGGCCTCGGTAAAGGCCAGGCGGGCCTCGATCTGTTCCGGGGGCAGGGGGATTTGCAGGTACTCCGCCACCCGTGTCGTATAGGCGTTGATCGTTTTATCGTCGGTCACAGGTATACTCCTACGGCGAGGCAGACCAACACGACGGCGGTCAACATGACTCGCAACCGCAGCCACCAGGTTGGGGTCAGCCGCCAATAGGCAAAGATGGCATCCAATACCAACAACCCGGCAAAACCGTACATCAGATTGGTGCCGGTGCTGACAGGACCGCCCCCGGTTTTAAAGAACGCCCATAGCGCGGGTAGAACCGACAGGGCATAACATGTCGCCGCCTTGCCGCCCGAGGTTTTGGTGGCGAATCCCCACAAAACGCCGGACATAAAGCTCAGGATCACCGAGCCATAGAACAGCTGTACATAGGGCCCGACGAAACGCGAGCCAAACATCTGCGTACCCCAACTATGCAGATCATCGTTCAGATAAGTCAGCGCGCCCCAGATAAACGGGATCAGCCCCGCCAGTCCAAGAAAAAGCGGGGCCGTTGGTATGCCCCTCATGCAGGTTCTCTCAGCACGCGGGGCACTTTGAACTCGACGTTTTCCGTAGCGGTTTCGACCAGCTCGACGGTCACGTCATAGTGGGCGCGGAAGGCGTCGATCACTTCGTTGACCAGCACTTCGGGAGCCGACGCCCCGGCGGTGATCGCAACCGACGAGATACCTTCGAGCGCGCGCCAGTCGATCTCGGTCGCGCGTTGCACCAGCTGCGCGTAATTGCAGCCCGCGCGCGAGGCGACCTCAACCAGGCGGCGCGAATTCGAGGAATTCGGCGCGCCGACAACCAGCAAGGCATCCGATTTCGGGGCTACGGCCTTGACGGCCTCTTGCCGGTTGGTGGTGGCGTAGCAGATGTCTTCCTTGTGCGGTCCAACGATGGCCGGAAACCGTTGTTCTAGCGCGGCGATGATGTCCTTGGTGTCATCCACCGACAGGGTGGTCTGGGTGACAAAAGCCAGTTTACCCGGATCGCGCACCTGTACGGTGGCCACATCCTCGACGGTTTCTACCAGCAGAACCTCACCCTCGGGCAGCTGACCCATGGTGCCGACGGTTTCGGGATGGCCTTTGTGACCGATCATGATCATTTGCAACCCGGACTCGGCGTGGCGCTGGGCCTCGACATGGACCTTGGACACCAGCGGGCAGGTTGCGTCGACATAGATCATCTCGCGCTGTGCCGCGGTCGCGGGGACGGATTTTGGCACACCGTGGGCTGAGAAGATTACCGGACGGTCGTCGGGGCATTCGTCCAGTTCTTCGACGAACACGGCACCCTGCGCGCGCAATCCGTCGACGACGAATTTGTTATGCACGATCTCGTGGCGCACATAGACCGGCGCGCCCCATTTCTGCAGCGCCATCTCGACGATCTTGATGGCGCGGTCGACGCCGGCGCAGAATCCGCGCGGGGCAGCAAGGTAAAGAGTCAGGGGTGGCTTAGTCATGTCACGGTCTCCTTAGGCCACAGGTAAGTCTTTTCCCGGCCTTGGTCCAGACAGGAGCTTGTCATTTCCCTGACATGAATCGGTGCTAGCCAATAGATGTTTCAGCACCTGTTCATTGTTAAAAATGGCGCGGTCAGGATTGAGACACTGACCGCGCTGATTACTTTCCCCGGTTTGATAGGTGGCCGGGGTTTATTGCCCGCCTGCAGCCGCAACGCTGCGCGGCTCCATCGGCATTTCCCGCGGAGGCCGCCCGATCACATCGCGCAAGTCTTCCAGTTCGATGAAATTGTCGGCCTGGCGACGCAGCTCGTCCGAAATCATCGGCGGCTGGCTGCGGATGGTCGAAACAACCGAAACACGCACGCCCTGGCGCTGAAGGCTGGCAATCAGCGGGCGGAAATCCCCATCGCCCGAAAACAGCACGATATGATCAACGCGCGGTGCAAGTTCCATGGCATCAACGGTCAGTTCGATGTCCATGTTCCCTTTGACTTTCCGACGCCCCATGCTGTCGGTGTATTCTTTTGCCGGTTTGGTCACCATCGTGAAGCCGTTATAATGCAGCCAGTCAACCAAGGGACGGATCGGCGAATACTCGTCATTTTCCAATAGCGCTGTGTAGTAGAAAGCACGAAGCATCTTGCCGCGGCGCATGAACTCCTGGCGCAGCAATTTATAGTCGATGTCAAACCCCAGTGCTTTTGCGGCCGCATAAAGATTCGAGCCGTCGATGAACAGCGCTAGCCGTTCGTCTTTATAAAACATAAATAGATCCTTCCGGTACTAACCAGAACGCCGGATGATTAGGTGAGTGAGCTAGAAAATAGGCGGCGCGCTGATATGCCTATAATTAGGGCTTTTATCATGTATCGCAACCATGCAATTCACCGAATATAGCGAGTAGTAGGAGCAAATCTTTGTCAGAATCAGTGATTGCACTGGGTGCGAATCTCAATTTGAGATCATCTGGGCCCAAGCTGACACTCCAAAGGGCTATTGACGCGATTTTGCGTCAGGGGGTGGTGATTCGCGCCGTCAGCCGCCTTTTCGAGACCCCTTGTTTCCCTGCCGGAGCTGGGCCGGATTACGTCAATGCCGCAGCATTGATCGAGACTGAAAAGACCCCGGCCGAGGTTCTGCAATTACTGCATGAGGTCGAACACGAATTTGGCCGCGAGCGGGTGCAACGGTGGGGCATGCGGACATTGGATCTGGATCTGGTCTCTTATGACGATCTTATACTGCCGGATCGTGCTGAATACGACCATTGGCTTAACCTGCCGCCCGAGGCGCAGAAACAGCAGGCGCCCGAGCAATTGATCTTGCCACATCCGCGCCTGCAGGACCGGGCATTCGTGTTGGTTCCGATGGCGGATATAGCCCCTGATTGGCGGCACCCGGTGCTTGGTCGGACCGTCACCGAGATGGTCGCAAGTCTGCCTACCGAGGATGTCGAGGCTGTAACCCCTCTGTGAAAGGTGCAATTGACACCATTTCCTGCTTGTCAAGGCGGGGATTCGCCCTTAGATAAACGTCTTCCTGACATGGATTCAGTAACGGAGAGCGCCCCATGGCCCGCGTGACGGTTGAAGATTGCGTAGACAAGGTTCCAAACCGGTTTGAACTGGTGATGCTTGCCGCCCATCGTGCGCGCGAGATTTCCGCCGGTGCATCGATCACCGTCGACCGTGACAACGACAAGAACCCTGTTGTGTCGCTGCGCGAGATCGCGGACGAAACCCAAGGTGCCGACGAGCTGCGCGAGCGTCTGATCGAAGCCAACCAGACCCAGATCGAGGTGGATGAGCCAGAAGAAGATCAGATGGCTCTGCTGATGGGGGCGGAATCGGACAAACCGGTCGAGGATGACATGTCGGAAGAGAAGCTGCTGCGCGCTCTGATGGAGGCTCAAGGCCAGGGGTAACCCCCAAACACGAAGGTGCGGACCGGATGATTTCTGCTGAAGACCTGATTGCGCTGGTCCGCAACTATAATCCCAAAACCAATGCCGACCGCATCGCCCGGGCTTATGAGTTCGGGATGCAGATGCATGACGGTCAGTTCCGCCATTCCGGCGAACCCTATTTCACCCATCCCGTTGCCGTTGCCGCCATCCTGACCGAACAGCGTCTGGACGATGCGACAATTATCACAGCGCTGCTGCACGACACGATCGAGGATACCAAGGCCAGCTATGGCAAAGTGTCCGAGCTGTTCGGGGATGAGGTCGCCAAGCTGGTCGATGGCGTCACCAAGCTGACCAATCTGCAGCTGTCCAGCCGTGAGACCAAACAGGCCGAGAATTTCCGCAAACTGTTCATGGCCATGTCCAAGGACCTGCGGGTTATTCTGGTCAAGCTTGCCGACCGTTTGCACAACATGCGCACCATCAAAGCGATGCGTCCGGAAAAGCAGGTGGTCAAGGCGCGCGAGACGATGGATATCTACGCGCCACTTGCGGGACGGATGGGTATGCAGTGGATGCGCGAGGAACTGGAAGACCTCGCCTTCCGAGTGCTGAACCCCGAAGGCCGCCAATCTATCATCCGCCGCTTTATTACTCTGCAACGGGAAACTGGCGATGTGATCCACCGCATCACCGGCGATATGCGGCACGAGCTTGAAAAGGCCGGGATCGAGGCAGAAGTGTTTGGCCGTGCCAAAAAACCTTATTCGATCTGGCGCAAGATGCAGGAAAAGGATCAGGGGTTTTCACGCCTGTCCGACATCTATGGCTTCCGCATCATCACCCAGACCGAAGAAGACTGTTACCGTACCCTTGGCGCTATCCACCAGCGCTGGCGCGCGGTGCCGGGAAGGTTCAAGGATTACATCAGCCAGCCGAAATCGAACGGATATCGCTCGATTCACACGACGGTGTCAGGGCGTGATGGCAAACGGGTCGAGGTTCAGATTCGCACCCGTCAGATGCATGACGTGGCCGAAACCGGTGTTGCAGCGCACTGGTCGTATCGCGATGGTGTGCGGTCGGAAAACCCGTTTGCAGTCGATCCCGCCAAGTGGATTGCCAATCTGACCGAACAGTTCGACAGCGAGGATGATCACGAAGATTTCCTCGAAGCCGTCAAGCTTGAGATGTATTCGGACCAGGTGTTCTGCTTCACGCCCAAGGGTGATGTGGTGAAACTGCCGCGCGGCGCGACGCCGATTGATTTTGCTTATGCCATCCACACAAGGATCGGCCATGCGTGCGTCGGGGCCAAGGTGGACGGTATCCGTGTGCCGCTGTGGACCCGGATCAAGAACGGGCAATCGGTGGACGTGATTACTGCGGATGGGCAAACCCCACAGGTCACATGGCTTGAAATCGCAGTTACCGGCAAGGCCCGCACGGCCATCCGTCGCGCCCTGCGCGAGGTGGATCGTGAACGGTTCATCAAACTGGGCAAAGAACTCGCACGTTCAGGGTTTGATCATGTCGGGCGCAAGGCCACCGACAAGGCGCTGGACACCGCAGCCAAGCACCTGCGTCTGAAAGACCGGCACGAGCTGCTGGCCCGCCTCGGCAGCGCTGAGCTAACAGCACATGATGTGGTCAGCGCCGTTTACCCAGAGCTGACCCAAGACGATGGCGACGCCATTTCCCCTCGTCGTGCTGTGATTGGTCTGGAGCCTGGGCAGAAATTCGACCGCGCGCCCTGTTGTCAGCCGTTGCCGGGCGAACGCATCGTCGGCATCACTTTTCGCGGCAAGGGCGTGGTGGTTCATGCCATCGATTGCGACCGCTTGTCCGACTATGAAAGCGAACCGGATCGATGGGTCGACTTGCACTGGCATTCGGGCACACACCCGGCAGTTTATGGGGTGACGCTGGACCTGACCATCGGCAATGACGCTGGGGTGTTGGGGCGTATCTGTACGTTGATCGGTGAGAAAAAGGCCAATATTTCGAACCTGGAATTCGTTGACCGCAAACCGGATTTTTACCGTCTTTTGATCTCTGTCGAACTGCGTGACCTTGAACAGTTGCATTCGCTGATGTTGATGCTTGAGGCTGAAAGCGACGTTGCCGCGGTCGAGCGGCATCGGAATCGGGAAAAAACCGCAGTTGCGGCAGGCTGAGAAGGGGTGATCAGGAGTGGTTTTCAAGCGCCGAGACCGACGCTCGCCCATTCAGATCGCTTCGGAATTCATCTATCCGCGCGGCGGCTGGACCCGTGCCTTTCATTACGTCAAACACCGCATCCGGCGGCTGCCCGATTCACCTGAGCGTATCGCGCGTGGTGTCGGGGTGGGCGTGTTCACGGCGTTCACGCCGTTTTATGGGTTCCACTTCTTTATCGCGGCCCTGCTTAGCCGGATTTTCAATGGCAATTTGCTGGCATCGCTCAGCGGTACCTTCTTTGGCAACCCTCTGACTTATGTGCCCATCGGGGTCGTCTGCCTGCAAACGGGCCATTTCCTTTTGGGTGACGACTTTGAAGAGGAAGAAACCCACGGCTTGATGGACAGCTTCTTCAAGGCGTTGAGTGACCTGAAGAACAACTTCATGGCGATGTTCACGGGCCGCGATGCCGATTGGCGCGGGCTAAGTGTGTTTTATGATGAGGTGTTCTTTCCTTATCTGATCGGCGGCATCTTTCCTGGGCTGATTGCCGGGTATATCTGCTATTATCTCAGCCTGCCGGTGGTACGCACCTATCAGCAGCGCCGCCGCGCCCGGATCAAGGCGAAATTCGATGAAATCAAGCGTTTGGCCGAAACCAAGGCTGCCGTTCCGGTGGCAAACCCTCTAGGCTCGGGCCGGAATTCGGGAAAGGAATCAAGCGATGTCTGACAAACACCTGCGTCTGGGCGTGAATATCGACCACGTGGCCACCGTGCGTAACGCACGTGGCGGAGCTTATCCTGACCCTTTGCGCGCGGCCAAGCTGGCCGAAGAGGCCGGTGCCGACGGCATCACTGCTCACCTACGCGAAGACCGCCGCCATATCTCGGACGCTGATATCGATGGGCTGATGGAGGTTCTGTCGGTGCCGCTAAACTTTGAAATGGCCGCAACGCCGGAGATGCAACAGATCGCCCTGCGCCACAAACCGCACGCGGTTTGCATCGTTCCCGAAAAACGCGAAGAGCGGACCACCGAAGGCGGGCTTGAGGTTGCGCGCGAGGAAAACAGGCTGGCCCATTACATCGCCCCTTTGCGCAAGGCGGGGTGTCGCGTGTCGATCTTTATTGCAGCCGACCAGCGCCAGATCGAAGCTGCCCACCGCATCGGCGCAGAAGTGATCGAACTGCACACCGGCGCCTATTGCGATGCCCACGCCGAGGGCCGCATGGACGACGCCACGCGCGAAATGGAATCACTGCGCGAGATGTCCACCTATGCCCACTCGCTGGGACTGGAGGTTCACGCGGGCCACGGCCTGACCTACGACACGGTGCAACCCATCGCCGCGTTCCCCGAGGTGCGCGAGTTGAACATCGGTCACTTTCTGATCGGCGAGTCGATCTTCCGCGGCCTCACCCCTGCCATTGCCGAGATGCGTCGGCTGATGGATGACGCGCGGGGCTGACCGCTTCATATCACCATTGTCGGAAGATGGGGTAATGCAATGAAAGCAATTTCATATCGTAACTTTGGTCCAGCAGAGGACGTACTTGAACTGATTAATATGCCCGATCCGGTGGCTGGGCCAGGTGAAGTTGTGGTTCAGATCAAAGCCACCGGAATCAATCCGTCGGATGTTAAGTTGCGTGGTGGTGCGCGGCCCGGGGCGGTCATGCAGCACCCGCTTGTCATTCCACATTCGGATGGTGCCGGAGTAATTGTGTCCGTTGGCTCAGGTGTCGATCCGTCCCGGGTTGGTGAAAGGGTCTGGATCTGGAATGGCCAGTGGCAACGCGCGTTCGGAACCGCTGCTGAGTATATCGCTTTACCGTCAGAGCAGGCCGTTACTCTTCCTGACACTACCAGTTTCGCCGAAGGTGCGTGTTTTGGGATTCCGGCAATGACCGCATGGTACGCCTTGTATGCTGACGGGCCGATCGCTGACAAAACTATCCTGGTGACCGGCGGGGCGGGTACTGTGGGGCGTTACGCCTGCCAAATGGCCGCTCTTGGCGGGGCTCGGGTTATCACCACGGTCAGTTCGCAGGAAAAAGCAACGCACTCTGGTGCAAAGGAATTTGTGAATTACCGCACCCAAAACGTGGCTGAGACTGTATTGGATATGACAGACGGCGCGGGCGTTGATCGTATTGTCGAAGTGGACTTTGCGGCAAATCAGGATGCGTCTCTGGCACTAATCCGGCCGGGTGGTACCATCGCAAGTTATTCTTCCGTGTCGCAAATGCGACCAGAGCTCGATTTCTACGGTTTCATGTTCAAGAACATCCGCTTGCATATGTTGATTGTTTATCAACTGGATGCTGTTGCACGGCGCAGGGGCGAAGCTCAACTGAGTGAATGGTTGAAGCAGGGGGCATTGAACCATGCAGTAGTACCAGGCGGGCATTTAGCCAACGCAGCGGCAGCCCACCAGATGGTTGAAGCCGGTGACAAACTGGGCACCGTGGTTCTGGAGGTCTGATGTGATCCTTGGCATTGGCACAGACCTCGCAAATATCGAACGCATTCAGGGTACGCTCGACCGGTTTGGCGACCGGTTCCGCAATCGTGTTTTCACCGATACTGAACAGACCAAGGCCGAGCGCCGCGCCGATACGGCTGGGACCTATGCCAAACGCTGGGCTGCGAAAGAGGCATGTTCCAAGGCGCTGGGTACCGGCCTGCGAATGGGTATCGCGTGGAAGGATATGGCGGTCACTAACCTGCGTACAGGCCAACCCGTCATGCATGTCACCGGTTGGGCTGCCGAACGTCTGAAAGAGATGACGCCCGAGGGCCATGAAGCCATCATCCATGTCACTCTGACAGACGACCACCCTTGGGCACAGGCCTTCGTGGTGATCGAGGCCCGACCACTTCAAGATAACGCCACGCAGCCTTGACTTGCCCCCGTCGGCCCCGCATGTAGCACCCCAACAACCAAAGGACCGGAGAGCAGTATGGCCGAGGACGTCAAAACCGGAAATCCCGTGTGGGAGACGATCAAAACCATCGTCTATGCCCTATTGATCGCGGGCGTTTTCCGTACCCTGTTCTTTCAGCCGTTCTGGATTCCTTCCGGCTCGATGAAACAGACGTTGCTGATCGGGGACTTCCTGTTCGTCAATAAAATGGCCTATGGCTATTCTTATGCCTCGTGCCCAAGCCTGATTATTCCCAGCGTCGGCTTGAACGTCGATGCGGAAGATATTTGCGGTTGGATGAAAGGTGACAACACGCGCATTTGGGGTGGTGAGCCCGAGCGCGGCGACGTCATCGTTTTCCGTCATCCCGTCACCGGGCGCGACTATATCAAGCGGCTGATCGGCCTGCCGGGGGATCGCGTTCAGGTCCGTGAGGGGCAGATCATCTTGAACGGTACACCAGTGCCGCAACAACCCGACGGCGTCTTTACCGAAACCGCCGAACCTCAAGGCCCGCAAGGCCTGCGCCCGCGCTGCGAGAACGGGCCTGTCGGCATTGGCGGTGTCTGCGAAAAGAGCCGTCTGATCGAAACCTTGCCCAACGGGGTCTCTTACGACGTGCTGAACATCACCGATCAGGGTTCGGACAATACCGGCATTTATACTGTGCCCGAAGGCCACTATTTCTTCATGGGTGACAACCGCGACAATTCCAGCGACAGCCGCTTGCCACAATCCGCCGGGGGCGTGGGGTATGTTCCTTATGAAAACCTGATTGGTCGTGCTGATCGGATCATGTTCTCGTCCGCGGGTCGGTCGATGCTGTTCTTCTGGACCTGGCGTGGTGACCGCTTCTTCAAGGCGATCAATTGAAGCTTTCCGCCGAGATAAAAGCGTTTGAGCAGCGATTGGGGTATGAGTTCGCAGACCCCGAACTGCTGGTACGCGCGTTGACTCATGGATCGGTCTCTTCGGCGACCCGACCCGACAATCAACGGCTGGAGTTTCTGGGCGATCGCGTTCTGGGCCTGGTCATGGCGACGGCTCTGCTTGAGGCCGACAAGAAGGCATCCGAAGGCCAACTTGCCCCCCGCTTCAATGCGCTGGTCCGCAAGGAGGCGTGCGCTGACGTGGCCCGTCAGATCGACCTGGGCGCGGTGTTGAAACTGGGCCGGTCGGAAATGATGTCTGGCGGCCGCCGTAAACAGGCCCTGCTGGGCGACGCGATGGAGGCGGTCATTGCCGGGATCTATCGCGATGCCGGGTTCGAAGCGGCGCGGGATGTAATTCTGGCGCTTTGGGGCGATCGTATCCACACGGTCGAAGCTGATGCGCGGGACGCCAAAACCTCGTTGCAGGAATGGGCGCAGGCGCGGGGCCAAAAGCCGCCGTCTTATGTCGAGATCAAGCGCAGCGGCCCGGATCACGCCCCCGTCTTCACGATTGCCGCTCGACTGCAAGACGGCACCGAGGCTCAGGCAACCGCAGGTTCAAAACGTCAGGCAGAACAGGCCGCAGCCAAATCGCTGTTGGAAAACCTACCTAAGTAGATTGTGGTCTTGGGCAGGGGGCAAGCCCCCTTTCGCCCGTATTGGTGTGGTCAAACTGAACCTCAATCCACCCGAATATATCCGGTTAGCCCGGTTTTTTGATGTTCGATCACGTGGCAATGAAACGCCCAGTCGCCCGGGTTGTCGGCGACCAACGCGATCTCGACCACCTCATCTTTCAACAGCAACATCGTGTCGGTCAGCAATGGTGGTAACGGGCGAAGGTTCGATTTTATCGGTACAAAAGCCAACCCATGCAGGTGGATCGGATGCAGATTCGGTGACTCGTTACGCAATCGCACAACATAACTTTTACCTCGTTGCAGCGTGGCCAACGGACCAACCCCTTTCGCCGCATCCCCCGGCCAAGGCGTTCGGTTGATCGACCAGAAGTTATACCCAAGAGAGCCACAAAACCCATTGGTCGGCTCGCCTCCTTCGGGTGTCCAGCCAAAGACAAATTCGTGCAATTCGGCATTCGCCAGATCCGGTTTTGTTGTGGGGTTCACGGGTAGGGGGCGCAGCTCGCGCAGTTCGCGCGAGACGGGCGCACCCACTGCACGCAAACGGGTCATAGAGCGATTCGGCTGTCCAGGAAACTTGGCCATCAGATCGACAGTCTGACCCTCGCCTAGTGGCATTTTCAAAGCAAAATCCACACGCTGTCCGGGTCCAATCAGCAAGGGGTCATCGGCACTGGGCAATGGAAAGTCAACTTCGACCGGATGACCGTCCCATGCGATAATTCGGGCCTCGGCACCGCTCAGATGCACCTTGTAGATGCGGGTTGTGTCCGTGTTTACCACGCGCAAACGTACAAGGCTGCCTGCGGCGTGATCATAAACCGGCCCATCCAGCCAGTTCGCCGTTTGCACATTACCAAAGGTTCCCGCCCTTGCGGCCCCGCGCGCGGTGAAGGCAGGCAGGAACGACCCGTCATCATTCAGGCGGAAATCACGCAGGTTGATCACCTGCTCGCTGTCAAAACCGGGATCTGCGGCCTCGGCGATCACCAGCACTCCGGTCAGGCCATGGGCCATCTGTTCCATCGTCATGCAATGAGGGTGATACCAATAAGTGCCCGCATCCGGAGGTGTGAATTCATAGTCAAACACCTCACCCGGTCCAATCGGCATTTGGGTCAGATAAGGCACCCCGTCCATGTCATTCGGAATACGCAACCCGTGCCAATGCATCGCCGTATAATCAGGCAGGGTGTTGCGCACCGGCAGGCGCATCACCTCACCCTGTTTGCCATGTAAAACCGGAGGCGGCGCGTCGGGCGACAGGCTGACCATACCGGTGGTGACCTGATCGCGTAGGGCAAAGCTGGCGGGTTGGACGACCAGCTCTTGCGCACCTGCCGCTAAACCAATGCATCCCAGTCCTAACGCCCCGGCGGTGGCACCACTGCCCAAAAGAAACTCGCGACGGTTCATATCAGCCTCATGAAAAGAAGGATTGCCTGGCTGTTAATGGCGTGGCGTGATCCGGTGATGCCATCCCGACCGCATGGCCGCAATGCGACAAATGCCTCTGGCCCGCGGGGGCTTTCTGCTATAGGGGTGCGCACTTGCAAACAGGATCGCATCACACATGACCACACGCGCCGGATTTATCGCCCTGATCGGAGAGCCCAACGCAGGCAAATCCACCCTTCTGAACCGCATGGTCGGGGCTAAGGTCTCGATCGTGACGCATAAGGTGCAAACCACCCGCGCCCGCATTCGTGGTGTGGCGATGGAAGGGGATGCGCAACTGGTATTCGTTGACACGCCCGGCCTGTTCAAACCCCGCCGTCGTCTGGATCGCGCCATGGTCGCGGCCGCCTGGGGCGGGGCTGCGGATGCTGATGTGGTGGTGCTGATGGTTGAGGCGCATCGAGGCATCACCGAAGGGGTCGAACGCATCCTCGAAGGTCTGGAAGAGATCGGGCAGGGCCGTACCATCGCGCTGGCCATCAACAAGATTGACAAGGTTCCGTCCGAGAAACTGCTGGCGCTGACCAGCGATCTGAACGCGCGCTATCCTTTTGCCGAAACTTTCATGATCTCGGCCGAGCGCGGCTATGGTGTGGAAGACCTGCGCAAGTGGCTTGCCGCAGAACTGCCCGAAGGACCTTGGCTGTATCCCGAAGATCAGATTGCCGATCTTCCGATGCGCATGATCGCCGCCGAGATGACGCGCGAGAAACTGACCCTGCGCCTGCATCAGGAACTGCCCTACCAGTTGACCGTCGAGACCGAGAACTGGGAGGAACGCAAGGATGGGTCCGCCAAGATCGATCAGGTCATCTATGTCATGCGCGACGGTCACAAAGGTATTGTGCTGGGCAAACGCGGCGAGACCATCAAGGCCGTCAGCCAGGCAGCGCGGGCCGAGCTGGAAGAGTTCCTCGACCGCAAGGTTCATCTGTTCCTGCAGGTCAAGGTGCGCCCGAACTGGCTGGAAGAATCCGAGCGCTATTCGGAAATGGGGCTGGATTTCAAAGACGGCAACGCATGACGCGCCTGACGGCTGATTTCTGGGTCCACGCCTATCTGGCGCGGCTGCGGTTTCAGGACATTCCGGCCTATGTAGTGGCCCACGGGGACGACACGGCCGGCGCTGTGCTGGTTAAGCTGAACACTCTGGACGGGCGGGCCGTGGCCTTCCAACGCAGCTTTGATCTGATGAGTGGCGAGCGTAAATGGGTTGAACTCTCTACCGGTGCGGAAATGGATGTGGATGAAGCCATTCAACGCCAGCGCAGCTTTGACCCAGACCTTTGGGTGATTGAGGTAGAAGACCGGCAGGGGCGGCATCTTCTTGGAGAAGAAGGGCTGGATTAACTGCAGCTTGGTCTGGCGGACAAAGTCTAACAATCTATTTCTATTTATCGTTACACCCTGCACACTGAAATACCATCTGGAATTGCGCCCCCTTCCTAAGAGTTTGGAATTTATGAAAACCTTCTTGTTAGCCTGCCGTCTTCCCTTTTTGCTCTTGGTTTGCACAGCGACTTCCGCAGCGGCGCAGCCCAGATTGGGTTGGATCTATCAACTTGACGGGCTTGCTGCTTTTCAGGGCGATGCGAGTTTGAGTGGAGGTGGAGAGTTCTCGGCAAGCCGTGCTTTTGTGCGAACCACCGCGCTTTATAACATGGACGGAGGGAACTCCGTTGGGGTGTCGGCTAGCTTCGGTAGGTTCGATTACAACTTTAGCGAAGCAAATAACCAGCCTTGGGAAGATATCCGAGACATTCGCGTTTCCTTGCCAGTGCGGTTTCGAGTTGGAAATACAGCCACCGCCTTTATATCGCCACAGATCAGATGGGACTATCAAAGCGGCGCTACTGCCTCGGACGGACGTACCTATGGAGCTTTTGCGGGTATTGCATGGAAGCTAAGTGAGCGTCTTACCATCGGCCCTGCATTAGGCGTGTTTTCGCAGTTGGAGGATGACGATATCGATTTCTTCCCAGCCTTGTTGGTGGATTGGGATATAAACGACCGCTGGAACTTGAACACAGGCTCAGGGATTGGTGCTACGCAAGGTCCAGGACTCACGCTCAGCTACGCGCTAAATAACGAAATGAACCTGTCGCTTTCGGCTCGCTCCGAGAGAATACGGTTTCGATTGGATGGAGATGGCTTGGCTCCGGATGGGGTGGGTGAAGACAAAAGCATCCCTGTTGTGCTGGCGTTAGGTTACAGTCCCAATCCTGGCGTTTCGTTGAATGTCTTTGCAGGGGCTGAGTTGGATGGCCGTTTGACGTTGGACGATGCAAATGGTTCGGAACTCAGTCGCCAGAATTACGAAACGGCACCATTGGTCGGCTTTGCATTCAGAGTAAGGTTCTAATTGCCCTTCTGGTTCAGTTTTTCCCTCTAGACTACCCGACCTGCGACTATCCTCCGAAAACCTGGAGCCATGGGGGACCGGGATTGGCCTAGTGCGATCACGGCATACTTCTGAATCTAATTGTTGCGTCAAAATCGGAGGTATTGATACCGCACAGACAATTGTCGATTGACGCGCAAAGAAACCACTCTTATCCAGCCAGTTCCACCCCGGTTTTGCGCAATACCTCGGCAATTTTGGCACCGTCTTGAACTGGGCCTGGTGCTTCACGATCAAGGTCCGCGAACATCTCGATGGCGCGCGAACCCCTGCCGCTTATCTCAAGCAGATGTGCGCCCCCGGGGCCAAACTTGAAACTGTGTACTGTCCCGGCCGGGAAATGAACCAGCGTACCGGCGGGGGCGCTTCTGGTTTCCCCGTCCATGACAAATTCGACCTCGCCTTTCACCACAAAAAAGGTCTCATCCCATGGGTGCGTGTGGGGCGGTGGGCCATTGCCTTCGTGACCGTAATTGAGCGTGACTGCATAATCCCCGATCTGTTCAAGACGTGCTAGCACAGTGATTTTGTCACCAAGAACGTTCAGGGGTTCAGGGTAGTCGGAAGGTGAGGTGATAAAAGGTGTTTTCATGGTGTACTCCTGTCTGTTCTCGGGGCGTATCCCGTTCAAATCAATCAATGAACCTGCCCCAGCAGCGCGCCGGTGCCGTTGATCATAGCATTTGTCGGAAGGTCTGGGGACTTTTACAAAAGTGCAGCAGCACCGGCATATATCTTGCGCATGATCGGTTGTTGCGGTCTTGTGGCCGGGAAGTTCTATACCCATCAGGAGCCCACTTTGGATTGGCGTGATCACGGCATCCTTCTGACCTCGCGCCGCCACGGCGAAACGGCGGCGATCATCGAGGTTTTTACCGAAGGCCACGGTCGCCATGCTGGGGTTGTGCGCGGGGGCGCCAGCCGCAAGACCGCGCCGATCCTGCAACCGGGGGCGCAGTTGGACGTTCTGTGGCGCGCGCGACTTGAGGAACATATCGGAACGTTTCAGGTTGAACCCCTGCGATCCCGCGCGGCGGCGGCGTTTTCGGGGCGCTTGGCGCTGGCCGGGTTAAACGCTGTTGTCTCCTTGTTGTCCTTTTGTCTGCCGGAACGAGAGCCGCACCCTGCCGTCTACAATCAGACGGAACAGCTGATGGATTTGCTGGGCCAGGATGAAATCTGGCCGCTGGCTTATCTACGGTGGGAACTGGCCATGTTGGAAGAGCTTGGGTTCGGGCTTGATTTGTCCGTATGCGCCGTGACGGGCGCACGTGAGGGGCTTATTTATGTCTCGCCCAAATCCGGTCGGGCGGTCAGCGGCGAAGCGGCAGGGGAATGGGCGGATAAGCTGTTACCTCTGCCGCCTTGCCTGCGCGGAGAAGGCGCTGCGCCGGACGCAGAGATCGCAGCGGGTTTGCAAACGACCGGGTATTTTCTGGAACACCGCGTGGCCCCGTCGCTGGGGCACCACCCGTTGCCAGAGGCGCGGGAACGATTTGTGGTTCAGTTTACTCGACGGCTGTAAACACCATCTCGTGCCCGTCTTCATTTCGCAGGATCAATACATCACCAGAGACCTCGGATTGAGTCATGGCCATAAGGGCTGCGAAGTAGAACCCTTCAGCCTCAAGCCCGGCACAGGCGGCGCGGGTCGCAGTCAGGTCTGCAATCTCAAACCACGGATATGGCGCGTTCAGAGTACCGCTGTAGCTGTTGCAAGGGGCATTTCCTGCTATCTTGCCTTCCTTGGGAAAGCGCAGCAGGGCGCTGGCCTCAAAGGGTTGCCCGTCGATCTCCTGCAACGCCCATGTTTGATCAGCCGCGCCGTAGGCAGCGACGGTTTCGTCTTTGTCGCATTGGAAAAGGGCCAGCAGGGGTAGGGTCAGGATCAGGCGGGTCATGGGATGGTCTTAGCGCAACCTTTGAGCGGACGGAACCGACGTCAGTAGGGGATCTCGCCGCTAATCAATTCTTCCCGGACCTCCAGACGAGGGCGCCAGTTATACTTGGTATCTTCCCGGACCGGCGCCCATGTCAGCGCGCCGCTGGCCCGCCAAGGGTCAAGGATGATCCCGTCATACATCGAATCCCCCTTGGCACTGATCAGAGCCGAGTGGTGGATGATCCGAAACGCCGTCGGCGGTGAAGTCGCCCAGTGCAGGTCCAGCGTGCGGAAATTCTCTTGCTTTAGGCGTGTGGTCATGGCCTGAGCCCAATCATTGCACAGCCCAAACTCGCGAAAGCCGTTGATGACCTTGGCGTTGTGGATGATGGCTGAGTCTGTGACGTTCCATTCCTGCTTCAATTGCTGGGAATAAGAGTAGGCAATCGTCGCGGCTTTGTTTGCCTCGGCCGGATCGACCTTGGGGCCAAGGGCCTGGATGGCCATCGCCAGATCGTCAATATCGCTTTGGCCGACGGTCGGTTGCTTGGTCGCGCATCCGCCAAGGACTATTGCCGCTAGAACCGCACACAGTGCGAAAAGTCGTCTGGTCATTTTTCGTGCCATTCTTTCTTGAGCGCAGGATGCTCTAACCAGGTTCGTACCTGAGATCAAAGGGGAAGTTCGCCATCAGCGGATCACAACCTGCCCCGAACAGAAAAAGACCCGGCGCCAGGGCCGGGTCAGTTGGGGAAACGGGAATACCGAAAACGGTCAGCTCAGCAGTCGTCTTGCGATAACCTGAGCCTGAATTTCAGCAGCCCCTTCGAAAATATTTAGAATACGTGCGTCGCACAGAACGCGGCTGATCTTGTATTCCAGCGCAAAGCCGTTGCCGCCATGGATTTGCAGACCGTTGTCCGCAGCCGCCCAGGCCACACGCGCGCCCAACAGTTTGGCCATACCTGCCTCAAGATCGCAGCGCTGGCCGTGATCCTTTTCCCAGGCCGAGAAATAGGTCAGCTGCCGCGCGATCATGATCTCAACCGCCATCATCGCCAGCTTGCCCGAGACACGGGGGAAGTTGATCAGCGATTTGCCGAATTGCTTGCGGTCCTGCGCGTATTGCATGGCGATATCCAGCGCACTTTGTGCCACGCCGATGGCGCGGGCGGCGGTCTGGATACGGGCCGACTCGAAGGTTTCCATCAGCTGTTTGAAGCCTTTGCCCTCTTCGCCACCCAGAAGGTTTTCCCCTTTCACATGGAAACCGTCAAAACCCAGCTCATATTCCTTCATGCCGCGATAGCCCAGCACTTCGATCTCGCCACCGGTCATGCCGGGGGTGGGGAAGGGGTTCTCGTCCGTGCCGGGTGTTTTTTCAGCTAGGAACATGGACAGGCCGCGGTGATCGGTAGTGTCCGGATTGGTCCGCGCCAGCAGGGTCATCACATGGGTTCGGGCCGCGTGAGTAATCCAGGTCTTGTTGCCGGTGATCTCATAGTCACCATCCGCGTTTTTGACGGCACGCGTGCGCAGGCTGCCCAAGTCGGATCCGGTGTTCGGTTCGGTGAACACAGCGGTGGGCAGGATCTCGGCGCTGGCCAGTTTCGGCAGCCAGTTGGCCTTTTGCTCGTCGGTGCCGCCTGCGATGATCAGCTCGGCCGCGATCTCGGACCGGGTGCCCAGCGAGCCGACGCCGATGTAACCGCGCGACAGTTCCTCGGACACCACGCACATCGAGGCTTTGGACAAGCCGAAGCCGCCGAATTCCTCGGGGATGGTCAGGCCGAAGACGCCCATTTCGGCCAGTTCTTCGATGATTTCGATCGGGATCAGCTCGTCCTTGAGGTGCCAGTCATGGGCGTTCGGTTCGACCTTTTCCTGTGCATAGCGGCGGAATTGGTCGCGGATCATTTCCAGTTCTTCATCCAGACCCGAGGCGCCGAACATGGTGGAACCGGCCTGATCACCCATCAGACCAACCAGTTGTGTGCGGGCGGCCTGTGTGTTGGCCTGAGCCATCAGCGTCTGGACTTCGGTGCATTGGAAACCAGACAGGGCGTCCCAGCCAAGGCCCATATCTTGCAGACGCACGACCTCTCCCTGGTTCATCGGGATGCCACCTGCGACCTGATGCAGGTACTCACCAAAGGCGATCTGATGCAACAGCTGTTCCATTTCGCCAAATTTGCCATCTGCATCCAGGGCTTCGGCCCAGCGTTGCATCTGTTGTAGTGATTGGTTGTACGTCGCCAGCCACGAAAGGCCGTGGGCGGCGGTTTGATTGGCTTCAATCAACGCGCCAGAGACCCGGCCGTCAGCGGTGACTATCCCGCGGACCGACTCGCGGGCGCGTTCAAAAACTGCTTCAACGGCAGGCAGGGCCGCGCGGGTCAGCGTCAGAAGGTCGGGCAAAATCGCGGATGTCGTCATATGGGTCATATCCTGTCCGTCATGGGCCATGAATCACGTCCTTCTTTAGAGTCGTCTGGTCATACCATGCTGCACGTGCAGCGCAACAAAAATGCGAATTAAGCAGTGAAAAAGTTCGAAAATTGCTTTGTCGATTTTGCGATGCAGCGCGCGCCAAGAGTGTTATCACGGGCGCATGACATTGTTTTCCTTACTCAGTCCGCATGACTTGATGCTGGCCGCCGCCCTTGCTTTTGTTGCGGGGTGGGTTAAGGGCATGGTTGGATTTGCCATGCCGATGGTTCTGGTGTCGGGGCTGAGTATGTTCTTGCCGCCCGATTTGGCGATCGCCGGGTTGATCTTACCAACGCTGGTAACCAACGTGTTTCAGGCCCTGCGCGAGGGGGTGCCCGCCGCCGTGTCCGCGATCAAGCAGTTCCGTACCTTCTTGATGGTAGGCTTTGTGTTCCTGCTGTTGGGGGCCCAGGTTGTCAGCGCCGTGCCCGCGTCCACGTTTCTGTTGATGATTGGCCTTCCGGTTACGGTTTTCGCGCTGTTTCAAGTGCTGGGAATGCAGTTGACACTGAGCAAACCATCGGCACGTGTCGAGGTGGGCATAGGCGCGATTGCCGGGTTTATCGGAGGGATGTCCGGCATCTGGGGGCCGCCAACCGTTGCCTATCTGACTGCACTGAACACACCGAAGGCAGTGCAGATGCGCGTGCAAGGCGTGATATACGGACTGGGTTCAGTGGCATTGTTGCTGGCGCACATAGCGTCGGGCATTTTGCGAGTCGAGACGGCACCTTTCTCGGTTGCTTTGGTCCTGCCGGCACTGTTTGGTATGTGGGCGGGCTTGCAGTTGCAATCACGAATCGATCAGGCGTTGTTTCGAAAGGTAACGTTGCTGGTTTTGCTGGTCGCAGGGGTGAATCTGCTTCGTCGCGCGCTAATCGGTTAGTGGCGCCTGTCCGCAAGCCGAAAGGCAAAATATAGCCCCAGCATCAGGAAAAACAGGCCTGAGATATCACCGATCAGAAAGGCGACATATTCGACGCGCGCGCTGCCAAAAGCCAGATTGGTCAACCCCGAGACAAGGAAGGAGGTGACGATCCCAACCCCCATGACGCATAACCAACAAGGTTTGCGATCCGGTCGGGGAAACAGATCCCAACCTGCCCACTTAAATAGATAGAACACCGCAGGAACGGTGGTGACGGCAATGAATATCGCCATCAGTCGGCTTGGCAGAAACACGTCGCTGCCGCCGAGAACGGCAAAAACCAGGAAAACGCCGGGAAACAAGGCGAAAATCGCCCGCCATCCTAACAGCCACGCCGATAGAACCCGCACCCCGTGCGGAAGAAACAAAAGACTGGCCCGACTGGGGTATTCCGGAAAAAACACGTTCTGAAGCGGCATCAGGACCTCAAAAGTGAGGTACGATGCGACGACATAAGCCGATGAGGCAAAGAGCGTGTCAGTAGCCCACCTGCGCACGTTGATCAGCCACCTGTACGCAGGAAGAAGGCATTACTTGGGTGCATGAACGATATACCGGCCCCGGTTGGCGGTGCCGCTTTGCGACAGATAGCCTTTCTGTACCAATGATTTCAGCGCACGAAAGAATGTCGGGCGCGAAACGCTTTGAACCAGCGTGTGTTCAATCAAACCGAATGTGCGCACTTCGTCGTCGGATTTGGACAGCTCTTCGGCGGCGTAATAAATGTCACGCTCAACCGGAGACAGCTGTTCCAGACCCAGCGTCCGTTCCATGCTCTGCATCAGTTTGCGCAGTTCGGTCAGTTTTGAGATTTCTGTCATATTCTACCTGTTGCTCTTCGTGTCGATGCCGCTGCTCGGCGGCAAAATGCGATATACCGATTTCTTAAACAATATCAGTAAGTCTCATATTGACACTCATCCCCTTTAGCTTACACTAGTCACGTTTTCAGGTTGCTCATCGTGCTGATGTGAGAGTTCGCCCGAGCCACCCAAAGGTCTTTTTACTTTCCGCCCGGTGCGTAAGCGCCGGGCTTATTCATTTCAATAGCGTCGAAATTACCTCAGGCAGGCATGCCGGGCAACGCATTTGTACGTGAAGTCTGCATTATGCAACTTTAGAGAGAGTATTTTCGCGATACCCTCAAAGGAAAAAGGGGGCGTCAGCGCCCCCTTGTCCAATTACCCGATTGCAACGGCTTTGATGTCGTCGTCGATGAACGGCAGGTACTGCTCAAAGTTCTCGGCGAACATCTTCACCAGTTTCTCGGCCTGTTTGTCGAATGCCGCCTGATCGTCCCAAGTGCGGCGCGGGTCCAGCAGAACCTCGGCTACGCCGGGTACGGTCACCGGCACGTCAAAGCCGAAATTTGCGTCCTTGCGGAATTCGGCATCACGCAGCGAACCGTCCAGTGCCGCAGTCAGCAGCGCACGGGTGGCTCTGATCGGCATCCGCGAGCCAACGCCGTAGGCACCGCCGGTCCAGCCGGTATTCACCAGCCAGCAGGTCGCGCCGTGCTGAGCGATTTTTTCACGCAGCAGGTTGCCGTAAACTTCCGGACGGCGCGGCATGAACGGCGCGCCGAAACAAGTCGAGAAGGTCGGCTGGGGTTCGGTGACGCCACGCTCGGTTCCGGCCACTTTGGATGTGAAGCCCGACAGGAAGTGGTACATCGCCTGTGCCGGGGTCAGTCGCGCGATCGGAGGCAGAACGCCGAACGCATCGCAGGTCAGCATGATGATGTTCTTAGGGTGACCACCCAGTGCGCTGCTGGACGCATTCGAGATATACTCGAGCGGATAAGCGCAGCGCATGTTTGCGGTCAGCGAGTCGTCGTCGAAATCCAGTTCCTTGGTTTCGGGGTCGAAAACCATGTTTTCGATGACCGTGCCGAATTTGCTGGTTGTCGCATAGATTTCCGGCTCGGCCTCGGCATTCAGATTGATGGTCTTGGCATAGCAGCCGCCTTCGAAGTTGAAGGTGCCGCGATCCGACCAGCCATGCTCGTCGTCACCGATCAACGTACGCGACGGGTCGGCCGACAGGGTAGTCTTACCCGTGCCGGACAGGCCAAAGAAAACAGCGGTGTCGACTGGATTGCCAACCGCGTGGTTGGCCGAGCAATGCATCGGCATCACACCTTTTTCCGGCAGCATGTAGTTCAACAGGGTGAATACGGACTTTTTGTTTTCACCTGCGTATTCAGTGCCGCCGATCAGGATCAGCTTGCGATCGAAGTTCAGTGCAATCACCGTCTCAGACTGGCAGCCGTGCTTTTTCGGGTCGGCCTGGAAGCTGGGGCAGTTGATGATGGTGAAATCCGCGATGAATTCATCCAAATCCTCGCGATCCGGACGGCGCAACAGGTGGCGGATGAACAGGTTGTGCCAGGCCAGCTCGGTGACCATCCGAACGTTGATCGAATAGGCTGGGTCTGCTCCGCCAACGAGGTCCTGCACGAAATAATCCCGGCCCTTCATGTGAGCCAGCATATCATCATAAAGCGCGTCAAAGCCTTTTGGGCTCATCTCGGCGTTGTTTTCCCACCAGATAGAGTCAAGAACGCTTTCAGTTTTGACGACATGTTTGTCCTTGGGTGAGCGACCGGTAAACTTGCCGGTAGTGACCAGAAATGCCCCGCCGTTGCCAAGTGTACCCTCGCCACGCTTCAACGCCTCTTCAATCAGCGCCGGTTCCATGAAGTTGTAATAGACATTGCCCAATCCCTCGATGCCCTGATCTTCGAGGCGGAATTGCGGGTTAACCCGTCCAGATGTCATGTGTGTCTTCTCCTGTGGCGGCGCATTGGCGATTGGCCTGGATGCGCTCTTGGGGCATTTGCCGGAAAAACCCGGCGGTCAGGCGCCTCTTATCACGGTCGTTTAGGGCATGAACAGGACGGTTTGGCGCAGTTAGCGCCACCAAGCTCAAGTTTAGCGCCACCAAGAATTTCCTGATGGAAATCTGGGCAGTATTTTGCGGGCTGCAAGGCATTTTTGCCGCATAGCTGCCGCAAGAATGGCATGATTCGCAGTTACGGATTGATTCGGCGCGTCAAAACCGCCAACAATGACTTACAAAAAAGCGTATTATTGCGTAGGTGAGCAGGAATAGGGGTGAACCCGATGTCAAAGATTGCACTGGTGGACGACGACAGAAACATTCTGACGTCCGTGTCCATGACGCTCGAAGCTGAAGGATTCGAAGTCGAAACCTATAATGATGGGCAGGCGGCTCTGGATGCTTTCAACAAGAAACTGCCCGATATGGCCGTGCTGGATATAAAGATGCCGCGTATGGACGGTATGGATCTGTTGCAACGGCTGCGACAGAAAACCCAGATGCCGGTGATCTTTCTGACCTCGAAAGATGATGAAATCGATGAGGTTTTGGGCCTGCGCATGGGCGCGGACGACTATGTAAAAAAGCCCTTTTCCCAACGTTTGCTGGTCGAACGCATCCGCGCATTGCTGCGTCGACAAGAGGCGACGGCGGGTGATGCGACCAACGCCAATACCGGCGAAACCAAGGTGATGGAACGTGGCGAATTGCGGATGGACCCGTTGCGCCATGCGGTCAGTTGGAAGGGTGCGGATGTATCGTTGACGGTGACCGAGTTCTTGCTGCTTCAGGCGTTGGCGCAGCGACCGGGCTTTGTCAAAAGCCGTGATCAGCTGATGGATGTTGCATATGATGACCAAGTCTATGTCGACGACCGGACCATCGATAGCCACATCAAGCGCCTGCGCAAGAAAATGCGCACCGCAGACCCTGAGTTTTCGGCCATCGAAACGCTGTATGGTATCGGATACAGGTACAACGAAGAATAAGTGTGGCCACTGAGAAGGGGTAACCGGGTCTCGTGCGCGATACGGAACAAGCAAACGAGTTGCGCGACGGTGACGTCGTTCTGGGGGATGATTGGGTCATCCCACAAGACCCGGATTCGGCTGAACTCCGGGCCTCGCGCCGACGTCGCAACATGTTCTCGCTGCGCGGGTCGCCCCTTGCGCGTCGGATTATTACCTTCAATCTGATTGCCCTTGTGATCCTAGTCACCGGGTTGCTGTATCTCGACGATTCTCGCGAAGAGCAGGTCCAGCAGACTGCGCGCAACCTGATCGGGGACGCGCAGCTAGTCAGCAATGTGTTCGAAGCCCAGCTGCGTCAAAACCAATCCGGAACCGCACAGGATGCGGCGGCGTTGGACGTTAAGGATACGCTGGCGGGGCTTAGCCTGCCTGACGGCGGCGAGGTCTTTGTCTATGACATGGATGGAACGCTGATCGGCTGGACGCGCGGAGTTTCGACCTCAACGCAGACCTATGCACTGCTGAAAACCGAAGCCGAAGTGCAGACCGGAAGTACCCTGATCAGTGACGCACTGAACGCTGTGTGGACCGGGCTGTCCCGGGTGTTCACCCGTTCCGACCCCGACGAAGCACCAACGCTGGCGCAGCGCGTGCAGGAAATCATTCCATTGTCGATTCAGGGGCAGAAGCAGATTGAGGCGGTAAAGGATGACGCTGGTCAAACGGTCATCGTGGCAGCGGCTCCGATCCTGCAAAGCGGCGAGCCGGTGGGCGCCGTCGCAATGGCTGGTCCTGCTGGACAGATTGACGCGCTGGCCCGGCGCGCGCAGGAACGCATTTTGCAGATGTTTGTTGTGGCATTGCTGGTGTCCATCGGTCTCAGCCTTGTTTTGGCCTCGACCATCGCCAACCCGTTGGCCGATCTGGCCGCTGCGGCCGAGATGGGCAAAGATCGCGGTGCCGGGGTAAATCCCGGCCGTATCCGCATCCCGGACCTCAGTGCGCGGCCGGATGAAATCGGACGCCTCAGCCGCGCCCTGCGTGGGATGGTAACAGCGCTGTATAATCGTATCGATGCGAATGAACAGTTTGCCGCCGATGTGGCGCATGAGATCAAGAACCCGTTGGCCAGCCTGCAATCCGCGGTGGGAACCCTGCGCGTGGTCAAACGCGACGACCAACGCGACAAGTTGTTGGGCGTGATCGAACATGATGTGCGGCGGCTGGATCGTCTGGTCAGCGATATTTCGAACGCATCGCGTCTGGATGCCGAACTGGTCAAAGAAGAGGAACAACCCTTTGATCTGCTGAAATTGCTGGGCAATATCGGTCAATATCTGGGCGAAGAGGCCCGTACCAAAGGCATCGACTATATCACTGACCTGCCGTCTCAGCCGATTATCGTGAACGGGCTCGAAGCGCGACTGGCGCAGGTATTCGTCAACCTGATCACCAATGCGATTTCTTTCTGCGAAGACAGCGATGCCATTCGCGTCTGGGTGCGGCGTCGCGAAAACCGGGTATTGATCGTGGTCGAGGATACCGGCCCGGGCATCCCGGAACAGGCGCTGACCAAAATCTTCAAACGGTTCTATTCACAGCGTCCCGACGAGCATTTCGGCAATAACTCGGGCCTTGGGCTGGCGATCTCGAAACAGATTGTCGAGGCCCATGGCGGCGTGATTTGGGCCGAGAACATCCGCCCAACCGAGGCAGATATTACATCAGACCCACAAGGCGCGCGCTTTGTCGTGGGGCTGCCTGTATAAGCGCATGAGCGGCAAGACCCTCTTGGACATCCAACATCAAGACAAGGCCATCCTCCATGCGACATGTGTTGCCGTCGACGGGCAAGGCGCATTGATTCTGGGGCAGTCGGGTTCGGGCAAATCGGCGCTGGCCTTGCAGATGATGGCGCATGGCGCAACTTTGGTGGCTGACGACCGAGTTGCCCTGTCGATGGTGGGCGATACGGCTATGGCTGATACTGCTCCAAACCTACGTGGATTGATCGAGGCACGGGGCATTGGTTTGCTTCGGGCGCACACGGCGGGGACAACGCCGATCCGCTATGTGGTGGATCTTGATCAAAACGAATCCGCCCGCTTGCCCGATCCCGATAAGACCCTAGTTCTAAAGCAATCCGTTCCCTTGCTACGGGCGGCAGGCGTCCCCAATTTGGCGGCAGCACTCATGCAACTTTTGAAAATGGGACGCGTGGACCCGGAATGGCCCAGCACATGACTTCGCAACGGCGCATCGTTCTGGTAACCGGCCCCTCGGGCGCCGGGCGCTCGACGGCGATTCGCGTTCTTGAAGATCTGGGTTTTGAAGCCATCGATAACCTGCCGATGGGTCTTTTGATGCGCCTGCTGGACGGTCCGCAAAGCGATCGTCCTATGGCGCTGGGCATCGACGCACGCAACCGCGATTTCTCGACCATCGGGTTTATTGAGCTGGCGGTCCGGCTGCGGCGGATGGAGCAGGTAGACTTGACTACCCTCTATCTGGATTGCAGCGACGAGGTATTGCTGCGGCGTTTCTCGGAAACCCGGCGTAGGCACCCTGTGGCCACAGATGCCAGCCCGGAAACCGGTGTGCGGCAGGAAAAAGAACTGTTGGCTCCGATCCGCGAAATCGCCGACACATTGATCGACTCCAGCCCGCTGAACGTCCACCAATTGCGCGAAGAGGTCGAACGCTGGTTCGCTCCCAAAGGCGGACGGCATCTGGCTGTTTCGATTGAATCTTTCTCGTACAAGCGCGGTTTGCCGCGCGGGTTGGATATGGTGTTTGACTGTCGGTTTCTGGACAATCCGTACTGGCGCCCTGACTTGCGGGCGAAAGATGGTCGAAACCCCGATGTCGCGCGCTATGTACAATCGGACACGAACTACGCACCTTTTTTCGACCGGGTGGTGGATCTGCTAAAACTCTTGTTGCCGACCTTCCGTGCCGAAGGCAAAGCACACCTGTCCGTGGCCTTTGGGTGTACCGGAGGGCAACACAGATCGGTGGCCATGGCCGAAGCGGTTGCAAAGGCCCTTGCAGAGGAGGGGCAGCAAGTGGCAATTAGGCACCGCGAAATAGAACGTCGATCGTTGAATGTGAGGCCGGATTGATCGGGATCGTACTCGTAGCACATGGTGGGTTGGCCAAAGAGTATCTGGCCGCCATGCAACATGTGGTCGGAAAGCAGCCCGGCCTAGTCGCGATTTCGATCGAGGCTGACCACGACCGTGCCGCAAAACAGGCTGAAATCTGTGCGGCTGCTGACAGCGTCGATGTCGGGGATGGGGTTGTTGTTGTAACTGATCTGTTCGGGGGCAGCCCGTCGAACCTGAGCTTGCGGGCCTGCGCGCCACAGGATCGCCGTATCCTTTACGGTGCAAATCTGCCTATGTTGATCAAACTGGCCAAAACCCGCCACCTGCCCATAGCAGATTCAGTACGGCAGGCGATGGAGGCTGGACGCAAATATATCAATGCGCAAAACATTACATTAGAAGAAGACCGGACAGATTAAGAATGACCAATCGAAGCCTGAAAATCATTAATGAAAAAGGTTTGCATGCCCGCGCCTCGGCCAAGTTGGTTGAGGTGGTCGAGGGCTTTGACGCACAGGCCGAAGTATCCAAAGACGGATTTTCTGCATCCGGCGATAGTATAATGGGCCTTTTGATGTTGGCAGCCTCGCGCGGAACGACTATTGACGTCGAGACGTCCGGACCGGATGCTGAGGCGTTGGCTGATGCCTTGGAAACCCTGGTGAACGACAAGTTCGGGGAAGGTTTCTGATTTCATCCGCCGCGCAACGAAGAACGGGAAGACCTGGAATTGGCGGAAACAACGCACGAGACGAAGACCGGCCCAGTGGTGGATGGGACCACAGATCAGGGTGAGATCTACGATCGTAGAACCCTGACCTATGCGAATTCGTTCGATGATGTCTGGACGTCGACGGCCATTCGCGCCATCGAATGGTGTACTGGCAAGCTGACCATTCTGCGTATGGTCAACAAATTCGAAAAGAAGAACGAATATTATCGCGGCCAACGGTTCTGGGGTGGTGCGCTCAAGACGATGGGCATCGACCTGACCACCCCTCAGGAACAAATCGCCCGTATACCTAAAGAAGGTCCCGTTGTTGTGGTGGCGAACCACCCCCACGGTATGGTTGACGGGATGATCTTGGCTGAACTCATTGGCCAGGTGCGCAGCGATTACCGCATCCTGACCCGTTCTGTTCTGACGGGGCTGGACGAAGCCGCGACATCGTTCATGATCCCAGTGCCATTTCCCCATGACCCCGAGGCGCAAACCAAGATGCTGGAAATGCGCAGCAAGTCGATGGACCACCTGAAAGAAGGTGGTGTCGTTGCCTTGTTCCCGTCAGGCGTGGTGATGTCCTCGGACGACTGGTTCGGCCCGGCGCAAGAGCGGGAGTGGAACGTGTTCACTGCCAAGATGATCCGCCGGTCCGGTGCCAAAGTGGTTCCGATCTTCTTTCCGGGCAGAAACTCTCGCGCCTATCAGATTGCCAACAAGCTGTCCCCGATCCTGCGACAAGGCCTTCTGCTGCATGAGATCGTGCGGTCGTGCAACAAACCGCAATCACCGGTTATCGGCGATCCGATCTCGGACGAGGACATGCAATTGCTGGAACGCGACCCGCGTGGCTTCATGGCTTGGCTCAGAAAACGCACAATGTCGCTGGCCGAAACGCAAAAAAACTGATCCGTTTCTTAATCTGGCCAAAATACCTCGGGGGTGAGGGGGCTGACCCCCTCTGCCTTAGCGGGTCGGAATCGGAACCTCGCCCCGATAGTCATAAAACCCGCGTTCGGTTTTTCGGCCCAGCCATCCGGCTTCGACATATTTGGTCAGCAACGGGCAGGGGCGGTATTTTGTGTCGGCTAATCCTTCGTGCAACACGTTCATGATCGCCAAACAGGTGTCCAAACCAATGAAATCGGCCAATTCCAACGGCCCCATCGGGTGATTGGCGCCCAATTTCATGGACTGGTCGATGGATTGCACATTGCCCACGCCTTCGTACAAGGTATAGACTGCCTCGTTGATCATCGGCATCAGAATGCGGTTCACGATGAAGGCGGGGAAATCCTCGGCGCTGGCGGCGGTTTTACCCAGACGATCCACCACGGATTTGCAAGTGTTGAAGGTTTCTTCGTCCGTGGCGATCCCGCGGATCAATTCGACCAGCTGCATCACTGGCACCGGGTTCATAAAGTGAAACCCCATAAACCGTTCAGGCCGGTCCGTACGACTGGCCAGGCGGGTGATTGAAATTGACGACGTGTTCGACGTCAGAATCGTGTGCGGTTGCAGGTGCGGCTGCAAATCCTCGAAGATCGCCTGCTTGATTGATTCTCGCTCGGTGGCGGCCTCGATCACCAGGTCCGTTTGCCCCAGTTCCGGCAATTCCAGTGTCGTCTTTACGCGTTTCAGGGCGGCTTGCATCGCCTCATCGGTAATTTTCCCGCGCGAGGCCTGACGCGCCATGTTGCCTTCGATTGCGGCGACGGCAGCTTCCAGTGCATCCTGGTTCACGTCATTCAGCAGAACGTCATATTCCGCAAGGGCCAGGACGTGGGCGATACCATTGCCCATCTGGCCTGCGCCAATCACTCCGACTGATTTTACGTCCATGTTCTGATGCCTCTGTGTCTCGGGATTGAAGGGACAGTACCGGCAGATCGGTAGGGGCGGCAAGGGGATCGGACCCATCGAATTTGTCTAAATTGCGCGCATTAGGAATTTCTCAAGACATGCGGCTGCAAGATGGCAACCGGGTGAAAAATGGGTGAGTGTTATGAGCTATCATCAAACAGGCTCGGCAGGTGCCGGGCATGCCGTATGCCAATACGGTCAATCACGTCTTTGGTTTCGGGGACCAGAGAGGTCTTTGGACACGGCCTATATGGCTTGTGTCGGCGGGAATGAGACCTATGGGCGATTTGTTGACCGTCCTTATGCAGCGATTCTAGAGGACAGGCTGGACCGGCGCTGCCTGAATTTGGGCAGCCTGTTTTGCGGCGTCGAGGCGCTGTGCGGCGATGCAGGCCTGTTCACGCTGTTGAATGGGGCTGAACTGTGTGTGTTACAGGCGCCCGGGGTTCTGAGCCAGTCAAACCACTTTTACCGTGTCCATCCTCGGCGCAACGACCGGGTTTTGGCACCAACTCAGGATCTGATCGACCTCTACCCCAAGGTTGACTTTACCGATGTCCATTTTGTGGGCCACCTGATGCGGCGGCTGCAAGACTATCAGGATGCCCGCTTTGAGGTTGTGGCAGAAGAGCTGCGTCGTAACTGGGTTCGGAAAATCAGCGACCTGCTGCAAAGGTTGAAGGTACCGGTCCTGCTGCTGGCGCTGAAGGTGCTGCCGCAAAAAAATGATGAACATCAGGAAGAGAGGGCACCAATGACAGTCACTCCTGAAATGCTAAAGGCCGTGCGGCCTTTCTGCGCCGATTGTGTCGAAGGCACGGCTTGTGTGTCCGGGCATTCAAATGAGCTTGAGGATATGTTGTTCGGTACGTTGCAACAGCCGATGGCCGAGCACATGATTGGCCCAGCGGCACATCGGTCAATCGCGGATGCACTGGTTAGTCCAATTCGGAACCTGCAATGAATAAGGCCCGCCAAATGGCGGGCCTTGCAAGATTTTTCATCAAAAAATCTTATCCTGCAATCAGTCGAGCTTTTCGGTCAGTTCTGGCACGGCCTGGAACAGGTCGGCAACCAGTCCGAAGTCTGCGACCTGGAAGATCGGTGCTTCTTCGTCCTTGTTGATCGCGACGATGACCTTGCTGTCCTTCATGCCAGCCAGGTGCTGGATCGCACCCGAGATACCGACGGCGACATACAAGTCCGGGGCAACAACCTTACCGGTCTGCCCAATCTGCCAGTCGTTCGGCGCATAGCCCGAATCGACCGCCGCGCGCGAGGCACCAACCGCCGCGCCCAACTTGTCGGCCAGACCTTCGATCAGTTTGAAATCGTCTTCCGAGCCGACACCACGTCCGCCCGACACAACGACCCCAGCCGAAGTCAGTTCCGGCCGGTCGCTTTCGGCCACCTTGTCCTCGACCCAGGACGACAGGCCTTCGGAGCCCGGAACCGAAACGGTCTCGACCGCGGCCGATCCGCCTTCGCCCGCCGCGTCAAAGCTGGCGGTCCGCAAGGTGACGACCTTTTTGGCGTCGTTCGATTTCACGGTCTGGATGGCGTTGCCCGCATAGATCGGGCGCTCGAAGGTCGAGCCGTCGACCACGCCCGACGCGTCCGAGATCACCATCACGTCCAGCAGCGCGGCAACGCGCGGCATCACGTTCTTGGCGTCGGTGGTGGCAGGGGCAACGATATGTTCATAGTCGCCTGCGAGGCTGACGATCAGCGCAGCGGTCGATTCCGCCAGGCGATGACCCAGCGAGTCGTCTTCGGCAACCAGAACCTTGGACACACCGTCGATCTTGGCAGCGGCTTCTCCAGCAGCAGCGGCGGAACCGCCAGCGGCCAGAACGGTAATGTCGCCCAGAGCCTTGGCGGCATTGACGGCCTTGGCGGTGGCGTCCAGCGCCAGCTCGCCATTGTTAACCTCGGCAAGAAGAAGAACAGCCATTACACAGCCCCCGCATCTTTGAGTTTCGTAACCAGCTCATCAACCGAGCCGACAATGATGCCCGCAGCACGCGCCGGCGGCTCTTCGGTCTTGACGATCTCAAGGCGCGGGGAAACGTCTACGCCGTAATCGGCGGCGGTCTTCTCCTCCAGCGGCTTTTTCTTCGCCTTCATGATGTTGGGCAGCGACGCATAGCGCGGCTCGTTCAGGCGCAGATCAACGGTCACGATGGTCGGCATCTTGACGCTGATGGTCTGCAGGCCGCCGTCCACCTCGCGGGTGATTTTGGCGGCGTCGCCTTCGATGTCCAGCTCGGACGCGAAGGTGCCTTGCGACCAACCCAGCAGGGCCGACAGCATCTGACCGGTGGCGTTCATGTCATTGTCGATCGCCTGCTTGCCCGCCAGAACGATGCCGGGCTGCTCTTCTTCGACCACTTTGGCCAGGATCTTGGCGACGGCCAGCGGCTCGATGTCTTGATGCACGTCATCGGCGGCCACAACCAGAATGGCGCGGTCGGCGCCCATGGCCAGCGCGGTCCGCAGGGTTTCTTGCGCCTGCTTGACGCCAATCGAAACGGCTACAACCTCTTCGGCCTTGCCGGCTTCTTTCAGGCGGATCGCCTCTTCCACCGCAATCTCGTCGAACGGGTTCATCGACATTTTGACATTGGCGAGATCGACACCGCTACCGTCCGCTTTCACGCGAACCTTCACATTGTAGTCAATCACGCGTTTGACAGGCACGAGTACCTTCATTTTAGCGCTTGCTCCTCACAAAAAACGGTAAGCCGCGTTGCGACTCCACCAATGCTCTCGGACGACTGAATAACGTCTGAATTCGCCCTGCAACAGAGCAAAATCGTCACGTCATGGGTTTGGGACGTCGCGTTTCGTGTTTTTTGACGTTAAGGTCCGCGACTTAGCGGTTCGCTCCCGGAACCCAAAGCACATCCTGCGTGCCGTTTTCATTGGCGCAACGTGCGGCGACGAAGAACCAGTCGCTGAGACGGTTGAGGTATTTCACCGCAACCGTGTTCACCGGTTCCATATTGGTCAGCTCTACCGCCAGCCGTTCGGCCCGGCGTGAAACAGTGCGGCACACGTGAAGATGTGCCGCCAGACGCGAACCACCCGGCAGAATGAAGCTGCGCAGCGGCTCCAATGCTTCGTTCATGGCGTCGATTTCCGCTTCCAATCGGTCGATCTGGGCTGGCACGATGCGCAGCGGGGGATAGTCGGCCTCGGCATCCTTTTCCATGTCGGGACGGCAGAAATCGGCGCCCAAATCGAACAAATCGTTCTGGATACGGGACAGGGCGGCTTCGACATCGCCCTCGGCTTCGGTGCGGGCCACGCCAACAAATGCGTTCAACTCGTCAACAGTGCCATAGGCAGCAACACGGCCGGAATACTTTGCAACACGCTCACCATTGCCCAGAGCGGTTTTGCCGTCATCGCCAGTGCGAGTGTAAATCTTGTTGAGAACGACCATCTATTGGGCTCCTTGTCCACGCAACCAGACGTAAAGCACGATCAGCACCACGGCAATGAACTGAAACAGGATACGCAGGCGCATCATCTTGTTGCTTTTCATCGCGGCCTCTTTACCGCTTTTGCCAAAGTTTGAGATGCCAATCGCCAGCACGACGACAACAGCCGCCATGGCCAACAGCAAAACGACCATCATTAGGTCCATGGGTGCACCGTCCGCGTTTTTTGTTTCCTTGGGCTATCATCTAGCCCCGTAGGTGTGAAAAGCGAACGGGTAATATTGCCTCAGACGTCCGACAGAATGCGATCAATCGTGCGGGTCGGCAGAACGCGTCGCAGGTATCCGGCGATATAAGTCGGCGTCGTCACATAGTATCGCGCGCGTGGCCGTTTTGATTCGACCGCATGGGCCAGCTTGTCGGTTACCGCCGACGCGGGTAGTTCGAACCGATCCGGCCCCGAGGATTCGTACAGTCTTTTCAACAACGAAGATTCGTACCGCTCTCGCAGGGGCGAGTTCTGCCAGTTGATGAATTTTTCAAAGAAGGGGATCGAGTTTTCGCGGATTTTCGAGGTGATCGGGCCGGGCTCGATCAGGATAACCTTGATGTCGGTATCTGCCAGTTCCAGGCGCAGCGTGTCCGTCAGACCTTCGACCGCGTACTTCGTGGCCACATAGGCGCCGCGCCAGGGATAGGCCACCAGGCCCAGCACGGACGAGTTCTGAACGATTCGCCCATGTCCTTGCGCCCTCATGGCTGGAATCACCTGCCGGGTCAGCTCGTGCCAGCCAAAAAAATTGGCCTCGAAAATTGCGCGCAAGCCATCCGTCGGCAAATCCTCGACCGCACCGGGCAGGCCATGCGCGCCATTGTTGAACAACGCATCCAGCGTGCCACCCGTCGCCTCAAACACCGAAGCCAGCCCCGCGGTGATGCTGTCGGCGTCGGTGTAATCAATATGCGGGCTTTCAAACCCTTGAGCCCGCAGCCGGTCGCAATCTCGCTGCTGACGGCAGGAGGCAAACACTCGCCAACCTCGGGCGCGCATGCCGTGCGCCGCATCCAGTCCAATGCCCGAGGAGCAGCCGGTGATAAGAATGGTCTTTTGCATGGTCTTCCTGAATCTGAACCTGATCTATAGCTATGGCGAGGTTCAGGTCAGGACAATGACACGGCTGCGTCAGTTCGCGATTTTTCGCACTAGCGAGGCCGAAATCCATCCGACCTGTTGCTGAGGCAACACGCGCAGGCGCAGCCAGCCGGTTCCGGATTCGCTTAGTACTTCGACCTTCTGACCGATGGTGGCCTTGCCGACAATCGGATAGATCGTACCCGGCCCGTCGCGCATGTTCACGCGGGTTCCCGAAATCTCGCGAATGTCTTTTTCGGGCTCGGGGATGGCGGGTGTTTCGGCCACATCTTCCTGTACGTCATCCGTGATCTGGCGCAGCCCGGCGACACCGTCCTCAAGCGAAGCAAGCGTGATGTTGGCGTCTTGGTCCGCGAAAACCGTAATGGTTGAGAAAGACCCCAGCGTGGCATCATCGGCCACAAATTCGACCACCTCTTCCACGGCGGGCTTGGGTTGCACACGTGCAGTTGGCGCACGAACTGCGACATTGGTCACAAGCTCTTCGGCCTGGGCAGGAGCAATGGTTTGCGTCGGGGCGGTTGCAATACGAGCGGGTTGCTCGGCACGCAGGCCACGCGGTTCGAAATCCGGCCCGCCGCTCATTACGTAAAAGCACCAACCAAGTGCAGCGAAAGTAAAAACAACAAGGCGCGTCATGGCGCATCCCCCAGGGTCAATCGTAAGATACAAGAAATAGGCAGCAGTCTAATCCAGTCAGCGTAGCATATTTCAGGGTCCAAGTCGAAAGACGGGGGAAATCGGGGGGTTGCCTCCCCCTGTTGCAAAAAGCGCCACTTGTCCCCAGTAAAATGCGTGCTGCTCGCTTTACCAGCGCGCGGTTGCGGCGTATCACATCATGTATGACCGATACGATCGACGACCCCAACATGGAGGCCCCCGACAACGGGGGCGAGATAGCCGAACCGCTACGCCGCGCGATTGGCGAACGCTATCTGACCTATGCTTTGTCCACCATCATGCACCGGGCGCTGCCTGATGCGCGCGACGGGCTGAAGCCGGTTCACCGGCGAATCCTGTATGCGATGCGCGAGTTGCGACTCAGTGCGACGGGTGGTTTCCGGAAGTCTGCGAAGATTTCCGGCGACGTGATGGGCAACTATCACCCGCACGGCGACGCCGCGATTTACGATGCGATGGCGCGTCTGGCGCAGGACTTCAACGTCCGTTACCCGCTGGTCGACGGGCAGGGGAACTTCGGCAATATCGACGGCGATAACCCGGCGGCCTCGCGATACACCGAGGCACGGATGACCATCGTCGCCGAGGCGCTGCTTGAGGGTCTGAACGAGGACGCCGTCGATTTCCGCGATAACTATGACGGCACGCTGACCGAACCGGTCGTGCTGCCCGCGCAGTTTCCAAACCTGCTGGCAAATGGCTCCAGCGGCATCGCGGTTGGTATGGCGACAAACATTCCGCCGCATAACATTGCCGAGCTGTGTGACGCCTGCCTGCATCTTATCAAAACACCTGACGCGCGCGACGACACTCTGCTGAACTATGTGCCCGGCCCCGATTTCCCGACCGGTGGCGTCATTGTCGAGCCGCCTGAGAATATCGCGCAGGCCTATCGCACCGGGCGCGGGTCCTTCCGTCTGCGCTGTAAGTTCGAGGTTGAGGATCTGGGCCGTGGCCAGTGGCAGATCATTGTCACCGAGATTCCGTATCAGGTTCAGAAATCCAAGCTGATCGAAAAGATCGCCGAGCTTATCCAGACCAAGAAAATTCCAATTCTCGCTGATGTGCGCGACGAATCCGCCGACGACATCCGCCTGATCCTTGAGCCACGTTCCAAGAATGTGGACCCCGAGGTGTTGATGGGAATGCTGTATCGCAACTCGGACCTTGAGGTGCGGTTCAGCCTGAACATGAACGTGCTGATCGACGGGGTCACGCCCAAGGTCTGCTCGATGAAGGAAGTTCTGCGCGCCTTCCTCGATCATCGGCAAGAGGTGCTGCTGCGACGTTCGCGTCACCGTATGGCCAAGATCGACCACCGCCTTGAGGTGTTGGAAGGCTTTATCGTCGCCTTCCTGAACCTCGACCGTGTGATCGACATTATCCGCTACGACGACGACCCCAAAGCCGCGCTGATGCGCGAGGACTGGGGGATCGATCATGTCCGTGCCACAAGTGAGGCCGACTATGTCTCACCCAAACCGGGTGAGGGCGAGCTGTCCGAGGTTCAGGTCGACGCGATCCTCAACATGCGCCTGCGCAGCTTGCGCCGTCTGGAAGAGATGGAACTGGTGCGCGAGCGCGACGCGTTGATGATGGAGCGCGCCAATCTTGAAGACTTGCTGGCCGATCCGGCCTTGCAATGGGCCAAGATCGCCGAGCAGTTGAGAGAGACCAGAAAGACCTTTGGCAAAGACTACGAAGGCGGTGCGCGCCGTACCCAGTTTGCCGAAGCCGGACAGGTTGAAGAGGTTCCCCTTGAGGCGATGATCGATAAGGAACCGATCACGGTCGTCTGCTCTCAGATGGGCTGGATTCGCGCCATGACCGGGCATATCGACCTGAAGCGCGAGTTGAAATTCAAGGATGGCGACGGCCCGCGTTTCATCTTCCACGCGGAAACGACGGACCGGCTGCTGGTGTTTGCCTCGAACGGGCGGTTTTACACGGTCAGCGCCGCCAACCTGCCCGGCGGGCGAGGCATGGGCGAGCCGCTGCGTCTGATGGTCGATCTACCGAACGAAGCGCAGATCATCGACATCCTGATCCATAAACCCGGGCGCAAGCTGCTTGTGGCCTCGGATGCGGGTAACGGGTTCATGGTGCCCGAGGATGAGGTGCTGGCCCAGACCCGCAACGGTAAACAGGTGCTGAACGTCAAAGGCGAAGAAACCGCAATGATCTGTAAGCCCATCGATGGCGATCACGTGGCGGTGGTGTCTCAGAACGGTAAGTTCCTGGTCTTCCCAACCGAAGAATTGCCCGAGATGACCCGCGGCAAAGGCGTGCGTCTGCAGAAATACAACATGGCGCGTGGACGGCAGGGCACACTTGAGCTGGATGGCGGCTTGTCCGACCTGACCACCTTCAACTGGGAAGAGGGTCTCAAGTGGTCGATGGGTGGGGATAAAACCCGGCACGAGGCGGATATGTCCCAATGGCTCGCCAAGCGCGCCAGTGTTGGGAAAAAGCCACCCTATGGTTTCCCGCGTGACTATAAATTCTCGTGATTATGCGCTGGACGCAGGTAGAATTTCGCTGATACGGCTTGGCACAGGCCGTATCGGTGCGCTAGACCAAAGAAAAACAGGCCTATCGAGATGAACCTATGCTGCGCATTCTGACTTTGATCACCGGATTGGCCCTTATGGGCGCCTGCACGCAAACGCAGCTTTATGAAGAGCCGGAATCGCTGGGCGAATTCAAGTTGCGGGTCAATTATGCCTTTGCTGACAAGGCGGTGCAGGGGCCGGTCAGCCGCGATGCCACACCGGATGAATGGACCGCTGCTATTCAGAACGCTGTTGATATCCGGCTGGGTCGCTATGAAGGCGTGCAGGAATACGACATCGGTATCAGCCTCGAAGGCTATATGCTTGCGCCTCCGGGTATCCCGGTCATCTATAATCCGAAAAGCACGGCCATTGTCTTGGTCAACGTCTATGACGTGAACAAAAAAGAGTTCCTTGCCAAGGGCAAGCAGTTCCAGGTTCTCGAGGACACGACCGGCGGCAGTGCTTTGAAGGGCTCTGGCCACGAACGGACCAAAGAAGAGCAAATGAGCGGGCTTGCACTGAAGGTCGCGGACCGTGTCGAGGAATGGTTGGCCGAGGAACATAAAGACAATGGCTGGTTTGATCGTCGTCCAGACCTGATCCAACCGCTCGAATCCGGTGTTGTTACGCAAAATCCGGCATCTTAAGTTGCTTTTCACGCAGGATGTGCTTGATTTTCCCCTTTGAACCAAATATCTCGCGCGCGCAGATGTAACCACGGGACCAAGGGTCCCCCAAATCGCAAAAGGGCGCCTGAGGAATGGCAAAGGAAAAGTTTGAGCGTACAAAACCGCACGTCAACATCGGCACGATTGGGCACGTTGACCACGGTAAAACCACGCTGA
>NZ_WQBE01000006.1 GCF_013032005.1 Ruegeria atlantica
GCGTCTCCGCCGTCTCCAGCGTCCCAACACCGCCTCAGCAGCGCCGGTGAAGGGGGTTCTAAGGTTTACCCAAACAACCCGCAAGTGGAAAATTGCATCTTGCGCGATTTTTTTGCGAAATGATTTTTTTCAACTATATTTCAAATGATTAAGATGAACCCAACTAAGCCACATACACCGCTCACGAAGTAGGCACACGCAGTTGCCCCACCATAAGCAATCGGTCAACCACCCGCATACCCTATATATAGTGAGTTCCTAACCGACATCCACAAGACCCAACCGAGTCGCATCATCTGATCCGAGCCGATTTTGAGCCCGTTTCCCCGACTCGCCTCCAAACAGGGCACTGAAAAAGGCACAACGCGCGCGCCGGGTCTTGCGCATTACCCTCGGATACTGTCACCTCGCCGGAAAGAGACAGCCAAACGCACAGTAATATGACAGCTACACACGCGCACCCCTTTCCTTGCATACGGACGGTTGGTCAGGACGGTCTATTGGTCTCGTTTGCTGACACGATGGCTGAATCCTCGAACCGGGCGGCGCTTGCATTTCGCAATGCGGTCGACCTTCTTGGATGGGAAGGTGTGATTGAGACATCGGCGTCTCTGGCCTCGGCCTATATTCGGTTCGATCCCCTTGCCCTGCCGCACACGGAAATCCACGGGCGGATCGAAGAGATGCTGCATCAACAAGATTGGTATCGGGCACCGCTTCCTGCAGGTCGCCGCTTGTGGCAGGTACCCACTGTGTACGGAGGTGAATTAGCGCCGCAATTGGACGAAACCGCAGCGGCAGCTGGGCTGACACCAACCGAAGCCATACGACGCCTGAGTGAAACCCGTGTTCGCGTACTGACCATCGGCTTTGCGCCCGGCCTGCCATATCTTGGACCGCTAGGGCCTGAGTTCAACATTCCACGCCTCAAGAAGCTCACTCCTATGGTGCCGGAAGGAGCGCTGATTCTGGCGATATCGCAACTTGTGCTGTTTTCCAGACCCAACCCGACAGGATGGCGACATGTCGGCCAAACCGCTTTTCGCTGCTTCCGTCCCGAAGCCGAACAGAGCTTTGTCCTGCGCCCCGGCGACGAGATGCAATTTCTGCCGGTCTCACGCGCAGAACTGGAACAGATACGCGAAACCAATGATGGTCTAGGCGGGGCGACCCGAGAGGAGATACCGGCATGAGCCTGCTGGTACATCAGATTGGCCCGGCCTGCACCATTCAGGATCAGGGGCGTTCGGGATATCTGGATCAGGGACTTTCACGGTCAGGGGCGGCAGATCAACTGGCGTTGCATGAGGGGGCCGCGCTGCTGGGTCAAAGCCCGGACTGTGCAGCCCTGGAAATGGCGGGAATGGGCGGCACGTTCGAGGCCACGCATGCGGTCAGCATCGCCCTGACCGGCGCGCCAATGCAGGCCAGTATCGATGGCGTCCCGATTGTCTGGAATGCCTCTTTCTCTGTGGAGGCGGGTCAGAAGCTGACGATCGGCGCCGCCAATCAGGGCAACTATGGCTATTTGCATGTTGGTGGCGGATTTGAAGTACCGCTGTTTCTGGGTTCACGTTCCGCCCACCTGACAGCGAATGTCGGGCGTGCCGTGCAGGCCGGCGACCGACTACCCGTCGGTCCCTATTCAGGCAACACCGGTATGAAACTGCGCCCCGATGACCGATTTTCCGGGGGCACCCTGCGCGTGTTGGCAAGCTTCCAGACCCCCCTGTTCGATCTAGAAACGCTGGACCGTTTTACCGAAACCGCGTTTCGGCGCGGTGCGCGGGCTAACCGAATGGGCATGCAATTGGAAAACGATGGCGAAGGCTTTGCCGCAAAGGGTCAATTGAACATTCTGTCAGATGTGATCACCCCGGGCGACATCCAGATGACCGGCACCGGAAACCCCTTTATCCTGCTGCCCGAGTGCCAGACGACCGGTGGTTACCCTCGTATCGCCACTGTCCTGCCCTGCGATCTGCCCCGGGCGGCGCAAACCCCGGCCGGCGGGCAGATAAAGTTTACATTTGTGTTCATGGATGAGGCCGTCGCCCTGCACGCCACTTACCTGTCCGATCTGTCGCGATTGCGCGCGCGGGTCGAGCCCTTGGTCCGCGATCCGCACGACATCCCCGACCTGTTATCCTATCAATTGATCAGCGGAATGATCTCTGGCACCGAATAAGGAGTTTGCCGATGCCCAGCGTCGATTTGAATGCCGATATGGGGGAAAGCTTTGGCCCTTGGAATATGGGCGATGATGAAAGCCTGCTGAAGATCATCACCTCGGCCAATATCGCGTGTGGTTTTCATGCGGGTGACCCCGATGTCATGGCGAAAACGATGACGTCGGCTGCCCAGAACGATGTCGGCATCGGCGCGCATCCCGGCTTTCCCGATCTGCAGGGATTTGGCCGCCGCAATATGAAGGTGCCACACGAAACCCTGCGCAACCTGGTCCGTTTTCAACTTGGCGCGGCGATGGGCATGGCCAAGGCGGTTGGTACAAAGGTCCGGCATCTGAAGCTGCACGGCGCTTTGGCCAATATGTGTTCGGTCGATATCGACATGGCACGAGCCTGTTATCAGGGCGCGCTGGACGTGGACCCGGACATTATTGTCATGGTGCTGGCTGTTACCAAACAGGAAGAGGCCGTGCGCGAATTGGGTTGCAAATGGGTGGGAGAAATTTTTGCCGACCGCGCCTATAACGATGACGGTACGCTTGTTGATCGCAGCCTGCCCGGCGCGGTCATCCACGACCCCGAACTGGCAGGACCACGCATGCTGAACATGGTCCGCGAAGGTGCAATCATCACCGAAACCGGCAAGCGGTTGGAAACCTCAATCGACACGATCTGCCTGCATGGGGATGGGCCGACCGCGGTGCAGATCGCCCGGTCCGTTCGCGAAAACCTAATCGCAGGTGGCGTCGAGGTGACAAAATTCACCCGATAGACATCCGGGCGTAAGGTCTGCGCCCCACCTTCTTAGTGTTGCCCAGTTGGATTTCTGACCCTAGCATGCCTGCAAGTGCATGTTCTGATTATTGGAAATCCAGGCAACGCCGGGTCCGGAACTCTCTGGGCCCACGCAAGGAGGGAAATTTATGTCTTTCGATTTGATGTCTTATGAACCGCGCGGGGACAAGAAGAACTCTGACTTCTTCGGCGAGTATCTACCCAAAATTTATGAGCGGCGTAGCAACTCTGGTGTTGCCGATCAGGTCGGGCCGATGCGGGCGATTGTCCAGCAAGTGGAAACCGCAGCGCTGTTCGATACGCTGATCGAATTGTATGTGATGACCCCATATCGCCACACGGCCAGCTATCTGGGGCAGACGCATAAGTTTTCGGTTCTGCATTCACACACCGACTACCCGGCGTTGATCGTGATGGCGCCGCTCAGCCCCAGCTTTGAGGATTTCATTCCCCGCATCAACCGCATGTATCCGCTGGCGCGCGGCACTCCGCAAACACGTTACGTCGGAGAGATTTACGGCGTGACAGACTTGAATACCCTTAGCAAGACGCTTGAGGATCAGAATATCCGCTTTGAATATGAAGGCGATACCGAAAACCCTTTCTACACGCTGGATGGGTTCCGGTTCACCACTCCGTCGGATTTCACTTGCAACCGGGTCGGTTATTCCACGCTGGATTTCAATGACCCCGACAGCCTGGGTCTGGGTGACCGCGTGTTGCTGAGCGACGCCGAGCAGGCGCAATTGGATCAGGCCGCCGCTTTTGGCGCAGACAGCAAAATCTCACCCTTGATGCTGGGGGTCGATCACCTTGCCACCCGCATTCTGGCCGGTGAGCGCGAGGACGCGATCCTCGAGTTTCTAACCATGGTGCCCTATTACTTCTGGGGTGCGTACAACATCTTTGACATGAACTCGTCGACCAACGTGAACCGAAACCCGAATGTGGATGATGACAAGAAATCGCCCGCCAAGGTCTTCACCGCCAACAACACCCCGTCCTTCATCAATTCATTCGAGCAACTGCCGATGCCGACCGAGGATTTCGTCCGAAATTTTGGCCGTCGCCTGCATCACATGGCCATCGAAATTCAGGACGGTGATCACAACGCCGGTGAGAAAAACGTCGATTTCGTGGTTAATACGCTCAAGGATAAAGGCGTGCCGTTTCTGGCCCATGTGGTGGGTGAATGCAAAGACGATCCGAACCTCAAGCAGATTTTCTCGAAACACTCGAAGAATACGCTGCTGATCACGGAATATATCGAACGCTGCCACCACTATGACGGGTTCTTCACCAAGGACAACGTGGCGGCCCTGACAGCCGCCGCCGGGCAGGACGAACAATACCAGCATGGCCACGTGTTCGACTAAAACGCCCTGACAAAAAAGGGCTGCGAGTTTCCTCGCAGCCCAGATCCATCCAGGAGAGTATATGTCGGATCTTATGACGGCCCGATCATGAAACAGGTGACATTCCGGGCCTGAAGCCTGCGGCAGGCCAAATCGGCCTGTTCGCGGGTCATGCCCTGGAATGTCGCGTCAAAGCCGCGCGAGCTTTGGTTCACCTTGCGCAGCGTGCCTTCCAGAGTGGTCATTTCCGACAGGGCAGTTTTCAGCAAAACCTTTTCCGCCTCGTATCGGGTGGTATAGCGGCCCACGTTGACGCCCCACAGATGCCCGCCGGACGTGGAAAGGCGGGTGACAATTTCCGGTTCGGGTTCCGGCTGCACGGCCGGATCGGCCGACGCCAGAACCAGATCATCCGGACGCGCAGCGGGGCGCGCTGTGTCGCCGGTTGGGGTTTGGATATCCGCAGCGGCCATGGCGGCTGCAATACCGTCCTGAATACGCGCGCCGTTCTTGGCCGCTGTCGCAGCAACCGTGCCCGCAACCTGTACTGCAGACCCTGCCGTTGGACGCAGTACCGGACGGAGACTGGAATTTGGTGCACCGGTCAGAGCTGCAACCGTCGCGCCCAATCCGGCATTCCCGGCATAGGCCGGGCGCGCCGGTTTGCGGATCGGTGCCCGAGACGGGGCTCGGCGGAAACCCATGTCCAACAACTCGGCCACTTTGGCGTTGCGCGATGCGCCCGACTTGCCGCCAAAGACGGTGGCGATGATACGTTCATCTTTGCGCTTGGCCGAGGCCACAAGATTGAAGCCCGCAGCCCGGGTGTAGCCTGTCTTGATCCCATCAGCGCCCTTATAGGCGGCCAGCAGGCGGCGGTTGGTGTTGGGAACGGTCTTGATCCCCGCATGTGTCGATTGGCGCGAGAACAGATTGTAGTATTGCGGGTAATCATACAGCAGATGACGGCCCAAAGTGGTCATATCACGCGCGGTCGACAGGTGGCCTGTTTCCGTCAAACCATGCGCGTTCTTGAAGGTTGTGCGGCTCATGCCCATCGCCTTGGCAGTACGGGTCATGCGGCGGGCAAAGGCGGCCTCGGACCCGCTGATCGCAATACCGATGGCGGTAGCAGCGTCGTTCGCCGATTTAACCGCCGCGGCACGGATCAGATAGCGGAATGCAATTCGCTGACCGGACCGCAAGCCCAGCTTTGACGGCGGCTCGGACGCGGCCTTTTTGGTGATGCGCACCTGGGTATCCAGATCGATCTCACCGTTCCGCACCGCTTCGAACGCAATATAAAGCGTCATCATCTTTGTCAGCGAAGCCGGATGCAGCCGTGTGTCGGCATTGCGCGAATGCAGCACCTCGCCGGTGCGTGCATCGATCACCATCGCCGCATAAGGAGCAGCCACCCCTTGCAACGGCGCAAAGGAGAGCAGCCACAAGAATGCTATAAGGAATAAGCCCATTCGGGCCGGAACTGTCCGCCGAACCTGCACGATCTTTGCCTCTGTCTACCTCGGGCCGCCGGGTTTTCCCGGTCGGCTAAATAATTATTTTATTATTGATCAGGCTAACACAGAGACCCAGTGAAAGAAACAAAAAGCTCGTGAATTCGCGGTTTCTTGAGCTTGCCACGGACACACCACATGTGGTCAGGCGCACCCTTGCCACCACCAAATCCATGAATATGACCAGAATTTGCCGACGCTGGGTGTCGATTTTTCAGGACTGAGACCATTCGGCCACATCAGCTGAGTCGCTGAACAAGATTGGCAAGCTGACCCAAATCCTGAAGCTCGCGGTATCGCGGGCTATCTGCCGGGGTTTCGGCCTGTTCGATTTCCCAAACCAGACCGTGCGGCACATACACGCCCCAGCACCCGGCCTGTATCGGAGCCACCACGTCCGAGCGCATCGAATTGCCAACCATCATCGCCGATGCAGGCCCGTCACCGTATTGGCCAAAGATGAGCCGATAGGTCTGAGGCGTTTTCTCGGACACAATCTCGACCCCGTCGAACAGCTCACCCAACCCCGACTGGGCCAGTTTCCTCTCTTGATCAATCAGATCGCCCTTGGTGATCAGCACCACCTGATGAGTCGCCGCCACGCTTTCAATCGCCGCGCGTGCATGGGGCAACAGCTCGATCGGATGGGCCAGCATCTCTTGCCCGGCTTCTATCAATTGCCGAATGACCGAGGCGGGAACCCGGTCATCCGTCACCTCAATCGCAGTTTCGATCATCGATAGGGTGAAACCTTTGATTCCATATCCATAGTGCCGGATATTGCGTTTTTCTGCGGCCAGCAGACGCTCCATCAGTTGATCCCTTTCGGCGTGATCCGCCAGGAGATCGGCGAAATAAGCCTGCGTTAGCTGAAAAAACCGCTCATTGTGCCACAATGTATCATCCGCATCGAAGCCGATTGTGGTAAGATTTTGGCCCATGGCTATTACGTCCTGCTGGCTCTTTTCTCTGGCTGGTTCGACGTTATATAAGCGCAAAGACAAACCGAAGCCTGAATCGGACAGTAGAACGCGATGCTTGAACACCAATGGATGATGTCTGACAAGTCGGACGACGACGATGCCGACGCGTCTGTCCTGGTACAGACGCGCACCAAGACCAAGCGTCCGCCGCTGTATAAGGTTCTGCTGCTGAATGACGATTACACGCCGATGGAATTCGTTGTGCATGTACTGGAACGGTTCTTTGGCATGACCCACGCGCAGGCGTTCGAGATCATGCTGACGGTGCATAAAAAAGGCGTGGCCGTCGTTGGCGTGTTCAGCCACGAGATCGCCGAGACCAAAGTGGGCCAGGTCATGGATTTCGCCCGCAGGCACCAGCACCCCTTGCAATGCACCATGGAACGGGAAGAGTAAGACCAGACCGGTCTTACGGAATCGCTTATGTCCCCTCGCCTTGATCTTGCGCTGCAAAGCGGTCTGACCTTGTCGCAACCACTGACTGTACTGGGGCCAACAACGGCCAGTGACCTGTCTGATTTGCCGCGTGAAACGCAAGTGGTGCAGCCGTTTAAACCCTTTCACGACCATTTCACCCAACAGGGCTTCGCGGTTGTACCTGTGGCGCAAGATCCCTGTCAGGACGCCATCGTAATCCTGCCACGCGCCAAGGCATTGGCCCGGTCGATGGTGCAGCAGGCCTGCACCCGCGCGAATGGCGTGATTGTCGTTGACGGCGCCAAGACCGACGGTGTGGACAGTTTATTGAAGGACATCCGCAAGCGGGTCGCGGTTGAGGGGCCGATTTCAAAGGCGCATGGCAAGATCTTCTGGTTCCAGTCCGATCCGCATGCTTTTGCGGATTGGGCCGCGCCCGCCCATCAGACCGCGGACGGTTTTAAAACCGCGCCAGGCGTATTCTCGGCCGACGGCATTGATCCGGCCTCGGCCCTGTTGCGGGCCGCGCTGCCAGACAGGCTGGGCGCTCGGGTCGCCGATCTGGGGGCCGGTTGGGGGTATCTTTCGGCCGAGCTGCTGCAGGCGCCGGGCCTGAAATCCTTGCACCTGGTCGAAGCCGACCATATTGCGCTGACCTGTGCCCGCACCAATGTGACTGATCCCCGCGCTCAGTTTCACTGGGCCGATGCGGTGACATGGCGTGCCGACGAACCCATCGACACCGTGGTGATGAACCCACCGTTCCACACTACGCGCAACGCCGATCCGGCGCTGGGGCAAGGCTTTATCACATCCGCGGCAAAGAACCTGACCCGCAATGGCACATTGTGGATGGTGGCCAACCGCCACCTCCCCTATGAGCCCACATTGACCGACACATTTGCGCATGTCGAAGAAGTGACCGGCGACAATCGGTTCAAGGTGTTCCATGCCTCTCGCCCTCGGCGGTGATCCCAGTTAACCTGCGCCGCAATTCAGGAGGAAGCGCATGTCCTTTTCCATAGCAGGCAAAACCGCAATCGTGACCGGCGGCGCCAACGGAGTCGGCTTGGCCATCGGGCGCCACTTTGCCGATGCCGGGGCCAATGTGATGTTCGCCGACATGGACGAAAAGCGGCTGGCCGAAGAACTGGGCGAGCAGGCCGATGACAGCAATATCCGTTTCTTTGCTGGCGACCTGCGGGAAAAGCTGACAATTGCCAACCTGCTGTCGGCCACAATCGACGCCTTCGATCAGGTGGATATCCTGATCAACGGCGCCCGTCAGGTGATCCCTTCTGATCCGCTGGATGCCGAAGACGATTCAGTCCGCACCCTTCTGAATCAGAACCTAATGCCCGCCCTACGGTTAAGCCAGTTGGTCGCCAAACGCATGATCAAACAAGCCGGAGATGACGAGGAAAACATTGCAGGCTCGATCATCAACCTGTCTTCGATTGCAGCGCGACGAACCCACCCTGACCTGATGGCCTATTCCGTCTCGACCGCCGCGCTGGATCAGATGACCCGATCCTTGGCTGTCGCGCTGGCCCCCAACCGTATTCGGGTAAATTCCATCGCATTGGGATCCGTGATGAGCGCCTCATTGCGCTCCACCCTGAAAGAGAACCGCGACTTTCGGGACGATATAGAAAAACACACTCCGCTGGCCCGCATTGCTGCGCCGACCGAACTGACCGAAACAGCACAGTTTCTGGCCTCGGACGCCGCAGGTTTCATCACCGGACAAATTCTAACCATTGACGGCGGCCGCACCCTGCTGGACCCCGTTGCAGCCCCAGCGCACTGACACATATGTTCGACACCGAAAAATCCACCGCTTCTGCATGGTTCCGCCAATTGCGGGACCAAATCGTCACCGCCTTTGAGGCTCTTGAAGACAGCCACGACACCGGACCGTTTTCGGACGCCAGACCTGGACGGTTCGAAATCAAGGAAACCACGCGCCAGTCCGAAGATGGCACGGATGCGGGCGGCGGATTGATGTCGGTGATGCGCGGTGGCCGCGTGTTCGAAAAGGTCGGCGTCAATATCTCAACCGTCTACGGGACACTTGGCGCGCGCGCGCAGCAGGCGATGGCAGCGCGCAAAGGCATTCCGGGCATGACCGAAGACCCGCGCTTTTGGGCCTCGGGCATTTCGCTGGTCGCGCATATGCAAAATCCGCATGTTCCGGCGGTGCATATGAACACTCGCATGTTCTGGACCCCACATGCATGGTGGTTCGGCGGTGGGTCCGACCTGAACCCTTGCATAGAATATGACGAGGACACGGCCCATTTCCACGCCACGCAAAAGGCACATCTGGACCCGCACGGGCCAGGTCATTACCCACGCCTGAAAGAATGGGCGGACGAATATTTCTATATCCCGCACCGCAAACGCGCCCGCGGGGTTGGCGGTATCTTCATGGATGATTACTGCACCGGCGATTGGGCTGCGGATTTTGCGCTGACACAAGATATCGGCCGTGCCTTTCTTCCGGCCTTTTTACCCCTGGTCGAACAGCGCCGCGTGCAAGGATTCAACGATGCCGACAAGAACGCTCAGCTTGTGCATCGGGGCCTCTATGCCGAATACAACCTGGTTTACGACCGGGGCACCAAGTTCGGGCTGGAAACCGGCCACGATCCCGACGCCGTGCTGATGAGCTTGCCGCCGATGGCCAAATGGGTCTGATCTACCCTCAGAAATCGAAATCCATAAAGTTATCGTAGCAACGGCTTTGCGCCCCGGATGCCGACATACTTTCGCCCACACGGCTGACGCTGATCGAATAACTCTTTTTTGTGCTGCCCCCTTCGGGCTTAGTCAGCGAAAACTCCACCGTCCGTGTTTGCTTTTCATAAGGTCTCGAGACATAAATCTGCTGCGTTGTCGGCAGGCCAAGGGTGCGGATGGCGAAATCACCGATACCGCACCAATAGGCAATTGCCTTTGACGTGCCATGCGTGGCCACTTGATAGTTGCCATTGTCCAATGGCGTCACTGTCGTGCGAAAGCCGGGATTGAAGCCATACCTAAACCCAAACCCGGTCGCTTGCGCCAGGGCTGGCACCAACACTAGAACACCTATGCTGAATAATTTGAATAATTGCATAGTAAATCTCCTCTGACCAAAATTCGGCTTTGGTTGAAATGATAGGGATCAGGCCCGTTGAGTAAAGTTTACGATAGGCGGCGCAATTCTCACCATTCCGCAACGGAAACGCGCCTATGTGACCGAAATGGTATCATTTCAGGACTTTAGAGGGTAACCTCTGATCGTCGGTCATTTGCACGAGGCACGGGTTGAGCAAGGCATTCCCAAAGGACTGGTTCGACATTCCGCCCGAAAAATATGCGGATTTCGGCGCGCTGTTCTATCTGGCGTCGCTGACAACACCGCATAGGGATCGCAGTCTGGCGCAGGTGCTTTATGCCTTGGAAACACCATTCCGGTTGGGCCAGTATCACATCTTTCGGCAAAACAGTTTTCCACGCGGATTTGTGACTTTCGCTGGCCTCAGCCCCGAGGCCGAACACCGATACGCCATTCAGGAAACTCCGTTGACCGAGGCCGATTTCACCAGCGGGTCGTCGTTCTGGATCGTCGATATTGTCGCCCCGTTCGGGCAGACCAATCAGATTGTAGAGATGCTGAAAAAGAGCATCCCCCATCCTAGGGTTCGTACGAACCGCATGGACAGTGATATGTCTCAAAACCGGATCGTGGAATGGACGCGTGATGACACGGGCGCGATTCATATGCAGCTGTACCGCAAGCAGGAGTTCGCGCAGGTTCTGGCGGCAGAGGGCACGTGACATGGTTTCGATAGCAATTTCGGGTGAAATAACCGGCGATGTGAACGGCAACCCTCCGAACCAGGCTATGGGCGATCTGGATCTGGACAGCAACGTCCCCATTTTGTCGGAAACATGGGTCATCTCTTCGCCTCCGGCTTTTGGAACAGCCAGCGTCGACCCGAATACTGGGGAATGGACTTATACAGTTGACCCAGCGTTTTTTGACAGTCTGGACGACAACCAAATCGTCACCGATACCTTCACCATTCAAGTGACCGGTGAGTTCGGCACTTTTCTTGGGCCTTTCCCTTTCGACCTGCAGCAAGAGATCACGATCACCATCGAAGGGGTGTGTTTTACCGCTGGCACGCTGATCGAAACCCCGGGTGGTGCGCAACTAATCGAGGCCTTATCAGTTGGCGATAGGGTGCTGACCGCAGATCACGGCCCGCAACCGATCCGATGGATCGAAAGCAGCGTACTGCCACCCGAGCGATTACGGGAAAATCCCGCCATGCGGCCTGTCAGGATCAGCGCGGGCAGCCTTGGCCCAAATACGCCCAGCCGGGATTTGCTGGTGTCGCAGCAGCACCGCGTTCTGATCCGCGGTCCCAAGGTCGATTTGCTGTTCGGCACGCCCGAGGCGCTGGTCGCGGCCAAGCATCTGTGTTCCTGGCCAGGGATCGATATTGAAACCTCTGACGCGGCCGTCGAGTATTTCCACATTCTGCTGGACGAACATGAAATCCTGACCGCCGAAGGCGCATCGGCTGAAAGCCTGTTTCTGGGTGAGGAATCCTTGTACACGCTGTCATCCGAGGCATTGCAGGAATTGGCGGCGATATTTCCCGATACCGCGACCCCTGATGGGAATGGCTTCGGTCGCGCCGCCCGTTTGGTTCTGCGTGAATTCGAAGCGCGCGCGCTGATTTAAGACGGGGTCAGCCTGCCGCCCACATCCTGCGGAGCCAGGGCAACGGTCTTGATTACCGCAAAACAGGACTTGCCCGGTTCCAACCCCAAAGCCGCGACAGAACGGCGGGTCACGCGCGCCAAGATCGGCCCTGCGGACGTTTGCAATGAGACGATGGCGCCCGGCCCGCCGCCCGCGCGGATGGTGTCAACCGTCCCTTCCAACATGTTCAACGCCGACAATCCATCAGGCCGCTTGCTGGACAGGATCACCTCTTGCGCGGGAATACGGATGCGAAGGTCTTCCCCTACTTGATGCGGGATACGTGGCAGGAACAGGCGTGCACCGCCGGCCTCCAGCTCGGTCAACCCATCCGCATGATGTTCCTGAACCCGCACATTCAGCACCGCGCCCACAGCGCGAACCCCCGCCGGAGCCACGGACGGGTCAGCCATAACTTCTGAGGCAGGGCCATGCCGCACCACTTTGCCATCCTGCAAAGCGACGACAGAGGTGGCCAGCCGTGCGACCTCGGCCGCGGAATGGGTGACGTACAGAATGGGCACTGAAACCTCATCCCGCAGCCGTTCGAAATAGGGCAGGATCTCAGCCTTGCGCGCCTCGTCCAGCGCGGCCAGCGGCTCGTCGGCAAGGATCAGGCGCGGGCTGGCCAATAGCGCACGCCCAATGGCAACTCGCTGCTTTTCTCCGCCCGACAAGCCTGCTGGACGGCGATCCAGCAAATGCCCAATGCCCAGCATTTCGATCACCTTGTCCGGGTTCTCGCGGCGCGCGCGCTTTGGTGCGAACCAGCGACCATAGGCCAGATTTTGGCGCACTGTCAGATGCGGGAACAGGCGACCTTCCTGAAAGATATAACCCAATCGCCTACGATGCGGCGGTAACCAGAGGTCCTGTTCGGTATCAAACAGTTCCCACTCATCAACGGCAACACGCCCGGCTTTGGGCCGCAGAAGTCCCGCCACGGCATTGACCACGGTGGTCTTGCCCGACCCCGACCGCCCGAACAGAACCGTCACCCCCAAGGGCGCGTCAAAGCTGAGGTCCAGCTTGATATCGGGCAGGTCATGCTGCAGGCGGACAGACAGCGTCATGACCCCGACACCCGAGCGGCGGCGCGACGACCAATATATTCCGACAGTAGTAGCGCGCCCATGGCAATGATGATCGAAATCACAACCAGTCGGGTCGCTGCCCCCTCACCGCCGGGCACCTGCAGGAAGGCATAGACGGCTGACGGCAGGGTCTGTGTCTGGCCTGGGATGTTTGAGACAAAGGTGATCGTGGCGCCAAATTCGCCCATTGCCTTGGCGAAAGCGAGAATACTTCCGGCGATCACACCCGGCAGGATCATCGGCAGGGTCACGGTCGCAAACACAAAGGGCCGCGACGCGCCCAAGGTCGCCCCGGCCTGTTCCAGCTTGGGATCTACCGCCTCGATCGACAGACGAATGGCGCGCACCATCAGTGGAAAGGCCATGATCCCCGCCGCCAGCGCCGCCCCGGTCCAGCGGAAGGCGACCACGATGCCGAACTCCCCCAGTAGCCTGCCCATCGGCCCCTGAATCCCGAATGTCAGCAGCAGCAGATACCCGGTTACAACCGGCGGCAGGATCAGCGGCAGATGCACCAACCCGTTCAGCAACTGGCGACCGGGAAACCGCCAGCGCGCCAGCGCATAAGCCACGAAAATGCCAAAGGGCAAGGTCACCAACGTCGCCCAGAAGGAAACGCGCAGCGACAATCTCAGCGCTTCAATTTCTGCGGGCCCCAACCATCCCATGTGTCAGCTGCCCGGCAGGGTAAAACCCTGTTCTGTAAAGATGGTTTGGGACGTATCCGATTGCAGGTGGTCCAGAAACGCCCATGCCTCAGGCCGCGCCGAAGTGGTTACGGCAGCGGGGTAAATGATCGGCGGGTGAAGCTCTGACGGGAACGAGGCTACGACCTTCACCCGATCTTCAACCTGCGCATCGGATTGGTAAACGATCCCCAGTGGCGCCGCCCCTGCCGCGACTAGCGCGAGCGCCGCGCGCACGTTGTCAGTCTGAGCGATCCGAGGTTGCACGCCCTCCCACAGCCCCAGGTTTTGCAGGGCCGCCTTGCCGTAGATACCCGCAGGCACCGCATCGACCAGCGCCATGGCCAGATGCCCGCTGCCCAGCCTTGCAATCAAATCGGTGTCCGCCTGAATATGCCCGATCTGCGCCTGATCCGACCCACCGATCAGAACCAGCCCATTGCCCAGTAGATCCACGCGCGAGTCCACGTCGATCAATCCCTGATCCTGCAGAACATCCATCCAATCCACATTGGCGAAAATGAACACATCTGCGGGCGCGCCCAACTGAATCTGCCGCGCCAACACTGACGAGGCCGCATAGGACACCGTCACCTGATGCCCTGTTTGCTGCTCGAATATCGGTGCGATCTCATCCAACGCGGTTTTCAGACTGGCAGCCGCAAACACCAAAACTTCTGCCGCGCTGACCCGGAGCGGTGCCAGCGTTACAGTGCCAAGCACCAGGGCCGCGATTGCGCATCGGCGGGCAAGGGACAGGATCATATGCTCTCGCGTCAGGAAGGTTGCGTCCCTTCGGAGATATCTGAGGCAACCGGGGGCACGCAAGCGTCTTTCCCATACGATCAGGGCCAGCCTGCGGAAAATGAACAAGACTACCGGGGCCTGCGATACACTGGGGCGGATTATCCGGTATTGAGGTAAAGAAATTGTGCCGGACCCTCTTGCACCCGTGCGCAGGCTTGGCTACATGCAGCGTCACGGGTGATTAGCTCAGTTGGTAGAGCGCTTCGTTTACACCGAAGATGTCGGGAGTTCGAGTCTCTCATCACCCACCATCCTTTCCTCGCAATGTATCAAGGTCTTACGCGACTAGCACCTTTTGCTGTGCTGCGTGTGAAATTGTGTCCGCTGCGCCTCCGCTGCACTTAGACAGAAAAGATGTCTCCAACACAGGAGATATGGGCCATGGCAACAATCGTAAAACGGCCTAGCGGGAAGTGGCAGGCGACTGTGCGGAAGGAAGGACAATCCCGATCTAAGTCCTTTCTAAAGCGTGCTGATGCGGCGAAGTGGGCGCGAGAGACAGAGTTGAGCGCGGACAGAGGATTACTCACCCCAGACCTCAGCGTGAGCGCATCCGAGATGACACTTGGTGAAGTGCTGCGAAAATACCGAGATAACATCACGAGCGAGAAACGGTGCGCGGACAATGAAAGTTATGCAATCAACGGGTTCCTGCGTAAGCGCTCCAAGTTAGCCAGCAAGAAGGTCGGCAAGCTGCGATCCGCTGACTTTGTCCACTATCGTGACCAGCGCATTAAATCCATGAAGGCTGCGACTGTGGTGAGGGAACTGGGTTGGTTGCAGCACGCCCTTGATGTCGCCTGTGAGGATTGGGGGCAGAACGTGCCACATGGGAACCCGGTCAAGCCTGTCCGGCGACCCAAGATTGACAACCGCCGCGAGAGGCGATTGCAGCAAGGAGAATGGCGGGCTTTGTTGGAAGCCGTAAACCAAGCCCGGTCTCCGCTGATGAAACCGTTGCTGACGCTGGCCTTGGCAACTGGGATGCGACGAGGGGAATTGCTATCGATACAATGGAAGCACGTAGACCTTGAGCGTCGGACAGTGTTCTTGCCCCAAACCAAAAACGGTCGCGCCCGTACAGTGCCTCTCAGCCCGAATGCCGTTGCCGTATTGATGGACCTGCCACGCGGTGACGTCCGGTGTTTGCCCCTGTCTGGTAATTCTGTGCGATTAGCCTTTGAGCGCCTCAGGCAACGCGCGGGCGTAGTGGACCTTACATTTCATGACATTCGGCACGAGGCGGTGTCCCGCTTTGTGGAAAGCGGCCTATCGCTAGCGCAGGTGCAAATGATCAGTGGGCATCGGGATTTGCGGATGTTGATGCGTTACACCCACCTACAGACCGATGACATCGTGGCAAAGTTGGCGGCCGTCGAATTTGCTTAGATCGACCTGATACGGTGCAGGGTGGTCGTACTCTCCCCAGTGCGTCATCTGGGACCACCCTCACCCTTATCCAGCGACAATAAGTGTCCCTTGTGCATTTTGGCTGTCCGGTGGTTGGCCTTAAACCCCTCAAGCATTGGGCAATGACGTTAGTCCTTCCTCTAATGAACATACAGGCGCTAACCCTCCCTCTACTGAACTAACAGGCGTCACCTCTCCCTCAATTGAGCAAAACCTCTCCGTCAATTGAGCATACAGGTTTCGCTTGGTCAGTGTTGATCGGGTTGCTTAAGCAGCTTGGACTTCCCTCGCTCCAATGCGAGCGGAGCAGGTAGTCGTTAAGCGCATATAAATAAACACAAAATCACGCCGACCTGTAAGCAAAGGTACTGAATAGAGGGCTATTGATCCCTCCAATTTAGCCATTGCGTGTTCACCGGGATTTTCTCCCAGTCGCCCCAACGGGGCAATTCCATCTGCTCGGTATCCGCCAGAGCGTATTCCCAAAATGGGTCCAATGGACCGAACACAGGAAACTTTCATGTCCAAAATTTGTCTTGTCGACATGCCATGTGGTTATGGCAAATCCACAAAGATCAACCGCAGCTTCAAAAAGCAGGAGAAGTACATAGCAGTTGTGCCTTACCTGAGTGAGGTGGAACGGTTCATCGAAGATGCCCGAAAAGGCTCCGATTTCATTCTTACACAACCCGTTAACAAAGGTAGCAACAAAAGCGATCACTGCGAGAAGTTGATCCGGGCAGGCAAATCAATCGCTTGTACTCACGCTCTTTTCTACCGACTTGGAACTCTGGCAACCCAAGACACAGGGATTGCGAGATGTACTAAGTTCGATAGCAACGGCATACCGACCATCGAAGTCGATCACCTACTTGATGGATACAACCTCATCATCGACGAGGTCATTGATCCCTTAAAGGTGGACCAGACAGTCCGAAAGGTTGACTTTGACACAGCTTACCTCGGCCTTGGCTTGGCGGAAGAGGAGCCTGACGGACGCATTGTTCCAACGGCACTGTGGGATGAGCTATACCGCAAAGGGAACAAGACATTTGACCGTTCACTCTATGATAAGGCCAAGTCGGGCGCACTATATCGCATAAGCGAGAAGCTGTTCGTCCTCGCCATTCCCAAAGAACTCTTGCTCAAGCCCAAATCCGTAACGATTTACACGTACCTTTCGGAAGGATCGGTGCTGCTGCAGTACCTGCAAAAACTGCAGAAAGACCACCCCGGCTCCTTCACTTTGGAGTTGCGGCGTCTGGATAAGGAGGTCGAGGCAGCGTGGCGAGAAGACGTTGCTAGCGCGCTAACGGTTCTACCCATACCGGAGTTGGAGACCCAAGAGTGGACACATTGCGCACAGCTAAACAAGATCAAAACGCATCGGCAATGTTCTGCAGTTGGTCACAAGCTACGCAAGTTCAAGGATAGAGAACTGTATGGCGTAGACCCCACAACCGTTATGCTGACTTGTGCACGTGGTCTGTGGCATGACGCTGCGACCGGGCAAAAGCCAAAGGCAGGGAGGCTAGCAAGGCACACACGGCTATTCGGTCGCGCCTTAAAGGAAGAAGTGTACAACAAGGACACGGAGACCTTTGACGAAGTGTGGACCACAAGTGGAGTTAGCTTCGTACCAAACACCACACGTGGGACCAATGATCATATCGGGTGCACAACAGCAGTGTACCTCTATGATCAACACCCCAACCCACAACTGCTCACGTTCCTAGGTATGAAGCGCAATAGCAATGAGGCGCATAGGTTCTCGGATGCCTATGCGTTGACCGAACTAGTACAGTGGCTGTTCCGATCCGCAATACGCGTGGGTGGACTAAACAGTACCGGACGAGCTTACTCACCTAGGCGTCCGGTAACGCTCTACATGCCATCTAAGAGAATGCGGAACCTACTGCTGAACTGGCTGCTGACGGGTCAGGTCAACAGTGGACGGGTCAATACAAAAGGACAGAGACAGACTGAGTTGCTTGCCAGATTGGAGGGTCGTCAGGTGGCGGCAGTAGCCTAATGCCGTTTGACATAGCAGCGGAACAGACGTTCCTAACTCGTGAAGAGGCCGCCCTGTGCGGCCTTTCTCGTTTCTGGACGGGTCGTCGGTGTAAGTATGGGCACGTGTCCGAGCGGTACGTTAGCAATCGCCAGTGTGTGCAGTGCAATGCAGAGCAAACGGCGCAGCGAGATCGGAGGTGTCGAGCAGTCGACCCATCTTACCGGATGTACAGGTCGGTACTAAACCGGTCGGGACAAGTGCTGATGGGGCGGGCGAGCCCGTCTAATTCGGTTGGCTGCTCTCAGGAGGACTTGAAACAGCACATTGAGGCCCGGTTCTCAGACGGCATGACTTGGGATCGGTATGGTCAATGGGAAGTGGACCACATTATCCCACTCTCGGCAGCCCGGTCTTTGGAGCACCTCATCGAACTTTGCCACTACAGCAACCTGCAACCTCTTTGGAAGCGGGATAACCTAGCAAAGGGCGGGGCGTAAGCCTCGCCCGTGCGGGTTGGTATCTGTCTTCTTTGGCAAGATAGGCCCCACGAGCAGCTTAAGCTGAGCCCTTGGATATCAAGCAGACTCAACACAGCACCTGTGATGGCTGACACAACGTGGTAGGAAGCCGACCGTCAAAAGCCATCTACGACCCAAAGTGGGCATCTAGGGATCGTAAGACAAAGACCAGAAGGCCTGTGCTGTGCGAGCACCCAAAGACACTCAGCCCATTCAGAAGGCCTCACCCCAATTCGGGTCAATGTCACAGCCGTTGCCGCCACCTGCCTCAATCATAATGCCGTTGTGACCTCCGTTCGCCTCTATCACTGCGTCAGAGATTGCCCAGCGGAGTTCCGGGACCCAGAGGTTTGAGCGCACCGAGAATGTGTAGCAGGACCCTGCATTGGAATCGCACCAGATGGCCTCAAGGCGACGGGCCATCAGCTCAGGCATCGCGTCGATAATCCGGCGCATCGTTTCCAACTCCGCCAGAACCGCCCACCGGCTTTCGATCTGGACACCCCTATAGCGGAAACTTGAGACGGGTGCTTTTGGCCCAGCGTCGGCGCGATCCATTTCATGCTGCCGCCGGATCGCCTCGGTCACCTCAGGTGACCAGTCGGTGTAATCTACCATGTACTCTCCTCTGGATTGGTGTCGCTGCCTAGAAAATAAGGGGTGCCGAAGACGATTATTCGCCGGTCTGCGGTTCACGGCTGTCGTGCCCTGCATACTCTACTGCAGAGCACGACGACATTAAGCGACAGGTGTCACTTTTTCTTAATGGTTTCCACTACATGAGTAGATTTACGTCGCGTGGCCTTCTTGACCGTGGTGAAACGGCCAGTTTTTGCGCTGCGACCGATTTTGAATGTTTTCGATTTCATGTCTCGAACTCTCACTATTGCATTTAGGGTGGGAGGCGCGCTCATCGCGCCCCCCTTTCATTTGATTGAGGTGGCTATTCCGGGATCAGGATAGGCCACGCCCGCAGCCCAAACGCTTTTGCGTAGAGCCGGGTGCCGGTCTTCGGGCATGTCCGCCAAGGGCGGAAGACATACCGGTATCCCGGCGGAGGGGGTGTGTGACGCTTGGTCATTACACTCTCCACTTCGGGGCGTATCTTGCCTTTTGACCCAAAATGCGCTAAGTGCAGTCCTGCTTAGGAGACTGATTTGCGCTACTGGGAGGCTCTGCATCGTCAAGCCCCTGATGCACGATGAAGAAATCTGTTGGGAGGCTCGGGCGTCAACCTGAGCCTTCTTTCATTTGAGCCTCCCGTTCTTGCGGACGTAGCGCAGCCGGTTGCGCGCTGCTTCCCACGAGACGCCGAAGCGCTGGATCAGGTCATCCTCATCGTCCAGAGCATCAATGAAGCACTCAGGCATCAGGAACTCTGCGGCAAACTGGTTCGCCTGCGGCTCAGCTAGACGGTAAGACGGTGTGCCATCCCCCCTCCGCGCCCGGGCGAGCGGAATGTTGGTGTGCATCGCCCAGTGTCCCAATTCGTGCGCGGCAGTGAACCGGGGGCGGCCATCGCCTGCGCACACGCCGGAATAAACATCCTCGCGGAGCCTGATGAACTCGCCATTGGGACAGGTATAGCCCTCAGCGCTACCCATTTCCTGTTTGCTGCCGACCTCGAAACGCACGAGGCCGAGGCGCTGGTCCAGCACCTGCTCAATTATCTCGATGACGGGAACCCGGGGCTCCTCCGACAGCCCGAGCCTATGGCGGAGGTTATCCGCGATGCCGCCAATCTCAGCCCAACGGCGCGGCGGCACAATGAAGTCATTCGTCTCGGTCATTTCGCGTCCTTCTTGCTGAGAATTTGGAAGATGTTGTTGAGTTCATCTTCGGACAGCGAATTCATCCGGCGGGCCATCAGCCCTGCGGTGTCCCTCGCTAGGAGGCTGTCGGCCTCTAGGGTGAAGCTTTTGCGTGACCTGTCGGCAGCGCGACGGAGAGATGCTGCGGCATCCTCAGCCAGCTTATAGGCCCGGATCACAAGCTCAACAAAGCCCTCGGGCGGGGTCTTGGTTCCCCGCTCCACGGCGGAGATGAACGCGGAGGACTTTTTAAGCCTTGCAGCCATATCCAACAGTCGCTCATCCTCATCAATTCGCAGTTTCCGCAGCTCCTTCCCGATTTCTGTGGTCATAGTTGGTCTCCTCGGTGTTGCCGCCCCAATATGTAGTATCAAAAACACCCAGTCAACCTCGTAGGTTAATTTTTTGCGCCCCTTAGGTTTATACGCGGATCACAGCCTGCTTCCCACCAAGTCAGGCTAATGCGTAAAAGCCCTTGCGCTGACGACTTAAGGGGAAGCTGCAATCGCGACATGCTACGGAACTGGTGTTCTACCTACTCGACTCAATATCCCGCCGCAGTGCCCCAGCTTGCTAGCGATACTGCCCATCAAACGCGGGATCGCGATGGAATACGCCCGGCCAAGCGTTATCACCATCCTGCACAGCGATTACCGGACCAGATAGTAATTTGCGGCACATTTTTTCGAGAGGGCATCTAACTACATTGTGCTGGCAATTGCCCCCGCACCCACCCTTGATGCGGCAATCACCGCTGCGCTTCCGCTGCACATGCGCTGCAGTTTCCACCGCACCGCGAACCATCGGTTAGGGTGGAGGGCATTTACCGACTTGCACTTTGATATTGATTGTGAAAGCCTCAAGCTACTGACAACACGAGATATCTTTTTAACAGGATGCTGGTGGCGGCAGTGGATTGCAGCACCTTGTTGCATGTGCGGATTGGGATAGAGCGCTTCGTTTACACCGAAGATGTCGGGAGTTCGAGTCTCTCATCACCCACCATTCTCCCACTGCTTCCACAAATACCACGGACTCGGTGTTATTTGACTCTCGGCCTTGCAACCGATTGCAAAATATAGCTGTTGGCGCATACTATCTGTTTCATGAAATTGCTGATCAGCTTCCCCCCTAACCGTGGGCGCCAGTCATGAGTGTCACCTTGAAAGATGTTGCTGCCCTGGCGGGTGTGTCACGCTCGGCCGTGTCGCGGACCTTTACCGAAGGTGCCTCGGTTTCGGCAAAGACCCGCAGCAAGGTTGAAAAAGCCGCCAAAGAGTTGGGCTACAGCCCCAATGCGCTGGCGTCGTCGCTGACAACCGGGCGGACCAAGCTAATCGGGCTAATTTCCAACAACTTTCACAACCCGATCTTCCTTGAGGTTTTCGACCAGTTCACCCGCGCCCTGCAGGAGCGCGGGCTACGACCCCTGATCGTCAACCTGACGGACGAGACTGAACCGGCCAATTCGGTGCGGATGCTGCGGCAGTATTCTGTGGATGCCGCCATCGTCGCCTCATCGACCCTGCCGCCCAGTTTTGCCAAGGCGTTCCATGATGCTGGCGTGCCGGTGGTGCATACGTTTGGCCGCTCAGCCACGTCGCCCGAAGTGCATGTGGTCGGAATCGACAACGTCGAATGCGGGCGCATGGCGGCGCGGGAATTGCTGGCGCGCGGGTATCGGCGTGTGGGGTATCTGGGGGGGCCAAAAGATGCGACCTCGGCCATGGATCGATATCGCGGCTTTATGGAAGAGGTCGAAAAGCACCCCGAGCTTGATGTGTCCCACTCATTCGCGGGGGCCTATTCGTTCGAGGCTGGACGTGCCGAGATGTTGCGACTGCTGGCAGGTGCCCCGGCTGATGGGTATTTTTGCGGTGACGACATTCTGTCGGTTGGGGCGCTGTCCGCCCTGCGCGACCACGGGCTGAAACCCAGCGAAGATATCGGCATCATCGGCCTGAACGACATGGAAATGTCGCGTTGGGAGAACATTGACCTGACCACCATTCATCAGCCGATCAAGCAGATCATCACCTCGTCCGTCGATCTGGTTGAAGAGATGCTGAAAGATCCCAAACGCTATCCCGAAGCGCGGATTTTCCCTTGCCGGGTGATCGAGCGGGGCACATTGCGGCCCCGCCCCTGATTATCGGAACATCGGCGGGCGCGCATCTTTCCACGCGCCGTCTTCTTTGCCTGATGCGACTGCCGCGTGGACGGCAGCAATCGAGCGGACGCCGTCTGAAGCGCCGGGCAGGCCGTCACGGGTTTCTCCGCGGATCGCATCGGCCAGATCGCAATAGATATTGGCAACGGCCAGGGGGAACCCTTCGGGATGCGCAATCGCCACGCGGGACAGGCGCTGCACCTCATCATGCAATCCACCCTCACCCTTTTCAATGATCTGAGTACGCCCCCCCACGGGTGTATAAATCAGCTGGTTGGGCTGTTCCGAGTGCCATCGCACTCCCCCGGTTTCGCCAAACACCTGAATGTCGAACCCGTGCTGCCGCCCGATTGCCACGGATGAAGTCCACAGGCGGCCGACTGTGCCGCCCTCCATTCGGAAATTCACCATTGCATCATCCTCCAGCTCGCGGCTTGGGATGGTCGAGGCCATATCGGCGGACAGTGTTTTGACCTCGTCATCGCAGATGAAACTGGCCATATGCAGCGCGTGGATACCGCAATCAGCGAATTGCCCAGATACACCCGCCATGGCCGGATCATACCGCCAACGGACGCGCGGGTTGTCGGCGTCGGTGGCGTCGCCGTGGTGGCCATGGCTAAAATTAGTCACCACCAAGCGCACTTTCCCAATGTCGCCAGCCCGCACCATTGCACGGGCCTGCCGCACCATCGGATAGGCGGAATAGCAATAATTCACTGCACAGATCTTGCCCGAAGCCTCGGCCACGCTGACAATCTCTTCGCCCTCTTCCACGGTCATGGTCATCGGCTTTTCGCACAGCACATTGAATCCGGCTTCAAGAAACGCCTTGGCAATCTCGAAATGGGTTGAGTTTGGCGTGGCAATTGTCACCAGATCAATCCGGTCCTCGCGCCCTTTTTCACCCGCCAGCATTTCCTGCCAATCGCCATAGGCGCGGTCCGCAGCAACACCCAGCCGTCGGGCATATTCCCGACCCACATCAGGGCGGTGATCCAGCGCGCCCGCGGCGAGTTCGAACATCCCGTCCGCCAGCGCTCCCAAACGGTGCGCAGGCCCAATCTGGCTGCCTTCGCCACCACCGATCATGCCCCATCTCAGCTTTGCCATGGTTCTTGTCTCTCTTCAGGTTTTTTACGGTTGCGCGATCAGAAATCGCTTATGTTTTGCCATTGCCGCCGCTCGGACGAGGCCAGCGCTGCAGCCAGCACCCGGTTGACCTCATGCCCGTCTCGGAAGGTGGGCCAGATCGGTTGGCCGGCATGAATGGCTTCAAGGAAATCCTTGGCCTCAATGATAATCTGATCCTGATATCCAGTGCCATGGCCAGGGCCCTGACAGAAGGGTTCGTAGTCCGGATGTGCAGGACCGGTCAGGATCTTTGTGAAACCGCGATGCGCCTCGGGGCCTTCGCGACGATAGAACCACAGGGCGTTTTGGTCTTCCTGATCGAAACGCAGCGCGCCTTTGGTGCCCGAAATCTCATACGCATAGCCCATTTTACGCCCGGTTGAGATTCGGCTGACATAGATATTGCCCATCGCGCCATTTTCGAAACGGCACATGATCTGAGCATGGTCGTCATTGGTGACTTTTCCGCCGGGACGGGTTTCGTGGACGGTTTCAACCTCGGCCATCACTTCGGCAATCGGCCCCATCAAGGCCAGCGCCCCATTGACCATATGTGGCGCTAAATCGCCAATGGTGCCGTTGGCCATACCCGTTGTGCGCCACGTGGCCGGGGCATCGGGGTCGGCGTAGAAATCCTCGGTATGTTCACCCCGAAACCAGGTGACCTCGCCCAATTCACCGTCGGCAATCAGATTCCTTGCAAATTGAGTGGCAGGCGTGCGGACGTAGTTGAAACCAACCATGTTTGTGACACCAGCCGCTTCGGCCGCGGCAACCATGGCATCTCCATCAGCCATCGACGCGCCAAGGGGTTTTTCGCACAGGACCGGCTTGCCCAATGCAAAGGCCGCCTCGGCAATCTGACGGTGGGTTTCCTGAGGCGAGGCGATGACCACGGCCTCGACCGCCGGGTCCTTGACCAGCGCCTGCCAATCCCCAGTCGCGCGCTTGAATCCATAGGCCGCCCGATAGCGTTCGGCACTTTCAGGGCTTGAGGCACAGATCATTTCCAGACGCGGACGCAACGCGGTGTTAAACACCGCACCTACTGCTGACATCGCGACGGAATGAGCCTTGCCCATATAGCCGCCACCCACAATTCCAATTCCGATTTCAGGCATCTGTCACGGCTCCGAACATACTATTTGCAACCGGTTGCAAAATGAGTATCGTGTGAATCGATTCAACGCAAGGTCCAAACTTTGCCGACCCCACTTTGCCGGAGGACATGACGTGAGCGCTTTGATAGACGGTATCAAAGGAAACCGCTTTGCCGTGCTAGGGCGTGCCGGCATGGACCTGTATGCCGATCCCATCGGTGTCAAAAGCGAGGATGCCGACACGTTCCACGCCGATCTGGGCGGGTCTTCCGCAAATATCTGCGCTGGTCTGGTCAAGCTGGGCAGTCAGGCATCTTTGATCACATCAGTCTCGGATGATGCGGTAGGGCGGTTCTGCCTGAACAAGCTGCGCGATTACGGCGTGGACACATCCTATATCCGCGTTCTGGGCGGTGAATACCGCATGTCGCTGGCCGTCTATGAAAGCCGAATCGAGAATTTCCAGAACGTCATCTATCGCAATGGCGCAGTCGATTTTCAGGTCACCGACGAAGATATGGACAGGGTTGATTTCTCGGCTTTCTCTGCTGTGATTTCGGCTGGAACCGTCTTTGCCGCCGAACCCTCGCGCAGCGCCACGTTCCGCGCTTTTGACAATGCCCGCGCGGCTGGTCTGCCGATCATCTTCGACATCGACTATCGCCCCTACAGCTGGCCTTCGGCTGAGGTTGCTGCGGGTGTGCTGTCGCGCGCGGGAGACGCCAGCGACCTGATCGTCGGCAATGACGAAGAATTCGGCTTCATGGCTGGCGGTATCGAAAAAGGGTTCGCAAAAGCCAAGGAACTGGCCGAAAAACCCGGCCGGATCGTCATCTACAAGATGGGCGAGAAAGGTGCCGTCACGCTGGTAGACGGTCAGGAAATTGCCACCGGCATATACCCCGTCACCGCCGTTAAACCCAACGGCGCGGGCGACAGTTTTATGGCTGGCCTGCTGGCCTCGATCGCGGCGGGGCACTCACTGAAAGACGCCGTGATGCGCGGCTCGGCTTGCGCATCAATCGTGGTTTCGCAACCCGGTTGCGCCCCCGCCATGCCCACAACACCCGAGCTGGACGCATTCCTTTCCGCCCATCCCGGCCCGACCACATAGGAGACCCCAATGCATATCGCGCCCTATGACAATCAGAACAAACCCATCGTCGATGCCGACGACCCTACGGTGCCTTTGAACTATTTCAACATCGTCAAACTGAAAAAAGGTGAGGTGTTCGAATATCAGGTGCCGGCTTATGAAACCTGCATCGCCCCCGCCATCGGCAGCGTGGATGTCGACGTTGAAGGCGTACAGTTCCCCAAGCTCGGCAACCGAGGTGAAGACGTCTGGGATGGCGAGCCCGAGGGCGTCTATGTCCCCGTCGGCACCAAGGCTCAGATGGTCTGCGTCTCGGACGAGGCCGAAATATTCATCGCCGGGGCCAAATACGACAAGGTACTGGACCCGTTCGATGTGCGCGAGCATGACCTTGTGCAATACGGCAGCGATGACACCAAAACCCATCGCAAGATCAAGCACATCCTCGGTCAGAAACAGCACGACAAGGTAGGTCGTCTGTTGGTCAGTGAGCTGTTCACTGTGGGTCAAGGCGGTTGGTCCGGATTCCCCAGTCACAAGCACGACACCAACCGCCTGCCGGAAGAGTCGCGCCATGACGAAACTTATAACTTCCGCTTCAAGCCCAATTGGGGATCGGGCCTGCAGATGTTGCAACGCGAAGATAACAAGCCCGGCGATGCCTATCACATCGTCGACGGGTCCACGATTTGCATCGACAAGGGCTATCACCCCTGCTGTGTGCTGCCGGGGTATGAGATGTACTATTTCACCATTCTCGGCGGTCTTAGCCAGAGGTCTCTGGTACAATATTTCCAGCCAACCCATGCCTACCAGATCGAGACAATTCCAGGCATCAAAGACATGATTGCAAAGTTCAAATGACCCTTGTCACGCTGAAAGACGTCCTGTCCCCCGCTTATGAACAAGGCTATGCCGTGGGCGGCCTGGTCACCCTGGGCTGGGAAGACATGCGCGCCTATGTGGCCGCGGCCGAGGCTGAAAACGCGCCGGTAATCCTGCAAGCGGGGCCTAGTTGCCGTGAACACACGCCGCTGCCTGTGCTGGGCAAGATGTTCCGCCATCTGGCCGAAAACGCCTCGGTCCCCGTCGTCGCGCATCTGGACCACGGCTATACGTATGAGGACTGCAAAATCGCGCTGGACAGCGGGTTTACATCGCTGATGTTCGACGGGTCGCGCAAGCCACTGCGGCAGAATATCGACGAGACCGCCGCGATTGCCGAAATGGCCCACGCGGCGGGGATTTCATGCGAAGGTGAGATCGGCTTTGTCGGCTATTCCGGTGGCGAAGGGTCAAATGGTACCGACCCGGCCGAGGCCGCGCAGTTCGCACGTGAAAGCGGTGTGGATGCGATGGCGATTTCTGTCGGTAACGTCCATCTGCAGCAGAACAAGGAAGGCGGCCTGGACGAAGACCGCATCCACCAGATCGACGCCGTGACCGACGTGCCCTTGGTCATTCATGGTGGTTCCGGCGTGCCGGTTGAACAGCGCACCCGCCTGGCCCGCGAGACCTCCATCTGCAAATTCAATATCGGGACCGAGCTGCGCATGGCCTTTGGCGCCGCCCTGCGCGAAGCCGTAAACAGCGACCCCGAAAGGTTCGACCGCGTCACCATTCTAAAAGAAACCCACGACCCGGTCGAAGCCGCCGCACGGCTCGTGATCCGGGCCTTCGGAGCGCCACCGCAAAGTTAATACCGGAGCATCTAACATATTGCTTCAAAATGGGGATTTTACACTCCACGAATAATCCTGATATTCGTGAGGTATGCAACGAAACGCCGAACGCTTCCTCATTAAGCTCTTGCGGGGCATTTCAACTGACCACATAGAAACTGTTAGGGATGCATGGCGGGCATTACTCTCTGATCAGGAAGAGGCCATCCCGGTCATAAAGAAAAAACTCAACTCCAATGCCTGGAAAAACAATCCTCCGGGTCCTTTACCAAAGTACTTTGGTATCCTGTTGGCCCTGCTAAGCGAGATGGACGGCGACGCGTTCCGGCAGGAAGTCATGCGGCTGGGATCGATCAAACTGCATCCAGTTCATCGCAGAACGCTGAACGTTTTGGCAAAACGGCTGGAAGATGCACCTTCAGTTTATTTGGCCGAAACCGTTCCAGTATTCATTGCCATTGACGTCGCAAATTCGCGCCGCGTCATTCGTAACCTTCAGCGTTGGAGCAAAACCAAAGGATTGTCGTTAAACGACGTGACCCGTTTCGACGTTATCGCCGAGCGGCCTGAGCTTGACTATCTGGGCAGGTACAACCTGTTCTTCTCTGGCATTGTGCTGACCCAACCAACGATCCAACTCAAAGGTCTGATTAGTTGGATTGAAACACTCAACAATGAAGTCACCTTTTACCACGAGGTCGGCCATCACGTTCTTGGGCACAGTGAGGGTGGACAGGTGGCCGAGCAAGAAGGGGAAGCCAACGCCTATGCCCGGTCCATGATCCGCGCGTCGAGACCGGTTTTCTTTTTCGTTGTGGACGTGTTCAAAAAGCCACTGAAGCTGGTCCTCAAACCCTTATTTCCGCAAAGCAAACGTAACTCAAAGCGCGCCACGTAGACCGATCGGACCTACCCGTCGCGCTCCATGATCCATTCAACCTCGGGAGCGGGTACAAAACGCCACTTGCGTAAAGGTCCGGCCATGACGTTCAGGTAGTACATCTCGAACCCATAAGGCGCGCCGCAAGGGTGATGGCCGCGCGGGACAGTCACGACGTCGCCGTCTGAGACTGCCATCGTCTCATCCAATTGACCGTCATCGGTATAGACCCGCTGAATGCCAAAGCCGTTGGCTGGGTTCAGGCGGTGGTAGTAGGTCTCTTCCAAATAGGTGATCCGCGGGTAATCATCTTCGTCATGTCGGTGGCTAGGATACGATGACCAGTGCCCGTTCGGCGTAAACACCTCGGTCACCAGCAGACTGTCAGCATAATCCTCGGCTTCCATCGCGATGTTGTTGATATAGCGCGTGTTCACCCCTTTGCCGCGTTCGGTCAGAGTGATGCCGTCGGGCCCGATCCGCCGCGCCGCGTGCCCGCCCTGGCCGGGGGCGGTGCAGACGGCGATGACGCAATCGGTTTCGGCGATGGCCTGCCACTCAGTTCCGTTTGGCAGATACAGGCAGTGCGGCGGGGTCTTCTCAAAGACATTCATCCGGTCTCCCAGAACACCCCAATCCTGGCCGCCACCAGTGATCTGCGCCTTGCCCTCGACCATGACCAAAATGACCTCGCGCTCACCAGTGGCCTCAGCCGCCTTATCCCCTGCGCGCAGATGATAGAGGCCGAACCCGACATACTGCCAACTCGCACTGGCCGGGGTGATGTCATGGACCTTGCCACGGGTACCGAAGGGTTTCTTAAGCAGGTCTGCCATTTTAGCCTCCTTGATGTTCTTGCTTCAGGCAGCTTGCCTTGTGTGCAGGGCGGATAGCGCCTCGGCCAGAATTGTTTCGGTCCAGCCCTCGACCACGGCCCTTCGCAGGATATCGGCCTGACTTTCCGGCGCGTTGCCTCCGATCGGAGGATCCGTGTCCAGATTTGTCGGAAACGGGTAGCCTTCCGCTGTGGCGGCGATGGCGGCGTCCAGTTCTGCTCCTGCCAGCTCGCCGCGCTGTTTCAGGGCAACAAGAGACGGGAAAACCTCCAGCGCCATGGCGCGGCGATCCACCGCCTCCATCGCACGCCCGAACGCGGATGAGATTTGCAGCAGGTTGGCCATCCTGTGGATGTCGGCGCTGCTGTTTTCACCCGCCGCGTGAAACAGCGCCGGGTTGAAAAACACTGCATCACCTTTTGCCAGTGGCAGTTGAACATAATTGTCTTCGAAATGATCCTGATGGGCAGTATCGTGAAACGCCAGATATCCTGATGGGTAAAGCTGTGAGAACGGCAACAGCTTTGTCGGCCCACTTTCCACTGGCATATCACAATGGGCAATCGCCCCCTGTAACGTCAGCGACGCAGTCACAAGATGGGCATGGGCCGGGTACTGGGCGGCACTGCCCGCGCTTTGAAACCCAAGGTGGTAATCCCGATGCGCCTGCTGCGCCTTACCGCCGGGACGCACCTGATTGACCTGCGCGGTGAGCTGATAGTTCGGGCCTAACCATGCCTCGCACGCTGCCGCAATCGCGGTATTCCCGAAATACAGCGCAAAGCCTTCGGGGTCGCGAAGGCACTGCTTTTGCAGCGCGTTCCAGATCCGATCATTCGCGCCCGAGGCTGCAAAGTGATCGCCCTCACCCGCCCCGCTTTGGCGTTCCTCGTCGATAAGCTCTCGGAAGATTTCGGTGGCGCGGTCGATGATAGAAGTATCCGCATATGCCCCCTTGAGGGCGATCACGCCAGCGGACTTGTCCAGCACCCAAGCCCATTCCGCCAGCAATGCCCGGCGTGTATCGGGCCGTTCCAATGCCGGGCGCAACGCCTGCATGTCATAGACAGGAATGTTCTTTTCAACCGACGCGGCAAGGGGCACCGCATCGGCCAAAAGGCTTTGTGAGGTCAACACCTTAAACTCATCCAGATCACAGGATTCCCGGTCGAAATAGCCGACATATCCAAGGTCTTGATTTACCATGACTTTTTCCTTTCTCATGGCTTTTAGTGTTGCACTCTTGGGCGGCGTGTTACGCCTTGATCTTCAACCCTGCCTTTCCGCACACGTCCACAATGTGGTCGTAACCCATCTTGGAGTATTCATAAGGTGGCGCCTTGGCTGGGTCCTGTTCCGCCTCGACCACGATCCAGCCGTCGTAGTCCATCGCCTTCAGCGCGTTTGCAATCGCCTGGAAATCAATGCAGCCGTCGCTGGGCACGGTAAAAGCCCCGGCGATAACGGCATCCAGAAAACTGCGGTTGTTTTCGCGCGTATCCTGCACCACGGCGGGCCGGATATCCTTGAAATGCACATGATGCACCCGGTCGCCCCAGCGGTTCAGGGTGGCCAGCACATCGCCGCCACCAAACAGCAGGTGGCCGGTGTCAAAGCACAGCTTCACCTCGGGGCCCGACCCCTCCATCAGCCAGTTCACCTCATCTTCGGTTTCGATGATCGTGCCCATGTGATGGTGATAGGCCATTGTCATGCCCTGATCGCCCATCCACTTGGCCAGATCGGTGATCATAGCCGCATAGGCCATAACCTCATCTTTCGACAGTTTGGGGCGGTGGTTGACCGGCGTTCCAATCTGCCCCTGCACGGTGTTCGAACACTCGGCGTAAACGATGCACGGACTGTTAAGGGCCACGAATTGCTCGACCTGCTCGCGCACAGCGTCGCGTTCAGTTGCAATGTCATTGACCAGCGACGCGCCCGAGCACCAGCCACCGCACAGCGCAATGTCGTTGCCGTCGAGATAGGCGCGCAAACCTTCGGTATCGCTGGGCATTCGCTGGCCCCGTTCGACGCCTGTATAGCCGATCTCACGCGCCTCTTTCAGCGCCTGCTCCATGGTGAAGGCCGCAGTAATGTCCGGCAGGTCATCATTCTGCCAGGCGATCGGAGAGATTCCGATTTTCACGCTCATTTCGTGTTTCTTTCCTTGATAGCAACCTCGTAGGCCGCCCGTTTTTCATTCACTTCGGGGCGGATGCTGACCTCGGGAACGGCCACTTCCCACCATGTTCCGCCATATTCGGTCGAGGGGTAGGGATCAGTGTCGATAACCACCACATACGGCCCCTTGATCTCGCCGCGTTTAGCCAGCGCGTCCTCAAGCTCGGAAATCGAGCTGACCTTGACCGAAGTCGCCCCCATCGCCGCCGCATGGGCGGCAAAGTCGATGGCAGATGGCGTTTCGTGGACTGCATGATCCAGCAGGTTGTTAAACTCGGCCCCGCCCGTGCCCATCTGCAGCCGGTTGATACAACCAAACCCGCGATTGTCGGTGATGACGACCGTGAACGAAATTCCCATCATCGCTGCCGTCGCCATTTCCGAATTCGCCATCATATAGGTGCCGTCGCCGGTAAAGCAGATCACATCACGTTCCGGCTGAGCCATCTTGATCCCCATTGCACCAGCGATTTCATAGCCCATACAGCTGAACCCGTATTCCATGTGATACGAACCCGGGCGCGGCGCTTTCCACAGCTTGTGCAACTCACCCGGCATGGTGCCCGCCGCACACATCACAACGGTGTCGTTGTGCGAGGCGCGTTGAACCGCACCCACCACCTGCATGTCGGTCGGCAGAGCGTTGCCGTCCCCCGGCGCATCGGTCAGCTTATCGACCTTGCCAAACCATTCAGCCTTCAGCGTGTCGGCCACCGGATCGGCGCGGTATCCTTGCAAGGCCCTTCCCAGCTCTTGCAGCCCGACTTGCGCGTCGGATTGCAGTGGCATGGCGCCGTGTTTTTCGGCGTCATAGGCAGCTGTGTTCAGGCAAATCGTCTCACGTTCGGGATTCGAGAACAGGCCCCATGAACCTGTAGTGAAATCCTGCAACCGCGTGCCAACTGCCAGAACCAGATCGGCGGCGGCACAAACGTCATTGGCGGGCTCACCGCCAGTGACGCCAACCGGCCCTAGATTCAAAGGGTGATCCCAGGCCAGTGCCGATTTACCAGCCTGCGTCTCGGCAACGGGGACGTTGTGCGTCTCAGCAAAGCTTTGCAGTGCATCGGTCGCGCCCGAGTAATGCACCCCACCCCCGGCAACGATAACCGGACGCTTCGCTGCCTTGATGGCCGCGACGGCACGGGCCAGTTCGCCTTCATCCGGGCGGATACGGCGCTGGTACCAGACCCGCGGCTCAAAAAAGCTTTCGGGATAGTCATAAGCTTCGGCCTGCACGTCCTGACAAAAGGCCAATGTTGCCGGTCCGCAATCGGCCGGGTCCGTCATGGTGCGGAAGGCACGCGGCAGTGCGGTCAGCAGATGTTCGGGGCGCGAGATACGGTCATAATAGCGGCTGACCGGGCGGAAACAGTCATTGGCGCTGACGGTGCCGTCGCCAAAGCTTTCGATCTGTTGCAATACCGGATCGGGTCCACGCGTGGCGAATACATCACCGGGGACGATCAGAACCGGCAGGCGGTTCACATGCGCCAGCGCGGCCGCTGTCACCATATTGGTCGCGCCCGGCCCGATCGACGAGGTCACCGCCATCGCCCGGGTACGCCGCATCTGCTTGGCATAGGCAATCGCGCAATGCGCCATGGTCTGCTCGTTATGGCCGCGATAAGTGGGAAGGGTGTCTTTGACAGCGTGCAGCGCCTCACCCAGACCTGCCACATTGCCGTGGCCGAAAATGGCCCAGACACCAGCGATGAACGGCTCTCCGGCCTCGTTCATCTGCGCACCCAGATAGCGCACCAAAGCTTGCGCTGCGGTCAGTCGGACTGTTTTGCCCATAGTGATCCCTTTCAACACAAGGCCAATTTGGCCAAGCCTGCAATTTTGTTTGATGTCGGGCCGTGGGCCCAAAATGGGGGAACGGGTTTAAACCGTTCCGCCCAAGGACCCTTCCAGTTCGGCCAGTTCCTGACCGCCTGCCATCAGGTCCTGCAACTCTTCTGGCGTGATTTCCCCGCGCCGTGCAGTGCCCAGCGTCTTGCCCCGATTCAACACGGTAAAGCGGTCGCCCACAGCCAGCGCGTGGCGCACGTTGTGGCTGATGAAAACAACGCCTACGCCTTGACTGCGCACCTTGTCGATGGTCGCCAACACGTTCGAGGTCTGGCGTACACCAAGGGCCGAGGTCGGTTCGTCCAAGATCAGAATCTTGGCGCCGAAATGAACCGCCCGAGCAATGGCCACTGTCTGACGTTCACCGCCCGACAAGGTGCCAACCGCCTGATCGGGACCACGCAGGTTGATGCCCATTTTGCGCATCTCTTCCATAGTGATTTCATCGGCCAGTTTCTTGTCGAAGAAATTGATCCCCGCGACTTTGCGCGTTGGTTCATTCCCCATAAAGAAGTTCCGGCTGACGCTCATTAGTGGGATCATCGCCAGATGCTGGTGTACGGTGGCAATTCCCGCTGCAATCGCATCACGCGGATCTTCGAAATGCATCGGCTTATCTTCAAAGAAGATCTCGCCGGCGGTGGGCTTGTGTACGCCCGACATGGTCTTGATGAAGGTCGACTTGCCCGCGCCATTGTCGCCCAGCAAACAGTGGCATTCGCCGGAACACAGATCAAAGCTGACACCGGCCAGCGCAATCACCGAACCGAAATGCTTTTGAATGTCGACCATCCGAATAATCGGTTTCTTGGCCTGCGCGTCGCCGTGGTGGAACTTGGTGTCTTCGGTCATCTCAGCGTTCTCCTGTGATGATGCGACGGATGTAGGTGTTCAGGATCACAGCACCCAGAAGGATGACACCTAGGAACACCCGGAATAGCGAGCTTTCGACACCGGCAAAAAACAGGCCCTGCTGCACGACGCCAAAGATCAACGCGCCCAACGCTGCCCCAAGGACCGAGCCATAGCCACCGGTCAGCAATGCGCCGCCAATGACCACGGCGATGATCGCCTCGAACTCTTTCAGCAATCCGCGATCCGCACCGGCCGAACCAAACTCCATCACCTGACAGGTGGCGAAAACCGTGGCGCAAAAGGCAGTGAACATGAACATCAGCACCTTGACCCGATTCACCGGCACGCCTGAGTTCCGGGCCGCTTCGGCGTCACCACCGGCAGCAAAAATCCAGTTCCCGAATTTAGTCTTGGTCAACAGCACATGGCCAAAGATGATCAGCCCGATTGCCCAGATCAGCAACATGGGAATTCCATCGACGACCGGCTGCCCTTCACGTGTGCCACGTGAGAACGTTTCGATCAGGCCATTGTTGCCCAGCCAGACAAAGAAGCCCTGAAACACCTTGCCGCCAAACACCCACGCCAACCAATCGCCTTCGGCCACGTCCTTGATGCCGCCAATGATGGTTTTGCGTTCGATAGTCTGCGGCAGGTAGATCGTGAAACCGCGCAAGATGAACAGAAATGCCAGCGTGACGATAAAACTAGGCAGCCCCGTTCGTATGACGATGTAGCCGTTCAGCGCGCCGATTGAGACACACAGGGCAAATGTCACCAGGATCGCCATCCAGACCGGCCAGCTAAGCGTGACCGAAAAGATTGCGATCATCATGCCCGCGAAACCAATCATCGAACCGACGGACAGGTCAAATTCACCCGCGATCATCAGCAGACAGGCCCCTACCGCGATTATCATGAATTGCGCCGAGACAATGGACCAGTTCATGATGCCCTGGCTATTGAACATGCCGCTGTCAAAAGCAAAAAGCAGGAAAAAGGTGAAAACAGCAACTGTCCCGACCATGCCGCCCAATTCGGGGCGGATCAGGGCGCGACGCAGTGGCGAGATCTCTTTGATCCGTTCGTCACCGCCTGCCGTGGATTGAACTGTCTCAGACATTGTGGTCCTCCCTCGCGCGGGTTTCCGAGTGTTGGAGTGAGCGGCGGGCGCACTCCTCTTGCGCCCACCGCATTGTTAAATCAGCGGTATTCGCCCGCGAACTCTTCGATTTTTGTCAGGCCGTCCGCCGTAACGAAGCCCGGACCAGAGTTGATGTTGTTGCCCGGGAGGACGCCATAGCGGTGGTAATTGGCCAGAACCACAACCGGCAGATAGGCCTGCAGGAAGGGCTGCTGGTCGATACCCCACTGGATGGTGCCGTCCTTGATGCCTTTGACGATTTCACCGCCCAGATCGAACGTGCCGAAATAAATGTCACCGGCCATTCCATTTTCCTGCAGCGCCAGAATGGTCGGGTCCGCCGATGTCGGACCAAGCGTCAGAACAGCGTCGGTTTCAGGGTTGGCGGAAAGATAGGCCAGAACCCGGTTCTTGATTTCAGCGGGGTCCTGACCGGCGTCGATCATCTGCTCGCCCAGTTCCACACCCAGACCATCGGCAAAACCTTGGCACCGCTCTTGGCTTGAGGGTTGAACGATATAGTGGTTCACACACAAGAAGGACCCGATCCCGTCCGCCTTGGCCCGCTGACCGGCAGCCAGACCCGCATCATATTCAGGCTGCCCCACATACATCAAAGCGCCAACTTCACGCGCCTTTTCGGGCGTGCCGGTGTTCATGATGATCACGTCGATGCCGGAATCCACCGCTGCCTTGATTGGACCTTCCAGAATGTCCGGGTCGGCCAGCGTGGTAATGATGCCATTGGGGCCAGACGCTGCTGCCTGGTCGATGATCCGTGCCATGTCAGCCAGGTCACCTGTGGGCGGGTTGCGGTATTCAACCTCGACACCCATCTGTTCGCCCGCCAGGGCGATGCCATTTTTGATTGTGTTCCACCAGCTGTCGCTGTCAGGGGCGTGGCTGACCAGAATGTATTTCTCACCCTCTGCCGCGACGCCGGTAGCGGTGACCAGCGCCAGCGCGCTGGCAGCCAGGGCGCTTTTTACGAACTTATTCATTTGGTTTCCTCCCATAAAAACAGTTTGTCTTTATTGCCGGGGCAGCAGCCCCAGTTATTCGGACCGGCCGAATCTCCTCCGCTCCGGGAATCTGGCGGAGCTTTCCCCAGTTTCCGGATATCCGCTCATTTTGCAACCGGTTTCAAAACATCGGCCATTGCAACAGGCTGCCCTGATTGGGCCGAACGGTTCGCAGCTTCGGCCATGGCCAGGGCAGCAACCCCGTCTTCCAGCGTCACTGGCATTGACGAACCGGACTGCACCGCCTGCACAAACGCATCCCATTCTGCGCGGTAGGCAGGCATATAGCGTTCCAGGAAAAAATAGGTCGGTTTCGCCCCAGTGATGCCGTCGGCTGTTGACTTGACTACCGCGTTTTCCAGAATGTTATGGGCCTGCAACAGCCCGCCCGACCCAAGCATTTCGATCCGCTGGTCATAACCGTAGACAGCACGCCGCGAATTCTTTATCACCGCAATCTGACCGCTTGCATAAGTCATTGTTACAACAGCTGTATCCACGTCGCCCACCCGTCCGATTTCGGGATCGACAATCGAGGTGCCGAAGGCCGAAATCTGCACCGGCAACTGCCCCATCAGATAGTTCGCCATATCGAAATCATGGATCATCATGTCCCGGAACAGACCACCCGAGACCTTGATATAGCTGACGGGTGGAGGGGCCGGATCGAAAGACGTAATCGACAACAACTCGGGCGCGCCAATTTCACCCTGATCGGCTGCGGATTTCAGAGCCGAAAAACTGGGATCGAACCGGCGATTGAACCCAACCATCACCGGTTGGCCGGTTTCCGCCGCAACGGCTTGGCAGGCAAGTGCCCGTTCAAGGCTGAGATCGACGGGTTTTTCACACAGAACCGCCTTGCCCGCCCGTGTAGCGGCCTCAATCAAGTCAGAATGGGTGTCAGTCGGCGTCGCGATCAGGACCGCATCAATCGACGGGTCTGCGATGATCTCCATCGAGTCGCGCGCGGTTGCCCCCTGTTCAGTGGCAAGGCTTTCAGCCGCATCGGAAATCGCGTCAGAGACAGCGCACAGCTGGCTTTGCGAATGCGCAGCGATGGCCTGTGCATGTACGCGACCAATGCGTCCGGCACCAAGCAATCCGATTCTGAGCATGCAGGCCTCCCGATTCTTTATTTCGAGGATACCATGATTTTCTTTGCAACCGGTTGCAAGATATTTTTCAACTTACTTGATACGATGAGGCTTAAAGGGCTCCGCCCCACGTGAGCGGGCCCCAGTAAACCGCCGTCCATTTCAAATCGTGCGATCTTTGCCCTACCCAAGCCCTTGCGCTGCCACCAGGGCCAGCCCCTCGGCCACAGCGGTAAAGACAGAGGCAAAGGAATGCTCGGCCGAAGGGAAAACGCCACGCATCGTTTCGGGCACGATGCCCATCAGGCTAGAACCCCCGACATAGACGACGCGGTCGATCTGCTGTGCAGTCAAATCAGCCTGGCGCAGAACTTCGCGTGCCCCCGTGTCCAACTGCGCGGCATGCGCGGCAAGGCTTTCGGCCACCAACACATCACTGAGTTGCGCGGTCAACCCCGTCTCGAGCATGTTCAGCATGATGGCCGGATCATTCGCCCCTGAGTTCACGGCTATTTTTCCGCGCTCCACCGCAAAGGCCAGTTCGTGACCCAATTCGTGTTCAAGCACTGTTGCAAGCCGCACTAACCGCTTGGGGGACTCGGCCAGCTTCAGCATATCGCCCACCATGCGGCGGTTCTGGGCCGTGTACAGAAAGGGGATCATTTCCCAGGTCGCAAGGTCATTGAAGATCGCGTTGGGCGTCTGCGACACGCCTTTGCCAAAAACATCTCGAACCATCGACCCTTTACCCAACAGGGGCATGACCTGATTGATGCTTATTGTACGATCAAAATCCGTACCGCCAATTCGTAACCCGTGGTTGGCCAGAATCTCGACCTCTGCGGGCCTAGTGCGGAAAACCGAAAAATCTGACGTTCCGCCACCGATATCCACAACCAATCCAACCGTGTCATCTGGCCCGGCCGCACCGTTCGCAATGGCAGCCGCGGCGGGCTCAGGGCAGAACCGGATGTCGGTAAATCCGGCGGCCTCATAACACGCGTGCAAATCAGCCTCGGCCTGCGCCTCGCGCGGATCGCCCGAGCCATGAAATACCACGGGCCGTCCCGAGACCACGCGGGTGCAAGACACGCCACGCTCGGCCTCGGCCCGCTCTCGAAGCCTGCGCAAGAAAGATCCGATAATCTCGACGAAAGTCACCCTCTGGTTCAGGATCTGGCGCTTTTCATGCATCAACGTGGTGCCCAGCACGCGTTTGAGGGCGCGCATAAATCGCCCCTCCAACCCTTCAAGCAATGCCTGATTAGCAGGCTCGCCGATCAAGGTTTCGCGGGTTTCGAAATCAAAGAAAAAGGTTGTGGGAAGGGTCGTGGCGGCGGCGTCGAACCGCACTAAACGGGGTGCACCCGCGTCCACATATGCCACCGCCGAGTTCGACGTGCCAAAATCAATGCCAATCCACGGGCTGCTGGGGGCCATGGCGCATGTCTCCGAGATGTCTTAGCAAAGACGACAGGGCCTAGAGCGTTCGCAGCCCAGGGTCAAGGGACAAACTTGACCGGCTGGATCGACTGAAACTGGCGGATATTATTCGCGCTTTTCCGACCATCCTCGTCTGAAGGACGTTGGCGCCTCGCCATAACGCTTTTTGAAACGCACCGTAAGCTGGGTCGCACTGCCAAACCCCGTGGCCGCAGCGATTTCGGTAACGGGCAATTCGGTTTCGCTGAGCAGTGCATAAGCGCGCGCAACTCGCAATTCGATGTAAAACTGCACAGGTGAAACTTCGACATATTTCTGGAACAGGCGCTCCAACTGGCGGCGTGATATCTGAACAGCCTCTGCTATTTCCGAGATATCCAACGGATCCTCCAGGTTCTCATGCATGATCTGCATGGCGTTGATCAGGTACTGGTTGCGGCTACCCAAAGCCACCGAAAAGGCTGATTTCTGGAGGGTTTTGCGGTTGTTCGACCGAAAATGGATGCACATGTCGGAAACGATGACGGCCAAATCCTTTCCGAAATCAGACTCGATCATATCCAGCATCATATCGGTCGCGGCATTGCCGCCGCCGCATGTCATAAGCTCATTGTCGATTTCATACAGGTTTGCAGAAGGTTCCAGCCCTTCAAAATGCTCGATAAAGGCGGGGTGATTTTCCCAGTGTAAGGTGAACCGCTTTCCGGTTAGCGCTCCGGCTTTGGCAAGTGCAAATGCACCGGTGCAAATACCACCAAGCTTGCAGCCAAAGGCCTTCTGGCGACTGATCCACGACAGTACCTTGGGATTGGTGCTTTCTGCCGGTTCTATGCCAGAGCAGACGAACATCCTTGATAGGCGCGGTAGGTTTCGCAGTGCAGTGTCCGGGGTGATTTCAATTCCGTTTGAGCATTGAACCGGGTTTCCATCTTCGGTGATCAGATACCATTTGTAGAGCTCTCTGTTCGTGACCTGATTGGCGATCCTCAACGGCTCGACAGCTGCGCTAAAGGCCAGCATGGTTAGTTTCGGCAAAAGCAGGAAATAGATCTCTTTGGCTGGCCCGTCATGGTCTATGCGAAAACTGGCCGCCCCTTTTGGGATGAAGTTCTTGGGGCTCATTCTATTTCCTCCCAATACCAACCGAGATGGGTGAAACGCACCAACACCCGAAGGTGTTGGTGCAGGTTGATCAGGCGTGCCACTCAGCAACAGGCTCGCCGCTGGCTTCCCAAGCGTGGATTTCCTCGTCACTGGCTTTGGGCGAGAAAAGCCCACTCATAGCATAAAAGATACCGATGACAGGTGACAGCCAGCAAGCAAACGCAAGGGGAATGTATAGCAGGTTTTCAAAATTTCCGTCTGCGATCCCAAGACCAAGTGCGGTGATCACAAAGGCGCCTCCGGCGTTCCAGGGGATCAGGGGCGAGACCAAGGTACCGCCTTCTTCGACAGCGCGTGACAGGTTCAACGGTGAATACCCCATGGCCCGATAGACAGGCGCATACATGCGGCCCGGCAGGGCGATGGAAAGATAAGGGTCACCCGCAACGGTGTTTGTCGCCACCGAAGTCAAAATGGCCGAGGTCTGAATGCCCGCGAAGGTCTTCACCTTCGAGATGACCACATTGATGATCGCCTGAAGGCAGCCAACGCGCTCCAACGCGCCGCCAAACCCCAAGGCAAGCAGCACCAGCGAGATGGTCCACATCATCGACTGAATACCGCCACGGTTCAGCAGCGGGTCGATTTCGGGAACGCCGGTATCAATGGAATATCCGCTGTTGGCGAAGGTAAACGTTTCGTGCAGACCCGCACCCTGGCAAAAGATGGCCATGATGCCACCAACGACGGCCCCTGCAAACAGCGACGGGATCGGAGGCTGTTTCATAACCGCCAGAACGATGACCAGAACCGCCGGGAACAACATGATCGGGGAAATCCAGAATGCCTCATCCAGTGCGGTTGTGATGGCATGGATGCGGTCAAACGACACTTGCGATGTGTCGATCAACGTAAACCCGACAACAAAATAGATCACCAGAGCAATCAACATGGACGGAACCGTGGTGGGTAACATGTTACGGATATGGTCAAACAGATTGGTGCCTGTCACGGCGGGTGCCAGGTTCGTCGTGTCTGACAAAGGTGAGATCTTGTCGCCGAAGAAGGCGCCTGAGACGACCGCGCCAGCCGTCCAATACATCGGGATACCAAACCCGGCGCCAATGCCCATCAGGGCCAGCCCGACAGTGCCCGTCGTTCCCCAGGAGGTGCCCAGCGAGACAGAGACGATGGAACACAACACCATGCCCGCGGCCAGAAACAGCTCGGGCGACAGTATCTTCAGACCATAATAGATCAGTGTTGGAACCGTGCCGCTTGCGATCCACACACCAATGATCATGCCAACCGTGATCAGAATCGAAACAGACGGTAGTGAAATATTGATGACGTGGAATACGCCCCCTTCGATGCTGGGCCATTTGTGCCCAAGCATAAGACCGACGATCCCAGTAATCGCGATCCCGAAGGCCAGCGGAATATGCGGGGTAAAGTCACCAAAATAGAAAAGCTGCAGGCCAAGTACGAAAAGGGTCAGCACAATTGGGACAAGCGCCAGCCCCAGACTTGGCTGTCTTATGTGTTCTTCATTCGCAGACATTTAGGTCTCCTCCGTTGGAATAATCCAGAACCGTGATGATCCGCGGAAGAAACCAAGTTTTAGGGAACCACACCGTCGGTCAAAGCGCACATCCTATAGAAATTTGCGACACGGTTGCGTCGATTTTCGGCCCGCGCCCGACGCGGCGATGCACATGTAAGCACGCATAGTGCAATCAAACATATCCACTGCCGCACGGTTGGGGTCCTTTCGATTCAAGGAGATATGGCTGGATATCGTCGGACCTTTTGGTAACGTGCAGACACATTGATTTGCATCTGCAATAGTTTTTGCGGGACAGATACCGGAGCGTACTTTTGATAATTCCGTTTCACGTTCGTGAGATGCTTCATCGCATCAAGGCTCGATTTGATGCCGATCAGATACCGCAGCAGATGGCGTCAAACGACGCCGAATTTGCGACCTTGCGACCATCGCGCAAGACAACCCCTGAAATGGTTGTGCGGTTTTGGGAAAAGCTGAAACCAACGGCAGGTGATGAAGATCAGGCGCAGATTGCGGACCCTGCAACGCTTGACGCTGCAGAAATTTACAGTGCCAATATCGAAAATTTCATTGGGACGGTTAAGCTTCCTGTTGGAGTTATTGGGCCGTTGCGTTTGAACGGAATGAACGCAAACGGGGATTTCCACGTTCCCCTCGCCACAACCGAGGCGGCGTTGGTCGCCTCATATGCCCGGGGTGCCTGTGCCGCCACCCGGTCTGGTGGTATCAGCACGGCAGTTTTGTACGAAGGGGTGCTGCGCACTCCGGCTTTTGTGTTTGAAAGCCTGCTAAAGGCCGGGCAATTCGTGGATTGGGTGGTTTCAAATGTCGAAATGCTCAAATCCGCGGCCGAGGCGACCACCGGCCACGGCAAGCTAGTTTCGCTGGAGCCGTTCATAGACACCAACGTCGTGTTCCTGATCTGCCGATACACCACCGGCGATGCAGCCGGACAGAACATGGTGACCATTGCCACCGACGCGATGTGCCATGAAATTGCAGACAACTGTCCGGTCGAGTTCGAGAACTGGTATGTCGAAGGGAATTTCTCAGGTGATAAGAAAGCTTCGGCGCTTGGGCTGGTGACAGGGCGCGGACGAAAGGTTAGCGCCTCGGTCACACTTCCTGCTGAAATTGTCGAAAAGACGCTGGGCACAACGGTCGAGGCGATGTTGGCCTATGGGCGTGTCGCCAATCTGGGTGCGCATCTGTCGGGTCAGTTTGGCGCACAGGCGCATTATGCCAACGGGCTGGCCGCGTTTTACATAGCAACCGGCCAGGACGCGGCTTGCGTGGCCGAAAGTGCGATGGGCGTCACAAGAATGGAGCCAAGGGGTGATGATCTATTCTGTTCGGTGACGTTGCCAAACATTTTGGTTGGTTCAGTAGGGGGCGGCACCGGGTTGCCAAGCCAGACTGCGGCCCTGAATATACTAGGCCTCAAGGGCAACGGGTGTGGCACAGCGTTGGCTGAGGTGGCCGCGGCAACCTGCCTGTGTGGGGAAATATCCATCGTCGCGGCGATCGCGGCAGGGCATTTCACCCGCGCTCATGAAAGTCTGGCCCGCCAAAGATGAGCTTTCAAAGCCGCTTCTGGATTTATCAGACTGAGCGATTTCCGCTGAAGAAAACCGTGCCCCTGCTGCTTGTGTTTTCTGCGGCCAGTATATGTGTGTCCGCCCGTCTGGCGGATCGCCCCCTGCCGGAATGGCCTGCATTTGCCGCCGGTTTTATCCTTGCCATGGCGCTGTTTTTCCAGATGCGGGTCTGTGACGAATTCAAAGACGCCGAGGATGACCGACGTTACCGGCCCGACAGGCCAATTCCACGTGGTCTGGTATCCAAGCGCGAAGTATTGGGCTGGGGCCTGTTGACCGTGCCTTTGTCTGTTGCCGCCGCCTGGCTGTGGTCCCCGCCGGTCTTGTGGCTGTTGGGTTTAGTCTGGATCTGGCTTGGGGCAATGACCGTCGAATTTGGCGCGCCCGCCTGGTTGAAGGCACGACCGGTTCTGTACCTGCTAAGCCATATGGCAATCATGCCTCTGATCGATTTGCTGCTGACCGGCATCGAATGGCTGCCAAAAGGTCAGGCGGCACCCTTCCTGTGGTTGTTTCTGGCGCTGTCCTTCGTGAACGGGTGTGTGCTTGAGATTGGCCGCAAATTGTGGGCACCCGAAAATGAGATCACCGGCGTGGACACCTATTCCGGGTTATGGGGCCCGCCTCAGGCAGGGCGCATCTGGGTGGGTTGCGTTTTGATATCCTATGCGCTGCTTGTGGGCACAGGTGCCGCAACCGGCGTTGGTTGGTTAAGCGCCTTGATCGGCGGGTTGGCCCTGATCCCCTGTTGTCTGGCAGCAAAACGCTATGTTCAGGCGCCGACAGTGAAAGCCCAAGACCGGATGGACACAATCGCCGGCCTATGGGTGTTTTTCTGCTACGCCACAGCTGGTTTCCTTCCGTACCTGATCGGAGCGCTTACATGACCTTCATCGTCGCCCAATCGGATGCAAACGATGTTTCCGTTGTAGGGGGCAAGGCAGCTGCTTTATCGCATCTTACGCAGCATGGTTTTGCCCCGCCCGCATTTTTTGTCATTACCAGCGATGCATTCCGTATGGGGAAATCCGGTCCCATTGCTCAAAACGGTCTGCAATCGGCTTTGACTGCCGCGCTGCAAACACTCGGAACCGGGCCTTACGCGGTTCGTAGCTCTGGTAAGGCAGAAGATAGTGTGGAACACAGCCATGCGGGACAATATGAAACGGTTCTGAACGTTTCGGGCGGCTCTGTTTTGAAAGCGGCCAAAAAGGTCTGGCATTCCGGTTTCTCTGAGACGGTCGAGACATACCGCGCGGTCAAATCCGGGGGCGAGGCCGAAGGACCCGCGATCATCGTACAGCGCATGATTAATCCAAAATCTGCAGGTGTCGCATTTTCCGCCGACCCGGTTAGCGGTCGTCGCGGTGTGGTCGTAATTTCGGCAATTGATGGTCTGGCTGAGCAGTTGGTTTCTGGTGAGACGGACGGGGAAGATTGGATCATAGGCGCGGATGACGCACCTGAAAGCGCACCGGATAAGCCTGAGTATTTAATGGTGAGTGACGCGCAGTCCATTGCAGCCCTCGCGCGTAAAGCCGAAGAGCTTTTCGGATTGCCCCAGGATATTGAATGGGCCATTGATGCACAGGGGCTTCATATTCTGCAGGCCCGACCAATCACAACGCCATTGCGCCCCGCGGCCTTGGCCGACACAACGCTGACGATTTTCGACAACTCGAACATTGTCGAAAGCTATCCCGGTATCGTTAGCCCGCTGACCTATTCCTTTGCTCTGCACGTGTATGCTCAGGTCTACCGCGCGTTTGTCAGGTTGTTGGGCGTCTCCAAGCGTACGGTCGACCAGAATCCAACGGTGTTCGACAATTTGCTCGGGCGCGTGGATGGGCGTGTCTATTACAACCTGATCAACTGGTATCGGGCCTTGGCCCTGTTGCCGGGGTTTTCGCTGAACCGCGACTATATGGAAACGATGATGGGCGTGTCGGAACCCATGCCGCGCGAGGTCACGGATGCCCTTGCCCCACCCCCCTCGGTTGGTTGGCGCAGGATCGTGGAATACGCAAAGCTGGGCAAGGTCGCGGCTGGGCTGATCTGGCAGGCCATCTGCCTGCCACGGACGCGGCGAAATTTTTATGACAGGCTGAACGGGGTATTGCAGGCGGGGCTGGACGTAGATGCGTCTAATTCGACCCAGCTTGCAACCGAATACCGCCGCATCGAAAGCACCCTGCTGGATCGGTGGGATGCCCCATTGATCAATGATTTTCTGTGCATGATCGCATTTGGCGGGTCGCGCAACCTGCTGCAAAAGTGGCTTGGTGAAGACGGCCTGACGCTGCATAATGACCTGATGATTGGCCAGGGTGACATCGTGTCAGCCGAACCTGCACAGCGCATTGCCCGGATCGGCCATCTGGTGCGCACCGCCGGTATCACGGAACAGTTGAAAGCTGACGCGCGGCTGTCCGTTTTGTCCGCGCACCCACAGATCGAGGCTGAAGTTGAATCCTATCTGGAAAAATTCGGAGACCGATGCACCGAAGAGCTAAAGCTGGAAAGCATCCCTCTGCAAGACGACCCGACAAGCCTGTTGCTGGCAATTGCCGCCTGCGCCGATCATCCTCCCGGCGGGCGTCAGGAAGGCCGTAAACCGGATTGGAAGGCACTGTTCCCAGCGAGCCCGATCAAGCGACATGTTGCGAAATGGATTTTGGGTTGGACCCAGGCGCGTGTGCGCGACCGCGAAAACCTGCGCTTTGAACGCACGCGCATCTTTGGTTATGCGCGCCGTGTGTTTTTGGGGATCGGTCGGGAATTTGCCGCGCGCGACTTGCTTGAAACACCAAGAGATGTGTTCTTTCTAACAACGCATGAAGTCCTTGGCGCGGTCGAGGGGTTCAACCTGTCGCCTGACCTGAAAGGCATCGTTGCACGACGCAAAGCCGAAGATGCGGCCTCATCCCAACGCCCCGATCCGCCCGAACGGATTGAAATCCAAGGTCCTGCCATCGCGCCTGTCTGGTCTGATTCGATTGAGGCCGAAGCAGATGCCACACGGACAAAGTACGGAACGGGCTGTTCCGCGGGTCAGGTCAAAGCACGTGCGCGGGTGATCCGCGATCCTCGGACCGAGGCGCTGAACCCCGGCGAAGTACTGGTCGCCCGCCACACCGATCCAGGCTGGATCGCCGTTTTCTCGAACGCCTCTGCCATCGTTGTCGAACGTGGCAGCTTGTTGTCCCACTCGGCCATTGTGGCGCGCGAATTGGGTATCCCCTGCGTTGTTGGCCTAAAAGGGGCCACACAATGGATTAAAGCCGGAGAAGTACTGTCTGTCGACGGGGCAAGCGGCGCAGTGGAGCGGTGCGATGCGTAGCAGTGAAATCGAAGAAAAGGCGGATTTCGACCATATCCGGTACGCCCAACTGTGGGAGGATGCGGGCGTCCTGACCGCCGCATTGGGTGATTGCACGGGGCGGACACTGGTGTCGATATGTTCGGCCGGAGACAATGCGCTGGCCATGCTGACACTCGATCCCGCGCGTGTTGTGGTGCTGGATTTGTCCCCGGCTCAGATCGCCTGCCTCAAGCTCAGGATCGCGGCGTATAAGGTGCTGACGCATTCAGAGTTCATTGAGTTGACAGGCTCGCGCCCAAGCAAGCGGCGGCTTGCTTTGCTGAACCGGGTGTTGGAAGAAACCGATGCGGAAACACACACCTTCTGGCAGACCCTTGCGTCCGAAGTAGACAGACACGGCATCGGCGGCGTCGGTAAGTTCGAGCGGTATTTTCGCATCTTTCGAACTTGGCTGTTACCGCTGGTCCATTCGCGCCGCACCGTCGACGACGTGTTCACGCCCCGAACCCCCGACGCACGCGAGGTTTTTTTCGACACGCGATTCAACACGTTTCGATGGCGGTTGTTGCTGAACACTTTCTTCTCGCGATTCGTGATGGGGCGGATGGGGCGGGACAGCGCGTTTTTCGAGCACGTGGATGGAAGCCCGGCCCAACATGTTGCTCGCCGACTGCGCCATGCCGGGGTCGCGACCGATCCATCGCAAAACCCCTATCTGCACTGGATTCTAAAGGGCACCCATGGCGACGCATTGCCGATGGCGTGGCGTCCGGAATATTATGAAACTATCCGGTCTCGATTGGATCGCCTCGATGTTCGCCTTGGCTCGCTCGAGGCCTTCATCTCGACGGGCGAAAAGGCCAGCGGGTTCAACCTGTCCGACATTTTCGAATACATGTCCCCTGAAACGTTCAAGCAGGTCTATGGGGCGATCCTGAGTGCGGCAGAGCCAAATGCACGATTGGTCTATTGGAACATGATGGCGCCGCGCCGTGTACCAGCGGATTACCGGGACAGGATTGAAACCCTGACCGAAATCGAAACACAGCAGAAGGCCCGCGATCTGGCCTTCTTCTATTCGGATTTCGTGGTCGAAGAGGTTCGGCCTTGACCATTCTCATGCAGATATTGCTGGCGGCAGGGTCGGTTTTGGCATTGCTCGGCGTGATGATGGTCATCCGCCACCTGGCCAAAGCTGCAGGGCTGAACGCCGAAGTGCAGCGGAAACTGATGCATGTAAGCACGGGGCTCTTTGCGTTGCTGCTGCCCTGGATCTTTCCCGACCGCTGGCCGGTTTACATGCTGATCGCCGCCACAATGCTTGTGATGCTTGTCTTGCGCCTTCCTCGTTTTTCGAAAGGTCTTGGCGCGACCCTGCATGGGGTGGAGCGAACATCCTATGGTGACTTCCTGCTCGCGTTGTCGGTGGGGCTTTGCTTCCTGCTGGCCGGGGACAACCTGTTGTTCTACATCTTGCCGATTGCGGTTCTGACCTTGGCAGACGCCGCCGCCGCGCTGGCCGGAACCGCGTATGGAACGCGGCGGTTCATTGTCGAGGATGGTGAGAAAAGCGTCGAGGGATCGGTCGTTTTTTTCGTGGTTACGATGCTGATCGCGATCGTCTGTTTTCTGTTCATGGCCGCCTTGCCACCGGCGAACACCCTTATGCTCTGCGTTATGGTTGCTGCTTTTGGAACCCTGGTCGAGGCCCAAAGCTGGCGGGGTTTTGACAACCTGTTCCTGCCACTCGGCCTGCTGATTTTTCTGAGCGTACACTTCGACAGTTCCTTGATTGAGCTGGCGACCATAGCCTTGGTTTTTCTGGCCTCGCTCGGCGGTTTCAGCATCCTGGGCGCAAGGCTGGGTCTTACCAAACATGCCACACGGGTTTACGTCATCACCGTTTTCCTCTTGCTGGCGGTCACTGCACTTCAAAATGCGGTCCTGCCTATTTTGGTACTGGCGACGCATCTTTGGGCACGGGTATCGACCCCCTGTGACAGCAAATACCCGGATCTGGATGTCGTGGCGTCTCTGGGGTTGTTCAGTTTCGGATGGCTAGCGCTTGGCAATGCGACCGGGTGGAATGCCGTATCGTTTTATGGCCTCAGTGCGATGGGGCTGGCCATGGGGTTCAGCGTTCTGGCGCTGCGGGGCAAAATCCTTGCGATCCTTGTGGTGGCCACAACATTATTCTTAATCAGACACTTTGCTAATACGCTGAACCCGGAACCCGCACGCTGGGCCGAACCGCTGACAATTCTGGCGCTGCTTTCTTTAATCTGCATGACGGCCGTACCGTGGATCAGATCGCAGTGGTTTAAAAAAGATCGGGTTCTGAGGTTAACAGTATTGGCCCTTGCCCTTCCGTTGATCTATTACGCGTACTCCGTTGCGGGATCGATCGGTGCAGGTTTTTTTGCCGGAGTCGCGTCATGACCAAAGAGACAATCAAAACCGCTGATGCGAAGCTGACCGTTTACTTGAACGGCCCCAATTGGGAGGGCGTACAAGCGGCAACATTCGGTGACTTTTCATGCAAATCACCCGAAGCCGGTGCCAAAATTCTGGATACAGGTATAGAACTGGTCAGAAACGCAGGCATCGACCGGGTCATTGGGCCGATGTCAGGGGACACCTGGCACAGTTACCGGTTCGTCTCCTACAGCGACGGTTCCGCTCCGTTCCTGATGGAACCGACCAACAAAGCGCATGAACCTGAAGTCTTCCGGTCTGCGGGATTTTGCGAAATCAGCCGTTATTTCTCGGCCCGTGTAGAGTTGGAGGATACCGACACAGTGGCACCGCCTGAAAACGATGGTTTTGAGGTGGAAGCGTGGGATGGAAATGATCCCGAGGGCTTGTTTCACCAGGTGTTCGCGCTGTCTGCACAGGCGTTTTCGGAAAACGCGTTTTACAAACCGATTTCCGAGTCCGAGTTTCTGGCCATGTACCTGCCTGTCGTGCCGATGATGAAGCGTGAACTGATCCTGTTTGCGCGTCGCCACGATGGCAATTTGGCGGGTTTTCTGTTCGGCATTCCCAACTATGCCGAAGGGCCCACCCCCAGTTCCGCGATCCTCAAAACCTATGCAAGCCTGGAACCGGGCGCAGGGCGGCATCTGGCCCACAGGTTTCACAAAGCGGCTGCAGAGATGGGGTGCAACACTGCCATCCATGCCCTGATCCACGACGACAATAAGTCCGCTGATCGCAGTGCGGCAGAAGGGGCGACTATATTCCGGCGATACTCTCTGTTTGGACGTAAGCTGAATGGCTGATTTGATAGCACATTTTGCTGCTGCGGTTGAACGGTTTCCGAACAGAACCGCCATAGTGGACGGCAAAGGCCGTCAGATCAGTTTTCAGCAACTGCACTCTCGCATGCAGAAACTGGCAGGCCGATGGCACGCAAAAGGTATCAGGCCAGGCGACCGCGTATTGCTGGCAATGCCCGTCGACGCGGACCTATATGCAAGCCTGGCGGCCCTGTGGTTGTTGGGTGCAACCGTTGTGCTGCCGGAACCGGCAATGGGACTGGCCGGTTTGCGCCACGCTGCGCGGGCCACTTCGCCCAAGGCGTTTTGCGCAGCGGGCGTGTACTCTTTGCTCAAGTTTCTAATTCCAGAGCTTTGGAGGCTGCGTCTTCTGACACCCAATGAAAGCCCTGGCTCGCCGCCCAATCATCAGATTCGGGCGGATGACACAGCCTTGATCTCATTCACCTCCGGAACGACAGGCCAGCCCAAGGCCATCCCGCGCTCGCATGCGTTTTTAATGGCGCAACACGACGCCATTGCGCCCTTTCTAGAAAGCGACAAGGCCGAAAGGGATTTGGTGGCCTTTCCGGTGTTCACCCTGATCAACCTGGCCGCAGGGCGCACCACCGTTATGCCAAACTGGCGGCTGAGCAAGCTTGAACGCCTTGCGCCCACCCACTTGGCGGGCTGGATTCAAAAGCAGCAAGTTACTCGCGCCCTCATTCCACCCTCAATTTGCGAAAAACTGACCCAAACCCAAAATACAGGACAGTTGAACACGGTCTTCACGGGTGGCGGTCCGGTTTTTCCGGACCTTGTTGACACGTTGCGAACCCGAAACGGGCTTTCCGTGGTTTGTGTCTACGGATCGACCGAGGCTGAGCCGATTGCCCACCTTGATGCCACAGATATCTCGGAACACGATCACCGACAGATGGCCGAAGGGAAAGGTCTTCTTGTCGGATATCCGGTTCCCGATATCATACTCCGCATCTGCGACAACGAGATACAGGTCGCCGGGGCGCACGTGAATGACGGCTATCTTGATCCCGCACATTCGGGCGAAAATAAAATCATAGAAGGCGCCGTCATCTGGCATCGCACCGGAGACGCCGGCACGTTGGATGAAGAGGGACGCTTGTGGTTGTGGGGTCGGGTGGGGTCTGAAATAGAAGTAAAATCGGGCCTGCTCTTTCCCTTTGCGATTGAAGTCGCGGCAAGACAATGGCCGGGTGTTGCGCGCTGCGCGTTGATCAACCCTGGGACAGGACCGACGCTATGTGTCGAAGGGCGGCGTGATCACCTTCAGGATTGGCGTAAATTCGCGTCGGATTTTGGCGTGCCCAATGTGATTTCAGTTCACAAAATCCCCATGGACAAACGCCACGCATCTAAAGTTGACCGCTCGGAACTTGAACGTATCGTTGCCCGCTAGTGCAACACGGGTCGAAATCATGGCGAAGCACCTTCCCACTGAAATCCAAGTAATCTCCAACAATTGCGACCGACCTTGGTACAGCGACAACGGACGTGTTCAAGATTTCTTTCTTTGGTATTTCGATGATTTGGTGAAATGGCGATCCCTGAAGGACTCGAACCCTCAACCTGCTGATTAGAAGTCAGCTGCTCTATCCAGTTGAGCTAAGGGACCGCTGCGCCCTTCTTGCGGTTTTTACGGGCGGGGTTCAAGACCCAAGCGCATGAAGGCGCTGTTCGGGTCGGCCTCATACCCAAATATCGGTCCGCAATAGGTATACCCCAACGCCTCATAGAGTTTGCGCGCGGCATCATATTCCGTCAGATGGGTCGCACCCGTCTCAAGCACCAAGGCCGAGACACCTTCTGAACGGGCAAGGTCAGCCAGGTAGGTCATGATCACTCGCGCCAGACCACGGCCACGGGCGGCGGTCACGACATGCACTGATTTCACCTCAGAGGTGCCATCGGGCAAGGCTTTAAGCGCTCCGCATCCCAGCGGTTTACCCGCTTCATATAATGCCCAGAATCGAATGCCGGGCTCTCGCAATGCATCGACGTCCAGGGTGTGGTTCGAGGTCTGGGGCGTGGCTTCCCAGCTATGGGCCAAATGCGCTAGAATGATCGGGCGCATGTCCTGCGCTCCGGGATCCACTTCGCGGATGTCGATCATTCCAAGGGTTTCGGTCAATGGGTCCAGGGTGCCCGACGACCCGGGGCGAAGTTTTCACCATACCCACCTGCGCGTACGTTGGGCTTGCGCTTATGCGGTTCGCTGACCTGCGCATCAATCCCGTTGTCCTTGGCGTAATCCAACGCCTCTTCCTTGGTGTCGAATTTCAGGCGCACCTGGGTCTGCGTGTCGTTGGACGAGGTCCAGCCCATCAGCGGATCAACCTCGCGCGATGACGCGGGGGCGTATTCCAAAACCCACTTGCGGGTCTTGGCCATTCCCGAAGTCATTGCATTTCTTGCGGGCTGGTAAATCCGTGCGCGCATGTCGCCTCTCCGTACTCACTTGGCTAGGGATGTTTATGCGTCAGGCAGGCGGCGCGGACAAGTCCGCAATTGTCGCAATTTCGGCAATTGGAAATGCCCCCTTGAACAAGAACAAAAACAGATCAAAATCAGGCGCGAAAGGAATCTTCCCCTATGGCCTATGCTCATTCCGACAAGACCCAGATGAATGCTGAGGATGTCCGCGCCCGCCTGAAGCTGGAAGGCGGCAAGGAATTCGTTATGCATACCGAGTTCGCACCAGCGGGTGACCAACCAACGGCCATCAAGGAGCTGGCCGGGGGCGTGATGGACGGTGAACGCGATCAGGTTCTGCTGGGCGCGACGGGGACGGGCAAGACCTTTACCATGGCCAAGGTGATTGAGGAGACCCAGCGCCCGGCTATCATCCTTGCACCCAATAAGACGCTGGCAGCGCAGTTGTATGGCGAATTCAAAGGCTTCTTCCCCGAGAACTCGGTCGAGTATTTCGTGTCCTACTATGACTACTATCAGCCCGAGGCCTACGTGGCGCGATCGGACACCTACATCGAGAAAGAATCCCAGATTAACGAACAGATCGACCGGATGCGCCACTCAGCCACGCGGGCACTGTTAGAGCGGGACGATGTGATCATCGTCGCCTCGGTTTCCTGCATCTATGGTATTGGTTCGGTCGAAACCTATGGGGCGATGACGCAAGACCTAAAGGTCGGCAACGAATACGACCAACGGCAGGTGATGGCCGATCTGGTCGCCCAGCAATACCGCCGCAACGATCAAGCGTTTCAGCGCGGGTCTTTCCGGGTACGCGGCGATTCCTTGGAAATCTGGCCCGCCCACCTTGAGGATCGCGCCTGGAAATTCTCGTTCTTCGGTGAGGAACTGGAAACCATCACCGAATTCGACCCGCTGACCGGCGAACGCGCAGCCACGATGAAGCAGGTGCGCGTCTATGCGAATTCGCACTACGTGACGCCGAAACCAACGATGCAGCAGGCCATTATCGGCATCAAAAAGGAACTCCGCATCCGGCTGGATCAACTGGTCGGAGAAGGTAAACTTTTGGAAGCCCAACGGCTGGAACAGCGCACCAACTTTGATCTGGAGATGCTTGAGGCCACCGGCGTCTGCAACGGGATCGAGAACTACTCGCGCTATCTGACCGGCCGCGCGCCGGGCGAACCGCCCCCAACCCTGTTCGAATTCATCCCCGACAACGCCATCGTCTTTGCCGACGAAAGCCATGTCAGCGTCCCGCAAATCGGCGGCATGTACCGGGGCGACTATCGGCGCAAGTTTACGCTGGCCGAACACGGGTTCCGGCTGCCCTCCTGCATGGACAACCGACCGCTGAAGTTCGAGGAATGGGACGCCATGCGCCCCCAATCCGTGTTTGTCTCGGCCACCCCGGCAAAATGGGAGATTGAACAGACCGGCGGCGTCTTCACCGAACAGGTGATCCGCCCTACTGGTCTGTTGGACCCCGAGGTCGAAATCCGTCCCGTCTCGATGCAGGTGGACGACCTGCTGGACGAGGTGCGCAAAGTGGCCGCCGACGGCTACCGCACGCTGGTCACGACCCTGACCAAACGCATGGCAGAGGATCTGACCGAATACCTGCATGAACAGGGCATCAAGGTCCGCTACATGCATTCCGACATCGACACGCTGGAGCGCATCGAAATCCTGCGCGATCTGCGACTGGGGGCCTTTGACGTGCTGGTGGGGATCAACCTGCTGCGTGAAGGCCTCGACATCCCCGAATGCGGGCTGGTCGCCATTCTGGACGCGGATAAAGAGGGTTTCTTGCGGTCCGAGACTTCTCTGGTCCAGACCATCGGCCGCGCCGCGCGCAACGCCGACGGGCGTGTAATCATGTATGCCGACAAGGTCACTGGTTCCATGGAACGCGCCCTGAACGAAACCAACCGCCGCCGCGCCAAACAGCTTGCCTATAACGAGGAGCACGGCATCACCCCCGAAACGGTGAAGAAGAATGTCGAAGACGTTCTGGCCGGTCTCTACGAAGGCGATGTGGACATGAACCGCGTCACCGCCACCATCGACAAACCGATGCACGGCGCCAACCTCGAGGCCCATTTGGACGGGTTGCGCGACCAGATGCGCAAAGCCGCCGAGAACCTGGAATTTGAAGAGGCCGCCAACATCCGGGATGAGATCAAACGTCTGGAAGCGGTCGACCTGGCCGTCGCCGACGACCCCATGGCGCGCCAGTGGGCAGTCGAAAAAGCCTCGGAAGACGCCGTGAAGTCGCGCGGTCGGTCAACGGCTGGCAGGCCGGGGCAAAGGGGTGGGAATGTGAAGAGGCGGAAGCGGTGAATATCTAAGCCACTTTTTACCATTGAGGCAGCACCAAGAAACAACCTATAGAGGTAGTCGCCCTGAAAAATTACGTTAAATGCAAAAGGCGACCTATGCGATTTCTTATTCCGGTTTTTACTGTCCTTGTAACTTCTATTGCACCTGCATGGTCAGATGAACCTCGTACGGACTACTCTGGGCGCACTCTCATTTATCATTCGGATGTCAAGCTGCGAGGCTCACAAAAGAGAGATGTTAGGTACTCGCAAAAAGCTGATTTCTTTGGTGCAGTGGTAATCAACACAACAAAGAAAACGGATAACTTCAATGGTGCTGCATGGGGATATCACAACTTGAAAACAGCTCAGGACGTTGCGATGCGGTCATGCCGCTTCAAAGCGGAAAGTCCCGAAGACTGCGTCCTATACCTTTCCGTTGTACCTACAGGCTTTGACATAAAATCAAAAGAGTTGACCCTGTCAAAAACCGCTTTGGATGCATACAACTATCTCGACGGGTGGTCGCAGATTAATTTTGATGAATATCGGTCTTTCGCGACAAATGGAATTCATACCTGGGCCTATTCCAAGAGCGCACCAAGCCGCGAAGCCGCCGAAAAGGATGCAATGAACCTGTGCGAAGAGACGTTTGCGAAATCGCTGAAAAGAAAGAAACCCGCTTGGGTTGAAGCTGTCTATGCTGAAGATAAGTTAAAATGCAGGGTTTTCACCACGTTTTCGCCTGATTGACCGTATGTGGGAGAGTTATCACGAATGCCCGAGCTTTTCTCAGATCGCTTCGTCTTAATTGATGCGGTCCAAGTCGGCTCTGGAATCATTGCGATATTTTCGCTCGGTGAAGTATCAAACTCTCCCACACTCCACCCTTGCAGCCCAGCGCGCACTCCTCCACGTTTGAAATCACAAATTGTGATTCCAAACGGTTGCCATGACGAAACCAAACACCCTGCCCAGCACGCATGAGGTCCAAAGCGCCATTCACCGGGTTCGCGGTACCCGTGTGGTGCTGGCCGAGGATCTGGCGCAGTTCTACGGAAAGTCCGTCAGCGCCTTCAATCAGGCCGTCTCGCGCAACAAGGACCTGTTCGAGGGCTACCGCTTTCAGCTGACCGATGCCGAGGTCGCCGATTTGCAATCACAGAATGTGATCTCAAAACCCAAGGGCCGTGGCGGACGGCGGGTCAATCCGTGGGTCTATACCGATTACGGCGTGGCCATCGCCTCGGCCCTGTTCAAGGACCCGCGCGCGATCAAGATCACCCGTATGATCACCGAGGCCTTTGTTGACGGCGCTAACGCATTGGCCGAGTCTCCGCGCAGCGTGCCGGAAATCCTGCCACCAGAAGATGCCCCTGCCCCACTGCTGCCCAATGGCGAGCAGCTGCGCGATCTGGCCGAAAACATCCTCGATTCCGGGCAGCAGAGCCTTGTCGATTACATCGCCAACCCCACCACCAAGCGCCAGCAGGCCGTAGCGGCGATTATGAAAACTCTGGCGGAAACCGCCGGAGAAGAAGTGCGTACCCAGCACGAACGCCTGCGCCTGAACATCGCCCAACGTCTGGCGATCGGAGATTACGCCGATGATGACGACCGAAAACGTCTGCTGGAATTGCTGCACGCGATGAAAGGTTAGACGCCCAATTCGGCGCGCGCCTTCTTGGTCAGCTTGGCCACGACCAGATCATAGGACGTCACGATATGCTCGCGCAGGGAAGCATCGCTCATCCCGCGTTCCTCATAGACCTGCAGCCACTTCATCCCCCGCGATGCCAGATAGGGCGCTGGGCGGATGCCGGGCTCATCACCCAGCACCTCAAAAGCCAGATCGGTGGCCTTGAAGGTGAACGCATCACGCCCGTCGTTCCAACCGCAGATCGCAAAGACCTTGCCGCCCACCTTCCACACATCCGCATTGCCCCATTGCACCACATGGCTGGTGGCTTTGAGGCTGGCGCAAAAGCTGTTGAATTCATCACGGGTCATGGCCCGATCTTGGCTTGCAGGATCAACTGAAAGCAAGCGAGAAGATCAATCCTCTCGCTTACTATCTTGCCATGCGTTTAGTAGCTGACCCACCAATCATGTAAGTTGCGTTTGCCGTCAGTGAATCTCAGGTCGCGGCCCATAAAATAGACCTTCGAACAGAGTTCACCCTTACCAGAGGTATCAGATTCCCGGCAGAGTTCATTGCCTTTGACGGACCACGTGCCTTTGTCCGTCCATGACCCGTCATTTGCCGTCGAAGATTGTTTTCCATCTTTTTCAAAAGTCCAGGTCCAGTTGGAACTCTTGAGAGTGTTCCCCGAGACGATCTTTTCTATCGACGCCCCGTCCATTTGCTGTGCGCCCATATCCTTAATCTGGGACACCTTGGTCGCCGTCAGGAAATCTTTGGATGTGTCGGCAATGGCCGCACCGGAAAACAGGGTTGCGATCAAAGCCATAGCTGCGCATTTCGAAAAGTTCATTGAACATTCCTCCTGAAAAAGTCTGGTACTAGAGTTGAGAAATTTGGCCCTGAATACGCGGACCTATCCTTTATCCCAATGGACAACCACGTCGAACCCGGCCGGTGATGGCGGGCCTTCTAGGAATTCGGCAAAATGTCCCCAAAGCGCCGCCACTTTGGGGGCGTTGGCGTTCGAGGTTTCCTCGCTTTGAACCACGGCCACAACAAAACCGGTACCGTCCTCATTCATGACATTGGTAAAGCTGTGCATGCCTTCCATGCCCATAATCTGATCTTTAAGCTCGTTCATCTTTGCCTCGGCCGCATCCCGCATTCCGGGCTTCATCTTGAACTGAGTAATACGTGCAAACATGATTTTCCTCGCTATCTGGGCGAAATCCCCCAATGACGGCCAAAACGGCGCGTCCGGCGGAGTGTACCACAGCCACGGGGATTCTGTTAGAATTGGGGTCAAGGCCGCAGGAATTTGGCGTTGCCGACTGTCCGCGATCTGGGCGTTTCAGCTGGTTGCGGCACTGCGCTCTGCCCGGAAATCGACCTTTGCGTTCCGCAGGCCACACCATCGCCATCGGGGTCATTGCGCGGGTGATACCCTGGGCCGCCCTCAACGAATGGCCCCGGCACAATGGTTTCAATCGCGCCGCACCCGGCCAGGGCAATCAGGTGCAGCAAAGCTTCTTCGTGCCTATACTCAGACGTCCGCAGATAGACCCCCACGACGATACCCATAATCGTCACCGGCAGCATCAGGACCATGAGGAAAATTCGAACCGGGGATAATGCGCGTTTCCGCTGCGCCTCAGCCCGTTTTTGACGCCGCGAAACCTTGGGGACAGAAGATTCCGTTTCAGGGGTGGGTTTTCTAAACTGCATGTCCCTCTGTTACCCTCGATTTGTGGCGAAACCGAGACCCCAATTGACCCGGAAACAAGCCCTCGCACAGGGAGGGCATAGGGGGTATCTTTTGCGTGTTTCAAACAGCTAGAACCACGCACATCATGAGCCAATCCAGCCCATTTCACCCGGTCGATGAGACCGCCCGATGTTTGACTCGTGATCTGATCGAGGGCGCAACCTATGGTGCGCTTGCCACTTTGCGACCGGACTTAGGGGTGCCTTCGGTGTCGCGCATCGCCCTGGCCACGGATGACGCGGGCAGCCCTATGACCCTGATTTCGACATTGGCGGATCATACAGCCGCCTTGCGTGCCAATCCGGTCTGCGCGTTGCTAATCGGAGAACCCGGCAACACCGGCGACCCGCTGACCCATCCCCGATTGACATTGCATGCCACAGCCACGTTCGTTGCCCGTGAAAGCGCCGAACATGCCAGCTTGCGGTCGCGGTATCTGACCTTGCGACCCAAATCGAAACTCTATGTCGATTTCACCGATTTCAGCTTTGTGCGTTTCGCCATTTCAGACGCCGTTCTGAACGGAGGGTTCGGCAAGGCCTGGCGCCTTGCCCCCAACGATTTGCGGCCTGATCAACGCACCACGTGAACCGCACAGGCGGCGTGACGGACCACGTGGTTTGTGGTTGAGCCCAACAAAAGATCCTGCATGCCAGGCCGGTGTGAGGCCATGATGATCAGGTCAGGCTTGTGGGATTCCGCCCAGTCCAGAATGGTGCGCCCAGAATGCCCTTCGATCACCACACCCGTCGCATTGGACAGCTTGGCCGCCAACTCATCCAGCTCGCCCTGGACCGCCTTGCGGGCCGCGGTCAGATATTCCGGCGGCATGTAGGAAATCGCGTAGTTCGGAATATGCTCGACCACATGCAGCAGTGTCACCTGAGCATCTGGTGTTGCCAAAATCTCGGCCAGTTTCAGCGGGCCGGAGATATCCCGATCGGCATCAAATGAAATTGGAACAAGAATGTTGTGATACATGGTGAGCCTCTACTTTCTTCAGCCACCATACCTGATTTTATCGATTAAGGTTTTGATACAAGTCAGGAACTGCCAAAAGTTTCGGCCACGTCATACATCACCGGCTCAAAGCTTTTACACATCTCGTTGATCTTGCGATTGCGATCGCGCATTTCCGGCGTTCGCAACATTGCCAGAAAATCCTCACGACGGTTCCATTGGGAATAGTTGGCAATCCGCGTCTGCGCATCGTTCACATGCAGCCCTGCGGAAACAAATCCCGGCTGTTTCGAGATAAACTCGGCGTAGGCGTCGGTCAACGCATCCAACAGATCGTGGCAGGTGCCCGGTGTCATCTCAAAAGTGGTGATGACAGTCTGGACGCTCGCGGTCTTGGAAATCTTCGGCATCTGGAATCTCCCTTTTCTTTTGCAAGCTTAACACAGGATTTGGAAAGGTCTTGTGTTTCCTTGAACGACACGTCGCCTTGGATTGGTTTCCAGAAAATAAACAAAACACTAACCAACCGTTAACCATGCTTGCGGAAACTGCGTGCATGTTCCGGGTTCTCGCTTTTCTGGTATTGCTGCTTGCCGCAGCCCCGGCTTGGCCCGGCGCATGGCTGCGTGAGAAGGACGCAGCGTTCACCGCGGCCTCGGTCACTGCATTCAAAGACCGTGACGGCAGCTATGATTACAAAACGGCGCTTTATGCTGAATTCGGATACAGGCCGAACCTCACAATCGGGGTAGATTTCGAACAAAGCCGGGATTTCTACGGCCACGCCCTGTTGTTTGCCCGGGTTCCCGTGGCCGATCTCAACAAATGGGGGCGTTTCGCGGCCGAGTTCGGGGCCGGTGCCCACCACAAGCAACTGGACGCCTGGGCGATGTACAAACTGACCCTGTCCTATGGCAAAGGGTTTCAAACCGGTTGGGGCAACGGTTGGGTTGCGGTCGACACGGCCCTGGAAATTCGCACACATGACGCGGTTTATCGCAAACTGGATATCACGGCGGGCCTTTCGTCAGATCGATTGCTCAATCCTCTGATACAGGTGGAAACGGCTTATACCTCTGGACACTCGTTATTTTGGAGGGCCAGGCCCTCGGTCATGATCCGTGCGCGCGACAAAGGGCCCACCTGGGTGCTGGGCCTTGAACGCAACGATGCCCGCAACGATACCGGTTTGAAAATCGCGCTTTGGGAAGAGTTTTGAGACCGGTGAAATGGCCACCCTGCAAAAGGGTGGCCATCCCAGTTGTCAGCTTTCCATACGAATGCGGGTCGAGACTTCTCCGCGGACCGCCTCGGGCCAGCGCAGGTTGATCGCGTTTCTCGACGCACCTTGTTCTAACTGCACATAGGGGGTGGCATAGGTCACCGCGCCGAATGTATTTCTCAAAGCTCCCAATGCCGTAACCGCGTCGCAACTACGCGCATAGCCCCCGAAAGGCAGCTCTCCGGCTGTCTGAACGGACCAGGCTTGCGCTGCGGTTCCTTGCGTATGCTTGACCCGCAATGGGTTCGCAACTTTTCGGTCAACGCCGTGAAAGGTATTGTTTTCAAACATCACATTGCGATGCGCATAGTTGTTCATACTGGCAAATGAGGTATCCACCCGTTCCACCCGCGTGATACCACCACTTGTTGCGCGGAACTTATTTCCTGTCACGACCACACCGTTCAAGAAGTGTCCTGCACCATGGGGACGAACAATGAGGTAAGTGAACCAGGGTGGGGCCTCGCTGGAATAGAAAATATTGTCGGTAATGGCCATCGAGCTGAAGGAAAACCCGGTTGTGTAAACCGGATCTGCGTCCCGTTCGTTGGTCCACAGGATCGAGCAATTGTCGATATAGTTCCCCGAGATTGTCGAGCTGTTGTAAGTGCCGATCATGACCAATCCAGGACTGCGTACACCTTGTGGAATGCTGTCGCCCTGGAAAAAGTGATTGCCGAGGATCATGTTGTTGGTGCCACCCAGAACCGCAAAGTGGCGGAACCGTACGGCCCGGTTGTGGCGCAGTTTGACGTCGTTGGCCGTCGCGTTTAGCGCGATCGAAGAACGGTCTGGGACGTTAAAGGATTCTTCGGTGGACAGGAATTGACACGTATCGATCAACATGCCCTGACAACCGGTACCGATAGACGTGATCCCGCGATCTTTGGGGCGGCTGACAAAACAGTTCGCCAATGCAAAGGTGCTGCCTGACGGGGCCAGACGGATCGCGCTGCTGCGGCCGTTACATTGGAATTCGATCTGTTCCATTCCAAATTTGCGCAGCGTGCTGAAACCACTGAAATCCAGCAGGTACTTGAAGGACAGGAACGTGAATGTCTGCGTACCAGACGCATCGTAGAGCGGCGCGCTGAGCGTGATTTCACCCGCGCCGTCGTTCTTCGAACGCACGTAAATCTCGCGACCGACCCCGCTCCCCTGTACCAGACAACCAACCGGAATATTGGCCACATTCGCCACGTTCACCAACCGGGTGGGATCGTTCGGGTTGTAGGTCGCGACCGATGTAAAGGTTTCGGTATCCCAGGCCGTACTGCTTTTGACGTCGAACTGTCCGTTGCGGATCACACGGCGCGTCGAGAATCCGGTTTGCCGGTTCGGAACAGCAGCGGCCATATCGATGGGCTCGGTTACCGATACCTTGCGCCCACCCATATCCAGCGATTCATGGTCAGAATTGTTCAACAACGCCTGAAACGCCTTTTTAAAGGCCCGCATTTCATCACCAAACGCATTGATATAGGTCGGCAGATCAAAATTCTTGGTCAGCAGCAGCATCTTGTCATCCGGCATCGTTACGGTGCCTTCAAATTCGATCTCGGATACCACCGACGTGTTTTGCGCCAACAGATAGGTCCCCTCGGGCACGAAAATACGACGACCATTCGCAGCCTGATCCGCGGCCTCGAACGCGGCCGAGTCATCCGTCACGCCATCCCCGACCGCGCCGAAATCACGGACATCGACCAGACTGATCAGATTGCGCAGGAACACGCCGGTGACATCCGAAATCTCGATATCATCAACGCGGATAACCGCCCCATTTGCGCCGTCGATATCCAGACCGAAATGCCCGTAAAGGGCTTGTACACCCCATGGCATATCCACGCCAGGACGCTGGCCGGTGCCGACTATGGCGGTGATCTCATGCACTGTGCCATAGCCCGAAAGCTGTGTGGCGGGGCCTTGCTCTACCACACCGGTAACCTGAACATCCCCGGCACCGCCAGCCCATCCGGCGATACGTACCTCGGGCAGCGGGCCGCTGATGGCTTTGACCCGAGCCTTGATTTGCAGGTAACAGCCCGGCAGCAACGGCGTCTGCCCCATGTAACGCAGGCGCTGGGTGGTGCTGACTTTCAGGATTTCCAGACAGCCCGCAAAATCCGCATCCGCCGGAACAAATGCGCCGGTGCCAGATCCGTCATAGGTAGGCGAGCCGGGCGTCCCGTCGCCGCTGGACCACACATTCAAACCATTTGCGAAGGCAGGCGGCGTGAACACGATACCGTCGGTGATTGCCTTGTTCATAGAAATCCCTTTCCCAATCGCGCCGCATCAGCGCGCATAAACCCAGTGCCCGGAGACACACGCCCCGAACGCAAAAGCCTGAGTACCGAAAAGGAATTAACCGCCGCTCATATCACCGTGACGGTGGTGTTGCATCAAGCTGCCGGATCAGAATTGCCCAGCAGTTGCACGCCATTGATCTTCCAACCGTTGTCCATCTGCACCATCTGATAGTCTAGGATATGCACCCTGCCAGCGTCATCAGTGATCATGACCTTTTGCCACAGCGCCCCGGCCACCTCGCGCAATTCCAGAAAACGAACCTCCGCCGGACGCCAGACCATCGGATAGCCGCGCCTTACCATGACGCCGAAATTCTCGGGCGTTTGAAACAGTTGCTGGATATTGGGGCTGGCAAAGGTAAAGGCGGTGGCAAAATCATCAGCCTCAAACGCCTTAATCTGCGCCGCGATGTTTTTCTCGATCTCGGCGCTTTGGGCAAACGCGCCCGAGGCCAAACCGGCGCTGAGGGATAGTGCAAGCAGTATTCGACGCATGGGGCCACCTCCTGTTGAAAGAGTAGCCCCACGCGGTATCAGGTCAAATCAGACCAGCTCACCCGCCAACGCCTTATCGATCAGCGCGATCGTTTCCGGCACGCCGTACAGCGCGATAAAGCCGCCAAAACGTGGGCCCTGCGAGGCACCCAACAACACCTCATACAGCGCAGTGAACCAACCGCGCATGGGATCGAACCGCTCTCGCCCGATCGAATAAACCACCGATTGCAGCGCTTCATCCTCGATTGGGCCGTCATAAGCTTCCAACGCAGTTTTCAGTGCCTCCAACGCTTCGCGTTCCTGATCCGACGGGGCGCGGTGCTGACGTGTGGGTTTGACGAAATCGTTGAAATAGCGCACGGCAAAGCCAGCCGCCTGATCCAGATCCGGATGCGTTTCAGCGGTCGCCTCAGGCGCATAGCGGCGGATAAAGCCCCACAGTGCCTCTTTGTCCTCGGCCCCCGAAACGGATGCCAGGTTCAACAACATCGCAAACGGCACCATCAGTGTGGATGCAGGAACATCACCACCATGGATATGCCAGACGGGGTTGTTCAACTGCGCCTTCAACTCCTGCCCCGGATAGGCTCGCAGCTGTTGATGATACTCATCCACTGCCTTCGGGATTACGTCAAAATACAGCCGCTTGGCCGTTTTTGGTTTCTGATACATGAAGTACGACAGGCTTTCCGGCGCGGCATAGGTCAGCCATTCCTCCATCGACAAGCCATTGCCCTTCGATTTGGAAATCTTCTGGCCCTGCTCGTCATTGAACAGCTCATAGCTCAGCGCCTCGGGTGGCTTCTGGCCCAGCGCCCGGCAAATCTTGGAGGACTGCGTGACCGAGTCGATCAGGTCCTTGCCCGACATCTCATAGTCCACACCCAGCGCAGCCCAGCGCATCGCCCAATCCGGCTTCCACTGCATCTTGACGTTACCGCCAGTGACCGGGATTTCGACCTTCTCGCCGTCGGGTTCCTGATAGACGATCGTGCCCTTAGCGACATTGCGCTCCAGCGTCGGCACTTGCAGCACGTGCCCGGTTTTCGGGCTGATCGGCAGGAAGCACGAATAGGTCTCGCGCCGTTCCGGCCCAAGCGTCGGCAGCATGATCTCTTGAATTTTGTCGAAGCGCTCCAACGCGATCAACAGCATCTCATCAAACCGACCGCTGGTGTAGTAATCCGTGGCCGAGGCGAACTCGTACTCGAACCCGAAACTGTCCAGGAAATCGCACAGCATCGCATTGTTGTGCTGGGCAAACCCGGCATGAGTGCCAAACGGATCGCGCACCTTGGTCAGCGGCAGATGCAGGTCTTCTTTCAGCTCTTCCTGCATCGGCACGTTGGTCGGCACCTTACGGAAACCGTCCATATCGTCCGAGAAACAGATCAGCTTGGTCGGGATGTCACTGATTTGTTCAAAGGCGTGACGGACCATCGAGGTCCGTGCAACCTCGCCAAATGTACCGATGTGCGGCAGACCCGACGGGCCATAGCCGGTCTGAAACAGCACGTATCCCTTTTCCGGAGCCGCTTTCTGATAGCGTTTGAGTACCCGGCGCGCCTCTTCGAAAGGCCAGGCCTTGGACGCAATCGCGGTTTCACGCAGTTCAGACATTTTTAGACAAGCTCCATCGGGGAAAACAGCGCCGGTCACCCCATGCAACCGACCGGACCCTCCTATTGTGCCGGTGCAGCATGAGTCAATAAAGCGCTGGTTTTTTCCTGTATGGAAGGCTGATCTATATGGTCAACTGGTCCAGTTTGGCCGCCCAGATGAAATCATTCTCGCTTAGACCACCAATTTCATGCGTGGTCAGTCTGACATCCACATAACCCCAGCCAAAGGTGACATCCGGGTGGTGCCCCTGCTGATCGGCGAGCCACGCGCAAAGATTGGCCAGATAGGTCGCCTTGGCGAACCCTTTGAACTTGTAGTGACGGCTCAGTTCTTTCGCATCAGCGTCCAGATTCCAATCGGGCGAAAGCTCCGCCATGTGCGTGTTCGCCTCATCCCGCGTCAAAGCTGGAACGCCACCTGAACAGGGCACACAGGTTCGGTCCGATAGGCTGCAGGTTTCTCCTGTTAGTGTCATGATCCGTTCACTCCGCTGCGGTTGCTTTTTCCGGGAACTTGTTTGGCAACAATCCCAGGTATTGTGCCTGTCGCACGTCTGCCAGCAAATCGCGGTCGGCGGCGGCAAAAAGTTCCTCGGGTGAGTTTAGCACGAAATAGCCCATCTGGTGCATATCGATCCGATAAGGCGTGCGCAGGATCGTCAGCACATCGAACGGATCCCGATCAGGAATGCCGCTTTCGACGGCATAGACAAGCTCTGTCGGCGAGGACGCCAACCCCGACCCCAACGCCTTGATCACACCATCCTGACGACGCAACCCAAATTCGATCGAAAACCAATACAGTCGGATCAGCCAGGCATAGTCCTTGTCATCAGCCTGCACGCCTGCCTTGCCGATGGCATGGCTGAACGCCGCAAAGCGTGGATCGCTCAGCAGCGGGGTATGACCGAAAATTTCATGAAAAATATCCGGTTCCTCAATGTAATCGAAATCCTCGCGTGACCGAATAAAGGACGCAGCGGGAAACACCTTATCTGCCAGCATGCCAAAGAATGTCTTGAACCCGATAAGCGCTGGCACAGGCTGAACCCGCCAGCCGGTCATGTCCAACAGCCGTTCCGAGATATCCGCGCAAGAAGGCACGCGGGTCTTTGGCAAGTCCAGCCTTTCCAACCCTTCAAGATAGTCTCGCGCCATAAAACGCTGTACGTTCTCTGCTTGCGCAGCATAGAGGTCAGCCCAAACGGCGTCCTCTTCTTCTGTATAGGCGATATGGCCGCGTTCATCGGCCACTTTGGCGATGTATTTGGTCGACTTTGGCATCTGCATTCCCTCCGCATGAAAAGTATAGCCACGCGACTTGAAGGTTTTGATTTGGACAATCGATGGTTTCTGATTATTTTGGCAAATATATATCGAAAGGTGACAATTTGTGAAACAAACCATCCAACCTGCTGATATCGCCATCCTGCAAGAGCTGCAGACCAATGGCCGCCTGTCTATGCAAGACCTTGCCGACCGAACCGGTCTTTCCGCCTCGCAATGTTGGCGGCGCGTACGCGATCTTGAGGCATCCGGGGTGGTATCAGGCTACATTGCGCAGGTGCGGGCCAAATCGGTCGGGCTGGACGCCATTGCCTATGTTCACGTCGCATTGCGCGATCACCAAGAGGACAGCATCAACTCATTCCTGCGATTGGTCGAAACCGAGCCGCAAATCGTCGAATGCGCCTCAATCACCGGAGACCACGACTTTATCCTAAAGGTTTATGCCAAGACGCCCGAGGACCTTGAACATTTCATCATGCAACGGCTGCTGAAATCCGGCCTTGTCCGCGACACGCGCAGCAATTTTGTGCTGCGCCAGACCAAAACACGCGGCCCGTTGCCCATTCTCTGATCGGTCAGGGGCAAAATCCGTTGAACCTGCCCGCCAGCCCTCCTATCGTGCGAGCGCAAAAAGCCCAATCAGGACGACACCATGACCGAACAAGTACCCCACCCGATGTCCCCACAGGATTGCCTGGTTGCGATCATGGTCGCGGTCTCTGCATCGGATGAAACCATTCGCACGGCCGAGCTGGTCAAGATCGAAGGCGCCGTCAACATGTTACCTGTCTTTGCCGAATACGATATCGACCGCACGCGCCGTGTATCTCAGACGGTGTTCGACCTGTTCGAGCAAGAGGACGGGCTGGATGCACTTTTCGGCCTGATCCGCGATAACCTTCCCGAGCGGCTGAATGAAACGGCCTATGCGCTGGCTTGCGATGTGGCCGCTGCGGACGGGTCGCTTGCGGAAACCGAACTGCGCCTGCTGGAAGAAATCCGCTACGAGCTGAGCATTGACCGTCTGCACGCCGCAGCGATCGAGCGTGGCGCACGGGCGCGCCACACGACCTGATCCTAGCTGCCCTGTAACGTTCCCCAACGTTCGATCAACGCGCGTTGCAGCTTGCGCGACCTGTTGTTCCAGCTGCGCGCGCCTTCCGGACGCTCGCGCAGCGCACGGGGAATGGTCGCGCGGTGATCAACGTCAGCGGTAAAGATGGCAAAAGCTAATTCGGAGCCATCCGGTGCAGTTATGAAGCCGCCCAATCCCGACACGAAATTCAGCGTCCCGGTCTTTGCGTCTACTTTGATCGGGTGATCCTTGACCGGCCGTCCCTGACGGTCCGCCAGGGTAAATTTCTTGAGCAAGGGCCGCAGCGCGCCATCTTTGCGCGCCACCACCAGCGCGGTAACCAAATCCGCGGGTGCCACGCGCGACGCATCGCCAAGCCCCGAATGATCCACCATCGCAATCCCGGTCACACCATAGGTCTCGGCCGCCCAGCGATTCATTTCAGCGGCGGAATCGGCGAGGCTTTGCATATTTGCCCCACGGGCTTTCGAAGCCGTCATGCCGACCATTTCCGCCGTTATGTTGGTCGAGTATTTCAGCATACCGCGCAGAATACTTTCCAGCGGATCACTCTGATGCACCACCAAAACAGTGCCCTGCGGGGTCTGCCGCGTGATCTGTACGCGCCCCAGCACAATGCCATTTGCCCGCGCCAGAGTACGGAAAACATCCCCCGCATAAAGCGCAGGTTTGCGAACGGGCAGCCAACGCGCGCCACCGTTGCCCAGCGCACCGCGGGCAACGGTCCAGCGATCCTGCCGCGCACTTGGCTGATAGGTGTATATCGGCAAACTGCGCTTTTCGACCTGCATCGACGCCATATCCACAGACGGAGTATATCGGGCGGTGCGCGCATCCATACTCACGTCATAACTGGCACCAGCGCGCTTCCATTCGAAATGGACGCGATTGAAATTGAGTGAGATGCCGCTGATGGCCGGGCTGTAACCCAGGTGATCCGGCTGCCCGGGGTCAATGCTAAACACATAGGGCAACGCTCCGTCATAGACCTTGAAGGCCCCGCGCACCTCGGTGATTCCGGCCTCGCGCAGATTGGCGGCCATCGTGGCCAGATCATCTGTGTCCAGCAACGGGTCGCCGCCCCCGACAAGGATCAGGTCACCATTCAACACGCCATTCTCAATCGGCCCATCCGCCATCAACGCGGTTTCAAACCGATAATCTGCGCCCAGAACATCCAGCGCATAAAGCGCGGTCAGCGCTTTGGCGACACTGGCGGGCGGCAAGCCTTGATCGCCGCCAAACGCCTCAACCTGCGTACCGGTCTCTGCATCAGCGACTGCAAACACAACCTCTCCGCGCAACCCGGCGGACTGGATAAGGCGCTCGGCCCCGCTGGGCAGGTCCCCCCGCAGCTGCGGTCGCAAGGATTGGACAGGAGCATCGGCCAGCGCTGAGCCCGATGCAATAGAGGCCCCAAGGCCCGCAAGAAACAAACGACGCGAAATACGATCAACCATGGGTCAATTAAAATCCCAGAGATCACAGGCAAACAACCACTGAATGTGATTATGCCCGCATGGGGGCTATTCAGGCAACACCCCTCCATCCCAGCCACCGCGTGTGCGAATCTCGGTCGAGCTGACATCGACCATCGGTACATTCACGAAACACCACGCCGGTGCCTGCGCCCGCCCCAGCAAATGCCGCGCTTGGCCGTCAATGCGATATCGAGCGTAAAGCCGCGCCGCAGGCGACATTCGTGCCGAGATCCGATCCCCCGGCCGTGCGACAACCCCCACCGGCACGCTGTCCATAATCAGCCGCCAATCCTTCCAGCGATGAAACTGCGCCAGATTGTCCGCGCCCATCAGCCAGACAAACCGCACCTGCGGATAAAGTTTTTGCAAGGCCGCCAGCGTATCCGCCGTCGCCCGCGTCCCGGTCAGCGCCTCGATATCCGTCACCTCGACCTTGGGGTGCTGCATGACGTCCCGCGCAGCCTTGATGCGCCGCTGTAGCGGGGCAGGTCCACGCGCCTTTAACGGATTGCCGGGAGACACCAGCCACCAAACCCGATCCAGCCCAAACGCCTTCATCGCTTCAAGCGAGACATGCACATGTCCCTGATGCGGCGGATCAAAAGACCCGCCGAACAGACCAACGACCTGCCCGGGCCGTGCAAATGGAATGGCGCTTCGTAACATCCTTTGCTGATGTTCAGAACTGAAGCGGCTTGTCAATCAACCGGTTGCACCAGATCGCCCAGACGGACCCGTCCGGACCTGATGACCTCGGCGCACCATCCCCCGTGCCCACGCACGGCGGAATAGCCGCCCTTGCCCAGCGCCTCCTCCATCCGGCTGCACGGCGCGCAGATGACAGTGAATCGCAGAATAGCCTCCCCCACCAGCACCTCCCGCCCCTTGAGCGCCGCCAGATTGATCCCCGAAACCACCAAGTTGCGCCGTAGGATGTCGGCGGCAATCGGCCCTTGCCCCAAGTAGGAACCAATCGCCGCCAGATGTTCTTGCTGGATCAGAGTCACAGCCCTTTTGCCAGCGCGACCCCGGTCGCCCTCTAGGCCGTCGGCTAAAATCATAATATTATCAACCGCGCGCATTTCTTTGCAGCGCTCAGGTCGCAATCCAATCCAATCGACACAACCCGGCTTGGCCCAGCCAGCTATCAATTCCGCCAAATTCGACATTTTAGCTCCCACTCAGCGAATAGATCTAACTAAATTCGACGCCATTAGAAATTCACAAAACCACCAGCTTGCCCCGCCCGCCCCGCTTAGATATCTAGCGTTTCAACCCAATTTCCCCGACCCAAAGGACGCGACATGGCCGCCTATCAATATGTCTACCACATGCAGGGTGTCTCAAAGACCTATCCCGGTGGCAAGAAGTGCTTTGAAAACATCCACCTGAGCTTTCTGCCTGGCGTGAAAATCGGTGTTGTCGGCGTCAATGGCGCGGGTAAGTCGACCCTGATGAAGATCATGGCGGGGCTCGATACAGATTTCACCGGCGAGGCATGGGCGGCCGAAGGCGCCAAGGTCGGCTATCTGCCGCAGGAACCGCAGCTGGATGAATCGCTAACCGTCCGCGAAAACGTCATGCTGGGCGTCGCCGCGAAAAAGGCCAAGGTCGATCGCTTCAACGAAATAGCCATCGAGATGGCGGAAAACTATTCCGATGAACTGATGGAAGAAATGACCGCCTTGCAGGACTCTATTGATTCTGAAAACCTGTGGGACCTCGACAGCCAGATCGACGTCTCGATGGAGGCACTGCGCTGCCCGCCGGACGACGCCAACATCGCCAACCTCTCGGGTGGTGAGAAACGCCGCGTGGCGCTGTGCAAACTGCTGCTCGAAGCGCCCGACATGCTGCTGCTCGACGAACCGACCAACCACCTGGACGCCGAGACAATCGCATGGCTGCAACAGCACCTGATCGACTACAAGGGCACCATTCTGATCGTCACCCACGACCGGTATTTTCTGGATGATATCACCGGCTGGATCCTCGAACTCGACCGTGGCCGCGGCATTCCTTACGAAGGCAACTATTCCGCGTGGCTGGAACAAAAGGCCAAACGGTTGGAGCAAGAAGCGCGCGAAGACAAGTCCAAGCAGAAGACCCTGCAGCGCGAGCTGGAATGGATGCGTCAGGGCCAGAAGGCCCGTCAGGCCAAATCCAAGGCCCGGATCAACGCCTATAACGAGCTGGCCGAACAGTCCGAACGCGAAAAGCTGACCCGCGCCCAGATCGTCATACCCAACGGCCAGCGCCTTGGTGGCAAGGTTATCGAGGTCGAAGGCCTGTCGAAACACATGGGCGACAAGCAACTGATCGAAGGTCTGGACTTTGCCCTGCCCCCCGGCGGCATTGTCGGCGTCATCGGCCCCAACGGCGCCGGTAAATCGACCCTGTTCAAGATGCTCACCGGTCAGGAACAGCCCGACAGCGGCACCATCACGCTAGGCGACACGGTTGAGCTGTCTTATGTCGACCAGTCCCGCGACGACCTGAAAGACAACGACACCGTGTGGGAGGCGATCACCGGCGGTGCCGAGATCATCCAGTTGGGCGACGCGCAGGTCAATTCCCGCGCCTATTGCTCGTCCTTCAACTTCAAGGGCGGCGACCAGCAGAAGAAAGTCTCGCTGCTGTCCGGGGGTGAGCGCAACCGCGTCCACATGGCCCGTCTGTTGAAAGAGGGTGGCAACGTCCTGCTGCTGGACGAACCGACCAACGATCTGGATGTCGAAACCCTGCGCGCGCTAGAAGACGCCCTAGTCGATTTCGCCGGCTGCGCGGTGGTCATTAGCCACGACCGTTTCTTCCTGGACCGTATCTGTACGCATATCCTAGCCTTCGAAGGTGATGCCCATGTGGAATGGTTCGAGGGCAACTTCGAAGATTACGAAGAGGACAAGAAGCGTCGTTTGGGACCAGATGCGCTGGAGCCCAAGCGGTTGAAGCACAAAAAGTTTGCGCGATGAACGGTTTCATCGAAGCACGTATAGACAAATGGATGCGCAGCGTACGCAAAAGGCTGGCCCCCCGGCGTTTGAAGCGCATCCCGCAAAACGCGCCGGAAAATTGCGTCATCGTCGCCAGCAATGGCCGGTCAGGTAGCACAATGACCTTTCTGGCCCTTGCAGATTCGCTAAGGGACGTTGATAGGGAAGCTGCGAAAAAATCGAACTTCATCGCCCGGCTGGACGACGCAACATTTCACGCGCCTTGCGTGTACAAGACACACGATTACCCTCAGCCCCTCTCTTCATGGCCCGAGAACACTCGGGTCGTTTTTTGTTTTGGGTCTGCTAAGGATTCCGCTTTTTCCGTCTATTCCGCGCTGGACAGATACGGTGCAGATTGGATCGACCTGCATTTTCATCACCTGCATGCCACCGGCACCTATGACGAACTGTTTCAGCGCGATGTGCTGCAGCAGGCGCGGCAGATCAAGGAATGGGTGACATATGAAGACGTCCCTGTTCTGTGCGTTCACTATGACGCGCTTTGGGAATATCAGGAAACCATCTCGCGCTTTACTGGATTGGACTTCAAGCCCCCTGAACGGCGCGAGCGTGTGCCAAAGGACATTCCGGCAGGACTCAAAGCTGCAGCCGATCTTGTTTACGATCCGATCGACGAAGTGATCGAACACCTGCCACGGTGTTTTGTTGCGTCAAAACAATACCGAATGACTGTCGAAGAACTACCGATTTCCAACTGAAGACCGCAGATCAAAGCACCCTGACTGGATGTTCGACGATGCATCACCCAGGTCAGACCAGCTTGGCAATTGGAAAAAAGTGGGTCAGGTTGCAACTGTTGGTCACATCGCAGCCGCAGCAGACGAGTAACAAAAGGACAATATTTGTGAGAGTGCTTTTCTCAAAGGGGCTTGTTTTCATATCCAAGCCACGCTGTGGTTCCACATCAATCCGCAGACATCTGGGCCCTTTTCTTTCAAAGGATGACGGTGATTTTGCTGTCGATGTGGCCAAAACGGTCGAGCATTTTCACCCGCATGATACGGCGCCCTATGTCAAAGCAAAGCTGGCAGAGTTGTACCCGGATCACCCAAAGCTGACCTATTTCATGACCATCCGTAATCCGGTTGATATGCTCTGGTCATATTATCGGTTTTTTCGACCTGATGCTGATTGTCTCTACAACTATCAATCCGATTGGAATGAAAACTCGACAATCGACTTTGAAGAATGGATTCAATTCGGCAAAGTTGGCATGAACCCTGCCTGGCAGGAACTTGCGCCCAAATGGATCTCGACCCAGAACCTTTCCCCGCTCAGCCTAGAAGCACATGCCATCGACCGCGCAGGCGTCAACCACGTCAAAAACGTGTTTCAGCTTGAAAACACTGAGAAACTGAACAGGTGGCTAACCAGCAAGCTGGAAAATCGCAGATTCCCAGCTTTGTCCGAGGCTTGGCGGTCTCGCAGACTTAAGCCACTTTCCAGTGCCAAGAACAAACAAAAGGCGCTTCCACACGTTAATCAATCGGATGGGGTTGGAAAGGCCGCAAGTGATCAACGACCCGTTGTTCTGTCAGACCAAAGTCTGAAGGCGATCCGAACAATGTTTCCTGAGGAAAGCAAGATTTACAAGATTTGACTCGCCCTTAACCGAACGGCCAATTGCCTACTGAAGGATATCGCCTTCAGCACTCTCTTGCCCTGCGCTTGTGCAAATGCCATATCTGACGGGCACACGTTTTTCTATTTCGACCTACTGTCTCCTTCTACGGCGCTCAGTCTATCGATACAGACAACGACGCCGGGCTGCCGCAACACCGTGGGCAGCACTAAACAGGAGACAACGGATATGCCCGCAGGCACCGTAAAATGGTTCAACACAACCAAAGGCTATGGCTTTATCGCACCCGAAGATGGCGGCAAAGACATCTTCGTACACATCTCAGCTGTCGAGCGTTCGGGTCTGACCGGCCTGGCCGACAATCAGAAAGTCACGTACGAGCTGCGCTCGGGTCGTGACGGCCGCGAAAGCGCCGACGACATTCAGTTGGCGTAAGTCAATGAAAGGGCAGAGTATTTCTCTGCCCTTTTCCTTACTGGACGACCACTTTCGCGTTTGACCACCGTCCGCAAGTGTGTCCCGGCGAATACATCACAAACAGGTTACTTCTCTCCGGCGATTGACCAGATCGGCTATCATTCCGACATTAGGGTCAATAATTTTGTGTTTTGTTGAAGAGAGCTGCCATGTTCACGCGCCGTACTTTCCTGACAGCAACTGCTGCCACCAGCCTTTTGCCCGGTGTTGCAATCGCAAAGCAAAAAGCTGTCGAATACGATCCCACGCCGCAATACGTGCGGATCAAGAAAGAGTTTTTGCCGGGTCAGTTGCTTGTCGTTCCCCGGTCCTTCTACCTCTACTACGTTACCGAACCGCGCAAGGCGGTCCGCTATGGGTGCGGGGTGGGTAAGGCGGGGTTGGAATTCACCGGCACCGCCACGATCGACGTCAAGAAGGAGTGGCCGACCTGGCGCCCGACTGATGAGATGATCGAACGCGAACCCGTCACATATGCCAAGTTCAAGGACAATGACTATGTCCAACCCGGTGGAGGCGACAATCCATTGGGGGCGCGGGCGCTGTATTTGTTCCAGAACGGTGTCGATACCTATTTCCGCATTCACGGCACCACGCAGCCGCAAACCATTGGGCGGGCAGCATCCAACGGCTGTATTCGCATGCTGAATTCACATGTGGTCGATCTGTATGAGCGTGTGCCCATCGGCACCGTGGTCACTGTCGTCTGATCACTGCCGGGTGGCGTTCACAAGCTCCAACACGTATGGACCTAGGTTCTCAACGATCAAGGTCACACCTGCGGCATTCGGATGAATGCCATCTGATTGCATGTAGTTGCGGGCGGCGTCCGGATCGCCCCCGGCTGTCAGCCCAGCAAAGAAACTGGGCGCATAACCTGTTTCATACGCTGTCGCCAAGTCGGGATAGATCGCGTCAAACGCTTCTTTGTAGTCCGCCCCATAATTCCCCGGCGCTTGCATGCCGACCAGCAGGATATCGACCTCCGAGCTGTCTGCCACTTTTACAATTGCCTCAAGATTACTGCGCGACACTGCCGGATCGATCCCCCGCAGCAGATCATTACCGCCCAGCGCCACGATTATGCCGTCCACTTCCGGTGTCAAAGTCCAGTCCACGCGCGCGGCGCCTCCGGCTGTGGTATCGCCGGATACACCGGCGTTGATCAGGCGCACATCCGCGCCTTGTGCCCTCAACCACCGATCCAACTGCGGTACAAACCCGTCCTCTTCCGGCAACCCATAGCCTTGTGTCAGGGAATCGCCTAAGGCTGCGATTACGATCTGTTCGGCTGTGGCCCCAAAACCGCAGCAAACAAATATCACCGACATCAAAGCCTTGCGCACCATCAGAACCGCTCCATATCCCATTTGACCGCCTTCATTTGGAAAGACCTATGACGACACCTGTTCTTTCGCTCCAAAATGCCGCTTTGTCGCTGGATGGCAATGCCGGGCGGGTCAAAATCCTACATGACATATCCCTGACCGTAGCCAAAGGTGAGACACTGGGGCTGGTGGGGCCGTCCGGGTCGGGCAAATCCTCGTTGTTGATGCTGATGGGCGGGCTGGAACTGGCGACGGCGGGCAAGATCACCGCCCTTGGCAACGATCTGACAGAAATGGACGAAGACGCCTTGGCCCGTTTCCGGCGGGACACGATTGGGGTGGTGTTTCAGAACTTCCACCTTATCCCGACCATGACCGCGCTGGAAAACGTGGCCACGCCGCTGGAACTGGCCGGACACAGGGATGCGTTCGACAGCGCCGAGGCCGAACTGGAAGCGGTCGGCCTGTCCCATCGGCGCGATCATTACCCGGCGCAATTGTCGGGGGGTGAACAACAACGGGTGGCGCTGGCCCGGGCGTCAGCCCCGCGACCGCAGATATTGCTGGCGGATGAACCCACGGGAAATCTGGACGATGCAACTGGTGCCGCCATTGTCGATCTTCTGTTTGGTCTGCGTGACAAACACGGCGCAACACTGGTTCTGGTCACGCACAGCCACAGTCTGGCGCGCAAGTGCGACAGGGTCGTGCGGTTGCGAGATGGAACGATTGCCGAAGACGTTCAGCAGGAGGCCGCGGAATGAGCCTGCGGCTGGCTGGCCGTCTGGCCCGGCGCGAGCTGCGCGGCGGCCTGCGCGGTTTTCGAGTGTTTCTGGCCTGTCTTGCGCTGGGTGTTGCCGCCATCGCCGCCGTTGGATCGGTGCGTCAGGCCATCCAGACGGGACTTGCCCAGGAAGGCGCTGCGCTTCTGGGTGGAGACGCCCAATTGGAATTCACCTACCGCTTCGCCAATGAGGATGAGCGTGACTGGATGGAACAGACCGCAACGGCTGTGTCTGAAGTGGTCGACTTCCGCTCTATGGCCGTAGTCCAGCAAGGCGAGGAAGCCCAGCGCGCGCTGACCCAGGTGAAATCGGTGGATGCGGCTTATCCGTTGTTGGGCACACCCGTGCTGGACCCTGACCAAACGCTATCCGCCGCTCTGGATGGTGATCAGAACCTGCCCGGAGCGGTCATGGATCCGGTGCTGATGGATCGGTTAGGTCTGTCCGTCGGAGACCGCTTTGCCCTTGGTACGCAAGAGTTTGCCCTGACCGCCGCCCTGATTCACGAGCCGGACGGGGCTGCCGACGGGTTCGGATTGGGGCCGCGTACTTTGGTACGAACCGAAGATTTACAGGCGTCGGGCCTTTTGGCGCCGGGGACGTTGTTTTCCACCAAATACCGGCTGGCTTTGCCACCCGATACTGACCTTGCGGCCTTGTCCACCACAGCACAGCAAAGTTTCGACAGTACCGGTATGCGCTGGACCGATGCCCGCAATGGCGCTCCGGGGATCGCGGAATTCGTCGCCCGCCTCAGCGCCTTTCTGGTTCTTGTGGGACTGTCGGGTCTGGCGGTTGGCGGTATTGGCGTCTCTGCCGCCGTCCGGGCCTATCTGGGGCAAAAGACCGAAACCATCGCCACGCTGCGCACTTTAGGGGCGGATCGCGCGACGATTTTGCAAACCTACATGATCCAGATCGGTGTATTGTCCGGTATTGGCATCCTTATAGGCATAACTTTGGGTGGGCTACTTTCCCTGCTACTGGCCCCGCTGATCGAAAGCCAATTACCTGTCCCGGCGGTCTTCTCGCTTTATACGCGTCCGCTGGCCGAGGCCGCGCTATACGGGGTTCTGACGGCCTTCCTGTTCACCCTCTGGCCCCTGGCCCGCACCGAAGAAGTGCGGGCCGCGACCCTGTTCCGCGATGCGTTGTCTTCGGCCCACGCCTTCCCGCGCCCGGTATTCATCCTGGCGACTGGCATCGGGCTGGTCCTGCTGGTCGCATCAGCATCCTGGTTCAGCGGTTCGGCACGTCTGACACTCTGGACCAGCGGAGGGCTGGTCGGCGCGCTGCTTGTGCTGTCTCTGTCGGCTTTGGCAATCCGCAAGTTTGCCCGTTTCGGTGCCAAACCAGCACGTGGTCGCCCGGCCCTGCGATGGGCCTTATCGGCCATCTCGGACCCGCGCGAAGGGGCTGCGTCGGTCGTGCTGTCCTTGGGGCTGGGGCTTTCGGTACTAGCCGCCGTTGGCCAGATTGACGGAACCTTGCGCAATGCAATCGCAGGCAATTTGCCGGACGTGGCGCCATCCTATTTCTTCGTCGACATTCAAAAAGACCAGATGCCCGGTTTTACCGAACGGCTGAACGCTGACCCGGCTGTCACCCGTGTTGAAAGCGCACCGATGCTGCGGGGGATCATCACCCAGATCAACGGCCGCCCTGCCCGTGAGGTAGCTGGCGACCACTGGGTTCTAGACGGTGATCGGGGCGTGACCTATTCCGCCGCTCGGCCACAAAACACCCGCGTCACGGCAGGCGAATGGTGGCCGGATGACTATTCCGGTTCACCGCAGGTCAGTTTCGCGGCAGAAGAGGCCGAGGAAATGGGCCTGTCCCTAGGCGACGAGTTGACCGTAAATATCCTTGGCCGGGACATCACTGCCGAAATCACCTCACTACGCGAGGTCGATTTTTCAACCGCCGGCATCGGCTTTATCATGTCGATGAACCCTTCGGCGCTGGCCGGAGCCCCACACAGCTTTATCGCCACCGTCTATGCCGAAGAACAGGCCGAGGCTGCCATTCTGCGCGACCTGGCCGGGCAATATCCGAACATCACAGCGATCCGGGTGCGGGACGCGATTGATCGTGTCTCAGGCCTGCTGGCCGGGCTGGCGGCGGCGACCTCCTATGGAGCGGGTGTGTCTTTGCTGACCGGTTTCTTGGTCCTGATTGGGGCCGCCGCAGCAGGCGAAACCGCGCGCCGCTGCGAATCTGCGATCCTCAAGACATTGGGCGCAGACCGGCGGCGCATCTTGCTCAGCTTTGCGCTGCGTTCGATCTTGCTGGGCGCGGCCGCCGGATGTGTCGCCCTGCTGACCGGGATATTAGGGGGTTGGGCTGTGGCCACATACATCTTTGACACCGGGTTCACGGTCATCTGGAGTTCAGCCCTGGGTATCGTGCTGGCTGGAATCCTTGTGACACTGGGCGCAGGTCTGGTCTTTGCCCTGCGCCCACTGGCGGTACGCCCGGCCAGCATTCTGCGCGCCGCTGACTAGGATCAGCGCACGCAGGCCACCGGTTGCAGGATTTGCAACAGCTGTTCGTTGTCACAGACCAGCGCATCCAGCGTGATCTCGTCCAGCGAGGCATAGAAAACCTCGGCAGCGTCGCTAAGCGCCACCCGCAACCGACACGCATCGGTCAGTGGACAAGTATTGTCGGCATCGGCAAAACACTCGGCGATCGGTAAAGCGCCCTCGACATGGCGAAAAACCGACCCGACGCGAATTTCGTCAGCTGGGCGCGCCAGAGACATACCGCCATTGCGACCGCGCTGGGTGCTCAGGTAATTTAGCTGGCTCAATTGATTGATCACCTGTGCCAGATGGTTTTCCGAGATATTGCACACATCCGCAATCTCGGCCTTTGTCACCAATCGATCCTGATGCGCCGCACAATACATCAAAAGGCGCACTGCTATGTTTGTCCGTTTGGTAATCCGCATGTTGGCCTCCCAAATTTCAAGGTGGGACCTTATTGCATGTCTGGCAAAAAAGCGGTTTGACATACATCAATCGCTTAGAAGGACATGTAGGCGCATGGCGGACCCTTATTTCTTTGGCTATGGCAGCCTTGTGAACCTTTCGACCCATGATTTCCCCGATCCGCACCCGGCCCGGTTAAAGGGATGGCGGCGCGCCTGGCGCCATACCGATCTGCGCCCGGTGGCCTTTCTGACAGCAGTGCCGGACCCGGATTGTGAGATTGAGGGGATGATAGCTCATGTGCCGAAAAACGACTGGGCGGCGCTGGATGAACGGGAATGGGCTTATGATCGGGTGCCTGCCACGCAGGCGGTGACACACCCCCTGACCCATGACGTTGAAATTGCCGTCTATGCGGTGCCGCATGACCGTCATACCGCACCCAGCAACCACCACCCGCTGCTGCTAAGTTATATTGACGTGGTTGTGCAGGGTTATCTGCGTGCCTTCGGACCCGATGGAGTGGATCGGTTTTTTGCAACCACCGATGGTTGGGACGCGCCAATCCTGAATGATCGCGCAGAACCTCGGTATCCGCGCCATCAGCAACTAAAACCGGCAGAGACCGAATTGGTGGATGATCGTTTGCAACAGGTTTCGGCACAAGTGCTGCAGACCGGCCAACAAAAAAAGGCAGGCGGTTTGCCTGCCTCATTCGTGTTCTAGGCTGATTAATACCGGATCAGGTACATTCATCCGCGCGCGCGGATCACCTGCAGCAACGGCAGCAAGGTCGCCATTTCCGGGCCCCGCTCCATGCCGGTCAGCGCCTTGCGCAGCGGCATGAAAAGGCCCTTGCCCTTGCGGCCGGTGGCCTCTTTCACCGCTTTGGTCCATGCGCCCCATGTTTCACCATCGAAAGGCCCTTCGGGTAGCAGCGCAACGGCTTCGGCGATAAACTCACGGTCCTCATCCGCGATCAAGGGTTCAGCCCCGTCGCGGCACAGCTCCCACCAGCCTTTCAGATCGGCTAGGGTGGTGATGTTTTCGCGCGCCATCGACCAAAACGGCTCGGCCAAGTCGGCTGGAACGCCTGCGTCGGCAACGGCGTCGGCCACATCGGCCAGCGGCAGCGATTGCAGGTGCTTCGCCGTCAGCGGGAACAGGTCCTGCACGTCGAACTTGGTTGGTGCAGCCCCGAAGCGGTTTACATCGAATCCTTCGATCAGTTCAGCCATGTCCGAACGCAACTCAACCGGATCGGACGAGCCCAAACGCGCCATCAGGCTCAGCAGAGCCATTGGTTGCACTCCCTGTTCACGCAGATCGCGCAGGGCCAGCGTGCCCAGACGCTTGGACAAAGCTTCACCCTGCGGGCCGGTCAGCAGCGAGTGGTGTGCAAAGCGCGGGCAAGTGCCGCCCAGTGCCTCGATGATCTGAATCTGCGTCGCAGTGTTGGTCACGTGGTCCGAGCCGCGCACAACGTCAGTAACGCCCATTTCGGTGTCGTCCACCACCGACGCAATCGTATAGAGAACCTGACCATCCCCCCGGATCAGCACCGGGTCAGACACCGAGGCCGCATCGATTGAAATGTCGCCCAGAATACCGTCCGTCCAATCGATCCGCTCATGATCCAGCTTGAACCGCCAGACGCCATTGCCACGTTCAGCCCGCAACGCGTCTTTCTCAGCCTCAGAAAGGTTCAGCGCGGCGCGGTCATAAACTGGCGGCTTGCCCATGTTCAGCTGTTTCTTGCGCTTCAGGTCCAGCTCGGTCGGCGTTTCAAACGCCTCATAAAACCGGCCCATCTCACGCAGTTTGTCCGCAGCTTCGGCATAGCGGTCCAGCCGTTCGGACTGACGCTCGACCCGGTCCCAATGCAGGCCCAACCATTCCAGATCCTGCTTGATCGCATCGACATATTCTTCTTTCGAACGCTCGGGATCGGTGTCGTCGATACGTAGGATAAACGTACCGCCTGCCTTGCGGGCGATCAGATAGTTCATCAAGGCGGTGCGCAGGTTGCCCACATGGATATAACCGGTGGGCGACGGGGCAAAACGGGTGGTGGTCATGGAGTTCTCCTGTTGGCGCGGCTCATGTCACAGGATGGGCCAATTGTCCAGCAGAGGCGTTCAGGTCGGCTGTATTGGCCAGTGCTGATCAAGATCCTTCAACCCGGCTCGGATCAGCTCGGACAGAACGTCCAGATCAATATCCGCCAGCTTGTTCACATAGAGGCAGGACTTGCCCAGTTTGTGTTTGCCCAGGCGCGTCAGGATATCCCCGAAATCCGCATAACCGGGCATGATATAGATCGACAGCGCAGATTTACGTAGGGAAAACCCGGTGGCCAGAAAATCACCCTCGCGCCCGGATTTATATCGGTAATGGTATCGCCCGTACCCGATCATCGACGCCCCCCACATAACAGGTGCAAATCCCGTCGCGTTGCGGAATACTGCATCCAGTACCCGTGCCTCCTCGGCTTTTCGCGTTGGCTGTACCGCCGAAAGGAAACTCTCAACGCTTTGCCCTGTGGGGACGGTTTTGTTTACAGATCGCGCCATGAACAAAATTTAACACGTAATGTTCAACCACACAGCCCATGTCTTGAGTGTATAGAGTGGCAAGTGACCCTCTCCGCCCTACCTAACATCCTGATATTCTGACAGGGAGATCGAAAATGACCATCAAATTGACTCGCCGCGCGGCCCTAGGAGCCGCAGCAGCATTGCCATTCGCATCCGCCGCCGCCCCGGTTTTGGCCGCCGGGACCGAGACCAAGGCCAATTCAACCATCGCCAAATCCTTTAAGTTGGGCGACTTCACCGTCACCACATTGTTGGACGGTAGCCTGCCCCGTGACGGCGCCAAGGATATCTTTGGCGGCGGCGCTTCGGACGAGGATTTCGCCAAGGTCTCAGCCGACAACTTCATCTCGCCCGAGGTGGCGCAGTTCTTTTTTACCCCAACACTGGTCAATACCGGGTCTGAGCTGGTTCTGTTCGACACTGGCCTAGGTCAGGGCGGCATTCAGGCCGCGCTGGCGGATGCGGGCGTGACGCCAGATCAGATCAATACCGTTGTGATCACCCATATGCATCCCGACCATATCGGCGGCATGACCACGAACGACTCGCCGACCTTCCCGAATGCGCGTTATGTCACTGCATCGCCTGAATATGATTTCTGGGCCGCGCAAGACGCAGGCAACCGCGTTGGCGATCTGGTCGCAGCCAAAGTGACACCGCTGGCCGAAAAGATGACCTTTGTCGAAGACGGGGGCGAGGTCGCGTCGGGCATCACCGCAGTCGCAGCCTATGGGCATACTCCGGGTCACACGGTTTACCACTTGGAAAGCAACGGGCAACGTCTGGTGCTGACCGCTGATTTGGCCAATCACTATGTCTGGTCTTTTGCCCACCCGGAATGGGAGGTGCGCTTTGACATGGACAAGGCGGCAGCCACTGCATCCCGGCGCAATGTGCTGGGCATGCTGGCCGCCGACAAGGTGCCTATGATCGGCTATCACATGCCGTTCCCGGCGGCCGGCTTTGTCGAAACGCGCGGTGACGGGTTCCGCTTTGTCCCCGTCAGCTATCAGATGATGGGCTAAGCCCTAGTATCCAGGGTCCGGCCGCACTATTGAGCCATCCGTGAAACGGGACAGGCGAAAAGCGGCCGGATCGACGCAAGGCGTGGTTTCGGCGACCAGGTCAGCCATCAGACGACCTGCTGCGGGGCCAATACCAAACCCGTGACCGGAAAAACCGGTTGCAATATACATTCCCGCCATCTCATCCACCCCCGAGATTACCGGCACCGCATCCGGTGTTACATCGATCATGCCCGCCCAGCTTTGTACAATCTCGGCCTGTTCAAGCGCCGGAAACGCATCGCGTGCTTTGGCCCATGCCTTGCGCAACACTTTTGACGACGGCTCGGGGTCCAGCACACGGCATTTTTCGAACGGCGTCACATCGGTTGGCAGCCAGGTCTGATCCTGCTGCGCCTCGGTGCGCCAGCGGCCCGACAATCGAAAGCGCAAAGACCGCCATTCCTGTTTAAAGGCAGGCAGGAACTGTCGACCCAGACGAAAGCTATCGGGCACGATATCAACCGTATTCTCACGACCGGACGCGATGCTATAGCCGCCATCGGCACGCTTTCGCATTGCGAATTCATCCGCCCAAAGCGCTGTTTCAGGACCCTCGACAGGTGACGTGCGCAGAACCGTGTTCTGTACCTTCAGTTGCGGCAGATCAATCCCGGCATTCCCGGCAAACAGACGTGACCACGCGCCACCGGCCAGAACCACATAATTACATGCCACCCGACCACGCTCGGTGAACACACCAGAAACGCGGCCATCCCTAAGATCGACACTGCGCACTGCGCAATTGGTCATCAGCACCGCCCCACGGTCCCGCGCCGCCTCGGCGATGGCGGGTGCGGCCCATTGCGGCTCGGCCCGACCGTCCTGCGGCATAAAAAGGGCGCAATCAAAATCCGCTGCAGTATCAGGCAGCATCGCGTCCAACTCACCCCCGGCCACCAATCTGGCACCGGTTTGCAACCCGTCGACATGGCGTAGCCAGCGTTCCAGATTTCCGCTGCTGCGTTTGCCCGAGGCGCCAAACAGGATGCCTGCACGGGTATAACCTGTCTTGCGGCCGGTCCGCTGATCCAGCCCTTGCCACAGGTGCAGCGCCTCGACCATCAACGGGATTTCCCGCGGGTCGCGCATACCCAGACGCACCCATCCCCAGTTGCGCGAGCTTTGCTCGCCCGCGATCTGCCCCTTTTCACACAGCAGCACCGAAGCACCGCGTTCAGACAGTTCCAACGCGGTGGACGCGCCGATTATGCCGCCGCCAATGACAACGACATCCACGGTTTTGGGCAAGTGCAAATCAGGTTCGACGGGGGTTGGCTTGGGGCCGGGCATCAACTGCTCTTATTTCGTGGCTCGAACCGCCATGAAGGCCCAGAGCGAGCGCACAGGCAACGTGCCTTGTGCCGCAGGGGTGATGATTTTCAAAAGCTGTGGCGAACACGCCAATAGGCGCGAGAATTCACGCGCCATTCCGCCCGGATTCACCTGGAAATTAAGCCGCGCCGCGCAACTCTGCCAATTTCTGGCGCAGGGTCGCCCCCAACCCGCTGTCTTTCGTCTCGACCTCTTCATCCATCTCGGCCTGTTGAGGCAGTTCAGGAAAGACGGCCGGCGCTTTTGTAGATTTTACCTCAGGCTCGGGGTCTTCGGACTCATCCTCGCGAAGAAGATCCGCGATGGCAGAATCCAACTTAGCTTCGTCCAGAACCCGCGCCTCGGACTCCATTGATTTGAACCTCAACGGCGGGTGAAGCGGTTTGTCATATCCCTCATACATAATAACACCAAATCGTTAACTCAGACATCCAACACCAAGTGCGCCACAATTCGATACTTTCGAAATAAGGTCACACCGCCCCAGATGGGGCGTGAATTAAGCTAAAATGTGGCAAAAAAATGTCTCAATTTCAAGCCATCTATTCCAAGAGAGGCTGGAAAATTAGAGTGTTATCGGAATATTTGAAACAATGCTCACCTCTCTGGACAAACTAGCCTAGCGAAGGAGACAATCATTTATTCCTTAATTGGTTCCAGAGCAGTTCAGCCTTTGTCCCGCCAGCGATTCACAATCGGATAGCGGCGATCCAGCCAAAAGGCCCGATGCGTCAAGCGGGTTCCAGGGGCGGACTGAAAGCGTTTGTATTCGCTAATATAGATCAGATGCTCGACCCGCCGCGCATCAGCTTCGTCAAATCCGGCAGCGACACAATCGGCGATCGAGCCCTCACGATCGACCAGAATATCCAGAATGGCATCCAAAACCGGATAGTCGGGCAGGCTGTCGCTGTCCTTTTGGTCCTCACGCAGTTCGGCACTGGGCGGTTTGTCTATGACCGAAGGGCGGATCACCACACCTGCGGGCCCCATCATCCAGTCGCGGTGGTTTGCATTGCGCCAGCGGCAGGTCTCGAACACACGGGTTTTGTACAAATCCTTGATCGGGTTATAGCCGCCGTTCATGTCGCCGTAGATGGTGGCATATCCCACCGCGACCTCGGATTTGTTGCCTGTGGTCAGAAGCATCTCACCAAACTTGTTCGAGATCGCCATCAACAGCAAACCGCGCAAGCGGGATTGGATGTTCTCTTCGGTCAAATCCGCATCACGCCCAGTAAACAGCGGGGCCAAGGTCTCGATCACGGCCGCCCTGCTGTCCGAGATCGGCACATAGTCATAGTGAACGCCCAACGCCTTGGCGACGGCTTCGGCATCGTCCAACGACGCCTGACTGGTGTATTCCGAAGGCAGCATCACACAGCGAACATTCTCAGCGCCAATTGCATCCACTGCGATAGCCGCGACCAAGGCAGAATCAACGCCGCCTGACAAACCCAGCAGCGCTTTTTTGAACCCGGTCTTGCCCATATAGTCGCGCAAGGATTGCACCATGGTGCGATAGTCCTGCTCCCATTCGTCGGGCTGCGGCACGATTTCAGCGGGCACGATGCGCCAGCCATCATCGCCACGCTCCAGATCGATCTGCGTCACGGCCTCGTCAAAGACAGGCATCCGAAACGCCAGCTCTCCGCCCGGGTTCAGGCCAAACGTGGCTCCGTCGAATACCTGATCGTCCTGACCGCCAACCATGTTCAGATAGATCAGCGGCAGGCCAGTCTCGACCACGCGGGCCACCATATGGTTCAGGCGCACGTCGTATTTGTTGCGGAAATACGGCGAACCATTGGGGATCAGCAGAAACTCGGCCCCGGTTTCCTCAAGCGTTTCGGCCACGTCCGGATGCCAGCTGTCTTCGCAGATCGGGCTGCCGATGCGGGTGTTGCCAACCGCATAAGGCCCGCCCAAAGGCCCGGCATCGTACAGGCGAACTTCGTCGAATACGGTTTCATTGGGCAAATGATGTTTCAACGACTTGCTGCTGATCCGCCCGTTCTTGAGGATCAGGTAAGCGTTAAAAAGATTGCCATCTTCTGCCCAAGGTCCGCCAATCGCCACCGCAGGGCCATCGGCGCATTGTTTGGCTAGATCCACGACCGCCGCCATCGCCGCCCGGTGGAACGCAGGCTTCATCACCAGGTCCTGCGTGTTGTAGCCGGTGATGAACATCTCGGGGAACGCCACCAGATCGGCCCCGGCCTCGCGCCCCTGCTTCCACGCGGCCAACGCCTTGGCAGCGTTACCGTCGATATCCCCCACAGTGGGATTGAGTTGCGCCAGAGTGATACGGAAACGGTCGGCCATTGTGCCCTCTTGCCCTCGTCAGTCTTACAGCCATTTAGCAGATCATTGCGCAAGTAAAAGGCAAATGCGGCAAAACCCGTTGCTCTGCCCCCACCGGTACCTTAGTTTTGCGCAAAAGGATGAACACTGGGCAGGCAGGACAGATTATGAACGCTTTTCGCATTTCCATTGCCGCATCAGCAATCGCTCTGATCGCTGCTGGCGCCGCCGCGCAGAACGGTCAGGTAATCACCACGGACGATGAAGTTGGCGGCGTCTATGAAGGCACGTTCGAAAACGGCCTGCGCCACGGGACCGGCACGTATCGCCTGCCTAACGGGTTCGAATATAGCGGCGAATGGGCCGAGGGTGAGATTCAGGGCAAAGGGATTGCCCGTTATGTCAACGGCTCGATCTACGAAGGCATGTTTGTCAAAGGGCAACCCGAAGGGCGCGGCAAGATCATCTATGCCGACGGCGGCAGCTATGATGGTGAATGGGCCGACGGGTCGCTCAATGGCGCTGGCATCGCGATCTATGCCAATGGCGCGCGCTACGAGGGCAATTTCAAAAACGCGCGTTATCACGGCAAGGGCGTGATGACGGACCCCAGCGGCTTTAGCTATGACGGGGACTGGGTTGATGGTGTCAAACAGGGCAGTGGCAAGATTACCTATGCCGAAGGCGGTATCTACGAGGGCGAAATCAAGGATGGTCAGCGCCACGGTCAAGGCAGCCTGACCCTGCCCGACGGGATGACTTACGTCGGCGATTGGGTCGAAGACCGCATAACAGGCTCCGGGCGCATGACCCTTGTCAACGGTGACGTCTACGAAGGCGAACTGATCGAGGGTCGGCGGCAAGGCAAGGGCAAGATGATTTATGCCAATGGCGACGTCTACGAAGGCGACTATGCCAACGATCTGCGCCATGGTCAGGGGGCCTATACCGGCACTGACGGATTTGCATACACCGGCGAATGGACCGACGGGCTGCTTGAGGGTTTAGGTGAGATGACCTATCCGGATGGCTCGGTCCATGTCGGCGACTTCAAGGCTGATTTGGCCGAGGGCAAGGGCCTGATCACCTACCCCGACGGCTCGACCTATGACGGCGATTGGATCGCTGGCGTGATTGAAGGTCAGGGTATTTCCACCTATCCCAACGGCACGGTCTACAAAGGACAGTTCAAAAACGCCAAACCGAGTGGCAAGGGCATTCTGACTTCTGCTGACGGGTCCAGCTATGACGGGGATTGGGCCGATGGTCTGCGTCAGGGCAAGGGCTTGTCCACGTACCCCGATGGCACCACCTATTCCGGCGAGTTCAACGCAGGCAAACGCCACGGGCAAGGTGAAATCGTCATGGCCAATGGGTTCAGCTATTCTGGCCAATGGACCGAAGGCAAGATCACCGGTGACGGGATCGCCACATACCCAAGCGGCGATGTTTACGAGGGCAGCTTTGTCGACGCCAAACGGCACGGCAACGGCACAGTGCGCTATGCCAACGGCGAAGAGGAAACCGGCGTTTGGGAAAACGGTGCATTGGCGACATCGAACAGTGCGACCCCTGAGGCAGATGCCACGGACTCAACTGATTCGGACGGCTGAACCTTCACCACGGCACGGGTTTGCCGGCCCAATCGAAAAACCCTCCAGTTTCGGCTGGGGTTAAATGCGCCATCACGGTCAACAGGTTCTCGGCGGCTTCATCCGGTGCAACAGCGGGATGACGTCCCAGGTATTTTCGGGTGAATTCAGTTTTCACGGTGCCGGGATGCAGGGCAACGCAGATCGCTTGCTGGTGGGTACGATGCAGTTCGATCGCCCCCGTATGTACGATCTGGTTCACCGCGGCTTTTGCTGCGCGATAGCTGACCCAACCGCCCAGCCTATTGTCCCCGATGGACCCAACGCGTGCCGATAGCACAGCAAAAATCGCCCGGCGATCCCGCGGCAGCAGGCGTGATGCATGACCCAGAATCAGCGCAGGTCCGACAGCGTTCAACGTATAGTGGTCCATCATTGTCTGTGCTGTGACCGCACGCAGTGTCTTTTCCGGTGCCGCCCCGTTGATCTCTAACGCGCCCGAGGCGACGAGGATCAAATCGAAGGGGCCGGGCAACTTGCCCAATACGCTCTCAATACCGGCGGGATCGGTTAAATCAAACCCATCCGTAGACCGCGACAAGGTGGTCACCGCCACGCCCTGCCCCCTCAGGCGGTGACATACCGCCTGACCGATTCCTCCTGACGCGCCTATGATCAACGCTGTTTTCATCACTAACCACCTAGACGTCCTGATACGCGGATCAATACGCCACTCTTGAAAGAAACCCCTGCAACAGCAGTTAAGCGCAAATGGGTCTTTTCATTCTGGGCAGGCTCTGTATAAATTCCGCCCCATGATCAACCGCGCAGATATCCCATTTGCCGACACCGCCCTGCGCGGTGCGTCTCTGCGTGGCCTACTGATCCTAATCCGCCTCTGAGCGTGCCATCCGGCGCGCCCGCTCAGAGGAGGACGCCCGCGCGCCATAGGCTTTAGGACAGAAGAAGAAAGAGAATCCCATGACCAACGTGACCGACCAAGACCGCGTCTTGATCTTTGACACCACTTTGCGCGACGGCGAGCAAAGCCCCGGCGCAACCATGACCCATGACGAAAAGCTGGAAATCGCAGAACTGCTGGATGAAATGGGCGTCGACATCATCGAGGCCGGTTTCCCCATCGCGTCCGAGGGCGATTTCAAAGCGGTATCCGAGATCGCCGAGCGATCCAAAAACAGCCGCATCTGCGGCCTGGCGCGCGCCAATTTCGCGGATATCGACCGCTGTTGGGAAGCCGTCAAGCACGCCGGAAAGAACCGAATTCACACGTTTATAGGCACTTCACCACTGCACCGCGCCATTCCGAACCTGACACAGGACGAAATGGCCGAGAAAATCCACGAGACTGTCAGCCACGCGCGCAACCTGTGTGAAAACGTGCAATGGTCGCCGATGGATGCAACGCGGACCGAGTGGGACTATCTGTGCCGCGTGATCGAGATTGCGATCAAGGCCGGCGCCACGACGATCAACATCCCAGACACTGTGGGCTATACGGCCCCGATGGAATCGGCTGACCTGATCAAGCGCCTGATCGAGACGGTGCCGGGTGCAGATGAGGTGGTATTTGCCACCCACTGCCACAACGATCTTGGCATGGCGACGGCGAACTCGCTGGCCGCTGTCGCGGGCGGGGCACGTCAGATTGAATGCACGATCAATGGCCTTGGCGAACGCGCAGGCAACACGGCGTTGGAAGAGGTCGTTATGGCGCTGCGCACCCGCAACGACATTATGCCGTGGAACACCGGCATTGATACGACCAAGATCATGCATATCTCTCGCCGCGTTGCGACGGTGTCGGGCTTCAACGTGCAGTTCAACAAGGCCATCGTTGGCAAGAACGCCTTTGCCCATGAAAGCGGTATCCACCAGGATGGCATGCTGAAGAACCGCGAAAACTTTGAGATCATGCGCCCCGAAGATATCGGCCTCTCGGGCACGTCCTTGCCTTTGGGAAAACACTCGGGCCGTGCGGCGTTGCGCGACAAGCTAGAAACGCTGGGCTATGAGGTTGGTGACAACCAGCTCAAGGATATCTTCGTGCGGTTCAAGGATTTGGCTGACCGCAAGAAAGAGGTGTTTGACGACGATCTTATTGCACTGATGACGCTGGATGACGAAGACGATCATCTGCAATTGGTGTCGATGAAGGTGACCTGCGGCACTGGCGGACAGGCGGAGTCGACGGTCGAGTTGGAAGTGGACGGCAAGGATACGATCGCAACCGAACACGGCGACGGCCCGGTGGATGCGACCTTCAAGGCAATCCGCGCGATCTTTCCGAACAAAGCCCATCTTCAGCTTTATCAGGTGCATGCAGTAACAGCGGGCACCGATGCCCAGGCCACGGTGTCAGTCCGTCTGGAAGAAGACGGCATGATCGCAACGGGTCAATCGGCCAACACGGATACGGTTGTGGCTTCGGCCAAAGCCTATCTTCACGCCTTGAACCGCCTGATCGTACGCCGTGAAAAAACCGGCCCCGGTGCCGACGCACGCGAGATCAGCTACAAAGACCTGACCTAGGGGCAATGGCTCCCGCACCCGCGGCGGCCCGGCTTCGCCGAACCTTCTTGGGTTTTGGGCCCGGCAGCGCGCCAAAGGCGCGCTGCCGGGCCCAACTCGGTTGGCTGCATCTTTGATGCGGGCAAGCGAGGCGGGAGCATTCTGGAATTGACTGTAGACTGTGTTCAGAGCGCCTTGAACAACTTGGTCAACCGGGCGGCTTCGTTTTCCAGACCGAATGGTGCATTGACGATAAACATACCTGAACCGACCATGCGGTGCCCTTCTCGCACCGGGTCAAACCGAACCTCGTGGCAAAACGCCTTGGGTAGATTCTGCGCCTTCAGCGCCGAAACCATGGCCCGGTGACGGTCATCCGATAGAAGCGGATACCACAGGGCAATGACGCCAACATTCCACTTGCGATGCAGTTTGGCGATGATGCCGGGCAGACGATCATATTCCGATTTCACCTCGTAGCTTGGGTCGATCAGCAACATCCCTCGCCGCGGCGTCGGCGGCAGCAGGGATTGCGCCAGTTCGTACCCGTCCTGTTGGTACACTTTGGCTCCATAGGGTGACATCGCCATAGCCAAAGCCGCGTGTTCCTGCGGGTGTAGCTCCGCAAAGTGCAAACTGTCCTGATCGCGCAGCAAACTGGCCGCGATCATCGGAGAACCGGGATAGGCCACGCTCCCCTGTCGCTGCTGAACCGCCGCAATTGCCCGGCTCAGTGGATGATCCGCATCGAACCAGTCGGCCTTTTGGGCTCGCCCGATACCCGCCGCCGCCTCGCCCGTGCGCAGTGCCTCAACCGCATCCAGCTTATACAGCCCCCGTCCAGAGTGGGTTTCAAGGTATGTCAGCGGCTTGTCTTTGCGGGTCAAATAATTCAGCACCCATGCCAATAATGCGTGCTTTTGCACATCAGCCAGATTCCCGGCGTGGTAAATGTGTTGATAAGAGAGCATATTGCCTTCTAAAGTCCCTCTCAATAAGGCGGAAAGGTGCTGATTGTCGCGGAATCAGCCCTTTAACCGGGCGTATTGGCACCCTATAAGTCATCCGTCCCGGAACCGTCGAGTCGCGGGCAGTAGAAAACCGACATACAGGATCAGGGGAATCATGGGGATCTTTGGCAATCTAGGCGGCCTGTTCACAGCGGACATGGCCATCGACCTTGGGACAGCGAACACGCTGGTTTATGTCAAAGGACGCGGCGTGATCCTGTCGGAACCGTCCGTTGTCGCCTACCACGTGAAAGACGGTGTGAAAAAAGTGCTGGCCGTGGGCGAGGATGCCAAGCTGATGTTGGGCCGGACGCCGGGTTCGATTGAAGCCATCCGCCCGATGCGTGAAGGCGTCATTGCCGATTTCGACACCGCCGAAGAGATGATCAAACATTTCATCCGCAAGGTGCATAAGCGCTCGACCTTTTCGAAACCCAAAATCATCGTCTGCGTTCCACACGGCGCAACTCCGGTTGAAAAGCGTGCGATCCGTCAGTCGGTTCTGTCCGCAGGTGCGCGTCGCGCCGGATTGATTGCGGAACCTATTGCTGCCGCGATCGGTGCTGGCATGCCAATTACTGACCCGACCGGCAACATGGTCGTTGATATCGGTGGCGGCACCACCGAGGTGGCCGTTCTGTCGCTGGGCGACATCGTCTATGCCCGTTCAGTCCGTGTGGGTGGAGACCGGATGGATGAAGCCATCATCTCGTATCTGCGCCGCCAGCAGAACCTGCTGGTGGGTGAATCGACCGCCGAGCGGATCAAGACCACCATTGGCACCGCCCGTATGCCCGATGACGGCCGCGGTCAGTCGATGCATATCCGTGGCCGCGACCTGCTGAACGGCGTGCCGAAGGAAATCGAAATCAGCCAGGCGCAAGTGGCCGAGGCATTGTCGGAGCCAGTTCAGGCGATCTGCGAAGCCGTCATGACCGCGCTGGAAACCACTCCGCCCGATCTGGCTGCGGACATCGTGGACCGAGGCGTCATGCTGACCGGAGGTGGCGCGCTGCTTGGCGATCTGGATCTGGCCCTGCGCGAACAAACCGGGCTGGCCGTGTCGATTGCAGATGAAAGCCTGAATTGTGTGGCTTTGGGCACCGGCAAGGCGTTGGAATATGAAAAACAGCTGCGCCACGCGATTGACTACGAAAGCTAAGGCGCGCACCCTTTAAGGGACAACACTCGGGCAAGAGCAGCACGGGAAGGTAACCTGTGGCAAAGGACCGATCACAGCGCGACGAATACACCACCCCCCTGCGCCGTCTGCTGTTGGGGATTGTGGTGCTGTGCCTGCTTGCCATCTTTCTGGTCTGGCGGATCGACAGTCCGCGCGTGGAACGGTTCCGCGCGCAGGTCGTGGACCGGGTGGTGCCCTCGATGGAGTGGGCAATGGTCCCGGTCACCGCCGTGGTCAACCTGGCCCGCGATTTCCAAAGTTACCAACGCCTGAGCGAACAGAACCAGGAGCTGCGCAGCGAGCTGCGCCTGATGCGCGCCTGGAAAGAAGCAGCACTTCAGCTTGAACAGGAAAACGCCCGGCTGTTGGATTTGAACAACGTGCGTCTCGATCCCCGTCTGACCTATATCACCGGGGTCGTGATGGCCGATAGCGGGTCACCCTTCCGGCAGTCGGTTCTGCTGAATGTGGGGGAGCGCGACGGTATCACCGATGGCTGGGCCACAATGGATGGGATTGGTGTGGTCGGGCGCATTTCCGGCGTGGGGCCGGACACGGCACGGGTGATCCTGATGACTGATGCCTCCAGCGCGATCCCTGCCACAATCCAGCCCTCTGGCCAGACCGCCCTGATCACCGGCGACAACACATCCGCACCGGCGGTCGAGTTTCTGGAGAACCGAGAGCTGGTCCGCCCCGGCGACCGGGTCGTAACTTCGGGCGATGGTGGCGTGTTTCCCGGCGGTTTGCTGATCGGTCAGATCACTGCTGATCCCGGCGGTCGCCTGCGGGTGCGCCTGTCAGCAGATTTTGAACGGCTCGAATTTCTGCGGGTGCTGCGCTATCAATCAGCGCCCCAGATCCGCGATACGGGTGATATCGTCGGTCCACGAAACCCCAAGGCCGCCCTGACCCCGTCCGAGGTCGGCGATGGATAACGCAACCTCACAGCTTTGGTCCAAGCGTGGGCTGTATCTTATACTGGCCGCCCTTGTGCTATTTCTGCACTTGCTGCCACTGGACACGAAACCGGACCGCTGGCCATTTCCCGACTTTTTGATCGCACTGACTTTTGCCTGGGTACTGAGGCGGCCCGAATATGTACCGACCCTGCTGATCGCCTTCGTCATGCTGATGGCTGATCTGTTGTTACAACGCCCGCCCGGCTTGTTGGCCGCGCTCGTAGTGTTGGGCTCGGCTTATCTGCGCTCGGCTGCATTTGGAATGCGGGATTCAGGTTTTGTTAGCGAATGGTCCACCGTTGCGGTGGCGATCACGGTAGTTTTCATGCTGAACCGTGTCATTCTTGCTATTGTGTCTGTACAACAAGCGGCATTGGGGCCTGTAGTGATACAAGTGGTTCTGACAATTGCGGTTTATCCTTTGATCGTTCTGCTTAGCCAGAACGCGCTTGGCGTGCGGCGCGCAACCGTGGCCAATACCAATGCCGTAGGGACACGGGGATGAAACAGCGCAAACCCAAAGCCCCGGGCCTTGCCTATAAACGCCTGCCTCGTCGAGCATTGCTTTTGGGTGGGCTACAAACCGCCTTCATCGGCGGGCTCGCCGCCCGGATGCGCTATATGCAGGTGGATCAGGCCGATGAATACCGCCTGCTGGCCGAGGAAAACCGGATCAATATCCGCCTGATCCCGCCAACCCGTGGACGGATCTACGACCGGAACGGCGAGATCATCGGCCAGAACTCGCCCTCATACCGTATCGTCATGGTGCGCGAAGATGCCGGTGACGTCGATCAGGTTATCGCCAAGCTTTCAGAGCTGATCCCCCTGACGGCAGATGAGATTGAACGCGCCAAGACCGAAATGCGCCGCTCGGCCCCGTTCCTGCCGGTCACGCTGGCCGATCAGGTCACGTGGGAGGATATCTCGAAGGTTGCCGTCAACGCACCCGCCCTGCCCGGTGTGATCCCCGAAGTGGGACAGACAAGGCAGTACCCGCGCTATGAGGATTTTGCCCATGTGGTCGGCTATGTCGGCCCGGTCAGCGATTATGACCTGAGCCAGATCGAAGACCCAGAGCCGGTCCTACGAATTCCGCGGTTCCAGATCGGCAAGGTCGGGCTAGAGGCCAAGCAAGAGATTGCCCTGCGCGGCAAAGCCGGGGCGAAACGGGTCGAGGTCAACGCCACCGGCCGCGTGATGCGTGAACTGGACCGGCAAGAAGGTGAGACCGGGGCCGACTTGCAGCTTTCTGTCGATGCGGATCTACAGCAATACGCGCAAGCACGTCTGGCCGGGGAAAGTGCCGCCGCCGTGGTGATCGATTGCGAAACCGGCGATATCCGTGCCATCAGTTCAGCCCCCAGTTTTGATCCGAATCTGTTCGTGCGCGGTATCTCGGTCGCAGACTATCGGACGCTGACACAGGACAATTACCGCCCGCTGGCCAACAAGACGGTTCAGGGCACCTATCCGCCGGGCTCGACCTTCAAGATGATCACCGCCATGGCCGCGCTTGAGGCCGGGGTGATCGGGCCATCGAACACAGTCTATTGTCCCGGCCACCTAAAGGTGGGCAGCCGCCGCTTCCACTGCTGGAAACGCGGCGGGCACGGCACGGTTGATTTGGAAACCTCGCTGAAACGCAGCTGCGACGTCTATTATTATGACGTGGCTCTGCGCACCGGTATCGACAAGATTTCGGAAATGGCGCGCATTTTTGGTCTGGGCGTAAAGCACGACATACCGATGTCTGCCGTCGCCGCCGGGTTGGCACCTAACCAGGCGTGGAAGCAGCGTGTTCATGGCGAGGAATGGCTGGTCGGCGACACGGCGAATGCCTCGATCGGTCAAGGCTTTATGCTGGCCTCACCGCTGCAATTGGCAGTCATGACGGCGCGGATTGCAACCGGTCGCGCGGTGTCGCCGCGGCTGGTACGCTCGGTGAACGGGATTGAACAACCTTCCGGCGCGGGAGAACCGCTGGCGGTGAACCGCAATAATCTGGAACAGGTGCGTCATGCCATGTTCACGGTCTCGAACAACCGGCGCGGCACCGCCTATCGCAGCCGTATCATCGCGGATGAATTCCGCATGGCCGGTAAAACCGGCACCAGCCAGGTGCGCAACATCACCAAGGCGGAGCGCGCAGCCGGTGTGATCCGCAACGAAGACCTGCCATGGGAACGCCGCGACCACGCGCTGTTCGTCAGCTTTGCACCCTATGACAATCCGAAATTCGCCGTGGCCGTGGTGGTGGAACATGGCGGCGGTGGCTCCAAGGCAGCGGCCCCGGTCGCACGGGACATCATGTTGCAAGCGCTGTACAACGGCACACCGCCGCTCGAGGCCTATCCGGCTGGCGATCGCGACCGCATCAAGGAACAGCAAAAACGGCTTGAGGGCGATCGCCGCCCCAAAGCGCGTCCGACCGAGAAGGACCGCGCATGAGCTATCTTGAATATGCCGTCAAATCCACACCGTCGGGGTTCCGCAAATTCCTGTATATGAACTGGCCACTGACCCTGTTGCTGATCAGCACAGCAAGTGCCGGATTCCTGATGCTGTATTCGGTTGCGGGTGGATCGTGGATGCCCTGGGCGGAACCGCAGATGGAACGCTTTGGGCTGGGTCTGACAGCGATGTTCATCATCGCGCTGGTACCGATCTGGTTCTGGCGAAACATGTCTGTCGTGGCCTATCTCGGGTCAATCGTATTGCTTGTTTTCGTTGAGCTTTTTGGCACCATCGGCATGGGCGCGCAGCGCTGGATCGACCTGGGATTCATGCGACTGCAGCCGTCCGAGGTTATGAAAGTTGCGCTGGTTATGGTTTTGGCCGCCTATTACGACTGGCTACCGTCTCATAAAACGTCACGCCCGCTGTGGGTGCTGATCCCGGTGGCGTTGATCCTGATCCCCACGTTCATGGTTCTGAAACAGCCCGATCTGGGCACCTCAATCCTGCTGTTGGCGGCAGGTGGCGGGCTGATGTTTTTGGCTGGAGTCCACTGGGCCTATTTCGCCGCCGTCATCGCCGCTGTGGTCGGCCTGATTGCCACCGTGTTCAACAGCCGCGGGACCGAGTGGCAGTTGCTCAAGGATTATCAGTTCCGACGGATCGACACGTTTCTGGACCCGTCTACCGATCCGCTGGGCGCAGGGTATCACATCACCCAGTCCAAGATCGCTTTGGGATCGGGGGGATGGAACGGGCGCGGGTTCATGCAGGGTACGCAGTCGCGTCTGAACTTTTTACCCGAAAAACACACCGACTTCATCTTTACCACGCTGGCCGAAGAGTTCGGCTTTGTCGGTGGCATCACCCTACTGACTCTGTATGGCCTGATCCTGGTGTTCTGCCTAATCACCGCGCTCTCGACAAAAGATCGATTCTCATCACTGGTGACGCTGGGCATCGCACTGAATTTCTTCCTGTTCTTTGCTGTCAACATGTCGATGGTGATGGGCCTTGCCCCGGTGGTGGGAGTGCCGTTGCCGATGGTCAGCTATGGCGGTTCCGCCATGCTGGTTCTGATGGCCGCCTTCGGCATCGTCCAAAGCGCCCATATCCACCGCCCCCGCTGATCCGAGAGGCCCCTTATGCCCGTGAACGTCCTGTTTTCCGCGCGCCCAGCGCAATGGCCGATCTATAAGCCTCTATTGACCAAAGGCCTGACCGAAGCCGGGGTAGACTTTCACCTGGCAACCGAGTTTGAGCCGGATCAAGTCGACTATATTGTCTATGCCCCAAGCGGTGGGTTACTGGATTTCACCCCATACACCCGGCTGAAGGCCGTGCTTAGCCTGTGGGCCGGGGTAGAAAAAATCGCGGGGAATGCGACCCTGACCGTGCCGCTGGCGCGGATGGTGGATCATGGCCTGACACAAGGCATGACCGAATGGGTGGTGGGCCACGTGCTGCGCCATCACCTCGGCATGGATCGACACATCACCGTGCAGGATGGTGTCTGGACCCCTGCACCGCCCCCGCTGGCAACCGGACGTCAGGTCTGTGTTCTGGGCCTTGGCGCGTTGGGCGAGGCCGCGGCGCGTGCGCTGGCGGCGCTGAAATTCGATGTCACCGGCTGGAGCCGTACAGCCAAGGATATTCCCGGTATTACCTGCCTGCATGGTCCCGATGGGCTGCGCACAGCCTTGTCGCGGGCCGAGATCGTGGTTTTGCTGTTGCCTGACACTCCCGCCACCGTGAGTATATTGAACGCCGACACTCTGGCCCTGCTGCCAAAGGGTGCTTGCATTATCAATCCCGGTCGGGGCCCGTTGATCGACGACGATGCCCTGCTGGCGGCACTGAATGCGGGTCAGGTTGGCCACGCGACGCTGGACGTGTTTCGGGTTGAGCCCCTGCCTGCAGATCACCCCTATTGGGCGCATCCGAATGTGACGGTGACCCCGCATATCGCCTCGGAAACCCGGCCCGAAACAGCAGCGCAGGTGATCTGCGAGAACATCCGTCGGGGTGAGGAAGGTGAACCCTTCCTGCACCTCGTTGACCGGTCTCTGGGGTACTAAGCCGCGATCAGACCGCGCCCTTTCAGCAAGGCCTCAACCCCCGGCAACCGACCCCGAAAGGCGAGGTACAGCTCTTCGGCCTCGCGTGAGCCGCCTGTGGACAGGATGTTTTCTTCCAACGCTTTAGCGCGTTCCGGGTCAAAGGCCCCTCCGGCCTCTTCAAACGCGGCAAAGGCATCGGCGTCCATGACCTCGGACCACATATAGCTGTAATAGCCCGCGCTATAGCCATCGCCCGCAAAGACATGCGCGAAATGTGGGGTGGCGTGGCGCATCCCAATGGCTTGCGGCATGCCGATCTGGGACAAAACCTCAGCCTGTTTCGCCATCGGATCAGCCGGGGCATCGCCATCGTGGAACGCCAGATCGACCAGCGCCGAGGCGACATATTCCACCGTCTGAAACCCCTGATCGAAATTGGCGGCCTTGAGCACTTTTTCCAGCATCTCCTGTGGCATCGCTTCGCCGGTTTCGGCGTGGGTGGCAAATTCGGCCAGAACCTCGGGCACTTCCAGCCAGTGTTCATATAGCTGGCTGGGCAACTCTACAAAGTCCCGCGCCACGCTGGTGCCCGAAATGCTTTCATAGGTCACATCGGACAGCATCTGATGCAGCGCGTGACCGAACTCGTGGAATAGGGTCCGGGCATCGTCGTAAGACAACAACGCAGGATCGCCCTTGGCAAAGTTGCAGACGTTGATCACGACCGGCGCCTGCACTTTGGGGAACTTGGCCTGCGACCGCATCGCACTGCACCACGCCCCTGACCGTTTAGACCCCCGTGCGAAGTAGTCGCCTATGAAAACGGCTATATGTTGCCCGTTGCGCGTGACTTCCCACGCGCGGCAATCGGAGTGATAAAGCGGCACATCCAACGGTGCGAATTCAAGCCCGAACAGGCGGTTTGCGCAGGCAAAGGCAGCCTCGATCATCCGATCCAACTGCAGGTAAGGCTTCAACGCGGCCTCATCCAGATCATGCTCGGCCTTGCGGCGTTTCTCGGCATAATAGCGCCAATCCCACGCTTCCAGCGGGCCGTTGACGCCGTCCTCCTGCATCATCTGCGTCAGGATTTCAGCATCGGCATCGGCGCGTGACTTGGCGGGGCCCCAAACTTGCATCAGCAGTTCGCGCACCTTGTCAGGCGTGCGGGCCATTTCAGATTCCAGCTTGAAATCGGCGAAACTGTCAAAGCCCAGCAGTTTGGCGCGTTCTTCGCGCAGTTGCAGGATTTCAGCTGAGATATTGCGATTGTCGGTCTCACCGCCATTGGCACCACGCGCCGCCCAGGCCCGATAGGCCTTTTCCCGCAGGTCGCGCCGGGGCGAGAATTGCAAGAACGGCACAATCAGTGAGCGCGACAGGGTGACCACCGGACCCTTTGCTCCCTTTTCCTGCCCCGCAGCGCGGGCGGTATCCACCACGAATGCAGGCAACCCCTCAAGATCGTTTTCGGAAAGCTCCATGTACCAATCACGTTCGTCGGCCAGAAGGTTTTGCGTGAAAGACGTTCCCAACGAGGCCAGCCGTGCCTTGATGTCCTGCATCCGGGCGTCCTGTTCGCCCTCAAGCGCCCCACCCGCACGGACAAAACCGCGATGGGTCAGCATGAGAACGCGGGCCTGTTCATCCGTCAGGTTCAGATCCTCCTTGCGAGACCACAGATCGGCCAACCGTTGAAAAAGAGCCTTATTCGAAGAAATACCCGAGAAATGCGCCGCAAGTTTGGGCGAGAAGTCTCGTTGCAGTTCCTCTCGTGCCGGGTTGCTGTCTGCCCCTGCGACCGTAAAAAAGACCGACAACACCTTGTCCATCTGCTCTCCAGCAGCTTCCAGCGCTTCGACCGTATTGGCAAAGGTGGGCGCATCGGGGTTATCGGCAATCGCGTCGATCTCGGCGTTATGCGCCTGCATGGCCTGCTCGAGCGCGGGGGCGAAATCGTCGTCTGAGATTGCGTTGAACGGAGCGATTTCAAACGGCGTGGTCCAGTTGGACAGGATCGGGTTGGTCATGCAAATCTCCTTTGCTGGTCAAGCTAGGGAGGCGGGCTGGAATGGTCCAGAGGTGGCGTATCAAATTCCGCGACAATCCAGTTTCGCGCGCCAGAAACAGGGCGCGGTTTCAGGGGCTCCCGCCCCCGCAGCGCGCATCAAAGATGCGCCTTGGCGGCGTTGGGCCGGACCGCGCGCTGACGCGCGCGGCGGTTGCATCTAGTTTTCGGAACCTGCGCAAATGGGGCAATCTTCCCGGCGTGATAGGGTGATTTTGCGACTTTCACCAAATAGCGCGTCGTAGATCAGCATCTCACAGCGCAGGGCTTGCCCCGCCCCAGTGATTACCTTGATCGCCTCGACCGCCATCATCGAGCCTACCACGCCGGGCAACGGGCCAATCACACCAGCCTCGGCGCAGGAGGGGGCCAGACCGGGGGCCGGAGCCTGGGGGAAGATACATTGATAGCAGGGCGCACCATTGGCCGGGTCGAAGACGCTGAGCTGGCCTTCCCATTGTGACAGCGCGCCCGAGATCAGCGGCTTGCCCAGCGCGACAGCAGTGCGGTTTGCCAAATAACGGGTGTCAAAGTTATCGGTGCCATCAAGGATCAGGTCAAAATCGGCAAACAGTTCAGTGGCGATTTCATCCGTCAGGCGGCGGTGATAGGGCAGAACAACCACATTGGGGTTCTGCGCCAGCATCGCCTGTTGGGCCGAAAAGACCTTGGGCATGCCGATATCTGCGTCGCGATGGATAACCTGCCGTTGCAGATTGGCGTTTTCAACCTCGTCATCATCAATCACGCCGATAGTCCCCACCCCCGCGGCAGCCAGATATTGCAACGCAGGTGCCCCAAGACCGCCAGCACCGATGACCAGAACCCGCGCCTGTTTCATCTTTTTCTGTCCCGGCCCGCCCAGCTCACGCAGGACGATATGGCGGGCATAGCGCTCAAGTTCGGTCTCAGAAAACTGGTCGGATGGCATTGCGGGCTCCTTGGCTGAGGCTGGCGCGGCGCGGTTTCGCAACGCTTTCAGAACACGTCCGTAAACCAGTACCAGCAGCACCGTACCCGCCAGTATCAGCCACATCGCCGCAGAACCGCCGGTCGCCTGACGCAAGGGATGCCCATCAGGCAGCAGCAATTGAGCCGTAATCACACCCAGAAGCAGCACGGCCACCGAAGTCGTGCGGGCCGTTCGCGATACACCAGCCAGATAGCCGATGCCCCACAGACCAGCCGCTAAAATCCCGACCAGAAGCATCAGCCGCGCCCGGTCGAGCCGAAACCACCCGCCCCGCGCGCCGTGTCGCTGAGCATATCAACCGCTTCGAACGCAGCTTGCACGACCGGGGCTACGACCAGTTGCGCGATACGTTCGCCATGAGTGATCTCGAACGCCTCTTGACCTGCGTTCAGGACGATCACACCCAATGGGCCGCGATAGTCGCTGTCGATCGTACCGGGCGTATTGGGCAGAGTGATCCCGTGTTTCAGCGCCAGACCCGAACGGGGGCGCACCTGAACTTCGAACCCCTGCGGAATTTCGATCCTTAGACCAGTGGGCACCAGGGCGCGTTGGCCCGGTTCAAGCGTGATTGACGCACCGCCAGGCAGGTTTGCCCGCACATCCGCACCAGCCGCCCCCGCGGTTTCATAAGACGGCAAGGGTACTGAGGGGTCAGCGCCCTGTTCGCGGATCACACGAATTGCAACCATCACTGTTCCTCTTGTCTAGCTCGTCAAAGCGTCGGCGATCTTGGTCGCCAAACGCTCGGCCACTGCATCTTTGCCCATGCGCGGCCATTCCTCGGCCCCGTCATCCGAGATTAGGATCACCGCATTCTCGGACCCGCCCATGATCCCGGTTGCCGGGCTGACATCATTGGCCACGATCCAGTCACAGCCCTTACGCCCCCGTTTGGCGGTGGCATGTTCGATCACATTGTCCGTCTCGGCGGCAAATCCCACAACCAGCGCCGGGCGACCAGTTTTCATATGCGATACGCGTTTTAGGATGTCGGGATTTTCGGCAAACTCCAGCGCTGGCATCCCATCGCGGCTTTTCTTCAGCTTTTTGTCCGAGGCACTTGCGACCCGCCAATCCGCGACAGCTGCGGCGAACACGCCTGCATCCACTGGCAGTGCGGCATTCACGGCGTCCGACATTTGCAGCGCGGTTTCGACCTGCACGACCTGCACCCCTGGGGGTGGCGGAACATCCGCTGGGCCGGTGACAAAGACCACGTCAGCGCCCAGTGCAGCAAGCGCCCGGGCTACCGCCGTACCCTGCGCCCCAGAGGAGCGATTGGCGATATAACGCACCGGGTCAATCGGTTCATGTGTCGGCCCCGAGGTCACAAGCACACGCTTACCGCTAAGCGGGCCCTGACCCAGTTCCGCCTCAATCGCTGCGACGATCTCAAGCGGTTCGGACATACGGCCGGGGCCGTATTCGCCGCAAGCCATATCACCCTCGTTCGGGCCGACAAAACGGACGCCGTCGGCCTGCAATTGTTTCAAATTGCGCTGCGTCGCCGGATGGTCCCACATGCGAACATTCATCGCAGGGGCACACAGAACCGGCGTGTCGGTCGCCATCAACAGGGTCGAGGCCAGATCGTTCGCCAGCCCGGTAGCCATCTTCCCCATCAAATCCGCAGTCGCGGGGGCCACAACGATCAAATCCGCCGAGCGCGACAATTGGATATGCCCCATCTCGGCCTCATCTGTTAGATCGAACAGATCGCGATAGGCTTTTTCACCAGCCAGAGCCGCCACGGACAGGGGTGTCACGAATTCCTCAGCCGCGCGCGTCAACACGGGCGTCACGGCCGCGCCGCGTTCTTGTAGGCGCCGGATCAGGTCCAGCGACTTATAGGCCGCGATCCCACCGCCGATAATCAGCAGAATGCGTTTCGATGCCAGCATGTTCAGCCCTTCCTGTCCCGGTCGGCCCCGACATTAGGCAAGGGGGCCTGACAGTTCCAGCGGTTAATTCTGCTTTTGAAACGCCAGACATGGGTCTTCGCGTTCAACGCTGGGGCTGTCGATTACCGCGTCGAAGGTGCCATTAACCACGCCATCTTCGGATTGACCCAGCACAAAGACCTTCAGCCCCGGGCGCAATCGGTTCAAAAAGGTGGGAATGCCCCGATCTTTACGGGCATGGCCATTCCCGGTGATCACCGCAACCGGGCCGCCGGTTTCATCGGTGGCGCGCAAGATGGCGCGCGTCAGCACAGCGTCGCGCAAGCGCTGAATGGCCACCAGTTGCGGCAAGGCACTTTCTGGGATCGCATCGCAATGGGCGGCCAGTTGATCGGCCTCGCGCGCGGCCTGTTCGTCGGCTGGCAAAGGCACGGTCAGTCCATAACGTGCCGCATCCGCGCCCAAAGCGGTGGCTGCCCCTCGCTCCATCGCCGCACGGGCTGCGGCACGTGGAACCATGGCCCCGTAGACGGGCGCGTCTGATGCCTGAAACACCGGGTAATACATGCTGAGCGGCGGCCAGCCCGATTCAAGCCATTCCAGAATGCGCGCAAGCTCTTCGGGGTTGGATACAGCCTTATCCGCCAGTCGCTGCGCACCTTCTTCGGTTACCATCTCCCACACAACAGCCGAGGGGGTGATGGCCTTCAATGCTTCGGCCTGAATGACATGGTGTTGCGGGTTGTCGTGTATCTCGCCCAAAATGACTACATCCGCCGAGGTCATCGCGGCCAAAATATCATTGGGGATCAAATCTTCGGCCTGGCCGGGCGCGGCCATAACCATCAGTGTACAAACAAGAATCGCAAGCTGTCTCATGCGATGAAGTGTTGCACCTCGCGCGACTGTGCTTCAAGGTTCTTACGCATTTTCACAAAAGCCGCAGCCTCAAGCTGACGCACGCGTTCCTTGGACAGGCCAAGCTCTTGCCCCAGACTTTCCAGCGTGCGGGCAGGATCGCGCAGCTTGCGTTCGCGCACAATAAAGCGTTCGCGGTCGTTCAACGCCTGCATCGCCGTCACCAACCATTCGCGCAGCTGTTCGGTATCGTGGCTGTTTTCAACCGTCTCGGCAGCTTGCTCGCGTTCATCCTCTAGCGCATCGATCCACTCCCGACCGTCTTCATCCGTCGATTGCACCGCGTTCAGAGAGAAATCCGAGCCCGAAAGGCGCCCTTCCATCATCTCAACATCACGCAAGGGCACGCCGATTTCAGCTGCAATCATCTGGTGCAACTGATGACGGTCCAGATCCATCCCTTCGGTTGCGGCCTCGCGTTCCAAACGCGCCTGAACCCGCCGCATGTTGAAAAACAGGGATTTCTGCGATGAGGTCGACCCAGTGCGCACCATCGACCAGTTGCGCATCACGTAGTCCTGAATGCTCGCCTTGATCCACCAGACCGCATAGGTTGAAAAGCGCACGCCTCGGTCGGGATCAAATTTGTCGGCCGCTTTCATAAGGCCCAAACCAGCCTCTTGAATCAGATCATTCATCGGCGCGCCGTATCGTTTGAACTTGGCCGCCATCGAAATCGCCAGCCGCATATAGGCCGTGATCAACCGATGCAACGCTTGTTCGTCACGGTCGTCACGCCACGCATAAGCCAGCTTTAATTCAGTTTCTGCGTCCAGCAATTCGGCTTTCATTGCCTGCCGGGACATCGAAAAATCGGTTCCATTATCCAGTGCCATGGAAATCTCCCCTTTTCACAGGCGCGTGCCGGGCTTGCCTTACCGACTTAGGGTCGATACGCAGAACAAAACCGGGTGGATCACCAGAAAGGTAATAATAGTGTATCCGGATTTAACCTTTGTGTTGGGTGGCGCGGCCTCTGGTAAATCTGCTTTTGCCGAGCAACTTGTTGTTTTATCAAAAAAAACTCGCGTTTACCTCGCCACATCACAAGTGTTTGATGATGAGATGCGCGACAAGGTTCAGCGCCATATCGCCCAACGCGGTGCAGGATGGGCGACGATCGAAGCCCCATTTGATCTTGGTTCGGCCCTGTCCGATTTGACCTCCGATCATATCTGTCTGATCGACTGCGCCACCATGTGGCTGACCAATCATCTGTTGGCTGAAAACGATCTGGAACAAGCCCAATCTGTGCTTTTGCAGGCCCTTCAATCGTGCCGGGCGCCGGTTATCATCGTCTCGAACGAAGTCGGCCATGGCATCGTCCCGGACAACGCTCTGTCCCGCCGCTTCCGCGAAGCACAGGGACGGTTGAACATCGCGCTGGCCGCACAGGCCGATCTGGCCGTGCAGGTAACAGCAGGGCTTCCGCTGGTGCTGAAAGGACAATTGCCGTGACCCGGCTGCATCTTGTTCGTCACGGGCCGACCCATGCGAAAACCATGGTCGGGTGGTCCGATCTGCCTGCCGACCTCAGCGATCACGCCGCTATCGCGCGATTGCACGACCATCTGCCAGACAAGGCGCTGGTGGTATCATCTGACTTGCTGCGGGCCACCGATACGGCATCGGCCATTCAAGGTAAACGCCAGCGCCTGCCGCATCATAGAGACCTGCGCGAGATTCACTTCGGCACATGGGAGTTGCGCAATTTCAAAGAGATTGAGGCCGAAAACCCCGATCTGGCCTTTGCGTATTGGGACAATCCCGGCGACGTGCGCCCGCCCAAAGGTGAAAGCTGGAACGAGGTTTGCGCCCGCGTCGATGCCGTGATCGACCAGTTGATTGTCGATCACACGGGCCACGACCTGATCATCGTGGCCCATTTCGGCGTGATCCTGACCCAGGTGCAGCGCGCCCTTGGCGTTGACGCACAAGAGGCGTTCAGCCATCGCATCGACAACCTCTCGGTCACCGACATCACCCATCACGGCGATCGCTGGTCGGTTGGGCAGATCAATCACTGTCCGTGATCACACCCCGCACAAATCACTGATTTACTGAACGATCGCGGCGCGCCATCGTAGTCGTATGACCTATGATTTATTTATTGGAGACCGCCTGTTTTCCAGCTGGTCCTTGCGCGGTTGGCTGATGCTGGAAAAGTTCGGCCTGCCCTACCGAAACCACATGATTGGCCTCTATTCCGGCACCATGGCCGAGGATATGAAGCCGCTGGCCCCGGCGCGCCTTGTCCCTGCTCTGCGCCTGCCGGATGGGACCATAGTGGGCGAAAGCCTTGCCATGGCCGAGACCTTGGCCGAACGGCATCCAGAGGCCGGGATGTGGCCCGAAGACGTGGCCGCCCGCGCAACGGCCCGGTGGCTATGCGCCGAAATGACTGCCGGATTCGCCGCGTTGCGCGCGGAATGTTCGATGCAGCTGTTGCACTGCTGGCAGGGATTTGATCCATCGCCTGAAACGCTGGTTGATCTGGACCGGATCGAAACCCTCTGGGCACATGCCCGCACTATATCCGGTGCAGACTCCGGGCCGCTTTTCGGCAGGTATTCTCTGGTGGATGTATTTTACACCCCCGTGGCCGCGCGGATCATTGGCTATGGTTTGCCTGTGTCCGTGGCTAATCGGGAATATTGCCTGGATTTGCTATCCGACCCTTCGGTCCGACAATGGCGCGCAATGGGATTGACCGTGACCTATGATCCGTTCCCCTACGCATTCGACCTGCCGTCACAGGCATGGCCCATCGGCGCGCAAACCGATGCCCAATCTGTAGATAACGGACCATCGATCAACGATATCTGTCCTTATTCCGGCAAAGCGGTCACCCATTTTCTGGAACTGGACGGTCAGCGCTGGGGATTCTGTAACCAATTCTGCCGCGACAAAACGGTTGCGGACCCCGGTGCCTGGCCAAAATTCTTAGCAATGACCGACACCGTTAACCATTCGTAAACCGCATCCATGGCAGCAACGACCTGTTAACCAAACAGGTCGTTCATGGTCGCCCGTTCTCATACCGTCGCTTTCCAAGGGGTTGATGCCCGCCCGGTCGAGGTGCAATGCGCCGTCTCGCCGGGCCTGCCCGCTTTTTCCATCGTAGGCCTGCCCGACAAGGCCGTGTCCGAGGCCCGCGACCGCGTCCGCAGCGCGCTGAGTTCGATGGCCATCGCGCTGCCGTCGAAACGGATCACCATCAACCTGTCCCCCGCTGACCTGCCCAAAGAAGGCAGCCATTTCGACCTGCCCATCGCCGTCGCGCTGCTTTCGGCGTTGGAAATCATCCCGCCCGACGCCGCCGAAGGCGCGGTTTCGCTGGGCGAGTTGTCTCTGGACGGCTCGCTGGTTCCGGTCGTCGGTGCGCTGCCTGCCGCCATGACTGCCGCAGCCGAGGATCGCGCGTTGCTGTGCCCCCGAGCCTCCAGCGCCGAGGCGGCTTGGGTGGATGCCACACAGGTCATCGGCGCGGGATCACTCGGCGATGTCGTACGCCATTTTTCGGGCCAGTCGCCCTTGCCTGCGGCCCAACCCGGCGAAGTGAACTTGGCGCCCAGCGCCCGCGATCTACGCGATGTAAAAGGGCAGGAACGGGCCAAGCGCGCGCTGGAGATCGCCGCCGCAGGCCGCCACCACCTGATCATGATCGGCACACCCGGATCGGGTAAATCCATGCTCGCCGCGCGCCTGCCCGGTATTCTGCCGCCTCTGACCCCGACCGAGGCACTGGAAACTTCGATGATCCAATCTCTGTGCGGGTTGCTGGACGAAGGCGGCATCAGCCGCAGCCGTCCCTTTCGCGAACCCCACCATACCGCCTCTATGGCGGCGATCGTTGGGGGTGGCAAGGGCGCCAAGCCGGGCGAGATTTCCTTGGCTCATAATGGCGTTCTGTTCTTGGACGAATTTCCCGAATTCCCGCGCACCGTGCTGGAAACCCTGCGCCAACCTATCGAGACTGGCGAGGTTATGGTCGCGCGCGCAAATGCCCATGTGAAATACCCCTGCCGGTTCATGCTGGTGGCTGCAGCCAACCCCTGCAAATGTGGATATCTGACCGATCCCGCCCGCGCCTGTTCTCGCGCGCCTGTCTGCGGAGAGGACTATCTGGGCCGCATATCAGGCCCGCTGATGGATCGGTTTGATCTGCGGATCGAGGTGCCCCCAGTCGGGTTCACCGATCTGGACCTGCCACCTTCCGGCGACAGTTCGGCGACCGTTGCAGCGCGCGTCGACCAGGCCCGCGCCATTCAGGCCGAACGGTTCCAGGACACGCCCGCTACGCGGCAGAATGCCGATGTTGAGGGTTCGATATTGGAAGAGATTGCCGCTCCGGATGCTGAAGGCAAAGAGTTGCTGCTGAAAGCCGCTGAACGGTTTGGCCTGTCAGCGCGTGCCTTTCACCGTATTTTAAGGGTCGCGCGCACGATTGCCGATCTCGATGGCGCACCAGATGTCCGGCGTCCGCACGTGGCCGAGGCGCTGAGCTTTCGCATCAGCGCCAAGGTTGCCTCTTAAAGCCTGGCTTCAATGGCCTGCCAGATTTTTTCGGCGATGTTCACACCGTCGAACCGCTCAAGCTCCTGAATGCCGGTGGGCGAGGTCACGTTGATCTCGGTCAGATAGTCTCCGATCACGTCGATCCCGACGAAAATCTGGCCTTTTTCTTTCAGCAACGGGCCGATCGCCGCGCAAATCGCTCGGTCACGCTCGGACAGGCCGATCTTTTCGGGCCGCCCCCCAACATGCATGTTTGACCGTGTCTCACCCTTCGCCGGAACACGATTGATCGCGCCCACGGCCTCGCCATCCACAAGGATCACGCGCTTGTCGCCGTTGCTGACATCGGGTAGGAATTTCTGCACGATCAATGGCTCGCGCGAGAAGCCTGTAAACAGCTCGTGCAGAGAGGTCAGGTTGCGGTCATTCGCATCAAGCCGGAACACGCCCGCGCCACCGTTGCCATAGAGTGGCTTCAGAATGACATCGCCGTGCTTTTCCTTGAACGCTTTGATGGTTTGCAGATCACGCGCGATCGTGGTTGGCGGGGTCAGGTCAGGGAAATCCAGAACCAGCAGCTTTTCGGGGTAATTCCGCACCCAAAACGGATCATTGACCACCAACACCTGCCCTTTGAGACGATCCAGCAGATGAGTCGAGGTGATATAATGCATATCGAACGGAGGGTCCTGACGCAGCCAGATCACGTCGAACTCGGCCAAATCCACCTCGCGTTCCGGGCCCAGCTCGGCCGGGTTGTCTGCCACACGCTGCACTTTCATGTCCTGACCGCGCGCGGTGATCCGCCCCTCTTGATAGGCCAACTGGTCCGGGCTGTAGAAAAACAGCATATGCCCGCGCGCCTGTGCTTCTTCGGCAAGACGGAATGAGCTGTCTGCGTTGATATCCACGGCCCCGATCGGGTCCATCTGAAAGGCGATTTTCATGGCGTGTCCCTCAGTTTCACGCCAGATACATGGCCCAGAGGGGCCGAGGGTTCAATGGGTGTCAGGCCTAACCAAACGCGTTTTCGATGATTTGAACAGCCCCCGTGGCATCCACCAACGCCGCGTCAAACCGAACATTTGTCAGCTGCCCGCCCGGTTCCGTTTCCAGAAATTGCGCTGCCGAGGTGAAAATCCGGTCAATCTGCCGCTGGCTAATCCGCGCTGCGGCCATGTCGAAACTGGTGCTTTTCTTGACTTCGATGAACACAAGCCCGTCACTGCCCCGGGCTATCAGATCGATCTCACCGCCTGCGCCGCGCCAGCGATGATGCGCGATTTTGAAACCCCTACGTTCATAGTCGGCTGCGACCTGCAACTCTGCCGCCTGTCCGGCATGGTAGGAAACCGAACTTCGGACAGATCGCGAGGTCATGTCATCCCTTTCCCAATTTCAACGCCTTTTGATAAATCGGACGGCGCGGTAGTTTGTACATCTGCGACACCAGATCCGCCGCATCACGCACCGAATGGGTTTCCAAGGCGCGCGTCAAAGCCTCTTCTATGTCGGATTCGTTAACAGATTCCGAATGACCCCGGTCAACCAGAAGAACAATTTCACCTTTGACCGTCTGTCCTTGCAGGGCAGTGGCCAGTTCACCCAACGAGCCGCGCCGGATTTCTTCGAACTTTTTCGTCAACTCACGGCACATCGCGGCCTGGCGGTCTTCACCCAACACCTCGGCCAAATCCGACAAGCATGCCGCCACGCGCTTGGGCGATTCGTAAAACACCAGCGTGCCGGGTACATCCCGCAACGCCTCGATCCGCGTCCGGCGCGCGCCGGTTGCGTTGGGCAAGAAACCCGCGAAAAAAAACGCGTCCGTCGGCAACCCCGCCAGCGTCAGGGCCATCAATGCCGCCGACGGCCCCGGCGCACAGGTCACCATATGCCCGGCCTCGGCCGCCTGCCGCCCCAGATCATAACCCGGATCGGCAATCAGCGGCATTCCGGCCTCGGACGCATAAGCAACCGATTTCCCTTCGGCCAGAGCATCCAGAATTTTGCCGCGTGCCCCCGCGCCGCTGTGGTCGTGATAAGCCAGAATGCGCCGCCCTTCGAGCGGGACGCCATGAATCTCCATCAACCGCCGCAGGCTGCGAGTGTCTTCGGCGGCAATCACATCGGCCGAGGCCAGCACGTCCAGCGCCCTGAGCGTGATATCGCGCGCTGTTCCAATCGGAGTGGCAACAAAATACAGGCCGGTGCCCAATCTGACTTTTTGGAAATTCAAAGCTGGACCCTCACAGCGTGACGTTTATTATCGCGACCCAATAGATTGGCGGCATCTCAAGCCGCCGGGACAGGGAGTTTTCATTCAGATGTTTACCGTTTGCAAGCCCGTTCGCAAACTGGCGCGCACCGCCGCCGTACTGGCAACCGCCACATTTCTGGCCGCCTGCGACGTCAGCACCATCGGCGGAGGTCCGTCGATCAACACATCCGACCCCGTGCCTGTTGCCCTCTTGGTCCCTGCCGGATCGGGGCAGGCCGGTGATGCGGCGCTGGCACGCAGCTTGGAAAACGCAGCCCGGCTGGCCATGTCGGATTTGCAAAATGTTCAAATCGATCTGCGCGTTTATGACACGCGGGGCAGTTCGAATACGGCTGCGGCGGTTGCGCAGCAGGCGGTGGCAGACGGGGCGAAGATCATCCTAGGTCCGGTCTATGCGCAGGCTGCAAACTCTGCAGGCATTGCGGCGCTGAGCAGCAACGTCAACGTGTTGTCCTTCTCGAACAACACCAGCATTGCAGGTGGCAATGTCTTTGTTCTGGGATACACATTCGAAAATACAGCCAACCGCCTGGTCAATTTTGCCGGATCGCAAGGCAAATCGAACATGGTCATCGTTCACAGCAACGATGCTGCGGGCCAGTTGGGTCAAACCGCCATTGCCAATGCGCTAGCTGGCAGCCGCGTGAACAATGCAGGATCGGTGGGGTATGACCGTTCGCAGCAGGGCGTCATCAATTCGGTTCCCTCAGTTAAAGCAACCGTCGATGCGTCCGGCGCAGATTCCTTATTCCTGACCTCGACCACAGTTGGCGCATTGCCGCTATTCTCACAGTTGCTGCCCGAAGCCGGCGTTTCTACAACAAACACACAGTTTATTGGTTTGACGCGCTGGAATATCCCACCGCAAACATTGGACTTGCCCGGTGTACAAGGTGGTTGGTTTGCACTGCCGGACCAATCAAAAGCCCAAGCTTACCGGCAGCGGTACAACAATACTTATGGTGAGGCTCCACACCCCAACAGCGGGTTGGCCTATGACGGTATTGCCGCAATCGCCGCACTTGTCAGCCAGGGTAAATCCAACGCTCTGACCGCTTCGGCGCTGACGCAAAACGCCGGTTTCCAGGGCGTTGGCGGTATCTTCCGCCTGCGGCCGAACGGTACGAATGAACGCGGTCTGGCTGTCGCCACGATCCAGAATAAACAGGTAGTAGTGATTGACCCTGCCCCACAAAGCTTCACAGGCGCCGGTTTCTGAGAAAACGGGTTTGAAGCTCACCCCCAGGGGTGAGCTGATCTGCCCGGCGGATGAAATTTTCGACAGCGCCGCCGTCATGGCACAGCTGTCGGAGGCCTTTGACAAGACCTCGGACAATGCTGCGCGGCGCAATGAGACCGTGCGTATCCTGCGTGACGCCCAGAAAGCCGGGCGTCAGGCCATTGCCGATGCCTTTGCCGAACGCCCGTTTGATGCGCGGCCGCTGACCCATTCCTACACCTATCTGACCGATGGGCTGGTCTGTACCGCCATGAAGGTATCCAGCGAGGATCTGCACCCTCTGGCCACCCCGACACAGGGGGAAAGGATCGCAGTGCTGGCGGTGGGCGGCTACGGGCGCGGGGAAATGGCACCGTCCTCTGATGTCGACCTGCTGTTCCTGACGCCCTACAAAATCACCGCCTGGGCCGAGAGCGTAATTGAATCCATGCTGTATATCCTGTGGGATTTGCGGCTGAAGGTTGGCCATGCGTCCCGCACGATCAGGGATTGTCTGCGCCTTGGGGCCGAGGACTTCACCATCCGCACTTCCATGCTGGAGCATCGTTTTCTGGCGGGGGACAGCAAACTGGCCGCCGAGCTGGACAACCGCCTGAAGGCTGACCTGTTCAAAGGCAGCGAGCGAGAGTTCATCGAAGCCAAATTGCAGGAACGCGATGAGCGTCACCAAAAACAGGGTGAGCGCTATATGGTCGAGCCCAATGTCAAAGAAGGCAAAGGCGGGCTGCGCGATCTGCAATCGCTCTACTGGATCGCGAAATACATCTATGGCGTTCAGGATGTGGCTGAACTGGTGCCTCTGGGCCTGTTTACGCCCGAAGAGTTTAAAACATTCGTAAAGGCCGAGGATTTCCTGTGGGCCGTCCGTTCGCATCTGCATCTGATCACCAGACGCCCGACCGAACAACTGACCTTTGACCTGCAAGTCGAGGTGGCCGACCGGATGGGTTATGAAGACCGGGCCGGGCGCCGCGCGGTCGAAGTGTTCATGCAGCGCTATTTCCGCGAGGCCACTTATGTCGGGGAATTGACGCGTATTTTCCTGACCAAGCTGGAAGCCTCGCATATGAAAGGTGAGGCCCTGCTTGAACGCATCTTCCGTCGCCGACCGCGGGTCAAGGCGGGCTATAGGGTGGTGCATGGTCGTCTGGACGTGGCCGATCCCGAGAAATTCCTTGCCGACAAAGTGAACCTGCTGCGTCTGTTCGAAGAAGGTTTGCGCACCGGCATGCTGATCCACCCAGACGCGATGCGGTTGGTGACCGCGAACCTGGACCTGATCGACGAAGATATGCGCGAAAACCGCGAGGCGCGGCGCATCTTCCTTGATCTGATGCTGAAACACGGCAACCCCGAACGTGCCCTGCGGCGGATGAACGAACTGGGGGTGCTGTCCGCATTTCTGCCCGAGTTCGAGCCCATCGTGGCGATGATGCAATTCAACATGTATCACAGCTATACGGTGGACGAGCACACCATCCAATGTATCGTCAACCTCGCCCAGATCGAACGCGGAGAACTGATTGAACCGCTGCCGCTGGTGTCGTCCATTCTGAAAGGCGGTGTGAACCGCAAGGTGCTGTATGTTGCGTTGTTGTTGCATGACATCGCCAAGGGACGACCCGAAGATCACTCGATCCTCGGCGCGCAAATCGCCCGTAAGGTTGCGCCCCGGCTTGGGCTGAACAAAGCGGACTCGGAAACCGTGGAATGGCTGGTCCGCTATCATCTGCTGATGTCGGACATGGCGCAAAAGCGCGACATCTCAGACCCGCGCACTGTGCGCGATTTTGCCAAAGCGGTGAAAACGGTCAAACGGCTGGACCTGCTGACGGTTCTGACAGTCTGCGATATTCGCGGGGTCGGGCCGAACACGTGGAACAACTGGAAAGCCACCCTTTTGCGCGCCCTGCACGCCGAAACCAAGCGCGCGCTTGAAACCGGGATGGAGGACCTCAACCGCGCCAATCGCGGGACCGAGGCCAAAAAAGCCCTGCGTGCCGCGTTGTCGAATTGGTCCAAGGCGGACCTAAAGGTCGAAACCGGGCGGCACTATGCGCCGTACTGGCAGGGCCTGAACCTGCACACCCAAGTCGAGTTTGCCGAGATGCTGCGGGCGCTGGAACACAGCGGTGATCCGGGTGAGGTAGAAATCCGCATGCAACCGGACGAAGACCGGGACGCCACGCGGGCCTGTTTCGCAATGGGCGATCACCCCGGTATCTTTGCGCGAATTGCGGGTGCTCTGGCGCTGGTCGGGGCCAACGTGGTGGATGCGCGCAGCTACACCACCAAAGACGGTTATGTAACCGATGCCTTCTGGATTCAGGACACCGAAGGCCACCCGTTCGAGGCCAGCCGCCTGCCACGCCTGGCCCAGATGATCCGAAAGACACTCAAGGGTGAGGTGGTTGCCCGCGATGCGCTGAAATCGCGCGACAAGATCAAGAAACGCGAACGCGCCTTTAACGTGCCGACCCATATCACCTTTGATAATGATGGGTCCGAGATTTACACGATCATCGAGGTCGATACCCGCGACCGTCCGGGTCTGCTCTATGACCTGACCCGAACGTTGGCCGCGGCCAATGTCTATATCGCCAACGCAGTGATCGCGACCTATGGCGAACAGGTGGTCGACACCTTTTACGTCAAGGACATGTTTGGTCTAAAATACCATGCGGAAGGCAAACAGCGCACGCTTGAAACCAAACTGCGCAAAGCCATCACCGAAGGCGCCGAGCGCGCGGCCTCATGAAGCAGATCCGGTTGTTTTCAGGCCTGTTCACGGTCGGGTTCTGGACGCTGGCCAGCCGGATTCTGGGCTTTTTGCGGGAAATCCTGCTGACGGCTTATATCGGTCCGGGTCCGGTGATGGATGCTTTTGTCGCGGCCTTCCGTCTGCCAAACATGTTCCGCCGTTTCTTTGCCGAAGGCGCGTTCAACGCGGCCTTTGTGCCGATGTTTTCCAAGCGGCTGGAAGGCGAGGAAAACGCCCAAGGCTTTGCGCAGGACGCCTTCAATCTGTTGGCCGTGGCGGTGCTGGCGCTGGTCGGGCTGGCAATGGTGTTCATGCCCGCGCTGGTCTGGATCACGGCCGAAGGGTTTCACGGTGATGAACGGTTCGATCTGGCCGTGGACTATGGATATGTGGTGTTCCCTTACATCCTGTTCATGTCGCTGGCAGCGCTGTTCTCGGGTGTTTTGAACGCCACGGGTCGCTTTGCCGCCGCCGCCGCCGCACCCGTATTGCTGAACATCTTTGCCTGCACGGCCCTGATCGCCGGGGCAGCCGCTGGAGGCGAGGTGATCCGTTGGCTGATCGCAGTCATTCCCTTGGCCGGGGTCGCACAGCTGGCGCTGGTCTGGGTGGCGACCGAGCGTGCAGGCATTCGCATCCGGCCCGGCCTGCCGAAGCTCAGCCCCGAGATGCGCCGCATGGTGCGCATCGCCGTTCCGGCGGCACTGGCAATGGGCGTCACTCAGATCAATCTGGTGGTGGGGCAATTGGTAGCCTCGAAAACCGAAAAGGCGATCAGTTGGCTGTTCGCGGCTGACCGGTTGTATCAACTGCCGCTGGGCGTGGTGGGCATTGCCGTCGGCATCGTGCTGCTGCCCGATCTGTCCCGCCGCCTGCGCGCCGGGGACAAGGACGGCGCCCGCAACGCATTTTCCCGCGCAGGTGAGTTCACGCTGTTGCTGACCATACCGTCGACCGTGGCGTTTGTGATCCTGCCAAACCCGATGGTCTCGGTCCTGTTCGAACGTGGCCAATTCAGCGCCGAGGACACCGCGGCCACAGCGCTGGCAGTGGCAATTTACGGAATCGGCCTGCCTGCCTTCATGCTGCAAAAGCTGCTGCAGCCGCTCTATTTCGCGCGTGAGGATACGCGGTCCCCGTTCCGCTATGCCGTGGTTGCAATGGTCGTAAACGCCGGGCTGGCCTTTGGACTTTACCCGTTGGTGGGATGGATCGCACCGGCCATTGCGGCGTCGGCTGCCGGGTGGGCTATGGTCGGTCTGCTGATCCTCGGCGCGCGACGCATGGGTGAAGAGGCGCGGTTCGACGACCGCTTCAAACACCGGGCATGGCGCATCGTGGCCGCGTCGCTGGGGATGGGTGCCGTTCTATACGCCGCCATTCATCTATTCGGCTGGGCATTCGAACTGTCCGGCTGGCGTTATCTGGCGCTGATCATCCTGATCAAGATTGCCGCGGCCACCTATTTCTTTCTGGGCCACCTGTTTGGCGCTTTCGAGGTGTCAGAGTTCCGCAAAGCCTTGCGTCGGTCGTGATCAGTCGCGGCGAATGCGCCGCACGATCCGCGCCCAGCCACCCGGGGCAAGCAGGAACGAAAGGCCAAAGCCTGTGGCAAACCCGCCCAGATCGGCCACCCAGTCGGACGTACCGCCGAACAGCAGGCCGAACACCAGTTGAATCCCCATCAGGGCCGCGATCAAACCAAAGGCGCGGTGCTGGTTTTCACCAACCAATGACAGTTTGCGCCACAGCAACCACGTGAATGCGCCGATCAGGCCATAGACAGGCGGGAACCCTCCGACCAGCGGGTATTGGGGGTCCAGCAACAGTGCATAGGCCAGTGCCCCGCCCACGCCAGACAGCACGAAGATCACCAACATCTGAAACCCGCCAAAGACCTCGGCCACCATCTTGCCCATGGCCAGCAGGAAGACGCAGACAAAAACGGCTTGCGTGAAAGAGCCCGACACGAAGGGGTAGGTCACGAAACGCATGACATGTTCGAAAGGCCAGCGCCCGTTCTCGACCATCCAATCAAAGATATCAGGCGAAAACGAATAGCTCTGCAGCGCATCCAGCCGCCATCCCACCGCCGACGGACCGCCGATCAGCCCGCGTGTTCCCAGGGTAAAGGCCAGTTCCACCCCCATAATGAACAGCACCAAGGCCACCACAACGGGCGGCAAAGGGTTCACGGCGGGTGTATAATTCTCACTGCTCATTGGGCTGGCCTTTCGCGGCGGTTGACGTCCCTTGGCCTCATGGGTAAGCGACGGGGGCTGATTTTTCCAGACGGGAGTTCCCTTCGATGACCGAGACCCAGTTCACACCGCGCGTGTTTTCCGGCATCCAGCCGTCGGGAAACCTGCATCTTGGCAACTATCTGGGTGCGCTCAAGCGGTTTGTGGATATGCAGCAGCCGGACATGGAGACCATCTATTGCATGGTCGATCTGCACGCGATCACCGTTTGGCAGGACCCCAAGGAACTGGCCCATTCGACGCGCGAATTGTGCGCTGGTTTCATCGCTGCCGGTCTCGACCCGGATAAATCGATCCTGTTCAACCAAAGCCAGGTGCCTGAGCATGCGCAATTGGCGTGGATCTTCAACTGCGTCGCCCGCATGGGCTGGATGCAGCGGATGACCCAGTGGAAGGACAAGGCCGGAAAGAACCAGCAAAACGCTTCGTTGGGTCTGTTCGCTTATCCGTCGCTGATGGCCGCCGACATCCTGACCTATCACGCAACGCATGTGCCGGTTGGCGACGACCAGAAACAGCATCTTGAGCTGACGCGCGATATCGCGATCAAGTTTAACCATGATTACGGCGTCGATTTCTTTCCGATCACCGAACCTGTGATCGAAGGGGCCGCGACCCGTGTCATGAGCCTGCGCGACGGGTCCAAAAAGATGTCCAAGTCCGACCCCTCGGACATGAGCCGCATCAACATGACGGACGACGCCGACACGATCGCCAAGAAGATTCGCAAAGCCAAGACCGACCCGGATGCGCTGCCATCCGAGATCGATGGTCTGGAAGACCGCCCCGAGGCGCGCAATCTGGTGAACATCTATGCCGCGCTCAGCGATCAGACGGTCGATCAGGTGCTCGCCGCTGTTGGCGGTAAACAGTTCGGTGAATTCAAACCGATGCTTGCAGAACTGGCGGTGGAAAAACTGGCACCGATTTCGTCCGAAATGGCCCGCCTGATGGGCGAAGAAGCCGAGATTGACCGGATTCTGGGCAAAGGTGCGGAAAAGGCCCGCGCGATTGCTGCGCCGATCCTGCAGCAGACTTACGAAATTGTGGGCATGGTCAGCTCAAAACAAGGCTGATTGCGCTGGACGTTACCGCAGCGCCTTCCTAGGTTTGCGCAAAGCATGGGAGGGCGTCATGGCAGTCGGCAAGAACATCCGCACCTATTTCGAAAGTCAATGGCATGACGGGGATGCCCCGATCATGCGCGCGGCCGATCACGGTGCTTGGCTGGGATCGTCAGTCTTCGACGGTGCACGCTATTTCGACGGCATGGCCCCGGATCTTGAGGCACATTGTGCCCGCGTGAATCGCTCAGCCGAGGCACTGATGCTGACCCCGTTCGTCTCAACCCAGCAGATGGTCGAGATCATCCGCGAGGGGTTGGCTTCTTACGGACCGGACTCAGCCGTCTATATTCGCCCGATGTATTGGGGCATCGACGGCGACGCGACCGCGATTGTCCCACAGGAAAACAGCACTGGTTTTGCCATCTGCCTGGAAGAGATCCCGATGGCGCCCGAGACCGCCTCGGTCACGCTGGGTACCACAAAATTCCGCCGTCCGGTTCTGGAATCGTCGGTGGTGAATGCCAAGGCCGGGTGCCTGTACCCCAACAATGCGCGCATGCTGCAAGAGGTTCGCGCCAAGGGGTTCTCGAATGCGCTGGTCGCGGACGCACTGGGCCACGTGGCCGAGACCGCAACCGCCAACATCTTCATGGTCCGTGACGGAGAGGTGTTTACCCCAACCCCCAACGGCACCTTCCTGGCTGGCATCACCCGCGCGCGTCACATTGAAAACCTGCGCGCCGACGGGACGGTCGTTCACGAAGCCATCCTTGGCTTTGACGATTTCCACAAGGCGGATGAGGTCTTTATGACCGGCAACATGAACAAGATCACCCCGGTCACCGCGCTGGAGGATACACAATATCAAATCGGCCCCATAGCCCGCCGTGCGCGCGAGCTGTATTGGGACTGGGCACTAAGCACCCGCTAACCAGCCGCTTATTGCCAGCACGCAAATGGTCGGGCATGATCGCCTGAGATATACGAGGACACTTCATGCGCAAATTCTTGGTCGTTCTGGATGACAGTCGCGAATGCCTGAACGCGATGCGTTTTGCCGCTATGCGCGCAGCCCACACCGGCGGTGGCGTTACAATCCTATCGGTCATTCCGCCGGATGAGTTCAACCATTGGATCGGCGTGGCCGAGGTAATGCGCGAGGAAGCACGCGAGCGTATTCACGCCCATTACGAGGTGTTCGCCAAGTGGATGCGCGACAAGCAAAACATCGACCCCGAACTGGCCATCCGCGAAGGTGAGCCGGTCGCCGAGATCATCGAACATGTGCAATCAGACCCCGAGATCGGGGTGCTGGTGCTAGGCGCAGGCGTTGAAAAGAAAGGCCCCGGGCCGCTGGTGACGCAACTGACCAAGAATTCGGGCAACCTGCCAATTCCGATCACCATCGTTCCTGGTGATCTGAGCAAGGAAAAGCTGGAAGAAATCACCTAAAAGGGCACCCATGCAGCGCAGCATCCAGTTCTGGTTCGAATTCGCATCCACATACTCTTACCTAAGTGCGATGCGAATCGAGGATCTGGCTGCGCAGAACGGGGTGTCAGTTGAATGGCATCCCTTTTTGCTTGGTCCGATTTTCGCCGCGCAGGGCTGGGACAATTCCCCGTTCAATATCTATCCCGCCAAAGGGCGCTATATGTGGCGCGATATGGAGAGGTTGTCGGCCCGTCGGGGGTTGCGATTTGCCCGGCCAGACCCCTTTCCCCAAAATGGTCTGAAGGCTGCGCGGCTAGTGATGACGATTGAAACCCACCCTCAACGGGCTGCCTTTGTTCGGGCCGTCTATGCCGCCGAATTCGTTGATGGCCTCAATATCTCGGACGACAAGGTGCTGATCGACTGCCTGTCCCAAGCAAGCCTGCCCCCAGAAACGCTGGCCGGCTGTCAAGACCCGGATATCAAGGCGGCCTTGATCCAACAGACTCAGACCGCGCAGGCCAAGGAGATTTTCGGGGCGCCAAGCTTTCTAGTGGGGGATGAACTGTTCTGGGGCGATGACCGGCTGGATGCGGCGATGCAACTGGCGGCAGAAATTTAGAATGGTTCCAAATCTTGACTTCCCCGGCCCGGACCCGCATATCAGGTACAACTGAAACGGAGCCGTGACATGTTCATCCAGACCGAATCCACGCCGAACCCTGCTACGCTGAAATTCCTGCCCGGTCAGCCGGTGCTGGAAGCGGGCACTGCAGACTTTCCTTCGGCGGAAGCCGGGGAAAAATCGCCCTTGGCGAAACGGATTTTTGCAGTGTCTGGTGTCACCGGCGTGTTCTTTGGCAATGATTTCGTCACCGTGACCAAATCGGATGACGTTCAGTGGGATCATATCAAACCGGCCATTCTGGGCGCTGTGATGGAGCATTTTCAGTCCGGTCAGCCGGTATTGGGTGAAGATGCTGTTGATGGGTCAGGTCACGCAGAACATTTCGGCGAGGATGCCGAAGTGGTCAATCAGATCAAGGACCTGCTGGATACGCGCGTGCGCCCTGCGGTGGCGCAGGATGGGGGTGACATCACGTTCCACGGGTTCGACCGGGGCGTTGTTTACCTGCACATGCAAGGCGCTTGCGCTGGCTGCCCGTCCTCGACCCTGACGCTGAAAATGGGAATTGAGAACCTGCTGCGCCACTACATCCCGGAAGTGACCGAGGTTCGCCCCGTTGCCGTCTGACCCGATCATTTTGGCATTTGACACATCGGCCGCGCATTGCGCGGCCGCTTTGCTACATGGCGACACGATTGTCGCTTCGCGCGTTGAGCCCATGTCACGCGGGCAGGCAGAACGGTTGATGCCGCTGTTAGAAGAGATTCTGGCCGAGGCGGATTGCACGTGGCGCGATCTGACCGCCATTGGAGTCGGGATCGGGCCGGGGAATTTTACCGGCATCCGTATCTCGGTTTCGGCGGCGCGGGGATTGGCGTTGGGACTTGGTATCCCGGCTGTTGGAGTTACCGGTTTTGATGCCTTGGCCGAAATCGGGGATGGGATTCCCGCGATCCGCGCACCCCGCGAGCAAGTCTATGTCGCGCTGCCCGGTCAGGACCCCGCACTGATGGCGCAGGAACAGGCAGAATCACTTGGAAATCTGATTCTGAATGATGACGCCGATGTGCTGGTCAACACCCTTGCCCGGCTGACAGCGCAAAGATGGTCCACCACGACCCAGCCCCCTGCCCCGTTATATGTGCGCCCGGCTGATGCGGCCCCGTCAAAGGACTCACCACCGGTTCTGCTGGACGGATGACCCCGCAAGAATTGGCTCATACCCATACGGCAGCCTTCACGCAGTCGCGCCCGTGGACGGAATCAGAATTTGCTGATCTTCTGACCAATCGTTTCACGCATGTCATTGGTAACGCAGACTGTTTTGCCCTGTTTCAAGTCACTGCAGGTGAAGCTGAACTGCTGACAATCGCCACCCACCCCAATAGTCAGCGCCAAGGTCTTGCCCTGCGCCTCATGCAGGACTGGCACGCAAAAGCCAAAGCTTTGGGCGCAACCCGCGCCTTTCTGGACGTTGCGGCAGACAATCACCCGGCTATCGCGTTGTACCAGCGCTGTGGATACACAACCTGCGGCCTGCGCAAGGGTTACTATCTGCGCGAAAAAGCTGAGAAAATCGACGCCGTTGTCATGATCTGCGCCCTGACCTGACCGACGCCTCCTAATTTTTTCGACCATTTGGTCAAGAATCAGTTGACCGCACCGGTTGCAAACGCCCTTAATTCCCGCCATCACAACAGTTATGCTCGCTCACAGTGAGTAATCGGGGCTATCTTGACCCCGACCAACAATAACAAACGGGAGTATGAAATGACCCTGATGAAATCCTTGATGGGCGCTGCTGCCGCCGTCGCGTTGACCGCCGGTGCGGCCCTGGCTGAACCAGCCCTGATTTTCGACCTGGGTGGCAAGTTTGACAAATCGTTCAACGAAGCAGCCCATAATGGGGCATCACGTTGGGCGGAACAGACCGGTAAGACTTATCGCGAAATCGAACTGCAGTCTGAAGCCCAGCGTGAACAAGCCCTGCGTCGTTTTGCCGAAGCTGGCCTGAACCCAATCATCACCATGGGTTTCGCAATGGCTGATCCGCTGGCGGCTGTCGCGGGCGACTATCCCGACACCAAATTCGTTGCAGTTGATGTGAATTGGCTAGATGCTCCGAACGTGCGTCAGATCGGCTTTGCCGAGCATGAGGGTTCCTATCTGGTTGGAATGATGGCTGCGATGGCATCTAAGACCGGAACAGTTGGCTTCATCGGTGGCATGGATATTCCGCTGATCCGTCATTTTGGCTGCGGTTACGCGCAAGGCGCCAAAGCCGTGAACCCCGACATCAATATCGTTGCCAACATGACTGGTACCACCCCATCGGCATGGAACGACCCGGTCAAGGGCTCCGAACTGACCAAGGCACAGATCAGCCAGGGTGCTGACGTCATCTATGCTGCTGCGGGCGGCACCGGTGTGGGCGTTCTGCAGACCGCCGCCGATGAAGGCATCCTTTCGATCGGTGTGGACAGCAACCAGAACCACCTGCATCCGGGCAAGGTTCTGACCTCGATGCTGAAGCGCGTGGACGTGGCCGTTTATGACGCCATGAAGGCTGGCGAGGATCTGCAAACCGGCGTTTTCGCCATGGGTCTGGCCGAAGAGGGTGTGGGCGTCGCCATGGATGAATACAACGCTGAACTAGTTACGGAAGAGATGAGCTCGGCCGTTGCAGACGCACGCAGTGACATCATCAACGGAAACGTCACCGTTGTCAGCTATTACGAGAACGACAGCTGCCCGGCACTGCAGTTCTAATACCACGCGGGGCGGGGGTTTGACCTCCGCCTCGTCTCCACTTGGCCGCGCCCTGTGCGGCCCCTTCGGCAAGTGAGGACACGACATGACAGTCCCCGCCATTGAGCTCAAAGGGATTTCCAAAGCCTTTGGGCCGGTTCAGGCCAACAAAGACATTTCCATCAGCGTCGCCCCCGGCACGATCCACGGGATCATCGGTGAAAACGGTGCGGGCAAATCCACGCTGATGAGTATTCTCTACGGTTTCTACAAAGCCGACAAAGGAGAGATTTGGATCAACGGGACCAAGACCGTCATCCCCGACAGTCAGGCGGCGATTGCGGCGGGCATCGGGATGGTGTTCCAGCATTTCAAGCTGGTTGAGAATTTCACGGTTCTGGAAAACATCGTTCTGGGCGCCGAAGATGGAGGGCTGCTGGCTCCGTCTTTGTCCAAGGCTCGCAAGGAACTGAAAGAGCTGGAAGAAGAATACGAGCTGTTCGTTGACCCAGACAAGCGCATTGACGAAATCGGCGTGGGGATGCAGCAACGGGTCGAAATCCTCAAAGCCTTGTATCGCAAGGCCGAGATTTTGATTTTGGACGAACCGACAGGCGTTCTGACCCCGGCCGAGGCCGACCAGCTGTTCCGCATTCTCGACCGTCTGCGGGCCGAAGGGAAGACGATCATCGTGATCACCCACAAGCTGCGCGAGATCATGGAAAACACCGATACAGTCTCGGTGATGCGGCGCGGGCAGATGACGGCGACAGTAAAAACCGCCGAAACCAGCCCCGAGGAGCTGGCCGAGCTGATGGTAGGCCGCAAGGTTCTGCTGCAAGTCGACAAGGTTCCTGCAAAACCCGGCAAACCCATTCTTGAGGTCGAAAACCTGCGCGTCTTCGATTCAGCGGGCGTTGAGCGGGTCAAGGGTATCGACTTGACGGTCCGCGCGGGTGAGATCGTCGGCATCGCCGGTGTTGCGGGTAATGGCCAGTCGGAACTGCTTGAGGTTTTGGGCGGGATGCGGCCTGGAAAAGGGTCGATCAAGCTGAATGGTGAACCGCTGGCGCTTAGTGGGCATGGGTCTGACGGTCAGGCGCGGCGTGCGCAGCACATCGCTCACGTCCCCGAGGATCGTCAGCGCGAGGGCCTGATCATGGATTTCCACGCGTGGGAAAACGTGGCGTTCGGCTATCACCGCGACCCTGCCTATAAACGCGGTCTGTTCATGGACAATGCCGCCCTGCGCGCGGATACCGAGCGCAAGATTGAAAAGTTCGATGTGCGCCCGCCCAATGGCTGGCTGACCGCCAAAAGCTTTTCAGGCGGCAACCAGCAGAAAATCGTTGTCGCGCGCGAGATCGAGCGGAACCCCGACCTGTTGCTGGTAGGCCAGCCGACACGCGGGGTGGATATCGGCGCGATCGAATTCATTCACAAACAAATCGTCGCCCTGCGCGATCAGGGGAAGGCAATCCTGCTGGTCTCGGTCGAGTTGGAGGAGATCTTCTCGCTGTCCGATCGGATCGCGGTGATGTTCGACGGACATATTATGGGCGAACGCCTGCCCCATGAGACAGATGAAAAAGAACTGGGCCTGCTGATGGCCGGTGTTGCGGAAGAGGCCGCGTGAAGCATGGATAAAATGCCCAAATGGGCCGATGTCGTTCTGATCCCACTGATCAGTCTGATATTGGCCGCGATCCTTTCGGCGCTGGTTATTCTGGCCATTGGTGAAAACCCGTTTGAAGCGGTGAATCTGATGGTTACCGGCGCGCTGGGGTCGACTTATGGCTGGGGCTATACGCTCTATTACGCGACCAATTTCATGTTCACCGGGCTGGCGGTGGCTGTGGCGTTCCACGCGCGGCTGTTCAACATCGGCGGCGAAGGCCAAGCCATGCTGGGCGGGCTTGGCGTTGCCATAGTGTGTCTGTACATCGACTGGCCGCATTGGAGCATTGCCCTGCTGGCCGCCTGTGCGGCGTCGATGCTGTTTGGGGCGGCATGGGCCGCGATACCGGCCTATCTGCAAGCCAAGCGCGGCAGTCATATCGTCATCACCACGATCATGTTCAACTTTATCGCGGCGGCCTTCCTGAACTATATGCTGGTCAATGTGATGCGCCCGCAGGGCTCGCAAGATCCTGCAACTGCACGCTTCCCCGAGGCCGTGCATCTGCCGACCTTCCAGTCGATGTTCTCGACCGCTGAAAACGCGGTGTTCAAGGGTGCGCCGGCCAATATCTCGTTCTTTGTCGCGATCCTGGCCTGTTTCGTGGTCTGGGCGCTGATCTGGCGGACGCGGCTGGGGTATGAGATCCGCGCCTATGGTCATTCCGAAACCGGCGCTGTTTATGCCGGTATCTCGCCCGTACGCATCACTATCGTCGCCATGCTGATCTCGGGTGCGTTGGCCGGGTTGATGGCGACCAACAACGTGATGGGAGAGGCTGAACGGCTGGTACTCAACTCGACCGAAGGTGCGGGTTTCATCGGGATTGCCGTGGCGCTGATGGGCCGGTCGCACCCGTTCGGCGTGTTTGTGGCGGCCCTTTTATTCGGGTTCCTGTACCAGGGCGGTGCCGAATTGGCGCTGTGGACCACGATCCCGCGTGAGCTGATCGTGGTTATTCAAGCGCTGGTGATCCTGTTTACCGGGGCACTGGACAACATGGTGCGCATGCCGCTTGAGAAACTGTTCCTCGGTCTTCGGAAGGGGGCCGAGTGATGGAGATTTTCGTAACACTCATTCAGGTTTTTGATTCAACGATCCGCCTGGCAACACCGCTTTTACTGGCGTGTCTGGCCGGGTTGTATTCGGAACGCGCGGGTATTTTCGACATCGGGCTGGAAGGCAAGATGTTGATGGCGGCGTTTTTCTCGGCGGCGATTGCGGCAGTGACCGGGTCTGTCTGGTTGGGCCTGCTGGCGGGAATCGGATCCTCGCTGATTTTGTCCGGCTTGCACGGGCTCGCTTCGATAACCTTCAGAGGCAATCAGCTGATCTCGGGCGTTGCCATCAACTTTCTGGCCTCGGGCCTGACCGTTCTGATTGCGCAGAGCTGGTTCAAACAGGGCGGGCGCACGCCTTCTCTCTTTGGCGGTGGACGGTTCGAATCTGCAGAGTTTCCTTATGCAATCGGCCCCGAAGATGCTGAACTGTCGGGGAAACCGGTTTCTGAACTGATGTCTGACACCAATTCGTTTCACATGGTGTATTCCGAACTACTCTCGGGTCATTCGATATTGGTCTATGTGGCGTTTCTGATGGTGCCATTGACATGGTGGATTCTGTATCGCACCCGGTTCGGCTTGCGCCTGCGCGCGGTGGGTGAAAATCCGGCTGCGGTGGATACCGCCGGTGTCTCGGTTGTCGGCCTGAGATTTGCGGCCGTTGCCATCTGCGGCGTGCTGTGTGGGATCGCCGGGGCCTATTTGGCCACTGCCCTGCAGGCCGGGTTCGTCAAGGAAATGACCGCCGGTCGCGGGTTCATCGCTTTGGCCGCGCTGATCTTTGCGAAATGGCGGCCTTGGCATGCGATGTGGGCTTGCCTGCTGTTCGGTCTGTTACAGGCGATTGCGCTGCGTTTCCAGAACATCGACCTGGGCGGCGTGGTTATCCCGGTACAGGCCATGGACGCCCTGCCCTATATCCTGACGGTGGTTATTCTGGCCGGGTTCGTAGGCAAAGCCGTCCCGCCACGCGCCGGTGGCGAGCCCTATGTGAAAGAGCGCTGATAAGTCCAGTTTAAAACTCATTTCAGTCCTGTTCGCTGCAGAGCGGCATGCAGAGTTGATTTTGCATGCCGCAAGCGCTCTAAGGGGGTATGTGTTTGTTTCCTGTGATAGCCGAGATCGGATTCGTTCCTGTCGGGGTGGCAAGCACACAAAAACGTCCCGGTTCCGGGGTCCGTTTTTCAATTCAGCCAGATCGGCTTGTCGGTCACGCGGTCTGCGCGATCGGCAGGTTGGTATTCGCCATACGGCCGCATTGCGCGCGCGGTATTAAAGCCTCATCCCTGTGGTATGGGACAGGCCGGATCACTTTGTGTGACGCGTCTGATCTCATCCGGTAAATACACATGCAGATCTACCTTCCAATCGCCGAAGTCTCCGTCAACGCCTTTTTGCTGTTGGGGCTGGGTGGGATGGTTGGCATCCTGTCGGGCATGTTCGGTGTAGGCGGCGGGTTTCTGATGACGCCGCTGCTGTTCTTCATCGGCATCCCCCCCGCTGTCGCCGTCGCAACCGAAGCCAACCAGATCGTCGCCTCGTCCTTTTCCGGTGTATTAGCGCATTTTCGACGAAAGACCGTAGATCTGAAAATGGGCACGGTCTTATTGATCGGGGGCTTAATGGGTGCTGCCCTTGGGGTGGTGGTGTTCAACTATCTCAAAAGCCTGGGCCAGGTCGATCTGCTTGTCACGCTATGCTACGTCGTCTTCCTTGGCGTCGTTGGTGGCCTGATGTTCATCGAAAGCTTGCGGGCACTGCGCAAGGCCAAAAAGGGCGGCGGCGCACCAGCAAAACGGCGCCAGCGTGGCTGGGTTCATGCGATGCCGTTCAAAATGCGCTTTCGCACTTCGGGCCTGTATATCTCGGTCATTCCCCCAATTCTGGTCGGGCTTTGCGTCGGTGTACTGGCGGCCATCATGGGCGTCGGCGGCGGCTTTATTATGGTGCCTGCAATGATCTATCTACTGGGCATGCCCACCAAGGTGGTGGTTGGAACATCCTTGTTTCAGATCATCTTCGTGACCGGCTTTACCACCATGCTGCACGCAACCACGAACTATACGGTTGATGTTGTTCTGGCCGTTCTGCTGCTGGTCGGCGGTGTCGTGGGCGCGCAGATTGGAACGGTGATTGGCGCGAAGATGCCCGCCGAGCAGTTGCGCGTGCTGCTGGCAGCCCTGGTTCTGGTGGTCTGCGGCAAGCTGGCACTGGACTTATTGATCGAACCATCCGAGCTGTATTCCATTGGCAGCGAAGGAGGGCACTGATCATGCTGAAACGCTTGATTGCCCTGCTGGTTTTCTGCTGCTCGCCAGCCCTTGCGCAAGAAGAGCAGGTGGTGCTGGGTCTCAGCCAGGACCGGGTCGCCATTACCGCGACATTCGATGGTTCTGAAATCCTGATCTTCGGTGCCGTCAAACGAGAAGCACCGATCCCCGCCGGCCCACCGCTTGAGGTGATCGTGACTGTGGCCGGGCCGTCCAGCCCAGTGACAGTCCGGCGCAAGGAACGCAAACTGGGCATCTGGGTCAACACTGACAGCGTTCTGGTCGACCTTGCGCCAAGTTTCTACGCCGTCGCCACGAGCGGGCCGCTGGATAATATCCTTTTGGACACCGAGGACCTGAGATACCGGATTTCAATCGAACGCGCCATCCGATCGGTCGGGGCGGCCATGCATATCCGAGGCGCGCAGGATTTTGCAGATGCCGTGGTGCGCATTCGCGAGGATGAGGGGCTGTATTCCATTCGCGAAAACACAGTGGCCGTGGATGAGCAAACCCTGTTCCGCACCTCAATTGCAATGCCTGCCGACCTGACCGAAGGCGACTATGCTGCGCGCATCTTCCTGACCCGCGGCAAAGAGGTGATCTCGGAATTCGAGACAACCATCGACGTGCGCAAAGTGGGGCTGGAGCGGTTTTTGTACAACATGTCCCGACAGCAACCTGTGTGGTACGGGCTGATGTCACTGGTCATTGCGATTGCAGCGGGCTGGGGGGCGTCGACTGCGTTCCGATTGCTGCGTGAAAACTAACCTCTAACCGCGCCCGATATAGGGCATCGTTGTTGCCATCACGGTCATGAACTGCACATTCGCCTCGGGCGGCAGGGTCGCCATATGCAGCACCGAGCGTGCTGCATCTTCAACCGCCATGGTCGGGTCGGGCGTCTGACCGCCCTCAACCGCGGCATCCACCAGTCCCTGTACCATCTGCGTGCGCGCGTTGCCGATGTCGATCTGACCGCAAGCAATTCCGAAGTCCCGCCCGTCCAGCGACAGACTGCGGGTCAGACCGGTGATCGCATGTTTCGTGGTCGTGTAGTGCACCGAGTTCGGGCGCGGCACATATGCGGCAATCGAGCCGTTGTTGATGATGCGCCCGCCCTGCGGCGACTGATGGCGCATGATCCGAAAAGCCTCGCGCGCGCATAGGAACATGCCGTTCAGATTGACGTTGACGGTTTGATACCAATCCTCCAGCGCGATCTCGTCGATGGTTCCGCCGGGCGCAAAGATGCCCGCATTGTTGAACAACGCGTCCAACCGGCCAGCCTTTTCCTGAAACGCGCCAAAGGCCGCATGGACCGCATCCGCCTCCGTTACATCCGCAACCAATGGGATCGCGTTTGTGCGATCCTTGGCCATTTCGTGCAACGTATCGGCACTGCGCGCCAACAGGCCCACTGTCCAGCCTTCGTTCAAGAACAAGTCCGCCGTGGCCCGCCCAATGCCCGAGCTTGCGCCGGTTACTATGATGGATGTCATGTATCTTCAGCCTCCAATGTCAAGGACGCCGCCGGAACCGCGCGCAGATCATCCACACGCAGCGGATGGGTGGGCTTGGCCAGACGGTTGCGCACAACCCAGATCAACCGCTCTTGCGCGCGGGTGATGGCGACATAGGCCAGCCGCTTCCAAAGCGGCTGCCCGGCCTCGGTCCTGCCCATGCGGGCGGCGGCGTAAATGTCCGGCGCAAAGACCTGTACCGTGTCCCATTGCGAGCCCTGCGCCTTGTGAATGGTTACCGCCGCGCCATGCAGAAAGGTGGCACCCATGCGGGCGGCGAAGGGGATAAAGGGTTCTTCTTCATCCGGTTTTTCGATCTTGACGATCGAGGCCGCACTGACCTGTGGGTCCTCGGCGCCCATCACGTGCAGGCGTGAAAAGCCCGGCTTGCGCCCCGGTCCCAAATAGATGACTTGCGCGCCTTTGATCAGCCCGCGCGCCTCAAGGTCCAAACGTTTCTTGCGGTGTTTCAACGGCAGTTCGATGCCATCACAGATCAGTGGTTCACCTTCCAGCAGCTCGGTCTCCGGCGCGCTGTGAACTTGCCGAAACGCCTGAATCAACCGAATACGTGTGGCGTTGCGCCAGACCAGAACCGGGCTGCGGGCCATCAGATCAACCTCGACCCGCTGACCCCAGACCACGCGGTCATCCTGACGGGCGGTTTGTTCTATAAGACGTTCGAAATCCTCGAACCCCATCTTAGGGTCTGCCAGCGCGTGGGCCAGGTCTAGGATAGGATTGTCCGCCTCTTGCCGGTGGACCCGGTGCAGGATCTGTTTGCGCGGCTCGGGCAAAGCGTCGAACACCATGCTGCCCGATTGATTGACGGGGGCTAGCTGCGCAGGGTCACCAAATAACAACAAGGTCGGAAAAATCTCTTGCAGGTCCTCGAATTGCCGGTCGTCCAGCATCGAGGCCTCATCGACGAACCCGATATCCAAAGGCTCGTCCCGACGTTTCCAGCCGGTGATGAAATCGGACCCGCGCAATCCGGCGGCGGCCAAGGCACCAGGGATCGATTTATTGTTTGCATAAAACGCCGCTGCCCGGTCCAACGCCTCGTCCGTCAGACCTTCGATCTCGGGGCGTTCGTCATTGCCCGCCAGCCATTCGGCGATGCGTTCATATTCCGGGTCATAAACCGGGGTATAGAGAATGCGGTGAATGGTCGTTGCAGGGACCCCGCGCAGGCGCAACACGCTGGCGGCCTTGTTGGTGGGGGCCAGGATCGCAAGGCTACGCTTTTCCTTCGCCTTGCGGCTTTCGAAATCACCAGACACAATCTGAACACCGGTTTCGGCCAAGGCCTTGTACAGCTCGGCCAGCAACAAGGTCTTGCCCGAGCCCGCTTTGCCGATCACCGCCATCACACCGGATTTGCCATTGCCCGGCAATTTTAGCAGGGCGTCATCATCCAGATCAACACCGGCTGATCGCAGCATTTCAGAGATGCTGTCATAGGCGGCGGCCTGGTCGTCAGAGAAGGTCACGGGGGGCAAAGACATGGCGCGACCCTACAGGGCCGCGCCAGCTATCACCAGAGAGGGATTGGGCTTTTCGCCTGATCAGGCCGACAGAGAAAAGCGATGCTGCCGTCCGATCCCGAATGCCGTCTTGAACCACAGCCGCGACAGCTCTCGCGGGATCCCCGCGCGTTCGGCCACGCGGTTGCAATCATCGGCAGAATAGGGCCACAGCCCGACCGAAATCTGATCACGCCCATGCCCTTCGGTCCCCAGAACCACCGGGGACGATCCGATCAGGCGGTAAATCCGAATCATGCGCGCATCGAAGACCCCGGCGATATGGGTCAGGCCGAACCCTTCCATCATCTCACCGCCGCTTAGCATGATGGCGCCTGCGGTGTGTGGGCTGGCCGTGCGCGACAGGCAGAACCTTGTGACCTCCCAAATCAGCGGGCTGCAGACTGGTTTGCCACCGGTCAGATGGCCGAACACCTCGTTCACCATGACCGGGCCGGTGGTCGGCAACACGCGCATTGAGCCTCCATGACTGCCGTCTTCTTCTTCCCAGATGACATAAAGCGGGTTCAGTTCGTCATACCGATCCCGCTCTTCCCCTTTTTCGTTAACGTGTACGTCCCAACCCAACCGGGTTTTGAACTGATCCGCGCGATCCCGGAACATCCCTTCGGCCAGATCCGGAAACTTGTGCAGCTCATCCGCATACAAATAGCGCAACATGACTTTTTTCCCCTTGTCGTCCTGTGCAGGAACGAAGGGGGTACAAAGTCATAGTTAATTTCCCGTTCTGAGGGCGCGCGCCTCTTAAACCACTATTAATCCTCGGCTGAGCGCTGTGGCGATGGCGTGAGTGGTGTTCTGCGCCCCAAGCTTCGCCCGGGCGCCTTCGATATAGACCCGTAGTGTATGTTCAGAGATAGACAGCGAATGGGCCACCTGGGCCCGGCTGTACCCCAGCGCCAGCAAGGTCATCGCGTCGACTTCGCGTGGCGACAGACTGCGGGCAGAGTCGGGCTGTCGGTCAACTTCGAATTCCAGCGCTTTGCGGTTGAAATAATGCGCGATCAGGATCAGCTCACGACCATGACGCTCGATGAAACGCTGCCAGGTTTCATCATCACAGGTATGGTTGACCGTAAACAAGGCGAATTGCCCGTTCGGCCCCCGGATCGGGATGGAATAGCCTTGATTGCCGACACCGTGGCTTTGTGCGTCTTGCAGAAATGCCTTGGCCACTTTGCTGGACCAATCCAGCGTTTTCCAATCGACCGGGTGGAACCGCTGAAAGCACCCCAGGATGACCGGATCAATGCGGTGATAACTCTTTTCCAGATATCGCTCTGCCCAAGCATCGGGATAGGTCGTATAGCCGTACTGATCCCCGGCACCGTCGACCCAGTGGTATATAAGGTGCTCGACTTTCAGCCGGTCACGCAATCGGATTGCGACGCCACTTAATTCATCGAGCGTGCTGGTGTTTTCCAAGTCCTCCAGGACTTGGCTCATATCGAGTATTTTTCCCATCCGCCGGCGTCCGTACCTCAGCCTTCATGGACGCGATCTCGGCTGCGGCGATCAGCTTGGTGTCGTCCAGCTGTTCGGCCAGCGCGATCATACCATTCTCAACGGCGAAGGCGTTGAGGTCCGACAACACGTCCAGTATCCACTCATTCTGCGCCATCAGGGTCTCTCCGAAACGGTTAACGAAGGGTTAACACAACCATAACATGTGCAGTATTTTTTGCCTATTCGCTGCTTTCTACTCCCCCAAATCAGTGGGGTTAATATCTATAACCTCTTAAAATAAATAGACTTACCCTTGAAAAAGTGACGCCCGCGAACCGTTAACACGGTTCGCGGGCTCCATTACCTGATTTTGGTGCGGCTCAACCGCGGGCGTCCAAAACCTCTTCCAGTGTCCGCATTCCGGTCTGCGGAGCTTGAACCAAGACCGACATGTTGCCCGGTTTATGCTCGTTGCGCATCATCTTCATGTGTGCATCGGGTAGTTCATTCCACGAGAACACCTCGGACATGCATGGGTCCAGGCGACGCTCGACCATCAGCTGGTTCGCAGCAGCTGCTTGTTTCAGATGCGCAAAGTGCGAACCCTGCAGACGCTTCTGGTGCATCCACATATAGCGCACGTCGAAGGTCAGGTTATAGCCGGTGGTGCCGGCGCAGATCACAACCATGCCGCCCTTTTTCACCACGAAGGTCGACACCGGGAAGGTGCTTTCGCCGGGGTGTTCAAACACCATGTCGACATTGTTGCCCTTGCCGGTAATGTCCCAGATGGCCTTTCCGAACTTGCGTGCTTCTTTGAACCAATCGGCATATTCCGGTGTGTTTACTGTGGGCAATTGGCCCCAGCAGTTAAAGTCTTTGCGGTTCAGAACACCCTTAGCACCCAGACCCATTACAAAGTCACGTTTGCTTTCGTCCGAGATCACGCCGATTGCGTTTGCACCCGCAGTGTTGATCAACTGGATTGCATATGAGCCCAGACCACCCGACGCACCCCAAACCAGAACGTTCTGGCCCGGCTTCAGATCGTGTGGTTCGTGACCGAACAGCATCCGGTATGCGGTGGCCAGCGTCAGCGTGTAGCAGGCGCTTTCTTCCCAGGTCAGGTGCTTGGGGCGCGGCATCAGCTGCTGTGCCTGAACATTAGTGAACTGAGCGAACGACCCGTCCGGCGTCTCATAACCCCAGATCCGCTGGCTGTCCGAATACATCGGATCGCCGCCGTTACAGGCTTCGTCGTCACCGTCATCCTGGTTGCAGTGGATTACGACTTCGTCGCCCACTTTCCAGCGCTTGACCTTGTCGCCTACGGCCCAAACGATGCCCGACGCATCCGATCCAGCAATGTGGAACGGCTGTCCGTGACCATCAAACGGGCTGATCGGTTTACCCAACGACGCCCAGACGCCGTTGTAGTTGACGCCAGCAGCCATCACCAGAACCAGCACCTCGTGGCTGTCCAGCTTGGGGACATCTACCACTTCCAATTGCATGGCCGTGTCCGGCTCGCCATGGCGTTCCTTGCGGATCGCCCATGCATACATTTGTTTCGGGACAAACCCCATCGGAGGGATTTCACCCATTTCATAGAGGTCTTTTTCCGGTGCCTCGTACGACGCGATGCCGCTATCGGTGTCCAGAGCCATGTTGGCCTCCTTTTCTAAAATCCTTGCCGCAACGCAGAATCGGCGGCTTTACCCGATGAGTATTTTCCATCGAGCAATATTGCAACCCATTTTGAGTTCATTTTGTAATTTTATGACCCAGCGGGTGCAGAAATTTCTTTTGCAGTCGCAGAAATCACTTGCCCTGCATCCAGTGGCGCCGAGGCAGCATAGTAGTTCAAAAGGTCAACTCTTTGACCTGACGACGATAATTTCCCGCCCTCGCGTTTCAGAATGCGGCGATCCACCAATTGCTGAATACTAGCCTTGATTGCACTGTGCTCCAATGGTGTAGAACTTCCGTTGCGTCGCAGCAGTTGGTCTATCAGCGCCACCGCGTCTGTCTCGGCAATTTCGCCCTTTTCACGCACCAACCAACACGCAGCAGGCCCCGGAACCAGCGGAATCGCTTTACCAATGCCCACCATCAAGTCCCGAGCCAGATCGGTCATCAGGTTGGTTTTGTGGTCCGCCCGGAACGCCCGCAGCGAAACAGGCTGGCCGTACCGCACCGAAGCCACGCCGAATCGCTGATAGCGACCTACCAACCGTCGGCCTACCTGTTTGATAATCCACCAGGCGATGACCCCGATCCTGGCCCGAAACCTGCGTTCATTTCCCAGCGCCGCTTTGGTCAGGATTGTATCCTCTAGCACGCGGTCATAATTCAGCGCGACGGGTACAAAAACAACGTCCCTACCGTCGGGGGTGGTGGCATCAATGATGTATTTGAGCAGCCCCAACTTTGGCCGACCCAGTGCGCCGGTCAAGCTAAGACCGCCCTCGGGGAACATGGCTTGTGTCACGCCCGCTTCGGTCGCGTGCCGCACATAGCAAGCCAGCACCTGCCGATAAAGCTCACTGCCCGATTTTCGGCGGATAAAGTAGGCACCCATTGCCCGGATCAAACGGCTGAGCGGCCAGACGCGCGCCCATTCCCCAACCGCATAAGACAGCGCAGATTGTTGCGCCGCCAGATAGGTCACCAACACATAGTCCATATTGCTGCGATGGTTCATGACGAAAACAACCGTCGCCTCTGGGTCAATGTTGCGCAGGGCTTTTTCGTCCATATAGCTAAGACGCACGTTATAAAACGCGTTGCTCAGCATACGAGTCAGGCGGATGGCGATGCTGAAATAGGCTACCGCTGAAAAGGACGGAACGATTTCGCGCGCATAACGACGGGCCGTTTCAAAGGCCACGGCCTCGGGAACACGTTCCTCGCGTGCAAAGTTCTGAACCGCCTGCCCGACCTGCGGGTCATAAATCAGCCGCTGAATCATGTCATGTCGATGCGCCAGCTTGAACGGCTGGATGGGGCGCTGCAGGCGTTTGTTCAGGCGTTTGACTGCCCGCTCAAGCCGGCGGCGAAAAAACCAGCGCACCGAAGGGAACAGAAAATGCGAGGCCAGAGTGACCGCGGCAAACACCACGATCAGCAAAAACAGCCAAAGCGGAAGTTCCACGGTCTGAGTCATGCACGCACCCTGCCACCAAACCGGGTCACCTACAATCTGAAGAACCTGAAATGCCGCGACGCAGCGAATTGACATATCCCGAAAATTGCGCTTTAGAGGCCATTGACGTAATTTTCTTGCCCACCCGCAACACGAGGCCCAGCTATGACGCAGACGCAGAAAGATCGCCCTTGGCTCATCCGAACCTATGCCGGTCATTCCACCGCCAAGGCCTCAAACGCGCTGTATCGCGGGAATTTGGCGAAGGGACAGACCGGTCTTTCCGTGGCTTTCGACCTGCCGACGCAGACCGGTTACGACAGCGATCACACATTGGCGCGCGGCGAGGTCGGCAAGGTTGGCGTTCCGATCAGCCATCTGGGCGACATGCGGGTATTGTTCGATCAGATTCCGTTGGAACAGATGAACACCTCGATGACTATCAACGCCACCGCCCCTTGGTTGCTGGCGCTTTATATCGCTGTGGCCGAGGAACAGGGCGCGGACGTGTCCAAGCTGCAAGGCACCGTGCAGAACGACCTGATCAAGGAATACCTGAGCCGCGGTACCTATGTCTGCCCGCCAAAACCGTCGCTGAAGATGATCGCGGACGTGGCCGAGTATTGCTATACCAACGTGCCGAAATGGAACCCGATGAATGTGTGTTCCTATCACTTGCAAGAAGCCGGCGCGACACCCGAACAAGAGCTGGCCTATGCACTGGCCACGGCCATCGCCGTATTGGATGAGCTGCGCCCCCGCGTCCCAGCCGAGGATTTCCCGGCGCTTTGCGGTCGCATTTCGTTCTTTGTGAACGCGGGCATCCGCTTTGTCACCGAAATGTGCAAGATGCGGGCTTTCGTGGATCTTTGGGACGAGATTCTGCAACAACGCTATGGCGTCGAGGATTCAAAATACCGTCGGTTCCGCTATGGTGTTCAGGTCAACTCGCTGGGCCTGACCGAGCAGCAGCCCGAAAACAACGTCTATCGCATCCTGATCGAAATGCTTGCCGTGACCTTGTCGAAAAAGGCCCGCGCCCGTGCTGTGCAATTGCCCGCATGGAATGAAGCGTTGGGTTTGCCACGTCCGTGGGATCAGCAATGGTCGATGCGGATGCAGCAAATCCTGGCCTATGAAACCGACTTGCTGGAATATGGTGACCTGTTTGACGGCAACCCCGTCGTGGACGCTAAGGTTGAAGAGCTGAAAGCAGGCGCGCGGGCTGAATTGGGCAACCTCGAATCGATGGGCGGCGCGGTGGCGTCGATCGAATACATGAAATCCCGTCTGGTCGATTCCAACGCCGAACGCCTGAACCGGATCGAACGCAACGAAACCGTCGTGGTCGGGGTGAACAAATGGACACAGGGCGAACCCTCACCACTGGAGACCGAAGATGGCGGTATCATGGTTGTCGACCCTGCCGTTGAGCAAGAGCAGATCAACCGCCTGAATGAATGGCGCGCAGATCGTGACGACGCAGCCGTCAAGGCGGCTTTGGCCGCACTACGTGAGGCGGCGCGATCCGGCACCAACGTGATGGAACCGTCAATCGCCGCCGCCAAGGCAGGTGTCACCACCGGAGAGTGGGCTGAAGAAATGCGCAAGGTCTACGGCACCTACCGCGGCCCAACCGGCGTCTCAGGTTCGGTATCGAACAAGACCGAAGGGCTGGAGGATCTGCGCGCTGCTGTTGATGCGGTCAGTGACAAACTGGGGCGCCGCCTGAAATTCCTGGTGGGTAAGCCGGGATTGGACGGCCATTCAAACGGAGCCGAGCAAATCGCCTTCCGCGCCCGCGATTGCGGCATCGACATCAGCTATGAAGGCATTCGCCTGACGCCCGAGGAAATCGTCACGGCTGCCATTGAAGACAAGGCCCATGTCATCGGTCTGTCGATTCTGTCCGGCAGCCACATCCCATTGGTGCAAGACGTCATGACCCGCCTGCGCGAAGCCGGGCTGAACGATGTCCCTGTCGTGGTTGGAGGGATCATTCCCGATGATGATGCAGCGAAACTCAAGGCAATGGGCGTTGCCAAAATCTATACGCCCAAGAACTTTGAGTTGAATGTAATCATGGGCGATATCGTAACTCTGGTCGATCCGCAAAATATCGCGGCTGAATAGTTCAACCCTTTTTGGGAAATCTCTGTTTCTATTCCCCTTCACGAGGGGATAGATAAATTTCGGATTTGGAATTACGGTGGGCTATTGCGTCCACGTATGACGAAGTGCGGAACGGAGAAAAAAATGGCGATCAGCCTAGATAAAATGTCTCGAAAAGAACTGCTTGAATTGCGCGACAAGGTGGAAATCGCGCTTAAAAATGCGGAAAAGCGTGATCGCAAAGAGGCTTTGAAAGCGGCCGAAAAGGCCGCCGCTGAGTTCGGATTTTCACTTTCAGACCTGTCTGGCAATGGCTCAAAATTACCTAAGAGTTCAAAGGCCAACGCAAAGTACAAAAATCCCTCCAACCCCGAACAAACCTGGTCGGGCCGAGGCCGCAAACCGCAATGGGTTCATGACGCGTTAAAAGCCGGGGCAGATATTTCGGATTTGGAAATCTGACAGGAATTGAGTGAAAAATGACAATTCATATTGGCGCAGAAAAAGGTGAAATTGCTGAAACCGTTTTAATGCCCGGTGATCCCTATCGGGCGAAATGGGCGGCAGAAACCTTTTTGCAGGATGCCAGGCTGGTCAATAACGTGCGGGGCATGCTGGGTTTCACCGGAACCTGGAAAGGAAACCCGGTTTCAATTCAGGGCAGCGGCATGGGGATGCCGTCCTTGTCGATTTACGCCAATGAACTGATCCGCGATTTTGGTGCTAAAACCCTGATCCGCATCGGATCGTGCGGCGGGATGCAGGACAGTGTCAATATCCGCGATGTGATATTGGCGATGACCTCGACAACGCTCAGCACGCCATCACGCGGCATTCTGAAAGAACTGAACTTTGCCCCCTGCGCCGACTGGGGTTTGCTACAGGCGGCGGCTCAGGCGGCGGCTGCGAAAGGGACACCCACGCATATCGGCGGGATTTATTCGTCGGACGTGTTTTATGACGAACGACCTGATTTGAATGAACAGATGGTGCGACACGGCATTCTGGGGGTCGAGATGGAGGCCGCCGAATTGTATATCCTCGCCGCGCGTCACAATTGCCGCGCGCTGGCCGTTCTGACCGTGTCCGATCACCTGCTGACGGGTGAGGCACTGCCGTCGTCCGAACGCGAAAGCAGCTTTGGGGATATGGTGGAAATCGCGCTGCAAGCAGCATTTCCCGACGCGACATAGCCACAGACTGGGCGAATGATCGCCCTGCTGTCCTATTTCCCTTTCAGGCAACTGGTCGGTGTATCCGCGCCTTCGTGCTGTGCCCCGCAATAGGCACAAACCCAGACGCCTTCCTTGCGGTGCTGCCGCCATCGGCAATCGCGCGTCAACGACGACGTCCGTGATCGCCAGATAAAATAGGCGAACACTCCGGCCGCCAGTACTAACAACAGAATGGGCATGCTTATGCATTGCCCAATCCAAGGATAAATTCAAGCGTTAGGCGGCGTTTGCGTATTCGAACAATTCAGGCTCGTGAACCTCAGCCACCGGCGCAGGTTCCGGCGTGTAATAAGCCCAAGCTTGTTCCAACAGTTCCAGAGCTTCAGCAGCGTTCGTTTTAGAGTTTTGGCCTTGCATCGGAGCGATCCCGTTTCGGTTCCATCACTCCTCCCCTGTTTAAAGGTTAAGCAGTCCAACAACTGACTTCATCACATCTTTTCGCAACCTCGGTATGACAAAACTGCATAAAAGGCTGGCACTTGCATCTGCCAGCCTTTCTCGTTTTTCGCCAATTACGCGGTCATACAAGCATTCGCTTTAGCGGCTTGTTCTTCGCTGACGCCGTTGCCGGAAACGAACACCTCAGTCTGCTTACCATCCTGAAGGGTGTATTGAGTGGTAAATGCCCCACCAATTCCGGCCTGTTTTGCACAGTCTACCTGTTTGAATGCTAAGTCCGCCCGGTCGCTGCCCGATCCACCACACGCTGAAAGAATGGTGATGGCAGAAATTGAAAAGGCTTTTAGTAGTCTTTGGGTCATTGATGTACTCCGATACTACAATGCCCGCATAACACGAAAAAACCCGGAGTTTTTCTACCCCGGGTTTTGTCTTCTTTTGTGGCTGTGATCAAACGGACCGATCGACCATCATCTTCTTGATCTCGGCAATTGCCTTGGCCGGGTTCAGCCCCTTGGGACAGGTCTTGGCACAGTTCATGATCGTATGGCAGCGATACAGCTTGAAGGGATCTTCCAGCTCGTCCAGACGCTCACCCGTGGCTTCATCGCGGCTGTCGATGATCCAACGATAGGCATGCAGCAACGCGGCGGGCCCAAGGTAGCGATCGCCGTTCCACCAGTAACTCGGGCACGAGGTCGAGCAGCTGGCGCACATCACACATTCATACAAACCATCCAGCTTTTTGCGGTCTTCGATCGACTGCTTCCACTCTTTCGCGGGGCGGTTGGTCTTGGTTTCCAACCACGGCATGATCGAAGCGTGCTGGGCATAGAAATGCGTCAGATCGGGGATCAGGTCCTTAACCACAGGCATATGCGGCAGCGGATAGATTTTCACGTCGCCCTTGATCTCATCCATACCGTAGATACAGGCCAGCGTGTTGATCCCGTCGATATTCATTGCGCAGGAACCGCAGATGCCTTCACGGCACGAGCGGCGGAAGGTCAGAGTCGGATCGATCTCGTTCTTGATCTTGATCAGCGCATCCAGAATCATCGGCCCACAGTTGTCCATATCGACGAAGTACGTGTCGAGCTGGGGGTTTTTGCCGTCATCCGGGTTCCAGCGATAAATCTGGAACTTACGCACATTGGTCGCGCCTTCGGGTTTGGGCCAAGTTTTGCCCGTCGTGATGCGCGAATTCTTTGGGAGGGTCAGTTGTACCATTAGTTCCTCTCCTTAGAACGTCCGCGCCTTGGGCGCGATTTTCTTGAGGCTGATGCCACCTTCTTCTTCGGTGGTCAGCGGATCGGCTATGACCGGGCGATAGCTGAGCTCAACCTTGTTGCCCTCAACCCGCGAAACGGTATGGACACGCCAGTTTTCGTCGTCGCGCTCGGTGAAGTCTTCGTGCGCATGAGCACCGCGGGATTCCTTGCGTGCCTCGGCACCAACGATGGTAGCCAGCGCGCTTGGCATCAGGTTGGTCAGTTCCAGAGATTCCATCAGATCACTGTTCCACACCAGCGAACGGTCGGAGACCTTCAGGTCGTCCATCTTGGCCGCGATCACCGTCATCTTTTCGACGCCTTCGGCCATGGTTTTGGCGGTCCTGAATACGGCTGCGTCTTCCTGCATGGTCCGCTGCATCTCAAGCCGCAGATCGGCGGTAGGGATTGCGCCGCTCGCATTCCGCACAGCATCAAACCGGTCAAACGCCTTGTCGACCGACGCTTGGTTCAGAACCGGGTTCGACGCTTTGGCATCGACAACTTCACCGGCCCGGATCGCGGCAGCCCGGCCAAACACCACAAGGTCAATCAGCGAGTTCGAGCCCAAACGGTTCGCGCCATGGACCGAGGCACAACCCGCTTCACCCACGGCCATCAGGCCCGGGACAACAGCCGTTGGGTTATCGGCTGTGGGGTTCAGAACCTCACCCCAATAGTTGGTCGGAATGCCACCCATGTTATAGTGCACGGTCGGCAGAACTGGGATCGGTTCCTTGGTCACGTCCACACCGGCAAACACACGCGCCGATTCCGAGATGCCCGGCAGACGTTCCGCCAGTGCTTCGGCAGGTAGGTGGCTGAGGTTCAGGTGAATGTGATCGCCGTTGTCACCATGGCCACGGCCTTCGCGGATCTCCATGGTCATCGAACGCGAAACATAGTCGCGCGGCGCGAGGTCCTTGTATTGGGGCGCGTAACGCTCCATGAACCGTTCACCTTCCGAATTGGTCAGGTAGCCACCCTCGCCCCGTGCGCCTTCGGTGATCAGGCAGCCCGAACCGTAGATGCCGGTCGGGTGGAACTGCACGAATTCCATATCCTGCAGCGCCAGGCCCGCCCGGGCCACCATACCGCCGCCGTCACCAGTACAGGTATGGGCCGACGTCGCGCTGAAATAGGCACGGCCGTAGCCGCCGGTCGCCAGTACCACCATCTTGGCGTTGAAGACGTGCATCGTTCCGTCGTCAAGCTTCCAGCAAACGACACCCTGACACTGCCCGTCCTCGGACATGATCAGATCGATGGCGAAGTATTCGATGTAGAACTCGGCGTTGTTCTTCAGCGACTGACCATACAGCGTGTGCAGGATCGCGTGGCCTGTCCGGTCGGCTGCGGCACAGGTTCGCTGCACGGCAGGACCTTCGCCGAATTCGGTTGTGTGGCCACCGAAGGGACGCTGATAAATCTTGCCTTCTTCGGTCCGGCTGAAGGGCACGCCGTAGTGCTCCAGCTCATACACCGCTTTGGGTGCTTCACGGGCCAGATATTCCATCGCGTCAGTGTCACCCAACCAGTCCGAACCCTTGACGGTATCGTACATGTGCCACTGCCAGTGGTCCGGTCCCATGTTAGACAGAGATGCCGCGATGCCGCCCTGCGCCGCAACCGTGTGCGAGCGTGTCGGGAACACTTTGGTGACGCATGCAGTGCGTAGGCCCTGTTCGGCCATGCCCAGCGTCGCCCGCAGACCTGCACCACCTGCGCCTACGACAACGACGTCGTATTCGTGGGTTTCATATTCATATGCTGCTGTCATTGTTCTTGTTCCTTACCGCGCATCACAGGGCGAGCTTGACCAGAGCGAACAGCCCGGCCGCGATCAGCGTGTAGCCCAGGGCCCACATTGCAACCAGCGAGACTTTCTCGAGAACACCATGGACATAATCTTCGATGGTTTCCTGCGCCTCATACATCAGCTGTTGCATGCCCACGACCAAAGTCAGAGCGGTCACAATTGCCGGGAATGGGCGGCTGAAATAGGCGACGACTTCTTCGTATGTGCCGCCGATACCGGCCCCGAAGGTGAAGATGAAGATCGGAACCAGCACGGTCAGGATCATCGCCCGGACCATGGTGCGCCAATGTGTTTGTGTGCCGGATTTCCCTGCGCCCAGACCCTGCGCGCGTTTACGGTCAGTCAGATATCGCATGTGCCGCCCCCTTAAACCGCAATCACAGTGATAATGGTCAGGATGGTCGCACCGACGAACATGCCTAGACCCAGTTTCTCAGAGACCTCAACATCAAGGCAGTAGCCGAAATCCCAAAAGACGTGACGCAGACGACCCAGCGTGTGATACCAAAGCGCCCAGGTGGCCAAGGTCAGGAGGATGTCGCCGAACCAGCTGCGCAGAAAACCGTCGATGGCCAGAAACGCGCTTTCCGATGTCGAAGCGGCCAACAGCCACCAGACGATCAGGATTGCAACGGCAAAGGCGCCCAATCCCGAGAGGCGAACCATGATCGACGACAACGAAGTCATCTGGGGGCGATAGATCATAATGTGTGGCGAGAGCGGGCGGTTGCCCCGATTGACATCGGCCATGTCGGCTCCTCTTTCGTTGGCTACCGGTCGTTTTACTGTTTTTTGCCCTTCTGTCACGTGCTGCATGCGCAAAAATGGGTAAAAAGGGTTCAAAATAGCAGATTTCATCAGTTTGTGATCACGCAAAATAATACTGTGATCACGAAAACTCTTCCAAGCCTTGAATGTTAGCGTTTTCAGGGAACAAGCATTGTGATCACGAATCTGCTACTGCTGCTCCAAAGCCGCTGATTGCTGTGTAACTTCGCGCAACAGCTTCTTTCGAATCCGCTCGGGGTAATCGGCAAACCCCGCTGCCGACACCACAAATGCGCCCTCGCCGACAATGACATTTTCAAAGAAATAGGCGGTCAGGTCCGGTTCGCTTTCCTCGATCGCAATTGCGTTTACCGTCACCCCGCGTGTGCGTAACGCCCTGTGCGTCTCGGTTGGTTCGACACCCTCGTTCGACACCCCATCGCCCGAAATGTCTATTAGGTGCCGTTTGCAATCCGCCACCGCATCGAAGCTGGACATGGTCATCTCAAGCGCCTCACCGATTGCGGTTGAAAAGTTGCGCCAAACCCTAGGGTCGTCGGCAACTTGATCGGCAAACCGTTCAAGAGTGTCAAAGCTATCGATCCGGGTCCACGGGATCGTCACCTTTTGACGCGAGGACCCGGTCCACTGCACCAGCATCAACTGTGCCTGCCCCCGCACCAGCGCCTCGGACACTAAGGGGTCGCGCAGCCCGGCGGCCAGCCCATCCATCTGTATCCGGTATTCCGTCGTATCGACCGAACCGGATACGTCCACTGCCAAAGCCAACGCCAGATCGCACGCGACGGCGGGCGGCGTCAGAAACAGGCAGGCAGCAAGTGATCGAAGTAGGACCATGATCGCAGCCTAGCATGATTGACGCAGGCTGCGATCAAATGAATGTGGGGCGTGCTCAGATTGGCATAAGCGCCCAATAATCAAGGTCCAACAGGACGTTCGGCTGATACCGGCCATCTTCGTTTTTCAGCGCAAACGGCTCTCCACCCTTTGTCGCGACCAGCCGCAGACGGATGGCCCCCACGCCCGGCACACCGGTTTCGGCCTTGTCCAGAACCTCGGACCAGGCCTTGATTGTGTCGCCTGCGAAGCAGGGGTTGGCATGGGCGCCGCCGTTCAGGCCGACAATCATCTGCGCATTGGCCAGGCCGTTGAACGACAATGTCCGCGCCATCGAAATTACGTGGCCACCATAAATCAAACGACCATCGGGCCGGAAGGTCAGGTCGAAATGTACCTTGGCTGTGTTCTGCCACAGCCGGGTGGCAAGCATATGCTCGGCCTCTTCCACCGTCACGCCGTCGACATGATCAATGGTTTCGCCAATCTCGTAATCACCCCAACGATGCGCCTCGCCCGATTGGGCAAAATCGTAATTCGAGAAATCCAACCCCGCAGGCACCACCAGGTCTTTGGGCTCAAGCACCTTTTTCAGGTCCGGCACAACCGCTTCAGGCGCAGGAGCGTCAAGGTTCGATTTGCGCACCATCACCCAGCGGACATATTCGATCACGACCTCATCGCGCTGATTCAGGCCACGCGTGCGTACCCAGACCACGCCGGTCTTGCCGTTCGAATTCTGCTTGACCCCGATTACCTCGGATTCAGAGCGCAGCGTATCGCCCGGATAGACCGGCAACAGCCAGCGTCCCTCGGCATAGCCCAGATTGGCAACCGCGTTCAGCGAGATGTCTGGCACGGTCTTACCAAACACCACGTGGAAAGCAGCCAGATCGTCAATCGGGCTTTGCTGCAAGCCGCAATTCCGAGCAAATTCATCCGACGAATACAGCGCGTGCCGCGCCGGGTAGAGCGCATGATACAGCGCCCGCTCTCCGTCAGTTACTGTACGCGGCACGGCGTGATGCAGCACCTGACCAACAGAGTAGTCCTCGAAAAAGCGGCCCGGATTTGTCTTTGCCATTATTGCTGTCCCAGTTTCATATCGGAGGAATAGTCGGCCTCGACCTCTTTGGTCACAGCCTGCGCACACCGCATCATGCGGCTGTTTTCGTCATAGGCGTAAGACGGGTCGCCATACAACTCCCACCCTTTTGCTAAGGCGTCTGACACTTTGTGGCAGAAGGCGGATGTGTCTTCCTCGGTCAGCAGGCGATAGAGTTTTGCCATGATGTCATTTCCTTAAGATGGGAACGGAGACGGACCAACCAGCCCGTGAATATAGCCGATCACACCCAACAACACGACCGAGGCGACAAAGAACATCGCGTCCTTGCCATAGGTACCGGGTTCACCGGGTGTCCAACCGGGCTCGGACTTGTTGATCACAATGACCTCTACAACAGCCCAGGCCAGAAGCCCGCCGAACAGAATGATCGAGGCCAAATCGCCGTTAACCAGCAAATGCGCAAAAGCCCACAGCTTGAACCCGCCCAGCATTGGGTGGCGAAGCTTGTTCAACAGGCGACCCTTGGTGCCTGCGGGGCTCATCATATAGATCGCGATCAACACCAACAGATTGTTTATGTGGATCATGAAGGATGGTGGTGCCCAGACGAAAACGGTATCGGTCAAGCGATAGCCGAAGATCATTAGCAGGATTGCCACGACCAGCGCCAGCGCAACCGCGCCTTTGCCCGCGCTGCCCATCGCCGCGCGCTGCGCCGGCATGACGCGTTGGAACAGATGAGCGGCCCACCACAGCGCCACCCCAAGGATCAGAAGAACAAAGCCCATTGCTGGCTACCCCGCTTGCAAAGCTGAAATCGCCTCTGCTTTTGCCAGAATTTCGCGGGCTGTTACAACATGCAGGTTTTCAACGATCTTCCCATCCACGACGGCAACGCCCTGCCCCTGTGCCTCGGTCTCTTCAAAAGCTGCAATCTGACGGCGGGCCAAGTCGATCTCGGCCTCTGACGGCGCATAGGCCGCATTGGTGATGTTGACCTGCGCCGGGTGGATCAGCGTCTTGCCGTCAAAACCCATGTCACGGCCTTGTTCGCATTCTGCGGCCAGACCAGCCTCATCCTTGAATGCGTTATAGACACCATCCACGATGATCAGCCCATGGGCCTTGGCGGCCAGCACGCACAGGCCCAGCGACGTCATCAACGGCAGACGGTCCGGACGGAACCGGGTTTGCAGATCTTTGGCCAGATCGTTGGTGCCCATGACAAAGCCTGCCATCAACGGATGCGCTGCAATCTCGGCCGCATTCAACATCCCTTGCGGAGTTTCCATCATCGCCCAGATCGGCATGTCGCCGGTGATCGCGGCCAGCGCGTCCACGTCAGCGGCCGAACCCACCTTGGGCAACAACACGGCATCCGCGTCCATCTCGTGTACGGCTTCGGCGTCGGCACGGCCCCATTCGGTATCCAGCCCGTTGATGCGCACGATCCTGGCCCGGTCACCATACCCGCCAGCAGCCAGTGCCGCCCTGAGCGTTTCGCGCGCATTGACCTTTTCGTCGGCGGCAACGGCATCTTCAAGATCAAAGATGATCGCATCCACTGGCAGGGTGCGGGCCTTATCCAGCGCCCGATCGCGCGAGCCGGGGATATAGAGAACGGAACGATAGGGGCGCTGACGGGGGTCCATTGGCCTCTCCCTTTGAAAGAATGTTGCGCGGAATGGGGCATTTTTTGTCGGAAAGTTCAAGAGCAAAATCGCCGCGCTGCAGCATTTACGATGCAACGTGCGGAGCTTTAACCGGATTTCTGCCCGCCGGACGCACTCTGATTGCTATGGAATCGAAAGGGGTGCCTGATGAAAACGACGCTGTTCAAGATGACGATGGGCCTTGGGATCATGGTTCTGGCCGCACAACAGGTACAGGCCCGCACCTGTGCCCCGCGCGAGGACATAGTGAGGCGCCTGACCGAGACCTACGGCGAAACACGCCGCAGTATCGGCGTCGCGCGGCAAGGGACCATGATGGAGGTTTACGCTTCGGATCAAAGCGGCAGCTGGACGATCACGGTGACATTGCCGGACGGGATAACTTGCCTGGTTGCCTCGGGCCAGGCCTATGATGATATGGCCGAGGCGCTGCCGCCCAACGTCTAGGTCAACGCGTCCCAGATCAGCTTGCTGCCGGTCAATGTCAGCAGCACATAGGCGATGCCAAAGAACAGGCGCTCGGACAGCATGAAATGCGCCCGGACGCCCAGCCAAGCACCCAGAATAGCAAAGGGCGTCAGCAGCAGGTCAACCCATGCGGTGTGCCAGGTGAACAGACCCAGATAGGCATAAGGCACAAACTTCGCGATATTGATGACCCAGAAAACCAGCACGGTCGACGCCTGAAACTGAGTCTTCGTCAAGCGCTGCGACAGCAGGTAGACCGCGGCCGGGGGCCCTCCGGCGTGGCTGACGAAACTGGTGAACCCGGCGATCAGACCCGCGAACAGCCCGGCAGGCGGTGGCAGGCGGTTGGCAAAGCCGCGCACCCAGCCTTTGGTCTGCGAAAAATGCCAAATCACAAATCCGACAGAAATTCCGCCGATCAACAATCGCAGCAGGTCATCATTGGTGGCGCGATACAACCACGCCCCCAGCGCAACCCCCGGCACAGCGCCCAGTATTAACAGGCGTGAATCCGGCCAGCTCCACCGTTTCCAGTATGGGCCAAGGGTGGCCACATCGATCACCATCAGGATCGGCAACATCAGCGCAAGCGCCTGCCCGGGTTCAAGTATTAGGGCCAGAATCGACGAGGACGCAAACGCCACCCCCGACCCGAACCCGCCCTTCGAGATTCCGGCAAAGACCACCGCAGGGATCGCCACGGCAAAAAACATCAAGTTCAATTCGAACATGTGGCGTCCTGCAAATTGGCCTGTCTAAAAGGCCGTTTAGCGCAATCACACGGCCGGGTGCAAATGGTATGCGGTTGCATGCCGCGCCCAAGGGTACTTGCGCGAAACCCATTTAACGACTAGCAAAACCGCGATTTCAAAACCGACCGGAGATAATCCAAATGGCCAGACCCAAGATCGCGCTGATCGGCGCAGGTCAGATCGGCGGCACGCTCGCCCACCTCGCAGCAATGAAAGAACTGGGTGACGTCGTCCTGTTCGACATCGCCGAAGGCACCCCCGAAGGCAAGGCGCTGGACATCGCTGAATCCGGCCCGTCCGAAGGCTTTGACGCCAAGCTGAAAGGCACTCAGTCCTACGAAGATATCGCTGGCGCCGACGTCTGCATCGTGACCGCTGGCGTCCCTCGCAAGCCGGGCATGAGCCGCGACGACCTGTTGGGCATCAACCTGAAGGTCATGAAATCTGTCGGCGAAGGCATTGCGGCCAACGCACCCGACGCGTTCGTCATCTGCATCACCAACCCGCTGGACGCGATGGTCTGGGCGCTGCGTGAATTCTCGGGCCTGCCGCACAACAAGGTCTGCGGTATGGCAGGTGTTCTGGATTCGGGCCGCTTTGCTCATTTCCTGGCCGAAGAGTTCAACGTCTCGATGAAAGACGTCACCGCGTTTGTTCTGGGCGGCCATGGCGACACTATGGTGCCGTCGGTCCGTTACTCGACCGTCGCTGGTATCCCGCTGCCCGATCTGGTCGAAATGGGCTGGACCACGCAAGACAAGCTGGACGCTATCGTACAGCGCACCCGTGACGGCGGTGCCGAAATTGTTGGCCTGCTGAAAACCGGTTCGGCCTTCTACGCACCGGCCACGTCGGCAATCGAAATGGCCGAAGCCTATCTGAAAGACCAAAAGCGCGTCCTGCCCTGCGCAGCCTATTGCGAAGGTGAGCTGGGCGTCAGCGGCCTGTACGTGGGCGTACCCACCGTGATCGGCGCGGGCGGTATTGAAAGGATCGTCGACATCAACTTGAACGAAGAAGAGCAGGCTGGTTTCGACAATTCGGTCAACGCGGTGAAGGGCCTGATCGAGGCGTGCAAAGGCATCGACAGCTCGCTGGCCTGATCCCTTCTGTGAGAATTCTGAAAGCCGGTCCTTTTCAGGTCCGGCTTTTCTATTGCCCGTTTGCCCAAGTCCGAATGGAGCTACCGAAAATGTTGGCGCAAACGTTTTAAATTTTGTTTTTGAATGTGTTTTTGGCAGGTTTGGTTTCAGATTCGAATCAAGTAACTGCCCGAGAATGAATTGTGATCACACCCCAAAAAACTGTGATCACAAATAGCAAAAATCTACGCTAAAAAGCTCTTCGCCGTCAAAAAAGCCTTTATATTTGCGCTCTACAGCCCTCTATAACGGGGTAATCGTAGTCAGACGGGACAGTGTTGATGAACATTCACGAATATCAGGCCAAAGCTCTTCTTCGCAGCTATGGCGCTCCGGTCTCCGAGGGACGCGCGGTTCTGCGCGCCGAGGAAGCCAAAACCGCAGCCGGTGAACTGGACGGCCCGCTTTGGGTTGTCAAAGCGCAAATCCACGCAGGTGGACGCGGCAAAGGTAGCTTCAAAGAGGCCGATGCCGGTGAAAAAGGCGGCGTGCGTCTGACCAAATCGGTGGAAGAAGCCGCCGAAGAAGCCAAGAAGATGCTGGGCCGCACGCTGGTTACGCATCAGACCGGCCCGGCGGGCAAACAGGTTAACCGCATTTATATCGAAGCCGGTTCCGGCATCGAGCGTGAACTGTACCTGGCCCTGCTGGTGGATCGCCAGACCAGCCGCATTTCCTTCGTCTGTTCGACCGAAGGCGGCATGGACATCGAAGAAGTGGCCGCAGCCACGCCCGAGAAAATCCTGTCCTTCTCGGTTGACCCTGCAACCGGCTATCAGCCCTATCACGGCCGCCGGATCGCGTTCTCGCTGGGTCTGGAAGGCGCTCAGGTCAAGCAATGCGTCAAGCTGATGGGCCAGCTCTATAACGCCTTCGTCGAGAAGGATATGGAGATGCTGGAAATCAACCCGCTGATCGTGTCCGACAGCGGCGACCTCAAGGTGCTGGACGCCAAGGTCGGATTTGACGGCAACGCGGTCTACCGCCACCCCGACATCGCCGAACTGCGCGACACGACCGAGGAAGACCCCAAGGAATTGGAAGCCTCGAAATACGACCTGAACTACATCGCGCTGGATGGTGAGATCGGCTGCATGGTCAACGGTGCCGGTCTGGCGATGGCGACGATGGACATCATCAAGCTGTATGGCGCTGAGCCTGCCAACTTCCTCGACGTGGGTGGCGGTGCGACCAAAGAGAAAGTGACCGAGGCGTTCAAGATCATCACCTCGGACCCGCAGGTCAAAGGCATTCTGGTCAACATCTTCGGCGGCATCATGCGCTGTGATGTGATTGCCGAGGGCGTTGTCGCCGCGGTGAAAGAGGTCGGCCTGCAGGTTCCGCTGGTCGTGCGTCTGGAAGGCACGAATGTCGAGAAAGGCAAAGAGATCATCAACACCTCAGGCCTGGACGTGATCGCGGCGGACAACCTGAAAGACGGTGCCGAGAAGATCGTGAAGGCGGTTAAGGGGTAATCGCCACAACTCATCGAACCTTAAACCAAACGGAGAACCGCTATGCGCAGTGGTTTGAGAGACACTTTTGAAACGCTGAGCTGGTCCGGACGCCGCAACGGACCGCGCTCGGGGCATGGGTCGACCCTTGCGGCGACCCGACCGCTGCGTGATGCGCTTCCGCGTATTTTTGACGAGTACAATGTCAAAACGTTTCTTGACGCGCCATGTGGTGATTGGACCTGGATGCAACATGTTGACCTGACCGGCATTCAATATGTCGGCGGGGACATTTCGCTGGAGGTTCTGGAAGAGGTCAAACAGCAGCATGCTGCTCCGGGACGCGAGTTCATGCACCTCGACATCACATCAGACACTCTGCCAAAGGCGGACATGATGATGTGCCGCGACTGTCTTTTTCATCTAAAATGGTGGTTGCGGTGGGCCTTTTTTGAAAACTTCGTCGCCAGCGGAATCCCGTATTTGCTGACGACGCGGCATTACATACCCCAAAACCCCAGACTGCCAAGAAACGGAGGTTTCAAACGGTTCAACCCGTGCGTTGCACCCTTTAACTTTTCAGAACCGATCGAGACCGTCAGTGAAACGGGCGAAATCAACCTGGACCCCGAGTTTATGCTGACGCGAGAAGGTCAGAAACAACGGTCTTTGGGGATTTGGTCCCGAGACCAGGTCATCGACGCCGTGGCACGACGCGGTTCTGATCCCGACCAAAACGAGACTCGCAGCGCTGGTGATCAAAACATCTAGCGCGCTAACATTAATCACTATGGAGGCCACGAAATGGCAGTCCTCATCGATGAAAATACCAAAGTGATCTGTCAGGGCTTTACCGGCTCGCAGGGCACATTTCACAGCGAACAGGCCATCGCCTATGGCACCAAGATGGTCGGCGGCGTGACCCCCGGCAAAGGCGGGATGACCCATCTTGACCTGCCCGTTTTCAACTCGGTCCACGAGGCCAAGCATGTGACCGAAGCCAATGCCAGCGTGATCTATGTACCGCCGCCCTTCGCGGCGGACTCGATCCTCGAAGCGATTGATGCCGAAATGGAAGTGATCGTCTGCATCACCGAAGGCATCCCGGTTCTGGACATGATGAAGGTGAAGCGCGCGCTGGAAGGCTCAAGCTCGCGCCTGATCGGCCCGAACTGCCCCGGTGTGATTACGCCGGATGCCTGCAAGATCGGCATCATGCCCGGTCACATCCACAAGCGCGGTTCGGTCGGCGTTGTGTCCCGTTCGGGCACCCTGACCTATGAGGCCGTCAAGCAGACCACCGATGTAGGTCTGGGCCAGTCCACCTGCGTGGGCATCGGCGGCGACCCGATCAAAGGCACCGAGCATATCGACGTGCTGGAATGGTTCCTGGCCGATGACGAAACCGAGTCGATCATTATGATCGGTGAGATCGGTGGCTCAGCCGAGGAAGAAGCCGCGCAGTTCCTGGCGGATGAGGCCAAGAAGGGCCGCAAAAAGCCAACCGCAGGTTTCATCGCAGGCCGTACGGCCCCTCCGGGCCGCCGCATGGGCCACGCGGGCGCAATCGTCGCCGGCGGCAAAGGTGGAGCTGAGGACAAGATCGAAGCCATGCGCTCGGCCGGTATCGTCGTGGCCGAAAGCCCGGCGCAACTGGGTGAGGCAGTGCTGGAAGCGATTGGGTAAACTGTGAACTGGGGTACAAGAACCCTTATTGGCCTTGTGGCTGCCGTCTCGGCAGCCACAACTGCCCCAGCTGTCGCCGACAGCTCAAAATTCGCTTCGGAAACCGTGGCGGCTTGTCAATCCGCCATTGATCTGGTGACGGTAACGGATAACCTGATCAAGATTGGTTGGACTCACGCTGTTCCAGCAGAACTTGATGACCGCGCAATAAAGTCTTTTGCCGCATCGTTACTTTCAGAACAGTTTGGTTATGGGGACGTTGCTGATCCGCGCATAGTAAGAACATGGGAACTTGCGCTAAAAAATGCCGCCGGTACACGCAATCTAGTAACTTTCGAAGGCACAGAACAAAAAGACCGTTGGTTTGTAAAATTGCAAACTGGGAGTGTTTTACGCATCAGCACTGATGAGTATAACACCTACAGTCAATTACGTTGCCTGATTGCACTCAAGGATGAAGACTCGCCAGTGACATTTGAGCGTTTGCTTGGGGGTTCAGGACGCGACCCTGCGACTTTGCCTCCGGTGTACCGTCTCAGATCTCAATCTTATGAAAGCAATGGCCTAAAACGGGTTCTGAACAGTGCAGTACTGAACACCGAGCGCATTTCAACCGTTTCGGACATTGGGATAGATGTGTCCTCCATTTTCTCAACCTATGTCACGAAACAGGCAGAGAACTCAAAATGACCTTCTCCGACGCCATCCGCACCTGTTTCTCGAAATTCTTCACCTTCTCGGGTCGTGCCTCGCGGTCTGAATATTGGTTCTTTTTCCTGTTCATCGTGATCTGGAGTATCATCGCCGGGATCATTGATGCACAGTTCTTCACTCAGGTTGCTGTGACTGAAACTGAAACATCCAAATCTGTCACCGCCACGTCTTCGGCACCGGTGCAAAGCATCGTTAGCCTGATCGTTTTCTTCCCGCATCTGGCGGTCGCTTGGCGGCGGATGCATGATACAGGGCGCAGCGGGCTATACGCATTGCTGCCGATCCTGCTGATCCTCGGGGCCTTTGCGGTTCTGATCTTTGGTATCGGTCTTGCGTCGCATTTTCAGCACGGCGGCAGTCTGGACATCCTGTTCACCCGCGCCACGCTGCTGATCGTAGTTCCGACGTTGATCGTTCTGTTTGTGTCTCCTCTTCTGGTGTTGTGGTGGCTAACCCGCCCAAGTCAGCCAGGTGTCAATAAATACGGCCCCAATCCAATTGAGGTGCCCCAGTGAACGGACTTGGTATGCAAAAAAGGTCGCGGCCATCGTCTTCCGGAAAGGACCGTTGAAATGGTTCTGGTGTGCCACAAGCATAAATTCATCTACCTCAAGACTACTAAGACGGCTGGCACGTCGACGGAAAAGGTCCTTCAGCCGCTTTGCGAAAAGCCGGGTCTGGGGGAACTGGAAAACGGCAAGGTCAGGATCTCTAAATACGGGATCGTCGGGGCACGGGGGCCTGGGCGGCTTGAACCGCATCCGGATTGGCAGTTCTGGCGCAAGCACAAATACCCATGGCGCAACCACATGCCAGCCTGGGAAGTCAAAGAGAACCTTGGGGCCGAAACATTCGACGAGTACACCAAAATCGCAAATGTCCGCGATCCCTTTGACCGGGCGGTGTCTCAGTTTCACTTCATGAAATACCAGCAGAACCTGCCCTCGGAAGATCCGAAAACGGAATTTGAGCAATTCAAATCGTTCATCTTGTCGGGAACCTGGTCCATCGATTGGAAGATTGTCTCGATCGACAACATTTTGATCGTGGATCGCTTTATTCGAAAGGAACATCTGGTTGCCGACCTGAACGGTATTTTCGCTGATTTTGGCCTGCCGGAAAACAGTTTTAACCTGGGGCATGACAAATCGATGAAGGAACGACGAAAAGGAATACCTGTGCCAGAGTATTATGACACCGAAACGATCGATACTGTCCGACGAAACATGGCCTGGGTGTTTGACAAGCTGGGCTACCCCGACAGCCCGCAGCACTGAGACCAAAACCGAAACCGCCAGCCCATTCGAGGTTCGCACATGACCGAACATACGCCCAATTCCGCATTTCACGCCTCTAGCTTTATGCAGGGGCACAATGCCGAGTATCTGGAACAGCTTTATGCCCAGTACACCAAGAATCCCGGCGCGGTGGATGCCGCCTGGGCCGAGTTCTTCAAGGCCATGGGTGACGCTACGCCGGACGTGCAGCGTGAGGCCGAGGGGCCATCCTGGGCGCGCACCGACTGGCCGCCGATGCCAGCCGATGACCTAACCGGCGCGCTAACCGGCGAATGGGCCGAGATCGACGCCAAGGCAGCGGGCCAAAAGATCAAGGAAAAGGCTGCGGACAAGGGCGTTGCCGTCAGCGACGATCAAATCAAGCGCGCGGTGCTGGACAGCCTGCGGGCGCTGATGCTGATCCGGGCCTACCGTATCCGGGGCCATCTGGCCGCCAATCTGGACCCGCTGGGCATGCGCACGGCCAGTACACACCCCGAGCTGGACCCCAAAACCTATGGCTTCACCGAGGCCGACATGGACCGTCCGATCTTTATCGACAACGTGCTTGGCCTGCAGATGGCAAGCATGCGCCAGATCGTTGAGATCGTGAAACGCACCTATTGCGGCACTTTTGCGCTGCAATACATGCATATCTCTGATCCCGAACAGGCCGCGTGGCTGAAGGAACGGATCGAAGGCTATGGCAAAGAAATCGCCTTCACCAAGGAGGGCCGCAAGGCGATCCTGAACAAGATGGTCGAGGCCGAAGGTTTCGAGAAATTCCTGCACGTCAAATACATGGGCACCAAGCGCTTTGGTCTGGACGGCGGCGAGGCCCTGATCCCGGCGATGGAGCAGATCATCAAACGCGGTGGCGCCCTGGGCGTTCGGGACATCGTGATCGGCATGCCGCACCGGGGCCGTCTGAACATTCTGGCCAACGTGATGCGCAAGCCCTATCGCGCGATCTTCAACGAATTCCAGGGGGGCAGCTTCAAGCCCGAAGACGTGGATGGTTCGGGCGACGTGAAATACCATCTCGGCGCCTCCAGCGACCGTGAGTTTGATGGCAACTCGGTCCACCTGTCACTGACCGCGAACCCCTCGCACCTTGAGGCGGTGAACCCGGTGGTGCTGGGCAAGGTCCGCGCCAAGCAAGACCAGTTGAAAGACGATGACCGCACGACTGTGATGGGCATCCTGCTGCACGGCGACGCGGCGTTCGCCGGTCAGGGTGTTGTGGCCGAAGGCTTTGGCCTGTCGGGTCTGCGCGGGCACAAGACCGGCGGCACCATGCACATCGTGGTCAATAACCAAATCGGTTTCACCACCGCTCCGCACTTCTCACGCTCCAGCCCATATCCCACGGATATCGCGCTGATGGTCGAAGCACCAATCTTCCACGTGAACGGTGACGACCCAGAGGCCGTCGTGCACGCCGCCAAGGTCGCAACCGAGTTCCGCCAGAAGTTCCACAAAGACGTCGTGATCGACATCTTCTGCTATCGCCGGTTTGGTCACAATGAGGGCGACGAGCCCATGTTCACCAATCCGATCATGTATAAGAAGATCAAAACCCATAAGACCACGCTGTCGCTGTACACCGAGCGCTTGGTCAAGGACGGCCTGATCCCCGAGGGTGAGATCGAGGATATGAAAGCCGCCTTTCAGGCCCATCTGAACGATGAGTTCGACGCGGGCAAAGACTATAAACCGAACAAGGCTGACTGGCTGGACGGGCGCTGGTCACATCTGGACAAGAACAAAGAGGAGTACGTGCGCGGGGAAACCGCGATTACCCCGGACACTCTGACCGAGATCGGCAAGGCCCTGACGCATGCACCCGCCGACGTTGCCCTGCACAAGACCGTCGGGCGGTTGCTGGATCACAAGAAGAACATGTTCGACAGCGGCAAGGGCTTTGACTGGGCCACGGGCGAGGCGCTGGCCTTTGGCTCGTTGCTGACCGAAGGGTTCCCGGTGCGCCTGTCCGGTCAGGACGCGACACGCGGCACCTTTAGTCAACGTCACTCGGGCTTTGTGCATCAGGAAAGCGAAGAGCGGTACTACCCGCTGAACAACATCCGTGCAGGCCAGTCGAAATACGAAGTGATCGACTCGATGCTCAGCGAATACGCTGTACTGGGTTTCGAATACGGGTTTTCATTGGCCGAACCGAACGCACTGACCCTGTGGGAAGCGCAGTTCGGAGACTTTGCCAACGGTGCGCAGATCATGTTCGATCAGTTCATCAGCTCGGGCGAAAGCAAATGGCTGCGCATGTCCGGTCTGGTCTGCCTGCTGCCGCACGGGTTTGAAGGGCAAGGGCCCGAACACTCATCCGCACGGCTTGAGCGGTTCCTGCAGATGTGCGGCCAGGATAACTGGATCGTGGCGAATTGTACGACGCCTGCGAACTACTTCCACATCCTGCGCCGTCAGCTGCACCGCACCTTCCGCAAACCGCTGATCCTGGTGACGCCGAAATCGCTGCTGCGCCACAAGCTGGCGGTCAGCACTGCCGACGAATTCACCACAGGCTCAAGCTTCCATCGGGTGCTGTGGGATGATGCACAACACGGCAATTCGGACACCAAGCTGGTCAAGGATGACAAGATCAAGCGGGTCGTGATGTGTTCGGGTAAGGTCTACTATGACCTGCTGGAAGAACGCGACGCCCGCGGGATCGACGACGTCTATCTGATGCGGATCGAGCAGTTCTACCCCTTCCCCGCCCACTCGCTGATCAATGAGCTTGAGCGTTTCAAAGGGGCCGAGATGGTTTGGTGTCAGGAAGAACCCAAGAACCAGGGCGCCTGGACCTTTATCGAACCCAATATCGAATGGGTGCTGACCCGCATCGGCGCCAAACATACAAGGCCGATTTATGTCGGCCGCGCAACCTCGGCTTCGCCCGCGACGGGTCTGGCCAGCCAACACAAAGCTCAACAAGAGGCGCTTGTGAACGAAGCGCTGAGCCTCGAAGGAAAGTAAACGATGACCATTGAAGTTCGTGTACCTACGCTAGGCGAATCCGTCACCGAAGCTACGGTTGCCACCTGGTTCAAGAAACCTGGTGACGCTGTAGCCGTGGATGAGATGCTCTGTGAGCTTGAAACCGACAAGGTAACGGTCGAGGTTCCGGCCCCCGCTGCCGGCGTGATGGGCGAAATCGTCGCTGCCGAAGGTGAAACCGTAGGCGTTGACGCATTGCTGGCCACCATCACCGCAGGCGAAGGTGCTGCGCCGGCACCCGCCGCTGCCCCAGCCCCTGCTGCCGCGCCTGCAGCGGCCGCTGGTGGTGGCAGCGTCGATGTGATGGTGCCCACTTTGGGTGAATCCGTGACCGAGGCTACCGTTTCGACCTGGTTCAAACAGGTTGGCGATGCCGTGGCGCAAGACGAAATGCTGTGCGAATTGGAAACCGATAAGGTCTCGGTTGAGGTTCCGGCACCGGCTGCTGGTGTTCTGGCGGAAATCGTAGCGCCCGAAGGCACCACCGTGGACGCCTCGGCCAAGCTGGCCGTGATTTCGGGTTCGGGTGCTGGAGCCGCCCCGGCCGCAGCCCCAGCCGCCGCAGCAGCGCCTGCAGCAGCCACCGCTGGTAAAGACGTGGCCAATGCACCCTCGGCTGAGAAAGCGATGGCCGAGGCTGGCCTGTCCGCCGATCAGGTTACAGGTACTGGCCGCGATGGCCGCATCATGAAAGAGGACGTGGCCCGCGCCGCATCGGCCCCCGCAGCCGCGGCTGCGGCCCCTGCCCCAGCGCCTGCACCTGCACCGCGCGCACCGGTCGCAGCAGGTGATGCCGCGCGCGAGGAACGGGTCAAGATGACCCGCCTGCGCCAGACCATCGCCAAGCGTCTGAAAGACAGTCAGAACACCGCCGCCATGCTGACCACTTATAACGAGGTGGACATGACCGAGGTGATGGCCCTGCGTAACCAGTACAAAGACCAGTTCGAAAAGAAGCACGGCGTGCGTCTGGGCTTTATGTCTTTCTTCACCAAGGCCTGCTGCCACGCGCTGAAAGAAGTGCCTGAAGTGAATGCGGAAATCGACGGCACCGACATCGTTTACAAGAACTTTGTCCATATGGGCGTTGCCGCCGGAACACCGACCGGTCTTGTGGTTCCGGTTATCCGCGACGCGGATTCGATGTCCTTTGCCCAGATCGAAAAAGCCATCGCCGAAAAAGGCAAGCGCGCCCGTGATGGCAAGCTGTCAATGGAGGAGATGCAGGGCGGCACCTTCACCATCTCGAATGGCGGTGTCTATGGTTCGCTGATGTCCTCGCCAATCCTGAACCCGCCGCAATCGGGTATCCTGGGCATGCACAAGATTCAGGACCGTCCGATGGCGATCAACGGTCAGGTTGTGATCCGTCCGATGATGTACCTTGCTCTGTCCTATGACCACCGGATCGTTGACGGCAAAGGCGCCGTGACCTTCCTTGTTCGTGTAAAAGAGGCGCTGGAAGATCCGCGCCGCCTGCTGATGGATCTGTAATTATGGCAACGCATGTATTGTGGCAGGCCGATGTGGCCGATTTCGATGCCTGGCTGAAAGTGTTTCGTGAGGATACGCCAATGCGCAAGGCTGCGGGTATCCGCGACTTGCACGTCTGGCGTGACCCGGATCAGGCCGACCATGCCATTGCCATGTTCGAGGTTACGAACCTGGACAAGGCCCGCGCCTTTTTCGGATCTGAGGAATTGGCGATGCACCATGAACGGGGCGGCATCGCCCATATCACGATCAAGCTGCTGGAACCGGTTTGAAGTAAGCACAGCATGATCCAACCACTTTGGATCATGCGGCCACCGGCCAATCCGGTCGACTTAGGAGAGTAAAATGGCAAATTATGATGTCATCGTAATCGGCGCCGGCCCCGGCGGCTATGTCTGCGCCGTCCGTTGCGCCCAGCTGGGCCTGAAGACTGCTGTTGTTGAAGGGCGCGAAACGCTGGGCGGCACCTGTCTGAACGTGGGCTGTATCCCGTCCAAGGCATTGCTGCATGCCAGCCATCAGCTGCATGAGGCCGAGCATAACTTTGCTAAGATGGGCCTGAAGGGCAAAAGCCCCTCGGTCGACTGGAAACAGATGCAGGCCTACAAGGAAGAAACCATCGAAGGGAACACCAAGGGCATCGAGTTCCTGTTCAAAAAGAACAAGATCGACTGGCTGAAGGGCTGGGGGTCGATCCCTGCTGCCGGTCAGGTCAAGGTGGGCGATGAGGTTCACACGGCCAAGAACATCATCATTGCCTCGGGGTCTGAACCGTCCTCGCTGCCTGGTGTAGACGTTGACGAAAAGGTTGTCGTGACCTCGACTGGTGCGCTGTCACTTGGCAAGATTCCCAAGAAGATGGTCGTGATTGGTGCCGGTGTGATCGGGTTGGAACTTGGCTCGGTTTATCAGCGATTGGGGGCCGAAGTGACGGTGATTGAGTTCCTCAAGGAAATCACACCGGGCATGGACCCCGAGGTTCAGAAGACTTTCCAGCGCATTCTCAAGAAACAGGGCTTGAAGTTTGTGATGGGCGCAGCGGTGCAAAAGACCGAAGCGACCAAAACCAAGGCCAAGGTCACCTATAAACTTCTGAAAGACGACAGCGAGCATGTGATCGACGCGGATACCGTGTTGGTCGCCACCGGGCGCAAGCCGTTCTCTGACGGGTTGGGACTGGAGGCTCTGGGGGTCGAAATGACACCGCGCGGTCAGATCAAAGTTGGCAGCGACTGGCAGACAAACGTACCGGGAGTCTACGCCATCGGCGACGTGACCGAAGGCCCGATGCTGGCCCACAAGGCCGAGGATGAGGGCATGGCCGCTGCTGAACAGGTCGCGGGCAAGCATGGCCACGTGAACTATGGCGTCATTCCCGGCGTGATCTACACTTGGCCCGAAGTGGCCAATGTGGGTGAAACCGAAGAGACGCTGAAAGCACAGGGCCGCAACTACAAAGTCGGCAAGTTCATGTTCATGGGCAACGGGCGCGCCAAGGCGAACTTTGCCGCCGATGGCTTTGTGAAGATTCTGGCCGACAAGGACACGGACCGCATTCTGGGCTGCCACATCATCGGCCCGGCAGCGGGTGATCTGATCCACGAGGTCTGCGTGGCGATGGAATTCGGTGCGTCAGCCGAGGATCTGGCCCTGACCTGTCACGCCCACCCGACCTATTCGGAAGCGGTGCGCGAAGCTGCACTGGCTTGTGGTGACGGTCCGATCCACTCGTAGGACAGCACTGACTCAACCGGAGTTAGCGAGGCTCTGCCTCGCGCTCCGAGATATTTTTGGCAAGATGAAAAGACGGATTCCTCGTTCATCTGGCCATTAAATACCTCGGGGGAGTTGCGGCTTGCCGCAGCAGGGGCAGAGCCCCCATTTACCACATCGTTTTTGCAGCGCGTGCGCCCCATTCTGAATCGTAGCGTTCACCGCCCTCCTCACCCTGACTTGCCTCGGCCAAAATCTCACCAATACTGGGCAACTCGGCGGAATTGTCACCCGAGGTCCAAATTTCAGCGCGCATCAAGGCACGGGCGCATTGCGTGTAGATCTCGGTGATTTCGATAACGATGACCGTAGCTGGCTGTTTGCCGTGTTTCTCAAACCGGGCGCGCAGGTCTGCATCCGCAGTCAGTCGGGCCGTTCCATTCACACGCACCACGTTGTTTGAACCCGATACCATAAACATCAAGGCCACACGCGGATCACGTACAATATTGCGCAGGGAATCCAATCGATTATTGCCGCGCCAGTCCGGAAGGGCCAGCGTATTTGGATTAAGCTCTAACACCGCCGGGCCATCATCTCCGCGGGGGCTGCCATCCACACCTTCGGGACCCACGGTACTGAGGATACAAAGCCGCGAGGTCATGATCCATTTGCGATAAAGTGGCGTCAGGCTGTGTACCACTTTTCGAAAAGAGGCCGCGCCGGGCGGTCTGTTGTAGATCTCTTCGAGCGATTTGATGTCCTTAATGAATTCCATCCGGATCAAACCCCACTTCTTTCATCAATGCATTGGATCGCGTCTCAATCACGTCTTCCAATCGACCAAGAAACGAATTGCGCGCAACCCCCGGCTCGATCGGATCAAGAAAGTCCACAATCGCCAAACCCGGTTTGCGCAGAACACCTGTGCGCGGCCAGAAAACTCCGGCATTTGTCGCCACCGGGACACAGGGAAATCCCAACCCCTCATACAGAACCGCTGTGCCCACTTTGTAAGGTTTCTGCACCCCTGGCGCAACGCGAGTGCCCTGCGGGTAGATCACCAATTGACCGGGCTCGGTGAATTCTTTTGCGACGTCTTTGACCATCTTGGCAACGGCAGCGCCTTTTTTACCGCGATCGACTGGGATACAGCCGAGGCGCCGCGCATACATGCCGATGACAGGGGTCCACAGCAGCTCTTTCTTCATGATGAATTTGCCGTGGGGGATGGCGTCGAAAATTATGATGATGTCGAGAAAGGACTGGTGCTTGGCGCCAATCACCACCTCGTCCACCGGCACTGTGCCGCGTACTTCGGATCGAATGCCAACCATCCAGCGCGCCAGCCACAGGGTTGTGCGGGCATAGGTCTTACACGCCCGCAACGCACCACGCTTGTTGAACAGGGCAAAGGGGGCAAACACGATGCCCAGGATCAGCATCCAGACATAGATCACGATCATGAAGATCAAAGAGCGCACCCATTGAAACGCTGTGGCCATCACGAAAGCTCCTTCAATTTGCGGCTGGCGGCGGTCCACGTGGCCAGGAAGGCAACAGTTGCGCCCAACACAGGGATCAGTGCAGGCAGCAACCAGCCTGCCCCCTGAAAGCCCAGACCGGTCAAAAACCCGCCCTCGTCCGAGGCTTCGGGCAGCAAAAGCACCCCGGTCATACCCAGCAATACCCCGACAACCGCGCCAAAGAATGCCCGGTAGGTAAAGCGCCGGACAAAGGCGCGGGCGATAAAGCGATCCCTGGCACCAACCAGACGCAGCACCTCGATGATCTGCGCGTTGGCCGCAAGCGAGGCATTAGCCGCAAGCGTAATCATTGCTGCGGTCGCGCCACCGATCAGCAGGATTGAGACCCAACCGAGCCGGCGCAGTGACATGGCCGCATCGACCAGAGGTTCGCGCCAGCGGGTGTGGTCGTCCAGCACAGCGCCCGGTACCTCGGCCCCCAACCGCAACCGCAGTCCGGTTGCATCCAGACCCGGATCGCCTTCGATGATCTCGATCAGTTGCGGAACGGGCAATGTGTCCAGCGGCAGGTCAGAACCAAACCATGGCGACAACAGCGCGGCCTGCTCCTCGGTCGTCAGCGCCCGGGCCGATGCGACGCCGGGGGTTTGGGCCAGCACGGTCAACGCAGCCTCGGTCTGGGCGGCCAGCTGGTCGGCGGGGGCATTGATCCGCAAGGTGGCCGCCCCGGCCAGTTCGGTTGCCCAACGGTCGGCCAATCGTCCGGACGCCAGCGACAGGGCCAGCGCAAACACGGCCAGAAAAGCCATCGCGCCCGATACGAACAAGGTTAGATGCGCGGTGTAACCGGTGGGGGGCACCACCCGATCGGCCCGCGCATCCCGTTTCAGCAAGTTTCGGATCATCCCCTTGCTCATAGGTCTGCCCCCGCAAGTTGGACCTGCCGTTGCGAAATACGCAGCACGCGTGCTTGCACCTGGCTTTTGGCGGCTCGGATCAGGCTTAGATCATGGGTGGCAATCAGCACGGTTTTGCCCATCTTGTTCAGCTCGACCAACAGGCGCAGCAAGCGTTGCGACATCTCCCAGTCCACATTGCCAGTGGGCTCATCTGCCAGAACAACATCGGGCGACAGGATCACCGCCCGGGCCAGCGCGGCGCGCTGACGTTCACCACCCGACAGTTCGGGCGGAAGCGCGCCCAGCCGGGTGCCAAGACCCACCCAGTTCAGCAATTCAGTCAGATCATCCCGCAACGCAGATTCCGAACGCCCCGACACCATCAGCGGCAGCGAGACATTTTCGGCCACCGTCATATGATCCAGAAACCGGCAATCCTGATGCACAACGCCAACCCGGCGGCGCAGCAGAGCCATCTGATCGCGATCCAACTGGGCCACGTCCTGTTCAAACGCATTTAACCGTCCGGACGTGGGCAGCAATGCGCCGTAGCACAGTTTAAGCAAAGTGGTCTTGCCCGCGCCCGACGGGCCGGTCAGAAAGTGGAACGAACCCGGCTGCAGTCGCAGGGACACGTTGCTCAGCAATTCACCTCCACCATAGGTGTAGCTGACATTTTCCAGCTCGATCACAGGGGCCCCCGTTCTAATTGCTGCTCTTCTTGCCCGAGCGTGGTTGTGGTTTCAATGCCTGCACCGGGGCGAATTGGTGACATTTATGCTGCCAAACCGAAAACACCCTTTGCGGTCAGGTCTTAACGGAATAACATCCCTAAAAAAACTATTATCAGGTCGAGGTCCCGACCAGGAGGCAGCATGCGTCTTACGTGTCCGAATTGCGGTGCCCAATATGAGGTGCCAGACGAAGTCATCCCGGAAGAGGGCCGCGACGTTCAGTGTTCAAATTGCGAGAACACCTGGTTCCAGGCCAAATACCCGGACCAACCCGCGCCCGCAGCGGTCACGCCCATTTCAGAAGAGCCTGCAGCCGAGGAAGCCGCGACAGACCCGACCCCCACACCGGTGGATGAAGCGTTTGCCGCGGAACCGCAGGCTGAGCCTAGATCTGAACCTGCGACGGAACCCGAAACAACACCCGCACCAGAACCTGAAGCAGCCCCCGAGCCGGAAAAACCCGAAACAACCGGAAATATTGACCCCGCTGTTGCCGGCATTCTGCAAGAGGAAGCCGCCCGAGAGGCTGAGCTGCGTGCCCAGGAAGGCGGCAGCATAGAAACTCAGCCCGATTTGGCACTGGACACTCCTCCGGAACCTGACCCCGAACACGCCATCAAGGAACTGACGGCCACGGAAACCGCAGAAGACGCGGGCCAGAAAGATGACCTGCCCGATGTCGAGGCGATCAATTCCAGCTTGCGCAGCGACGACATCATGGGCGCAGAAGACGAGCCCGCGCCGCGTAAATCTGGCGGATTTGTGCGCGGATTTGCATTGATCCTGATTGTTGGCATCATTCTGTTGCTGGTCTATGGCAACGCCCAAAAAATCAGCGAGGTTGTGCCGCAGGCCGAACCGATCCTGACCCCATATGTGTCGCTGGTGGATCAGGCACGTCTGTGGCTCGAAGCACAGACTTCGGGGACAGCACAGAACTGACCTGATTGAAAGACGGACCTAGAACCGCTCTAACAGCCGCTTGAGGTATTCCAACTCGATCTGAGGACGATCCGATTCACCGGTGCGGCGACGGATTTCGTCCAGCAATTCGCGGGCGCGACGATAGACATCCTCGCCCTGCAACAGGCTGTCATCGGTTGAGATCGAGCCATTCGAACCCGGGTTGCGGCCCAGCGGATCACGGCTGTTGGCCTGCATATCACCTTCTTGCGATCCCTGACCCGGTTGGTTCTGCTGGTTCTGGGCCAAGGCTTCACCCAGTGACCGCATACCTTCGCGCAGGGCTTCCATCGCCTCGGACTGGTTGTCGATTGCATCAGCCAGATCATCATTGCGCAGCGCGTTTTCGGCCTCGTCCATAGCCCGCCCTGCGCGGCCCAGCGCATCGCGCGCGGCATCGCCCTCGGGCGTGCCCGCACCGGGTAGATTCTGTTGCTGACGACCCAATTCATCGCGCAAAGCCTGTTGGCGATCAGCCAGCGATCCTTGCCCTTGCTGGCCGTCGCCCTGTTGATCCGAGCCGCGACCACCCTGACCTTCGTGGCTTTGTCCCCGACCCTGACCGCCATTGCGGCCTTCGTTGCCCTGGCTTTCACCAGCCTGCGCGCCGGGGTTGAACTGTTCCTGCAGATCGCGGAAAGCCTGATCGCTGAGGCCTTGCTGTTCGCGCAGGGTTTCGGCCAACCCTTCCATCGCCTGCTGGCCTTCGGATTGCTGGCCCTGCCCCTGGCCCTGAGTGACGCGCATGTTTTCCATCATCCGCTGGAACTCTTCCAGCGCCTGCTGAGCCTCAGCCATGCGGCCCTGTTCCATCAGTTCCTGAATACGGTCCATCATCCGCTGCAGATCATCCTGCGTCATCTGCAGGGATTCGCCATTCTCGCCTTGTTGGTTTTCGTCAAACTCACCGTTTTCCTGTGCCAGACGCTGCAGTTGGCGCATGTAATCCTGCGTTGCCTCGCGCAGCTCTTGCATCAGCTCAGCGATTTCCTCATCGGTGGCGCCGTTCTTCATCGCTTCGGTCAGGCGTTCCTGTGCCCGGCGCATCCGTTCCAGCGCATCGGCCAGCGTTCCGTCTTCGATGATGATCGCCAGATCCCATAGGGCCTGGGCGATCTCTTCCTGTTGTTCCAGTGTCAGCCCGTAGTCATCGAACATTTCCAATCGCCGCAGGGTCACACGAAGACGCAGATACGCGGTGTCGGATCGAAAGAACCCTTCGGGCAGATGCGAGACCGCGCGCAAAATCTGAGACACCCGGGTCGCGTTATCCCTAGCCCACAGCAAATCACGCCGCTGTTCGATCACCGCAGCGGCCAGCGGATCAAAGAAACGTCGCGCAGGCAATGTGGTCTGATACGGATCAGAGTGGCCTTCCTGATCGGCCGCATCCCGTGCCGTCAATGTAACTTTGACCGGCAAATGCGCCCAAGGGTGCTGCGAGAAATCCTCGATCAGGTCTTCGGTAAAATCGATCCGGTCGCCGGTAATCGGCATCGGAAGTTCCACGGTGATCACTTCGCGCGGTTCAGGTACAGCGGCCAGGCCATAGCTCCGGCTGACTTCAGCCAGATCCAGCGCGATCACGGCTGATCCAGAGACTACGCCATAATCGTCCACAGCAGTGAACGGCAGTTTCATGCGTCCGCCAGCCTCGGTCTCGGCCTCGTCGGCGATCGCAATCTTCGGCGATGTATCAGCAATGATGTTTACGGCCCAGTTCCGCCCTGCCGGACCATCAATCGTCAACTGGCCTGAACGGGTGGCAAGAAAATCCTGTTCCACCTCAGATGCGTCTTCGGCACCCAGGGGCGATGTTGTCTCGGTCAAGCTATGGCCGCCGACTTCGCCATAAAAACGTAGGGTGATGCGGCTACCTTGCGGAACAGATAGTGTCGGGTCTGATTGATCCGCCAAGTAAAGCGTCGGCAAGCCGGTATAGCGTGGCGGCTCCACCCAGCCTTCCCAGCTGGGCCCCTGCCCAGCCGTGGCCGCGCCCGGCGTCATCTCGGCCACTGAACCAATGCGCCAGAACGATCCGAACAAAACCGCAATCACCAGCGCCAGCAAGGCAGAGTAACGCAACGCATAAGGATCGCGATCAGCCAGCCGCAAATCTGGTTTGACCGGCTCAGCCTGCGCCGCCCGTTGCGCCATACGCGTCTGGTGCGCCTGCCACAGCGCGACTGAATCGGCATCCATCGCCCCAATGGCCTGATCGTCCATAAGCGCCTGAATCGGACGCCCCGGCAGTGACGCATCCACCCGCATCAGCGCTTCGGCCCGTCTGGGCAGATGGAATCGCCTGATACCCCAAACCAGCGCCACCAGCAGGCCAATCACTGCGACAACACCCACTGCCCAGACCACCTCGACCCGGACGTGATCCTGCAACCCCAGCATCAACGCAGCCAGAATCGCCATGAAAATCGAGAAAAATGGCCAGAATGCACGCAAAACCTGCTCGGCCAGCATCCCTGCGTGCGTCAGCCACAGGGAAAGTCTTGGAATCGGCAGGTTATGTCTTGCGTTCAAGGCAGGCCTCCTGAGCGGGCCCGCGCGGTCATCGCGTCAAAGCCACTCAGGTATGGTATCGCGGTTTATGATTTCGTCAAAGCTTGGCCGTTCACGAATAACTGCAAATTGATCCCCATGTACCAGAACCTCAGGGATCAGGGGGCGCGTGTTATATTCGCTTGCCATCACCGCCCCATAGGCTCCGGCGCTGCGAAAGGCCACCAGATCACCCGGCGCCAGTGGTGGCATGTTGCGTTGTTTGGCAAAGGTATCACCGGTCTCACAGACCGGACCGACAATATCATAGGGTTGTTGTTCTAGGCCCGGCGCCGGTTCTTGCACGGCAACGATATCGTGATGCGCCTCGTACATGGCGGGGCGGATCAGGTCGTTCATGGCCCCGTCGAGGATCAGAAAATCGCGCCCCTCACCGGATTTCACATAAATCACCTTGCTGATCATCAAACCGGCATTGCCCGCGATCAGACGACCAGGTTCGATCTCGATCTCGCAATCCAGATGGCCCAGCGTTTTCTTGATCAACGCACCGTATTCTACGGGCAGCGGTGGTGCGTCATTGGCACGGGTATAGGGAATGCCCAAACCTCCGCCCAGATCGAGACGGCGGATATTGTGACCTTCGGCACGCAGCTGCTCAGTCAACTCTGCGACTTTGGTATAGGCCAGCTCGAACGGCTCCAGCTCGGTCAGTTGCGAGCCGATATGGACGTCGATGCCAATCACCTCAAGCCCGGGCAGGGACGCGGCGTGGGCATAGACCTCTGACGCGCGGGCGATGGGAATACCGAACTTGTTCTCGGACTTTCCTGTAGCGATCTTGGCGTGGGTTTTGGCATCAACATCCGGGTTAACCCGCACAGTGATAGGCGCAACCACACCCAATTCCAGCGCTACAGCGTTAATCACTTCCATCTCGGGCTCGGATTCGACGTTGAACTGACGGATGCCCCCGGTCAGCGCGGTGCGGATCTCATCCACAGTTTTGCCAACACCTGAGAACACGATTTTATCGCCGGACACACCCGCCGCCTTGGCGCGCAGGTATTCCCCGCCCGAGACCACATCCATCCCCGCGCCCGCCTGCGCCAGCGTTTTCAGGATCGCCTGATTACTGGCGGCTTTCATCGCATAGCATACAAGATGCTCGGTCCCTTCCAGCGCATCATCGAACAGCTGGAAATGGCGCAGTAAAGTCGCGGTGGAATAGACGTAAAACGGGGTCCCGACCGCGGCAGCGATTTCGGAGATTGGGACATCCTCGGCGTAAAGCGCGCCGTCGCGGTAGAGAAAGTGATCCATGACAGCGCGCTTAGACCAAAACCGCCCGGCGGATCAATGGATTCCGCACATCCGGCGCTATTCGGTCAGTTGGTGACAGAAACGCCAACCCGACCATAGCCCGAAATCGAAACGCCAGAGCTGCCGGAATTCGCCTCGGGTTCGGGGCGGGAGTTGTGCGAAGGCTCGCAGGCCGCAAGTACGGCAATAGTCAGGATCAGGCCGAAAATCTTCATGATGTCATCTTAGCTCAGGAAATTCGGCGCTAGGCCGATCATACGTGCGAACATGGGCGCCGCGTGGACAAAATGCAATTACCTCAGAGGATTAAACCCCAAGAAAAACACCCAATCCACCGCGCCGAAAGCCAACACCACCACCAACATAGGTGCCACTGCTTCCGACGCCTACATTGGCGCTCATCGTGGGTTGGATCGGCTCGCCATCTGCGCCACAGGCGGCCAGGGCAAACCCAGCCGCAATCAGCAGGACAACACGGAGAATTTGCATCATACCAACGCCCTCCATCGCTTGATCTGGGCCCGCACCTGATCCGGTGCGGTGCCGCCATAAGACTGGCGCGAGTTTACCGAATTTTGGACGGTAAGGACAGAATAGACGTCATCGGTGATATCTGCGTGGACCGATTGCATGTCCTCCAGCGTCAGGTCAGGCAAGTCGCAGCCTTTGCTTTCGGCCATGGCCACCAGCGATCCGGTCACATGGTGGGCGTCGCGGAACGGCAGGCCCAATACACGAACCAGCCAGTCAGCAAGGTCGGTAGCGGTCGAGAACCCCGAGCCCGCTGCCGCCGCAAGGCTCTCGCGGTTGGCAGTCATGTCCTTAACCATACCTTCCATCGCAGCCAGCGCCAGCATCCAATTGTCGGCGGCATCAAAGACCTGCTCCTTGTCTTCTTGCATGTCCTTGGAATAGGCCAGCGGCAGGCCTTTCATCACCATCATCAATGCGGTATTTGCACCGTAAATGCGGCCCACTTTGGCGCGGATTAACTCTGCAGCATCCGGGTTCTTCTTCTGCGGCATGATCGACGAACCAGTTGAAAACCGATCAGACAGGGTGACAAATCGGAACTGGGCCGAAGACCAGATCACCAGCTCTTCAGCAAAGCGCGACAGGTGCATGGCGCAGATCGAGGCGGTCGACAGGAACTCAAGCGCGAAATCGCGGTCGCTGACTGCATCCAGCGAGTTGGCGGCAGGCCGGTCAAAGCCCAGCGCCTCGGCCGTCATCTGGCGGTCGATGGGAAAAGACGTCCCAGCCAAGGCCGCCGCCCCCAAGGGGGATTCGTTCATCCGGGCTCGCGCATCGCGGACGCGGCTCAGGTCACGGCCAAACATCTCGACATAGGCCATCATGTGGTGGCCCCACGTCACCGGCTGTGCGGTTTGCAGATGGGTAAAGCCTGGCATGACCCAATCGGCCCCGGCCTCGGCCTGCGCCAAAAGCGCGCGGATCAGGGCCAGCAGGCCGCTCTCTGCCGCGTCCAGTTGATCACGCACCCACAGTTTGAAATCGGTCGCAACCTGGTCATTCCGGCTGCGGCCCGTGTGCAAACGACCTGCAGGCTCGCCAATAACCTCTTTCAGACGCGCTTCGACATTCATGTGGATGTCTTCCAGCGCGGTCGAGAACTGAAATTCCCCGTTCTGAATTTCTGACAAAACGGTGAGCAGCCCTTCCCGAATTGCCTGCGCATCACTATCAGTTATTACGCCTGTGGCAGCCAACATGGCGGCATGGGCGCGCGAGCCTGCGATGTCCTGGGCTGCCATCCGCTGATCGAACCCGATCGAGGCATTGATTGCCTCCATGATCGCGTCTGGACCGGCGGCAAAGCGGCCGCCCCACATCTGGTTCGAAGATTGATCGGTCATGTAAGAAAACCCGGAGTTGATATGCGCCTATTTCGTCTGATCCCCCTTTATATGGCCCTTGCGCTGGGTGCAAACGCCGCTTTGGCGACAGATGCCGAAACGCTTGGCCCGCTGCGTGATGGAACACTGAAACGCCTGATCCTGCACAAAGAACCCAAGCCCGCAAAAACAATCGAATTCCAGCTGGAAGATGAGGGCGGAGTTGGAACGCTTGAGGACTATGCCGGCAAGTATGTTCTGGTGAACTTCTGGGCCACGTGGTGTGCGCCTTGCCGCAAAGAGATGCCGCAGATTGCCGAGCTGCAAGAAGAGTTCGGCGGTGACAAGTTTGAGGTTCTGACCCTTGCCACCGGGCGCAACTCACCCGCCGGGATCAAGAAGTTCTTCGAGGAAAACGGCATCAATAACCTGCCGCGCCATCAGGACCCCGGTTCGGCCGCCGCGCGCGAGTTTGGCGTTGTTGCGTTGCCAATCACCGTTATTCTGGATCCTGAGGGTCAGGAAATTGCCCGGTTAATCGGCGATGCGGAATGGAATTCAGAAAGTGCCAAGGCGATTATCGCGACGCTTGTCGGCGCTGAAAGCTAAGCAAAACACATAAGAAAATTGCGAATCGTGTTATTCTCCCAACTATTAGTTTGGGGGGAATAGCTGTGAATTCTATTGCCATCTTGGCCGCGGCAGCCAGTGTCCTGTGCATTTCGGCGGCTGCCGCAGACGCCAAAGACATCAAAAAGAAGCAGCAATTCATGGATGCTGTCATCGGCAAGAAACTTGTGCGCAATAGGTACTGGTTTATCGTCGCGGCAGACGGCACGATTTACGGGGATACCGCCCAAAAAGGTAAAATCAAAGGTGCCTGGGTCTGGAACAAAAGGTACTACTGCCGAAATCTCTATATCGGGACCACGCAACTTCCTGTGGATTGTCAGAAAGTCACAATCGACGGAGACCAAGTAGTTTTTACACGTAAGAAGGGAAAAGGTAAGGCCGTGCCTATGACCATTTCCGACTAGGCAGAAAACACTGCATTCATATGTGCTAGAATAGAAATGGTCTTTTTGGGCCGGATTTTCTAATTGCTACCAGTGGAAAGGAGGCAACAATGAAACCAGTGGTTCTGTTGATCGGTCGCTTGCCGAATGTCATCGGCGACGTGGCGCGGCGTCTGGATCACATGCCTATCCAATGGCTGGGCGCGCATGATCAGGATGAGGTCCGGCGGCAACTGGATGCCGAACCCCGGATCGTCTGTGCGGTCATGGGCGCGGGCTTGGATGACAAGATCCGCGGCGAGATGGTCGGCATCATCGCAGCACGCAGGCCAGACATCTGCATACACCTGAAAGACAGGGCCTCGGGGCCTGATGGGCTGGTGCCCTTTGTCGAACGCGTGGTGCAGCACGAAGTCCTGGACACGTTCGAAGCTGGCTGACGCAACGCTACCTTTGACAGCGTCATTGCCGCTCTGCAATCTGTCGGGCGGGAGGAAAGAATGCCGCTTGAAATACTTCTGGTTCTGGTGGTCGGAGGCATCGTCGGCATCACCGTTCTGCTGCACCTGTCAGGGCGGTCACGCGTGCGCGAACTGACCCCCCAGACCGCGCGTTCGGAATGGCTGCGCCATGCGCCGGACGACGTAATTATTGATATAACAATCGCACATGACAAGCGGTCCGCCCTGATCCGAACCGAGACCGGTAATGGGCTGTTGTGGTCCTTTGGTGCCGATACGGTGGCGCGCCACCTTCTGGATTTCGACTGGATCGACCACCCCGAGGGTTTCGAAATTCAATTTCATGACTTCGGCACGCCCAAAGCCCTGATCCGCCTTGACGATTTCGAACGCCCCCACTGGCAAAACCTGATGGACCCCGCATGACCGACCAAGTGAGCTTTCCCGACGCCGTGCAATGGGCGGTGCCGTTCTTCATCGCCGCCATTCTGGCCGAGTTCCTGTGGATCGCTTTCAAAGGCAGGAGCGGACGGTATGAGACGCGCGATGCCGTCACCTCGCTGATCATGGGGGCGGGAAACATCGCCTCGGGGTTGCTGCTTGGGTTCATCGCATATGGCTTTTTCATGTGGCTGTGGCAGATCACGCCGCTGAACCTGGGCACCTCGATTCCGGTGATCATCCTGTGCTTTGTGCTGGATGATTTACGCTATTACTGGGTGCATCGGTTCGGTCACCGCATCCGCTGGGTCTGGGCCAGTCACGTGAACCACCACAGTTCTCAACACTACAATCTGACCACGGCGCTGCGTCAGACATGGACCTATACGTTTACCTTCATGATGGTGGTACGTGCGCCGCTGATCCTGCTGGGCTTCCACCCGGCGATGGTGCTGTTCTGCGGCGGTTTGAACCTGATCTATCAGTTCTGGATTCACACCGAGGCGATTGGGAAAATGCCCCGCTGGTTCGAGGCGGTGATGAACACCCCTAGCCACCACCGCGCCCATCATGGACGGAACGCGCGTTATCTGGATTGCAACTATGCCGGGGTTTTCATCATCTGGGACAAACTGTTTGGCACGTTTGTGCCCGAACAAAAGGACGACCGCGTCGATTACGGGCTGGTCCACAATATTGGCACGTTCAACCCGCTGCGCGTGGCCTTTCACGAATGGGTCAGTATCTGGCGCGACGCAACCCAGCCGGGGCTGACGTTGCGCGAACGTCTGGCCTATTGCTTTGCTCCACCGGGTTACAGCCATGATGGCAGCCGCGAAAGCTCGGAACAGATCAAAGCCCGGCATCTGGCGCGCCATCCCGAAGATCACGGAACGCCCGGTTTTGAACAACTTGAGGCCCAGACGCCCAATACACAGGCAAAACAGGCTTAAATCCGCCTGTTCGACTCTCTGCTTTCTTGAAAACGGGATTTCACATTCCATATTCAGCGGATGTGACCCGTAGCCAGTAACCGGAGGCCGCCATGACCCGTTTGATGACAGTATCGACCACACTTGGTTTGATCGGTCTAGCTTTGGCCATGTTGACGGCACTGACGGGTGGCCCCTCAACCATCGTTGCATTGGGCTTTGTCATGCTTGCACTGGGCTTCATGGGAGCCGTGGTCGGCGCCGCCGCTGTACTTGGGCGGGTTTGGGAATCCGCGCGCTGACACCTGGCAAATTCGCCCCTCTTAACCGCAGATTCATACCTTTGCCTTGAAATAAGGCCCTGACCGGTGACGTTAAGGGGCTTGGCAAGGACATGCGGGACAGGAAACAGGCAGATGCGCCCGAGGGTGCCGAAAGCCCGCTGAACGCGGCCGTCGCATCCCGTGACGAATCCTCAGTTCAGATGGCGACCGAGGCGGTAAAGCACAAACAATGCAAACTGGCCTTTCAGCCGGTCGTGCAGGCGCATCAACCATTCGGTGTAGCGTTCTACGAAGGGTTCATTCGGGTGCTGGACGAAACCGGGCGGGTTATTCCTGCACGGGATTTCATGCCGCAATTGGAAAACACCCCGATCGGGCGGGATCTGGATTGTGTCGCATTGGAAATGGGGTTGAGGACACTGATCAATAACCCCGAAATCCGCCTGTCCATCAACATGTCCGCACGTTCGATCGGCTATGCGCGGTATTCTCGGGTGTTAGATCGGTTTCTCAAGAAAGACGCCAATTTGGGCGAACGGCTGATCCTGGAAATTTCGGAAAGTTCGGCCATGACTGTGCCCGAGTTGGTGATCGATTTCATGGACCGGCTGCAACCCCGCGGCGTTGCGTTTGCGCTGGACGATTTCGGTGCCAGCAATTTCAGTTTCCGCCACTTTCGCGAGTTTTTGTTTGATGCCGCCAAGATCGACGGTCAGTTCGTCCGCGGAATTTCCGAAAACCCGGACAATCAAGCGTTGGTCCGGGCACTGGTCGCTGTGGCCCGGGAATTTGAAATTCTAGTAACCGCCGAATCGGTCGAAACCAGGGGCGATGCCGAATTCCTTGTGGCCAATGGCGTGGACTGCTTGCAGGGGTTTTTGTTCGGCGCACCCACTGTGTCGGGCCCTTGGAAAGACAAAAAACTTAAGAAAACCGGTAGTTAAAGTTTTAGAATCCATTTCCAATTTACCTGAGACAAGCTGACCGTTGCTGCAATTGCAGCGTTACGCTATTCCATGGGCAGTTGGAGCGGGGGATCATGAGGCGCTCTGGATCTTAGAGGCCGGACCTCTGCGATCTGCGTCATCACGGTTCCCACTGGACCTTGATGGTAAAGGATTGTCTATATGACTAACGTAGTAATCGCATCTGCAGCCCGTACCGGTGTCGGCAGTTTTGGCGGCTCGTTTGCAAACACACCCGCACATGACCTTGGCACTGCCGTACTCGAAGCAGTTGTAGAACGTGCCGGAGTTGACAAGGGTGAAGTCAGCGAAACCATCATGGGTCAGGTACTGACGGCTGCACAGGGCCAGAACCCGGCGCGTCAGGCCCATATCAATGCCGGTCTGCCGCAAGAAAGCGCGGCTTGGGGCATCAACCAGGTGTGTGGCTCGGGTCTGCGCGCGGTTGCGTTGGGCGCACAGCACATCCAGCTGGGCGATGCCGAAATCGTGGCCGCCGGTGGTCAGGAAAATATGACCCTTTCGCCCCATGCCGCCGCGCTGCGCGCCGGTCACAAGATGGGCGACATGAAATATATCGACACGATGATCCGCGATGGTCTGTGGGATGCCTTCAACGGCTATCACATGGGCCAAACCGCTGAAAACGTTGCTGAAAAATGGCAGATCAGCCGTGACATGCAGGACGAATTCGCCGTTGCCTCGCAGAACAAGGCCGAAGCGGCGCAAAAGGCTGGTAAATTCGCCGACGAAATCACACCCTTTACCATCAAGACCCGCAAGGGCGACATCGTGATGGACAAGGATGAATACATCCGCCACGGCGCAACCATGGAAGCCATGGGCAAGCTGCGCCCGGCCTTCACCAAGGATGGCTCGGTCACCGCAGCCAATGCCTCGGGCCTGAACGACGGTGCCGCTGCAACCCTGCTGATGTCAGCCGAAAACGCCGAAAAGCGCGGGATCGAGCCTCTGGCCCGCATCGCCTCTTACGCCACGGCGGGTCTGGACCCGGCGATCATGGGCGTTGGTCCGATCTATGCCTCGCGCAAAGCGCTGGAAAAAGCGGGCTGGTCGGTTGACGACCTGGATCTGGTTGAAGCCAACGAAGCCTTTGCTGCGCAGGCTTGTGCCGTGAACAAGGACATGGGTTGGGACCCATCCATCGTGAACGTCAACGGTGGCGCAATCGCCATCGGCCACCCGATCGGCGCATCGGGCTGCCGCGTTCTGAACACCCTGCTGTTCGAAATGAAGCGCCGCGACGCGAAAAAGGGTCTGGCGACCCTTTGCATCGGCGGCGGTATGGGTGTCGCCCTGTGTGTGGAGCGCGACTAAGTGCTTTGACAACTAAATGAAAAAGGGCGTCTACTGGGCGCCCTTTTTTGTTACATTCCGGCCTTATCCCTTAGATGCGACAATATCGCCGAACAGAAAGATCAAAACGAAGACGAAACGATATTGCGCAGCAATCTCTCTCAGAGTAACAGAATTACCAAGTCAGACTTAATTGGAGGATTCCTCAATGGCACGTACAGCACTCGTCACCGGCGGTTCCCGCGGCATCGGCGCATCAATTTCCAAGGCGCTCAAGGCTGAAGGCTACAATGTTGCAGCCACCTATGCCGGCAATGACGAAGCCGCCGCAAAATTCACCGAGGAAACCGGCATCGCCACCTACAAGTGGAACGTGGCCGACTATGACGAATCGAAAGCGGGCATCGAAAAGGTCGAAGCCGAAGTTGGCCCGATCGACATCGTGGTCGCCAATGCAGGCATCACCCGCGATGCCCCGTTCCACAAAATGACCCCTGAGCAGTGGCATCAGGTGATCGACACCAACCTGACCGGCGTTTTCAACACCGTCCACCCGGTATGGTCCGGCATGCGCGAGCGCAAGTTTGGCCGTGTGATCGTCATCAGCTCGATCAATGGTCAGAAAGGCCAGTTCGCGCAGGTGAACTATGCCGCGACCAAAGCGGGTGATCTCGGTATTGTGAAATCCCTCGCGCAAGAAGGGGCTCGTGCTGGTATCACCGCGAACGCCATCTGCCCCGGCTACATCGCAACCGAGATGGTGATGGCGGTTCCCGAGAAGGTTCGTGAATCCATCATCGGTCAAATCCCGGCTGGTCGACTGGGCGAGCCCGAGGAAATCGCGCGCTGCGTGGCATTTCTGGCGTCGGACGATTCTCAGTTCATCAATGGCTCGACAATTTCGGCCAACGGTGCGCAGTTCTTCGTCTGATCTGCAGACCCACGAACAATTCAGGCCGGTCCTTTTGGATCGGCCTTTTTCGTTCTGAAACCGACAGTTAAAGAATTGCACGTCTTCCCGGTGGCTGTATTCTTTCAAAGCAGATCGGTGAAAAAGGTCACGGCCCTATGACAAAAGCTCAGGCAACAGCGATTGGGTTTGTGGCTGTGCTGCTGTGGTCTTTACTGGCGCTGTTCACAGTCGGCTCGACCCCAACCCCACCGCTTTTGCTGAACGCCATCTGTTTTTCTATCGGCGGCACGCTGGGCCTGATCTGGACATGGGCCAACGGCGGTTTGCCCCAATTTCGGGCGGTGCCCTGGACAACATATCTGTTCGGTGCCACGGGCCTGTTCGGCTATCACGCGCTTTATTTTTCGGCCCTGCGCATGGCTCCAGCAGCTGAGGCTGGGTTGATCGCCTATCTCTGGCCCCTGCTGATCGTGCTGTTTTCCGGGCTATTGCCGGGCGAGCATCTGCGTATCGGTCATCTGTTTGGGGCCTGTCTGGGCTTTGCCGGAGCTGCGATCATCATCGCAGGAGGCGGTAGCGCAGGGGTTCAGACCGCTCATCTACCGGGGTATGGGCTGGCGCTGCTGTGCGCGCTGACATGGTCGGGATATTCTGTCCTGTCGCGCCGTTTGGGGGACACTCCGACCAGTTCGGTCGCCGTGTTCTGCATCGCGGCGGCGATTGCCTCGGGCGCGCTGCATCTGGCCGTTGAAGAAACCGTCTGGCCCGACAACGCCTTTGGCTGGGCTTCGGTCGTGGCACTGGGTCTGGGGCCGGTGGGTCTAGCGTTTTATGTGTGGGATATCGGGGTAAAGCAGGGTGACATACAAATCCTCGGTACTGCTTCTTACGCGGCACCGCTGCTGTCTACGCTGGCTTTGGTTGGGGTCGGGATCGCCGCCCCGTCCTGGGGTCTGGCGATCGCGGCCGTGTTGATCACTGGCGGCGCGGCCATTGCCGCGCGGGCGAGCTTGCGTCGCTAGGCTGACAGGCGCTCGATCTCTTCTTTTAGCTTAAGCTTCTGCTTTTTGAGTTGTGCAATATGGAGATCGTCGATGCCAGGCGAGCGTTGGGCTTGTTCAACTTCAAGACCGAGTGTTTCGTGCTTTTTCTTCAGTTCGGTCAGGTGTGCGCTCACGCTCATGGCGATACTCCTCTGTTGGTGTCTGAGTTTCACGTAAGAAGTTGATCACATCGTTTCCACCCTGTCACGCTGCATACGCACAGATTCTGTAATAAATCCGACAAATTCGGCTGGTTACTGCCTATTGGCCGGACAATCCCGGCAGGGCGGCAGCATCGCGCAGCACCGCCGAAACCTGCGGTGTGTAGCTTTCACCGTCTTTTTCGTGGCGCGCGCCTGCATGCAAAATCAACGGCGCATGCAACCGAAACGCGGCCTTTCCGCCCTTTTTGGCGCGTAAAATCACTAATTCGGCAGCCCGACCCGCGCGTGCCGCCAAAGGCAACACCTCGACTGAGCCCAGGCGCCCCGTACAGCACGCAAGCATATCTGGCAAACGGTCGGCCTTTTGGATCATGTGCAAATAGCCGCGCGGTGCGAGACGTTTGGCCGCAGTGTCGAACCAAACACCCAGTGGTGTGCCCTCACCTAGCGCGATTGCCCGTCCGTCATCCGCAGCGGCACTGTGCGCTCCGGCGCGGTAATAGGGCGGGTTGGCGATGACATGGTCAAACTGGCGCTGTTTCAGATCGGCAGGCAGGGCGGCAAGATCGGCCTCGACCACCTCGAACGACGCGGCGTTCTCGGCGGCGTTGCGACGGGCCAGCGCGGCATAGCTGGCCTGCAATTCCACCCCGACCCCTTGCAATCCCGGCACACGCGCCAGAAGGCACAGGATCGCTGCGCCTGCCCCGCAGCCCAGTTCCAGAACGGTGTGACCACGTGTCGCCGGAACCGAGGCAGCCAGTAAGACCGGGTCCACGCCGGCACGATATCCCGAACGCGGTTGCCACAGGCGCACACGGCCGTTCAAAAAATCGTTACAGGTCAGATCATTATCCGGCAAATGGCTCATCGACCCAGCGGAATCTCATTATCGCGCATCACCCGTTCAGCCCGCGTCAGGTCATCAGCCCGCACCATCAGACGACGGGGGAAGATTCCGATGCCGCCTTCGAGGATGCTCATATTTACGTCCATCTGAAAGCAGTCTATATCCTCACCCTCAAGAAGGGCCGAAGCAAAGGCCAGGATCGTCGGATCGGTGCTGCGCAAAAGTTCTTTCATAGGGATGGATGTAAGGGCAAGGTAAGTCGAAAGTCGAGCCTTGTATCAGGAGTGTGATGGAAATCGACGCGATCACAAAACCGCATGAGCGGCTGGCCGACCTTCTGACCAGCGAAATGGCTGCGGTGAATGAGCTGATCCGCACGCGCATGGCCTCTGATCACGCGCCGCGCATCCCCGAAGTGACAGCACATCTGGTTGAAGCCGGTGGCAAACGTCTGCGTCCGATGCTGACCCTGGCGGCCGCACGTCTGTTCGGTTACGCGGGCGACCACCATGTGCGGCTGGCCGCGACGGTTGAGTTCATCCACACGGCGACCCTACTGCATGACGATGTGGTGGACGAAAGCGCCCAGCGGCGTGGCCGCCCAACGGCGAACCTGCTGTGGGACAACAAATCCAGCGTTCTGGTGGGCGATTACCTGTTCTCCCGCAGTTTCCAGTTGATGGTTGAGACCGGGTCACTGCGTGTCCTGGATATTCTGGCCAATGCCTCGGCCACCATTGCCGAAGGTGAAGTGCTACAGATGACCGCGGCCACCGATCTGGGCACGGATGAGGCGATTTACCTGCAGGTTGTACGCGGCAAGACTGCCGCCCTGTTCTCGGCCGCGACCGAGGTTGGCGGTGTAATCGCCGGAGCGTCCGAGGAACAGGTCAAGGCGCTGTATGACTATGGCGATGCTTTGGGCATTGCCTTCCAAATCGCTGATGATCTGCTGGATTATCAAGGTGATAGCAAGGCCACCGGTAAAAATGTCGGCGACGATTTCCGCGAACGCAAGTTGACCCTGCCGGTGATCAAGGCCGTGGCGCAATCCACCCCTGATGAACATGCCTTTTGGGAGCGCACGATTGGCCGGGGTCGTCAGGAAGAGGGTGACCTGGACCACGCGCTGAGCCTGATGGGAAAATACGGCACGCTTGACGCCACCCGGTCAGATGCGTTCGACTGGGCCGCCAAGGCCAAGGATGCGCTGGCGCCCCTGCCCGATCATGAGATTCGCACGCTGCTGCGTGATCTGGCCGATTACGTGGTTTCGCGCCTCAATTAAGCTGCACCGCACGGCACCACCAATCGGGATGGGCCGCGCCGATCTCGTACGCTGCGAAATGCGCGTCCTTCATTGTGGGATAGAGCGCGAAACAGGTCGAACCTGACCCCGACATGCGGGCCAACAGCGCCCGCGTAGTCAATCGCAGTGAATCCAGCACAAACTCAATTTCGCGGGCGATGCCCATTGCGGGGATTTCCAGATCATTCCGCTGGTCATGCAACCATTCGGCGCAGGCCCCGGCATTCTCGAATTCCGGGATATCAGTCGGCATGGGCAGGTTGTCCCGCCGGGCCAACGCCTGGAACACCGAAGATGTGGGCACCGGAATACCCGGGTTGACCAGAACTGCGGGCAAATTCGGAAGGGACACGGACGTTAGCCTATCGCCAATTCCCTGCATTCGTGTCGCTTGGGCGGCCATGCAAACAGATACATCAGCACCCAGAGAAACAGGCAGGTCCTCTGGTATGTCGACTCCCTGACCAGACAACGCCCAAAGGGTCGCGGCGGCGTCAGACGAACCGCCGCCAATCCCGCCACCATGCGGCAGCACCTTGTTCAGATCGATATGGCCCGTCCACCCGGCGGCTTGGGCCGCTTTCCAGACCAGATTGCGACTGTCCGCAGGCACGCCTGCCGCGTGTTCTCCGGTGACTGAGATCGACAATTCAGGGTCTGGTGTAAACTGCAACCTGTCGCCCACATCAGCAAATACGACCAGCGAATCCAACAGGTGATATCCATCAACCCGCTGGCCGGTCACATGCAGAGTCAGGTTGATCTTGGCGGGCGCGAAGGCCTTAGTTGCCATTGGCGACCTTCAACGGTTCCGCCCCTTCTTCGGCCAGAACCTCGTCGAGGCCAATCTCTAGCTTGCGACGGATACGGTCGGGATCAGCCTCGGCATCCGTGTCTTCGGGATCAATGAAGGACAGGGCGCGTTTCCACTGGAACTCAGCCTCGCGCGCGCGGCCCACAGCCCAATAGACATCACCCAGATGATCATTCACCACTGGATCAACCGCCATCAGCTCGACCGCGCGCTCCATATGTTCGACCGCCTCATCATAGCGGCCCAGACGGAACAGAACCCAGCCCAGACTGTCGACGATATAACCGCTGTCGGGGCGCGCCGCGACGGCGCGTTCGATCATGTTCAGCGCCTCGTCCAGTTTTTCGCGCCGTTCGACCAGGGAATATCCCAAATAGTTCAGCACCTGCGGCTGATCTGGGTTCAACTCTAGCGCGCGGCGGAAATCGGCCTCGGCCTGATCCCATTGCTTGAGCCGTTCGTGCGAGATGCCACGGGCATAGTGCAAAAACCAGTTCCCACCCTCGGTCAGTTCGATGGCACGATCATAAGACGCGACAGCGCTGGTGTATTCTTCTTGCTGGCGTTGCAGATCGGCCAGAGCTACATGAACGCTGGGCAGGTTTGGGTTCTGGCTGGCCAGGGTCTGCAACACCTCGGCAGCAGCATCCTTTTTGTCCGACCGGCTAAGCACCTCGGCCCGGCCAAGTTCAGCCGCGTGATAATCACTGCTGCTGGCGGGTACCTGACGATAGGCTTCCACGGCCAGATCATATTGCTCCAGCACGTCCAGCAATTCGGCACTCAGCAAGATCGCATCCACATGTCCGGGACGCAGGAACGCAGCCGTGCGCACATAAAGCAGGACATAGTTCTGCGCCGCCTCATTGCTCAGCGCTGCGCCGACGGAAAAGAAAACCTCGGCCATGCCATCTTGCGCGGATTGAACATGGGTGAACGGCAGGGTGTCACCATCGGACAGGCGCGCCACATAACCTTCGATCGACGGGTCGCTGCCGGCCGCAAATACCTCACCCAGAAATTGCTGTGCCTCTTCATTGCGGTCCAGTTGCGACAAAACCTCGGCCCGGGCCAAAGCGGCCCGTCGCGAAAAGCGGGCAACCGCACCGTTATGGGCCGTGAATACTTCTTCGGCCCCTTCAAAATCGCCAACCGAGGCCAGCGCCAGCGCCTTGTGGTACAGTGCAAAGTCGCGCAAGCCATCCTGCGTTGCGACCTCGTCAAACTGCTCCATCGCGCGGGTCATGGCCCCTTGGCCAATGTATGCCCATCCCTGTACCAAACCGTCGACCAAAGGCCCCACGCCTTGCGTTTCGGGATCACGGGCCAGCAATTCATCCAGTTTGCCGTCGGCCACCAGATTGGCGGTGATCACCATCCTTGCTGCCTGACTGGGCAGACCGGCATCCTCAATCATCTGCGCAACAGGCAGCGCGCGTGCCACATCGCCCAGCGCCAGCCGTGCGACAACCACGCTTTCCAACAATGCTGCATTTTCAGGATCGGCTTTCAGGGCCTGCGCATAGTATTTTTCAGCGGCTGAATAGTCGTTCTGATAGATGGCCTGACGGCCAGCCAAATACGCACCGGACCCCGAATCCGCTACAGCTGGAAGCACAATCGACGAGGTGAAGAGCGCAGCCATTGCGGCGCGACGAACCAGAGAAATCACCAAAATCCTGCCTTGCTATTCTTGTCTGCGCAATAAGCTAGGGCTTTGGCTGGCAAGAGGCAATGGCAGAGCCTTCACGACCCTGCCAGTGCCCGGTTTTTTGCTTACATATTTGGATAGTTTGGCCCGTCGCCACCCTGCGGCGTGGTCCAAGTGATGTTCTTGCTGGGGTCCTTGATGTCGCAGGTCTTGCAGTGGACGCAGTTCTGGAAGTTGATCACGAAGCGCGGACTGCCTTCATCCTCGACCATCTCATACACACCCGCCGGGCAATAGCGCTGCGCCGGTTCGTCGTATTTGGGCAGGTTGACTTTGACCGGGATGTCCGGGTCCGCCAGTTTCAGGTGGCAGGGCTGGCTTTCCTCGTGATTGGTCATCGCAAACGAGACGTTGGTTAGGCGGTCAAACGACAGCGTGCCATCGGGTTTGGGATAATCGATAGGCTTGTGTTTGCTGGCCTCTTCGGTCGAATCCGCGTCGTTCTTGCCATGGCCCACTGTGCCCAACAGCGAAAAGCCCAGCGTGTTGGTCCACATATCCAGACCGCCCAGCATCAGGCTGGCGGTCAGACCCCATTTCGACCAGATCGGCTTGACGTTTCGCACCTTTTTCAGATCGCTGCCGATCGGGCCATTGCGCACATCGGTCTCGTAATCGGTCAGCTCATCGCCCGAGCGTTCTGCCTTGATGGCGTCAAAGGCGGCTTCAGCCGCGGCTTTGCCCGACAGCATCGCGTTGTGATTGCCCTTGATGCGCGGCACGTTGACCATGCCCGCCGAACAGCCCAACAGCGCCACGCCCGGCGCTACCAGTTTCGGCATCGACTGATAGCCGCCTTCGGTGATCGCACGGGCACCGTAGGCCACGCGCTTGCCGCCCTTCAGCAGCTCGGCCACCATCGGATGATGCTTGAAGCGCTGAAACTCCATATACGGGTACAGGTGCGGGTTTTTATAGTTCAGGTGGACCACAAACCCGACATAGACCTGATTGTTTTCAAGGTGATAGATAAAGGATCCGCCGCCCGCGTTGCTGCCCAGAGGCCAGCCCATCGTATGCGTGACGGTGCCTTCCTTGTGCTTGGCGGGGTCGATCTCCCAGATCTCTTTCATGCCGACGCCGTATTTTTGCACCTCTTTGCCAGCCTGCAGGTCGTATTTGGCGATGACCTCTTTGGACAGCGAGCCGCGCACGCCTTCGGACAGGAAGACATATTTGCCGTGCAGCTCCATACCAGGTTCGGTGTTGGGGCCGTATGAGCCGTCGGGTTCCAGGCCAAACACCCCGGCCACGACGCCTTTAACCTCGCCGTTGTCGCCGTAAACCAGCTCTGAACACGCCATGCCGGGGAATATTTCCACGCCCAGCTCTTCGGCCTGTTCCGCCATCCAGCGGCAAACATTCCCCATCGAGACGATGTAGTTGCCGTGGTTGTTCATCAGCGGCGGCATCGGGAAGTTGGGAATACGGATCTTACCCGCCTCGCCCAGCATGTAGAAATTGTCTTCGGTCACCGGCGTGTTCAACGGCGCGCCTTTTTCCTTCCAGTCGGGGATCAGCGCATCCAGACCACAGGGGTCCAAAACCGCGCCCGACAGGATATGCGCGCCCACTTCCGAGCCTTTTTCCAGAACAACCACGTTCAGGTCCGCGTCCAGCTGTTTCAGACGGATGGCTGCCGAAAGGCCCGCCGGGCCTGCACCCACGATAACCACATCGTATTCCATCGCTTCGCGTTCAATCTCGGCCATCGCGGGCTCCTTAGCTAACTTTCCGAATTGGCGCTTTCTACATGCTGTCGGCGCAATATTGTTTCACGGCTGATTACATGGTTGCTAAGACCTTGGTCAATCAAAACACGGCGTAACATTGCTGCAATGCGGCAGTTATGTATCGGGAGAGTCCCCCATAAGGTACCTGGGACCGCTACCATGGCATTTGGCGCGGTCGTCCGGGTTGTAAAGGGCGCATTTCGGAAGGCTGAGGCAGCCACAGCCGATGCACCCATCCAGATTGTCGCGCAACCGCGTCAAGGTAGCGATTCGCTGATCCAGACGGTCACGCAGCCCGACACTGATTTTCTGCCAATCCTTTGGCGTTGGTGTGCGGTTGCCAGGCAAGTCGGACAAAACATCCTTGATCTCGGGCAACGTCAGGCCAAACTGCTGGGCGATCATGATGAAACTCAACCGCCGAATATCAGCGCGCTGATATCGCCGCTGCCCACCCGCATTGCGCCAGGGCGCGATCAGCCCCTGCGCCTCGTAGTACCGGATGGCCGACACAGCCAACCCCGTGCGCCGGGCCAATGCGCCAATTGCCAGCCCTTCGGAAACTGCCATTATCCTCATTTAATTCCTTGACCTAAAGTTAGGTTTAGAAATTACAGTGAGTCGTGACAAGCCTCAATTCGCAAAGGAGACCCCATGATGGCGACGCTTGAACACACCAACTTCACCGTTCGCGACCCGCAGGCTTCGGCCGCGTGGATGCACAAGGTGTTTGGTTGGAAAACCCGCTGGGAAGGCCCGGCCATTGCGGGCGGCTATACCGTGCATGTAGGCAGCGCGCATACCTATCTGGCGCTTTATGCGCCCAGCGATCCGCAGCAATCCGGCGAAAGCAGTTACGACATCATTGGAGGGCTGAATCATGTGGGTGTTTTGGTCGAAGATATCGACGCCACCGAGCAGCAAGTGATCAAAGCCGGCTTCACGCCCAAGTCACATGCGGATTATGAGCCCGGAAAACGGTTCTACTTTGACGACGACAATGGCATCGAATTCGAAGTGATTAGTTACAACTAGGGCGTTCCGGGAAACATCTTACAAACTCGTTATCGCCAATACCCCGAGAGCACGAAATGCGGCAGGGTATTGGCGATTCAAACTTTTCCCGAACAACATAGGCCGTAATCCGCCCGCTGCGGGGCCAAGACCTCTTGCAATTCACGCCTCATTTAGGTCAGGTATTTGCCAACCCATCAATTCGCCCCGACGCTGGTTCCATGCGGCGGGGCGCATCAATTTATGCGTGGACGACAAGACCATGGAAAAAATTCCGATGACGCCTACGGGCAATGCCGCGCTTGCGGCAGAGCTGAAAAACCTGAAATCCGTTGAGCGCCCAGCTATCATCGAGGCCATTGCTACGGCCCGTGAATTGGGTGACCTGAAGGAAAACGCCGAATATCATTCGGCCCGCGAAAAACAGGGCTTTATCGAAGGCCGTATCAAAGAGCTGGAAGGCATCCTATCGCTGGCCGATGTGATCGACCCCGCCAAGCTGTCGGGTGCGATCAAATTCGGCGCCAAGGTCACGCTGGTCGATGAGGACACTGACGAGGAAAAGACCTGGCAGATCGTGGGTGAGTATGAGGCCAATATCGAAAACGGTCTGCTCAACATCAAATCCCCCATCGCCCGCGCCCTGATCGGCAAGGACGAAGGTGACAGTGTCGAAGTCCGCACCCCCGGTGGTGTGCGGTCTTACGAAGTCCTGAGTATCGAGTACGCCTGACCGGAGCGTCCTTCATGTCCGAGCCCACGCCAGAGCAGGAAGCCGAGCGGCCAACGTCGTTGGGTATTTACGACAAGCCCTCGCGGCCGTCCGTGACCGAGATCGAGATTGCGGCCATCGTGCTTAGCGTGATCTGGCTGGTGGTTTCGGTGGTGTTTCTGGTGCTGCCCGACGACGTCGAGGGAGGTGGGTTCGTGGTGACCTTGCTGGCGGTGTTCATGCCGGTAGCAATGATCTGGGTCGCGGCCACGGCGATGCGCGCCAGCCGCGTCATGCGCGAAGAAAGCGAGCGTCTACAGACTGCGATTGATGCGATCCGGCAGACTTATGTCCTCCAGCAACAGCGGGCCGCCATTTCCCACGAACCGGCCGTCAGCAAGAAGTTGGACGAAATCGCTGAATCCGCGAAAAAGACCGAAAGTACACTGGCCACGTTTTCGACCAAACGTAGCGAACCTGCGCGGGCGGCAGCGTCAAACGGAACCGGCGACCAAACCTCGTTGGAGTTGGGTACGCAGGCCGAGGACATCGCGCCGCCACTCAGCACCGATATTTTCATCCGAGCGCTGAATTTCCCCGAAACGCAGGATGACGCCGAAGGGTTCGACGCCTTGCGTCTGGCGTTGAAGGACCGCAAGACCGCCCAACTGGTGCAGGCTTCGCAGGACGTTTTGACGCTGCTCAGCCAGGAAGGCATCTATATGGATGACCTGCGCCCCGACATGTCCCGCCCCGAGATCTGGCGGCAATTCGCGCAGGGTGCCCGTGGTCGCTCGGTGGCGGCTTTGGGCGGCATTCGGGATCGGTCGTCGCTTGCGCTGACGGCGGCGCGGATGAAGCAGGACCCGATCTTTCGCGACGCCGCACATCATTTTCTGCGCCGCTTTGACCACATGATCGTGGCTTTTGAACCTGAGGCCAGCGATGCCGACCTGACCGCATTGGGTGAGACCCGAACGGCGCGAGCCTTCATGTTACTGGGGCGTGTGGCTGGAACCTTCGACTAAAGGCCGAAGCTGCCGTAGGGGATAAACCGGACTAGATCGCCCGGTTTGATATGGCGCGCGCCGTCTTCGATTTCGACCAGCCCTTCGGCCCAGCTGAGCCCGCTGATCCGGCCCGATCCTTCAGAGGCAAACACCTCGACCCGGCCATCGCGCACTCGGGCGCGCAGATATTCGCGGCGGCCCGGTTTCTTGCGTTTTTCAAAGGCGGCGGGCAGATCGAACCCCTGTGGGTCCTGCCAGCCCTCACCCGCCATCAGACCCAAAGCCGGGCGCGCAAAGATCAGGGTGCAGACCTTAGCCGCAACCGGATTACCCGGCAGGCCAAAGACCGGTGTGCCTTCCCACAATCCCAGAGCCAGCGGCCGCCCCGGTTTGAGCGCAATCCTCCATTCCTGCATCGCCCCCGCCTCTCGCAACAGGGCCGAGACGTGATCCTCATCCCCGGCTGACGCGCCACCGCTGGTCAGGATTACATCCGCCTGTTCCGCCGCCGCATTCAGGCGATCGCGCAAATCTTCCCGGTCATCAGAAACCCGCCCCATATCCACCGGCTGAAACCCCATGCGGTCGATCAGTGACAACAGCATCGGGCGGTTGGCATCGAATATCTGGCCTGGCCCGGCCTTGTCTCCGGGTTCGATCAGTTCATCACCGGTCGACAGCACCGCCACACGCAGCGTATTGCGCACTGGAACTTTTGCAATTCCGGCAGCCGACAACAACGCCAGATCGGCGGGCGTCAACCTTCGCCCGGCAGACAGAACCAGATCGCCCGCGGTCACGTCCTCACCTGCACGGCGGGTGTTTGCACCCTGTTTCAGGGGGCCGTGAAAAGCGATGTGGCCATCTTGTACGGTCACGTCCTCTTCTAGAATGACCGTATCCACACCCTCAGGCAACGCCGCGCCGGTCAACACCCGCAGCGCATGGCCATGCGGCACCGTGCCATCAAACGGGATACCTGCAGCCGCGCGGCCCGGATGCAATGGCATCACCTGCGCACCCTCGGGCATCGCACCCGCAAATCCGTAGCCGTCAACGGCCGTATTCGGTTGCGGCGGGTTCGAGCGTTTAGCGATGATATCCTCTGCCAGAATACGCCCCATAGCCTGCGGGAGCGCAATTGTTTCAACAGGCACAACTACCGTCAGCCGCTGGCGCAGCAGGGCCAGCGCGTCATCCACCGGCGTCCAACTCACCCCGGCAGGCAAAGCAAAGCAATCGTTGCGCAGGGGCGGTGGGGCAATATCCGGCTTGCGTTGTGACACTCCCAAAATCCAGCCTTCCTCTGCTGCGTTGACGTTCAGATGGTTCGCCAATTCCTCGGGTCGCATCCCGGCCAGTGACAGCGCGACCTGTTCCACCTGCCAGGCGTCCTTGATCCGGTCTTTCGGCCCGGCCCCCAGGGTAAGCGAGGGCCAGATTTCCACAAAGGCGACCGGGGTGTCCAGTGGCTCGAACGGCCAGACCGAGATTTGTCCGGTAAATGCGCGGCGCAGACGGGCCAGAACCGGCAGGCCAGTCATGACCTGACCACCCACAGCACCGGCCCCGCCCATTTGCCAACACGTAAAGCTGCCCTTGGTTTCGGGGTTCAGTTCGACGCAACGGCGTTCGGGAAATGGGTTGTGATAGTCCGCCTTGTTTTTGGGCAGACCGTCGATGCCATGTCGCAGGCCATTGAACCAGAACGGACCCTTGCCGCCAAAACGGCGGTTAATCTCTCCGGCCAGATCAAACCGGTTGTTGGCTTTTGGTGAATCCTCGATCCGAGCCTCGAACCAGTCCCACAACCGCAACGGATCATCCGATCCGGTCAGCGCACGGGCGAACCCTTTGGGATAGCCAAAGGGGAAATCGAACCCCAGACACAGCCGCCGTCCTGAGGCAATCTCATCCGCAATCAGGTTGTGCAGCCATTGCTCGGCAATCATGCGGTTTCTAAGGTATGTCGGTTCTTCCGCCCTACCCTGTCGCACCACACAGGCCCAGATGGCATCCTTGCGTTCGGAAAGGCCGGTGTCATTGCCACCGGACCAATCGACCATGGCAAAACTATCGAAACCGGTCACAAACCAACCTCTTGCAGAATGAAATCGGCGATGGCTGCGGTGTCATTCAGGTCAAAGACCGGCACAGCCACATCGAGCGGCGTGTCACTTGCGACGGCGCGGATCGTCGCGTTCTCAGGCGCCATCAACGGGTTCGCGGCCTCGGCCCGATAGGCTTCGACCTTGGGGTGGGCCTCGCTTTTAAACCCCTCGATCAACACCAGATCGACTGGCGACAGTCGCTCTAGTAACTCATTCAATGGAGGCTCGGGCACGCCGCGCAGCTCTTGCATGATCGCGACGCGTTGACCCGAGGCCAGCAGAACCTCGGACGCGCCCGCAACGCGGTGACGATAGCTGTCAGTGCCCGGCTGATCGACATCGACATTGTGATGGGCGTGTTTCAGGGTCGAGACGGTAAAGCCGCGCCCGGTGATCTCAGTCACCAGCCGCTCCATCAACCCAGTCTTGCCCGCGTTTTTCCAGCCGGTGACGCCGTAAACCTTCATGCCTGCTCCAGCAGTTGTTCCGCCCGCGCCAGATCGTCGGGTGTGTTGACGTTGAAGAACGGATCAAAGGGATCGGCCGGGAACAGCGCCTCGCGCCCGTCATGTTTGTCGGTCCACAGCACGACCTTGCGCAGGCCGTCATTCAGCGCATCCCGCAGATCGTCGCGTAATGCCACGGGCCAGAGACCAAAGGTCGGGTGCCGATTGACCCGTTTTCCACCACCGGATTTCAACGCCTCATCCCCGGTGCGTGGCGTGGTGGCCAATACCAGCGGATAGGTTTGGCCTTGGGCAGCGTCGGTCAGTCGCACCACCAGATCGCGCGGGAAGAACGGCGTGTCGGCAGCCGCGGTCACGATGCTGTCAGCCCCCTGCGTGGCTGCCCAGTCGAGACCGGCCAGAACGCCCGCCAATGGCCCCGCGAACCCTTCGATCGTGTCGGGTAGAATGGGCAGGTTCAGATCAGCGAACCGTTCCGGATCACCATTGGCATTCAGCGCAAGGCCATCCACCTGCGGGGCCAGCCGATCGATCACATGGGACAGCAGGCTTTGCCCGCCGATCTGCAATAAGCCCTTGTCGCCGCCACCCATTCGGGTGGCGAGACCACCTGCGAGGATGATGCCGAGAGGGCGGATCATGCGGTGCCCTCGATCTCTGGCCACTTCTTGAATTTCGTGAACGGCTGCGCCGACGCAAGGCAGATGCCAGCCAAAAGAAGCAGTATCCAAATGCGCGAAGATGTTGACGTGGTTTCACCCAACCGAACACCAAGATTTACCGCGCCCAGAAAATAACCGAGAATCAAGGTAGGAAGCACGCCACACCAAAACAACAAGCGATAGCGCCGCGCAGCTTTTTGTACCGATGGCATCAATTCAAGCGACTGCGGAAGCCCATGCATCGCAATACGCTGAAGCGATGTGTTCTGAAGTCGGTAGTCAAGGCTGTTTTGCTGCCATCCAGGTCCCCAGAAAACCACCAAATCCAGCACCCCAACATATTTCCGGGCGCTCCAGCCCAACTTACCCAGCACATTTTTACTATGCGCACAAATGCCTTCAACGACGGCTCGTTTGCTGCGGAAGTAGGTTACCAGCACCAAAACATAGAGTGGCAGAATACTGACTGCTAAAACAAAAGTGACGAAAATCCAAAGTGTCTCTGATATCATCCCGCACTCTTCCTACGATGCTTCTTATCCTCAACCGCCACGCTTGCCGGATCCACATCACGCAGCAACCGGTCCTCGCCCGACAGACACACAAACCGCTGACCTCGCATGCGGCCGATCAGGGTCAGGCCGACCTCGCGGGCGATCTCGACACCCCAGGCGGTGAAACCGGATCGGGACGCCAGCACCGGTATGCCCATCATCGCCGTCTTGATCACCATTTCGGATGTCAGACGGCCAGTGGTGTAGAGGATCTTGTCGTCCGCCGCCTCACCCTCGGACAGCATCCAGCCCGCGATCTTGTCGACAGCGTTGTGGCGGCCGACATCCTCCATGTAGACCAGAGGGCGGTTTTCAAGGCACAGAACCGTTCCGTGGATCGCCCCGGCCTCAAGATACAGCGACGGGGTTCGGTTGATCTTGGCCGCCAGCTCATACAGCCATGATGTCCGCACTTGAACTTGCGGCAGGCGCACATCCTCGAGCCCCTCCATCATGTCGCCGAACACGGTGCCGACTGCGCAACCGCTGGTGCGGGTCTTTTTCTTCAACTTGTCTTCATAGGACGTCTCGCGCGCGGTGCGGACGATCACGGTTTCCAGATCGTCGTCATAATCGACCCGCGTGATCTGATCATCATCCAGCAACATGCCCTGATTGCGCAGGAACCCCAGCGCCAGATATTCCGGATAGTCGCCTATGGTCATCGCGGTCACGATTTCCTGGGAATTCAGGAAAATCGTCAAAGGGCGCTCTTCGACAACCGAGATCTGGCTGACCTCTCCATTCTGGTCCACGCCCTCGACCGCACGGGTCAGGCGGGCCGCGCCGGGATCGGGGGCGATGATGTAGTCCGAGACATCCAGTTCCTTGGCCAATTGCAACCCTTTCCCAAGACCGCTACTGCTGCGGCTATCACCATAGGATTTAGCCATGGCAGACACCACATCCAAGTCATACTATTGGAAGGGTTTTCGCGACGGGACCCCGTTCATTTTCGTCGCCATCCCTTTCGGCACCTTGTTCGGGGTATTCGCCACCGAAACCGGGCTGACCATCATTCAGACGATGGCGTTCACGGCAACGGTTTTCGCCGGGGCCGCGCAATTTGCGGCCTTGCAACTGCTGCAAGACAATGCGCCAACCCTGATTATCCTGGCTTCGGCGCTGGCTGTGAACCTGCGGATGGCGATGTATTCAGCCTCGCTGACGCCGTATCTGGGGGCCGCGCCACTATGGCAACGCGCCATTGGCGCATATCTGGTTGTGGACCAGTCCTACGCCAGCTGCATGGTCCGGTTCGAAAAAGAGCCCAACATGACCGTACCTCAACGCATGGCCTATTTCTTTGGCTCGGTCTCACCGATCACACCTTTGTGGATACTGTCCACTTATCTGGGGGCAGTGTTGGGCACGCGAATACCCGAAAGCTGGGCGCTGGATTTTGCGCTGCCGATCACGTTTCTGGCCATGATCGGACCGATGATGCGCACACTGCCGCATGTTGTAGCGGCTTTAGTTGCCATAACGGTTTCGCTGCTGACGGTTGCTGTGCCCTATAATCTGGGTCTGCTGGTGGCCGGATGCACCGGTATGATGGCCGGGGCGCAGGCGGAATTGTGGCTGGAACGCAGAAAGGTCACGTCATGAACGCGGTCGATCCGGTCACTATGTGGATCATCATCGTCGGACTGGCTTTGGGCAGCTACGTCCTGCGGTTCGTGTTCCTCGGACTGGTCGGCGATCGCCCGATGCCCCACTGGCTGCTGCGCCATTTACGCTATACCGCCGTGGCGATCCTGCCTGCCCTGATCGCGCCGCTGGTGGTATGGCCGACCGCAACTGGCGGCCAGCCGGACATCCCGCGCATGGCGGCAGCCGCTGTCGCGCTGATGGCCGGGTTGATTACGAAAAACGTGCTTGCCGCGATCTTTTCCGGGGCCGCGACCCTTTACGCGCTGCTGTACCTATTGGGCTAGCGCACCACTCTGCTGGTTCAGCAGGGCATTGTTCGCCGCCAGACCCTTTTGCAGATCGGCATCGTCATTTTCGCGATACTCGGTGGTGGACACCCCCGGTATCTGGCCGAATTGCTCGGACAGTTTGACCGGATAAAACGTGGTTCCGATCTGTTCGAACCCTGGCACCTGCTGCAACAATCGAGAGGTAGAGTTGGCGCAGTATGCACTGGATACCGGCCCCATCTGCTTGGCCAGCTGCAGGGCGATTTCCGCCTGTTGTGGGGTGACCTCGATGGTTTGGATACGCGCAAAATGCGTTTCGCGCGCGTGGCTGCTGCGATAGGCGCGCTCGACATTCGGCGTGATGCCGTACAGCACGTCGTTCTTGATCGGCACAACATCCGCGCGGAATGAACCTGCGGGGTCAAAAATCACCCGCTCACTACCACTGATCATCAACGAGGTATGCGCCCCCGAACCGGTTCGGGTGCTGATCATTGTATAAAGCGTCAGCGTCGAAGGACCCGGATCACGGTAAGACCGTGCCACGACTTCTGACTGATCTGCCTGAGGGCGCTGCGACCCGGTGCAGCCTGCAACAGTTGCCGCCAGAAGGCAGGCAAACAAAATCCTGATCACGGTCGACCCCGGTTTGGATTACGCGGCGAAGACCGCCAGGAACAAGCAAAGGAAGGCAATCGCAACCACGCACCATGTGGTGGCCTTGATGAAACCGTTGAAGGTTTTGGTTTGGACGGTGATGTCCATTTCGCCGTGCTTGTATTCAGCCATGACTCAGAGATTCCTAATTCGCGTGTTTGAGATGTTGGATAATCGAAAAATCGAGGCCTGTCACCACGTCATTCGCGCACAGGGGTCACGGATTGAAACACGGAACATCCCGGATAACCAAACCCCCACCGCCAGGGCAGGCCGGAACAGGGCCCGCCGCCCAAACGCACGGCGGTATACATCGCCTCGGCCGTAAAGAAGTGTGCCGTACGAATCTGGTCGGGGGTCATTTCATAGCGTTGGGCATAATCCTCGGCATGGTCATCGCCGTGTTGTTTGACGCAGATGCGCAGCGTGTCATCCGCCGACAGGCGTGCGTCAAAGCTTTCCTCGGCTTGCAATGCGCCGCCTGCGTTGTGATAGGCGCGGTCATGGCTCACGCAGCAGTATTCCCACGGCGGGTGCGCCTCGTATAGCGCGCTGAAATTGGGGAAGGTTTCAGCCACAAAGCGCCAACTGGCCGACAAACCGCCGGAACAGCCATCTGTTTCAAAGGGAATGGGCTCGGCATCCCCACGTTGCGCGAACAGCGCGCGGTGGGCTGGCAACTCAATGTTGCGCATGAATTCCTGTGCCGTTGCCGGGGCGGCCAACAATGCCAGCAAGGCCGCCAGTTTAGGGGCTTTCATCACGCATCGCCTCTGTGTCGATGGACATGCCAAAAGTGGTCGCCATCCATAAAAGCAACCGCTCGGCCGGGCCCATTTCGGCTCGCACCCTCAGCACCTCGTTGGCCATTGCAGGACGGTCGGTGATCAGCCCATCCACCCCCATCGAGGCCATTGCCGACATCTGCAACGGATCATTCACTGTCCAGACATAAATATCCTTGCCCGCCTCATGGACCGAGCGCACCAGACCTGGCGTCGCCATCGCGGCGTTGACGGCAAGGAAATCGCCCTCAAGCCCTGTCAGGTCACCCACCGCCGTTGCCGCCAGAACGCCAGCTCGCCAATCGGGGCGGATGGACTTCATCTTTTGCACGGCGGGGTATTTCAGCGACATGGTGGCAATGTCGTCCTGCATCCCCAACTCTTCGACAAGGGCCACCACGCGGTTTTCCAGATCGACATCATGGCCGTAATATTTCAGCTCGATAATGACCTTGGCTTTACCTTTTGCGGCCTCAAGCACCTCACGCAGAGTCGGGGTGCGTTCATCGGCGTATTCGGGACCAAACCAGCTGCCGATGTCGATCTGGGCAACATCCTCCATCGTCGCATCCCAGACCTTAAGGTTCACGCCCGCAAGTTTCATGAAATCGCTATCATGGGCGACGATCACCACGTCATCCGCCGTTTCCTGCACATCGATTTCAACCCAGTCCGCACCGTCTTCGATGGCCTTGAGCACTGCGGCCATGGTGTTTTCCGGGCGCACCGCCGCCGCGCCGCGATGACCGATGACCTCGGCACGGTCGGGAGCTTGCACACGTTCCAGCAAATGCTGACCAAACCACAACCCGATCAACACAGCCACCACGGCTGCGCCGACGGTTGCCAACAGCGGAATACGCAGACTGCCGGGTTCGGGATGCAATGGTTCGTCTGTCTTGATCTCAAAAAAACCATCCAGCAACACTGCCAACGCGCCCAACGCAGTCGCCGCCAGTACCAATCCGGCCAATGACCAAACTCCTGCCACCAACAGGCTGTAAAGCAAGGCCAGACGCAGATGGCTGGCGCCCTGCAGGGGAACGATGGCGAACAGGATACCCGCGACCCAGGCAATCAGCGCGGCGATGATCAGGCGCAGGATCAGCCATATCGCCAGTTCGATCTTGAGGCGCCCGCGTTTGCCCTCCATCCGATTGGCGCTGATGTTAAATGCATGCCCAGGGTGGACATTTTCAAACAGGACCAGATGCAGCGACAGCGCCCAAGCCGAGAGCCTGCGTATCAGCACCCAAGCCATGACCAGAACCACGGCCCCGATCAGCACTACCGCGACCCAGAACGAGGGCGGATGGAAGGTCAGGTAATAGTTGATGTCATATTCGGTCAGCGTCCACCACGCGATCAGTGCTGCAACCACAGCAAAAGGCAGCACCAGCAGCAGAACGCGCAGCACGAACCGCACGGCAAATCCAAATAGTGCCGGAAGGCGCGACAGGATCAGGCCGATGGCGGAACTGCCCGCGCGCCATGGATCGGCTTCGCCCATCCGCAACGATGCGGCCATGACCGAGAAAACAAACACTTCGGCCAGAAGAAACAGGCTCAGCACAGCAACAGCAGCGATGAAACCGGCGGGTGACAGGATAAAGGCGGCGATGGCCTGATCCGTCAGCGCGGTTTGATTCGACAGCGATACGGCAAGGTTTACGGTGATCGCCACGCCCGGTGCAATCAATGCCACCAGCAGCAGGCGCACGGCGATGTAGATCGGCACGAACACGCGACGGCGCGCCCAGGCGCGCCTGTAGGCAGTTGTAACGTCTGAGAAACTGGTCACGTGGCCCCCTTGAAAGTTGCACTCATTCAAGGCTGCGCAGACGTGAATTGCAAGTCAGGCGATCAGCTTTCTTCCAGATCCTTGGCCAACCGGAATCCAATGCGATTGGCGGGCTTGTCCTCGACCGACTTGGGCAGAGCCCGCAGCATCACATTCAGTTGGCTGACATGCTGCACCAGCTGGGTTCGCGCACCGGTCGCGTCCGAGCCGTAAAAAGTGATGATATCGGGATCAAAATAACCCATGCCCTCGATCCGCATCACGCCCGCATCGCCACCGGTAAAGCCCATGGCGACCTCTTGATCACCGGTCAGCGTTTGTTCGAAATTCTGGATATACAGGATCAGCCGCTCATACGCCCATTGCGCCGGGCTTTTGGTCTCGACCGGTTTTTGCAGCTGTCCGGGCAGATCCTTGGCACCGGATTTCGCGTCCGGGTTGGCGTGGACCTCATAGCAACGGGGCAAAGCCGCCGCTTCTGCTGCCTCGGCCGATGTTTCGATCTGGTCCTGCATGGCTTTACCCTTTGCGCTGAAACTCCCACGCCCCGTCCGCGCGGCGCGTCCGGGTGACAGTTCCAATGTGGTAAAGATGGTTCAGATGTGCAACCGCTTCGACCAAAGCCAGCCCGTACTCGCCTTCTTTGATCTGGCGCTTGAATAGAGGCATGAAACAATCGGCCGCGGTTTTGGGTTGGTCCAGATAGTCCTGCAACCGGTCCAGCGCGCCGTGGTGATTGTCGATCAATTGCTTCATGCGCAGCGGCAAGCCGGTAAAAGGCAGCTTGTGCCCACCCAGCGCCAGATGATCAGGCCGCGCCAAGCCTTGCAGACGCTCACATGCCTCCAGCCACTCGGCCACGGGATCAGCCAAAGGTTCGGTGACATAGACGCCCAGATTGGGGCTGATCGAGCTGAGTATCTGATCCCCGGTGATCACCAGATTGTCATCGCGGCTCCAGAACGTGGCGTGTTCAGGGGCGTGCCCGTTGCCCATATGCACGTCCCAGTCACGGCCACCCATGCGGATGACGCTGCCCTGCTTGATCCGGGTAAAGCCCAGAGGCATTGGATAGACCGTGTCGCAATAGTTGAACGGACGCTCGGTCATCCGTTTGGCCAGAACACCCGCGTCCATGCCTGCGCTGCGGTAATAATCCAGCGTTTCCTGCGGCCAGCTTTCCTGCACATCCAACTGCAGCATGCGCGAGAAAAGCCATGCGGTACGCGAGGCCACTAGTTCCACGCCGTGTTCCGATTGAAACCAGCCTGCATTGCCCACGTGGTCGGGATGGTGATGGGTCACGACCACACGGTTGATCGGCTTGCCGCCCAGCGGACCCCCCATTAGGGTTTCCCAGATGCGACGGGTCTTGTTCGAAGACATGCCCGTGTCGATCACTGTCCATCCATCGCCATCGTCCAGCGCATAGATGTTGACGTGATCCAGCGCCATGGGCAGCGGCAGGCGCATCCACAGCACCCCTTCAGCAACCTCGATCGCCTCGCCCTGCGCCGGAGGCTCAGGCCAAGGATAGCGGATTGCCAAAGGTGAATCCCCGTCCATTACACCGCCAACTCCTCAGGGGTGAACGCATAGATGTCCTCGGCCCCGTTCTGCGCCTGCGTCAGCAGACCGGCATATTCCGGCAGCAATGCGTTGATGTAGTACCGCGCCAGTTTCAGGCGCGGACCTTCGGGGTCAGCCAGCGCCGCCTTCAGGTGGTAATGCGCGCCCAAAACGCGGGCGAAGGCGTGCAGATAAGGCACAGCACCGGCAAACCGAGCGTTCATGTCCGATTGCGCCACAATCCACTCGGTGGCTTCGCGCAGGCTTTCGGTCGCCTCCCATACGGGACCCGCCAGACCCGGCAGGCTGGCGCGGGCCTGTTCGGCGTGATCCTCGATCTCGTCCAACAAGCGCGAGGCTGCTTCGCCCCCATCCATCATCTTGCGCGCCACAAGGTCCATGGCCTGAATGCCGTTGGTGCCCTCATAAATCGCGGTGACGCGGACGTCGCGGTAATATTGGGCTGCGCCCGTTTCCTCGATGAACCCCATACCGCCATGAACCTGCACACCGGTTTCCGAGACGCGCATGCCTGTTTCAGTTCCGAAGGCCTTGCAGATCGGGGTCAGCAGCGCGGCGCGTGCGGACCATTCGGCGTCACCGGTGGCCGTGGCCATATCGATAGCAGCCGCATTGGCCAGCATGATGGCGCGCGCGGCAAAGGTATCGGCGCGCATGCTCATCAGCATCCGGCGCACGTCCGCATGGTCGATGATGGTGCCCGAGGGCGTCTTGCCCTGCTTGCGGTCCAGCGCATAGGCCAGCGCGTGCTGGTAGGCCCCTTCAGCGGCCCCCACACCCTGACCACCAACACCCAGACGTGCGTTGTTCATCATGGTGAACATCGCAGCCATGCCGCCATGTTCCTTACCCACAAGCCAGCCCTTGGCCCCGTCATATTGCATGACACAGGTTGGTGATCCATGCAGGCCCATCTTATGTTCCAGCGACACCACTTTCAGATCGTTGGCCACACCGGGATTGCCGTTTTCATCGGGCAGGTACTTGGGCACCAAAAACAGAGAAATCCCCTTGGTTCCAGGCACACCATCCGGCAGGCGCGCCAGCACCAGATGGCAGACATTCTCAGTAAAGTCGTTGTCACCCCAAGAGATAAAGATCTTCTGACCCGAAACCGAATAGGTCCCGTCACCGTTGGGCACTGCCTTGGAAGACAAAGCCCCCACATCCGATCCGGCCTGCGCTTCGGTCAGGTTCATGGTGCCCGACCATTCGCCCGTCATCATCTTTGGCAGGTACAGCGATTTCAGCTCGTCACTGGCGTGATGTTCCAGCGCTTCGATCTGGCCTTGCGTCATCAACGGTGCCAGTTGCAGCGACAAGCACGCGGCCGACATCATCTCATTCACAGCGGTGGTCAGGGCCATCGGCAGGCCCATACCACCGAATTCTGGATCGCCGCTCATCCCGATCCAACCGCCTTCGGCAATCGCTTTCCACCCATCTACGTAACCGGGCGATGTACGCAACACGCCATTTTCCAACCGCGATGGCTCCAGATCACCGGGGCGTTGCAGCGGGGCCATTACCTCTTCGCACATCTTGCCGGCCTCAGACAGGATCGCACCAACCACATCTTCGCTGGCCTCCGAAAACTTCTCGGTCGCCGCGATTTGATCGAATCCGACGACGTGGCGGAACAACAATTCATAGTCGGAAATGGGCGCGCGGTATGGCATGTCTTCCCCCGGATTTGTTTGGTCGGTTTTTGGCGGGTGGGGTTGGAAATTGCAATGCCCACCTTTATGCATCCTTGATTGGTCGGAAACGTAACTGGCCTTGTTCTGCAAGCAATCAAAACGCGGCGTCACATGAAATGAACCCTAACGGCACTTTGGATTTAGCCGCCGATCCGGGCGGAATCGCACAGGCAGCTGACCTGCTGCGGCAGGGCCTGCTGGTCGCCTTTGCCACTGAAACTGTCTATGGACTGGGCGGTGACGCCCGCAATACCGAAGCCGTGGCCAGCATTTATGCCGCCAAGGGACGACCCAGCTTTAACCCTTTGATTGCGCATGTGGCCTCTGCCGAGGCAGCGCAGCGATATGTCGAATGGTCCGAGCGGGCCGAGACACTGGCTGCCGCATTCTGGCCCGGTCCCCTGACAATGGTTCTTCCTCTGCGTCAGGGGCACGGGATTTCACCGCTGGTCACAGCCGGGCTAGAGACGCTGGCGGTTCGGGTCCCAGCACATGGTACGGCCCGGGCGTTGCTGTCAGCCTTTGACGGGCCGGTGGCAGCGCCATCGGCCAACCCCTCCGGTCAGATCAGCCCTACGACTGCCGATCACGTGCGCGCGGGTCTGAATGGGCGTATCGCGGCCATACTGGATGACGGCCCCTGCGGTGTTGGTCTGGAATCCACCATCGTTGGACTGGCCGGAGAGCCCGCATTGCTGCGCCCCGGCGGTGTGGCGCTGGAACAGATCGAAACCGTTTTGAATACACAACTGCACCTGCATCAGGCCTCGGATGTACTGACAGCGCCGGGCCAGTTGCAATCGCACTACGCCCCCGACGCACCCGTACGCCTGAATGCGGCCGGCCCGCAGGGTGACGAGGTTTTGCTGGGGTTTGGCGCTGTTCCGTGTGATCTGAACCTGTCAGATAGCGGTGATTTGACCGAAGCCGCCGCAAACCTGTTCTCGGCCCTGCACAGGTTGAACACCACAGGCCGCCCGATTGCGGTGTCAACGATCCCCGATCATGGGTTGGGCGCGGCTATCAATGACCGCCTGCGCCGCGCCGCTGCGCCGCGTGACAGCTGATCAGGCGCGCCCGGCGCTGGCCGACAGGGTCAGCGGGTCAACACCCAGCGTCGCCAGCGCAGCCTCCCACTTTTCATCATCGGGCACATCGAACACCAGTTTCGAGGTCGCCTCGGTGGTCAGCCAGCCGTTCATGGCGATCTCATCTTCAAGTTGGTCGGGACCCCAACCGGAATATCCCAGCGCCAGCATCGAGTTCAAAGGCCCCCGCCCCGAGGCCAGATCCTCGAGCACATCCAATGTCGCGGTCATGCTGAAATCATCCGAGATTTGCATGGAATGCAGGTTGGCATCGTAATCCGCGCTGTGCAGGACAAATCCGCGCGACATCTCAACCGGGCCGCCAAAATGAACCAGACGTTCGCCCACGACAGGGATGCTGCAGGCGATGTTCAACTGGCTGAGCAGGGTTTTGATCCGCAAATCCGACGGTTTGTTGACAATCAGGCCCATGGCCCCGTCCTCGCCATGGCTGCAGATATACACCACCGAGTGATCGAAACGTGGATCACCCATTCCAGGCATCGCGATCAACAGTTTTCCGGTCAGATCCATGGATTTAAAACTCTTGCTTCGTCTTCCTTCAACAATGGCCCCGGCACGTGGGGGTTGGCAAGGGATCAGGTCACATTTCGCTAGATTTCATCACAGTGACCCGAACGTGACTTGGAATCACCGGCAAGACCACGCATCTATGGGGTATGACGCGTTATCTTAAATCAACCGCGGCCGCTCTGACCGCTTGTTTCGCCCTGACCGCCCCCGCCCATGCGCAGGTTGAGGGCGATGTTGTGCAACTGGATGTGCTTGATGGTGGGCGTACGGCCAATGGCACCTATCTGGGGGCGCTGCGGCTGACGCTGAAGGACGGCTGGAAAACCTATTGGCGCGCACCCGGTGACGCTGGTATCCCGCCGCAGTTTGATTGGAACCGCTCGCAAAATGTGGGTGATGTGGCGATCACCTGGCCTGCGCCCCACGTATTTGTACAAAATGGCCTGCAATCGCTGGGCTATGCCGATCAACTGGTGCTGCCTGTTGAAATTACTCCAAGCGACCCCGCCAAACCCGTGCGGTTGCGTGGGGAAATGGATTTGGGCGTCTGCAAGGATGTCTGCATCCCCGAGACGTTGGATTTCGACCATACGCTGGACGCTGAAGCCGGGCGCAACCCAGCCATTGCCGCAGCACTGGCCCAACGCCCCTATTCCGCGAAAGAGGCTCAGGTGACTGCCGCCAGCTGCCATCTGACCCCCACATCAGACGGTATGCGGATCGAAGTCCGCGTAACCATGCCCTCGGCCGGAGGGCGCGAGGTTGCGGTGATCGAACCGGGAAACCCCACGCTTTGGGCCTCGGAACCCGAAACGACACGGCAGAGCGGGACCCTGGTGGCTACATCCGAGGTGATCAGCGCCTCGGGCGGACCATTCGCGCTGGACCGGTCCGACATACGGATCACGGTGCTGGGCGCCAATCATGCCGTCGACATTCAGGGATGCAGCGCGGGCTGAGAGATGGGGAATACTCCTAAGATCGGCGCGCTGGCCGTTGTGGTGCATGAAACCCGCGTGCTGCTGGTGCAGCGCAGCAAACAGCCAGATGCGGGACTCTGGGGGTTTCCCGGTGGGCATGTGGAATGGGGCGAAACGGTGATGCAAGCCGCGCAAAGGGAGTTGCGCGAGGAAACCTCGGTCATCGCGGAACCGCAGTGTTATCTTGACAATCTGGACCTTCTGCGCCGCGACGAACAGGGCGCTGTGCAATCGCATTACCTGCTGGTCGGGGTGGCCTGTGACTACCTCTCAGGTTCTCCGACAGCCGGGGACGATGCGCTGGACGCCCGCTGGTTTTCGATAGATCAGATCAGACAAGGTGACCTGTCCATGAGTGATCGAGTCGTCGATATGCTGGAAACCGCGCTGCAGGCGCGTCAGGCCGCCCGTCCCTTGAGCCGCACGTAAAGCAAGCCGGACAACACGACGCTTAGCATCAGAATTGGTAGCGCACCGGCAAGGAACGCTCCCAGCCCCATATGCAGCGCCGCGATGCCCTCATCCCCCGGGTAGAGCCCTGACAACAAACCAACTGGCGCGCCAGTAATCGCGGGCCAAATCATCGTCATGCCAAACCACAACAGCAACACAAGCCCGGTGGCCATCACCGTGCCCTGCACCACTCGATCCGGTGCCCGCATCGCCCGGCGCAACGCAGTCATCGGGCGTGACAGGTCGTTTAGAATAGCCAGCAGCGCCGGCACCAGTAACAACACCAGAAACATTCCGAAACCCAGCCCGTACACCAGCGTGATCACCGAAGGTTTGAGGAACTGCGCCTGTTGCGAACCTTCATACAGCAACGGTGTCAGCCCCAAAACCGTCGTCAGCGTCGTCAGCATCACGGGTCTGAGTCGATCCGCCGTGCCTTCGACAATCGACGGCACCAACCCCCGCTCTTGCTGATAGGCGTCGATGGTCGTGACCAGAACGATCGAGTCGTTGATGATGATCCCAGTCATCCCCAGCAGGCCGATCACGGTAAACATGCTCAGCGGCACATCCCATATATAGTGCCCCCAGATCGCGCCCACCAATCCAAACGGAATGATCGCCATCACCACCAAAGGTCGCGTCCAGCTGGCAAAAACCCAGGCCAGCACAAGGTAGATCCCGGTCAGACACAGGATAAGGCCAGTGCGCGCCTCGGTCAGGAATTCATCTTCTTGCTCGCTCAGGCCCGTCAACCGCCATTCGACCTGCCGTTCGGCGGCGATATTGGGCAGGATCTCGTCATTCAGCGCCCGGGCAATTTCTGCCGCACGGGCCGGATCATCCTCGGAGATGTCACCCCCCACCGTAATCACCCGCAGGCCGTTATTGCGCCGCACCGTCGAAAAGCCCGACTTGCGCTCGACCGAGACGATATCGGCCAGCGGCACATAAACGCCATCCGGCGTGCGCATAAGGGTGCGTTCCAGAAAATCGGCGGTCAGTTCACCTTCGGGCAATTCGACACGGATTTCGGCGCTGCGCGGACCGTCGGGGAAAGTCGCGGCCTCGATCCCGTTCAGACGATCCCGCAACACGCGGCTCAGTGTTTCCATACGAAAACCAAGCGCCTGCCCTATGGGTGTCAGATCCAGAATGAAGTCTTCCTTGTCATAGGCCAGGTCGTCCTGCAGCGCCGAAACCTCGGGGTATTTCGCCAATTCGGCCCGCAGATCTTCGGAAGCTGCTTTGAGCGTGTTCACGTCGGCGCCATAGAACTGCACCTCGATTGAATCACCGCCGGGCCCGGATCGCCAGCCGCGGAAGGTCAGCATCTCGACCTTGGGATGACGCGGTACAAAATCCTGTAACTCGCCCACGAACTCAAAGCTGGAATAGGGGCGCAGGTCGGCGTCGATCAGCTCGATTGAAATCCCGCCCAGCAAGTCCTGATCCTTGCCTTCTGCGGCGGGCGGGTTGAACCATCCGGCATTTCCGCCCACCTCGGCCAACACATAATCGATAGGATTGCGGCCATAGCGTTCTTCGTAAATCTGTCCCAGTTCTTCGGCAGCGCGCTGGATCTCGCGCATCATCGCCAGCGTATCTTCGCGGGTCGCACCTTCGGCCATGATAAAGTTGCCAGTGACCGAGCCGCGTTCGGGCGCGTTGAAAAAGCGCCAGTTCACGTCACCTTTGATAAATAGCGCAATCTGGCTGGCCAGAATCACCACCATCACGGCCACAACCACATAGCGGGCCCAAACCACCCAGGCGATCAGCGGGCGGAACAGGTGATCGCGCACCCAGCGAAACCCGCGATTGACAACGCGGTTGGGCAAGTCATACCAATGCTCTTTCGCCGAATGCGCGATAGCGTGGGCCATGTGGTTTGGCAGAATCAGGAAACATTCGATCAACGAGGCGATCAGCACCGCAATCACAGTGAACGGGATGTCATAGATCAGTTCCCCAAACCGGCCGCCGATGGCAGTCAGACCAAAAAAGGCGATCACGGTGGTCAGGGTGGCGGCGAATACCGGCATCGCCATGCGCCGCGCAGCACGTTCGGCGGCCACAATCGGAGCCTCGCCCAGCCGGCGCGCACGGAAATCGGCGTGTTCACCAACAACAATGGCGTCATCCACCACGATGCCCAGCGTGATGATCAGCCCGAACAGCGAAATCATGTTGATCGACAGCCCGCCGATATACATAAACGCAATCGCCGCTGACATTGCCACCGGGATACCCGCCGCAACCCAAAAGGCGATACGCGCATTCAGGAACAAAAACAGCAGGCACACCACAAGGCCCAACCCCATCAGACCGTTGTCCACCAGAATATCCAGGCGGTCGGTGATCGCCTGGGCACGTGTGCGGATCAGCTCGATCGTCACTCCTTCGGGCAGGCTGGCCTGCAGTTCGGCCACCACATCCTCGACCGAGCGCTGAATCTGGATCGCATCCCCCAGGTTCGAACGGTCGATGCGCACCGACATGGCGGGGTTTTCGCCAACAAAGTAACTGCGATTGCGATTGACGCCTTCCACCCGAATATCCGCAACATCCCCGATAAAAAGTTTTGAGCCATCGGCAAAATTGCGCAGCGCAATGCCCTCAATCTCTTCGGGGGTGCGCTTTTCGGTGCCGGTACGGATGCGCGCATTGGCGCCCGTGACATCACCTGCGGGGCTGGCCATCGCTTCAGCGGCTATAGCCTGCGCAATCTCGGACAGGGTGATGTCATTGGCGATCAATTGCGCCGTTGGCACTTCGACCACCACGCGCGGCGCGGCAAGGCCGCGAATCGTGGTGCGGGTCACGCCAGCGGCAAACAGGCGGTTGATCATCTCGTCGGTGAACTTGGCCAGTTGATCCGGGTCAACGGGGCCGGTCACGACCACATCCGTCACACGATCCCGCCATGCACCACGCCGGATCGAGGGTTCTTCGGCGTCATCAGGCAGGTTGGTCACACTGTCGACGGCAGTTCTGACCTCATCTACGGCGCGCGACATGTCCCAGTTCGGCTCAAACTCCAGCCGGATATTGGCGCGTCCCTCGCGCGAGGTCGAAATCGCGCTGGCAACCCCTTCGACCGCCAGCAGAGCGGGTTCCAGCAGCTGGACGATGCCATTGTCCACATCCTCGGGGCCCGCACCTTCCCATTCGACTTTGACATCGACACGTTCAAGGATGACGTCCGGGAAGAATTGCGCCCGCATCGACGGGATCGCCGCCGCGCCCAGCACCAGCATCACCAGCAACAGCAGGTTGGCCACCGTCCGGTGGCGGGTGAAGTAGCTGAGGATACCGCCCGCCGCGCCGGGGATGTCGCGCATCATGGCGCTTACCCTCCTGCCCGGGTCTCGATGCTGCGCACCAATGAGGCCGGGACACGGCTCTCGCTTAATTGTCCCAGAACACGAGCCTTGACGTCGTTCGGAATCTGATCGCTTGCCTCGACCCGCGCCACCAGTTGGGCGCGCTGTTCATCCGACAATTCAACCATGTCCGGTTCCGCCCCGGCATTGGCCTCGATCCGCAGTGGCCGCACCCGAACCCCGCCACCCAACAGCGGCGTCCGGCCAACAACAACCTCGCGCCCGACCAGACCATCACCGCGCAACAACACCTCATCGCCCTGGCGACGGATCAGTTGCACAGGCAGCGCCTCGAGCCTGTCATCGGGGCCCAGCACCAGCACCGTGCCCGCCGCATCAAGAACCGATGATGGCAAACGCACCACATTGTCCAGCTGTTGTTCCTGTACTGTGACCGTAACGAAATCGCCGGGCTTGAAACCGGGCGCGTCGTCCAGACGGGCATAGATCAGACGGCCAGTCTGCCCTTCACCCGCTGATCCGCTGTCGCGGCTGATGCGCCCCGTGGCGATCAGATCGGTTCCTGTTACCTCAAGCGATACGGTCACCGGCGCCTCGATCAGATTACCCTGGGCATCCAATAGGCGCACAAACTGCGCAGTCGAGACACGGAACGCGACCTCAAGCGCGTTGGGATCCACTAATTCCGCCAGTTTTTCATTCGCCGCAACCAACCGGCCCTCGACCAGGGTCACATCCGTCAGCGTCCCGGCAAACCGCGCGCGGACGGTCATGTCGTCCAGATCGCGTTCAGCGGCCTCAAGCGCGATACGGGCACGGGCCAACAACGTGGTTGCCTGATCGACGCGCGATTCCGCCTGCGCCAGTGCGATACGACGCGCCAGAACCGCCTGCTGTGCGGCCGCTTCGGCCAGTTCGGCCTCTTCTGCGGCGGCAGGCGTGCCCACCCCGCGGCTTTGCAAATCCTTCTGACGCTGCATGGCACGTCCACGCAAGGCCGCCTGCGCCTCGGCCGAGTTCAACTCATCCTGCGCCAAAAGCAGTGAGCGTTCGGCATCGCGTTCCTCGAACTGAGCGTCCAGCAGGTCGGACTTGGCGCGGTCCAGGGCCGATTGTGCGTCAGCCGGGTCCAGTTCGACCAGAACCTCGCCGGTGGTGACGACGCCGCCATCCTCAAAATCCTCAGCCAACGAGATCACGCGCCCGCCCAATGCGGCGCGCAGCTCCAGGCGGCGGCGGCTTTGCACCTCGCCAAAGGCTTCGAGATAGGGGGTTACCGTCTCTAACTCGGCCGGTTGCACGCTGACGGCAAAAATGCGTTCGCGGCCCTCGGGTGGCTCACTGTCGCGGTTCAGGGCCTCTTGCACCGCGCTGACAATCAGCTGTACCGCGACAAATACCAAGGCCAGCGTTAGAAACGCCAGAAAGACACCAACAAGGCTTTGCCTCAAAAATCGCATCTATCACTTACCCCGGTCGCATCAGGCTACCATATGCAAAACGTAGCCGGGCACGGAAAAATGCCAAGCCACAAAGCGGTTACAATCAGTTATACGTGCAACCAGTCTACTTCCGTCGGAGATGTTCGTCCAATCTTGGCATTATTTCCACGAAATTGCAGGGACGATGCCGGTAATCGAACTGTTTTTCTAAAATACCGTCCCAGGCGTCCTTGCAGGCACCGGGGCTGCCGGGCAGTGCAAACAGATAAGTGCCCTCGGCCACACCACCCGTGGCGCGGGATTGCACCGCTGAAGTGCCGATCTTTTCCATCGAAATGAGGGTGAAAACAGTGCCGAATGCCTCAATTTCCTTTTCATAGACGTCCCGGTGCGCCTCAACTGTCACATCGCGGCCAGTCAAACCGGTGCCACCGGTCGAGATCACCACGTCAATGTCCGGGTCACCGGCCCACAGCCGCAACTGCGCCGCGATCTCACCGCGCTCATCGCGGATGATCTTGCGGTCGGCCACCGAATGACCCGCGCGTTCGATCCGGTCGACCAATGTCTGACCTGAGCGGTCATCGTCTAGCGATCGCGTATCCGAGACGGTCAGAACGGCGATCCGAACCGGAATGAATTCCATGCTTTCGTCGATGCGTGACATGTGGTGTCAGGCCCTTTCCATGATGGCAAGCCGGATGGCGAGGGCAGCGAAAATTCCCCCGGTCACCCAGCCCATAATACGTGAGGCGCGTGGATTGGAGATCAGAACCTTCCCCACGCCCCCGGCAAATACGCCCACCAGCCCATTTACCACAAACCCGCCCAGCGCGATGATGACGCCCAAAATCAGGAATTGGGGCAGGATCGGCCCTATGGCGGGATTCACGAATTGCGGGATAAAGGCCAAAACGAACAGGATGACCTTGGGATTGGTCAGGTTCACCACCAACCCGTCGCGAAAGGCGTGGCTTGTGGGCTTTGCAGGCGCATCGGCGGACACCGCCCCGTTCCGGATCGCGCCCCATGCCAAATACAGCAGATAAGCCACCCCCATCCAGCGGATTACATCGAACAGCCATGGCATCGTCGCTACAGCGGCCCCCAACCCAAGCCCCGCTACAAAAACATGAACCATCGATCCGAGGGAAATTCCCGCACTTGCAGCGAAAGCCGGTTTGGCACCTGACCGCAAACCTTGCCCAAAGCAAAACAACATGTCTGCGCCGGGGGTGAAGTTCAGTGCCAAAGCTGCCGGAATAAACGCCAGCAGCGTGACCATTTCTATCATAAGGTGACCTCAAACCAGTTTACTGTGGGGCCCAGGTTGGCGATCTGCGTGCGGCCTAGGTTGCCGCGATAGCCCCAGCTGTCATGGATGTGTCCACACAGCGCAAGTTGCGGCTGCAAGCGTTCCACTGCGTCGCGCACGGCCACGGACCCCACCGCATCACCCTGCGACGTGACATCGCCGTACCCTTTCGGCGGGGAATGCGCGATCAGGATATCCGCCGCGTCACAACGGTCCAGCAATTCAGCGGCCTCGGCATCGGTCAGGTCACAGGACCAGTCGCCAAAAGGTGTAACCGGCACGCCATACCCCAGCCCGAAAAGCCGCAGGCCATCCAATGTCATGCCGGTGCCGTGCAGCACATGGTCACCTTCCGGCGCGGCCTCGACCAGTTCCTGCGCGCTTTCGGCATTGCCGGGCACCATCACGAACGGTGCGGTGATGCCGGACAGCATCGCCATCGCCTGGTCCAACCCCTGTCGCGCATTGCAGAAATCCCCAGCCCCGATCACCAGATCGGCCTCGGCGCTGGCCGCGACGACCTCGGCCGCGCGGTTGCGTGCCATATGCAGGTCGGAAAAGGCAAGAATGCGCATCACTTGCCCTCCAGCCGGGCTTTCAGCTCTAGCAGATCAGCCCAGGCCTGCCGCTTCATCTGTGGTTGGCGCAGCAGGTAGGCGGGGTGGAACATCGGGATGACCGGCAGGTTCAGCGCCTGTGCCCATTGCCCGCGCAACCGGGTGATACCGCGCTTGCCCAGCACCGCCTGACAGCTGATATTGCCCATAATCACCAGAACCTCGGGCTTGGCCAGCGCCACATGCCGTTCCAGAAACGGTTTCATCATCCCGATCTCTTCGGGTTTCGGGTCGCGATTCTGCGGCGGGCGCCAGGGCAGGACGTTGGTGATATAGGCATTCTGGGTGCGATCCAGATCAATCGCCGCCAGCATCCGGTCCAGTAATTGCCCCGCGCGGCCGACAAAGGGCTTGCCTTCACGGTCCTCTTCACGGCCCGGCGCTTCGCCGATGATCATGACCCGTGCGCCCGGCGTGCCATCTGCAAAGACCAACTGCCGCGCCCCACGTTTCAGCTCGCAATGCTCAAACGTATCCATCGCCGAACGCAATTGTTCCAGCGACCCAGCACCTTGGGCTGCCGCTTTCGCCACGGCAACTGGATCTACCTTCTTGGGTTTTCCCGGGGCAGTCTGGGCCACGGCGGGCTTTTTGGCTTTGGGCGCAGTGTCAGGCAACGCAAAACGGTCAACCGGCGCATCGCCGATTGCGTCCGTTGCACCCAGTTCGATCTGCCACTCCAGCAGAGCCCGGGCCGTATGATAGTCCAAAGCCGATTCCATACCCTTCAATCTAACCAGCTTTTGAACGAGGGAAAGCGAATAGGCCTTGATCGGGCGGTCGGTCGCACCGACCATGAGAGTATTCATGTTGGTTCTATTGCGATTCCTTATGATTACTTTGCTGCTGACCACCCTCAGCGGCCCTGCTTTTGCGCAGCTTTTCGACCGCAACGGCCAATGCCGCCCCGGCCAGTTCCAATGCGGCACAAGGTGCTGTTCGGGCGGACAGAGATGCAGCTTTGATGGCCATTGCATTCCTCTGGGTGGCACCTATTGCGGGGGCGGGCGCACCTGCGGCCCGTTTGAGCGCTGCGTTGCGGGGGGCACGCGATGCGCGCCTGCGGGGGCGAACAGTTGTACTTCGCGCGCGGATTGCCCGGGCGGCTCGATCTGCAATGCGCGCCGCGAATGTGAACGCATCACGCCCGATTTTGACCCCAACACAGCAATCGAAGGCCTGCCAACCGTGTGCGATGATGGCCTGACTTGCGGTGCGGGATCGTCCTGTCTGCCGGGCGGCGGATGCTCGCGCCCCGGATGGTTTTTGTGCGAGGAAACCGGCTCGCAATGCCGCCCTGGGTTCAAGTGTTCCGAACATCAGGGATGCGTGCCGATAAAGGCCATCGACTGCGGCTATGGCAAATGGTGTAAACCCGGCGAACAATGCCTGCCCGAGGGTGGATGCGAGAAACTGCCCGAAGGAACCGATCCTTAGGTTGCCTAGGCGCGCGGACCTTCCTATAAGCGGCCCGATTGTCAGACAGGAGCCCGCCCATGCGTTTCGCCCATCGTCACCTTCTTGGCATCGAGCATCTGTCGCAATCCGATATCACCGCTATTCTTGATCTGGCCGAGACATATGTCGACCTGAACCGGCAATCGACTAAGCATTCCGACGTTTTGTCGGGGCTGACGCAGATCAACATGTTCTTCGAAAACTCGACCCGCACGCAGGCCAGCTTTGAACTGGCGGGCAAGCGGCTGGGCGCGGATGTGATGAACATGGCGATGCAGGCCAGTTCGATCAAAAAGGGCGAGACCCTGATCGACACCGCCATGACGCTGAACGCGATGCATCCCGATCTGCTGGTGGTGCGGCATCCGCATTCCGGCGCCGTCGATCTGCTGGCGCAAAAGGTCAACTGTGCGGTGTTGAATGCGGGCGATGGCAAGCATGAACACCCGACACAGGCCTTGCTGGACGCGTTGACGATCCGTCGCGCCAAGGGCCGTCTGCACCGGCTGAACATCGCCATTTGCGGCGATGTCGCCCATTCCCGCGTGGCACGGTCGAACCTGATCCTGCTGGGCAAGATGGAAAACCGCATCCGTCTGATCGGCCCGCCCACTTTGGTGCCCGACCACTTTGCCGAATTTGGTGCCGAGATCTATGACGACATGAATGAGGGCCTTAGGGACGTTGATGTTGTCATGATGCTGCGCCTTCAAAAGGAACGGATGGATGGCGGCTTTATTCCGTCCGAGCGTGAGTATTACCACCGCTATGGGCTGGACGCCGCCAAGCTGGCGCTGGCCAAATCCGACGCCATCGTCATGCATCCCGGTCCGATGAACCGTGGGGTCGAGATTGACGGGACCCTGGCCGACGACATCAACCGCTCGGTCATTCAGGAACAGGTTGAAATGGGGGTCGCCGTCCGCATGGCTGCGATGGAACTTTTGGCCCGCAACCTGCGCGAGGTGGCATGAGCGATCTGACCGTTGCCCCCCATGAACGCGGCGTGATCCGCCTGTTCACGCTGAACATGCGCCCGGAAGAGGCCAAATTTCTGCGTGAACCCGGTGCCGCCGATCAAATTCTGGGCGTCGCGGGGCTGGACCCTGAACAGATCGACGTCTTTGCGGTCTCAGACCTCGAGGACCTGGGGCTCTATGGCTATCTGAACGAGGGCTGCGGCGTGTCCGCCGATCAGTTGGATCGCACAGCGCTTGAAGCCATAACGGGTTGGGTCATGGTGGTCCGCAGCGCTGCCTTTGGCGGTCGCGCAGCCACTCTGATCCCCGACAAACGGCTGCGCCTGATCGGGCTGTTCACCGAAGAGGCCACCAACTGGACCGGCGGTCCGATCGAAACCGAAAGCGCAAAACCGTTCTCGGCCCCTCAACCTGCGTCCCAAAACGACCAGCCCCGCCGCATCGGTTCTGCCGTTCTGGCATTAGTGATCCTTTTGGCCGTCGGAGGCATCCTGTGGCTGATCCTGTGACCTTCTCGCCCGACAGAGGCACTTATATTCGCACCAACGCATGGCTGGCCGCCGTGGCCATGGCGGGTGCGATGATTGTGCTTTGGCTGATCGGAAACCCCTATCCCTGGACCGGCGCGCCTGCCGGTCTGGCCGCCGTCGGCATCCGGGCATGGTACATGGCCTCGGAAGAACTGGTCGCCACCTGGACGATGACGGACACCACCCTCACCGGCCCCGGCCCGCGCAAGGTGGCCCTGAACCAAATCAAGGCGGTCAACACCATGGGCAGTTTTGTCCAGATCGTCACCAAGGGCGGCGACAAGCACCTGATCAAATATCAGGCGGATTCCGCCGCCACCAAAGCCGCAATCGAAAGGGCACTGGCATGAGCAACCTGACCTTAACCAACGCCCGCCTGATCGACCCTGAAACCGGCACGGACAGCCTTGGCTGGCTGCAGGTGGGCAACGGCCAGATTACCGCGCGCGGTGACGGCGACGCACCGTCCACGGATACGCCAATCATCGATTGCAGCGGGCACTGCCTTGCCCCTGGCATCGTCGATATCGGCGTCAAAGTCTGCGAGCCGGGCGAGCGGCACAAGGAAAGCTATAAATCCGCCGGTCTGGCAGCAGCGGCCGGCGGTGTGACCACCATCGTTACCCGCCCCGATACCAGCCCGGCCATCGATACGCCCGAAAGCCTTGAATTCGTCACCCGCCGCGCGCAGGCGGATACGCCGGTCAACGTCTTGCCCATGGCCGCCCTGACCAAAGGACGCGACGGGCGTGAGATGACCGAGATCGGTTTTCTGCAAGATGCAGGCGCGGTGGCGTTCACCGATTGCGATCACGTTGTCACCAACACCAAGGTATTCTCGCGCGCTCTGACCTATGCGCGGTCTTGCGACGCACTGGTTATCGCGCACCCACAGGAACCTGTCCTGAGCGCCGGGGCCGCCGCGACCAGCGGCAAGTTTGCAACCTTGCGCGGATTGCCCGCCGTCACGCCCATGGCCGAGCGCATGGGACTGGACCGCGATATCGCCCTGCTGGAAATGACCGGCGCTGCCTATCACGCCGATCAGATCACCACCGCCCGCGCCCTGCCCGCGCTAGAGCGCGCCAAGCGCAACGGGCTGGACATCACCGCGGGCACTTCGATCCACCATCTGACGCTGAACGAGCTGGACGTGGCCGACTATCGGACTTTCTTCAAGGTCAAGCCGCCGCTGCGGTCCGAAGATGACCGTCAGGCGGTTATCGAGGCCGTGCGCAGCGGCTTGATCGACATCATCAGCTCGATGCACACACCGCAGGACGAGGAAAGCAAACGACTGCCGTTTGAAGAAGCCGCCTCGGGCGCTGTTGCGCTGGAAACGCTGCTGCCCGCAGCCCTGCGCCTGTATCATTCGGAACAGTTGGACCTGCCGACGCTGTTCCGGGCCATGGCACTGAACCCGGCAAAACGGTTGGGGCTGGACAGCGGTCGCCTGTCCGAGGGCGCGCCCGCCGATCTGGTGCTGTTTGACCCGGATGTGCCCTTTGTGCTGGACCGGTTCTCGCTGAAATCAAAATCCCAAAACACACCGTTTGACGACCAGCGGATGCAAGGTAAGGTCACCGCAACTTACGTGGCTGGACAAGAAGTTTACCGGAGACCCTGATGCCGCCATTTGACAGTTCGATAACCCAGCTGATCCTCTGGGCTGTGCTTGGTTATCTGATGGGTTCTGTTCCCTTTGGCATGATCGTCGCCAAGGTCATGGGGCTGGGCAACCTGCGCAATATCGGGTCAGGCAATATCGGGGCAACCAATGTGCTGCGCACCGGCAACAAGGCAGCCGCGGCGCTGACGCTGATCTTTGACGCCGCCAAGGGCGCGGTGGCTGTTCTGTTGGCGCGGGCACTGGCTGGGGAAGACGCCGCCCAGATCGCGGCTCTGGCCGCATTTTTGGGCCACTGCTTTCCTGTCTGGCTGGGCTTTAACGGCGGCAAGGGCGTGGCCACCTTTCTGGGCCTGTGGCTGGCGCTGGATTGGCGCGTAGGTGTGGCCTGCTGTCTGACATGGCTGGTGGCTGCAGCGATCTGGCGGATTTCATCACTGGGCGCGCTGGTGGCGGCGGCCATGTCGGTTGTCTGGGTGATTGTGCTGACGGACAGTTCAGCCTTTGCGCTGAGCATCATCCTAACCCTGCTGGTCTACTGGCGCCACAGCGCCAATCTGGCGCGGATCAAGGCGGGGACCGAGCCGAAAATCGGCAAATCGTGATTGCGCCAACCGGTTTTCTGAACGCCTTTTTCGCGCTGCCCGAGGGTACGTTTACCGGTTACGCCAATGGGCGGCGCTATGTGGTCAGCCGTTCGGTTTATGGCGCTGGAAGATCTCTCAAACTGGTGGCCCATCAGCTTGGCGGCCCAGGCTATATCAGCATGAACCTGTATTTGACGCGACAAAGTGGTGCCCTGCTGCGCCCCTGTGAAATGCCTGCCGATAAGGTCGTTTCATTCGTCACCGCTCTGATCCCGGATACGTAGTCTGCATCACCAAAATTTGTGTTACCGGACCTTCACAATTGATTGTCTTGAACGTGATCAGAGCGCTGCCCAATTGAGGTTCTGTGACGGCCAATTACCGGCGTCGCAAAAACAAAATCCGGTTTGCCCGGGCAAAATTCAGGTGCTCTAGAGCGAGCCTATTCACGAAAGGTGAAACCATGAACAAGTTCAAATCCATTCTGGGCGGCGTTGCGCTGTCCGTTGCAATCGCAAGCTCGGCGCTGGCCGCTGGTGTTGAGATCAACGCAAGCTCGACCGGTCTGGCAATGCAGGGCTATGACCCGGTTGCATACTTCACCGTAGGCGAGCCGACCAAAGGCGATTACCGCATCTCGACCCTGCACAACGACGCTCTGTACCGTTTTGCTTCGGAAGAAAACAAAGCTGCCTTTGAAGAAAACCCAGAAGCGTACCTGCCCGCATATGGCGGTTACTGCGCATTCGGCACCGCGATGGGCTTCAAGTTCGACGGCGACCCGAACTACTGGAAAATCGTTGACAACAAACTGTACCTGAACCTGTCGAAAGACATTCAGGAGCGCTGGGAAGGCGACGTTCCGGGCTTTATCGAAAAAGCCGGTGTGAACTGGGAAAACATTGCTGACAAAGATCCGGCTGAGCTGCAGCAATAATTTGCTGACATCTGACTGTCTTTCGGCGGCGAGGTCACTCGCCGCCGTTTTTTTGTTTGTTCCCGCTGGCGACAGGCCCTGTGACATTTGCCCAGGACTTGATGAGTTTTACAATTCCAGCACCGTGCTGCCGGTGGTCTGTCGTGCCTCAAGCGCACGATGCGCATCGTCCACCTGATCCAACGGAAAGCGCTGGTCGATATGGATCTTGACCTCACCGCCCTCAACCTTGCCGAACAGACGCCGGGCCATCGCCTGACAGACCGCGTGATCGGCAATATGGGTAAACAAAGTCGGGCGGGTGATCTTGAGCGAGCCCTTCTTGGCCAGCATCCCAATATCTATCAGCGGCACTGACCCTGACGCATTGCCGAAGGAAATCATCATCCCCAACGGCTTGAGACAGTCCAGCGATCCGGTGAACGTATCCGCCCCGATGGAATCCATCACCACATCCACTCCCTTGCCGCCGGTGATTTCGGCTACGCGCTCGACAAAGTTTTCGGTGCGATAATTGATGCAATGCGCAGCGCCGTTGAATTGGGCAAGGCTGCATTTTTCGTCGGTCCCGGCGGTTCCGATCAGTGTAATCCCCTCGGATTTAGCCCATTGGCATGCGATCAGCCCTACGCCACCAGCGGCCGCGTGAAACAAAACAGTATCGCCACGTTTCAACGGCGTCGTTCGGTGAAACAAATATTCGACCGTCAATCCCTTTAGCATCATCGCCGCCGCCGCATCATACGGAATCCCGTCAGGTAGTGGACAAACCTGCGCTGCGGGCATGACCCGGGCTTCGGAATAGGCGCCTGCCGGTGCCGCCGCATAAGCTGCACGTTGGCCAGGCTCAAGATGGGTCACACCTTCGCCTACGGCTTCGATCACGCCTGCGGCCTCCATCCCCAAAGCGTGCGGCAGGTCCATCGGATACAGTCCGATCCGCTGGTAGATGTCGATAAAATTCAATCCGCAGGCATGATGGCGGATGCGCACCTCCCCAGGGCCCGGGTCCCCGACGGGGCAGTCTTCGATCCTCAGAACTTCGGGGCCGCCGTGTTCGTGAATGACGACGGTTCTTGCCGTTTGCTGCATGCTGACCTCCTGTTGCCTGCGACCAAGCTAACACGCCTGAAAATCAGGGCAATCGGCACATTTCCGCGTCACGCAACCGTAACGTGAAAAAATGTGCTATACTGCTATCTGGGCGTTGCCGGCTGGTCCGGCCTCAGGCAATCGATGCCGGATCCACCCTGCTGCGCGATACGCAAAGGGAGGGGATATCAATGGCTAAAACGATTGGAAATCCGATTAGCTGGGCCGCTCAGAATATCGGTGCGACCGGTGATCACATAGCTGAAAGCGTCAACCATATCGGCAGCGCGGATACGCGGCATCTGCCGGTGGTGCAAAATTTAACAATGCAAGACCTGCGGGCTTGTCTACAGGCAGGGTACAATGACTTTCTGGAAACCAGAGCAGATGCCATATTCATCGTGCTGATCTACCCGATCGCAGGATTGTTGATGTTCGGGTTCGGGCTGAACCGCAACATGGTGCCGCTGCTGGCGCCGCTGATCATGGGGTTTGCTCTGATCGGCCCAATAGCCGCAGTGGGTCTGTACGAGATCAGCCGCAAACGCGAACAAGGGGGAGAAGTGCATTGGCTGGATGCGCTCGGCGTGTTCCGATCGCCATCTTTCGGTGCCATTTTGATGTTGGGTTTCTATCTGGTCATGCTGTTGCTTGTCTGGCTGATGGTAGCGCAGAGCATCTATGTCCACACGCTGGGCCCTGATCTGCCCACATCCTTAGGCGCCTTTGTCACGCAGGTGTTCACCACCGGTGCGGGCTGGACAATGATCATCTTTGGCAACGTGGTAGGATTCTTGTTTGCTCTGGTCGCACTAGCCATCAGCGTGGTCAGCTTTCCGTTATTGCTGGACCGCAAAGTGGGTCTACCAGTGGCGGTTGTGACCTCGGTCCGAGTGCTGCGGCAAAACCCCGGAGTGATCCTGACATGGGGCTTCATTGTCGCCGCCTTGCTGGTGATTGGCGCAATCCCGATGCTGCTGGGGTTGATTGTGGTGATGCCCGTGCTGGGCCACGCCACATGGCACCTGTACCGCCGGGCCGTCGCCTAAAGCGCGCGGCCTGAACCGCGCTGGTCAGCTTATCCGGCGACGTTCAAAACGATCTTGCCGATGTGATTTGAACTTTCCATACGCGCATGCGCTGCGGCGGCGTCGGCCAGCGCGAACTCGCTGTCCATCACGGGCGCCACCCTTCCGGCGTCCAGCAATGGCCAGACCGCCTCGCGCAGATCCTGCGCAATCTTTGCCTTGGCCAGATCACTTTGTGGGCGCAGGGTGCTGCCGGTCAGGGTCAACCGTTTGACCATCATCAAGGCGAAGTTCAGTTCGACCTTCGGGCCCTGCAAAAAGGCGATCTGCACCAAGCGCCCGTCTTCAGCCAGGGTCTTGACGTTGCGCGGGATATAATCGCCCCCAACCATGTCGAGGATCAGGTTCGCCCCACCTTCGGCGCGCAGGACACCCACGAAATCCTCATCGCGGTAATTGATCGCCTTTTCGGCCCCCAGTTTGACGCAAGCCTCGCATTTATCGGCCGAACCGGCGGTTGCAAAGACCCGTGCGCCAAACGCATTGGCCAGTTGGATGGCCGTCGTGCCAATACCGCTGGACCCGCCATGGACCAGAAAACGCTCACCCGCTTTCAACCCACCGCGCATGAAGACGTTGGACCAGACGGTAAAGAAGGTCTCGGGCAGGCAGGCGGCCTCTTTCATTTCCATACCTGTGGGAACCGGTAGGCAATGTGCAGCGGGCGTGGCGACATATTCGGCATAGCCACCGCCGGGCAACAACGCACAGACCTTGTCACCAACCGACAGGCCATCGACACCCGCACCGATCGCCACGACCTCGCCCGACGCCTCCAGGCCTGGCAGATCGCTGGCACCCGGCGGGGGATCATAAGCCCCAGCGCGCTGCAACGCGTCCGGGCGGTTTACCCCGGCATATGCCACTTTGAGGATCACCTGACCGGCTTGGGGTTCCGGTACGGGACGGTCGGTCAGTTGCAAAACCTCCGGTCCGCCGGGTTTGGTGATCTCAACGGCGCGCATTGTCTCGGTCATGGGCAAATCTCCTTTGCCCAATGCCTAGCAGGCAATTTCTGGAAGGCCCAGATGCTTACTTGCGCGGATTCAGCATCCCGGGCAGGTCGACCCGCATTTTCACGGGCGGTTTCACCTGACTGGCAAACCAGTTCGGCACCGCCAGAAACGGTTTGAACAGCGGATTACCATTCACCTGCGCCTTGAGCTTTTCGAATTGCATGACATTGTCGATGCGACGGTCCAGAAACTCCCACGTTTTCTGGTGGTCCGGCGAATCATCCCCCAACCAGAACAACAGGGTCGAGGAATAGACCCCAGACAAGGTCGCGCGCTTGGTGTACCAGTTCACGTCGTCCGAGGTATCGCCCAGCGTGTCCCAGATCAGATCGCAGGTCTGCCACAGCGCCTTGGCCCCATCCGCCGCATGGGTCGGCAGCGAAAACAGCGTCATGCCCCGGCGCACCAATTCCTTGTCAGGCACAGCCTCGAACCGGAACCGAACGGCAGCGGCCACGCGCTCGCGGAATTTCAACTCGCTCAGGTCGGTGGATTTCAGACGCTCTACCATGACCGCATCCCCGCGCGCATGAAAAGCCAGCGCCAGATCAACCGCGCCTCGGGGGCAGATCGCGCGCGCCAAACCGTCATCCAGATCGCAATCAATGATCGCGGCGCGAAAGCTAGTTTCAGACCAACCGTCAAAGGGCACGTGGGTCAGCATCGCATCCAAAAGCTGTTGTTTTGCATCTTCATAGGTAACGGTCATGGCGGGTCTCCGGTTCTCGGGGCCAGTACTAGACAAGATAGACCGGCTTTGCTATACGGCCAACTCCTGCAATTTCCTTGCAACTCTATCTAGAAAGGTGGTGACAACCACATGCAGGTTAGTGTTCGCGACAATAACGTCGATCAGGCGCTTCGTGCCCTGAAGAAAAAGCTGCAGCGCGAAGGCGTGTTCCGTGAAATGAAGCTGAAGCAACATTTCGAGAAACCGTCCGAGAAAAAAGCGCGCGAGAAGGCTGAAGCGATCCGTCGTGCCCGTAAACTGGCACGTAAGAAAGCACAGCGCGAAGGTTTGCTCTAAGCACCTCGCTCGTCCAGCTTTGGATGACACTATTTGACGACCCCCGAGGCATCGCCCGGGGGTTTGTCGTTTCTATCACCGGTTGCATTCCGCCGAGTCCACCTCAGCCTTAGGCGACAAGCTGCTAAATCGGGCCAAGCAACATTTTGCCCGGCATTTTGCAGCGCAGCGAATCCCGTATCGGTAGCACGCCCCTGCTGAAATTCGCCTGAAATCTAAACCGCTCTGTCCGTCCGTTCGACGCCCCCTGTAACTGGCCTCGTCTACTCAGACGACCATTCAAAACGGAGGCTACTATGTCGACTGCAAGTACATTCGAGCAAGAAATGCTGGCGTTAATCAATGATGAGCGCACATCCCGCGGGCTATCCCCGCTGCAACTGGAAACCCGCCTGAACGCATCGGCTGAAGATCACAGCACCTGGATGCTGAACGCCGATATATTCAGCCACACCGGTTCGGGCGGTTCTAGCGCGACCGAGCGCATGGAAGATGCCGGGTTCGACTTTACCGGCAGCTGGCGGTCAGGTGAAAACATCGCCTGGCAATCGGAACGCGGTGCCGAAGGCATCAGCGACGATGTCGAGCAACTGCACCAGAGCTTGATGAACAGCCCCGGCCACCGCGCCAACATCCTGAACCCTGACTACGAATTTATCGGAATTGGGATTGAAGAAGGCGACTACAATGGGTGGGATGCCGTAATGGTGACCCAGAACTTTGCCACCACCGACGCTGCAGTGGTGCTGGACAACGGTGCGGCACCAACGCCGCCCACGGACGACGTGGCAATGCCGGACAACCCTGTCACCGAAGACCCGGTCGAAGATACACCGGACACCGACGTCACCGAAACCGATGACCCGGTCGAAGAAACACCGGACACCGATGTCACCGAGACCGACGACCCGGTCGAAGAAACGCCTGACACCGACGTCACCGAGACCGAGGACCCGGTTGAGGAAACGCCTGACACCGATGTCACCGAGACCGACGACCCGGTTGAGGAAACGCCTGACACCGATGTCACCGAGACCGACGAACCGGGCGAAGAAACACCAGACACTGACGTCACCGAGACCGAAGACCCGGAAACACCTGAACCGGATGTCACCGATACGACTGCAGGCGTTTGCTTCGACGTGGAAGAATTCCTGGCGGTAATCGAGGATTTCGTGAACGACCTGTTGGCGCTGGTCGACGATTTCAGAATGAATGACGACCCGATGGTGACCGATGCGGACACCACCGAGGACGATTTCATGCTGACCCTGGATATGTGCGACGACACTCCGGCGGCGAATGACGATGCCCCGGTCATGGAGGCGGACGCACCGGATGACTTCTTTATCCTGATACCGGCCGACAGTGGATGCATGATGGACTTTGTCTAAGGTCCGATGCAGCGTGTGAGGCACTGAAACGGTGCCTTACACCGCTTTCACAGCGCACTTGCGCAGTTTTTCGCACAAACAACGCGAATCAGGCGGTGGCAAATCGCCGAACGGGTCGGGGTGTCCAGATTGTGTCTGTATCCCGTCAAATTCTCGCCATTAATGTCTCGCCAAAATAACTCAATTCAATTGGAGGCAGAATCATGTCAACGGCCAGCAATCTAGAACGGCAGATGCTTGCATTGATTAATGAGGAACGCACAAGTCGGGGGCTGCAACCCCTCAAGCTTGAGCTTCAGCTAAACGACTCGGCCGAAGATCACAGCGAATGGATGCTGCAGACAGATATCTTCAGCCACACCGGTCAGGGCGGCTCGAGCGCGACCCAGCGGATGAGAGATGCCGGTTTCGATTTCACCGGCAGCTGGAGATCGGGTGAAAACATCGCCTGGCAATCCGAACGCGGGCCCAATGGTGCCAGCGATGATGTGGTACAGCTTCACCAAAGCCTGATGAACAGCCCCGGTCACCGGGCCAACATACTGAACCCCGATTTCGAATATATCGGGATCGGGATTGAAGAAGGCAATTTCAACGGTTGGGATGCCGTGATCGTGACCCAGAACTTTGCCACGACCTCGGCGCCGGTGCAGTTGGACACCGGCGGGTCGGGTGGCGGCTCTGGCGGCGGCACACCTACCCAACCCGGCCAACAGGCCGTGGACGCAGGCACTGTGGGCGACGCCTCAGACAATTGGTTCATTCTGAAAGCCGGTCAGGCCGGCGCGCTGAACGGCGGCGAAGGAGATGACATTCTTGACGGCGGCTTCGGCCGCGACACGCTGACCGGCGGCACCGGCGATGACACGCTGAGCGGTCATGGCGGCAATGACGTCCTTCTGGGTGGCCAAGGCGTCGATTTGTTGATGGGTGCGACCGGCAATGACTGGCTGCAATCGGGCATGGGTGCCGACAGGTTGCAGGGCGGCTCTGGCAACGACGTGCTTAGGGGTGGCCGTGGCCGCGACACCCTGATCGGAGGCGACGACGACGATACTCTGATCGGTGCCCGCGGCATTGACACAATGACCGGCGGCAACGGGGCGGACACGTTCGTATTCACCATCGGGCCGGACACCGTCACAGATTTCACCTCTGAAGACTTCATCGACCTCAGCCTGAATGGTGCGATCACCGGGTATAACGACCTGATGAACAACCACATCTCGCAATCCGGCAATGATGTGATCATCGACGACAACGCAGGGAATACTCTGACTTTGCAAAACACTCAGATCGCAGACCTGGCAAACGAACATTTCGTGTTCTGAGACCCCAGGTTTTCCAAATTAATGACGCCCCCGGTTTTGGGGGCGTTTTCTTTTGATCAATAGATTTTAGGAACGTGCAGCTCATCCGGCAGGACGCGCCGTTCATATTCCGGGTTGTATCTTCGATCCGGTAATTCGACCTTTTCCTGTGGAACATCCGTATAGGGGATCTTGGTCAGGAGATGCTCGATACAGTTCAGGCGCTCGCGTTTCTTGTCATTGCCTTCGACGATATACCAGGGCGCCTCGGGAATGTTGGTGCGGAACAACATGTCTTCTTTGGCCTTGGTATAGGCCTCCCAGCGGATGCGGGATTCCAGATCCATCGGCGACAGTTTCCACTGTTTCATCGGGTCGTGAATGCGCATGAGGAACCGCAACTGCTGTTCTTCATCAGTGATTGAGAACCAATATTTAAGCAAAATGATCCCCGACCGCACCAGCATCCGTTCGAATTCGGGAACGTCCTGAAAGAACTGTTCGACCTGATCCTCGGACGCAAACCCCATCACCCGTTCCACCCCAGCGCGGTTGTACCAGGATCGGTCGAACAACACGATTTCGCCGGCCGCGGGCAGATGCGGTACATAGCGCTGGAAATACCACTGGCTTTGCTCCCGGCGGCTGGGCGCTGGCAAGGCGACCACGCGGGCGACCCGCGGGTTCAGCCGCTGGGTGATCCGCTTGATCACGCCGCCCTTGCCGGCGCTGTCTCGCCCTTCGAACAGGATGCACACTTTGGCCCCGGTATGCTGCACCCAGTCCTGAACCTTGATCAATTCGGCCTGCAAGCGCAGCAGATTGCGGAAATAGACTTTGCGATCCAGCATGTCGGGATGCTGGTCCTTATAGATCTTGCGGACTTCCATCGAGAGCATGGGTTCGCTGAACTCGATCTCGAAATCTTCGTCCAGCGTGTCTTCCAACTCGGCTTCCAGCCAATCTTTTGGGGCATCGTTATGTTCGTAAGCCAAGGTCTTATCCTTATCGTCTATCGGGTCCGGACCATACAACGCGCGTGTAACCGCCTGATGTCATCAGAATAATTAATAAAGCCCTTCCCCAAGCGAAACCGCTTATGGCAGCAAGGTCAAGGCGATGCGAAAAGAGGTTTGGTCCTTTTCTAAATCTGAACCTACACGCCCAGGGATACAAGCGGCAGATTTGCCGCATTACCAACAGGTTGGCATAAATCTGCCCCAAACCTACTTGCCAGAGGGTTCATTCCGTCGGCACAAGTACCCTTCAACCCCCCTGAGGTGAATGTGGCGCATTTCATTTCCCTACTGCCTGCGATCTGGCCCTGGTTCATATTGATTGCCGCACAAATAGGCATGGTATCAGGCCGACAAGGGCTGGGTCTGGCCCTGTTGGCAGCGTTCCTAGGTTCAGCAACAGTGCTTGGCCTGCTAACCCCGCTGGCCTTGGCAATCACGGCAGCGGGCTTGCTGGGTGCTGTAGGGTTGCGCCGTCTGACCGGTGTGCCCGCCGTTTTCGGGCATCTGGTGTTGATCCTGTGGTGTCTGGCTCTGGGGGCGCATCTGATCCCCGGGTTTCACAATCTATTGGTTCTGAATCAGGTACAGGCAGGCCCGGGCAGCGCTGCGTTCACTATGTATCTCAACCTGGACAAACCAATGGTCTTGTTTGCCGTTCTGCTGGCTTGGCCAGGCATGATCCATGGCGCGCGGCTGGTCAGAACCGGGCCTTTGTTGATCGGGTTGGCGGCACTGCCCGCCCTGTTTGCGTTGGGTCTTTCCCTGGGTGCAGTGCGGCCCGAGATCGGCCTGCCCGCATGGTGGCTGATTTTTGCGCTTTCAAACCTGTTCCTGACCTGCCTGACTGAAGAGGCTTTTTTCCGTGGCTATCTGCAATCGGTCCTGACGTCGAAAATCGGCGTGGCGCTCGGGATCGCAGCTGCCAGCCTGCTATTCGGTCTGGCCCATGCGGGCGGTGGCCCGGCACTGGTCGTCTTCGCCTCGATCCTCGGGGCCGCCTGCGGATTGGGGTATTACGCAACCGGGCGGCTTTGGGTGCCGGTTCTGATGCATTTTGGCTTTAACGCCCTGCACCTGGCCCTGTTCACCTATCCCGGCCCGGGCTGAACGTCACACCGGCAGCGCAGTGGTCTTGAACACCGTGCGCAGCGCAAAGGAACTTTGCATCTGCGCCACCCCCGGCAGCCGTGACAAATACTGGCGGTGAATACGGGCAAAATCCTCGGTGTTCTCGGCGACAACCTTCAAAATATAGTCCGCCGTACCGGCCATGAGGTGGCATTCAAGCACATCAGGAATGCGCGCCACGGATTTTTCGAACGCATTCAGAAGCTCTTCGGCTTGCCCTTGCAGCGTGATCTCGACAAACACCGTCGTGGGCACATTCATCTTGCGCGCATCCAGCAGCGCCACGTATTTGCGGATATAGCCTTCAGCCTCTAGCCGCTGAACGCGCCGGTGACAGGCCGAAGGCGACAGATTCACCTGCTCAGACAGTTCCGCATTTGACATACGGCCATCCCGCTGAAGGGCTGCCAGAATCTTTTTATCCGTCGCATCCAAGCTCATTTGCGCAAATCCTTTGCGAGTTTCCGACTATATAACGAAGATTCTCCTGAAAAAAAGCAATTTTGCAGGCAGAGTTTCACAGAAATTGCGCCCTGGATCGCCCATTATTTAGGCAGTTTATGAATGGAGGAGCGAAAAATGAAGATCGGTTGCCCCAAGGAAATCAAACCACAGGAATTCCGCGTCGGCATGACGCCCAACGCGGCACAGGAAGCCGTCGCGCGCGGCCACGAAGTTGTAATCGAAACCGGTGCCGGGATCGGTTCGGGCTTTGACAACGAATCCTACATCGCTGCGGGCGCCCAGATCCTGGACACCGCAGAAGAGGTATTCGCCACTGCCGACATGATCGTCAAGGTCAAGGAACCCCAGGCGGTCGAGCGCAAGATGCTGCGTGAAGGCCAGTTGCTGTTCACTTACCTGCACCTGGCACCCGATCCAGATCAGACCCACGACCTGCTGGCATCGGGCTGCACCGCGATTGCATACGAAACCGTCACCGCACCTGGCGGTGGTTTGCCGCTGCTGGCCCCGATGTCCGAAGTTGCCGGTCGTCTGGCGCCGCAGGTTGGCTCATGGACCCTGCAAAAGGCAAATGGCGGTCGTGGCGTTCTGATGGGCGGCGTTCCCGGCGTTGGACCGGCCAAGGTCGTTGTGATCGGTGGCGGCGTTGTTGGTACGCATGCCGCGAAGATTGCGGCTGGCATGGGCGCAGATGTTACCATCCTGGACCGCTCGCTTCCGCGTCTGCGTTACCTCGATGACGTGTATGGCGGAACCTTCAAGAACCAGTACTCGACCGCTGGTGCCACCGCCGAACTGATCCAGGATGCCGACATGGTTATCGGTGCCGTTCTGATCCCCGGCGCGGCTGCTCCTAAACTGGTGACACGCGAACAGCTTTCGACAATGAAGCCCGGCGCGGTTCTGGTTGACGTTGCGATCGACCAGGGTGGCTGCTTTGAAACCTCCAAAGCAACAACCCATGCTGACCCGATCTACGAAGTCGACGGCATCATGCACTATTGCGTTGCCAACATGCCGGGTGCCGTTGCGCGCACGTCGACCATCGCATTGGGCAACGCGACCATGCCGTTCATGCTGTCGCTGGCCGACAAAGGCTGGAAAAAGGCTTGCCAGGATGACCCGCACCTGTTGGCTGGTCTGAACGTGCATGCCGGAAAACTGACCTATGACGCGGTTGGTGTTGCACTGGGTCTGGACGTTGTATCGCCCAAGGACATCGTCAACGCCTAAGGCTGATATACAGAAATCGAAAGGCGCCCTCGGATGAGGGCGCCTTTTTTTGCTGCCGCGCTAAGGACAACGACCCGCGCGCGGTACAAAAAACGCCGCGCGATCAGCGCGGCGCCGGGCCCAACCGGAGGAGGGCATTTCAAGGCCCGATCACCGGACGGGAGCGTTCACCCCTCTTTGTGAATCTCAACCGAATGCGGATACGGGATCGACACGCCTTTTGCGTCGAACGCCTCTTTCACCGCTTTGGTGATTTCGAACTTCACGTCCCAATAATCCGCCGCTGCGCACCACAGGCGGGCCGTCAGATCGACCGAGCTGTCGCCCAGGTTTGTCACGCGCACCCAAGGTTCGGGATCGCTGTGAATACGCTCGTCCGCTTTGGCGACATCCAGAATGATCTTCATCGCTTCGTCCGCGTTGTCGCCATAGTCGATACCAAACACCAGATCGACACGCCTTGTGTCATGCGCCGAATAGTTGGTGATGATCGACCCCCAGGATTGCCCGTTGGGGACAATGATCTGCACATTGTCCGGCGTCACCAGTTCGGTGGTGAACAGGTTCAGGTCTTTCACTGTCCCGGCCGTGCCGCCAATATCCACATATTGACCCAGCTTGTAAGGGCGGAACACCACCAGCATGACGCCGGCCGCCAGATCGCTGAGCGTCCCTTGCAGCGCCAGACCAATGGCCAGCGACGCGGCACCCAGAATGGCAACGATACTTGTGGCTTCGATCCCGAAAATCCCCAGAACGGCCACCAGAACCATCGCGAGGATGACCCATTTCACCAGGCTGGCTGAGAAGTTGCCCAACGTCGGATCAATCTGCGGAGTCGAGTTGATCCGGCGGCGCACCAGGCCGCCCACGGCCCCAGCCACGATCCAGCCAAGGATCAGAACGATCAGCGCCTTGACCGCGTTCATGATCAGCGGCGCAAACGCGCCCACCTGTGTTACGACCTCATCCACGGCCATCTCCTTTCAACAACAAGAAACCCGCGGCTTTCGCGCGGGAATTGCCAAAGTCTGAGGCAAAAACACGCTTTGGTCTAGGTGCTAGTTCCACCGGATTTCCCCGTTGTTCGCCAGCAAACACGGGCTGACCGGTCGCGCACAGCTTCGGGGGCTTACAAGATGGCCCCTCGCGCCCTACGTTCTGGGGGTATCCACTCAGGAGCCCCCCAATGCTGGACACCAAACCACACCCGATCATGAATCGCTGGCCCGCACAGTTCCCGGACCGGATTCAGCTGTATTCCTTCCCTACGCCCAATGGGGTCAAAGCCTCGATCATGCTGGAAGAAACCGGCCTGCCGTATGAGGCACACAAGGTCACCCTGTCGGACGCGGATGTCAAAAGCCCCGAGTTCCTGTCGCTGAACCCCAACAACAAGATCCCCGCAATCATCGACCCGGACGGCCCGGACGGAAAGCCCATTGGTTTGTTCGAAAGCGGTGCCATCCTGCTGTATCTGGCCGAAAAATCGGGCAAGTTTATTGGTCAGACCCAGGCAGACAAGCACCAGGTCACTCAATGGCTGATGTTTCAGATGGGCGGCATTGGTCCAATGTTCGGCCAGCTTGGCTTTTTCCACAAATTCGCTGGTAGCGAGATCGAAGACCCCCGCCCCCGCGAGCGATATGTGAACGAGGCCAAACGGCTGCTGAACGTGTTGAACCAGCAGCTTGAAGGGCAGGACTGGGTCGCCGGAGATTATTCGATTGCCGACATAGCCATCGCGCCCTGGCTGCGCGGACTAGATTTCTATGGTGCCAGAGAACTGGTCGGATGGGACGACCACACAAATGTAACAGCTTATTTGGACCGTTTTTTGGAACGCCCTGCCGTTCAGAAAGGTCTTGTGACACCGCCACGGGACTGACCGCCCGCACCCTCGGGCCTGATCGGGCTTGCAGCCACACTATGCTGCAAGCCCAATTTCAATGGGTCAATTCAGCCTGGCAGCGTGTCGGTCAGCACATAGCGCAGGACCTCAACCACTTGCGAGGGTTGTTCGGCCACGGCTAGGGCTGCGGCGTCCACCTCTTTCAGCGCATGCTGATGATCGGGGCCGTGTAGGACGATCAGCGACTTGCCCAGCGCTGCCGCATAACCTGCATCAAAGGCAGCGTTCCACTGTTTGTATTTCTCACCAAACCGGACGACCACCACATCTGCATCCGCGATCCCTTTGCGCGTCCGGATCGCGTTGACCATCGCGCCCTTGTGGTCGTGCCAGTATTTGTTCGGCTCTTCGCCCAAAATAGCCACACCGCAATCGTCGCTGGCGTCGTGATCGGTGACGGGGCTGTTGAAGGTGATGTCCAATCCCTGTGCGCCGTCGATAATTTGCTCACGCCAATCGGTGTGAATTTCCCCTGATAGGTATACGTTCAAGCCCATGTCGACCTCCGGTATTGATTTGGAACCTACTTAAGGCGCATTTGCGGGAAGCCCAATCAAGAAAATCCAGAAACACTTATCCCAAACACGCCCTAATTCCCGTAGGTGAAACGAAAAACGCGCCCGGAAGCGCGTTTTTTTTGAAGTCTTATGGCAGGGCCCCTATCCGCGCAACACACCGCCCGTCGCCTTGGAGACCTTGGCGATGATCTTCTCGGCCACCGCTTCGATGTCTTTTTCCTTCAGCGTCGCGTCGGTTGGCTGCAGGCGCACGGTGATTGCCAGCGATTTTTTACCTTCGCCCAGACTGCCACCGATGAATTCATCAAAGACACGCACATCCTCGATCAGCGTCTTGTCAGCACCGGCCGCGGCGTTGACCAGCGTCAGCGCCTCGACCCCCTCGTCAACTACAAAGGCAAAGTCACGTTCAACCGCTTGCAGGTCACGCAGTTCCAGCGCAGCACGGGTGGCGCCGGATTTACGGGGCAGAGGCACCTCGTCCGGCCAGATCGTAAAGGCCATCGCCGGGCCTTTGATATCCAGCGCTTGCAACACACGAGGGTGCAACTCGCCAAAGACGCCCAGCACCTTTTTCGGACCCAGACAGATTTTGCCGTGACGCCCCGGATGCCACCAGGCATCGCCGTCACGCAGGATCTGCACCTTGGCGGGTGCGCCAATGGCGGCCAGCACCGCCTCGGCATCCGCTTTGGCATCGAATACGTCGACCGGGCGCGAGGCCCCATGGACGTCCTTGGGACCATTACGACCAACCAGCAGACCGGTGATCTGCGTTTTTTGATCTCCCGGTTCGCCATCATGGAACACCGGACCGACCTCGAACAACGCCACATCCGCGTAGCCACGCGCCTGATTGCGGGCGGCGGCCTGCAGCAGACCGGGCAGCAGATCGGGGCGCATGTGGCTCATCTCGGTCGAGATCGGGTTTTCCAACTGCGTCGCTTCGTCCCCGCCACCAAACAAGGCCGCCGAGGCCTGATCGATGAAAGTGTAGGAAACACACTCATTGTACCCCAGCGCTGCACAGGTGCGGCGCGCCATCGACTGACGGCGTTGTGTCGGGGTCATCACCGGTTTCGGAATGCCATCGGTGATACGTGGCAGCGGTTTGCCCTGCAGCTTGGTCAGGGATGCAATCCGCGCGACCTCTTCCACCAGATCGGCCTCACCCATGATATCTGGGCGCCAGCTGGGAACATGCGCCATCTCGCCCTCAAGGCGGAATCCCAGACGAGTCAGGGTCTGGCGTTGTTCGCTTTCGGGGATTTCCATTCCGACCAGAGACTGCACCCGCTCGGCATCCAGTTTAAAGGCGCGCGAATGATCCGGCGCTTTGCCCGCTTCCACGACCTTGGACACTTCGCCACCGCAGATATCCAAAATCATCTGCGTTGCCTGCTCCAACCCTTCCAGCGTGTATTCCGGGTCTACCCCACGTTCGAACCGATAGCGCGCATCCGAATTGATTTTCAAAGCCCGCCCCGTCAGGGCGATCTGCACGTGATCCCAGAACGCGCTTTCCAGGAAGACATTCACTGTTTCTTCGGTACAGCCGGTTTCCTCACCGCCCATGATACCGGCAATGGATTCCGGGCCTTTGTCGTCGGAAATCACCATCATGCCGGGCTGCAGAGTGTATTCTTTCTCGTCCAGCGCAACCAGCTTCTCACCACCCTTGGCGCGATGTACCCGCAGATTGCCATGCACCTTGTCCGCATCGAAGACGTGCAGCGGGCGATTGTGGTCAAAGGTCATATAGTTGGTGATGTCCACCAAAGCCGAAATCGGACGCAGACCGATGGCCTTCAACTGATCCTGCAGCCATTGCGGGCTGGGTCCGTTCTTAACGCCCTTGATCAGACGTCCGGTGAAATGGGGCGCGCCGTCCAGCGTATCCTCATCAATCGTCACCTTGATTGGGCTTTCGAAATCACCCGGCACCGGAGTGTAGTCACGCTGTTTCAACTTACCAATGCCACGCGCGGCCAGATCGCGGGCAATCCCTTCGACGCCAAGCGCATCGGGGCGGTTCGGGGTGATCGCGATCTCGATCATCGGATCAACCTTCGACGGCTCATTCTCAGCCAGCCAGTCGATGAATTTGTCACCGACCTTGCCCGAAGGCAGCTCGATGATGCCGTCATGCTCATCCGACAACTCCAGCTCACGCTCGGACGCCATCATGCCAAAGCTTTCGACGCCGCGGATCTTGCCGACGTTGATGGTCAGGTCCAGACCGGGGATATACATACCTGGTTTGCAAACCACGACGGTGATCCCTTCACGCGCGTTGGGGGCACCGCAGATGATCTGCAATTCACCCTCATCGGTGTCCACCTTACAGACGCGCAGCTTGTCAGCGTCGGGGTGTTTCTCGGCGTGTTTCACATACCCAAGGGTAAAGTCCTTCAGCCGGTCCGCCGGGTTCACGATCTCTTCGACCTCAAGGCCCAGATCAGTCAGCGCCTCAGCAATCTCATCCACCGAAGCGTTGGTGTCGAGGTGGTCTTTCAACCAGGAAAGAGTGAATTTCATCGGTCGGTTTCCGCCAGTAAATCTCGGGTCAGACCGCGTTTACCGGATAATGCGCAGAGGGGAAAGAGGGCGCGTAGAACCGCCGCGCCTACTCCGCGGTCACTGTGTTGGCAACGCTGTCCGATCCAGCAAACACCGCCAAAATCCGCGCGATCCCGTCGCCGGTATTCTCACCGGCATGGGGCGACCGGAACGCCTCAACCAGCGCATCACCTTCCTTATAGGTCCGGCTGCCCGCGTCGCCGTAATCGACGGTGATCTCACCTTCAAGGATATAGGCCGCCAGCGGAGCGTCATGACGGTGCAGGCCGGTTTTCTGACCGGGCTGCATGGTGACGATGGCCATGGTGATCTGCGGGGTGCCGTCGGGATATTCCAGCGCCTCGCCGATGACCGAAGTTTCGGTCTGCAGCAGCAAGTCAACCGGTGGATAGGTGTCACGTGCAAAGACCGGTGCGGCGGCAAGGATCAGGGCGAAGGGCAAAAGCAGTTTCATGCGGCAAGGAATCCCGTGTCAGATCGTTTCGCCTAACTGGAAGGGGGACGCACGGCGATGTCAAACGGTTCAGGGATAGCTTGGGGTGCGGCCCAACAATTCATCCAACTGCCGTCCGATCCAGCCGTGGGGGATGAAATGCCCGCCCGGATGCGTGTCCAACACCACCTGCCCCTGCGCGCAATCGGTCCACTCCATGCGGCTGAGCGTCAGGATCGGCACCACGCTCCAATCTCCACGCGGGGTCGCGTCGTGGCAGCCGTATTTCTGCCGCCACAGCGCCACCGGATAGGTGGTGTCGCCATCCGAGCCATAGGGGAAATCCATCACCGTATCGCTGAGGCCATGCACATGGCGCACCTCACGCGGGGCCTGCGGGCACTCCTCAGTCTGGCGGATGCTGCCCGCAACGGCTAATAGCGCCGCCGTGTCATTGCCCGACTGGCAGACATAGCGCCACGCCATCGCACCACCAAAGGAATAACCCGAGACATAGATGCGCTCCGGGTCAATGGGATAGCGTTTGGCCACGTCCTCAAGCACCCGGTCGGCAAAAGGCACGTCGCCGGTATCCGAGGTCCAGAAATCCCAGCTTTTGCCCAACCCGTTCGGCGCCACCAGCAACACGCCGCGCAATTTCGTGGCCCCCGCGATGCGCTCATGGTTCACCACCACATTCCCCTGCCGCGCCCAGCCGTGGAAATGCAGCAACACCGGCAGAGGCGTTTCGCCATCCCACCCGTCAGGTTCCAGCACATGATACGAGCGGTCACCGACCTGGCAGGCGGTATCGCCGTGACAGGATTCGATTGCAGAGGTTTGAGTGGCGGTCAGCAGGAAGAAGCAGAGCAGTCGGTAAATCATCCGTCGAACCCTAGCGAGCCTGCGCCCGCTGTCACGTCACAACCCCGTGGGCGCATGTAACAAGCCGCGTTGTCGCCAGACCGCGGGATGGCGATCCTCGGTTTGTGGTGGGCGATTTATACTTACCAAGTCCGTGTATCGTTCAATCGGAGTGCTTGCGGAGACAAATCGCCAGCCCGTGCGGGCGGTCTGGCGATGGCGCGGCGGCCTATCGGCCTTTGCTCCACTGCTTTCTCTCCATCCTGATTTCCGGCAAAAGCATCTGACTAAGTGTTTCAATTGCGGCATCCACGCGAGGAGTCAGCTCATCGTACTGCCCTCCCGTAGAGTACATCGCTTTATTAAGCTGCTGGTAAAGCTCAACGTGCTCAGGCCTAGGGTTTGCCGCCAAATTCCAGCCGCTTAGCGTAGCCAACGCAGCGTAGACTTCTTGTCGTACGTCAAACAATTCGTCGACAGCCGATTTGACGTCATTGGAACCGACATATGCTTCATGAAGAACTTGTAGTTCTCGCAAGCGTTCAAAATCCTCTTTGTAGCTTGCTAGGCGATTGAGCTTCATATCAATTATTTCTTGCCGAGTATCATCCGCGTCAGCGCGTACTTGCTCCATAACGCTTCGGACACTGGCAATCGCAAGTTTGACGTTCAACGCGACACTCAACAGTTGCTCAGCAGTCTCTGCCGTTCGTTTTGAAACATGTTCCCGTCTCCATGCATTGAGCTGCACGTAAGCAACCCCAACACCGATCACGATTGCCAGATTTCTAAGCCATTCAGTTACTGGACCAACCCAATAGAAGTCACGGCACACATTCTCGCATGCCGTAATCACTTCGACTTCGCTCACCGAGACAAACCACCATGCAGGTTCGGCATATCCAGCGCCGCAAATCCGTAGTGTCTCAGCCAGCGCAGGTCGCTGTCAAAGAACGCGCGCAGGTCAGGAATGCCGTATTTCAGCATCGCCAGACGGTCGATGCCGATGCCAAAGGCAAAGCCCTGATAAACTTCGGGGTCGATGCCACCAGCCGCAATCACCTTGGGGTGGACCATGCCCGAGCCCAGGATCTCCATCCAGTCGTCGCCCTCGCCGATCTTCAGCTGACCGTTATCCCAGGAACAGCGGATATCGACCTCGGCCGACGGCTCGGTGAAGGGGAAGTGTGAGGCCCGGAAGCGCAGTTCGACATCGTCGACCTCAAAGAACGCCTTCACAAATTCTTCCAGAACCCATTTCAGGTTCGCCATCGAGATGTCCTTGTCGATAGCCAGCCCCTCGACCTGATGGAACATCGGCGTGTGGGTCTGGTCATAGTCGGCGCGGTAGACGCCGCCCGGACAGATGACACGGATCGGCGCGCCCTGTTTCTCCATCGACCGAATCTGCACTGGCGAGGTATGGGTGCGCAGCACGTGCGGCGGGCGGTTATCGCCCTCGGCGCGGTGCATATAGAACGTGTCCATCTCGGCCCGCGCGGGGTGGTGGCCGGGGATGTTCAGGGCGTCAAAGTTGTACCAATCGTCTTCGATCCGCGGCCCTTCGGCCACCGAAAAGCCCAGTTCGGCAAAGATCGCGGTCAGTTCCTCGGTCGCCTGGCTGATCGGGTGAATCGAGCCCTGACGGCGCGCGCGGGTCGGCAGGGTGACGTCCAGCCATTCGGTGCGCAGACGCTCATCCAGTGCGGCATCGGCCAGCGCGGATTTCTTGGCGGACAGGGCCGAGTTGATTTCGTCCTTCAGGGCGTTCAGCGCCGGGCCTGCGACCTGCCGCTCCTCGGGCGTCATTTTACCCAGCTCGCGCATCTTCAGCGCGACCTCGCCCTTTTTGCCCACGGCGGCGACGCGGATCGCCTCAAGCGCGTTTTCGTCGCCTGCTTCGGCGATCTGCCCCAGATATTTTGCCTTAAGATCGTCCATCACGCTTTCCGAACTGGCCCCTGAATTTGGTCCAGAACCTGCTATCGGCCAATCCCGGTGAATGCAAGCCGCACGGCGCGGATCAATAGCTGTATTCCGGGAACACCCGCGTCAGATCGCCATTCCAATCGCCATTGTAGTGATCCAGCAACTCATCCGCCGGAACCTTGCCGGTTTCGATGCTGTCCTTCAGCGCGTTGAGGAAATGCGTCTCATCCGGGACCAGGCCACCTGCACCAGGGAAGGCACGGGATTTCAGACCGGCCTCGGAAATCGAGACCACCTCGCGTGCCAGATCGTGCATGTTGATGTTGCCGACCTGTGCCTGCAGCCCGTCCTTCGCGGCCTCGACACGCAATGCCTCGCGAGTTTCCGCGTCCCAGCCTTTGACCAGATCCCAGGCTGCATCCAATGCACCCTGATCATAGGTCAGGCCAACCCAGAACGCAGGCAGCGCACACAGGCGTCGCCAAGGGCCCCCATCAGCGCCGCGCATCTCCATGAACTTCTTGATCCGCGCCTCGGGGAAGGCCGTGGTTAAGTGATCGGCCCAATCCGACAGGGTCGGCGTTTCACCCGGCAGCGCGGGCAGTTTGCCCTGCAGGAAGTCGCGGAAGGACTGTCCCAACGCGTCGATATACTGACCGTCGCGATAGACGAAATACATCGGCACATCCAACGCGTATTGGACCCAGCGTTCGAACCCGAACCCGTCCTCGAACACAAAGGGCAGCATCCCGGTACGCGCATCGTCGAGATGCTGCCAGATATAGCTGCGCCAGCTTTTCTGGCCGTTGGGTTTGCCATCGAAGAACGGAGAGTTGGCGAACAGCGCCGTTGCCACCGGTTGCAAGGCCAGCGCGACCCGCAGTTTCTGCACCATGTCGGCCTCGGACCCAAAGTCGATATTGACCTGCACCGTGCAAGTCCGGCGCATCATCGACCGACCCATGGTGCCGACTTTCTCCATGTAGTCATTCATCAGCTTGTAACGGCCCTTGGGCATCAGCGGCATATCGTCGTGCGACCACGTTGGCGCGGCACCAAGACCGATGAAGCCGACGCCGATCTTGTCAGCAATATCCTTCACGTCGCGCAGATGCGCGTTCACCTCGTCACAGGTCTCATGGATGGTTTCCAAAGGCGCACCCGACAGTTCCAACTGTCCACCGGGTTCGAGCGAGACATTGGCGCCGTCTTTTTGCAGGCCGATCAGCTTGCCGTTTTCTTCCAGCGGCTCCCAATCGTGCAGGTCGCGCAGACCTTTGAGCACGGCCAGAATCGAGCGCTCGCCCTCATAGGGCAGCGGCTTCAGCGTGTCTTTGCAATAGCCGAACTTTTCATGTTCGGTCCCGATGCGCCAATCCTGTTTGGGCTTGCAGCCCGATTCCAAATATTCAGCCAGTTGCTCATGGCGTTCGATCGGTCCGCCGCCGGACTGGGGGATGGACATGAGTCGCGCTCCGATCCTGATGTGTCTGTCGTTTGGTCAGTCGTGGGGGCAAACCGCGCCAGTGTCAATGCAGCCTGAGATGCGCCGGGCGCGTGGGCGTGCGTTCCCAGATCACCACCTGATGTGGCGCGCCGCTGTTTAGTTCCGCCAGCATTTGTTCGGTTTTTAGCCCCGGCAGCGCCGAGAAGACATCGAACAGCGCCTCGGCCCCTTCGGCATTCACAGGAATGTGAAGCACCGGCTGACCCGGTTGTTCCAGCACCCAATGCGCAGGCGACGACGTCGGGTCCAGCGCCAGACGCTCAATTTCACGCGCAGCGACTATGCCGCCGTCCAACGGGCCCAGATAAGTGATCTGGCCTTCGTCAATGGTTACTACGCCCGGTCCACCGGCCCCGGTGCGGAAGCGGGCACGCTGAATGCCGATGACCGCAAGCGCGACTGAGACCAGAACCAGCACCCAGCCGAGCCATCCCAGCAACCCACCGGGGCCGCTGATCCAGCTGAGCCCCACCAGCAGGACAGCCCCCGCCACCAGCACTTCGCGCCAGCGCCACAGGGTCAGTTTGGCTTCGGGTCGGATGAAACTCATGCCGTGTCCTCGGGGTTTGTGAACAGGATCAGTGAATACTGCCCCGCCGGTTGAAATCCGATTCCGATATAGGCACGCGCGGCGGAATCGGAAGCCGCGAACAGAACTGCACGGGTCACTCCGGCTCGGCACGCCTCAAGCAGATGCAGCGCAACCGCTAAGCGGGCGTAGCCATGGCCGCGAAGGTTGGGCGGTGTATAGACGCCGCCGATTTGTACAATCTCGGGCAGGCGGGCGTTGAATCCGGTCATGGCAACCGGCTGTCCGTCGATCAGCAGAACCCGGTGAGAATCGCGGGCTGTATACGCCAGATAATCCTCGCCCGCCTGTTTCTGCGAGCGTTCTGGATCGAAATCCATTGCCTCGATCAGATAACGTTCACGCCACCCTTCAGTGACCGCCTTGTCGACTTCGCCCAAGGGCACAATTTCGGCGCCCTCGGCATTAGGCAGCACAAGCTGGTCCAAATCCAGCGAGAAACCCGGCTCATCACTGTTCAGCGTCGCGGGGCGACCTTCCCACCCGGCCAGCCGCATGATCCTGCGTGCCTGCACCGCCTCGGCAGCCAGCCCAAACAGCTTGCGGCCACGGATCAGAGCAATCGCGTCTGCAAGCTCCTGACCGGAACAGTCGGGACATTGTGGCAGGACCATGCCTTCGTTGGTGATGCCAAACACGGCCCGTGGTTCATTCCCCAGAACCCAGAAATTCACCGCACGCGGGTGAGACCCACACAAACCATGATCCCGCAGATTGGCCAACGGGAACATCGAGGTCTGAATATGCTGCGAAAGAAATGCGTCGATCTTTGGCGCATCAGCGGCTTGCGCTAATTGCCATGTCACGACCAATCCCCCAGCGCCTGCTGCCACATGGTCAGCGCCGCAACGGCCGCCGTATCGGCGCGCAGGATACGCGGGCCCAGACTGACCACATGGGCAAAGGGCAAGCCAACAAGACGCGTGCGTTCACGATCCGAAAAGCCGCCCTCGGGGCCGATCAGTATGGCCCAGGGCTGCCCCTTCTCCTGTGCCGCCAAGCGCAGCGCCGACCCAACTTCGGCCTCGTTACAAAACATCAGCTGACGGCCATCGGGCCATGCATCCAGAACACGGTCAAGCCGTTGTAGATCGGCGACCTCGGGCACGAAGGTGCCTCCGCATTGCTCGGCGGCCTCAACCGCGTGGGCTTGCAGGCGGTCCTGTCGGATACGTTCGGAATTGGTGAACTCGGTCTGCACGGGCAGGATCCGAGCCGCACCCATTTCCGCCGCCTTTTCAACGATGAAATCAGTGCGCGCCTTTTTGATCGGCGCGAACAGGAACCACAGATCGGGCGGCATTTGCAGCGGCTTGGTCTGTTCCACACAGGTCAGAACGCCACTGCGCTTTCCCGCTTCGGCAACCTCGGCCAACCACTCTCCGTCCCGGCCATTGAACAGGGCCACGTGGCCGCCCGCAGCCATGCGCATGACACCGAACAGGTAATGAGCCTGCTCGCGCGTCAAATCAACGGATTGCCCCTGACCCAGAGGGTGCTCTACATACAGTCTGATCTTTGCACTCATGAGGCCTTACATATGCAAGGCAACGCCCCAACACCAGACGGCCAGGTCGCCGATGCCGTATCCGGCAACTGGGTCGACACCCACGCGCCTGAATTCACCCGCCCCTATCTGCGCCTCAGCCGCGCGGACCGGCCCATCGGTACGTGGTTGCTGCTGATTCCGTGCTGGTGGGGTCTGGCGCTGGCGATCCTTAGCGACGGCAATCCCAGGTGGGAGGATCTGTGGATCGCCATCGGCTGCGCCCTCGGCGCATTCCTGATGCGCGGAGCAGGCTGTACGTGGAACGACATCACCGATCGCGAATTTGACGGGCAGGTGGAGCGCACACGCTCGCGCCCGATTCCATCCGGTCAAGTCAGTGTGCGGCAGGCGGTGATCTGGATGGGCCTACAATGCCTGATGGCGCTGGGGATTCTGCTGACCTTCAACCAGGCCGCCATCGCCATGGGCGTGCTGTCGCTACTGCCGGTGACGATCTATCCCTTTGCCAAACGGTTCACATGGTGGCCGCAGGTGTTTCTGGGGCTTGCCTTCAACTGGGGCATCCTGTTGGCCTGGGCCGCGCATACGGGCACGGTCAGTGCGCCTGCAATCATATTGTACTTGGCAGGTATCGCCTGGACGCTGTTCTATGACACGATCTATGCCCATCAGGACGCAGAAGATGATGAGTTGATTGGCATCAAATCCACCGCCCGGCTATTTGGCACCGATACAGGGCGCTGGCTGAAGTACTTTCTGGTGGCGACGGTTTTCCTGATGGGTCTGGCCATTATCGACGGGGCGCTGGCACAAGCCTCAATCATGTCTTTGGCCGTGGCCTTGGCCGGGCCATGGGCGATGGGCTGGCACATGGCTTGGCAATTGCGCGGGCTGGATCTTGAGGATAACGCGAAGCTGCTGCAATTGTTCCGCGCCAATCGGGACACCGGCCTTATTCCGCTGATCTTCCTCTGCGTCGCACTGTTGCTCTGATTGCACCTTGGCGCGGGGCTAGGTAAGAGTTCGCACATTCGCCTGAGGAGTCGTTAACCCGCACATGCGTTTGCCCTATATCTTTGCCGTAGCCTTTATCTTCCTCGTGTCGGCTGGCCTTTGCCTGTTGGCGGCCAGCTTTGCGGTGACCAAGGTCGAAGAGTCCTCTGAATTTGCCGTGCGCCGTGCGCTGGACCTGAAGGGGCACGATTGGGCCGAGGTGTATTCCGACGGGTTGCGCGTAGTGCTAACGGGTACTGCCACGGATGAGGCCACTCGATTTAACGCCCTGACCGCAGCCGGGACCGAGGTCGATACCTCGCGTGTGATCGACGAGATGAATGTGGCGCCGACCTCACAACTGGCCGCCCCCCGGTTTTCCGCTGAGATTTTGCGCAACGACAGCGGGATTTCCGTGATCGGCCTGATCCCAGCCAGTCAGGACCGCGAGGCACTGGTGGAGCGGCTGCGTGATCTGAGCGATGGCAGCCAAGTGTCAGACCTGATGGAAACCGCCGATTACCCCAAGCCAAAAGGCTGGGACGCCGCGATCACCTATGCCGTCGAGTCGCTGACCAGCCTACCCCGCGCCAAGATCTCGGCCAGCCCGGGTCTGGTCAAGATCACCGCAATTGCGGACAGCCAGCAGGAAAAGGAACGGCTGGAACAAAGCCTTACCCGTGCCGCGCCGCCCAGCCTGCGGATCGGCCTGGCGATCTCGGCCCCGCGCCCGGTGATCACGCCTTTTACGTTGCGGTTTTTGATCGACGAAAATGGCGGCCAGTTCGACGCCTGTTCGGCGCAAGACGAAAAAGCCCGCGATGCCATTATTGCCGCAGCGAAAGAGGCCGGTCTGAGCGCCACCTACTCCTGCACCATCGGATTGGGCGTACCCTCGCCACGTTGGTCTGACGCCGCCACGCTGAGCATTCAGGCGCTGGCGGATCTGGGTGGCGGATCGGTTACGATGTCGGATGCGGATATCACGCTGGCAGCGGCGCAGGGCACCGATGCCGGGACCTTTGATCGCGTGGTGGGCGAGCTTGAAAATGCGCTGCCTCCGGTCTTTGCCCTGCACGCGATCCTACCGCCCCCGGAAACCGATGCCGTTTCCGGCCCCCCCGAATTCACCGCCACACGCAGCCCCGAGGGGTTGGTGCAGATACGCGGACGGCTGGGCGACGAAACCCAGCGCGACATGGTCGACAGCTATGCCCGCGCCGCCTTTGGGTCGGAACAGGTCCACACCGCAACCCGCATTGCGCCCGAAGGGTTGCCGACGGGCTGGCCCGTGCGCATTCTGACCGGGCTTGAGGCGCTGGCCCAACTGCATAACGGTGCTTTGACGGTGACGCCGGATGATCTTGAGTTGTCCGGTGTCAGCCATGACCCCGACACAAAGGCGCAGATCGCGGGTCTGTTGTCCGAGAAGCTGGGCGACGCACAGGAATTCACCCTGTCGATCACCCATCAGGAACCCCCCGAACCCGCCGACAAACTGCCTGATCCCGAAGTTTGCGAGGAACGCATCGCCGAGGTTCAGGCGGGCACCAAGATCGCCTTTGAACCTGGCTCGGCCACTGTTGCCACCGACTCGCGTGATACGGTGAACCAGATTGCTGACATCTTGCGCGAATGCGGCCCCATCAGGCTTGAGATTCAGGGCCACACCGACAGTCAGGGCCGGGAAGAGATGAACCAACAGCTGAGCCAATCGAGGGCGCAATCGATCCTGAACGAGCTGCGCGCGCGCCGGGTGCCCACCGCCAGTTTCACTGCCATGGGATACGGGGAAACGCAGCCCATTGCCGATAACGACACCGAAGAAGGCCGCGAAGAAAACCGCCGGATCGAGTTCCGCCTTATCCGGCCCGAACCGATTGAGAACCCGGAAACCGGGCTGGACGCGATCGAGGCGGAAATGATCGAGGGCGAACAGACGGACAATACCGCCTCAGACGCGGATGCAGGGGACCAGTAAGTTGAACAGAATCGAATTCATCATCGCCACCGCCATTATCCTGTTCTCGGCCTTTTGCATGGGCTGGTTCGCCAACTGGCTGGCCCATCGCCTGTCTCGCGTGCGCCAAAGTGACGTGGCCGATCTGGACCGCATGAGCCAAGAGCTGCACGAGGCCGAGGAAACCCGCGATCAGGCGATCACCTACCTGCAACAGCGCGAGGCCGAACTGACCAATCAACTGACCCAGGCCGAGGCTGAACTGGCCGCCGCCATGGACGGTCTGCGGGCCGCTCGACAAGAGGCCGAAGAACTGCGTGGACGTATCAACAACGCAGATTGAGGAACCGGATTTTTCGCTCTGATTCCGGTTACATTGCTGTAGGGTCGTCCCAAACGTGAGGGCGATCCATGTCAAATCAAAGAGTCAAATTCGAACAGTTCAGAGACCTGCACTTTGGGTCCAAGGCTTTTGTCATGCCCAACCCCTGGGACGCGGGCTCGGCCCGGTTGCTGTCCAATTTGGGCTTTGAAGCCTTAGCGACAACCAGTGCCGGCTATGCGTTCACAAAAGGCAAACGCGACTCTTTTGCTGACCTAAGCAGGGATGAGTTGCTGGACAATGCCTCAGACATCGTCAAAGCGGTTCCCCTGCCCGTTTCCGCCGACCTTGAGGCGGGCTTTGGGCATGAGCCTGAGGCCTGCGCCCAGACCATTCGCATGGCGGCGGAAATCGGTTTGGTTGGCGGATCGATCGAAGACGCGACAGGCAATCCAGATGCCCCGATCTATGATCTGCACCAATCGGTTGAGCGCATTCAGGCTGCTGCAGAAGTCGCGGCAGGCTTGCCTTTCCTGTTGACCGCAAGGGCAGAGAATTACCTTTGGGGCCGCGCGGACCTGGGTGACACGATCAAACGCTTGCAGCTGTTTTCCGAAGCAGGCGCTGCCGTGTTGTACGCCCCCGGTCTGCCGGATTTGGACGCAATCAGAACCGTGTGCCGCGAAGTCGACAAACCGGTGAATGTGGTGATGGGACTCAGCGGACCTGTCTATTCCGTATCCGAACTTTCCGACGCAGGCGTTCGACGGATCAGCGTCGGCGGGTCATTTGCGCGCGCTGCGTTTGGCGCATTGAAGCGGGCGGCTGACGAAGTGAAATCAAAAGGCACCTTCAGCTATTCGGCGGATGCGATCCCCGGCGAAGAACTTAACAGGCTTTTGAGTTGAGATTGGACGGTCACATTCTGTGCACGGCTGGCAATGTCACCAGCGGTTCAGCGCGTCTTCGTCTTCGTCCTTGGCGTCGACCCATTGCGCGCCGGAATTGGTGATTTCCTTCTTCCAGAACGGTGCGCGGGATTTCAGATAATCCATCAGGTACTCCGCCGCCTCAAACGCATCCTTACGGTGCCGCGCGGCCGTGGCGACCATCATGATCCGGTCCCCCGGTGCCAGCCGTCCGTGACGGTGGATCACCAGCACATCGCCTAAAGACCAGCGCTGCTGCGCTTCTTCGGCAATCTTGGTAAGGGCCCGTTCAGTCATGCCGGGGTAATGCTCGATCTCCATCACATCCAGATCGCCCGAGGCCAGATCGCGCACAACACCGGTGAAGGTCACAATCGCCCCGTTGGCGTCGTCACCGGCGGCAAAGACGTTGGCCTCAACCCCGAGATCGAACTCTTCTTCCTGAACCGCAATGCGCATCTTAACCGCCTGTCATGGGCGGGAAAAACGCCACTTCGCGCACGCCGGTCAGCGAAGCGTCAAAGTCCGACAGTTCCTGATCCAGCGCCACCCGCAGCGCGGACAGGTCTGCGAAAGCTGCGGCATAGCGGTCCTCGCGCGCGCTGAGTTCGGCAACCAGATCGGAAACCGTTGCGGCGTCGGTCTCGACCCGCTCTTTCGGCAGACCGATCCGTTCGCGCACCCAGGCGAAATACAGCACGTCCATCGCTTAGCTCTCCTTCAGATGGGGCATGGCTTTACGTAGGTAGTCATAGCCGGTGATCAATGTCAGCGTCGCGGCAATCCACAACAGCCACAGCCCAACGCGACCCGACCAGAACATGCCTTCCAGATGCCAGCGCAGGTGGTTCACATCCTCGATCTGCCCGGTCAGAGCCTGATCAATCAATTCCGGGTTCATCCCGAAAGAGCCCATCACGAAATTATGCTCAAAGATACCCTGCGAAAACAGCACCGCTATCGCCACCATCTGTGCCGTGGTTTTCCATTTCGCCAGCTTCGTCACCTTCAGCGTTCCGGCCGTGTCGCCCAGATATTCGCGCAGGCCTGACACGAACACTTCGCGGAACAAGATCACGGTGGCGGGCAGCACCAGCCACGGCGTCCAATGTTCGGCTGAATAGCCCACAAGGATCATCAGCGCGATCACCACCATCGCCTTGTCGGCAATCGGGTCCAACATGGCCCCGATCTTGGTTTCTTGTTTCCACGCGCGGGCCAGATAGCCGTCGAACCAGTCGGTGATCGCCGCTGTTAAAAACAGGATCAGCGCGAACCAGTCCGCATAGGGTCGGGTAAAATACAGAAACATCACGGCCAGACCGGGGGCTGCAATAAGGCGTAGCACGGTCAGGATATTGGGCAGGTTCCACTTCATGGTTTGGACATTACATCGCTGGTTGCAGACATAAAAGACGGCACCGCAAAAAACGGACCCGATCACAGGCAGTTGCGGCACGGTTGGTCAAAGGGTCGCAAGCTGGAACTCTCAGCCAGATACCCCCTTGGCGCGCGATCCCTTTACGGTCAGATTGGCGCGGTTTCTACGTGGCAGAGCAATGACAACACATATTCAAACCGATCCCCGATCAAATCTGATCGGCAGCGCCTGGATGATCTCGGCCATGGCGCTGTTCGCGTTAGAGGACGCGCTGCTCAAGGGGGCCTCGGCCACGTTACCTATATGGCAGATTCTGTTGTTGTTCGGCGCGGGCGGAACAGTGGTCTTTGCGATTGTCGCGATCGTCCGCGGAACACGATTGTTTCACCCGGATGTGCTGTCGCGACCGATGAAAGTGCGCGTGCTATTCGAAATCTTCGGGCGGCTGTTCTATGTGCTGGCGATCACACTGACACCTCTGTCGGCGGCCACGGTGATCCTACAGGCCACGCCGCTGGTCGTGGTCGCCGGAGCGGCCTTGTTCTTTGGCGAAACGGTCGGCTGGCGACGGTGGAGCGCCATCCTGATCGGCCTGATCGGCGTGGTGGTGATCATCCAACCAACCGGAGACAGTTTCACGGCCCTGTCCATTCTGGCCGTGCTGGGGATGCTGGGTTTTGCTGGGCGTGATCTGGCCAGCCGGGCCGCACCGGCCACACTGGGAACCGAGGTGCTGGGGTTTTACGGCTTTCTCTGCATCATCGTCGCCGGGCTGGCCTATCGGTTCTGGGAAGGTGCGCCACTGGCACCCGTGGACCTGCACACCAGCCTGCATGTTGGCGGAGCCGTCCTGATGGGAACAGCCGCCTACGCATCGCTGATGAAAGCCATGAGGACAGGAGAGGTTTCGGCCGTCACGCCGTTCCGCTATTCCCGCCTGCTGTTCGGCGTCGGCCTGGGCGTAGTTATGTTTGGCGAAAGGCTGGATCAGACCATGTGGATCGGTAGCGGGCTGATCGTGGCCTCGGGTCTTTATATCCTGTGGCGCGGACGGCAGGTCTAGCCCTTGTCGTGGAAGAAGTCATAAACCTTCTGCGCCAACCCGGCTGAGATACCGTCCACCGCCTTGAGATCGGCCAAGTTGGCCCGGCTGACCGCCTTGGCACTGCCGAAATGGGCCAGCAAAGCGCGTTTGCGTGCCGCGCCCACACCGGGGATTTCGTCCAACGGGGTCGCCCCCACGGCTTTGGCGCGCTTTGCCCGGTGGGTGCCAATGGCGAACCTGTGTGCCTCGTCCCGCAAGCGCTGAATGAAGTACAGCACCGGATCGTTGCGTTTCAGGGCAAAGGGGCGTTGGCCGATGCGATGGAATTCTTCCTTGCCGTGATCCCGATCGACACCTTTGGCGACACCCACCATCGGGATATCCTCGACGCCGTGGGTTTGCATAATCTCATGCACGGCACTGACCTGCCCTGCACCGCCGTCTATCAGCAGCAGATCGGGCCACAGCCCCTTTTCGCGATCCGGGTCCTCTTTTTGCAGGCGGGTGAAGCGGCGATTCAGAACCTCTTTCATCATGCCAAAATCGTCGCCGGGGGTCAGATCATCGCCGCGAATGTTGAACTTGCGATAGGCGTTTTTCATGAACCCTTCGGGGCCGGCCACAATCATGCCGCCCACAGCATTGGTGCCTTGTATGTGGCTGTTGTCATACACTTCGATCCGGCCCGGCGGGGTATCAAGATCAAACGCCTCGGCCACACCGCGCAGCAGCTTGGCCTGTGTAGCGCTTTCCGACATGCGGCGGGCCAGCGACTCACGCGCATTGCGCAGGGCACCGGCGACCAGTTCCTGCTTTTCGCCGCGTTGCGGCACCAGGATCTCCACCTTGCGCCCGGCCTTCTCGGTCAGCGCTTCTTGCATCAGATCGGCGTTTTCGATGGCATCCGACAGGATCAGCTGCCGGGGTGGTTCCTTGTTGTCGTAGAACTGACCAAGGAACGCCTCCATCACCTCGGCCGGGGACACGTCCGGCCCTACACGAGGATAGAAATCCTTGTTGCCCCAGTTCTGGTTGGCCCGGATGAAAAACACCTGAACGCAGGCTTGACCGCTGTCCATATACAGGCCGATCACATCCGCTTCGGCCACACCGCGCGGGTTGATGCCTTGAGACGTCTGCACCTGTGTCAGCGCCCGGATGCGGTCGCGCAGGCTGGCGGCACGCTCGAACTCCATCGCCTCGGAGGCGGCCATCATCTGCTCGGCCAGTTCCTCTTGCACCTTGGTCGACCGGCCCGACAGGAAGCGTTCCGCATCCTTTACGCTTTCGCGGTAATCCTCCTCGGAGATTAACCCGACACAAGGCCCTGAACATCGCTTGATCTGATACAACAGGCAGGGCCTTGTGCGGCTATCGAACATGGAATCCGAACAATTGCGCAGCAGGAATGCCTTTTGCAGCTGGTTCAGTGTCCGGTTCACCGCCCCTGCATTTGCAAAGGGTCCGAAATAGGCGCCCTTTTCTTTCTTTGCCCCACGATGTTTCTTGATCTGCGGAAAGGAGTGGTCTTTGGCCACCAGAATATTCGGGAAACTTTTGTCGTCCCGCAGCAGCACGTTGTACTTGGGCTTGAGCTGCTTGATCAGGTTCTGTTCCAGCAGCAGTGCCTCGGTTTCGGTCCGAGTGGTCAGGAACATCATCGAGGCGGTTGCCGCGATCATCCGTTCGATCCGTCCAGAATGGCCGGGGCGCGCATAATTCGACACCCGCGCCTTCAGGTTTCGCGCCTTTCCGACATACAAAACCCGGCTGTCACCATCCAGCATCCGATACACACCGGGTGAGCTGTCCAGCGTTTTTACATAGCGCTGAATGATGGCATAGCCGGTGGGCTGAGCGTTCGATGTTGGGTCGTCTTGGATGGTCATGGGCCTGAGATATGATTCTCTGACCATGGCTGCAATCTTGTGCCTTTCAGATCAAGAGAAAACAAATCCACGGTTTCTGTGGATAACTGTGGAGATAAGTTTCCGGGCATCGCGAATTTCCCTTGTTTCATTAAGGATTCCTTGATCTGCACAAAAATTAGGCAGCATTTTAACTTGTTGTTTTTAAATGAAACTATTTCCTACACATGACAAGTGTATGAAAAAAAAGACATTTTTGTAACGTGCAGGTAACAGGAACGCGAGCGGTGCAAAACTTACGGCAGAATTACTTATTCTACGCCCAGAACATCCGGTGTCTGCCAGCCCAGATGTTGCCCGCCATCCACGCATAACAGCTGTCCAGTCACCGCATGCGCGTCCAAAAAATAGCCCAGCGCGGCGGTGATATCCGACGGGTTCGCGCCCCGCTCGAGAACTGTGTTGGCGCGCTGTGCCTTGAAGTGGTCTTCGCTCTGGCGATGGCCCTGCATGGTGGGGCCCGGCCCGATGGCGTTGACGCGGATCGCAGGGGTCAGCGCCTGCGCGGCGGTACGGGTCAGTGCCCACAGGCCCATCTTGGCAATGGTGTAGGACATGAACTCGGGGGTCAGCTTGCGCACGCGCATGTCGACCATGTTGATGATCAGCCCGGTGGCAACGGGTTCACCGGCGTCGTCCATGTCGGGCGTCAGGCCCTGATCAGACATCGCCTGCGTCAACACAAAAGGCGCGCGCAGGTTGCTGTCCATGTGACGGTCCCAGCTTTGTCGCGTGGCCGTGTGGATATTGTCGTATTCAAAGATAGAGGCATTGTTGACCAGACAGGTGATCGGTCCGCCCAGCGCCTTAGCCGCGCGGGGCAGCAGGGCGCTGACTTGTGCCTCATCCAGCAGATCGGCCTGCAAGGCGACCGCCTTGCGCCCCAGCGTCTGAACCTCAGCCACGGTCTCCAGCGCGGGTTGTTCAGAGGTGGCATAGTGTACAGCTACATCATAGCCGCGACTCGCCAGATACAGCGCCATGGCCCGGCCAAGGCGAATTCCGGCACCGGTCACTAAGACTCGGGTCATGAATGATCCCTCTTCGTCACGTTACGCCAACAAAACGATGACATAGACCGCGTAGAGCAGAGTCAACACAATGCCCCAGGCGCGCGTGATGTCCCGCTTGAAAAACACGAACGGGATCAGCAACAGCGACGCGCCCAACATGACCCACAAGTCAAATTCAAGGAATTCCGGGTCGACGGGAATAGGGCCAACCAACGTGGCAATCCCGACAATGGCCAGCAGGTTGAACATGTTTGACCCGATCACATTGCCCAGCGCCACATCCGCCTGACGCCGCAGCGCCGCCATCACCGTGGTGGCCAATTCCGGCAGGGATGTTCCCACGGCAACCAGTGTGAGGCCGATCACCGTTTCGCTGACCCCATAGGTGCGCGCAATGACGGTCGCGTTGTCGACAAGAAGATGCGCGCCCATGGGCAGACCGATCAGGCCCAACACCAGGTAGACCGAAACCTTCCAATAGGCCATGTTGGGATCAGCCTCTTCCAGACCTTCCAACTCATCATCGTCGGCACAAGCCTCACCACAGGCCTTGCGATGCGCATAGGCCTCGCGGAACGCATTCCACAGAACAAGAGCCAGCGCAGCCAGCAGAATGGCCCCGCTGAACATGTTGAACACGCCACAGAATGCCAGCCCGATGAACAGAACCGAAGCGAGCAGCATGAAAACATAGTTCTTGCGACTGTCGCATTCGCTGGTGTGCAACGTGGCCAGCAAAGCAGGCAGGCCCAGAACCAGCAAGATATTCGCCGTGTTCGACCCGACCACGTTGCCCAGCGCAATCCCCGGCGCGTTCTCCTTGATCGCGCTGATCGCAATCAAAAGCTCGGGCGCTGATGTGCCAAAGGCTACGATGGTCAGGCTAACGATCAATGCAGGCACGCCCATGCGCAGGCTCAGGTTTACCGCACCGCGTACCAGCGCATCACCCGCCAGCAACAAGATCAGCAATCCAAGGCCGGATAACAGCCATGCCGTCATGTCCGGCCTCCTTTTTCGCAGGCGCAGGGGCCTTTGCCGATCCTGAACCGCCCGCAGCGCGGACACCTGGACGATTGCAGCCTCTTTTGCCCCGGAAAGCGCAGCTTTCCGAACATCGCCAGCACACCCATGGCGATCAGAAACAGGGTGACAATCTTGATAATCACGTCACAAACCGAAACGCGCGTAGGCTGCACGCTCCTCAAGGCCGGCAACGGCATCCTGTGCCAGCGAAGCCCCAAAGCGCGACCAGAGAGGTTTGCGCAGCCCATAGCGGCGGAACTTGACCTTTTCGCCAAAGCGTTCCTGCAACTTGGGCTTCAGATGCGCGATGCCATCAATCAGCCCCAGTTCCTGCGCGCGCCGGGCCAGCCAGACCTCGCCCGTGAACAGGTCCTGACTTTCATCCAGCTTGCCGCCGCGCCGGGTTTTGACATGGGTGATGAAATTTTCGTGAATGTCAGCCAACAGCACTTCCAGCCGAGCGACGTCTTCTTTTTTCTCGGGTGCAAACGGGTCCAGCATAGACTTCGATTTGCCGGCAGTATGCACGCGGCGCTCGATACCCTGTTTTCGCAAAAGGACATGCGCGCCGAAACCCGAAGAGATCACCCCAATCGACCCCAGAACCGAACTGTCATCGGCGTAAATCTCATCCGCGGCTGCTGCCAGCCAATATCCGCCCGAGGCTGCCACGTCTTCGACAAAAGCAATGACAGGAACATTCAATTCCTCAGATAACCGTCGAATACGCGCGCCGATCAGAGAGCTTTGCACCGGCGATCCACCGGGCGAGTTGACCTCAAGCGCGACGGCGGCAGGTTTGCCCTTGCGAAAGGCTTTCTCAAGTACGGGTGCCAGCGCAGTGTCGGACATCGATCCACGACCGGCCATTCCGATTGCACCGGACAGGCGCACAACGGCCACGCAGGGTTGCTTTTTAATAAACGGCAGGCTGAGTTTCATGGGTGCCGATGTAGAGTGCCCCCAACCGGTAAACAAGGGACCGATTTACCGATAGACGTGACGTGAACACATTTCCTGAAGCCAGAGGGCAAAAATGCAACGCCTCTCTGTGGCTTAGCTACGAATGCGCCAACCGGTTTTAAAGATCCACCAGATGATGCCAAGGCACAGGCCGGTAAAGGCCAGAATGGCCAACAGGCTAAGCCCGATCGGAACATCCGCCAGCCCATAAAACGACCAGCGAAACCCCGAAATCAGATAGACCACCGGGTTGAACAAGGTGACCGTCTGCCAAAGCGGCGGCAGCATCGAAATGGAATAGAACGTGCCACCCAGAAAGATCAGCGGCGTCACGACAAGCTGCGGCACCAGCGACATCTGCTCGAAATTACTGGCCCAGATACCGATGATGAACCCCAACAGAGAAAAGCTGAGGCAGGTCAGGATCAGAAATGCAGCCATCGCAATCGGGTGTTCGATGCGCAAATCCACAAAGAAAGAGGCCGTAACCAGAATGACCAACCCAACGAAAAGTGCCTTGGTCGCGGCTGCCCCGACATAGCCGATCACAATCTCGATAAAGTTCACCGGCGCCGAGAGAAGTTCATATATCGTGCCCAGAAACTTGGGGAAATAGATGCCGAAAGACGCATTGGATATCGCCAGCATCACCACCGACAGCATGATCAGCCCCGGCACGATAAAGGCACCGTAGGACACGCCTTCGATCTCTTGAATACGGCTGCCGATGGCGGTGCCAAAGACCACGAAATACAGCGAAGTCGACAGGACCGGCGACAGAAAGCTCTGTGCCAGGGTGCGGAAGAACCGGGCCATTTCGAACCGGTAGATGGCGGCAATGGCGGACCAGTTCATGCGGGCTCTCCCGACACCAGATTGACAAAGATTTCCTCAAGGCTCGACTGCCGCGTCTGCACATCACGCAACACCAGCCCCGCCTGCGCCACATCATTCAACAACGTGGTGATCCCGGTACGATCAGCATGCGTGTCATAGGTATAGATCAGCGCATCACCGTTACCATTCATCGTCAGGTTATGCACCGCCAGACTGTCGGGAATGGTCTGGATCGGCTCAGTCAGCATCACCTCGATCTGCTTCTTGCCCATCTGCGCCATCAACGTGTGTTTGTCCTGCACAAGTAACAGCTCGCCTTTGTCGATGACGCCGATACGGTCAGCAATGGCCTCGGCCTCTTCGATGTAATGCGTGGTCAGGATGATGGTGACGCCGGCCTGTTTCAGTTCGGCCACGATCTCCCACATATCCTTGCGCAGTTCGACATCAACGCCGGCGGTGGGTTCATCCAGAAACAGCACGCGCGGCTCATGCGACAGTGCCTTGGCGATCAGCACGCGACGCTTCATACCGCCGGACAGTTCTTTGATCGCGTTCTTGCGTTTGTCCCACAGGGACAGCTTGCGCAAAATCTCTTCGATCCGCGCATCATTGCGGCCTAACCCGAACAGACCACGCGACAGGCGGACCGTGTTCCAGACCTTCTCGAACGGCTCCAACGCGATCTCTTGCGGCACCAACCCGATCATCCGGCGTGCGGCACGAAAATCGGTCAGGATATCGTGACCGCCTACCGCAACCGAACCCGAGGTCGGTGTGGTGATGCCGCAAATGGTCGAAATCAGCGTCGTCTTACCCGCCCCGTTCGGGCCCAGCAGCGCCAGGATCTCCCCCTGCTCGATATCCAGCGAGACGCCCTTCAGCGCCTCAAACCCTCCGGCGTAGGATTTGCGCAGATCCTTGATCGAAAGAATGGTTGTCATGCAGGTTCCTCGTTCTGGCGGCGACCCTACCTCGCCCGCCCGACACAGAACAGGTCAATTCCGCACACCGCCCTGCGCTTTTTTGCGGTAGGGAAAGGCGCCATTGCACGTAACTCCGGCCTTGCAATTCACCGGACAAGTCGAAACCCTGCGCCGAAACGGAGGGGCGCAATGCTGAACGGTATTCGGATTATCGAGATCGAGGGGCTCGGCCCTGCCCCCTTTGCCGCCATGCTGCTGGCGGATATGGGCGCAGACGTCATCACCATCCACCGCAAGGTACGGGCGGCAACACCTGGCATGCCGGAACGCTCGGTTCTGGATCGCGGAAAACGGTCGATTGATCTGGACCTGAAGGACGAGAGCGATCTGGAAATTACCAAACGGCTGATCGCCTCGGCTGATGCGCTGATCGAAGGGTTTCGCCCCGGAGTGATGGAGAAACTCGGCCTTGGTCCCGAACCCTGTCACGAAATGAACCCCAAGCTGGTCTACGGCCGGATGACAGGCTGGGGTCAGGACAGCCCCTTGTCGGACACGGCCGGGCATGACCTGAACTATATCGCCCTGTCCGGCGCGCTCTGGTACGGATCACCCCCCGATCAACCGCCGCAGACCCCCGCCACACTGGTCGGTGATATAGGCGGAGGAGCGATGTATCTGGTCGCTGGCCTTCTGGCCGGGCTTCTGAACGCGCAGAGCACGGGCCAAGGCACCATCGTCGACGCCGCCATTTATGATGGCTCGGCACATATGATGAACTTGCTTATGAGTCTGAACCAATCCGGCAACCTGTCTGACGCACGCGGTCAAAGCCTGCTGGACGGCCCCCATTGGAGCCGCACCTACGCCTGTGCCGACGGCGGGTTCGTGACGGTCCAATGCCTCGAACCCAAATTCTATGCGCTTTTCGTGCAAAAGATGGGCCTGTCCGACGACAAGATTTTCGAGCCCCAGTTCGACCCGTCACTCTGGCCCGCGCAAACCCGTAGTCTTGCCGCCATATTCGTCGCAAAGCCGCGCGACCACTGGGCAAACCTGTTCGCAGGAACAGATGCCTGTGTCGCCCCGGTTCTCAGCCCGGCTGAGGCACAGGCTAATGAAATGAACTCCGCCCGAAACACATGGCTGCGTATCGACGGTGACCTTCAGGCCGCCGCCGCCCCGAGATTTTCCAACCATGCGTGGGCGCCGAAACCAAGCCCGGCCCGTGGCGAACACAGTGTGGAAATTCGGGCGGAGCTCGAAACTCTTCGCCGATCCGCCTCTTCATCTGGCTAAAAATACCTCGGGGGATGAATTGGCCACAGTCCAAGAAGGGGGCTGGCCCCTTCCCGGTTACCGCCCGCGAACTGTATCGATCATGAGCTGCACATTCGCAGGGTCAGCATCCGGCGTGATCCCGTGACCCAGATTGAAAATATGTGGTCCTTTTGAGAACGCTTCGACAATCCGGCGCGTCTCATCCACCAAAGCCTGCCCTCCGGACACCATATGGGACGAGGCCAGATTGCCCTGAACACAGCCATCCACCTGCACATGCTTGGCCCCCCATTCAGGCGAAACCGAATTGTCCAACGCGACACAGTCTACACCCGTTGCCTTGGCAAATCCGATATAGCCATCCCCGGCCTCTCGCGGGAAACCAATCACCGGGATACCGGGATGGCGTTCCTTGATGGCCTGCGTGATCACACGACAAGGCTCAAGCGCATATTTCCGGAACGCATCCCCTTTCAGTGACCCGGCCCAGCTGTCAAAGATCTTGACCACTTCAGCCCCGGCCTCGATCTGCGCCGAGAGGTATTCGATGGTCGCCAGCGTAATACGCTCCAACAGTGCCTCGAACAGAGCGGTGTTTTCCTCGCGCAGCGCATGCGCGGGCCCCTGATCCGGGGTGCCGCGCCCGGCAATCATATATGTCGCAACGGTCCAGGGCGCGCCCGCGAATCCAATCAGAGTGGTCTCGGACGGCAATTCGCGCGACAGGATGCGCACCGTCTCATAAACCGGCGACAGCGTTTCATGGATATCCTCGACCGGTTTCAGCGCATCGAATTCCGAAGCTTGCGTTATGGTCGACAGACGCGGGCCTTCTCCGGTGACAAACCACAAATCCGCGCCCAGCGCCTGCGGTACCAGCAGGATATCGGCAAACAGGATCGCTGCGTCGAACCCATAGCGGCGGATCGGCTGCAGCGTCACCTCGGCCGCCAGTTCAGGGTTATAGCATAGCGACAGAAAATCCCCAGCCTGCGCGCGGGTTGCGCGATACTCGGGCAGATACCGCCCGGCCTGACGCATCATCCAGATCGGCGGCACATCCTGCACCTCACCCGCCAGTGCCCGCAGCAGTTTCTTTGTCTCGGCCATCTTTGCCCCCAATCGTCTGGTTTGTCGCAACGGGTCATCCTTCGGCGGCAATTTGTCAAGGTGTCCCCCCATTGTCAGGGCAATGTGACGCGACTAAAGCTTGGCGCATGACACTGACCCTGCCTTCCCCCGACTCACCGCTGAAGATTGGCACCCGTGGTTCGCCTCTGGCGCTGGCGCAAGCATACGAAACCCGGCAACGGCTGGGCACTGCATTTGACTTGCCGGACGAGGCGTTCGAGATCGTGGTGATCAAGACCACCGGCGACAACCGCGCCATGATCGACGCGGACCGCCCGCTGAAAGAGATCGGCAACAAGGGCCTGTTCACCAAAGAAATTGAAGAGGCGATGCTGCGCAGCGATATCGACATCGCAGTGCATTCCACCAAGGACATGCCGGTGGAACAGCCCACAGGTCTAGTGCTGGACACGTTCTTGCCGCGCGAAGATGTGCGCGACGCCTTCATCTCACCCAGCCTGACCTCGATCCACGATCTGCCGCAGGGTGCCGTGGTCGGCACCTCATCGCTCCGCCGCAGGGCGCAATTGCTGAACCGACGGCCTGATCTGAATGTGGTCGAGTTTCGCGGCAATGTGCAGACCCGCCTGAAGAAGCTGGCCGACGGCGTGGCGGACTGCACCTTTCTGGCCATGGCAGGCATCCGCCGCTTGAACATGGCCGAGGTTCCCGCCACGGCCATCGCCCCCGAGGACATGCTGCCCGCAATTGCACAGGGCACCATCGGTATCGAGCGTCGTAGCGACGATTCCCGTGCAGCGGGTATGCTCGAAGCGATCCACCATACCGAGACGGGTCAGCGCCTGGCCGCTGAACGCGCCCTGCTGGCGGCCCTGGACGGGTCCTGCGAAACCCCCATCGCGGGTCTTGCCGAAGTGCAAGGCGGACAACTGCGCCTGCGCGGCGAAGTGCTGCGCCCCGATGGGTCCGAGGCGATTGCCGAAGACCAAACGGGCACGATTTCCGACGGCCCCGAGATGGGCCGCGTCATGGCACAAACACTGTTGAAACAAGCAGGTCCGGGCTTCTTCGATTGGAGAAGTTGAGAAAAATTTGAGTAATGTGAATTACTTCACTGTAGATTGCATTCCGATCTGGCATCAAGGTGTCATACCGATGTGGTGAAGGGGCGATCTCGATAAAGTCGAAAGTTTTTTCAGTATATTCGCTTAAGTGGTATTCGAGGGGGCGAGACTGCACCAAATCACTAATCGGTTAGGGCCGCTGTCATATTTTGACAGCGGCCCATTTCATTTCAGATCAATCGTTCAGGCTGCACTGATCGCCTGTACAGCTTTTTCAACAGCCGCCCGGGTCTGTTCCAGATCGGCTTCGGTCACGGCCAATGACGGATACAGCTTGCCCGGAGATTTGAAGATCCCATTTGCGCGCAACGTATCGTTGTAGAGGGTATTTCGTTGTGGATCGTCATGTCTGGCGCTGCGGTAATCGCGACAGGCCCTATCGGTGAAATAGATATCGAACAGCGTTTCATCTCCGACGACCTGATGCGGAATACCCGACTTGGTCAGCGCGTCGACCTGCATCTGCTGCAATGCCACCCCAGTTGCGCGCAGCTGGTCATAAACCCCGTCGCGCCGCAAAACCTCGAGGGTTTTCAAACCTGCAACCGAAGCCACCGGATTGCCAGACAAGGTGCCCAACTGCATCAGCCAGCCTTCTTCGCCGACCTGCGCCTTGTTGAAATGCTTCATAATCTCGGCGCTGGCACCCAGCGCGGCCAGAGGGAAGCCGCCGCCTGTAGCTTTGCCCAAAGTGCAGATATCGGGCGTCACGCCGTATTTTTCTTGCGCGCCGCCATAGGCCAGGCGGAACCCGGTGACGATCTCGTCAAAGATCAGAAGAACGTGGTGCTTGTCGCACAGATCGCGCAAGCCCTGCAGGTAACCGGGTTCAGGCGGCACGATCCGTTGCAACGGCTCAACCATGATCGCAGCGACGTCATTGTTTTCGTCCAACAGGGCGGCCACCGCCTCAAGGTCATTAAAAGGGGCAACCAACACCTGTTCGGCCACGCTGTCAGGGATACCGGCACTGTCTGGCACGGCTTGCGGAAAGTTGACCTGCCGGCTGGGCGCAAGACTCATCTGCGCCTCGGCGCTCATGCCGTGATAGCCGCCTTCGAATTTCAGAATCTTGCTGCGCCCCGTATAGGCGCGGGCCAGACGGATCGCATACATGTCCGCCTCTCCGCCCGAGGCGACAAACCGCACCTGTTCGCAACAAGGCACCGCATCGATGATCGCCTCGGCCAGTTCAATGCCTTTGGCGTTGTTGGCAAAGAAGGTCATGCCTTTGGGCAATTGCTCCAGTACGGCCTCCATCACCTCGGGGTGGCCATGACCCAACAGCATGGGCCCCGACCCGATCAGATAGTCGATATATTCATTGCCGTCCTCATCCCAGACACGGCTGCCTTCGCCGCGGGCAATGATGATGCCAGGATCAAAATTGCCAAACCCTCCGGCGGGTAGAACTGCATTGGCGCGGTCGATCCATTCGGATTGTGTGCCTATCTTCAGCATCTCAAACGATCTCCAATATCGGGGAACCAAGAACTTCCGGGTCAGGTGAAACACCTAATCCTGAACCTTCGGGCGGAGCAATCCGGCCGTTTTCACGATTTGGTGCATCCTGGCAAAGTCGAGGGGCCACATAGGACGACAGGTCACAGGTATTCAGCAATGATCCATGCGGAGTCGACGCCGCAAAGTGCAACGATGCGGCCGTAACAATATCCGACCCCCAGGTGCATTCGGCGCAAATTTCTGCCCCCAGATGAACGGTCAGATCCCGCGCGCGGCGCATGGCCGACATGCCACCAAATTTGGACAATTTCAACGCCACTGCATCCATGCACCCCAGTTCATGCGCCCGCATGAGCGAGGCCAGATCAAAGGCGTTTTCGTCAATCTTAATCGGCAAGCCGGTGGCCTGTCGCACAGCGGCGCAGTCTTCCAGCGTTTTACACGGCTGCTCCAGCATCACGTCCAGATGCGCAACGGCCCGCCCCGTGCGTGTGGCTTGCAACCGCGACGCGCCACAGTTCCAATCGCCATAGACCAGAGGGCCCGGTCCCACGGCCTCACGCACTTTGATCAGACGTTCCGCATCGGCCTGCCAGTCGCCCTCAACCCCCAGCTTGACCTGAAACTGGCGAATGCCGGTTTGATAAGCGGTTTTGGCGATCCGCGCCATATGGTCTGGCGCGATACAGGTGACCGAATGATAGAGCGGCATGTCCTTCCGCGTCCGCCCGCCCAGCAAAGCATAGATCGGTTGGCCCGTGGCCTGACCAAACAGGTCCCACAGGGCAATGTCGACAATGGATTTGGCATAAAGGTGCCCTTGCAAGAACCCGTCCAGTTTACGCATCGGAGCGTCGACGCCAAACGGGGAAACCCCTATGATCTGCGGTCCCATTTCCGCCACTGCCCCCGGCACGCCATCAGCAAAGGCTGGCAGGTAATGGGGGATCGGGCAGACCTCGCCCCAACCTTTCAGGCCGGTATCCGTTTCCAGACACAGAACATGGGTTTTAACTGTGGCACAGGTCTTACCCTCGGCCATGTGGTAGGTCTCGTGACTGGTCAGATCGACGGACCAGAGCGTTATCTTGGTGATCCTCATTGATAAACTCCAACCGGATCGCCAAGCGCCTCTTCGTCGGGATGAACACCAAGCCCCGGTGTTTCCGGAAGGTGCAGGTGACCTTCGATGTTACGCGGCCCGCGCCCGGCGGCGATATCAACTGTGATCATATCCTGACAAGCCCAGACCGCGTGGCAATTGTCGTCCGGGATGGTAGAGGCAAGATGCAGTGCCTCGGTATCGGCCAGAACTGAGCCACCAGTGGCCATCACGAACATGTCGATCCCGTGCGCCAGCGCGATATCTCGCATCCGAGCTGCTTTGGTCAGACCGCCGACGCGATTCAGTTTGATCCCGAACACCTCGGCCAGCCCGTCACGGGCAATCCGCGCGGCGTCCTGCAAGGTGACTAGGCTTTCATCTACCGACACGGGTGAGGCATGACGGCCCGAGATCGCGGCAATATCATCCAGCGTCTCACCGGGCTGTTCAAAAATGACGTTCAGATCCTCGCAGGCACTCATTACTTGCAGGGCCTGTTGCCGGGTCCAGCCTCGGTTGACGTCATATAGGACGATCTCACCCGGTCGCCGAATGCTCTCCACGTCGCGCACACGAGTAATGTCACGTTCGACGTCACCGCCGATCTTTACCGAATGGGCAACGTAGCCGCGGTTGCGATACCGCTCCATGACCTTACGGGTTTCTTCCACAGTCTTGGCCCCGACCGAGGATGCAATAGGACGCGGCGTCCGCGACCCCCCACCCATCAGATCAGCAATCGGCAGGCCGGCCGCCTGACCTGCGATGTCCCAGCACGCCATGTCGATCGGGCTTTTGGCATAGAGATGTCCGGGCAGCGCGGTATCCATTGCCCGTTCCACATCCAGCACTCGTCGCGGATCAAGGCCCAGAATGAACGGCGCCATGGTTTGAATGCCCGCGCGAATGCCCGGCCCATGCGCAGGCACATAGGTGTGACCCCAAGGAGTGCCCTCGCCCCAGCCGATCAGTCCGGCATCAGTTTCCACCTTAACCAGCGTCGCATCCAGCACGTCGAATTTCAGCCGCCCACCAGACAGCCAATAGGGATGCTCTAACGGCAAATCGACGTGATAGACCGAAAGGCGGGTGATTTTCATTTCAACTCCACCTCGACAAAGGACATGGGGGTATCCCCAGCGTTGATAACGTTATGTGCCACCCCTTCGTCGCGGCGATAGGCGGTTCCAGCGAGAACCGTCACTTCGTTGGCCGTTCCATCGGGCAACTCCAACCGCATCTGGCAATCGGTTACAGCCATGATGACGTAATCCATCGCGTGACGGTGCCAGCCAGTTTCAGCGTCGGGGGCAAAGTCAAAGCGCGTCACCCGCACACGCGCGTCATCGATCATCTGGGTTGCAACAGCTTGCGGTCTCATAATCTAAACTCCTCAACAGGCGCACCGAGGCTTTCGAAATCGGGCACTACACCCATTCCTGGTACATCCGAGGCGTAGAGCTTGCCATTCCGCGACATTGGTCCGCCGATTCCGGTAGAACGCGTGTTGTAGTTCATCAGGTCGGTTGTGTTTTGCAGGTAGTCGGACGGGGTCGAGGCAGCAAAATGGGCGACAGCCGAGGTGGCTATTTCCCCACCCCAGGTGTCTTCGCTGACCACCGGAATGCGGTTTTCGACCAGATAGTCCCGCACCCGCCGCGCCTTGCTTAGCCCACCAAGGTTCGAGATTTTGAGACAGCAGATCTCGGCTCCGCGATCCGCGACGATGCGCTGCGCCATGTGCATACCAGTCAGGCATTCATCCAGCTTCATCGGTTGCTCGGCCACGCGGCGTACCTGCTGGCATTCTTCATAGGTGCGGCAGGGCTGTTCCAGAATGTAATCCAGATTGCGCGTTGCGCGCGCCACCCGGATCGCGTTGTCAACGCGCCAGCCCTGATTGGCATCGGCCATCGCCTTTTCACCAGGTTGAAGCAAAGGCAGTGTCGTCCGGATACGGTCAATATCCGTGACCCAGTCGCTGCCGACCTTAATCTGAAACTGCCGGTACCCCTGCTCGCGGTACCGGTTCATTTCGGCGACCGTCTCATCAACCGCTTTCTGAGGCGCGACGCGATACATCGGCGCGCCGTCGGTCAGCTTTCCGCCCAGCAGCATCCAAACCGGTTGATCACAAGCCTGCCCCAGGATGTCCCAGCACGCGGCATCAAACGGAGCCTTTGCGTACCCATGTCCCTGAATCAAATGATCCATAAGCTGTTCGATGCGCCCCACCTGTCGCGGGTCCTCGCCCAACAGCGACGGAGCAACCAACCGGGCCAGCGCGGCGACGCCTTCGGAATGCGCAACCATATAGTTCTCACCACAAGGCGTGAATTCTCCGCACCCCTGCAGACCCGCATCTGTGTCGATGACGACGACTGACGCAGTTGCGGTTTCAATCGCGTTGCCCGCCCCCCAAACGTAGGCACCGCCCACATAAGGCAGACCGGTCTGGAACACGCGCACACGGGTAATCTTCATGCGGCATCCATTCGTGGCAAATCGCCCATTCCCTCGCCGCGCCAAAGAACGAAGGTCAGGATCGGCTCATCTATTGTGGTCATCGCATGGCTTTGCCAACTGAGGTGATGGCGTGTCTGGTTGGGACCGATATAGGTTTCGTTCCCTTCGATGCGAAAACTCGCCCCGCCCCCTACGATCAAATACAGCTCTTCTGCTTGATGGCTGTGCCAATCATAATTCAAACCTGCCCCCCAATAGGCGACGTAGCCGCGCAATTGGGTCGAGTGAAAATGCCCGGTTGGCCCGAACAATTCATAATAGCCGAAGCGGTTTAGGAAATCGGCCCCGACCTCTTCTTCGGTATAGGTGTGCTTCCATTGCGCCAGATGTGCGGTTGCCCTGATCGCATCGGACAGGGATTGCGTGGCGTCGCCGGTCGGGAATTCAGTTTGCTGAACCAACTCTACTGCCGGGATTTGGTTTGGCTCCAATTCTGCCGCCACAAGATCGTCAGGCCAGGCACCAAAACCCGAAAGATCAGGGTGGGATTGATGCAGCTGCCGGGCGGCCTCTAGAACGTCGTCCATTGTCACGGGATCACCACGATGTTGCCTGTGTGTTGTTTGGCGATAAAGGCCGCCTGTGCCTCACGCAATTCTTCCAATGGATAGGTAGCCGCCAACGCAGGCTTGATCTCTCCGGCCTCGATGTATTTCACGAGGTTTTGCATGACTTGCGGGTCGATCACGGTCGAACCTGTGAAGGTCAAGTCGCGCAGGTAGAATGTTCGCAGATCAAACTCGACCATCGGCCCTGCGATCGCACCCGAACAAGTATAGCGCCCACCGCGTTCCAGACTGTCGATCAGGTTCGGCCAATAGGGGCCACCGACCACATCGGCAACTACGGTAATCTTTTCTGCGCCCAAAGCCGCGCGAAGATTTTCCGGCGCACGGGGCAAAATCCTGTCGGGACCTAATTCGGCGACGTCTGCATGCTTGGCCTCGGACGCCATTGCGATCACACGCGCGCCGCGCCGTTTGGCCAATTGCACCAGTGCCCCACCAACGCCACCCGAGGCGCCGGGCACCAACACGGTGTCCTTGTCGGTCACGTTGGCGCGGGTCAGCATGCCTTCGGCGGTCGAATACGAGCAGGAAAACGTCGCCAGCTCCGCATCCGTGAGGTCTGATTTGATCGGCACTGCATTCACCGCAAGCGTCGTGGCGTATTCGGCAAATCCGCCGTCCCGCTCGGACCCATAGTATCCGGTCTTGTCCTTGTTGCCTGGATCGTTCGGATCGCGCAGCCAGCCATCGGTGATCACGCGTTCACCAATGCGGGCGCTGTCGACACCATCGCCGACGGCCACGATCTGACCGCAGATATCGGCGCCCTGAATGCGCGGGAACGTGATTGGCGCGCCGCCCCATGTCGGGTCATCTTCGCCCACTTCTTCAAACGCGCCACCCGTTGTCGCATCCGTCACCGTTTTGGAATACCAACCCGAGCGTGTGTTCACGTCGGTATTGTTCAAACCACAGGCGGCGACCTTGATCAGCACCTCGCCCGTGGCGGGTTCCGGGCGCGGCCAGTCCTCATGCAACACCATTTGTTCAAGGCCACCATGGCCCATCGTGACCATAGCTTTCATTGTATCGGGCAGGCTCATTGTGCAGTCTCCAGCATGGCGTCGGTACGGGGCAGCAGGCTGTCGGGGTCATAGGCAGGTTCACCCAACACGCGGGTCGCGCGGGGTTTGCCGTGGATCACGACCTGCAACGCTGTGCCGGGGGTTGCGGCCTCGGGCTTGATATAGGCAAAGGCCAGAATCTTACTGACCGTATGGCCATAAGCCACCGAAGCCGCCGAGCCCACGACGTGGCCATCCAGCATGACAGCTTCACCGCCATGACCGTCGATCTCTCCGTCGGGTTCAATCTCAAGATAGGCGCAGATCCAGGGCAGATCAGAATTCAGGGTCTTGTCCTTGCCCAGATACTCCTTGTCCGTACGGGCAAAGCGCAGCACATCAGCCTCGGCCAGAGTGACCTCGTTGGTCAACTCACCCGCACCTTTGAAGCCCTTCTCCATCCGCATCACGTTCATGGCAAAGCTGCCATAGTCGGCGATACAATGAGGTTCGCCAGCGGCCCAGAGCGCGGTATAGACGTCGAGGCAGGCGGCGTTGGGCATGTGCAGCTCCCAGCCGAGTTCCCCGGCATAGGACATGCGGAAGGCCCAGACCTTGTGCCCCGCGACGGTGATCTCCTGTGCCGACAGCCAGCGGAAACCGGCATTGCTCAAATCCGCATCAGTGCAGCGGGACAGTACGTCGCGTGACCGGGGACCGTTCAGTGACAAGGCCGACCAGTCGGCAGACAGAGCGGTGATCTGCACATCCTCATCAGCACACTGGTGTGCCAGATGATCCAGTAGGCGTTGTTCAAAGAAAGCTGCACAGACCAGATAGAAGCGGTCCTCTGCCATGCGGACAATCGTCGTCTCCAATTCGATCCGCCCGCGTCGGTTCAGCATATGCGTCAGTGTGATGGAACCGACCTTTTGCGGCATCCGGTTGGCGGTCAACCGGTCCAGCAAGGCATAGGCGTCCGGGCCAGAGACCTCGACCTTGGTGAAAGCGGTGACATCCATGATACCGACGCGTTCGCGGACCGCTTTGACCTCAGCTGCGACCATGTCGTCTGCCGGCGTGCGGCGGAAGGAATAGTGATCGCGCTGTTCGACCCCGTCCCGTGCGAACCAGCGGGGGCGCTCAAAACCATACACCTCCTCATGCACCGCGCCTTTGGAGTTCAGCAGTTCATACAGCGGCGACGGCTTGATCGGGCGGCCTTCCAGGCGATTGAAATGCGGGAAAGGGATTTCATGGCGCAGGCAGTAGTCTTCCTCAGCCTTGATCACCTGCCAGTCCTTGTTGGCATACGCCCCAAACCGGCGCGGGTCGAATTCGCGCATCGAAATATCCGCCGCCCCATGCACCATCCAGCGCGCCAGCTCACGGGTCAGACCTGGCCCCCAGCCGATGCCGATCTGCGTTCCGCAACAACACCAATAGTTCCGAACACCCGGCGCAGGGCCGATCAACGGGTTGCCATCGGGGGGATGCGAAATCGCGCCATGTACGTCGCGTTGAATGCCCAGTTCAGCAAAGATCGGCATCCGGTTCAGGCTTTCTTCAAGCCACGGCATCACCCGGTCGTAGTCCGCATCGAACAACCAGTTTTCGTATTCCCAGGGGCAATGATCATGCCAGACCGAGTTCGGGTTCTCTTTTTCGTAAATCCCGATCAGCCCGCGCTGCTGCTCCATCCGGATATAGCCCGAGACTTTGCGATCGTCGCGGATCACCGGCAGTTCGGTGTCCAGGTTCTGGAACTCCGGCACCGGTTCGGTCACGAAGTAATGGTGGGTCATCGAAGTCATGGGCAGTTGTAGCCCCGACCATTCGCCCATCTGACGGGCATAGGTGCCGCCAGCGTTCACCACATGCTCACAAGTTATGGTGCCCTGTTCGGTCTCTATCACCCACTCCCCATTCCCAGCCTGCGTAATGTTGGTGGCGCGGCAGTTGCGGAAGATGCGCACACCCTTTAGACGCGCGCCAGTTGCCATCGCCATGGTGACGTTGGTCGGGTCCACGTGGCCATCGTCGGGCGTGTATAGCGCTCCCAATACACCGTCGAGATTGTAAAACGGGTGCAGTACCGCCACTTTCTCAGGGCCGACTAATTCGATATTGAACCCAAGCGAGCGACCAACGGACAGGGTGTGGCGCAACCAGTCCATCTCATCCTCAGTATAGGCCAGTCGGAACGATCCGCAGCCATGCCATGTCACCGGCTGGCCGGTCTCTGCCTCAAGCGCACCTGAATACAAACCGATGTTGTAGTCCACACATTTGCCCAGCCCAAAGCTCGATGTTGAATGTGTGATCTGCCCTGCCGCATGCCAGGTGCTGCCGCTGGTCAGTTCAGCCTTTTCCAGCAGGACAGTATCCTCGCCCCACCCTTCATGCGCCAGATGATAGGCCAGACCGACCCCCATGACACCTCCGCCCACGATCACCACGCGGGCATGTGACGGCAGATTCTTCTCGGACATGATTTTTCCTCTTCCCGAGTCGCGTTTCTGCTCGACAGGCTAATTCCACAAATGTACCATCGTCAATCATGAATGACACAAATGTATCATCAATCGTTCTCGACCGCCTCACCGAAGAGTGGGACGCCCTGACGCCCGAGGCACAGAAAGCCGCGCGTTACGTGCTGGAAAACCCCACGGATGTTGGGGTTTCGACCGTGCGCGAGATTGCCGAGGCTGCCAATGTGAAACCCAACACCTTCGTGCGGATGGCTCGGCAGGTGGGCTTCGAAGGCTACGAGGATTTTCGCGCCCCATTTCGCGACGCGATTCGCCAAGGCACCGTGTCGTTTCCCGATCGCGCGCGCTGGTTGCAAACCATTGGCAAGTCGGGTGAGCTGGGCGGCCTTTATGCCGATATGATCGGCGCCGCGATCCGCAACATCGAAGACACCTTTGCCGGAATCGACGCCGACCGACTGAAAGCCGCCGCCGAGGATATCTGGAATTGTCGCCAGATCTTCACGCTGGGTGTTGGCGTCAATAACGCGAACGCGCGCAACTTTACCTATCTGGCCTCTACGGGCATGAAGCAATTTCACGCCATCCCTCGCCCCGGCTCGACCCCGGTCGACGATCTGGCCTGGGCCGACGAACAGGATGTGCTGATCGCCATCACCTGCCACCCTTACCGGACCGAAGTGATCGACGCAATTAAACTGGCGCGGCAGCAGGGCCTGACTGTCATCGGCCTGTCCGACAGCCCCGCCAGCCCAGTAATCCTGAACGCGCAGCATGGCTTTGTCGTCGCTGCTGACACGCCGCAATTCTTCCCGTCCTCCGTATCTACCATCGCTTTGTTGGAAACGCTGCTGTCCTTCGTGATCGCGGTTTCCAGCGATGAGATTGTCGAGCGGGTGGAACGGTTTCATCAACGCAGGCACCAGCTTGGCCTCTACGCGGAGGAGCCCGAATGAACGCCCCGCTGACACGTTCGCTTGATGCGCGATACTACACCGACCCCGCGATTTTCACGCAAGAGATGCAGGGCCTTCTGGCCCGAACATGGCAATTCGCCGGGCACGTGGCGCAAGTCCGCGAAACAGGGGACTACTTTGCCTTCACGATTGCCGGGCAGAACCTGTTCTGCATTCGGGGTCGCGACGGAGAAATCCGCACCTTTTACAACGTTTGTCAGCATCGAGCGCACGAGATGGTCACCGGCGCCGGAAACACCCGCGTCGTCGTCTGCCCCTACCACGCGTGGACATATGAATTGTCCGGCCAGCTGCGCGCAGGGCCCAACATCAAATCCGTCCCCGGCTTTGACCGTAGCACCATCTGCCTGACCTCTGTCCGGACCGAAGTGTTCAACGGCTTCATCTTCGTCAATCTCGACGATGACGCCGCGCCAATGGATGAATGGTACCCCGGCGTGCGCGAAGAAATCCGCGCCTTCGTCCCTCACATCGACGATCTGGAACCGCTGGAATGGGTCGAGATACCCGAGAACTGCAACTGGAAGGTCAGTATCGAGAATTACTCGGAATGCTATCACTGCCCAACCAATCACCCGACCTTTGCCGAAGGCGTGGTCAAACCCGAGACCTATGACATTCAACCCGATCCAAGCGGCGGCTACGTGCTGCGCCACACGACGGAATGCCAGAGCCTCGACAAGATGACCTATCCCATCGACATGTCGGTGCCTCATGCAGGTGATTATCAGTCGTGGTTCCTGTGGCCGATGTTTTCATTCCAATGCTACCCGGGCAATGTGCTGAATACTTACCACTGGCGCGCGGTCGATGCCGATCACTGCACCGTCTGGCGCGGCTGGTATACCGAAGGCGGGTCGGAAAGTGCGGTGATCCGTCAATTGGCCGTGCAGGATCGCGAAACCACGGTCGAAGAAGATATCCATCTGGTCGAAAGCGTTCACCGGGGCCTGAAATCCCGTGGCTATCGCCCTGGTCCACTGGTGCTGGACCCCAGATGCGGTGTGATGTCGGAACACTCGATTGCCCGGTTACAACAATGGATGCGTGAGGCGGTGGACTGATGATCAAGGTGATCCACCCATGCTGATGCCCGAAGACTGGCGACCGGAGCACAAGCTATTTCCGCATCAGGTGGGCTTTACCTCTCCTCCGTTCGACTTCGATGCGGCTCCATCCGATTTCCTGCGCATCAGCCCGGGCACCGTAGGGGTACATGGCTGGATGCTGCATGTTCCAGAATATGTGCATGGGCTGGATCAGCGAAAACAGAATTTCGGGATGCTTGAGGATTTTGTCCACTGCATGTCCCGAAACGGCGTCGATGTGTGCGGTCAGGTCGGGTCGAACTGGGTGCATGCCTGCGGGCTGGGCGTTGAAGGCGTACGACAGCATTGCGCGGATCTGTCCGACAAATACGGCTCGCAGTTTCATATGGCAGGATACGCCATGATCGAAGCGCTGCGCGAAATGAATGTGGAGAAGGTGGCGTTGAACGCTGCCTATCATTGGCCGGAATGGTGGCAAGGCACAGTCGGGTTCCTTCAAGAAGCCGGGTTCGATGTTTTGTATGCCGGCAATTTCCACGATCAGGGATGGTTTGCCAGCCAAGATGATGTGAACAGTTATCGCTGGGTCTTTGAAGGCGATCTGGCGCTCAAAAGCTTCGAATACGTTGCCGAGCAAGCCCCGAATGCCGATGCGATCCTTATCAACGGTATGTGCAATTTCCGCACGGGTCCGAACGGTCTGCCACAACGCCCCCTGCATTTGGTAGACGATCTGGAGGCCGCCTTGGGTAAACCTGTAGTCGGCCACGACATCGCGCTCTATTGGCGCATCTTCAGATCCCTTGACTTGCGGCCCGCGACACCATTGGGTCGGCTTCTGAAAAGCCTGTAGATCAAAGAGGGCTGAAACCCATGCACAGAATACTCGCGCTTTGGGCGGTGCCCCGATCCACTTCAACGGCCTTTGAATGGATGATGCGCCAGCGCGGCGATCTGGATTGCCTGCACGAACCCTTCGGCGAGGCGTGGTATCAGGGAGAAGACCCACTTTGGCACCGGTTCAAACCGGGGGATGTCACAACGCCCGGCCTGACGCTTGGGAAAGTGTGGCAGGACATCAAGGCCCGAGCCGAAAATGCGCCGGTCTTCATCAAGGACTTTCCGCACTACATCAACCATATGTGGGATGCCGAGTTCCTGTCCCACTTCAATCATGCCTTCTTGATCCGCGACCCGGCCAAAACGATCACCTCGATGTTCAAGCGCTGGCCAGACTTCGCGGAAGGAGAGGTTGGCTTCCCCGAACAGCGTGCCTTATTCGACTTGCTAACCGCCCTGAACGGCACCCCTCCGCCTGTGATTGACAGCGATGATCTGCTGGAAGACCCCCGTGCAATGACAGAGAAGTTCTGTGACGCAGTGGGCATTCCTTTTATCGAAGACGCCTTGAACTGGGAAGCCGGTGGCGATCCTTCGGCACATAGTTGGTGGGATGGCGGGTCGTTTCACGCCAATCTCGCGAACTCGACCGGGTTGGCGCCGCAACCTCGCAAATATGTGTCAATCGAAGAGGCGCCTGATCGGGTCAAACAGGTGCATCGCCGGATGAAACCGCATTATGATCACCTCTACAAACATCGTCTGACGCGCTAAAGAACCGGAGACCCCAAATGGCAGACATTTTCGACGAAGACCTGTTCCTCAAAGGGTTGGAACAACGCAAAGGCACGCTCGGGGCCGAATATGTAGAAAAGAACCTGGCGTCCGCGGATGACTTTACGCGCCCGTTTCAGGAGGCCATGACAGCCTGGTGCTGGGGCTTTGGCTGGGGCGACAGCGTGATCGACGCCAAGACCCGATCGATGATGAACCTGTCGATGATCGGCGCGCTGGGGAAGATGCACGAATGGGAAATCCACTGCAAAGGCGCGATTAACAATGGCGTCTCGAAGGAGGAAATCAGGGCCATCATCCACGTGATCGGCATCTATTGCGGTGTACCCCAGGCGCTGGAATGCTTCCGTGTGGCGCGAAAGGTGTTTGAAGCCAAATAAATGCTCAAACTAGTCAAATCTAAACAGGCATGACTGGTTCAGTATCAGGCTTCGGACCCTAAGTTTGTAAGTATATCGACAATCTCGCCGCTCCTCGTACCGATTAAGGCGTGTCGGGCAGAGCGAGGGGCAGGCTGCAAGAATTTTTTGACACGCGTTGTCGTCTCATACGATTAGGACGCCAAGAGCCATGTGTTAGATATTCATGGCAACCTCATCACCGCAACAAACAAGGCAAGCAGAGCCCTCCCAACCTTCTTTAATACTTGAACAGCCTACATCAGGGTTGATCATTGCGACTGCACCCCCCCTTGCCGGATCGACTGATTGGGCGCACAATATGAGCTCATACACAAAATTGCGCCCTGGGTGCGCACCGTGACACGCTTCGCGTCCGGGACGCCTTCTATGAAATGGAGGGCACCATGACTATTGCATCTCGTCTGAAGCACCATTTGGACTCCCAGGGGCTTCCGTTTGATACTGTCCCGCATCCCTATGCCGCTACTGCAAGCGAATGTGCAGAAGCGGCACATGTTCCCGGCGACCACCTTGCCAAATCCGTCTTAATTCACATGGAAGAGGGGCCCATACTTGCAGTGCTGCCCAGCAACCATCAGGTCGACCTCACTGCTCTGCAATCGATGATGGATCGGCGCCTTGGTTTAGCTCCTGAATCCGAAATGCGCGAATTGTTTGATGATTGCGCCCTTGGCGCGATACCACCTGTAGGCGATGCCTATGATCTGCCGACTGTTGTGGACAACAGTCTCACTGGCCTCGACAGGGTTTGGTTCGAAGCCGGAGACCACCAAACTTTGATCGAAATGCGCGGGAAGGATTTCGACACGATGATGAAAGACGTTAAGCACGGCGCTTTCTGCTGCATGCATTAAGCTCTGGCGTGCTTTTTCGCTGATTTACCCCGCTCCGGCGTGGTTTTTCTCAGCTACGGGAGCAGGATTTTCAGCTCTCACCCCAATGTTTTATGGTTCTGACGGGTTGAGTGTGTTAAGCGATTGATC
>NZ_WQBE01000007.1 GCF_013032005.1 Ruegeria atlantica
CAACGCATATGGCGACAGAAACCTCGTCTGCACATGCCCACCAATGGACGCATACCTCGACGCAGCTGAGTAAATCACACCCCCCGCCAAAAGGCGGGGGGTACATCGACCAAAACAACGCAGCCAAATCAGGCAGGGGGAGGAGAAATGAAACACTATGTCCTCGGCAACAACCACGTACAGTTGGCCCGAACGGCCTCTGAACGGCTGCGAAGTATCGACGTTTTTCTAAACGATCCCGAGGCCGATGGTCCGGCCGAAATGGTTACCGAGTTTTTTCATGCTCTGAATGATCTTGTCGAAGATCACACCTATGCCGTCACCATTCGGAATACATCCGAAGCCTTTACTGGCGACCCCCTGTATTGGGCGGGTCGCACTGCGATTTTCTGGGGCGACATTCACAAACCTTGGCACTGCGCCAGACAGGACAAGACCCGCGTTGCGCAGATACTGAATCTGGCGTCACGCTCCATTCTGGTCGGGGGGGCTGCTCTGCTGCTGGCGCACAGCGCGAAGACTGATGAGCCCCTCGCCGCCATCCATCCGAATTTCTCGGCCGCAGCGCAGGAGATCGGACTTGCCGACTGTCACAAACCCACGCACAAATCACCCGATGGGCGGGTACACAGTGCCGCAACCAAACTGAGCGCCCTGCGCCTGCTGGCGGAATTCGTAGCATTGGACCACGGTGAACATCTAGCCGAAAGTCTACGCGGCTACATTGGCCTGACCGAACCAAAACGCGGCTGTGCAAGCCATTTGGCCAACCGCCTGATCCAACGGTCCGGGGCTGATCCGATGGTCCGGCAGGTGATCGAAAAGATGCTGAACAATGTCGAAGACCCGCTGAAAATTTCGGACCTGTCGCAGGCGCTTGGGGCCTCGACCCGTCAATTGCAGCGGCGGTTTCTGAACAAGACCGGTGTCAAATTGTTGACCACCTATCGCGAGCTGCGGCTTGAGCGCGCCTACAGCTTGCTGCGCTATACCGACATGCCACAGCTTGAGATTTCAACAGCAACCGGGTTTTCATCAGCTTCTGCCCTGGGGCGGGCTTTCAGGGCGCAGTATTCCACCACGCCCGAGGCCGTTCGCAGCTGCCGATTTGCCGGAGAACTTAGGGATCACGGCGCGCCACACTAACCTGCCAGACACCCCTTGCCGGGCCCGTAGGTCCGGGCCAATCTGCACGAATTCTGCACAACTGCTGCAAAGGTTCTGCGATCTGCCCCTGCAATCTTGAGGAAACTCAAGCAGGAGGCTGATATGCCCAATGAACTTATAATCCGGGGGGTGCCCCGCTCACTTGCCCATGATGGCTGGTGGCTGGCCAGTGAAAGTGGCACGTCGGTTGACCCAACGCCCCCGCCTGCGACCCCGGGAAACGTGCTGGACGGCGTCCGAAGGTTTCCGCGGGTTACTGCACTGATCCTGCTTGTTCTGCTGGGCGATCTACTGTTCTGGGGCCACAAACCCGGGCTCTCACTGGCCCTTTTCGCTTGGTGCATCTTTGCTGCCGTCTGGGTGAACAAGCCCACCCGCTCAAAACTACTGGTGCCCTCAGCTGTGTTGATGCTGGCCACTCTACCCTTGGTAGAACATGTCCAGCTTTTGTCGGTGACCTTCCTGATCGCGGGGCTGCTCAGCGCGATCGTGTTGTTGCAAATCCCACCAGAGGTCAAATACCGCAAGCTCTTTCCCTGGCTGGCCGGTGGAGTATTGCGCCTGATCAAAAGGGTTCCGACTGCCGGGCTGAAGGAATGCGCAACGCACGTTCGGGGATGGCGCCGTAATCCGGTAGCACATGGCGAAACCGGCCGTTCAATCGTTCATGTATTCATCCGCAACTGGGCCTTTCCGTTGGGTGGCTTCTTCGTGCTTGGGGCGTTGCTGATCAGTGCTAATCCGGTGTTGGAACATGCTTTGGTCCGAGTGCTTAAGGTCGATTTCGACCTGTTTGTGCTGATCCGCCGGATCACGTTCTGGGGCGGGCTGGCCTTGTTGATCTGGCCGTTCCTGACAGCCCCCGCGCCGGATGCGCCTATGGCAGCCCCCACCCTAAGCTGGAACATGTCACTCCTATTGAATGCCGGATCGGTTTTCAGGGCATTGGTTCTGTTCAACCTCATGTTGGCGGCGCAGAGCATCATGGACATCTCGATCCTGTTCGGCACCGCCGCCCTGCCCGAAGGTATGAGCCACGCCACATATGCCCATCGCGGCGCTTACCCCCTGCTGATGACGGCCTTGCTGGCCGGGGCCTTCGCACTGGCGGTGCGCCCCTTTCTTGGGCAAAGCTCAGCGTTGAAACCCTTGTTGCTTGTATGGCTGGCGCAGAACGTTTTGCTGACCTTGTCCGCAGCGTTCCGGTTGGACTTGTATATCGACGCGTTTGGCCTGACTTACCTACGAATCTACGCGCTGATCTGGATGGGATTGGTGGCAATTGGGTTGGCCATGGTGGCCTGGCAGGTGCAAAGGGGGCGTTCGTCTGTCTGGTTGATGCTGCGGGTCACTATGTTGAGCGTGGGAACCCTCTATATCTGTGCGTTCATAAATTTCGCTGCGCTGATTGCGGCGGATACATTGTCGCGTGCTGCAGATTCGGATACTGCGACCCGGACCGACTGGACCTATCTGTGTGGTTTGGGGCACTCGGCCTCCAAGGCAATTTCTACCCAGATTGCCAAACAGCCAATCATGCACATTCCCGACTGGGCGCAAAGCTGTGTGCATCCCGCCCCAACCCATCCGAACTGGCGCGAATGGGACTTTCGCACCGCACGTGTGAATGGCTATCTTACAGCGAACCCCAAAGGCGAGGCGCAATGAAAATCCTGTTGGTTGACGATGATCCCCGCCTGCGCGATCTGGCTGGTCTGGCGTTGGAACGCGCCGGCTTTCAGGTGATCACCGCCAGCGATGGCCAGATGGCCGTGACCCACGCCGCCCGCGAAGCACCGGATCTGATCGTCCTGGATATTGGCCTGCCCGAGATGGACGGGTTCGAGGTCTGCCGCCGCATCCGCGCCCGATCCGAGGTTCCGATCCTGTTCCTGACCGCGCGCGATGATGAGATTGACCGGATACTGGGCCTGGAAATGGGCGCGGATGACTATGTCACCAAACCCTTCAGCCCGCGTGAGCTGGTGGCGCGGGTGCGCGCGATCCTGAAACGTGCATCCGGGTCGCGATCCAGCCCAACCTTGACCCATGGGCGGATCACGCTGGACCCAGGCGCGCATGTCTGCAGGTTGGACGGAAACGCCGTATCGCTGACCGCAACCGAGTTCACTTTGCTGGCCACTCTGGTCGAACGTCCCAGTCAGGTACACACCCGCGCGCAGCTGATACAGGCGGTCTGGGGGGCGTTGTCGCAAGTCTCGGACCGTACTCTGGACAGCCATCTACGCAACTTGCGGGGTAAGCTGGCGCAGGCCGGTTGCACTGGGGTGATCGAAACTGTGCATGGTGTCGGCATCCGCATTCAGGACACCGCGGCATGAGGCGCAAGTGGCGCCCCAGCCTTGCCTTCGTGCTGGGCGGCGCCCTATGCGGCACATTGCTGTTGTCCCTGACCGGGCTGGTTGCGTTTCGGTATCTGGGACAGGAACTGGGCTATCGCAATGCCGCCGTTTTGCTGGCGGTGATCATCACGGCGGCCACGGCTGTTCTAGGCTGGTTGTTGGTGCGGCTATTGCTGCGACCGATCTTTGCGCTGGAACGTTTTGCCACGCAGGTTGTTCGGCACCCCGCCGATCCCCTCTCGCCGCCCTCACGTTTTGGCACTCAGGAGCTTGGCACCACCGCCCAGCGCGTCATCGACATGGCCGAAACCCTGCGCAACCGTGAAACCACTATCCGCAGTTTCTCGGACCATGTCACGCATGAGCTGAAGACGCCTGTTGCAACACTTAGGGTAGCGACGGAATTACTGCGCGATGATGACACGCTATCGGCTGAAAACCTGAGGCTAGTGGACCAGATTGCCGGCGCGGGCGTGCAGATGGAACAGCAGATCGACGCCATGCGTCAGGTAGCCCGCGCGCGCGAGTCGCGTCATGAGGGGGTGACCTGTCTGAACGCCGTGCAAGACGCATTGTGCCGCGATTTTCCCACTCTCGAAATGCGTTTTGACGGCGGCGATCTAATTATCCCGATTGGTTCCAATGGCTTGCTGGTCGTGTTGCGCCAATTGCTCGGCAACGCGCAAGAACATGGCGCGCAGGTTGTGACCCTGTCGGCAACAGGAGACGATACCGAAGTGATCCTGCGGCTTAGCGATGATGGGCCAGGAATTTCCTCCGGCAATGCAGCGCGGGTATTTGATCCGTTCTTTACCACCAAACGCGATCAGGGCGGGACTGGTATGGGGCTGTCCATCGTGCGCAATACACTGCGGGCACATGGTGCGGATATCTCGTTACTACCGACGCATGACGGCGCTGCTTTTTCGATCTGTTTCTCGACCAAATAGGCGCAGATCATTCCCAGGATCAGTCAGTTTTCTCGACGGTGCTAGTCGATCCAATCTGATGCGCCCCTGAAGGTCACGCTCAGATAAGATTAGGTTTCAGTCTCGTTTTCTTCGTGGCGCGCACGCCGCAGATCATTGATCATCGCCTTGGCCAGCGAGACACACATCAGCAACAAGACCACGCTAAAAGGCAGCGCACCAATGATCATGGAATTGGTCAATGCCTCAAGCCCACCGCCCCCGGCCATCAGCAGGGTTCCAATCACCAGCGTCAGCAATCCGCCCCACAAAACACGGTGCATGACCCCGGTTTTTTCGGCCCCGCCGGACATAATCGTGTTCATCACCAGGATGCCGGAATCCGCTGACGTGACCAGAAAGGTCATGGTCAGCACCACGCACATAAAACTGATGATTACCAGCAGATGTCCCGAGATCATCTCGCTGAGCGTCACAAACAGCGTCGCTGTGGTCGAGGCCGCGAGAATGGCGCCATCGGCGTCTCCGTTCAGTTCCAGATCAATGGCCGAGCCGCCCAGAATGGTCATCCAGGCAAAACAAACCAAAGACGGTGCAACCACTGCACCAAGGATGAATTCGCGCACTGTGCGCCCACGCGAGATGCGGGCCAGAAACAGACCGACAAAAGGGGAAAAGGCAATCCACCACGCCCAATAGAAGGTCGTCCAGCCCGATTGCCAGCCGAACAGCCGCCCCGGTGTACCTGCATCATAGGCGGCCTGCTTTGTCGTGTCAGGCAGGTCGGCCAAGTCCCCGCTTAACCCTGCCAAGAAGCTGTCACGCGTGTCCCAGGCATCAGTAGCGCCGGGAAATAGCTCGGCCACGAAGGGGGCGGCTTCAGGTGGCAGGGCTGCGGCATACTCGGATTGGGACATCGGGGAATGGGCCTGAAGGCTGAGCGGTATAAAATTGACGATATAGTCCACCAATGCCTGCCCATAGATCCTGATCGCAAAAGAAAACGAGCCAAAGAAAATGAACACCGCCAGAAGAATCAGTGACAGGATCAGATTGAGGTTCGAAAGGTACTTCACCCCTCGCCCCACGCCGGACACCGCCGAAAGGGTCGACATCATCATGACTAACGCCAGCGCCGCAATCAGACCAGCGGTCGAGGGTTTCATGACCCCTTCCATCAACCACTGCGCACTGGTGATCAGGAAGGCGCCGTCGACAAGCTGCGACACTCCGTACCCGATGGTCACCGCCACCCCGAGGATGGTCGCCACCACACCCAATATGTCGATCACGTGGCCCGCAACCCCGTTGGAATACTCGCCCAGCAGCGGCGTCAGCGCCGTTCTGATCGTCAGAGGCATGTCGCGAGTATAGGCGTAGTAGGCCAGGCTCAACCCTGTCACCACGTAGATTGCCCAAGCGTGGAACCCTGTATGCAGAAAGGTATAGCGATAGGCACCCTGAATCGCCTCGGCGCTTTTCGGGGCGACTTCACCAGACATGGTCAGCGGATTTGATTCCCACAGGCCTAGTGGTTCTGCCGTGGCATATACCATCAGCCCTACGCCCAGCCCGGCCCCGAACATCATCGAAAACCATGAGAAGTTGGTGAATTCGGGCCGCTCATCATCACCCCCCAACCGCATACGCCCGGTGGCAGGAAGGAGAGCAACCACAAACAGAAAGAACGCAAACAACGCGACCGAGAGGTTGTAGAAGACGTTGAACTCGCTCAGCAGCCCGGATTTCCACGACCTCAGCGTGTCATTCGCATTCAGCGGCCAGACCAACGCCCATAGCACCAGCAACGAGACCGCGATCTTGCTGACCAGCGCAATCGGCAGGTTGTAGCCCTTGTAAAACCCGCTGTCCTGCCGTTCGATTTTAAGATCCGTAAAGGGGTCTTGCAGCGACATTTTGCGTGGGCCCACCTCGGTTTCCGTGCCGTTCAGCATCCGAGAAACCCCGGAAGACTGCAACAATTTTCAAGTCTTGCGGGAACTACTCGTTGGCAGTTCGCAACCCAGACAGCCATTCCCGAACGGTCTGAAATGCCGCATACAGCACCGGGATCATAAGCAGACCCAGCGTGCTGTCCAGGATCATGCCAAACAGTACCGGATACCCCACCGAGACCCGCGCCGCCGCCCCTGCCCCGCTGGACAGAACCAGAGGCATAACCCCCACGATGAAACACAGGCCCGTCATCGTCACCGGCCGGAACCGGATTTCAGCCGCCTTCAGGGCCGCGTCCTTAATGCTGGCCCCGCTTTCACGTTGCTGATTGGCAAATTCGACCACCATGATCGCCTTTTTCGCGGCCAACCCGATTAGCAGCACCATCCCCACCTGCGCAAAGATATTGCTGGTCAGGAACGGTAATACCACCAATGGGATCAACGCGCCCAACAGGGCATAGACCGCCGACGTGATGATCGACAGCGGCAGAATCCAGCTTTCATACAGCACCACAAGAAACAGATAGGCCAAGACCAGCGCCGACAGCATGATGAAGGGCACAAGCCCCTGTGCCTTCACCTCTTGCTGGGTGACACCCGACCAGTCGATCCGAAACCCATCAGGCAGCGTCTTGTCGGCAATCGCCTGCATCGCGATGATTCCGTCGCCCGAACTGACCCCTTCAGCCAATTGCGCACTGACCGAGGCGGCCGTGAACAGGTTGTAGCGCGGGATCGTGTCCGGTGCGAGGACCGGTTCGCTGCTGACGAAATTGCGCACGGGCAGCGAGTCTCCGGCGCTGTTTTTGACATAGATGTTATCCACGTCATCCAGCGTCTGACGGAATTCGGCATCGGCTGAAATCACCACCCAATAGACGCGCTCGTCCAGTATGAAGTTGTCCACGAAGTACGAGCTAAGATTGGCCTGCAACGCGGTAAAGATATCCGCCACGCTGACGCCCAGCGTCTCGGCACGGTCTCGGTCGATGGACAGCTTGTATTGCGGGCTTTGGGCCGAGAAATCGCCATGTGCACGCGAAAACTCGGGCGCGGCATTCAGGGCGGTTACAAAGCCGTTCATTACCGCATCCAATTGTGCCCCGTCGCCTTTGCCCAGATCCAGCAGTTGGACCGAGATACCCCCTGTCGAGCCCAACCCGTGAATGGTTGGAAAGGGAAACACGTATGAGACCCCCTCTGGCAATGTCGCCAGCTGTCGTTCAAGTCCATGCATGATGGCGTACCACTGCAAATCCGGACTGGTGCGTTGATCCCATGGGGTGAGCGTAACAATGGCCATGCCCACATTCGAACGCCCCCCGGCCAGCATGGAATGACCCGAGACCGTTGTGACCGCTGCAACCCCTGGCGTCTGTTCGATCAGATTGCCCACCTGCGCCATGAAAGCCTGGGTACGCTGTAACGAGGCCCCGTCCGGCAGTTCCATCGACGCCATCAGAACGCCGTTGTCTTCCTGCGGAATCAGGCCGGTGGGCACAGTTTTGAACAGATACACCGTCACGCCGACGGCCCCGGCAAACACCAGCAGCGACACCGCCATATAACGCAGCATCAGCGCCACAAGGCGCAGGTATTGGCGCCGTAGCCAGACAATCACTGCCGGAACAATCGCCAGCGGACCGATGGGCTTGCTGTCAGTTTTCAGCATCATCGCGCACAAGACCGGTGCCAACGTCAGGGCGTTCACCGCAGACAGGACAAAGGCAAAGATGATCGTCAGCGCGAACTGGAAATAGATCGTCCCCGTCACGCCGGGAAAGAAGCACACCGGCACGAACACGGCCGCCAGAACAAAGGTCGTCGCCACGATCGGCCGGTTGACCTGAGACATCGCCTTCAGGGTCGCCGCACGCGGGTCCAGCCCCTCATCCCGTAGGATACGTTCGGCGTTCTCGATGATGATGATCGCGTCATCCACCACCAGGGTAATGGCCAGAACCAAAGCGAACAGCGTGATCATGTTGGCGCTGAACCCGATGGCATAAATCAGCGCCACAGCACCCAGCAGCGACACCGGGATGGCGATGGCCGGTACGATGGTTGCACGCAGGCTGGCCAGAAACAGAAAGGTCACCGCAATCACCAGCCCCGCCGTCAGGGCCAGCGTCGTCATGATATCGCGGATCGAAACACGCACCGCTTCAGTAACGTCATAGGTGATCTCATACGACACGCCCTTGGGAAATTTCGCCGACAGATCCTTCATCAAGGCGCGCAGTGAGTCTGAAATCTCAAGCGCGTTGGCGGCGCTTTCCTGATAGACGGCGATTGTGGCCGAGTCCTTGCCATTCAGCTTGGTCGACCCGGAATAGGTGGCCGCGCCCAGCTCGATTCGAGCGATGTCCTCAAGCCGCGTGACTGACCCGTCGGGGTTCGAGGCGACAATGATCCGCCCAAATTCCTCGGCATCGCGCAGCAGCCCCTCAGCCCGCAGCTTAAACTGGAAATCGGTTCGTCCCTCGGCAAATGGCGGAGCCCCGACCTGTCCGGCGGCGGCGATGACGTTCTGATCCTCGATGGCGTCGGCAACCTCGGACGCGGTGATATTCAACGCGGCCATACGCACCGGATTGATCCAGACCCGCATGCTGTATTCCAGCTGACCAAATTGCGACACCGTCCCTACCCCCGGCAATCGCTGCAACGGGTCGTGCAGGAAATCAGCACCGAAATTGCTGAGAAACAGCTCATCCCGCGATCCATCGGGCGAGGTCAGGTTGATCACCACAATCATGTTGCCTGACCGCTTGGTAACCTCGACCCCTTGCTGCAATACGGCCGAGGGCAGTTCGGAACTGGCCAGCGCCACGCGGTTTTGCACCTCAACAGCCGCCACGTCGGGGTCAGTGCCTAGCTCAAAGGACACGTTCAGCATATAGGTGCCGTCATTCGAGCTTTTGGACGACAGCGATAACATGCCCGGAATGCCGTTCACACGCTCTTCGATGGGGGTGGCGACGGATTCAAGAATGACCTGCGCGTCCGCCCCCGGGTAAGACGTATCCACATAGATCTGCGGCGGCGTGATATGCGGGTATTCGGTAATCGGGATCAGGCGTACACAGACCGCGCCGAACAGAACCATCAGGATCGCAATCACGGCTGCAAAATGCGGCCTGTCGATGAAGTAGCGTGCGATCAAACCGGCCCCTAACCCTGACTGTCTACTGCTTTCACGACCAGCCCGTCATGTATTTTCTGAAGTCCCTGCACCACCACACGGTCGCCTTCGCTCAGCCCGGATACCACCTGAGTGCGGGTCGCGGTCTGAGTGCCGATCTCGATATTCTGCCGGTGGGTTTTGCCGTCACCGTCGACCGAAAACACGAAATAACCCTGCTTGTCGAACTGCACAGCGTTGCGCGGAACGGTCAGCACTTTGGGCTCCTCTGAACCGGCCAAACCCACGGTCACGAATTGACCGGGGATCAGCACGCCGTCAGGGTTGGCGAAACTGGCGCGTAGCTCAATCGTGTCGGTGTTCTGGCTGACGCTGTCGCCCACGAATATGACTTTGCCCGAGGAGGCATAGGTTTCCCCATCCGCCAGTTTGATGTTTGTGGTCAGTTTGATGTTGCCCGGCGTGATGCGCCCTTTGCGGCGTTCTTGCAGCAAGACCGGCTCGCTGATGTAAAAACTCACCAGCATCGGATCAACGCTGTTAACCGTTGCCAAAACTCCGGTATCGGAGCTTACCAAATTGCCCGCATCCACCGCTGACAATCCGATGCGCCCATCAATGGGACTGAGGATTTCCGTGTAATCCAAATCAATCTGCGCGATTTTCAGATCGGCCCTCGCCTCATCCACCGCAGCCTGCCCTGCGGCATAGGTTGCCAATGCCGTGTCCAAAACAGCCTGTGGGACATCGCCCTTATCGAACAGAGCCTGCTGACGATCCAGCGCCGCTTTGTCGGTCTGCGCGCTGGCCAGCGCGCTTTTCAGCGCTGCCTGTGCGCTGTCCACACTGGCCGCGTATTTCTTCTTTTCGATGCGAAACAGCACATCCCCTTTGGCGACTGTCCCGCCTTCGGTAAAATTGACTTCTTCCAGAAACCCTTCGACACGGGCCTGCAGATCGACGCTTTGATCCGCCACGACCCGGCCAACAAACTGGGCCTTTTTCTGCAAATCCTCCAACGTCACCGGCGCGACGGTCACACTTGGCGGCGGCGCGTCGGACTGGGCCGCTGCCGGGCCCGGCAGAAACAGGGGGATCAATGCGCAAACAAACAGCTTGGTAGGGTTCATCAAAGACCCCCGGTAGTTTGTGATCCCTTCACTATCCCTGCATCCCCCACACGGTGCAACGGTTTTCTGACTGTCACGGCGCACGCATTTCCCTGCTATATCAATCCCTTTGATACAGGGCTTGCCTGTCGCTGGTTCTTGGGATTTTCTGACGCCAACCACCAATCAAAAGGCCGGGCCTTCATGAAACTTGAATTCCATCACATCAACTTTGTCTCGGACGATGTTGAGCGGTTGCACCGTTTCTACACTCAGGTTCTGGGGTTGGCCGATATCCCGATCGAGAATTTTCCTCGGCCCGATGAGACCGACGACAAGGGCTATAGCGGCAAGATCCGCTTTGCCACCGACGGGGCCATACAGATGCATCTGGCCGAAAAGAACCTCGACGTCGCGTTCAAACATGGTGAGACTATCAACCCTGTCGAACGCGGCCACATCGCGTTTCGCACCGATGATATCGAGGCGTTCAAAAAGCTGCTCGATGACAACGGCATTCCGTATTCGGACTATGGCACCGCATTCGCGAAAGAGTGGCACCAACTGTTCTTCTACGACCCCGAGGGCAATATCATCGAGGTTCATCAAGCGGTTTAGCCAGCATCGGAGGTATTGATTGAAACAGGCCGTATTGGTTGTCGACGTCCAACCCAGCTTTGACCCGCCTGATTGGCTGGTCGAACGCAGCCGTCTGTTGGCGACCAAATTCCCCTCGGTCGCTACCGTTGAACGCCATGACGAGGACAAAGTTCCCTTTTTTCGACAAATTGGGTGGAAGCCACGTTCTGTCGACGAAAGCCTTGTTCAGGCAGATCATATTGTCCTGAAATACGGCTACAGCCCGCCCCCGGAAGTCATCGCACAATTTCAAAGCTGGAAAGTCGACCGTGTGCTGGTCTGTGGCATCCAGGCCGACACCTGCGTTCTTGCCGCAGGGTTCGCCCTATTTGACGCGGGCCTGCAACCGACCATAATTGCCGATACGGTTGTTGGGTCTTCGCTTGATCGCAGCGGTAAGCTGGGCGTGGACCTGTGGCAGCATCATTTTGGCCAGGTGATTGATAGGCACTCTGATATTTTGTGACGTCGCAATCTCTGTCCGCATCAGAGAGGAGAGCTATTGTGACCTCGAACCCCATTTTAAGAAAAACAGCCTTTGCCATTTTTGTGGCCATCCCTTGTGCAGCATATGCAGAAGGCTTTTCACTGACCGGCCAATACGAAGGGCGCTATGCCTGTGACAGCACCACGGGTGGCGTGCCCTCAAGCTGGTCCGACCCCATGAGTGCCGGGATCGTTCAGGACGGAGACCGCATATCCATCGACCTGCGATACACGGACAAACAAGAGCTTGGGGCTGAATACTCGCTTTATACCGGATCAGTTGTTCTGAACCCCGAGGGCACCTTGGTCAGCGGCTATTTCGAAGCCTGCGGCGGCACTTTCCCGTCGAAAGAACTTGCGCGGTTTTTTCCCGCTGCTGCAAACACGCCATTCAGTTTTTCGGTGACCAGTGTTTGGGCTTCGGATCAGGTGCCAAACCTGCCAGGCCTAACTGTTCAAACCTGCACCTGGAGCCTGCAGCGCGTGTCCACGGAAACACCCACAGTCAGGCAGTGCGAGACGGCGGCTCAATAAGGAAATTTTCAATCTGGACCTATTTCTTAAGTCCAGATGTTTAAATTGGATCCAAAAGACCCATATAGCCGCAATCTTATTAATTAACCGTGCCTGAACAGCGACAATTCCCCTGTCAGGCCCCCAATCAAACTGGATGGTCCCGATGAACTTTATTCTACGCGGTAGCCTGGTTACGCAAATCATCATCGGTCTGGCAGCCGGTGCCCTTCTCGCCACCCTCTGGCCCGCTGCTGGTTCAGCCGTCGGTTTGCTGGGTGATTTCTTTGTCGACGCGCTAAAAGCCGTCGCCCCCGTTCTGGTGCTGATCCTTGTCTGCGCCGCAATCACCAACCACAAGAAAGACAGCCAGGCCCGCATGGGGCCGGTGGTGATGTTATACATTCTCGGCACGTTTGCCGCTGCACTGGTTGCAGTGGGCGCCAGTTTCCTGTTCCCCGTCTCTTTGCACCTGACCGGCACGCCCGAGCTTTTGGACGCCCCGGACGGGCTGGCAGAGGTGGTCAAGAACATCCTGTTGAAGATCGTGGACAATCCGGTGAACGCGGTGGCGCAGGCCAACTATATCGGCATTCTCGCCTGGGCCATCGGCCTTGGGCTGGTTTTCCGCCATGCCAGCGACTCGACCAAGACCCTGATGTCTGATCTGGATGGCGCGATCACCAAGATCGTGGCTGCCATCATCCGGGTTGCACCCATTGGTATCTTTGGCATCGTGGCCTCGACCATTGCTGAAACCGGCTTTGAAACGGTTGCCAGCTACGGCCAGCTGCTGTTGCTGCTGATTGGCTGCATGGCGTTCATGGCGCTGGTTGTGAACCCGCTAATCGTGTTCCTGCGCATTCGTAAGAACCCCTATCCGCTGGTCTTCACCTGCTTGAAGGAATCCGGGATCACCGCGTTCTTCATGCGCAGCTCGGCCGCCAATATTCCGGTCAACATGGAGCTGTGCCGCCGCATGAATCTGGATGAAGAGACCTATTCGGTCACCATCCCCATCGGCGCCACAATCAACATGGCCGGTGCCGCCATCACCATCACGGTGATGACACTGGCGACCGTGCACACCATGGGAATTCAGGTCGATTTCTTCTCGGCTCTGTTCCTAAGCATCATAGCTTCGGTTGCAGCCACCGGCGCGTCGGGCGTCGCGGGCGGGTCTCTGTTGCTGATCCCAATGGCCGCCAGCCTGTTCGGTATCGACAACGCAACGGCCATGCAGGTGGTCAGCATCGGGTTCATTATCGGTGTTCTTCAGGACTCGGCGGAAACCGGTCTGAACTCGTCCACCGATGTGCTGTTCACGGCGGCAGGATCGTACAAGCAAGGCGATCCCTATCCCCGCAAACTGCCGATGGAGCAGGTCGCCGCCTAAGCGGCCCTGACCCCCCACAACCGTCAGGTTTTACTCGGCGGTTGTGGGGTCTGCACTTCCCCACCCGGCGGAGCGCATTGCCGAAGTCAGATCCCGTACAGGACCTGGATCGGCAAATACCCTGGTTTTCAACGCCTCTAACGGAAAGTTTGGCCAGGTCCTGGCGTATAATTCGGCCAGTCTGCGTGCTTCACCCCGATCACCGTTTTTCCAATGTGCGGCCATCAGATAGGCAGTTGAAATTGGCCCGAATGGGCCGCCGCGCGCGATCGTATTCTCATAGGTTCGGATTGAGCCCGCATAGTCGCCGGTGTGAAACTGCGCCGCACCCAGCGCGTTTCCGGCCACCGACCCACCACCATCTTCAGCCAGCGCCTGATAATGCTGTGCCTGTGAAAGTACGCGTTCAAAGTCAGAAGTATAAAGCGATATCAGGGCGTCAAATTCCGCAATATGTGGATCATTAGGGGCCAGCTTGGTTGCCCTGTGATTCAGACTGACGGCCTGATCGAAATTGCCGGCAGCGAACTCAGACCATGCTCTGGCCGACAAAGCCCAGGGCGCATCCGGGGCCAGTTCAAGTGCATGGGCGCTATTCTTATCGGCAGTGCCAAGCAACTCCTCTGCGACAGGATCGTAGAACTGCAAAATGGCAAGCATGGTTTCCACCTGCGCAGCCCCTGCATAGCCGCAGTAATACAGCGGGTCCCGCTGTATAGCCGTTTCAAACACCATCAGAGCCGGGCGGAGCCGTTGTAAATCCACAACCGGGAAAATCAGGTCCTGACCAGCGCTACACAGGTTCATCGCCTCGACCCGGGTCGGAGAAACATCGTAGATCGTGGATTGATCGCCGGTGGTCGGTGGCGCATTGCGGCCGCTCAGATGCGTGGTTGCCACATAACCGCCAAGGCCCAGCAGAACCGCTCCGGTTACCGCTCCGACCAGCAGCAGGTTGCGCTTACCTCCAACCTCGGTCGCACCCGACCGAAACTCTGGCGCGTAGCTGCCGACGGGCAAGGTGATGACCACCGGGTCCGACGCGCCTTGCCCCCCGTAATACGCCTTAAGTTTGCGCCGAACGCGACCCGCGTCGACACGCACGACCCCTTCGCGTCGGGACAGGTCATCGGTGCTGTAACCATAGACGTCCATGGCAATCGTCTTGGCGCGGATTTCATCCGTGCGTCCGGCAAGCGCCTCGGTCACGACATAGGTCAGAAAGGACTGCATCCGCGCTGAACCCTTGAAATCCTTCGACGCGAGTACGCGATCAAGCGCCGTCTGGATCTGTTCCTTTGGGAACGATCCTGCATCCCGTTGAGCGGTGTCGTCGGTCGCGACAGTCAAGAACTATCCTTTCAAGGTAAGGACTTGGCGGCATGCTGCTACGGTAGCATGCGGTTTAATACGTTCAAGACATATTCTTGGACAGGCATGTTTGAATGGCGAATCCAGCGGATGCCGTTACAATGACAGATGATGACTTCTTTGCAGCACAGTTTCCCGGCGCGGCACATCAATTGCAGGCTTTGCGCGCGCGGGACAAGGAGTTTGACCAAATCTGCGCCGATTACCACGAGGTACTCCGCGAGTTGGCGCTTGCCCCGCGATCCGCAGGTGGAACGCAGACCCGTTACCTCGCGGATCTGGCCGAAAGTGTCTCGGACCTGCGAAGCAGTATTGAAAAACGGCTGCACGCCCCTGACCGCACAAATGAGTGAAAGGTTGACCATGAAACTCTGTACCCTTCTGCCCCTGCTGATCCTGACCGCCAGCCCGGCCATTGCCCAGGACACCCCGATCATTCACGATGGTGAGTTCGAATACCTGCGCGCGCAGTTCGGCACGGCCTGGGACGCACAGGATGTTGAAATTGACGCCAAGCTTGCCGAAATCCGCGATGCGAATGGCGGCCAACCACCCAATTTCCTTTACATCCTGATTGATGACGTGAGCTTTGGTCAGATGGGCGACCGCAAGATGAACTACGTCATGGGGATCGAGACACCGAACATCAACCAGCTGGCAACCGAGGGTCTGTCGCTGATGCGAATGTATACTGAACCCTCCTGCACACCCACACGCACGGCAATGCTGACGGGCCGCCATCCGGTGCGAGCCGGGGTGGAGGAGGTCAAGGTGGCGCTGGTGGGCGAGGGTCTTCCGGCCTCAGAAGTAACCCTGCCAGAAATCCTGAAACAAGCAGGCTATAACACTGCCCATGTCGGCAAATGGCATCAGGGCGATATCGAACAATCCTACCCCCACAATCAGGGGTTCGACTGGGCCGCCTTCCCCCTGCACCAACAAGTACAGCTGAGCCTCATGACCCCCGAGGCGATGCGGTCCAATGCCATGCTCGGCTATGTACCCGAAGGACAGAACAATCAGTTCCTTCTGGACGCGCGGTTCAAACCCTACGGTCTGGTCACAGGTGTCGAGGCCGAGGCGGGGGGCGTGGCCCGCGAAGTCGACATGGCGGCGGGCGAGGTTTGGACGCAGGCGAAATACGAAGACATGAACCTGCGCTATCAGCAGCAAGCTCTGGAACAACTTAAGCGCGTTGCGGCTGAAGATGCGCCGTTCTTCCTGCAATACTGGCCGCTATACCCGCTGAATTTCGTCTATCCCGATCAAGCGATTTCACGCAACGGGGGCTTTCACGCGGACAAGCTGCAATTGCTGGACGGCTGGATCGGTGATCTGCTGGCCGCGCTGGAAGAAACCGGCGAAGCCGACAACACAATCGTCGTCCTGATGGCCGACAATGGCCTGATGTATCACTACGAGGGCACCTCAGGCCTGAACCAACTGATCTATCGCGGCGGCAAGACCCAGCATCTTGAGGGCGGCGTACGCACCGATGCCTTTATCCGCTGGCCCAATGTGATCGAAGCCAATAGTGCGGCGGGCGATATCTTTCACGTCTCTGATATCTACACCACAATGGCCCGGATCGCGGGGGCGACTGACTATATACCGCGCGACCGCGTAATTGACGGCATCGACCAGACCGCCCTTTTGCTGAACGGCGAAGGCCACGGACGGCGCGATTATGTCTATGTTTACGAGGGGCCGGTCCTACGGTCTGTGGTCAAGCAAGAGTTCAAGATGCACCTGCCTGCCCCCGGACAACCCGGCGCTGGCGCACCGACCTACAACATCTATCGCGACCCGCGCGAACAACACCCGCTGGTGGGGTATTCCCTTTGGGCCGGGGCCTCGTTTCAGGACATGGTCAAACGCCATCAGAAAATGATCGCCAAATACCCGCATTCCGAGATTGGCACTGGCCTGCCCTATGAAGGGATCGAAAACCTGCGCCCAGAATCGGAACTGGCGCGCGAAACCTTCATGAGCTGGCAATGAGGTAAACCGTAGAATTTTAGAAATAAACATCATAATGTTTCAATGTGAGAATACCTCGACAGCCATAGGCCAAGAGAACATCTTGCATACAAGGGGAGTACGGAATGAAACTGGGATGGTTAATCACCTTGTCATCAGGTCTTGTGGCCACATCGGCATTGGCGCAGGAAAACCCCATTCAGCACGACGCAGAATTTTACGTTCTGCAAGCCCAGCACGCCGACCAATGGGCACAGGATGATGCTGCTGTAAACGAAGCATTGGCCGCGTTTAGGGACGGCAACGGTGGCAATCCTCCAAACATCATCAGCGTGTTGATCGATGATTTGGGTTTTGGCGACATGGGCATCCCCGAATTGAATGCAGTGCGGGGCTATGAGACGCCAAACATCAACGATTTCTCGGATCAGGCCATGCGAATGGTGCGTATGTACACCGAGCCATCATGCACGCCGACCCGTGTGGCACAGATGACTGGGCGTTTGCCGGTAAGGATGGGGATGGGCGACACCGCAGTGGATATAGCAGGGTTTGGCTTGCCCGGCGATGAGGTCACCCTACCGGAAGTTTTGAAACAGGCGGGCTATGCCACAAGCCATGTGGGAAAATGGCACATGGGGGACATCGCTGAAAGCTGGGCCATGAACCAAGGCTTTGACTACGCCCAAATGGCCGTACACCAGCAAGGACAACTGACCATTTTCAACGATGATGCCATAAAGGAACAGGTATCTGTCGCGATCCGCGATTATGACGACAAATACACTTTGGACAATTGGTTCAGACCTGATGCATCCGCGATGATGACAGTAATCGAAGGCGAGACCGACGGTCCGATCCGCGAAATCCGCATGGAAACAGGCGAACGTTGGAATGCCGCCAAATACGACGAGATGAACCAAGCCTTTCAGGACAAAACCCTGTCTGAACTTGAGCGTTTGGCCGGCGATGAAGAACCTTTCTTTCTCCAATATTGGCCAATGATTCCCCTGGATAACACGCGTGCTGGTCGTGACGGACCCGAAAGCGCCAACGGCGGGCTGTATGTCGACAAAATGCAGTTGCTGGATCAATGGCTTGGTGACCTATTCTCCAAAGTGGACGAGCTTGGGCTAACCGAGAACACCATCATTGTCGTAATGGGCGACAATGGCCATTTCACCAAGTATTCTCCGCAATCAGGGTTCACCCCAATGATCTTCCGCGGTGGAAAAGCTGACACGACAGAAGGTGGTGTTCGTGTTGATGCCTTTATTCGCTGGCCGGGAATGATTGAAGAAGACGCATTGTTGAACAGCATAGTTCATGTCTCTGACATGTACACAACGTTTGCACGGTTTGCTGGTGCGGAAGAGTTCATCCCTCGCGACCGGCTTGTCGATGGTGTGGACCAGTCGGCCGCACTTCTTTTTGCCGATGAATCCAAAGCACGCCGGGATCACGTGATCATCTATTCGGTCGCCAAGCCCGAAGCTATCGTCAAAGATCAGCTCAAGCTCAAGCTGCCGGGACCCGGTGAAAGCCCGATTGTTGCCAAGTTTTTCGACCTATATCGCGACACGCGTGAGGAGTATTCGGTGTCGACCGAAGTTGGTGCCTGGGGTGGACAGGAGTTCGTTCGGATTCTCGGGCGCCACAATGCGCGAAAGGAAAAATTCCCGGATACTCCTCCGGCCACGGGTGTTCCGTACGAGGGCATCGACAACATCCGCCCCGAGACACAGCAAGCGGTTGAAGCGTTCCTGGTCAAACGCCAATCGTCACAACAATAAGCTTAGACTGCCCGCAGTATTTCCGCGGGCAGCCTTTTCAACTGACAGCAGGTAAGGCGATGGCTGGAAACATAATCTTCGCACTTGGCATAGTGGTGTCGCTTGGCATTGGCTTTGTCTATTTCCGCGATCTGGGCGACATCTCGCAAATGCTGTTGAAGGTGAAGCGTGAAAATATGGTGCGGTTCATCCGGCATGAATACCGCCTGATCGGTATCGGGTTGGGTGCATTTGCCGTCTCCACGCTGACCTTTCTCTTTTTGGGTGGCGGATCGTTCTGGTTGTGGGCTTTGTCTGCGTTGCTGGTGCTGTTCTTTTACGGCTTCCCTTTTGTCTGGGTGCATCTGGGCCTGCGTAACCAGTTGAACGACGCGGCCTTCTTTCCGATCAGCGAGGCCCGCAAATATGTTGGCCCAACCGCGCCGGTCATCGTGATGGATCACAACGGCCATGCCCGCGCGCACCCGGATGCACAGATCATGCGACCTCATCTGGCCGGTGACGTCGATGGGTTGGGCGGTGAAGATGTGGTGATGACCTATTGCGCAATGGCCAACCTCGGCCAGGGATACACCCCACGGATCGAGGGCAAGCGGCTGGACCTTGAGGTGCTGGCCCAGCACGGCAACAACCTGATCCTACGCGACAATGAATCCGGCGAACCGATCCAGCATATCTATGGCTTCCGCGAAGCCGACCGCGACCCGAACGCTGATGGGCTCGCCTGCCCCCTGCGCCCCGAGGCGCAGATGAAGCCCTGGCCGACCTACCGGATGACGTTCCGAGGATTCCAAAAGGCCTTTCCCGACGGCGAAGTCTTTCTGAACAAACCCTCATCCAATCCTCTGCTGCGGCTGCTGGACATGGTGACCGAGATCACCTTTGGATGGGGCATCGGCCGCCAGCATCAGGAAGAAGCACCCGTGATGGACAATATGGATCGTTCCGATGACCGGCTGCCCAACAAGACCTATGTCTGGGGGATCACAATCGGCAAGGATGCCGCCTGCTGGACGGATGATTTCGTCATCGACAACAACTGGATCGTCAACGCCACCGTCGGTGGCCGCGATGTCGTAGTCAGTTTGGACCCGAAATACGAAAGCTTGGGCGTGTGGTATAATGACAGTGGTCAGCCCGTTTCACATTGCGATTTCTGGGGTGTGTCGGACCAGGGTCAGTTACAACGGGTAGAAACTCTGCGGGCCGGAATATTCTGGCACGTCTGGTCCGAGTTTTTCCCGGACACTGACATAAATCGCGTCGGCTCGGGCGCAACGGACTCTGAGGACGTAGCGGCATAGGACCCATTTCGGAAACACATAATTTAAGACAGAAATAGTGAGGGACAGAATGGTACAAACCAAAAAAACAAGGCTCGGCACCGTCGCAGCGGCCTTACTGACATCCGTGGCAGCACCCACCTCGGCGCAGCAGTCCGATTGGTCTTACGAGGCCACTATCTATCTGTTCATGCCCGAGACCGAGACCAGCATTGAAACCCCTAGGGGTACGCTTGACGCGACACTTAGCTTTACAGACGCGCTGGAAAATCTCGACTTTGCGTTCATGGGCGCGCTGGCGGCAACAAACGGGCAATGGAGCGTGCTGGCCGACTATAACTATACCAACTTGTCCTTTGGCGATACCGGGCCTGGCGGCGGCGACCTTGAAACTTCGGTCAAGACACAGTTCCTGACGGCCTTATTGGGTTACCGAGTGCGCAATGATCCAACCGTCAAGGTGGACCTTGCGGGCGGCTTCAGGTGGTACAGTACCGACACTGATTTCTCGCTGACACCTGTAGGAGGTCCCGCCTTTACCTCTACTGCCGACGAAAGTTGGGTCGACCCGGTAGTTGGGGTCCGGGCACGGTTTACGCTATCCGATTCATGGACCAGCACCGCTTATGTGGATTACGGAGGATTTCGCAGCGGCAGCCAGACCTGGTCGGTTCTGCTGACTGCAGACTACATCATAAACGACAGGTGGATGCTGCGGGGCGGATACCGTTACATATCTTTCGACCACGATATTGACGGCAATGATTACGAATTCGATCAATCCGGCCCGCTGATAGGTGCTACTTACCGGTTCTGAGTGCGCAATCTTTAACAACCGTGGTTACGACAGATGCGCTGTGGCCTCAATCTCAACCATGGCTTCGTCTTCGACCAAACCGGCAACGATGATCATCGACATGGCGGGGAAGTGCCTGCCAAACACCTCTCGGTAGGCTGCGCCGACTTCGGCCTGTTTTGCCAGGTATTCGCTTTTGTCGATGACAAACCAGGTCAAGCGGGTCACGTCGGTTACCTCACCACCTGCGGCTTCGACAATGTCCACGATATTTTGCAGGGCCTGTTTCATCTGGCCAATAAAGCCGCCGTTGACGAATTCCTTGTTCGCGTCCCATCCGATCTGGCCGCCAATATGCAAGGTTCCGTCCTTAGTCAGAACGCCGTTCGCATAGCCTTTGGCCGGAAGCCAGCCGTCGGGCTGAATGATCTTGTGGCTCATGTCGCGTCCTTTCTGAATGTTTTTAGCTTGCTGCGGATGGTATCTGGCCACGCCTCGGGGCGGCCATCGGCGTTGACGTGGACCAATGTCGCCAAAGTTGTCAGCCGCACCTCGTCCCTACAACGGGCGGTCATCGTGTACCCCGCCGAGCTGTTGCCGATCTGTGTGATTTCAAGTTGGAAAACCAATTGGTCTCCATGGCGGCTGGGTGCGGGAAACTGGGTCTGGATCTGAACAGTTGGTACAGCACCTGCGCGATGCAGATCGTGGAACGGCGCGTTCAAACCCTGATCAAAGAACGCCTCGACGCAATCATTGATCATCTCGAAGTAACGCGGAAAGAACACGATCCCGGCAGGGTCGCAATGTTTGAACAAGACTTTTTGATGAAACTCAAACGCCATCAGACCCCCACATATTTTTCGGAAATTTCAGGGGTCAGGTCAGTGATGGCACCGGTCCAGACGGTGCGGCCCCGCTCCAGAATGACTGCTTTGTCGGACACAGCCGCCAACTCCTTTAACGATTTGTCGATCAGCAGGATCGCCACGTTGGTCTCTTGCCGCAGGCGGTGCAGCGCTGCCCAGATTTCCTGCCGGACGATCGGGGCAAGCCCCTCGGTGGCCTCATCCAGGATCAGCAGTCGGGGGTTAGTCATCAGCGCGCGGCCTATCGCCAGCATCTGCTGCTCTCCTCCCGACAGGGAAACCGCCCGTTGCCCCTGCCGTTCACCCAACCGGGGAAACAACTCGGTCACACCACGCAGGGTCCAATCCCCTGGGCGTGCCGCCGCAATCAAGTTTTCACGCACAGTCAGGTCGGCAAAACAGCGGCGGCCTTCGGGCACCAGCCCCACGCCTTTGCGCGCGACCTTGTGACTGGGCAGCGCATGCAGGTCCTGACCGTCCAGCGTTAGCGTGCCGTCTGACCGGATCATCCGGCAAATGGCCTTTACCGTGGTGGTCTTACCCATCCCGTTCCGCCCCATCAGGGCAGTGACCTCACCCTGCGCAATCTCAAGATCCGCACCAAACAGGGCCTGACTGACACCGTAAGAGGCGCTGAGGTTTTCTATCCGCAGCAGACTCATGCCTCGTCCCCCAGATAGGCGTCGCGCACCTCGCGGCTGGTGCGGATTTCGTCCGCCGTGCCCGTGGCGATGACCTTGCCATAGACCAGCACGCTGATCCGATCGGCCAACGCAAAAACCGCGTCCATGTCGTGCTCGACCAGCAAAATGGGCGCTTCCTGCCTCAGCCCGTCAAGAAAACCCGTCAGTCGTTTCGACCCTCCGGCACCAAGCCCGGCCATTGGCTCGTCCATCACAAAGGCTTTGGGGGACAAGGTCAAAGCAACTGCAACCTCCAATTGCCGCCGCTGACCATGGCTGAGGTTAGCACAGCGCGTATCGCGGTCATCGCTGAGGCCCACGCGCTCCAACGCTGCCTCGGCCCGTTCGCGCAGCGCGGGTCGTTTCAAGGCAGGTCGCCAGAACCGCCAAGCCACATGCTCGGCCCCCATCGCGCCCAGCACGGCGTTTTCCAGAACAGTATCTTCCATGCACAATTGGGAAATCTGAAAGGTGCGCCCCAGCCCGGCCCGCGCCCGTGCTTGCGTGCTATGCCCCGAGACATCTTGACCATTCAGCAGGACACGCCCGGAATCTGACTGCAACCCACCGCAAATCTGTTGGATCAGCGTCGATTTTCCCGCCCCGTTTGGGCCGATGATCGCATGGATTTCGCCGGGTATCAGGTCAATCGACACGTCGTCCGTGGCCTTGAGTGCGCCAAAGCTTTTGTTCAGGTTCAGCGTGGAAAGGACGGGATCAGACATGTGCCCCCTCTTTCCCGGTCAGCAGACCGATCAGCCCCCCGCGCCCGAACAGCACAATACACAGCAGGACCACGCCCAGGTAGACGTGCCAGAAGTCAGTAAGCTCGCCCAAGAAATGTTCCAACGCGACAAAGACGCAGGCCCCGATGACCGGCCCCATCAAGCGCCCCACCCCTCCGATGATGATCAGCACGATCAATTCGCCCGACAATTGCCAACTGAACATCGTGGGGGAGACAAAGCGGTTCAGGTCTGCAAACAGCGCGCCTGCCAACCCGGTGATTGCCCCCGAAAGGACAAAGGCCAACAGCTTCAACCGCATCGGGTTCAGGCCCACGGTCTCAACCCGAGTGGGCGTCTGACGCGCCGCGTTCAGCGCCAATCCGAAGGGTGAGCCCTGAAGGCGGGCGAACAGAAATAACACCACACAAAGCAGCGTGAAACAGATGCCATAGAACTGGATCGGTGCTAGTGTGTTCAGACCAGGAAAGTCGTTGCGGACATAGATCGACAGCCCATCTTCACCCCCGTACTGCGCCCAGGAGATCGCGAAGTAGAAAAACATCTGCCCAAAGGCGAGCGTGATCATGATGAAATACACCCCGGACGTGCGCAGCGACAGCAGCCCGATAAAGAACGCCACCATCCCTGAAAGGATCATCGCCACCAGCCAGATCACCGGCATAGCTTTGGTGCCATCGGTGGTGAATAGTCCCAGATCAAGCGCCGTGTAGGTCTGCGCGTGATAGGCAAGGATGCCCATCGCGTACCCTCCGATCCCAAAGAACACGGCATGCCCAAAGCTGACCATGCCACCGATCCCAAGGATGATGTTCAACCCCACCGCCGCCAGCGCAAGGATCACCGCCCGCGTCACCAATGTGATCGTAAAGGGTTGATCAGCCACAACGGCCCAAAGCGGCAACACCAGCAGGCCCAAGATCATCGCGGCATTGAGGTATTTCTCATTCAACCTCATGCGCGTGCTCCGAACAAGCCAGTAGGTCGCCAGATCAGCACCAGCCCCATCAGCACATAAATCCCCATCGAGGCCAGCGCCGAGCCGCTTTTCTGTGCCGCGCCATTGTCCATGAACAGCTTGAACAATTCGGGCAGGAACACCCCGCCCAGCGTGTCGGTCAGCCCGACCAGCAGCGCGCCGATAAAGGCACCACGAACTGAACCGATCCCGCCGATGACAATGACCACAAAGGCCAGGATCAGCACCGGTTCTCCCATCCCGACCTGAACCGATTGAATCGCCCCGACCAAAGCGCCAGCCAATCCGGCCAGCGCCGCGCCCAACGCAAAAACCAGCGTGTAGAGTTTCGAGATATCGACGCCCAGTGCCGCGATCATCTCACGATCATTCTCTCCCGCTCGTATTTGAATGCCTAGACGGGTGCGTTCAATCAGCGCCCAAAGACCCACAGCCACGGCTAGCCCGATGCCAATCAGGGTCAGACGATACAGCGGGTATTCGATACCGCCGGGCAAGGTCACAGGCCCCGACAGCGCGTCGGGAATGTCCAAAAACAGCGGGAAAGAGCCAAAAACCCAGCGTGTTCCTTCGGAAAAGATCAGGATCAGCGCAAAGGTGGCCAGCACCTGATCCAGATGCGGCGCGTTATACAATCGCCGGATCACCACCATCTCGACAATCGCTCCGGCCAGCGCTGCGGCGGCCAGGGCGGCAACCAGCGCCAGCAGGAAAGACCCAGTTGCGCCCGCCACAGCCGCCGCCGCAAAAGCCCCCACCATATACAGCGAGCCATGGGCCAGATTGATAAGACCCATCACGCCGAAAATCAGCGTCAGGCCAGCCGCCATCAGGAACAGCATCACACCGAACTGCAGCCCGTTAAGGATCTGCTCGATAATCAGGATCGAGGACATGGGAACTCCGGTGGCCTGCCCGCCCCGCAATCGGGGGCAGGCAGAGGGTCAGTTACATTTTGCACTCGGCCGCATAAGCGTCAGAGTGGTTTTCCAGCGCAACGCCGAGGATCTTGTTGGTGAATACATCACCTTCCTTGATCACTTCACGCGCATAGATGGTCTGAACTGGATGATGGTTCGGGCCAAAGCTGAAATCACCGCGGGTACTGTCGAACTCAGCGGCCCGCAGCGCCTCACGGAAAGCATCGGCATCTGACGGGTCGGCCTTGTCCAGCGCCGACAGCAGCAAATTGGCGGTGTCGAACCCCTGGCTGGCATAAAGCGAAGGCAAACGTCCATATTCCGCCTGAAAGCTTTCCACAAACGCCGCGTTGGTTGGGTTGTCGATGTCCTTGTTCCACTGTGACGTGTTCACCACCCCCATTGCCGCATCACCAACCGCCTGCAGGATGCCCTGATCAAAGCTGAAGGCCGGACCGACCACGGGCAGGTCGATCCCACTGTCGGCATATTGCTTGAGGAAGGAAATCCCCATACCGCCCGGCAGGAAGAAGAACACGCTATCCGCATCGCTGGCTCGGATCTGAGCAATCTCGGCGGCATAGTCGGTCTGTCCCAGTTCGGTATAAATTTCACCGGCCAGATCACCTTCGAAGAACCGTTTGTAGCCTGTCAGAGCATCCACACCAGCCGGATAGTTTGGGGCCAAGATAAAGCTGTTCTTGTAGCCTGCACCGTTGGCATAGGCCCCGGCGGCCTCGTGCAGGTTGTCGTTCTGCCAGGCGACGTTGAAATAGTTCTGATGGCAACCTTTCCCGGCCAAGGGAGACGGGCCCGCATTGGGCGACAAATAGAACACATTCTGGTTCACAGCCGCAGGCACAACCGCCATGGCAAGGTTGGACCAGATGATACCGGTCATCACATCGACCCGTTCGGATTGGATCATCTTGTCCGACAACTGCACGGCGATGTCGGGCTTGCGCTGGTCGTCTTCGATTACAACCTCAATATCGTCGCGGCCCGATTGCGCGATGGCCAGCATGAACCCGTCCCGCACATCGATGCCCAACCCGGCCCCGCCGCCAGACAGCGTGGTGATCATCCCGACCTTGACCTCGGCCACCGCACCGGTGGCGCACAGCGCGGAAACCGCAGCGGCCGCTAGAAACTTTTTCATCTTCATCTCCCTTCGTTGGTCTTTCGAACGCGCCTTTTGCCAATCTTCCCCGCGTTCAGCCTATGCCCCTGACAGGGCGTTCTTTTTTGTTATGCCGCTATTCACACTGATCACGCCCCGTTCGTCGAGGGGGATTTCAACCTGAACCGCTGAATTTTTCCCGTCGCAGTCTTTGGCAACGCGTCGCAGAACCGGATCGAGCGTGGGTATTTGTAGGGCGCAATGACGGATTTGACGTGTGTCTGCAGCGCCTCGCGCAGGGTATCCTCTGCCACAGCACCTTCGGTCAACACGACATGCGCCTCGACAATTTCGCCCCGATCCGGGTCTGGGGCACCGATCACGGCGCATTCCAGCACGGCCTCGTGCGCCAGCAGCGCGGCTTCGACCTCGGGGCCTGCGATATTGTACCCGGCCGAGACGATCATATCGTCATTGCGTGCCGCGAAATGGAAATAGCCGCCCTCGTCCTGATAGAAACTGTCGCCGGTGATGTTCCAGCCGTCGTGAACATAATCCTTTTGACGATCATCATTCAGATATCGGCAGCCGGTCGGGCCTCGCACCGCCAACCGGCCGATGTCACCCGTTTTGGCCTCGGTCCCGTCGCGGTTCAAAACCTTCGCTTCGTACCCTTTGACCGGCCTTCCGGTGCAAGCGGGCCGGTGATCGTCGAACCGGTTTGAGATGAAGATATGCAGCAATTCCGTGGCCCCGATGCCATCGAGCATCGGCTTGCCTGTACGTGCAATCCAGTCGTCATAGACAGGTTTGGGCAACGTCTCGCCCGCCGAAACGGCCGCGCGCAGGCTGGACAGATCGGCCCCGTCCTCCATCGCTTGCAACATGACCCGATAGGCGGTTGGAGCTGTGAAACAGACGGTGGCTTTATACTTCTCGATGATCTCGATCATACCGGAGGGAGAGGCTTGTTCCAGCAAGGTCGCCGTTGCCCCAAATCGCAGTGGAAACACCGCCAGTCCACCCAGCCCGAAAGTGAATGCCAGTGGAGGGGACCCGACAAAGACGTCCTCAGGCTGCACGTTCAGAACCTCGCGCGCATAACCATCGGCGATGATCATCAGATCGCGGTGAAAGTGCATCGTGGCCTTGGGCTCTCCGGTCGAACCTGAGGTGAATCCCAGAAGGGCAACGTCATCGCGACCCGTTTGCACGCATTCGAACTGAACCGGTTTTTCCAGCGCCAGACGATCAAGTTCGGCATCGTGGTTTGAGGTGCCGTCGAACCCCACGACGCGCTCTAGGAACCGGCTATCCTGTGCGCAGGTTTCCATTTCCTCCATCAAACGTGTGTCGCAGAGGGCGAACTGGATCTCGGCCTTGTCCACATGTTTGGTCAACTCTCCCGCCCGCAGCATGGGCATGGTGTTGACGACTACGGCCCCAGCCTTGGTCGCGGCCAGCCAGCAGGCCACCATGGCCGGGTTATTTGCCGAACGGATTAACACCCGGTTACCGGGCTGTACCCCCAGATCTTCGACCAGCACGTGCGCCAGACGGTTGGTCCAGTCGGTCAGCTCTTTATAGGTCCTCTGCCGCCCGTTTCCGATCAGCGCGATATTGTCGCCAAACCCCTTGTCCACCATCGCATCGGTCAGCTCATACGCAGCATTTAGAAAGTCGGGATAGTCGAACCCGTCCAACAGAAAATCTGGCCACTGCTCCTCGGACGGCAAGCTATCGCGGCTGAACGTATCGATATGTGCGGACGGTCCCAACATCACTTCCCCTCCCTATGCGCGGCCATTGCCTGACGGGCGATGACCACTTTCTGAACGTCCGAGGCACCCTCGTAGATGCGCAACGCCCGGATTTCACGGTACAGCGCCTCGACCGGCATGCCCGATCGGACACCATCACCGCCGAACAGCTGTACCGCCTTGTCGATGACCTGCTGCGCGTGGTCGGTGGCAAAAAGCTTGGCCATTGCGGCCTCACGTGTGATCCGTGGTGCCCCACTGTCTTTGGTCCAGGCGGCGCGGTAGACCAGCAGCGCCGCCGCATCGACGTCCAGCGCCATATCGGCGATGTGACCTTGCACCATCTGCAGATCGAACAGCGGCGCGCCTTGCACATGCCGGGTACTGACCCGCGTCAACGCTTCATCCAACGCGCGCCGGGCGAACCCCAACGCCGCGGCCGCCACAGTCGAGCGAAACACATCCAGCACCGACATGGCGATCTTAAACCCGGCACCGGGCGCGCCGATCATCGCCGACTCTGGGATACGCGTATCAGAAAACCGCAGTGTCGCCAGCGGATGCGGAGCGATGGTGTGCAGCTGTTCGGCAACCTCAAACCCCGGCAAGTCGGGTGTTACCACAAAGGCGGACAATCCCTTAGCACCCGGCGCCTCGCCCGAGCGGGCGAACAGTGTGTAGACATCGGCAAGGCCCCCGTTCGATATCCAAGTCTTTTCGCCGTTCAGAACATAGTGATCGCCATCTCGTATTGCGGTCATAGTAGAATTCGCCACATCCGATCCTGACTGTGGCTCGGTCAGCGCAAAGGCTGAAATCGCCTGCCCGCTGCGCGTTTTTGGCAACCATTCGGCCTTTTGCTGGGGTGAGCCGAACAGGGAAATCGCACCGGTGCCAAGGCCCTGCATGGCAAAGGAAAAATCAGCTAACCCATCATACCGGGCAAGGATTTCCCGGGTCAGACACAAAGTCCGCACATCCAACTGGCCGTCTTCATCCGCAGTTGGCTGCAGCAGCCCCGCCGCGCCCAAGTCACGCACCAGCGCGCGGCAGGCGGCATCCGTGTCCGCGTGGTCGACCTTTAGCTCCTGCACGACCTCTTCGACTCGCGCGGCCCAGTTGCGGTGGCGTGGCTCAAAAAATGGCCATGACAGGAAGCTGCGATCTGCCATCAATCCCCCTCGAACTCTGGTTTTTCTTTGGCGACAAAGGCGTTGTAGGCACGCTCAAAATCGCCGGACTGCATGCAGATGGCCTGCGCTTGTGCCTCGGCTTCGATGGCCTGTTCGATCGACATGGACCATTCCTGCGCCAACATGGTTTTGGTCATCATATGCGCGAAATTCGGCCCCGCAGAGATACGCCGGGCCATGTTCTGCGCCGCGCCCTCAAGCTGATCCGCCTCGACCACGCTGTTGTAGAACCCCCAGCCAAGCCCCTCCTCGGCGCTCATAGACCGCCCGGTATAGAGCAGCTCTGCCGCCCGCCCCTGCCCGATGATACGGGGCAAGATGGCACAGGCTCCCATGTCACAACCAGCCAGCCCAACCCGTGTGAACAGAAAGGCGCATTTCGCCTGTGGTGTGGCGATACGCAGATCGGATGCCATGGCGATGATCGCTCCAGCCCCAACGCAGATACCGTCCACCGCCGCAATCACCGGCTTACCGCAATTCACCATCGCCTTGACCAGATCGCCGGTCATGCGGGTAAAGGCCAACAACTCTTTCATATTCATGCGGGTCAGCGGGCCGATGATGTCATGCACATCGCCACCCGAGCTGAAATTGCCACTATTCGACGCAAAGACCACGGCGTCCACATCATCGACATAGACCAGATCGCGAAACCAGTCGCGCAGCTCGGCATAGCTGTCGAAGGTCAGCGGGTTTTTCCGCTCAGGCCGGTCCAAGCTGACCGTGGCAACGCGGTCCTGCACCTCACACTGGAAATGTTTGACGTCACGGATCATTAGGCTCCTCCGGCAGGCTGAATTCGGTGGTGAGCGTCCTTGCATCCTCGGCCGAGAATTGGCCCAGCATATCGGCGATCCATGCCTCATGCGCAGCAGCCTGGCGGGCGAATTCCGCGCGGCCCTTTTGAGTCATACACACACGATGGGCGCGGCGGTCTCCGGGCACCGGCACCCGCACCAGCAGGCCATCGTCAGCCAGCCGGTCCACGATCCCGGTCACGTTGCCATTGGAGACGCGCAGCACGCCGGAAATCTCGCTCATTTTCAGGCCGCCCTCAAAGCGCGAGAGCGCTGCCATCACGTCGAACCGGGGCAAGGTCGTGTCGAACTCGGCCCGGAAATTCTCACGCAGTTTAGCCTCGATACCTCGGGTGGTTTTCAACAGTCGCAACCACAGGCGTAGCCGTTCTTTCGAGGCATCCTCAAGCGGGGGGTGTGCAAGAGTCGGGGTCATATTTCACCTCCCGAAAGGCTGAGCGTGTGTCCGTTCACGGATTTCGCAGCGTCCGAGCACAGCCATTTCACTGCGCTGGCGACCTCATCCGTTTCGATAAACCGGCGTTGGGGGTTGCCCCGGTGAAGCGAGGCGGCGGCGTCCTCTGCGCTCATCCCCGTTTTTTCGACGATGGTTTCGATCGAACGTTCCAGCATCGGCGTGTCTACAAAACCGGGGCAAACGGCGTTGACGGTGATCCCGGTCGGGGCCAGTTCAACTGCCAGCGCGCGGGTAAGGCCGATAACCCCGTGTTTCGCGGCGCAATAGCCAGAGACGTAAGGATAGCCTTTCAATCCCGCTGTCGAGGCGATGGCGACCAGACGCCCAGCGCCCGCCGTCTGCATGTCTGCCAGCCCGGCCTGCCAGACGTTGAATACACCGATCAAGTTGACCTCGGTCATGCCACGCAGGTCATCCGCCGTCATTTTGACAAACGGCACCGAATGCGCCGCGCCTGCGTTGGCGATGACCGCCGTGACCGGGCCGCGTTGGGCGCGGGCGGACTCGAAAGCGGCCTGTACTTGCACCGTGTCGGTCACATCGCAGACTTCGAAAGGTAGGCCCTGCTGTTGCAAGGTAGCCTCGGTCCGACCTAAAAGAGTGATCGCCACGCCATCCTCAGCAAACGTCTTCGCAATCGCTGCACCGACCCCGGTGCCACCGCCTGATATGACTACGTGACTCATACCTTACCTGCCATTTCTGCGTCGCGGTCGGCCAGTCGCCAGGCCTGATCGCGCCCGGCCTCATAGGGTTTTGGCCAGATCTCCTGCCGGTCGCCCAGCGCCGTGGCTGCGTGCAAGGTCCAATAGGGGTCGTACAGATGCGGTCTGGCCAGACAGACCAGATCAGCGCGCCCGGCCATCAAGATCGAATTGACGTGGTCGGCCTCGTAGATATTGCCAACTGCCATTGTCTTGATGCCACGTTCATTGCGGATACGGTCCGAGAATGGGGTCTGGAACATCCGCCCATAAACCGGCTGCGCCTGTGTCGAGGTTTGGCCTGCGGACACATCCACGATATCCGCCCCCGCCGCATCGAACATCGCCGCGATCTCAACGGCCTCTTCCGGTGTGATGCCGTTTTCACCCGCCCAGTCACTGGCCGATATACGCACTGCCATCGGCTTGGCCTCGGGCCAGACCGCGCGCATGGCCGCGAACACCTCAAGCGGATAGCGCATGCGGTTTTCCAGACTGCCGCCATAGTCGTCGTCGCGCGTGTTCGACAGCGGTGAGATGAAGGAAGAGATCAGATACCCATGCGCCGCGTGCAGTTCTATCATGTCGAACCCGGCGCGATCAGCCATTTGGGCAGCTGCTGCGAACTCAGCCATGACGCGATCCATATCCCACCGATCCATCGCTTTGGGTATGGCGTTGTCGTCTGACCACGCAATGGCCGAGGCGGAAATCAGGGACCAGTTGCCTTCCTCCAACGGCTGATCCATGCCCTCCCACCCGATGCGCGTCGATCCTTTGCGCCCGGCATGACCGATCTGGCAGCAAATCTTGGCGTCGGTCTCGGTGTGGACGAAATCGGTCAGGCGGCGCCATGCCGCCTCATGCTCGGGCGCATACAGACCGGGACAACCTGGCGAGATGCGACCATCGGCACTGACACAAGTCATCTCGGTATAGACCAGCCCTGCCCCGCCCTTGGCGCGCTCGCCATAGTGGATCAGATGCCAGTCGGTCGGGCAGCCAGCCACAGCCTTGTACTGTGCCATGGGTGAGACCACGATCCGGTTCTTCAACTCCATCCCACGCAGGCGGAATGGCGCAAACATGGGCGCGCGGGCGGGAGCGTTGATCCCGACCCCCGCTTGCGCCATGAACCAGGCCTCGGCCCGGCCCAGCCACCCGGCATCGCGTTCGCGCAGGTTTTCATGGCTGATCCGTTGCGACCGGGTCAGCATGGAATAGTTCAGCTGCACGGAATCCAGATCCAGATAGCGTTCAACATCCTCGAACCACTCAACCGAGTTCCGCGCCGCCGATTGCAGTCGCAGTACTTCGAGCCGCCGTTCGTCTTCATAACGGGCAAAGGCAGCCTCAAGCGTGTCTTCGCTGTGGATATACTCGGCCAGCGCAATCGCGCTTTCCAACGCCAATTTGGTTCCCGACCCGATCGAGAAATGCGCCGTAGCCGCAGCATCCCCCAGCAAAACGACGTTGTCGTGGCTCCATTTCTCACACAGCACGCGCGGAAACCGCAGCCAGGCTGAGCCACGGATATGGTTGGCATTGGTCATCAGAGCATGCCCGCCCAGATGATCCTTGAAGATGTCTTGGCAAACGGCAATCGAGTCCTGCTGGCTCATCTTGTCAAAGCCATAGGCATCGAATGTCTCTTGTGTGCATTCGACAATGAAAGTCGCGGTGTCTGGATCGAATTGATAGGCATGGGCCCAAACCCAGCCCTTATCGGTCTTCTCGAAGATAAAGGTAAAGGCGTCGTCGAATTTCTGGTGCGTTCCCAGCCACACAAACTGACACAGGCGCTGGTCGATATCCGGTTTGAACACATCCGAAAACTCGGCGCGGGTTTTCGAATTCAGCCCGTCCGACGCAATGACGACGTCATAGTTGGCCATATAGTCCAAGGCGGATGCAGCCTCGGTTTCGAACCGCATCTTCACATCCAATTCGCGGGCGCGGGCCTGCAGGATCAGCAACAGCTGCTTGCGCCCGATGCCGCAGAACCCATGCCCGCCAGACACAGTGCGCTGGCCTTTGTGAACCAGCGCCACATCGTCCCAATAGGCAAACTGTTCCCGAATTCTCTCAGCGCTGATCGGATCGTTGACCGCCAGATTGTCCAACGTTTCATCGGACAGAACGACGCCCCAGCCAAAGGTGTCATCGGGTCGGTTGCGCTCGATCACCTCAACCTCGGCCGCCGGATTTCGAAGCTTCATCGAAATCCCGAAATAAAGACCCGCCGGTCCGCCGCCAAGGCAAGCAATGCGCATCGCTAAACTTCCCTTCATCCGTCTGAATACCTTAAACGCTAGACCGAGTCGCTGATCCCTTCAAGTTAAAATATTTTATGCTTGAAGTTTTTTTGCGAGAAGTTACGCTTTCAATTATTCTCCAAAACGTCGGGTGGCTGGATGGTGGTGCGTGTCGAAACAAAGGACGATTTGGCGGTTGTGACGATCGACAACCCGCCTGTGAACGCAGCCAGTCAGGCAGTGCGCGCGGGGCTGTTGGCAGCCATTGCCGAGACCGAAGCGAACACCTCTGCCAAGGCCGTCATACTGTGCGCTGAAGGTCGGACATTCACTGCTGGTGCGGATGTACGCGAGTTTGACAAGCCGCCAATGGAACCCCACCTGCCGGACGTCATCCAGGCAATTGAAGACACAACAAAACCCTGGGTCGCGGCACTGCACGGTTCTGTCCTTGGCGGTGGACTTGAGATCGCGCTTGGGTGCAGTCACCGCGTGGCGCTGCGCAGCACCAGGTTTGGCCTGCCCGAGGTAACGCTGGGCCTGATCCCTGGCGCGGGCGGCACCGTTCGACTACCGCGCCTGATCGACCCGCTTGAGGCGCTGAACATGGTGACCAGCGGTAAGCCGATCTCTGCTACGGCGGCGCTGAACCTAGGTCTGATTGACGATATCGCCGACGGTGACCTGATGGCCTGTGCCAGTGCGCTGGCCCGGTCGGCCGCAAACGCTCGGCCTAGAACTGCATTGCGGAACCGGAACGCCAAACCAGTTATAGACCCAATAGCTTGGGAAGCAGCAAAGACCCGCATCATCACAAAAGCGCGCGGCGCACATGCGCCTGTCGCAGCAGCAAGGGCCGTGCAAACCGCGCTCGATCTGCCCGCGGATCAAGCTCTGTTTCAAGAGCGTGAGACGTTTTTGACCCTGAAATCCGACCCGCAAAGCGCGGCCTTGCGATACATCTTCTTTGCTGAAAGATCAGCGTCTAAACTGTCCGAACTGAAGGACATTGAACCCCATCCGCTCACAAGCATCGGCGTGATTGGTGGAGGCACCATGGGAGCCGGAATCGCCGCCGCCTGCTTGTTGGCAGGGCTGCCAGTGACCTTGGCTGAACGGGACGAAGCTGCCCGTGCAGCCGGGCAAGATCGCATCACAGCCATCCTAGACAACAGCAGAAAGCGCGGCCTGATTGACCAAGGCAAGCAGGAGGCTCTGACCGCCGCTTTATCAACCACGACCACATTCGAGGCTCTGATCGAAACCGATCTGATCATCGAGGCTGTATTCGAGGACATGGAGCTGAAAGCGCAGGTTTTTCAGGAGCTTGATAAGCATATCCGGCGCGACGCCATTCTAGCCAGCAACACGTCTTATCTGAATATCAGCGCCATGGCCGCCCAAACCAGACACCCCGAACGTGTGATCGGCCTGCACTTTTTCTCACCCGCCCACATCATGAAACTGGTTGAGGTCATCATCCCAGACAGTGCCGCCCTATCCGTTGTGGCCACAGGGTTTGCGCTGTCGCGTAAGCTTGGAAAGATCGCCGTGCCCTCCGGTGTATGTGACGGGTTTATCGGCAACCGCATCATGTCTGCCTATCGACGTGAATGCGAATACATGGTCGAAGACGGCGCCCTGCCTTGGGACGTTGATCGGGCGATGCGCGACTTTGGCTTTCCCATGGGGGTGTTTGAAATGCAGGACCTTGCGGGCCTCGACATCAGATGGGCCAAGCGCAAAAGCCAAGCTGCGAACCGCGACCCCGCCCAACGCTATGTTCACATTGCCGACAAGCTGTGTGAGGCGGGACGTTTCGGGCGCAAGGCTAGCCAAGGTTGGTACGATTACGCGGACGACAAAGCGACCCCATCGCAATGGGTGGAAAACCTTGTTCTCGCGGAATCCGCGCGCAAGAAGATCGCGCGCACTCCGATATCCGACACCGAGATCGTCCAGCGCATTCTGTCCACCATGCAGGCCGAGGCGCAGGCATTATTGACGGAAGGCATAGCGCGCCGCCCCGATGATATCGACGTGGTCATGGTCAACGGGTATGGCTTTCCACGCTGGCGCGGCGGCCCGATGTTCCTGAAACACCACCCTTAGGTGGATTGAACCCCCTCAGAAACTCGGCGCGATCATGTTGGCATAGTTGTTGGCCAGCACCTCGGCATCAGTGCGGTTGAACTTGACCGAGGGCAGCGCCTGCATGTCGATCTGTGCCGCATTGTCGAATAGTTTCGCCAGATCGACGGTCAGATGAACCTCTTGCTTTCCGTCTGCCAAAACCACTGCCGGAACTGAAAACTCGACCTCGCGCGCGTTCTCGGAAAACCCCACGTGATAGACCAGGGGGGACACGTCCCCACCCACTTGCAGCGCCCCTTCGAATACGACAAATTTGTACCCGACCTCCCAATTCCAGGCCATCTGACTGTTGGGGTCTAGGTCCCCGCGCACCTCAATCGAGCTGTTCGCAGCCGGGTCGACACCGATCAAGAACCGCACAGTTTCAATCGATGGCAATGGCACGGCAGGCAAGGTGATCGAATGCGCGCTGTCCGCATTGTCAAAGCGCAGCAAATGATAACTTTCGGGTTCGGCATAGGTCTCATCCCCGTGCCCGAAAGACAGGTTGCTGAGGTAGAACCTGAAGTCGCGAATCCTGAACTGACCCTGCCCGCCCGGATTATCATAGATGAATTGATCATAGATCAGAGGCTCATCCCCCATCTGGGCGTGGAATGTCAGCGTGATCGGCGTGGCTTTGTTTTGCCTCGGGTTCAGCACGAACCACCCCGCGATCAGGACCACCAAGGCTGAAATTACAATGATCGGACGCATCACGACCCTCCCTCGAACGGGTTGGAAAACTGCGGGTTGGTCAGAAATGCCTCATCCGTCAGAGTGTGCAGGAAGGCGATGATGGCCTGGATTTCATCGGGCGTCATACGCAGGCCCACCGTTTCCTGCCCCGCCTCGGGCGCGTTGTCGGCCTCAAGGATCAACGGGCTGAGTGTATCGCTGACCACGATACCATCGTTGTAATGGTCCATTACATCCTCCAGCGTGTCGAACCGACCGTCATGCATGTAGGGAGCTGTGACGGCGATGTTGCGCAGGGTCGGAACCTTGAAAAACCCCTTATGCACCGGGTTGCCCGTCACCGCCATCAGACCGTCGGGCAAGGTCTCATCCGGATCCAGCCCGTTGTTGGAAAACCCGTCCAGCGCATCGCGAAAGCCCGAGGTCAGGAACTGACTGTGGCAATCGATGCAATTGCCGCCCCGCAGGGACACCTTGGTATCGGGATGCGCCATGAACAGCTTGCGCCCATGTTCTTCCTGCGCGGTCAGCCGGACCTCACCCCGTAGGTATTGATCGTATTTCGAGTTTGACGAGATCAAAAGCCGCATGAAAGTCGCCAGCGCCTTGGCTGTATTTTCAGGCGTGACCGCACCATAGGCCTGACGAAACATCTTGCGATAAGACCCTGAGGCCTGAAGCTCCTCCATCAGCGCATCGATATCCTGCCCCATCTCATCCGGATGTTGGATCGGCATCAAAGCCTGCTCTTCCAACGAGGTCGCACGGCCGTTCCAGAAAAACCTCTCCTGCCCCCAAAGCAAATTGGCGAGGCTCATCGAACTAAAGTCCAGCTCACCCCCGGACAATGTCGGCGACTTTGCCAGCCCATCGGTAAACGCCAATTCCTGCACGTGACAGGTTGCGCAGGACACCTCATTGTTGCCCGACAGGATGGGGTCATAGAACAGGTGCCGGCCCAACGTGAACGCCTCTTGCGTCAGCGGGTTGTCGGGCGGAACGGCAAACCGCCCGAACACAAAAGGGGCTGAGAAGTCGGCAATGGGCGTTGCCGTCAGGCCGCGCATCCGATCCCAGACCATCCAACCAGCCACCGCAATCCCTGCGGCGGCCAGGATCAACACAACCCAACGCATTCCGCCCCCCCAACGGCCGTCAGTGGTGGTGAACAAACCCCGAGCCGAACAGTCCTTCGAGGTTATCCACTCCCTTGTTGTAACGCTCTTTGAAATCAATCGTGGCCAGACGCTCTCCGGTCTCCAGATCATGAACCGAGATCGTATGGCTGGCCAGATCGGCAATGAAATCCACATCGGTCGGATCATCTTCAGCCCCGTTGCCCAGATTCAGCAGATTGTTCTGAACGGCAATCAAATCGCGCCCCGAAGCCGAGGTGAAAAAGATCATATGATGCGCCCCCGGATCGGCGACGATATCCGGCCCGCTGGGCACCAGCTCGGGCAACGCGGCCAATTCATAGCGTTTCACCACACCCGGCAGGGCATGCGAGATGAACAGCTCATCCTCGGTGCCGTAGAATTCCAGAGGTACAGCCGTTTCATTGGCAACACCGCTATAGATCACTTCGGCCTCACCAAAACTTTTGGAACTGGCGTCATAAGGTACTTTCCACGTCTCGAACCCGAACATTGTATTGGCCAGAATGGCCGGTTCGATATCTGGATGGATGCCCGGGCGGGCAAACAGCACCTCGACCGGAGAGGACGGAAAGTCCAGCGGCTTTTCTTTCTCAACCAAGATGTTTTCAATGGGCTCCAGCGCGTTCAGATCAATGATCGTCAGCATGTTGCCAACACCGGTGGCCAGATCCGGATGCACGGTCGACGTCACGACCATGCGGTCCTCAAAAGCCGAGATACCATGCGGATACATGATATAGGGCGCGCCTTCGCCCACCTGGCTTTTGCGGGCTTCGATCACTTTTACGACCTCATTCGTCTGTGGATCAAAAACGCCCACCGAACCGCCATCATCGCCGCCGGTTCCGCCCATGAAGGTCACGAACATGTATTCCTGACCGTTCGAATTGGCCCACATGATGTCTTCACCCACCATCTGTCCCTGCGTATCCAGACAGGTGAAGCCCGAAATCACCGGCGCACCGCCCGCATCGCGGGCCAACCCGACCTCGGCCAGGCTGCACGAGGGATCAAGCCCCGTGGCATAGAGCCTGCCATTCGGGCTGTAATACAGATGGTGCAAGGGATGCTCCATCTCAGGCTGTTCTACTTCGCTGAGGATTTCTCCGAACCGATCCGACTCCGGGTCCAGCTCAATGATTGCGATACTGTGACTCGTATCCAGCGTCGGCAGCCCGCGCAGCAGCACCATGCCCTGGCTTTCCTCGCGGTCCTGCGACAATGCGGGCGACAGACCTGCCAGTATCAGGCCCGCACCGATCAGAACACTACGTGTAGTATGGCTGAATTTCATAACTTCCCCCCCTGAGATGAAATTTAGGAATACTTGTGAATAAGATGCACCTTACCCGACGTCATATCACAATACTGGAATGGAACCAAATTCATGGGGGCCGAAAGATTTGTTGACGGATGGGGCATTCCTCACTCAATGTTCTAGGCATCAGAGGATAAGGAACCGAAGCTGTGACAGCCACCCTTCGACAACCGATGATGCGTCGCGACACCGGGTGCGATCTGGTCGTCTAACCCGCGGGGACAGACCGTTATCATCTGACCCGACTTCGGGTTTGTTCCACCTTTTCAGGCTGATACCCAAATGATCCAACCAGATGGATTGCGCATGGCAATCGATATCGGCGGTACGTTTACTGATACCGTCCTGCTGAACAGCGCATCGCAGGTGGTGGCAACCACCAAAACTCCCACCACTCCACATCGCCCCGCCCTTGGTGCCGTTGCGGGTGCCACGCATGTGCTTGAAGCCGCTGGTGCCGATTGGCATCGGGTAACCGGGTTCATTCATGGCACCACGCTGGCCACCAACGCGTTGATCGAACGACGCGGGGCCACGACCGCCACCATCACCACGCGTGGGTTCCGGGATATCCTCGAAATCGCTTATGAGCGGCGCTACAGCCAATATGCGATTGATTTGGTCAAACCCGACCTGATCGTGCCGCGCACCCATTCGCTGACCATCGGTGGGCGCATGGACGTCAACGGGCAGGAACTGGAACCGTTGGACGCGGCGGCCATCGCGCCTTTGGTGGACGAACTGACGGCGCTTGAGGTCGAGGCCGTCGCCATCTGCCTGCTGCACGCCTATGCCAACCCTGCACATGAACTGGCCCTGCGCGATCTGCTGGCGCTGCATATGCCCGATTTGGTCATCTCACTCAGCCACGAGGTCAGCCCCGAAGCGCGCGAGTTCGACCGGCTGTGTACCACCATTGCCAATGCCTACGTGCAGCCGCTCATGGCCGGATATCTGCAGGATTTTGAGGCGCGCTTTCGGCAGATGGGATTAACCTGCCCGATCCTGATGATGACGGCAGGCGGCGGCATGACCACGCTCGACACCGCTGCCCGGCTACCGATCCGTCTGGTCGAATCCGGCCCCGCCGGTGGCGCCGTTCTCGCCGCCCGCATCGCCGAGGCCACTGGAGAGGCGGACGTGCTGTCCTTTGACATGGGCGGCACCACGGCCAAGCTGTGCCTGATCGACGAGTACCGCCCTCAGACCGCGCGCAAGTTCGAAATCTCGCGGGCTGAACGCTTTATCAAAGGCTCAGGCATGCCGGTTCGGATACCTGTGATCGAGATGATCGAAATCGGCGCTGGGGGCGGTTCCATCGCCAGCGTCGACCGTCTGGGCCGCATTCAGGTCGGCCCCCATAGCGCGGGATCAGACCCCGGCCCGGCAGCCTTTGGAAAGGGCGGGGAAAACCCCACCGTCACCGATGCCGATCTGACGCTGGGTCTGATCGAGCCTGGGCGTTTTGCCGAAGGACGGCTGCAGATCGATCAGAGCGCAGCGCAACAGGCGATGGCGAAAGATGTGGGCGACCCTTTGAGCCTTAACCCCGATCAGGCCGCCTTTGCGGTCAGTGAGATTGTCGACGAAAGCATGGCCAGCGCAGGTCGTATGCACGCGGTCGAATCCGGCAAGGACCTTGGCAATCGGCTTATGATCGCGTTTGGCGGCAACGGTCCACTGCACGCCACCCGTGTGGCCCGTCGCGCCCAGATGCGGCGCGTACTGATCCCGCGTGATCCGGGCGTCGGGTCGGCCGTCGGGTTCCTGTTTGCACCAGTCTCTTATGAGGTCATCCGGTCACGCTATGCCCGATTGGACAGTCTGGATATCGACGGGTTGAACCAGTTCTTCGACAGTATGCAGGCCGAAGCGGAACAGGTTGTCCGCGCCGGTGCGCCCGACGGCGAATTGCTGCAACGCCGGATCGCCTATATGCGATATCACGGGCAAGGGCATGAGATCGAAATCAGCCTGCCGGATCGGGCTATGGCCGCCTCAGACCTCGACGCGCTAAGGCAAGCTTTTGAGACGGAATACAGCCGACAATTCAGCCGTATCGTGCCCGGCATGACCATCGAGATTCTGAACTGGGGACTGTCCGTTTCATCGCCAGCACCTACACATGAGCCGTATCTTGGAAACCCGGGTCATCGGCAGGCGGAAACGACCGAACAGCGCCAGATCCTGTGCGACATTACCGGGGAATGGCGCTCTGCAGGCGTCTACAGCCGCACCGACCTGACGCCGGGATCAACGCTCAGCGGTCCGGCGCTGATTGTCGAGGCACAAACGACCACATTTGTTAGCGCAGATTTCGGCGCAACCGTGGATGGCCAGGGCAATATCTGGCTGACGCGGCAAGAGGAGGCACAGGGATGATCCAATCAGATACACGCCTGCAAGTGATGTGGAACCGACTTCAGGCCGTGGTCGAGGAACAGGGGCAGACGCTGATCCGCGCCGCCTTCAGTCCGATCGTGCGCGAATGCGGCGATATCTCGGCCGGGATATTCGACATGCAGGGTCGGATGCTGGCACAAGCTGTCACCGGCACGCCGGGACATATCAACACCATGGCTGAGGCGGTCAAAACCCTGCGCGCCAGATTTGCCCAGACCGATATGAAACCCGGCGACATCTATATGACCAACGATCCTTGGATCGCCTCGGGTCACCTGAACGACTTTTTGCTGATGATGCCCGTGTTCCACGGCGATACCGTCATCGGCTATACGGCCTGTACCTCGCATCTGGTCGACCTCGGCGGGTTGGGCATGGGACCGGAAGGGTCGGATATCTATGACGAAGGGCTGCTGATCCCGCCCTGCAAACTGGTCGGCCAAGGCGAGGTCAACGCGCTGGTGCTTGAGATCGTCAAAGCCAACTCTCGCGAGCCCATCGCCAACGAGGGCGACATTTATGCCCTGATCGCCTGTTGCGAGGCCGGGTCAACAAGGCTGGTTCAGATGATGCAGGAATTTGGCATCACCGACCTGAGCGCGCTGTCCGAATACATCATCGAAACGTCACGTCGCGGCACGTTAGAGGCCATCGCCGGCCTGCCCAAGGGCACATGGCAACACGTGCTGAAAGTAGATGGTTACGACGAAGAGATCGAGCTGCACGCAGCGCTGACCATCGCCGATGATCACCTGTTGCTGGACTTCGACGGCACAGCGGCATGTGTGAGTAAAGGGATCAACGTGCCACTGAACTATGCAACCGCCTATTCCGTCTTTGCCCTGCGTTGCATCATCGAGGCGGATATCCCGAACAATGCGGGTTCGCTCGATCCGTTTCGGGTGACGGGCCCCGAGGGTTGTATCCTGAACGCGCAACCTCCGGCACCGGTGGCGATGCGGCATACGTTGGGGCAGATGACCCCCGACCTGGTCTATGGCTGCCTGTCGCAGGCCCTGCCTGAAAAGGTTCCGGCCGAGGGGGCATCATGCATGTACGATCTGCCCCTGCGCCACGCGCCTGAAGCGATCGACCGGGGCGATGACCAGTTTGCGTTGGAATTGGTGTTCAATGGCGGCACAGGCGCACGCCCCGGTCTGGACGGTCTGTCGGCAACGGCCTTTCCCAGCGGCGTTTGGGGCAGTCAGGTCGAAACCACCGAGGCGGTTGCCCCTGTGCTGTTTCACCGTCGTGAACTGCGGCCCGATTCCGGTGGCGCCGGGCGTCTGCGCGGCGGTCTGGGGCAGCATATCGAACTCAGCGCGTCCAAGGATCAGGATTTGATGCTGTTCCTGTCGGTCGAGCGGATCAAGAACCCTGCCAACGGCCGAGAAGGTGGGTTGGACGGCGCGCCCGGTCGCATCACCGTGATGCCGGAAAACCGCCAACTGCCGGGCAAAGGTGAGGTTCGGATCAAGGCCGGTGAAACGCTGATCTTTGAAACTCCGGGTGGGGGTGGCTTTGGCCTGCCCGAGGAACGCCCGGAGGAGGCGGTGCAAAGCGACGTCCGCGCGGGTCTTGTCAGCGAGGCGATGGCCCAAACCCAGTATCGGAGGCAAACATGACCCAACCTCACCCGCATATTGCGTGCATGTCCCCCTATGCGCTGGCCAACCTTGACGCGCCCGAGGGCAAAACCCTGATCTCGCTGTCGCAAAATGAAAGCCTGCGCCCGCCCAGCCCCAAGGCGACCGAGGCGGCAGCGCAGGCGTTGGGCAGCTCGATGCTCTATCCCGATCCGGACTGGACGGACCTGCGGCACGCACTGGCCGAACTGCACGGAATAGATCCCGATGGTATTTTGTGCGGCAACGGATCGCTCGACCTGATCGGTTGCCTTGCGCGCGTGTTCGCAGGGCCAGACCGGGCGGTGCTGGCGCCCGCCCATGCCTATCCGTTCTTTCAAACGGCGGCGCAGGTGACAAACGCGCGGTTCGACCCTGCCGCCGAAGTAGATGCCGTCGTCAGTGTCGACGCCATGCTTGCCGCGGTCCAACCGGATACCGGGATCGTCTTTGTCGCAAACCCCGGCAACCCGACCGGCACGCGCATTCCGAAAGCCGAACTTGTCCGCCTGCGTCAGGGCCTGCGGCCTGACATCCTGTTGGTGATCGATGAAGCGTATGGCGAATTTTCTGATCACCTAGGCGAGCGGTTTTTCGATCTGGTTCAGGGCGGCAATACGGTCGTTTTACGCACGTTTTCAAAAGCATACGGCATGGCGGGGTTTCGCGTCGGGTGGGGTCTGTTCCCACCTGCCATCGCCAGCGAGTTGCGTAAAGTGATGAACCCGAACAACGTCCCGGCCAGCGCCCAAATAGCTGCCGCGGCAGCCGTGCGGGACGATGCCTATATGCGCGAAACCTGCGCGATCACCGCAAGCTTGCGGGATCAGGCAACGGCCCAGTTGAAACAGGCCGGGTTCGCGCCTTATCCCAGTTTCACCAACTTTGTGCTGCTCAACATGGGCAGCACCGAAGCCGCAGCAAGCGCGGATCAAAGGTTGCGGTCCGAGGGCGTATTCCTGCGCCCGCAAGGCGGCGCGGGCCTGCCTCATACCCTGCGCATGACCGTCGGTCCGCAGGCGGCGATTGTCAAAGCGATAGAAATCCTGACGCAATGGAAACAGGAGGGACAGATATGACAGCGTCCAGAGGGCGGGCCCGGTTCGGCCTGCTGGTGCCCTTCACCAACACCAATTTTGAGCCTGACCTGGCCCTGATGTCCCCTGCAGGCGTTTCACTACACGTAGCCCGATTGGGTGGGTATGACGAGGACGAAATTCCCGACGAATCCCAGATGCACGATCTAGGGGCCGCCGACTTGGATGAGCCTTTGCGCCTGTTGATGGGAACCAAGCCGGACGTTGTCTTTTATGGATGCACCTCGGCCACGCTGACTCATGGCCCCGAGTTCGACCGAGATCTGGCCAACCGGATCAGCGCCGATAGCGGGGCCAAGACGGTGACCGCAGCGGGGGCGTTGGTGCATGCGTTGTCCACCTTGGGGGCCAAGCGTATCGGTTTCGCCTCGCCCTATGTTCCGGCGATCAACGACATGGCGATTGCTTTTCTGGGCAAGCTGGGGGTGGACTCGATCCAACGCTCGGAAGTGTCTGAACCGCTTGGCAATGAAGGCCAGGGGGCGTTAGAGCCGGATGCCGTATTCGAACTGGGCCGCGGGGCTGATCACCCCGAGGCCGACGCGCTGGTTCTGTCCTGCACCGACATGCGCAGCGTCGAGGTCATAGCCCGGCTGGAAGACGCGGTTGGGAAACCGGTGATCAGCTCGAACCAGGCGATGCTGTTTCAGGCGTTGCAACTGTTGAATATCGATGAACCCATCCCCGGGTACGGACAGCTATTGGAACGCGAAAGGTGATCCGAGCGGTCAATCCTTCAGTTCACCAACGGATGTCACTCCGATTTGGGCCATGGTAATGCTGAATTCTTCGCTCAACACATCCCAAAGCTGCTGCAGGCCCGCCTCGCCTGCGGCGGCCATGGCAAATTGCAGGATGCGGCCAAAGAACACATAATCCGCACCCGCGGATATGGCCTTTATGGCGTCCTCACCGGACTGCAACCCGCTGTCATAGAACAACGGGTATTCGTCGCCCACAGCGGAGCGTATCTCTCGCAGCGCTTCAATCGCTGCCGGGGCGCTGTCCAGCTGCCGCGCGCCATGGCTTGAGACCTGAAGGGCATCAGCGCCCGCTGCTTTCACGGCCAGCGCGTCCTCGGGGTCCAGCACCCCTTTGACGACCAGCTTGCCCTCCCATTGATCGCGCAGACGGGCCAGCGTCTCCCATGTTGCCTTTGCGCGGCTTTCGGTGCGGTCGAACTCGTAACCCTCAGTCAGAAAGTTCGCCATCTGAGGTTTACCTGCCATCAGGGTTGAAAGGGACCACTTCGGATGCAGGGCAAAGTCCACGAATTGGCGTGGGCCGATCCGAAAGGGCATCTTGAACCCATGGCGCAGCTCACGTGGGCGCCGCCCGACCTCGGGAACATCCACGGTCAGCACCAGCGTCTCGTAACCTGCAGCGCGGGCGCGATCGACCAGCTTGAACGTGCCCGAGCCGTCGCCGCTGAAATAAAGCTGGAACCAGGCGTTGCCTTCGGCTTCGACAACAATCTCCTCCATCGACGTCGAAGCGACCGTGGACACACCCAACGGCACGGAATACCGCGCGGCCAGACGGGCCAGCATCAGATCAGCCCCGGGTGCGGACAGGTTACACATGCCCATTGGCGCGATGCCGAAGGGGCGTTGTGTGGGCTGGCCGAAGACTTCGGTCGCCAGAGACCGTTCGCTGACGTCCCGCAACACCCGCGGGCGTATTGTCATAGCGTCCAGGGCGGCACGGTTGCGGGCCGCGCCGGTTCCAAGCCCCGCCGCGCCGTCAATGTAGTCGAATACCATCCACGGCAGACGCCGCCGCGAAATGCGGCGAGCGTCTTCTGCGCTGTGGATCGCGTTGCTTGGGATCAAGCCTGAACGGCCTTCATAAAGCGGTCACGGATGACTACCGGATCCATTGTGATGACAGGCATCTTGGCATTCCCGCTTTCGCATTTGCTGACAATGATGGTCATCTGTTTGGCATCCAGCGCCTCTTGCAGCACACGGCCTGTATCTTCGGCCTGGCATTCGATCACACGTTCGCACCCGGCGGCCTCGGCCATTTTCGCCAGAGATGTTTTTTGCCCCGCATAGGTCGGTTGATCCCCGGTTGAGCCATAAGAGCCATTGTCGACGATCAGCAGGATATAGTTATCGGCCACGTTGTTGGCGATGGTCGGCAGCGTGCCAAGATTGGTCAGGATCGAACCATCCCCGTCAATCACGATCACCGGCTTCGGCTGCGACAGCGACAGCCCAAGACCGATGGATGAGGCCAGCCCCATCGTGCCCAGCATATAGAAATTGGTCGGCTGATCATCGATTGCGTGCAGTTCCTGGCTGGGGATACCGATGTTGCAGACAACCAGTTGATCACGCAGGATCGGGGCGATTTCTTTCAGAATCTCAGAACGGATCATTGGTCGCCGTAGCCTCCCCAGAAATTGGCATCGGTCAGGATTGCGACCGGCTTGTTGCACATGAAGGTGTATTTCAGGATCGCATCCAGCTCCTCGACATCCGCCTGATGGTGAAAGTGGTAGGTCGGGATGTTCATCTGCGCCAACAGGGCCTTGGTATGCACCGCCATTTCCACCTGACAGGCAACGGGTTCGCGCAATTCTCCACGGTATGAGATCAGCATGGGCAGCGGCATGCGATAATACTGGATCAGCGTTGCCAGCGTGTTGATGGTCACACCAATCGCCGTGTTCTGCATGATGATGGCCGGACGCTTACCGCCCATCCACGCGCCTGCGCACAGGCCCATCCCTTCGTCTTCCTTGTTTGACGGGATGTGGAAAATCTCTTCCCGCGCGTCGATCTCCTCGATCACGCCAGCAAGCTGCTTACACGGGACGGTGGTCACAAACGAAATATCGTTCGCCACCAGATCGTCAGTGATCTTCTTGTCTATGTTCATTTCCGGTCTGTCAGTCCTGTTTGGGGCGCCCGGGGCGCGATTGATGGTTCAGATGCCACGATGCACATGCACCGCACATCCGGCATGACGGACGACGCGCGACGCGGTCGATCCCAGAAAATAGTCGCTGAGGCCCGGCTTGTGCGAACCGATGACGATGCAGTCAAAATTATTGCTGTTGGCGTAGTCAATGATGCTCCGGGCGGTGTGGCCCTTGACGATCTCGGGCTGGATGCCCTCAAGATCCTCAGTCTTTTCTTTCAATACTCTGGCAGCGGCCCGAAAGCCTTCCGCGACCATCTCTTTATCCAGATAGGCACTGACCGAACCCTGTGGCATCTCATAGACGTGCAGCGCGACGATCTCGCCACCCTCGGCGGTCAGCGCGCGGGCGACCTCTAGCGTGTGTTGCGAAATATCGTGATCCAACGCCATTGGAACCAGAATTTTCTTATACATGAATCCCTCCGTTTCTTCCGGGCCTATGCCCACGGCATGAGGATGATTTTCGGTGCCGCAACGACCCCATTGCGCAAGTCACGAAACGCCTCGGCGCCTTCAGACAGGGCCCGTTCTTCAACCCAATCCAAACCACCCAATCGGCCATCAAAAATGGCCTGCGCGGTTTGCCGGAAATCCTCGGCCGTATATGTATAGGTGCCGATAAAAGTGATTTCCTGCAAGGTCATGCGGCGTATATCCAGCCCTCCGGCGTCTTCGCCCAACCCGACATGGGCAATTACCCCGCCCGGCTGAACCATCGTTGAGGCCATGGACCTAGTGGCAGCAAAACCGACCGCGTCGATCACAAGGGGGAAGTCTTGCATCGTCTCTTTGACCACGTTGAACGCACCAGTGCTCTGCAAATATGCGCGCCGTCCGTCGCTGGGTTCGACGATAACCACATCATCAACATCCATCGCAGACAATGCCAGCGCTGCGGCCACACCGATGGCGCCGCCGCCAATCACCAACGCTTTGCGATCCATCGTGGGATGCAGCGCCTCAAGGCCCAGCCGGACCGCGTGCCAACTGACCGCCAGAGGCTCGGCCAGCGCAGCCATTGCAAAGCTCACATGTGCCGGTACTTCGACCAGATTGCTGGCGGGCATGGCGACATATTGGGCAAAGGCCCCTTCACGCGGTGGCATTGAAATGATCTGACGGTCGGCGCACAGGTTCTCGCGCCCCGACTTGCACGCGCTGCACTTGCTACAACTCACCAGCGGGTTGATGGTGACGCGCGCGCCATCGCGTGGGCCGCCTACAATCGTGCCTGCGGCCTCGTGCCCAAGGATCAAGGGTGCCGGGCGGCGTGCATCGTGGCCCAGATAGGCGTGCATGTCCGATCCGCAGATGCCAGCGGCCTCGATCCGGATAAGATGTTCGGCTTCCCGCGGCGCAGCATCCGGGACATCCCGAAAGGCCACTTGTTCTACACCTTCATAGACCAGAGCTTTCATTTCGCCGTAAACCCTCCGTCAACCATCAGAACCTGCCCGGTGACGTAATCCGAGGCTTTCGAGCACAAAAACAGGATCGGCCCGTCGATATCCTCAACCCGCCCGTTGCGCTGGGTACAAGTCTGAGCCGCGTTGCGAGCGGCACGTTCGGCATCATCGAACACGGCTTGGGTCAGTTCGGTCGGGAAGAACCCCGGCCCGATGGCGTTGGCGGTGATCCCGTGCGGCGACCAGGCCTCGGCCATGGCGCGGGTCAGTTGCCCGATCCCGGCCTTGGTTGCACCATAAGCAATGCCCCCCGGAAAAGCCCGTGTGGTTTGCAGCGAGGCGAAATTCACAATCCGTCCCCAGCCGCGTTTCTTCATGGCAGGCACCATCGCCTGGCTCAGGAAAAACGGCGCGCTCAGATTCAGCGCGAGCGTCGCATCCCAACCTTCAGCGCTGACATCATCCGCTGCTTCACGCGTGTTTACCCCGGCCGCGTGAATAACAATGTCCGGCGCCCCGAATTTCGAGCCTATCTGTTCCACCAACGCCCCTGTCACCGACCGGTCCGCCACATCGGCAACCACGGTTTCGGCACGCTCACCGATTTCGCGTTTCAAATCTGACAGCGCCTCGGCCCGGCGGGCCACGCCAACCACCTGAGCACCGGCAGCAGCCAGAACAACCGCCACCCGGCGACCAAGCCCCGAACTGGCCCCGGTCACGCAGGCCACCCGCCCCGTCAGATCAAAGAGAGATCGGGGGTCATCCATCTGAGGTCAGATCAAACTGTTCATCAGGAAAATACTTGGCCAGACGAACATCTGCCGCCCGGGCGTGCCCCTCCATCCCTTCCAGGCGGGAAATCCGGGCAGTTGCCACAGCAATGGGCTTTGAACCTTCGCGCGTGGCCCTCTGCCAGGTGACGATTTTCATGTACTTGTGAACACTCAGCCCGCCGGTATAGCTGGCGGCACCCGATGTCGGCAGCACATGGTTGGTTCCGGTCGCCTTGTCGCCGTAAGAAACCGTCGTTTCCTCACCCAGAAACAACGAGCCATAGCAGGTCAGCCGGTTCAACCACCAATCCAGATCTTCGGCCTGAACGGTCAAATGCTCGGGCGCGTATTCGTCAGAACAGGCCGCCATTTCTTCACGATCCGAACAAACGATCACTTCGGCATAGTCACGCCACGCGGCTGAGGCGTTTTCGCGGTTCAGTTCCGGCAAGTCTTCAATAAGCGTTGGCACCAACTCCATCACTTTTTCGGCCAGGGCACGATCATCGGTGACCAGCCAAACCGGCGAGTTGTAGCCGTGTTCAGCCTGAGAGACCAAATCGGTCGCAACCACATGCGCATCGGATGAACTGTCGGCAAGGATCAGGCTGTCAGTAGGCCCTGCGATCATGTCGATGCCGACCTTGCCGTAAAGGATACGTTTGGCTTCGGCGACAAACTGATTGCCAGGACCAACCAGGATATTGGCGCGCGGCAATCCGAACAGGCCATAGGTCATCGCGGCCACACCCTGCACGCCGCCCATGGCCAGAATGCTGTCGGCCCCGCAGATATGCGCCGCATAAACAATCGCCGGGGCAACCCCTGCGCCGGGACGCGGAGGGGAACAGGCCGTGATATGGCGGCACCCGGCAACCTTGGCCGTCGTGACCGTCATGATCGCGCTGGCGATATGGCTGTACCGGCCACCAGGCACATAGCATCCCGCCGCATCCACCGGGATCGCCTTTTGGCCAGCGACGAAACCCGGCACGATCTCCATCTGAACATCGGACACGGTTGCCTTTTGCGTTTCCGCAAAGCGGCGCACGTTATCATGGGCAAATCGGATGTCAGCCTTCAGTTTTTCCGGCACCAGCGCGATGGCGGCGTCAATCTCGTCCTGAGTCATTAGGACATTGCCATCGAATTTGTCGAACTTGGCGGCATATTCCATGGCCTTGGCGTCGCCACCTGCCTCGATATCGGCAAGGATGGTCTTGACCGTTTCATGCACTTCGGACGCATGAGATTCAGGGGTCAGCGTCGCCTTTTTCAGATAGTCACGAGGCATAGTCAGCAAGTCCTATTGGTAGATTTCAGGTAGCAAAGTGGTCGACACCGCCGGGACATACGCAATCAGCAGTACCACGATCAGCATCGTTAATACGAAAGGCACAGCACGCGCGGCAATCTTCAGAATGGACTCGCCTGTAATGCCAGATACGACAAACAGGTTCAGGCCCAGAGGCGGGGTAATGAAACCCACACCCAACGCAGTGATCATCATGATACAGAACTGAATTTCGTTCATGCCGATATTGTCCGCCAACGGCTTGAGGATGGGGGCAAGGATGACGATATTCGGTGTCGTTTCCATGACGCAGCCAGCGGCGATCAGGATGCCGATCATCAGCAGGATCAACAGATAGGGGTCATCGGTCAACGATGTGATCGAGGCCACGAAACCCTGCGGCACACCCATGATCGCCAGCGCCTCGGCTAAGGGGGCAGAGAAAGCGATGATGGGCAGGATAACGCCGTTCACCTTGGCGGAACTGACCAGCATTGAGGGGAAATCGGCCAGCGTCAGCGTACGCAGGATAAAGCCCATGATGATAGTGACAACAACGGCGGTGGCGCCGGCCTCGGTCGGAGTCAGACGCCCCGAGAAGATACCGTAAAAGATAATGCCTGGCACGATAAAGGCGTACCAGCCGGATTTCAGCGCTTTGCCTAGATTGGCCAGCCATTCGCCCATGGTCATCATGCCGCCGCCCTCATAGGCATAGAGGCGATTCATGATGATGTTGGTGACCAGAATCGACACCAGAATGGCCAGACCGGGGATCAACGCCGCCAAGAACAGGGTCGAGGCAGAAATACCCAGAACAAGGCCGATGATGATATAGGCGATGGACGGCGGGATCAGGATACCAGTACAGGCACCGGCGGCCACCAGCGCGCAGGCATAGGGGCGCGGATAACCACTTTCGACCAGCCGGTTGATGGTCATGCGGCCAACTGCGGCAGCCCCCGCCGCGTCAGAGCCGGAAATGGCCGCGAACATGCCGCAGACCAAAACGGTGGCGGATCCGAAACCGCCCTTGGCGAAACAGGTCAGCGCCTCGGCTACATCCAGAAACTTGCGCGATAGCCCAGTGCGCACCAGCACGTCGCCGGTCAGGATAAACAGCGGCACGGCGGTCAGCGCAAAAGCGTCGATGCCGGTGAACAGGCTTTCGCCAACAAGGCTGAGCGGCAGGTCGCCCGACATAATCAGCATGACAATCGCAGCCGTACCAATCGCGGCCCATACCGGAACCGCAAGCGCGATCAGGCCCACGAACATGATTACAGGCAGATAAAAATCCCAGCCCAGCTCAACGGTTTGATTGAGGGAATTCCAGAGCATCCTGTTTCTCCTCAGTCAAACAGCTTGTCGCCTTCGAAAACGGGCGTGCCGTCACGAAGCGATTTCAAATCACGCAGGAAGGATTGGATCAGACGCCAGATCATCAGCGCGAATCCGGTGGGCACCGCCATCAGGAACCACACCTTGGACACTCGCAGCCCGTCCGTCACCGAGCCGAACTTGGCCGAAACGTGGACCGCCTCGAACGACCAGTAAAGTGCAATGATCGCCACGACGAACATCACAAGGTCACCGAAGATATACAACAGCGCTTTGGGTCGTTGCGGCAAGTAATGCATGATTACGTCGATGCGGATATGGGCGCGTTCCCGGACCGCAGCCGCAGCCCCGATCCACGCAAGATAAATGAAGGAATAGCGAACGATTTCCTCACCCCAGATCGAGGAAAACGCGAAAATCTCTCGTCGCAGAACCTCGATGGCCATCGTAATCACCAGCATCACGTAGAACACCAGCAGCAGCCAGCGTTCGGCGTTGCGGTCTATGTTTTGAAGAACGGTCATCGTATCCCTCGACAAAAGAGCAGTCAGGCGTTGGCCTTCTGTTACGGGCCGGTTTCGGCCTGACTGCTAAGGATGATAGCGGGCACGTTGGCTGCGCCCGTCGGCTTGGTATTACGCGTCGTGGACGTAGTATTTGCCCTGCGTTCCGGCCGCTTCGACCAGCTTTTCAAAATTGTCCATTGATCCGGCCAACTCGGTCTTGAACGGATCCCATTCCGACCGCTGATAGCCACCGACATCTTTCCACTCGGCCAACTGATCATCTGTCAGCGACTGGAATTGCACACCGGCCTTGTTCAGTTCAGCCATGGCAAAGGCGCGGGCCGAGGGTACTTTGGACAGGTTCTGGTGGCTGGTCATTTCCGCCCCCCACATGATGCCTTCCTGCACATCCGCAGGCATCGAGTTGAACCATTCAAGGTTACAAGAATAGACCTGACTGTCTGGCACCGCCTGCGTGAAGGTCACGTTGCTGAGAATGTCTTTAAACCCAAAGACATAAAGCGCGCCGACCGACGGATCGAGCGCATCGGCCACGCCTTGTTTGATTGCCGAAGGTGTTTCACCCCAGGCCACCGGCGTCGGGTTCGCGCCAACCATCCGGTAGTATTGTTGCAGCATTTTTGAGCCCGGCACGCGGAACTTCACGCCGCTCATATCTGCTGGTGTGACAATGGGGTTCCCGCCCTGACGCACCGCAACGACACGCGGGTCGATCACCACATAGAACAGCGCCTTGAACCCGGCGGCCTCGACCTTGGGATGGACCTCATTCTTCCAAGTTTCGGAATGCACCAGATTGGTGAAACGCTGGTTCGAGCCGCACAGATACGGCATGTTAATCAGGTCAACGGTGGACGCGAAAGGCGCAAAGTTCGACAGCGAATGTTGCGCGGCCTGAATGGTGCCACCTTGCACTTTCTGCACTAGCGAACCGCCTGCACCCAACTGACCACCCGGCGCCAGTTTCACATAAACTTTGCCGTTGGTAGCATTCTGGATGTTTTCCTTCAGATCCAGCTGCATGATCGGATAGCTGCGCGACGCGCCCAGCACATAGGCCGTGGCGATCGTCATCACATGATCCGCAGCGTTTTCACGCTCTTTTTCCTCTTTTGCGGTTTGCGCTGCCGCTTCGGATGACCACAGCACGCCGCCTGCTCCGGCCACGAGTGCAGCAGTGAATGCACCGCTAGCGCTGAGCTTCAGGAAATTGCGGCGCTCTGCCGAGGCCAGTTCTTTTTTGTCGTTGTTCATTAATTGCCCTCCCAAGCAAAAAAGTCAGCCGTCGCTTTCTGCGTCGCGGTCAGCTTCCCTTTTCAGAATTGCGACAACGAACAGGATCGACGCCGCGAACAGGACCAACATCTCTCCTACGTCCCCAAGAAACGCGCTGCCCGCAAATGCCCCCATGGCAACGTTCGCAAAATAGATGACGAACACGATGATGGATGCGGTCAGAAACATTTCTCAGGACTCCCTTTGGAATCGGTCCGGCCTCATTTGTAAGCGCTTACATAAAAAATGCAAGCGCTTACATAACAGCTTTCCTTGCGACCCGGTTAAGTTTAGACTTATTGGCAAAAGTGAATGGCGGATTTGAAAATGTCGAAACTTGGATCGGCGCCAACATTGGATGATGTGGCCAAACTGGCTGGCGTTTCGACCGCAACCGTATCACGTTGCCTCAATAACCCAGATCAGGTGGTCAAGGCGACGCGCCAGCGCGTTCAGTCAGCTGTAGACGCGCTGGGTTACGTGCCAAACTTTGCTGCGCGCGTGATGGCAGCCAAGCGGTCCTCGACGATTGGTGCGATTATTCCGACGATGGAGAACGCCATCTTCGCCCGTGGCCTGCAGGCGTTTCAGGAAGAATTGCACCAGCACGGATATACGCTGCTGGTCTCAAGTTCGGCCTACAAACCGGAGATCGAGGAAGAGCAGATCCGAACGCTGGTCGCGCGTGGCGCGGACGGCTTGCTGTTGATCGGACATGACCGCAAACCGCAGATTTACGAAAACCTTGAGCGATGGAAAATTCCAACTTTGGTCGCTTGGTCATACCTGCCCGATGGGCAGCTTCCCTGTATCGGCTTTGACAACCGTGCGGCAATGGCCGAACTGGCAAACCGTGTGATCGGTTTGGGCCACAGAAGGATCGGCGTGATTTCAGGCATCAGCGCAGGCAATGATCGCGCCCGCCTGCGGATCGAAGGTGTACAGGATGCGGTCAGACAGAATGATCTGGCCTTGTCAGACCTGACTATCATCGAAACCCCTTATGAGATTGAAAACGGGGCCGCGGCTTTCTCGGGCTTGATGGCGCAGGATATGCCGCCCACCGCGATCCTGTGCGGCAACGATGTTTTGGCCGTGGGCGCCCTGCATCGGGCGCAGGAAATGGGATTGAGTGTGCCCGGGGATGTCTCCATCACCGGATTTGACGATATCGAGCTGGCCCGGATTGTCACGCCCCGCCTGACAACCGTACACGTCCCGCACCGGGAAATGGGCCGCAGGGCCGCATCAGAGCTGATCGGAATGCTTGAAAACCAGGCAGGTGGCAGCGGTAAGCGGCTGGACACACATATCGTAGAGGGCCAATCCCTCGGGCCGCCTGCTGACAGCTAGGCGGCTTCGGCCTCCATGGTGCGGAAATCGTCTTTTAGCCAGGCATGACTCGCACTCATGGGGTCGGTGAAATGCTGCCGTATCAGCGTCGCCATTACCTTTTGGATCAGTTTCGAGGTTGTTTCGGGATACACCTCGGTTGTGAACAGCGACACAGTGCGCACAAAGTTCCGCCCCGGAAACGGGATCGCCCTAAGACTGTCGTGGAACCTCTGAGCGCGATGGAAACAGGCGGCAGTCGTAATTGCCCAGCCGCTGCCCTCGGCAACCAGCCCGATGATCGAGTGATTGCATTCCAATTCGAACCGGTTGGGCAGGTTGTATTTGCTGCGGGTCAGCTGAATCTCGATCTGTTTGCCGATCATAAGGTCGCGTGAATAGCGCAGCAGAGGCAACTCTGCATCAGGCGTCAGCAGATCTTCGGGTGTACCCTGATATCCAATGGGCAGGATCACAATAAACGGATCGCGCATCAGCGGGTATTCGATCAGCCCTTCCGTCCGTTCCGAAGGCCGCGTGGCGACGCCAGCGTCCAGTTTATGCTCTTGCAGGTTGGCGATTATCTCGTGACTAGGGCGCGTATAATGGCGGAAACTGCATCGCGGCAGGGCCTGAGCCAGAAAGCGGAATAAATCCGGCGCGATCTGATTGTCGAAATCGTCGATTAGGGCCAGCCGCAGGTCTGTTGCATGCTGCCAGTTGCCGGATCGGATTTCAGCCTCGCCCCTTTTCAGCACGGTCAGCCCATCGCGAACATATCGCGCAAAAACCTCACCCGCAGGGGTCAGACCCATTGGGCGACGCCCGTGATCGACCAGATCGACACCCAGCGCGCCCTCAAGGCTACGCAGGTGGTTCGAGACGGTGCTGATCGACAGCCCCGTCTCGGATGCGACCTGTTGGATCGACCCTGATTTGGCCACCAGTCGGAAGACTTCCAGCCAACGAAGGCTCAGAGATTTCGACACCGCGAACACCCATTGTTTCGATTTCTTCGAAACGAACCCAAGCAAAGTTTTGCGCTGGCGGCAATGGTGAAGTTGACTGACGTGCTGGAATTACTCTCGCATCCGCTCGAATCCCGGATCGTAGGGTGACGGCGGTATGACCGTAGCGCGCACGCGATGACCGCAGGAATCCAGCTCCATTTCAGCCCCGATATCGGCCAGTTCGGGATCGACAAACCCATGTGCCAGATTGAGCCCGGTGCGGTGCCCCCAATCGCCCGAGGTAATTGTGCCCACAACACGCTCACCTTGCATTAATGACGCGCCGGGATGCGCAGGCTGTTGTGTTGCGTGGACCTGCAGAGCAACCAGTTTTTTGCGCGCGCCCTCTGCCTGCCGTTTCAGTAATGCGTCGCGCCCGATAAATTCACCCTTGTTCAGCTTCACAAAGCGATCCAGCCCCGTCTCAAACGGATCAAATTCGGTGATCAGATCGGCCTTCCAATGTAGAAAGCTCTTCTCCATGCGCATGGATTCCACTGCCCGCGCGCCGAACAGTTTCAACCCGTACGCGCCCCCGGCCTGACGCAATGCCAGATAGGCTGCATAAAGCGAGGCGTTGGGCACATGTATTTCATAAGCTAGCTCGCCCGAGAAACTGACACCCATTACCGTCGCCGGGGCGAACCCGACGAAACATTCTCGCACGCTGAGCCATGGGAAAGCCGCGGCGGACCAATCGCCACGTGCGCAGACGGACAGTACTTCGCGGGCTTTCGGGCCAGCAAGCACCAGAATGGTCTGATCGCTGGTCAGGTTGCGCAGTTGCACATCTTCACTGGCCCTAACATGCTGTGCCAGCCAATCCATGTCGTGAAATTCACTGGCGGCGGCCGAGCCATACCACAGACGGGCGGAACCCCGATCGCTGGCGGGCAGGTTGGCAACGGTCGCCTCGGCCTTGACCATGCCGTGATGGTTCAACAAATACCCCAGCCCCACCCGGCCCTCGCGCCGGGTGACGGTGCCGCAGAACATCCGGTCCAGAAAGGCATGCCGATCCGCACCCGTGATTTCGATCCGGTTGAAACCATTCACCTCGGCCAGCCCGACGCCGGTTTGCACATTTGCCACCTCAGCCGCGACCAGATCAAAGGTTTCGTCAAAATCGAAACTAAGCGTCGGAGAAAAGCTGGGGGAAGGCTTGATGTACTCCACCCTTTCCCACCCGTTGACCACGGTGAATTCCGCCCCTTCTGCCGCCAACACTGGCGTTAACGGCGTCGTCTTGGCCGGTCGTCCGGCAGGGCGGTGTTCATGGGGGAAGTGAAACCGGAATTCGTTCTGATAGTCTTCAATTGCTTTCAGCGCCGTGAGTTCCACATTCGCATGACCCGTGAACCGGCGCGGGTCCAGACACCACGTGTCATAACAGGCCTCTCCATGCACGATCTGCTGGGCCAGCAACCAGCCATGGCCACCGCCTTCGCCCAACCCCGCACGCAACCCGATGATACAGAACGCATTGCGTTTGCCGGGGATCGGCCCGACCAAAGGCGCGCCGTCAATCGTATAAGTAATCGGCCCGTTGACAATCGTGTGGACCCCGACCTCCATCAGTGCGGGCATTCGGGCAAACGCGCCTTCGAGCACGTCAGTCACCCGGTCCAGATCATCAGGGCACAAGGCGTTGACAAAGTTTGGGTCGATCCCGTCCATCCCCCAGGTCTTGCAATCCTGTTCGTAAAACCCCAGCAGCAGCCCGTTTTTTTCCTGTCGGCAGTAATAGTCGCTGATCGGGCAGCGCAGCAGAGGCATCCGGTGCCCCGCATCTCGGACGGCCGGGATTTCTTCGGTCAGGAAATACTGATGCTCCATCGACGCGACCGGATGGTGAACCCCCATCATCGCGCCAACCTCGTTAACCCTGTAGCCGCAGGCATTCACCACAACATCGCAGTCGATGTCGCCATGTTCGGTATGCACGGTCCAAGTGTCGTCGCTGTGTTGTGTCAAGGCCGTAACGGGGGTGTTGCGATAGACCTCGGCCCCGGCTTTGCGCGCCCTGCGCGCCAGCGCCTGACACAGCTGGGCCGGGTCGATGTCTCCATCCATGGGATCCCACAGCCCGCCAATCAGGTTCTCGGTCGAGATCAAAGGGTGGCGGCGGGCGCATTCCTCGGCGTCGATCACCTCGAATTCCACATCCATCCCGCGTGCCATCGATGCGAAATGGCGATAGCCATGCATCTGCGCCTGCGTGTTGGCCAGACGGATACCACCATCGCCATGATGATAGTTGATCGGATAATCCGGGTCCTCGGCCAGTTCCTTATACAACCGGATCGAATGAGATTTCAGACCAACCATTGTCTGGTTCATGCCGAAATTCGTAACCTGTGCCGCCGAATGCCATGTCGTGCCCGAGGTCAGTTCGTTCCGCTCGACCAAAACCACGTCCGTCCACCCTTCTTGCGTCAGGTGGTACAGCGTTGAACATCCGGCGATCCCGCCACCGATGACAACGACCTTGGTGCGCGACTTCATGGCTTTGCTCCCTCTTGTCTCCGACAAGTCTTGCGGAAAAAAGGGCTAAGCCGACAACAGAGGCATCGACTGTATTGAAAAATCGAAACTGCGATTGAGGATTTTGAAATTCGCAAATCCCCTTTGCCGTAGACTGGATTTGCCGATTAGGGTTTCCGAAAGACGCACAGGAAAGGAAAGGGATGTCCTCGGAAGGTGCCAAACGAAGCGGTCGGCGGGCCCGGCATGCGCAGCGCGCGGCCAAGCCTATAATCGATCCCTGCCCGCCCGGTCAAAAGGGCGGCGCGTTCAAGCCATTGACGCAGCCCGAGATCAAGCAAATCTACGACACCGCCCTACGCCTGCTGGAAACACTGGGCATGGGCGAGGTGCCGGACCGGCTGGCCGCTGATCTGCGGGCGGCTGGCGCGCAGCCGGGTGAACAGGGTCGGTTGGTGTTTCCACGTGGAATGGTAGAGCGCGTAATCCAGGGCGCCGCCAAAACATTCACCTTCCACGGTCGGGACGAAACCCGATCCATTCAGGTTGGCGGCGACCGCGTGTTCTTTGGCACCGGAGGGGCCGCCGTACAGACGCTGGACATGGACACCGGTCTGTACCGGCCTTCGACATTGGCTGATTTGCATGACTTCGCGCGGTTGCAGGACACGTTGGCCAATGTCAGCTGGTTCACTCGCTGTTGTGTGGCAACCGACCTGCCGGACGTGCGCGATCTGGACATCAACACAGTCTATGCACTGGTGCGCAATACGACCAAACCAGTGGCAACCTCATTCACGCTGGCCGAGAATGTCGCCCCGATTGTCGAGATGCTGGATATCGTGGCCGGGGGCCCGGGTGAATTCTCCAAGCGCCCCTTTTTGAAGGCCCATATCAGCCCAGTAATTTCCCCCTTACGGTACGGCGAAGATGCCGTGGACGTAGTCTATGAATGTATCGCACACAATATCCCCATGTCCTGCATCACCGCAGCGCAAGCCGGTGCAACAGCCCCTGCAACGCTCGCCGGATTTCTTGCACAATCACTGGCCGAAACGCTGGCCAGCCTGGTCATGGTCAACGCGATCCAGCCCGGCTTTCCGATGGTGTTTTCCAACTGGCCTTTCATCGTTGATCTGCGCACTGGCTCGTTTGCCGGGGGCAGCGGTGAAACCGCCATCCTGAACGCCGCTTCGGCGCAGATCACCAACTGGCTGGGTCTGCCCTCGGGTGTCGCGGCGTCGATGGCCGACGCAAAGGCCATCGATGCGCAATACGGCGCGGAAAAGGGGATCACATCGCTGGCCGCCGCACTGGCCGGGGGCAACCTGATCTATGAAAGCTCTGGCATGACTGCCTCGCTATTGGGTGTCAGTTTCGAGGCTTTTGTGTTGGATAACGAAATGCACTCGCACACCTACCGGGCGTTGCGTGGGATCGAAGTGACTGAGGAAAACCTGGGCTTCGACGCGATCTGCCATTCGGTTCTGGGAGACGGTCATTTTCTGGGCAGTTCGCATACGTACGCGGCGATGGAGCGGGATTACTTCTACCCGGATCTGGCCGATAGGAACGAGCCGCGCACGTGGCAGGAAGAAGGCGCACCAGACGCTTGGTCGGCGGCACGCGAAAAGGCCAAAGAGGTGTTGGCCACGCATCATCCGAAGTATCTGACCGACGCGCAGGATGCGGAAATCCGCAAACGCTTTCGCATTCTGATCTGAACGCGTCAGCCCATTTCCAACCGACAATTCTGCCGCTAGGCTCGCCCACAAGTTAAAGAGAATGGGGATCTCATGACCAATTCGTTTTTTCAGCCGGTCTCGGCGATGGAGCTTGCCCGATTTGCCGGCATTCCCACCTTCATGCGGCTGCCGAGCGTGACACTGGACCACGGCCGCATTGCCGAAGTTGAACTGGGTCTAGTTGGTATTCCTTGGGATGGCGGCACCACCAACCGCCCCGGCGCGCGGCACGGGCCACGGCAGTTGCGGGATTACTCGACAATGATCCGCGCGATGAACCCGGTGACCGGGGTCGCGCCGTTTTCGCTGGTCAATTGCGCCGATCTGGGCGACGTCGCACCAAACCCGGTGGACATCGGGGATACGCTGGAGCGGGTGACTGCGTTCTACTCGGATTTGCAGGAACGCGGCATTACCCCGCTGACCGCTGGAGGGGACCATCTGACCACCCTGCCCGTCCTGCGCGCGCTGGCCAAATCCGGCCCGCTTGGCCTGATCCAGTTCGACAGCCATACCGACCTGTTCGACACCTATTTCGGTGGTCACAAGTTCACCCACGGCACACCCTTCCGCCGCGCGGTCGAAGAAGGGCTGGTTGATCCGAAACGCTTTGTTCAGGTCGGCATTCGCGGTACCGCCTATAACACGGAAGACATCGAATGGGGCGAGGCGCAAGGCATCCGCATCATCCGCATCGAGGAGCTGTTTGATCGCGGTATCGACGATGTCATGACCGAAGTGCGCAGCATTGTCGGAACGGCGCCGACCTATTGCACCTATGACATCGACTTTGTCGACCCGACATATGCGCCCGGCACCGGCACGCCCGAAATCGGCGGACCGAACAGTTTTCAGGCGCAGCAGGTCATTCGCAAGATGGCTGGCGTCAATCTGGTTGGGGCCGATCTGGTCGAGGTCGCGCCGCCCTTCGATCCCGAAGGCGGCACAGCCTGGCTTGGTATTTCGCTGATGTTCGAACTGCTCTGCGTGCTGGCGCAGGCGGTGGATGCGCGGCGGTCTTAGGCCGCGCTGACGTTCTCAGCGATCATCGAGACCATCTCGAACATCACCGCTGCTGCTGTCAGGGCGGTGATGTTGTTGGGGCTGTCCTTGGTGGGCATCATGCAGACGACGTCGCCGCCCACAATGTTCAACCCGCGCGCGGCGTGCAGAATGCCGACGGCTTCGTCTATGTCGAAGCCCTTCTCACCGGGCTCCAGATTGGACACCGCAGGCGCAACTGTCGGGTCGAGGCAATCTAGATCGAAGGTGATATAGACCGGGCGATTACCCAGAACCTCTTTGGTCTGTGCCACCACATCCGCAAGCCCGCGCTGGCGGAATTCGCGCATGGTGACGATGTTATAGCCATAGTCGTATGAGGGTTGCAGCCAGTCCAGACTACGCGGATGGCCACGAAGACCGATCTGCATGGATCGTGTCGGGTCGACCTCCCCTTGATCGGCCAGATAAGCCCCCCAATGCGCCGCCGATTTCTTGGCACCCAGAAAGTGATCGACCTTGGTGAACACATCCGTGTGGGCGTCCAGATGCAGAAAGCTAATCGGCTCACCGCCCGCTAGCTTGCCCCGGCCCAGCGCTTGCACGATCCCGCCCGTAATGGAGTGATCGCCACCGACCGAAACAGGCCGCGCACCAGCCGCATCGATATCTTTGTAAAACTGCGTGATGCGCTCGATGCAGTCCTCGTTGTCATTGGCCCTGGGGAACGGCACGTCGCCCACATCGGCAATCCGCGCAGTGTTCCAGGGATCGATCCCAAACAGCGAATGAACACGGCGCTGCACGGCCGAGACATGGCGCAAGGCGCGCGGACCGAGATGCTGATCCCGCTCGGTCGTGCCATTGCCGGTGGAATGGGGCACGCCAGCCAGCGCGATATCCTGCCCTTCAGGCCCGACATTCGGGCAGCGGAACAGGGTGGGCACCCCCCACCAGTAAAGGTTTTCCATCATGGATTGTTCATAACGGTCTGTCATTGTTGTCCCCGGTAAAAGAAAAACGCCCCCGGCGGAAACCGGGGGCGAGTATGTTCAGAGTTTCTCGTCTTCTCGCCGGAAGGCCCCTTGCACGATCCGGTCCATGACCATGGCCAGGAACAGGATTGCAAAGCCGCCCAGCAGGCCCGGACCCTTGGCGGCGTATTGCAGCGCCTCAAGGATTTCCTTGCCCAAACCACCACCGCCGATCAGCGAGATGATCACCACCATCGACAGACACATCAGGATGGTCTGGTTCACCCCGGTCATGATGGACGGCAAGGCCAGCGGGATTTCCACATCTTTCAGCAACTGCCATTTGGACGCGCCAAAGGCGACGGCCGCTTCCTTGATGCTTTCCGGAACCCCGCGCATACCCAGCGCAGTCAGACGGATCACCGGTGGCATGCCAAAGATGATCGTGGCCAGAATGCCCGGCGGGTTACCCGTGCCAAAGAAGGCAATGATCGGGATCAGATAGACGAAGGCCGGAAGCGTCTGCATCAAGTCCAGCACAGGTTCCGCTGCGCGATAGGCGCGTTTGGACTTGCCAAACCAGATGCCCAGCGGGATCCCGAACACAACACACAGCAGCACCGCAGCCCCAACCAGGGCCACTGTCTCCATCGCCACATCCCAGTAGCCCAGCAAGGCGATATAGGCCAGCGAAGACGCGGTGAAGATCGCCACGCGCGGACCCGCCGCACGCCATGCGGTCACGCAGATGACCAGCATCACAACCGGCCACGGCGACCCGATCAACGCCACCGTCAACGCATCCAGAACCGAACGGACACCGGCGACAATCCCGTCAAAGACGTCTCCCCCAGCAGCGGCAGCAGCGTCAATCCTCGCCTCCATCCAACTGGCCAGGTTAGAAAACAGCGTTCCCTCGCCCGGGCCCAAAATGATCTCGGACACCTGTTCCTCGGGGAAGGCATCCAACAGGGGCAACGAAGCGTTCACCGTGAACTTATAGACGATCAATGGCGCAATCGCGGCCACCAGAATGGCACCCATCACTGTGTTGCGCGTGGAACGGCCGCTTTCCGTACTGGCCGGATCCGTCCGCCATTTCGAATACTGCTTTTCATAGACCCGATCCGCGTAAAACCCCTGCACCAGTTTGAACACCAGCAGCATCAGCAGGCCAGTGACCATAATACCCACAGCCTCGGACTGTGCAGCAGCAGCCTTTTCAAAGCTAGCATCGGCGGCCTTTTGGATGTTTTCAGCCAGTTTGGTGAATCGGTCTATGTCGGCCTTTTCCGTGGCTTCCCCAGCCCGTTCCAGCAACTCGTTCGCGCGGGCCTGCTGGCGCTCGGCACGCTCGGCCAGGTCGGCCCCGGGGTTACCCCAGGCACCTCTACCGATCTGAACCCACGCGATGATTTCCAGGATCAGGAAGGTCCAGAACATGCCCCAGATTGCGCGCGACGCCGACCAGAAAGGCCCAAGCACCGCTGCCCACAGGTTGAACGTGTTCGGAACCGGGCTGGTTGCGTCATGGATTTTGTGGAACGCGTTGACATAGTAATCACCGCTCGGCCCGACGAAATCGTGAATGGACTGGTCCAGCGCCTCGCGGTCGACCTCGATATCTGAGGCCGCCGTTACTTTGACCTCTGTGGTTGCATCAGTCATTTTTGCCCCCCTGAATTCCGCGCAGCAGGCGCGGTTTGGTCACAACGCCCACATCGGCACCCGCGTCAGTGATGATCACTGGCATATCCGTATTGACGGCCAGGTCGATCAACTGATCCAGATCCGCCCCTTCGTCTGCACGTGGCGCGCCCTCGGTCGGGCCGGAATAGCTTTCCATGGGTTCCATGATCGAATGCGCCTTGACCAGTTTGAGCTTGGAGATGCCCTGTACAAACTCGCGCACATAGTCGTCCGCCGGGTTCATGACGATGTCTTCCGGCGTGCCGATCTGAACGATCACGCCGTCTTTCATGATCGCAATCCGGTGACCGATGCGAATGGCCTCATCCAGATCGTGAGTGATAAACAATGTCGTCTTCTGCAACTGCGCCACCAACGCCTTGAACTGATCCTGCAATTGCAAGCGGATCAGCGGGTCAAGGGCCGAAAACGGTTCGTCCATCAGCAGAATTTCCGGGTCCGAAGCCAACGCGCGGGCAATCCCCACCCGCTGCTGCATACCGCCCGACAGTTCTTTGGGCAGGCGATCCTCATATCCAGTCAGGTCCACCAGACCCAGCGCGTGATCGGAAACCGCCCAGCGTTTCGATTTGGAAACCTTTCGAATTTCCAGCGGATAGGCCACGTTATCGCGCACCGAACGGTGCGGCATCAGCGCCATATGTTGGAACACCATCCCGATCTGCTGTGCCCGAATGCGCCGCAGTTCATTTTCGGAAATCTTGGACACGTCGTGCCCCAGAATTTCGATCTTGCCTGCGGTCGGCTCGATCAGGCGGTTCACGTGCCGCACCAGCGTCGACTTGCCCGAGCCCGATAGGCCCATGATGCAGAAAATCTCTCCCCGAGGCACTTCGAAGGTGGCACCCTGCACACCCACGACACAATTGAATCTTTCCAGAACTTCGGGCTTTCCTATACCCTCGTTCCGCACTGCGGTCATGGCTTCTTCGGCCCGTGCGCCAAAGATCTTCCAGACATCCGTCAGTTTTACGACTGTTTCTGTCATTTTTGTCCCTTCGATGCAGAACAGGCCGCCGGTCAACTCCGGCGGCCTGTCCGAGTTTCAGCCCTGATTGGCGTCACTCACTGTGACATCCAGTCCAAAACGGCATCTTCGTTGGCTGCCACCCACTCTTCCGCATAGGCAGCAGGCTCTTTGCCTTCGATCACCAGCGCATAGGTCATGGCGGAAACCGAATCGGTATCCAGCTTCATGTTGGCCAGCAATTGGGCAACCTCAGGATATTCATCCTCAAGGGCCTTTGCATAGTGCAGGTGCAAATAGGCCAGATCCCAGGCTACACCGGCCTCGGACTTTTCAAGCCAATCCGGATCGTCGGTGGGCTGAAGCACATTCCACTTGGACGCGTCATAGGCCGGCTCTTCCAGAATCTGCATATCGTGCAGGGCAAACACGTAGTGCGGCGTGTAGCAGAACCCGACCCATGGGTCGCCTGCCTTGATCGCATTGTCGAGGTTCGCATAGGCGACGGTCTCGTCAATCTCGGTCAGCTCCATAACCTGATCGTAGCCGTAGGACTTGGCCCGGATTTTTTCGACATTGGTCGAGGCCCAACCCGGCGCACCGATCCATACTTCACCCTGGCCGTCACCATTGCTGTCGAACAGCGCGGCAATGTCGGGGTTGGTCAGATCGTCGATCGAACGGATGTCGTTGGCATCCGCTGTCGCCTTGTCGACACACATGCCCTGGAACGCTTCAACACCATTGGGGTTGAACGCAACGGTGCCTTTGTCGGTCACATAGGTGTCGTGCAGATTCTGCTGGTTCGGCATCCAAACTTCGGGGTGAACATGCATCGCACCGGAATCCATCGCCTCGAAAACGATTGGGTTGGTACCGTTCTGCAGTTCGACCTCAAGCCCGAGGTTCTGTTCAATCGCTACCTTCAGGATATGCGCTGTCGCATTCACCGATGGCCAGTTCGGCACACCGATCACGATGTCCGCGGCCATAGCAGGCCCGGCGATCGCCATTGATGCGCCTCCCAGTAGCGTTGCAAATTTTTTCATCTGATATCTCCATGTTGGTCGTCTTTAGTGCTTATTGTTGTCCCCGGTCTGACCGAGACGCACCTTTCGAACAAATGCCGGAAAACCGAATTACCTGTCTTCTTAGGTAAACGACTTGCTACTCCGGGATTGCCCGAAAATTCAAACATGCCAGCACGCCGCCCATCAAGAGCTTCGCGCGACAATTTCCTTAATACGACATTATCGTAGGTTAGTTTCGCTTTTTTGCAAATTGAATGGCTGTGACGCCTGAATTTTTCGCATGAAGGCTTCTGGCATAGCTTTGTCGATTTTGTTTCGGAAGAAAACCACCGTGATGATAACCATGAAACGGTTGCGGGTTGGACCTGCCCCCAACCGGAAGATCAATTGTCATGGCCGCCAGAATAGCCAACCCTTCAGGGTCGCTCAGCAATACTGCTTGGTCCTGGCAGTGCATCAACGGGCACTTTCAAATCTTTTCGAATAGAGCTGTCGCCTCTTTGCGGGTGGTCGATGGATGTCACTGGCGCATATTTTAGAGCAAACGGTTATTCTTCAGGAGCATACATGAACACCAAGTATTTCGCGCCGCACGGGGGCCATCCCGCGCAGGACCAACTGTTGACTGACCGCGCTGTTTTTACGGACGCTTATGCCGTCATTCCCAAAGGCACAATGCGGGACATCGTGACCAGCTTCTTGCCGTTTTGGGACGACACGCGCTTGTGGGTAATCTCGCGCCCGCTGAGCGGCTTTGCCGAAACATTCTCGCAATACATAATGGAGGTGCAGCCGGGCGGGGGTTCTGACCGGCCTGAGGTCGACCCCGAGGCCGAAGGCGTTTTGTTCGTTGTCGAAGGAACAGCGACGTTGAACGTCGAAGGCGAAACCTACGAATTGACCGCTGGTGGCTATGCCTATTTGCCTTGTGCAAGTGAATGGACGCTGCACAACCACGCTGAAGAAACGCTGCGGTTCCACTGGATCAGAAAAGCCTATGAGGCGGTCGAAGGGCTGGATAAGCCCGATGTTCTGATCCTCAACGAAAACGATATTGAGCCGACAACCATGCCCGGCACAGACGGCAAATGGGCCACAACACGGTTTGTCGACCCAAGTGACCTGCGTCACGACATGCATGTCACGATTGTCACGTTTGAGCCGGGTGCAGTCATCCCATTCCTCGAGACGCATGTAATGGAGCACGGGCTCTATGTCCTCGAAGGAAAAGCTGTTTACCGGTTGAACAATGACTGGGTCGAGGTTGAGGCCGGCGATTACATGTGGTTGCGCGCGTTTTGCCCCCAAGCCTGTTACGCAGGTGGTCCGGGCAAGTTCCGGTATCTTCTTTACAAGGATGTAAATCGACACATGGCACTGAGACCGGGATCGGTTGCCTACCCTCAGCAAAAGCGCCTCAGTACGGCGGCTAAATAGCAACTATATAGCCAGAAACATACGATGGGCCGCCTCGATTTCGGGGCGGCTTGATCGTTCGGTCTCTGGATCCTCAAATCTGATTCTGGCAGAGGGGTTTCCGAACAAACAAAGGCGGCGTACCTCGGCACGCCGCTTTTTTTACTGTGTCACGTGGAATGCCAATTCAGGCATCATTAGACGTGATCGTCATGTCCAATCGACCCCTGACCGTGACCCGCCATACCACCTGAAACCTCTTCGGTTGCCTCGTCCGAAAGTTCCTCGGGCAGAACCAGGTTCAAAACAATCGCGATGACGGCGGCGGGAAGGATACCCGAGGTGGCCAGAACCTTTAATGTGCCGGGCAGATACTGCAAAGCACCGGGCTCAAGCTGCAATCCAAGGCCAAGGCTCAGCGCAATCGCAAAGATCACCATGTTGCGACGGTTCCAGTTCACGTCCGACAACATCGAGACACCCGCCGCGACCACCATGCCGAACATAACGATTACGCCACCGCCAAGCACTTCGATCGGGATGGATGAGATAATCGCACCAATTTTCGGGATCAGGCCACAAATGATCAAGAAAAGCGCACCGATGGTGACAACCATGCGGCTCATGACACCGGTCATGGCGATCAGACCGACGTTCTGGCTGAACGACGTATTTGGCAACGCGCCAAAAAGGCCCGAGATTGCGGTGCCGACACCATCGGCATAGGTCGCGCCCTGAATTTCCTTGTCGGTCGCTTCTCGTCCAGCGCCGCCCTTGGTGATACCGGACACGTCGCCCACCGTTTCGACCGCTGATACAAAGGACATCGCGCAGAAGCCAATGATCGCCGCGACCGAAAATTCAATGCCGAAATGCAGCGGGTTCGGCAGTGCGAAGGAAGCCGCGTTGCCAACATTGCCCAGATTCACCTGACCAAGTGCAAATGCCACCGCGTACCCGACCAACAGGCCGATCAGCACCGCCGACACAGACAACATACCCCGCGCAAAGAACTTCAGACCAAGCGTGACCACGATCACGGTGCTTGCCATGAACCAGTTCAGGCCCGAGCCGTATTCTTCGGTACCGATGGCGGGCACACCGCCAGCGGCGTATTGAACGCCGACCTTCACAAGCGCCAAACCAATCATGGTCACCACAAGACCTGTCACCAGTGGCGGCAGCGCAAATCGAAGACGTCCGATGAACAGCCCCAAGAACGCATGGAACAGACCACCAACAACAACGCCGCCCATCAGGACAGCAATGGCATCAACGCCCTTTCCAACCACCAGCGGGATCATGATCGGGATGAAGGCGAACGATGTTCCCTGCACGATGGGCAAACGGGCTCCGACAGGACCCACACCAATGGACTGGAACAACGTGGCGACGCCCGCAAAGAACATCGACATCTGGATCATGTAGATCATCTGCGGAAAATCAGGACTGTTCGAGCCGAACCCAAATCCGGCCGCGCCGCAAACGATAATGGCTGGCGTAACGTTCGAGACGAACATCGCCAGCACGTGCTGAATGCCCAGTGGGACCGCTTTGATAAGTGGTGGTGAGTAATTCGGATCGCGGAGCTGATCCGGCGTTCCGATGGTTGCATCTGACATTTTGTCTTTCCTCCCTTGAGAGACGTTAACCGGCTCCTCTTCCGGCTAGGTTTCTCATTCTGTGATTGTGAAGTGCTCCTCGAACCAATGCTCCTCAAGGTTGGGCCCGGTTCCAATTCGGTCGACCACTGCAAAAAGCCCGGGCGCGTGAAGAGGGGTCAAAACCCCATGCCACGTGTTGCGGTGATAATTCACGCCCTGCCCCGGTGCTGTTTTGAATGCGATAGGCTGTCCGGGGACTCCATCTTCGTCGGGCGCCACGACCACAACAAAGGGTTTGTCCGACAAGGGCAGGAAGGCCTGACTTCCATCCGGGTGACGTTCGACCATGTCCAGTTTGATCGGCAGGCTGAACGCCTCGGATTGAAACACGCTGATCCCTGCGCGCCCGTCGTTGAAATCCAGTGCGGCGCGGTCATGATACCGCGCGCACTTGCCCTGATTGATGTATTTGTCCACGTCGCCAGCCACTTCGATGACATCGCCGAATGGCGCAAAGGCCTCGGACGTCAGGGGCAGAAGATTCAGGACAGTCGTCATCCCGCGAACTTCTCGATCAGGCGCAGTTCCGCGATCCGTTCGACCTGGCGGCAGGCTTCGGCAAATTCGGTGTCGCGGTCGCTATCGATACGGCGGTGGAAGGCGTCTAGAATGCTGGCTTTCGTGTTGTCCTTGACCGCAATGATGAAGGGAAAGCCGAACTTGGTTGTGTATGCCTCGTTCAGCGCTGTGAAATTCGCGCGTTCTTCGTCCGTCAGCATATCCAGACCGGCCCCGGCCTGTTCAGCCGTGCTTTCCTTGGTCAGACGACCTGCCGCGGCAAGCTTGCCCGCCAGATCCGGGTGGGCAGTCAGAACACTCAGACGTTTTTCGGCAGAGGCCGTACGGAACACCCGCGCCAGCGCGTTGTGAACTCCGGCAGCATTGTCATGGGTCGGCCCAAGCTCCAGATCATACGCGCCTTCGGCAATCCACGGGCTGTGTTCGAATATGCCGCCGAATTCGGCAACAAAGGTGGGCTGGTCCATTTCGGACGGGGTGAGGCGTTGCATCGGGGGGTGTTCCTTTGCCCAGTGATCGGCAATCTGTTCGCGCGTCGCGAACCAGACACCGTCATGTTTCATGAAATGCTCCAACGCGCGTTTCAGCGCCATGGCGCGGCCCGGCCGGCCAATCAACCGACAATGCAGACCAATTGAGAGCATTTTGGGCGCACCGGCTTCGCCTTCGGCATACAGCATGTCGAAGCTGTCTTTCAGATAACTTTCGAACTGGTCGCCAGTGGTGAACCCCGCCTGAATCGCAAAGCGCATGTCGTTGCAGTCCAGCGTATAGGGCATGATCAACTGATCTTTGCCACCGGCCTTTGTCCAATAGGGCAAATCGTCGGCATAGCTGTCTGCGATATAGGCAAAGTCGCCTTCCTCGGCAGCCAGATCGACTGTATTCATCGAACAGCGGCCCGTGTACCAACCGCGCGGCCGTTGGCCCGTGACCTCGGTATGCAGACGGATCGCTTCGCGGATTTGCGCGCGTTCTTCGTCTGGGCTCATGTCTTTGTGTTCGATCCACTTCAAGCCATGGCTGGCGATTTCCCACCCTGCGTGCTGCATTGCCGCAACTTGTGCGGGTGCGCGGGCCAACGCAGTGGCCACGCCATAAACAGTGATGGGGAGGTCTTGGAGAAGCTGGTGAACGCGCCAGAATCCGGCACGGCTGCCGTATTCATAGATCGTCTCCATGTTCCAGTGTCTTTGGCCGGGCCAAGGGGCGGCACCGGTGACCTCGGACAAAAATGCCTCGGACGCGGCATCACCATGTAAGATGTTGTTTTCACCGCCCTCTTCGTAGTTCAGCACAATCTGAACCGCGATTTTGGCATCATTGGGCCAATTGGCTGTGGGCACTTGCCCACCATAGCCGGTCATATCTCGTGGATAACGCGTCACATCAATTTCCTTCTTCTTGAAATGATGAATACCCCAGATAATCGACGATGTTTTTCAAAAAATACAACAAAGAGTTTCGGCCAGTCAGCCTTTGCCTCTTGGGGAGTATTCGGATTAGTAATTTCCAAGTTTCATAGAGAGGCGCAAATGTCAGGTTACCTAACTACACATGTTCTGGACACGGCGCGGGGGTGCCCTGCCGAGGGTCTGAAAATCGAACTTTTTCGAATTGAGGGGACTGGCCGTACATTGCTGAAAACCCTGGTCACCAATGACGACGGCCGCACGGATGAACAAATCCTGCCCGAAACCGAGTTTTCATTGGGCGAGTACGAATTGATTTTCTACGCCGGGGAATACTTGGACGCATCTGGCACTCCGCCCGAGGATCCACGTTTTCTGAACGTAATCCCAATCCGCTTCGGGATGTCCGAACAGTCGCATTACCATGTGCCGCTGCTTCTTTCGCCCTTCGGGTACTCAACCTATCGCGGCAGCTGAGCCACCTTTTAGGGCGTGTTTGTCTCAGCAATCGTTGAACCAATACGCTCGATTATGAACTCCATGAACAGGCGTGTCTTGGGGTCCTGCATACGACGGTGGGTAAACAAACACGCCATTTGAATCGGTTCCGGTGGTGTTTTAACCGCGACCGGAACCAAGGTACCGGCGTTGAGGTACTTTGAAATCTCAAATACCGGCTTCAACGCGATGCCGTGCCCGGCCAGGGCCCAATCCGTCAACACGTCGCCATCGTCTGACTCGTACCGCCCTGAAACACGGAATCGCTTTGGTCCGGTTTCAGTTCTCAAAAGCCACTGGAATTCAGTTGCACCGGGAAACCGCAGGCTGAGGCATTCATGCCCGTTGGCGACAATATCGTCGCCACTTTCTGGCATCCCATGTTTCTTGATGTATTTCGGGGAAGCACACAGAACCCGTTCCACGTCAGCAATCTTTCGAATGCGCAAATTGCTGTCTTCGGGCTGGCCAAGGAAGAAAGCCAAATCCAGGCCTTCGGTCGTGATATCCACATTTCGATCAGTCAGCCTTAGCCGAACATTCACCTCAGGGTATTCAGCCAGAAATTTTGGCACCTGCGGTGCTATCAGACGCCGACCAACCCCCAAGGGGGCGGCGATATACAGCGATCCCTTGAGGTTCTCGGTGATATTGACGATTTGCGCTTCGGCGTTCTGGACGGCTTCAAGAATTTCCGTCGCCCCCCGATAAAACGATTTTCCCTGTTCTGTCGGCGTCAGGCTGCGCGTTGTACGTTGAAACAGACGTACACCAAGATGTTCTTCAAGCTGGGAAATCCTAGCCGAGGTTACAGCCGGTGAAACCCGCAAATCGCGGCCCGCGGCAGACATGCTGCCCAATTCATAGACACGGACAAAAGTGCGGATGTTATCGAAGTAGGACATTTTTTTGCATTTTTTGATACTGCTTGGTCTTTCGTAGCAATACCAGAGGAAAACTCTATCGCATAGAGTGCCGAAGAACTTAGAATCTTAGGAGCAATGCCATGTACGACTTGGCCGTAATGTGGGAGTGGATCGCCTTTTCTGTCCGCTGGCTGCATGTGATCACCGCGATGGCGTGGATTGGCGCGTCATTCTATTTTATCGCGCTGGACCTCATGCTTAAGCCAAACCCTGCCCTACCGGACGGGGCTTATGGCGAGGAATGGGAAGTACATGGCGGCGGGTTCTATCACACCGTCAAATACCTTGTGGCGCCTGCCCGGATGCCGGAACATCTGACCTGGCACAAATGGCAGAGCTATACGACCTGGCTATCTGGAGCGGCCCTTCTGATGATCATCTACTGGGTCGGCGGTGAGCTGTTCCTGCTTGATCCAACCAAGGTGGATTTGGCGCTGTGGCAAGGCATCCTGATCTCTGGCGGTTCGCTGACTATCGGATGGTTGCTGTACGATCAGATGTGCAAGTCCAAGCTCAGCGACCACCCGACCGTGTTGATGCTGTTGCTGTTCGTGATCCTGGTGATCATGTCTTGGGGTTATAACCAGATCTTCACTGGCCGCGCTGCGCTTTTGCACCTTGGTGCGTTCACGGCAACGATCATGACGGCCAACGTGTTTTTTCAGATCATGCCGAACCAGCGGATCGTGGTCGAAGACCTCAAGGCCGGTCGGACGCCCGACGCGAAATACGGCAAGATCGCCAAGGTGCGTTCGACGCACAACAACTATCTGACCTTGCCGGTCGTTTTCCTGATGCTGTCGAACCACTACCCGCTGGCTTTCGGAACCGAGTATTCGTGGATCATTGCCAGCCTGATCTTCCTGACAGGCGTGACCATCCGGCATTACTTCAACACGATGCACTCAACCGGTAAGGGCCCGCACTGGACCTGGGCTGTCACGGTCATTCTCATGGTCATTATCGCTTGGCTGTCTTCGGTCAGGCCAACAGAAACATGGGAAGACGCCGAAGCCCGCGAGCTGACGCCATATGAACAGAAATATGCGTCAGCCGCCGGTTTTGAGGCCGCGTATGACACGGTGCTGGGCAATTGCTCAATGTGTCATGCGCGCGAGCCGGTCTACGGCACAATGAAATGGGCCCCCAAGAAGGTTTACCTTGAAACCCCCGGTGACGTCGCCCGGCAGGCCGACCAGATTTATCTGCAGGCCGGGATCAGCCACGCGATGCCGCCTCCATCGGCGGTTCAGATGGATGAAGAAGCACGCCAGACCATTGTTGCGTGGATCAACGAAGTCAGAGATCAATAGCACCAACAGAGAAATTGGTGACAGGCAAACTGGGTTTTCATACCCAGTTTTTTGTTTTTCAGCCCGGCGCGAAAAAGCGTTTGCTGTGCTGCGCGATGTGTTCGACGAAAAGGCGCACCTTGGGGTCCTGAAGCTTTTTATGCGGATAAAGGCACCCGAAAATCGTCGGCACTGGGGGTGTCTTCGGTAGGACCTCGACCAGTCGACCGTCCTCAAGATAGTCCCGCACGTCAAAGCGTGGTTTGTTAACGATCCCTTTGCCCGCCAGCGCCCAGTCCGTCAGCACGTCCCCATCATCCGCATCGTATTTACCGTGAACTTCCAGCTTTCGCGGTCCCATGTCGGTGTTGAGGGTCCAGAAGTACTCGGGCGATCTGGGATACCGCAGCAAAAGGCAGTTATGGGGCCTATGCAGAAGGTCATCCGGCATATTGGGCACGCCAAAATTCGACAAGTATTCCGGCGACGCACACAGGACGCGATCGCAATCCGCAAACTTCCGCAGTTTCATGGTGGAATCGCCGGGCTCACCGATAAAGAACGCGATGTCCAAACCGTCGGCCATCATGTCCACCTTACGGTCCGAAAGACGCATGCGAATCTCTGTTTCGGGGTAGAGTTCCGAGAATTCCGGCACCAGAGGCGCGACGATTCTACGCCCGACACCCAGCGGCGCGGTGATGCGAATGGCACCTCGCGGGGCATCGGAAAAGCTGGCAACGCGCGCTTCGGCGTGATCGATCGCCAGCAGAACGGCTTTGGCCTCGTCGTAGAAAACCGATCCAACTTCGGTTGGGGTCATCGACCGGGTTGTTCTGTTGAACAGCCGTACACCCAAATGGTTCTCAAGCTCTTTCAATCGCTTGCTGGCCACCGCCGGGGTTAACCGCAGGTCGCGCCCGCCGGATGTAATGCTGCCCAGCTCCATCACTCTGACAAAAACACGCAGGCTTTCAACGTACGACATTCGATCCTCTCTTTGCGGAAAGACTGCGCCATGGCATTTTCTTTTTCAACGATATGTTGAAAGTATTTGCCGTTTCCGGCAATTTTAAGACTCAATCGTTGCGCCTATGGTCCCCTCGATCACCCACCTGAAAGGCAGGGGCATAGGGAGAATACCATGACGCATCGCACCGACATCCAATTTGTCCTGAATGGCAAGGATGTGTCCGTTCCAAACGTATCAGCAGACCAGACGCTTCTGGATTTCCTGCGGTTGGAGCGTCGGCTGACAGGCACAAAAGAAGGCTGCGCCGAGGGCGACTGTGGCGCGTGCACCGTTCTTGTTGGACGGCTTGGCGGTGAAGGTCTGGCCTATGTTCCCGTGAATGCCTGCATCCGGTTTCTTGCCTCGGTCGATGGCTGCCATGTCGTGACGGTTGAACACCTGTCCGGCCCGGACGGTCGCCTGCACCCGGTACAACAGGCGATGATTGATCACCACGGCAGCCAGTGCGGGTTCTGCACGCCGGGCTTCGTCATGGCGCTATATGCACTGTGGATGCAAACGCCTGAGCCGACCAAAGCGCAGGTTGAAACCGCGCTGCAGGGCAACCTGTGTCGCTGCACCGGGTATGAGCCAATCATCCGTGCCGCCGTTGCCGTCAGCCGCTATGGCACCCCGGCATCGGACCACCTGAATACCGAACGTGAAACCATGACCGCACGTCTGGCCGCACTCAAGGACGATCGGCGCGTTGTATCCGGACCGGAAGACAACCTGAGCATTATCCCCTCCAGCGTTGATGACCTTGCCGATTGCCTGCAGACCTATCCCAAGGCCACGATCGTGGCCGGTGCCACGGATGTGGGTCTTTGGGTCACCAAATTCCTGCGCAACATCGGGCCTGCTATCTTCACCGGTCATCTCGAAGACCTGAAAACAGTCGAAAGACAGGGTTCCCTCCTCCTGATCGGTGCTGGCGCAAGCTACACCGATTGCCAGGAACTTCTGTCTGAACACCTGCCACACCTGTCCTCCTACTGGGATCGCATCGCAGGGTGGCAGGTGCGGAATATGGGAACCGTCGGCGGGAATATCGCCAATGGCTCGCCCATCGGGGATACGCCGCCGGTTCTTATCGCGCTTGGTGCAGAGATCACACTGCGGCGCGGTTCCGAAAGCCGGACGCTGCCTCTGGCTGATTTCTTCATCGACTATGGCAAACAAGATCGCCAACACGATGAGTTTGTCGCAAGCATCCACGTGCCCCTACCCGGTCCCAACGATCTGAACGCTGCCTACAAGATTTCCAAGCGTCGTGACGAGGACATCTCCTCTGTCGCTGCCGGTATCCACATGACGGTCACGGACGGCACGATCAGCAATGCGCGCATCGCATTCGGCGGCATGGCCGCCACGCCCAAGCGAGCCGCGGCTGCCGAGGCCGCCCTGAACGGTCATCCCTGGTCGCGCGAAAGCTTTGAAGCTGCCGCCGAGGCGCTGGCTGAAGATTTCAGCCCTCTCACCGATTGGCGCGCATCGTCTGATTACAGAATGCTATCCGCCCAAAACCTGCTGCGCCGCTTCTACCTTGAAAACGACGCCCAAACCGACACTCCCGTTCAACTGGCTTGCGCCTGATAAGGAGACAAAAAATGAAAGATAACGTTTCCATCACCGGGGCAGCCCACACCAATGTCAAACATGACAGCGCTATCAAGCATGTCACCGGACGGGCCGATTACACCGACGATATTGCCCAGCCCGAAGGCACGCTGCACGCGTATCTCGGCGTCTCGGACGTAGCGCACGCCAAGCTATTGGGCATCGACTTCACCGACGTTCTGGCCACGCCCGGCGTTGTCGGAGTGTTGACCGCGGATGATGTGCCGGGGGCCAATGATATCAGCCCGACACATCTGAACGATGAACCGGTTTTCCCGACCGATGCCATTCAGTTTCATGGGCAGCCTTTGTTTGCCGTTGTTGCCGAAACCCGCGACATCGCGCGCCGGGCCGCAGAACTGGCAAAAATAAACTACGAAACTCTGCCCCATGCGCTGGACCCGATTGCCGCGCAGGAGGCCGGTTACCCGCATGTCACGGCACCGCTCAAGCTGGAGCGCGGAGATGTCGCCCCGGCGCAGGCTGCCGCCCCCAACCGGATCAAAGGCTGCATGAACGTTGGCGGACAGGATCACATGTACCTCGAGGGTCACATCGCCTTTGCCATTCCGGGCGAAGACGACGATGTGGTCGTGCATTGCTCAACCCAACACCCGTCCGAGGCGCAACATATGGTGGCGCATGTCCTGGGCGTGCCGTCCAACGCCGTTGTGGTCAACGTGCGCCGCATGGGTGGTGGATTTGGCGGCAAGGAAAGCCAGATGAACCTGTTCTGCGCGGTTGCTGCCATGGCTGCCAAAAAGTGGAACCGCGCCGTGAAAATCCGCCCCGACCGGGATCAGGACATGACGGCGACCGGCAAACGCCATGACTTTGTGATCGATTATGACGTCGCCTTTGACGATGATGGCCGCATTCAGGCTGTCGAAGGCAGCTTTGCTGCGCGCTGCGGGTTTTCAGCAGACCTTTCGGGGCCCGTGACCGACCGGGCGCTATTCCACGCGGACAACGCCTATTTCTATCCGAACGTGCGCCTGAACAGCCATCCGATGAAAACCAACACGGTTTCGAATACCGCATTCCGTGGGTTTGGCGGCCCCCAAGGCGTGATCGCGGCAGAGCGGATGATCGAAGAGATTGCCTATGCCACCGGGCAGGACCCGCTGGATGTACGCAAGGCCAACTTCTACGGCACCACGGACCGCAACATCACCCCCTACCACCAAGAGGTCGAAGACAGCATTCTCGACCGGTTAATCGGAGAGCTGGAAGAGACATCGGAATATCGCAAACGCCGTCAGGAGATCATCGAATTCAACAAGACGTCGCCGATCCTGAAAAAAGGCATCGCGCTGACACCAGTCAAATTCGGCATTTCCTTTACAGCGACTTGGTACAATCAGGCTGGCGCACTGGTGCATGTCTACAATGACGGTTCGATCCACCTAAACCACGGTGGCACCGAAATGGGGCAAGGCCTGAACACCAAGGTCGCGCAGGTCGTGGCCGAAGCCTTTCAGGTCGATTTCAGCCGGATCAAGATCACCAAAACGACCACCGAGAAGGTTCCCAACACCTCAGCCACGGCTGCCTCGAGCGGGACTGATCTGAACGGCATGGCTGCGTTGAACGCGGTCGAGCAGATCAAAGCGCGTCTGGTGAAATTCGCCGCTGAGAACTGGGATGTTACACCCGAGAACGTGGCCTTCCACGCCAATCAGGTGCATATCGGCGACGAAGTTCTGCCTTTCGACACGTTCATCAAACAGGCCTATCTAGCACGTGTGCAACTTTCGGCGGCCGGGTTCTACAAGACGCCGAAAATCCACTGGGATCGGGCCAAAGGACAAGGCCGCCCGTTCTACTATTACTCCTATGGCGCGTCCTGTTCGGAAGTGACAATTGACACCCTGACTGGTGAGTACCGGGTAGAGCGTACTGATCTTTTGCACGACGTTGGACGCTCGTTGAACCCTGTGCTGGACAAGGGCCAGGTCGAAGGCGCGTTTATTCAGGGCATGGGGTGGCTGACCACCGAAGAGCTTTGGTGGGACGACGCGGGCCGTCTGCGCACCCATGCGCCGTCGACCTACAAAATTCCGCTCGCCTCCGACCGTCCGCGCATCTTCAATGTGAACCTCGCCGACTGGTCGGAAAACCGCGAGCTGACCATCAAACGCTCCAAAGCTGTCGGAGAACCGCCGTTCATGCTGGGCATTTCGGTGTTCGAGGCGCTGTCGATGGCCGTGGCCTCTGTCGCTGATTACCGCGAATGCCCGCGCCTTGACGCGCCAGCCACCCCCGAACGTGTGCTGATGGCAGTTGCGCGGCTGCAAGCGGGGCCCTGAGCCATGACTGCCCCCGGTTCCCTTAGCGAATTCCTGTCCACGCAGCACAGCGTGATCCGCGTAGCACTGACGCGTGTGCGCGGGTCGTCGCCGCGCAATGAAGGGACAGAGATGTTCGTGGCACCCGAGGCGCTGTGGGGAACCATCGGTGGTGGCCAATTGGAGTTCATGGCCATCAACGCCGCCCGCGACATGCTGCGCGACGGGGTGTTGCATCAGGATCTGGATGTGCCGCTTGGCCCGGAAATCGGCCAGTGCTGCGGTGGGCGGGTCGAGATGAAACTGACCCGCATGCGTGCGTCCGACAAATGGGCCGCCGCAGAACGCGCGACCCAGCGCGACGAGGCTTTGCCACACGTCTATGTCATGGGCGCAGGTCACGTGGGGCGCGCTTTGGCCAATCAGTTTCAGCATCTGCCGGTGCGCTGCATCCTCGTCGACACTCGACCCGAAGAGGTCGAGCTTTGCACAGCCAATGTCGAAACCCGCGTCAGCGCGATCCCCGAGACGGATATCTGGGGTGCGCCTGCGGGCAGCGCCTTTATCGTTCTGACTCACGATCATGGATTGGATTTCCTGCTGACATCCGCCGCACTGGAACGTCAGGACGCCGCTTATGTGGGGATGATCGGGTCCGCCACCAAGCGGGTAAAGCTCAGGAACTGGGCGCACAAACACTGTGACGGACAGTCTATCGAACACTTGAAATGCCCTATCGGGGCAAGCGGTAGCCGCGACAAGCGGCCCAGCGTCATCGCCACCTTCGTGGTGGCCGAGGTGATGGCTGAATTGACCTCTGAAACTGCCGCGACCGCCCCGACCGGGGCAAACCAGGCGCCCCTGCGGGGCCACCATCACGACCGGAAAGGGAGATCGGCCTGACATCTGTCGGGCCATTCCGGTCACATCAGAGGAGGAGACCGTCATGGACGGGAGGACCTACGAATACAAGCTGTTTACCCGCAGCGACTTCAGCGCTTTCTGGGCGCTGTTTACTGACAACCTCGTGAATCTGCTGATCCTTTCCGGGGTCTGCCAGTTCGTGTTTCAGATGCCCGCCGAAATCGTGTTTGGCCGCATTGTTCCCGGTGCCGCCGTCGCGATTTTGGCCGGTGTTGCCGTTTATACGTACCTCGCCAAATGGGCCGCAAACAAACGGGGTGAAGACGTCACCGCCTTGCCCTACGGCATCTCAACGCCGGTTATGTTCGTCTACTTGTTCGGTGTGATCGGACCCATCTACTGGGCAACCAATGATCCCATGCTGGCATGGCAAGTGGGCATCGGCGCCGGGTTCATGGGCGGCATCGTTGCGGCCTTGGGTGCCATTGTCGGGCCTTATCTGAAGCGGATCACGCCGCGCGCCGGGATGCTGGGCACGCTGTGCGGTATTGCGCTGGTCTTTATCGGTTCCGTTCCGTTGGCCGAGGTGTTCGAAAACCCCATCATCGGCTTCACGTCGCTGCTGTTTATCCTGTGGGGTCTGATCGGGCGTTTTCGCCTGCCGGGCAATGTTCCGGCCGGTCTGGTCGCAATTGCTGCCGGTACGGTGATTGCTATCATCCTTGGTGAATCCAAAATCGACGTCAGCGGCATCGGCTTTTACCCACCGATCCCCTATTTCGGTGACCTCATCGCCGGTGTGCAATACCTGTTCGCCAACCCCGAGCTGTTCCTGGTGCTGATCCCGGTACAAATCTACAACTTCATCGAAACCATGAACAACGTGGAATCGGCCGAGGCTGCAGGCGACCACTACCCGGTTGGACTGTGCCAAGTAACGGACGGCGCAGGCACAATGTTGGGTGCGCTTTTTGGTTCGCCCTTCCCGACAACCGTTTACATCGGGCACCCTGCCTACAAGCGACTTGATGCACATGCCGGTTACATCGTTGGTGTGGCTGTTGTGATCGCTGCCGCCGCTTTCCTGGGCTTCTTGTCCTTCCTTGCGGGCCTGATCCCGATTGCCGCCGCGGCTCCGGTCCTGGTCTTTGTTTCGGTCAGCCTGATCACCAACACGGCTTGGGCTGTAAAGCCGATGCACATGGCTGCCGTGTCCTTTGCGATCCTGCCTCACATCTCGGCCTTCCTGATGGTCAAGTGGGGGTCTCTGATGAACGCTCTGCGCAGCACCGGTGTCGAGGGGCTGCCCTCGCTGGGTGACGAAGGCCTGACCGCAGCACTACTGATGGAAGGTGCCCATTACGAAGGACACCTTGCCCTGAGCCAAGGTGCGATCATCACGGGTCTGGTCTGGGGTGCCATTGTGGCCGACGTAATCGACGGTCGGTTCCGGATGGCGGGCGCGTTTGCTGTCGCTGGTGGGCTGATGTCTTCTGTCGGGATCATCCATTCCTACACGTTGCAGGTGCCTCAGTTCGACGGGATCACCATTGGTTACTTGATCATCGGCGCGTTCCTTTACGTCTATCCGATGTTCGCACCCAAAGAGGATCTTGAGCATCGTGTGATCGTACCGGATGAGCCTGATCTGATCGACGACGACTCACCTGCACAACAGGCCTAATCCATAGCGGGGCGGTCGCAGGGCTGCCCCCTACTCTTTCCCTATCCTACAAACGAGACCTTTCATGACACAGAGATTGCTTCGCGGTCGTCTGCTGACCTTTCATCGCGAACCCCTAAGCGGCGAAGATTCCGGCGCGTATACCTATCTTGAGGACGGCGCCCTGCTGATCCAGGACGGAATCATTCAGGATACCGGACCCTTCGCCGAGATCAGCGCGAAAGCCGGGGATGTGCCTGTGACAGACCATCGCCCACACCTTATGATGGCCGGGTTTATCGACACGCATATTCACTTCCCCCAAGTGCAGGTGATCGCCTCATGGGGCGCACAGCTTTTGGACTGGCTCAACAATTACACCTTCCCGGAAGAAACCCGTTTTGCCTCGGATGCACACAGCGCGAACATGGCCCGGGCATTCTACGATCAGCTCGTCACGCATGGCACCACGACCGCGGTGGCCTATTGCTCGGTCCACAAAACCTCGGCGGATGCGTTTTTTACTGAAGCGACCAGACGAAACATGCGCATGCTTGGCGGTAAGGTCCTGATGGACCGCAATGCGCCAGAAGGTCTGCAGGACACGCCGCAAACCGGGTACGATGACACCAAGGCGCTGATTGCGGACTGGCATGGCAAGGGCCGCAACGGCTATGTCATCACACCTCGGTTCGCGATCACATCGACGCCGGAACAGATGGCCATGGCGCAGTCCTTGGCGCAGGAGCATCCGGATTGTCACATCCAGACGCATCTGTCGGAAAACAAAGATGAGATTGCCTTTACCAAGCAGCTTTATCCGCAGGCGCGCGATTATCTGGATGTCTACCAATCCTTTGGTCTGCTGGGGCAAAAGACTCTGTTGGGGCACTCGATCCATCTTGAGGCACGCGAGATCGACGCGCTTGCAGAAACCGGTGCACATCCCGTGTTTTGCCCGACCTCGAACCTGTTCCTGGGCAGCGGCCTCTTTGATCATGGCGGGCTGAGCGCGCGCGGTATCTCGAACGGGATCGCAACGGATGTCGGTGCTGGCACCAGCTACTCGATGCTGCAAACCTTGAACGAAGGGTACAAGATTCTGCAATTGCAAGGGCTGGCTCTGCATCCCCTGCAGGCCTTCCACTGGGCTACGCGCGGTAATGCCTGCGTTCTGGGTCTGGAAGACAAAATCGGAAACCTCGACCCCGGAACCGAGGCGGATGTCGTTGTTCTGAACGCCCGCAGCACCCCCGCCATGGCCCTGCGTATGGATCGCGTTGGCAGTCTTGCAGAAGAATTGTTCGTCCTGCAGATGATGGGAGACGATCGCGCTGTTGAAGAGGTCTATGTATCAGGTACGCCCAGCAAATCTGTGACCGGCCAAACCTCCGAAACCAACTTTGCGTTCGATCCCGCGTAAATAATAACTGACCTGTGTTTGGCCGCTCCGTAACCGGTTAACGGCCAAGCATTTCAACGAACTGCCGGTGCAGCCCGGTGCGGCCCGGCGCAACTAACGATCCTTTCCGCTTTCCATCATTACTAACCGAGATCGGGTTTTCACCGCTCTCAGTTCGAAAATAAATTGTCATGGTTGACAAAGTATATTTCTCGCTTATTTGTCATTCGTGACAATAAACGAGATCCTGATGCCCAGACCTTCGCTAAAAGACCAAAGATCGCACGAAATACTCGACGCCTATCTAACCTGCGTGGCGCGGTTCGGGCTGGAAGGCGCGACCCAGGCGCGGATCGCCGATGAAGCCGGCGTCAAGCGACCGCTCTTACGCCATTACCTTGGAAACAAGGACGAAATGATAACCGCACTGGCCGAATACGTGATTGCCGGATTTACCGCGTCATTGGACGGTTTGCGTCAGGCTTTGCCAGACACGGCGACACCTTCGGATCTGGTGGACACCTTGTTTTCCGAAGATAGCGGAACCGATCCACGGCTGATGCTGGCCTATCAGGCACTGGTCACCACAGTGCCCGATCGCCCCGATCTGCGCCAAGGTCTGATGGACAGCCTCACGGATTTCTTCGACGTGGTCGAAGCAATCCTGCGGCGCGCGGCCCCAATGGCACCAGACGCAACCTTACGCGCAGCAACACAGGGCATTTCGGCAATCTTTGTCAGTATGGACGCCCTGTCCCCGCTGGACCCGCCCGAAGCATGGCGCGCCGAATTGAAACTGGCCGCCTCTCTGCTGGCATCGACACTGGAGGCTAAAGTATGACCCCGACGCGAACGGTGAACTACATTGCCCTGCCCATCCTGCTGGTAGCCACTGTGTTTGGTCTCTACTGGGTTTGGGGGCTGCTCTTTGTCTGGTGGATCGTCCCAACCATCATGAACAGACAAGCCTTTCTGGTGTTCGAAATCAACCGCGACGATGACCCGGTTCTGTACTGGGCCATCGTCGGCCTCTGGGCTGTGCTGGGTCTGATGATGATCGCCGCCAGCCTGTTTCCCCAATATGCCCATCTTCTTGCCTGAGGTACTCTGATGACCAAAATGTATCACCATCTACCGGTTGAAGCTTACACCTCGCAGGACTGGTTCGACCGCGAACAGCGCCAGATCTTCTCGCGCACTTGGCGTTTTGCCGGGCTGGTCGAAGATATCGAAGGACCGGGCCATTACCTGTCGGTTCAGGCCGGGCTGAACAATCTGTTCATCGTCATGGGGCGCGATCACCGGCTGCGCGCCTTTCACAACATCTGCCGGCATCGGGGTACCCAGTTGATCCGCGCGGTCGGCAAGACACAAAAAGCGCTGACCTGCCCTTATCACGACTGGACCTATGATCTTGAGGGCAACTTGATCTCGGTCCCGGATGAGGCCTCTGAATTTCCCGGCGGCGTCGACAAATCCTGCCTTGGCCTCAAACCGGCCAGCGTGGATGTCTGGCGCGGGATGCTGTTCGTGCATCCGGACCCTGACGCCCCCACCCTTGCCGAATGGTTCGGAGAGGTCGATCCCCTGTTGGGCCCGCACAAGCCCGAGGAACTGGTCGAGTATACCGACGGGCGCAACAGCTATGAAATCAAGGCCAACTGGAAGATCGTTGTCGAGAATTACATCGACGTCTACCACTTGAGCCATCTGCATTCGAATACGCTGCATATGTATGACCATGCCAAGGCGGAATACGGATGGAAGGGGCCGCATTACCACTTTTGGGAACCCCCGTCCGAGGCCTACGCGAAGGACCACGAAGCCAAACTTCCGATGCCGCGTGTGATCGCTGAACCTCATACCGGTGCGTGGGTTCCTATGCTGTTTCCCGGCATTGGTATCGGGGCCAGCGAAGAAAGCTGGAATCTGTTCATCATCACACCGTTGGCCCCCGATCTGACACGGATCGAGAACCGCACAAAGGTTGCCAACGCTTCGAACTGGGAGTTCCAGAAGCAACAGTGGAAAAGCGCGGGCTTTTGGAGGGATTTTGGCGGCCCAAAATATCAAGGCGACGATGCAGCAGGCGCAGATGATCCGATGGCATCGGGCGATTTCACGACCGAAGATATCTATGCCTGCGAACAGCAACAGAAATCGCTGAAAAGTCCGTATCTGGAAATCGGCCCCGCTGGGATTGGCGAAAGCCCGATCACGCAGCACCAGAAAGTGGTGCTGGATTTCATGCAAGACAGCTGAATGCCCTGGAGATTGATCATGAAACCAATCCAAGCCACCCTGATCGGAGTTGCGCTTGCATCGGCTCTGGTGCTGACGGCGCAAGCTGACGCACCGGAAGACATTGCCGCGCGTATCCTACAAGCGCAGGATGAACAAAGCCTGCTTGCCACCTGGAGCGATTGGCACCCCGATGCCACGCATCAGATCATCCTCAAATACGGGATGGGGCAGCCGGACGACGTGTTCTCGTACCGTGTCGGGGATGACACCGACGCGGAAGACCCCGAGATCGCGAAGGCGTTGGAAGGTTACTCAGAAACAGCCCGATCAGCGCCCGTGATTTCATCGCACACCGAGGATGGCGTGTCGCACGTCACCGCCGTGACCGATGTCGATTATGATTGGCAGGGATACAGCGGCAGAATGCGTCAGACAGACAACTTTGTCTTTGCGCCTTATCTTGGCGGGACGGTGATCCAGTCCTTGACCACGACCTATGATTACCGATGACGGGACCTTGTTATGCAACGTGACTTTCATACCCTGACCGTGTCCGACACTCGCCGAGAGATCGGCGGCGCGGCCACCAGTGTAACTTTCGACGTCCCGCCCGATCTGACCGATCTGTTTCAATGGACGGCCGGGCAACATCTGACGCTCAGGTTTCAGATTGCCGGTGCGGAGCAAAGGCGCAGCTATACCATCTCCAACCCGCCGGGATCTGCGCTACGCATCACGGTCAAGCGCGTAAAGGATGGGATCGTTTCCAACCACATAGGCGACACCCTGTCGCCCGGTGACACGGTCGAAGTTATGCCCCCATTCGGGCATTTCACATTACAGACCGGGGCCCTGAAACGCCGCACCCACTATTTCTTTGGAGCCGGCAGCGGTATCACGCCGCTTTACGCGATGATCAATTCCGTTCTGACCGATGAACCCCATTCTTCGGCCCATCTGGTCTTTGGCAATGCCAATGCGAACAGCATCATTTTCCAGGATGAGCTTGAGCAGTTGCTGGAACAACATCCGAACCAGTTCACCCTACGCCATGTCCTGTCGCACCCCTCCATGCTCAGCTGGTTTTCACCGTGGCGCACAGGGCGGTTGGACGCAGATGTCATTCAGGCGGCAATCACTGAAACGCCTCCGGTGGCGCAAGACACTCACTATTGGATCTGCGGCCCCGGCAGTATGAATACGGATATCCGGGCGGCGCTGCGGAATCTGGATGTGCCAGACGATCGCATCCACATGGAAAGCTTCGGCGGAGACGCCCAAGACGACCTGAGCGAACCCGGCATGGCCGCAACCGCCCGGATCAGGCTTGACGGCAAGGTCTCGGAGGTGCCTGTTGCTGCTGGGCAAACCCTCCTTGACGCGGCGATTGCAGCCGGTCTGAACCCACCGTTCAGCTGCCAATCCGGTGTGTGTGGTGCCTGCGTTGCCCAGCTTGAGGACGGCGCCGTTCATATGCGCAATCGGATGGCTCTGGAGGATCGTGACGTCGAGAAGGGGTTGATCCTGTGCTGTCAAAGCGTCGCGACACAAAAGGAGCTGTCCCTGCGGTTCGAAGATTAGGTCAAGTCAGGGCGTTTTGACGTAACCCACCTTACTTGAACGTCAGATCAGGTGCGTCGCGCGTGACGTTTTGCGTGCGGCTTTTACCAGCTTGATCAACCCGCACGGCCAGCTTTTCGGCCGTCGGGAAACGTTCGAAATATGCAAAGTGGATAGCCTCAATTACGTCGATATTCTTGCATCTTATCAGGTATTCAGCTTGAAATTCGTTTGTGTCATCACCATCCGTCCGTGTGGTGTCTGTGTCTTGCCCCAAACCTATGGCCGAAAGTGTGACATTGGCCATCGCGGCAAAACACTCGGCCTCTTCGGGCACAACAAACAACTCCAGAGGCTTGGACAGGTCGGAAATGGCGACGGCAATAGAGTCCCGCCCTTCATCGTTTTGTGCAGGCTTCTCGGTGCCAAGAATGCCGGCGGCGGGGACTGCCAGTGACAAGGTGAACTCGGCCCCGGAAACCACAATGTCCAGATCACCCGCGGCATGATCCTGCGCGACAGCGGTATGAGCCTGCGACACAAAAACCGCAGAGATCAGGATCAGGGCGAAAGCTGCGCTTTTCATAAACAGGCACCACTAAACAAAGAATCACCCGGATTATTCTAATATGTTTCAAATCCCGTGCAATCTTGGCCCCACGCATCGCGCCCCACCAGTATTGGGGAGTATCGGGGTGACCAATATTATCCGACTATAAAACTCAGGTTGACATAGGTGACTAATTAACTCAGTTAATACATCATACGCGCCACATAACCGGCGTATGAAAACCTTTTTCTGACTGGAAAGTGTCACCCCCATGACCCGATTTTTCACCGCCACCAGCATCCTTACAATTGGTGCTGCCTCCGCAGCTTTTGCAGCTAACGCACCCTCGAAAGCCGAAGTTCTGAATACCTACGCAAACATCGCCGAAGCCAAATATGACGATAGCCTGATCGCTGCCAAAGCGCTGCAAGAGGCCGTAGACGCCCTGATCGCCGACCCATCCGATGCCACCCTGAACGCGGCCCGCGCCGCCTGGGTCGCCGCGCGCGTGCCCTATCAACAGACCGAGGTCTACCGCTTTGGAAACGCCATCGTTGATGACTGGGAAGGCAAAGTGAACGCCTGGCCGCTGGACGAAGGCCTGATCGATTATGTCGATGCCTCCTATGGCGGACCCACTGATGAAAACGAGTTTGCCGCGCTGAACGTGATTGCCAATCCAAGCTTTGAGTTGTCGGGCGACGCCATCGACGCCAGCGAAATCACCCCCGAACTGCTGGGCGAAACCCTGCACGAGGCTGACGGGATCGAGGCAAACGTCGCCACCGGCTACCACGCCATCGAATTTCTGCTGTGGGGTCAGGACCTGAACGGTCACGGCGCGGGCGCGGGCAATCGCCCGCATACCGATTATGTTCAAGGTGACGCATGCACCGGCGGCAATTGTGATCGCCGCGCCCAATATCTGAGCGCCGCGACCGCCCTGCTGGTCAACGATCTGGAATGGATGGCCGCACAATGGGCCGAAGGTGGTGAGGCGCGTGCTGCACTGAACGCGAATGAAACCGCTGGCGTCAGCGCGATCCTAACCGGCATGGGCTCGCTGTCCTATGGCGAGCAAGCAGGTGAACGTATGCGCCTTGGCTTGATGCTGAACGACCCCGAGGAAGAACATGATTGCTTCTCGGACAACACCCACAACAGCCACTACTACGACGGCTTGGGCATTCAGAACGTGTATCTGGGCAGCTATACCCGCATCGACGGCACCCCGGTTTCGGGCGCTTCGCTGTCGGACTTGGTGATCTCGTCCGATCCGTCGCTGGACGCCGAGATGAAGGTCAAGCTGGCCAATACCATGCAGGCCCTGGGCCGTCTGAAGTCGACCGCCGAGGCCGGTTTCGCCTATGACCAGATGCTGGAACGCGGCAATGAGGGCGGCGAGCAACTGATCATGGGCGGCGTCAACGGTCTGGTCGATCAGACCAAAACGATCGAGCGTATCGTGACCGCTCTGGAACTGGATCAGATCGAGTTCGAAGGCTCCGACAGCCTAGATAACCCTGACGCGGTTTTCCACTAAGCAAACCCCGGATCTGGGGCGTGCGCAAATTCACGCCCCCGGCTTTCCTGTCACGCAAAATTGTGACTTGCAGCTGGACCCGAAACAAATAACTTACTAATTAAGTAAGAAATCTATCGAGCACAGATTCGCTATGATCGTATGTCACTGCACAAATATAACTGACCATGATATCCGCGCCGCGATCGATTGGATGCGGACAGCAGATGCACACACGATCATCACCCCCGGCAAGGTCTACCACGCCCTTGGAAAATCGGCGGATTGTGGCGGCTGCATGCCGCTTTTTCTGGACACAATGCGATCGAACGATAATCTGGAAGTCCCCATGCAGCTCCGTGCCCTACGCACCAGAGCAACTCAGGAGAAAGCAGATGAAGGGCAACCCCAAGGTAATAGAATACCTCAACAAATCTCTGCGGCATGAGCTGACAGCCGTCAGCCAGTACTGGCTCCATTACCGCCTGCAGGAAGATTGGGGCCTTGGCCACATGGCCAAGAAAAGCCGTGAAGAATCCATCGAAGAGATGGGGCATGCCGACAAGCTAATCGAACGGATCATCTTTCTGGAAGGCCATCCCAACCTGCAGAAACTGGACCCGCTGAGAATTGGTCAGAACCCCAAGGAAACACTGGAATGCGACCTGGCAGCCGAGCAGGACGCGCGCGCGTTGTACGTAGAAGCGCGGGATTACTGTAGAGAAGCACAAGACTATGCCTCTATGTCGCTGTTCGAAGAATTGATCCGCGATGAAGAAAGTCATATCGACTTTTTGGAAACGCAGCTCGACCTGTACGAAAGGATTGGCGACGCCAATTATGCGCAACTCAACGCATCGAAAATGGACGAGGGCGAGTAGCCTTTTCATCCTGTCGGTGGTCGCCCTTGCGGCCACCCAAACCCCAGCCGCCGAGCTGCGGGACTATCACCTGAATTTCGAACCCAGAACCGAGGATGAGCGTGCGCGCATCGCCCGTGTCACCGCTGCGCCCACCGATTTCAGCACGCCCCAAAGGTTCGAGGACTTGCCCGCCGGTGCCGCCACCGTTCGCGCCCGTGCCGATGCTGACGCATTTTCGCAGCCCTCGGGCAACCTGAGCTTTGAGCAAGAGCTGGACTTTAAGGTTGGAAACGGACTGTTCAAGAAAATCTGGGTGTCTTCTCCGGCCTCAACTCTGGCCTCGGATGGGCTGGGGCCGCTGTACAACGCCCGGTCGTGCCAGCGCTGCCATATCAAGGACGGGCGCGGGCACACGCCCAACGGTCCGGATGACAATGCAATTTCGATGTTCCTGCGGGTCTCGATCCCCGGTGGCGGTGGGTATGACGAGATCGAGGATTACATCGCCACCCAGCCCGAACCAAATTACGGGGGCCAGATGCAGGATTTGGCCCTGCCCGGTTATCCGGCTGAATATCGCCTGGATATCACTTACGAAGACGTCAAGGTCACTTTGTCAGATGGCGAAACCGTCACTTTACGCAAACCGACCTACGCGGCGGCTGACCTTGGATACGGGCCGCTGCATCCAGAGGCGATGCTCAGTCCACGTGTGGCGCCGCAAATGATCGGCCTTGGATTGCTCGAAGCGATACCGGTCGCGGATCTGCTGGCCAACGCTGATCCCGACGATGCCGATGGGGATGGGATTTCCGGGCGTCCCAATATCGTCTGGGCGATGGAATATGGCGCCCCGATGATGGGTCGGTTCGGGCACAAGGCCGGGATGCCCACGATCATGGAACAATCGGCGGCGGCCTTTGCCGGTGATATCGGCATATCAAGCCCACTTTACCCCGCCAGCCACGGCGATTGCACCGATGCTCAGATTGGTTGTGCGACCGCCCCGCACGGGGACGGTGACGTGCGCGAGTTCGAGATCGACCAGATCGGAATGGACCTTGTTGCCTTTTACAGCCGCAACCTGGGCGTTCCCGCCCGGCGGGACATGGACGACCCTCAGGTGCTGCACGGTAAGCAGGTGTTTTACGACACTGGCTGCGCGTCCTGCCACACGCCTGCCTTTGTCACCCATCGCATGTCAGACCGGCCCGAACAGAGTTTTCAGCTGATCTGGCCTTACTCCGACTTGTTGCTGCACGATATGGGCGAAGAGCTGGCTGATAACCGCCCCGAGGGTCGCGCCACAGGGCGCGAATGGCGCACGCCACCGCTTTGGGGCGTTGGGCTGACTGAACAGGTTTCGGGCCACACCCAGTTCCTGCATGATGGTCGCGCGCAATCCTTGCTGGAAGCCATCCTCTGGCATGGGGGTGAGGCACAGGCAGCCCGCGATACGGTCGTGGCCATGCCCAAACCCGACCGCGATGCCCTGATCCATTTTCTGGAAAGCCTCTGACACATGCGTATCCTTGTTGCTGCTGTCGCATTGACGCTGCCCCTAACTGCGCTGGCGCAGGACCGTGAGCCGATCTTGTCGGATGCGGTCGAAGGGCACATCCTTCCAGGCTTTGCCTCACTGGCTGAAACGACCGGGGTGTTGGCCCAAACAGCACAAACCGATTGCACCCAAACCTCGCCCGAATTGCGGGGCGCCTATCACGCGGCCTTTGACGACTGGATCTCGGTCAGCCATCTGCGCTTTGGCCCGTCCGAGGTGAACGACCGCGCCTTTGCGCTGGCCTTCTGGCCCGACACCAAAGGGTTCACCCCCAAAGCCCTGTCCAGCCTGATCGCGACCGAGGATGCGGCTGTGGAAAGCCCCGAAGGTTTTGCCGAGACATCCGTCGCCGGACGTGGCTTTTTTGCGTTAGAGCAGATGCTTTATGAGCCCAATTTTGCCGATCAGGGCAGCGCCACATATCGCTGCGCGTTGATACAGGCCATCACCACCGATATCGTCAGCAATGCCCGCGCGATAAACGCAGATTGGGGCGGCTATTCAACTGCCCTAACCCAACCGGGCGACGACAGCCCCTATCGGTCCGACGATGAGGCCATGCAAGAGCTTTACAAGGCGTTGGTGACCGGACTTGAATTCACTGGCGACACCCGCCTTGGTCGTCCGATGGGCACCTTCGACCGCCCGCGCCCCAACCGGGCCGAGGCACGCCGTTCGGAACGCGCGCTTCGTCATGTGGAACTGTCGCTGACCGCCCTGCGCGATCTGGCCGCGCGCCTGTCAGCGGACCACCCCAAGATTGCCGCCGATCTGGACAGCGCCTTTGACAAGGCCATCATCCGCGCGCAATCGCTGGACGACCCGGTGCTGGCCGGGGTCGCCACTCCGCAGGGCCGCCTTAGGGTCGAGGCGTTGCAGCAAGCCATCAACGATATCCGTGCGATTGCCTCGGCCGAGCTGGGTCCGACGCTAGGCATCAGCGCCGGGTTCAATTCTCTGGACGGGGACTGACCTGTTGCCCAGCCGTCGTCATTTTCTGGCCGGTCTGGCCGCGACCAGCCTTTCGCCGATACAAAGCTGGGCCGCAGTTGGTTCGCCCGACTATCTCGCCGCTGCCCTGTTCCCGGATGGCAGCTATCGACTAGCCGGGCTGGATACGGGTGGAAACATCCTGTTTTCCATACCTCTACCTGCGCGCGGCCACGCGGCGGCAGCCCATCCGCACCGCGCACAGGCCGTGGCTTTTGCCCGTCGTCCCGGCACCTTTGCGGTGGTCATCGATTGCGCCACAGGCACCGAAGTCACCCGACTTAACGCCCCACACGGTCGCCATTTCTATGGCCATGGCGTCTTTTCCCCCGACGGCACTCGTCTGTTCACAACTGAAAACGACTATGATTCCGGAGACGGCGTGATCGGCGTCTGGAACACAGACAGCTACACCCGCATAGGCGAGTTCCCCTCGAGCGGGATTGGTCCGCATGACATGCGATTGATGCCCGATGGTCAGACGCTGGTCATCGCCAATGGTGGCATCGAAACCCACCCCGAGACAGGGCGCACCAAGCTGAACCTGCCAACCATGCAGCCGCAGCTGACCTATCTGGATTTGTCCGGCACGGTTTTGGAACAGATGGAACTGCCACGCGCGCTGCATAAGAATTCGATCCGCCATTTGGCTGTACGGCACGACGGTTTGGTGGCATTTGCGATGCAGTGGCAGGGGGACAAGGTGCATCACCCCCCTCTGCTGGGCCTACATCGTCGGGGCGAAGCACCGCGTTTGCTTTCAGCGCCTGATGCCGCGCAAAGCACGTTGCAAGGCTACGCGGGCAGTGTCGCCTTTGCCGGGGATGAAACTACGGTTGCCATCACCTGCCCACGCGGCAACGCCTTGCACCGGTTCGACGTCGCGAATGGCCAACTGAACGGGGATTTCCCGTTGGAAGACGTCTGTGGCCTTGGCTCCGGCCCCAAAGGGTTCGTTTTCACCACCGGCACCGGGATAGTTGGAGAGCTGACATCCACCCCCCGCATTTCAGCCCGTCCGGACTGTCATTGGGACAATCACCTGATCCCAATTCGCAAGCCTGCATAAACTCGGCAAATCCCCCCACATAGATTACACTTGGAAGAATCAAAATGCTGCCGTATTGGCGGGCGCTAAACCGGCACTTTAACCGCAAGGACTGACCTGATTGAAACAGACGCCCGACGCACCGCATTCCATCTACGGGGTAGAGAAATGGGGCAAAGGCCTCATTGAGGTGACGGAGCAAGGCGAGATCGGTCTGCGCAATCCCCTGGTGCCCGAGGCGGCGGCAATCAGCCTGCCAGGTATCCTGCATGATCTGGACGAACGCGGTATCAAGGCACCGATGTTGCTGCGCATCAGTTCGTATCTGGAAAACGAGATCGCGCATATCAACGAAAGCTTTCGCGATGCGATTGCACGTGTCGGCTACAAAGGCAGCTATCGCGGCGTATTCCCGATCAAGGTGAACCAGCAGGCCCAGGTGGTCGACCGGATCGTCGAGTTCGGTAAAAAGTATAACTATGGGCTCGAGGCTGGCTCCAAGCCCGAACTGGTTGTCGCACTGGCGCACCGTCTGGCCCGCGAGGCGCTGATTGTCTGCAATGGCGTCAAGGATGCCGAGTTCATCCAACTGGCCATCCTCAGTCGTAAGATTGGCTTCAACACGGTCATCGTTCTGGAAAGCCCGAAAGAGGCGGACACGGTGATCGAGGTCTATAACGAACTGGGCATCGAACCCCTGATTGGTGTGCGGGTCAAACTGACCAATCAGATCAGCGGCAAGTGGGAAGAAAGCTCGGGCGACCGGTCTGCCTTTGGCATGAACACTGACCAACTGGTCGCCACGGTGGACAAGCTGAAAGCGGCAGGTTTGCTGCATTGTTTGAAGCTGCAACATTCACACCTGGGCTCTCAGGTGCAGGACGTCAACGACGTGCGCCGCGCCGTTGGCGAGGCCTGCCGGTACTACACTGAACTGACGCGCGAGGGCGTGCCGTTGACCCATCTGGACCTCGGTGGCGGCATGGGCGTGGATTATACCGGTGAGAAAAAGGCTGCCGAGAACTCGATCAACTACACGGTCGAAGAATACTGCGCCAACGTGGTTGAAACCGTGGCCTACGCGATGGACGAGGCCGAGGTCGAACATCCAACGCTGGTGACCGAGAGCGGGCGCGCCGTGGTGGCGACGTCGTCGATGCTGGTGTTCAATGTTCTGGAAAGCACCTTGTATGACGCACCGAACGGCCCCGAGGTCGAAGCGGACGATCACCATCTGGTCTCAGACCTTGCCGCGATCAACGGGTACCTCAGTACCGAGCGTTTGCAAGAATGCTGGAACGACGCAAATTTTTACCGCAACGAGCTGCGCGCGTTGTTCCGCCGCGGCTATGTCGACCTGCGCCAGATGGCCCGCGCCGAACGCATCTATTTATCGCTGATGGCCCGCCTCAAGGCGCTGGCAGCAAGCGATGATTTGGAAACGGATGTGGACGACCAACTGGAAAAAGTGGCCGATATCTACCACTGCAACTTCTCGCTATTCCAGTCGCTGCCCGATGTCTGGGCCATTGACCAGCTGCACCCGATCGTCCCGCTGCAGGGGCTGAACCAGACACCCGACCGCCGCGCGGTCCTATCCGACATCACCTGCGACAGTGATGGCAAGATCGACCGGTTTATTCTGGCCGACGGTGTCTCACCCAGCTTGCCGGTACATTCCCTGCCCGAGGACCAGGAATACCTGATGGGCGTGTTCTTTGTCGGTGCTTATCAGGAAACACTGGGCGATCTGCACAACCTGTTCGGGGACACCAATGTCGTGACCATCGACCTGCGCGCTGACGGTGGCTTTGACCTGCTGCACGAACAAGAGGGCGACACCATCAGCCAGGTCCTGTCCTATGTCGAGTTCGACCCCAATGATTGCGTCGCCGCCTTCCGCAAAATGGTGGACGAGGCGATCTCGACCGGTACTCTGATGGCCAAGGACCGCAAAACCCTGATGAGCGCCTATCGCGACTCGATCAACGGCTACACCTATTACGAATAACCCCAGAGAGGAGATTACCCCCATGGGAACTTTGAGTGGCAAAACACTGGTTGTCGGCGCGGGCGGCGTATCCCACGCTGCCGTGCATAAGATGGCGATGAATTCGGATATCTTCACCGAAATCACTCTGGCCAGCCGGACCAAATCGAAATGCGACGCCATCGCCAAAGCGGTGAAAGAGCGTGTGGGCGTTGATATCGCCACGGCGGAACTGGATGCCTACAAGGTTGAAGACACGGTAAAACTGATCAAGGAAACAGGGGCCGAGATTCTGGTGAACCTCGCCCTGCCCTATCAGGATCTGGTGCTGATGGACGCCTGCCTTGAGGCCGGGATCCACTACCTCGACACAGCGAACTATGAGCCCGAGGATGAGGCCAAGTTCGAATACCACTGGCAATGGGCCTATCAGGAGCGGTTCAAAGAGGCTGGGCTAACCGCCATTCTTGGATCGGGCTTCGATCCGGGCGTGACCAGCGTCTTTGCCAAATGGCTTAAGAAACACAAGCTGGATACCATCCGCCAGATCGACGTTCTGGATGCCAATGGCGGCTCGAACGATCAGGAGTTCGCCACCAACTTCAACCCCGAGATCAACCTGCGTGAAGTGCTGGCCGAAGTCCGCCATTGGGAAAACGGCGAATGGCACCATAGCCCGGCGCTGACCAACAAGGTTGAATACGACTTTCCTGCCATCGGGCGGAAAAACATGTACCAGATGTACCATGAGGAACTGGAATCGCTCTCGACCCATTTCCCCGAGATCGAGCGCGCCCGATTCTGGATGACGTTTGGCGACGCCTATATCAAACACGCGACCGTACTGCAGAACGTCGGCATGACACGCATCGATCCGGTCATGCATGACGGCAAGGAAATCATCCCGATCCAATTCCTGAAAACTCTGCTGCCCGATCCCGGCGATCTGGGTGCCGAAACCAAAGGCAAGGCCTGCATCGGCGACATCGCTACCGGTCAGGCCAAGGACGGCTCGGGTGAGAAGACCTATTACATCTACAACATCTGCGATCACGAAGAATGCTATGCTGAGGTCGGCAGCCAGGCCGTCAGCTACACCACCGGCGTCCCCGCCATGATCGGCGCGGCGCAGGTGATCAAAGGCAACTGGTCCGAGCCCGGCGTGTGGAACATGGAACAGCTTGACCCCGACAACTTCATGGACATGCTGAATGAGCATGGCCTGCCTTGGCAAGTCCACGAACTTGACGGCCCGGTCGAGTTCTAAGTCCACTCATTTCATCTTTTGCCAAATACTCCGGGGGTCCGGGGGCAGAGCCCCCGGCCTCTCCACCACAAGGAAACGCCGGACATGTCCGACATGATGACCACACAGGCTGGCGACGCCGGAGCCTTCCGAAATTTCGACCTGAGCCGTGTGCCAACCCCCTGCTTTGTGGTCGATGAAAAAGCGGTCGAGCGAAACCTGACCATCCTCTCCGATATCGGCACCCTGTCCGGCGCGCATGTCCTTTCGGCGCTCAAAGCGTTTTCCATGTATTCGTTGGCCCCACTGGTGAGCCAGCACCTCGGTGGCACCTGCGCCAGCGGCATTTACGAGGCCCGGTTAGGCCGTGAGGAATACGGCGGCGAGGTCGCAACCTTCTGCGCCGGGTACAAAGACGCCGACATGGATGAAATTCTGTCGCTGTCCGACCACATCATCTTCAACTCTCCGGCACAAAAGGGCCGGTTCCTTGCCAAAGCCCAAACCGCGAATGTTCAGGTGGGCCTGCGCATCAACCCGGAGCATTCCGAGGGCGAGGTGCCCAAATACGACCCCTGCGCGCCCTGCTCGCGTCTGGGCACGCCGGTCAGCCAACTGACCGCCGAGACCCTGACCGGAGTTGATGGTCTGCACATGCACACGCTGTGCGAACAGGGGTTCGAACCGCTGCAGCGTACGTGGAAGGCCGTCGAACCAAAACTCAAACCTTTCCTCGCACAGCTGAAATGGCTGAACTTCGGTGGCGGTCACCACATCACCCGTGACGATTATGACCGCGAGGGTCTGGTGGCGTTCATCAAGAACATCCGAGAGACATACGGCCTCGACGTTTACCTCGAACCCGGCGAGGCTGTCGCGCTGGATGCAGGTATTCTGGTCGGCGAAATCCTCGACCTGCCCACCAACGGAATGAACCTTGCCATCACCGATATCTCGGCCACCTGTCACATGCCTGACGTGATCGAAGCCCCTTATCGCCCCGCGTTGATGGACGAGGCCGAGGCAGGCCACACCTACCGTCTGGGCGGCCCGTCCTGTTTGGCCGGTGACGTGATCGGAGACTACACATGGGACAAACCGCTGGAGATCGGCCAGCGTTTTGCCTTCCTTGATCAGGCGCATTACTCAATGGTGAAAACCAACACGTTCAACGGCGTACCCCTGCCCACCATCGCCCTGTGGAACAGCGAAACGGACGAGTTGAAGATCATCAAGCAGTTCGGCTATGACGACTTTAAGGACCGACTCTCATGAACATTTTCCTCGACAGTGAACTGACCGCAACTGAGCGCACCGAAGATGCCAGGTTCCGCGTGATCCCGGTACCGCTGGAGCGCACGGTATCTTACGGTTCGGGAACGGCCAAAGGCCCCGAGGCCATCATTGAGGCCAGCAATGAGCTGGAACGTACCACCGGCCACGCCGAGCCCTGCGTCGAGGGGATTTTCACCGAAGAGCCCGTAGATTGCGATGCGTCCCTGTCCGAGATCATGGAGCGCCTTGCCCAGCGCACCGAGGCCGCCATCCGCGCGGGCAAGGTGCCGGTCACTTTGGGGGGCGAACATTCGCTGAGTTACGGCGCTGTGATGGGTGTGGCTCGCGCCTTGGGTCAACCCATAGGCATTGTCCAGATCGATGCCCATGCTGACCTGCGCAATGCCTATCAGGGGGAAAAACACTCCCACGCATCGGTCATGCATCTGCTCGCTGAAGAAGGTATCCGATTGGCCCAGTTTGGCGTGCGCGCCCTTTCTACCGAAGAAGTGCAAAGCCGCCTGAAAAATCACGTTTTCCACGTTGATGCCGAGGAGTTGGTCACCGGTAATATCCACGCCGTCGACCTGCCCGAGGATTTCCCCGAGCTGGTCTATGTCAGTTTTGACGTGGACGGGCTGGATCCCGCCATCATGCCCGCCACCGGGACACCGGTGCCCGGCGGGCTGGGCTACTATCAAGCGCTGCGGTTGGTCGAACATACCCTGAAAGGCCGCAAATGCGTGGGCTTCGACGTGGTCGAACTGGCCCCCAATGGCAATGCCGCCTGGGACTTTACCGCAGCGCAGATCGTCTATCGCCTGATGGCTGCCTGTTAACCCTCGGCGGTCTCGTTCAACTCCATGTGCCCCTCACCCTTGTTCAGGACACGACGCAACATGGGTTCGAAGAACTCCAGCGGTTTGGTCGGGTAATCCGGGTCGAACGCCTTTTGGTCGTATTCATGGCAGAAATAGCGGCAGTCCTCCCAATAAGGGCTGTCGCGATACTTGTCGCGGGCGTTGCGGTCGCCGCCTAGATGATGGTTGTAGTAGTACCCCTGAAACACACAGTGATGTTTGAGGATCCAATAAGTTTTCTCACTGACATAGGGCTTCATCATCGCCGCTGACAGCTCACCATGGTTATAGGGTGACAGAATATCGCCGGTGTCGTGGATCAGTGCTGCGACCACGATTTCCTCGTCCGCGCCGTCTTCAAAAGCGCGCGTCGCGGCCTGCAGGCTGTGCTGATAGCGGTTCACCGGATAGGGCGTCCAGTCTTCGTCCAGCGACCGGATCGTGTCCAGAATGCGGTCGGGCAAAGCGGCATTGTATGCCTCTTCATACTCCATGACGGCGTCCCAGTCGGCCTTGGTGGCCTCTTCGAAACTGGTCCAGGTGGGTTTGTGGCTTTTGTCCAGCATGGCGCGGTCCTTTGGCTGATCTGTTGGAATCAGAGTAACGCATCCCTCCTACTCAAAAAAATGAATTGATTTTATCAATCTGATGAAAAAATAGTATCGCCATGCAATTCAAAGCAATCGAGACCTTTCTATGCGTGGCCGAGACCAGGGGCTTCCATGCCGCCGCGCGCAAACTGAACGTGACACAAACCGCCGTCAGCGCCCGTATCCGGCTGATCGAAGAAGAAACCGGCAAGGCGTTGTTCACCCGCGGTGCAGGCGGCACCAGCCTGACTGAATTCGGGCAACAGTTCCGACCATATGCCGAACAGATGCTGTCGCTTTGGTCATTTGCATCGCGCGAGCTGCCAGCCCAAACGCAGAACCGGATCGCGCTGCGTCTTGGTGCGCAACTGAGCATCTGGGACCCGCTGCTAGTCGATCTGGCCGTTCAGTTCGAACAGCGCCTCGGGCAACTTTTGCTGACGTTGAACTATGACCACGATCTGAACATGGTCGACGCGGTCGCCACCCATGTTCTGGACGCCGCATTGACCCACGAAACACCCAACGATCCGCGCGTGCAATCGCACGAGTTAAACCCCGAACGCCTGTTGCTTGTCAAAACTCCGGAAACGGACGATCCAGTTTTCGTCAATCTGGAACTGGGAGAGGTCTATCAGGACCACGTCCGTTCGGCTGTGCGGCAGGCCACGGGGCAGACGGTGTTTCTGGGCAATTGCCTGATGGCCCTGCGTTATGTCCTGCGGCGGGGCGGAACCGGGTATTTCCCGGAATACGTCATCCGAGATCATCTGTCTGCGGGTCAACTGACCCCTGTGGCCGGGGCCATTGACCTGCTGCTGCCGCTGCATCTGGTGACCCGCCGTGACAGCACAACCAGCGACGATGTCCTGACCTGCCTGACCGAGCTGCGCGCAGCCTAGGCCTGAGAGATCGCGCTCGAGGCATCTCTGTGGCGCCTGCGCAGCAACGGCCGCCCGGCAACCAGCAAGAACAGACAGGCGACCGCGATGCCGATGACCGCCGGCAGATACAACAGTATCCACAATTTCGGTTCTTCGATTACAACGGGTGAAACAAAGCCCCGCACGCCTTCCAGCACGACCAGAATCGAAAACGCTCCCAGAATCTGCGGCCACAGACCAAATCGCGAAAAGCTACCCAACATCAACGTGGCATACCCGGCCATTGCCACGGCGATACAAATGGCAATCCACGAAAACCGCTGATGCAATTCGTCAACCAATTCCCCGACGGGAAAGCCTTCGGCCGTACTGATGGCAGCGCGGTCTCGCAAAAGTTCAATGGTGGGGATGGCTTCGAGACTGCGCTCGGCCATGACATTCGAATTCGTCAGTGCGGAAATGTCATATGAGGCGTCCTCGAACAGCGTCGAGGACAAGGTTCTGCCCTCCTGATCCAAACGCAACGCGATCCCGTCCAACATCACCAAGTGGATCCCAGATTCATTGTTGACCAGATACGCTGTCTTCGAGGAATAACTGACCGGGTTCAGCGCATCTCGCCGATCTGATACGAAAACCTCGGACAGCGTGCCGTCCAGATCAATCTTGCCGATATAGACTGTGACGCCATGCGCCGGGTGCAGGAATTCGCCCTCGTTCAGCAATTGCGCGGTGACGTCCCCTGCAACCTCGGCCTGGCGCTGCTCAAGCTGTTCGACCGATGCGGGGCGCAAAAAGACGCTGATGACTGCCATCATCAGCCCGGCCACCAACCCAAACAGGAATACCGCACGGGCCAGCCGCCATGGGCTTGAACCGGTGGCCAGCATCACCGTCATCTCGCTTTCGCGGCTCAGCCGGTTGGTGGCATAAACAGCGGCGGCAAACACCGCCATCGGCATCACCGTGCGGATCAGCGTTGGCAATGTCAGCGCCGAGAATTCCAAAAACACCATGGCCGATTGGCCACCGCTGATGACTCGGTCAAACAGGCTAACCGATCGGGTGATCCAGAACACACCGACCAGAACCAAGGTGAAAAAGCCGAACAGAATCAGCAATTGCCGCAGGAAATATCCATCAAAGCGCGACATGGGTCCTCTTACGTGTGTTCGTGGTGGTCGGACATTATGTCATTCCGTCGCTGTAGGAAACCGGGATTGGCCAATTGTCACCACCACGAAAAGCGCGGCAATGGCCTGGCTTGCTGAACCCAAGACTGTGGCGTGGCCGTTTCAAGCGGACTATGCCTCTGGAAACTCTAATATTCGGATCAAGGTGTGTCCTCCTTACCCGCCCATCCCGCTGTATCTCGGCGCTGTGTATCTACCTCTTCGAATTCCTGATAAACAAAAAAAACAAAACAAAAAAACATCCTTGAGCAGACGAGCAGATGAGAGGTCTAACCGCAGCGTTGGCAGTGCTCTTGACTATGAGCACGCCATTGGCATCGAAAGAAATACAGGTTGGCAATGATCCAGGCGGGCGGGTTCTGGACCGCAAGGTTCAGATCGAAATCGCCAACAGGACCAACGCGCGCATACACATTGTCGGGGACTACTGTAATTCCAGCTGCACCATGCTGTTGGGGGCAGACGATGTGTGTGTATCCTCCGAAACGCTTTTCGGGTTTCACGGCCCGTACCGCGTAAACCGGACAAAGATGACCGAAAAGGAATTCGACCAGAAAAGCACTTCGCTTGCCACGTACTACCCGCGCCCGATAAGAAACTGGTTCATGTCCAAGGCAAGGTTTGTGGGCCCGGATGAGTTTCTGTATGTGTCCGGTGAATATCTTATAAGCATCGGCGTGCAAGAGTGCGCGTAAGACTTCTCTAGGCTGTCACTTCTCACAACAACCCATATGCAAGTCGCACGACTCTTGCGCATTCATTGAAACAGCGATTTGAGTGGAATGGCAGGGGCAGCAGGGTTCGAACCCGCGACCTACGGTTTTGGAGACCGTCGCTCTACCAACTGAGCTATACCCCTAAGGTGCGCCTCAGATATGCCAGCCGCGCGACGGACTCAAGAGGCTTTTTCAGATTCCGCGCGACAATTGCATTCGACAAACAAGTTGCGTGCGGCGTTGAGTTCTATAAGACACGGTTTGGTCAGTACGAGGGACCCCATCCGTGAGTATCCGCAAAAAGATCGCCGACAGCGAAGCCGTTCTGAACTGGGCTGCGCGCCGCATCGCAAGCTATATCCGGATGGTCAATCGCAACACCACATGGCAACGCATCGGGTACGACGAACTGGACCAGTTGGTCGAACAGGGTGAGCCGGTGATCGTGGTGCTGTGGCACCAAAGGCTGGCGCAATCCCCCTATTTCTTTCCTTTGGAAAAAGGGCCGATCTGTTCGATCACCTCATCCGCAAGAGCGGGTAGTATGGTGGGCCGAGTGCAGAAACTGTTCGGCATGGATACCATCGCCATGACCAGCAAAAACGCAAATAATATTGCGATATCGCGCCAAGTGATCGGCAAGATTAAGCAGGGCATTTCCATAGGCATCGCCGCGGACGGTCCGCGCGGTCCCGAACGGGTACTGTCCACTGTGCCTCTGGTCTGGGCGCGCACCTCGGGCAAGCGGGTGTTCGGCATCACCTTTTCGGCAGAACATGGCCGCGAGGCGGGGACATGGGATCGCCTTTTGATGCCGCGCCCCTGGCGGAATAAGGGTGTCTTTCTGTGCCGGGAATGGACTGAAACCGTGCCGCGCAAAGCGTCCGAAGAACAGATCGAAACCCTGCGCCAAAGCCTTGAGCAGCACATGAACGACATCACCGCCGAAGCCGACCGCATGGTCGGGCGCGAACCGTGGTCGCCTAAGGGTTAACCGCCCCTCAGCCGTTGCATCAGATAGATTTCGCTGCCTTCGGGGATCGGTTCGGTTAACCCGCTGGCGATGACCCGCCCGTCGATGGCGATGGACACCCCCGCATCAATCGGGGCCTGCAATTGCGGATGGATCTTCACCAGTTCTCGCAGCAACTCGCCTGTGGTCTTGGCCTCAACCTCCACCACCTGCTGGCCCCCGGTCAGTGACCGGAGGCTGGACCAGAGGTGAACCTCAACCATTGTCCTTAAGCGCCGCCAGAATGCGGGGCGGTGACATCGGTAGTTGCTTCATCCGAACGCCCGCCGCATGCGACACCGCATTTGCGATGGCGGCCAAAGGTGGCACGATGCCCGTCTCACCCACACCACGCACGCCAAACGGATGGCCGGGGTTGGGCACTTCGACAATCACCGTGTCGATCATCGGCAAGTCGCTGGCGACAGGGATACGGTAATCCAGGAAGATCGAGTTCTGCAGGCGGCCATCCTCGCCATAGATATATTCCTCGTTCAGTGCCCAGCCGATGCCTTGCGCGGCACCGCCCTGATACTGGCCTTCCACATAGGTAGGATGGATCGCCTTACCGGCGTCCTGAATGACCGTATAGCGGGTAATCGCAGTCTTGCCTGTTTCCGGATCGACCTCAGCATCAACGATATGGGTGCCAAAGGATACGCCTGCGCCTTCTGGCGTGGCCTCGAAATGGCCCGAGATAGGCCCGCCGGTTTGACCCATGTGGGCGGTGATATCGGCCAGTGGGCGCGGGTCGAAATCACCCGCGTTTGGACCCGAAGGTACAGCGCAGCCGTTTTCCCATTTCACCGCATCCGCCGGAATTCCCCAGCTGGCGGCAGCGCGTTCGCACAGCTTTTCAACCGCGTGTTTTGCTGCCTTGATGGTTGCCAAGCCGCTTGCATAGGTCACGCGCGAACCATGCGAAACGTCGTTATACCCCAGCGTCGCAGTATCGGCGACGGTCACACGGATATTCTCATACGGAATGCCCAGAACCTCGGCCGCCATCAGCGCCATTGACGCGCGTGAGCCGCCGATATCGGGCGTGCCCACCATCAACTGTGCCGAGCCATCCTCGGACAGCGCCAGCGAAACCGACGTTTCACCCCCGTGGTTGAACCAGAACCCGCAGGAAATCCCACGACCCTGCCCCGGCTTCAGCGGGGCTGAGTAATGCGGGTGGGCCTTCGCGGCCTCAAGCGTTTCCACCAAACCGATCCGCTCATACGTCGGGCCATAGCTGGCTTTGGTGCCTTCATGGGCGGCGTTTTTTAGACGAACTTCGATCGGATCGAGGCCCAGCTTCTTACACAGCTCGTCAATAACGGATTCAACCGCAAAAGCCCCCATCGGTGCACCCGGCGCGCGGTAAGCGGCCTGTTTCGGGCGGTTGGCCATCACGTCATACCCAATCTGGCTGACATTGGTCAGGTTATAGGGTGCAAAGGCACACATGGCGGTCATGTCACCCGGGGCGCCCGGAAACGCCCCGCCCTGCAGGCGGAACACGCCTTGGGCTGCCGAGATGGTGCCATCCTTCTTCATCCCGATCTTGATATCCATCGACGCCGAGGATGTCGGGCCAGTGGCCCGGAACACCTCGGACCGGGTCATCACCAGCTTAACCGGGCGGTTCGCCTTGCGGCTCAGTGCCAGCGCGACAGGTTCGATGAAGACTGTGGTTTTACCGCCAAAACCACCACCAATCTCGGACGCAGTCACGCGCAGTTGCGAGGTTTCGATACCCAATAGCGCGGCACAGGTCTTTTGTGCGATCCAGTGGCCTTGAGTGGTACACCACAGCTCACCCTTACCGTCGTTGCCCAACATGCCCAAACAGGCATGCGGCTCGATGTACCCCTGATGGGTTGCCTCGGTGACAAAGCTGTCTTCGATAATCAAGTCAGCTTCGGCAAAGCCAGCTTCTACATCGCCGTGCCCGCTTTCGTGGTACCGCACGACGTTTGGGTGCATCCCCTCGGGTACGGAATAATCCGCAGCACCTTCGCGTAAGACCGGCGCATCCGGCTCCATCGCTTTGTCTACGTCGGTGACGTGCGGCAGCACCTCGTATTCAACCTCGATCAGCTTGAGCGCATCGCGCGCCGCCAAGGCCGAGGTCGCCGCCACAGCCGCGACTGCGTGCCCGTCATAGAGCGCCTTTTCACCCGCCATGACATTTTCCAGAACATTCCAGAATTCACCCTCAAGGCCGGGTTTGAACGGCACTTCGGCAAAATCCGCGCGGGTAACGACGGCTTTGACATCCTTGTGCGCTTCGGCCTGCGAGGTGTCGATCTTCACAATCCGTGCGTGGGCGTGGGGCGAACGCAGGATCGCGCCGTGCAGCATGCCTGGCGCAGAAACATCCGCCCCGAACTTGGCGCGACCAGTGACCTTGTCCAAACCATCGGGCCGATCCGGGCGCGTGCCGACGAAGGTGAATTGCGTTTTACGATCGTCGAGTGCCATTATGAAGCCTCCCGCAGTTCTTCGGCCGTTTCCATCACGGCGCGAATTATCTTGTCATACCCAGTGCAGCGGCACAGGTTGCCTGCCAGCCAGTACCGGGCCTCTTCCTCGGTCGGGTTGGGGTTCTTCTCCAGCAGCGATTTGGCCGCGACCAAAATGCCCGGCGTGCAGATACCGCATTGCAGGGCGGCATGCTCGATGAACTTTTTCTGCAGCGGATGCAGAACGTCACCCTCCGCGATGCCTTCGACGGTTTCGATCTGCTTGCCATCGGCCTCGACCCCTAACATCAGGCAGGAACAGACCAAACGGCCATCAACCGTGACCGAGCATGCGCCGCAATCGCCGGTGCCGCAGCCCTCTTTCGCACCAGTCAGGTTCAGCTTGTCGCGCAGACAATCCAGCAGGGTTTCGCGCGGATCGCAAAGGTAATCGACCGCGTCACCATTCACGGTGGTGGATACGTGGAACTTGCTCATGCTTCCTCTCCCTTGGCGCGGGCATAGGCGATTTTCGCGGCGCGCTTGGCCAGAACGCCGGCGACCTCGGTACGGAATTCGATAGTGCCGCGTTTGTCGTCAATCGGGTTGCAGGCGGCGGATGCCGCAGCGGCCAGTGCGTCCAATGAAACGTCGTCCAGCGCGCTGCCGATGATGGCCTTGGCACAGTCCTCAACCAGCAGCACGGTCGGCGCGACAGCGCCCAATGATACGCGCGCCTCGGTGACGGTATCCCCGTCCAGACGCAGGCTGACGCCAACGCCAACCACGGCAATGTCCATCTCAGTTCGCGGGATAAAGCGCAGGTATGCGTCGCCGCCATTGTCGCCTCGTGCGGGGATGTGGACGGCCGAGATCAACTCGCCCTTGGCCAGCGACGTTCTACCGGGTCCGGTTGGGATGTCTTCGACCGCTACCTCACGGTCGCCATCCGGGCCGGTCACCGTGACCGTGACACCCGCCGCAACCATGGCAGGCACCGAATCCGCTGCCGGAGAGCCGTTGCACAGGTTGCCGGTCAGCGTCGCGCGCCCCTGAACCTGGGTCGAGCCGATCAGATCCATCGCCTCGACCACACCGGGCCAGTCGCGACCCAGTTCCAGATGTTCGCTCATATCGGCTCCAGTGGCAGCGACGCCCAGCGTCCAACTGCCGTCGGCGTTGCTGTTGATATCGCGCACGCCGTCGATCTTCTTTATGTCGATCAGCGTATCGGGCGTCACAAGTTCTGATCGCAGTTGCACCAGAACATCGGTGCCGCCTGCCAGAAACCGTGTGATGCCCGTCGCATTTGCGGCCAGTGCCGAAGCTTCGGCAAAGCTGGCGGGGCTGTGATAATCCATGAAATACCTCGCACCTGTTGATCAGGATTCACTGGGTTCAGAGGGGACGTTAGTGCAGCAGCATGGCCGCGTCCATGGCAGGAGCGACCAAATTTCATGTTACCCGATGTCGTTTCCAGACCTGAGGTCAGAGGTCGATCTCGATCACACCGTCTGGCTGCGCCGCGCGACTTTGGCACAGGATCATCGCATCCGCGCGTTGCTGGTTCGACAGAACGAAATCGCGATGTTCAACGTCTCCCGAAATCACACCGCATTTGCAGACCCCACATATGCCGTCTGAGCATTTGACGTCCACGTGAATCCCCGCCTCGGTCAACACCTGTGCGGCGTCCTTTTCCACAGGTACGATCAATTCCCGACCCGATATTGCCAGCCGTAAGGTGAACGGATGGTTTTCATATTCAGGCTGTTCAGGGACCGAGAAATACTCTAGATGCCGCGCGTCCTCGGGGAAGCCCTGCGCCTCGGCCGCACGTATCACACTGTCCATGTAGCGGTCCGGCCCACAGGTATAAACGTGCCAACCCGGTTGGTAGCCCGACAGAACCGCATCCAGATCGGCGCGGGTGCCTTCGTCCGAGAAATGAAAATGTACATGTTCCGCCCAGGGCATCGCCGCCAGATCGTCCAGATATCCGGCGCTGGCACGGGTGCTGGAGGAATAATGAAGCACAAACGGCTTGCCCAGCGCGTGCAAACGGTGGGCAAAGGCGATCATAGGGGTAATGCCAATCCCGCCGCCCATCAGAAAGGTCTTGGTGGCCGTCTCATCCAATTCGAAATGGTTGATCGGTTTTGAGATGAACACCTTGCGCCCTTCGTTAAAGATACGGTGCAAAAGGGCTGAGCCGCCGCGCCCGTCATCCTCGCGCAGCACTCCGATTTGATAGGAGGACCGGTCAGACGGATCGCCAGACATAGAAAACTGCCGCAGGAATTCCGGCGCGACCAGCACGTCCAAATGCGCCCCTGCGGTCCAGTCGGGCAAGGGCGCGCCGTCGATGGCCGCAAATTCGTACTTGGTCACATCCGCCGTCATCTTGTCGACTTTGGTCAGCTCAACCCGCATCACTGGCGCGTCGCCCGCAATAGTGTAGCGGTGGATTACCGACACATCACCGGCCGCTTTGCGGGCCTTGTATTCCTCAGCCGTGACCATCGCCTGATAGGCAGCAATCCCGGCCTCGCGGTCCATCGCAAAGGGATAGGGCCACGGGTGCGGCGCCAGATAGGCGGGGTATACCGCCAAAGTCTGGTCTTCGTATTTCAGGTCCAGGTCTGTTTGCAAACCACGCCGGTTCAGCGGGTGCGCGGTGGGACGATAGGCGCCGTCAGTCTGCAACTCGATATCCCACCACCATTTCTTGGTGTCGTTCAAACTGCCATTGCCGACCGCATCATCCAGTTTTGCCAACACAGGTGCTGCTTGTGGCAGGTTGATCGCGGCCCAGCGAAAGGGGCGCTCCTGGAAAATACCCTCAAGGTTCCATGGACAGGTTTTCATGCACCGTCCGCACATGGCCCCACCGGACGTGCCGATCCGGTACGTGGCACATTTCTGGCTGTCGGATTTCCAGATTTCATAGCCGTTGAACATCAGCTTCGGCCCGGCCGTGATCGCCCCCGAAGGACATTCACGCGCGCATTTGTTGCATGCCTCGCAAAAGCTCTGCAGACCGAAATCGATGGGCTTGTCGTGGCTAATCGGCATATCCGTTGTCACCACACCGGACTTCAGGCGCGGACCCAGATAGGGGTTCAGGATCACCTCTCCGATCCGACTGACCTCACCCAGACCAGACAGAAGCAACAGCGGCGGTTGCAGCACTTCGCCGTCCATGACGGTATGCGCCTTGGCCTGGTATCCGAGGTTACGGATTTGCTGCGCAATCACGCCGCCAAGAAGGGAAAACCGCAAGTAAGCCCGCATGGACTGGCTGACCGCGATCCAGTCGTCACCACTGGACCCTTCCATGGTTTCACGCCCCTGGTCGATGATCATACTGATCGCCTGATCATGCGGGGGGTTGATTTCCTCTCCAGCAGCGTCGTGGGAATACCAGCTCCATTCAGGGCACCGGCTGAGGCCAACGGCATCGGCACTTAGAAAATAGCTTGCGGCCTTAATATTCGCGGCATTGCGCGCGGCATCGGTAGGCTGCGACACCTCAGCACTTTCACCATCCTGCAAAAGCACGAAGGCCCCAAGCGCCCGGCGCTGCGCAAAGCTGGGGGCAGATTTGCGGACATAATGCCCACCCTTTGCCGCGTCCTGCAGCGGTTTGCCCATATCGCCAAACAACGCACGGGCGAACATGTCAGCACGCTTGGGGACGCGGGCGACATTTTCTTCGTCGATATAAGTGGTAGGGCTCTCAACGCGTTTAAGCTTTTCGAACGGATGTGCGCCGTCCACATAGCGCCGTTTGGCGTAAACGTCGCGGTTCAAGGCGTTCTTGGCAAACCCGGTGCCCAACCACCAGGCCGGACCCTGTGTGTGAAACCACGGCTGTTGCGCCATGGGCAACAGAGGCTGGTCATGCGTGATCTCTAACTCGGTCGTTACGGCGGCCAGACCGAACCGTTTGCCCAACCACGGGGCCACTATGTCGCCACCCTCAACCGTGGCTAGACCCGCCGCCACTGCCAGCCGGCCCAGATCAACCTCGGACGACATCGCGGTATGCGCCCGCGCATCATAACCCAGCAGGCGGATGTAATTGGCGATCACCACCGCGTTCTCGGTCGCCAGCAGACAGGCACGATGATCCTGCGCGTCGATGATCCACTCGGCCCCTGGCTCGGCCGGGTCTGGATCACGATTGTGTTCGTACAGAAAAACGATGGTGTGGCGATGCGTGTCCATCGGTTTGGGCGCGGCCTCCATGCTTTCCTTCAGGTCCGCCATGATCAGGTCGATCCCCGAAGCCAACGTCTTGGTCTGTCGCGTCTTCAGCGCATGGGCCAACCGGTCGATATCGGGGTTGCGACGTGGCTCAGACAACAACGCCTCAGACGGCAACGGGCCGCAGCCCATCATCGAGGCATCATTGAAATAGCCAAATGCCTTAAGGTGGTTGGCGCGCTCGGACGGGTCCGCCGGAATCTCTGATCTCACCGGATTCACGAACCCGTCGCGGATGGCGTCCATCATTGCCTGAAACTCACCCATCGCGTTGACGATGCTTTCGGGTTGGTCCGGTTGGCGAAATCTCAGCTTTGGCATCGGGGGCACTACAGACAGATCCGGCATCTCGATCTGCCGCTCCAACCGCTCCAGCGGATACCGGCCCATATGGACAGGTCTGTTCTTATCCGAGAAAAAGCGGATTCCCATTGCGCGCCTCCTGTTGCTGACTGTCACCTAATGCGCCGTAGACAGCAAATCCATTCATGAATAGTCATAGATGATATGAGCAAAACTGATTTCACCGATCTGGACGGCAAAGTCTTGCGCACCTTTCTGACGATCCTCGAGGAAAGCTCGGTCTCAAAGGCTGCCGACCGGTTGGGTGTGACGCAATCGGCAATCAGCCACACGCTGGCCAAACTGCGGCAGGTTCTGGGGGATCCGTTGTTCGTGCGCTCGGGTCAGGGCCTGACCCCGACCGAGCGCGCCTTATCACTGAAAGAGCCGGTACAACAGGTGCTGGACGGCATGCGGGCGCTGACTGACGAGCGTCCGTTTGATCCGCTGGCCGATGAGATCAGCATCCAGGTCGCCACCAACGACATGCCGCGCGACCTGATCTTTCCGCCATTGCTGCGCGCGCTTCGGGCTGAAGGCGTGCGTCTGCGGCTGAGGTTCATCCCGTCCGGCGTCCCCGACCCCGACCTGCTGCGCAACGACCGGTGTCAGTTGATGCTGACCCCGCTGCCGCCCGATGGGCCGGATATTTTTCAAAAACGCGTACTGATCAGCCCGCTAATGATTTTCTACGATGCCGATCAGCGCAATCCGCCAGACAGTTGGCAGGCCTATTGCCAGTCTGAGCATATTGAAGTGCGATTTACCGACGGACGCAGTTCCCGCGCTGTGATGCGTGGTGTGGACCAAAGCCAGATTCGGCCACCAACCGTCACCTTGCCGCATTTCCACGCAATTCCGTCCTTTGTGAAGGGCAGCGACCTGATATCGACGGACACTGTGCTGATGAAATACGGGCCGTTGGCGGCACTGGACTGCGCGCCACTGCCGTTCGAGTGCGAGCCGGTCTCGATCTACATGGTCTGGCATCAACGCTCGGCCAATGACCCGGCCCATCGCTGGTTGCGCGCACGGATCGAGGCCATTGCCACGACGCTGCAGAATTGATCACCGGGGCGGTCGCGGATCAGAACCGTGCCTTGATCAAATGCATCAACGTCGCGCCGGTCTCGAAATAAGCACGTCGCAGGGCGGTCCAGCTTTCGCGGTATTCAGGAACCGCAGGCACAGGCAGCAGCCTCGGGTCGTCCTGCAGCAGGCTTTCTGCCATTAAGCGGCCAAAAACCGTACCCGGACCGATGCCCCGTCCAGAATATCCGTGTGCTGAAAGGGCATTGGGACCGATCTGCGTGATCTTGGGGATGTGGTCCGAGGTCATGGCGATGCGCCCATGCCAGCCTTGGGTCAACGACTGACCGGAAAGTTGTGGAAACAGCTCGGCCAGCTTGCGCCTGCTCCAAGCCGCGTGAACCGCCCGGCCCGCCTGCCCCAGATCGCCCATGCCCCCGATTATCAGCCGCCCTTCGGCATCCATACGGAAAGAGGTCATGACCAACCCGGTGTCCCAGCACCCCTCCGCCCCCGGCAGAATACTGGCCCGCAGATTGTCCGACAGCGGAGCCGTAAAGAACTGGAAGTAATAGACCGGAACATAGTCTGGGGCGGTATCTTGAAGACCCTGATGATAGGCATTGGTGGCCTGAATTACCGATTTCGCCCGCACCGAGCCATGCGGGGTTTTCAGCACCCATTGACCGTTGTCGTACTGCATCGACTGCACCGGGCATTGGGTGACAATCCGCGCCCCGGCCTCGGCAGCGGCACGGGCCAGACCACGCACATAGCCCAATGGGTGAATCGTCCCCGCACGCGGATCAAACAGCGCGCCATGGAATGCCGCGCTGCCAGTCCGTTGGGTAGCCTGATCGGCGGGCAGCAATTTAACCGGGGCTCCAGTGGCGCTCAACTGGGCGTGACGCCTCTGCAAATCCTGCAGGCCCGAGGCGGAATGCGCGCAGTGTAACGTCCCATTGCGAACAGAATCACAGTCGATGCCATGCCGTTCGATCAGGTCAAACACATCCGCAGGTGCCGCGGCCAAAAGATCGATCAACCGATCCCCGGCCCGCTTGCCCAGATGCGCGCGGATATCCTCGGGCGGCAACCACAGCCCCGCATTCGCCAGACCGACGTTTCGGCCTGAACCGCCGTGGCCAATGCCTTGCGCCTCCAACAGGCAGACCGACGCCCCGGCCTGCGCTGCCGTCAATGCTGCGGAACAGCCAGTATAGCCGCCGCCGATTACGGCCAGATCAACCGTTAGATCACCGCTTAGGGGGCGGTCTTCCACATGCTCGCGGCAGGTTTTCAACCACAGGGATTGGTTGTGGTCACTCACGCTGGGCTCCAGAATTTTGCGCGGATCATCGGGGCTGATTCAGCCGGTTGCAAGTGCCCTTTGATCATCGCGGCCCATGGCGATCAGAAAAGGCTCGGCTTGTTGTTGTGCCTGAAACGCCGCCTTGTCCGACATGCCCTTCCAATCGGCCAGAACCAGTGATTGCGCCACGGCACCCCCCAGGGTCGCGCCCGGGCCGGTGACGATGAACAGGTCCGGAGCGAACTCGCGCGCAGCGGTCTGGATGGCGCGGGTAAAGTCATAGGTCTCGGTCACCTGATGGCCCAGAGTGTAATCCCAAAGCGCCTGCGTATCTGTCGCGCCCGGCCACCAGATTTTGCCGCGCCCATCGATCAAAGGGCGATCAGGCTGCGCAAACAGATCCGGTGCCAGTCGCGCGCGCCCTTCCGCAGCGACCGGAGTCTGCAAGGACGTATGAAACGCCGCGTGGTTCGCCAACCGCATCGGAAAGCGTTCCTGTACAACAGGCTGAGAAGCTTCGAACGCCTTCAACCCCGCTTCGTTCCCGGCCAGCACCAACATCCCACCCAGATCGATGGACAGCGCCAGATCACACCCGTCGGTTGCGTTGATCCGCGCCACATCCGCCAGCAACTCGGCCTTGCGCGCCGGAGCATCCCGCCAATCGTCGCCCGCATATGGATAGACAAGCTGCCCGCCAATCAGCTGTTCCTGCATCAGCGTGCCCATCGTGTTCACCACCCGAAAACCATCCTGCGGCGACAGCGCACCACCAGCAGCCAGGGCAATATACCAGCCCATCGAATTACCGGTGACTGCGACAACCTCGATATCGTCCGCCAAAGCCTGCGCATCGGCAAACGAGGCCGCATAGATCAAGGGCGAGGCCACATCGCCCCGCGAATACTTGGACATCGTATACCGGCCTGCACCATCCAGGGCGGTCACGGCGTCCTGCCCCGTCTCGGCACCGATGGCGTCGAAGCTGTGGAACAGGTCTATCCGCTGCGCGTGATGGCGGTGCAGATAACCCAGCTCGGGCTTGTTATAGGTGCCCCGACCGGGGCAGATGACGACGGCTGTGCGGGTCATTGGCGGCCTCCGGCCAGTTTCAGCGCGGCGGCAACGATACCGCCCTTGGATGGCAGTGGCGCGGCATAGGCCGGACCCGTGGCGATAAAGCAATCCTCGGCCACAACGCGTGCGGTTGGCGTTGCGGGATTTTCTTCGGCGAAGAACGTCATCAGCGCCTCGGACTGGCTGCCGGTGCGGCGGCATTCATCCACGACCAGAACATGTGCACAGGGCTTGGTGGCCTCGCGCAGGGCCTCGACTGGCAAAGGCGCCAGCCAGCGCATGTCGATGATGCGCGTCTTTATCCCGGCTGCGTCCAGCTTGGGCAGCGCCTGTTGCGACAGATAATGCCCGTTGCCATAGGTCACGATGGCCAGATCGGTGCCATCCCCATGCACGCCAACCTCACCCAACGAAATACGTTGATCCGGCGAAGGGTAGGTGGTCATCCATCCGCCATCTTGCGCCCCGTGCAAATCGCGCATCGGATAGAGCGCGATGGGCTCTAGAAACACCACCACCCTTTGCTCTTCCCGCGCCAACCGCACGCATTCACGCAGCATCTGTGCCGCATCTGCACCAGAGGACGGACAGGCAATGATCACGCCGGGAATGTCGCGCAGCACCGCCAGGGAATTGTCGTTGTGGAAATGCCCGCCGAACCCTTTCTGATACCCCAGCCCCGCAATCCGCAGCACCATCGGGTTTGTGAACTGCCCGTTTGAGAAGAACGGTAGTGTCGCGGCCTCGCCCCTGATCTGATCTTCGGCATTGTGCAGATAGGCCAGGAACTGAATTTCGGGGATCGGAATAAAGCCGTTGTGCCCCATTCCTATCGCCAGCCCAAGTATGGATTGCTCGTCCAACAGCGTGTCGATCACCCGATCCGGACCAAAGCGTTGTTGCAATTTCTGCGTCACACCATAGACGCCTCCCTTACGGCCCACGTCTTCACCCATACAGACGACTTCACCGTGTTCCAGCATCAGATCTGTCAGCGCCCAGTTGATCAGGCGGCTCATGGGCTGGGGGTCATTCATCGCCCGCAAATCGCCGCCAAAGGCTTTGGCGCGCGCCTCGGCATCCGGGCCGTTGGTGGGTTTGCAGATACGTTTCGGTGGAACCAGACTGGCCACCACCTCGGCGGCATCTGACAAGTGAGGGCGGGTGGCGGCCTCGGCGGCGATGCGATCCGTGCGGGCGCAGGTGTCATTGTAAATCTTCAACGCCTGATCCGGCTGCAACGCGCCCGCTTGATCCAACAAACGCACAGTATGCAGCAGCGGGTCGTTGGCCTCATCAGCTTCGACCTCGGCTTTAGGCAGGTAGGTGGTCGGCACATCCGCCCCGGCGTGACCGTAGAGGCGCACTGTTTTCAGGTGCAGAAAGGCGGGTTTTCGGCGGGTTCGCACGTAATCGGCGGCTTCCTTGGCCACGGCGTAAGTCTCGAATATGTCTAACCCATTGGCTTGGAAATACTTGACGCCCGGCCGATGCTCCATCGACGATTGAATCCAGCCCTTCGGTGTCTTCACCGAGATTCCAATCCCGTTATCCTCGCAGACGAACAACAACGGTAACGGCGTCGATTGCACGCTGGTCCAACCGGCCGTGTTGAACGCCCCCTGCGCGGTCGAATGGTTGGCCGAAGCATCCCCAAAAGAGCAAACAGCAATCCCGTCCAAGGGCAACTCGCGGTGTTCCGGATCATGCCGCCGGGCCGCGCCCAGGCTATAGGCCGCGCCCACCGCTTTGGGCAGGTGGCTGGCAATGGTCGAGGTCTGCGGCGGGATCGTCAGCGCCTTTGAACCCAGCACCTTGTGTCGCCCGCCCGAGGTCGGGTCATCCTTGGAACATGCAAAGCTAAGCAACATGTCCCAGGCGATCTGCTGGCCCGGCACCTGTTCGGCCCGGGCAATCTGAAACGCCGCATCGCGATAATGCAGAAAGGCAATGTCGGTCGGGCGCAGCGCGTGGGCGACGGCTGCCATCCCCTCGTGCCCCGAAGAGCCTATCGTATAGAAGCCCTGCCCCGCCTTTTGCATCGCACGGCTGGTGCGGTCCAGCGCACGGCTGAGGACTTGCGACCGAAACAATGACACCGCATCGGGGTTGCTCAGACCCGGTCTGGGGGCGGCCCCGTCGGGTAAATCGCGCTGTGCGACTCGGGTCAGGAAATTCTCGTGAACGATCTGAGCGCGATCCATGGCCAGTTCCCTGATCCTGTGTGACTTAATCCGGAGTGTTGCCGCAGCAGCACCCCCCCTTTCTTGCAGGCATTCGAGGGCAGAGGCAAAAGAAAGTCGCAAGCACCCGGGAAATAAACCTCCGATCCGATGCACAGGCTTACACGCACATACCCTGAAGAAATACCTGCATTTGTATCGGGCTGGCGCGCGGCAAAAGCCAGTGATATTCCTTTCGAAAGGTATGAGGATTTGTCATATGATCGCCCCGCGCCGCTTTTTGCCCTCGATCCCCTCTTTGCTGGCGCTTGAGGCCGTTGATCGCCTTGGCAGCGCCTCTGCCGCCGCCGAAGAGCTGTCACTGACGCAAAGCGCAATCAGCCGTCAGCTCAAGACGATGGAGGAACAGCTTGGCGTCGCCCTTATCCAGCGCAGCCAAATGCGGTTGCATCTGACGCCTGCGGCAAAGGAATATGTCCAGGTCGCCCGCAAAGCGCTGAACCAACTGGCGCAGGCGTCGCTGAAGCTCAAGGCCAACCCGACCGGAGGGTCGCTAAACCTGTCGATCCTGCCTGCATTCGGCATGCACTGGCTGGCGCCACGCCTGCAGGATTTCGCCCGCCGCCATCCAGAAGTCACGGTAAATCTGAATACGCGGCTGCGGCCCTTTGATTTCGACACGGAACAATTCGACGCCGCGATCCACTTTGGTCAACGCGACTGGGCCGGCGTGAATTACCTGCCCATTATGCGCGAAGATGTGGTGCCCGTTTGCGCACCCGATATGCTGCCCGACGACAGCGATGACATTGAGTGGTTGATCAAAGCGCCTCTGTTGCATTTGGAAACACGCCCCGAAGCCTGGGAGGAATGGTTCGCCGCACAAGGCCGCGAGGTTTCTGGGATACAGGGAATGCTATTCGATCAGTTCTCGACCATGGGACAGGCCACTATCCACGGGCTGGGCGTGGCATTGCTTCCAAGTTACTTGATCGAGGCTGATCTGGCAGCGGGGCGGCTTGTCCCAGCGTGGCACGGTCCGGGTGTCAGCCTTGGGAATTTCTATCTGGTCTGGCCACAATCGCGGGCGGAATCCGAACCACTCAGATCATTCCGAGCGTGGCTGCAAGGTCAGATTGATCAGGCCCCCAACACGTAAGCCAGAGGTGCAATGCGGCTCTGCGCCGCCTTCGGCCTTGCGTCCTGCGGAAGGAGGAGGGGCCAGGCCGGCGCGCGCATAGCCCGCGCCGGCCTGGCCCAACGGGAGGAGATGTTTCGCCAGAAACATTGATGACGGGCGGGAGTAACCGGTCTGATTAAGTATCCAAGGATCGGGCAATGAGTTCCTTCATGATCTCATTGGTGCCGCCATAGATCATCTGAACGCGGGCATCCGCGTAAAGGCGGGCAATCGGGTATTCCATCATGAACCCATACCCACCGAACAGCTGCAAGCATTCGTGCATGATTTCGTTTTGAACTTCCGACCCCCAGTATTTCACCATCGAAGCGGTCGCCGCATCCAGCGTGCCAGCTTCAAGCCGCGCGATGCAATCATTGACGAAGCTGCGCAAAACCTCAGCCTTGGTCTTGCACTCGGCCAGCTTGAAGCGGGTGTTCTGGAAATCCATCACCCGTTGACCAAATGCCTTGCGTTCTTGCGTGTACTTCACCGTCTCAGCGATGGCGAAATCAATTGCGCCCAGCGCACCGATGCCAATCGTCAGGCGTTCCCAGGGCAATTGGTTCATCATTTGGTAGAACCCCTGCCCCTCTTCCGCGCCCAGAAGGTTGGTCATAGGCACCTTAACGTCTTCAAAGAACAGCTCAGCCGTGTCATTGGCCTTCATCCCCAGCTTCTTGAGGTTACGCCCCTTACGAAAACCCTCGGCGCCCTCGGTCTCAACCCCAATCAGTGAAACCCCTTTTGAGCCCAGCGCCCTGTCCGTCTTGCACGCCACAAGGATCAAGTCTGCCGATTGCCCGTTGGTGATGAATATCTTGGATCCGTTCAAACGGTAGGAATTTCCATCCTTGTCGGCCGTCGTGCGAATGGCCTGCACATCCGAGCCGGTCCCTGGTTCGGTCATGGCAAGCGCGCCGACCATCTCGCCCGACGCCAGTTTCGGTAACCAGTTTTGCTTTTGATCCTCGCTGCCATAGGCGTTGATGTAGTGAATGATGATGGATTGGATCGCATACCCCCAGCCGGAATCCCCGTGCGAGGATTGCGCGTACATCGTAACTGCATCAAATCCGATGCCACCACCTACACCGCCGTAAACCTCGGGGATCGCGCCCGCCATTAGCCCCATGTCGCCAGCCTTGCGCCACATGTCGCGATCCACGACACCATTTTCGATCCAGCTTTCGATGTTGGGGATCAGCTCATCATCCATGAACCGATCCGCCATTTCGGCAAACATCCGGTGTTCTTCGGTTACCCAACTGGCGGTCGTGGTAAATAGCTGCATGCGGTATCCTCCCCAAATCTTCCGTTGATCAAGGTAGCTTTGGAGGCATTGCAATCCAATCCACCCAACGCGTTGGAACGTAACGTTCTTTTGAACGTTCGGGTCCGGTCAGGCCAGCGCCGCGTCCAGCAAGACCCGGGCAGCCGCCTTAGCATCCCCCGCCGGGTCACAGGTTTTCAAGAACACAGCCGTCACAATCGCGCCTTCCTGCAATAGAACAATCTGGCAGGCCAGATGTTCTGGATCACGGGCACCGGCCTTCCGAGCCAGATCGATAAAATGATCGAGCAATATGCGCTTGTGCTCGGCGGATTGCTTGTGGATCGGGTGGTCAATTTCCTGATACTCCGCCCCTGCTTTGATGAACATGCATCCGCGGTATTCTTTCTCATCAAACCACTCGCCCAGCGCATCGAAACTGGCGAGCAACTGGCCGACAGGGGTATCTGCAAGCTCCTCGATCCGAGAAAAGAACTCTTTTCGGAAGTTCTCATCCCGCAACTGCAAGGCAGCCAGAATCAGCTCTTCCTTGGTGCGAAAGTGTTTGTACATCGAGGTTTTTGACACGCCCGTTTCCACCACCAGCTTGTCCATTCCGGTGGCGTGAAATCCGTCACGATAAAAGACCTGCAAAGACTTGCGGACCAGTTCATCGCGTTTGTTTGGGCGCATGTGTCACCTCCTACATGTACAGATCAGTACATAATACCGCACTGTCCTCACGGCAACCGTAGAGTGCGCTGCGGTGAAATTTCAAAATAAGACTTGCAAAAGTTTACAGATCGGTACACATTGCCAACAAGATGTACCGATCTGTAAACCATGGAGCGTTCAGATGAGACACCATGCCAGCCTTTTCCCACCCCAGTACGTCCCGGTTGTTTTAACCTTGGCGATGCTTGCAGCCATACTGACATGAAAGACCACGCAATGAGCCGACCCCCGCTGCCCCCATTCAGTTTGGAAACCGCCAAACAAAAAGTCCGAATGGCGGAAAACGCTTGGAACAGCCGCGACCCGGATGTGGTCACTCCGGCCTATACTGATGACAGCCAGTGGCGAAACAGGGCAGAATTCCTAAACGGTCACGCCGAAATCCACGCCTTTTTGACCCGAAAGTGGAGCAAGGAACTGGACTATCGTTTAATAAAGGAACTGTGGGCCTTTTCCGGCAACCGTATCGCCGTGCGCTATGCATACGAATGGCGGGACGACAGCGGACAGTGGTTTCGGTCCTATGGCAACGAGAACTGGGAATTTGCACAAGATGGGCGGATGGCCAAACGCTATACCTCATTAAACGACTTACCAATTTCCGAGGGCGATCGCCTGTTTCATTGGCCACAAGGGCCCCGTCCCGATGATCACTCCGGGCTGTCTGACCTGGGGTTGTAAAGGGGTAAAAACATGCCGCGTGCCTTTTCCGAACTGACATTTACACCAGCCGTCCGTGCGCATCAGGAAAGGATGGGCTCAGCCAAGACTTACGCCAAGTTTGTTGACGGCGGTCCGCAGCAAGGCCATCAGATCGGACCGGTTGAAAAGGCCTTTATCGAAGCGCGCGATGGATTCTATCAGTCCACCGTTTCCGAGACCGGCTGGCCTTACGTTCAATATCGCGGCGGACCGATTGGGTTTCTAAAGGTTCTGGACCCAAAGACCATCGGATACGCCGATTTCACGGGGAATAAACAGTATATTTCGCGCGGGAACCTGGATGGAAACGACCGGATCGCCCTGATCCTGATGGATTATGCCAACCAGAGGCGCCTCAAGATTTTGGGTCGGGTGGAGTTTACTGAGGGCGCGGCCGCCGCCGCCGACCTTTATCCCGAAGATGCAAAAGCCCCCGCCGAACGCGCCGTCCGAATTCGGGTCGAGGCGCTGGACTGGAACTGCCCCAGCAACATCACACCCCGCTTTACCGAAGCCGAGTTGCGCCCGCATCTTAACGCGCTGGGCCAACAACTGGCTCAGTTACAGGCCGAGAACGAAAAACTAAGACAGCAACTAGCGCAACGGTCCTGACCCCGTTGCACCCAAAATTCGCAAACTAAATCAGATAATAGGGTCCACAACCATGCTACGCTTTGCCTTGAATGTTGTTCATCTCGGCCTGATTGGGGCACTGTTGCTGGCTATGGGCCTTGCGTTGGCGTTTTTTGCCTCGCCTGAATCCGTGCGTTCCCCTCTTCCCTTTTCGCACGATTCCCTTTTGCTTGATCAGCTATCGAACAATTGATCTGCGCTGCGGAATTCTACGGAAATCTGACATGACCCCTTGACCTTCCCGTGACTGGAACCCTCATCTGGAGGGTAAAAGTGACGATAGGATGAGTCGGATGGCTGCGCCGCAGACAACTCAGTTGAAAATCTCAGGCATGGGATGTGCCTCTTGCGTCGGTCGGGTGGAAAGCGCCTTGCTGGATGTGCCGGGTGTGTCTGACGCATCGGTCAACTTTGCGACGGAAACCGCGCAGGTTACCTATGACGGTCAGGTCGGCGGTTTGATCAACGCACTGTCACATGCCGGATATCCCGCTGCGACCCGGCAAACGACCCTGAAGATCGCCGGTATGAGCTGTGCCTCGTGCGTCTCTAAAATCGAGCGCGCGTTGAAATCTGATCCGGCAGTGGTCGACGCTCAGGTCAATCTGGCCACGGAAAGCGCGCAAATCACCTATGTAGACGGCGCAACCGATCCACAGGTGCTGGCGAAACGCTGCGAAGAGGCCGGGTATCCGGCGCGCGTGGCGGACGCCGCCGACCCCCAGACCGATGGGCGCAAAACCGAAGAGGCCCATGCGCTGACCCGCGCCACCCTGTTTGCCGCCATCCTGGCCCTGCCCGTGTTCGTATTAGAGATGGGCGGGCATATGATCCCGGCTTTCCATCACTGGGTGCAGGCAAGCATCGGCGCGCAAACCAGCCATCTGATCCAATTCGCGCTGACCTCAGTGATTTTGCTGGGGCCCGGGCGGGTTTTCTACGCAAAGGGCATCCCCTCGCTGCTGCGCGGATCGCCGGATATGAATGCGCTTGTGGCATTGGGCACGGGCGCGGCGTACTTGTTCTCGGCCACGGCCACCTTTGCGCCGCAGATCCTACCGCAGGGCAGCGCAAACGTGTATTTCGAGGCCGCCTCGGTCATCGTCGTTTTGATCTTGCTGGGTCGCGTGATGGAAGCCCGCGCTAAGGGCCGCACCGGGGCCGCAATCCGCAAACTGGTAGGCTTGCAACCCAAAACCGCGCGGGTCGAAATGGACGGTCGCTTCATCGACCGTCCGATCGCCGACATTACTGTTGGGGACATCCTGCAAATCCGCCCAGGTGAGCGGGTTCCTGTGGACGCAGAGGTGCTTGAGGGCACCTCCTACGTGGATGAAAGCATGATCACGGGCGAGCCCGTTCCTGTGGGCAAATCCCCAACCGATCAGGTTGTTGGCGGAACGGTCAACGGCACCGGCGCGCTGCGCCTGCGCGCCACGCGGGTCGGGGCTGACACGGTTCTGGCGCAGGTCATTCGGATGGTCGAACAGGCGCAAGGGGTCAAGCTGCCGATTCAGGGGTTGGTCGACCGCATCACCGCTTGGTTCGTGCCGGTAGTCATCGCCGCCGCACTGCTGACGATTGTCGTCTGGCTGATCTTTGGCCCCGCGCCTGCGCTGCCGATGGCACTGGTTACCGGGGTCTCGGTCCTGATCATTGCCTGCCCCTGCGCGATGGGTCTGGCGACGCCGACCTCGATCATGGTCGGCACCGGGCGCGCTGCTGAACTGGGGGTTTTGTTCCGCAAAGGCGATGCGCTGCAGCAATTGCAGCAGGCTAAGGTCATCGCGCTGGACAAGACCGGAACCCTGACGCTGGGGCGGCCCGAACTGGAAAGCGTGACCACCACGAACGGCTTTGATCGCGACACCGTTCTGCGGTTAGCCGCAGCGGTAGAGGCGCAGTCAGAACACCCCATTGCCACCGCAATCACCCGCGCGGGCCCGGACGATCTGCCCGCAATATCCGCATTTAAATCCCTAACCGGGCTAGGCGTTCAAGCGACGGTCGACGGATACGATCTGTTGATCGGGTCGCCGCGGCTGATGGCGCAGAACGGGGTGGACTTAACCACTCTGACTGCCGAGGCCGATCTGCGCGCCAGCGAAGGTGCCACACCTCTGTTCGTCGCCATTGACGGTCAGGCGGCGGCTCTATTGGCGGTCTCGGACCCGGTGAAACCCGGCACGCAGGACGCGTTAGAACGATTGCACGCGATGGGCCTGAAACTGGCGATGGTGACCGGCGACAATGCCCGCACTGCACAAGCGCTGGCCGGCAGGCTGGGCATCGACCATGTCACGGCCGAGGTTTTGCCGGACGGTAAACTGACCGCGATCACCGCGCTGCGTGAACAATTCGGCACATTGGCGTTTGTCGGCGACGGTATTAACGATGCCCCAGCGTTGGCGGCGGCGGATATCGGCGTGGCCATAGGAACCGGCACTGACGTGGCGATTGAAACGGCGGATGTGGTGTTGATGTCGGGTGATCTGCGCGGTGTGGCCAATGCGGTCGAGATCAGCCGCCGCACCATGCGCAACATTCGCCAGAACCTGGGATGGGCCTTTGGTTACAACATCCTTCTGATCCCGGTGGCTGCTGGGGTGCTGTTCCCGTTCAGCGGGCATCTGTTGTCCCCTGCCCTCGCTGCCGGGGCAATGGCGTTGTCCAGCGTCTTCGTGGTCGCCAACGCGCTGCGCCTGCGCCGTGTCCGGGCTGCGCTGCCCGATACATCCCAAGACCACACATCCCAAACGGTGACGCCATGAATATCGGAGACGTTGCAACCCAGACCGGCCTGCCCGCCAAGACGATCCGGTATTACGAGGATATCGGCCTGATCAAACCTATGCGGGACGACAACGGCTATCGTCGGTTCCGCGAACAGGACGTGCATAAGCTGAACTTTCTGGGCCGCGCCCGCGCGCTGGGGTTCACGATCGAGGATTGCCGCACTCTGATGGCCCTTTATGAGGATGAAACCCGCGCCAGTGCCGATGTCAAAAAGGTTGCCCGCGCGCATCTGGCGCAGATCGAAACCAAGATCGCCGACCTCAACGCGATGCGCGATACGCTGGGTCACCTGATCGACGCCTGTGCCGGAGATGACCGGCCTGATTGTCCGATCCTGCAGGATTTGGGTGGCAAACCCTGACACGGGGTTGCTCTTTGCGCGCGGCTTTGCTTTGTCTCTGCCTGGCAATCCGGCCCGCCAAATGAAATGGCCCGGACAACAGAGAGGATCACAATATGGCAAAAGTTGCGTTTCTGGGTTTGGGCGTCATGGGCTATCCAATGGCCGGTCACCTGCAGGCGGCGGGCCATGAAGTAACCGTATACAATCGCACTGCCGCAAAGGCCGAAGCCTGGGTTGCCCAACATGGTGGCGCGATGGCAACCACCCCAAAAGAGGCCGCCCAGGGCGCGGAGTTCGTCATGGCCTGCGTCGGCAACGATGATGACCTGCGGATGGTTTGCACGGGTGAAAATGGTGCCTTTGACGGAATGGCCGACGGCACAACTTTCGTTGATCACACCACCGTTTCCGCCAAGGTGACCCGTGAGCTTTATGCCGCGGGCCAAAGCAAGGGTATCGCATTTGTTGACGCCCCGATCTCGGGTGGTCAGGCGGGAGCCGAGAATGGCGTCTTGTCGATCATGTGCGGTGGTGATCAGGCCGCCTATGATGCGGCTGAACCGATCATGCAGGTCTATTCCAAGATCTGCCGTCGGATCGGCGACAGCGGCGCAGGGCAGATGACCAAGATGAGCAACCAGATCGCCATTGCCGGTCTGGTTCAGGGTCTCAGCGAAGCGCTACATTTCGCTGAAAAAGCCGGATTGGACGGTCGATCCGTTGTTGAGGTGATCAGCCAGGGCGCTGCGGGCAGCTGGCAGATGGCGAACCGCTATGAAACCATGCTGGATGATCATTTCGAACACGGTTTTGCGGTTGACTGGATGCGCAAGGATCTGGGGATTTGCCTTGAGACGGCAAACGAAACCGGGGCGTCCCTGCCGGTTACGGCGTTGGTCGATCAATTCTACAAAGATGTGCAAAAGCTGGGCGGCGGACGGTGGGATACATCTTCGCTGTTCAAGCGGTTGCGCGCGTTGGACTGACGGCATTGGGGGGCTGTCTGCCCCCTTTTGGACCGTTCGGCCAATTCACCCCCGAGGATATTTTCGGCCAGATGAAGGGGAACCTCGTGAAAATTGGACAGGGAAGCGTATGAGCGACTTGACCGTATTCTGGGCGGATGCCCTGCGCGCCCATTGGGGGCTGGACGCCAAGCTGACGCGGCTGGATGGCGAATATGATCTGAACTTTATGGTGCGGGCTACCAATGGTCAGGATTATGTACTGAAAGTCATGCGCCCCGGATGCGAAGCAGAGTTCGTTGATCTGCAGGTCAAGGCATTGGCCCATATCGCGGGTGAGGCGCCGGGGCTGCCATTCCCTCAGGTCTATCCCGCCCTTACTGGGGCGCAGCTGCCGCAAATTGCCGATCAGCAAGGGCAGATGCGGCTGGTCTGGTTGCTGGAATGCCTGCCGGGGCAATGTTACGCCAAGGCCGCGCCTAAATCCGAGGCGTTGATCTTGAAATTGGGGCGTGTTCTGGGTGCCACCGACAAAGCGTTGGAGCGGTTTACCCATGACGGGCTGCATCGTGCAGATTTCAAATGGGACCTTACGCAAGCCGGTTGGATCGCCGATCGGCTGGATGCGATCACTGATCCTGCTCGTCGGGTTTTGCTGTCCGAGATTTGTGACCAGTTCGCAGCGATCTCGGGTCCGTTGGCGGAACTGCCGAAACAGGCGATCCATAATGACGTCAACGACTACAACATTCTGGTTGAGGGCGAACTGGGTCAGCGTCAGAGTATCTCGGGCCTGATTGATCTGGGCGATATGTGTGCTGCGCCGCGTGTCTGTGATCTGGCGATTGCGGGGGCCTATATCGTTCTGGATCGCCCTAAACCGGAACGCGCGCTTGCCGCTCTTGTGCAGGGCTATCACGCGGCTAATCGGCTGCGCCCCGATGAGATTGATTTGATCTGGCCCTTGCTGCGGATGCGGCTGGCGGTGTCCGTTGTAAACTCGACCCTTATGGCGATCGAGAACCCGGATGATCCTTATGTGACGATCAGTCAGGCCCCCGCATGGCGGTTCCTTGAGAATGCGGGCGTGAACGGTGACCTGATGGCGGCGCGGCTACGAACGGCCTGCGGTTTGCCCGTTACTGACGGGGCCGAACGCATCCACGCCTATCTGTCCGAACATCGCGGCCAGTTCGCCCTGATGTTCAATCAGGATCTGAGCGATGCGCCCATGGGCTCGCTGTCGGTTGAGAACTCGACCTGGCCGCAGAACCCGTTCCACATGCCACTGGAAGAGGCCGCGCGTGTGGGTGAGGAATTTGGCCAAGGCCTGTGGTTGGGCTATTACAACGAACCCCGCCTGATCTATGCCGAGCCCGGGTTCCGCAAGGGGCCCTGGAAGGCTTCGGACCGGCGCACCGTGCATTTGGCGGTGGATGTGTTTGCCCCGGCAGGCACCGTGCTGCACGCGCCGATGAGCGGCCGGGTCGAAGCGGTCGAGAACCGCGACGCCCATTTGGACTATGGCGGCGTCGTGATCCTGCACCACGAAACGCCCGAGGGCGATCCCTTCTATACTCTTTATGGTCATCTGGACCCCGAAGTTTGTGACCGTCTGAAGCCGGGCGATCCGGTGGCGCAGGGTGCGGCCTTTGCCCGGCTAGGGGACGCCAGCCAGAACGGTGGCTGGGCCCCGCATGTGCATTTCCAGCTGGCCCTGACCACGGATGGAATGCAGACCGACTGGCCCGGTGTCGGCGATCCGGATGAGATAGAGCTGTGGCACGCCGTCTGCCCCAATCCCGCGGCATTGCTGAACCTGCCAGACGACAAGGTATTCTATCGGCCCACAGATAAACAGGTGATCCTGCAGGGGCGGCACGACCACTTCGGCAGCAACCTTAGCCTGACCTATGACGATCCAGTCATGCTGGTGCGCGGGTGGAAACATCATCTGTTTGACGAATGGGGACGGCCCTATCTGGACGCCTATAACAACGTCCCCCATGTGGGCCATGCGCATCCGCGAATTCAGGCGGTGGCGGCGGATCAGCTGAAGCGAATGAATTCAAATACGCGCTATCTGCACCCTGCCCAAACGACCTTTGCCGACAAGATTCTCTCGAAACTGCCGGATCATTTCGAGGTCTGCTTTTTTGTCAATTCAGGCACCGAGGCGAACGAGTTGGCCTTGCGACTGGCCCGCACCCATACCGGCGCCAAGGGCATTGTCACCCCGGATCACGGCTATCATGGCAACACCAACGCGGCTGTTGCGATCTCGGCCTATAAGTTCAACAAACCCGGCGGTGTCGGTCAGGCCGACTGGGTCGAGCTGGTTGAGGTTGCCGACGACTATCGCGGGTCATTCAAACGTGACGACCCGGACCGCGCTACAAAATTCGCGAATTTTGTAGACCCTGCAATCGCTGCTCTGCAAGACAAGGGGCACGGGGTCGCAGGTTTCATTGCCGAGACCTTCCCCTCGGTCGGCGGCCAAATCATTCCGCCCAAAGGTTACCTGCCAGCGGTATATGAGAAAATCCGCGCTGCGGGCGGCGTCTGCATTGCTGATGAGGTGCAGACCGGACTTGGGCGACTGGGCGAATACTATTTCGGCTTTGAACATCAAGGCGCGCTGCCAGACATCATCGTCATGGGCAAACCCATCGGCAACGGTCATCCGCTGGGCGTACTGGTCACAACCAAAGAGATCGCCCAAAGCTTTGACAACGGGATCGAGTTCTTTTCAACCTTTGGTGGCTCGACCCTGTCGTGCCGGATCGGCAAAGAGGTGCTGGACATCGTTGATGACGAGGGCCTGCAGGACAACGCCCGCAAAATGGGTACACGCCTGATGGATGGGCTGCGTCAGATCGAAACTGATTTCGGGTGCGTCGGCGATGTTCGCGGAATGGGCTTGTTTCTGGGAGTTGAACTGATCAACCCGAATGGTTCCGAGGGCACCGAAATCTGCAAATACGTCAAAAACCGGATGCGCGATCATCGTATTCTGATCGGCAGCGAAGGGCCCAAGGACAACATCCTGAAAATCCGCCCACCGCTGACGATCGAGGCCGAGGACGTCGACATGATCCTCTGGGCTTTGCGGGACGTTTTGACCGGAGTGGGTGATTTCACCCCTGCCGCAGCCTGCGATCACGGGCATCACCATGCTGGGTGCAGCTGCTGCTGAGAAATAAACCCCGGCCTAGGGACGGCCGGGGTTCTGCGCCACGCTGCTGCCTAATGCAGCAGGGCTGCGGGGGGGTGGTGCCCGGTTGTGGGCAGCGGAATCGACGCGGTCATGCGTCGCAGCACCAGTCCAAGTTCTTCTGATAATGAGGCCAGAGCGGGGGCAAAATCCGGTCGCACAATCAGGGACGCCATCATCATCGCGTCTTCACGGGACCCTTCAGAGGCCGCTGCGATCATCTGCGCAAAGCAATTTTCGTCAGCGCCAAGACAAGAACACCCCAATCCGTGACGGATCAACGGGCGGCGCCCGTGATGCGCGCACAGCGAACACAGGCGGTCAAGCGACATCATCGCAGCGCGCCCGCATTCTGCGCCCAACGCAATTTCAAAATCGCTGGCGGCATCTGCGCGGCCCTGGGCACCATCACCCCAAAGCCGCAAGTACATCACAGCTCCGGCTTCGACGGGGCCAAGGTCAGTTAAGCGGCCAACAGCCGCCCCACCCCGAGAGGAATTCGCGCTCATTTCGTCAGGATCAATTTGCCTGCGCGGGTGATGCGCAGCGTATACAGCTGGTCGCCCAATTCGATATGGGCCAGGTTACCGCCATTGGTCAGTTCTTCGGCCTTATGCGATGGCAGCATGGATACAGCATAGGATTGGCTGGGATTCGGGGTCTGCATATTCATCAGGACAACTCCAGAGGGGGCTGGGGCGAAATGCCTTAATCTGTTCGCGTTTCACTTGATCTGGCTGACCCTGACAGGGGTTGGCTGTGGACTTAAATAATAATCTGATTAAAATAGTCAGGTATGTCAAGGCCCGTTCTGGTGAATTCTCCAACCTCGCACGATTGCACCAAAAATTCAGGCAGGGTACCACTTTCTCAGAATATCAAACCAAGGGGGCAGTCAATGGCCGCGACTATCATGTTTGACCTGGATGGAACGCTCGTGGACAGTCTTCCTGATCTTGCAGCGGCCGCGAACAATATGTTGCGTGACGCCGGCGTAGCGCCCTTATCACAGGACCAGATCAAACAATTTGTTGGCAACGGGCTACCCAAACTGGTCGAGCGTGTGATTGAGCATTGCGACCTGCCGATGGTCCAGCACGGTGATCTGACCCGGTTGACGCTTGCCCATTACAACGCCGCCTCCAGCGATAAAACCGTGGTCTATCCCGGTGTGTTGCAGGCGCTGGAACATTTGCGTGACATGGGCTGCGTTCTGGGGGTTTGCACCAACAAACCCGAAGCCCCTGCCCGCCATGTGCTTGAGGCGATGGGGCTTGCACCCCATTTCGATGCCGTCCTTGGAGGTGACAGCCTGAACACCCGCAAACCCGACCCGGCCCATCTTGAGGCCAGCTTTGCCGCCGTTACCGCAGCCGGTCCGCAGTTGTTTGTCGGAGATAGCGAGGTGGATGCCGAAACCGCTCAACGTGCACAAGTGCCGTTTTTGTTGTTCACCGAAGGTTATCGAAAATCACCGGTTGCCGACATTCCACATACAGCATGCTACGACCGATCCTCTGAATTGCCCAAACTGGTTGCACAAGTACTGCTATCTCTGGAGCAAAGCGCCTGAGAGCCTATTTCTAGAGGGGGATCGAAACGGGTCGCGGCCAGTGACTGAGGGGCCGGCCGAGGGGGTAAGTAGCCAGCCCCTCACAGGGGAAAAGTGGTATCGTCCGATATGACCCGTTCGATAAAACACAGTTAACGAATCGGCCTGAATTTCGATATAGGGGGTTTCCCGTAGCCCCCCGGACAGTGTTGAAATCACAGTTAATTTTTTCGCCCATTTTGGCGCAAACAGGGTTTTTGCCCTGAAAACAGATAAAATAGGCGAACCCTTAACGCGCTTGTAAGGCAGGACCGTGCGGCTGCCTGTCCTACCGGGCAAATGACGTTGGACGGTACAGTCCACCACCTTGGCGTTGAACTGGAAAATACGCTGGATCACAGATTTTTTTGGAACACACCGCACGACTGTGGTCGAAAAATCCGCCAGTTCGGCGACCATTCATCTTCCACTCTATACATCCGGTTCGTCTCTCGGTAAGGAGCGTGCTTCGACGATGATCCGTGTGTTGGACGCTCTGAGGGTGACCGCATCACCCAAGAAAGCCGAGCTATGAAACAGACAATCGCAGATGCGCTGAAGCGCAAAGGATATGACACCCTGACCCCGGTCCAAGAGGCCGTGTCCGCACCTGAATTGCAAGGAAAAGACCTGCTGGTTTCGGCACAGACAGGATCGGGGAAAACCATTGGGTTCGGCCTGGCCATCGCGCCGACCATTTTGGGCGATGCGCAGGTTTTCGGCACCGCAGACGCGCCTTTGGCACTGGTGATTGCGCCAACGCGAGAGCTGGCAATGCAGGTCAAACGCGAATTGGGATGGCTTTACGCCGACGCGGGGGTGTTCATTGCCTCATGTGTTGGCGGAATGGATATGCGCGACGAACGCCGGGCTCTGTCACGTGGGGCGCATATCGTGGTCGCGACACCGGGGCGTTTGCGCGATCATATCATGCGCGGGTCGATTGATCTGACGGCCGTGCGCGCTGTGGTTTTGGATGAAGCCGACGAAATGCTTGACCTTGGGTTCCGCGAGGATCTGGAGTTCATTCTGGATGAAACGCCCACAGACCGCCAAACGCTGTTGTTTTCCGCCACGGTTCCGCGCGCCATTGCCACCCTCGCCACCCGGTATCAACGGGACGCCGAGCGTGTAAGCACCGTCAGTGAACGGACGCAACACGCCGATATCGAATACCGTGCGATGAATGTGGCCCCGCGCGATGGTGAAAACGCGATCATCAACGTGCTGCGTTATTACGAGGCCCCGAACGCCATCGTCTTTTGCAACACACGTGCGATGGTTGCACGCCTGACTGCCCGCCTGTCGAACCGTGGGTTCTCGGTTGTGGCTTTGTCCGGTGAGCTGACCCAAAGCGAACGCTCAAATGCCCTGCAGGCCATGCGCGACGGGCGTGCCCGCGTCTGTGTGGCGACCGACGTGGCCGCGCGCGGGATTGACCTGCCGAATCTGGATCTGGTGATCCATGCCGAACTGCCCAACAGTCACGAAACTCTTCTGCACCGTTCAGGTCGAACTGGACGCGCAGGGCGTAAAGGGGTCAGCGCCCTGATCGTCGCACCGGCTTCGTTCAAAAAGGCCCAACGGCTGATGAAATTCGCCAAACTGACTGCTGATTGGGGCCCGGCACCTTCCGCAGACGCAGTCAATGCACAGGATCTACAGCGGATGTTCGGCTCGGACGTCTGGCAGGTGGATCTCGTCGAGAGCGAGCGCACATCGGTCGACGAACTGGTGGCCAGATTCTCGCCGGAACAACTCGCCGCGGCCTATGTCCGTCAATACAAACGTCAGCATTCTGCTCCGGAAGAGTTAAGCGACGTCAAAACCACAGGGACAAAGTCAGAGGCACCTTTTGGCCCGAGTGTGTGGTTTTCGCTGTCGGAAGGACGCAACGATAACGCGTCTCCGCGCTATGTTCTTCCCATGGTGTGCAAGGCCGGGAACCTCACCAAATCCGATATCGGCGCGATCCGCATCGCTGACGATGTGACCTTTATCGAAATTCGCGAGAGCAGCGTTTCCGGATTTTTGGACGCGATCGGACCTGAGATGAAGGTCGAGGGCACAAAAGACATCGTGCGGTTGGACACGGCCCCCGACTTTTCGAAACCGACAAAGACAGGCCCAAAACGAGGTGTGAAAGGCAAGAGAGACCCGCAAAAGTCTGAGCGCAGACCGCCTCGCCTTGTCGATCCACAGCCTGCGAAGGCGCGAAAAAAGACGGGATCAAAGCCGCCTGAGAAAACCAAAGTCGACACTAAGCCCAAGCGCGATGGCGATAGCCTAAGCAGTAAAGGCAAAAAACCAAACCGCAGCCCAAAGGGCCCGCCGCCGCCTAAAGGGAAGCCAAACAGCAAGAAAAACCGCGCACGCGCTGCCGCGGCAAAGGGCGGCAATTCTGTACCGAGACGTTCTAAGTAAGCTGAAGCGTTCCCCCGACCCGAATTCGCCTGGGTTCGTTCTTGGGAGGCAAACAAGCCGCACTGAAAAAGCAGCTTTTCTCGCGCTGTCAGAAAAGGTTTAATCCACCCGTTCTAAGCTTTTGCTAAATGGGTCAGTGGCATGAATATTGCAGACATCGTCGACTTTGGGCGTTACCCTCTGGGAAATGAAGATTTCGGTACGAAGGCAAGATCGTCACTGAATGAAAACGGTGTCTTGGTCCTTGAGGAATTCATCCGCCCCGAAGCACTGGCAATGATGCAAGCCGAGGCTTTGACAGGACAAGACCAGGCATATTTCTGCACTCAAAGCCACTCGGTCTACCTAACGCCGCCAAATCCAGAGTTTGACGCATCACACCCGGCAAATCGGCAAGTGGAGTCGTCCAAAGGATGTATCTGCGACGACGCGGTGTCACCGACATCGCCCCTGCGCACCCTGTATAACGACCCATCATTCCACAGCTTCATCAAGCAGGTCACGGGCGAGGCTGAATTGCACCCTTATGTCGATCCGCTGTCGTCAATTAACATTCACTACGCAACCCGCGGACAAGAACTCGGTTGGCATTTCGACAATTCCTCGTTCGCAATCACATTGCTGATCCAGAAACCCGACGCCGGTAGCCGTTTCGAATATGTAAAGGACCTGCGGGACGCGAGCGCAGGCGACATGAACTATGAAGGTGTCAGGGCCGTTCTGGACAAAGAATTGAAGCCACAAATCCTGAACATGGATCAAGGAACGCTGGTTCTGTTTCGCGGTAGAAATTCCATCCACCGGGTCTCACCGAATGAGAGTGACAAGACAAGAATGCTCGCCGTGTTGGCCTATAACTCGGAACCTGATGTGGAACTGTCAGAGAGTGCCCGCATGACCTTTTACGGTCGATTGAACTGACGTCGGCTTACTGCAATGCAGTACGAACATGCGCGAGATGGGACCTGGAAGACCGCCAGTTTTTCCACTAACCCAATTCTGAGGTGGCTCGTAGAAGCGCCGTATCGCAAATTAAGATATTGATTTAAAATCAAAATGACCTGGAAACATCGACTGCAAGACAAACAAGCAGATTTTCAAAGCCTCTCGGGGTTTGAAAATATCTGAGTGCAAATGGAAGTCGGTCCAGAGCCCTTCCAGCAAAGCAATCAATGCATCTGTTGCAAGTTTGGCGTCTACGTCTTTGTACCCACCTTCGCTTATGATTTGCTGCAACAGTTCAAGGATCACTGCCCGGAAACTTTTGTCCCGTGAGTCGATGAAAGGAAATATGTCGGGGTTCGAGAGAGCTTCGGCCCGAAATGAAAACCAGATCGCAACGTCCCGTGCATTCAGGACCAAAGGGTCGAAATCCGCCTTGAGGATTGAGATCAACTTGTCCGCAGGGCCTAATTCCGGACTGTCCGCGATTGCTTTCCACTGCCCGGCATAGCGCGCTGACAACTCCTCGGCCACGGCAAGCAGCAATTTCTCTTTGGAACCAAAGTGCAGGTTCACCATCCCCCTCGACAGTCCTGACAGCTCCTGGATTCTGGCCGAGGTCGTGCCGCGAATACCGTATTTATGGATGGCATCCGCAGCCGCCTGAATCAGCTGCTGTCGGTTCTGCAACTTACTCAGATCGCGGGCATTGGTCGGAGTATCGGCCTCGAGAGTAATCTTGATTTTCCTTCGCTGGGTTACTCGCCTTTGCTTTCTCGCATCTAGTGAAGCGAAAGTTCAAGGATTGACATTGAATGAATGTTTGTTCATTTTGTGATATATGTTACATCAAGGTGCCTCATGACCCTGTTCAACTCCGACTTTCAGTCCGTACGTGACTGGGACAACGAACACTTCCTGCATCCGTGGGAAGGGATGTCATTCCTTGGCCAAAATGAACGAACCTTTGCCGAAAGTGGCCAAGGCGTTCACATCGTGACAGAGGACGGAAAACGCTTGATTGACGGACCTGCGGGGATGTGGTGCGTTCAATTGGGCTATGGGAACGCTGAAATTGCCGATGCGATGGCCCAGCAAGCGAAAGAGATGGCGTATTTTTCGCCCTTCAACAACGCCAACTCGGCCCCAGCCCGGCTGGCACATGAGATCGCCAAAAGAACGCCGGGTGACCTGAACCATGTGTTCTTTACAACCGGCGGCTCAACAGCCGTTGATAGCGCCCTGCGGTTTGTGCAGTTCCGCAATAACCTGCTTGGCAAACCTGAAAAAAAGATCGTGATATCGCGGCAAAAGGCCTATCACGGTTCGACTTATTTGGCGGCCTCAGTATCTGGAAAAGAGCGCGACAAAGGGTGGTTGGACCAGGCCTCTCACCTAACGCGTTTCCTGCCGAATGTGAACCCGTACACGCGCCGCGCCGATCAAACGGTTGAAGATTTTCTAGACGAAAAAATCGCTGATCTAGAGAACATGATCCTGGAAACCGGCCCTGACAAGGTCGCGGCTTTCATCGCTGAACCGATCCTATGTTCTGGTGGGGTCATCGTGCCTCCGCAGGGGTATCATCAGCGCTGCTTGGACATCTGCCGGAAATACGATGTCCTGTATATTTCAGATGAGGTTGTGACTGGATTTGGGCGGCTTGGGCATTGGTTTGCATCCAAAGACGTCTTTGGCATTCAACCAGATATCATCACCTGCGCCAAAGGTATGACGTCTGGCTATGTCCCCATGGGGGCCTGCATTATCTCTGATCGACTGATCGCAGATGTCAGTGGTGAGAACGCGCAGGAGGCTACGTTTTCAAACGGGTTCACCTATTCGGGCCATCCGGTAAGCGCGGCGGCTGGTTTGAAAGCCATCGAAATCATGGAGCGCGACGGTATTCTGGAACATGTCCGCGCGCTTACGCCGCTGTTCGAAGAACGCCTTCAGGCTCTGGCGGCCTTGCCGCTTGTGGGTGACGCCCGAGGTATGGGGCTGGTTGGCTGCGTCGAATGCGTTGCCGATGCTAATGCTGATAATCTTTTGGACCTTGATAAGTCTGTTGGCGCATTGATTGACCAGCATTGCCAGGAAAACGGGCTGATTCTGCGACCGATCATCAATATGTGCGTGTTTTCCCCACCGCTGATCATCACGGAGGGCGAGTTGAACCAGATGTTCGATATCCTTGAGAAAGGTATTCGGTTGGCGACTGAAGGCCTGACACAGCAGGGTGCGTTTAAGGCTTAGAAGCCGTCTTGATGCGGCATGACTATTTTACAAGTTGCAATGCCGCATCGCCTTCCGCTGTCCTCAACCCGCCTGCATCGCCTCAGGCGGTAATTTAATCGGAAACTTGGCCCGCACCTCTGCATCAGACTTGCTGCCAAAGTAGTTCGGATAGTGATTGGATAGGATGTCGTCCACCACCGACCGACTCCTCTCAAACATGTCCTGTCGACCTGCCTTTTCCCAAGTATCGGTCAGTTCCCGATCCAGCAGGGTCGGGTAGACATATTCCGTCTCCATGTATTGCAGGGTCTGCGCGTTACCAAGGAAATGACCCGGATCAATTGCGCATTCATGGATAACGTCGACCGAAAGCGTGTCGTCGCTCACCTCGATCCCGCGCAGCGTTCGCGAGATCATGCCCGCAGCCTCGTTGTCGATGACCATAGACTCAAAGCTGCAGCCCATCAGACTGCCAAGCATACCGCCAAATTCGCAGAGCCTGTTGGCACCGGCATGCGCCGCCAAAGCAAAGGTCAGTGCCTTTTCTAACCCGTATTGCGCATCCGGGATTTTGGAATCCGTCATGCCGCACCCAACGCTGGTCGGCAGGTTATAGAAATTGCCCATCTGGATGGCCGCAGCTGAAATTAACGCCTGTTCACCACTGCCGCCAGTAAAGGACCCAGTACGCAAGTCGGTGATGAAAGGCCAAGCTGCAAAGACGACCGGAGTGCCCGGATTGATGAGGTTCGCAATGGCGACGCAAGACAAGGTCTCAGCAACCGCTTGCGCTAAGGTTCCTGCCAAAGGCGCCGGCGAAGTCGCCCCGGCCTGTGGGGGAACGGCAAGATCGCACACCAGCCCCATCTTCGCCGTATCGATCAAGATCTCCAGATTTTCGCGCCCGAACCTAAGCGGGGATACGATGGGACAGCCTCCAAAGATGACCGAGGGCTTTTCAAGGAACTTGCCCTCGCCACCCGATGCCAGATCGAACAGATGGATCGCATCCTGAATGTGCTCGCGGGTTCTGAAGGTCAGGCAGGAAGGTTTTTCGCTGCCTGCCAGAATGGCATAGAGCATGCTCATGTCATGCTCATAATCCTGCGGCACATCCGTCGCTAACACCGTGTCGCCGGTCATGTGAATATTGTCGAGCCGGTCGACCAAGCGGGTGAAGTCGTATATATCCTTGAGCGTTGATGGCCTGTAACTGCGAGTCTCGGCATCAAAGGTTGTCACCGCCGTGCCGGAATTTGCGTAATACACCTTGTCCTTGGTGCAGTGCATGTCGTCCTTACCGGCCCGAGATCCGCGTGCATGGACATAGAATTCACTGGCGGCTTTGGCCAAAAGATCTTCCATCAAGGCGCGAGGAAAGCACAACCTGCCGTGCGCGTTCAATATCGCCCCTTTTGGCACCACAAGATCGAGAACTTCCTGCGTTGGGTCCCCCACGCCTGTGCGTTCCAGAATGCTAAGCGCGGCCTCGTGAATGCGCGACATGTCCGCGTCTGACAGGGGCTTGTATCGCCCACCGGGAATGCCCGGCCAGATTGCTTGCGAGGCTGCGTTGCTGGTTCGCACGGCTGCGCGTGCCTCACGCCCGCCCCCGCGCCGTCTTGATCTGCGCTGCGTTAGCTCTGTCATGTTCTTTCTCCGAATTTTGCGCGTCTCAGATCATGCTGAAGTAGTTGCGATAGAAGCCCGAAATGCTCCATTCCATCTCGGACAATGGCCCGGGGACGAAATGGTGCGAGTTCACGCCTTCCTGATTGTGCCGGATGATCCGTTCGTCATCGAGCGATGTGACATGCCACAGCCATGTCAGGGTATCCTTGTCATAGTCGCGCCCCTCTTCGGCGTCGCCGCGAACGTACCAGACGATCTGAATATCGGTGTCTTGCAGAGCACGCGGCACGAACCGATACCCGACAACGTGATCGGCATAGACGAGGAAATAGTTTAGCGTACCGATCCCCAGATCGGTGGCCCCGCCGTCTTGGGATTTCAGCTCACCCAATGGCGGCGCCAAGGGCGCGCCATCCTTGCTGCCGGTCAAGTAGCCGGGGAACAGTGGGTAACGCCGCCAATAGACATCTGCGCCCGGTGCGACTGCGTTTTCTCCAGTCAGATCAAGCTCCTCGAGGGGAACTCCGGCTTCTTTCATCCGCTCGTGCAGTGCCCCGCTGAACTCAAGAACCTGGGCCGGATCTTTCAAGGAATGACTGCGCGAATAGTCCTGATGAGATGGCGCGCAGTGATAACATTCCAAGTAATTCTCCAGAGCAAGCTTCCAGTTCGCCGGAACCGGGTATGAGGCCTCATGGGCAATCTTCAGATTCTCAAAACCGAACGGCTTTGACAGCGGGGCCAGCCTATCCAAAGCGGCGTCCAACGGCGGCGCGTCTTCGGACGGGCAAACAAAAATAAGACCCTGAAATATCTTTACCTGAACCGGAAACAAACCGTACTGGCCCGGGTCAAAATCCGCCCCCATTGACCGCCCGTTTCTGAGTTTACCGTTCAGGTCAAAGGTCCACGCGTGATAGGGACAGATGAAGTTTCGCGCCTTGCCTTTCTGCTCAATGCAAACGCGCGATCCCCGGTGGCGGCAAACATTTAGATGCGCGCGCACCTCACCCTCGCGATCCCGAACAATGATGATAGATTCAGGCCCGTAGTCGAACAGGAAATAGTCGCCCGGCTCGGCAATCTGGCTGACATGTCCGACCCAGATCCAGTTGCGATTCCAGAACGTGCTGATATCGTTTTCGTATACTGCCTGAGACGTATAGAAATGGCGCGGCAAGGCGAACCCTTCCCGCTGCGCTTTCATCAAGTCGCGCATTACTTGCAAGTCATCTTTTGGCATAGCGCACCTCATGCAGATTCAAGGGAAACGATTTCCCGACGGAAAAATTCACGGTCGATGTCGCCCGCGTCGCGTTCAAAATTCCTGGCTGCCATGTGGCCCGAATATACAGCGTCAGCGATCAAACCGGGGTTTGCCGCATCACCGATCAGTTCCAGACTTGTCAGTGGCTTGTCGGGCAAATTTCGCAGTTCCTCATAAAGGGCAGTCTCTCGCGCACGCTGCGTGACCAAAACAACTGATGCGCACTCGACGCTTTGTTCGCGTCCGGTATAAGCGCATTGAACTTTCGCCAATCCGGGCGTGATTTCGACCAGGGTCTGGGACAACACCAGCCGAACACCTTTTTCCAACAAGCCGCGTTGCACTTTGACCTGTTCCAAGGTCAATTCAGTGAAAGGTGAAACCATCGAGGCCGGGGTTACAAAGACGACCTCTCGCCCGGCCTGCGCCAGATGATCCGCCAACACACCACCGAGATAGGCCTGATCATCATCGTAGACCATAATCGGGCCATCCCCCGGCATTACCCCTGACATGATGTCGTCCGGAGTGAATACTTGTGAGCCTGACTCTATCGATACGCCCCGGAACGCAGACTTCCCGCGACCGTCTCGCCGCCATGACGCGCCAGTTGCCAGAAAGACGTTCGGAATGCCCAACTCGACAACCTCGCTTGCTGACAAGGAACTGTCGGTGAACAGTTGCACGTTCCCGCGTTGCTGCAAGTCATAGATCCTGTGATCTGTCACGCGCCTCCATGCGGATAGCCCGGCCAGACCGGATTCCTGCAACACGCGCCCCCCAAGCTCTTGCTTGGCTTCGGCCAGGGTTACGTCATAGCCCCGACGCGCCAATTGCATGGCGCATTCAAGCCCGGCGGGACCGCTGCCGACAACAAGCGCGGCTTCTTCTTTTCCTCGGCTCTCTATGATTTCAGGATGCCATTTCCGGCGCCACTCCTCCCCCATCGTCGGGTTTTGAGTACATCGGATAGGAACGCCCAGCGCGTCGGAGGACACACAGATATTGCAGCCAATACACTCGCGAATTCCCTCGATCCGACCTTCCTTTATTTTGTTGGGAAGAAACGGGTCGGCAATGGATGGTCGCGCTGCGCCGATGAAATCAAGGATACCTTTCCTGACAAGTGACACCATCAAGTCCGGAGACGTGAAACGCCCGACACCCACAACAGGCTTGGACGTCACCTGTTTGACGAATTCAATGTATGAGGTTTGAAAACCGTCGCGGGGCTCAAAACGTGTCGTCGCCGAGTCATTGCTCCAGTCCGCGACGTTGACGTCCCATAGGTCTGGCAGGTCTGCCAGCAATTCGACTACGGCACGGCCTTCTTCCTGCGCCTGCATCCCGTCTGATCCCAGCATTTCATCAACTGCGAAACGCAAGGCGATAGCACACTCATCCCCGACCTCTTCTCTGGTTTCTTCCAGAAGCTCTCGGGTTAAGCGCACCCGGTTCTCCAACGAGCCTCCGTATTCATCCGTTCGGTCATTGAACTGAGGCAGCAGAAAATGATGCGGCAGGGTCATGTGATGACCGGCATAAACATACACGATGTCAAAGCCCGCCTCGCGCGACCGCCGCGCCGCCGCACGGTGCCACTTGCGAAACTCGCGAATGTCCGACTTATCCATTGCCCGAGCCTGTTTGGGATACGCTGTTTGCAAGGCAAGTTCTGACGGGCCTAGCAAAGGCGCGCGGCTCAGGTGGTTCTGCGCATGGTGGCCGTTATGTGCCAATTCAATGGCCGCCAACGAACCCTTGGCATGAACTGCATCGGTCATCAGGCGCAGCGCTGGAATATCCCGTTCGTCCCATAGTCGGTTTTCCGCATATGGGGACAAATCTGAAGTGGGATGAATTTCCGTCTCCTGATTGGACACTACGGCCCAACCACCCTCGGCCTTCATTGCCCGCATGGCAGCTTCGGCCTGCGGTCGCAGATGTCCCATACCATTGCAGTGGGGCACCTGATAGAACCGGTTTCGGGCCGATACAGGCCCGATCTGAACCGGTTCAAAGAGAACAGAATATCCGTCAGCGCCTGACATTGTCGCGCTTCCTCCAGAAAATTTGGAAATGGTTCTGTGGGATCGGCGGGCTTTCTAAGGCACCGCCAATCCCAATTGTGTAGTTAGATGGTTCTAAAAGCCCGCTTTGATGCGCTCGAACTCCTTCAACATCTTCGCTTCAATCTCAGGATTGACCGCGTCGAAGAACAGGCTGCCCTCAAAGAAGCTGTCCACGTCCGAGAACCCGTAGGTCTCAATCAACTCTGGATCAGCTTGCGCAAATGCGTCTTCATTGGCATGGGCATAACCCCAGCTTTCGATGATATACTTACCGCTGGCGGCCGAGCTGAGCGCGTTGAGCATGTCGTAGACCTGTTCATCGGACTGTTTGGCAGACTTCAGATGCACGTAACCGCAGACCCAGGTGGCGATGCCTTTGTCCACATCACGCATCATGACTGCTGGGGTTTCGTTCCAAATCAGGTTCAACTCCGATTGGTTCCAGCCCCAACCCAGGGTCACCTCACCACTGGCAATGGCTTGATCCAGTTGACCTGCATCAGACCAGTAGAAACGTACATTGGGATGAATTGCCCGCAGGTAATCCGCCGCCTTCTGGAACTCCTCTTCGCTCATATCGGAATAGCTTGAGGCACCAGTTGCCAGTGCAGCCATGGCGAACGCGCTGGAGGCTGCATCCGGAACGGCAACCTTGCCCTGATAGGCCGGGTCTAACAACAATTGCAGCGAAACATCATCAGCCGAAATCATGTCGGTGCGGTAGATCAGGCCGGTGTTCCCCCATTCAAAGGGTACCATATAGGTCTGCCCGTCGATCGTGATACCATCGACCTCTTTGATCTTGGGCATCAGCTTGTCCCAGTTTTCCAGCTTGCTGGTGTCAATCGGCTTGATCATATCCGCTGCCACCCATTTTCTCAGGGCGTCCGTACACGGATGGGCCAGATCGGCCTCAAACCCGGATTGAAGCTTGGTGAAAGCCTCTTCCACGCTGCCGAAATAAGTGTAGCTGGGCGGCCCGCCGTATTTTTCGACGTAATCACCAAAGAATCCCTGATCCTCATATCCTGACCAGTCGAAAACGGTCAGATCAGCCGCGTCGGCCAATGCTTGGCTTGCCGTGAAGGTGGCAACCACTGCTGCCGTAAGTGATGCTGTTTTATTCATGTGTTTCCTCCCAAAGATTCACGTTTGCCCAAGTCGATCACCGAGGCGCTTTGAACTCCAAGCCAGACGGTATCGTCGCGGCTGTGATCAACTGTGTGAAAGTAGTTTGGCACTGCAACGGCGATGCTTTCCGGCAACCCGTCGACGCGCACATAATAGTGGACGCTTTCGCCATAGAAGGCGACGTCCGACACCTTGCCCTGAACATGCGCGTCGTACCCATCCGGTTTTTCCGCGCTGATCTCCAATTGCTCGGGGCGAACGCCGACCAATAGATCCATGTCATGCACCTGAACGTTGGGGTTCACCCCGATAGTCATCGAGCCAAACCCTTGAACATTCACGTCCAGCGTGTCGGCGTTCTCAGCAGTCACTTCGGCATTCAGAAAGTTCATCCCGCCGATGAAAGAGGCCACTTCTCGGTTGCAAGGTTGGGAATACAGAACCTCGGGCTTGTCGACTTGCTTGAGCTGCCCAGCAAACATGACCCCGATCCGGTCGGACATGGTCATCGCCTCATACTGGTCATGCGTGACCATGACGAAGGTAATGCCAAGCTTTTGCTGCAAGCGGCGCATTTCCAATTGCATCGCTTCGCGCAGGTTTTTGTCCAGCGCGGATAATGGTTCATCCAGCAGCAACACCTTGGGCCGCATGACCAATGCGCGGGCAAGCGCCACACGCTGCCGTTGCCCACCTGACAACTCATTGGCCTTGCGATCCTGCAAGCCGCCGAGTTCCACCATCTCAAGCGCCTCGGCAACGCGTTCCTTGATTTCATTTCGGGATAGCTTTGTCTTTCGCAAGCCGAACCCGACATTGTCACCCACATTCAGGTGCGGAAAGATCGCATAACTTTGGAACACCATGTTGGTGGGCCGCTTGTTGGCGGGCACCTCGCCCATCGTCCGCCCGTCAATCCGGATCTCGCCCTCTTCATGATCCTGAAACCCCGCGATGATGCGCAAGGCCGTTGTCTTTCCACAGCCCGAAGGCCCAAGCAGCGAAAAGAACTCGCCCTCTTTCAAGGTCAGGTTCAGGTCGGACACGGCCACAAAGGAACCAAAGCGTTTTTCGACGCCCTGTATTTCGATGATGTTCTGTTCGCTCATCAGGTTGGTTTCCTTAGGTTTCAATCTGAGGATTGGATGGAACGGCGGCGGAAATATTCGGCAATCAACAGCAGCAGAACCGAGGACAGCAAAAGCAGCGACCCCAGCGCCAGTGTATTAGGCAGCTTTGCCGGAAAGCGGATCTGGCTCCAGATATAGACCGGCAATGTCGGGCTGTTGCCGGACAGGAAGAAGGCCAGAACAAACTCGTCGAATGACACGGTGAACGTGACCAAAAGACTGGCGATGATGCCCGGTGCAACGATTGGTAGGGTGACACGCCGAAAGGTTCCCACAACGCTTTCGCCCAGATCAAACGCGGCCTCTTCCAACGACTGGTCGAAATCGTCAAAGGCCGATTTCATGATCGACACGGCAAAGGGCAAGGCCACAAAGACATGGCCAAGGATCACTGTCGTCAGCGATGGCTTCAGCCCGACGCTGATGAACAGCACCAGCATGGAACTGGCAACGATAATGCCGGGAACGACCAGCGGGAGCATGACCAGACCTTCGGAGAATTCCCGCCCTTTGAACCGGTACCGGACATAGGCGCGCGCAGCGAAAAGGCCCAGAGACGTCGCCATCAAGGCAGTCACGCTGCCAACGATCAGCGAGTTCACCATCGCTTGAAGCAGCGTGTCCTGCTGACCCAACTGCGCGTACCATTTCAGCGTGAACCCCTTGAGCGGGAAGGCCACGATGGTTCCGTCATTGAACGAAAACAGCGGCAAAAGCAGAACCGGCAGGTAGAGAAACACCAGGTAGGCGATCGCGTAAACAAGCAACCATGGGATACGAATGGCCTTGGTCATCTGATCCTCCGCCCCAGAGCGGTGACGACCACCACGAACAGGATTGCAACGCAGCCGACCGAAAGCATGGCAAGCAGAGACAGGGTTGCACCCAAGGGCCAATTATTGGCCGCGCCAAACTGCACCTGAATCAAATTAGCCACCATTTTCCCCTGCGAGCCACCGACCAGGGCCGGCGTGACGTAGTCGCCCACCGTGGGGATGAAGATGATCAAGCAGGCGGCGATGATCCCTGGCACAGTCAGAGGCAAAGTCACGCGCACAAACCGTTCCAGCTTGCTGCACCCAAGGTCGGTTGCGGCCTCTAACAAGCTGCGGTCGATCTTTTGCAGCGACACGTAAATCGGCAGGATCGCAAATGGCGCCCATGCATGTGCAAGTGTAAGGACAACGGCGAATTCATTGTAGAGCAGGAAGGTCAGTGGTTCCTGTATCAACCCCAGCGAAATAAGGGCCGAATTCATCACCCCATTAAAGCCTAGGATCAGTTTCCAACTGAACACCCGCAGCAGGTAGCTGCTCCAGAAGGGAATGGTGATCAGCAATAGCCAGAGGGTCTTTTTCTGCGTCCGAAATGCGATGAAGTAGGCAATCGGATAGGCCAGACCGACTGTTGCCAGCGTCACCGCCCCCGCTATCGCAACCGATCGGATCATTAGATGCCGGACCAACGGATCGGTGAACGCCTCTTGGTAATTCGCCCATGTCAGCGTGCGGTCAATCTCGACATAGGTCTGGGTCCAAAAGCTGTAGGCGACAAGAATGCACAGGGGCACGGCCACAAGCAGACCGACATAGAGCGTCGCAGGCGCGCTCAGTGCCAGGCCCTTGCCCGTTTCACTTCGTATGACTCCAGCCATGCTTCCCTGCTGAACTTTGCTTTCGGTGGCGCGACAATATCGATCACAAAATGGACAATCGTCCATTTAAATCTGGAATTTTAGGGCTAGCTGTGTCAACTGATATTTTCACAACCGGGGCTGGCCAATTTCCCAAAGGCCATTAGAAGGACCCGCAAGAGACTGAAAACAAACAAAACCACCTGATCAGATGACTGGAAGACGACAAGAAATTCGAGAACGAAACCGCCTATCACTGATCGAGGCGGTACTCGACTCGGTCGCAGAAAAGGGGATTTCCGAGACGTCGGTCAGCGAAATCATTCAACGTGCCGATTTATCCCGCGGCATGATTCACCTTCATTTCGGGGGTAAGGACAACCTTGTCGACGAAGCTGCGCGCTATTCGTCCGAGCAATATTACAATGGCATTTATGCCATGCTGGAAACGACCGGACAAACAGGCCAGGAACATATTGAGATGATCGTTCGGGGTGACTTGAGCGAAGCCATTCTCAATAAGAAAAACGTCGCAATTTGGTACGCGTTTCGAGGTGAGGCCAGGAACAGAGCGGCAATCGCTGCGTTTTCAGATACCCGCGATGCAAAGCTTCGGAAACTGATCTTCAACGCGTTCGCCCGCATAGCGAAAGAGACTGAAATCGAACACCCAAATCAAGTTGCGCGCGACGCCACTCACGGCACGCTCGCCATGTTGGAAGGCATGTGGACTGACTACCTGCTTCACCCGGATTCCTTTGATCGCGACGAAGCAATGCGAATTGTCTTTCGGTTCCTGAGGGCAATGTTCCCCAAACATTTCGACCTTAGTGGCGCCCGGTTATATCAATGAAGCTTGCGACACAGTGCCTGTCTGGCCACTTTAGCTTGGGATATCCGACAAGGTTTGCGCTTTCCTTCTTGTGTTGCAGTCACAAGACTGACTAAACGCGCCAGGTTTCCATACATAAGATTGCCTACAGCAATAGGCGTCCTTCGGCGGTTCGTCCCTGCCCTCATCAGGATTCAGTCGGCGCATAGCTTCCGTCTTTGCGATGCACTTCGCGCCCGCTGAGTGGCGGATTGAAGACGCAGACAAGCCGCAAATCAGCGTCTGTTGCGCGAACGAGGTGCCGGTCATGTTGATCCAATGCATAAAGAGTAAATGGCTCAAGCGAATGCCAGGTTTCATCGCCTGAGGTCTTTATCTGCCCTTTGCCTTCGATACAGTAACACGCCTCTAGATGATGGGTGTATTCAAGCTCAAGCATTTCACCCTTTTTGATGATCGTATCCGTAAGCGAAAACCCCATGCCATCAGATGCCAGCAACAGTCGTCTGCTGTTCCAACCCGGACCGGAAACATCCCGATCTGTACCTAGGATTTCATTGAGTGCCCTAACAATCATATTTCTGCCTCGTTGCTACCGAACCGCGCGGTTCATCCCGCCGTCGGACAATATACTCTGACCGTTAATATACCGGGCTCCCTCGCTGGCAAGAAAGACACAAGCCTGTCCAATCTCTTCAAAAGTTGCTGACCGCTGAGCGGGAATTTCACGGCGGGCCCGTTCGGACAGGTTTACGTTCTCGCAGAAGCCGGGCAGCAGGTTATTCATTCGAATATTGTAACGTGCATAGCGATCCCCATAGAGCTTTGAGAAACTGTGCAAAGCGCCGCGCAGCATGCTCATGGGATAGGGCGCACGTGGTTCGATTGTGTTCATGGACGAAATATTTACGAAAGCGCCCCCGCCTTGTTCAATCAAGATAGGCGTGACGATACGAGCAATCTTGACGACGTTCAGCACATACATGTCCAGACTTTCGTGCCACAACTCATCGCTCAGCTCCAAAAGCGGTCCGTCAAAGTCGGGGTCGAATCCCACCGTTTTGATGGCTTCGGGCACCGTTCCGCCGTGGCCCATGTTGCTGACGATTGCATCAATCCGCCCATATTCGCTCATGGTGTCGTCGATCATTGCTTGCAGATCATCGACATCCAGCACAGAACCGCGGCGGCCGATGCCCCCAAGCTCCTCGGCCAGTTCGACCGAGCGGTTCGACGGGGACATCAGCGAAACCTTGTAGCCTGCTTTTGCCATTTCGACCGCACAGCCCCGGCCAATGCCTTGGCCTGTACCTGTCATCAGCGCGACTTTGGATTCGGGCATGGGAATTCCCTTCTTTAGGCAAGCAAAGTGTGAGATTTTTTGTGTTTAGATCAGTCTAACTTCTTACATTTAAGCGCAGCTATCGAATTTTTGGCACGTTACTGTTAGATTTTCTCACATGATGGAAAATCTCAGACACCTTCGTGCCCTTCAGGCGTTTGACGAAACTGCAACCCATTCCAGCCTGACCAAGGCAGCGGGTGTGCTGAACGTCACCCACGGAGCGATCAGCCGACAAATAAAGTTGCTGGAACTGCACCTTGGGGTGACACTCTTTCATCGCCGCCCCAACGGCGTTGAATTGACCAAAGCCGGCAAACGCCTGCACCAATCAACACGCGGGGCATTTTCTGCATTGCAGTTGGGCGTGATGGAGGTGAAGCGATTACATCACCGCCAGTCGATTACAGTGTCTTTATCCACATCATTGGCGCTCAAATGGCTTGTGCCGTTACTAAGTTCGTTTCAACAAGAACATCCGGGTATCGCGCTATTGCTGGACACAAATGATGCCTTTGCCGATTTCGATACGTCCGAGGTTGATGTAGCCCTGCGATTTGGAGAACCGGGTTGGGACGGGCTTTATCACGAGCAAATAAGACAAGAGGAGCTGGTCGTCGTAGCCGCGCCATCGCTTGTCGAGAATACACAGCTGCCAATGCGTGCCACTGACATCACCGATCTTCCACTGTTGCACGATGCCTTCAACATCGGCTGGGAAAGCTGGGCCGCGCAAGTTGGTCTGAACGCGGATCAGATCAACTCGCAGAGCATCAAATACGTGGATAGTGCTGTGCTTTTGGAGGCCGCGATTGACGGACAGGGCGTGGCATTGGCAAGACACCTCTTGGCGGCGAGAGACTTGGAATTTGGTCGTCTGATCCGTCTGGACGAAAGCCATGTTCCGCTGGATCGCGGGCTCTACTTTGTCTGTCGACCCAGCGATCAGGATCGAGTCTCGGTGAGAATTTTCAAGAAATGGCTTTTGTCGATTTGACCTACGGGTTTCATCAAATTCCCCCTAGACGGATACGGCCTGCAACACCTGATTACGCGTAAGGTTATCTCTTGTGCCTTTGATCATGACTTCGCCACGCCGTAACACGACAAGCCTGTCAGCAAGGTCATAGGCAAAGTCGAAATACTGCTCGACCAGAACAATTGCCATTCTACTTGTCGTTCTGAGGTGCCGGATCACTTCGCCAATCTGTTGGATGATGTTCGGTTGAATGCCTTCGGTTGGTTCGTCAAGCAGCAACAGGTTCGGCTTTGTGATCAGCGCCCGCGCGATGGCCAGCTGTTGCTGCTGGCCGCCGGAAAGGTCACCGCCGCGCCGGTTCTGCATCTGTTTGAGGACCGGGAACAGGTCGAATATCTCATCCGGGACGAAATGCTCACTGACAGGCAGGCAAGAGAACCCCGTTTCCAGATTCTCGCGAACTGTCAGCAAAGGGAATATCTCGCGCCCTTGCGGGACGTAGGCCACACCTTTCCAGGCCATCCGATGCGCAGGTAAGACACCCAATTGTTCCCCGTTAAGCTCCAATTTTCCACCGGAACGCGGATGCGTGCCCGAGATTGCCTTCATCAGGCTGGTTTTCCCGACACCGTTGGTCCCCATGACGCAGGTCACTTCACCTTGCCTGGCTTCCATGGAAATCCCGTTAAGAATTTGCGAGTGCCCATAGTGCAAAGTCAGATCGGTCAGCTTCAGCATTGTTTAGCGCCCCAGGTAGACATCGATGACGTCTTGATTAGATGTCACGTGATCAAGACTGCCCTCGGCCAAAACAGATCCTTCGTGCAAAACCGTGACCTTGCAGTTCAGACGCCGCACAAACTCCATGTCATGCTCAACCACCACAACAGCGCGGGTTTTTGCAGCCTTAACAAGCAAGTCTGTAGTGTGTTCACGCTCTTGCGGTGTCATGCCTGCGGCGGGTTCGTCAACCAATAGCAGACGTGGGTCTTGTGCAAGCAGCATGCCAATTTCCAACCACTGTTTCTGCCCATGGCTCAGTTCACCGGATTTGCGGCTTAGTTCCTGATGCAAACCAATTTCGGCGGCCAGATCTTTGACTTTCTGCAGATCATTTGCCGAAGGGCGGTAAAGTAACACACCCAGCCAACCACGTTTGTTTTTAAGTGCCATCAGCAGGTTTTCCTGTACAGTCTGATCTTCGAAGACGGTTGGTTTCTGAAACTTCCGCCCGATCCCTGCCTGCGCGATTTTTGCCTCGGTCATGTCCAACAAAGAAATGGACTTCTTTCCCCAGATAACCCGCCCCTCATCAGGTCGTGTCTTACCTGTGATGATGTCCATGAACGTGGTCTTGCCTGCACCGTTAGGGCCGATTACAGCGCGCAATTCGGCATCACCAATTTGGAACGACAAGTTATTGATCGCGCGGAAACCGTCAAAAGTGACCGAGACGCCGCTCACCTCTAGCAGAGTACTCATTCAATGGCCTCCTTTTCACGCAACGCTCCGTCATCGGGACCCAGGTTGGCACAGTGGCGATCCGGGTGTCGCCGGTCGCTCCATAAGTCGAATAACCCGCCTATCCCTTGCGGAGCGAACAGAGTGACCAGCACGAACGAGACGCCCAGCAGCACCTGCCACCAGTCGACCCATTTGATGGTGTGGAAACCCAACGGAATGTTGGGCGCTTGCCCGCCAGTGAACCAGGTGCTGAGCAGGCTTACAAACGCCGCACCGATCACAGCACCATAGAGACGCCCGCGCCCACCGATGGCGACCCAGACGGCCAGATAGATAGACGCGATGGGGGCCATCTCCTCGGGGTTGATGATGCCTGCCTGCGGGTAATAAAGCGCACCCGCGATGGCGGCTATGCAGGCGGTCAGGGTGAAGACGGTCAGCTTGTAAACCTCGACCGAATATCCAAGAAACCGCACCCGCGCCTCGTTATCGCGGATGCCGCGGATGACCGAGCCAAACTTACCCGAAACGATCCACGCCGCCAGCATGTAACCCAGTCCCAGCGCCAATGCCGAAGCCCAGAGGAACCAGATCGACACCACGTCCTGCGAGGCGGTCACGCCGGGCAAGTTCTGCAAGCCCGACAGCCCGTTGTTGCCACGCAAACCGCTGTCGTTTTGGAACAGATACAGCGCCAAGGCCAATGTCATCGCCTGAGTCAGGATCGACAGGTACACACCGGTAACGCGACTGCGGAAAGCCAACCAGCCAAAAATCAGCGCAAGAAGACCGGGTACCAGCACGATCAGCGCCAACTGCAGAACCAAACTGTGGGAAAACGCCCAGATCAGCGGGAATTCCGATGATCCGACGACGCCGAAAATCTGCGTCCCGATGGCGTCCACGACCTCGGACGGTGTTGGCGGGATGTCGGCCTGCGACAGCGACTCGACCACGATCAGGCGGGTGCGTTCGTACATCAGCCACATGCCGATCATGTAGCCGCCCAGCCCGAAGAAGGCGAAGTGGCCCAGCGACAGGATGCCGGTGAAACCCCAGACCAGATCCATCGCCACTGCGATCAGGCACAAGCATAGGGTCTTGCCCAATGTCTTGACGAAACTGGTTGAGATTACGCCGATCCCGAACCCTTCGGACAGGATGGTCACGCCCAATGTGAACAATGACAGGATGGCCAGAAAGACCAGCACGGAAGGGTTCTTGGCGACGAAGCTGCGTTCCATGTCTCAATCCCCCGCCGCGCGACCTTTGAGGGCGATGATGCCCCTTGGTCGGAACTGGATGAAAACAATGATGAAGACGATCATGTAGGTTTGTGCCGCAAGGGTGTTCGAGGGGTTCATCCACTCGATCCCTTTTTGCAGGAAGCCGATCATCCCCGCCCCGGCCAGTGCCCCCCAGATGTTGCCAACGCCGCCTACGACCACGGTCATGAAGCTTTGAACAATATAGTCGCTGCCCAGATCCGACGTGACCTTGGCAAAAAGGCCAATGGCGACCCCTGCAATCCCGGCGATGCCGGAACCCAAGCCAAAGGTCAGCATATTCACCCGCCCGGGATTGATCCCCATTGATCCAGCCATGCGTGGGTTCTGCGTAACCGCGCGCATCTCAAGACCCAGCCGTGTGCGTTTCATGATGTACAGGAACAGCCCCAGAAAGATCAGAGCCAGCACGAAGATCGCGATGCGGACATAGCTGATCGAAACCACATCATTCAGCACCCACGCCCCATCCAGCCAACCCGGCGCTGTCAGTGGACGGGCCTGCGTGCCAAAAATGTTCTTGGCCAGTTGTTGCAGGGCAATTGAGATGCCGAATGTCGCAAGAAGCGTCTCGAGCGGGCGGGCATAGAGCCAGCGGATCACCAACCGCTCCATCGCGACACCCATGGCGAAGGTGACGGCAAAGGCCATCGGGATCGCGACGATAATCGACAGCGTGTGGTCGGGGATGAATTGCTGAACGACATAGCCCGTATAGGCACCCATCATGATGAATTCGCCATGGGCCATATTGATCACGCCCATCACCCCAAAAGTGATGGCCAAGCCGATGGCCGCCAGAAAATAGATTGATGCCAGTGAGATCGCGTCCAGCAACAGGTCGAGTGTCTGGTTCAACCCGACCTTGAATTCAATATGATCCAAAGCCTTCTCGGCAGCGGCAGTTACCGTAGGCGAGGCCTCGCGATAGGTTTCAAAGAAGACATGTTTGCCCAGCGCGTCATCGATATCCGCCTCTGTTACCAACGCGGAAACCGCCCCCGTTTCAGCCAAGGCGGCATATGCTTGCGTGCGAGCGGTTTCGTTGTTCAATTGTGCAACCGGGACGCCACCGACGCGGCCTCGGTCGATATTCGCTGACAAAGCCGTGCGGATGTCGTCCTGAGACACACGCGGAGCCGCAAGGTTGCTGGCGACCAGCAAGTCATATGCTTCGTCCCGCGACAAGGCCTCTGATCCGGGTTCCAGAACGATAGCGATATTCTCATCCGTCGGCAGATTCGGCGCGACCATTCGTGTGGTCACCACCAAAGGGTTCAGCGCCGCGCGCACGTCGACACCCAAGTCGTTTGACATTTCCTCAACCGCAGCCACGCGAGCCGCGGTGTCTGCGTCGTACCCAATGGTCAGCAATCGTTCGAGCCGCTGTTTCTGCGCCTTCAAATCTGCATCCGTTTCATCCTCGATCGAGGCGCGCAAAGGTTCAAGCAGAGCGCCTTCGGGGTCACGTTGAATAGATTGCAGAGCGGCCAGGCGCCTTTTTCGATCCTGATCGGTCAGTTGGTACTGCACCAAAGCGGTCCCGATCATGGCGCGGACGCCGCTGTTGGGTTTCAATTGTTTCAGATCGGATTTCTCGTAAGTGCCGATTACCTCGCCTGTGTCGAAATCGGTCAGCTCGTATGACCGCCCTTCAACCCTTTTTCCCGCAAAGAACAAACCATCGGATTTGCGCATCCACATGTCCTTGGCGGCCCATGTTTCAAGCATCACCTGCGCTTGTGGTAACCCACTGGCCGTAATCGCATCAATCGCCGGTTTGATCGTCTTGCGCGAGCTCTTGGCGATGATCTCCTGATGGCTTTGCAAGATCGGCTCCAGGCCAGCCTCTTGCGCGTTGGCGGGCAGGCAGGCAAACAGAATTGCGAGGCTCGCAAGGAATAGTCGAAACATGTGGTGAAACCCGTGTGTCTTGGCGGCAAGGCGGGCGATTACACCCGCCTTGCTTGCAGATTAGTAGTTCGACAGGGTCTGAACGCACGTCTTGGTTTCGGTGTTGTACATACCGCAACCAAGATCCTTCCAATCCGATTTCAGGACCGCCGATTCCGGCAGGTAATCGGTCCAGGCGTCGCCTGGCACAACATCTGTCTCGCTAATGATGTCGAACTGGCCGTCTTCCTGAATCTCGCCAATCAGAACCGGCTTGGCGAGGTGGTGGTTCGGCAGCATGACAGCAGTACCACCGGTCAAGTTCGGGAATTCCTGCCCGTACATCGCGGCGCGCACAGCGTCGACTTCGGTTGAACCGGCTGTGGTCGCGGCGTTCACCCACATGTTAAAGCCGATGTAATGCGCCTCCATCGGATCGTTCGTCACGCGCCCGTCACCCATGGTGGCTTTCCAGGTGTCAACGAATTCGGCGTTCTCATCGGTGTCGGCCGACTGAAAGTAGTTCCAAGCCGCCAGATGGCCGACAAGGTTGGCGGTATCGAGACCCGACAATTCCTCTTCCCCGACCGAGAAGGCCACAACCGGGATGTCATCCGCCGATACGCCGGACGCGGCCAGTTCCTTGTAAAAGCCGATATTTGCATCACCATTGATGGTCGAGATCACGCCAACCTTCTTGCCATCTGCGCCCAGCGCAACCACGTCAGCCACGATCTTGGACCAGTCGGAATGGCCGAAGGGCGTGTAGTTGACGAAGATATCGTCATCCGCGATGCCCTTCTGCTTCAGATAGCTTTCCAAAATATTGTTCGTGGTTCTGGGATAGACATAGTCGGTGCCAAGCAACGCAAATTTCTCGACTCCCAGTTCATCCAGGAAATAGTCGGTCGCAGGGATTGCCTGTTGGTTTGGCGCGGCACCGGTGTAGAACACGTTTTTCGAGCTTTCTTCTCCCTCGTACTGAACCGGGTAAAACAAAAGACCGTTGAGTTCTTCGATCACCGGCAGAACCGACTTGCGACTGACCGATGTCCAGTTGCCAAAGATCACATCCACCTCGTGAACAGTCAGCAACTCACGCGCTTTTTCCGCGAACAAGGGCCAGTCCGATGCGGGGTCCACGACGACCGCTTCAAGCTGTTTACCCAACAGACCGCCTTTGGCGTTTTGCTGATCGATCAGCATGAGCATGGTGTCTTTCAGCGTCGTTTCCGAGATTGCCATCGTGCCCGAAAGCGAATGCAGCACTCCGACTTTGATCGTATCTTCGGCCGACAATGCAGCAGTAGCTATGGCCGCAAAGACAACCGATCCGGCGAGCGTGGATTTGAGCGGTTTCATGTAATCCTCCTGGCGGGGCCGGGAGAGAGGGCTTGCGCAAAGGCACGTTTCTCTTCTACCTGATCCCCGCAACTGTTGTTGCGTTTACGTGTGGCGGTTGTGTTCGAGGTCCAATTCGCGCAGCCGTCACACACCCCCGGGTCATCTCCGCGGTGGCACCTATACGGTTTCTGCATTGCAGCAAGATTGGCAACTTGCCTCTAACTCAATTTGCGGAATCAGCCAGAAGCGCCCAATTTTTCATCCAAGACTAAGGTCACTGTCTAAAAATTAGACGCACGATGTGGAAATAAGCAGTTTCTGACACTGCAAGTTAGTGTTCTGACCCTTCAACAGAGAAACAAGAGGCACCAAACCACGCGCTAAAGGTGCCTTATTACCCAAGTTTCAGCCATATTACCCACGCACAGTGCGGTGCCGCCGCGTGCTGCTGGCACCGTCAGTTTGAGCACCAAGAAATTGGGCGACAGAACGGTTCTGGACAAGTTTCGCCAGTCGGGGTCCTTTAAGTGCCTGTTTCCCAGAACCACGACGCCTGATCTTGATGCCGTTCTATTGAACACAGCAGGTGGCGTGACCGGAGGCGACACATTCCGGTTTTCCGGCAAGGCAGCGGAAGGCACGGCGCTGACATTGACAACACAAGCCTGCGAACGCGCTTACAAGGCTCAGCCCAAAGAATGCGGCCAGATCACCAACCATCTGACAGTCGAGACAGGCGCCCGGCTGAACTGGTTGCCGCAAGAAACCATTCTGTTCAATAGCTGCACTTTGGACCGACGCCTCAGGATCGACCTGTGCCCGGATGCCGAGACGCTGATGGTAGAGCCGCTGGTCTTTGGGCGCGCGGCCATGGGCGAAACATTGACCGATATCCGCCTAAACGATCGGATCGAGATACGGCGCGAAGGGGTGCCGGTGTTTCTGGATGCAATCCGGTTCTCTGGCGATTGGCACGCGCATATGTCCAAGCCGCATACCGCAAATGGCGCAGGGGCGATGGCGCTGATCGTCTTTGCCTCAAGGTCCGCCGCAGGTCAGTTGGACCCTGTTCGCGAAATGCTGCCCGAAACCGCCGGTGCAACCCTTATCCGGGACGACCTGCTGGTTATCCGTGTTCTGGCCAAAAGCAGCTTTGCCCTTCGCCGCGCGTTGATGCCGCTTTTGCGCAGACTGAACAAAGACACGTTACCCCGATGCTGGATGCTCTGACATGAACCTGACCCCTCGTGAAAAAGACAAACTGCTGGTTGCCATGGCAGCCGAGGTCGCCCGAAAACGGTTGGCCCGCGGCGTCAAGCTGAACCACCCCGAGGCTATCGCCCTGATCACCGATGCCGTGGTCGAGGGCGCGCGCGATGGTCGTTCGGTCGCCGATATGATGCAAGCCGGGGCCGAAGTGATCACCCGAGGCCAATGCATGGAAGGCGTGCCCGAGATGATCCACGAGGTACAGGTCGAAGCCACCTTCCCGGATGGCACTAAGCTTGTAACAGTCCACAACCCCATTCGCTAATTACCAAAGGAGATACAAATGAACCGCATGCTCTTTCCCGCTCTTATTCTGGCTGGCCCGGCCATGGCCCACACGGACACTCATGTTCATGCACACGGCAGCGATTACGCCGCGTTGGCAGCTGGGTTGGCCTTGATCGCCGTCATCGCCATCACCGTGATCTTGAAGCTGCCGAAATGATCCCAGGTGAGATCATACCTGCCGAAGGGTCACTGACGCTCAACGCCGGTCGCAGCAGCCGTCTTGTTGTTGTCGCCAATACTGGTGATCGGCCAGTTCAGGTCGGTAGCCACTACCACTTTGCCGAAGCAAACTCTGCCTTGGATTTTGATCGCTACGCGGCCTTGGGGATGCGGCTGGACATCCCCGCAGGCACCGCTGTGCGTTTTGAACCGGGCCAAATTCGCGAAGCTATGTTGGTGCCATTTGAGGGGCGCCGGCACATCTACGGTTTCAATATGCACATCATGGGGGCTTTGAAAGATGCCGGGCAAGATCAGTCGGGGTGATTATGCCTCTATGTTCGGCCCAACGGTCGGCGACAAAGTACGATTGGCGGATTCCGATCTGATCATAGAGGTTGAAAAAGATCTGATCGTGGAACGCGCAACAGCTGCACGGTTCAGCGAAACCGGGCACCGCGAAGATGTGTATGGAGAAGAGGTCAAGTTCGGCGGTGGCAAAGTCATTCGCGACGGGATGGGCCAATCTCAGGCCACACGCGCCGAGGGGGCCGTTGACACGGTCATCACCAACGCACTGATTGTAGATCATTCCGGAATTTACAAAGCGGATGTGGGGCTGAAGGACGGGCGTATCGCCAAGATCGGCAAAGCCGGAAACCCGGATACGCAGCCTGGCGTGGACATTATCATTGGCCCAGGAACCGAGGCAATTGCAGGCGAGGGCCGCATCCTGACGGCGGGCGGGTTCGACAGCCATATCCACTTTATCTGCCCACAACAGATCGAAGACGCCTTGCATTCCGGCCTGACGACAATGCTTGGCGGTGGTACCGGCCCGGCACATGGTACTTTGGCGACCACTTGCACCCCCGGCCCTTGGCATATCGGTCGGATGTTGCAAGCTGCGGATGCCTTTCCGATGAACCTTGCCTTTGCGGGCAAGGGCAATGCCTCACTACCCTCGGCGCTGGAGGAACAGGTCAAGGCAGGGGCCTGCGCGCTGAAACTGCACGAGGATTGGGGAACGACCCCTGCCGCCATCGACTGCTGCCTGTCAGTGGCCGATGCGATGGATGTTCAGGTGATGATCCACACCGATACGCTGAACGAATCCGGATTTGTCGAGAATACCGTGGCTGCCATGAAAGGTCGCACCATCCACGCCTTCCACACCGAAGGCGCAGGTGGTGGTCACGCCCCAGATATCATCAAAATCTGCGGTGAGAACCATGTTCTGCCGTCCTCGACCAACCCGACGCGACCGTTCACCGTGAATACGGTCGAAGAGCACCTGGATATGCTGATGGTCTGCCATCACCTCGACAAATCGATCCCCGAGGACGTGGCTTTTGCTGAAAGCCGCATCCGGCGCGAGACCATTGCCGCAGAAGATATCCTGCACGACATGGGCGCGTTCAGCATCATCGCCTCCGACAGTCAGGCCATGGGCCGTGTGGGCGAGGTGCTGATCCGTACATGGCAAACGGCTGATAAGATGAAGAAACAACGGGGCCGGCTGCCCGAGGAAACCGGGGACAACGACAACCTGCGCGTCCGCCGGTACATCGCGAAATACACCATCAACCCGGCTATCGCCCATGGGCTCAGCCATCAGATCGGCAGTATCGAAGAAGGCAAACGCGCTGATCTGGTGCTGTGGAACCCGGCGTTTTTCGGCGTGAAACCCGAAATGGTTTTGCTAGGCGGCACGATTGCCTGCGCGCAGATGGGCGATCCCAATGCCTCAATCCCGACACCGCAGCCTGTCTATAGCCGTCCGATGTTCGGGGCCTATGGCCGCTCGGTCGAGCATTCGGCGATCACATTTGTCTCTGAGGCCGCACAGACCGACGGGATTGGTGATTCACTGGGCTTGGCGAAGCAAACTGTCGCCGTGCACAACACGCGGAATATCGGCAAACGCGATCTGTTGCTGAACAATGCAACACCCCAGATCGATGTCGACCCGGAAACCTACGAGGTCCGCGCGGATGGTGAATTGCTAACCTGTCAGCCAGCCGAAGTTCTACCGATGGCACAGCGATACTTCATGTTCTGATTAAAAATTTCGCTGCATTGCAGCAAGCGCATCCCGGGCATGACCAATTGCCCACTACTAAGCGAGTGCAATATGACAGATACTATCACGCAAGGGAGGACCAACGTCTCGCAAGCATACGAGGGTCCCAATGGCACACACAGAAAATCAACCGCATTCCGGTTTTTCCGTATTCGGTCTGTTCTCGACGATTGGTTCGTCGATCTATTCGGCTCTTGCTCGATTGGCCGAAGCACGATCGCGCACCGATCAAATCCAGTTCCTGCAATCGCTGAGCGACGAAGAACTGCGCAAACGCGGCCTGTCCCGCGACCGTATCGTACAACACGTTTTCGCGGGTTCTATCTGGTAACAGCTGCCCGTTCCACAGAGGGGGCGTTGGCATGACCATCCTCCTTTGTACAGCACGGCAATATTCTGATCATTTACACGGCGAGCCTGCGGACGCCCTGTCACTGACCTATGATGACCGTTTTTTGCGCCGCAAGGTTCTGACCTGCGAAAGTGGCGAACAGATTCTTGTCGATCTGGCGCAAACGACGTCGTTGAACCACGGCGGCGCTTTGGTTCTGGATGACGGCCGCGAAGTAGAAATACAAGCTGCACCCGAAGCGTTGCTGGAAATAACAGCCCCGGATCTGACGCGCGTCGCTTGGCATATCGGCAACCGCCACACGCCTTGTCAGATCGAAAAGGATCATCTGCTGATCCAAGTCGATCACGTCATCCAAGACATGCTTTTGAAAATCGGGGCTTCGGTGCGGGAAGTGCATGAACCGTTCACCCCCGAAGGCGGGGCCTATGGCCATGGCAGGACTCATGGCCACGCCCACTGACGCCGACATCCTGACGCTGACGCAATGGTTGTCGCCCGCTTACCCTGTAGGGGGCTTTGCCTATTCTCACGGGCTAGAGACCGCAATTGACGAAGGGACCGTCACCGATTCACGAGGCACCCAAGCCTGGATTTCAGATGTGCTGGAACATGGTTCTGGTTGGAACGACGCTCTATTCGTTGTTTCGGCATACAACGCGCAGGATAAAGATGAACTTATCGGCGTCGACGTTACTGCACGGGCCTTTTGCGCGTCGTCCGAAAGAAAAATGGAAACCGAGTTCCTAGGACAGGCATTCGGGACGGTGACTGGAAATGTCTGGGATTTAGACCTTCGAAAGTACTCCTATCCCGTCTCACTAGGCCAGGCCGCGCGTTTGCAAGGCCTTCCCCTTTTGCTGACGACAAAGATGTTTCTGCAAGCCTTTGCAAGCAACCTGGCCTCTTGCGCAACACGCCTTGTGCCGTTGGGCCAGACCGCGTCTCAGAAAGTGATCCGAGAATTGACACCGCTATGCGCCCGTATTGCCGAAACGGCGCAAAAGGCCAGCCTGGATGATTTGAACTCGACCGCGTTCCTGACAGACATCGCGTCGATGAAACACGAAACACAGTATTCAAGGATGTTCCGAACATGAGCAGTATGAACGGCCCCCTTCGCGTTGGCATCGGTGGTCCGGTGGGCGCCGGAAAGACCACTTTGACCGCAGCGTTATCCGAAGCCCTGCGCGATGTCTGCTCAGTGGGCGTTATCACCAATGACATTTACACGCAGGAGGATGCCGAAGCGCTGATGCGCATGCAGATCCTGCCGCAAGACAGGATCATTGGCGTGGAAACCGGTGGGTGCCCACACACAGCGATCCGCGAAGACGCCTCGATTAATTTGGCTGCGGTCGCCGAAATGCAAGACCGCCATCCCGATCTTGATGTGGTTCTGATCGAAAGCGGCGGGGACAATTTATCGGCTACGTTCAGTCCGGAACTCGCAGACCTAACAATTTATGTGATTGACGTCGCCGCCGGAGAGGAAATTCCACGCAAAGGCGGGCCGGCGATTACGAAATCGGACATTCTGGTCATAAACAAAACCGACTTGGCGCCGCATGTTGGTGCTTCGTTAGAAGTTATGGAACGTGATGCGCAAAGAATGCGCAAAGGACGGCCGTTTTTGTTCTCGTCCCTTCGTCGCAGAAAAGGGGTCGACGCAATTGTGGACCTCCTTGTGAAAGGCGGAGGTCTAAGGATTTCGCAAGCGCGTTAGATCGCCAGCAAAGATGGTAAGTTGTCGGCACACAAAGCCGATGTTGGACATCGATTGAAGGGGTCAAAAGGACAATCGTGTTTTTCACGCTTGTCCGGAAGCTACCTAAGATTGGTGCACACGATCATCCTGTGCGCACCAAACTCAACAGGTGCGGATTACAACTCTACAACCACTTTCCCGACCGCAGCTCCGCTCGTCAGGTGCGCATAGGCTGCGCCGACATCGGCCCACCCAAACTTGTGTTCGTCAACAATAGGTTTGAGCCCCCCTGCATCCGCCAGATTCGCCAATGTCTTGAGGATGTCACCATGGGTTTGCCGCCCGACATCATGCATCATCGGGATCAGCATGAAGACGACGTGCAGGGACAGACCTTTGAAATGCGCGGGCGTCAAATCAATCTCGACCATCGCAACGGTTGAGGCGACATGGCCGTTGAGCTTGGCCGCTGCGAACGAGTTTGTCATGTTCGGCCCACCAACGCTGTCGAACACCACATCAAAGCCCACGCCATCAGTGTGCGCAGCCACGTAGTCTTCAACCTTTTGCGTTGTGAAATCCAAAGGACGCGCACTCAACCCCTCAATCAGAGCCATCTGATCCGCGCCGCGACCTGTTGCGGACACGGTTGCACCAAGGTGACGGGCAATTTGCACTGCGACATGGCCAACGCCTCCGGCGCCGCCCTGTACCAGCACGGTCTGCCCATCGCCTACACCAGCACGGGTCAACCCTTCATAGGCGGTGATACCGACGAGGGGCAGCGCTGCGGCTTCCCGCATACTCAGCGATTTGGGTTTGTGTGCAATCAGGCGGGCGTCTGCGTTCATGTACTCGGCCAGAGTGCCAGGAAGGTCCATCAGACCACCGGCGCAACCGTACACCTCATCACCTAGGGCGAAGTTTGTCACTCCGTCGCCCAATGCAACGACTGTGCCTGCAAAATCCATGCCAAGTACGGCAGGCAGCGCGGGGGACAGGGGCAGTTCTGCCCCCATGCTTCGGATCATCGTGTCGACTGTGTTGACGCTGGTGGCCGCCACCTTGACCACCACATGTCCGGGTGCCGCAGCCGGGTCTGGCATTTCTGCGGGCTCAAACTGTGCGTCGGGTCCATAGGTATTCAGAACCATTGCTTTCATTGGGAAATTCCTTTTCTAGCACGACGCTGGGGCGCGCATCGAGATATCGGGCGCCTGGACGTAGTTACTTTGATGGGGGTTCAGTTGATATCTTGCACCTGCATAACCAAGTCGCCCCACTTACGCTGATTTTCGATGTCGTGTTCCAAACCTTGTTCATCCGCGATGGCAAACCGTTTGACAGCCGGGGTTTTGCTGGTGGCCTGATAAAGCCAATAGGCCTCGGCCTTCAGTGCCTCATGAATGGGTTTGTCGATGGATTCATAGACCATCTGCTTGCAGGCGTTGATCGACTCTGCCGGAAACTGCGCGATCCGTTCGGCCAGCGCGGTCACATATGGGCCAATCTCATCCGGCTCCAAAGCCTTGTTGATCGTGCCCAGACGCTCTGCATCATCCGCGTCATAATCCTGCGCGCTCAGGATGATCTCAAGCGCTTTGCCAAGGCCGGTTTGGCGTGCCATCCGCGACGCGCCACCGCCGCAGGGCAGGATGCCCATACCGACCTCCATCTGCATGAACTTGTACTTTCCCCGCGCGGCAAAACGCATGTCGAGCGCCAGTGCCAATTCGTGCCCGCCACCGCGTGCGAACCCTTCCAGCTTGGCAATAGTGGCCTGCGGCACCTTGCCGATCCGTTCGCAAACCGCTTGCAGGTCCAACAGCTGTGCATCCTCGCGGGATACCGCCTCGGTCGACATGTCTTTGAGAAGATCGGTGTCGTAGTGGCAAACCCAGATTTCTGGGTTGGCGGATTGGAAGATCACTACTTTGGTGTCGCGGTCGCGCTCTAGCCGCATGGCCAGGCTGTTGAGGTCGGCCAACATTTCCTGGCCTTGCACGTTCACGGAACCGAAATTGAATGTCACCGTGGCGATACCTTTTTCAACGGCAACCTCAAAAGTTTGGAAGTTTTCGTATTTCATCAGGCAGTCCTTTCTTGGGCCTCGACGCGGCGCGCGTGAGGGGTGATAGGAGGTAAAGGTGGATGTGTGTTTGGGGCGGCCGCGCCGCCCGGATCAGCCTGTCTGGCTAATCAAGCCCTTGATTGTGTTCATGACGTCGGCCGCGTGATCTTTGTCGAGCGCTGCGGCATGTGGATCAGCGAAGGCCCCACTGTCATTGTCAAAATAGGCACCTGACGCGTCAGCAAACCGCCCGCCCAGGGCCGCATCCATCAGTATATCAGCGCCAATACTCATATCGTTCCCTGAAACGCCAAAGCCCTCTTTCACCATCTTCGAGGCCAAAAGCGACCCGGGATTCACTGCGACCATCACCGGCCCATCGGGTTGTAATTTGGCCCATTCCATGGTCCAGATCGTGATAGCCAGCTTGCTTTGGGCATAGGCCTCCATGTCTGTCAGCGGCAGATTGCCCTGCATGGCCTTGACGTTTACCGGGGCCTGCGCCGCCGATGACAAGTTCACAACGCGCCCGTCGGAGGGAATGATCGGCAACAACAATTCGGTCAGCAGATAGGGTGCAAGCGTGTTCACGACAAAGCGGATGTCCTGTCCATTCTCAAGCACCGTTTGCGGGGCTTTCAACACACCCGCGTTATTGATCAACACATCCAGTTGGTCATGTTTGGCACGTATGGTTTCGGCCAGTTTTCGAACCGCGGACAGATCGCTTAGATCAGCGGTATAGGTTTCGACATTGCCACCGACTTCGGCGGCGGCGCTCTCCAATTTGGGTGCGCTGCGCCCGTGCAAAAGCACTTGGTGCCCGTCAGTGGCCAGTTTCTTTGCTGTCAGCAAGCCAATGCCGTCAGTTGAACCGGTGATAAGTACAGTCTTGGTCATCAGTTTTATCCTTTAGGAAAAGCCTGGCAGCACAACGTCTGCCAGACGTTCAAGTGTTGTGTCGATGGGTGCTTGATTGAACCTGAGGTTCAGCGCCACGTGATTGACCCCAAGGGTTTCAATCTCGCGAAGATAGTTGCACAGGAAATCAGTTCCGGACTGAAACCCAAGGTGGATCGGGCGCGGAGGTGCAGCGGGATCGGCAACGACATCGACATAAAGCGATTGCATAACCGGCTTGTCCGGTTGCCCTGCCGCCTTCGTGCGTGTTCGGTATTCCGCGATGACCCGCCCTTGGGCTGCGGCGTTGCGTGGATAGGTCATCCAACCGTCCCCGTTCTGTGCCACCCAATCGGAGGTTTGCTGGCTGCCACCAGTGATAAGCAACGGCAAACGCGTGCCATGCGGCTTTGGCAACAGATCAATGTCGCCAGACAGTGTGCCCTGCCCGCTTTCATGCGTGGGATAGCCCAATCCGACCGCGCGGATGTACTCAACACTATCGCGGAAACGTGCCCCCCGATCGTCAAAGCCCTTGCTCATCGCCGGGTACTCCTCGGGCCGGTCACCAGAAGCAACACCCAAGAGCAACCGACCACCCGATAGCACGTCCGCGGTCGCCGCCGCCTTGGCTACATGGGCTGGGTGACGCAGTGGCAGGATCACACTCGACGTTCCTAGCGCAATCCGGTCTGTCACCGTTATCAGCGCACCCAAATAGACAAATGGATCAAAAACCTGTCCGGCATCACCAAAACTTGGAACATTGAAAGGCACGTCGCGCAGCCAAAGTGCTGCAAATCCAAGGTCCTCTGCCCTCCGCGCGGCCTCTAAGTGGCCCTGCATCGTCGGCTCTGCGCCGACCGCATAGGATTCAAGCGGCAACACAAGGCCGACACTCAGCCGACCCGGACGATACACCCGGTTGTAAGCCACATTGATCTGGGCAAACTCGGTGGGCTGGATTCTATTCAACATATCTGCCCCCCCCATTAGTACCGCACCAAAGTGCGGCTCTCGATGCTCTTGCGAATGGTGGTGACGTTTGGATCCTCGATCATATCAAGCGCGCTATGCGCCACCGACGGTAGCCCTTGACTGTCGTAGATGTTGAAAAACGCAACCTCGTCCGGCGTCATCTTGGAAAGATAGACCCATTCATGGTCAGGGTTTCCCACCAACCCCATGATTTGCCCTTTGCGGTCGGGATAGATCAGGTCCAGCAGAATCCAGTCAGACGGGTCAACTGAAGACGGGCGAACAAAGCCTAGCGGGGCGGAATTGATCGGATGTTCCACAGGACGCCACACATTGACAAAGGCAAAGTGACCTTGCGCCCATTCAGCTGCGGTCTCGGCCCCCAGCAGATCGACCAGGCGCTGCTCAGCCCCGTCCTTGCTGTAGTCACTGTGGACGTTGCGCGCGGGCTTGCGCGTGGCACCGGGATCGTCGACCCGAACGGTGTGATCAAAAATCACAACCTCTTGCGCACTCAGCCTGTCCAGAAGCATCCCGGTCAGTTCCGCATCATATGTCTGTTTCCAGGAGTCCCCGGTAAAATCCCGGACCTGCGATTTCAGCAATGTGAATTCTACGGCATCAGATGCAAATGTGACTGACGTTGCCTTCGTGCGGGTATCCGCCAACGCAACAGTCGTTGTAGCCAGTTCTGGGGAAATCAGGTTGCCCGCAACCCCACCTGAATCAAGTTCAAAGGCTTGCCGATAGGGCTTGTGAACATGGTAGTTGACTGTGGCTGTCCGTGTCATCTGCGCCTCCTGCCTAGGCCCTTTTGCGTCTACGAAAGGGATTTAATGTCGATCAAATTACAGATAAACTGCCAATGTCAGGATTTATAATTCGGGTTTTGGATATAATGAGCCTTGATACAGATGCGCTCCGACTGTTTGTAAGGGCGGCAGAAATGCTCAACATCAGTGCTGCGGGGCGCACGTTGGGCATGGCCCCAGCTGTCTCCAGCGCAAAGCTTGCCAAGTTGGAACAGAGCCTGCGCTCTGAACTATTGCACCGAACGACCCGCAAAGTGTCGCTGTCTGTCGAAGGGGCCGATTTCCTGCCCTTCGCCCGCGAGATCATCGCGCAGGAAGAAGCCGCGCTTGCGGCCCTGGGCAAGCAGACGACAACGATCCGGGGCACATTGCGCTTTGCTGCGCCAAGCAGCTTTGCCCAACTCTACATCGCGCCGATCCTACCGACGTTTCTTCAACAGCACCCTGACCTCACATTGGACTTGCGCCTTTCTGATGTTCAGTTCGACCTGATCGAAGGCAGCTTTGACCTTGCACTTAGGAACGCGCCGCTTGTGGACACCAGCTTGAAAGGCCGCAAATTGGCCGATGACCGGCGCATCCTGTGCGCCGCGCCGCACTATCTTGAAACGCACGGAACCCCCAATACGCCCGCCGAACTGGCAAACCACCATCTGATCGCCTTCCAAAACCGTCAACCGCGCCCGCTGACAGGCCCGGCAGGCGAACGCGCTGTATTCGACCCCGCATCTGCCAAAGGTCAATTGATTATCGACGACGGCCAAAGCCAGGTCTGCGCCACCCTGGCTGGGGCCGGTATTTCATTGAACGCATTATGGAGTGTGCATGAGCAACTGAAGTCAGGCCGGCTGACACAGGTTCTGCCGAACTTTGAAGCCGCAGAGGACAATGTCTTGTGGTTGATCTATCCCAAGTCCAACGTGCTATCCCCCAAAGTGCGGGTGTTCATGGACTTTCTGATCGCAGAGATTGGCGCAGCGCCACCATGGGAAGTATGAACCGGAAAAGATCTGTCGCTGTCGTGTGGGCACAGATCGGGTTCTATGGCATCGAGCGATGTTGATTTTGCCAAGGCCGCCAATCTAAGTCGATCGTTGCCGTACACGGCTTAACGTCCAATACGCCAATGAAATCCTTGACCTACTTTGAAACAGAGTCCTTCATTGAGTGGAACATGATCAGAAAACACCGTTTGCACGACGGGTCAAACCAACAAGGGAAAGCATGCTGGTAGGGCGCAGGCGATAGTTCTGCTGAAACAGCAAGCAAAAATGTAGATGTCCGATATAGCGTCTTGGCTAAAAAAACATGGTTTGTCCAAGTATGCTGCTGCCTTTGCAGAACACGAAATCGAACATGGTGATCTTTCTGAGCTAACAGACGATGACCTTGTGACAATCGGCCTCCCCCTCGGACCAAGGCGGCGTTTCATGAAGGCTGTTCGCTTCGATGCAGAGGCAGACCTTGACCCACACAACACCGGTACCGGCCCCGAGATCATCGCGGAACGGCGACAGCTTACCGTCATGTTCATCGATTTGGTCGGATCAACGGAAATTTCACAACGCGTCGATCCGGAAGATCTGGCCGATGTTCTTCGACTTTTCAAAGAAACATGTGCTGCGTCGGTTGCTGCGTTTGATGGCCATATTGCCAGCTATTACGGCGATGGGATCATGGTCTTTTTTGGATTTCCCCACGCGCATGAAGATGATCCAGAGCGGGCAATTCGGGCGGGCCTGCGCATCATGAATGAAATGCCGAATATTCGCACCCACGCGAAACTTAACGTCCGCATCGGGGTTGCGACCGGATTGGTTGTCGTCGGCGATTTGCGTGGCGAAAATATGTTTGAGGACGGGACGGCGATGGGTGAGACGCCGAACCTGGCCGCGCGCCTTCAGGCAATGGCGGATCCAGGAACGATGATCGTCGCCCCCAGCACGCATCAGTTGGCCGGTGATACCTTCGAATACGTTCTGCGAGGCGCGTTCAAGCTCAAGGGTTTTGCTAAAGAGGTCGAAGCTTGGCAGGTGACGGGTGAGCGGCAAACCGTCAGCCGTTTTTTGGCAATAGATGATGTGTTGCTTAAGCCGTTGGTGGGTCGCTCCGCAGAATTAGAGACCCTCAATGACAAATGGACGCTTGCCAGCGGTGGTCAGGGACAGGTTGTGTTGGTGTCGGGCGAGCCTGGAATTGGCAAGTCGCGGCTGGTGGAAGAATTCAGGCAAAAATCTTCGGACTTGCCCGGCACGCAGATGCGATATCAGTGTTCTCCCTACCATTTTGCGACTGCGTTCTATCCTGTCATTCGACAACTTGAGAATGTCGCCAAGCTCCGTTCCGAAGACTCGAACGAGGCAAAGCTTGAAAAAATCCGTGCTGTTCTGGGCGATCAATCCAACGATGCATTGCAGCTGGCCGCGTCCCTTCTGTCCATCCCATTCGAGGATCAATTGGGGCCCCTGAACCTGACGCCTCAGCAACTCATGGATCAGTCATTAGACCTGCTGCTAGGCAATCTCACGTCGGAAGCAAGGGAGCAGCCGGTTCTATTCTTGTTTGAAGATGCGCATTGGATTGATCCAACGACCAAGCTGCTTTTGGACCGAATAGTGGAGCGAATTCGCGACCTTCCGGTTCTGGTCGTCATGACATTCAGGCCCGAGTACGACCCGGGCTGGACGCTGCAATCGAACCTCACGAAAGTTGTTTTGAAGCAGTTGGATTTTCAAGAGGTGAAGAGCATTGTGGACGAAGTCGCAAAAGGTGAGGTGATCTCGGACGAGATGTACGACGCGGTCGCGGCAAGATCTGACGGAGTGCCGTTATACATAGAGGAAGTGACCAAAGATCTCCTTGAATCGGGCATTCTGACCAAGGGCCGAGACACTTATACGATGGGTGGGGCCTCTCCGGCCAACTCGGTCCCCAGCACGTTACATGATGCACTTATGGCGCGCCTTGATCGTTTGAGCTCTGCCAAAGAGGTGGCCCAGATAGGGGCCGTTATTGGGCCTCAATTCACCTATCCTTTGATTTCTAAAGTGGCTGATATTGGCGATAAAGCGCTGCGTGCAAACCTGGAACTATTGGTAGAAGCAGGCATTGTTACCGTTTCTCGCTCTGAAGATTTTGAAACCTTCAGCTACTGTCATGCCCTCATTCGTGACACTGCCTACAACAGCCTATTAAAGCGGGAACGTCGCGTTCTGCACTCTCGCGTGGCGCAACAACTTGATGACACTTCGACGCACACGGGTGATGCCAGCCCAGAAGTGCTGGCCCATCATTACACTATGGCTGGCATGCGTAAGGAGGCCGTCAATTACCGGTATCTTGCCGGTCAGCGTGCTGTCCAACGATCCGCGAATACAGAGGCGAACACGCAGCTTTCCTTGGCGATCGAACAGTTGAGTGAACTGGAACAAAGCACTGAGCGAGACCGCAAAGAAATTGAGATTCAGGTTCTGAAAGCAGGCGTTCTACGATCAACCGCGGGGATTGCAGCGGATGAGACCGGCTCGGTCTACGCAAGGATTCGCGACCTGTGCGAACGCGTTGAAGAAACCGATCATCTGTTCCCGGTTCTGAACGGTTTGTATTCCTTTCATTTGGTGCGCGCCGAGTATGATTTGGCCAAGAACGTTGCCACGCAATTGCTGGAATTGGCGACTACAACACGCGAGACGCAGCACCAAATGGTGGCTCATCGCGCCATGGGCGCCGTGTTGTTTCATATCGGGGAATTGGGTTCAGCATACGAGCATTTGAACAAGGCGTTAGAACTCTACAGCCGGAAACGTGATGGCCACCTTGCGTACATTTACGGGTCGGACCATGCGGCCATCACTTCGTGCTTTTTAAGTTTGGCCATGTGGATGCGCGGGGATCCAGACAACGCTCTTGAAGTTCAGACGCAAGCGGTGGCGGGCGCAGAAGAACTTGAGCATGCCCACAGCATTGCGCAGTCGCTGACCTATCTGTGCATGCTTTACCTAATGAGACGTGAACCTGAAAACGTACTCGGGGCTGTTGAAAAGCTTGAGGCGCTTTCAATCAAACACTCATTCACGTTCATGTCCTTGACTGCGACCCTCTGGCGAAGCTGGGTGAATGCGTATCTTTCGCCAAACCAGGAAACGATCCTTGCGTTACTGAAAGCTTCAGAAGCTTGGAGGGTAAGCGGGGCGGGAAACTATAAGCCGTTCTTTCTTACTCTGATTGCAGAACTCACACTCAAAACCGGTGATCGGGAAGGTGCCTTGAGCTTTTTGGCCCAGGCACGTGAATACCAAACTCAAACCAATGAGGGATGGGCCCAATCTGAGACGGATCGGGTCTATGCGCTTGCGCGGTGCGAGAATGAAGTGGCCGAACAAGAGTTTCGTGAGGCTTTGAAATCTGCGGGGCGGCAGAAGGCAGGAATGCTCGAGCTACGCGTCTCGGTAGATTACATCAAGCAATGCAATCGTTTTGAACAAGCGCAAAGTGCCGCCTTTGATCTAAGTGCCGTTTTAGAGAGGATCACAGGAGGTGAGCATACGACCGATGTGAGAGATGCATTGAAGCTAATTGCTGAAAAATCCGTCAGTTGAATCTCAGATATCCGCATGAAACGGCCGAAGCTGAAGCTTTTTGTTTTCGTCAGGTATTTGTGCAGGTTTTTTAACGGCAGTCGCGCAGTTTGTGTCCGTGCAGCCTTTTTTACGCACGCGGCGAATAGCTAGTTTTACCGTCCGCAACCCAGCAAAAAATAACCGGCTACAAACGGCTAGAATGGGTCGCAATCTCTTTCCATTGATGGCCTATCAGGAATTGGGCTCTTGTTCAGAAGATCCTACGGGCTCATCTAGATCCAACACTGCGGGGTCGATCATGCGTTTGTTTGCGCTCATCTTGACAGAATTCCGCATTGCCTCACTGCGCCGGAGCAATCGCCGGAAACGCGCTTCGTCGAGCATTAGCAGTGTCGAGGGGGCCAATGCCCGCACGTTTACGCGACGGGGCCTTTTCAACAGCATGGCCAATTGCCCAAACATTTCACCACGACCTAACCGCGTAGTATGTCTGCCGAGTTCCACTTCGACTGCCCCAGAAGCGATAAAGAATACACTCCCCGCGAATTCGTCTTTGGATATGATCGTGTCACCCGCGTTGGCATATCGGGTTCGCAATGCTCTGCTGAGTTTCCTCAGTGACGCTTTGTCGAGATCAGAAAATAGAGGAAACTGCCGGACCAGATCCCGTCCTTTAAGGGCAATGTCCAGTACCGGACGCCCTTCAGACAAAGCACGTCGCGCCGCCACTTCCTGCATCAACACCGAATAGAGCTCTTCACCCACAAGGCCGTCCTCGCGCATGACCGCGTATTCACGCTCTTCCAGCCGCAGCGCCGTTCGCCGGATGAACCGGCGCTCCAGCTTTTCGGCGTAGCCTGGATATTGGAGCCGCAGTCCGTCAAGCGCTGCCTCAACCGCCTCGGATCGACGCTCCAACAGGTCGTCAAGCAATTCCGCAACCCGGCGGCCGTGGATTCGACGTATGCGCCCACGGACGAACCCATCAAGGTCCCGCAGGATCAGGCGCTGCATGAGCAGTCTTTCAAACCGATCCGTTGTAATACGCGTGAGTGGAAACGAGATTCGAAGCCGGTTGTGCAAAAAAACGGCGATCCGGAAAGACCTGCCGTAAACGACGGAGCGGTTTGACGCGCGCTGATAGCCGAGCCGCCCTCCGGTCCGTGCGCCTTCAATGAGGCGATCCGCGTCTGACAGAATCTTTTCACTCAGCACAGATGACATGGTGCGCTCTCGCATCCGGGCCAATACGGAATCCCGCTCTGCCCCAGCCAGCGCAATTAGGCCAAGTGTGATCCGATCACGATCAAGAATCTGCGCGCTGTCTTCAGCCGCGTTTACGGCCTCGTCGAGGCGTTCACTGAACTGTTTGGCTTCGTTTCTGACGATATCGTGGGTCAAGTCGTAGTTTTCTGCAATGCGGGACACATCCTCGCGCACCGATTGCAAGGCGACGGCGACCACTTGGCGTGACAGTGCCGTATCAAGCGGAGAGAGCCTATCGAGCCCCAGTTTTGTGATCACTCCGCGCAAGGTTGTTCCCTGCACAATCAGTGTAAACAGCGTAAAGCCAGTGGCCAGGATGCCGACCAGTCGCTTGGTCTCCAGCGGGATATGTGTGCTTTCGGTGACTGCCAGCGCCAGCGCCAGTGTCACGGCACCCCGCAGTCCGCCCCACAGCATCGCGGTGCGATAGGGGCGTTCAACAGCTGGCGACAGACCGAATGTCGTGAGCAATGGCAACAAGCCGAACAGAACCGCTGCCCGTGCAAATGCTGCAGCAAGAACCACCACGGCCAACAGGCCGAAGTCAGACGGCTGCACCCCTTCCAACAGTCTCGGAATCAGCAATGCCGCAAGAATAAAGATCAGCGCGCCCGCCCAATGTGCCAGCAGGTCCCATACTTCTTGAAGATTTGTCCAACCGGCCGGTGACAAACGACCGGGACCCGTGAGGTTAAGCGTAAGACCTGCGGCCACCACGGCGATAACACCAGAAGCCCCGATGCTTTGTTCTGCAACGATATACGCGAGATAAGGCAGTGCAACGGAAATAGAAATTTGTGCCATATCCCAGCGGTCGACGAACGCCATCACCCAAACAGCCATGCGCGCCATGAGCCAACCGGTGAAAGCACCTCCTGCGACTAGCAGCGGAAATTGCCCCACAGCTTCACTTAGCAATGGGTCGGGCCTTCCGAGCATGACAAAGCTCATGAATAGTCCGAAAAGAGCAATGGCAGCGGCATCGTTAAGGAGGCTTTCGCCTTCGATAATTCGCGACAGCCTGCGCGGTGCGGAGATTGATCGAAAAATGCTGACAACCGCCGAAGGGTCAGTTGTCGACACAATTGCGCCGATCAACAGACAGGCGGCCAGTGGCAGCGTACTTACCCAACTCAGCGCATAGCCAATGGAAAGTGTCGCCACGATCACCGCGACAACCGCCATCATCAGGATGGGCATCCAATCGTCCAGCATCCTGCGCAGGTTCATGCCAAGCGTCGCCTGAAAGAGCAATGTTGGCAGGAAAACATAGAGAAAGACGTTAGACCGGATCGGCAGGTCAATAATCGCTTGCGCGCCCGGGTTCAGCGCATCCGTCAGGTCGGTGTTAAGAAAGAACGCCGCGCCAAGCCCAATCACTATCCCAAGAACAGCGAGGATAACGCTGTAGGGCAAGCGCAATCGCGCGGCCAGTGGTTCCGCCACCCCGATTACAACAAAAAGAGAAGTGATGATGGTCGTAATGACGACGATATCCATCCATACGTATTACCTGAGAACTCGACCTAATGGAATCCACCCTTCAAGCGTTTCGACCACATCGGATCAAAGTGTTAAAATACACTCGCCAGGCTGTGCAGTTGCAGCCGATGCCAGCAGTGACTGGGCAAACTACGACACCAGACCCACGATTTGACGGATTGAATAAGCCAACCGATTAGGCCGCCCCCAGGCGTTAGGTTCCGATGACTTCAATGGGCGCCAAACAACTTTAAGATCACTGGCCACATTCGGAGCAGTGCTATCCATCAAGCTGTGACCATGAAGAAGTTGCACGGCGCGTAAGCTGCTAGCTTTCTTGTGGTACCCTCTGCCATATCAGCGGCAGAGGGCCTATTGCGTCACAGGGCCTTTCGGAAGATAATCTTGTCATCGCCCTCCGCCCAGAAATCGCGGATGCGCGCTTCTTCCTCATAGCCATTCTGAGCATAGAACTTGCGCGCGAGTGCAAAGTTGTCAGTGCCAGATGTGTTTACGATTAAGATACGTTGCCCTTTGTCTTTCAAATACTGTTCCGCGGCCTTGACCAAGGCCGCGCCCAGACGTTTGCCTTGCAAGTCTGGGCGCACCGCGAGCGCGAGCATATTCCAGGTTCCGTCAGCAAGGTCTTCTGGAACGATGTAGCACAAGCCGACGGCTTCGTCGTCTGAGTGGCACGTAAGCCAGAGAGCTTCTGTTTCCCCTGACAATGTAGGTGCTAGCATATCCGGAAGCATCTCGCTTGGGAAAAGTCCTGTATTGTCCAGCACGGCTTTGAGACCCGGAATGTCGTCAGAAGACGTTGGCTTGATTATTGGATTTGTCATTTTCTAATTTACCTTAAGGCACGATGCGGGCAGCAATCCGGAGCGACTTTTTTTCGACACTCCGACGCAGTATTTCAGCGCACCAAAAGGCACTTGAAAGGCCAGCACCCCACTTTCTGTGCCTTTTCGTCAGTTGCAAGCCGACTGGCCAGCATACATTCCAAGTCCGGCACCAGCCGCCGTTGCAAGGGTCTGGCCCGTGCCTGAACCAACCTGATTGCCTAAGACGCCACCCAAGGCTGCACCCCCCAAAATCCCAGCGGCACATCGGGCGTCGTTTTGTGCTTGAGCCTGAGTTGGTGTTGTCGGGGCTCCACATGCTGCCAAGAGCAACGTGCCACCAAGCAGGCATACTACTGCTGTCTTCTTCATGTCGGTTTCCTTACGTTCCCGCGTATGTCTTAGATGCTTGTTTCTGGACATGTAGGGTCTGCTCAACTGCTCTCCAACCTGTGGTCGATTTAGACGCGAAAACCCGCCTAGTGGCGCGGTGTTTCGCCAATTGAGAAATATCGCCGCGCAATACCGGGGTGAACCGCAGCTTAACCCACCATTGGCTCGTCCATCACACCCAGGCCGAGAAAAGCAATTTTTGCCATTACAGTTTCTTATCTACAAAAGGTCTCGCGGTGTTTTTCCAGCAAAGAATGCGTCTAAGTTGTCCAATGCGCGAAAGCCCATGGCGTCCCGGGTTTTAGTCGTGGCGCTACCTATATGCGGCAACATGAAGATGTTTTCGTGCGCTGCGAACTTTGGATTTCCGCCCGGTTCTGTCTTAAAGCAATCAAGCCCTGCGGCAGCCAGCTTTCCACTTTCAATGGCTTGCAGCAGCGCGTCTTCATCAACAAGAGCGCCACGAGCTGAGTTGACGAGTATTGCATCGTCAGGCAGCGCAGCCAACCGTTCGGCATTCATAAGGTCCAGAGTTTCGGGCGTCGCAGGACAGTGAAGCGATAAAAAGTCGGCCACTGGCAAAAGAGTATCGACGCTTTCGTGATAAATTGCCCCCTGTTCCTTATCAGGTGACAGGCGGGTGCGGTTGAAATAGTGAACTTCCATATCAAACCCGCGCGCTTTTGTTGCAAATGCCCGACCCACGCGCCCCATCCCGACGATGCCCAGACGCGCACCCGTGAGTTGCTTGCCGACCATGAAAGATGGGCTCCAACTGTCCCAAGCACCTGTACGCATAAGGCGATCGCCTCGGACAGCGTGTCTCGCCGCACCAAGCATGAGCAACATTGCAAGTTCCGCCGTAGCGTCAGAAAGGACATCTGGTGTGTTTGTCACCACGATCCCCCTTGCTGCCAAGGCCGGCAGGTCGCAATGGTCCACACCAACAGAATGGTTCGCGACAATTTTCAAACGCGGGTCAAGCTTTGACACGACCTCTGCTGAGAAGTGTTCCGAATGGCAGGGCATTATTGCGTCCACCTTGGAACTCATCTCAATGATCTCTTCTGACGTGCCCGGAGTATCGGCTTCGTTCAGGATCACGTCATAATCCTTTCGCGCACGCGCTATGGTTGCGTCGGACACGCGGCGCGGCAGCCATAGGACTGGTCTGTCACTCATGCGTTCAGTCCTTTTTGACGGCGTCTTCCCAGAAATTATAAAGCGCCAAGGCAATTACAAAGACCGCAATACACAGGAAAGGCAAACCGCCCCAAAACCCGGCAAAGCCAGTTGAAATGCTGTGTGCAAGGCCAAGAACAAAAACCATCATCAGACCGGTGCCGATAATGCCCATAAGAATGTTTGTAAGTCGCGACATCGTTTAATTTCCTTACTGTTCTTGTTCGGCGAGGGTGCGTTGTACCCATGATGCAGTGCGCAGAAGCCGGTCATCTTCCTCGACTGCGCCAATCAATTGCACGCCGATTGGCAGGTCATTCTGCCCAACCAGCAAAGGCAAGGTGAGGCACGGTAACCCCGCCAGCGTCCAAGTCAGGCAAAAGACTGAATCGCCAGTATGCCCTGCTGTCAGTGGCACGGCCTCTCCTGTAGCCGCAGGGGCAAGGATTGCATCGAATTCGGTGAAGTATTCTGCGAAAAAGCTTTGAGCAGAGATCATGACAGCCAAGGCATCTTCATACTGCGCCAAGCTTATTTCTGTTCCTCGGGTTATTGCAGACTGCATCTCGAGGCTGAGTTCCGGCCAATGAGCTTCGGAAATCTCAACCATGTTCTCGCGAATTTCGTAATCGTAGATCGTTTTGTGAACATTGATGAGGTTAGCTAATTGACGGGATGCCGAAAATCGCTCGACCCGGCCGCCCAAGCATTCGACAACGGCATTAAGGCCTTCGACGGTATCCACATCCAAACGATCATTGAACGGAAAATCCAGCCAGGCGATGTTCGGTTCGACAGGCACCTCTGCCCGCACGCCTTTCAGCATGTTAGCCCGCGGTCTGGCAAAGCTGGCGGGATCGGCTTGGTCATAGCTAGACAGGACGTCTGTAAACAAAGCTATGTCTTCCAGAGAATTTGCAAATCCGCCGACATGATCCAGCGACACAGATGTGCGAAAGACACCGCTACGCGAGATTGTTCCGCGGGAGGGTTTGAAACCGTATACGCCACAATACGAGGCGGGGCGGATCACCGAACCACCGGTCTGGGTTCCAATCGCCAATGGAACGTGTCTGGCCGTAACTGCAGCGGCAGATCCGCTGGAGGACCCGCCCGGAGTTCGGCTGTGATCCAAAGGGTTGGTGGTGTCGGCCGGATTCATGAAGGCAAATTCAGTGGTCTTGGTCTTGCCCATGATCACCGCTCCGGCTTCACGAAGATGCTCAACCAGCCGAGCGTCCGTCTCAGGTTGGCGGCCTGAAAAAATTGCCGATCCGCGTTGCGTGGGCATGTCTTTTGTATCGACAATGTCTTTCAGTCCGACGGGTACACCATGTAGCGCCCCTATCGCCCGCCCTGCCTTGCGAATACGATCCAGCTCACGCGCCTGATCGAGTGCCACGCCGGCGTCCAGGTATGCCCATGCGCGAACCTTGTCATCCGTTTCCTCAATTCGCGCCAAGCAGGCCTCAACCAATGCTTCGGATGAAATGCGTCCGGTTCGGATAGCTTCGGCGGATTGAACCGCCGAGAACAGTGACAGATCATGTTTGGTCATGGCACCCAAACCCCAAACAGATAATCAGGAAGCCACAGGGCGATCCCCGGGAACTGATACATCAGCACCATGCACAGGATCACGATAGCCAGATAGGGCATCAGACCTTTGAAGATCTCCATCAACTGGATCTGGTTCTTCAGAACCCCTTTCAGATAATAGGCTGACATGGCCATGGGAGGCGTCAGGAATGAGGTCTGTAAATTCAGTGCCACCAGCATCGCGAAGAAATACGGATTGACCCCAAACGTATCCAGCATCGGCAGAAAGATCGGCACAAAGATGATCAAGATCTCGGACCATTCAAGCGGCCATCCGAGCAGGAAGATAATCAACTGAGCAAGGACCAAGAACTGCCAGGGTTGAAGGTTCATACCGACGACCCAATGCTCGATCACATCGTGTCCACCAAGATAGGAAAAGATCGAAGCGAAGGTCCAAGAGCCGACAAACAACCAGCACACCATGGCCGTTGCCTTAGCTGTGAGAAAGACACTCTGTTTGACTTTGTCCCAAGTGAGCGATCGATACAGCATCGCCAGAACCAAACCGCCCAATGCGCCCATTGCCGCCGCTTCAGCCGGGGTCGCCAGACCACCAAGAATGGAGCCAAGCACTAGCATGATCAAAACGGTCAAAGGCACAAACGAAACCAGCAAATCCATATAAATCTGCCGTTTCGGAGGAATGTCTTCCTCTTGTGGTTTTGGTGCCAGCGACGGGTTTATCCAGACGCGCACCATTACATAGACGATGTATAACCCCGCCAACAAAAGACCCGGGAAAACAGCCGCAGCATACAAGCGCAATGGTGATAGCTCTGCAATGGCGGCATAGACGATCAGCATAATCGACGGTGGGATCAGAATTCCCAAAGTTCCACCCGCACAGATAACGCCAGAGGCGAAGCTGCGCTGATACCCGGCATTCGCCATCGCAGGATATGCAAGCAGACCCATCAGAGTAACAACTGCACCAACAATCCCAGACGCGGTCGAAAAAACTGCGCAGGTCAGCAGCGCCGCAATGGCCAACGAGCCTGGCAGATTTCGCGCCGCCATGTAGAGCGAGAAAAACAGGCGATCGACAATGTTCGCCCTCTCGACCACGTATCCCATAAATAGGAATAATGGGATGGCAACTAGCGTATCATTCTCCATCACCGAATAGGTGTTTTGGTTCAGAAGGTAGAAGATGTTGTTGTTGAAGATGTCCGCAATGGTCTCGGGCGCGGACTGGTAGTAGGCGTAGTACCCAAAACCGACACCCATGGCGAGCAACGTGAACGCAATGGGAAAACCCAGCAGCACCAAAACAATGAAGAGGCTGAGCATCAGGATGGCGACTTGTGGATCAGTCATCGCTACGACCTCCTTCTTGAGTGCCAGTTGTTCGAATTTTGTCGATGGTATTTTCCATCAACATGTCTTCGGTTTCGCGCACGTCATCGAGCCGCTCGAGCCAGACGCCATTTCGCATCGCCAGCCAGCACCGGGCCATTTCGGCAAGGCCTTGAAGCATAAGAAGGAAACCAGCGACCGGGATCAGGGTTTTGAAAAAGTAAATCTGGATGCGCGCAGGGCTGTTCCAGCTGACCTCTTCATAGCGCCAACTGTCTTTCGCGATCTCCCACCCGTACCAGAACAAAGCGAACATGCCGGGAAAGAAGAACAGAATGTATAGAACAAAATCGACCCGAGCCTGCCAGCGGACAGAGAACAGCCGGTACAGAACATCGCCGCGGACGTGCGCGTCTTGCGCCAGCGCATAGGCCCCTGCCATCAGAAACAACGCGCCATACATCTGGACCATCATGTCGAACGCCCAGACGGTTGGCTTGTTCAGCACATACCGGACGAACACTTCGTAAGACACGGAAAGTGTCAGAATTAGGATGCACCATCCAAAGGCTTTGCCGACCCATTGGCTTAGCCCTTCAATGGCGTGGATTGTCTTGATCAAGGTCAGTTCCTCGCCTGTTCTGCCCGGAGTTCAGGAAGCCGCGCCACAACGCGACCTCCTCATTTCAAAGGTATTCAGGCCTCAACCGAAGTAGTGCTTGTATGCAAGCTTGTAGTCCGGTTGGTTCAGGTTGAGATAATTCATCACGGTCTTCGCATAGGCCTTCTGGCTTTCAATTACCTTTGCGAAGAACGGATCCTCGTTGGCAATCCGTTCAACGACCACATCCCAAGCATTCAGCTGTGCCTGCATCACACTGTCGGGGGTGCGATATACGTTAACGCCCTGCTCCTCTGCCAGTGTGACCAGATCCTCGGAATAGCGCTTGGTGTTGTTCCAGTAGAAGTTGGAGTTTTCGGCTTCTGACGCATACTTCAAAATGGCTTGAAGCTCAGGCGCAAGGGCGTTGTATTTGTCCTTGTTGAACGTGACCTCGAAGAATTCCTGACTCTGGTGGAACGACGCAAGGTGATAATGCTTGGACACATCCTGCATCCCAAAGTCACGGTCCGACGTTGGATTGTTGAATTCCGCCGCGTCGATCAGACCTGACTTCATTGCTGGCTGAATTTCACCTCCCGGCAGCTGTACGACCGACATTCCCATCTCAAGCAAAACATCTGCCGCAAGACCAACGGTGCGGTACTTCAGACCATTCATTTGATCTGCGCTTGTGATTTCTTCTTTGAACCAGCCAAGCGGCTGAGCCGGCATGGGTGAGTTGAAGAATGATACGACATTGAGGCCCAGAATGCCCATCAATTCGTCGAATAGTTCCTGACCACCACCATAGTTCACCCAACCCAGAACTTCCTGGCTGGACCAGCCAAAGCAGGGGCCAGTTCCAAAGAGCGACGCTGTCTTCGACTTAGAGTACCAATAGGCCGGCACGTAGTGCGCAGCATCCAGAACGCCGCGGTGAACAGCATCCTGCATCTGGCTTGTTTTTACGACGGAATTCACGGGCAACAGTTCGATCGTGAGTTTCCCGCCGGACATTTCGTTCACGCGGTTAACGTAAGACTGCGCGTTTTCCAGAAAAATACCGCCTCCCCAGGCGGCCTGCATCTTAAGGTTGGTTCCTTCCTGAGCATGGACAGCTGGAGCTGCAAGCGCACCGGCGCCCACAACAGCAGAGCCACGCAGAAAATTTCTGCGGTTCAAAGATTTTGTCATGTTTCCTCCCTTAACTGGGCCTTGACCGATTTTGCCTCGGCATTGGCACCAATCCGCTCTCCAGCGGATAGGAGTAACGATAAGACAGATTCCAAATATTTCAAAATATTTTGGAAAACTCTTGAAATTTGAACAGCAAATACAATCAACCTATTGATTATTTTATATTTTTATTTTTCATTTTTTTACCCCGCTGAACGAGCTAGAATCTTTCAGCAAGAAACTGAGCATTGGTTGCCCTGAGTATGAATGAACAAAAAAACCCGCTTCGCCGAGGACGCCCGCGCCTAAAAGCGAATGAGGAGAAAGCCGAAACATCGCCCGTTGTTGCGCTGGATCGCGGCATTCGCGTGCTGATCGCTCTCTCAGATACGCGCTGCGCGACACTTGCGGAACTGGCCAGAGTCACGGCAATCCCAGTTGCGACGGTACACAGGCTTCTGACCACGTTGCAGCAGCGAGGCATGGTCGTTCATTATGCCGAGCAAGGCAAATGGCGAATTGGACCGCAGGCCTATCGGATCGGCAGTACGTTTGAAGATGGATCAAATTTGCTCGAAGTCGCACCGTCAGTGATGCGCACACTGTCAGAAGACACCGGTGAGACAGCAAATCTGGCAATCGAAGAATGTGGGCAGCTATTGTTTCTCATTCAGGTCGAATCCGATAACCCAATTAGGGCTTCTTTCAAAAACGGAACTGCGGCGTACTTTCACACATCCGGTGTTGGAAAAGCTATGATGGCATTTATGGATGAGGCCGCGGTTGAGACCCTTTTGGCCCCACAAACACTAGTCCGCCAGACGCCCAATTCCATTACAGACCTGCAAGAGCTGAAGTCAGAACTCCGCAAGTCCAGACAGCGTGGATGGGCCTTGGACGATGAAGAACGGTTTTTGGGTATGCGTTGTATTGCTGCGCCTATCTTCGACTCGCTGGGCAAAGTTGTTGCGGGCGTTTCGGTTTCCGGTCCAGTTACAAGATTTCCCGAAAACAAGCTTGAAGGTCTGGCGGCATCGGTTGTCCAAGCTGCCAAAACCATTTCAGAAAGGCTCCAAAATTCCCCAATTGGAAGCTGATTGCATAAACGCCGCAGGTTATTGAAACTTGTTGCGATTTTTTTGAATTTTCGGTGAAACGCCGCAGCACTGGATAGGTTTTTTTAGGGGCAGTGCCGCAAAAAATGCTGTGGAATGCGCTAATTCTCGGCTTGGGACAACGATTGACATTGTGACCCTCATCCAATGGCTCTGGCCATCACACCGTCAATACGAAAGATAAATTCTCTGTGATGTGATACAATAAGCCCGAAGAACCTGAGGGGGGCAACGTGGATCAACGATTGCGTGCCTGGCTGAGTCGCCTAGGATTGGAGAGCTATGCTTCGTTGTTGGAAGAAAACGACGTCGACATTGAGACTCTGCGCCATCTGAATGACGAGGACTTGAAAGACCTTGGCTTCAGCCTTGGGCACCGTCGTCGCCTGCTTGCGGCCATTTCGCCAGCGGCACAAGCCGTAAAGAAAGACACGATTGAAAACGCAGCACCCGAGCGGCGGCTGCTTACTGTTTTGTTCGTTGATATTGTGGATTCCGTTGTCCTCTCAAGACAGCTGGACCCCGAAGAGATGCGGAATCTGGTCACAAAGTACCAGTCGGCAGTTGTATCAGCTGTCCTTCGGTATCAAGGCTATGTCGCCAAATTTCTCGGAGATGGCGTTTTGGCCTATTTTGGGTGGCCCGAAGCCCATGAAGATGAAGCTGAACGAGCAGTAAAGGCAGCAAAAGATGCCTTTGCAGCAATCCAGGAAATTCACTCACAAGACGGACGGCAACTCCAAGCGCGTGCAGGTGCAGCTAGCGGAGAAGTTGTTATTGGAACAATAGTTGGCGATGTCATGAATGATGACGCCGCCGTCATCGGGGCAACACCCGGCTTGGCTGACCGGCTTCAACGCCTGGCGCGGCCATACGAAATTGTTGTTGGCCCATTAACCCGTCAACTCTTGGGCCGCCGTTTTGAAGTGGAAGACATTGGCCAACATGAATTGAAAGGGTTTGACGAGCCTGTACAAGCCTGGCGCGTCGGCACGGAAACAACTGTCGAAACACGTTTTGAAGCATCCCGGTTCCAAGGTTCAACGCCATTGGTTGGACGAGCTTCGGACCTTCACTTAATTCGTGATGCATGGCAGCAAGCAAAAGCAGGATCGGGTCAAGTGATTTCATTGACCGGAGATCCGGGCATCGGCAAATCGCGATTGGTAGAAGAAATGCGGCACGAAATCTCTGGAGACAGGCGTTTCGGCTATCGTTACCAATGCTCTCCTCATCACACCAACGATGCCTTTTTTCCATTGATCACCGGAATGCGGAGAGCTGCCGGGATTGCAGAACAGGACTCGGTAGCGGCGCAACTTGAAAAACTAGAGAACATACTGGGGCTGACGGATATCCCGTTGACCGAAAGCGTGCCTCTGATCGCGTCACTGTTAAGGGTAGAAACTGAAGGGCGCTACGATGCCCCGGATTTCCCTCCAGTGCAATTGCGCCGCGCGATAATTCGGTGCCTGATAGATCAAGTGCTGCGTATGAGCGCGCAGCACCCGATCATCATAGTTATTGAAGACATCCATTGGGCCGATCCGTCGACGCTGGAGCTGCTGCAAAACATGATTTCTGAGGCCGCCGAAGCGCCAATCATGTTATTGCTAACGTACCGACCGGAATTTCAGCCTGATTGGAACGACTGCGGCTATTGGCGTGAGATTGTCCTTAGTCGGGTCGGTCGGCGGCAATCTTTGCGAATTTTAAACTCCGTTTCTGGGGGAGGCGTGAGCGAGGAAGCCGCCGCGCAAATTGTTAAACGTGCCGATGGCGTGCCGCTCTACATCGAGGAACTGACCAAGGCATTTCAAGAGGCGGGGTTGAGCAGTGGGGATGTTGTTCCCGCCACGCTTCACACATCGCTTTCAGCACGCCTGGATCGGCTTGGGTCGGCAAAAGCGATTGCTCAGATTGGGTCCGTCATTGGGCGTGAATTCGATCACAAAGACATTGTGGACTTGTCGGCAGAGGTCGACATGGACTGCCTGCAAGCACTTGAAAAGCTTGTTGAATCGGGATTGATACTCCGCATGGGCGTTCCGCCAACGGCAAGCTACATGTTCAAGCATGCTCTCGTCCAAGATGCTGCCTACTCCACCTTATTAAAGAGCCGACGCCACGAGTTGCACTCAGCATTTGCCGATCTACTTGAAAGAAAAAGTTCTGATAACAATGGCGAAATCGCAGGAATTGTGGCCCATCACGCCTTTCTTGGCGAGGATTGGCCGCGTGCTTTCCGAGAGTTTCGCAGAGCAGGCGAAGACGCGGTTGAACGCTCGGCGCTGCGCGAAGCAGCAGGCCAGTTCCGCAGGGCGCTCGACGCGCGTAAAAAATTTGAAATGGATGCCGAAACTGCAACCGCAGCAATAGATACGAAATTTGCGCTACGGAACGTTCTTTGGGCACTGGGGCAGTTCGCCGCTATTCTAGATCCACTTGACGAAGCCGAGAAGTTGTCGCTCACGTTGGAAGACGATGTGCGACTTGGTTGGGTTTCCGTTTATCGTGGCGCAAGTTTGTGGCAAGTCGGACGCTCGGCTGACTCCAAGGCAGCCGCCGAACGCGGGCGCGATATTGCTCGGGATTCCGGTGATCGATCGCTGGAAGTTGCGGCTGATTTTTACCTTGGCTGTACATTCGTAACCTCTGGTGAACTGCGCACAGCCGAGAGATACTTCGAACGTGTTGTTTCAAATCTGCCTGGCGATGCTGCGCTCGAAAAGTGTGGGCTGCCTTTTGCACCTGCGATTATCGCCCGGTCCTGGCTGGTCTGGTCTTACGCCGAGCGTGGCGAATTTGAACGTTCTTCACATCATGCAGAACAAGCCGTTGCGCTTGCGGATCTTCAAGACAATCCTTTCAACCGCGCGCATATCGGTTACGATATTGGCTATTATCAGATTGTACGTGGTGACATCGCGGCTGCGCGTGCGACTCTTGGCAACGCGAGTTCGATCATCGACGTTTGGGGCCTCACCTATCTATCCCCTTTCACGAACGGATTTCTTGGGTTTGCTGAAATCCTGGCAGGAGACATTGAGACGGGCCTGGCGAGGCTTGAACAGTCTTGTCAGTTGTATGATGACATCGGGCTTGGTTTGTTCAAGTCCCTGGTTTTTACCCAGCTGGCTTTCGGATATCTCAAAGCCGGTCGCATCGAAGACGCATCCAAACGTCTCGGTCGCGCACTCGATATAGCGCGCAGTCGTGGTGAACGCGGTCACGAAGCCTTTGGTTTGTTTGTGATGGGCGAAGTCTTAAGCAATGCAGGCGCTGGTGAGGAATACGACGCCATGAAATGCTATGAGCGTGCCTTGGAGATTTCAACTGAGCTGGAAATGCGCCCATTAGCGGCACAGTGCGAACGTGGGCTGAGCCGAATTAAATCCAGGATGGGGCATACCGATGCCCAAGATCCTATGAGCCGGGAAAACAAGTTTTTTGATGGACTTGATCATCCCAGGGACAAACGAACCTAGGCGCATGTTAAACAACGGTGTGAAGCTGGAAGAAGCCTCTCGAGCAGAAGGTTAGGGGCTTCTTGGGACAAAGCGAAAAAACAGATGAAATTTTTTGAATGATAGGCATTTGTTTGATGCTTGTTGCGCGAGACTTACGATGTGCGACAAGACTGATCGCTAGATTTTTACGCTCACAGGACGATTGCGAACCTGCGATGAGAGCCCACTACTGCCATTAATCATACTGCAGCCTTTCGCTCTCGCGCGCGTTCAAGCGTGATGAGTTTGGGTGCTGAGATTCCCGTACCCAGAACTTTCGCACCGGTCTGCAGCGGATAGTTTTCACGCACAAAATCCCCTGAGGACTGATGTCGCCGGGTCCTCTTCAGCGTCTTTAAGCTAGGTGTAAAATTCGCCCATACGTGTCTGACGTCAGCAGCAATGGGACAATTCAGGGTTTTTGCATAGAGGAGGGTTTCCGGCTCATCGTAGGCTTCAAGGATCGAAGATCAGACGGGAACCATCGCTACCAACGCCGGTTAATGCAACAGCGCCAAGGGAACCGTTCAAATTGAGCTGGCTGTTAACTGCGCGTCAGGCACCAGTCAAGAAGTGATACGGCGTCATCCGGCAACGATATGGCAAGGCCGTCAGCGAAGGCCTGAAACTGTGGGATGGATGCAGGCCCTACGCCAACCAGCACCGGAACACCGTGTTCCAAGGCCTTGCCCATCACCGAGCGGAATCCACGGCCAGCGCATTCCTCGGGGCCGAACTTATTCAGTATGAACAGATCGGCGTTCTCGAAACTGCTTTGCTCCACTTGCGCCACGGCTTCGGCAAGCGCACTGGGATCCAATCTACACGCCTCCGAGCCGACACCGAGGTTCTGCGTAATCTTGATGACCGCTCCATCTGGCAGTACTCGCACGCTCATATCGCACCCATCCTGATAAATGGGCGAATGGCTCGCCTCCTTCACGATTCCGCGCAGTTCAAACCCGTTGTTGTTCAGCTCATCGGCCAGTTCCGACAACAACCTGTCAGCTTCGCCCCGTTTCTGCGAAGAGACGTATGCAATTTTCATCCCTCTGTCCTTTCAATGTATGCCGCACTCACTTTCGTCTGATGCCTGCGGCCGCTCAAAACTGGGCGCCGTGGTGTTCCTCTGAGAGCAGGCATAAATCCGATCAGAAAAGCAGTCCAGCCAAGGCACCACAGCACAGCAACACAGAGTACGAGAGGAAGACCCGGAAAAACCGGTGCCGCAATGCGAATGCAGGTTGCAATCCAGATCGCCCAAACTCCAATGGTAAACCCCCAATTGGCCCTCAAGCCACCTTCGGCGGTATGCGCTGCTGCCCGGCCTGCGATCGCCATAATCATTCCGGCCATTCCGCCGATTGTGATGGCATGCAAGGCGTCCGCCCTAGGATAGAACGACGGTGCAAACCCCGATAAACCCACGGCGATCAAACCAAAGGGTACCCAAAAAAAGGCCAGGTGCAGTGCCACAAGCAATGGGTTCCCGATGATCGCCAGCGTCCGCCATGTGAGCATTGACCACAAAACTGCCAATGCCGCACAAATCATCGCGAAATATGCCAAGTCTGATGCGTCAATCAGTCTGGCCGCAATGGCCAAACCTAACAGCACCTGCGGTACGACCAAAGACTGCGTGCTCGGGACCAAAGGCCCGACGCGGTCGTGGAGAGTAAGCCAATTGCCTGTGAAAGCCGGAATTGCGCGCAATCCGATGTTGATCATCAGCAATGCGAGACCAAGCAGAAACACATCAACCATTTCCAGGCTTCTGGACGGGGACCCCATCAGCGTGGCGGTCAAAAACAAGAATTCACCGATACCAAGCCCCACTATCGCACACACAAAGCCAAGCTTTTGATAGATGCCCGCCAACAGAAGTTGAGTTCCGATTACAACCGCCAGTAAGAGAAAATACCCGGCATTGAAGACGACAAGCAGCCCGGAAGGCACGAAATCCGCCAGCGCCATAGCAACACGCGCAAGGGCCCACAACGCCAACAATGTGATCAGAACTCCACCCTGAACCGGCGGTCGGCCTGTCCAGCTTGGCAATGCCGTCAGCAGATACCCACCAATCGCCGCGCCAACAAAGCCAAAAATCAGCTCGTGAACGTGCCAGATAATTGCAGGCTCAAACGCTGGACCAAAACCATCAGTCCATGCGCTTAGGGGCCAGAGGGCAATCGTGAACAACGCGCAAAGAAATGCCGCGGGAAACAGGACACGGTATGGGACGATCTTGCGCGAAGTCATAGTGTTGCGCTGGTCAGCCCTGATCACTCCGCGCCACGTATGTCAATCAGGAACCCGTCGCTGAGCTGGAAATCAGGAGCGCCGGGCAGAAAGTCATCCGCCAAGGCTCCTCGCCAAACATTTCGGTCGAGACGCTGGCGACACGGTTCACGTTTTTGCGCAATAAAGGTCAAAGAAGGCGACAGGGGCGTAAGCAGGGCAACCCGCAGCGCGCCCGTCACGCGGTAGAGCATAGCAGAATAGGGTTTTGAGGGTTCGACAAACAGACCTCCTGCTGTTTTAGCAAGGTTTACCACACGGGTTTTCCTAAGCTTCCTTTGGCGCGAAGGAATTGATCGTTGTCAATCTGCCGCCGCATTTGCGTTGTTGCCGGGAAAAAATCCTGAGCGCGGTTTGCAGGATGGTCGATCTGAGCCGAAAGAAATGCGTCATAGAACGCCGACTTCTTGCAATCTCGCTACTACGTGATTGGTCATGTTGGCGCATCGTTTGCCGCCAAATGGAAAAATTGCTTCGAAGCCGCCCCGGACCCGGTTTTCAATTGTAGTTTGCAACCTGCGGCGGGCGCGATATAGGCGTGTTTTTACCGTTATCGGGTTGACCTGAAGTTCGGTGGCGATGGCAAGAATACTCATTTCCTCTGCTTCGCGCAGCAGAAACGGCAGTCGCAGATGGGGCGGCAGATCGGAAACGGCAGATTCAAGCAAATCTCTCAATTGCGCGCGCCCAAGCGTTGCGTCAGGGAGTTCAGAATTTTGTCCGGGGAACATAATCACACTCGGTGCTCTGGTTTCGTCGACGGTGTTGTACTCTTCATCAGTACGCTCTCGTCTGCGCTGCATACGCGACGTGTTGATCACGATCCGGGTGATCCAGGTGGAAAAGCTGGCATGCTCACGAAAACCCTGCAGTTTGCTGAACGCCGAAAGATAAGCCTCCTGCAGCGCTTCTTCTGCCTCGGCGTCGCTGTCAACGATACCTCTGGCAACGCGAAACAAGCGGGGGTTCAAGCGACGGATAAGTTCCCGGACCGCCAGCTCGCTTCCTTCACGCGCGGCATTTACAAGCTCAGCTTCTGATTTGGCCGCATCGCTGGTTGCTTGTTGAGTGAGGCTTGTTTGGACCTTCATGATCAGTCCTCCCTGCGAACGGTAACTTCCGAAAGGATCCTCTCTACCAACGGCAAAGCTGTCAGAGTATCTTCCGAAACATCGCTCTTGTCGTGTGAACTTCCCTCCCAGCCGACGTCGCTGGGGGTTCCAACTACTATGCGACCAACCATCGCCGCCATTTCGTGTGGTAGGCAATAGTAGTCATATACACCTGGCGTAATCAGGGTGACTTCAAAATACTCATCCGGAAGCAAAAAGTCACTGTCCCACGGGTCGGCCGCAGCGGGAATGCGTCGCCTTCGATCATAGTTCGCCGGATGATAGGCGGTTGCTGTATGACTGTTGCCGGGATCACGATTGGTGAACCGGACGGTGGTGCCTGAAGATACAGCAAGTCCAACAGGATCATACCAGATACGTTCGCCGCGCGGGCTGCCGCGCATCTCAACCGTGGCGATCGGTTGCGCAAGCGCGATCCGCGAACTGGCGACGGAAGCAACGGCCAATCCCCCAAGCCATACAGCATGACGGCGCGTACAGATCATTCGGCCAGACGCTCTTTTGCGTTTTCGTCGTGAAACAGCACGACATGCGCGTGCGGCTTGTCCACGCCGGGATGCCCGGCATTGAAATAGATATCTGTCGAGCTGACGGTGTGTGAACCGATGTTCAATCCGTCAAATGATGCACCGTTTTGCAGATCGTCGAGTGGTGTCATGTAGACCGTGGCTGACAATCGACCGTCGCGATCATATGCGAGGAACGGACCTGCGGGCAGAGTGGTTGGGTCGACGAAGAGCGTTCCCAGACCAGGGATGAACTCGGGCAATGGCAATACGTCGCTCACTTTCACATAAGGATCGCCGGCTGGGGCATTGGCGAGAACTTGTTCATCGTGAGCCTTAGCAGTTGGGGCGGCAGCGACAATAAATCCAAAAGCAACTACGGTTTTTCTGAACATGGTTTGGTCCTTTCCAAGGGTTTCACCGGGTTCGCTTTAGTGCGTTCCTGGTTCCTTAGATGCAGGAAACACGGAAAGGTTCCCGAAATTCGACGAAATCGCGCAAGCTGATCGTGAATGCGCTGCAGGGTGGCATTGTCAGCTATGTATGAATTCAACTACTTCCGGAATTTGCACTCTCAGCGCATGTCTCCTTCGACGGGGCGCGCCGCAGCATCCTGAAGGTAGGGTGGATGTTAGGATTGGACCGCTGTGGACTAAGTGCTGAGGTGCCCGGTTGGCGGCACCAGGTGGAATATGCCTTTCGCGCGCTGCAAAGGATCAAATCCGCCCTCGCATTTATATCAGGCTCGAGGAATTGGGAGAGGTTGAAGTCAAAAACAGCGCTTGCCCGCTGCGATGTTTTGCAATGCCATTCGACAATCTGATCGGCGATCCGGAACAGGACTACTTCGCGGCAGTGCAACTCGTCTAAGCTGCCGCTCGCTGCGAGCGCAAATCCTTGGCTACATGACCCTGGAAAGCAATTGAAACACTGGCATGAGTTTCCCGAATAACACAGACGTTCGTTCTATGAGGTTCGGTTCGATAACAAACGCAGGAGCCCCGGCGTCCATCCAAACGGCAAAGCCCTTGCGGCGCAATGCCTCTGCGTGGGGATGATCTTTGTCAAAGCCAGTCGGAACGCGTTTCAATTCTGGGTCCTCGATCCGGAAACCATCCTGTCGCATATCTTCAGTGAGCTGGATCAACTCTGCCCCTTTTGGACCAGCCATTGCCGTGCGGAACGCGTCCAGTGCATTTTTGTCATACTGAAATACCCCGCAGCCAAGGGACAGTTTTTCGGGCGATAGCCCAAAGAACCACATCGGTGGTTGAACCGCGTTGCCCTGCGGAATGAACGCAATATGCAGGTGTGCGTTGTAGGGCGTCTTGTCCTTGGAGAAACGGACATCACGGTAGATGCGAAAGATCTTACTGCGGTGGCCCTGCCCAGTCAGGTCTTGCAATGCGCCAGCCATGCCGTCGGCAAAATGCTTGCTGGGGCCCTTCAACTGGGTTTCGTAGGTTGTCTTGTGCGCTGCGAACCAATCCTTCGTGTTGTTGGCCTTAAGACCCTCAAGAAAACCAAGTGCCTCAGACGAGAAACTCTCAAATGTAGCCATCACATCCTCCATTCAGTCTTTCGCCGCGAGGGCTGCGGCGTGTTCGAGGCAAAGTTCTACCCAGCGTCGCAATGCAGGGTCATCGCAGTCGCCCTCTTCAACATGTACAAAGCCCCCCAGTTTACGGGTTCCATGGATCACTTCCTTAGCCATTGGATCCTTCAGTGCCATGCTCTCGTTCGCCTTACCCACCCGGAACATGAACCGACCGACCCCATCTTTGTGACGGCGAGCGCCGCAGAGCATGTTGCCGTTTAAAAAGAAACACTGGCCGCCCATCATCCGCTTTTCGGAGATGCCCGCGTGCGCGGCCAAAGCATCGCGCACACGAGTGTTAAGGTTTTCATCTACCGGCATCAGGCGGCTGTGCCGAGTTGCCAGAGGATGGCGAAAGCCAGCACCATCATAGTCAAGGTCGTCAGGGCCGCCCCAATTGCGCGTCCTTTGCTTTCTGCTGATGCGCGCAAACCGAAGTAGTGGATGAGGCGGGCTAGCAGCAGAACCCCACCACAGACAGCTATGAGCCAGGGTGCCGTTCCCGCAATCTCGGCACCCGCGAGGGCAAGCAGGGCAAGCGGGACATATTCGATGAAGTTCCCGTGTGCCCGCATCAGGCGTAGCAGTCCCTCATCCTCACCATGGAGCAAAAGTATCCCGGTCCTGGCACGACGCACGCCAACGGCGATTGCCATGGGAATGCTCATCAAGACAAACACCGCTGTCACGATCAGCGCAATTTGGGGCAGTTGTTCCATCTGATCCCTCCTTTCGAGCGACGATTAGGACGACATGCTTTCATAGGTAATCAGCGCGAACCGCGCGCCCTGCGGGTCGGTTAGCGTCGCCATGCGCCCGACCCCCGGCATATCCATCGCAGGCTGAATGACCGCAGCACCCTTGGCTTGCGCCTTTGCAACACTTGCATCCACGTCGTCCACGGTAAAAAAGATCGTCCAGCTTCCATTGTCCTCAGGCATCGGTGAAAAGCCACCAATGGGCGTCTCGCCCACCACTGCGGCCGAATAACTCGACCCGTCCTGCATCGGCATGTCGTTTATCGCCCAGCCCAACACATCCTGATAAAAGGCTTTGGCTTTGCCCTGATCCGGTCCGGAATGTCCGATCCATCCGGAATTGCCGACAGTTGTCATCTCAAGAATACTCATGGGTTTCTCCCTTGGTTTTGCCCGCCACATACGGGTCTGATCCAAGGACGCGCGAGGTGCCGGCTATCCTACACGCCGCGCAGTTCTTTTTGGCTGATCGCGATTTTATCCGCGATCACAACGCGTTCAGGGCCCGTTGGAGCGAGTGTCATCACGGTTTCAAATGCGGCGATGGCGGCTTTGTGGTCGCCAGTTTCCTGCAACAGACCGCCCCGCATCGCGTGATACCAGCGATAGGTGGTCAGATCCTCTGCCACTACCTCCATCGCCTTCAACGCATATTGCGGGCCGTGCAACTTGGCCTGTGCAGCGATCTGGTTAAGTTTAACCACAGGGGTCGGCTGCAGCGCATGAAGGGCGGCGTAGTGGCTCTCTATCAAGGTCCAGTCGGCGTCTTCAGATGAGGCCGCGCGGGCGTGGGCCGCAGCGATTGCGGCCTGGATGATATAGACCCCGCGATGACCAATACGTTGGGCTTTTTGCAAAAGGCCCGTTGCCTCGGCGATGTCCGAACGGTCCCAAAGGTCGCGATCCTGATCGTCCAACGCCACAAGCTTTCCATCCGCATCGATACGTGCCCGCCGACGGGCGTGTTGGAGCAACAGCAACGCCAACAAGGCGGACTGCTCACCCATGGCCGGGAACAACGCCACAAGCAGGCGGGCGAGGCGGATGGCCTCTTCACACAATGTAAGCTTCATCTGTTTGGGACCGGCCGAAGTCGACCACCCTTCGTTGAACATCAGGTAGACCATCAGGGAAACTTCACCCAGCCGCGCTCCCCTCTCTGCCGGGCTGGGCGTTTCAAAAGCGACCGGGTTGCTCGCAATCTTCTTTTTGGCACGGGTGATCCGCTGTTCCATTGTCTTTGGTTTAACCAGGAATCCACTGGCAATCTCGTCGACGCTCAACCCCGCGACCACGCGTAGAGCGATGGCAATCTGATCCCGTTGATCCAATTCCGGATGGCAACATACGAACAACAGTCGCAATACATCGTCGCGCATCTCATCAGGGTCAGGTGTTTCGGTGGGTGCTCGTTGAAACTCCTCTGTGTGGCGCGACAGAATTGCCGCGCGGCGTTGGGATTTGCGGACATGGTCAAGACCCGCATTGCGGGCGGTCGTCAGCAGCCACGCCAACGGATCACGGGGCGCGCCATCCTTGGGCCAAACCGTCAGCGCCTTCAGGCACGCATCGGCAAAGGCTTCTTCGGCCGTATCGATATCGCGAAACACCCGCGTCAGGGCCGCAATGGCACGTGGGCGCTGTTGGGCGAATGTGGCCTCCAGCCAGTCCGACATGAGCTACTCCGATGAAATGACACCCCCGGCCCAGGCCACAGGCCGTACTTCGAGCCGCGCAACGGGCGAGGAAATCATCTTTGCGTATTCCAAAGCCTCATCAAGATCTTTGAAATCGGCGGCGTAGAACCCAAGGAAGTTCTCCTTCGTCTCGGCAAACGGACCGTCGGTAATCAGCGGCGCGGTGCCCTCGCTGGTGGCCGGTTCGACCATCACTGCAGAGGTCGGCGGCATCAGCTTTATCGAAACAAACTCTCCCCGATCCTTTAACGCCGTTTGCAGCGCGCCGTGGCCTGACATTACCTCATCCTGGCGGTCTTTGGGCAGCGCCTCAAACACACCTGCCTCCCCATAGATCGTGATTGCATAGATCATTATTACCTCCGTCCTTTTGATACATGCTGCAAGGACGCGCGAGTACATGCAAATCCGACAGCCAACCAATTTGGATGTTTGGAGCGATACGGTGGTTCTGCAATTGCAACACGCATTGCGCCCGGAGGACCGATATCTTCCTGTCGATCATCTGAAGAAATCCAGTCATTGTGCAGCACAGAAACTCGCGGCGCTTTATTACGCCGACAGGATCGGGATAATTAAACCAGTGGGCCCTGAAATTAAGCAGGTTCCCAAAGCTCAATCGGATTGCCTTCAGGGTCATTGAGCCACGCAAACTTGCCATTCGGATAAGGAGAATCTGGATCGCGACGCACTTCGACACCTTTGGATTCCAACTGCGCAATCATTTTTTCAATGTCGCGAACACGAAAATTCAACATGAATTCCTTTTCCTGATTTCCGAAATACTCGGTCACCTTCTCGAACGGGGCAAAGACAGTTTCGCCCGCTTCCTGTGTCCAACAGGGCGTTTCATAATCATTGGGAACAAGATCAATTCCCAGATGATCGCGGTACCATTCTGCCAACGCGGGAGGATCCTCAGATCTGAAGAAAAACCCGCCAAGTCCCAGCACTTTTTCCATCTTAAAAACAAGACCTGCTGTTAACCAAAATACGTTACTTCAATTTACCTCATTTGATAAGCTCAGCCCACAGGAGACATCCATGGAACACACTGGCCCTCCAGCGCAACTTTGACAAAGCCGCCTTTCGCATTACGGGCCCGACGCCGATTTGGTAATGTGTTCACACGCAATGCGTGGAGTTAACCTCCGTGTTCAGAAAGTACGGATCGAAGGTAGTTTGTAGAGTGCCATGTCTGGCTTGCACAGATGATGCCGGCGCAGCCCTTGAGGATAAGCCGATGTTGGCTCGCTTGTCTGATTGCGCCTCGATATGTCCGCCCGGATTCTGGGTCCCGCAGCATTCCCTCCCAGGCAGTACCGTTGAACACAAGACCCGTCAGGATCAAATCGCCTATCTTCGCATGGGGTGTCTGCCCCTCCCAACTCCAGAGCAACCGACCGCATCTGGTGGCACTATCCCCGCCACAATCCTCGAATTCAACTATGATACCAAGCCCGGGCGACGCGTAGCGACCGCTGAGCTCGAAGGCATCGCCGCGACTGGCTGCCAGCCCCCCAACAATCGCTACAAACAGAAGTGCTGCTTTCAGACCAACAGGCCGGATGCGCGGCGCAACGCGGGCAAACTCGGTGAGGTACTTGGGATGTTCCGTCTTCATCAGCCGATCCCACCACGAAAAATACAGGCCGAGGTTGTAACCGGCATGGGCGTGATGCAGATCGTGATGGGTGACGCTTGTTAGCCAGCCGAAGACAGGGCGGCCTTTCTGATCGGCTGGAAAGATCTCGATCCCGCAGTGACCCACTGCATTGCGCAGCATCATATGGGTTACAAAAACGAACAGCGCCAATGGATGCGCCGGGAGGAGAACCAATACCAAAGGCAGGTAGACCGCGTTTACCACAGCCTCACCGACATCGAAGCTATAGGAGGTGAAGGGCGTAGGTTGGTGTGATTTATGGTGCAACCGGTGGAACCGCCGAAACAGCGGCGGGTAGTGCAGCGCGCGGTGTGTCCAATAAAACCACGCATCGTGGAGGACGATCAGCGCCACGATGCTGAACGCGAAATAGGCCCAGCCAAATGTCGCGACCTGTTGGTATATCGTGATGACCCCTGCCCTGGCGCCCAGCACGATTGATGTACCAGCAGCAGTAAAGATCAGAACGGTCCGCAGGCTTACTAGTATCTCGCGACGGATCTGGCCCTTGGGTAGATCCGACAGGCGGACTTTTTGCGCGGCAAGCCGACGTGCCAGAAGGACATTGATCAACAGATACGTACCGCCTGCGCCCAAAACATAGCGCAAGAAGTCTCCGCCAAAGACATTTGCATAGACGGAAAGCAGTGTAGTGAGATGTGTCATTGGCTTCTCCAAGTGCGAAAGGACATGCAAAACGACCTGACGCATGCGGGTATCGGATTCCCTCTGATTTCGAAAAACGATGGGCAACTTGAGTTTTCGGCGAGTATTTTTCATTTTCGACATGGTCCAGCCATTGACCGGCAAGCCAATTCGCACTTCGCTTATGCGCGTGATGTCAGATTTAGCGGTCTTCGATATTTTCCTGCGTGGTAGCGCCGTTGGCGTTCTCTTTCTCTGTGCTGTGATCTTTTTGGCAAACGGACCCCGAACCCGGAAAAGTCTGGCCGTCGTGCTGCTGTGCCTGAGCCTAGGCCCTTATGTGATCGTGTCCTCTCCGGGTATCGATCTGAGCGAGGGGCCAATCCGGTTTGTACTTGTGATGGTCGCGGGCGTGATCCCGGTTCTGATCTATTGGGCCGCGATTGAGCTGTTTCAGGATGACGTTGTCATTCGACCCTGGCAGATCACCGTCGCGGTTCTTATCGTTGGAACAAGCTGGTTGACCCAGCTGCAATTTCCGCTGGGTGCGGTTCGTGGCGCATGCGTGCTGATCTTCTTTTTGCACATGCTGAAAATTGTTGTTTCAGGCGAGGTCGAAGATTTGATTGCCGAACGCCGCCGGTTTCGCCGTTGGTTTCTGGTCTGGCTATTGACCCTTGGCATAATCATCACGGTGATTGAAATCACCCATTTGGATCAGGTGCTTCCGTATTGGGTATTCCCCCTACAGGCATCAGCAATTTGCCTGTCTGCAGCGGCGTTCCTGGTTTGGTCGGTGCGTGTTGCACCCGGCATTTGGATCGAACACTCTGCTGCCTCGCAGCGCGACATAAACCCGAACCCTGCGCAAGCGGCATTGATCAAGCGTATTGATACTGCGATGGCTGCAGGTCTTTGGAGAGAGGAAGGCCTGACCGTGGCACAAATGGCCGCCAAACTCGGGACGCAAGAGCATCGGCTACGGTCTGCGATCAATCAGGGAATGGGACACCGCAACTTCACCAGCTTCGTGAACGCATTTCGCGTTCACGAGGCGCAAGCGATGCTGGAAAAGCCGGAAATGGCCGAGCGTACAGTGCTCAGCATTGCTTTTGACGTTGGCTTCTCTTCGCTTGGGCCATTCAATCGGGCCTTTCGCTCGCAAACAGGCAAGACCCCCACAGAATACCGAAATGAAGCGTTGTTACGAGAGGAATGATCGCAGCCAGCCGCCCTTTGCTGACCTTGATCAAAGTGTCCAGTGCAGCGTTTCTGCTTATTCACAAGCGAACATTGATGCGCAACGCCTCAGACTATTCTTCTTTCTCCTGCAAATACGCAACAATTGACGTACGAGGCCCTCACTTCCTGGTGGCTAGCTTGTCCACATTTGCCGCTGCCCAATCATGCATAACTTGTAACACTGGTATCAGACTTTGGCCCAAAGGTGTGAGGCTATACTCCACATGCGGTGGGATCGTTTTGAAATCTTTGCGCGACACAAACCCGGCGTCTTGCAATTCGCTAAGCTGGCGGGTCAGCGTCCGGTGCGTGATGCTGCCAAGATTTCGTTGCAGTTGATTGAACCGCGAGGTTTCCTGCGCCAGCCAATAGATGACCAAGAGCTTCCACTTACCCGATATCGCCTCAATCAAAGGTTCAATGAGGCAATTTTCATCCGGTTCAACAGGCGCCATAACAGTATCCCAAATGACCGTACTTGTCGTTGTGATCTTGTGTTTCTAATTACGGCTCAGACGAATGGAAAGCAATGAGGAACAGAATGGACAAGCAAAAAGTCGTGATAGTTGGCGGTGGGTACGTCGGCTTTGAAGTCGCAAAAGAGTTGGATGAATATGCTGATGTCACTCTGATCGAGCAGCGAGAGGCTTTCATGCAGCCGCCAGCGGCCATTCGTGCACTACTAGAGCCCGATCTGCTGGATCAGATCATTTTGCCATACGACCGCTTGCTGAAGAATGGGCGGGTCATCCGTGGCCGTGCCGCTACTGTGACTCAATCCGAGGTAACGCTGGAAAACGGCTCTGCTTACCCTGCGGATTACATCGTCCTGGCCACTGGTTCGTCTTATGCAGCCCCTTTCAAACCGGCGCGCGATAGTATGGATGACTTTCGCAAGGCCAGTGCCGATGTCAGCGCTCGGCTGGCGTCTGCAAAATCGATCGTCATCGTTGGGGCCGGCCCCGTCGGTACCGAGTTGGCAGGAGAGATTGCAGCGGCACAGCCCAGTAAGGACATCACTTTGGTTTCGTCTGACAACAGCTTGTTTCCGACGTATCCCGTCAAGCTGGGGGCAGAGCTCAAACGCAAGCTGGAACGCGCCGGCGTGAACGTCGTGGTAGGCCAAAGGGCAGAGAATCTGCAGCACGCGGACAAACCTTATGCCGGATCAGTAAAACTGTCAGATGGCCGCGTTATCGAAGCTGATCTGGTCTTCCCCGTGATCGGGTCCAAACCAAATACGGCATTGGCGCAAACGCTGCCCGCGGTGACCGTGGCGCCCTCTGGCCGGATTAAGACGGATAGCTGGTTGCGCCCGTCCGAGTACCCAAATGTCTTCATCGCCGGGGACATAGCCGACGTCGGTGACAGTATGACGATTGTTGCGATCTCTCGTCAGAACCCTTGGCTGATCAAGACCCTGAAACAGGTCCTCAGCGGGCAACCGGTAGAGAAACAAAAGCCCTACGCGCCTTGGAAAATGGCACCGATCCTCGTTCCGCTTGGCCCCAAAATCGGAAACAGTTGGCTTTTTGCGACTGTCGGCGACTGGGTCACACGGAAGATGAAAGGAAAAGAACTCTTTATCCAGAAGTACCGCAAGGCATTTGGACGGTGACGGTCTGCCCTGCCCCAGCCATCATTTTTCTGGCATCAAGACGCTCTAGGAATTCGCCCAATGTTCCGTGTTGACCTTCCCAAATTTCCGACCCGCCATGGTTACATGAGCGAGAGAATCCAGCAGGCCTATATTAAATCGGCAATCGATAAGGGACTGCTACCGCCGGAAGCACTCCAGATGGCAGAGGTTGTCTCGCTGACTGCCCCCGGTGACCTGAGCAAGCCCATTCAGTTTTGGCAACTCTATTCCGTCCTCGGGCAAGAGCCCATCGTCGGCATCGTGCATAGGTTCTATGAACGTGTCTTTGCCGATGAGCCTTGGTTCACGTCCGTGTTTGAACGGGTCGGTGGGCTGAACCACCATGTCACAACCCAGGCGTCAATGTGGATCGATGTCATGGGCGGCGGCCCGTACTATCACGGCGCAGAGTTCCGGCTGAGCTTCCATCACACCCACAACGCGATAGCCCTGATGAACGACAAAGGGGCCAAGCGTTGGGTAACCCTGATGCGAGAAACGCTTGATGCATCCTCGGATTTGATGGCGGATGATCCCCGTGTCCGAACCAGCCTAAACACCTTCCTAACTTACTTCATGACCAAATACGCGGATGAGTTCGCGTTTGAGGATCGACACGTTTTTGGTGACACAAACGGCCAGCTCAAGCGCCGGATCAATTTCATGAAGATGACGACCGAAGCGATCGAAGCCTTGAGCGAGGAAGAACTTAGCGAAGCACTAAAGGAACGCGGTGTTGATGTTTCGCAATATCCAAACAAGCAAGCATTGGTAGGGAAGGCACTGATGATGTAACCCATCCGGCTCAAAGCGGACTTAGGCAAGGCCGTTATGAGCCGTGGTGAGGCTTCACCAGACCGGCCATTTGCGGCGACCGAAAACTGAGGCGGGTACGAACTCACCTGCTGCGCAAACACACGAGCCGTCATTGCCGGGCTGTACGGAATAGCCAGTCTTTTGATTATGGCGTGAACATGTATGCCGGTCCCCAACAGTGTTTATAAGTCGGAACAGGAAAGAAATGCCGGCACGCAATCCAAGCATGATCAGTAAAGGGTGCCTCACAACGGGATTCCAGAAGATTCCATGGCTTCAAGCCACCGGTCCAAAGCATCCAGACGAGACATGCCTTGCCCATCAATAACTCAACTTGCCGCAACTTTGATACAATCTCTTCCGGCTTCGGTCGCTTGTTCGCCATGTGGTTCCTTCATTTTCTTAACCATAACGGCGGACCACTTCAGAGGGGGAGGATCAGCAACCCTGCCCGTCCACTTTGCATTGCCGTAGTGACTTCAAAGGCCGTTTCGATCCGAGAACAAGAATTCTGGCTCCTCCACAATCGCCCCGCAATACGCGGATTACCTTTCTCGGCAACGTCACTCGGCGGGGGTCGGCGCATTGCGGGCGCGCTAGGCTCGGCTGCTAATTGCCAGCCCCAGGGCAATCAGGGCCAAACATGCAGTGGCCGTGAAAGTCATCGAAAAAGCATAGGCAACATCTGCGGCCGGAGCATTAGTGGCATCTCCCTTCCCGACTATGTTGACGAATAGCGTGGGTATTGCAGAGGCACCCGTCATCAGACCCAGATTCCGCGAGAGCCCGAGAAGGCCAGAGAGCCGGCCACGTTGTTCTTTGGCGGCGTGTATCAGAACCGCTGTGTTGTTAGCGGCAAGAAAAAGTTGGAAGCCGGGCGTCAACATGATGAGTCCGGCCAGATAGCCGCCGACACCGAAATATCCCGGCAGGTACGCCAGGCACAGCAGACCAACAGTAGTCTGCACAAGGCCGATGGTCATCGCGCGATGCGCACCAAGCCTGTCCGTCACCCATCCGGCCGGAACGCCGAAGAGCGCAGCGACCAGCGGCCCAACTGCCATAACCAAACCGATGATCGCTTCGTTCAATTCCAGAGAAAATGCCAGGAAGAACGGACCAACGACCAAAGTGGACATCATGATTGCGCTGACCAGAAGGTTCGAAAAAAGCCCGATACTTGTCCTCTGGTCGCGGAGCAATTTCATCGGCACCAGCGGTGAAGCTACACGGGTTTCGACAAGCCCAAAAAAGACGATTGCGATCAGAGCAGCAGAAAACAATACACCCGGTGGCACTGGGATACGCGAGGCTCCGCCGCTGGTTGCCAGAGCGTAGGCCGCCAGTGCAATAACCAACACTATGGTTCCCGGAAAATCCAATTCTCGGCAGGATACTGTCGGACGTTCGGAATCGCGCGTGATTGCGGTGACAGACAGTATAAGCGTGACACTAGCAAAGCCGGCAAGAAACCAGAACGCCATGCGCCAGTTGCCGATCGCCAGTAACGCACCGCCCAGTGAGGGGCCAAGGGCAGTCCCCGCAGCAGAAGTCGTGCCAAGCAATCCCATAGCCGTGCCCAACCGCTCAGTCGGGACAAAATCACGTGCGATAGACATTGGAAGCGCGATCAGGATCGCTCCGCCAAGCCCCTGCAACGCGCGTCCGGCAATCAGCAAGCCCAGGCTCGGGGCCATAGCGCACAGAACCGACGCTGCAATAAAGACGATGAGACCAGCAATCAGCAAGCGACCGTGGCCGAATAGATCGCCAAGCCGCCCGGCGGATACGATCGTGATGGTCACGGATGTCAGGTAAGCCAGTACGACCCACTGCACCTCGGAAACTGTCGCAGCGAAGCTACGCGTCAGCGTCGGAAGCATTACCGCGGCAATACTGATACCCAATGAGGCGGTCAATGTCGCTGCAGCGAGAGTGATCAGGATGGGAATGGAAGATTGCGCCTGCACCGTATCAGTCATCGTAAGCTCTCTTGTCTCATGTGCCAGTGAGGAGCTATCCTGCCACTTAAAGTCGACTTGAGGTCAACCATGAAACTTCTTGATATTGGCGTCCTGTCCAAAAG
>NZ_WQBE01000008.1 GCF_013032005.1 Ruegeria atlantica
CAACGCATATGGCGACAGAAACCTCGTCTGCACATGCCCACCAATGGACGCATACGAAGAAGCCGCAGAATAAACACAAAACACAAAACCCCGCCGGAATACCGGCGGGGTTTTTCGCCAATAGGAAACCTGTGTTCCAATTTGCGCACCCACCCTATGTCGTTTTCTGCGGGTGAACGGTCTTTTTTGCTTGCTGGATCTGCGAAGGCCTCATACCCCTGTCCGTGGGACACCCCTCCCCAACGAGGGGCGTGTATCTGGAAGGGTAATACACATGACCATCGAACAACCGGCAACGCGGCCGGCGAATCCGCGTTTTTCCTCGGGCCCCTGCGCCAAACCCCCCACATTTGATCTGTCCAAACTGGCCGATGCCGCGCTGGGTCGGTCGCACCGTGCAGTCGTTGGCAAGGACAAGCTGAAGGCGGCCATTGAAGGCACGCGCGAGGTGCTGGGCATTCCGGCAGATTACAAGATCGGCATCGTTCCCGCCTCGGACACCGGCGCGGTCGAGATGGCGCTGTGGTCGCTGCTTGGCGAACGCAAGGTCGAGATGCTGGCCTGGGAGAGCTTTGGCTCGGGTTGGGTGACCGATGTTGTCAAGCAGCTAAAGATCGACGCCGAGGTGAAAACGGCCGAGTACGGGCAGATCGTTGATCTCGCATCCGTCGATTTCGCCAATGACGTTGTGTTTACATGGAACGGCACCACCTCGGGTGTGCGGGTTCCCAATGGCAACTGGATTGCGGATGACCGTCAGGGTCTGATGATCTGTGACGCAACCAGCGCAGCCTTTGCGATGGACCTGCCCTGGGACAAGTTGGATGTCACCACCTTCAGCTGGCAGAAGGTACTGGGTGGTGAGGCCGCGCATGGGATGCTGATCCTGTCACCCCGCGCGGTGGAGCGGCTGGAGAGCTATACCCCTGCATGGCCGCTGCCGAAGATTTTCCGCCTGACCAAAGGCGGCAAACTGATCGATGGTATCTTTACCGGTGCCACGATCAACACGCCTTCGATGCTGGCGGTCGAAGATTACCTGTTCGCGCTGGATTGGGCGCGCTCGGTTGGTGGTCTGCAAGGGCTGATCGCCCGAGCTGATGCCAATGCCGGTGCGGTGCATGCATTCTGTGACCGGAACGACTGGATCGCCAATCTGGCCGAGGATGCTGCGACGCAGTCGAACACTTCGGTCTGCCTGAAGTTCACCGATGACCGCATTCAAGATGGCGCAGTCTTTGCCAAAGCCGTGGCGAAACGGTTGGAGGTCGAGAATATCGCGCTGGATATCGGCGCCTATCGCGACGCGCCTGCGGGCCTGCGCATCTGGTGCGGTGGTACGGTCGAAACCTCGGATATCGAGGCGATGCTGCCCTGGCTGGCCTGGGCTTTTGAGGCCGAGATCGCGGCGCAAACCGAAGCCGCCTGACCTTTTTCACCGGGCCCCATCAGGCCCGGACCTTCCCTACAATTCAAGGACCAGAGATATGGCCCCCAAAGTACTCGTATCTGACAAGCTCAGCGAAACCGCCGTTCAAATCTTCCGGGATCGCGGCATCGATGTGGATTTCATGCCGGATCTTGGCAAGGACAAAGACAAACTGGCCGAGGTGATCGGTCAGTATGACGGCCTTGCCATCCGTTCGGCCACCAAGGTCACGCCGACCCTGCTTGAAAAGGCTGACAACCTGAAAGTCATTGGCCGCGCTGGCATTGGCACGGACAATGTGGACAAAGAGGCTGCCTCGAAAAAAGGCGTGATCGTGATGAACACGCCTTTTGGCAACATGATCACAACGGCCGAACATGCGATTGCCATGATGTTCGCCGTTGCGCGGCAAATCCCCGAGGCCAGTACCTCGACCCATGCGGGTAAGTGGGAAAAGTCCAAGTTCATGGGAATCGAGCTGACCAACAAGACCCTTGGCGTCATCGGCGCGGGCAATATCGGCGGCATCGTTTGCGAACGCGCCTTGGGCCTGAAGATGAAGGTCATCGCCTATGATCCCTATCTGGGCGAAGAGAAAGCCGCCAAGATGGGCGTGGAAAAGGTCGAACTGGACGAACTGCTGTCGCGGGCAGACTTCATCACCCTGCACGTGCCGCTGACCGACCAGACCCGTAACATCCTGAGCCGCGAAAACCTGGCCAAGACCAAGCCGGGCGTGCGCATCGTCAACTGTGCCCGTGGTGGTCTGGTCGACGAAGAGGCGCTGGCCGAACTGCTGCAATCCGGTCACATTGCTGGCGCCGCCTTTGATGTGTTCAGCGAAGAGCCCGCCAAGGAAAACGCCCTGTTCAACCTGCCCAACGTCGTCTGCACGCCGCATCTGGGTGCGGCCACGACCGAGGCGCAGGAAAACGTGGCGCTGCAGGTGGCCGAGCAGATCTCGAACTATCTGCTGACAGGAGCGGTGGAAAACGCGCTGAACATGCCCAGCGTCACCGCCGAAGAAGCCAAGATCATGGGGCCGTGGATCAAGCTGGCCGGTCACTTGGGCAGCTTCATCGGTCAAATGACAGATGAGCCGATCAAGGCGATTAACATCCTCTATGACGGTGTCGCCTCCGAGATGAACCTGGCGGCTCTGAACTGCTCGGTCGTGGCGGGGATCATGAAGAAGTTCAACCCCGAGGTGAACATGGTCTCAGCTCCGGTAGTCGCCAAAGAGCGTGGCATTCAGATCTCGACCACCAACCAGGACAAGTCCGGTGCGTTCGAAGGCTACATCAAAGTGACCGTGGTGACCGAAAAACGCGAACGCTCGATCGGTGGCACGGTCTTCAGCGACGGCAAGCCACGTTTCATCCAGATCAAGGGTATCAATATCGAGGCCGAGGTGGGTGCGCACATGCTCTACACCACCAACGAGGACGTGCCGGGCATCATCGGTGCACTGGGTCAGACCATGGGTGACAATGACGTCAACATCGCCAACTTTACCCTTGGCCGGGCGGAAGCAGGCGGCGAAGCCATTGCGTTGCTTTACGTGGACGAGCCGGTCCCGGCCGAGGCGCGCGCCAAGCTGGCGGAAACCGGTCTGTTCACCCAGATCAAACCGCTGGAGTTCGACGTCGCCTAAGCAGTGTTGAATTTCTGGAACAATTCTTGCCCGCGCCCCTCAAGGCGCGGGTATTTTCTTTTCCTGACACGCATTTCGCGCCAAAAGCCGGGTACGCGTTTATCCGAGGGATTTTCATGACATCCGCCATCTACGCCATCGGCGATATCCACGGGCAGTTAGAGATGCTTGAAAATGCGCTGCACCTTATCGAACAGGACGGTGGGCGGGATGCGCGGATCGTGTTTTTGGGTGACTATGTAGATCGTGGGCCGGATTGTCGTGGCGTTCTGGACCTTTTGGTCGCTGGGCAAAAGGTCGGACGGAACTGGGTTTTTCTGTTGGGCAATCATGACCGGATGTTCGCCAGATTCATGCACGATGGTTCAACCGCCGAGGCCAAATTGCGGATCGGCGAGCACTGGCTGCATGCGCGTTTGGGCGGGACCGAGACGTTGGCGTCATACGGTGTGACGTACACCGAAGAAGAACGCGTTTACAAAATTCTCGACCGCGCAAGGGCAGCGGTGCCGTCGGACCATGTCGACTTTCTGAACCGGTTGGTGACGTACCATCACCAAGATGAGGTTCTGTTCGTCCATGCCGGGATTCGCCCCGGTGTATCGCTGGCCGATCAGACCGAGGAAGACCTGATCTGGATACGGGGCGAGTTTCTGGATGATCCGCGACCGCACCTGTGGCTGGTGGTCCATGGGCACACACCTGCGGAACAGGCTGAGCATCGCGGTAACCGGATCAATCTGGACGGAGGTGCCGGGATGGGGCGACCGTTGGTTCCGGCGGTGTTTGAGGGCCGGGATTGCTGGCTGCTCACCAACGATGGCCGTGTGCCGCTGATCCCTTAACCCTTGGTGAACAGGTCCTTGTAATCCTCACGCAGGAAATTCTTTTGCACCTTGCCCATCGCGTTGCGGGGCAGCTCTTCCAGCACGATCAGTTTGCGCGGGTGTTTGAACCGGGCCAGCGAGTTCTGCACGTTTGCCAGAATGGCCTCGGGGTCCAGTGTCTGTCCCGGCTCGGGTACCAGAATGCCGACCGGTGTTTCGCCGAAATCCGGGTGCGGCACGCCGATCACGGCGCTTTCCAACACGCCCGGCTGGTCATCCAGAACCAGCTCAACCTCTTTGGGGTAAATGTTGTACCCGCCTGAGATGATCAGGTCCTTGCCGCGCCCGACGATATGGACATACCCGTCCGCATCCAAACGCCCCAGATCGCCGGTGATGAAAAACCCGTCATCGCGCAGCTCGGCGGCGGTTTTCTCGGGCATTTGCCAATAGCCCTGAAACACGTTGGGGCCGCGCACCTCAAGCATGCCGATCTCACCCTGCGGCAAGTCTGCACCAGTTTCAGGGTCGGTCACCTTCAGTTCGACGCCGGGCAGGGGAAAGCCTACCGTGCCTGGACGACGTTCGCCGTCATGGGGGTTCGAAGTGCTCATGTTGGTCTCGGTCATGCCGTACCTCTCAAGGATACGGTGGCCAGTGCGCGCCTCGAACCGCTCATGGGTCTCTGCCAGTAACGGCGCCGAGCCCGAGATGAACAAACGCATGTGCCGGGTCAGATCGCCGGTGAACCGCTCATCGCCCAGTAAGCGGGTGTAAAAGGTTGGAACTCCCATCATCGTCGTGGCCTGCGGCATCAGCCGCAACATGCCTTCAAGATCGAATTTCGGCAAAAAGATCATCGACCCGCCCGCGAACAGCGCCACATTTGTCGCCACGAACAGCCCGTGCGTGTGAAAGATTGGCAGCGCATGCAGCAGCACGTCATCCGCCGTGAACCGCCACTCCTGCACTAGCGTTTCAGCGTTTGACAGCAGATTGGCATGCGTCAGCATCGCGCCCTTCGATCGTCCCGTTGTACCCGAAGTATAAAGGAATGCGGCCAGATCATCCTCGGACCGCTGGACCGGCTCAAACGCGGGTAACATCCCCAGCGCCCGCCGCATAAGGCTTCCCGAACCATCGGCGTTGAGCGTCTCTAACCGGGCGTCTTGGGCGGCGGCGATGGGGGCCAGCCCCTGTTCTTTTGCGGCGTCACAGACAACCAGTTTCGCACCGCTGTTTTCGATGAAATATTGCAACTCGGCCGTGGTGTATCCGGTATTCAGTGGCAGAAAGATCAATCCGGTCTGCACGCAGGCAGCATAGAGCGCCAGCGCCTGGGGCGATTTTTCCACCTGTACGGCCACGCGTTCACCGGGCTCAAGTTCGTATCCGCTTAGGGTATTGGCGATCTGCGCGGCCATGTCCAGAAAATCGGCATGGGTCAGGATCTGACCATCAGGAAGATGAAGAAACGGTGTGTGTTTGCCCGCGTGAATGCCAAACAGCCGTTCGTACAGCGGGTTACCCATTTCGTCTTTCCTTTGCGTCTGCTCAATCTTGGGTGAATCTGTATCGGATTGAGCAGAGGGTAAAGAGAAATCCGGGCGCGGTTTAGAATTGCGTGGTCATGCGATACCCGGCGGCAAAGAACATCTTGGCAAAGGTCACGGGCTGACCCTGCAACCAGGTGATGCGCTCTCCGGTAAAGACGGGTTCTCCTTCGGGGACGTCCAGAAACCCGGCGAGTGTTGTATCGGCACGGCTGGCCAGAAAACTCAGTTCGACATTGGTGAAGGGCAGGGTCTGGATCAGCCACTCATTCGGTCCGATCTGCGAGAAATCTGCCTGCTCCACCTGCGGGACCGAGGCCGTGACGATCCAGCGATCCTCAAACTGAAACGGCGTGTTGCCGTTGAAATGCATGCAGCGAACATGCATCACGCTTTGCTCCTCAGACAGAGCCAATCGGGCGCTTAGCCATTCCGGAGCAGTCTCTAACTTAGAAGAAACCAGCGCATAGCGATACGTGCCGCCCATCGCCTCAACCTCGTCCCGGACCATGGGGATGGTGAAACGGGCCTGTCGCTGCGGTGCGCTCAACACCCGCGTACCAGCCTTGCGCCGGCGTTCCAGATAGCCCTCGTCAGCTAACTCCCGTAGGGCGCGGTTCACTGTTGTGCGGGTGCAGGAAAACTCGACCGCAAGATCCTGTTCGTTGGGCAACAGAGAGTCGGGCTGCCACTCGCCCGATCGGATGCGGGACAGAACGGTTTTCTTGATGTCTTTGTAGCTGGTGGTGTCACTGGATTGGGGCATGATGACCGTTCCTTTAGACCGAGGCCAGCAGGCCCGCAATCGCGGATCTATAGGCGGATAAGATCTGATCACGTGCGACGTGCCGGCCCTGTTTCACCATGTGGCGTCCGGCAGACCACAAGTCAGTTACCAGTCCATCAGGGGCGGCAAAACACAGTCCATCCAGCAATTGATCGTCCGTCAATGCGCAGAGCGTCGGGTGGGTCCGGTCAATGGCCAGCAGATCAGCTAACTTGCCCTCGGCAATCTCACCGGCGTCACGTCCAAGCGCTTGGGCCCCACCTCGCGCGGCACCGGTAAAAAGCGCATGCCCGACCGAGCCTTCGCCCGGTACTAGGACGGCACGTTGATGATCGCGCAAACGTTGGGAGTATTCCAGGGTGCGCAGTTCCTCTGGCAAGGAAATCTTAATATTAGAGTCTGATCCGACCCCAAATCGTCCGTTTTCTGCGACGTAGGTCGCGCCGTTGAAAATACCATCGCCCAGATTGGCCTCGGTGATCGGGCACAGCCCCGCCACAGCACCGGACTGGGCCAGCGTGCGGGTTTCGGCATCGGTCATATGGGTGGCATGGATCAGACACCACCGCGCGTTCACGTCTGCATTGTCCAGCAGCCAGGCCACCGGACGCTGGCCCAACGCGGATTGTACGTCGGCGACTTCCTGAACCTGTTCGGCGATATGGATATGGACCGGACCCTTGGGTGTGTTTTGCAGCAGTTCGCGCAGGTCTGTCGGTGAAGTTGCGCGCAAGGAATGTGGCGCAACCCCCAATATAGAGTCAGTGTGTGGCAGTTTATTACGGCAATCATCCACCAAATTCAAAAACCGGGACACATCATTGCTGAACCGCAACTGCCCACCTGACAGCGGGTCCTGCGCAACGCCGCCATAGGTGTAGAGGACCGGTAAATGAGTCAGACCGATCCCTGACTGGTGTGCGGCGGAAAAGATACGCTGGCTTAGTTCCGAGAGTTGATCGTAGGCCGCGCCGCCGGGTTGGTTATGGACATAGTGGAATTCACCGACCGAGGCATACCCGGCCTCCTGCATCTCCATGAAAACCAGTGCGGCGATGGCTTCGATCTGGTCGGGCGTCAACCGATCCAGAAAGCGATACATCAGGTTGCGCCATGTCCAGAAACTCTCGCGTCCGGCCATGCGGGTTTCCGTCATGCCCGCCATGGCCCGTTGAAAGGTGTGGCTGTGCAGGTTTGCCAAAGCGGGCAAAAGAACGTCAACGCGCGTATCATCGGGCAATGCCGACGCCTGGTACTGCACCCGGCTGATACGCCCATGGTCGATTTCTACTCGCACATCGTGAACCCAATCAGAGCCTAATAAAGCTGTCTTGGCATGAATCTGCATTTTGATTTCCATAATGTGTAGACTTCATATCTTTACACCTATACATAAAAATCAAACAAGAGGGGAGCCGAAAAGAATCGCCATGACCAGAAAAGCGGTCTTACTCAGCGCCAGGATGGCCACGATGTCAGAAGGGGGCACGCCCTATGGGCTGTGTCGGGATGCAGCGATCGCCGTTAACGGGGCAAAGATTGTCTGGGTCGGTGAACGCCAGGACCTGCCGCCGGAATATGCTGATTGGCCGGTCGAGGATTTCGGTGAACGGTTGATCACTCCGGCGCTGATTGACGCGCATACCCATGTGGTGTTCGGCGGAAACCGCGCAACTGAGTTTGAAATGCGGCTGAATGGCGCCTCATACGAGGACATCGCCCGTGCCGGGGGTGGTATCCTCTCCACGGTCAACGCCACGCGGTCCGCCAGCGCTGAGATGCTTTTGTCAGATGCTCTAACCCGCGTGGACGCCCTGATTGCCGAGGGTGTCAGCACCCTTGAGGTCAAGTCGGGCTATGGGTTGGATACCGAGACCGAATTGAAGATGCTGCGCGTTGCCCGCCGGATCGGTGAAACCCGCCCTATCCGCGTCAAAACCAGCTTTCTGGGCGCACATGCAGTGCCGCCGGAATATGCCGAATGCCCCGACGACTATATTCGCGAGGTCTGCATCCCAACCCTGCGCGCGACCCATGCCGAGGGGCTGGTGGACGCGGTGGATGGGTTCTGCGAAGGAATCGCCTTTAACCCCGCACAAATCGCCCTGGTTTTTGATGTGGCGCAAGAGCTGGGCCTGCCGGTGAAACTGCATGCCGAGCAGTTGTCCAATCTGGGGGGGGCGCAACTGGCGGCCTCTTACGGGGCTTTGTCGGCGGATCACATCGAATACCTGGATGCCAATGGTGTATCAGCCATGGCAAAGGCCGGAACCACGGCCGTGCTGTTGCCGGGCGCGTTTTACACACTGCGAGAAACGCAGGTGCCACCCGTTGATCTGCTGCGCCAGCATCAAGTGCCAATGGCTTTGGCGACTGACTGCAATCCCGGTTCTTCGCCGCTGACCTCGCTGCTGCTGACCATGAACATGGGCTGCACACTGTTTCGTCTTACGCCTGAAGAGGCGCTGGCTGGTGTCACCCGCAACGCCGCGCGCGCGTTGGGGATCAACGATGCGGGCACTCTCGCGCCGGGGCATAGGGCGGATCTGGCGATCTGGAATGTCACTCATCCGGCGGAACTGGCCTATCGCGTCGGCTTCAACCCACTGCATAAACGTCTTTTCGGAGGGATCGAATGACGTCTCTGATTTTGCAGCCCGGTCAGGTTTCTTTGGCGCAACTGGCCGAGATCTATTGGGATCAAACGGTTGTTTCACTGGATTCTGACTGCAAGCCCGCAGTCGATGCGGCGGCGCTACGTATTCAGGCGGCGGCTCGGGGCAATGACCCCGTCTATGGCGTCAATACCGGTTTTGGGAAACTGGCCAGCCTCAAAATCGCGCCACAGGACACCTCGACCCTGCAGCGCAACCTGATCCTCAGCCATTGTTGCGGTGTTGGTCCCGCCATACCGCAAAGGCTGACCCGGCTGATGATGACACTCAAGCTGTTGTCCTTCGGTCGCGGTGCATCGGGCGTGCGGAGGGAGCTGATCGAGCTGTTGCAGCAGATGCTGGCCCGCGGGGTCACTCCGGTGATCCCGGCACAGGGTTCGGTTGGGGCATCGGGCGACCTGGCGCCGTTGGCCCATATGACCGCAGTGGTCATTGGCGCGGGCGAGGCCGAGGTGAACGGCACTGTCCTGCCGGGGGCTGAAGCACTGAAAACAGTTGATTTAGAGCCAATTCAACTGGGTCCCAAGGAAGGATTGGCCTTTATCAACGGCACGCAGTTTTCAACCGCCTTTGCTTTGGCTGGGTTGTTCGAGGCTTGGCGTGCGGCGCAAAGTGCGCTGGTTGTTTCGGCTTTGTCGACCGATGCGATCATGGGGTCCACCGCACCCCTGCGGCCTGAAATTCACACTTTGCGTGGTCATCGTGGCCAGACCGAAGCCGCCAGCGCCATGCGCGCCGTGCTGGACGGGTCGGAAATTCGGGAAAGTCACCGTGAGGGCGACACCCGCGTTCAGGATCCTTATTGCATCCGCTGTCAACCGCAGGTCACGGGCGCAGCAATGGATGTATTGCGGCAGGCCGCCGCCACGCTTGAGGTTGAGGCCAACGCAGCCACCGACAATCCGCTGGTTCTGGCCGACGGGATTGTCTCGGGAGGGAATTTCCATGCTGAACCTGTAGGGTTCGCCGCTGATATGATCGCGCTGGCCGTGTCCGAGATCGGTGCTATCGCGCAGCGTCGCATTGCCTTGATGGTGGACCCGACACTCAGCTTTGATTTGCCGCCTTTCCTGACACCTGATCCGGGGTTGAATTCTGGCCTGATGATTGCTGAGGTCACCACCGCCGCATTGATGAGCGAGAACAAGCACCTCGCCAATCCCTGTGTCACCGACAGCACCCCCACCTCGGCCAACCAGGAGGATCATGTTTCGATGGCGGCCCATGGTGCGCGGCGCCTGATCCGAATGGTCGAGAATTTGAACTACATTCTTGGTGTGGAACTACTGTGTGCAGCTCAAGGGGTTGAATTTCGCGCGCCTCTGGTCACCAGCGGGCCTTTGCAGCAGGTCATTGCTCGGTTGCGGGCTGACATTCCGGCCCTGACCGAAGATCGTTATTTGGCCCCTGAGTTGGAGACCGCGAAACAACTGGTAGCCGGGGCGTCGATCCTACGGGCCGTTGGCACCCCAATGCCCGAGGTGGTGTGATGCAGGTGGTTAGCGTGCATCGCGGGGATGGCCCTATCGTCTTGGGACAACCGCATGGCGGGACCTATGTGCCGGATGACATTGCAGATCGTCTCAATGACACTGGGCGTGCATTGGCGGACACGGATTGGCATATAAACAGGCTCTATGAAAAGCTTTTGAGTGGTGCGACGGTGGTTCAGTCGCATGTTCATCGCTATGTCATCGACGCCAATCGCGATCCCGACGGTGTTTCGCTTTACCCAGGGCAAAACACGACAACGCTGGTGCCATTGACCGATTTCGATGGGCAACCGATCTGGCGCGACGGGCAGGAACCGTCAGAGGATGAGATCGGTCAGAGGCGCGAAACCTTCCATGCACCCTATCATGCCGCACTTGCCGAAGAGTTGGAGCGCGTGCGGGCAAAGCACGGCGTGGCTGTTCTATTCGATTGCCACTCTATCCGCAGTCGCATTCCATTTCTGTTTGAAGGCATGTTGCCCGACATGAATATCGGGACGGATGGGGGAGTGACGTGTGTGCCAGAAGTAGAGTCTATTGCTCATGAGTTTGCCGCATCATCGCCCTACAGCACCGTTTTGAACGGGCGGTTCCGGGGTGGCTGGTCGACCCGCCACTATGGCCGTCCGGCCGACGGTCTGTACGCCATACAGATGGAACTGGCGCAATCCACTTACCTGACAGCCGAGGCCGCCCCGTGGAGTTATGATACTGCCAAGGCCGACCGCCTGCGTCGTTGGCTGCGCGATATTCTTGAAGCCATCCAAGACACTGCATTGGAGACGATCCCATGACCGACCCTCGCAAGAACACGCGCGATATCTATCCGCCGACAGGCCCCGAGCTGAACGCCAAAAGCTGGCTGACTGAGGCCCCGCTGCGGATGTTAATGAACAACCTGCACCCGGACGTGGCCGAAAACCCGCATGAACTGGTGGTCTATGGCGGTATCGGCCGCGCGGCCCGCACATGGAAGGATTTCGACACTATTGTGGACGGTTTGAAGGATCTGGAAGAGGACGAAACCCTGATCGTTCAATCCGGCAAGCCGGTCGCCATTGTGCGGACGCACAAGGACGCGCCCCGCGTGCTGATCGCCAATTCCAACCTAGTGCCCCATTGGGCAACCTGGGATCACTTCAACGAGCTCGATAAAAAGGGTCTGATGATGTACGGCCAGATGACGGCCGGTTCGTGGATCTACATTGGCACTCAAGGCATCGTTCAGGGTACGTACGAGACTTTTGCTGAGGCAGGACGTCAACACTATGGCGGCGACTTGACCGGCAAGTGGATTCTGACCGGGGGCTTGGGTGGCATGGGGGGCGCGCAACCGCTGGCCGCCGTTTTTGCCGGTGCCTGCTGTCTGGCGGTCGAGTGTAACCCAGACAGTATCGATTTCCGCCTGCGCACCAAATACCTCGACGAAAAGGCCGAGACTCTGGACGAAGCGCTGGAGATGATCGATCGTTGGACCAAAGCGGGCGAGGCAAAATCCGTGGGCCTGTTAGGTAACGCGGCTGAGGTGTTCCCAGAAATCTTCAAAAGAGGAAACGAGGGCATCCGCCCGTTTCCCGATATTGTCACCGATCAGACCAGCGCCCATGATCCGATCAACGGCTACCTGCCAATTGGTTGGTCCATGGCGCAGTGGCGTGAAATGCGTGAAACAGACCCTAAAGCAGTGGAAAAGGCTGCTCGGGCGTCGATGAAACAACACGTCGCCGCGATGGTTGATTTCTGGAACGCGGGCGTGCCGACGCTGGATTACGGTAACAACATCCGGCAGGTGGCACAGGATGAGGGGTTGGAGAACGCTTTTGCCTTCCCCGGTTTCGTTCCCGCCTATATCCGTCCGCTGTTTTGCAAAGGCATCGGTCCGTTCCGCTGGTGTGCGTTGTCAGGCGACCCCGAGGATATCTATAAGACCGACGCCAAGATGAAAGAGCTGTTCCCCGAGAACGAACATCTGCACCGCTGGCTCGACATGGCGCAGGAACGGATTGCGTTTCAGGGCCTGCCTGCGCGGATTTGCTGGATCGGGTTGGGCGACCGCCACCGCGCCGGGTTGGCGTTCAATGAGATGGTCGCCAATGGCGAGTTGAAAGCGCCGGTCGTGATCGGCCGGGATCACTTGGACAGTGGATCTGTCGCCAGTCCTAACCGCGAAACCGAGGCGATGTTGGACGGGTCTGACGCCGTAAGCGATTGGCCGCTGCTGAATGCTCTGATCAACACCGCCAGCGGCGCGACCTGGGTCTCGCTGCATCACGGTGGTGGGGTCGGCATGGGGTTCTCTCAACATGCGGGTGTGGTGATCTGTGCCGATGGTACCGAGGACGCGGCCCGACGGTTGGAACGGGTGCTGTGGAACGATCCGGCCTCGGGCGTGTGGCGGCATGCGGATGCGGGGTATGACATTGCAAAGGATTGCGCCCGCGCCCATGGGCTGCGATTGCCTGGCATTCTGGGGTAAACATATCAACTGTCTCTGGTGAATTGGCGGCCCCTGCGTTATGCGCGGGGGAGCCTGCAGGAGACCGATGATGTACGTAGCCACTCTGTTGACCAATCCGAACATGCCGAAGCTCGAGCAGGCTTTGGTCGAGTCGTTGTGCAACGCGTGGGGCGGGGGCGATCTGGTTTGGCTCAGCGAAGATGAGGCGGCGCAGTTCACGTTTCCCGAGCTGCCTGATAATCAGTGGGACGTCTGGGCAGAGCTGCAGTTGTTAGAGGTCGACCTGATCGTGCAGCCGTTCGGGAAACGCCGCAAGCTGATGCTGCTGGCCGATATGGACAGCACCATGATCCAGCAGGAATGTATTGACGAACTGGCCGATGAGGCGGGCGTGGGCGATCGCGTCAAAGAGATTACCGCGCGGGCCATGAATGGTGAGCTTGATTTCGAAGGTGCGCTGATTGAACGTGTCGGCCTATTGAAGGGCCTGGATAAGGCGGTGATCGACAAGGTTCTGAACGAACGCATTACATTGATGCCGGGCGGTAAGGAACTGGTTGCGACGATGCGCCTGAACGGGGGCTATGCGGCCCTGGTGTCGGGTGGGTTTACGGCCTTCACCGCGAGGGTGGCTGATCTGCTTGGCTTTGATGAAAACCGCGCCAATACATTGCTGGCCGAAAACGGCAAGCTGACCGGTGATGTACAGCGCCCGATTCTGGGCAAACAGGCCAAGGTGGATGCGCTGGCGCAGATTACCAAGCGGCTGGGCCTGTCCGAGGCCGACGTGATTGCCGTGGGCGATGGCGCCAATGATCTGGGCATGCTGAGCCGGGCCGGAACCGGTGTGGCGCTACATGCCAAACCTTCGGTCGCCGCCAAATGCGATATTCGGATCAATTACGGAGATCTGACTGCTTTGCTGTACCTGCAGGGCTATTCCCGCGCGGCCTTTACCGAGGTCTGATCGCAAGGGGCTTCCCTTTATTTAACAAAAATGTTAAACAATGGTCATGAACACGCTTCTGACCGCATTTTCGGCATTGTCCGATGCCACCCGATTCTCGATCGTCGAGCAGTTAATGCAAGACGGTGAACTGCCCGCTGGTGACCTGATCGAAGGTCGCGGCATGTCCGGGGCCGCGATCTCGCGCCATCTGAAGGTGTTGCGCGCCGCCGGGCTGGTGCAGCAACGGGTGCAGGGCAGTCAACGCATGTATTCCATCCAGCCCGAGGGGCTGCGGACCATCGCGGAATGGACCATCTCGAAACGGCAATTCTGGGAAAGCAGCCTCGACCGATTGAACGATTTGATTGAAAGGGAGAATTCATGGCCGACCTGAAATTGGAACGCGCGTTTCCCACATCCCAGGAAAACCTGTTTGCCTGGATCAGCGATGGTGCAAAGCTGTTGCAGTGGTGGGGCCCCGAAGGGATGCATGTGCCCGAACATGATTTGGATTTTTCACGCCTTGGGCCGTGGCACTCGGTCATGGTGAATGCTGAAGGGCAGCGATACAAAGTATCCGGGCAGGTGACCCATGTTGATCCGCCGAATTCAGTGGGGTTCACCTGGGCCTGGCATGACGATCAGGATCAGCGCGGAGCGGAAAGCCACGTGACGCTGACGGTCACAGCGACGGAAGCTGGTGCAAAGCTGGTTCTTGATCACCGCGAATTGGCCGATGCCGAGGTCGCGGCCAACCACAATCAGGGTTGGACTTCGTCACTGCGCAAGCTGGAAGCTCAGTTTTAAGATTTTCATTAGGGAGGAAGAGAAATGCCTCAGTTCTTGTTTGTCTATCACGGTGGTCACACCCCAACCGACCCCGCCGAAATCGAAGCGACCATGGCCGCCTGGGGCGCATGGTTCCAGAATTTGGGCGATGCGCTGGACATCCCCGGCAACCCGGTGGGCCAGTCCTATACCGTCAGCAACAGCGGTGTCGTCGACAATGGCGGTGCCAACCCGGCCTCGGGGTTCACGGTCATCAGGGCCGACAGCATCGACGCCGCCAACGAGATGGCCAAGGGCTGCCCCATGGTCGTCAACGGATCAGGCTCGGTCGAAGTGGCCGAGATTCATCCGATCGAGATGTGATCGCCTTAGCCGGGGAAACCCGGCGCAGGCTTGATGATGCCGCATTCCAGCCCGCGGCGGCTGTACTGAATGGCGTTCATGAATTTGCGGGTGGCCGGGTGTTCGGCCTCCAGCACACCCAGATGGACCAGAATGGATGCGATGGCACATTCAGCGGCACGCGTGGTGCCGTCTGTGATCTTCAGTGCCACGCCCATGCGTTTTTCCGGAATGATGGCGATGAAAACAGCTTCGGCCCCGGTCTTGATCGCGGCGCGGCCCTCCATCGCGCGCATCAGTTCGGTACAGGCGCGGCTTTCGCCGGCAACCAGTTCGGGATGCTTGATCATCGCAGCGGTCAATTGCTGCGCCGCGTCGCTGGCCCGGTCCGACCGGTCGGCGGCCGAGGCAAACCACGCCATCGATCGCGCCAACCCCACCAGCGAGGTGGCAAAGTTCGGCGCTGAACATCCGTCTATCCCATAGGCGGGGCTGGCCTCACCGGTTGTTTCTTCGATGGCTGACAGACAGGCCTGCTGAACTGGGTGGTCGATTTCCAGATACTCCGGCCCGGCCCCCATATGCTGGGCCACGGTCAGGAACCCGCAATGCTTGCCCGAGCAGTTATTGTGAATCTGGCAAGGCGTGTCGTCGGCCAGAATCAATCCGTCGCGCGCGGCCATATCCTGCGGCTCTTGCGGGCCGCAGCGCAGATCATGTTCGGACAGGTTCAGATGGTCCAACCAGGCGGTCACACGGTCAGTGTGGATATGCGCGCCGCTGTGTGAGGCGCAAGCCAGTGCCAGATGCTCGCTGTTCAGCCCATATTTCGCCGCGGCGCCTGAGGTGATCAGCGGCAGACCTTGGATCATCTTGGCCGAAGAGCGGGGGTAGATAATCGCATTTGGATCACCCCAGCATTGTACGATCTGGCCACTGTCATCGCAGATCACCGCGTGGCCCAGATGCAGGCTTTCCAACAAGGGACCGCGCCATAGTTCTGTCATTGGTACCGGCTGCGTCATCAGGCCTCTCCGTAATATGCGCAAAATTCTGCCAATCGCCCTTTCGCCTGTGGCGAAACCTGCGTTAGTGTGTGTATGTCGACAATCATCGGAATACGCAACTTACAGACGAACCGGCAGGGTGCGCAGGCTTTTCCGATGGGTATGAGGTAATAGGTCGAGCTAGGAGGCTGGACAGATGGGATTGAAACTCGTCCGTGTAATCGCGGGCCTGTGCATGGCAGGGATGGCCACTACGGCAACCGCTCAGCAGGCGTCAAGCACCAACCGTGTGGCAGCCAAAACCGATTGGAGCGTGTTCGTCGAAGACGATCCCACCGAATGCTGGAGCGTGTCTGCACCCAAGGAAACCGTCAACACACGCGGTGGCCGGGTGGTCTCGGTCCGCCGCAGCGATATCCTGCTGTTCGTGTTCTATCGTCCCAACGCCGAGGTGAAGGGGCAAGTGACCTTTACCGGCGGCTATCCGTTCGCGGCAGGCTCAACCGTCAATCTTGAAATCGACGGGACCGAGTTTGAACTGATCACCGAAGGCGAATGGGCCTGGCCTGCAACCGAAGGCGAAGACCTCAAGGTGGTTGCAGCGATGAAGCGGGGCACTGAGGCTGTTCTGACCGCCCGGTCCGAGCGTGGGACGCAGACCAAGGACACATTCTCGTTGCTGGGTTTCACGGCAGCGATCGAAGACGCCGAGAAACGCTGCACAAACTGATACGTATCTGAAGACACGCGAGACCCCGTCATTTGGCGGGGTTTTCTTTTTTTGAAGCGCCAAGTGTCGGCTTTACGCCACGTCTGTCTGCAAGTTTGATCCGTATCAAAGCGAGCCTCCGACATTTTTGAACTAATTAGTTCAGCTGAATAGAAGGAGCTTACGAATGCTGAATAAGCCTATTGTTGCGCTGATGATGGCAGTCGCCGTGTTGTTGAGCGCGTGTGAAAAAGATTCTGAAACCTACCCCGTATCCGGTGAGCAATGTGGGCCAGAGGATCCGGTAAAAACTTTGGATGCAGCAGATTGCGATATCCTGCCAGCGGGCATCTGAAGCGGCTTACCTGATAGCATTGATTTCGGCCGCATCGGCGTTGACGGTGCGGCCAATCTGTATTTGGGGCGCAGTAGTTCGCGTGCTACCGTCGGCAGTGGGAACCTCTGGCAGGAGCGAGTTATGCGGTATGTATTGATCACATTGTTGTTTTCCTCTGCGGCACTGGCAGACCCAACGTTGGAATGTTCAGACGCAAGTTCTCAGGTGGAAATTGGGGCGTGTGTTGGCGAGATGGAAGATCGGGTCAGTCTGGCGCTGGAGGAGAGCTACGGATTTGCCATGCAATCGGCCAAAGAGTTGGACGAGATCACCGAGCGGGTGGTGGCGCAGCCCGCCTTGGAAGCTTCGCAATCAGCCTGGGCAAGCTACCGCGATGCGCAGTGCGAAGCGGTGGGCGCTTCCTATGGCGGAGGGTCCGGTACTGGCATCGCCATCACCGCGTGCCGGGTCGATCTGGGACGCGCGCGTGTGGACGAGTTGCTGCGCTTTGCGAATTGATTGATACGATTCCTTTTGATCTTTGCCAGCGATCCTATATAGAGGCGCATCCCAAGCCAGAATCCGTTGAGATAACCACATGTCGCCCAAAGCGCCGATCACTCAAGATGTCATGACCATCCCCCGCAAATTGCCCGAGGGGAAGATTAACCTTGTCGGCCTGACCCGCGCCCAGCTGCGTGAGGTTTTGATCGAACATGGCACACCGGAAAAGCAGGCCAAGATGCGCACCGGTCAGATCTGGCAGTGGATTTATCAATGGGGTGTGCGCGACTTTGCCGAGATGACCAATCTGGCCAAGGCCTATCGCGCACAACTGGCCGAAAACTTCGTGATCGAAATCCCTGAGGTTGTAACGCGTCAGGTGTCCGAGGACGGCACCCGCAAATACCTATGCCGCATCGCGGGCGGGCACGAGGTTGAGGTCGTGTACATCCCCGAAGAAGATCGCGGCACGCTGTGCATTTCATCTCAGGTGGGTTGCACGCTGACCTGTTCCTTCTGCCACACCGGCACGCAGAAACTGGTGCGCAACCTGACCGCGGCCGAGATTGTCGGTCAGGTCATGATGGCGCGCGACGATCTTGAGGAATGGCCGGTTCCCGGCGCGCCTAAAGACGAAACACGCCTGCTGTCGAACATCGTTCTGATGGGCATGGGTGAGCCGCTGTATAATTTCGAAAACGTCCGCGACGCGATGAAGATCGCCATGGATCCCGAGGGGATTTCCCTGTCGCGCCGCCGCATCACCCTGTCGACCTCGGGTGTTGTGCCTGAAATCGCGCGCACGGCTGAGGAAATCGGTTGTCTGCTGGCGATCTCGTTCCATGCCACCACGGATGAAACCCGTGACGTGTTGGTGCCGATCAACAAGCGCTGGAATATCGAGGAACTGCTGGGTGCGCTGGCCAGCTATCCGAACGCATCGAATTCCGAACGGATCACCTTTGAATATGTGATGCTGGATGGCGTGAACGACAGAGACGAGGATGCGCATCGCCTGATCGACCATATCAAGCGTCATAACATCCCGGCCAAGATCAACCTGATCCCGTTCAATGAATGGCCGGGCGCACCGTACAAGCGCAGCTCGAACAATCGCATCCGGGCCTTTGCGAATATCATTTACCAGGCGGGTTACGCCTCACCCATCCGCAAGACGCGGGGCGAGGATATCATGGCGGCTTGTGGTCAATTGAAATCGGCCACGGAACGCGCCCGAAAATCGCGCAAACAGATCGAGGCCGAAGCCGGGGTGAAAAGCTGAGGCGTGTTATTGTCGCCAAGTGGTCGACAATAAATAAATTCTCGCCTTGCTGTTCTTTGCATTCGAAATTTGGTATGTTTTAAGCGTCGGGGCTGGATCGGCGCATGTCACTCTTGCGCACAAAGCGGTGAAAGCCGTGGTCTGGCCGTGGCGCGTTTGTTCAGGGCCGCTATCTTATTTCAAACATGATAGGCGGCGTTCAGGCGAACCTTAAGAAACAGGTAGGCCATCCATATGTTTTTACGATTTAAACGTGTGTTTTCAATCTCACTGACAGTGCTGTCAATTTCGGGGTTGTCCGCAACCGACGGGTTTGCGCAATCAACTGGTGAGGACGCGCATATTGCCATCGAGAATCCAGCGGATTTGTCCAAGGGGGAAGCATTGCGCATCTATGAATCCCTGCAGCGGCGCATGGCGCGGGGTTATGGCGCTGCACAGCTGGATTTGCTCCTGAATTATCAGAACTGGCCATTGTTCAACGATGCGCCCTATATCTCGGCCACCCATGGTCAGCGGTATGTGAACAGCTATGCTAATCGCATGGCTCATAACTACGGAACGCTGGCCGAGGGGGAAAAGCTGCCCAAAGGCTCGGTTTTGGCCAAGGACAGCGTGACCGTCACGGATGAAGGCAATATCCATCCCGGCGCTTTGTTCGTAATGGAAAAGCTGGCCCAAGGCGAAAGCCCCGACACGGGTGACTGGCGTTATATCATGGTGATGCCGGACGGATCGCTGTTCGGGGACACGATGGGTGCGCGCGCAAATTCGGTCGCCTATTGCCATGATTGCCACGAGGCGGTGGCCGACCGGGACTACACCTTTTTCGTGCCCGAAGAATACGTCGTCGACAATTGATCAACTGCGCTTGAGGCGGGCGGCTCCGATCACCTCGATCAGGGTCTGACGCACGGGTTCGGGCTGCGCTTCAACCGCGTTCAGCACCTCGCGCAGTTCTGCGCGCAGGCCGTGCATCTGGTCGATCAGCGAAATCATCATCGACAGCGCGTCGGGTTCCATCTCGTATTGCTCATGCAATTCGCAGGCCAGTTCCAGACGGGCGACGTCGAGGCTGTGATAGACCAAGCCCTTATCGGTTTGTTCGGGGATCACGATCTCGGCGGCCAAGTATTCGGTCAACCGGGTCGAGGTCAGGCGGGTGACGGTTGCGATCAGCTGCTCTTCGGTCAGAGTGCGGGTCATGACGGCATTCCTTTACGCGGATCATAACTGTGGCTCTCGCGCCATGTCTCCATGAATTGCTTTAGGTCTTCGTCGATCTGTCCGGGCATCGCGATGGTCAGTTCGATCAGCTGATCGCCGCGCTCGGTTGAGCCGCGTTTCTTGACCCCTTTGCCGCGCAGGCGCAGTGTCTTGCCGCTGCTGGTGCCCGCAGGAACGCTGACATTAACGCCACCGTCGATGGTGGGTGCAGGGACCTTGCCGCCCAGAATAGCCTCATCAATCGTGATCGGCAGAGTGATATGTATGTCGTCGCCCTGACGATCGAAGACGGGGTGTTTGGCAACCGAGACGGTCACTAGAGCATCACCCGGCGGCCCGTCGCCAAAGCCCGGGTCGCCTTTGCCGCGCAGGCGGATGGTTTGGCCGTCGGTGATGCCAGCGGGAATCTTGACCTCGATCCGGTCGCCATCGGGCAGGGTAAGTTTCTGGCTGGCCCCAAAAACCGCATCCAGAAAACTGATCTGCAGGCTGTAGCCTCGATTGTGCCCCGGCGCGTGGAATTCATGGGTGCGCTGGCCGTATCCGCCACGGCCCCGCATGAACTCGGCAAAGATGTCCGACATGTCATCGGGGTCTGCAGCCTGTCCCCGATAAGGGTTCCCGGCGGCCTCAGCGTAGTCGCGATAATAATGCTGCTGCGGGCGTTCCTGACCCGAGGCGTCAATCTCACCATTGTCGAATTGCGCCCGCTTTTCGGGGTCTTTGAGCAAGTCGTAAGCGGCGGCTGCCGCCTTAAACTTGGCTTCGGCCTCGGCATCGCCGGGCTTTAGATCCGGGTGGCATTCCTTGGCGATACGCCGATAAGCCTTTTTGATTTCGGCGGCGCTGGCGTCTTTGGCGACACCAAGGGCGGAATAGGGATCGTCGCTCATCTCACCTCTCGCGGGTCGGGCTGAACAGGTTGGTTTTATCATGCGATTTCAAGGACCCAAAAGGAAGAGGCTTTTGAAACCGCTCGCAAAACCCCGAAAGTCTGCTAACATATGCACGTTTCGAATTATTTTCTGACGGAGACCCCCATGACGCGCAGAATCAAATCCGCCTTGGCCCTGCTGGCCGGCAATGCCATCGGGTTGCTACTGGCCACGCTGCTGCTGTCAGGGTTTGCGATCAAGCCGATCTCTTTCATCGTCGTGGTGATCGTCTTTACGCTGGTGCAGGTGGTGGCCGAGCCGCTGATCCTGAAGCTGGGCGAGAAAAAAGCACCCGCGCTGAAAGGCGGCATCGCGCTGATCGTTACCTTTGTGGGCTTGCTGATAACCGATCTTGTCACTGCCGGGTTGACGGTTGGAGGTATCTCGAACCTGTTGGCGGCCACGCTTCTGGTCTGGCTGGGGGCGCTGATCGCCAGCATAGTGCTGCCGATCTATGTGTTTACAGAACTGCGTGAGCCCAAGAAAAAATCATAGCGCGTTCAGGCTGATTTCAATCGCCTGCCACAGTTCCTCGACCGGTTCACAGCCGACAGACAGGCGGATGAAGGCGGGGTCGACATCGTCGCCCCAGCGCGCGCGGCGTTCTGCTGAACTGTGGACGCCACCAAAGGAGGTTGCGGGACGCAACATCGGGCAGGCGTTGATAAAGGCCTCGGCCTTGGCCTCGGTCTCAAGCGTGATCGACAGCAGGAACCCAAACCGCGACGTCTGTGCCGTGGCCAGCGCATGCGATGGATCGCTAGGCAGTCCGGGATAGCGGATTTGCCGGACCGACGAGTGGACGGCCAACCGTTCGGCCAGCACCTGCGCCGAGGAACACATGCGGTCGAACCGCACATCCAGCGTTTCCAGTCCGCGATGCAACAGCCAAGCCTCATGCGGGCCGGGGATCGCCCCAGAAACGCGGCGCCATTCTACTACCCGTTCCATAATCTGTGCATTGCGGCTGGCCACGTGGCCCATCAACAGGTCGGAATGCCCACCCATGGCTTTCGTATCCGAGGCCACAACCACGTCGATGCCCATATCCAGCGGGCGCTGGCCCAGCGGGGTCAGGGTCGTGTTATCAGCAATCGTGATCCCGCCCGCTACACGTACAGCAGTGGCGATAGTAGGCAGGTCCAGCATGTCCAGTCCGGGGTTTGAGGGGCTTTCGACAAAGACCACATCAAAGCCGTCAAACCCGCCCTCGGTAAAGGTGGCCGTCGGGCGTTCGGTGACCGTTACACCCAGCCCGGACAGGAACTGATCGGCCAGCACGCGCGTAACATAGTACCCATCCGACGGAATCAGCAGGTGCGACCCGGCCTTTAGTGTCGCAAACAATGCGGCTGAAATTGCCCCCATGCCAGACGGAAAAGTCAGGCAGGGCGCACCTTCAAGATGGGCCAGCACATGTTCCAGATGCTCCCAAGTGGGGTTGTCGACTCGGCCGTATGTGGGCAGGCCGTCCGTCACGCCCGGCAGATGATACATACTGCTTTGGGTCAGCGGCAGCGTCACCGGCTCGCCCGCGTTCAAGGCATTGCCGCGCAGGTGCAGCATCTCTCCGGTCTTCGGGGCCATGGCTCAGCGTCCCGGTATTTCGTCGCGGGGCGGGGCGGGTTCCCAGTTCTCGATGATCTCGACCGCCTCTTGCGCCGTGTCGACAAACCGGAACAGATCAAGGTCTTCGTCCGAGATGGTGCCCGCATCGGCCAGCGCCTCCCAGTTGATAACCTTTTCCCAGAACTCGCGGCCAAACAGCAGGAAGGGCACGCGCTCCATCCGACCGGTTTGGATCAAGGTCAGGGATTCGAACAGCTCATCCATGGTACCGAATCCGCCGGGAAAGATGGTGATGGCGCGGGCGCGCATCAGGAAGTGCATCTTGCGGATGGCGAAATAGTGGAAGTTGAAGCTGAGCTCGGGGGTCACGTATTCGTTCGGCGCTTGTTCGTGCGGCAACACGATGTTCAGGCCGATGGAACAGCCGCCCGCATCCTGCGCGCCGCGATTCCCCGCCTCCATCACGCCGGGGCCACCGCCGGTGACGATGACGTTCTCGCGGCAGCCGGTTTCATTGGATTTCTCGGTCATCAGCCGGGCGAATTCGCGGGCCTCGTCATAGTACTCCGACAGGTTGGCCAGCGTCTGGGTCCGGGCGGTGTGTTTCTGCGACGGCTCGGGAATACGCGCACCACCGAACATGACGATGGTCGAGGTGATCTCACGCTCGGTCATGAGCATCTCGGGTTTCAGCAGTTCTAGCTGCAGGCGAACCGGGCGCAGCTCATCGCGGCACAGGAAATCGTCATCGGCAAAGGCAAGGCGATACGCGGGCGAGCGCGTTTGCGGCGTGTCCGGCACCTCGCTCGCGGTCGAGCGGTCGGTCTGCGCGTCGCGGAAAGGGCTGAGGCGGTCTTCTCTCATGTGTAATGGTTCCCTGCTTGCGTGTTCTTGAAACAGCTATAGGGTTCGCGGGCAGAGTGCCAGTCACGGAAGAACAAGAATGAATTGGAAGAGTGAAATATTGGCGGCCGCCGACCGAATCAACGGCTATGCGCAGGTGACGCCGGTGATGGAAAGCAAGGCTTTGGGTCTTGATTATCCAGTTGAGATGAAGCTGGAACATCTGCAACATACCGGCAGTTTTAAGGCGCGTGGGGCGTTCAATACATTGCTCAGCCGGGATGTGCCCAAGGCGGGCATCGTGGCGGCGTCCGGCGGCAATCATGGTGCGGCGGCGGCTTATGCAGCGGGTGCCTTGGGCTATCCAGCCAAGATTTTCGTGCCGGAAATGGCGGGGCCGTCCAAGATCGCGCTGATCGAACGGACGGGCGCGGATCTGAGCGTGGTGCCGGGCGAATACGCTAACGCGCTGACCAGGGCGCAAGCGCATGAGGATGCAACAGGTGCGATGCAAATCCACGCCTATGACGCGCCCGCAACCGTAGCCGGGCAGGGCACCTGTTTCGCCGAGTGGGAGGCGCAGGGTCTGCAGGCCGACACGGTTTTGATTGCCGTCGGCGGCGGCGGATTGATTGCAGGCGCACTGGGCTGGTTGCAGGGCGCGCGCAAGGTTGTGGCGGTCGAGCCCGAAACCTCAAGCGCGCTGAACGCGGCACTTCAGGCCGGAGAGCCTGTGGATGTTACCGTTTCGGGTATTGCCGCCAATGCGCTGGGCGCGCGGCGGATCGGGTCGATCTGTTTCGGACTGGCGCAGGGGCTGGCATCGGTTCTGGTCAATGACGAGGCCATCGCCGAAGCCCAGCAGGTTCTGTGGCGCACGCATCGGATTCTGGTAGAGCCAGCGGGCGCGACCGCATTGGCTGCGCTGCTGTCTGGTGCCTATCAGCCGGAACCCAATGAGCGTGTGGCGGTGCTGGTTTGTGGCGGGAACCTCTCGCCGGACCCATTGAAAGGCTGAAACTGCAGCAATCAGCCGCAAAGCGCGCATTCTGCGTCGCATTGCGGCCTGTCCCCTGCTTGCGTATAGGCAACACCAACGTGAACAGATTCTGCAGGGAGCCGCCAAATGTCCAACGCGCAACTGGAAGCCGCTATCGAAGCCGCCTGGGAGGCACGCGATACCATCACCCCCGCCACCTCTGGCGAACAACGCGAAGCGATCGAAGATACGCTGAACGCGCTGGACAGCGGTTCTCTGCGTGTGGCCGAAAAGATGGACAGCGGCGACTGGCATGTGAACCAGTGGGCCAAAAAGGCGGTTCTGCTGGGCTTCCGCATCAAGGACATGGAGATTCAGTCGGGCGGTCCGCAGGCCGGCGGCTGGTGGGACAAAGTGGACAGCAAATTCGCCGGTTGGGGTGACGACCAGTGGCGCACCGCCGGGTTCCGCGCCGTGCCGAACTGCGTGGTTCGCAAATCCGCCTATGTCGCGCCCGGCGTGGTGCTGATGCCGTCTTTCGTGAACCTGGGCGCTTATGTCGACGAGGGCACCATGGTCGACACCTGGGCCACCGTGGGATCCTGCGCACAGATCGGCAAGAATGTACACCTGTCGGGCGGCGTCGGCATCGGTGGTGTGTTGGAACCGATGCAGGCAGGCCCCACCATCATCGAAGACAATTGCTTTATCGGCGCGCGCTCTGAGGTGGTCGAAGGCTGCATCGTGCGCGAAGGCTCAGTTCTGGGCATGGGTGTGTTCATCGGTAAATCGACCAAGATTGTTGACCGCGAAACCGGCGAGGTCACATATGGCGAAGTGCCGCCCTATTCGGTGGTTGTTGCCGGATCGATGCCATCAAAGAACAATATCAGCCTGTACTGCGCTGTGATCGTGAAACGTGTGGATGAAAAGACCCGCTCGAAAACCGGGATCAATGAATTGTTGCGGGACTAACAGGTAAGAAAAAAGATAATGCCCGAACCACGTTCGGGCATTTCATTTGTTTAAGCTCGGTTATCGAGCGATCTGATTGTTGGCGTCCGCGAGCTATATTCTCGTCATCTGACCAACACCAGATAAGCTTAGTTAGCGATCTTCGCCTGGACGTTCGACTGCGCTGCCATTTTCTTCGCCGCTAGTGTAGCCACTGCCGTTGGATTCACCGTCGTCTCCGCCGCCGGATTCACCGCCGTCATTGGGTTCACTGCCGTCATCGCCATCGTTGGGTTCACTGCCATCGTCACCGCCGGATTCACCGCCGTCATTGGGTTCACTGCCGTCATCGCCACCACCGGAACTGTCGCCGTCATCGCCACCACCGGAACTGTCGCCTTCATCGCCGCCACCGGAGCTGTCGCCTTCATCGCCGCCACCGGAGCTGTCGCCTTCATCGCCGCCACCGGAGCTGTCGCCTTCATCGCCGCCACCGGAGCTGTCGCCTTCATCGCCGCCACCGGAGCTGTCGCCTTCATCGCCGCCACCGGAGCTGTCGCCTTCTTCGCCGCCGCCGGAGCTGTCGCCTTCTTCGCCGCCGCCGGAGCTGTCGCCTTCATCGCCGCCACCGGAGCTGTCGCCTTCATCGCCGCCGCCGGAACCGCCACCTTCTTCGCCGCCGCCGCTGGCTTCAGCTTGCACAGAGTTGGTGGATGCGATTGTCACAACAAAAGCTGCGGGAGCCAGAGCTAGAACGGACACACTTGCCACGGTAGTTAGGAGTTTAGACAAAGTACTCATTGAACTTTCCTTTGTTAAAAAATTGCGACCAATAGTGTTGGGTATTCTAAATTTCGCATGCCATACCTCGTATCGACCTAAAGATGTGGCGCTGCCGTAAGCTAATTTCCGCGCAAATAAACCCGGGCTGTCGGCGAAATTGTACCGATTTCAACCATGCGGATTCTCAATAATATTCCTGTCAATCCAGTGGGGAAATTTTTGCTAGTAACGTGTGTCAATTTTGCATGAAGGCGGAAGCCTGTTGGCTTTGATGCAACGTATTTCGGTTGCCCACAAATCGAATCAGGTCTTGCTGCCGGATCGTTCTATCAGTTGACCATGCCTTGTTGCGCCCGTAATGCAGGCGCCATGGAAAAGCAAAAGAAACCCTCGCGTCAGCAAGTCTATACCCTGCTTGTGCAGATCGGCCGCAAGGATGGCGATGGCCTGCCCGACGGCGCGACCGGCGCGGCGCTGATGTGTTTCGCCAGTGGCGTGGATGAGGCCGAAGCCGTGCGCGAGACCGTGGCGATCCTGAAACAGGCAGACACCGCGCCGCTGGACGTCACCGGCTATGGTACATTGGCCGAGCGAGAAGCACAGGGCCATGACATTGACGCCGACGAGCGCGCGCTGATGCAGCGGGCATTGGATGAAAACGCGGTCATAGTCGCGCAGATGACGCCGTTTTTCGGCGATGAGGAGCAGGGTTAGTTCCGAACCCCGAACCACTTGCGGTATATCTCGTCATAGGTGCCGTCTTCACGCAGCGACAGCAGCGCCTGATTGACGTCCTCGACCAAGGGTGATCCCGTCGGGAAGGCGATCCCGTAATTCTCTCGCAAGAACACGCCGCCGGTCACCGATGCGATCCGTCGTCCTTCGTGCGAGGCATAGTAAGACAGGATCGGCGCGTCAAAAACAACCGCGTCCAGCTCTTTGTCCTTGAAGGCGGTCAGCATCTCATCCAGACCGGAATATCCGGTAAACTCGATCTCGCGCCGGTTCAGGAAATTTGCGGCGGTCGAGTTCGAAATCGTGCCCACCTGTTTGCCATACAGATCGTTGACCGAATTCACGTTGCCGCTGATCGCATCCACCGTCATGACCGAGGTGATGCGCGCGGTAAAAACCGACACGATGAACAGGGATGACACCACCAGAACCACGCCCAGCACACGGCCAAACGGGGTGCGCGGCATGCGTTCTTCGAACCCGCCATTGACCACCAGGTTCAGCGCCCACCAGAAGGACGGGAACCATGCCTCATTCAATTTGCGGTCGAAATAGGGCTGCGAGCGGCGCTCGAACCCCCACATCAGCATGCCACCGCCCAACAGGATGGCAAAGGCCAGGCCAATGGCGATGAACAATTCGGTCGACAGCAACGCATGCAGCAGCGAGGGCCGGCGTGCGGCCTCGGACGGGACCATGATCTGCAAACCGGCCTCAAAGATCGGCTGGCTGAAATCCATCTGCGTTTCGCGCGCCGCGGTGATCGAGATGTTGGCGATGGCCAGATCGGCGGTACCGTCCTGCACTGCACCCAGCATGTCGCTGAACGCCTCGACCCGGTTGACCGAATAGTCCCAATCCAGCGACTGGGCCAGCGCCGCCAGCAGATCCATGGAAAAACCGGTCTGTGCCCCGTCTTCGACATAGGAAAACGGAGGGCGGGTCACGGTGGTGACGTCCAGTGTCTGCGCCTGGGCTTGTTTTGCAAGCGTGGCGAAGGTCAGGCAGATCAGTGCGAATAGGGCGCGTATCATCGTCAGTTTACCTGTTTGGCGCGGCTCTAACGCAATTTTGACGGGTGCGGCAAGGTGGTCGCGGGGTCAAGGTCCGTGTTTTATTGGGGTATCGGCGCGATACAAACAGAAAAAAGCCCGTGGAATCGGGCGTGCGGGGGTTGGCAATCGGCCCAATTCGTTGAATCTGTGCGCGAACCAGCGCCCGAATGAAGCAAAGAGGTCTCACCATGACAGATCCGGTAGAATTGACAGCGGACCTAATCCGTTGCCCATCGGTCACACCCGAAGAAGGTGGCGCGCTGGTGTTGTTGGAAAAGTTATTGTCGGATGCGGGGTTCGATTGCACGCGGGTCGATCGCGGGGGTGTCGCCAACCTGTTCGCGCGCTGGGGCAAAAAGGGCCATGCGCGCAGCTTTGGGTTCAATGGCCATACCGATGTTGTTCCGGTCGGGGATGAAGCCGCCTGGACCATGCTGCCCTTTGGGGCGGAAATCCGCGACGGCGTGATGTACGGGCGGGGGACGACCGACATGAAATCCGGCGTGGCGGCCTTTGCGGCAGCGGCGGTGGATTTCGTGCAAGACACGCCACCAGACGGTGCAGTCATTCTTGCCATCACCGGGGATGAAGAAGGTGATGCCGTGGACGGCACGACCGCGTTGCTGGATTACATGGACCGCGCCGATGAACGGATGTCGGTCTGTCTGGTCGGCGAACCGACCTGCCCGAACACGATGGGTGAGATGATGAAGATCGGGCGTCGTGGCTCGATGACGGCGTGGTTCACGGTGACCGGTGTACAGGGGCATTCGGCCTATCCGCATCGCGCCAAAAACCCGTTGCCTGCAATGGCGCGGCTGATGCACGACCTGGCCAGTCATGAGTTGGATCAGGGCACGGATCATTTCGATGCCTCGACGCTGGCCGTTGTGAATATCGATACCGGAAATACAGCAACCAATGTGATCCCGGCGCAATGCCGTGGGGCAGTGAATATACGGTTCAACGATTTGCACTCGGGTGCAAGCCTAAGCGACTGGTTGCGGGCCGAAGCGCAGCGTTTGGCTAAGGCATATGACGTCGAGGTCGATGTCAAAATCAAAATCTCAGGCGAAAGCTTTCTGACCCCTCCCGGCCCGCTCTCTGATCTGGTGGCGCAGGCTGTTGAGGCGGAAACAGGTGTTCGTCCTGAGATGTCCACTACAGGTGGCACCTCGGACGCGCGGTTTGTGAAAAACCACTGCCCGGTGGTCGAATTCGGCCTGGTCGGTCGCACGATGCATCAGGTGGATGAATGCGTCGAGGTGGCGCAGATCGACCAGCTCAAGGCGATCTACACGCGCATCCTGCGGGATTATTTCGCCTGATCCATGCAGCGGACTCTGGTCATCATGGTCAAGGAACCGCGCCCGGGGCGGGTAAAGACCCGTTTGGGTCGCGATATCGGCATGGTCGGCGCAGCCTGGTGGTTTCGGCATCAGACACAGTCGTTGATCCGGCGGTTACGTGATCCGCGCTGGCAGATTGTCCTGGCGGTCTCCCCGGACCGCGAGGGGCTGAACAGCCGTATCTGGCCGGTGGATCTGCTGCGAGCGCCACAGGGGAACGGTGATCTGGGCGATCGCATGGGCCGGATGTTGCGGGACATGCCAAAAGGTCCGATCTGTTTAATTGGTGCGGATATTCCCGGCATCACGCGGTGGCATATTGCGCGGGCGTTCAAGGCGCTGGGCTCGGCGCAAATGGTGTTCGGGCCTGCGCCGGACGGGGGCTACTGGCTGGTTGGCGCGCAACGCTACGGGGCAATGCCCACGAACCTGTTCCGCGATGTCCGCTGGTCCACGGAACACGCACTGGCCGATACTCTGGTCTCAATCCCCGGAACGCGGGTGGCTTTTCTGGATCATCTGCGTGACGTGGACACGGTTGCCGATCTGAAACCCTGATCTTTTTTAGTCATGACGCCGTCGCATCCCCGTGATACGCCGGACTTATGACTCGCATCCCTACCAAGCAAGAGGTCCTCGATTGGATCTCGGCGAACCCCACCCTGACCTCGAAACGCGATATCGCCAAAGCCTTTGGCATCAAGGGTGCAGATCGAATTGATCTGAAGCGTATCCTCAAAGAACTTGAGGCTGAAGGGCATCTGGAAAAGCGCAAGCGCAGCTATCGTGACCCGGACCGGTTGCCGCCGGTCAGCGTGTTGCAAGTAAAGGCTCCGAATGCCGATGGTGACCTGTTCGCGCGCCCGCTGGAATGGCATGGTGAAGGCGTTGAACCCATCGTTCTGATCGTTGCGCGCGCCAGCGATCCGGCGCTGGGCGAAGGCGACCGTATCCTGGCTCGCCTGACAGTGGTACATGAAGAAGACCACAACTACGAAGCGCGCTTGATCCGACGTATCGGAACCAATCCGCGCAGGATCGTCGGTATCTTCCGCAAAAGCGCCGAAGGTGGACGGATCGTCCCCATCGACAAGACCGGCTCGACCGAATGGCTGGTGCATGACGGTGCGGTACTGGGCGCCAAGGATGGCGAACTGGTCGAGGCCGAACAGGCAGGCCCCAAGAACCGCATGGGTCTGCCGCGCGCCCGTATCGTCGAGCGGCTGGGTGACCCATCGGCACCCAAGGCGGTGTCGCTGATCGCGATCCACCAGCACGGTATCCCCGACGATTTCCCTGATAAGGTGATTGCCGAGGCCGATAAGGCCAAACCCGTCGGCCTGAAAGGGCGCGAAGACCTGCGGGACATGCCGCTGCTGACCATCGACCCCTCGGACGCGCGCGACCATGACGACGCCTGTTATGCGCACGCGGATGAGGACCCGAAAAACCCCGGCGGTCATGTGATCTGGGTCGCCATCGCGGATGTTGCTGCTTATGTGCAGCCGGGAACCGCACTGGATCGCGAGGCGCGAAAGCGTGGTAATTCCAGCTATTTCCCGGATCGTGTGGTGCCGATGTTGCCGGATCGCCTGTCCGGCGATCTGTGTTCGCTGCACGAAGGCGTTCCGCGCGCCTGTATCGCCGTACGGATGCAGATCGACGCAGACGGCAACAAGATCGAACACCGGTTTGTGCGGGGCCTTATGCGTTCGGCCGCTTCGCTGCACTATGCCGAGGTGCAGGACGCCATTGACGGTAACCCGAATGACCGCACCGGACCTTTGTTGGAAACTGTTCTGAAACCGCTCTACGCCGCTTATGCGGCCCTGAAGAAGGCGCGTGCCGAACGGCAGCCGCTGGAGCTGGACCTGCCGGAACGCAAGATCGTCCTCAGCGACGCGGGCGAAGTGACCAGCGTGGCGTTCCGCGACCGGTTGGACGCCCATAAGCTGATCGAGGAGTTCATGATCCTCGCCAATGTCGCCGCCGCCGAGACCCTGATTGCCAAGCGCCGCCCGCTGCTGTTCCGCGTGCATGAAGAGCCCGCGCCTGAGAAACTGGAAAGTCTGCGGGAAACGGCGCAGGCCGCCGGTCTTAATTTGGCCAAGGGCCAGGTTCTGCAAACCCGGCATCTGAATGCGCTGTTGAACGCCGCCGCCGGGACCGAGGATGCCGAGTTGATCAACCTCAGCACATTGCGGTCGATGGCGCAGGCGTATTACAACCCGGAAAACTTCGGGCATTTCGGGCTGGCGCTGCGGAACTATGCGCATTTCACCTCGCCCATTCGTCGCTATTCTGACCTGATCGTGCATCGGGCGCTGATCACGGCGCATGGTTGGGGTGACGACGGTCTGACCGAGGATGAAATCGCCAGGCTGGAAGAAACCGCCACCCATATTTCGGACACCGAGCGGCGTTCGATGATGGCCGAACGGGATACGACAGATCGCTACCTGGCTGCCTATCTCAGCGAGCGCGTAGGCAATGAGTTCAGTGGCCGTATCAGTGGTATCGCCCGGTTCGGGGCCTTTGTGAAAATGGACGAAACCGGTGCGGATGGTCTGGTGCCCGTCCGATCACTCGGGCGCGAATTCTTCCATTTCGACCGTGAGGCAGGGACGCTGATGGGATCGGACACCGGGCTGATCATCGCCATCGGACAGCGTGTCACCGTGCGTCTTGCCGCGGCGACGCCTGTGACCGGCGGTTTGGAACTGGAATTGTTGTCCATTGACGATCAGGCCCTGCCACGGGGACGCGGTGCGAAAGGGCGGCCAACCCGACGCAAAGCGGTTAGCAACAAGCGCAAGAAAGACAAGATCAAACGCAAGGTCGAACGCAAACGCCGTCAGAGGTGATAGGTCAGCGCCCGCGCAATCAGCCAGCCATGGCGCGTCGGGTCGATCTGCGCGGGGTCGTCAAACAACACGGCCCTGTTGCCATCCAGCCGATCCTCTTCGGGAAAGGCCGAGGTGAAATCACCCATCAACCGGCTTTGGCAATGGACGAACAGGGCAAACTGCGCGGCCTTATGCGTGCCAATCCGGATTGTTGAACCCTTTGGGGCCAGATAGGCGGGCTGACCCCAGCGCAGCGATTCCTGCAAAGGCTGCGCGTCGGGCGAGGACGCGGCGGTGTCAAAGATCAAGTCACGCAGGGCAAGCGCTCCGGCACGAGCATCAATTGGCAGCGCGTCAAATGCGGCGGCAACTTTTGGATCGTCAAAGGGTGTCATCTCAGCAGCTTATTCCGTTTGGCCGGGCGCGTCAGGCATTTTGACTTGAGCGCTTTGTGAATCTCTCACTTTGCGCTATCCTGAGGGCGAGCAGTAATCAGGAATTTCGGAATGCGTAAATGCGTAAGTGGCATCATAGCCGCTGCATTATGGGCATCCATTGTGCAGGCGGAATCCCACAATTCAGCGGATAGGTCACAGACCTTTCAGCTGGCCTCGGCTGATATAACCGTGTCCCTCCGACCGGTCGTGCGGCCTTCAGCTAAGGAGTATCGGGTGTCGACCGAAGGAAACGCGCGGTTTCAGGCGTGGCTGGGGGCGTTCCGCGAACGGGCAGAACAACAGGGCATTTCAGTCGCGACGCTGGACCGGGCGCTGGCGGGCCTGACCTATGACAAAAAAATCATCGAACGGGATCGCAATCAGGCCGAGTTTTCAAAACCGATCTGGGAGTATCTGGATGCCGCTGTGTCAGACACGCGAATCCGCAACGGTCGCGCCGGGCTGGAACGCCATCACGCGACCCTGACCCGGATCGAGGCGCAATATGGCGTCGAGAAAGAGGTTGTAACGGCGATCTGGGGGCTCGAGACCTCGTTCGGGACGTTTAGGGGCAGTGATCAGACCATCCGTTCACTGGCGACTCTGGCCTTTGACGCGCGGCGGGCGCAGTTCTTTGAAACTCAGTTGATCGCGGCTTTGCGGATCGTTCAGGCCGGGGATGTCAGTGCCGGGAATATGGTCGGCAGCTGGGCGGGTGCGATGGGTCACACGCAGTTCATGCCGACCTCATACCTGGATCACGCGGTGGATTTCGATGGCGACGGGCGGCGCGATATCTGGTCCGAGGACCCGACCGATGCGCTGGCCTCTGCCGCCGCCTACCTAGCGCGGCACGGCTGGACCAAGGGTCAGCCTTGGGGTGTCGAAGTACGTTTGCCGCAAGGGTTCGACTATGCCGTGGCCAAACGGGGTTATACATTGATGCCCTCTGACTGGGCCGCGCGCGGCGTGTTGGGTCGCAATGGTACGCCGGTGCCGGATTACGGACAGGCGGCCATTCTATTGCCCGCCGGAGGGCAGGGCGTGGCGCTGATGATCTTCGACAATTTCGGCGTGATCGAGAAATACAACGGTGCCGACGCCTATGTGATCGGTATCGGCCATCTGTCCGACCGTCTGGCCGGCCAAGCGCCGTTTCAAGCCAACTGGCCGCGCGGTGACCGGGTGCTGAGTTTCACCGAGAAAAAGGAACTTCAATCCCGCCTGACTGAGGCTGGCTTTGATACGCAGGGCATCGACGGGCGCACCGGACCAAACACGACCGACGCCGTCCGCGCGTATCAGTTGGCGCAGGGGCTGCTCCCGGATGGATATGCCAGTTTGAAACTATTAGAGCGGTTGCGGTGATAACGAACGGGTCCTGTACAGTGTTTAGGTGCGTGGTGCGGACATTCTCTCAGTTTTTGGCTTTATGGGATGAGTAACCTCCCGACTACCGGCACTCACTACGATAGACGGGAGGTGGACCCAGCAGTTTAGCGGGTCGCGACGCCAGTAGAGGTAATAAAAAACTGGACCGCATTCATATATTTGAATCTAAGATGCATCAAATCAAGTTTTTTATCGCGCGACAATTTTTATATTCCCGCGCGATGCGGTTGCAATGCTCGTGTGCTGAGCTTTGCTTAGCGCTGAAAACTGCTAGCTCGCCTGACAGAGGCTGGAACTGATACACAGGGTATAGACACAGGCGAACCGAGCCAAACACGACCGGCGTCGTACGAACGTACCAACTGTGCCGAATTTACTGCCGGATGATTTCGTCAGCTTGAATATGCAAGGGCGGCTTCAAACACTAACGTCACTGAGGTGTCTTAGTCTGAATCTTATGGTCTCGGCCGCCATTTTGTTGTGACTACCCGCCACGTATATTGCCGGTAGCTTCATCAATCCCAAGTGTGCCTCAAATGATGAGGCCGCACTATGACCGAAGACACACCACAACCAGCGCAGTACTATGACAAACACGACATCTGGACGTTGGATCCAACGTCCACGGACAAAGAGGTCTATGATGTCTTTGCTACCGAAGTCGCCAAACTTGTTCAGTTGCTGGATGAAAACGAGCCACTCATGTCGCGGGATTTTTACGCACGACTTTTTGTGTCACTATTGGGGTTGTCCCGAGTTTTGGGAGAGTACGATGATAGCTGGAGCCGGAGTGTCTATTCTCCGGACGAAATTTAGCTCTGTCACATATAACCTAATGAGGCAGAGCAAGACTCGGATCTTCAAAGCTAAGGGCGGTTGTTAATCCAACCGCCCCTTGCGTTTCGTAGTTACTCTGAACGCCGACCTATGCCGCCACCTTCATCAAGCCCTGCGCGATGATTTCGGCATGTGCCTCATCCAGCGACTTGTAAATCCGCACGAACATCTCGTCGATATCCGCAGGGGTCAGGATCAGCGGGGGTGAGATGATCATCCGGTCACCCACATGGCGCATGATCAGGTTGTTGGCAAAGCAGCGGTCGCGGCAGATATAGCCGACCGTGCCGGGGTCCGAGGCGAATTTGGCGCGGCTGGCCTTGTCTGGCGTCAGCGCGATCGAGGCCATCATGCCGACGATTTTGGCCTCACCGACCAGCGGGTGATCGGCCAGCGCCTCCCATTTCTCTTTCAAATAGGGCGCGGCCACGTCGCGGACGTGTTCGACGATCTTCTCCTCTTCGAGGATGCGCAGATTTTCCAGCGCAACGGCAGCCGCGACCGGGTGGCCGGAATAGGTGTAGCCATGGTTGAACTCGGTGCCGCCGATGACCTTGGCGATCTCATCACTGACGATGGACCCCCCGATGGGCGCATAGCCCGAGCTGAGCCCCTTGGCGATGGTCATGATATCCGGTCGGATACCTACGGTTTCTGAGCCGAACCAGTTGCCCGTGCGGCCAAATCCGCAAATCACCTCATCCGCGATCAGTAGGATATCGTATTTATCGCAGATCCGCTGAATCTCGGGCCAGTAGCTGTCGGGTGCCACGATCACGCCGCCCGCACCTTGCACGGGTTCGGCGATAAAGGCGGCAACGCGGTCTTCGCCCAGCTCCAGAATGGCGTCTTCCAACTCGCGCGCGCGGGCTAGGCCGAATTCCTCGGGGGTCATGGTGCCGCCTTCGGCCCACCAGTTCGGTTGGTTAATGTGGTGGATGTTGGGGATCGGAATGCCGCCCTGCGCGTGCATCCCGGCCATGCCCCCGAGAGACGCGGACCCCACGGACGAGCCGTGATAGGCGTTGTGGCGGCTAATGATGATGTTTTTATCGGGCTGGCCTTTTTCGGCCCAATAGGTGCGCACCAGACGGATGTTGGTGTCATTCGCCTCGGATCCGCCACCGGCGAAGAAGACGTGGTTCAGATCGCCCGGCGCCAGTTCTGCCAGCTTCGCGGCGAGCGCGATGACAGGCACATGGGTCGTTTTGAAGAAGGTGTTGTAATACGGCAGCTCGCGCATCTGGCGGGCGGCGACCTCGGCCAGTTCATCGCGACCATAGCCGATATTGACGCACCACAGACCGGCCATGGCGTCCAGAATCTCTTCGCCCTCGCTGTCGGTCAGATAGACGCCATTGGCGCGGGTGATGACGCGGGCGCCTTCCTGGCCAAGCGAACTATTGGCCGAGAACGGGTGCATGTGATGGGCAGCATCCAGCGCCTGCAATTCAGCGGTGGGCATGTGATTGGTGATAGTGGACATCCGGACGTCTCCTGCAAAAGCGGTTGGCATTTACAATATGATCAAATTTTTCCCTGTCAATCGAATCGCCAATTTCTAGCCGTCGGTCAGGGCGTCGGCCATCAGTTCCATCCCCTGTTCGATATCCTGAGCCGTGGCTTTTGCTGCCATTTTCGCATCTTTTGCGCGCAGCGCGGTGATAATGTCCTTATGCCGGTCCGGCAGACTTTGCGTGCCGAAACGGCCACAGACCACACGCAGAGACGGCCCGAATCTCAGCCAGAGCCGCTCGGTCAGATCAAGCAGAATTGGGGCGTCAGCAAAGGAATAGAGGGTTTCGTGAAACGTGTGGTTCAGATGCAGATAACCGCTGACGTCGCCGTCTGCGATTGTGCGGTCAAGCCGCTGATCGATCCGTTCAAGGTTTTCGATATCCGCGCTGTTCATATTCGCAGCCGCGCGGCTTGAAAGCTCTGATTCTATTGAAATTCTGGCAAATATCATCTGTTCAACATCTCCCGCCGACAACAGCGGTACACTGACCCTGCGGTTGCCCTGAAACACCAGCGCGCCATCCGAGATCAAGCGGCGAATCGCCTCACGCACGGGGGTCATTCCTACCCCCAGCGAATCAGTCAGCCCCTGTATCGTGACGGGCTGTCCCGGCACCAAGTCGCCGAACATGATCTGCGCTTTGAGGGTTTGATAGACCTGTTCGTGCGCGGGTCGTTTTTCGGTCTCTACCTTCGCGCTGGATGCCTTATTTTTGATCAAATCCAATTGGTTTGCCCCGTTTCCAGTGATGATGTCTTGCCAGGTTTCAGGCCTCGTGAAACCATACGCGGGATCGGGGGAAAACGCAAAACTTGATCAAATCCAAAAAAACGGGATTATACCCGTACACTTGCAGGGAGAAGAAAATGACAATCAAAACGCTGACCATGACAGCGGTCATCGCGCTGGGGACTTCGGCGGCCTTTGCCGAAGAGGTGCGTGTTTACAACTGGTCCGACTATATCGATGAGGAACTGCTGTCCAAGTTCGAGGAAGAAACCGGCCTGACGCTGATCTATGATGTGTTCGACAGCAATGAGGTTCTTGAAACCAAGATGTTGGCCGGTGGTTCGGGGTATGACGTTGTGGTGCCGTCCGGAACATTCCTTCAGCGCCAGATACAGGCTGGTGCATTTCAGGAGTTGGATTCGTCCAAACTATCCAACGCGGGCAACCTGTGGGACGTAATCCAGGAACGTACCGCGGGTTATGATCCCAGCAACGCGTATTCGATAAACTACATGTGGGGCACCACTGGACTCGGCGTGAATGTCGACAAAGTCAAAGAAGTGCTGGGTGATGACGTCGCCCTCAATAGCATGGATCTGGTGCTGAAGCCTGAGAACATGAAAAAGCTGGCCTCTTGTGGGGTGCACTTCCTGGACGCGCCAGCCGAGATGATACCAATGGCTTTGCAGTACATAGGCGAAGATCCTGATAGCCACGATCCTGACGTCATCAAGAAAGTCGAAGAGGTTCTGACTAGCGTCCGCCCTCACATCCAAAAGTTCCATAGTTCGGAATATATCAACGCATTGGCCAATGGAGATATATGCGTAGCCGTCGGCTGGTCGGGCGATATTCTTCAGGCACGCGATCGCGCAGCAGAGGCTGACAACGGTGTCAACATTGAATACCACCCATTTGCCGAAGGCTCGTTGATGTGGTTCGACCAGATGGCAATTCCGGCGGATGCTCCGAACCCAGAAGGTGCACACAAGTTCCTGGATTTTATTCTGGATGCCAATAACATGGCCGCTGCATCGAACTACGTTTACTATGCCAATGGCAACAAGGCGTCACAGGAGTTTCTTGTAGAAGACGTGATCGGTGATCCGGCGATCTATCCTGATGATGCTACCATGCAGAATCTCTACATCACGACGCCATACCCGTCGAAAACACAACGGGTGGTGACCCGTCTGTGGACCAAGATCAAATCGGGCACCTGACCGGTTATCTGCACAGGGCGGATTGGCCCGCCCTGTGCCATTTCCCAGATTGATGCATGGGGGCCGTTTTGAACTCTGACGTCTTTGAGCCGTGGAATGATCCACAGGCGAAACCTTTGATCCAGTTCCGGAATGTCACCAAACGGTTTGGTGAATTCACGGCCATCGACAACCTGTCTCTGGATATCTTCGAAAAAGAATTCTTTGCTTTGCTGGGGCCTTCGGGCTGCGGCAAGACCACCATGATGCGGATGCTGGCGGGGTTCGAAACGCCGACCGAAGGGCACATCATGTTGGGCGGTCAGGACATCGACCCGATCCCGCCGAACAAGCGGGCGGTGAACATGATGTTCCAGTCCTACGCACTGTTCCCGCACCTCAGTATCTGGGACAATATTGCCTTCGGCCTGCGCCGGGACAACATGCCCAAGCATGACTTGGAAGAGCGTGTCGAAGAGATGCTGCGCCTGACCCGACTGGAACAATTTGCCCGCCGCAAGCCGCATCAGATCTCGGGTGGGCAACGTCAGCGTGTGGCGCTGGCGCGGTCGCTGGCCAAGGCACCAAAGCTGCTGTTGCTGGATGAACCGCTGGGCGCGTTGGACAAGAAACTGCGGCAGGACACGCAGTTTGAACTGATGGACATTCAGGAAAAGACCGGCACCACCTTTGTGATCGTGACCCATGATCAGGAAGAGGCGATGACCGTCGCCAGCCGTGTCGCCGTGATGGATCAGGGCAAGTTGATGCAGGTGGAAACGCCGGATCGCATCTATGAAAACCCGAACTCGGTCTATGTTGCGGATTTCATCGGGGATGTGAACATCATCGAGGGCCGGGCGTCCGCCAACGGTGAAGACTCCTATCAGATCGACTGGGCCGAGGGGCAGGCACCGCTGACGGCAACCTCAGCAAATGGGTTTTCTAGCGGTCAGACCTGCCATCTGGCGATCCGGCCCGAAAAAGTGACGATCTCGGCGGATCGTCCGGCAGATGCGATCAACGCGGTGCAGGGCAAGGTGCATGACATCGCCTATCTGGGCAACCTGTCTACCTATCATGTCGAGCTTGCAAACGGCACGATCATCAAGGCGCAGACGGCCAATACCCGTCGAATCTCGCGCCGGTCGTTCACCTGGGAAGACCCGGTCTGGCTGTCTTGGACAGCGACGGCCGCGGTTCTGCTGGCCAGCTGATGCGCCGCGCGTTTCTAATTGCCGTTCCCTATGTCTGGCTGCTGGCGCTGTTTCTGGTGCCGTTCTTCATCGTTCTGAAGATCTCGTTGTCGGATACCGAACTGGCCATTCCGCCCTACACGCCAACACTGGACCTGTCGCAGGGCTGGGCCGGGATCAAAGAGTTCTTCAGCCAGCTGGATTTCGAAAACTTCGTCTGGCTGACCGAGGATGACCTGTATTGGAAAGCCTACCTGTCCAGCGTCAAAATCGCGGTGATCTCGACTTTTCTGACGCTGTTGGTGGGCTATCCGATTGCCTACGGCATGGCCCGCGCGCCGGTCGAGTGGCGGCCCACGCTGATGATGCTGGTGATCTTGCCGTTCTGGACCTCGTTCCTGATCCGCGTTTACGCGTGGATGGGGATTTTGTCGAACGAAGGCTATCTGAACCAGTTTCTGCTGTGGTTGGGCATCATATCGACCCCGCTGACCATTCTGAACACGCAATGGGCGGTCTATATCGGCATCGTCTACACGTATCTGCCGTTCATGATCCTGCCGGTTTATTCGTCACTGGAGCGTATGGACGGGTCCCTGATCGAAGCGGCTGAGGATCTGGGCTGCTCACGCCTGCAGGCCTTTTGGCTGGTGACTGTTCCGCTGTCGCGCCCTGGCATCATCGCTGGATGTTTTCTGGTGATGATCCCGGTGATTGGTGAGTTCGTGATCCCATCATTGCTGGGCGGCTCGGGCACATTGATGATCGGCAAGGTGCTGTGGGAAGAGTTCTTCTCGAACCGCGACTGGCCGGTGGCCAGCGCCGTGGCGGTGGTACTGCTGCTGATCCTTGTCGTCCCGATTGTGCTGTTCCAGCGCAACCAGCAAAAGCAGACGGAGGCCGAGCAATGAACAGGCTAAGCTGGTTCAACGCGGTGTCCCTGACGCTGGGATTTGCGTTCCTCTATATCCCGATGATCATCCTGATCATCTTCAGCTTCAATGAGAGCAAGCTGGTGACAGTCTGGGCCGGGTTCTCGACCAAATGGTATGGCGAAGTGATCCAGAACGAGGCCTTTCTGGATGCAGCCTGGGTGACCGTGCGCGTCGCGGTATTCTCATCCACATTGGCGACAATCTTGGGTACCGCCGCGGCCTATGTGTTGGTGCGTGGTGGGCGGTTCTTTGGTCGCACGCTGTTTTCCGGCATGATCTACGCGCCGCTGGTGATGCCCGAGGTTATCACCGGGCTGTCGCTGCTGTTGCTGTTCATCGGCATCGGGTTGGATCGGGGTATCCTGACCATCGTTCTGGCGCATACGACCTTTTCGATGTGTTTCGTCTCGGTCGTCGTGTCTTCACGCCTAGTGACCTTCGATAAATCTTTGGAAGAGGCTGCGCTGGATTTGGGCTGTTCACCCGCTCAGGCGTTCCGGCTGGTGACTTTGCCAATTATCGCGCCTGCGGTGATCTCGGGTTGGTTGCTGGCCTTCACTCTGTCGCTGGATGATCTGGTGATTGCGTCGTTCACTTCTGGGCCGTCGGCGACAACCCTGCCGATCAAGATCTTTTCGGCCGTGCGCCTGGGTGTCAGCCCCGAGATCAACGCATTGTCCACGATCATGATCGCGATTGTGACGGTGGGCGTTATCACCGCATCATTGGTCACAAAACGCGCGATGGTGCGGCAAAAGCAGGATGAAATGGCTGCTGCGCGTACCGAATGAAGCGGCTGTTCCCGGATTACACCTATGGGCCCGGCCCCCGGACCAACTGCTGGTGGGACGAAACGATTGCCAGCCCCGACTGGCCGGTTCTCAACGGTGAACAGAAGGTAGACGTCGCTATTGTTGGTGGCGGTTTCACCGGGCTGTCAGCGGCGCTGCATCTGGCAAACGCGTGTGTTTCGGTTGCGGTGCTTGAGGCCCAGACACCTGGTTGGGGCGCCTCGGGGCGCAATGGTGGCTTTTGCTGTCTGGGCGGATCAAAACTGAGCTACAGCGCAATGGTCCGCCAATTCGGTGAGGCGGCCGCACACAGTTATGATCAAGCTGAAATGGACGCGGTTCACCTTGTCGCTGATCTGCTGAAAACCAATGCCATAGATGCGGATGTGCATTCACAGGGTGAAACCCAACTGGCCCACACCCCCCGTGCGATGGAAAGGCTGAGCAAACGGGCCGAGGCCACGGGCACTTTGCACGCCCCAGATGATCTTCCCGGACTTGGGTTTGGTGGTCGGTTTTATGGCGGGTACACCAACCCGGTCGGGTTTGCACTGAACCCCAGAAAATACCTGTTCGGTTTGGCGCAAATGGCGCAGACACTTGGGGCCAAGCTGTTTCAGAACAGTGCGGTGCAGACAATTCGGAAGACGCAATCTGGCTTTGACTTGGAGGCAGCCTCGGGTCGGATCAGCGCCGCAAACGTTCTCATCTGCACCAATGGTTACTCCAGCGAGGACGTGCCGACCTGGCTGGCTGGCCGGTATATGCCTGTCCAATCCACGGTTCTGGTGACGCGCCCCTTGTCCGACGCTGACTTGCAAGCTCAGGGTTGGACATCTGACCAGATGTCTTACGATACCCGCCATTTGCTGCATTATTTCCGCCTGATGCCCGACCGACGGTTTCTGTTCGGAATGCGCGGCGGGTTGCGCGCGTCTCCGCAGGCTGAGGCGGCCATTCGCCGGAAGGCTCTGAACGATTTCAGGCAGATGTTCCCGGAATGGGCGTCGGTCGATGTCACCCATATGTGGTCCGGTATGGTCTGCCTGTCGCGAGGGTTAACGCCGTTTGTGGGTCCCGTGACGGATCAACCGGGGATGTTCGCCGGGTTTGCCTATCACGGTAACGGGGTGGCGATGGGGACCTATTGCGGACGGGCGCTGGCCCGGATGGTTTTGCAGCAAGAGACCGGGCTACCTGAACCCATAACACGTGTCCCGGCGCGGTTTCCGCTGGGACGCTGGCGGCGCGCATTGATGCCGCCGGCCTATGCCATGATGGGGCTATTGGACTTATGACCGCTCTAGCACCGCGCGTTCTAGTTCCAACCCCGTGGCATAGTCCGGTGACCCGTTTTCTATCCGCCACAAACAATAGGCCGCCATCCGCCAGGCATACCAACGACGCAGCGATTTGAACCGGTTCACGATGTCTGCGCGTCTGTACGAGGACAGAAACTGATTTTCTTCCTCAGGTGTCAAAGCTGACCCCCGGTACAGGTGCTGCATGGCGGGCGACACAAACAGTGCAATGTCTTCGCACGGATCGCCCTGCGCCGGGCATTGCCAGTCGATTAGGGTCAGCCCGGATGGCGCAACCAGAATGTTCCCCGCAACCGGGTCGCCGTGTATCAGGCAAGTCTGTTGGGTCGGTTGTACCTGTTCGTCAGGTTTTAGCTGTTCCAATTGGTGCCGCATGGCTGAGGTGCATCCGTCAAGGATGCTCTGGCCGTGCCGGGCCAGATCCGCACTGCCATTGCATCCGCGGGGCGCCGGAACCGACACATCCAGCCCATGTAGTTTGCCGAGCAATAGGGCAACGTCGGTTGTGTCCTTACGCCAGGGCGTACCCGGCGCGTGATCGTAAAACACCCATCGACCGTTTTGATGTTGACCCGCCGCGCGCAGACGCGGGGCAAACCCGGTCGGCTCCAACGCGGTTAGGCACTGCGCTTCCAACTCGGCATCGTTGCGAAACAATGGATTGCGCAACCCTGTTCGGTACAGTTTCAAAACCTTGCCGCCGTTCTCTTCCAGCACTTTCCAGACCTTATTGGTCCGACCGCCATACAGGGTTTGAAACTGTGCATCAGGTGCGATCAGCCTTCGGTGACGCAGGTCATCAACAAGATCCAAAGGGGGGAGTGTCGGGGCGGGCAGTGGGTTCACCAAAAAAAACGAGTCGCAGTTTGCACTGGTTTGGCCTGTCCCGCCCTGCAGATCAAGTTCCGGTTCGGACCCCGGTCACCATCCCCGCCGGAACCACTTGCCCGCTTTCCAGCGTCAGCACGACAGCATCCTCGCCAACCTGTGCCTCGACCACCTGACTGTAGGTTGAGACAGGCTGGACCGAAAGCAACTGTTCCCCGTCATAGCTTTCCAGCGTGGCTGAATAGCTGCCGGTCGGCAAAGGGTTGCCATCGCTTGTTGTCCCGGCCCAGTCAAATTCGGTCTCGGTCACCGGTACGGAAATCCTTTCGATCTCGGTGCCGTCACTGTCCCGGATCACCATCATCGCACTGTCTGCCGCCGGTTCAGCCTGCGCGGACAGGGTCACAGGCTCGCCATCAAAGTGGAACGCTGCGGTGGTCTGGACATCCATACCGACCCAATTGGCAAGATCCTCCAGCTTTATACCGCCCAGAGACAGCGCCAGTTCGGACAAAAGCTCGTTGCTCTGAACTTGTTGTTCAACCATCGAAAATTGCGCCAATTGCGAGGCGTACTCGGTCGAATCCATCGGCTCCAACGGGTCCTGATTTTGCGCCTGGGTTGTCATCAGCAACAGGAAAGTGTCGAAATCCGACGCGATCGAGGTTGCCTGTGACTGAGATGCTGATTGGGCCTGGGTATTGGCTTGCGTCGTCGATTGGGTTGGGGTGATCATGCTCAAAGCCTCATGTCGATCCGGCCGTCGGGGCCTAGTTTCGGAATGGCGGGACCTGCCTCGGTGACAGGCTCGTCCTGCGTTTCCGCAAGCCGGGTGCCGTCGCCCGAGTCAGACCTATCCTGCTGTGCGTCTGCAGAGGTGCCCAGATCAAAGGACAGGTCGCCCAGCCCAAAGTTCTGGAATTCGGCCTCCAGCACCGAGATGTGACGGCGCATCATATCCAGTGTTTCCGGCCGTTCCGCCGAGATTGTTACGTGCAGACCATCCTCGCGACCATTAAAGACTATCGAAACGCGTCCCAGTTCTTCGGGGTTTAACGCGACCTCGATTGTGCCTTGCTGTCCACGGGTCGAAACAATGGTTGCCATTTGATTGGCAACCGCGCGTGCCGTTTCAGCGCGCGCCGTCGATGTCATGGTCTGTGTTAATGGTGCCGAATCTCGGGCAGAGGACAATGCCGGGGTCTCTCTGGTGGTCGATATCTCTTCGATTTCGGGAAAGGTCTGAAGCTCGGTCTGCGTGTTGGTTTGATCCGTGGCCAAAAGCTGCATTTGTACAAGTGTTGGCGCCCGATCAGGCACCACCGCTTGCGATCGCGCCACCTGTGGCGTCGCGGGGACACTTGGTCCGCCCAGGTCGGGTCGGATGATGGGCGAATGATCCAACCTCTCTTTCGGGAGCATGTTCGGTGTTACAAACCCGGCGGGAAAGCTTGGCGGATTGGTGGCCGCCTGGGGCGTTCTTCTTGGCGAAACTGTACCGAAAAGCATGGCTTGAACGGCTGGAGATACCGCACTCCGAGCAGGGCCCGCCGCGGGTTGCAACCTGTCGGCTTTTTGAGGGGGCGGGTGCGTCTCGTCTACCGTTTCAGTCTCCGCCTCAATAGTTGATGACGTCATGGTTGGTTTTTCAGCCAACGTCTTGGCAACCGGAGCCGGAAAAACTTCCGGCACAGCCGCATGCAATTCGGCAGGCGGCTGATCCTCGGGGGTATCGGAAACATCCGGAATTTCAACGTTTGCTGCGATGTCGTCCACCTCTGACACCGTGTCTGGGTCCTGAACCAAAAGGTCGGTGAGATCGGGCTCGGCTGACTGCGGATCGGCCTCTTGATCCATGACCATTTGAAAGGACGCGGCCCCTTTGGACGCACGAGGTTCTTGCGGTGTTGAATCGGGTTTCGCGGCGGTGCCCGACGAAGACAACAGTGCTGAAAGTGGGTTGGGCATTTTGCTCCGACTCCGTTTGTGTGAACGGAAATCTGCCCGCAGGAGGTTACGTTTATTTTAACTGCTTTCGCCTTTGATCAAGAAAGTTCGATGCAAATTTCGGAGAAAGTGATGAAGATTTCCACAACCCTTCCTACTGCTCAGCCCCTCACCACGGTCGAGAAATTGCAGGCTGCGGCGGTCGAGTTGGAGGCCGCGTTTCTGGCGGAAATGCTCAAATCTTCTGGGTTGGGCAAGGCCAGCGAATCTTTTGGCGGCGGTGCGGGCGAAGATCAGTTTTCGTCCTTCCTCGTGCAACATCAGGCGCGCGCGATGGCCGCATCCGGCGGCATTGGCCTGTCCGAAATTTTGTTCCAGTCCATGATGGAGAAAACTGATGCCAACCAATTCTGAAACCGACCTGATCCGATCCCTTGAGGAAGTGCTGGATCTTGAGCGATCCGCGCTTGTCGACGGGGATCTGGACCGGCTGAGCCATATGGCACCGGAAAAGGAAAAGCTGATCGGCGCGATCAATGAATTGCAGGTTTTGGACAGCGCCGAATTGATTCGCCTGCAGCAGAAAGTCGAACGGAACCAGGCGCTTTTGAACAGTGCCGCCGAAGGGATTCGGGCCGTTGCCAGCCGTATGGCCGAATTGCGGCGCGTTCGGCAGGAGTTCAGCACCTACGGAGCGGACGGGCAGCGCAACGGATACGCCGTGCGTCGCAATGCGAAACTGGAAAAACGGGCATAGGAGCGGGTTTGATTCAAATCCGAATTTTCTCAGTGAGGGGCTTTAGCATTCCGTTAGGGGATCAGGGGCAAAGGTGGCCGGGCATCTGAAACAACAGGTGGCGCGAACAGCCCGACGGCGGATCGCATTGATCAGAAAGACGTCAAAGCCCGCATGTGGTGCGGGGTAAGCATGGGCGCAAAGGGCCCGAACGGAAAAGGAAGAAAGCTATGTCCAGCATTCTGACAAACAACGGCGCAATGGTGGCGCTGCAAACCCTGAAATCGGTCAACAAGAATCTGGAGATGACCCAGAACGCGATCTCGACCGGTAAGGACGTCGCAACTGCCAAGGACAACTCGGCCGTCTGGGCAATCTCCAAAGTCATGGAGTCGGACGTCAAGGGCTTCAACGCGATCAAAGACAGTCTCGCGCTGGGTGAATCGACCGTTGCGGTGGCGCGGAACGCGTCGGAAACCGTGACCGATCTGTTGACGCAGATGAAAGAGAAAATCGTCGCCGCGCAGGAGGACAACGTTGACCGCGGCAAGATCAACGATGATGTGACCGCTCTGCGGGATCAGATTGCGTCGGTTGTTGGTGCGGCACAGTTCAACGGGCTTAACCTTGTGGACGGCTCGGCCGGTACTGCTTCGATCTTGTCCTCACTTGATCGGGATAGCACTGGTGCAGTGAATTCGTCGTCGATTTCGGTTGCAAGTCAGGACCTGTCCATTGGCGGTTATACTGCCAAAGGCGTACTTGCAGGTTCGGGAGGCGCGACCACTGACAATGATGTTGCAGGCTTTACCATGGATAAAGCCGGCGGGTCAGGTGACATTGTGATCGACAGCTCGACTGACAACTTTGAAGTCGGTGATAGTGTCTCGATCCGAGTCGGTGATCAGGATGTGTCGTACACCATTCAAGCCAGCGATCTGGATCCCTCTGGAACCTATGACGATGCATATACAGATGCTCTTGTTGCTGTTGGCCTCAAGAACCAGGTTGATGCGCTGGGCATCACAGGTGTCGCAGTCGACTATGACTCGGGATCGCCGAACACCCTGTCCTTTACTACAGGTACGGCAACGGCTGGTGCGGATGCGGATCAGGACATTACCGTGTCGGCTCAATTCACTAATGCTGGTTCCGGTGGGCTTGGCGCACTCAGCTCGATTGACGTTTCGACAGATGCAGGCGCGGCAGCCGCGCTGGGCACCATAGAAACACTGATCGACACGTCGATTGATGCAGCGGCAGCCTTTGGTTCGGCGCAGGGCCGTATCGAAACACAGCAGGATTTCGTTTCCAAACTGACCGACTCGTTCAAGTCCGGCATCGGTTCGATGGTTGACGCCGATATGGAAGAGACCTCGGCTCGTCTGCAAGCTCTTCAGGTTCAGCAGCAGCTGGCCACTCAATCGCTGTCGATTGCCAATCAGGCGCCGCAGTCGATCCTGTCGCTGTTCCGTTAATTTTCGGAACCTGGTCGGGGCGCCCAGACGCGCCCCGACTCTGATCGCCAAAAGACGGCCTATTGGAAGGATTTCAAGTGACACCGCAAACTCTTGCACAACGTGCCTACGCGCAGACCGCCCCGACCCGCACCCCGCGCGATACCGAGTACGAGGCGATTTCGAAGATCACGCATCGGCTCAAGGTTGCGGCGGCCCGACGCAAAACCGATTTCGGAGGGTTCGTTCACGCGCTACACGAAAATCGTCGCTTGTGGACCGTTCTGGCAGCTGGCGTGTCCGACTCGGACAACGCGCTGCCCAATGAATTGCGCGCGCGAATCTTCTATCTGGCAGAATTCACCGAGCAACACAGCAGTCAGGTTCTGGGCAATAAGGCGACCGTTGAGCCGCTGCTTGAGATCAATATGGCCGTCCTGCGCGGCCTGCGTCAGATGGGTGCTACCTGATGGGGGGGCTGGTTCTGAAACTGGCACCGAAAGAGAGGGTGCTGATAAACGGCGTGGTTGTCGAAAACGGAGATCGCCGCAGCCGCTTTTCAATCATGACGCCGGACGCAAATGTCCTGCGCCTGCGGGATGCCATTCATCCGGATGAGGTGACTACCCCGGTGCGGCGGGTGTGTTATGCCGCCCAGCTTGTCTTGTCCGGCGATATGGAGCCTGAGCGGGCGCGGCAACAGCTTTTGCGGCGGGTTGAAGAGTTGAGCCAGGTCTTCACCGATGCCGACAGTCGTCGTGTTCTGTCCGAAGCTACTGAGGCTTTACTGGCCGAACAGTATTACAAATGCCTGAAATCCCTGCGGGCGCTGTTGCCGCGTGAAGAACGGTTGATGGCGTATCAGCAATGACATTCCGGCCTGTCATCCCCTCTGATGGTATTGTCGGCTGGCGTTTTTTGCAGCGTACCTATGATACGCAGCTCGAAAGCTTTTCGGCCTCGCCAGTCAATGAACGAGAGACAAAGTACTTTCTGAGCAATATCGGCAAGGTACAGACGGCTGAGGAATTGGTTTCGGATAGGCGGTTGCTGCAAGTGGCGCTGGGCGCCTTCGGGCTAGAGGATGACATCAACAATCGCTATTTCATCCAGAAAATTCTGTCCGATGGGACAAGCGCCGAGGATGCATTGTCCAACCGTCTGGCCGATAAGCGGTATCGGGAGTTTTCCGAAGCCTTCGGCCTAGGTCCGGGCGAGGTGCGCAGAACGGGTTTGACCACCTTTATGGAAGCAATTGCGCAGGACAATGTCGTGTCTCGGTTCGAAATCGCTGTGGGTGAGAGCGATGAGACGATGCGCATATCGCTTTATACGCAACATACCTTGGCGGATCTGGCCGCGCAGGACAGCAATTCGGACACTAAGTGGTTCGACCTGATGGGGCAACCGCCGCTGCGAAGCATGATGGAGACGGCGCTGGGGCTGCCATCAAGTTTCGCGCAGTTGGACATCGACAGGCAGCTTGAGGTTTTCAAGGATAGATTGTCGGGCCTGACTGGATCAGACGATCTGGCCCAATTTACCGACGAGGCGTCGGTGGCCCGGCTGACAGACCAATATCTTGCACGCAGCCAGATTGCACAGCTGCAAAACACGATTTCCCCTGCTCAAACGGCGCTGATTTTGCTGGGGGCGTAACCTGGGCGCGACACAGATAACTATTCGAAAATTCAGGCGTTCAACACGGCATCCGCCGAAGTTCTGAGTGCAAATGCGGTCACTGGCTGGGACACATTGTGCAGCTTGACCTCGCCCAATGACAAAGCATCCGCGCATGCAGGCTGAATATCGGCCGAGACGACAATGCGCTGACCGATCGTTTTGCTGTATTCCCCCAACCGGGCCGCGACATTTGCGGCCTGTCCGATGACTGTGAAATCCAGCCGTTCGCGCGATCCGACATTGCCATATGTGACCCGACCATAGGCAACCCCGATCGAGCAATCGCAATGAACGTCTGAGCCAGATTGGCGCAACTCACCAAGTTTTTCGACAATTTCAACGGCTGAGCGTTGCGCGTTTCGGCGCGCGACCATGGAATCTTCACCCTCGGGAAAGACTGCCAGAACAGCGTCACCGATGAACTTCAATACTTCGCCGCCATTGTTATGCACGATATCGGACACGGTTTCGAAAAAGTCGTTCAGCACGTTGATATAGGCGGTACGGCCAAGCTGCTCTTCCAGGCTGGTCGAATTGCGCAGGTCGCAGAACATAATGGCCGCATCAATCTCATCCCCGTCGCCGCGCCGGATTTCACCGCCCAGCACCCGCGCGCCCGAGCGTTTGCCGACATAAGTCTCAAGCAACACCTGTGCGTTCTCGCGCTGCATGAAAACTTCGTAAAAGCGGGCAATGACAGATGAGCACTCGAACACCAACCCGAGGTTTTCTGTTGTAAACCCATCAGGATGATCGCAGGTCAGGGTCAGGACATTTGTCCGCCCGTCCGAGAACGGCAATGGCATGGCGACGTAATCGGTGGCACCCTTGGCCCGCAGGTCCTCCATAATCGGGAAGCTGTTTTGGGGGTTTTCGTCGTTCAACCGCTGGCGCACACCGCCCAGCCCGTTCGAGACGTGACGCAGGGGGCTGTTGATATAGGCCGGGTGATCGTGGATTTCATACGTGGGCACGTTAGTAGAAATCTCGGCCTTACCTTTTTCCCAGATATAATGCTTGCCTGCGATCAGCGGATGCAGAGACCAGGCCAGAATGCTGAGCCGTTGAATGGCGATGCCGTGTTCCAACATCTTTTCGGCCAACGCCTTGGTGAAGGCTTCCGGCGTGCTGAGGTTGGATGCACCACGCATCAGCCAATCAATCAGAGGGCCGCTGATATTGCCATCCTCGGTATCTCGCAGTTGGTTTTCGCCCAAGTCGACCCGTGTATAGGTCGATGGCATAAACCCGACATAGCCCTGAATGGCGGCGCTTTCAGGCAGTGCTTCTTCATAGGCCCAGACTGAGTTGGTCAGCCGTTGCCCATTCAGAATGACATCGTGATAGGTCGCCGTTCCCTTGAATGGGCAAAACGTCTGCAACTCGGTTTCTGCACCAAGATCGACACAGACATCTGCGCGCGGGACGTAAATTGTGGCCGGCAGCCGCGTTTCATACATGACTTTCGCGTCGGTGCTTTCGGCCAACAGGGTGTCATCCCGATAGATCGCGATCCGACCTTTCAGCGATTCGACCGATATCCCATAGCCTTTGGTCGGCGGTGTGGTATGGACGTTCATCATCAGTTTCCCTGACCCGCTTGGTAATAGGATGGGCCTTTGGGGCAAGCATTCCAAGGGGGATAACTGGCATTTTATCACACATACCTTGTGGGATGCGGCAAAGTCAGACCATCTGAATCACATCTTTTTCGATCGACAGCATATAGCCTTTTTTGGCGATATTCTTGACCAGCAACTCACTGACCATCTGATTGCCCAAGGCATCGCGCAGCCGTTTGATCCGTGTGGCACCTGCGGCCTCGTCACAATCGGCGGTGTCTTTGCCCGAAATCATCGACTCGATCTGGACGCCGGACAGGACCTCGTCGTCCAGCCGGGATTCGGCCAGCACCGACAAGGTCTCCATTGCCGCGGGGGTCAGTTTGAAATCCATGTTGTTCAGATAGACGGTATTTTCCTCGCGGCTGATCAACAGCGAGGTGACCTGAATGCCGGTGCGTTCGATCTGTGCCATTCGCCGGTTCAACAACACCAGCATTACCAGAAACACCAGCGCCGTTACCAACATAGCAGTGGCAAAAACCAGCAACACGAAAATCACCATTCGGTAGCTGGACAGTGTATCGGCAAAAGCGGTGCCCGATTGCGCCAATATCTCAAGCAAGCGGATTTCAGTTTGCGAGGTTAGATCGCTTTCGATGAACAATCGTTCGACCCGGGCGTTGAATGCGTTCGCATCGGGCAGGGTCCAGAATAAAAAGATGGCCGCTGTTACCAGAATCACCACGATCGCCGCGATGCCCGCGCCGACCAGTCTGACACCAGATCGGCGGGCCTCAGTAACGGAGATAGAATTTTCCGGCATTGACCTTCCTTTTATCCAACCCTTCCGGCCCGAACACGGACATGACGTTCAGCAGGGTCCAGCCCGACCCCTTGAGGCGTTGGGCGACTTCTTTTTTAGCCTGCCCTTTACCGCAAGCCGATACCTGCATGACGCCATAATGCAGGCGCAGTGGATTGTCCTGCTTGGCCTTGTAGTCGGCATAGCAATCGGCCGCCGAAGCGGTGGTGCCAAGCGATATCAGGGCCAACAGGGCCAGAGAAGAGAGGATCTGTTTCATAGGCCGCATCCTGCGCATGTGTTGGCACGATATTCAATAACCTAAGGGGTTTCGCGGGCCTGATATCGGATAACACCGGCCCGTTATTGCCTGTCTGAACGAGGCGCGGCCAGTGTCGGGTCATCAGCACACGGCCCGCCACCGGGTCACCTCAAGACTACTGAAGGACAAGCACCATGCATAAGAAATTCATTGCCCTGATCGTGGCCTCGGCAGTTGCCATCACCGGTATTTCCGCGTCTCAGGCGCGGGCCGCGGATGTCGAGGATATTCTTGGCGGGCTTGCAGCCATTGCGCTGATTGGCGCCGCTGTGAAGCATTTCGACGACAAGAGCAAAAAGAACAACGTGACGCACAACTACAATCACATATATAAGGCGCCCCAGAAACACGTACACACCCGGCCAAAGCACCGGCCACATCACGTACGCCCGCTGCCTCCGCGTGTTGCGCGTTACAGCCTGCCGCAACGATGCTTGCGCACGTTCAAAGGGTATTCGCCCAATCAACGACTGTTGGGGCAGACCTGTCTGGGCAAGCATTACAAATACAGCAATAGCCTGCCTAACCAGTGCAAGGTCAGGTTCTGGAATGGCAAAAAGGTCAAGCGGGCATACCACCCCGGTTGTCTGCGCCAGAAAGGATACCGCGTTAGTTACAAGTAACGGTTTTCGAGCAGGAGCGGCGCCACAGAAGCGCTGTGCGGGGGAGGGCGGCGCAAGCTGCTCTCTCCTTTTTTCTTGCGGTGGGTGGCAAAACGCGGTTTTCCGGGGGTATGACGACTCCGGATTATGAAATTGAGAATGCCGCAGCGGCGCGTGGATTTCTGCGGATCGCAGGTGTCGACGAGGTTGGGCGCGGACCGCTGGCCGGACCGGTGGTAGCCGCAGCCGTGGTTCTGAACCCCAGTGATATTCCTGACGGGCTGAACGATTCCAAAAAGCTGACGGCGAAACGGCGCGCCGCGTTAGAGGCAGCCCTGCGTGAGAAGGCCGAGATCGCAATTGCCGAGGCGTCAGTGGCCGAGATTGACGAACACAATATCTTGCGGGCCTCACATCTGGCGATGGAGCGCGCGGTGGCAGCGCTGGACCCGCCGCCTGATTACCTGCTGATCGATGGGAACATGATTCCACGAGGCCTGACGATCCCCGCGAGGGCGGTGGTCAAAGGCGATGCGCATTCTGTGTCGATTGCGGCGGCTTCGATCGTCGCCAAAAACTGGCGCGATCAACTGATGGTGGATTTGGCGCAACAGCATCCGGGCTACGGATGGGAGACAAACGCCGGTTATCCGTCGAAACAACACAAGGACGCGCTGCAAAATCTTGGTGTGACCCCACACCATAGACGTTCCTTCAAGCCGGTACACAATATCTTGTATCAAGAGTAAATCGTAAGTCGCTGATTCAAAAAAGAAATTGACGGCGAATCGACTTTGACTCATCCTTGTCTCAACCAAATGAGCGCAAAAGCGCCGTGGATACTTGAGGCAGTACAAATGACAACAACCACTAAAAAGGGCGCAAAAGCGCTCCCTTTAAACACGATTCTATCCGGGGACTGCATCGATGTGATGAACAGTCTGCCCGAGGCGTCGGTGGACCTGATTTTTGCGGATCCGCCCTATAATCTTCAGTTGAAGGGTCAATTGCACCGCCCCGATAACAGCCAGGTAGATGCGGTTGACGATCATTGGGATCAATTCTCCAGCTTTGCCGTTTATGACCAATTCACCCGCGAATGGCTGAAGGCAGCGCGTCGTCTGCTTAAGCCAAATGGCGCGATCTGGGTGATTGGATCTTACCACAATATCTTCCGTGTGGGTTCGGCCCTGCAGGACGCGGGCTATTGGATTCTAAACGACGTCGTGTGGCGCAAATCCAATCCGATGCCGAACTTCCGCGGCAAACGCTTTACCAACGCGCATGAGACGATGATCTGGGCGTCGAAACGCGAAGGGGCAAAGTACACGTTCAACTATGAAGCCCTAAAGGCGCTGAACGAGGGCGTTCAGATGCGCAGTGACTGGGTGCTGCCGATCTGCACCGGGCACGAGCGCCTGAAGGATGAAAACGGCGACAAGGCGCATCCGACGCAGAAACCGGAATCGCTGTTGCACCGTGTGCTGATCGGCTCGACCAATCCGGGCGACGTGATCCTTGATCCGTTCTTCGGTACCGGAACCACAGGTGCAGTTGCCAAGATGCTGGGCCGCGAATTCATCGGCATCGAGCGCGAGGAAAGCTATCGCAAGGTCGCTGAAAAGCGCATCTCGAAGGTCCGTAAGTTCGACCGTGAGGCGCTGGAGGTCAGCGCCAGCAAACGTGCCGAGCCGCGCGTGCCCTTCGGCCAACTGGTTGAACGTGGGATGCTGCGCCCGGGTGAAGAACTGTATTCCATGAACCAGCGCCACAAGGCCAAAGTCCGTGCCGACGGCACGCTGGTGGGCAACAACGTCAAGGGCTCGATCCATCAAGTGGGGGCGCAGCTGGAAAACGCGCCGTCCTGTAACGGCTGGACCTACTGGTGCTTTAAACGCGACGGCAAAACGGTGCCGATTGACGTGTTGCGTCAGCAGATCCGGGCCGAGATGAACTGATTTTACCAACACCGCCGGTGCCTGTGGCCTGACACAAGGCACTAAGCCTTGCCCCGCCGATCTCGGCGGGGTCTTTTGTTTTTCAACATCTGGTTTCGAAACGGGCCTTCTGTATCCTGCGGTGCAGTGAAGGAGCTTGTGCAATGTCGGAAACCACAGCCAGCGAGTCCCGCTTTGACCGGTTCTTTGTGACCCGCCCGGACAATTTCGATCTGGAAAACAAATATACCGAAGCCGCGATGGAACGACACAAGCGCGAGGGGCTTGAACTTGCGGTCCGCGCTCGCTGGATCGCGATGGCGCTGACTGGTGTGCTGCTGATCTACCTGAATCCGCAATGGGAAGTGCTGTGGTATCACTTCATCTTGCTGCTGATCTGCGCCAACGGCTGGTTTATCCGGCGCGCGGGGCGTGTGGGGCAATCGCGGACCGAGCTGCTTTTGATCTTTGTGGACCTGCTGATCATGACACTGGGGATGATTGTGCCCAACCCGTTCAGCGACGATGTCCGACCGTTGGCGATGCAGTACCGGTTCGACAATTTCCAGTATTTTTTCATCATTCTGGCGGCCGGTACGTTGGCCTATTCCTGGCGCACGGTGATTGCGATCGGATCATGGACGGCAGGGGTCTGGACAGCAGGATGGATCATCGCCTGGTGGGTTGCAACCCCGATGCCCGGTCTCAGCGAGCGTGTGGCTGAGGCATTGGCTGGCTATCCCGATGTGGCAGAATTGCTGGACCCCAACAGCTTTATGCCAGCGCAGCGTATTCAACAGGTGATCGTGTTCATGATGGTGGCGGTGACATTGGGCGTGTCGATGCGGCGGCTCAATCGGTTGCTGATGTCGAATGCGGGGTTGGAGCGCGAAAGGGCAAACCTGTCGCGGTATTTCTCACCGAACGTGGTGGATGAGCTGAGCCAGAATGATGAGCCGCTGAAGCAGGTGCGCAAAGAGCAAATTGCCGTCCTGTTCATCGATATCGTCGGGTTCACCAGATATGCCGCGGGGCGCGACCCATATGATGTGATTGAAGCCCTGCGCGGCTTTCACGCCCGGATGGAGGCCGAAGTGTTCCGCCATCACGGAACGCTGGACAAATACCTGGGTGACGGGTTGATGGCCACGTTTGGGACGCCGGTGCCGACACCGCAGGATGCGAGTAATGCAGTGGCCTGCGCGCGTGGGATGATCGATGTGATTGACCGTTGGAACGTGGAACGCCGCCGTACGGGCGAGCCTGAGATACGTGTGGGGATCGGGGTCCATTTCGGCGCGGTCGTTCTGGGGGATATCGGCGCCAACCGTTTGGAATTTGCGGTGATAGGGGATGCGGTGAATGTGGCCGCGAAGCTTGAGGCGCAGACTCGCGAGTTTCAGGCAAAAGTCATCATGAGCGACGCAGTTCGGAGCCGTTTGGAGGAAGAAGGCCGCAACGTATCCGAGCTGATGGCGGGGTTTGCGAAACACGAAAATCGTGCGGTCCGGGGGGTGGAGGCCCCGATGGATGTATGGGTGATGACCGGGTGAGGGCTCCCGCCGATCAACCATGCATCGAAGATGCAAGGCGGATCGTTGGGCCGGGCAGCACGCTGACGCGTGCTGCGGTCAGGCACGTGGCAGCGGGTTTTGCAATTTGTTATAGGGCGTCCAGTCCGTAACTTCGGGATAGTATTGGCGCCGCCAAGCGCGGACGCGCGGGTTCATGATGCGACGCCACAGCGGTGGGATCATCGCGGCGACCGTCATCACCGGATAGCCATAGGGCAATTGCGGGGCGGCGTCCTCAGGGTGGTGTTGCAACAGTGGAAAGCGGCGGTTGGGTTTATAGTGGTGGTCCGAGTGGCGCTGCAAATTGATGAGCAGCCAGTTCGACGCTTTCTGTGACGCATTCCATGAGTGGCGTGGTTGGACATGCTCATACTTGCCTGCGCCCAGATGTTTGCGCGTCAGGCCATAATGTTCGACGTAATTAACCAATTCTAGCTGCCAGATGGCGACGCCCGCTTGGATCAGGAACAGTGCGAGCCCCGAGAGACCTCCGATCACGAAGGCCAATACCAGCATTGCACCTTGTAATGCCCAGTAGCGCCAGAACGGGTTGGAGAGGTCGCTCCACGGGCGGTCTTTACGGGCCAGTTTTTCGCGTTCAGCCTGCATGGCCGAGAACAGGCATTGTTTCAGCACCCGCGGATAAAACCGATGAAACCCCTCGTTATAGCGTGCAGTCACCGGGTCGCGGGGCGTACCGACATAGCGGTGATGCACCAGCAGATGTTCAGAGCGGAAATGTGAATACAGCACCATCGCCAGAAGGATATCGCCCAACCAGCGTTCGACTCGGCCTTTTTGGTGCATCAACTCGTGGCTGTAGTTGATGCCGATCGTGCCCGAGATTACTCCCATTCCGAAGAACAGCCCAATCTTAGCTGAACTTGACAGGTGGTCGGTATGCGTGGCGTGCCAGATCAGCCCGTAAAGGGTCAGGAATTGTACCGGAACCCAAGCTTTTGTCAGCAGGATATACCAGTGCAACACCGAGTCGGGGGTATCGGGGTTGGCATTGGTCAGATCCAGCCCGGTGAGCCGGTCGAGCAACGCAAAGGCCCACCATGTGGAAAGTGGCACCAGCAAGACCCACCAACCGCCAGCCATTGCGGTGAACCAGATCAGCGGGATCAGCAGGAATGAGATCCAGAACGGCAGGGCTGATTGCCAACGGGGTAAGGTATCTGTTGCGGTCATTGGGTGGCTCCGGATGACTGCGCGCACATTAGCCACAGTCCGGTAGGACAGACAATGGGTTACCGGTTGCGCCAGAGGTCATATGCTTTGCGCATCACGGTCGGCAGGTCGCTGGGGCGGAAAGTGTGTTTTTCCAAAACGATCAGATCATCGAGCGTCGTTTCCGTCGGCAACGTAGCTGTCCAGACACACAGGATCAGGTGAAAATGGGTGAAGGTGTGGCGCACCTCACCTGCCAAAGCTTGCCAGTCAGCGGAAAAGGGGGGGGAGTCTGCTGGCGCATCTGACCAAACTGACCCCGGCCAGCCCAGCATGCCGCCCAGCAACCCTTTGTCGGGGCGCCGCTCCAGCAGCAGGGCTCCATCCGTACGCTGAGCGATATAGACATGGCCATACCGCGTGGGTTTCGGCTTTTTCGGTGTCTTGCGCGGCAGGTCGGGCTGGGTTCCGGCCGCACGGGCCTGACAAGGGTCGCGCAGGGGGCAGATGCCACAGGCCGGAGACTTCGGGGTACAGATCGTGGCCCCCAGATCCATCACGGCCTGTGCATAATCTCCGGGTCGCAGGTCGGGCGTTAGCGCAGCGGCTTTTTCTTTCAACAGGGGTTTCGAGCCCGGCAGAGGGTCGTGAATGTCATACAGACGCGCCATGACCCGTTCGACATTGCCATCCAGAACCGTCTCGGGCTGGTCAAAAGCGATGGCCGAGATAGCGGCGGCCGTATAGGGGCCGATGCCGGGCAGTTTCAGCAGGGCGTCATAGGTATCAGGAAAAACGCCGCCATGTTCATTGGCCACCGCGCGTGCGCATTTCAGCAGGTTGCGGGCACGGGCGTAATAGCCCAGCCCGGCCCATTCGCCCATGACCTGATCGTCCGGTGCGGCCGCCAGCGTCTGAACCGTAGGCCAGCGCGCGGTGAATCGCATAAAATAATCTCGGACAGCGGCCACGGTGGTCTGTTGCAACATCACTTCGGACAACCAGACCCGGTAGGGGTCCGGTATCATGCCCGCCGCCCGGTCGGTTGGTCTAACACGCCACGGCATTGTGCGAGCGTGGCGGTCGTACCAAGCCAGTAACGCACCGCTCAGGTCATGTTGAATACTGTCACGCAAGTTTTATCTATCTCTCTGTCGGGTTTCGCTGGCGTCCGATATCATGCCCTTTACAATAGCGGCGCAGGAGTTGGAAACCAGATGCAGCGCAGACGTTCTTCGACCCGCGGGTTCAAACGCACCGCGACATTGCTGAACGGCCAGATTAGGCGCGCCGGGGAAAGCCGGGGCTTTGCCGTTTCGCGTCTGCTGACCCATTGGGCCGAGATCGTGGGCCAAGATATGGCCGCCATCGCGCGACCGGTGAATGTGGGCTATGGCAAGGGCGGGATCGGCGCGACGCTGACGGTGCTGACCACTGGTCCGCAGGCTCCGATGCTTGAAATGCAAAAGGAACAGCTGCGCGGCAAGGTGAATGCTGTTTATGGCTATAACGCCATCAGCCGGGTGCGTATCACCCAGACCGCGCCGACAGGATTTGCCGAGGGGCAGGCCAGCTTCGATCACAAACCGAAAGCGGCGAAACCCAAAATCGATCCCGAAATCGTGGCCGAGGCGGACCGGACTGCGCGCGACGTCAATGACGGTGATCTGCGCGCGGCCCTTGAACGTCTGGGCCGCAACGTATTATCCAAGCAAAAACGCTGAGAAAGGGCTGAGAAATGAGCCGTATTGCAACCGGAATCTGCGCGGCCGTCGCTATTGCCGCTGGCGGCTATTGGCTGTCGAATTCCTCTACTTCGTATCCGATGATTGGCAGTGCCGAGGCGCAAGAGGCCGATATTGACACCTCGACCATCGTCGAGATGGTGCAGGGGGCCGAAGATGCGCCGGTCGAGATCATCGAATATGCATCCTATACCTGCCCGCATTGCGCCAACTTCCATACGGGGGCGTATAAGCAACTGAAGAAGGATTTCATCGACACCGGTAAGGTTAAGTTCATCTACCGCGAGGTGTATTTCGACAAATATGGCCTGTGGGCTTCGATGGTCGCGCGTTGTGACGGCCCCGATAAGTTCTTTGGCATTTCCGACCTGATCTATGAAGGTCAGTCCGAATGGACCCGCGCAGGTGGTCCAGCTGAAATCGTGGACGAGTTGCGCAAGATCGGGCGTCTGGCTGGTATTGACAATGACCAGCTTGAAGCCTGCCTGCAGGACGGCACCCGCGCGCAAACACTGGTGGCCTGGTATCAGGAAAACGCCGAACGTGACGGTGTTCAATCCACGCCTTCGTTCGTTGTGAATGGCAAGAAGGTCGACAACCAATCTTATGCCGATTTCAAGAAGCTGATCGAAGAAGAACTGGGCAGCTGATTGCCTGTTGCGACCGGTTCTGCATGGACCGGTCGCACTTTACGGCGACGGGGCGATTTGCAGCAGCATCTGCCGCACCTTGTCGGCCTCATTCACTTTCAAACGCACGGGCAGGGTGATGACCTTGCTGCGAAACGCCGGTGGCAGGCGCACGGCGTCTTTTTCTGTTGTCACCATTTGCGCGCCCAGCAGGCGGGCCTCGTTCTCTAACCGGGTCATAAGGGCAGGGGTCAGCGGTTGGTGATCGTCCAGTGCCTCGGCCCGCAAGAGTGTCGCGCCCTGTTGGCGCAGAGTGTCAAAAAACTTTTCAGGATGGCCGATCCCTGCAAAGGCCAGAACCGGCGTATCTGCCCAATCCATACCGGTTTGCAGGGGCTCAACCGCGCCGGTGGCGTGGGGAGCGGTCAATTTCGCCCCCCAGCGATCGGTAAATTGCGACTGCGCGTCGGTATCACCCAGCGACAGTACCAGATCGGCGCGTTGCAATCCGGTTTCAACAGGTTCACGTAAAGGCCCGGCAGGCAGACACAGTCCATTGCCGAATCCGCGCGCCGCATCGACCACGATGACCGAGAAATCCTTGGCGACCGAGGGGTTCTGAAACCCGTCGTCCAGCAGGATCACACTGGCCCCGGCTTCGGCCGCCGCGCGCGCGCCGGCGGCGCGGTCCTTGGCCACCCAGACCTCGGCAAAGGCGGCCAGCAACAGGGGTTCATCCCCGACTTGCGCGGCGGTGTGTTTGGATGGGTCAACCTGCACGGGCCCTTCTAACGAACCTCCATGGCCACGCGTCACCACATGCGTTTCGTGCCAGGCGTCGCGTAATTGCTCGATCATCCAGATCACGGTTGGGGTCTTGCCGGTGCCACCCGCGTTCAGGTTGCCGATGCAGATGACCGGAACGCCGGGTTTAACTCCCGGTTTGGACGCAACCCGCCGGGCGGTTGCGGCGGCGTAGATTCGGCCAAGCGGTGCCAGTAGTCTGGCACGCATATCCAGCCGGTTGGGGGCGGTGTTCCAAAAACCAGGTGCTCTCATCAATCCGCACTCCGCTGATCCAGGCAATCCTGCACCATATCGATCAGTTGATCCGCTTGTGGTGCGCCTTCGGATACGATCTGCCACCCGGCCAACGCCATATCTGCAGCCCGGTCAGGCGATAGCAGCTCGACCACGGCGTCGCCCAGTTCGGTTGCGGATCTGACCATGCGGGCAGCGCCGGCCCGATCCAGTTGATCGTACATCTGCTGATGACGATGCACAAACGGGCCGTGGATGACAGACGACCCAAGGGCAACGGCAAAAAGTGGATCGCGCCCACCCGCGTCGCGTTCTAGCGAGCTGCCCATGAATGTGACTGGCGAGATCCGGTGCCACAGGCCCAGATCTTCGGAGTGGGCGGACAGGATAACCTGCGTGTTGTCTTCGATCTGACCGCTGGTGTCCCAATTGGTACAACGCAGATCCATAGTCTCAAGGCGGTTTTGCAGTGGTTCTGCCTCGGCGGTGTCTGCCACATGCAGCACCAGTGTCAGCCGGGGCAACATCCGCAATGCCTGGCGATGGGCACTAAGGATCGAGATGAACTCCTTGTCCCGCACACATGCTGCCAACCAGACCGGACGCCCCGCCAGTGCGTGATTGGTTTCGATCAGTTCATCCTCGGGCCAGGGCTGCGGGTTCGGGCTGACATACAATGGTGGAGAGTCGGTGACTTTGCCCGACGTGATGCCAAGGCGACGGATTGTCCGGGTGGTTTCCGAATTCGTGGTCAGGATGGTTTTGAAACAGTCTAAAGTAAAACGGGTGATGTCCGGCAGCCACCGGGCGCCGCGCGCGATCTTTATATCTACCCGTGCTTCGATCAGGATCAGGGGAATACCGCGCTCTTCGGCGCGCGTGATAACATTGGGCATCAGCCCGCCCCCGACCCACAGGCCGGTTTCGGGGTGCCAATGGTCCAGAAACGCGCGTGCTGCCCCCGCTTGTTCCGAGGGCAGGTTCACCAGCGGGTAGTCTCCTTGCTCCCAAAGGCTCAGGTCGGCTTCGGCGGGCACTGTCAGCAGCACATGCAAAGTGGGTCGGACCTGCTGCAGCCTATGGCAGAAATCTACGACCGCGCGCTGGCGATCCTGCGCGTTGATATGGACCCATAGCAACTCGCCCTCAGGGCGCTGGATCTCGGGTTGGCTGCTCGGGTTGGACACGCCCCAGGACAGAACCCGATAGGCTGCCAGGCTGAGGGATCGCGGTCGGCTCATGGGCGGATTCCGGTGCTGCCCGGGTCAAGCTGTGCGTGCAGGGTGTCATGAATGGGCGTGCCGGCCGCGATCACGCCGTTCAGGCGCGGATGGGCGTTGTTGAACCGCAAGGGTTGCGCCAACCGGTCGGAACAGCGGCCGCCAGCCTCGCGGATAAGCAGGTCGCCTGCAGCGATATCCCATTCCCAACTGGGCCGCAGCGTCAGCATCCCGTCGAAACGCCCTTGTCCGACCAGCGCCATTCGATAGGCCAGTGACGGGCGATAGACCCGTTCAAAGTCAGGCACCTGACCCTGCCGCCAATGGTGTGGCTTTATATTGGGTTTGGCCGCCAATATTTGCGCCGTGTCCAGCGTCGTGACGCCCGAGACGTGGATCGCCGCCCCATTCAGAAACGCGCCTTGTCCTTTGGCCGCAGTATACAGCAGATCGCGCAGGGGCAGGTAAATTACAGCTGCAATCACTTCGCCCTGTTCTGCAATGGCCAGTGAGTGTGCCCAGGTGCGCGATCCTTCGGCAAAGCTGCGCGTGCCGTCGATCGGATCGATGATGAACACCCGGTCCTTCGTCAGCCGGTCAGTGGAATCCTCGGTTTCTTCGCTCAGCCAGCCATAGCATGGCCGGGCGGCGGGCAGGCGCTGTTCCAGCATGGCGTTGACGGCCAGATCGGCCTCGGTCACCGGTCCGGCGCCGTCGGGTTTATCCCAGCGCTGCGCCGTTGTGCCCGAGTATCGAGTGGCGATCTTTCCGGCCTCTAATGCGGCGTCGATCAAAAGTTGCAGGTCAGCTGCCGGCAAGTGTCATTCCTTCGATCAGCACCGACGGAACCACCCGCGACAGATACGGGCGCGCGTCGTTTGCCGGGATGATCCGTTTCAACATATCGCGCAGGTTACCCGCGATGGTGCATTCGTTGACCGGATGCGTGATCTCTCCGTTCTCGACCCAAAACCCTGATGCACCGCGTGAATAGTCACCTGTGTTTGGGTTGATGGTCGAGCCGATCATAGATGTCACCAGCAGCCCGGTACCCATGTCGCGCAGCAAGTCCTGGCGGCTGTGTGTGCCTTGGGTCAGGCTCAGGTTCCAGTTGCTAGGCGAAGGTGGCCCCGACACGCCGCGCGCGGCGTTACCGGTTGAGGTCATGTCCAGCTTGCGCGCGCTGGACAGATCAAGCGTCCAGCCGGTCAGCACGCCGTTTTCGACAATGGCGCGCCGCTGCGTTGCCAGTCCTTCGGCGTCGAAGGGGCGCGAGCCTGCGATGCGTGGGCGGTGCGGGTCTTCGATCAGCGACAGGTGGTCAGGTAACACCTGTTCGCCCAGACAGTCCTTAAGCCAAGACGCGCCCCGCGCGATAGCCGCACCATTGCTGGCCCCCAGCAGGTGACCGATCAGCGAGGATGAGATGCGTTCGTCAAACAGCACCGGAAATGTGCCGGTGGTGGGTTTCTGAGCCCCGACCAGCGCCACAGCACGTTCACCTGCGGTGCGGCCGATTTCCTCGGGGCTGCGCAGGTCGCTTTGAAAGGTGCGGTTGTCGCCGTCATAGTCGCGCTCCATCCCGGTACCTTCGCCCGAGATCGCCACGCATGTGGTCGAGCGGCTGCTGCGGGCATAGCCACCGGAAAAACCGTTGGTTGCTGTCAGATGTACACGGTGCGTGCCATAAGCCGCCGCTGCATCGGATACTTGCGATACGCCGTGAACCGACAGTGCCGTAGCTTCGGCTGCTAGCGCGTCATGCAGCAGGTCTTCGGCCGCTGGTTCCGGGGTGGGGTCGAACAATTCCAATGCGGGCAGATCCCAATCCGTGGCCAACTGCGCCGCATCGGCCAGCCCGGTGAACGGATCTTCGGGGGCTTCGCGGGCCATGGCCACGGCGCGCTCGGCCATCGCGGTCAAGGTTTCCGGGCGGCTGTCAGAGCTGGACACGATCGCCTGCCGTTGGCCCAGGAACACCCGCAGGCCAAGGTCAGTACCCTCGGACCTTTCGGCATGTTCCAGCGCCCCGCTCCGCACTTCGACCGAAACCGAAGAGCCATCGATCACAATAGCATCCGCCGCGTCGGCCCCGGCATTGCGGGCCGCGTCCATCAAGGATTGGCTGATGTCTTCAGGTGTTAGGGTCATGCGGCCTCCGGTTTTATTGCATTGGACCTAGCCTTGGACCGCCCGTCCCGCAAGACCTCTGGGCAGATAGATCACAGGTCAGACCCCTTAGTTTGGCCCAAATTCAGATGGGGCAGCCGAAGGGTTTACATTTCCGTATAAACTTTCATTAGTTGGGACGCATTACAGATTTCCGGGTGACGATCGCAACAGATTGAAACTTTCACCCGGGCAAGTGAAGGCAAATAGGAGAGCTTGGCTTGGCTCAGTTTTTCGTAGTTGATTTTGACGAGCCGCATGTCGTTGCCGCGGGCAAAGGGTCGAGCAATATCATCAGCCATTTCACAAGGGTTCTTACCAAGCTGCAAGTCCCTGCTGAAGTTTTGCCTTTCCGGGAACTGATTGAGCGCGGCCCGACAACAGATCCGAAAAGCTATGTTTTGCTGCATTACAACGAGCTTTTCGTCGTTCAGCATCAAAAAGTAGACTGGCTGCGTGCACGTGAAACAGAGCTTGCTGCTCTGGGTCACAAGGTCCTGCATTCTGTTGAACATGGGCGCGTCATTGGCCACAAAGTCCGCCAGAACAAGGTTTTGACGGCCGCGGGTGTTCCCATGCCTAGGTTGATTGAGGCGGGTGACAGTTTCGGCACTGTTTTTTCGAACGAAGTGTCAAACGCGCATGTTCCGGTGCAACTCGTGAGTGACGAAAGGGAATTGGATTCCACGCGGTACAACACCGATTACATCAATTGCAAATACGAATACAAAGGTAAGCCCTGGCATGTATCCATTCGTGCCATGGCGGTAGGCGAACAGGTCCTGTTTTCGTGGATAAGAACCGGAAAAGGACTCAATGTCCGAACTCGGGGGACGCCGGTTGATGCTGAAATGCTAACACATTTTCACGACCTACTGATCAAACCCAATATTGACCAAATCCGCGACATCGCGAAAAGCGTCAAGAATGCTGTGGGAGTCGGGCTTTACGCGCATGACATTCTTCCATGCGCAGAAACCGGGGAATTTTTTCTGTGTGAGACCAACTTCAAATTTTATGAGGGGATGTACCGGTTCCACATGCAGAGCATTGCTAAGGATCTGCCGACACCCGCGTATTTTAATGGTCGAACCGCCGGACGGCGTATCGCACGAGCTCTAGTCCACGAGTTGGATTTGCAGACCTGAGTCAGTTAGCGGGCGAAGCTCTGGTAATATTGAGCTTCGCCCCCCAACATCACTTGATGCGCTGACCGTTGGCCAGTATCTGGCCATCTTCCGTGAACTCGATTTTCGAGTTCAGCGTATCCGGTTCGTCGCCGGGTACGGCCATCAGGCCCATCATCATCCGCGCACCCATCGCGTCGCTTTCGCCGATCACGCCCATGGTGATCAGCGTGTCGATCAATGCGTTGGCGCCCGCCAGCTGAAGGTTCGCCACGCCGGCCGGGGTCGGCAGCCCGTCGAACTCCTCGGTGCTGGAATTGTCGAAAGTAAAGTCCGCGTCACCCGTCAATTTAGCTCCGACCATTGAGACCAGCAATTCGTTGATCTTCAGCGAGTTCAACTCACCCGGTGCTTCGCCTGATGTTTCCAGAGCCTCGATAGCGGCCGGATCGAAGAAGTTCGTCAGGATTTTTGCGGTTCCGGTGGCGTCCAGCGCGATCGTTGCCGGGTCGCGCGGCAGGGCGCCTGCCGGGTCGAAGATGCTCCACAACACGTCCGACATGGTGAAATCGGTTACGTTGACCGACAGTCCAAAGGGTTGCTCTTCTTCGGATTGCTGCACCGGGAATTCGAACCCTAACCCTGTCTTGGCCATTGCCATCTCGATTGGGAACGGCAGCTCGGCCGTAGTCACGGCGAGGTTTGCGCTGTTTTGTTCGACATCATAAGCCAGACGCTGATCGTCCAAGCTGGCGCCGAACCGGCCACCTTCGGATTGGGTGGCCATCGAAAATGCCTGACCTTCGCTCGTCCCTTCAATCGCGGCCTGACCCGAGGCATAGGTGAACAGACCCGAGAATGAGACCCCGCCGTTGAAGAAGGATTGCGGATCGGTGCCGTCGAAATCTTCGGGGATCACGCTGGTGCCTTCGAAGGTCAATTGGTTCATCGACCCGTTGATCTTGCCATCATCTGACCCTTCGGGATCGGTGAATCCCAGATCATAGATCAGCCCGGCGGCGGTCATTTTCTGGTCCACTGTGCGGGTTTCGCCGATCTTCATCCGCGAATCTCCGGACAAGTCGGTCAGTTTGAAATCCATGGCCAGCATGTCGTTGGGCAGGGTCTCATCCTCGACCTGTACGCCACCCAGTTTCAGACCAAGTGTGGGCGCGGAATAGTCATAAGTCATATCGTCCGGTTGGCCCGAAACGACCATCTCAAGCCCGGTATGGTAGTACTCGATATCAACGGAAAACGCCTCGCCCTCTTCCTCACCGGACAGGGTCATGGGAAAGCTTTCGGGGAAACCGATGCTGACTGTGCCGTCACCATTTTCAGTCAGGGTCATCTGCGGGACGGTCATTTTGAACGATCCGTCCGTGTCCGGCGAAGACAAGGCAACAATCATATCGGTGATCGTGGTCACCCCGCCCGAGATGGATTGTTCCGCCGAAACCGTATAGCCCATCTGGGACAGGTAGGCCTGCCAATCATCCCAAACCTGCTGGGCGGTGACATCGGCGAACGCGCCCTGAGTGACAACGGCATAGGCCAGAACTGCGCCGCTGCTGCGGCGGAGGAAAGCGGACATTTGAGAACCCTTCTTGATCAAATTTGCCGGCATCGTCGTGCCTGAGACCGCAGGCGTCAAGGGGCAAGGGCTGGACCCTTTCCCCGTTGGCACGGTAAAGATTCACACAATCTAAAAACAACGGAGGTACAGGGTCCATATGCAGGGTAAAACCGTACTGATAACAGGGGCCAGTCGTGGCATCGGGGCCGAGGCGGGGCGCGTATTTGCCGCAGCGGGGGCAAATGTCGCGCTAGTGGCCCGTAACGTCGACCAGATTGATGCGCTGGCTGCTGCATTGGGTGACAATGCTATCGCGCTGCAATGCGATGTCAGCGATTTTGCGCAGGTCGAACAGGCCGTTGCGGATTGTATCGACCGTTTTGGCGGGCTGGACGTTTTGATCGGCAACGCGGGTGTCATTGATCCGATCTTTCACTTGTCCAATGCCGATGTCGCCGCGTGGAGCCAGGCAATCGACATCAACCTCAAAGGTGTCTTCTACGGAATGCGCGCCGCGTTACCGGTTATGCGCGCGGCGGGCGGGGGCACGGTGATCACGGTTTCTTCGGGCGCGGCGACAAACCCGATCGAGGCGTGGAGCCACTACTGCGCCTCGAAAGCCGGGGCTAAAATGCTGACCGAATGCCTGCATCTTGAAAATTCAATGCACGGTATTCGTGCTATGGGCCTGTCGCCGGGCACCGTGGCCACGGATATGCAGCGGGTGATCAAGGCGAGCGGCATCAATGCCGTTAGCCAGCTGGATTGGGATGATCACATTCCTGCCGATTGGCCTGCACGGGCATTGCTGTGGATGTGTTCGACGGATGCAGATGAGTTTCTGGGCTCAGAAATCTCGCTGCGACGCGAAGATATCCGGCAAAGGGTAGGGCTGACGTGATCAAACTAACCAAGAAGGACGGGTTGTGGACGGTCACACTCAACAACCCGCAAAAGGCCAATGCACTGACCGAGGTGATGCTGAGTGAGCTGGTTGAGATCGCCGAAGCTGCTAATGAGGCGCGGGCCCTGATCCTGACAGGTGAGGGTAAAGTGTTCAGCGCCGGGGCCGATCTGGATGAGGTCCGTGCGGGACTGGCGACCTCGGATCTGTGGGAGAGGTTGTCAGGCGCCATCGCGGCCTTGCCGTGTCTGACGGTGGCTGCTTTGAACGGGACGCTGGCGGGCGGTGCCAACGGGATGGTGCTGGCCTGTGACCTCCGAATCGCGGTGCCGCAAGCCAAGTTCTTTTATCCGGTGATGAAGCTGGGGTTTCTGCCGCAACCCTCGGACCCGGTGCGTATGGCTGCCCTGATCGGGCCATCACGCACCAAGATGATTCTGATGGCCGGTCAAAAGATCACGGCAGAGGAAGCGTACGGTTTCGGTCTGGTCGACCGGGTTGTCGACCCTGATCAACTGATGCCAACGGCGCATGAACTGGTGGCAGACAGCCTGGTCGCCGATCCCCGAATTGCCGCTGGAATCGCAAGGATGTGCCAATGAAATTGTCCGCCGTGCTGCTGCGTGTTGCCGACCCCAAGCAACTGACTGATTTTTATATGGATGTTCTGGGTATGACGGCGCGTGCGCAGGGGGCGAATTATCGCATTGGCTATGGTGGGCAGGACGCGGACCTACTGCTGATGCCGGGTGGGGGCGGATATGCCCACGATGGTGGACAGCGGTATTGGAAGATCGGTATTACCGTGCCCGATGTTGACCTGGCCGTTTCTCATCTGCGTGAAAAAGGCGTCGAGGTCTCGGAGCCGAAACAGTTCCGCGACATCGGCTATATGTGCCACCTGAAAGACCCCGAAGGGTTTGTGATCGAGCTACTGCAACACGACTTTCAGGGCAACCGTTCCGATAACGCAGCCGACCCTGCCGCACCATTCGCCAAAGCCTGCATCGGCCAGATCACCTTGCGGACAGGGGACATAGCCGCCGAGGATGCGTTCTGTCGGGCGCAAGGCATGCGACTGCTTTCAGTGCAGGATGTGGCCCAATACGGGTTCGACCTGCATTTCTATGCCTTCACCGATGATGTGCCGCCTAATCAGGACCTTTGGTCCGTTGAGAACCGCGAATGGCTTTGGAAACGTCCCTATACCACGTTGGAATTCCAGCACATCGCCGGGGCGCAGTTTGCGTCGGCGCCGGATTACAGGGGGTTAGAGGTTCAGGGGCTGTCGACGTCCCTGAGGGATGCTTTTGGTGATCCGGTGCGGCCTGGCTGATCAGCGCACACGTCGTTTGCCCGGAACTTTCGACCGAAATCCGGGTGGTCGATTGCGCACCCAGATCAGGAATTTTTCTAGTCGCGGATGGGCACGCAAGGCCTCGACCGTGTTGAAAGTGCGGGCCAATTCACCCTCGGTCAAGGTGGCGTGGATTTCTTTGTGGCAAATCACGTGCAGCAAAACCGTGGGTCCGCCCTTGCCCCCTTTGAGTTTTGGGATCAGATGGTGCAGGCTGCCGCCCCCATCCGGGATGGGGCGGTCACAGAGCGGGCAGATCGGATCGCTGTCTGACATGGCAGGTACAGATTTGCGCTGGATAGCGTGAAAGGCAAGGGGACGGACATGGCGCAGGCAGTGGTGATCGGGGCCGGACCCGCAGGCCTGATGGCGGCAGGGGAACTGGCCGCTGCTGGCCATGACGTGATGGTGGCCGAGGCCAAGCCATCAGTCGCACGCAAGTTTCTGATGGCGGGCAAGTCGGGTCTAAACCTGACCAAGGACGAACCGTTCGAAACTTTGCTGCAATCCTACGGAGAGGCGGCGGAGTGGCTGCGTCCGATGATTGCTGAGTTCGACGCCGCCGAGGTGCAGGACTGGGCGCGGGGTTTGGGGCAGAAGCTGTTTACCGGCTCGACCGGGCGGGTTTTCCCGACAATGATGAAAGCCTCGCCGCTGTTGCGCGCATGGCTGAGGAGGCTTGAGGGCGCGGGCGTTCGGATACAAACCCGCTGGCGTTGGTTGGGATGGGACGGCGATGCGCTGATTTTCGACACGTCTGAAGGTACACAGAGCCTGAAGCCGGATGTGACCATTCTGGCGCTGGGCGGGGCCAGCTGGGCGCGGTTGGGGTCAGACGGTCAATGGGCGGATATCTTGCAACAGAAAGGCGTCGCGCTGACACCCTTCGCCCCGGCGAATTCCGCCTTGTCCGTTGACTGGAGCCCCCACATGACCCCGCATTTCGGCGCGGCGCTGAAATCGGTGCGTTGGATGGCCGGAGAGCTGGACAGCCGCGGAGAAGCCACGATATCGGCAACGGGGCTTGAGGGCGGCGGGTTGTATTCTTTGACCCCGGCTTTGCGCGCCGGTGCGGACCTGTTAGTCGATCTTGTGCCCGATCTGGACGCAGCGGCGCTACAGTCGCGGTTGGATGCAAAGAAATCCAAGACCACACTGTCACAATGGCTGAAGAAGTCATTGAAGCTGCCGCGGCAAAAGATTGCGTTGTTCCATGAGATGTCGAAACGTTGTGGATTGCCGCAATCCTCTGAGGCCACTGCACTCAAACAACTTCCTGTTTCCGGGGCAGTCCTGCGCCCGATGGATGAAGCCATTTCAACGTCGGGTGGGGTCAGATGTACAGCGCTGGACAAGGGGCTAATGCTGACCGCAATGCCCGGCGTGTTCTGTGCCGGAGAGATGCTGGATTGGGAAGCTCCGACCGGGGGCTATCTGCTGACCGCTTGCATGGCGACTGGGCGATGGGCCGGGCGTTCGGCTGTGGATTGGTTGCGCACCGGTTAGCGGGATCGGGCCAGCATAGCCAGACGGATCATTGCCCGTTCCACCAGCGCCATGGCAGGCGCAGACTGCCCAGCTGAGCGCAGTGACAGGTCAGTATCAGTCAGAACTGTCAGAGCCGTTTGCAACTTCGGTGCTCCCCAGCCCTGGGCCTGCCGTAAAATCCGGTCACGGCGTTTGCCATAGACCGGTGGCCGCAGCTTGCCGATGCCCTGTGCCGCCCCGCCGGGGTCCGAGGCACAGGCATACAATGTGCGAAAGTGCCGGGTTGCGCCGATACACAGGCTGACCGCATTGGTGCCCTGTGATTGCAGCCGTCGGATCAGCGGACCGATCTCTCCGGCGCGGCCTTCAGCCACCACGTTCAAAACATCATCCAGCGCGGCCTCGGTCGAGCGGGGCGCGCAAGCTTCGATATCCTCGATGGCCAGTTCGGAACTGTCTCCACGTTTATAGAGCGACAGTTTTTCAATGGTTTGCGTGAAGTCTCCGGGGCTGATCCCAGTGGCCAGCTCAGCAAGGGCTGACATCGAATCGCGAGGGATGTTCTGCAACCTGGCCTGTGTCAGAATCCGTTCGATCTCGGCCCGTGAGGGCGGATCGTCATAAATGCCGACAGCATAGGCAGCGGGATGCGCCTCGAACGCTTTGCGGATTTTCGAGCTGGGTTTCAACTGCCCGGCGGTGACGATGATCTGGGCATCACCAGGGGCCCAGTCTTCGAACGCGGCGATGATTGCGGGGGCGGCGGTGTCGGTGGTGTCTTCGACGAATACGGCGCGGGGGCCTGGGAAAAACCCCACGGCCTTGACCGCATCCAACAAAAGTGCGGGATCGCCGCGCAAATCCGTGCCCGGAATGCGGGTCAGGCGCATTTCCTCTTCGGCATTGGCGCCCAGAAGTGCCGACAGAACCTGCTGGCGTTTCAGTGCCACGCGCATCGTATCCGCACCATAAATCAAGAGCCCGGCCTTGTCGGCGTCGGGCCGGGCGAAATACCCTTCAGCCTCGCGCGGGCTGAGCTTCATGAACCAAGGCCTGGCGCAGCATAGAGTTCGTTTACGATCTGATCCGATAGGATCGCCATCAGCCGTTTGCGGGCGTCGCGTTCGTCCGCCAGCGTGGACACTGTTGATCCGGCGGCAGAATAGCTGACGAAATTCTCGACCGTGCCCGAGGCAATGACCTGACCGGTCTCGTTTGATTTGAGCGTGTAGCTCGACCTGCCTTCGATGGTATAGCGGTTGGTTTCGTTCGTCGAAGTGATCGCTGACCGCTGGAAAGCAATCGAGACGGTTACATTCAGATTGTATTCGCTGCCCGAGGTCGCGCTGCGCCCCAGCCGCTGTTCCAGATTTTGGACCAGCAAATAGGTGTCGACCGAGTTTGGCGCTGAAACGGCGACCTTGCCGTTCAGGGCCGCACCCGAACCACCGGGAGCGTAGACCGGTTCAAAGCCGCAGGCAGCCAACACCAGCGGTATCATCAACAGGATTCTGCGGTTAAACAACGACATTTACGATCCGGCCCGGGACAACAATAACCTTCTTAGGCGCATTGCCATCCAGCGCCTTTTGCACAGCTTCGATGCTGAGCGCGATTTTTTCAACCTCGTCCTTCGCCATATCCTTGGCCACGCTGATTTCCGCGCGGCGCTTGCCGTTGATCTGAATCGGCAGGGTCACCGTGTCGTCGACCAGCATCGCCTGATCCGCAACGGGCCATGGGGCTACCGCCACCAAGCCTTCGCCGCCTTGATGTGCCCAGATGTCTTCTGCAATGTGCGGCGTCATCGGCGACATCAGCTGCGCCAGCGTTTTTATTGCCTGCTTTTGCGCCGCAGCGCCAGCTTTGGATTTTGCCAGCGTATTGGTGAAGGCGTAGAGTTTCGCGATCGCTGCATTGAAGCCAAAGCTCTCAACGCCAAGGGTAACGTCGTGGATGGTCTTGTGCATCTCGCGCAAAAGCTCTTGATCGCCTTCCCCTTCGGCTGCTGGGTTCATGGCCCCGATCTTGTCGCAGAGGTTCCATACCCGGTTAAGGTGCTTATAGGCGGCCTCGGCCCCGGACGCGGTCCATTCCACATCGCGCTCGGGCGGCGAATCGGACAGCACGAACCAGCGCGCGGTGTCGGCACCGAACGCCGAGATAATGCTGACCGGGTCGACCACGTTCTTCTTGGATTTCGACATCTTGGCCGAAGGGATGATCTCGACCTCGGTGCCGTCTGCCAGTTTGCCGTCGGTCACATCCTCGGGCAGGTGATAGACCGGGCGGCCGTTTTCGTCGCGGGTCTGGTAAATCTCGTGGGTCACCATGCCTTGGGTGAACAGCGCATCGAAAGGTTCGATGGCCTTTTTGGGCAGATGGCCCGTGATGTTCATCGCCCGCGCGAAGAAGCGGGAATAGAGCAGGTGGAGAATCGCGTGCTCAATGCCGCCGATATACTGGTCCACATTCATCCAGTATTCGGCCTCGGCCAGATCAGTGGGCGTTTCGGCGCGCGGGGCGGTGAAGCGGGCGAAATACCACGACGAATCGACAAACGTATCCATCGTGTCGGTTTCGCGTCTGGCCGGGGCGCCGCAGTTCGGGCAGGAACAGTCGCGCCAGGTCGGATGACGGTCCAGCGGGTTGCCTGGTTTGTCAAAGGTGACATCATCGGGCAGCCGGACCGGCAGGTTCTCTTTCTTCTCGGGCACCACACCGCAGCTGTCGCAATGGACAACGGGAATCGGGCAACCCCAATAGCGTTGGCGGGAAAGGCCCCAGTCTCGCAGGCGGTATTTGGTGACGCCTTCGCCCCAGCCTGCCTTTTCGGCAAAATCCACGGTGGCGTTGATAGCCTCATCACCCGTGGCTTCGGTGAGGCCCGCGAAATGGTTCACCCAACGGACTTTTTCGGTCTTGGGTGGCACGAAGGCGGTTTTGTCGACCGGAGTGGCGTCATCCAGCGCAAAGAACGTATCGACCACGGGCAGGCCGTATTTGCGGCAGAAATCCAAGTCGCGCTGGTCATGCGCGGGGCAGGCAAAGATCGCGCCCGTGCCATAGTCCATCAGGATGAAGTTGGCGATCCAAACTGGCAGTTCCCAGCTTGGGTCCAGCGGGTGCTTGACGCGGATCCCGGTATCGTAACCCAGCTTTTCAGCCGTTTCGATGGCTTCTTCGGTGGTGCCACCTTTGCGACATTCAGCCACGAATTCAGCAACTTCGGGGTTCTCGGCTTCCAATTGCTTAGCAATCGGGTGATCCGGCGAGATGCCCACAAACGACGCGCCCAGCAGCGTGTCGGGGCGCGTCGTATAGACGGTGATCGGTTCGCCTCCGTCCGTGCGCTCGAACCCGAATTGCAGGCCGCGTGACTTGCCGATCCAGTTTTCCTGCATCAAGCGGACCTTTGCGGGCCAGTTTTCCAACGTGTCCAGTGCGTCGAGCAGTTCCTCTGAATAGTCCGAGATCTTGAAGAACCATTGGGTCAACTCGCGGCGTTCAACCAACGCGCCCGAGCGCCAGCCGCGCCCTTGTTCCACCTGCTCGTTGGCCAGAACGGTCATGTCGACCGGGTCCCAATTCACAACGGCGTTCTTGCGGTAAACAAGCCCAGCATCGAGCATATCCAGAAACAACGCCTGTTGCTGGCCGTAATATTCTGGGTCACAGGTTGCAAACTCACGCGACCAATCGATCGACAGGCCCAATGGCTTCATTTGCCCCCGCATGTCGGCGATGTTCCCGTAGGTCCAGTCTTTGGGGTGGCCACCGATGGCCATAGCGGCATTTTCCGCAGGCATTCCGAAGGCGTCCCAACCCATCGGGTGCAATACGTTGTGGCCGGTCGCCAGTTTGTGTCGCGCGATCACGTCGCCCATCGTATAGTTGCGCACATGTCCCATATGGATTCGGCCCGACGGGTAAGGGAACATCTCAAGCACATAGTATTTCGGCTTGTCCGCCTTGTGGTTGGCGGTGAAGATTCCGGCCTTGTCCCAGGCCTCTTGCCATTTTGCTTCGATTTCGTTGGCCGAGTAGCGAGACATTGTACGGTCCTTCGTGAATGAAAACGCCGGGTAGGAACCCGGCGTGGTATTAGTGTGATTTTCGACGAGTTGCTAGAACTTGTTGTCCGCAATGCGCAACTGACGGGCGCGGGACAGGATTGCATCTTCGACTGCGCGGGTCGTGGCCGCACTGACCGGGGCGCCACCGCTGGTCTGCAGCGAGACCGACAGAGACCGCGCCGCCAGGGCCGGGTCACTGATGTGAACTGTCGCGCGATACTGCCGCCCTCCACCCGGAGGTGTGCCGTACCCGGTCACGATTACCCCGGTAAAGGGATCAACTTCCTGAACCGGCAGGAAATTCAATACATCCAGCGACGCCGTCCAAAGATAGCGATTCACATTTGTGATCTGTTCAGCATTGGCCGTGTTGAACACATCCCAGATGGTCTCGCGATTCGGATCGTTGAGCTGGCGCTCATCGGTTTTACCCGCATCGAGATTCGTAGTGTACTCGGTTGGTGCGGCCCGATTCTGTCCGCAGGCGGACACGGCAGCAGTCATTATGATCAAACCGAAAATCGTCTGCAGGCGCATTATCGACTGGTCCTGTTCACTTTGGTCAACGTTGTCAATTGTTACTCCTAGACAAGGACCCGTTCAGCAACAACCCTATTATTGTCACATATCAGTGGTCGTAGGGCTTACCGATGCCCAAAAACAGACTGTGGCATCCTTGCACCAATTTTCCCTCAATGCAGCCGAGTCATTTATGCCAAGCTTGCGTGTTGGGGGCAAAAAGAGCGAAACGGTTCCCGTGCTGAGACATGTGCTGAGGCATGTGTCGAGTAGAAAAACTTTTGAAACCGAGGGAAACAAGATGAAAAAAGTTCTCTTCGCATCGACAGCTCTGATTGCAACCGCAGGTGTTGCAGCGGCTGATTCCGGTGTAAACTTGAGCGGTTATGGCCGTTTCGGTATTGGCTACGTTGAAGATCGCGCCAATGCGACCGGCGTAACTGCTGCCACTCTGACCACCGTGAACGGCGGAACAACAGCAGGTGTCATCCCGACCTTTGCTGATTCCGACGACGCGATCCTGGTATCGCGCTTCCGTCTGAACATCGACGGTTTCACTGAAACCGACGGTGGCGTTCGCTTTGAAGGCCGTGTTCGTCTGCAAGCCGACGAAAACTCGTCGACCGGCGAGGCCAACTCCGCTGGCCTGAACGGCGCGCGCTTCTCGGTTATCTACGGTGGTCTGCGTGTTGACGCCGGCAACGTTGCCGGTTCGTTCGACAACCTGGCAAACTACTACGGTAACGAAGTTGGTCTGGAACTGTTCGCAGGTCAGTATTCGGGTGTTGACTACAGCTTCCTGTCGTACACCTCGACCGGTTCGGGCGCGAACGCAGTGTTCTTCCAGTACGCAGTTGGCGACTTCGCTTTCGGCGCATCGTATGACCAGCGCACCATCTTCCTGAACGACGGCCTGGGCGGCACCATCGACGCCGACCGTTGGGACGTGAGCGCGACCTACACCTTCAACAACATCACCGCAGCTATTGCTTATGGTCAAACTGACGCTGGTGTTTCGGGTGTTTCGGATCCAGAACTGCTGGTTTTCACCCTGGGTGCTGAATTCGGCGACTTCTCGGGTACCCTGTTCGTGGCTGACGAAGACAATACCGCTCCTGCTCTGATCGGTACTCGCTTCTATGAAACCGACGGCACCGCTTGGGGTGTGTCGGGTGCCTATAACCTGGGCGCAGCAACCACCCTGCTGTTCACCTACGGTGACGGTAGCGCGGACGCTGACCTTCAGCAGATTGCTATCGGCGCAAGCTATGACCTGGGCGGCGGCGCGTCGCTGGTTGGTGGTATCGGCCGCAACGATTGTTCGGTTTGCGAAGACTCCATCCAGGCTGACTTTGGTGCAATCTTCAACTTCTAAGTTGGGTTGAACCGCAAGGTTTAAGGGCAGGTCTTCGGACCTGCCCTTTTCTTTTTTGCCGACATGGTGTTTTCCTGCGCTGAAAGCAGATTGAGGAAGCTTATGTCGCTGCAAGATATCACTGCCCGTATTTCCAAAGCCGAAACTGCCGCCGGGCGGCCTGCCGGTTCTGTCAAACTGATCGCCGTATCAAAAGTGCAGCCGAACGAACGTGTGCAGGCTGTTCTGGAGCAGGGCCATCGGTGTTTTGGTGAAAATCGGGTTCAAGAGGCCGTAGGTAAATGGCCGGGTTTCATGGAGCAGTTCGCCGACATTGATCTGCATCTGATTGGCCCGCTTCAAACCAACAAGGCCCGTCAAGCGATTGAGCTGGTCAACTCTATCCACTCGGTGGACCGGCCCAAGCTGGCCAAAACGCTGGCGCGGCTGGCACAAGAGGTCGGCACCTGCCCGGATCTGTTCATTCAGGTCAATACCGGGGAAGAGGATCAAAAGGCCGGTATCCTGCCTGCCGAGGCGGATACGTTCATTGCAGAATGCCGGGGGCTGGACCTGCCGATCCAGGGATTGATGTGTATCCCACCCGTCGATGAGGAACCCTCACTGCATTTCGCACTGCTGGCGAAAATAGCCGAGCACAACGGCCTGACTGGTCTATCGATGGGTATGAGCGGTGATTTCGAACAAGCCATCGCATTGGGGGCGACCCATGTGCGCGTTGGCTCGGCCATTTTTGGCGAACGGGTCAGGCCGCAGGAATGATCAAACTCGTGCCCGGCGAGACGCGGCGCGCGATCCAATGCAGGTGATCACGGCGAAAGGCAACGCAGCCCTCGGTCGGGTATCCGGGGCGCCGCCATTGATGAATAAAGATCGCTGATCCGTGACCCGGTATGGCATTGGGCCAGTTCCAATCGGTGATCAACACCAGATCATACAGCGGATCAGCGCGGCGCAGCTTTTCATGGCTAAAGTCATAGGGCGCGCTGACCAGATTATTGTACTGGTCGTCCCGCCCGTCATCCGACCAAAGATCGCGCGGACCGATGGGAATCGCCCAAGGGGCCGGTTTGGCCATGCGATCTGGCCGGTACAGCATCCCCACGATGTGATGTACGCCCGTGGGCGTGGCGCCATCCCCTTCGCGTTTTGCGTGGCTCAACCCACCTTTGCCGATTGTGCAGGGAAAGACCCGCCCGGCAAATCGTACTCCGCGCGGTGTCAGGACCAGATCATTCGGCGTCACAGCAGATGCCCGGACTTGGCCGCTTTGGTCGCAAGATATCCGCGGTTATGGGCGGTTTCGCCAACCTTCAGCGGCACGCGCTCGGTCACGGCGATACCGGTCTTCTCCATCATCGCGATCTTTGCCGGGTTGTTGGTCAGCAACCGGACCGAGTTGAACCCCAGAGATTTGAGAATGTCCGAACCCAGCCTGAAATCCCGCTCATCATCCTCGAACCCTAACCGATGATTGGCTTCGACTGTGTCGAACCCCTGATCCTGCAGGAAATAGGCGCGCATCTTGTTGGCAAGGCCAATACCGCGCCCTTCCTGGTTCAGATACAGCAGCACCCCGGCCCCTTCCCAACCCATCTGAGCCAGCGCACCACGCAATTGCGGACCGCAGTCGCATTTCAGACTGCCCATAAGGTCTCCGGTAAAACAGGCCGAATGCAAACGGGCCAATACCGGCTTGTCCCGGTCCGGGCGCCCGATCTCGACGGCATAGTGTTCTTCGCCACCATCTTCGGGGCGGAATACGTGCAACCGGCCGGCCTCGGACACTTCCATCGGCAGGCGGGCGGCAACCACAGCATGAAGCTCACTGCGATCGGCCAGATGTGGCGCAGCGCGGGTGTGGTCAATGCATGTCAGGCCATGTGCCGCTGCAAAGCCACGCCCATCCTCAATGGGCATCACAACGGCTGCGGGTAGCAATCGCGCCGACTTGGTGAGGGCGATTGCGATGCGGTGCAGGTTGGCGTTGCCCTGACGTTCGGTCATCAGGGGGCCCTTCATCGGAGCGTTCAGGTCGTCTGACGGATCGGCCACCGCCTGCACCCAGGTCATATCGGCATCGGCAGGGATAATCACACGCGCCAGATCGCCATCATAAGACCGGGCCTTCAGCGTTTCCGCCCGCCGCACAGTGACAGCAACCACCGGGTCGCCACCAAGCCCGCGCAGATCCGCGAGCCGTTGCGCGCTCAGGGTCTCAGCCGCGATGGCCAGCACGCTGAACCCGCTGTCGTCGGTCAATGCGACGGGAACCCCCATGCGCAGATCGGCGCGGGCCCGCGCCAGCAATTCTGAAATATCCGGGATCAGACTCATCTATGTTACCCTGTAACGTTCAAGCCTTGCTGTAGCCTGATACGGCAGAAATGTGAAACATTTCCTCTACCTTGGACACGAGGGCGTGAGACAATTGCAGCAAACCTTGTTGATTGCATCTTCCGCGCGCAAGTGGTGGAAAAGGCTTAGGAGGACCGCACATGGCTCAGCTCAAGAAAATTCTGCTGGTGGATGATGACGAAGACCTGCGCGAGGCGCTTAGCGAGCAACTTGTGATGACCGAGGATTTCGACGTGTTCGAAGCCCATGACGGTCAGTCCGCGATGGAACGGGCGCGTGAAGCGATTTACGATCTGGTCATTCTGGACGTTGGTCTGCCGGATACCGATGGGCGCGAGCTGTGCCGCCTGATGCGCAAGCAAGGTGTAAAAAGCCCGATTCTGATGCTGACCGGCCATGACAGCGACGCAGATACCATCCTGGGCCTGGATGCCGGTGCCAACGACTATGTCTCGAAACCGTTCAAGTTTCCCGTGCTGCTGGCCCGTATCCGTGCCCAGCTGCGCCAGCATGAGCAATCCGAGGATGCGGTGTTCGTTTTGGGGCCGTACACGTTCAAGCCTGCGATGAAGATGCTGATCACCGAAGAAGATCGCAAAATCCGGCTGACCGAAAAAGAAACCAATATTCTCAAGTTCCTGTACCGTTCGACCGATGGCGTGGTTGCCCGCGACGTTCTGCTGCATGAGGTCTGGGGTTATAACGCCGGTGTCACCACCCACACGTTAGAGACGCATATCTATCGTCTGCGCCAGAAAATCGAGCCCGATCCGTCAAATGCGCGCCTTTTGGTCACAGAATCGGGTGGATATCGCTTGGTCTCTTAACTCGTTGTGGATTGACGTGGATCAAAGTGATACTCTGGATACGTAATTAGATTACTCCCAACCCGCGCATGTCCGGGTTATGACATGCACCTCCCTGTTGGACTGCCGGGCCTGATGGCCCGGCCTTTTTTTGAAACAAGCTGGGTCGAAGATACAAATCCGATGGCCAGATTTGCTCCCTCAAACACAGTTTAGCTGGTGCCGTCGTTTTCCAGAACGGTACCGTAGGTTATGCCGCTGCGCAGGCTACGAAAATCAGCATAAATCTTGCCATCTTCAAATGTGGCATCGATCAACCCGTTGACCTGGCGGTCTTCTCCGACCCGGGTTTCAACCATGGCGATTGAACCAGTGCCATCGCGGCTGATTGTCCCGGTAACCTGACCTTCGTTCCACCGGTCCGAGCCGATCCGGCTCCATTTGCTGGTTCCCCAGAACGCATTGTCCTGTTGTTCTTTGATCTCAAGAACCCACTCAGATTGATTAAAACGCGGGGCTCCGTCGCTGTGTTCGTTGGGCAGGGCCGCAACGGTGTGGGTGCCGCTCCAGACGCCGCGCAAATCAGGTGTGTTTTCCGCAACTGCATGGGTTGCAAAGGCAAGGGTGCTGGCCAGCGCGGCGGCGCCAAGTGTCTTGAATCTGGTCATGGTTTCCTCCGTTTTCTAGTCACAAATGTTGGGAACCGCTGTTCTGATTTCCATGCTGGCGACGAAACATAAACAGGATTTAACCTGCGCTTTATGTTGCGAACGGTGTGGTGGATTGAGCCCGTTTGCCCTCAAAACCAAAAACTGGCTCAGGACATTTTTTTCTCGTGGCACCGGCGGAAACGCCACGCTAACCTGCGCCAATTGCGACAGAGGAATCCCCCATGCCCTTTACACTTGCCACCTGGAACATCAACTCGGTCCGCCTGCGCGAGCCTATCGTGCTGAAATTGCTGCAGGAGGAAGCGCCGGATGTTCTGTGTCTGCAGGAGTGCAAGTCGCCGGTTGAAAAGATCCCGACCGAGGGGTTTGCCGAGCTGGGCTACACCCACATGATCGCACGTGGGCAAAAGGGGTATAACGGCGTCGCCATCCTGTCTCGGCTACCAATGGAAGAGGTCGGCGACAAGGATTTCGCGGGTCTCGGTCACGCGCGACACATTGCCGGACGGTTGGAAAACGGGGTCACAATCCACAATTTCTATGTCCCGGCTGGTGGCGACGTGCCGGATCGTGAAAAGAATGAGAAGTTCGGGCAAAAGCTCGACTACCTCAGCGACATGCGCGATTGGTTCCATACGGAAAAGCCGGAAAAATCCATTCTGGTGGGGGATCTGAACATCGCCCCGCGCGAGGATGACGTCTGGTCGCACAAACAACTGCTCAAGGTTGTTTCGCACACACCGATCGAGGTCGAAGCGCTGGCTGAAACCCAGGATGCAGGCGGTTGGGTTGATATCACCCGCCAGGATATTCCCGAGGGGCAATTGTACAGTTGGTGGTCCTATCGCGCGCGCGATTGGGACGCCGCTGACAAGGGGCGGCGGCTGGATCACGTCTGGGCCACGCCCGATATCTCGAACGCGGGCCACTCCAGCCGCGTCCTGCGCGACGCGCGCGGATGGGAAAAACCCAGCGACCACGCACCCGTTTTTGCCAGTTTTGACCTGTAATTACGCAACTCTGCCCTTGGTTTCCGCTGCCAGCGGTTGCATATAGGGCGCAAGTTCGAACCGGAGAGTGAAAACCATGGATCTTCTGAACGCCGCAGCCAGCCCCGAGGCCACCGATCTGATCAAGGACGGGTCCGAGGCGACCTTTATGGTCGACGTGGTCGAGGCCTCTCAGGAAACGCCTGTCATCGTTGATTTCTGGGCGCCTTGGTGCGGGCCATGCAAGACGCTGGGGCCCGCCTTGGAAGAAGCTGTAACCGCTGCCAAGGGTGCGGTGAAGATGGTCAAGATCAACGTGGATGAGGCGCAGATGATCGCGTCGCAAATGCGCATTCAGTCGATCCCGACCGTTTATGCCTTTTTCAAAGGTCAGCCCATCGACGGGTTTCAGGGCGCGCAGCCGGGTTCGGAAATCAAAGCTTTTGTTGATCGTGTGATCGAAGCCGCGGGCGGCGAAAGCCCCGGTGGGCAGCTGGATGATGCGGTCGAAGCTGCCGAAGATATGCTGGCCGATGGCGCCGCTGTTGATGCGGCCCAAACCTTTGCTGCGATTTTGGGCGAAGATCCGAACCATGCCGGGGCTTACGGCGGGCTGGTTCGCGCACACATCGCGTCAGGCGATTTGGAACAGGCCGAAGCCATTCTGAACGGCGCACCTGCCGAGATTTCTACCTCGGCCGAGGTGGAGGCGGCGCATGCGCAGCTGGAACTGGCCAAGCAGGCCGCTGATGCCGGTCCGGTGGCCGAACTGACCGCTGCGGTCGAGGCTGATCCCGACAACCTTCAGGCCCGGTTCGATCTGGCGCAGGCACTGCACGCCAATGGCAATGTGGAGGAGGCCGTGGCGCAGTTGCTGGACCTGTTCCGCCGTGATCGCGAATGGAATGACGGTGCCGCCAAGGCGCAGCTGTTCACCATCTTCGACGCGCTAAAACCCAATGATCCGATCGTTCTGAACGGGCGGCGCAAGCTCAGCTCGATGATATTTGCCTAATTCGGGATCAGAGCTACACTCGGATACATGATGCATCCCGCTGATCTGCCGGAAACGGTATCCGTTTTTCCATTGCCGGGGGCGCTGTTGTTGCCCCGCTCGCGCCTGCCGCTGCATATTTTCGAGCCGCGCTATCTGCAGATGCTGGACGACGCACTGAAAACGCAGGAGCGGCTGATCGGCATGGTGCAGCCGAACCCATGTCACAGCAACGAAGATAAGCTGCACCAGATCGGCTGTGCTGGGCGTGTGACGCAATTTTCGGAAACCGAAGATGGCCGTTACCTGATTACCCTGACCGGGATTTCACGGTTCCGCGTCCAATCCGAGTTGGACGCCTTTACGCCTTACCGGCGCTGTGCCGTGTCGTGGGGTGGGTTTGATCGGGATTTGGGCCGGGCCGAGATGGACGATAGTTTCGACCGCAGCGCATTTTTGGGCTTGTTGGAACGGTTTTTCGCCTCGCGCCAGCTTTCGACCGATTGGGATACGTTGAAAGATGCAGATGATGAGTTGCTGGTGAATTCACTGTCGATGCTGCTGGATTTCGATCCCGAGGAAAAACAAGCGCTGCTTGAGGCCCCCTGTCTGCGCACCCGGCGCGAGACACTAACGACACTGATAGAATTCGCCATGCGCGGCGGCACGAATGAGGAAAAACTGCAATGACCGAGCCCCAACACCCTTTCGACCGGCATATGCTTGAGGCTCTGATTTGTCCGCAGACGCACACGACTTTGCACTACGATGCCGACAAGCAGGAACTGGTGTCCAAGGCGGCCAATCTGGCCTTTCCGATCCGAAATGGGATTCCGGTGATGTTGGTCGATGAGGCGCGAGAACTAGACTAAATCGCGCGACCCTGCAGCAGTTTTGGCAGGTCTCCGGTCAGCCCGGCGGCCTCACGCACGAAGCCACGGCGCAGGCCGGGCAGCGATCCCACAATTCCCATTCCAATGTCGCGTCCGATCCGCAGCAATGGGTTGTCGTTGGAAAACAGCTTGTTGAACACGTCTGTCGCCATAGCCAGCGCCGCCGTGTCGAACCGCCGCCATTCCTGATAGCGTTCCAGCACCAGGACAGATCCGATATCCTCGCCGCGCCGCCCGGCCAGTGTTAGCACCTCGGCCAGAGCCCCGACATCGCGCAGACCCGCGTTCAGGCCTTGCCCCGCGATGGGGTGCATGCCGTGGGCGGCGTCTCCGACCAGAGCCATTCGGTCGCCAATGAAGGAATTGGCGATGGTCAGGTTCAGCGGATAGGTGAACCGGTCGCCCTGCAGGCGGATATCGCCCAGAAAATCTCCGAACCGGGGGCGCAGGACCTGCAGGTACTCGTCTTCGGGCAGGGTGTTGATGTGCTGGGCCGTCTCAGTCCGTTCGCTCCAGACGATCGAACTGCGATTGCCGGTCAGGGGCAGAATGGCTAGCGGGCCGGGTGGCATGAAGAACTGGTGGGCAACGCCGTGGTGGGGCAGGTCATGTTCGATGGCGCAGACCAGTGCGGTCTGGCCGTAATCCCAGCCAGTACGCTTGATGCCCGCCCGCGTGGCGGTCCCGCTGCGGCGACCGTCGCAACCGACCAGCATTGAACCGGTCAGTGTGGTGCCGTCGTCCAAGGTCAGCGTCACGCCGGTCGCATCGCAATTCTGCGCGACAACGGTTCTGCCGCTGATTTCTGTGATGCCTTTTTCCTCGGCCATGGCGCTCATAAAGGCGCGGCGCAGGTGACGGTCTTCGACCATGTAGCCCATCGGACCTTCTTCGATCTCGGCATGGTCGAAATGCATGAAGAACGGGGATGGCCCAACGCCTGCATGCCCATCGGTCACCTTGATTTCCAACATCGGCTGGGCGTGTTCGGCCACGCGATCCCAGACCCCGATCGCATCCAGCAACCTTTGAGAGGCCAGCGCCAGCGCATAGGCACGCCCATCAAAGGCTGCGTTCTTGCGCACTTTTTCCGCCAGCGCGTCAATCACGGTGACCGAATGGCCGGTCTGCGCCAGCGCCAAAGCCAATGCCGGGCCGTTTAGGCCGCCGCCCACGATCAGGATATCCGAGGTTTGTTCCATGCCCCGCAATATGCGCGCCCATTCGGGATTGTCCATGTGCGGTCCTGTCGCTACCGTCCGTCAAAGCGCAATTTTTTCAAGGGGGCGGTGATGCAGGATTGGCTGACCATGACGGCGTGTGATCTGGGTCGGGGCATCGGTATGGGGCGGATTGACCCGGTGGAATTGACCGAAACATACCTGTCGGCCATCGACGAACATCCCCACAGCGACCGAATCTATGCCCGTGTCACCCATGATCGCGCTAGGTCTGAGGCGGCAGCGGCGCAAGCCCGCGCCAAGCAGGGGCAGCGCCTGTCGCTTTTGGATGGGGTGCCGATCAGTTGGAAAGACCTGTTCGACACTGCCGGTATCGGAACCGAGTCCGGGTCGGCCCTGCTGAAAGGTCGGGTGCCGGAAGCTGACGCGGTCGTGGTGCGCAACGCCACCGCGTTGGGGGCGGTCTGTCTGGGCAAAACCCATATGAGCGAGCTGGCCTTTTCCGGCCTCGGCCTGAACCCAATTACTGGCACGCCGCCCTGCGTCGATGATGTGGACGCGGTGCCGGGTGGATCCTCGTCTGGTGCCGGGGCATCGGTGGCCTGGGGATTGGCGGCTGGCGGGATCGGCTCGGACACCGGCGGATCGGTCCGCATCCCCGCGGCCTGGAACAACTTGGTGGGGCTTAAAACCACCGCCGGACGGATCAGCCTGGAAGGTGTAGTGCCCTTGTGCCTGCGATTCGACACCGCCGGTCCGCTGACCCGGTCGGTTGAGGATGCCGCGCATATGCTGGCGCTGTTGGAAGGAGGTACACCGGCGGACCTGCGGGGGGCCAGCCTGAAAGGTCGGCGCTTTGCTGATCTGCAGAACGTCGCCAAGGACGACCTGCGCGATGCGCCCCGCAAAGCTTTTGACGACGCTGTTGACCGGTTGCGCGATGCTGGCGCGGAAATCGTGCCATTGGAAGTGCCCGAACTGGATGAGGCGATGGGGCTTTCGGGCATTCTCTACACCACCGAAGCCTATGGCTTGTGGCGCGACGTGATCGAGGCGAACCCTGACGCCATGTATCCCGAAATTCTGGCTCGGTTCCGTGCAGGCAAGGATACCTCTGGCCCCGATTACGTCGCCGCATGGTCCAAACTGAAAGCCTGCCGGGCCGCTTGGGATGCGGCAACCTCTGGCTTTGACGCCGTTCTGGCCCCGACAGCCCCCATTCTGCCACCGAATCTGGAGCGGTTGATGACGGATCACGACTATTACGTCACCGAAAACCTGCTGGCTCTGCGCAATACGCGGATTGGCAACCTGATGGGGCTTGCAGCCCTGACCCTGCCCACCGGCACCCCCGGTTGTGGGCTGATGATGTTAGGTTATCCGGGCTCGGAAGAAGTGCTTTTGCGACTTGGATCAGCAGCCGAAGCAGCATTGGCCTGAATGCCACAATCCCCTGATTCGGCACCTCTTTGTCTGGACGAAGCGGGGTGCGGCCTGTAATCTGCTAAAAAAACGGGGCGAAAATGATCCCGATATTGAGGCAGCAGTTATGAATTTCCCCGAGCGGTTTTCGAACCTACCGGAATACGCATTTCCGCGTTTACGCACCCTGTTGGACCACCATCAGCCGGGCGGAGACGTGATTCACATGACCATCGGCGCCCCGATGCATGACTTCCCGGCTTGGGTGACGGATGTGATCATGGAAAACGCTGCTGGGTTTCAGGGCTATCCGCCAAACGAAGGCTCGCCCGAGCTGCGTGGCGCGATCACCGACTGGATCAAGCGCCGCTATGGTGTGGCGATGGACCCCGAAACCAACGTGATGGCGCTGAACGGCACGCGTGAGGGGTTGTATAACGCCGCCATGGCGCTGTGCCCGGAACAGAAGAACGGCCAAAGACCGGTCGTCCTGTGCCCAAACCCGTTTTATCAGGTCTATATGGTCGCCTCGATCTCGGTTGCGGCCGAGCCGGTCTTTGTGCCTGCGACCGCCGCGACCGGTCATCTGCCCGATTACGCTGGATTGCCCGAGGACGTGCTGAACCGCACCGCTGTGGCCTATATCTGCTCACCCGCCAACCCGCAGGGGGCCGTGGCCTCGCGCGATTATTGGGCCGAGCTGATCCAATTGGCCGAGAAATACGATTTCCGCATCTTCGCGGATGAGTGTTATTCCGAGATTTACCGCAATGATGCCCCAGCCGGGGCCTTGACCGTAGCGCAGGAACTGGGGGCTGATCCCGAACGGGTCACCCTGTTCAACTCGCTGTCAAAACGGTCCAATCTGGCAGGGCTGCGGTCCGGCCTGATTGCGGGCGGGCCTGAGACGATCAAACGGGTCAAGCAGTTGCGCAGTTACGCGGGCGCGCCCTTACCAGCCCCCTTGCAGGCCGCAGCGGCACGGGTTTGGGCGGATGAGGCGCATGTCGCTGAGAACCGCGCGCTGTATCAGGAAAAATACGCGATTGCCGATGAGGTATTTGCCAATGTTCAGGGTTACATGCCGCCAGAGGCGGGGTTTTTCCTGTGGCTACCTGTCGAAAACGGCGAAGAAACCGCATTGAAGCTTTGGCAGCAGACCGGGGTACGGGTGCTGCCGGGCGCATATCTTTCTCAAGGCGATCCGGGGCAAAACCCGGGCGAACAATTTATCCGGGTCGCCATGGTGGCCCCAAAAACAGAGATGAAGCGCGGGCTGATCATGCTCCGCGACTGCATCTATTCGTGAGGTACGAGGGCAAAATGGCATCTTATAACGCGCGCAACCGCGATCCATTGCTGGACAGCACGACTCAGGCCGCGATTGAGCGGCGCAGCAAAGAGCTGATCGGGATCGCCCTGATCCTGCTGGGCCTGGCCGCCGCTGCGATGATCTGGTCCTACACGCCGGATGATCCGAATTGGATGGTTTCAACGGACGCGCCGGTGCAAAACTGGATGGGGCGGATTGGTGCCTCAATCGCCGCACCTTTGTTCATGATCGTAGGTTGGGGCAGCTGGAGTATCGCGCTGGTGCTGATCGGCTGGGGCGTGCGCTTTGCTGGGCATTTCGGCGAGGAGCGCGCGGTTGGCCGCCTGATCTTTGCGCCGATCTGGATTGCTATAGTCTCGGTCTATGCCGCGACGCTGGTGCCGGGGGAGGCGTGGCGTGCGACCCACAGCTTTGGTCTGGGTGGCCTGTTTGGCGATACCGTAATGGGCGCGCTTCTGACGCTGCTGCCGATTTCCTCGCATTTCATGGTCAAGCTGATGTCACTGGCCATGGCTGCTGGGATGTTGGCGCTGGGTGTTTTTGTGCTGGGTTTCACCAAAGCGGATGTGCGCAAGGGCTTCCGCGCCTTCTTGCTGGGCTTGGTCATGTCCTATGACATGCTGATGAACCTGCTGGGCCGTGGGGCCACTGCCACCGCGCAGGCCGCTCGCGACCGTCGCACGCAGTGGGAGGAACGCAAGGCCGCCCGTACGGAAGCGGCGGAAGCCGTGTTTGACGATGATCTGGCCTATGCCGATCCGGTGTTCGAAGAGCCGGACTATGACGAACCCGAGCCCGCAAAGCCGGGCTTGTTGGCGCGGATGCCCAACCTGATCCGCCGTCCCGATCCGATGATCGAGCCCGAGCTGGTCGATCCTGAACCCGTTGCTGGGTTTGACGAAATGCCGGGTGAGGATCGTATCCGATCCAAGATCTCTGCCGCTGTGCGCAACCGCAAGGTCGCGATCGGCGAAATGACCCCCGAGCCTGATCCGAACCTGCCGCTGACCAAGGGGCGGGGCCGGGGGCCCGATCCGCTGATCCTGAACCCCAGAGGTGGCGACGAGCTGCCGCCCGAACCGCCGATGACCTCGGCTGGACTGCCGCCGGAACCGATGCTGACAGCAGAACCTGCGCCCGAATGGCAGCAAGAACCGCTGCATCAGGATTTTGCGTCCGAGCCGGATTTCGAAGACGAAGCCGTGTTCGAGGATGCGCCACAGTCTGAACCCGCGTCGCAGCAGCGCCCTGCGATGAAAATCCCGGTGGCCGAGCCGCGCAAACCGGTGGTGGCACAGCCCGTGCGCCGGACCCCGCCGCCCTCGCGCCGCGCTCAGGCCGAGGCACAGCCGACCTTGTCCTTCGAGGAACGGCATTCCGATTTTGAATTGCCGCCGCTGAGCCTGTTGTCCAACCCCGCCAGCATTCAGCGCCATCACCTTAGCGACGAGGCGTTGGAAGAAAACGCGCGGATGCTTGAAAACGTGCTGGATGACTATGGCGTCAAGGGTGAGATCACCAGCGTCCGCCCCGGCCCGGTTGTCACCATGTACGAACTGGAACCGGCGCCGGGCCTGAAAGCCAGCCGTGTGATCGGTCTGGCCGACGACATTGCCCGTTCGATGTCGGCGTTGTCGGCTCGGGTTTCGACTCTGCCGGGCCGCTCGGTGATCGGTATCGAACTGCCGAATGAAAACCGTGAGATGGTGGTTCTGCGCGAAATTCTGGCCAGCCGAGATTTTGGTGACGGTAACCATGCGCTGCCTCTGGCGTTGGGCAAGGATATCGGTGGCGAGTCCGTTGTGGCGAACCTGGCCAAGATGCCTCACTTGCTGATCGCGGGGACCACCGGGTCCGGTAAGTCGGTAGCGATCAACACCATGATCCTGTCGCTGTTGTACAAGTTGTCACCGGACGAATGCCGCCTGATCATGATCGATCCGAAGATGTTGGAACTGTCAGTTTATGACGGCATCCCGCATCTGCTGTCGCCCGTTGTAACCGACCCGAAAAAGGCGGTTGTGGCCCTGAAATGGGTCGTGGGCGAGATGGAGGACCGCTATCGCAAGATGTCCAAGATGGGCGTGCGTAATATCGCGGGCTACAACGGCCGTGTGAAGGACGCGTTGGCCAAGGGCGAGTTGTTCAGCCGCACGGTCCAGACCGGGTTCGATGACGAAACCGGCGAACCGATGTTCGAGACCGAAGAATTCGCCCCCGAGTCGATGCCCTATATCGTTGTCATCGTCGACGAGATGGCCGACCTGATGATGGTAGCGGGCAAAGAGATCGAAGCTTGCATTCAGCGTCTGGCGCAAATGGCGCGGGCCTCGGGCATTCACTTGATCATGGCTACGCAGCGTCCCTCGGTCGATGTGATCACCGGTACGATCAAGGCGAACTTCCCGACCCGGATTTCGTTCCAGGTGACCTCGAAAGTCGACAGCCGCACCATTCTGGGCGAAATGGGTGCTGAACAACTGCTGGGGCAGGGCGATATGCTGTATATGGCCGGTGGGGCCAAGATCACCCGCTGCCACGGGCCATTTGTCTCGGACGAAGAGGTCGAAGAAATCGTCAATCACCTGAAACAGTTCGGCCCGCCGGATTACATGAGCGGCGTTGTCGATGGACCGGCAGATGAGAAGGCTGACAATATCGATGCCGTTCTGGGTCTGAACACGGGCGGCAATACGAACGGCGAAGATGCCCTCTATGATCAGGCCGTGGCGATTGTGATCAAGGATCGCAAATGCTCGACCTCATACATCCAGCGGAAACTTGCCATTGGCTACAACAAGGCCGCGCGGTTGGTTGAGCAGATGGAGGACGAAGGCGTTGTTTCTTCTGCAAATCACGTCGGTAAGCGGGAAATCCTCGTCCCCGAGCAGTAGGATATTTAATAACAAGGGCAAAGCGCTTATCTGGGTTTTATGAAACAGATTGCTTTTGCCCTTGCTCTGACCCTGGCCGCACCTGCCGCCTGGGCGGCCGACAAACTGCCATTGTCGCAGATATCCAATTATCTGAACGGTCTGAATACCGTTGAGACGACATTCACTCAGGTCAATGATGACGGCTCGTTGAGTACCGGCAAGCTGTGGATGCAGCGGCCGGGCAAGATGCGGTTCGAATATGATCCGCCCAACAGTGCCGTTGTTCTGGCCAATACGGGCACGGTGCAAATCTTTGACCCCAAGTCGAACCAGCCGCCCGAGCAATACCCGCTGAATCGGACACCGCTGTCACTGGTGCTGGCGCGTAACGTGAACTTGGGGCAGGCAAATATGGTTGTGGCTCATGACTTCGACGGCACCGCCACAGTTGTCACCGCCCAAGACCCGAAAAATCCCGATAGCGGACGGATCGAGCTGATGTTCACCGACAACCCGGTTGAGCTGCGCAAATGGGTGATCCATGACAATGCGGGCACGAAAACAACCGTGCTGTTGGGTCAACTGGATACAGACAGCAACCTGAGCCGAGATCTGTTTACCAAAGCGAAAAGAAGCGGATCAGGCAATCGCTGACCCGCGTTCTGGTCAATAGCGGCAACCGGACAGTTGCGCTTGGTAAAGTTTGGCGCGCGCATCCACATCATTGGCGACATTCAGCAACCAGGTCTTGCTATAGTGGCTGCCCCGGGCATAGCCGGTGTGGCCTTCGTGATAGGCTAGATACTGGTTGCGGGTGTCGCTGGGGTGAATGCCGTTCCGCTGATAACTTTTGTTCATATACCAGCCGATAAAGTCAGACGCATCGCGGATACGGTCACGCTTGGCCCGGCGCTTGCCGGTCTCGCGCTGGTATTCATCCCAGGTGCCATCCAACGCTTGACTGAAGCCATATGCGCTGCTCTGCCGGCCCATCGGAATCACACCCAGAACGTAATTATGCGGCGTGCGTGCGTCATGCTTATAGCGGCTTTCCTGATAGATCGTCGCCATTTGTACATGAACCGGGACGCCCCATTTGCGCTCGGTGCTCTTAAAGGCCTTCATATAATCGGGCCGTTCGCGCGCAATGCTGCACGCGTCATTCAATTTGCTGGGTGGTTGCTTGGATCCACCACCACAGGATGCCAAAAGCAGCACCCCGAAGAGTACGATAAGAATTCTGCTCATGTGCCTCGTGCCTTTTTTCTTTATTCTAGCGCAGATTGAGCGTTTAGGGAATCACAATCGCTACAGAATAATCGCGAGAATTATAGGTAATGCGCCCACGGACAACGCTGTTGAGACCATGACCATCCCGGCAACCGCGTCGGAATCGGCATCGAACCGCTCGGCCAGCAAGTAAGAGGTTACTGCCACCGGAGTACACATCTGCAGCACCAGAACGCCAAAGGCCACGGCTTCGAGTTTGAAGATCAGCGCAACAGACCAGCCCAGGGCGAAACAGACAGCCAGTTTAAGAAATGACAGCCAGACCGCCTGACTCAGCCGGTGCGTTGTCAGCCGCGCAACCGCCACGCCCAGCGTTATCAGCATCAGGGGCACTGCCATCTGGCCCAACAATTCCAATGTGTTAGTCAGAAACAGGGGCGTCTGCCATCCGCGCCACAAAAACACCGCCCCCAATAGGGTGGCCCAGACCATCGGTTCGCGCACGACTTTGCCGAACGCGCCTTTTCCGGCCACAAGGTAGATGCCGTAAGTAAACGAAAACAACGCTGTTACTGACAGGAAAATGACCGCATAGCCCAACCCGGCCTGGCCAAAGGCGAAAATGCACAAAGGAAGACCCAAATTTCCGGTATTTCCGAATATCAGCGGCGAAAGATAGGTGCGCTGTTCAAGTTTCAGCCCCCGGACGATCAGCCAGAAGACCGCTGCCATCACCAGATTGGCAACGATTGTCGCAACGGTAAAACGGGAAAGATCGCCGCCCGGAATGTCGGTTTGCATCAGCGCCACAAAGATCAGGCTGGGCACAGCAAGGGTCATGGCAAAGCGTGTGACGAATTGCAGGCGATACTCGAATCCCAGCTTGACCCAAGCAAAACCGATGCCCGCCAGAATAAACACCGGGGCCACGATTTCGAATACTGTCAGCAAGAGGTTCACAGACTGTTTCCCTTATTTACGGATCAATGATTGGCATTTCGGCCCGGAAAGAGGTAGTAAGTTCAATGGGGGCATAAACTATGCTGAAGACACACGCCAAGTACGGCCTGGGACAGATCGTCCGTCATAAAAAACATCCCTTCCGAGGGGTGATTTTTGACGTGGACCCCGAGTTTGCGAACACGGAAGAATGGTATCAGGCCATCCCCGAAGACAGCCGCCCGGTCAAAGATCAGCCGTTTTACCACTTGTTGGCGGAAAACGACCAATCCTTCTATGTGGCTTATGTTTCTGAACAAAATCTGATCGCTGACCAGTCGGGCGAACCGGTCGAACACCCCGATATCCCCGATATGTTCGGCCCGTTCGAAAACGGCGCCTATCCGCTCCATTTCCATCTGAACTGAAGGTGCTTGGCCGGGCGTCGGCCCGTCAGTATCCAAGGGCGCACCCGTCTTTTCGCGGATCGCTTGCGCCTTGCAAAACGCCATCCTCACAGATTCGAATAGCTTGTGCGCCACCCAATGGCGTTTCTGGAATCTCTACAGTGTGTCCCAAATCACGCAATTGTTGGGCGGTGCTGGGCGAAATTCCGCGTTCCAGCTTTAATACGCCATTGTCGGCAAAGGCGCGCGGTGCCTCGATGCTGACCTGAAGGCCCAACCCGTGGTCCGTCAAATTTGACACAAACCGGGCGTGGCCGGTGGGTTGATAGGCGCCACCCATCACGCCGAACGGCATCAGCACACGACCATTTTGCGTCAACAGCCCCGGAATGATTGTGTGCATGGGGCGTTTGCCGCCGCCCAGTTCATTCGGATGACCCGATTGCAGGGTAAAGCCTGCGCCTCGGTTTTGCAGCAGAATGCCGTATTTTTCGGATGCGATCCCCGAGCCGAAGCTGTGAAAGATGGAATAGATCAGCGAAACCGCCATTCTGTCCCGATCCACAACGGTGATATAGACGGTGTCCTTGTGAATAGCCTCGGTCAGTGGGGCGGCGGCGGGCATGGCGCGTTTCGGGTCGATTAGCGCAGCCAGCCTGTCGGCCACATCCTGATCCGTGAACCGATCCGCATGTGTTGTATGATCGGGATCGGCGATAAAGCGGTTGCGCGCGTCATAGGCGAGTTTCGAGGCTTCTGCCTCGATATGCAGACGCTGCGCCTCGAACGGGTCCATGCTGACAAGGTCGAAGTTCTTGAGGATATTCAGCAAAAGAATGGCCGTGGCGCCCTGGCCATTTGGTGGATGTTCAACCAAATCCAACCCATTGTAGTCGCCGCTGACAGGCTGTGTTTCAGTGCATGCGGTGGCCAGAAAATCCTCAATCGTGTGAACGCCGCCCAGTTGGGTGAGTGCAGCGACCATGTCCTCGGCGATGTCACCGGAGTAAAACGCATCCCGCCCGGTACGAGCAATCTGGCGCAAGACTTCGGCTTGCCCGCGAGAGTGAAACACCTGCCCAGTCTTAGGAGCACTGTCATTAATCAGGTATTGCGTCCGCGCGGCCCCCTGTAGAGTGGCTGCCCCCGTTTCCCAATCAAACGCCACCCTTGGGGCAACCGGCACCCCAGCTTCGGCATAGTGAATGGCGGGTTGCAAAATGGCCTCAAGCCCCAGTTTGCCTTCGGTTTGCGCCAGATGACAGAACGCATCGACGGCGCCGGGAACGGTTACAGCGTCTGCTGTGTTCAAAGGCACTTTTGTCAGCCCCTGCGACCGCAGTTTTTCTGCGTTAGCTGCTGCAGGCGCGCGGCCCGAACCATTCAGGGCGCGTATCTGATCCTCACCCGCCCGGTTGTACAGCACGAAACAATCGCCGCCCAGCCCGGTCATCTGAGGTTCACAAATACCCAACAGCACCGCCCCGGCGATGGCGGCATCCATTGCGTTGCCACCCTGGGTAAGAATGTCCACAGCGACCTTTGCGGCCAAGGGATGCGACGTGGCGCACATCCCTTCGGTCGCCAGAACTTCGGATCGACCCGGTGAGTGAAAATCCCGCATGACATTATTCCCCGATTGAACGCGCCGAAGGTATCGCGCAGTCCGGGGTTGTCCAGTCAAATCAAAGGGAAGTTCCTCGGCGCCGTTCACTGGGTGGGGGCTGTGACACGTGGCGCCGAGGGAAGCTATCTGAGCTACAGGTACTGTTTTGCCCTTTGTTTGGGGCGTTACAATGGTTCGATCTGGGCCTTATTGTGACGTTTTCTTGCCGTCAGACAGGTTCTGGAAAGTCAAAGCGCAGCGACAAACGGTTACAACCATTGCTTCGTTCATAGCGGATATCGCTGGTCAGTTCATGGATTAGAAACCAGCCGAACCCACCTTCGGGCAGGTCTTCGATGGTCGATCCCAATGATGCCGGGATGCCGTCAGGTACCCGAAATCCGGGTAACGGGTTGCCGGTGTCCGAGATCAAAATCTCAAGCCAGTTCTGATGCAGGCGGCACCGAACCTTCACCTTGGCCGGAGTTATGTCGGCATAGGCGTGTTCGACCACATTATTGATTGCTTCGGCCAGCGCGATTTTTACATCACCCGCCTTGTGCGCCGGAAGCCCATGCGTCGCCAACCCCCGGCTGAGTTGCGCGATCCCGTCACTGGCCTCAGTCTCAGTTGCTGCGAAGCTCAGATCTAAACACTTGCCGTTGTACATGGGCGTCGCGCCTATTCAGATAGTCAATTAGGTCAATCCGCGGAGGTCGACAGGGCATCATCCAGGGTTGGATATAGTTTGAACACCGTGTCCATACGGGTCAGGCGGAAAACCTTTTCAACAAAAGGGTGCAGCCCTGCCAGGTCCAGCCTGCGCTCATTTCCAAGCTGTTTCATCGAGGCGACGATTGCACCTAAGCCACTTGAATCTATGAACTCGACACTGGTCAGGTCCAGCACCACGCGTGTGGCCCCGCCTTCGGCCTGATTGCGCATATCTTCCTTGAACTGGATGGCCATGGCCGCATCAATCCGGTCGGAATGCACTTTGATAATTTGGGTTGCGTCGGTCGTTGTGCTGGTCAAGGCCATGCGCGACGGTCCTCTAATATGAAACTCGCTAGTAGAAATACGCTAGACGACAATTCTTACCATTCGGTATCCATCAAAGCTGAAAGAGGAGGATCATCGCGATGAAACAGGTTGTTATCGCGGGGGCGGCGCGGACGCCCATGGGCGGGTTTCAGGGTATGTTCGACGGTATTGCCGCTGCTGAATTGGGCGGGACCGCCATTCGTGCTGCGCTGCACGGCGCGGGCGCTGATACGGTCGACGAGGTGCTGATGGGCTGTGTTCTGCCCGCCGGCCAGGGCCAGGCCCCGGCACGACAGGCCGGATTTGCGGCGGGATTGGGTGAAGAGGTGCCCGCAACAACCCTGAACAAGATGTGCGGGTCGGGAATGAAGGCTGCCATGATCGCCTTTGACCAGATTGCTCTGGGTCACGCTGATACGATGATCGCAGGTGGCATGGAGAGTATGACCAACGCCCCTTACCTGTTGCCGAAAATGCGCGGAGGTGCGCGCATCGGGCATGGTCAGGTGGTTGACCATATGTTTCTGGACGGCCTCGAGGACGCCTATGACAAAGGCCGCCTGATGGGCACCTTCGCCGAGGATTGCGCCGAAGCCTATCAATTCACGCGAGAATCGCAGGACGAATACGCGCTGCAGTCGCTTTCCAACGCCCTGTCCGCACAGGAAAGTGGTGCCTTCGAGGGTGAGATCACACCTGTTACCTCCAAGACCCGCAAGGGCGAGGTCACTTTTGCCCAAGATGAACAGCCGCAATCCGCCCGGCCAGATAAAATCCCGACGCTGAAACCTGCCTTTCGTAAGGATGGGACGGTCACGGCAGCCAATTCGTCATCGATTTCTGACGGGGCAGCCGCGTTGCTACTGGCTTCGGCTGAGGCGGCCGAAGCGCAGGGCCTGACTGTGCGTGCCCGGATCATTGGTCATGCCAGCCACGCGCAGGCCCCGGGTTTGTTCACGACCGCGCCGGTTCCGGCCGCACAGAAACTACTGTCGAATATCGGCTGGTCCAAAGATGACGTCGACCTGTGGGAGGTGAACGAGGCCTTTGCCGTTGTACCCATGGCCTTTATGCACGAAATGGGCCTGTCGCGCGACAAGGTGAACGTAAATGGCGGGGCCTGCGCTTTGGGGCATCCAATCGGCGCCTCGGGCGCTCGGATCATGGTCACTCTGCTCAACGCGCTGGAAAAGCGGAACCTCAAACGCGGCGTGGCTGCCATCTGCATCGGTGGCGGCGAAGGCACGGCCATCGCCATCGAACGCGTTTGACGCTTGGGTTTATTCCACATACTGCGGGATAAACCTTTTCCAAAGAGCTCAATCATGACCGCCGATTACGACACGCTTGCTAAAACCATCGCCGCCCTGACCGAAGGTGAAACGGATCAGGTTGCCCTAATGGCGACAATTACCTGCGAGGTGCATCACGCCGATGACCGGTTCGACTGGACTGGCTTTTATCGCGTGACCCAGCCCGGTTTGTTAAAGATCGGTCCCTATCAGGGTGGGCACGGCTGTTTGGTCATCCCGTTCGACCGGGGCGTCTGTGGTGCTGCCGCGCGGACTGGCGAAGTGCAGCTTGTGCCGGATGTCGAAGCCTTTCCGGGTCACATCGCCTGTGCGACGTCCACCCGGTCAGAATTGGTGCTGCCAGTGCGGGACGCATCGGGAAAGGTGATAGCGGTGTTCGACATCGACAGCAATCAGCCGGACGCATTTACCGATCAGGACGCCACAGCGCTTGGCGCCATTCTGACCGACGTTTTTGCAAGATGAATTCAGCCGGGACATGTCCCGGCTGATTGATGTTCAAAAAGGGTCGCGATTTATCAGCTTGCCAGGATCTTGGCCTTTTGCGCGGCGAATTCCTCTTCCGTCAGGTGGCCGCTCTCCTTGAGCTTGGCTAGCCGTTCCAATTCATCCGCGGCGGATACGCTCGCGACCGAGCGGATGTAATCCTTCTGCGCCTCTTCTATCTGATTCATGGTCTCGACATTGTGCTGGTGCATCTTATCCCCGCGCACGATGAGATAGCACAGCACGCCCAACCAGGGGATCAGGATCACAAAGGCGATCCACAACGCTTTGCCACCGCCGCTCAGGTCCTTTGAGCGGAAGACATCGGCAACGACCGAAATCATCACCCAGAACCAGGCAACCATCAGGAACAACCAGAAGATTGACCAGACTATATCGAAGAAACCGATCCCATTTTCCATATTCATCCAACCCTTTGCATAAAAAATAGAAATCTCTGCGCACAGAGACACCTATTTGTAACAGACAGTTGGCGATATGGTTAGATATTGTTTTAGGTGAATATAATATTTTTAGAGTAGTTTTTCCGAGGCTTCGGTCACCACCAAGAATACTAGAATCATTTGAACTCCAGTTATCGCGAACAGCCAGACTGAGAACCCGCGTTTGCGGGTTTTGTGCCTGAAAATCCATCGCCCGACCACTGCGCCGGGGCTGCCACCAAGCGCGGCCAGCCATAATAGGCGGCGTTCCGGCACCCGGTTTTTGCGCCGTCGTGCGCGGGCCTTGTCCCAGCCAAAGGCCAATAGTGTCAGGGTGTTGATCCCCCATAAATAGATCACTGCAATCCACATGCGAAAGGCATACCAAGCAAACTGATCAAGTGAAATGAAAAAACTCTTGGAAATTTCATGATTCTCAGCCATCGTGAAAAAGGAGAGGATATTTTCACAAGAATCGGAGCGGCCCTGGTGAATACCCAAGCCCCCCACAGCGCGACACTTGGTGCGGATATCCGCGCCCTGCGCAAGGCGCGAGGGTTGACCTTGACCGAGATTGCAGCGCGGCTGAACCGGTCGGTCGGATGGCTCAGCCAGGTTGAGCGCGACATGTCCGATCCCTCGATCTCGGACCTGCGCCAGATTGCTGAGTGTCTGGGTGTGCCGATGTCGATGCTGTTTGCGCATTCCTCGGTGCCGGTGGCCGAACAGGGTTATGTGGTGCGCGCCGGATCGCGCCGTCCGATGGGCTCGGGTGAGGAAGGGTTGATCGAAGAATTGCTTTCGCCCGATCTGACTGATGATTTCGAGATGGTACATTCCACATTCGAGCCACGCTCCAGCATGCAGAAACCGGCCAATCGGCCGACGCAAGAGGTTGGTTACATGATCTCTGGCCGATTGGATCTGACCATAGGCTCCAACCAGTTCACGGTGGGGCCGGGTGACAGTTTCCGCATCCGGCATGAACCCTATCAATGGGACAACCCCTATGATGAGCCCGCCGTGGCCATCTGGGTCATCGCCCCGCCGGTGTACTGATGAGTTTCGAGGCCTGGACCATATTCGCGCTGTTTTGGGTAGTGTTCGTAACTACGCCTGGGCCGAATGCGGTCAATTGTATTTCGAATGGGATGAGCCTGCCGTTTCCAAAGGCGATGCTTGGCGTTCTGGCAATCCTGACGCAGGCCAGCGCGTTTCTGATCCTGTCAGCGCTGGGTGTGACCGCGCTGATCGCGGCCTCTCCAACCGGGTTCTTCATCGCAAAGCTGGTGGGCGCGGGTTTCCTGATCTGGGTGGGTATTCGTGGCTGGATGAATGCTACGAAACCTGCGCCAGTTTCGGAACGGCCTGCACGTCATGTCTATCTGCACGCGCTGGCCGTGGCGACGATCAACCCCAAAAGCGTGGCTGGATATCTGGCGGCCTTTTCGCAATTCGTGCAGCCCGAGGTGCCGATCTGGCAGCAGATGGGGGTGATCATGCCCACCGCGCTGGTCATCACCACGCTCAGCTATACCGGGTTCACCTTGCTGGGTGCGCTGATGGGCAAGGCGGCACTGGGGGCGGTGTTCAACATCTGGGTGCGCCGGGTCATGGCGACCTGTTTCATCATCTATGGCGTGTTGCTGGGGGCCAGCTCCACGCCCGCAACAAGGGGGTAATGACATGCAAGCCGGTTCCTGCCTGTGCGGCGCGGTCGCGTTCACGATTGACGGAGAGTTGTCGCCGCCCTCGGCCTGCCATTGCGGTCAGTGCCGCAAGCAATCAGGGCATTATTGGTCTTCGACCTCGACCAATCAGGACAACCTCAGCTTCGCTGCCAGCGATACGCTGAACTGGTTCCGTGCCTCGGACATTGCTCGGCGTGGCTTTTGCAACGCCTGCGGTTCGTTCCTGTTTTGGCAGCACAATGACGAAGACACGATTTCGATTTCCATGGGCGCACTGGATGAGCCCACAGGACTGCACCTCGCCCGGCATATCTTTGTCGCTGACAAGGGCGATTACTACGACATCACAGACGATCTGCCCCAACGGGCACAGTAACAAGGATCAAGACCAATGAGCGATTTTCCGACAAAAGCCCGCGTGGTTGTTATCGGTGGCGGTGTGGTGGGAGCCTCCTCGCTGTACCATCTGGCCAAGAAAGGCTGGACCGACTGCGTTCTGCTGGAAAAGAACGAGCTGACCGCAGGCTCGACCTGGCACGCGGCGGGTAACGTACCGACTTTCTCGACCTCATGGGCGATCATGAACATGCAGCGGTACTCGACCGAGCTGTATGCGCGGCTGGGTGAAGAAGTCGACTATCCGATGAACTATCATCAGTCCGGCTCGATCCGTTTGGCGCACAGCAAAGAGCGGATGCAGGAGTTTGAGCGTGCCATGTCGATGGGCCTGTACCAGGGCATCCCGATGGAGATGTGGACCCCAGAAGAGGCCAAGGAACGCTATCCCTTCCTTGAAACGCATGATCTTGAGGGCGTGCTGTATGATCCGACCGATGGTGACATTGACCCGGCGCAGTTGACACAGGCGTTGGCCAAGGGTGCCCGCGACATGGGACAAAAGATCATCCGGTTCTGCCCGGCAACCGGCGTGACCCAGCATGATGACGGCACCTGGACCGTACACACTGACAAGGGCGATATCGCCTGTGATTATGTGGTCAACGCTGCTGGATATTACGCGCAACGCGTGGGTGAGTGGTTCAAGCCTTACGGTGGCCGCACTGTGCCCGCGATGGTCATGAGTCACCAGTACCTGCTGACCGACGAAATCCCCGAGGTTGAAGAATGGTCCAAGGAAAACGGCGGCAAGAAGCTGCCGCTGCTGCGCGACGTAGATATCTCGTACTACCTGCGGCAAGAGAAGCACGGTTTCAACCTTGGCCCGTATGAGCCCAACTGCAAGGGCCACTGGATGAGCGAAGACGACCCGATGCCCGAAGATTTCTCGTTCCAGCTTTGGAATGACGATCTGGATCGGATTGAGGACATCGTCACCGACGCGATGGAGCGGGTGCCGCTGATGGCAACCTCGGGCGTTGGTCGCGTGATCAACGGCCCGATTCCTTACGCGCCGGACGGTCTGCCACTGATTGGCCCAATGCCGGGCGTCAAAAACGCGTTCGAGGCGCACACCTTTACCTTCGGCATCGCGCAAGGCGGTGGTGCAGGCAAAGTGCTGGCCGAATGGATTGTCGATGGTCACACCGAATGGGATATGTGGGCCGTCGATCCGCGCCGCTATACCGATTACACCGATCAGGATTACTGCAACCAGAAAGGGCTTGAGGTCTATGGCAACGAATACGCCATGCACTATCCCCAACACGAATGGCCGGCCGCACGCGACAAGAAACTGTCGCCGGTCCACGCCAAGGTGAAGGAACTGGGCGGCGTCATGGGAGTATATAACGGTTGGGAACGGGCCAACTGGTTCGCACAACCCGGCGATGACACCTCGCTTGAAGCCACCCATACCTGGGGCCGCTCGGGCCCGTGGGAGCAGCGCGTCAAAGAAGAATGCGAGGCTGTACGCGACCATTGCGGTGTGTTGGATCTGCCGGGCTTTTCGCGCTTTATGGTCAAAGGCGAGGGCGCGGCCGAGGCGTTGCGCGGGCTGGTCGCGGGTGGTCTGCCCAAGGTCGGCCGCATCAATCTGGTGTATATCTCGGACGATCGGGGCCGGATCCTGACTGAGATGTCCTGCCTGCGTTTGGGCGAGGATGAGTTCGTCATGATAACGGCCGCGACGGCGCAATGGCATGACCGCGATATTCTGGTGAATGCGATGCCTGCTGGTGTTTCGGTCGAGGATGTCACCACCACACGCGATACACTGATCGTCACCGGACCGAAATCGCGGGATATCCTGTCGGGTTTGACGGATGCCGATCTGACCACAGGTTGGCTGACCCACCAAGCGGCCACCGTCGCCGGGCAACCTGCCTATTTGATCCGAGTGTCTTTTGCCGGCGAGCTGGGCTGGGAAGTGCATGCCCTGAACGAGCATATGCCTGCGATCTATGACGCGATCATTAATGCCGGGGCCAAGCCGTTTGGTATGTATGCCTTGAATTCGCTGCGGATCGAAAAGGGATATCGCGCCTGGAAAGGCGACCTGTCGACCGACTATTCGCTGCTGGAAGGTGGACTGGGGCGGTTCGTCAAGCTGGACAAGCCGCAGGACTTCCCCGGCAAGGCCGCGATCCAGAACGAAAAACAGCAGGGCGTGAAGAAATCCTTTGTCACCCTGACTGTGGACGCAGGCGATTGCGACGCACCCTACATGTCTTGCATTTGGCAGAATGGTGAGATCGTTGGCGAAACCACCTCGGGCGCATGGGGCTACCGTGTTGGCAAATCCATTGCGCTGGGCATGATCAAGGCCGAGCTTGCCAACCCCGGCACCGAACTTGAGGTCGAAATTTACGGCCGGAAATGCCGCGCCGTGGTAGAAGAGGATCAACCGCTGTGGGATCCTCAGAACGAGCGGCTGCGCGCCTAACCCCTGTCGGAGGAGCCATGAGCAAGCGATATTCCAAATTGGGGCCCGGTGAGGGTCCCAACTATGACTGGGAAAACGACCATACGTTCGTAAAGGTTTCGGCCCGGGATACGAATGGCGCCTATACGCTCATGGAAGACAATCTGAAGGCCAGCTTTGCGCTTGGCCTTCATCGCCACGATACCCATGCCGAGTCCTTCTATTTCTTGGAAGGTGCAGTGGATTTCTATGTCGACGGTGACTGGCATCGATGCGGTCCGGGTACCACGATGCATGTCCCGCCAGGGGTTCCGCATGCTTGTCGCGTGGCCGATGGGGCACCGGCGCGGATGCTGATGATTTTTCAGCCTTCGGGGTTTGACGGTTTCCTTGCAGAACTTTCGACTATGACCAACGCCGATTTCGCTGATGAGGCTAAGATGGCAGCACTAAACGCCCGCTATGACATCATCCCGATGGGTCCCGTTCCGTCGCATCCAGACGATCAGGCATAAAGGCAGTATCTGATGACGACACCCACAGTCATGTCCGGCGTTTTTCTGACCCAACACGGCGGACCCGAGGCATTGGAATGGCGCGACGACCTTCCGGTACCGCAACCGGGTCCGGGGCAGGCGCTGGTTCGGGTGTTGGCCGCCGGGGTGAACAACACGGATATCAATACGCGGGTCGGCTGGTATTCCTCGGATGTGACAGGCGCGACGGATTCTGTTGATCAGGACGTCGATGCCGGAGGTTGGGGCGGTGCGCTGCAGTTTCCACGCATTCAGGGTGGTGATCTGTGTGGTGTCGTTGAACAAGTGGGTTCAGGGGTGGCGTTCCAACCGGGCCAACGCGTGACCTGCCCGATCAACCTGCCCCGCCCCAGACCCGGTCACCCGACCGGTTTCGTTGCGCTGGGCTCGGAGTTGGACGGCGCATTTGCGCAATACTGTCTGGTTGAGGCGGATGATCTGTATGACGTCAGCGCCTCGCCCCTGTCTGACGTGGAAATCGCCGCCATCCCCTGCGCTTTTGGCACGGCCGAGAACCTGCTGGCCCGCGCAGGTGTGACCTCGGGGCAAAAGGTGCTGATCACCGGCGCGTCAGGTGGCGTCGGTCTGGCGGCCGTACAGCTGGCGGTGTTGCGGGGGGCAACCGTCTGGGGCGTGTCCAGCCCGTCCAAGGCCGAAGTGGTCAAATTGCAGGGCGCCGCGGATACGTTCGACCGTGATGCCGCACTGCCAGCCGATATGTTCGACGTGGTGATCGACGTTGTGGGCGGCCCGGCATGGCCCGGCCTGATCCTGGCGTTGAAACCGGGTGGACACTACGCGGTTTCCGGTGCCATCGCCGGCCCGATCGTAAAGGCCGACCTGCGAGATATCTATTTGCGCGACATCACCATTCACGGCTGTACGCATCAGGCGTTCGAGGTGTTCGGACGGCTGGTTGAGATGATCAATGGCGGGCGCATCATGCCCTTGATCGCAAAGACTTATCCGCTAAAGGACATCGCAACCGCGCAGGCTGATTTTCAATCCAAGGCGTTTGCGGGCAAACTTGTGCTGATTCCCTGAATAGGATGAGATATGGCGGATATCACTCTTCTGGATGGCTCAATCGGACAGGAACTGGTCAAGCGCAGCGGGGACCGGGCCACGCCTCTGTGGTCGACGCGGGTGATGATCGACTATCCCGAACTGGTGGGTGACGTACATGACGACTACTTTCGTCGTGGTGCGACTGTCGCCACCACAAACACCTATGCCGTCCACCGCTCGCGTCTGGTGCGCGTGGGGATGGAGGATCAGGTCGCAAATCTGATCGACACTGCCCTGACCCAGGCAGAACGAGCATGTGCAGGAACCAGAGGGCGGATTGCCGGATCGCTAGGGCCGCTATTGGCTTCGTACCGACCCGACCTGAACCCTGACCCGACAGATGCGGCGAATAAGTTTCGGGAGCTAGTGTCGCTGATGGCCACGCGCGTCGATCTTTTCCTGATTGAAACGGTGTGTTCGGTGCAGGAAGCCCAAGGTGCTTTGCGCGGGACAGAGGGCTGCGGCAAACCTGTCTGGCTGGGGCTGTCGGTGATGGATGAGGACGGAACCCGCCTACGCTCGGGCGAGCTGTTGAGGGATATCGAACCGGTTGTGGCACGCTTTGCGCCGGACGCCATCTTGATCAACTGTTCGCGTCCCGAGGCGATTCCCGCGGCGCTGCCGATCATTGCGCAGATGGGCCGCCCGTTCGGGGCCTATGCCAACGGGTTCACCGGAATATCAGAAGGATTTCTGAAAGACGCACCCACAGTCGATGCATTGGAACAACGTCAGGATCTTGGACCTGATGCCTATGCCGATCACGCCATGGCCTGGGTGGCGCAGGGGGCGACGATTGTGGGTGGCTGTTGCGAAGTTGGCCCGGATCACATCGAAACGCTGGCCGGCCGGCTGCGCGCAGCCGGCCACCGGATTGTCTGAGGAAAAGGCGATGCGGACACGTTTGGACAATTTACCGCAGACACAGCAGCACTTCGATATCCTTGTGGCACCCGGCTATGTGTTGTTGGAACTGGCCTCGCTGGTCGAAGTTCTGCGACTGGCCAACCGCGTCTGTCCGACCCCTCCGTTCACCTATGCCTATCGGTCACTGAAAGGCGGCCCGATTTCCAGCAGCAGCGAGGCGATGGTTCAAACTGATCCTGTCCCGGCGCAGCCCAAGGCGGATTACCTGTTCGTGATCGGCAATTCTGACCCGGATCACCCCGACCTTTCGCTGGGGCGTGTCGTGTCGAGCTATACGTTCCGCGGGGCCAAGGTGTTCCTTCTGGCCGAGGCCGCCAGCCGCTATATCAACGAACACGGCACGGGCGACATGGCGACCCATTGGGAGAACGCCTCGTTCCTGCGTGAGCGCGGCGCCCGGTTCGAGGCCAAGCTGTCCATTGCCACCGAACAGGGCGCGGTGGTGACCTGTGCCGGGATGGAGGCGACAACAGATGTGGCGCTGGCGGTGATCGGTCGCCATATCTCGGGACCTGCCAAGATGACGGTGGCCGATATCATGCTGCATGAAAACATCCGCGATTTTTCATCAATGCAGCCGTTTTCCGGGGCGAAACTGACCGCGACGGGCGACGCCAGACTGGATCAGTGCATCAAGCTGATGCAGGCCAACATTGAAGACCCGATGCCAATCCATCAGATCGTCGAGTCGCTGCACCTGTCGAACCGGTCGCTAGAGCGGAAGTTCAAAACCTTTTTCGGTACCACGCCCAATGGATTCTATCGTGAAATGCGACTGGCCAAGGCAAATAACCTGCTGCTGAACACCACAATGAGCGTTCGTGAAATCGGGCTTGCCTGCGGCTTTCCCAACGGTTTTTCCTCGGTCTACAAAAGCTTCTTCGGGGTTACGCCCTTTGTTGTAAGGCGGGAAAAACGGGCCGCGATACAACGGTGAAAATCGCCAATACAGTGACGGTTTTGGCGCATTTATTGTCGATCTTCCGTGGCATTTTGGCGCAAACCTGACACATCGGAGATTCTCAGGATGGTTGATCTTCCCAGCAAGGCCAAAGTGGTCATCATCGGCGGCGGCGTCATCGGATGCTCGGTCGCATATCATTTGACCAAGAAGGGCTGGAACGACGTTGTGCTGCTGGAGCGCAAGCAACTGACCAGCGGCACCACATGGCATGCCGCCGGTCTGATCGCGCAGCTGCGCGCCACGGCGAACATGACCAAGTTGGCAAAATACAGTCAGGAGCTTTACGGCTCGCTTGAGGAAGAGACCGGTGTGGCCACCGGTTTCAAACGCTGCGGGTCGATCACCGTGGCGTTGACCGAAGAGCGCAAGGAAGAAATCTATCGCCAGGCCGCCATGGCTCGCGCTTTTGGGGTGGAAGTCGAAGAGATTTCCAACGAACGCGTTCAAGAACTGTATCCGCATATCAACCTCGAAGGTGTGACGGGCGCGGTTTACCTGCCGCTGGACGGGCAGGGCGATCCGGCGAACATTGCGCTGGCTTTGGCCAAGGGCGCACGCCAACGCGGTGCGGTTGTCAAAGAGCGGGTGAAGGTTGCCGATATCGTCAAGCAGGGCCGCAAGGTGACCGGTGTCGATTGGGTTGCGGATGACGGCAGTGCCTCGGGTCATATCGAATGCGACATGGTGGTGAACTGTGCGGGAATGTGGGGGCATGAGGTCGGTCGCATGGCGGGCGTCAATGTCCCGCTGCACGCGTGCGAACACTTCTATATCGTCACCGAGAGTATTGACGGGTTGACCCAGTTGCCGGTGCTGCGGGTGCCGGATGAATGCGCCTATTACAAGGAAGACGCAGGAAAAATCCTGCTAGGGGCCTTTGAGCCCAACGCCAAGCCATGGGCGATGAACGGCATCCCTGACACGTTCGAGTTTGACCAGCTGCCTGAAGATTTTGATCACTTCGAACCGATCCTCGAAGCTGCATGTGAACGGATGCCGATGTTGGCCGAGGCCGGTATCCATACCTTCTTTAACGGACCGGAGTCTTTCACACCCGATGATGCATACCATCTGGGTCTCGCGCCCGAGATGGACAATGTCTGGGTTGCCGCGGGGTTCAACTCGATCGGTATCCAGTCCGCCGGTGGCGCGGGTATGGCGCTGGCTGAATGGATGGATACGGGCGAGAAGCCGTTTGATCTGGGCGATGTGGACATCAGCCGGATGCAGCCTTTCCAGGGCAATAAGCAGTATCTGTTTGAACGCTCTAAGGAAACGCTGGGCCTGCTTTATGCCGACCACTATCCCTATCGCCAGAAAGCCTCCGCGCGGGGTGTGCGGCGGACCCCGTTCCACCATCATCTGCTGGAACAGGGCGCCGTGATGGGCGAATTGGCTGGTTGGGAGCGCGCCAACTGGTTTGCCAATGAAGGGCAAGAGCGAGAATACCATTACAGCTGGAAGCGCCAGAACTGGTTCGAGAACTCGGCCACCGAACACCACGCCGTGCGTGAGAATGTGGGCATGTACGATATGTCCTCGTTCGGTAAAATCCGCGTCGAAGGACCGGATGCTGAGAAGTTCATGAACTATGTCGGCGGCGGCGACTATTCGGTGCCGAATGGCAAGATCGTCTATACTCAGTTTTTGAACCGCACCGGCGGGATTGAGGCGGACGTGACCGTCACCCGGTTGACGGAAACTTCCTATCTGGTGGTCACTCCGGCGGCGACTCGTCTGGCGGACCAATCCTGGATGATGCGTCACGCACGCAACTTCAACGTGGTCATCACCGATGTCACCGCGGGCGAGGGCGTTCTGGCCGTTATGGGCCCGAATGCGCGCGCGCTGCTTGAAAAGGTCTCGCCCAGCGATTTCTCGAACGCAATAAACCCGTTTGGCACCGCGCAGGAGATTGAGATTGGCATGGGCCTCGCCCGCGCGCATCGCGTGACCTATGTGGGTGAGCTTGGTTGGGAAATCTATGTTTCATCCGACATGGCAGGACACGTGTTTGAAACCCTGCATGAGGCCGGGCAGGACATGGGTCTGAAACTGTGTGGCATGCATATGATGGACAGCTGCCGGATCGAGAAGGGCTTCCGCCATTTCGGCCATGACATCACCTGTGAGGATCACGTGGTCGATGCGGGCCTGGGCTTTGCCGTGAAGGTCGACAAGGGCAGCGACTTTATCGGCCGCGAGGCGGTGATTGCGCGCAAGGAAAACGGGCCCAAAAATCGCCTGGTGCAGTTCAAATTGACGGACGCCGAACCGCTGCTGTTCCACAACGAACCGATCATCCGGGATGGCGAATATGTGGGCTATCTGAGTTCAGGCAACTATGGCCACACGTTGGGTGGTGCCATCGGTCTGGGCTATGTCCCGTGTGAGGGTGAGAAGGCAGCAGATGTGCTGGCCTCGACTTATGAGATCGACGTGTGCGGCGTAAAGGTCCAGGCAGAGGCATCGCTAAAGCCGATGTACGACCCGAAATCCGAACGTGTTAAAGCGTAGTCAAAAAGTCGGGGCGCTGTGGCGCCCCGCTCGATTTTGGTGCCTGCCTGTATTGGCACGACGTATCAGATTTCCTGATGACCCTCTTCACAGTTTTCGCGGTTTCCAAGCTAGTCTGATTTGCCGTAGAGAAATACGGTATCAGTCGGAGACCCGCCGTGGCAGACGCCCCCCTACCATCGAACAATGCAGACACGCCCAAAGGGCTTGCGCTGGCTGTGACGGCCTATGTCCTGTGGGGATTTTTACCCCTGTATATGAAGGCACTGTCGCACGTTGGCCCGGTTGAGATTGTTGCGCATCGCGTCATCTGGTCGGTACCTGTGGCCGGGTTGTTGCTTGTGGCGCTGGGGCGTACGCGGGATCTGAAGGCGGCGCTGGTAAACCCAAAGATGTTAGGGATGGCTTGCCTGACGGCAGCGCTGATCTCGGTGAATTGGGCAATCTATGTCTGGTCGATTGCCAATGACCGGGCTTTGGATGCTGCGCTGGGATATTACATCAACCCGTTGTTCAGCATTGCGCTGGGCGCGGTTCTGCTGCGCGAGCCGTTGACGAAAACGCAACTGATGGCAGTGGCGATTGCGGCCCTTGGAGTGCTGGCTTTGATCATCGAGGCGGGTAGTCTGCCGTGGCCAGCACTGGGGTTGATGGTAACGTGGGGATTTTATGCCTTTTTCAAGCGGTCACTGCCCATTGGCCCCAACCAAGGCTTTTTGCTTGAGGTCCTGATCCTGCTGATCCCGGCGTTGATGTACGTCACGTGGTTGGGTGTGAAAGGTACTGGCAATTTTGGGGTGGGTGCATCGGAAACCTTGCTGCTGGCTGCGGCAGGGGTGGTGACGGCGGTGCCCCTGCTGGTTTATGCCAATGGGGCCAAGCTGGTACGGTTGTCGACCATGGGTATTCTGCAATACATCGCTCCGACCATGATTTTCATCACCGCCATTACCGTGTTTGGTGAGCAGATCGACCGTGGGCGCATGATTGCATTTCCTCTGATCTGGACGGCTCTGGTGGTGTATTCGATTCCGATGATCCGGCAGATGCGGGCTCAGGCCTGACGTAGAATACGGGCCGCCTCTTCGGCCCAGATCGCGTAGGTTTTTGGACTTGGGTGATACCCGTCCGGCGCGACCAGTGCCGGATCGTCGGCCAGATCCATCGCCAGATACCGCGCCTGCGCGAAGCTGGCCGCAACATGCCGTAGGCCCTGATCCAACCGTCTTGCCTGATGGCCTAAGACCCAGGCCAGCGGCTGCGGCAGGGCCGGGAACCGGTTCATCTGCGGTACCGCTGTGACGGCCAATCGTTTTACGCCCAGAGGGCCGGTCAAAAGCTTCAACAATTGGGTCTGGCGGTCCACGAAGCGCTTGTACGTCACGCCGCGCGTCACGTCATTTACACCGAGCGCTGTCACTGCCATGTCGAACTGGTCGCTCAGGCCGCGCAATCGGTCAATCGTATCCTGAGTTGTGTGTCCAGTGGTGGCCTCAAGCCGCCATTCGACCGTGTAGTGACTTGCCAATCGGGACACGAGATGCCCGGACAGCGCTTGCGCCTGTGTCCCCGCACCGACCCCGGCGGCCGAGCTGTCGCCCGTGATCAGCAAACGCAGTCGGGGCCCACGCCCGTCGCGCCCTTCGCGCGGGCCAATTGGTTCCGGCAGCAATTGGGCGTTGCGGCGCACCGACAGGCCCTGCATCGCCAGAACCGGCAGTAAGGGCACGCGCAACAGCTGATCTGGGGCAAAAGGCATGGTCAGTTGAGCGTGTTCTTGAATTCTAGGAACCGCGCATCGGTCATGATCCGCGCCATCATCGCCTCGCGCAGGGCACCGATGGTTTTGTGGGGGCGCATGACGACCTCGAATTCCTGGATCAGCCCATCATCGTTCAGGGTGATCAGATCGACACCCACCGCATCCAGGTCACCGACCTTGCACTGAAACTCCAACGCCCAGTCCTTGCCCGCACCCATCACACGGCGATAGCGGAAGTCCGAGAACACTTGCCCCACGTGCCCCAGTACCGCCGCCACCGGTGCGCGCCCTGTCCAGGTGCTGTAATAGGTGGGCGGTGAAAACCGCACATCCTCGGCCAACAACTCGTGGATCAGGCTTTCATCGCCCTTGGCCACCACTTCTTGCATGTGTTTGATCGTGGGGTGCATGGTCTCTCCTTCCGTATTGGAGCGAGAGTTGCTGAACCGTTCCGTTCAGGCAAGCGCGACGTTGCGGGAGGTCGCGCGCTGCGATAGGCAGACGCGCATGAGCGAGACCTATGATCCCCCGATGACCCCCTTGGACGTGTTGCACGAGGATGCGCAGCTAATTGTGGTGAACAAGCCCTCGGGCTTATTGTCCGTGCCCGGGCGGGGCGAGCATCTGGCCGATTGCTTGCTGACGCGGGTTCAGGCGACGTTTCCGCAAGCGCTGTTGGTACATCGGCTGGATCGGGACACTTCCGGCGTCATGGTCTTTGCTCAGACACCACACGCTCAGCGGCATCTGAGCATGCAGTTCGAAAATCGTCAGACCCGCAAGACCTATGTGGCGCGCGTCTGGGGGCGGGTCGAGGACAAGACTGGAACCGTCGATCTGCCGCTGATCGTGGACTGGCCCAACCGCCCGCTTCAGATGGTGTGTCATGAGACCGGCAAAGCGGCCGTCACCGACTGGCGCGTGGTCAAGCATGAAGGCGAAACAACCCGCATGCGGTTGTTTCCAAAGACCGGTCGGTCGCACCAACTTCGGGTACATATGCAGGCGCTGGGTCACCCGATCCTGGGTGACCCGTTCTATGCCGAAGGTGCAGCGCGGCAATTCCCGCGCCTGATGCTGCATTCCGAAGAGCTACGCCTGAAAAGCCCCGAAGGCGGGGTTGCAATGAAGTTTCGCGCCAAGGCGGATTTCTGATCCTAAGCCGTGCTGGTCCAGAACAGTTTCAGATTGCCCAGTGAAAACCGCTTCGCTCGTTTCTTAGGGGCGCAAGGTCGGCGAGCGGCCATGATTTCGCGTTCGATTTCAAAGGCACGCAGGGTGTGATCCTGCGCCCAGCGGTCCAATTTCAGGGTCATCATCACGTGATTGTCGCGGCTTGGCATGGGAATTCTCCTTTCAACTGATCCCAAGTCTGGCCCATCACTCCTGACACCACCCTGTCAGGGGGGTGTGCTAGTGTGTCAGCAGATCAATCGGAGACCCCCATGCGCCGTTCGACACGCCTGTTTGAAATCATCCAGATTTTGCGTTCAGCCGAAGCGCCGGTGACGGCCGAGATGTTGGCAGAAAAGCTGGAGGTGTCCGCGCGCACTGTCTATCGCGACATTGCGGCCCTTCAGGCGCAACGTACCCCGATCGAGGGAGAGGCTGGTGTCGGCTATCTGATGCGGCGCGGCTATGACCTGCCACCGCTGAATTTCGATGCCGAAGAGGTCGAGGCCTTGTGGGTCGGCCTGTCGATGCTGGCACGGACCGGAGATAGCACGCTGCAGCAGGCCGCCGACCGGGTGTGCCGCAAGATCGAGGCGTTGCGCGTGCCGACAGACTGGTTGCAGGTTGCCCCATGGGGGGCGCCGATGGATGATCCTGAAAAGGGTTGCGTACCGGTTGTGAACTATCGCGAGGCCATCCGGAACGAGCGCAAAATCCGCATCACCTATGTCAACGCCAACGAAGATCGGACCGAACGGATCGTCCGGCCCGTTGCGCTGATCTATCATATCGAATGCACCATGCTGGCCGCGTGGTGCGAGTTGCGGAACGGCTTCCGCCATTTCCGTACCGACCGTATCTGGGCCTGTGAGTTGATTGACGATCACTTTTGCGGGCAGGGTGAGCCGTTGCGCGCGATCTGGCAGGAACAGAATCACTGGGATGTCCCCACAGGTACGTCGTAGGTGGCAGGTATTTGCCGATTTCACTTGATTGTTGCTTGAGCCCACCTGCGGGCAACGCGATATACTGCGCCAAACAATACGCGCCCGAAGAACGGGCGCCGGAGCAGAAGGTGATATCATGACGATTTCCAAATTTGTTTTGTCTGCCGGGCTATCCTCGGCTCTGGTCTTGGCGGCCTGTACGGACCCTGGCACGCTGAACCTGCCATCCGACCCCAATCAGAACACCAGACAAGGTGCGATTCTGGGCGGTCTGGTCGGGGCCGGAGTTGGCGCCATTGCAAACGACTCGGATCCGCTGTTGGGCGCGCTGGCAGGTGGTGCTATCGGTGCTGCAGGTGGTGGTCTGGTCGGCAACCAACTGGACAAGCAGGCGGCGGAACTGCGTCAGCAGCTGGCCAATCAGGGCATCACCGTCACCAATGCCGGAGATCGCCTGATCGTCACCGTGCCGAATGATATCAGCTTTGACACTGACAGCGCGACCGTGCGCCCGGCGCTGCGCGCCGATCTGGTGCGGGTAGGGCAGAACCTGACGCGGTATCCGAACTCGAACATTCAGGTCATCGGCCATACCGACAGCGATGGCGAGGCGTCCTATAATCAGGCCCTGTCCGAACGCCGTGCACGGTCCGTGGCAGATATTCTGCAGGCCAATGGGGTGAGCAGCGCCCGTCTCACGACTATCGGGCTGGGGGAAAACCGCCCCGCTGCGTCGAACCTGACGCCCGAAGGCAAGGCCCGCAACCGCCGGGTTGATATCGAGATTGTCCCCAGCGGCCAAACCTGACGAAACGGGGCACCTGCGGGTGCCCCTTTTTCGCACATTGACTGCGCGTCACATGGGCTTTGGTGCGCGCGTGCTTTGGGCTAGCTATTGGGAAACCCAAACCGGAGTTCCCCAATGTCCGCACCAATCCTTCTGAGCCTGTCCGGTTCGCTGCGTCAAAGCGCCACCAACCGCAAACTTCTGCGCGAGGCGGCGCGGCTGTTCGACCCCGGCACCCATATCGAAGCCGACCTGAACCTGCCGCTCTATGATGGCGATCTGGAGGATGGTGAAGGCATTCCCGCGCCTGTTCAAACTCTGGCCGATCAGATCGCGCAGGCGCATGCGGTGATCATTTCCACACCCGAATACAACAAAGGCCCGTCAGGCGTGCTGAAAAACGCGTTGGACTGGGTCAGCCGAACCGAAGGCCGCCCCTGGGCTGACAAGCCGGTCGCCGTGATGTCGGCGGCGGCGGGTCGTGCCGGGGGTGAGCGCGCGCAGATGGTGTTGCGTGGCTATATGGTGCCGTTCCAGCCGCGCATCCTGCAAGGGCCCGAGATCCATTTGGCCAACAGCTCTAACGAGTTTGATGAACATGGAAAACTGACCAGCGACCGCTATGAAAGCAGCTTGCGAACCCTGATGGAGAAGCTGCGGGCCGAGGCGGGGTTCTAACGCTTGTTCACACAGGTCGGGCTGCCTAATCTACGGCCATGGCAGAGGAAATTCAGACCGATTTGATCGACCCGGCCCGTGCCGCAGCATTTCAGGTGGCGCTGGGGCAGGAGGGGACGGTGACCGACGGAACGCCGCTGCCACCGTTTTTCCATCAGCTCTATTTCTGGTCCCCTCGCCCGCCGTCCCAATTGGGCCGTGATGGTCACCCCAAGGTTGGCGGGCTGATCCCCGATATGGGATTGCCGCGCCGGATGTGGGCTGGGGGACGCTTGGAATTCAATGCGCCCTTAATCGCAGGCCGTAGCGCAAAGCGTCGGTCGATCTGCGACAGTGAAACCTCAAAAAAAGGGCGCAGTGGGCCGCTGGGATTTGTGACTTTACGGCATGAAATCTGGCAGGGGGATACCCATTGTCTGACCGAATGGCAGGATCTGGTGTACCGTCAGGACCCTTCGCCAGATCAGGTCAAGCCCGCCCCACCCACGGCGCGCACCGATGAAACCGACCGGCACGAGGTCACGTTCGATTCCACCTTGCTGTTTCGCTATTCGGCGCTGACCTTCAATGGCCACCGTATCCATTACGATCTGGATTATGCCCGCGATGTCGAAGGTTATGCCGGACTGGTCGTGCATGGCCCGCTGCTGGCGCAGCTGCTGATGTTGTTTGCCGAAGAATTGATGGGGCCTTTGGCGCGGTTCTCGTTCCGTGCAACCGCGCCGTTGATGCATTTTGAAACCGCGACCTTGTGCCGGGAAGGGCAAACCCTGTGGGTGAGCGGCCCCGATGGGCGGCAATGTATGATCGCCGAAGCTGTTGCCCGGTCAGAGTGAGGCTTCGGGCCGGAAATCGTCGGGGATGTTATCGCGTCCGTCCAGAACCAGATCGGCCATGGCCTCGGCCACTTTGGGTGCCATGCCAAAGCCGATCTTGAAGCCTCCATTGGCGATGAACTGCCCCTGATGTAGCGGGTGTTCCCCCAGCATCGGGGCACGACTTTTGCTGCGGGGGCGCACACCGGCCCAGCGGTCGATGACCTCTGCCCCATGCAATACAGGCACCGCGCGGGTGGCGCGATCCAGCACATCATCCAGCGCGGCATCCGTACTGGCCGGGTCATCATATTCGCGTTCCGAGGTCGAGCCGATCGCCAGTGTGCCATCCGCATGGGGGACGATATGGATCGCATCCGCAAACAGCTGTGGCACTTCCCCAGCATCGAACCGCAACAGCGCAGCCTGTCCCTTGACGCCATTGCCGGCTGTTTTGCCGAAGGCTTGGCTAAGTTCCAGCAATCCGGCCAGACCAGTGGCATGGACAACCTGCCCCTTGTTCGGCGCGTCTCTCACCACCTCGACACCCATCACCGCAAGCGCAGAAACCAGCGCAGCGCAGGCGCGGCGGGGGTGCATCCGGGCACTTAGCGTATCGTGGATCACGAAACCGGTTGGGCTGGGTGGGCACCATGACCCAAGCGTATCAGTCGCAACAACACGCCATTCGGCGTGACCCTGCCACAGCTTGTCCGCCGTAACCGCGCGGGCATGGGCAAGCTCCAATGTGCGGGCGTCAGTGACGGGCTGCAACCGGCCCAGACGCGCATACCCGGCGGAAACCCCGCCGGTGGCTTCGACCTGTTTCCAGAAGGGTTCGGCCAGGATCAGGCTGTCGAATTGAAAGGCCTTCTTGGCGTTCCAGTTTTCGGGCACATGCGGGGCCAACGCGCCGACCAAACCACCGCTGGAGCCTGATCCGGGACCGAACGGATCGACAACCTGCACCTTGGCGCCGCGCCGGGCGCAGGTCCAGGCAATGGACAGGCCAAAGATGCCCGCGCCACGCACCGTTACATCGACCATTGCCATTCCCCTTATCCTTGTTCAGTGTCGCGCCGCTTAGCTACAGGATTCCCCGATGGCAGACCAGCGCGCCGAACTGACATGGACCGAGGATCAGATCCCGGTCTCGGACCGTTTCGACGATCCTTATTATTCGTTGCAGAACGGGTTGGAGGAAACGCGGCATGTCTTTCTGGCGGGTAATGATCTGCCCGCGCGATTTGCGCCGGGGTTTCGTATCGCCGAGTTGGGTTTTGGCACGGGTCTAAACATGCTGACTGTGTGGTCCGAATGGGAGAAAACTGGCCAAACCACGCCCCTGACCTTCACCAGTTTCGAAGCCTTTCCGATGACGCCCGAGGACATGTCCCGCGCAATGGCATCGTTCCCCGAATTGACACCGTGGAGCGACCGTTTTCTGGCGCAGTGGCAGAGTGGCGGGTGCGATCTGGGGACCCTGCGCCTTGAAGTGATCGAGGGCGACGCTCGTCAGACATTGCCTGACTGGGCTGGTCGGGCAGATGCATGGTTTCTGGACGGGTTTTCCCCGGCAAAGAACCCTGAATTGTGGGGGGCTGATCTGATGCAGCAGGTGGCGGATCATACGGCAGCCGAGGGCACAGCAGCCACCTACACTGCCGCCGGATTTGTGCGGCGCGGGCTGGAAGAGGCGGGCTTTACCGTCGCCCGAACCCCCGGCTATGGCCGCAAGCGTCATATGACCCGGGCGCGCAAGCCATGACGCAGCAGAATAACGTGCGGGCCGGAATTGGCCTGATGATCGCGGCCACCATCGTGTTTGCCTTGCAGGACGGTATCTCGCGCCATCTGGCCGGGACCTACAACACCTACATGGTTGTGATGATCCGCTACTGGTTCTTCGCCGCGTTTGTCATTGCGCTGGCAGCGCGCGCGCCGGGCGGGTTACGGGCCGCAGCGCAGACGAGCCAGCTTGGGCTACAGGTGTTTCGTGGCGTCTTGCTGGCGGCAGAGATTTGCGTGGCCGTGTTTGCGTTCACCGTTCTTGGCCTGATCGACACGATGGCTGTGTTTATCTGTTATCCATTGCTGGTCGCAGCCTTAAGCGGACCGGTGCTTGGTGAGAAAGTAGGTTGGAGACGCTGGTCCGCTATTGGTGTCGGTTGCATTGGGGTTCTGATCATCCTGCAACCCGGGGTCGGGGTGTTCAACCCGTGGGCCATCGTTCCGCTCATATCCGCGCTGATGTTTGCACTCTATGGTCTACTGACCCGGTTCGCTGCCCGTAAGGACAGTGCGGCCACCAGCTTTTTCTGGACTGGAATTGCGGGTGCTGTTGCGATGACTTCGGTGGGAATGTGGTTCTGGGAACCGATGGCCCGCCCGGACTGGGTCTGGATGGCGGTGTTGTGTGTCAGCGGCGTGTTAGGCCACTGGCTGCTGATCAAATGCTATGAGATGGCCGAGGCCAGCGCGGTGCAGCCCTTTGCCTATTTCCACCTGGTCTGGGGTACGATTTTGGGCATCACGGTCTTTGGCGAGGCGCTGCGGCCAGAGGTCGTTCTGGGCGCAGCTTTGGTCGTGGCGGCGGGTCTGTTCACCCTATGGCGCGAACGACGCCAGGGTTGAGCCGACCAATTCCTGCGAGAAGGGGATCGGCAGAGCGGGCTGGCCCAGGCGCGCGCGATAGACCGGCAGGCTTTCGGCCACACGCATCACGTAGTTGCGCGTCTCGCTGAACGGGATCGTCTCGATCCAGTCGACCACGTCAATCTCACCGGCGCGGGGATCGCCATATCGATCCATCCACGATATCGGACGGCGCGGCCCGGCATTATAGCCTGCGGCCATCATCACAACATTGCCGTTGAAATCCTCTGCCAGCCCGGACAGGTAATTGGCGCCCAGCTTGGCGTTGTATTGCCAGTCCGAGGTCAGCTTGATTGTCTTGTGACCGCTGAGAATTCCCAGCTCCTTAGCTACCAGTTGTGCTGTGGCAGGCATCACCTGCATCAGCCCGCGCGCGCCCGCGCCGCTGATCACCACCGGGTCGAACTCGCTTTCGCGACGGGCGATGGCCAAGGTCATCTCTTTCGCCATGGGCAGGCCCATATCGGCTACCGGATGCACCGGGTAATAGGCGGCGGGCAGAACAACGCCCGTTTTCGCCGCCCGTTTGGCGATCATCACCGCCAGATGCGGCTCCTTGAGTTCGATCACCAGATCGCCCAATTGCGTCGCCTGCACCTGATCCAGTTCTTCTACTAGATGGGTTAGGAAGCGTTCGGACAGGTTATCTTCGCCCGCACGCAACAGCAGCAGCCCGGCTTCCAACACGCTGGAGTCGGCAAACTCCGCCTGTTTCCAATGCGGCGCGCGGCGAGGGTTGGCCAATTCGCTGTCAAACGGTCGTCCAATGCGTTCAGCCGCCAACAGGCCATAGAACGACGTCTGGTAATCCGCGCCCATCGCATAAGCTTCATAGGCTTTGTCGACATCGCCTTGCGCGCTATAGGCCCGACCCAGCCAGTATCCGCCGCGCCCTTTCGAGATCGGAGACTGCACCGCGCCTGAAAAGTTCTGGAAATGCCGCACGGCTGTGGCCGGATCGTTCAACTTGCGCAGGGCCAAGAACCCCGCCAGCCATTCCAGATCGGCATAGGCATAGCCCATTTCCGGCGTCATGTGATGGTTCGCAGCGATCTGGTAGGCGCGATTCACGTCGCCATTGCGCATCTCAAGCCGGGCCAGACGGCGGCGGCCCTCGGCCCATTTGTCAGGTTCACCCAGCGCCTCAGGCCCGGTCGAGCGTGCCAACATCAGGTCAATTGCGCTGTCGTCCAGCTCTTTCCGGTCGCGCCAGACAAAACGGTCAAAGGCCAACCCCGGCGCGTCGGCCAGGGATTTCGGAACGGCTGCAACCTTGCCATCGACGCCGGGCAGGCGTTTTTGCAGGGCAATCCGCGCTTCGGCCAGCTTGCGCTGATCGGCACTGACCAAGGGCAGCATCTGCCCCGCGCTGACCAAGTGGTTGTCCCACAGCATCCGGTCCAGCCGCGCCGCGTGGTGGGGTTTCAGCAGTTTGCTGAAATTCTCAAGGTAATTCTTCTGCAGACCCTTACCCATCGGCATGGTGCGCCATGCAGCTACAATGTCAGCCTCGGCATCACCTTCGCGCCCCTTGGCCATCAAGGCGACAGCATAGTTCAGCGCCCCTTCGGCGGTTTGCGGCGGTACGTCGGCGTAGAATTTCAAGACCCGATCGGGATCAGCACCGGTAAAGACCGGCTCGCTTTTGCGCCTCAGCCAGGCCAGACCCGGCCAATCCGGTCGGCGTTCCAGAAACACCAGCACATCGCCAGAGCTGCCATAGCCTTCGCGCAGCCAGTGCCAGACAATGATATCGCGGCTGACCGACCCCCGATTGCCCGAAACCCGCAGGGCGGCATTCCAGTCGCCCTTACGCATTTCGTTCATCCCGGCCCGCAGATCACCGACCGAGTCGGCCTGCGCTTGCCCCATTGACCCAAGAATCATTGCTATCAAAAGCGCTAGAACGCGTGTCATGCCTTGCATTTCCCAACCAACCAAGGATAGAGCCATTCAGGATAAACCTTGTGCCGACGGTATCAACTCACATCGCCATGATTGTGACGATCCTTGGGCACAAAAAACACAAACTGCACACTAAGGAGCGTGTCATGTTCAAAGGCTCAATGCCAGCCCTCGTCACACCGTTTTCAAACGGCGAGTTGGACCTGAAGACGCTCAAACACTTGGTGGAATGGCAGATTCAGGAAGGCTCGACCGGGCTGGTTCCTGTGGGCACCACCGGTGAAAGCCCGACCCTTAGTCATGAAGAGCATGAAACCGTTGTGGAAGAGGTGGTCAAAGCGGCCGCTGGTCGTGTTCCGGTTATCGCCGGGGCGGGGTCGAATAACACGGTTGAGGCAATCCGCTTTGTGCGATTCGCAGAACGGATCGGTGCCGATGCGGCACTGGTGGTGACGCCGTATTACAACAAGCCGACCCAAAAGGGTCTGGTGGCACATTTCCGTGCGCTGCATGATTGCGCCGATATTCCGATCATCATCTACAACATCCCCGGTCGGTCGGTCGTCGACATGACCCCGGCAACCATGGGTGAACTGGCTGAATTGCCGCGCATCGTGGGCGTCAAGGACGCCACTGGTGATCTGGCGCGCGTCAGCCAGCAGCGTGCGACTTGTGGGCCCGCGTTCTGCCAACTGTCCGGCGAAGACGCGACCGCGCTGGGCTTTAACGCGCATGGCGGTGTTGGCTGCATATCGGTGACCGCGAATGTCGCACCGAAGCTTTGCGCCGAGTTCCAGCAGGCAACGTTGGCAGGCGATTTTGCCAAGGCGCTGGAATATCAGGATCGCCTGATGCCCCTGCACGAGGCGATTTTCCTCGAGCCGGGTCTGGTCGGGGCAAAATACGCGCTTAGCAAACTGGGTCTGTGCAGTGACGAGGTCCGCTCGCCTCTGACACCGCTGGAAAACAACACCAAGGCCGCTATTGATGCCGCAATGGCCCATGCCGGTCTGATTTGATCCCAGCCTGGCCGGGTGGTTTCACCCGGTTGGCAATCCCTTGGAAAAGACGGATTGGCCTGTCAGGCTAAAAAAGAAGGGGGCTGAGAGCCCCCTTTTATTATCGTTTTCCGTAGTACAGCCCGACGACGTGTTCGGCCTGTGCAAAGAATAGCCATCGGGAAATTGCAACGCCGGTCAGATGGGATAGGACGGCGAGCAATGCCAGTATGTGATGGAATGGCAGCATCAACAGGATCAGCGGTACGAAAATGGCCAACGTGAACGAGATGATCCGCAGCTTTTCGGCGTGTTTGCGCCCGACCACGTGGACGAATTCGCGCAGCAGATAGTTGGTGCCGGTATGGGGTGGTTCAAACGCCCGAACCGAACCGCGCCCGCCCAGGCCTGTAGCGGTGCCCAGATCAGTGCCGGATTGGACAAAGGCCTTGTCCCCTTGCCGCCAGTACATCAGTTGCACCGCGCCGGCGATCAACAACAACGGCATCGCCCAAGCAAGTTGCCCGGACAGAAGCGCCCCGCCCGCAAGGCTGAAGCTGAGGAACATGGTGGGTGTCAGCTTCATGTTCCAGCGCGGGATGGTCTTGAGCTGGGTATAGATCATCGATGTCGTGAACACTGTTGCCAGTGAGAACAAGGAACCGAGAACGCCCAGAGCGCCCCAGCGCTGCCCAAAAAACACCGCGCCGATGGCGTAAAGCCCCATCAGGACTAGGGCGATGACTGCGCACCAGCCTTCACGGCTGAGCCAGCTTGACCGCCATTGCGTAAAAGCCTTCATCGCGCGTTCCGGGTGGCCCAGGTGGAAGGTCGAGGCCAGCAAGCCGCCGACGGAAAGACCAAAGCCGATGGCAAAAAGCGCAAAGGCGACCCAGCCGGTGACGACGGGCAAGCCGAGGCCGAGGAAAAACAGCAGGCCAAAACCCAGGCCCGAGAGGGTGGTGAAGACGATGACGGAAGGTGCGGGATGCATCAGAGCTTCTCCAGAGTTTTGTCGAGCCAGCCAAGGAATCCTTTGGGTTCTTCGGCGACCGGGGCCAGCAGCGGGGCCAGAATGTCGATCTGATCCTCGATCTGATCCTTGGGCCTGGGTGGCAGATATTTGTTGACGGGTTTGGTGCCCATTTCCGGCATCAGGTCCATGCCCTCACGCTCAGCCACCAGTTTGCTGACGTCGCTGTCAGGATCGCCAAGATCACCGAAATGCCGGGCCCCGGCGGGGCAAGTGCGCACGCAAGAGGGGACACGATCCACCTCGGGCAGGTTCTCGTTGTAGATGCGATCAACGCACAGGGTGCATTTCTTCATCACACCTTCCGCCTGATCCAGCTCGCGCGCGCCATAAGGGCAGGACCACGCGCATAGGCCACAGCCGATGCAGTCGCTTTCATTGACCAGAACGATGCCATCCTCGACCCGCTTATAGCTGGCCCCGGTGGGGCACACGGTGACGCAGGGCGCGTCTTCGCAATGCAGGCAGGATTTGGGGAAATGGATCAGCTGTGCGTGACCCTCATCCGGTGTCACCTCGTAGGAATGCACACGGTTCAGGAAGGTGCCCGACGGATTGGCGCCATAGGCATCCTGATCCGACAGCGGCGCGCCATAGTTTTCGGTGTTCCAGCCTTTGCAGGAAATCACGCAGGCATGGCAGCCAACGCAGGTGTCCAGGTCGATAACCAGACCCATCTTACGTTCGGTGGATTGGGGGAGTTGGGTCATTTGCCTACCTTCCACGCCAGATCTTTCGGGCCGGTTCCCACCGGCGATTTTATAGGATCGAATTCCGGTTGGCTTTCGGCGTCACCCGGGGCTTCGGCTTTTTCGATTTTGACCTTCAGGTCGAACCAGGCGGCCTGACCGGTAATGGGGTCGGAGTTGGCCCACCGCATGCCATCGCCTTTCGGCGGCATCAGCTCGTGAATCAGATGGTTCAGCAGGAAGCCTTTGGTGGCCTCGGGCGCGTCCTCTTGCAGGGCCCAGGCGCCTTTGCGCTTGCCGATGGCGTTCCAGGTCCAGACGGTGTTTTCATTCAGCGCTGCCATTTCCATGACCGGCACCGTGATTGCCCCATGCGGCGAGCTGACCTTGGCCCAGTCACCATCCTGCAGCCCGTGCTCGCGCATCAGTTTGGTCGGGACATAAAGAGGGTTGCGCCCGTGCAACTGGCGCAGCCAAGCGTTCTGGGTGCCCCAGCTATGGTACATTGCCATAGGGCGTTGGGTCAGGGCGTTGACGGTGAAACCTTCGTTGCCTTGTTGATCGGTCTCGTACCAGATCGGCAGCGGGTCCATCGTGTCCTTGATGCGCTGGCGCAGATGCTCGGGTGGTTGCCTCTCACCATGGCCTTCGGCCGCCAGTTGGAATTTGCGCATCGGTTCCGAATAAAGCTGGAAAAGGTAAGGTTGCGGGCTGTCATAGATACCCATGCCCACGGCCCAGTCCTGATAGGCTGCGTTCCAAGGTTTGTAGTAATCCGCACCTTCGGGAATATGCGCGACATAGAAGCCGCCGTTGTCGATATAGCGGTTCAATTGTTCCGGGTTGACCTCACCACGCCCTTCCTTGTCGCCATCTGGGCCACGGAAACCGGCCAGCGGGCCAATGCCCGGGCGGCGTTCGTGGTTGACGATGTAGTCGGCATAGTCCTTCCACTTGGCGCTGCCATCTTCGTTGGTGAAGCCGGGCAGGTTCATGCGGTTGGCCAGTTCGATCAACACCGACTGGAACCCGCGGACGTCGCGATCGGGTTCGATCACCGGCCAGCGGATCGCATCGGCGGCGGCATCAGCCTCGCAGATTGGACGGTCCAGAAGCGAGATACAGTCATGCCGTTCCAGATAGGTGGTGTCGGGCAAGACCAGATCGGCATAGGCCACCATTTCCGAGGAATAGGCATCGGAATAGATGATGTTCGGAATGACGTAATTTCCGTCATCATCTTTGGCGGTCAGCATTTCCATCACGCCTTTGGTGTTCATGGACGAGTTCCACGACATGTTTGCCATGTACATAAACAGCGTGTCGATCTTGTAGGGATCACCCGCAGCAGCGTTTGAAATCACCATATGCATCAGCCCGTGGGCCGACATCGGGTTTTCCCAGGTGAACGCCTTGTCGATGCGAATGGGGCTGCCGTCATCGTCCAGCAGCAGATCGTCGGGACCGCGTGGAAAGCCCAGATGCGGCCCGTTCAGCGGTCGGCCCGGACGGCGGTCGCCATGCGGTGTCGGGTGCGCCTCGACCGGTTTGGGATAGGGCGGTTTGAAACGGAAACCTCCGGGCACTTCGACAGTGCCCAGCAGGATTTGCAGAACGTGCAGCGCGCGGCAGGTCTGGAACCCATTTGCATGGGCCGATACCCCGCGCATCGAATGGAAGCTGACCGGACGACCGATCATCTTGGAGTGCTTCTCACCCCGGAAATCGGTCCATTCGTGGTCCAGTTCGATTGCTTCGTCAAAGGCAACACGGGCGATTTCGGCCGCGATGGCGCGGATGCGTTGCGCCGGGATGCCACAGCGTTCGGCCACGGCCTCGGGCGCGTTGTCGTCGCTGAGGTATTTGTCCGCCATCAGGTGGAAGACCGGGCGGTGGGTGACGCCATCTTTTTCGTAAGTCGCCGACAGGTCAGGGCGCACACCCGGCTTGTCAAAGGCGGTCAGCTCGCCTGTGGTGCGGTCGATCACCAGCGGTTTTCCATCGGCGTCGCGCAGGAACAGGCCTTTCTCGGGGCCTTCGGCGGCATTCACCAGAACCGGCGCGTTGGTGTAGCGGCTGAGGTAATCAAGGTCGATCTTGCCCGCCTTCATCAGCACGTGGATCAGCGACAGGATGAACAGCCCATCGGTGCCCGGCGTGATCCCGACCCAATCATCGGCCACAGCGTTATATCCCGAACGGATCGGGTTGACCCCGATCACCCGCGCGCCCCGTGCCTTGATCTTGCCAAGGCCCATCTTGATCGGGTTGCTGTCATGGTCCTCGGCCACGCCGAACAGCATGAACAGCTTGGTGTGATCCCAGTCAGGCTGACCGAATTCCCAGAACGCACCACCCATCGTATAGATGCCGCCCGCCGCCATGTTGACCGAGCAGAAACCGCCATGGGCCGCATAGTTTGGGGTGCCGAAATTCTGTGCCCAGAAGCTGGTGAAGCTCTGGCTTTGATCGCGACCGGTGAAGAAGGCCAGTTTTTGTGGCGCGGTTTCGTGCAACTCGTTCAGCCAACCGACGGCAGTGCTGATCGCTTCGTCCCATTCGATCTCGCGAAACTCACCCGAGCCGCGCGGACCAACTCGGCGCAGCGGCTTGCGCAGCCGCGACGGCGCGTTGACCTGCATGATCCCGGCCGAGCCCTTGGCGCACAAAACGCCCTTGTTCACCGGGTGATCACGGTTGCCTTCGATATAGGCGACCTTGCCGTCTTTCATATGAACGTTGATACCACAGCGGCAGGCACACATGTAACAGGTGGTGCGCCGAACCTCGTCCGAGACTTTAGGGCTGGTGTCTATCTTCGGTTGCTGGATGGTCATCTGGCGTCCTTCTGTCGGGGCGGATCAGGTCAGGAAAGTTATTCCGGCTAGGATAATTCCTGCAATGAAAAGAGTTTCTAAGACGATCAGGGCAATGGCTGCGCCGCCGACCGACAAGATTTGTTTCAGGTTGGTCTTCATGCCGACCGCCGCGATGGCGATCAGCAGCAGCCACCGCGATGCCTGGCTAAGCAGTTCAGTGATGAAAGGCGGGATCAGGCCGAACGAGCTGGCGGTAGCCAGAACAAGAAAACCAAGGACAAAGCCCGGAAGGATCGGGGGCCGTTTGCCGGTTTCATCCATTTCAGCAACGCCGCGGATGATCAGCGACGCGACCAGAACCACCGGGGCCAGCATCGCCACACGGATCAGTTTCACCAGCGTTGCAGTATCGCCGGTCTGTTCCGAGATCGAAAAGCCTGCGCCGACCACTTGCGCCACGTCGTGGATCGTACCGCCCAGAAACACGCCCCCTGCGACATCGCTCATGCCCAGAATGCGCACTAAGATCGGATAGGCGATCATCGCAATGGTCGATAGAACGGTGACGCCCAGAACGGTAAAAATCAGGCGCTCTTCGGATCGTTCATCCTTGGGTAGAATGGCGCTGATGGCCATCGCGGCAGAGGCCCCGCAAATCGCGACAGAACCGGCGGTCAGAAAGGCAAAGCGCCATTTGTGGCCAAAGAATCGGGCAACCAGAAGGCCAAAGCCAATTGTTGCTAGAACCCCGCCCACGACCAGAGCGATCAGGTCCCAGCCCAGCCCCATCATCAGCGTCATTGAAACCCGAACACCCAACAGCGCCACGCCCAGGCGTAGCAGCGATTTTGCGGCAAAGCCGATACCAGGGACGGTTTTACCCTCTTCCCCCAAAAAGCTAAGCGCAATGCCCAAAAGTAGAGCCATCAGCATGGCTGGCGTCGCGTAATGCTCAGACAGGAATTTGGCAGATACGGCAACGATGATCGCCACCAGAATGCCCGGGAAAAGGGTGCGGGCCTTTTGGGTGGCGTTTACACCGACAAGATTTGAAATCTGGGTCATGGCCAGCATTTATTCGACGGTCCTTCCTGACGCAGCGGCGTCATCGGCGAGTATGCCGCCGAAGTTATGCTGGTTCCGGATCAGCATGTCTCGGGCTCGGCATCGTCGTGCTGGGCCTGAACAGCGGTCACTGCAATCATGTGCAGAACATCATCTGCCGAACAGCCGCGTGACAGGTCGTTTGCTGGTTTCGCCAGTCCTTGCAGAACCGGCCCGATGGCCTCCGCCCCGCCAATACGCTGTGCGATCTTGTAGCCAAGGTTCCCGGCATCGAGATTCGGGAAGACAAACACGTTGGCTTGCCCTTTCAACGGCGAATCCTTGGCCTTTTTGCTGGCAACATCGGGCACGTAGGCGGCGTCGAACTGCAGCTCTCCGTCGATCAGCAGATGCGGGCTTGCGGCTTTGGCGATCCGGGTGGCTTCGACAACCTTGGAAACTTTGGGATGGTTGGCGCTGCCGCCTGTGGAAAAGGACAGCATGGCAACACGGGGTTCTTGGCCGGTCAGTGCGTGGTACGACGCCGCCGATGCCTGCGCGATTTCGGCCAGTTCCCGTTCGTCGGGATCAACAACCAGACCGCAATCGGCAAAGATGTGAACACCCTGAACCGCGTGGTGGTCGCGGTCATAGATCATCAAAAAGAAGCTGGACACCATATGGGCGTCGGGCGCTTTGCCAATGATCTGCAAAGCGGCGCGCACAGTGTCCGAGGTGGTTTCAACAGCACCGCCGACGGTACCATCAGCCAGTCCCAGGTGGACCAGCATGGCGGCATAGTTCAGGCGGCTTCTGATCAGTTTCTGCGCGTTCTCTGGCGTCATGCCCTTGTGCTTGCGCAGCTCATAATAGGTCGTGGCGAACCGATCTGTATGGGGGGATGTCGCGGGGTCATGGATGGTAATCCCGTCCACATCGGATCCGCCTTTTTCCGCCAGCAAGGCGGTGATCTTGGCGTGATCGCCCACAAGGATGATATCGGCGGCATTTTCGGCACGCGCTTTCAGCGCACCTTCCACCACACGTGGATCATCGCCCTCAGCAAGGGCGATGATCTTTTTGGAACTGGTCGCAGCCCCAAGTATTTGGCGCAGGGGCTTCACAGCGATCAGGCCCCGGCTTGCGGTGTCATGTCACCAGCTTCGACGCCAGCAACGGCAACCGGCTTTTTCATCGCGTCACGACGGAAGGGCTCACCCAGTTCTTGGTTGATCAGGGCTTCGATCAGGGTGGTGATGCCGTTCTTCTGGTCCTCGATCGCCTGGTTCAGCGCCGCGGTCAGCTCTTCCTGAGTGCGGGCAACCACACCCTTCAGACCACAAGCTTGTGCGATACCGGCATAGGACACTTTGGTGTCCAGCTCGGTGCCGACGAAGTTGTCGTCGAACCACAGGGTCGAGTTACGCTTTTCCGCGCCCCACTGGTAGTTGCGGAAAACGATCTGAGTTACGGCGGGCCATTCTTCGCGGCCGATCGCTGTCAGTTCGTTCACGGCGATACCGAATGCACCGTCACCGGCAAAGCCGACAACCGGAACGTCAGGCTGACCGATTTTCGCACCAACGATGGCGGGCAGGCCGTAACCACAGGGGCCGAACAGGCCAGGTGCCAGGTACTTGCGGCCTTCTTCGAACGCCGGATAGGCGTTACCGATGGCGCAGTTGTTGCCGATGTCGGACGAGATGATCGCCTCTTTCGGCAGCGCAGCCTGGATTGCGCGCCATGCCATGCGGGGGCTCATCCAGTCGGGCTTGGCTGCACGTGCACGCTCGTTCCAGGAGGTGCCCGGATCATCGTCCTCGTGAGTCATCGAGGTCAGTTCCTGTGCCCATGCCGATTTCTTCTGGGCGATGCGGTCCTTACGCGCCTGACGGCCTTCGTCGCCGGCGGTGTCGCTCAAACGAGACAGGATGCCATTGGCCACTTTGGCGGCGTCACCGATGATGCCGACGCTGACGTCCTTGGTCAGGCCGATGCGGTCAGGGTTGATGTCGACCTGAATGATCTTTGCATCCGCAGGCCAGTAGTTGATGCCGTAACCGGGCAGGGTCGAGAACGGGTTCAGACGGGTGCCGAGGGCCAGAACAACATCGGCCTCCGAGATCAGCTCCATACCGGCTTTCGAACCGTTATAGCCCAGAGGGCCAGCAAACAGCGGGTGCGAACCGGGGAACGCGTCATTGTGCTGGTAGCCAACGCAGACCGGGGCGTCCAGACGCTCGGCCAGGGCTTTCGATGCTTCGATGCCGCCTTCGGCCAGAACAACGCCCGCGCCGTTCAGGATGACAGGGTTTTTGGCGTTCGACAGCATTTCGGCAGCTGCGGCAACCGCATCTTCGCCGCCCGAGGGACGTTCGAAATCAACAATTTTGGGCAGTTCGATGTCGACCACCTGGGTCCACATGTCACGCGGGATGTTCAGCTGAGCCGGGGCGCTGGCGCGCTTGGCGTTCATGATCACGCGGTTCAGAACTTCGGCAACACGCGACGGATCACGTACTTCTTCCTGATAGGCAACGCAGTCTGCGAACATGCGCATCTGCTCCATCTCTTGGAAGCCGCCCTGACCGATGGTCTTGTTGGCCGCCTGCGGCGTGACCAGCAGAACCGGCGTGTGGTTCCAATAGGCGGTTTTTACAGCAGTGACAAAGTTGGTGATGCCGGGGCCGTTCTGCGCAATCATCATCGACATTTTGCCGGTGGCGCGAGTGTAACCGTCGGCCATCATGCCGCCCGAACCTTCGTGGGCGCAGTCCCAGAACATGATCCCGGCTTTCGGGAACAAATCCGAGATCGGCATCATCGCCGAGCCAATGATACCGAATGCATGTTCGATACCGTGCATTTGCAGGACTTTAACAAAAGCCTCTTCAGTCGTCATTTTCATGTGTGTGATCTCCGCGCATGTGTGGAATGGCCGGGCCCGGTGCCCCGCCCTTGGATACGGTTTTGACCCATGGGGCAGGGCTGCGTTAGGGCCAGAACGCTTCGCGGAATAGGTCCAGTGTGGCGCTAACAGGCGCGGATGGCGTCGGCGATCAATTTCACACCCGGTTCAATTCGGTCCTGCCGGATCGAGGAATAGCCGATACGGTAGAAATTCTTCGGCTGATCCGGCCCCGAAAAGAACGGCGCGCCGGGTTCGATATGAACGCTCTGGCCCTGCAGCGTGTGGGCCAGTTGCGTTGTGTCGACGTGTTCAGGGGCAGACATCCACAGGGATGATCCGCCCATGATGCCACGCCCGGCCACTGTCAGCCCGTGTTTGTCGATCGCTTGGTCCAAGGCCTCGCGCCTGCGCGCCAATGCCTTGGACATGCGTCGGATCTGCGCGTCGTAATGGCCCAATGACAGGAAATAGGCGGCGGTGCGCTGGATGTGCCCCGGCGGGTGGCGCAACACCAACGAACGCAGCGCCCGCGCCTCGCGGATGAAAGGTTCCGAGCCGACCATGTATCCCAGGCGCAATCCCGGAAACAGCGATTTTGAAAAGCTGCCAACATAGATCACGCGGCCATCGCGGTCCATCGACTTCAACGCCGGAGAGGGCGCGCCCAGAAAGGCCATTTCGAATTCATAATCGTCTTCGACCACCATCGCGTCCAGGTCATGCGCGCGTTCCAGCAATTTGTGCCTACGCTCAACGGGCATAGTTGCAGTGGTTGGGCTTTGGTGACTGGGCGTCGTAAAGATAACGTCGGCGGTGTCAGGCAATGTCTCAGGGGGCAGCCCGTCGCGGTCGACGGGTATCGGAGTCACGTCGCAATCCCAATGCTCTAGCAGGCTGCGCAGAGAGTAATAGCATGGGTCTTCGATCACCGCGGTGCGATTGTGGGTCAGCAAAATGCGTGAGGCCAGCCACAGTGCGTTCTGCGCGCCCATGGTGATCAGAATCTCTTCGGGGCGGGCGGCGATGCCGCGGCGGGGCAGGGTGTGACGGGCAATGAATTCGACCAGCAGCGGATCATCCTGATCCACGTAATCGGTGGTGAGGGATTCGAAATCCTTGTGCCCGAGGGCTCGTACGGCACACAGGCGCCAGTTGGCGTGGTCAAAAAGATTGCGATCCGCCTGCCCGTAAATGAATGGATAGCGATAGCTGCGCCAGTCCCGTGGTTTCGACAGCATGTCACCGCCCGAGAATCGGCGGGCCAGCGCAGCATCCCAATCCACGGTTTCGGCACCGCGCTGAAGGGGGGTGTATTTCGGCGGCACCGGCGCGTTTTGCGAGACGAAATAGCCCGAACGCCCCTTTGCCGTCAGATAATCATTGGCCAGCAGTTCGGTATAGGCCAGCGTCACCGTAATCCGGCTGACACCCAGATGGGCGGCCAGTTTGCGTGATGAGGGCAGCTTTTCCCCGACATGAAACCTGCCGGACAATATGCCTTCGGCAATCATCTGCTGGATCTGCGCCTGCAGCGTACCTTGCCCGTTCAGCTCAAGAAAGAATGTGTCGACCGATATTGCCATGAGGTCTTATAGGGTGGACCTAAAAGATGAGCAATCTGGACTTATGACTTTTCCAAAAATTCCCACGTTGCCGTGGTTGACGGTGGGTTTCAATTCACCTAAATAACTAGAAATCTAGTTAAATGGAGAATCGAATATGTGGGAAACTGCTGCAGCAGGATTTTCGGCCATGGGGTCCGAGGCCCGGTTGAAGGTTCTGAAAACTTTGGTCCGCGCCGGGCAGGCGGGCCTGACGGTTGGTGAAATTCAAGAGCGGACGGGAATAGCACCGTCAACTTTGGCGCATCACCTTCGGTTTTTGGCCGCGGGCGGTGTCGTGGAACAAGAGAAAGTCGGGCGCAGCACGATCAACCGTGCCTGCTATGACGAGTTGAGAAATCTGGCGCAGTTCATCCTTGCCGAATGCTGCGCGGACGAAGTGGGAAAGGCCGCGAACGATGGCTGAATTGACGCAAAATCCCAAAGTGTCCGTGAAGGCGCTTGATCTGATCAAAACCCCATGGGCATTGATCGTTGCAATCCTGGCCGCCGTGGCTGTTCTGGACCCTGGTAATTGGGTTGAAGTCGTGACTTTTGCTGGTAAGGCGCTGATCCATACCGGCCAGTATATCCTGTTTGCCGTTTTGTTGCTGTCCTACCTCAAGGCGACCGGGGCCGAGGTGATGGTCGCGCGCGCCTTTGAAGGGCGCGAGACGCGGATGATCTTCCTTGCTGCGGTGTTTGGTGGATTGGCGCCGTTCTGTTCCTGTGAGGTCATCCCGTTCATTGCCGGATTGCTGGCGCTGGGTGCGCCCCTGTCTGCGGTGATGGCGTTCTGGCTCAGCTCTCCGTTGATTGACCCGCCAACCCTGTTGATCACCGCCGGTGCGTTGGGATGGCCGTTTGCGATAGGCAAGGCGATTGCTGCGGTGGCGCTGGGTCTGTTCGGCGGTTTCGTTGTGCGCGGCCTGATGCGCTCGGGCGCCTTTGCCCAACCGCTGCGCGACTACAAACCGGCCGGTTGCAGCGCTTGTGGTGGCCCAAAACAGGATGACAAACCGGTCTGGCGATTCTGGCAGGAAGCTGAGCGTCGTCAGCGGTTCCGGTCGGAATTCGTTCACAACGGGCTGTTCCTGCTGAAATGGCTGGCCCTGGCTTATGTGTTAGAGGCGCTGTTGGTCAGCTATGTTCCGGCCGATCTGATCGCCCGCGTGGTGGGGGGCGAAGGTGTCATACCCATCGTGATCGCGGCGTTGGTCGGGATGCCTGCCTATCTGAATTCCTACGTCGCACCGCCACTGCTAGCGGGGCTGACAGAACAGGGGATGAGTGCGGGGGCTGCTATGTCGTTCATGATCGCGGGTGCGGTCAGCTCGATCCCTGCGATGGCAGCGGTGTGGTCACTGGTCAAACCACGGGTCTTTGCCACCTATCTGGGGCTTGGGATTATCGGGGCGATCATTGCTGGTATTCTGTTTCAGATGATCTAAAGGAAAAACCGCCCGGAGATACCTCCGGCGGTTTTGCTTATTGGTTGGCCTCGCACAGGCTCGGCAATTTGAACCTGTACCGTGCCTCTCCGCTGTTTACGTAGACACGTTTTTCGACACAGGCTGTGGTGCCTACTGTTCGTGCGACATGCTCTTTGGGTTCGTTGATGGAGGTGGCCGACCCATCCGGCAATTGAATCGAGGCTATGACACCGTTCTTCAAGTCACCGTTCACGGGGGTTGCCGACAGAACCGAAACGGTCAGGTACGAGTCATGTTCGTGCGCGCCGTTGTCATTGAAAACCAGCAATGCGGTAGCAATCGAGATGGTGCCGACGATTGCAACCGCCAACAAACCCCATGTCTTCAAAAAAGCATAGATTGATACGGCGCGGTGCGGGCCAAAGATTTTGGACAGGATGGTCAGCATGGAATCCCTGCGGAAAAAAGCCCCGGCCTGTTCGGACCGGGGCCAATCTGTGCCTTAGGGGCGCAGATCGTCTTCGTCTTCGTCCTCGGTCCCGCCTTTGGGCAGGTTGAAGAAGCTGTCGGCGTCGATGACCGGCTCTTCTTCTTTCTCTTCCACAGGCTCGTCAGACAGCGAGAAGGTTTCCAGACCTTCGATGGCGGTCGGGATCTTGGGTGCTGCGTCCATTTCCAGCGACTGTTCGGTCGAAACCAGCTTGCGGCGTTCGTCATCGCTCATGACGCCACCTTCGGCTGCCTTCTTGGCCGCGGCTTTCTGAACGATGGCGTCCAGCTCGGATTGCTTGCACAAGCCCAGCGCAACCGGGTCGATCGGTTGCATGTTCGAAATGTTCCAGTGGGTGCGCTCGCGGATCGATTGTATGGTCGGCTTGGTGGTGCCGACCAGCTTGGCGATCTGACCGTCGCTAAGCTCGGGGTGGAATTTGACCAGCCACAGGATCGAGTTCGGACGGTCCTGCCGTTTGGACAGCGGGGTATAGCGCGGACCACGACGTTTTTCTTCACCGCTGGCAGCGGGGTTGAACTTGAGCTTCAGCTTATGCAGCGGGTTACCCTGCGCCGAGTCGATCTCATCCTGGGTCAGCTGGTTGTTGGCGATGGGGTCGAACCCTTTCACGCCCGCGGCTACGTCGCCATCGGCGATGCCTTGAACTTCCAACTCGTGCATGCCCACGAAATCCGCGATCTGCTTGAAGCTGATCGTGGTGTTGTCCACCAGCCATACGGCTGTTGCCTTGGCCATAAGCGGTTTTGCCATCAGCCCGTCTCCTATAAATACATCTGTCCCGTCGCCGGAATTCGGCGGCCCCGTGGTTTTTGGGGCAGGTTTCCGTTGTCGGGGAACTTGGGGCCTATATAGTCGCGGCAAGGCAAGAAGGGAAGAGGCGAATGCGCTGGGTGATTTTGTGGGTCTTGAGCGCGGTCGCCGCACTGGCAGACGGAGAGAAAGCCGGTGAATTCGACTATTACGTTCTGTCACTGAGCTGGTCGCCCAACTGGTGCGCCCGCGAAGGCGATGCACGTGGATCAGATCAATGCGATGCGCGCCATGACCATGGATGGATATTGCATGGGTTGTGGCCGCAATATCACCAGGGTTGGCCGGCGTTCTGTCGCACGGCTGAGGCACCGCCAACGCGCCGCATGACCCGCGAAATGACGGATATTCAGGGCTCTTCGGGTTTGGCGTGGCACCAGTGGAAAAAGCACGGAACCTGTTCGGGGCTGTCCGCGCCCGACTATTTCGCGCTGTCTCGGCAGGCTTATGACGGAGTTGCGCGTCCGCAGGTGTTCCGCCAATTGGAGACATCGGTCAAATTACCCGCCTCGGTGGTCGAAGAGGCGTTTTTGAAGGCCAATCCCGGTTTAGAGCGGGACATGATCACAATCACCTGCAAGCAGGGCTATATTGAAGAGGTCCGTCTGTGCCTGTCGCGCGACCTTAATCCAGTGCCTTGCGGCCGCGACGTTATCCGCGATTGCACAGCCAAGGACGCGCTGTTCGATCCGATTCGTTAGAGCTTCCGGTTCTGGCAGTCGCGGGCATAGTCCAGCGCTTTGGCGGTGCCCTTGAGATCAATCGCCATCACCACCTCACCGGCCGGGTTATAGACGGTCATGGTTTTGTTCTGCGCGATGGCGTTGACGAAACTGCGGTCGGTGAAGAACACTGTCGCGCCCGGCACATCACGCTGATTGAAGCCGATGGCAGTGGCATCAAAGCTTTTACCATCGAGTTCGAAGCGGATTGGGTAACTCTTACCCTGCTCAATATCGCCCCAGGCCTTGTTGTAGACGGCGAAATACCCGCGATTGTCCAACGCGTCATAGCCGATACGCACCACCGAGAGATCCTGATAGATCGTCTGGATCAGGCACCCATTTCCAAGCGCGGGGTCCATCATGATGTTCCAACCCTCAACAAAGCCCTTATCGATCAGTTCCTGTGACCAAGCGGCGGTAGCGGTGAATGCGGCGAAGGTGAGGGCGAGAAGGCGGGTCATGTGTTGGCTCCGGCAGATAGATTTGTTTTGCTATAGTTAAAAACAGCTTACGGTGAAACAGGGTTGGAGTGTTGTGTAGCCAAAACACTTGAGGTGTGCCCAATTAGGCCAGCTAACGTACGACGCCAGTTTTCAGCGTCAAATTCGTCAATGTTTCCAAACTTGAAATACCAAACCGCCGCAGAGAAACAGCGATAAACATTCTCGGTGTTTCGGTTGAGTTCATTATGCACTGAAACAACGAGCTTTTGCTTTCCAACAGTGAACCCCTGAATATAGCATTCTTCTGTATTGGTTGGTTGGCGCATCACTGTCTCTGCAATTTCCTCAGGAAGCCCCTCGAGAGTTGGTCGCGTCACTCTTTGATCGCTAATTGTATTTTGCCCGGAATAAAAAAAGAAACTTATATCTTCTAGGATTCCCCCTGAGCTGAATTCTATTTTTTTGTTACTGTCCAGTATTTCCAGAGTCATAGCGATTGAAAATATGCCAACAAGATCGCTTTCATTTTCAACATTAAGCCCAACGGAAAAGTCTCCATATGAACTGTTGAAAAGTGGTCCAGATACCGCCTGAGTTATTGTTCCAATTTGAAAGAAAGCGGCCATAAATAGATTGCAGAGTTTCATGCTAAATCTGGGTTCTTTCGTGGAAAGTGAATGGTATAGATCGGAGAATGCCCATCCCCTGTCGGCTTTTGCAAGGTCGAACTCTTATCCAGTTTTGTATGTGTCCTGGCGCGGAACAATTTGTCTTTTGCAATTTCGGAAAGTGACTATAACTCTTTCCGCGCCCTCAACGCAGCCGTGATCGTCCCGTCATCCAGATAATCCAGCTCTCCGCCAATCGGCACGCCTTGGGCCAGCGAGGTCAGGCGGACCTGTCCCTCCAACTGATCGGCGATGTAGTGGGCGGTGGTCTGGCCGTCGACGGTGGCGTTCAGGGCGAGGATGATTTCGGTGATCCCCTCGGCTGTCACGCGGTCTTTGAGGCGAGGAATGCGAAGTTCGTCCGGGCCGACACCGTCCAGTGCCGACAACGTGCCGCCCAGAACGTGATAACGGCCTTTGAATACGCCTGCGCGTTCCATTGCCCACAGGTCGGCCACGTCTTCGACCACGCACAGCTCTCCGGTCGCGCGGTCCTCGCTGTCGCAGATGTCACAGATATCGGTGGTGCCGACGTTGCCGCAGTTCAGGCATTCGCGGGCGGTGATGGCAACTTGCTGCATGGCGTCCGACAGGGGTGTCAGCAGCAGGGCGCGCTTGCGGATCAAGTGCAAAACCGCGCGGCGGGCCGAGCGGGGGCCTAGGCCCGGCAGCTTGGCCATCAGATCGATCAGGTTGTCGATATCGCTGTTCGAACTCACCGAGGGTGCTCCTGCAAATGGGCCGGGCAGAGGCGCCCGGCCGATGATCCGTCAGGAGGGTGTATCAGAACGGCAGCTTGATGTCTGCGGGCAGGCCCATGCTTTCGGTCAGCTTCGCCATTTCGGCCTGTGCGCGTTCAGTCGCTTTGGTTTGTGCGTCCTTGATGGCGGCCAGGATCAGGTCCTCGACCACTTCCTTGTCGTCGCCGTTAAAGATCGATGGGTCGATGTCCAGACCTTTCAGCTCACCTTTTGCGGTGGCGGTGGCCTTGACCAGTCCTGCACCGGATTCGCCAACGACCATCATATTGTTCAGCTCTTCCTGCATGTCGGTCATCTTGGCCTGCAAGTCCTGCGCGGATTTCATCATCTTGGCCATGTCGCCCAGACCGCCGAGTCCTTTGAGCATCGGTATTCTCCTGTGTATCGCTTTGTCGCCTAAATACGGGCGGTACCCGTGTGGCACAAGGGGGTGGGGTTGCTCCCGCCCGTCGTCAAGGTCTTTGAAAGACCTTTCCTCCCGTTGGGCCCGGCAGCGCGGGCAAAGCCCGCGCTGCCGGGCCCAAGGCCGCTCAGGGCGATCGGCGTCAGCCGATGGCCTGTGGCGGGTGCGGGAGGATTTCGGGGGTGTGTGTTGAAGTGGCTCAGTCTTCCTCGAACGGGTCCCATTCGTCTTCGACCTCGGGCAGGGCTTCGGTTTCGACCTTGGCTGCGCGTTGCTCTGGCGTTTCGATGCTTTTGATCCGCGCCTTCGGGAATTGGGCCAGAACCGCCTGCACCAGCGGGTGTTCGCGGGCTTCTGCCTTCAATGCTTCCTCAGCCGCGTTTTCCTTTTCATAGATCGTCTCGCCGCCGCCTTCGTTGACGACAGTGACTGCCCAGCGGTTACCGGTCCATCGCTGCAGGGCGGTCCCCAGACGTTGCGCCAACTGGGCCGAGGCACGCTGGGTCGGTTGGAATTCGATACGCCCGGGTTGATAGGCTGCAAGCCGCAAAGACCGCTTGACCTCATCCAGAAGCACGCCGTCCCGGTTTGCGCGGATCAGTTCGACCACATGATCGAAGGTCGGGTAGCGTGCCAGGGCGGCCTGCACATCCTGCGCCAACGCCGCGCTGGGAGCGCCGCCGCCGCCACCATGGGCGGGAGCTGCGTAAGAAGGTGACACCGGCACTTGCGTCTGAACCGCGGCATGCGATGGCGCCGGTATCCCGCCACCGGGTCCGCCATTTGGCGGTGGGGGCGTGTCTTGCAGACGTTTGATCAACTCTTCCGGGCTGGGCAGGTCTGCCACATGGGTCAGCCGGATCACTGCCATTTCAGCTGCCATCATGGCATTTGGGGCCGCCGAGACCTCTTCCAGTGCTTTAAGCAACATCTGCCACATCCGGGTCAGGACGCGCATCGGCAGGGCCTCGGCCATTTGTTGACCACGCGCGCGCTCGTCCGGCGAAACGGTGGGATCATTGGCTGCGTCTGGCGTGATTTTAACCACAGAGACCCAATGGGTGATCTCGGCCAGATCGCGTAGCACGGCCAGCGGATCGGCTCCTTCGGCATATTGCCCGCCCAACTCGGTCAGCGCGCCTGCAGCGTCCCCGCGCAGGATCATGTCCATCAGGTCCAGTACCCGACCGCGATCAGCCAGGCCCAGCATCGCGCGGACCTGATCGGCGCTGGTTTCACCCGCACCGTGCGAGATCGCCTGATCCAGCAGCGAAGTCGCGTCCCGGGCCGAACCCTCGGCTGCACGGGTGATCAGCGCCAGCGCGTCATCCGCGATCTGAGCGTTTTCCGCCGCCGCGATCTTGCTGAGCAGGCCGATCATGTCCTCGGGCTCGATCCGACGCAGGTCAAACCGCTGACAACGGGACAGCACCGTCACCGGCACTTTGCGAATCTCGGTTGTGGCAAAGATGAACTTCACATGCTCGGGCGGTTCCTCAAGCGTCTTGAGCAGCGCGTTGAACGCACTGGTCGACAGCATGTGGACCTCGTCGATAATGTAGATCTTGTAGCGCGCACTAGCCGCGCGATAGCGGACGCTGTCGATGATCTCGCGAATATCGTTCACACCGGTGCGGCTGGCGGCGTCCATCTCCATCACATCGACGTGGCGGCCTTCCATAATGGCCACGCAATGCTCGCATTGGCCGCAGGGTTCCGTGGTCGGCTTACCCTCGCCATCGGGGCCGATGCAGTTCATGCCCTTGGCGATGATCCGGGCCGTGGTGGTTTTGCCGGTACCGCGAATGCCGGTCATGATGAAGGCCTGCGCGATGCGGTCGGCCTCGAACGCATTTTTCAGCGTGCGCACCATTGCGTCTTGACCGACGAGATCGGCAAAGGTTTCCGGGCGGTATTTGCGGGCAAGAACCTGATAGGCGGGGCTGGGCGTGTCGTTCATATCTGCTCTGTCGGATTCGGGTTCCGATGCAGCGTAGAGACCCCTGCCGCCCGCGTCCACAGCAGGCTTGGGTGAATTTCGGTTTGCAGCACAATTTGCACGCCTTAGAAGCGAGTATTAGGGAGGGTCCGTAGTGAGCCAGTTCGCACTTCATTCAGTTCAGATTGGAAACGGCACCGTTGCCTTGTCGCCCCTTCCGGGGCGCGATGGCGGGTATACGCGGGACTTGGGAACGATCCGCGACTGGCAGCCGGATCTTGTGATCTCGATGACCACCGAGGTCGAAATACTGCAAGAGGGCGCAAGTGGGCTTGGCGAAGACCTGCACGCACTCAATATCAAATGGGTGCATCTGCCGGTTGCGGATTTCGGTACGCCGCCTCCTGAGGTTGACGCGGCGTGGGGCAGTGTCAGCCCTGCGGCGACTGATATCCTGTCCCGCGGGGGGCGGGTGCTGGTGCATTGCCGGGGCGGCTGTGGCCGGTCCGGGATGATCGTGCTGCGCCTTATGGTCGAGCATGGCGAAGACCCCGAGACAGCGTTGGCCCGTTTGCGTGCGGTGCGGCCCTGCGCCGTCGAGACCGACGGCCAGATGGAATGGGCCGCCCTTGGGCGGACGCGCGACTAGATCAGAGCGCCACCTGCCGTTCTGCCTGTGCTACCGGGTTGGGCGGGATCGCTGTGACCTCAAGCATGGCGCAGGGTGGAGTGGTTAGCATGCCTGCAGGGCGTATAGTCACATCCGGGCCGAACATCATATCTGCGTAATCATCCAGCGACTCGAGGGGCGCATCCTCGCTTGTTCCACAAAAGACGCGGATCAAGTCTTTTTGCGCGCGAAACCGAGCGCTGCAGCCTTGCGCGCAAAAGGCCAGCTCAGAGCTGCCGTCGAACTCAAAATCAGGCGTGGTTGCCGGAACGGCAGCGTCCATCGCCTGCACGATCGCGCGCGCCATCTGTGCCAGCGCCGGACAGGTTTTGCCTGTGCGTTGACAGACAGTTGCGGAATATTGGTGTGTCCTTGTCTTCCAGATCATATTGCGCCCTCCGCGCGTGGGACAGGGGCAAGGATCAGGTGTGACAGCGTACTGACGACCTGCCCGGACGCCCCGCCCGAGTTTCGGTTTCTTGTTCGATGGCAGGTCTCCTGACTTGCGGGTCGTTGCGTTGCCGACCTTCCCAGCCTTACGGCCAGTGGTGTTTCGGCATTGCTCACCGCTTACAGTTGCGGGGGCAGTCGCGGCTTTGGTTCGTTCCGGTTTCCCGGGCAGAACCGCACCGTGTTCCCTTTTCATCCCGCCCCGGCGACCGGGGACGAGAACCATCACCCAATCGCTAGCGGGTAGGGGTGACCTGAGTCAAGCCGCCTTTTGGTGGGGCAAAGTGGACGCATGGTCATGCTGAAACAGGATTGACTTAGGGTGGCAAAAGATGCCGTTTGAGATGGTGAACTAATCGGTTCAGATTGAGGGCGCCATGCTGGATACCGCACAAGCTGTTTTGACCGAGGATTTTCAGTTTCCTTCTGGTTCGACTCAACTGTCGGCTCGGCTGTACCTGCCGGTGGCCGAACCTGGGATTGCAGTGGTGATCCACAGCGCAACCGGGGTGCCGCGCGACTATTATCAGCATTTCGCACGCTGGTTGGCTGCGGAACATGGCATGGCCTGTCTGACCTATGATTACAGCGATTTTGGTCATTCGCTGAGCAGACCATTGAAGTCAGCTCAGGCCACGATGGCGGATTGGGCGCTGATCGACATGCCTGCGGCACGGGCCGAGATGCGCAGGCGATACCCCGACGCGCAGCACTGGAGCATCGGCCATTCCGTCGGCGGTATGCTGGGGCCGATTCAGCCCGATATTGATCAGATCGACCGCATGATCTGCGTCTGTGCCGGGCCGGTGACTGTGTCGGACCATCCCTGGCCTTATCGGGCGTTGGCTTTGTTGTTTTGGTACGGGCATGCGCCCCTGGCCGTAAAAGCGCTGGGTTATCTGCCGGGTAAGGCACTGGGATTCGGGTCGGACCTGCCTGCCAGCGTGTATTGGCAGTGGCGCCGCTGGTGTACTGCGCCGCGCAACTACCTGCCCGAAATTGGCGTGTCCTTGCCCGAGGCCCGCTGGGCACAGTCAGACACACCAGTGAATCTGTTCAGCTTTGAGGATGACGATCTGGTGCCAAAGAACGCGGTCTGGCGGCTGGCTGATCTGTACGGGCCCAACGCCCGCCGCCATTTGTTGTCTCCGGGCGAGTTCGGCCTGTCCAAGGTTGGCCATATCGGTGCATTTGCCCGGCGCAACGCGGCGGTCTGGCCACGGTTGATTGCCTAGGCCTGTTCGCAACAATTCAATGTCGGGAGTTTAAGTGAGAGGTTGGACATCGACCCAAGCGGGGCTCGTTGTGGCTGCTTCCTTCCGGACCTGACCAGGTTGGCGAGGCGCTCGCCCGCGCCAACCTCTCGGGGTTTGATATAGGCAACGGGCGCAGGAAACACAACCCGTCAGAGCGTCAAACGGATCAGCAAAAAGCCCTCATCGTCTTCTCCGACGACGTGAGGGTCATATTCTTCAAGCTCGGCAATGTGGGTTTGTGCCTTCGGACCGGTTCTTAACAGCGCAGTCGCGCCCTGCATCGGGGCAAAGCCAAAAGGATAGGACGCATATTGCAAGGGATCTTGTGGCAGTGCGCCGGACAGATAGTCCTGCAAGACGCGCTGAACAGGCAGGTTCGGCAGCGCGATGGGCTCGGCCTGATCAACAAAGGGAAAGTGACCCCCGCCATTGGCACGGTAATTGTTCAGTGCGACGACGAACCGTTGATCGGCGGTCATCGGTTGGCCGTCAAAGCGAATGTTGCGAATGCGCCGGTTGACGGGGTCGATCAAGTGACCGCCAGCGTCGAACCGGGCCGGTTGAGAGAGATCAAATTGATAAGTAAGCCCCTGTATAATATCAAAATTATGCCCCGCCCTGTTGATGTCGACCAATGTGGTCTGATGTCCCGGCGTAATCTGGTTGAACACGCCTGCAGACATCTCAAGCCAGTCGCTGATCTGCTCTCCGGTGACAACTACCGCCTGCAGCTCATTGGGAAACGCATACATGTCGTTGACATGGCGCAGGCATATCTGGCCGGGCGGGACGTCGGTGAAAAACCGGGGGCCGGCACGCCCCCCGAACTTTGAAGGCGCGGTCGCGGACAGAACAGGAAAATCCGCAAATGACGTGTCCTGCAGATAGGGCCGCAGGGCTGCTGCCTGGGCCGCGGCGGTCAGAACCAAACCTCTGTCCGGGGCGCAAAAACTGAAATAGCTGTGCAAATGCTGATCGGTCTGGCCAACGGGTTGCGCCGTGCTCCGCCGGGTTTCCGAATGGCCCCGGGCGAAAAGGCGCGCCAAAACAGGGTCTTCCTGGATAGGCTTGGGTGAGCCGTCGGGTTTGGTTGGGCATATCGAACGCAGACTGACGCGATGATCCTGAACGGTCCAATGGCCATTTCCCGCCCTGTCCAATGTCAGGTCGATCACCCCCAGAAATGACCCGGGCGCACCGGGCATGACCACCGGCTTTCCGTGAACCAGACCCCGATTTGCATCGACGTGCTCAATCCCGTCATGTGCGTTTCCGGGCAGTGTCAGATGTGAATGCCCGGCAATCAGCGCATCAATTCCTTCGATACCGGCCAGCGGGATGACGGCATTTTCCAAACCCGTTTCCGGTTCGGCCGACCCTATCCCTGTATGCGCCAACGCAAGGATCAAATCGCAACCCTGCGCTTTCAGATTCGTCACTTTTTGTGCGGCGCAGGTCAGGATATCTTCGATGACGACCTTGCCTTGTAGCAGGTGTGCTTCCCATTTGGCTGTCTGCGGTGGCAGGACTGAGAACGCACCAATTTTTAGCGTAACATGTTGATCATCAAATTTTATTTCTCGATTCAAAATCGCATGATCTTGCCAGCAGGAGGGGGTGTCTTGTCGGTGTGCATTGCTGCAAATCACCGGACACGCAGCATCTGCAATCACACGGCCCAGCGTTTCCAGTCCAAAGCCGAAATCATGATTTCCGAGCCCGATTGCGTCATAACCCAGCTCGGAAAATGCCTGCATCAGGATGTGCGGCGCATTTTCGGATTGAACCGCCCATTCCCCCAGTGGCGTGCCTTGCAGTGAATCTCCGTTGTCGCACAGAACCACCAGAGCACCCTGCGCTTCGGCCTCGGACCTGGCTGCCCGGATCAGGCTGGCGGTGCGGGTAAATCCGATTGAGGGGTCGGGGGTGTCCGAATAATAATCGAAGCCGCATAGATTCATATGCAGATCGGATGTTGCCAGAACCCGTATCTTCAGTGGTGCGCGGGACGGGAGAAGGGGATGTGTCAAATTTCTACTTCTGGCGGTTATATGTTAATCATTTTCTCCAAAAAGTATAATAAATGCAACTTGCATAGCGTGCTTTTCGTCAATTGACGGCTTCAAGTTTTCGGGTGATGCGAATTGGCATTGCAACATTGGCATTGCAACAAAAGGGCAGCCGTGGCAGCCCTGTGCCGACGACCCAAGGGAAATCCTATGAAACACGCGGAACTGGTGACATTTGGCAGCTCGGGCCTTGATCGCGCGGCGCATATTCGAGGGAATGCAGACCATTTGGCGCAGGTGCGCGCGCATCCGCAAGCGACCTGCCTGTTGCTGTGGCGTGGTAAGCCGCTGGTTCAAGGGGAAGCACTGGACCGCCTGGGGTTGATTCCCATAACCCACGGACTGGTACAAAACGGCCCGGGCGGCAGTATTGAAGAACCTGTATTTCTGGGACTTTCAGACGGTGATCCGGTTTTTGCGCTGGATATCTCGGGCTGGTCCCCCGAGGGGCTGGACATGTCGCAGGTCGGTGCCTTTTTCGACCCGTCGGAACAGCAGCACCCGGACCTGCCAACAGGCCATGTCTTTGCTGAGTTGCGCCGGATCATGACCCGACTGTCTGCCCGCGATGCGGAATTGGCTGCGGCCGCCAAGGCCGTTATTGGCTGGCACGAAACGCATCGGTTCTGTGCCCGTTGTGGCGCACCCAGCGAAGTATCCCAAGCTGGATGGCAGCGCAGTTGCGCCGAATGCGGTGGGCAGCATTTTCCGCGCACCGATCCGGTGGTCATTATGCTGATCACCCATGGGGATTCGGTTTTGATGGGGCGATCACCGGGCTGGCCCGAGGGGATGTATTCCCTGCTGGCTGGATTTGTCGAGCCCGGAGAAACGCTTGAGGCAGCGGTTCGACGTGAGGTGATGGAAGAGGCAGGCGTGCCGGTTGGTCCGGTCAGCTATCTATCCAGCCAACCTTGGCCATTCCCGGCCTCGCTGATGTTTGGTTGCGCGGGTGAGGCGTTGTCGCGCGAGATCACCATTGATCCGGTGGAAATCGAAGATGCAATGTGGGTCAGCAAGCCCGAGATGATGCAGGCCTTTGCCGGGGAACACCCGGTCCTGCTGCCAGCTCGCAAGGGGGCCATTGCGCATTTCCTGCTGCAAAACTGGCTTGCGGATACGCTGGACTGACAAAATACTAGGCCAATAGACAAGAGACCCACGAACCATCATGCAGTTTACAGCACGCGAAGATATCGAAGCCCCGATCAATGCGGTGTTCGAAATGGTCGCTGACTTTGAGCGGTTCGAACGCATGGCCATGCGCCGGGGGATCGAAGTAAGGCGCATGTCGGGTCATATGGGTGTTGTGCCCGGTACGCAGTGGGAAACCGAGTTCAACCTGCGTGGCAAGCCCCGCCATGTTGCGATTGAGATGGCTGAATGCGACCCGCCTGCCTTGATGCGGTTTCAGGCAGCAAGCAAGGGCATGAACGGGACAACAACTGTCGAGTTTCTGGCCTTGTCGCAGCGCCGCACCCGCTTGAGTGTCGAGATGGCGCTGGCGGCGAAAACTCTGCCGGCCAGGTTGTTACTGCAGTCACTGAGACTGGGCCAATCGCGGTTCCGACGACAATTCCAACTGCGGCTCAGCGAGTTCGCGCGCGAGATGGAAGAACGCCATCTGCACGGTTCCTGACAGGAGGCAAATGGACAATCTGATCATCCGACAGGCCGGTTTGGACGACGTCCAAGGCATTTCAGACGTGTTGCATGAAATCACTGCTGCCGGAAAACGCACAAGACCGAGAGATCCGGGCTTTGTACTAACGAACTATGTCGGGCACCCGGATCAGTTGACATGTGTCTTGGCACTCAGCGAAACCCGAATTTTGGGGTTCCAGTCCATGAAACGGGCGGTCGCAGCCAATCCTTACGGAGTACAAGTCGGCTGGGGAATCATCGGTACCCACATTCGACCCTCGGCCGCGCGTTGCGGGGTGGGGCGGGCCTTGTTTCAGGCGACATTGAAGGTTGCCAAAGAGCAGGGCATTCCCGCCATCGACGCCACCATTGCGGCAAGTAACGCCGAAGGTTTGGCCTATTACGCCGCAATGGGGTTTATCGATTACAGATCACACGAAGGGGCTGTGTGCAAAGCCTACACAGTTGGATGAAACCAGGCGCTTACCCGCGCGAATGCGCTGCGGGGTAGACGCCCAGTACTTCGACATTGGTGGTGAAATGCTCCAGCTCTTCCATGGCCAGCTGCACGTTGCGGTCTTCGGGGTGTCCGACGATATCGGCATAAAACTGGGTCGCGGTGAATGACCCGTCGACCATATAGCTTTCCAGCTTTGTCATGTTGATACCGTTGGTGGCAAACCCGCCCATCGCTTTGTACAGCGCAGCCGGAATGTTGCGCACCTGAAACACGAAACTGGTGATCATGCCATGCGGGCCGCGTCGGGACATGTCCGCCTGCCGCGACATAACCAGGAACCGCGTGGTGTTGTTGTCCTGATCTTCGATGTGACGGGCCAGCACGTTCAGCCCATAGATTTCGCCCGCCAGCTCACTGGCCAGTGCCGCAGAATGCAAATCACCTTGCTCCGAGACCTCACGCGCGGCGCGCGCGTTGTCGGGGCTGACACGGCCGCGAATGTCGTGTTCTTTCAGAAAGCCTGCGCATTGCGGCAGTAGAACCAAATGCGAATGCGCCTCGGTAATATCTTCAAGCGTTGCCCCGGGGACGGCTAGCAGATTGATATGCACGCGTACGAAGGCCTCATCAATGATGTGCAGCCCACTATGGGGCAGCAGGCGGTGAATATCCGCCACCCGGCCATAGGTGGTGTTTTCGACCGGCAGCATCGCCAGATCAGCTTCGCCTGACCGAACCGATTCGATCACATCTTCGAAAGTACGGCAGGGCAGGGCCTCCATATCGGGGCGTGCATTGCGGCAGGCCTCGTGGCTATAGGCGCCTGGTTCTCCCTGAAATGCGATACGATTGCTCATTTGGTCGATTCCGTGCAACAAGTTCTAGAATTGGGCGTTTAGTCGCGGTGTCTATACCTTGCCTCTTGCAAGGGGAAGCCTTAGACACCCCGCAGACAGCTGAAATGGACTCGCGATCAATGTTCGACACGATGACAGTTACCAAGGCCGCCGCAGGCCTGTTTGGCACCTTCCTGGTGCTTCTTCTGGCCAAATGGGGTGCCGAAGTTCTCTACCATGCGGATGGGCATGGCGAGACAGCCTCTTACATTATCGAAACCGAAAGCGCTGGTGAAAGCGCCGACGGTGAAGAGGTGGTCTTCGAAGATATGCTGGCCGCCGCCGATCCGGAAAAAGGCGCCCGTGTCTTCCGTAAATGCACCGCCTGCCACAAGCTGGAGGACGGCGCAAACGGTACCGGCCCCTACTTGTACGGTGTCGTAGATCGCCCGGTTGCATCAGCCAACGGCTTCACCGGCTATTCAGCCTCGATGCAGGCCCATGGCGGCAATTGGACTCCCGAAGCGCTGGATGCGTTCCTCGAGCGCCCAAGTGCTTACATCTCAGGTACTTCGATGAGCTTTGCCGGTCTGAAGAAACCGCAAGAGCGCGCCGATCTGATCGCGTATCTGCAGACCATCGGCAATTGATCGTTTGATCAAAGCATGATTTTCTAAGCCGCTGCCTCGCGCAGCGGCTTTTTTTTGCCTAAGAAAAACTTCACAAAGTGTTCACGCATTCTAAACTTGAACCTGACAGTGCTGGTCATTTAGCTGGCGCGAACAAGATAAAAGACACAACGACCCAGAGGATGAGCAAAATGATATCCAATCGACTTACTGCACAGGCGCGCTCGGTGGATATTAAGGGTTGGTCGCACGCTTTGATGTTCGGGTTGATTGTGGTCATGCTAACCTCGGCGCAGCTTTTTGCGGAAGAAAAGATAATCAAAAGCCACGGATTCTCGGAATTCGGCGATCTGAAATACCCCGAAGGTTTCGCTCATTTCGACTATGTGAACCCCGACGCTCCGCGCGGGGGAGAGCTATCTTATGCCGCGCAAGGCACGTTCTCTAGTTTGAACCCGTTTACGCGGAAAGGGCGCGCAGGCGCGCGGTCTGCTGACCAATATGAAACCCTGCTGATACCATCCTATGATGAGCCCGCAGCCTATTACGGGTTGCTGGCCGAAAGCTTGGAATACCCGGAAAGTCAGGATTGGGTTATTTTCAACATGCGGCCCGAGGCCCGGTTTTCCGATGGCAGCCCCGTGACCGCCGAGGATGTTGTGTTTTCCCACAATCTGCTGCTGGATCAGGGGCTGAAGTCTTATGCAGATGCGGTGCGCAAACGTATCCCACGCGCCGAGGCACTGGATGAACATAGGGTCAAATTCTATTTCGCACCGGATATCTCGCGCCGGGCACTGATCTCGCAGGTGGGCGGAACGCCGGTGTTTTCCAAAGCCTGGTTCGAAGCAGACCCGGAAAACCGGCGTCTGGATGAACCGCGTTTGGTTCAGGGGGTTGGATCGGCCCCCTATGTTCTGGACAGCTATGACATCAACCGGCGCATCATTTACAAGCGCAACCCCGATTATTGGGGCGATCACGTCAACGTAAATGTGGGTCGCAACAACTATGACACCATCCGGATCGAGTACTTCAGTGACTCGATTGCCGCGATGGAGGGATTCAAGGCAGGCACGTTCACGTTGCGGCAGGAAAACAACTCGAAAAGCTGGGCGACCGCCTATGATTTTCCGGCCATTGCGAACGGCTGGGTCATTCGGGACGAGTTGGCGAATGGAAACGTGCCATCTGCGTCGGGCTTCATCATGAATCTTGATCGCCCACAGTTGCAGGATCCGCGTGTTCGCGAAGCCATCCAGCTCGGTTATAATTTCGAATGGACCAACGAAAGCCTGCAGTACGGGTTGTTCCAACAGCGCAGTTCGTTCTGGGAAGGCACGCACCTTGAGGCGACTGGCCTGCCCGAAGGGCGTGAATTGGAGGTGCTGCAAAGCCTCGGCGATGCGTTGGACCCGGACGTTCTGACCGAGGAACCGGTCAGTGCTCATGAATCGCGCCCGGCGCGTCAGAACGACCGTCGCAACCTGCGCGCGGCGATGAAGCTGTTGGACGAGGCCGGTTGGCTGGTTGGTGATGACGGCATTCGCCGGAACGAAAGGGGCGAAGTGTTGTCGATCGAGTTTTTGTCGGACCAGCCGACGCTGGACCGCATTGTTCAGCCCTTTGTCGACAACCTTCGGGCAATGGGTATCGACGCGCTGTATAACCGGGTGGACAATGCCCAGTTCACGCTGCGCCGCCGGGATCGGGATTTTGACATGATCGTCGGCGGGTATCCGAAATCACTGCAGCCTTCGACTGGCCTGTATCAGCAATTCGGGACCGAGGCGGCCTCGTATTCTGTATTCAACCCGTCGGGTGCGCATGGTCCCGATATTGAACCATTGATCGACAACATCGTTGCCGCCACCGAAAGCGAGGAGCTTTTCGCCAATGTCCGCGCGTTGGACCGTGTTCTGAGGGCTAAGCGGATCATGGTTCCGACATGGTATCTGGGCAAATATTGGGTCGCGTATTGGGACATGTACGAATACCCGGAAAACCTGCCACCCTATGCGTTGGGCGTGGAAGACCTGTGGTGGATCAACGCCGAGAAAGAAGCCGAGTTGAAATCCTCGGGCGCGTTGAGGTAATCCGCCCCCATGGGAGCATATATTCTAAGACGCCTGTTGCTGGTCATCCCCACATTGCTTGGGATCATGATCGTCAATTTCACGCTGGTTCAGTTTGTCCCCGGTGGTCCGATTGAACAGATGATCGCCCAGATGCAAGGGGGCGGTGACGTGTTCGAAGGCATCGCAGGCGGCGGCAGCGATATCGAGCAGCAAACCAGCAGCGTGAATGACCGCTATATCGGCGCGCGCGGATTGCCGCCCGAATTTATCGAAGAGTTGGAAAAGGAATTTGGATTCGACAAACCTCCGGTCGAACGGTTCCTTGACATGTTGGGCAACTACATGACGTTGGATTTCGGCGAGAGTTATTTTCGCTCGATCAGCGTGATTGATCTAGTGCTGGAAAAAATGCCCGTTTCAATCTCGCTGGGCCTGTGGTCCACATTGATTGCCTATCTGGTGTCGATCCCGCTGGGTATTCGCAAGGCGGTCAAGGATGGTTCAAAGTTCGATACCTGGACCAGTGGCACCATCATTGTGGCCTATGCCATTCCCGGCTTCCTGTTTGCGATCCTGCTGCTGGTGCTGTTTGCCGGTGGGTCCTACTGGCAAATCTTCCCGCTGCGGGGGCTGACCTCGGACAATTGGGACAGCCTTAGCCTGATCGGCAAGATCGCGGATTATTTCTGGCACATCACACTACCGGTCATTGCCCTGACGATTTCCGCCTTTGCGACGCTGACGCTGCTGACCAAAAACTCGTTTCTGGATGAGATCAAAAAGCAATATGTCATGACCGCTCGCGCAAAAGGTTTGAGCGAGGGCAGGGTGCTGTATGGCCACGTGTTCCGCAATGCCATGTTGATCGTGATCGCAGGCTTTCCGGCGGTGTTCATTGGCGTCTTCTTCGGAAGTTCGATCATTATCGAGACGATCTTCTCACTCGATGGTCTGGGCCGTCTGGGGTTCGAGGCAGCAGTCGCACGCGACTACCCGGTGATCTTTGGCACGCTGTTCATCTTTGGCCTGATGGGTCTTGTCGTCGGTATCGTCAGCGATCTGATGTATGTGCTGGTCGACCCGCGCATCGATTTCGAAAAGCGGGAGGGGTAAATGGCGCTTTCCCCCCTCAATCAGCGCCGGTGGCGTAATTTCCGGCGCAATAGCCGGGCTTTTTGGTCGCTGATCATCTTCTCGGTACTGTTCGGTATCTCGCTGTTTGCCGAGTTCATCGCGAACGACAAGCCGATCCTGGTGAAATATCGGGGCGAGTTTTATACGCCGATCTTCAATTTTTACCCGGAAACTGAATTCGGCGGGGATTTCCAAACCGAAGCGATCTATCGCGACCCCGAAGTGAAATGCCTGATCGACAGTGGCGGGCTTGAAGAGTGTTTCGACGATCCCGAAGGGATCATTGACGAAATCAAAGACGGGACCTTTCAGGCCGAGGGGTTTGAACGCGGTTGGGCGATCTGGCCGCTGATTCCATACTCCTTCAACACCAGTGTGGATCGTCCGGGGGCCGCACCGCTGCCGCCCAATGGGCAGAACCTGTTGGGAACCGATGACACCAAGCGCGATGTGTTGGCTCGGGTCATCTATGGCTTCCGCTTGTCGATCCTGTTCACATTGATGGTCACAGGGGCCGCCAGCCTGATTGGCATTTTCGCCGGTGCAATTCAGGGCTTTTTCGGCGGCTGGTTGGATTTGGTCTTTCAGCGCATCATCGAGATCTGGTCGGCCACCCCATCGCTGTACGTGATCATCATCATGTTCGCCATTCTGGGTCGAAGTTTCTGGCTGCTGGTGGCGTTGATGATCCTGTTCAGTTGGACCGGATTGGTCGGCGTTGTCCGGGCCGAATTCCTGCGCGCGCGCAATCTGGAATATGTCCGCGCGGCACGGGCGTTGGGCGTGGGCAACATGACGATCATGTTCCGCCACATGCTGCCCAACGCGATGGTTGCGACGCTGACATTCATGCCGTTCATCGTCACTGGCACCATTGGCGGATTGGCCTCGCTGGATTTCTTGGGCTTTGGCTTGCCGTCTTCGGCGCCGTCGTTGGGGGAGTTGACCTTGCAGGCGAAACAAAACCTGCAGGCGCCGTGGCTGGCCTTCACTGCGTTCTTCACCTTTGCCATCATGCTATCGCTGCTGGTCTTCATCTTTGAAGGCGTTCGCGATGCGTTTGACCCCAGAAAGACCTTCTCATGAGCCTTTTGGATGTGAACAACCTCAAGGTCTCGTTCAAGCAGGACGGGCAGGTGAGCGCGGCGGTCAAAGGTGTTTCGTTCACCGTGGACCGGGGGGAAACCGTCGCACTTGTGGGGGAATCCGGATCAGGCAAGTCGGTTACGGCATTGTCCACCGTGTCGTTGCTGGGGGACAGTGCTATCGTCGAAGGTTCGGTCACCTATGACGGTGATGAGATGATCGGCGCTTCGCAAGACAAGCTGATGGACGTGCGCGGCAATGATATCAGCTTTATTTTTCAAGAGCCGATGACTTCGTTGAACCCGCTGCACACAATCCAAAAGCAGATGGCAGAATCGCTGGCCCTGCACCAGGGTCTGAGCGGAGATGCGGCACGCACACGTATTGTCGAACTGCTGACCAAGGTGGGGATTCGTGATCCGCAGGATCGGTTGGACAGCTATCCACACCAGTTGTCCGGTGGGCAGCGGCAGCGGGTCATGATCGCAATGGCGCTGGCCAACAAGCCCGACATTCTGATCGCGGATGAACCGACAACTGCCCTGGACGTGACCATTCAGGCTCAGATTCTGGAGTTGTTGGCCGAGCTGCAAAAGTCAGAGAATATGGGGATGCTGTTCATCACCCATGATCTGGGCATTGTGCGGCGCATCGCCGACCGGGTTTGCGTGATGAAGGATGGTGAGATCGTCGAGACCGGCGCCACTGCCGAGATCTTCAACAACCCGCAGCACCCCTATACGCAGAAACTGCTGGGGGCCGAGCCATCGGGCCATCCCGACCCCGTCGCCCCCGAGGCCGAAGAGGTCGCCCGTACCGATCACCTGAAGGTCTGGTTCCCGATCCAGCGCGGGTTTTTGAAACGGACCGTGGGCCATGTGAAGGCAGTGAACGACGCCACGCTTAGCGTGCGCGCGGGCGAGACGGTGGGCATTGTCGGTGAAAGCGGGTCTGGTAAGACGACGCTGGCGCTGGCGATCATGCGCCTGATTGCGTCCGAGGGGGCCATCACTTTTCGCGAACAGGACGTGCGCCGCTGGTCCACGCGAGAGTTGCGGCGGTTGCGCAAAGACATGCAGATCGTGTTCCAGGACCCGTTTGGCAGCCTTAGCCCGCGGATGACCTGCATGCAGATCATTGCCGAGGGCTTGGCGATCCATAAGGTCGACCCCCACCGTGCCCCGCGCGAATTGGTGGCCGAGGTGATGACCGAAGTGGGGTTGGACCCGGCGGCAATGGACCGATACCCGCATGAATTCTCGGGCGGACAACGTCAGCGTATCGCGATAGCGCGCGCCATGGTGTTGCGGCCCAAGCTACTGGTACTGGACGAACCGACCAGCGCGCTGGACATGACGGTGCAGGTGCAGATCGTTGATCTTTTGCGCAATCTTCAGCGGAAATACGGGCTGGCCTATCTGTTCATCAGCCACGACCTGAAGGTGGTCCGGGCGATGTCTCACAAGGTGATTGTCATGCGGAACGGAGATGTCATCGAAATGGGTGCGGCTGAAGATTTGTTCGAAAATGCTCAGACAGATTATACCCGTGAACTGATTGCGGCAGCGGGGTAGGGTGAGTTCCTACCCGCGCGGCAAAGGGTTATAGACCCAGATCTTTCTTCAATTTGTTGAACTTTCTTTGGTGCGGGTTGCCTCTGACTTGCGAACGGATACTGTGGCGATACCAGTTTGACTTCTCAGGGATAAATCTCTCCCAGATTGTTCCGTCCGGGGCTGTCACAAACTCCCAACATTCTTCGAAACGTTTGTATTGCCTCGCACCGTTTTCGAACCAGTACCAGTCAGTCTCGTTACACAGTTTACCTCTGTTTGTGACGTACCATCGCCCAATGCCAACGGCGCCTTCTTTTTGCCCTATCCCCTGTAAGGTGCCGTTAGGTGCCCAATAGAACGACCCTCCAAGTCTCCAATTTGTTGTCTTGCCGGAATAGAGCTGAGCTATCGTTTGTGGGTCAGTGCGTTTTGCGCCTTTGGGTTTCCCCTTGGCAAGGCTTTCCCCGGCAGCCAGAAAAATGGCCGCGACTACAAATGTCGTCAGGACGGTTGTTGAATACGCCATAACTACGGCTCCTCTTTAAATAACAAACCTGAAATGTGGGGCGGCCCTCCTGTGTATTCTCTGACCGGGGTGCCGGTCAGAGGTTTTTTGAGAATTTCACTGTGCGTTGGCGGCCTCGCGCGCTGCACTTTTCGGAAGTGGTCCGCGCAGCTCTTCATAGTGATCAAAGTTCAGCTTGACCCAACCGGTGCCACGTGTGGCACTGGCGAGGGTTCGGTGCAACTCGTCCTCGGCCACGGCGGGCAATTGGGCGTTGAAGATCTCCCAGCCTGAGGCGTTGGGATTGCCTTCAAAGCCCAGAACCTGGCCTTGCAGCGAACTTATGGTCGGAACCAGATCGCCTACAAAATCCGACGGCAGGTGGATTTCGGCACTCAGGATCGGCTGCAGGACCACCGGTTTGGCTTGTGGCAGGGCCTCACGCACAGCATTCTTGCCTGCGGTACGGAAGGCATAGTCCGAGCTGTCCACGTTGTGGTGCTTGCCATCGCTAAGCGTGACTTTCACATCAACCACCGGAAAGCCCTCGGGCCCCTGCACCAACGCATCCTTGGCGCCGTGTTCGACCGATGGAATATAGTTCTTGGGCACCGCGCCCCCCTTTACGATTTCCTCGAACTGGAACCCCGAACCCCGCGGCATTGGCGCAACCGAGATTACTACGTCTGCGAACTGTCCAGCCCCTCCAGATTGTTTGCGGTGGCGGTGACGGTGTTCGACGGGTGCGCGAATGGTTTCGCGATAAGCGGTCTCAACCGCGTCGGCAGTAATCTCGATCCCGAAATCCTCATCTAGTTTGGCGGTGACACGACGCATGTGTTGCGGACCTTGTGAACCCAGAATTGCATGACCGCTAAGTTCGTCCTGTTCCAAATGCAGGCCGGGGTCGATCTCGACCAGACGGGTCAGTGCGTTAGACAGGCGCACGTCGTCTCGCTCATGGGTGGGCGACACGATCTGACGATGCGCTGCCGGGTGGGAACCAGCCCATTCGGGCAGAGGGGTCGCCGAAGAACTGTCATAGAGATTGCCGGGATTTAGGTGATCGGATTTCACGGCGAGCCCAATTTGCCCGGCTGGTAGCTCGGCAATCTGCGTCTTGGCGTCCAGCGTAGTCAGGTTGCCGACGGTTTCGCCGCCCAGATTCTCATGCGCTTTCACACCTGCGCCCAGCCCGCGCAGAACGACGATCTTGCCGATATGTTTTTTTACATCCGCGAAGCCAGCGATCGCGCGGGCGTTTTCTGCCGCTTCGTCGCGCCCGGCGGCTATGTCAAACTCCGGGGCCTCGTGCCGCAGGGCTTTCATCAAACGAGTCAGCCCGTTTCCATGGCTGGCCGCGCCCAAACAGGCGGGTATCAGCTGGTGGTTCTGCAGCACTTGTGCGGCCAGATCGTAAACCTCGGCGCTGGGCGGTTGCTTGTCTTCGATCAGTTGCTCAAGCAAGTTGTCGTCGAAATCTGATAAGGTTTCCAACAATTCCGTGCGGGCCTCCTGTTCGCGGTCCTCGACCGATTGCGGCAATTCAATTAGGGCTGAGGGCTGGCCTTCCTGATATTTCCAGGCCCGCTCCGAGATCAGATCAACCGCACCGACGATCGTGTCGCCCTCGCGGATCGGCACCTGACGCAGGGCGATGTGGTGGGTGCAATAGGTCTGCAACGCCGCAATGATGTCGCGAATCCGGCCATTGGGGTTGTCCATACGGTTGATGAACAGGAAGCAGGGAATGCCAGCCTCTTCGACCAGTCGCAGATATGGGGCGCACAGAACGGCGGCCAGCGGGTCGGGCGGCACGACCACCACGGCGGCGTCCGAGATTGCCATGGCAGGGCCGACATAGGCCAGATTATCGCCGCCGCCATCGACATCAATGGCGCACCAGGGTTCGTCTAAATAAGAAAAACCGTGCAAATGCACGGTTCCGGATACGTCGAATGTGGTGGACCGGCCGTCGAGGCGGCTGATGGCCTCGACCAGAGTGGTTTTGCCCGATTGGCTGGGGCCGAGGACGGTGAAAACGCGCATGGGTGCTGTCCCTCTTTCAAATTGCAGATCGGCTGCACGAAAGGGATAGCCTTACGCAAATGCGTTGGCGCGAACTGTCTGGTATTGGGCCTGCCTCGGGTGCGGGCGGGTTCCGCCCGCCCTGCAAGTGTGGAAAAAACTGACCCGCCGCGTCAAGCCCTGACCTGCCTTGATGTCAGATTGCCGAACTGTGGCCGGCCAAGCTTAGGTCATAGGCGTCAAAGCTGCGGGCAATCATGCGGGTCAGCGGCCGGGCCTCGGGCGGGATGAACAAGCCATCTTCGGTGATCCACAGCAGGCCGTCAAAGGCTGTATTGGCAGCCTGATACATAGCCTGCAACTCTGGCCCGGTGATGTCGTGATTGCCCAGAACCTCGGCTGTATTGATCTGGAAATCGCACATCAGCGCTTCGATCAGCCGGGCGCGCAGAACGTCCTGCCCTTTGAACAAGTGCCCGCGTGAGGTCGAGAACCGCCCTTCGCGAATCGCCTTGGTATGGGCAGATGTTGCGGGCGCATTCTGGGCATAGCCTTGCGGAAAGCGCGAGATAGAGCTGGCACCAACCCCGATCAGAACCTCGGCCTGATCGTCGGTATAGCCCTGGAAGTTCCGCTTTAACCGCCCGGCCTTGAGCGCATGGGTCAGGCCGTCATCTTGCGTGGCGAAATGGTCAATGCCGATCTCGGCATAGTCATCCCACATGAACAGGCGGCGGGCGGTGTCGAACAGATCAAGACGTTCTTCGGGGGTCGGCAGGGCATCTGAGGGGATCAGTTGCTGCCGCTTGGCCATCCATGGCACATGGGCATAACCGTATAGCGCGACACGATCCGGGCTGAGCGACAGAAGTTTCTGCACGCTTTCCGTCATCCGCAATTTGGTCTGGTGCGGCAGGCCATACAGGATATCCGCATTCAGGCTGCTGATCCCACGGGCGCGGATCATGTCCACGGCTTTGCGTGTGACGTCATAGCTTTGGATGCGCCCGATGGTCTTCTGAATTTCGTCGTCGAAATCCTGCACCCCGATTGAGGCGCGGTTCATCCCGGCCTCGGCCAATGCGTCCAGACGGGCCTCATCAATCTCGTTCGGGTCGATCTCGACCGAGAACTCGGCATTCGGGCCCAGCGGTACGACATCCAGAATCCGCGCGGCCAGATCCCGCATCAGATCCGGGTTCAACAGGGTTGGCGTACCGCCACCCCAATGCAGGCGCGACAGGGTAATGCCCTCGGGCAGGCGTTCAGCCAGCAGGTCAAGCTCGGCTTTCAGAACGTCCACATAGGCAATCACCGGGTTGTCGGTTTGCGTGCCCTGCGTGCGGCAGGCGCAGAACCAGCACAGCCTGCGGCAGAACGGGACATGGACGTACAACGACACCTCGCTGCCCGGCTTCAGGCCGGAAATCCAGTCGGAATAAAGGCTTGACCCCACGTCATTGCTGAAGTGGGGGGCGGTGGGATAGCTTGTATAACGCGGGACTTTCGCGTCAAATAGTCCAAGCTTGGCCAATTGTGGTTTCACTATCATGGCGATAGCTTTAAGGGACGGACCGTCTAGATGCTTTGACCGAGATCAAGTGGAAACGTGCATGACACCGATACTCAAATTCGACCATACAAACTGCGGAGATTGCCCCATCCGGCATCGTGCAGTATGCGCCCACTGTGATGCGAACGAGCTGGTAGAGCTTGAAGGCATCAAATACTATCGCAGTTTTGAGGCTGGTCAGACGATCATCTGGTCAGGGGATCAGATGAATTTTGTGGGCTCGGTCGTGTCAGGCATCGCCTCGCTGACCCAGACAATGGAAGATGGTCGCACCCAGATGGTTGGCCTTTTGCTGCCCAGTGATTTCGTCGGGCGGCCAGGCCGCGATTCTGCGCCATACGATGTGCTGGCAACAACCGATCTGGTCATGTGTTGTTTTCGCAAGAAGCCGTTCGAAGACTTGATGAGCAATACCCCGCATATTGCACACCGGCTGTTGCAAATGACGCTGGACGAGCTGGACGCCGCGCGCGAGTGGATGTTGGTGCTGGGGCGCAAGACTGCGCGAGAAAAGATTGCCAGCCTGCTGTCGATTATCGCCCGGCGCGATGCGTCGATCAATCAAAAGGGAAACACGGGGCCGATCGTGTTTGACCTTCCGCTAACCCGCGAGGCGATGGCGGACTACCTTGGGCTGACGCTGGAAACAGTCAGTCGGCAGATCTCGGCCCTGAAAAAGGATCAGGTCATCACGTTGGAAGGCAAACGCCACGTGACGATTCCGGATATGGGCCGCCTGATGGAAGAGGCAGGCGACGACTCGGATGGAGGTTTTCTGGTCTGACACGCTTGCAGCGTGACTGGATCGGCTGGCCATGTTTAACTGGGGTCATTTGAAGCAGACCTCAGGAGTAAGTCATGGGATTCAGTAGCATTCTGGCGATGCTGTTCATCGGCGCGATCGCCGGGTGGCTGTCGGGCAAGATCATGGAAGGCCGCGGCTTTGGCCTGATTGGCAATATCATCGTCGGCATTGTAGGCGCGTTTTTGGCCGGTTTGATCTTTCCCGCGCTGGGCTTTGCTGTTGGAGGCGGTGTCCTTTCAACTATTTTCTTCGCCACCATCGGTGCGATCATCCTTCTGTTTCTGATCGGATTGGTGAAAAGGTAAAAACCGCCCCAAGGGGCGGTTTTCTGTAACAGCCTATACTAGTGAGCCAGGAACACCGGTACCGTGGCTTGTTCCAACATGTTCCGTGTCGCGCCGCCCAAAATGGCCTCGCGGAACCGCGAGTGTCCGTAGGCTCCCATCACGATCATGTCTGCCTCGGTATCTGCGGCGTGACGATTCAGGATATCGGATACCCGCGTCATGGTCTTGCTCAGCACGTCGATTTCGCATTTCACGCCATGGCGGGCCAGCATCTGCGACAGCATCCCACCAGGGTCCGAGCGGTCGGGGCCGTGGCGCGGCGGATCAATCACGACGATGCGCACCAGATCGGCTTGCGTCAGAAACGGTAGCGCGCGGCGGATGGCTCGCATGGCCTCGACGCTCTCGTTCCAGCCGATCAGGATGTTGCCCGGTCGTGCGAACGGGGTTGCATCGTCAGGAACGACTAGAACAGGCGCGTGACCTTCGAACATGGCAGCTTCGACAATGGGTTCGGCCTCGGCGTCGCGGTCAGGTCCGTAAGGTTGCGGGAGAATGACAAGATCGGAAAACCGCGCGCGGTGCGCCACGTGGCGCCCGATATCCGAGATCTGGGCAACACCGCTTTCGGCGGACCAGCGGATTCCAGTCTTGCCCAGATAGTCTTTGGCATAGGCCAGCACCTCTTCGGCTTCGGCATTCGCGCGGCTCAGTGTTTCCTGGAGTATCAGGGCGTTTGCGCCGGCGTAGTAATATCCCGTCTGGCTGCGGTCGACGCCCAGACACAAAGCCTCGGCATGCGCGTCTTGCGAAGCAGTCAGAGCGGCCATCTGGGCCAGAGGCGCGTCACTGTGGTTCGTGTCTGTCATCACCGTGAGAAGAGATTTGTATGCCATTTTGACCTCTTGTCTTTCAGGCTCATGTACCTGCGGCCCTATGGCCCAGTTGTCAGTTTACGATTGTCACAGAAATCAGTGTATTGTCTTGACACAGATCAAAGTAATTCTGGCCGCCGTTCGACAAAACGGCAACCAGTCAAAAGGGTCCTGCGATATACAAGAATCACGTGGGGCATGGCAAAGGGACGCAATATGTCAAATTACATCAAGCTGATCGTGCTTGGTCTGGTTGTGGTGTTCACTGCGATCGGGTCCAACTATGCACGCGATTTGGCGTATCAGGTGCATTCGATTCTGGTGATGCTGATCGCCGGTGGTTTGTTCATCTGGACGCTTAAAAACACCGACGAGCCAGATATTCTTGTAGACCGTTCGGGTGAATACATGGATGGCGTGATCCGCTATGGCGTGATCGCAACTGCCTTTTGGGGCGTGGTCGGGTTCCTTGCAGGGACTTTCATCGCGTTTCAGCTGGCCTTTCCAGCGCTGAACTTCGAATGGGCGCAGGGCTATCTGAACTTTGGTCGTTTGCGTCCGCTGCACACATCGGCGGTGATCTTTGCCTTTGGCGGTAACGCCTTGATCGCAACCTCGTTCTATGTGGTACAGCGCACCAGCGCCGCGCGCCTTTGGGGCGGCAATCTGGCGTGGTTTGTGTTCTGGGGCTATCAGCTGTTCATTGTACTGGCAGCGACCGGCTACGTACTGGGTGGTACTCAGTCCAAAGAATATGCCGAGCCTGAATGGTATGTAGACCTTTGGCTGACCATTGTGTGGGTTGCCTATCTGGCCGTTTTCCTTGGAACGATCGTCAGGCGGAAGGAACCCCACATCTATGTGGCGAACTGGTTCTATCTGGCGTTCATCGTGACTGTCGCCATGCTGCATCTGGTCAACAACATGACCATCCCGGTCAGCATCTGGGGTTCGAAATCGGTTATCGTCTGGTCTGGTGTGCAGGACGCCATGATCCAGTGGTGGTACGGCCACAATGCTGTGGGCTTCTTCCTGACCGCGGGTTTCCTAGGAATGATGTATTACTTCATCCCGAAACAGGCCGAGCGTCCGGTATTCAGCTATAAGCTGTCGATCATCCACTTCTGGGCTCTGATCTTCCTGTATATCTGGGCCGGTCCGCACCACCTGCATTATACCGCGTTGCCTGACTGGGCTTCGACGCTGGGCATGGTGTTCTCAATCGTGCTGTGGATGCCGTCATGGGGTGGAATGATCAACGGTCTGATGACCCTGTCGGGTGCATGGGACAAGCTGCGCACTGATCCGGTTATTCGGATGATGGTGATCTCGGTCGGCTTCTATGGAATGTCCACCTTTGAAGGCCCGATGATGTCGATCCGTGCAGTGAACTCGCTGTCGCACTACACCGACTGGACCATCGGTCACGTGCATTCGGGCGCGCTGGGCTGGAACGGCATGATCACTTTTGGTGCGCTGTACTTCTTGGTGCCTGTCCTGTGGAAGCGTGAGCGTCTGTATTCGCTGCAGATGGTCAGCTGGCACTTCTGGCTCGCTACCATCGGCATCGTGCTTTACGCCGCGTCGATGTGGGTCACCGGCATCATGGAAGGTCTGATGTGGCGCGAAGTGGATGCCAACGGCTTCCTGGTGAACTCGTTCGCCGACACCGTGGCTGCCAAGTTCCCGATGTATGTGGTGCGTGCTTTGGGTGGCGTGATGTTCGTCGCTGGCTCGCTGATCATGTGCTACAACCTGTGGATGACTGTGCGGAAAGCGCCGGCCAAAGAGGCCAGCCTGTCCGTCGCGGTCCCGGCTGAATAAGGAGGGCCGGAGCAATGGCAATTCTCGACAAACATAAGATCCTCGAGACCAACGCGACCCTCCTGCTGATCTTCAGCTTTCTGGTCGTTACCATCGGTGGCATCGTACAAATCACCCCGCTGTTCTATCTTGAGAACACCATCGAGAAGGTAGAGGGCATGCGCCCATACACCCCCCTCGAATTGGCCGGGCGTGACATCTACATCCGCGAAGGGTGCTATGTCTGCCACAGTCAGATGATCCGCCCGATGCGGGACGAGGTTGAGCGCTATGGTCACTACTCGCTGGCGGCTGAATCGATGTATGATCACCCATTCCAGTGGGGCTCCAAGCGTACCGGGCCTGATATCGCTCGTGTCGGTGGCCGTTATTCGGACCAGTGGCAGGTGGACCACCTGCGTGATCCGCAATCAGTTGTGCCTGAATCGGTGATGCCGAAATATGGCTTCCTCGAGCATCGGAAGATCGACGGTAAGTATATCGGTGATGTCATGGCTGCCAATTCTGTGGTCGGCACGCCGTACACAGACGAGATGCTCGAGCAGGCACAGGCGGATTTCCGTGCGCAGGCGGATCCGGACAGCGACTATGACGGATTGCTGGAACGCTATGGCGACAAGGTCAATGTCCGCAATTTCGATGGTCAATCTGAGTTGACCGAGATGGATGCGCTCGTTGCTTACCTTCAGATGCTGGGCACGTTGGTTGATTTCTCGACCTTCACCCCGGACGCAAGCCGATAACAGGAGGGTGTGATGGAAGAATATACTCTCTTACGGCAGTTCGCGGATAGCTGGATGTTACTTGTGCTGTTTGCCTTCTTTGTCGGCATCGTGATCTGGGTTTTCCGCCCCGGTGCCAGCAAAGAATACAAGGATACCGCCAACATCCCTTTCCGGCATCAAGATAAACCCGCCGAAGTCAAGGAGGCGAGGAAATGAGCAAAACACCTGAAAAACAGCCGGGTGATCCGAATACCACCGGCCACAGCTGGGACGGAATTGAGGAATTTGACAATCCGATGCCCCGCTGGTGGCTGTGGGTCTTGTACGCAACCATTGTTTGGGGCGTGATCTATACGATCATGTATCCGGCTTGGCCGTTGGTTCGGTCTGCAACGGCTGGTGTCATGGGATGGTCTTCTCGAGCACTTGTGCAGGAAGAGATGATCTCGTTCGAGGAGGCCAATGCGCCGTGGAACACCAAGCTGATTGAAACGCAGCTGGAGGATATCTCGAAAGATGCCGAGTTGCAGCAATACGCGGTGAACGCAGGCGGTGCGGTGTTCCGTACCTGGTGTGCGCAGTGTCACGGCTCGGGGGCGCAGGGTGCGCCAGGTTTCCCGAACTTGCTGGACGATGCCTGGCTGTGGGGAGGGTCGCTTGAGGATATCGAGATGACCGTTGCCTATGGTATTCGCAACGAAGAAAGCGACGATGCGCGCTACTCTGAGATGCCGGCCTTTGGCGAGATTCTGGAACAGGACGAAATCACTCAGGTGGTGCAGTATGTCATGTCGCTGACCAACGCTCAGACTGATGATGCGGCGGCGCAGGCGGGCAAAGTTGTTTTCGAGGACAACTGCGCAGCATGTCATGGCGAAGACGGCACCGGTGATATCACTCAGGGCGCACCGAACCTGACCGATGCCATCTGGCTTTATGGCGGCAGCGAAGAGGCTTTGACCGAAACGGTCACCTACAGCCGCTTTGGCGTGATGCCATCCTGGGAAAACCGTCTGACCGACGCGCAGATTCGCGCGGTCACAGCTTATGTCCACCAATTGGGTGGCGGTCAGTAACGGCAAAAGAATACCTTCGGACGGTTCGCCGCCCGAAGGTTAGGCACCGGCTGTTCCATCTGTTCGCGCGTTTCCTGAACAGCCGGTGCTACAAGTTCAGATTAGTTCTCTGTTTTGATCGGGTCCAGAGGGCCCGTCATTTCGCACGGGAACGTGTGACGCGCGTGGTTCTCTTCCACCAATTGCCCTCGGGGCGGTTTTCCCGGTTTTGCGGTTTCGTTAGCCCATCCGTGTGGGTGGCGACCATGAATGTACGTGCAAGAATCGATAGCATCTGATCTCTCCTTAAGTTGGGTCTGATTGCACTCAGGATTGATGTTTTTCGAGGAATATGCGACTCAATTGCCATTGGGTAATGTAACCTAGGCTTACATATGAACTGGATGACAATGCCACCCCTTGCATCGCTGAAGGCTTTTCATGCCTTTGCGGAAGCAGGAAATGTGGTGCAGGCCGGGGTCCTGTTAAATGTCAGCCACGCTGCCATCAGCCAGCAATTGCGCGCGTTGGAAAAACACCTTGGGGTGACCCTGCTGGACCGCAGCGGTAAGTCCATGACGTTGACGGTCGAGGGTGAAAAGCTGGCCCGCGCCTTACATCTGGGTTTTGGCGCGATCGGGGCAGCCGTAGCGGATCTGACGCATATCGCCGAAGATCGCCCGGTTCATGTATCCTTGACGGCATCTTTTGCCGCGTCCTGGCTGATGCCCCGCTTGCCGGCGTTTCAAGCCGAGTATCCTGATATACCCCTGGCACTGGACCCTTCGCCTGACCTTGCCAGTCTGCGTCCGGGTGGTGTGGATGTGGCGATCCGATACGGGGATGGATACTGGCAGGGGGTGAATGCAGAGCCTCTGTTGCAAAGTCCGATCGTGATAGTTGCTGCGCCGTCGCTACTGGGAGGCCGGGAAACCATTACGCCGGATGAACTTAGCCAACTGCCTTGGTTGGAAGAGCTTGGAACTACAGAGGCAACATCGTGGCTGGCCCGCCGCGGGGTTGAACACGGCCCGCGGGCTGGGCGAATCTTGTTGCCCGGCAATCTGGTGCTTGAGGGGCTGCGCGCTGGTCAGGGGGTGACATTCACGGCGCGACATTTTGTCGAAGCTGATATTCAGGCGGGTCGCATCATCGAGTTGTTTCGCGAACCTGGCGCGCGTGGATACCACATTGTGACAGGGGATGCGCCACTGCGCCCGGCTGTCAAAATTTTTGTTAGCTGGCTCAGGCGGCAAGCTGGTATGGTGTGACAAAAGGTGTCTGCGTGATGCGCTTTTGACCCATGTCAAAGTGACTGCTTTTGTGATCTGGAAAAAGACGCCTAAAAGACAGCCACATCTGGAGCCTGCTTGTGAGCGATTCCGACCCTGCCCCCAGCCTTTACGCTGCAAGGGAGCCGATCTTTCCCCGGCGCGTGTCCGGGCCATTTCGAAACCTGAAATGGATCATCCTCGCGGTTACGCTTGGCATCTATTATGTAACGCCCTGGATCAGATGGGACCGCGGCCCCAGCCTGCCGGATCAGGCGGTGCTGCTGGATCTGGCGAACCGGCGTTTTTACTTCTTCTGGATCGAAATCTGGCCGCATGAGTTTTATTTCGTGGCAGGCCTGTTGATCATGGCCGGTCTGGGCCTGTTTCTGTTTACCTCTGCGCTGGGGCGCGTGTGGTGCGGCTATGCTTGCCCGCAGACGGTGTGGACGGACCTGTTCATTCTGGTTGAGCGCTGGATCGAAGGCGATCGCAACGCCCGATTGCGACTGCACCGGCAGGAAAAGCTGGACTTCCGCAAGGCGCGCCTGCGTATCACGAAATGGACGGCGTGGTTTCTGATCGGTCTGGCAACCGGCGGGGCCTGGGTGTTCTATTTTGCCGATGCCCCTACGCTGATGCGGGATCTGGTCACTGGAAACGCTCATCCGGTTGCCTATACAACGGTCCTGATCTTAACAGGTACGACGTTCTTTTTCGGCGGCTTCGCCCGCGAGCAGATTTGCATTTATGCCTGCCCGTGGCCACGTATTCAGGCCGCTATGATGGATGAGGACACTCTGGTCGTCGGGTACCGCGAATGGCGGGGCGAACCGCGCGGTAAGGGTAAGCGTACTACCGATTCCGAGCTGGGCGACTGCATCGACTGCATGGCTTGCGTGAATGTTTGCCCGGTTGGGATCGACATTCGCGACGGGCAGCAGATGGAATGCATCACCTGCGCGCTGTGCATCGACGCTTGCGATGACATGATGGCCAAGATCGGCAAGCCGCGTGGCCTGATCGACTATATGGCGCTGAGCGACGAAGCTCATGAACGGGCAGGCGAGCAACCCATCAACGTCTGGAAACACATCCTGCGTCCGCGGACGATCCTGTATACGGCTTTGTGGGCCCTGGTTGGCCTTGCGCTGTTGTTTGCACTGTTTATCCGGTCCGATATTGATCTGACCGTGGCGCCCGTGCGCAACCCGACATTTGTCACTTTGTCCGACGGAACAATCCGCAATACCTATGATGTGCGCCTGCGTAACAAGCATGGTGAGGACCGGGCGTTCCAATTGTCCCTCGCGGGTGATCCGGCCTTGCAGATCCAGATCGAGGGCGTCGAAGGTGAGATTGTCAATGTCACGGCAGATACGGCACAATTGACCCGCGTCTACATCGTTTCTGCGGGCGACGCCGGGCCGGCGGCTGCGGATGCAACCTCGGTGCGCATCTGGGTCGAGGATCTGGAAAGCGGTGAACGCGCCTATAAAGACACCACTTTCAACGGACGAGGGAACTAGTATGGCCGAGCGTCAATTTACCGGTAAGCACGCTCTGGCCATTTTCGTCGCCGCGTTTGGTGTGATTATCGCCGTAAACCTCGTACTGGCCTATAGCGCGGTCAAAACCTTTCCGGGGCTTGAGGTAAAAAACTCTTATGTCGCCAGTCAGGAGTTCAACGACCGTCTGAAGGAACATCAGGCGCTGGGTTGGACCATTCGTGCCGAAATGTCTGGCGGCTTGTTGATCCTGCATATCACTGACAAAACCGGAGCTCCGATCGAAGTGGCCGAGTTGCAGGCTGTTGTGGGTCGCGCCACCCATGTCGAGGATGATTTCTCGCCCGAATTTATCTTTGACGGTCAGGCCTATGCAACGCCGGTATCGTTGGGCAAAGGCAACTGGAACATACGGCTGGTTGCCAAGGATAGCGCGGGTGCAGAGTTTGCCCAGCGTGTGCCGTTGTACGTAAAAGGGTGATGGGATGACGACGCAGTTCACATCCGGCACTGCGGCCTGCCCCGGTTGTATCGCCAGCCCGGCGGAACCGGCGCGGCCCATCCCACAGGATGCTCAGATTGCGTTATCGTTGCCGGGCATTCATTGCTCGGCTTGTATTGCCACGGTCGAACGGGAACTGAACGCCTATCCGGGGGTCGAGGACGCGCGGGTGAACCTGACACTCAAGCGGGCGATGGTCAAAGCGTCGCCTGATCTGCGTGCAGCCGATCTTATTCCTGTGTTGGAACGGGCGGGCTATGAGGCGCACGAGCTGGACCCAGGTTCGTTGTCAGCGACGCAGGCCAATAAGGCCGGTCGCGATCTGTTGATGCGGCTGGCGGTGGCCGGTTTCGCTTCGATGAACGTGATGCTGCTGTCGGTGTCGGTCTGGTCGGGCGCATCGGATGCCACGCGCGATATGTTCCACTGGATTTCCGCGGCCATTGCGTTGCCAGCCATAGCCTTTTCGGCGCAGCCTTTTTTTGCCAACGCCTGGAGCGCCCTGCGGGTCAAACGCCTGAACATGGATGTTCCGATTGTTTTAGCCATCCTGTTGGCGTTGATCACATCGCTTTGGGAAACCGCGCTCAGCGGCAAACACGCTTATTTCGATGCCGCGCTGACGCTGACCTTCTTCCTGCTGGCGGGGCGGTATCTGGATTACCGCACCCGCGATGCCGCCCGATCCGCGGCCGAAGAACTGACCGCACTAGAAGTACCGCGCGCCATCCGCCTGGTCTACGGTGTCGAGGAAGAAGTGGCCGTGGCCACCCTTGCAGTTGGCGATCTGATCCTTGTCCGGCCCGGTGGGCGTATGCCGGTGGACGGCGAAATTGTGTCGGGGCAGTCAGAGCTTGATCGGTCCCTGTTGACTGGGGAAACCCTGCCTGTTTTTGCGCAAGCGGGCATGGCAGTCAGCGCTGGTGAGGTTAATCTGACTGGCCCCCTGACCATTCGGGCGACAGCGGTGGGTGAGGATACGTCGCTGCACCGTATGGCCGATCTGGTCGCCATCGCTGAATCGGGCCGGTCGCGCTATACCTCGTTGGCGGACAAGGCGGCCAAGCTTTATGCGCCGGGTGTACACATCCTAGCGGCGCTCAGCTTTCTGGGTTGGTACATCTATTCCGGCGATATCCGCACCGCGCTGAACATAGCAGCTGCGGTGTTGATCATCACCTGCCCCTGTGCGCTGGGGCTGGCGGTGCCTGCGGTGACAACGGCAGCCTCGGGGCGATTGTTCCGCAAGGGGATGCTGATCAAACATTCCACGGCTCTGGAACGTCTGTCCGAGGTGGATACGGTGGTGTTCGACAAAACCGGTACGCTGACCTCGGGCACGCCCGAACTGATCAACCTGGGCGATCATGCCCGCGCTGATCTTGAAGTGGCCTTGGCGCTGTCCGAGGCCTCCTCGCACCCGCTGTCCGTTGCATTGACCACCGCGGCACGCGATGCGGGGGTCAAACCGGCCCGTCTGACAGATATCACCGAAGTTCCGGGTTACGGCACCGAAGGCACCTATCGAGATCAGCGCGTGCGTCTGGGCCGGGCAGCGTGGACCGGTGCGCAAGAGGGTGATCAGACCGCAGCATGGTTGTCCGTCGCAGGGCAAGCGCCTGTGTGCTTCCAGTATTCGGACAGTCTGCGCCCCGGCGCGGCCGAGGCGGTTCAAGCTTTCCGCGACGCAGGCAAAGAGGTCATCCTGATTTCAGGTGACACAAAAGGCGCGGTTCAGGCGCTGGCTGAAAAGTTGGGGATCGAACACTGGGTCGCGCAGGCTTTGCCGCAAGAAAAAGCCGCCCGTGTGCAGGAGCTGAGCGACCAGGGCCGACATGTTCTGATGGTCGGCGACGGTCTGAACGATACCGCTGCGCTGGCAGCGGCGCATGTGTCGATCTCGCCCGCATCGGCGCTGGACGCGGCGCGGGTGGCCTCGGATATCGTGCTGTTGGGTAATGATTTGGCCCCGATTGCCGATGCCTGTGATACGGCCGTGAAGGCGACCAAACGGATTCGCGAGAACTTTCGTATTGCCACCGTTTACAATATCATCGCGGTGCCGCTGGCGGTGGCCGGTCTGGCCACGCCGTTGATTGCGGCGCTGGCGATGTCGACCTCGTCCATCACCGTGTCCCTGAACGCCCTGCGTCTGAGGTAGCTGCTATGGAAGTTTTGGCCTATCTGATTCCGATTTCCCTGTTTTTGGGCGGGGTTGGACTTGTGGCCTTTGTGTATACCGTCCGCTCGAACCAATATGACGACCCCGAGGGTGACTCTCGGCGCATCCTGAGTGATGAATGGGACGACAAGCCCAAGCCCTGACACATGGCAATCAAGCGCTCTTGAAATTGCCGCAATGCCCGGTTATGTCCGGCTCATCCGCTAGCAGAGAGAACCAAGCCAAATGGCAACTATGAATCCGATCCAGTTCATTCAGCAGGTCCGCGCCGAAGTTGCAAAGGTCGTCTGGCCGACCCGGCGTGAGGTGCTGCTGACCACGGTCATGGTGTTCATCATGGCGGCGCTGACTGCCGTGTTCTTTGCGTTGGTTGATCTGGGCATTCGCGGCGGATTGCAACTGATCCTGGGTGCATTCAGTTAAACTGGTTTGGGCGGGCTGAAACGCCACTGCCCCCTTGCACAGCGCGCAATGTCAGAGTAGTTGACGCGGTACTATTCGGAATGGGCGTGCGGCGATTCGGGCTGCGCGCCGCTTTTTATTCCGGGTGACGTGACAGAATTTCAATGACGGTGCTTGCGGCATTGCCAGCGCACCGAAGGCAAACAAGGACGACAGGTTCATGGCGAAACGGTGGTACTCGGTCAGCGTTCTTTCGAATTTCGAAAAGAAGATCGCAGAGCAGATCCGCACGTCGGTGGCCGAGCAGGGCCTTGAGGACGATATCGACGAAGTTCTGGTGCCCACCGAAGAGGTGATCGAAGTGCGCCGGGGCAAGAAGGTCACGACCGAACGCCGCTTTATGCCCGGTTATGTGCTGGTGCACATGGAAATGTCCGATCAGGGCTATCACCTTGTGAACTCGATCAACCGCGTCACCGGCTTTCTGGGCCCGCAAGGCCGCCCGATGCCGATGCGCGATGCCGAAGTGAACCAGATCCTCAACCGCGTTCAGGAAGGTGAAGAAGCGCCCAAGCTGATGATCACCTTCGAAGTGGGCGAGAAGGTCAAGGTCAACGACGGCCCGTTCGAGGATTTCGACGGTATGGTCGAAGGTGTCGACGACGAAGCTCAGAAGCTGAAGGTTTCGGTCTCGATCTTCGGTCGGGAAACCCCGGTCGAGCTGGACTTCACGCAGGTTACGAAGCAGAGCTGATAGCTACTTCAGCAAGATTTTAGCGCCGCGATGCCACGAGCACTGCGGCGTTTTGTTTTGGCGAACCAGTTGTCAGTTCAGAAGTCCAAGGTGGTTTTCTCAACGACAAGGATCACCTTGCAGTTACGGCGGGCCGGGGATCAGTTCTTGCCGTTGAAGGACCGTCAGAATATCGAGAATGGTCGAAGGGCTGACATCCACCGATCCTTCAAGGAAGACACCAAGCCCACCTTCTCCGATCTCTTTGGGTCCGCCATTGTCATAAACCGGGTCAAGTGACGCGAGTTCTGCCGGTAACTTCGGACACAAAGGGGTATCGTTCAATACAAGATCTACAGCGGCCAGCATCAGTTCCTTTACAGAGTCCAGCGTATCATCATCCAGAAGTTGCTCTCGCTGTTCTTCGGGGGCCGTCAGTGTAAGATCAATGAGTTTGAAATAGGCACAATTGTCACGCAGTTCGACTGTCGCTTCGGTGGACATGTTCGCCAGGATAGCCTTTTTTTGCTCACCCCGTTGAAAATTGCGCTCACTGGTTCGGCTGCATTCAAAGATCGTGATGGTTACATCCCCATCCAGATCAATCGCATCGCCTTGGGCCCCAAAACTCAAGTCATCCAGCCGGACTTGCAGGCCGCAATTGTCGACTATTGCGTTGTCAGCCAGTCGCTCAGGCACAGTCTTCTGTATTTCACGCAGATCAAGAAGCGCGCCCACCCCGATCCGTGTCGGCGCAACAGCGGCGAGGTTCAGATCAAGCGTATAGGGCAGCTCTGTATCACGAACTGGCAATGTCGCGTCGACGACAAAGTCCACTTGTTGCGCGCTTGGTGCCCGGGCGTCCAGAACGGCTGCCATTAAGACCGGGAAAATCAACCAGTGTCTCATTCAGCAAACTCCAATACGCCAAGTTCCTTCAGCCCACCCAGGACTTTGACGATTGTCCCGGCGCTGACATCGGCAGATCCGACAACAGCCGCCCCCATCCCGCCCGGAGCGATTTCGCGGGTGCCTCCTGATTCGTAGACCGGTTCGAGAACAGAGAATTCGTCGGGCAGTGGCGGGCAAACCGGATGGGCTGCCAGAAACTCACCACCCTTTTCCAGAACTGCGTCGTTGATGCGGTTGGTCAAACCAAAGAGGTTGGAAACAGCGCCGATGAACCCGCGCGGGCTGAGGTCGGCGCTTTCAATGCTGAATGTTAGGCATTGGCCTTTCACCTCAGCCTTGGCGACAGCGACCGCGTCCACGGTTGCTCCAAAATAACGAAAGCCCGGTTCTTCACGCCGGTTGCACCTTGTAAACTGCGCGCGGGCGGAACCTTCGACCTTTACGGTGTCACCTATGGCGGTAACGTCTCGGATCTCAAGGTAAATCTGACGTTTACAGGATTCTTCCAAAGGGCCAGTCAGGATTTGAGGGGCTTTTTCCTGTAGCCCACGCAGATCCATGAAGGCCTTCAACCGCAATCGGGTTGGGCTGGATTCTTCTAGACCGCCGTAAACGGTAAAGGGAACCGGAATGTTGCGCAGGGGTACTTCTTTTGTCAGCTTGATTTGAAAGCGACCGGCATAGGTGGCTGGATCAATCCCTGTCGTTACGGACGAATTGGATTTTGTGACCGCGTTGGTTTCGGCGTCCAGAGCTTTTTGGTCTTCGGCCTTGCTGCCACAACCCGGCAGCATAGCGACCAGTACACAGATCAGCAGTCCTTTGTTAAGTCGAGATGACCCCATCCCTGACCACCTCATTTGTGTCCAAGTTGCACCAAGATACCCGCCTTCGTTTCTTAAGCAACTCAAGTATTAGGATTAATTGATTTGTTCCGCAAATCTCGACCTTCGCTGAGGCGTTATTGGGCCTCAATCAGGTAATTGGGAACATAGGGCAATCGTTTGTCTTCTCTGGACCTCCGTCAATGATGGCCCTTTCGTGGGTTTCGACGAGGTGGTGCCAGTGATGCTCTTATTTTCCGAAGGCTAGCCAACTGCTGCATTCCGGCCCGAGCTCCGCCAAGGCTCTAGCCTCATAGCGGGCTTTGTCCTCTTCAGGGAGAATCTCACGCCAACGACCGTTCACGCCGCGGTGGATGAATGTCTCTGCGCCGCCATCCCAAAAAATACCGCCTCCAGGGACGGATTTACTTGCATGTGCTTTCATGTAGTCAAAGGAACAGTGCGTGAGGATCGCATCCCAACGACTTTCGTCAATCTCGATGTCCAGGAAATTTGCGATGCGGCGAATTTCCCCCGGCATGTCGCGTTTGAGCGCTTCGAAATGGATAAGTTGCACGTTGGGCTGATCGCGAATCTCCCACCAGGTTCGAATATTTTCCCAGAAAGGCCACATCGGGTAACCATCATTCTCCAGCCATTCCCTGAAGTATTGAACGGTATCTCGTGTTGGTCGTTCGATCGGTGGGCCTACCCGGCCGGGCGTATCATTCAGAGTTTCATACCAAGTGTCATTCGCGTTCGAATGATGGTTGTGAAAGCTCCATACTACGTCACGCCCATCGCGCCCAATGTATATGTATTTGGCTTGTTCTGAGAAAACGAGCGCATCCACCGGTAAATGCGTTTTTAAGAAGCGTCGGTGCGTTTGCGACGCGACTGCTGGTAACTTGACCTCTTTGGGCGGGACCCGAAGGTCAAGCCACGGCGACATCTCGGCGACGTCGAGGTCTTCAGCGCCGTTGAATATCAGCTGAGCGACGATTTGCTGAACCCAAGTCGTTCCAGACTTTGCATAGGTAGCGATGATGATATCGTCATTACGAAATTCGAAATCGTTCCACATGGAGGAGTCAAAGTGGTGGTTGTGAAACTCCCGTGTTTTCTTCGGCGACCCAAACCCGTTCATTTTCCGATCCCTCCTGCGCCTTGAAAGTGCCAGTCTGCCACAGAACGCCAGTCCGAGGAAGAATTTGTGGCGCTAATAGGTCTTGCAGTTGAGGAGACAGGCAGAGACGAGTACGCGTGTTTCGGGCCCAAAGCGGTGATGCCAAACTGTAACGCCAACCTCTTGCCAACCCCACCATTCCCCTATACATGCCGCCTCTATCGTCTTCGGGCGAGATTCTCTCGTGGGAGGTTGCTGGGATCGCGATCCCGGATCGGACCACGCAACATAAACCGGGTAGGACGCGTCCTATCTACGTTGAAAGGAAAACCAAATGGCCAAGAAGCTTGCTGGTACAATGAAACTGCAGGTTCCTGCAGGTCAGGCGAACCCGTCGCCGCCAGTTGGTCCGGCGCTGGGTCAGCGCGGCATCAACATCATGGAATTCTGCAAGGCGTTCAACGCCAAGACCGCAGATATGGAGCAGGGCGCACCTTGCCCGACCGTGATCACCTATTATCAGGACAAGTCCTTCACCATGGACATCAAGACGCCGCCCGCGTCTTACTACCTGAAAAAAGCAGCTGGCCTGAAGCCGGTCGGCAAGCGTAACCGCCCTCGTGGCGCGGAAAACCCAGGTCGCGAGACCGTGGCAACCGTGACCAGCAAGCAGGTTCGCGAAATCGCCGAAGCCAAAATGAAAGATCTGAACGCCAACGACGTCGAAGGCGCAATGCAGATCATCCTGGGCTCGGCCCGCTCTATGGGCATCGAGGTGAAGTAAGATGGCAAAACTTGGTAAACGCACCCGCGCTGCGCGCGAAGCTGTCGCTGGCAAGGAAAACCTGTCGGTCGAAGAAGCTGTTTCCCTGGTCAAAGGCAACGCCACTTCGAAGTTCGACGAGACCATCGAAATCGCTCTGAACCTCGGCGTTGACACCCGTCACGCGGATCAAATGGTTCGTGGCGTTGTCGGCCTGCCGAACGGCACCGGTAAAGCGATGCGCGTTGCTGTGTTCGCACGTGGCCCAAAGGCTGACGAAGCGAAAGAAGCAGGCGCGGACATCATCGGCGCAGAGGACCTGATGGAAACCATTCAGGGCGGCACCATCGAATTCGATCGCTGCATTGCCACCCCGGACATGATGCCGATCGTTGGCCGTCTGGGTAAAGTTCTGGGCCCCCGCAACCTGATGCCGAACCCCAAGGTCGGCACCGTGACCATGGACGTGAAAGCGGCCGTGGAAGCAGCCAAGGGTGGTGAAGTTCAGTTCAAGGCGGAAAAAGGCGGCGTTGTACACGCTGGCGTTGGCAAAGCGTCGTTCGACGAAGCCAAGCTGGTCGAAAACGTCCGTGCCTTCATCTCGGCCGTGGCCAAGGCCAAGCCGTCGGGCGCCAAAGGCACCTACATGAAGAAAATCGCGCTGAGCTCGACCATGGGCCCCGGCGTGACTCTGGATGTGGCGGCTGCGGCCGGCGAATAAGCCCCAGTCAAGCGCTTAGAAAAAAGAACCCGGGTTGTATATGCGACCCGGGTTTTTCATTTTTGCGGTCCGCGTGATCAGAGGTATGTGCGCAATACGCGGGCTTCATGCGCCCCGATTGTCTTGACCGCCGTGTGCTGGAACGCATTTCCGATCTCTTCAACCGTTGGGAAAAGCGCGAGGATTTCCGCCCTTTGCGGCGATGATAGGGAATATTTGGCAGTATCGCCGTAATAGTAGCTTTCCGTCAGCGCGCCGTTTGATCGCACAATGTGGTGCCGGTCGAACATGAAATGCGTATAGGTGATGCGGTCCGTCTCACGGATCGAAACGCCGGGAAGGCCGCACAGGTGCTTCGCGGCCACGAACACTTCGGACGAGCCAAACAGCATGTCGGTTGCGGGTGACTGTATCAGGACCCTGTGCTGTTGCGAGATCACAAGCTCATGCGTGTTTCCGATGGCGCCAGCTTCGATCACGACCGGAGCGAACGCGCCGTGGCCATGAACCTCGGTCGTTCCGATCCACAGGATCGGTTGCAGCCCGCCATCCCGGGTCCAGACGCGCTGACCCTTTTTCAGGGTCTGCACTTCGACGTCACCATCTTCGGTTTCGATCAAGGTTCCTAGGCCAAAGCAGGTAATGAAATCCGTATAGAGCGACGACCCCGCGTTTGAGCCGCTGATTTTGACATAAGAGGTTCCCGGCACCAAGGGGGCCGACGTGCTATAGCCCCAAACGTCCTGCGTGACCCCGTTCTGGGAAAACACGTAGATGTCAATCTCGGGTCCGGTTGGGTTTCCGTTAATGTCCAGAGCTCGCACGGTGATCACGGACTCAGATTCAACCTGTGTGCCATTTGTGACGATGCCACCGCCATCGGTAATGACGTGGCCCGTTTCCTGATCGTCGTCGAATATATCTGGGCTGCCGCTGGTGTCGTCCAGCGTGACAGTAGTGCCAAATCCACCCGAATAGGCAAAAATGGTGCCGTCCGGTGTGTCTGAGTTGTTGATAATAGATCCGCCAACGACAATGTCATTGGCATCGCCTCCGGCCGGAACGAATGTGGCGATGAGACTGGCACTGTCCTGAGCGAAAAAACTGCGGAGAACCATCTGCGCGATTATTCCTCTTTTGTACTTGTTATGTTGGGCCAAAGGCGACGAAGGCCACGCGAAATTATGCTGAAAGATAAGAAATTGGTTGGGTGGATGCGTCAACCGAGTTCTTCAAAATACCGCACAAATAATTGTCAACTGGGACGGTTGCCGCAACAGTCTCATTATCCTTGAAACACAACTTTCAAGCGATTGCCCAACCGCTGTCGTTTGTCTTCCTCAAACGGGCTACAGTCGTGTTTGGGTTGCCACAACGCCAGCCAATCCTTCAACAACCGGCCCCGGATGCAGTAATCCAGAATTTCCATGTTGATGGGATGTCGATAACGGCGAAAGAACATATCCTTGTTTTTTCTGAGAATACCGCTGCGATCCAAATCGGGTCCGGCCCCGTCGCGAAAAATATCTGCCTTTAGAAAGTCGACGATATCGTACACGGCCAGCTTTTCGCGGGATTCAGTAAAATCCAGGCCAATCGTTTTTCCCTGCCCGACAATCAGGTTCTGCCCGTGAAAATCACCATGTGAAAAAACCCGGATATCCTGAATGCCCTTCAGGCGAGCAGCTTCGGCCAGCATGACGTTTACCATTTTCCGACTTGTGCCCGCGATATCATAGGGCACCGTGGTTGAAAGGTCGCGAATGCTGTCTGTCATCCATTTTGGCCGAAATGCATAGCTCGCCGGGGGGTGGCGGTCGTGAAGATCATTCAGCCACGACCCGGCACGACGAAAGACCTGAGCAACCTGATCTTCGTTCTTGCTGTTATAGATCAGGTCGACCGCGGTTGGCCGGTTGATAAATTCGGTGACAAAGAAGGTTTCAGATGGCGACAGGTAAATCGGGCGGATAACCTGCGATGACGGGTTGTTTTCAAAATGCTGGTAAAGATCAGATAGCAGGCTGAACTCATCCCGCAGCCTTCCGGTGGTGGGAGAGTTGCTGTCGATTTTCAGTGCAAAGCTTTCAATTCCGGTTGTGATTTTCAAGACCAGACGCGAATCCGGAAACGCGTGCGAGCGATAGACGCATTCGACTTTCTTCACAGGCCCGACAGGATTGCGCCGTGAAAACTCGGCCACACACTCTGAAGCGAATGTCTGTTCAGTATCGGAAAGATCCAGCATTCAAATGCGTCGTTCTATGTGGCTTTTCACTGTGCGGATCGAATGGACCTCAGGGCTGGTGTCATGTCAATGCTGTGATGGCTGGCTTTGGGTTTTGCACGACGGATCTGGGCGGTGAAGCAATCCGGTTGGAACGGTCAATTTACCCCTTGGAAACCCCTGCCATCTGGCCTAAATAGAGCTGCGGAATAAAGCGTGCGATTCGTCGTGCGCTTTATTTTGTTTCGTCCAAGACGGTGGGTGGGTCCATTCGGCCCCTTAATTCCCTGCCTGAGACGGGTAAGACCAAAGAATTCTGAGGGTCACGATCCTCGGGCGAGTTTTGGCCAATCCCGTAACAACGGACCTGAACGCCGGGGTTAACCCTTCGGCAAATATGAGCCGGGGTGAGGTATCACCCCTAACTTGGAGAGAACTGTGGATAGAGCCCAGAAAGAGAAAGTGGTCGAGGAACTCGGCCAAATCTTCGAAAGCTCTGGCGTCGTAGTGGTTTCGCACTACGCCGGTCTGACAGTTGCCGAGATGCAGGACCTTCGCGCACGTGCTCGTGACGCGGGTGGTGCCGTGCGTGTTGCCAAGAACAGGCTCGCCAAAATCGCCCTTGAGGGTAAGCCGTGTGAAAGCATGGCCGACCTGCTGACAGGGATGACCGTTCTGACCTATTCCGAGGACCCCGTGGCGGCAGCCAAGGTGGCCGAGGACTTCGCCAAGGATAACAAGAATTTTGAGATTCTTGGTGGTGCAATGGGTGAGAACGCTCTGGACCGCAAAGGCGTCGAAACAGTTTCGAAAATGCCGTCTCGCGAGGAGCTTATTGCTTCGATCGTGGGCTGCATTGGCGCACCTGCTTCGAACATCGCCGGCGCGATTGGCGCACCTGCAAGCAACATCGCAAGCATCCTTTCCACCATCGAAGAGAAGGCGGAAGCTGCGTAAGCGGTTGGCACTGAATGATCTGCGTAGGGTGAACACCCTGACGTTGGAACACACACTGTAAACGGAAAGAGCTGATAAAATGGCTGATCTGAAAGCACTCGCAGAAAGCATCGTGGGTCTGACCCTGCTGGAAGCACAAGAACTGAAAACCATCCTCAAAGACGAATACGGCATCGAGCCCGCAGCTGGCGGCGCCGTAATGGTTGCAGCTGGTGGCGACGCCGGTGGCGCAGCTGAGGAAGAAAAAACCGAATTCGACGTCGTTCTGAAGAACGCCGGCGCTTCGAAAATCAACGTGATCAAAGAAGTTCGCGGCATCACCGGTCTGGGCCTGAAAGAAGCCAAAGAGCTGGTCGAAGCTGGCGGCAAGATCAAAGAAGCTGTGTCGAAAGACGAAGCCGAAGAGATCAAAGGCAAGCTGGAAGCAGCTGGCGCCGAGGTCGAACTGGCCTAAGCCCGTTGTCTGGCGCATCGCTGATGCGCCGCAAATTTTGGCTGGGCCCGGAGAAATCCGGGTCCAGCCGAACCTGTCTTAGAAAGGGCCTCATGAACGGGGGCGTTTTCTAAGACGCGGTTTTCGGATCGGGAGGCTGCCTTCGGGACGGTGGCCACGAATTGATCCGGACGTGTCGTCTCGAATGTGCAAGGCGCCGGGGCCCGACGGTGTCTTTGCCCGCTGAGAACATCGAAAGGTGACATCTGACATGGCTCAAACGTTCCTTGGCCAGAAACGTCTTCGGAAATATTACGGCAAAATCCGCGAAGTGCTGGAGATGCCGAACCTCATTGAGGTCCAGAAATCTTCTTATGATCTTTTCCTACGCTCCGGCGATGCAGAGCAGCCCACTGACGGCGAAGGCATCAAAGGTGTGTTCCAATCGGTTTTCCCGATCAAGGATTTCAACGAAACCTCCGTTCTGGAGTTCGTGAAATACGATCTGGAAAAACCCAAATACGACGTCGAAGAGTGCATGCAGCGCGACATGACCTACAGCGCGCCGCTGAAGGTCACTCTGCGTCTGATCGTGTTTGATGTCGACGAAGATACCGGCGCCAAGTCGGTCAAAGACATCAAGGAACAGGACGTGTTTATGGGCGATATGCCCCTGATGACGCCGAACGGGACCTTCATCGTGAATGGTACCGAGCGTGTGATCGTGTCCCAGATGCACCGCTCGCCCGGTGTGTTCTTTGATCACGACAAGGGCAAGACCCACTCTTCAGGTAAACTGCTCTTTGCTTGCCGCATCATCCCGTATCGCGGCAGCTGGCTGGACTTTGAGTTCGACGCCAAGGACATCGTTTTTGCCCGTATCGACCGTCGCCGCAAACTGCCTGTGACAACCCTGCTGTATGCGCTGGGTCTGGATCAAGAAGCGATCATGGACGCGTATTACAACACCGTGTCCTACAAGCTGGACAAGAAAAAGGGCTGGATCGCGCCGTTCTTCCCCGAGCGAGTGCGCGGCACCCGCCCGACCTATGATCTGGTTGACGCCAAATCCGGTGAAGTGATTGCTGAAGCAGGTAAGAAAGTCACTCCGCGCGCGGTCAAGAAGTTGATCGAAGAAGGCGTCGTCACCAACCTGTTGGTTCCTTTTGATCACATCGTCGGCAAGTTCGTCGCCAAGGACATCATCAACGAAGAAAACGGCGCGATCTATGTCGAAGCCGGTGATGAGCTGACCCTGGAATACGACAAGAACGGCGAGCTGATCGGCGGCACAGTTAAAGAGCTGATCGACGCAGGTATCACCGACATCCCGGTTCTGGACATCGACAACGTCAATGTTGGCCCCTACATGCGCAATACTATGGCGCAGGACAAGAACATGGGCCGCGAAAGCGCGCTGATGGACATCTACCGTGTCATGCGCCCGGGCGAGCCGCCCACCGTCGAAGCGGCCTCGGCCCTGTTCGACACGCTGTTCTTCGACAGCGAGCGTTATGACCTGTCCGCCGTTGGCCGCGTGAAGATGAACATGCGTCTGGCTCTGGACGCGCCGGACACCCTGCGCACCCTGCGCCGCGAAGACATTGTGGCCTGCATCAAGGCGCTGGTGGAGCTGCGTGACGGTAAAGGCGACATCGACGACATCGACCACCTCGGCAACCGCCGTGTCCGTTCGGTCGGCGAGTTGATGGAAAACCAGTACCGCGTCGGCTTGCTGCGCATGGAGCGCGCGATCAAAGAGCGTATGTCGTCGGTCGAGATCGACACCGTCATGCCGCAGGACCTGATCAACGCGAAACCGGCTGCTGCTGCTGTCCGCGAATTCTTCGGCTCGTCGCAACTGTCGCAGTTCATGGACCAGACCAACCCGCTGTCGGAAGTCACCCACAAACGCCGTCTCTCGGCGCTTGGCCCCGGTGGTCTGACGCGCGAACGTGCGGGCTTTGAGGTGCGTGACGTTCACCCGACCCACTATGGTCGGATGTGCCCGATTGAAACGCCGGAAGGTCCGAACATCGGTCTGATCAACTCGCTGGCCACCTTTGCCCGCGTGAACAAGTATGGCTTCATCGAAACACCCTACCGCGTTGTCAAAGACGCCGAGGTGACCGATGAGGTTCACTACATGTCCGCGACCGAGGAAATGCGTCACACCGTGGCGCAGGCGAACGCGACGCTGGATCAGAACGGCAAGTTCATCAACGATCTGGTCTCGACCCGTCAGGCCGGTGACTACACCCTCGCTCCGCGCGAGAATGTGGACCTGATCGACGTGTCGCCGAAACAGTTGGTTTCGGTTGCCGCATCGCTGATCCCGTTCCTTGAAAATGACGACGCCAACCGCGCTCTGATGGGCTCGAACATGCAACGTCAAGCGGTTCCGCTGCTGCGGGCCGAGGCGCCGTTGGTCGGTACCGGGATCGAGGAAAAGGTTGCGATCGACTCGGGCGCTGCGATCCAGGCGAAACGCGCCGGTATCATCGACCAGGTCGATGCCCAGCGTATCGTTATCCGTGCCACCGAAGATCTGGAGCTGGGCGACGCTGGCGTTGACATCTATCGTCTGCGCAAATTCCAGCGATCGAACCAGAACACCTGCATCAACCAGCGTCCGCTGGTGAAAGTGGGCGACACCGTCATGAAAGGCGAGGTTGTTGCCGATGGTCCGTCCACCGATATCGGTGAACTGGCGCTTGGTAAAAACGTGGTCGTCGCGTTCATGCCGTGGAACGGCTACAACTACGAAGACTCGATCCTGATCAGTGAACGTATCGCGCGCGATGACGTCTTTACCTCGGTCCATATCGAGGAATTTGAAGTCGCCGCCCGTGACACCAAGCTGGGCCCGGAAGAGATCACCCGCGACATCCCGAACGTCGGTGAAGAAGCGCTGCGTAACCTCGACGAGGCGGGCATCGTTTACATCGGTGCGGATGTTGAGCCGGGCGATATTCTGGTCGGCAAGATCACTCCGAAGGGCGAAAGCCCGATGACCCCGGAAGAAAAGCTGCTGCGCGCCATCTTTGGTGAAAAAGCATCTGACGTGCGCGACACCTCGCTGCGCGTGAAGCCGGGCGATTACGGTACAGTGGTCGAAGTTCGCGTCTTCAACCGTCACGGCGTCGAGAAAGACGAGCGTGCGCTGCAGATCGAGCGTGAGGAAGTCGAGCGTCTGGCCCGTGACCGGGACGACGAGCTGGCGATCCTGGACCGCAACATCTATGCGCGTCTGCAAGGCCTGATCCTGGGTAAAACTGCTGTCAAAGGCCCGAAAGGCGTCAAGGCAGGCTCGGCAATCACCGAGGATCTGCTGGAAACCCTGACCCGTGGTCAGTGGTGGCAACTGGCGCTGGAAGACGAGAAGGACGCACAGATCGTCGAAGCGCTGAACGAGCAGTACGAAGTGCTCAAGCGTGCTCTGGACGCCCGTTTCGAAGACAAGGTCGAGAAGGTCCGCCGTGGCGACGACCTGCCGCCGGGTGTGATGAAGATGGTCAAAGTCTTTATTGCCGTGAAGCGTAAGCTGCAGCCGGGCGACAAGATGGCCGGTCGTCACGGGAACAAAGGTGTGATCTCCAAGGTTGTCCCGATGGAAGACATGCCGTTCCTGGCCGATGGTACTCCGGTTGACTTCTGTCTGAACCCGCTGGGCGTGCCGTCGCGTATGAACGTTGGTCAGATCCTTGAAACCCACATGGGTTGGGCCGCGCGCGGTCTGGGTCTGAACATCGACGACGCACTGGGTGAATACCGCCGTTCCGGCGACCTGACCCCGGTGCGCGAAGCGATGAAGCTGGCCTATGGCGAGAATGTCTATGAAGAAGGCATTGCCAACATGGACGAGGGTCACCTGATCGAGGCGGCGGGCAACGTGACCCGCGGTGTTCCGATCGCGACCCCGGTCTTTGATGGTGCCAAAGAGGCTGACGTCAACGATGCGCTGGTGCGTGCGGGCTTCTCGGAAAGCGGTCAGTCGATCCTGTTCGACGGTCGCACCGGTGAGCAATTCGCACGTCCGGTGACCGTGGGCATCAAATACCTGCTGAAACTGCACCACCTGGTGGACGACAAGATCCACGCGCGTTCGACCGGGCCGTACAGCCTGGTTACCCAGCAGCCGCTGGGTGGTAAGGCGCAGTTCGGTGGTCAGCGCTTTGGTGAGATGGAGGTCTGGGCTCTGGAAGCTTACGGTGCCGCCTACACCCTGCAGGAGATGCTCACCGTGAAATCGGATGACGTCGCCGGCCGGACCAAGGTCTATGAGTCGATCGTCAAGGGCGAGGATAACTTTGAAGCGGGCGTACCGGAATCGTTCAACGTTCTGGTGAAAGAAGTCCGTGGCCTCGGCCTGAATATGGAACTCCTGGATGCGGAGGTTGAGGAGTAAGGGCCTCGGCTCTTCCTCCCGTCCCCCCTTCCGCAAAATTTGAGGTATCAAAATGAACCAGGAAATCACCAACAACCCGTTCAACCCGCTGACGCCGCCGAAGGTTTTCGACGAGATCAAGGTCTCGCTGGCCAGCCCTGAACGGATCCTGTCTTGGTCCTATGGTGAGATCAAGAAACCCGAAACCATCAACTACCGGACGTTCAAGCCCGAGCGTGACGGTCTGTTCTGCGCGCGTATCTTTGGCCCGATCAAAGATTACGAATGTCTGTGCGGCAAATATAAGCGGATGAAGTATCGCGGCGTTGTCTGCGAGAAATGCGGTGTGGAAGTCACCCTGCAGAAAGTCCGCCGTGAGCGTATGGGCCACATCGAACTGGCCGCGCCCGTCGCACATATCTGGTTCCTGAAATCGCTGCCGTCCCGCATCGGTCTGATGCTGGACATGACGCTGCGCGATCTGGAACGCGTTCTGTACTTTGAAAACTATGTCGTCATCGAGCCCGGTCTGACCGACCTGACCTACGGCCAGATGCTGACCGAAGAAGAGTACATGGATGCGCAGGATGCCTATGGCATGGACGCGTTCACCGCGAACATCGGTGCCGAAGCCATTCGTGAGATGCTGGCCCAGATCGATCTGGAAGCCGAAGCCGAGCAGCTGCGCGCTGATCTGGCCGAAGCAACCGGCGAACTGAAGCCCAAGAAGATCATCAAGCGTCTGAAGGTTGTCGAATCCTTCCTCGAGTCGGGCAACCGCCCCGAGTGGATGGTGATGACCGTGATCCCGGTTATTCCGCCGGAGCTGCGTCCGCTGGTTCCGCTGGACGGTGGCCGTTTCGCGACCTCGGATCTGAACGATCTGTATCGCCGCGTCATCAACCGGAACAACCGTCTGAAGCGTCTGATTGAGCTGCGCGCGCCTGACATCATCGTCCGCAACGAAAAGCGGATGCTGCAGGAATCCGTTGACGCTCTGTTCGACAACGGCCGTCGTGGCCGTGTGATCACCGGTGCCAACAAGCGTCCGCTGAAATCGCTGTCAGACATGCTGAAAGGTAAGCAGGGCCGCTTCCGTCAGAACCTTCTGGGTAAGCGCGTCGACTTCTCGGGCCGTTCGGTTATTGTGACCGGTCCCGAGCTGAAGCTGCACCAGTGTGGTCTGCCCAAGAAGATGGCGCTGGAGCTGTTCAAGCCGTTCATCTACTCGCGCCTTGAAGCCAAAGGTTTGTCTTCGACCGTGAAGCAGGCGAAGAAACTGGTCGAGAAAGAGCGTCCCGAAGTGTGGGATATCCTCGACGAGGTGATCCGCGAACACCCTGTCATGCTGAACCGTGCACCCACGCTGCACCGTCTTGGCATTCAGGCGTTCGAGCCGGTCCTGATCGAAGGTAAAGCCATCCAGCTGCACCCGCTGGTCTGTTCGGCCTTTAACGCCGACTTCGACGGTGACCAGATGGCCGTTCACGTTCCGCTGAGCCTTGAGGCCCAGCTGGAAGCCCGTGTTCTGATGATGTCGACGAATAACGTTCTGTCGCCTGCAAACGGTGCGCCGATCATCGTTCCGTCGCAGGATATGATCCTGGGTCTGTACTATGTGACCCTGGAACGCGAAGGCATGCCGGGCGAAGGCAAAGTCTTTGGTTCGATCGAAGAAGTCCAGCACGCGCTGGACGCGGGTGAGGTGCATCTGCACTCGAAAATCACCGCGCGGATCACGCAGATCGACGACGAAGGCAACGAAGTTCAGAAGCGTTACGAGACCACTCCGGGCCGTCTGCGTCTGGGTGCCTTGCTGCCGATGAACAACAAAGCGCCGTTCGAACTGGTAAACCGCCTGCTGCGGAAGAAAGAAGTGCAGCAGGTCATCGACACCGTCTATCGCTACTGCGGTCAGAAAGAGTCGGTTATCTTCTGTGACCAGATCATGTCGATGGGCTTCAAAGAAGCGTTCAAGGCGGGCATCTCGTTCGGCAAGGACGACATGGTTATTCCGGATGACAAATGGGGCATCGTTGATGACACCCGCGGTCAGGTGAAGGACTTTGAACAGCAGTACATGGATGGCCTGATCACTCAGGGCGAAAAGTACAACAAGGTTGTCGATGCCTGGTCGAAGTGTAACGACCGCGTGACCGAAGCGATGATGAGCACGATCTCATCCTCGGATCGGGCAGAGGACGGTTCCGAGCAGGAACCGAACTCAGTCTATATGATGGCCCACTCCGGTGCGCGTGGCTCGGTCACTCAGATGAAACAGCTGGGCGGTATGCGCGGCCTGATGGCCAAACCGAACGGTGACATCATCGAGACGCCGATCATCTCGAACTTCAAGGAAGGCCTGACCGTTCTTGAATACTTCAACTCGACCCACGGCGCCCGTAAGGGTCTGTCAGATACCGCTCTGAAGACGGCGAACTCAGGTTATCTGACCCGTCGTCTGGTAGACGTGGCGCAGGATTGCATCGTTCGTGAGATCGACTGTGGCACTGAGCGCGCGATCACCGCCGAAGCTGCGGTGAACGACGGTGAGGTTGTTGCCTCGTTGGCCGAACGTGTGCTGGGCCGAGTCTCTGCCGATGACGTTCTGCGTCCGGGTACGGATGAGGTGATCGTGGCCGCTGGTCAGTTGATCGACGAACGTATGGCCGACACCATTGACGAAGCCGGTGTTGCGTCCATGCGCATCCGCTCGCCTCTGACCTGTGAGTCTGAGGAAGGCGTCTGTGCGACCTGCTACGGTCGTGACCTTGCGCGCGGTACCATGGTGAACACGGGTGAGGCTGTCGGCATCATCGCCGCCCAGTCCATCGGTGAGCCCGGTACACAGCTGACGATGCGGACCTTCCACATTGGTGGTGTTGCGCAAGGTGGTCAGCAGTCGTTCCAAGAAGCCAGCCAGGACGGTGTCGTTTCCTTCGAGAACCCGCAGATTCTGGTCAATGCCGCAGGCGAAAGTCTGGTCATGGGCCGGAACATGAAGCTGGTGATCAAGGACGAACACGGCGAAGAGCGTGCCAGCCACAAGCTGGGCTATGGTTCCAAGCTGTTCGTCAAGGATGGCACCAAAGTGGCCCGTGGCGACAAGCTGTTCGAGTGGGATCCCTACACCCTGCCGATCATCGCCGAGAAAGCCGGTACTGCGAAATACGTTGACCTCGTTTCGGGCATCGCTGTCCGCGATGAGACCGACGACGCAACCGGCATGACTCAGAAGATCGTGATCGACTGGCGTGCGGCCCCCAAAGGCAGCGATCTGAAGCCCGAGATCATTCTGGTCGGTGAAGATGGCGAGCCGGTCCGCAACGATGCGGGCAACCCGGTTCACTATCCGATGTCGGTGGATGCGATCCTGTCGGTCGAAGATGGCCAGCAGATCGAAGCCGGTGACGTTGTCGCGCGTATCCCGCGCGAAGGTGCCAAGACCAAGGACATCACCGGTGGTCTGCCGCGTGTGGCCGAACTGTTCGAAGCCCGACGTCCGAAAGATCACGCGATCATCGCAGAAGCCGATGGTTACGTGCGCTTTGGCCGCGACTACAAGAACAAGCGCCGCATCAGCATCGAACCGGCAGATGAGTCGATGGAAACGATCGAGTATATGGTGCCCAAGGGCAAACATATCCCGGTCGCGGAAGGTGACTTTATCCAAAAGGGTGAATACCTGATGGATGGTAACCCGGCTCCGCATGACATCCTGTCCATCATGGGTGTCGAAGCGCTGGCGGATTACATGATCGACGAGGTGCAGGACGTCTATCGTCTGCAGGGCGTGAAGATCAACGACAAGCACATCGAGGTCATCGTGCGCCAGATGCTGCAGAAGTGGGAGATCCTGGATTCAGGCGACACCACCCTGTTGAAAGGCGAACATGTCGACAAGCAGGAGTTTGACGCAGCCAACGAGAAGACCCTCTCGCGCGGTGGCCGTCCGGCTCAGGGCGAACCGATCCTCTTGGGGATCACCAAAGCCTCGCTGCAGACGCGTTCGTTCATCTCGGCGGCGTCGTTCCAGGAAACCACCCGCGTGCTGACCGAAGCGTCAGTACAGGGCAAAAAGGACAAGCTGGTTGGCCTGAAAGAGAACGTCATCGTCGGTCGCCTGATCCCTGCCGGTACAGGTGGTGCAACCCAGGCTGTGCGTCAGGTTGCCCAGTCGCGCGACAACGTCGTGATCGAAGCCCGCCGGGAAGAGGCCGAAGCGGCCGCTGCCTTGGCTGCCCCGATTGTCGAAGACGACATGGTTGGAGACGAGCTGGACGTTCTGGTGGAAACCCCGGAAAGCCGCGAGTAAGCGACTACGATAATCCAAAGATCAGGCCTCGCGATTTCGCGGGGCCTTTTTCTTTGGGTGGCCGCTTGTGCCCTTTGCCTTGATTGAAGCGCTGACAATGGCAAGGGATGGGTCGCAGACTGTGCGGCTCGGTTCGACGCAAATTAATATGAGCAGATTTATTTTGGAAAAACCCTTTTCATGGTATGGTTTTTTACGTCTCACGCACAAATCCACTGGAGATTTGAATTATGAGAGCTGTATTGAAATTGTCTCGTGCATTATCGGTTTTAGGGATTGGCCTGCTGGCGGCATGCAGTGATTACGCCTATGTCGGGATGCCGCAGGGGCAGCCGTCTCGGGAAGTAAAAATTCCCGATGGTACCACACGGCTTATTCCAGTTTCCGCTTCGATAGTGGGTCTTGCCTATGACCAGCCGCGGCGGCGGATTTTCCTGCGCAATCTCCCCGGTACACAGTTGCAGGAACTTGATCGAAATGGCCGCGTTCTACGCACCTTTTCGGCGCAGCGCGTACCGGCCGGTTGCGGAGGGGTTACTCCTGACGACTTCCCGATCAAGGAATGCGGGCTCGCTGTTCGGGGTGCAGACGGCCATCTTTTCCTGGATCATCCAAACGGTCTGATGATTTCAGAATTGACGCGCGACGGGCAGTTCGTACGCCATATCAGGCTTGCGCAACCGCAAGGACCGATAGGCGGGCTGGCCTTCGACAAAAATACCGGCACCCTTTACGTGTTGTTTATTCGGAATCGCCTGATTGCCGAGATTGATCTGAACGGCACCACCAAAAGGGTCATTCGCCCAACCAACCCCTCGGTTGGTGCGGCATTGCAGATTGAGCGCTTTGGCCTCGGGATCAACGCTGAACGCCGTGAGCTTTACGTTGCACTTCAAAACGGCAACCGGCTTGGGGTTTTAAACATGTCCGGAGGGCTGATCGCGACGCATAACCTGAGTGCCGGGGTGACCGTCGAAGGTATCGGCGGCGGGCGCGTCTTTGGATTTTGATGGCGATTAGATTGTGTCCGGCAAATTGAGACGTAATTTTCCTGTTCGCCCACTAAGTTGCGTTGACAATAAGTCGATCGATTGAGCCAATGCAGCAATCGACTTTCGACCGGATTCTTTAACCATGACTCCAAACGTGAAAGGCGCGCTGCTGATGATGGGCAGCATGGCCGCCTTTACCATCAATGATGCTCTGATCAAGGCGGCAGGTGCCGAGGTGCCGTTGTTTCAGATGGTAGCAATGCGCGGACTTTTGGCGACGGTTTTGGTGTTTCTGCTGGCGCGTCATCTTGGGGCGTTGCATCTGAATTTCCCGCGTCACGACAAATGGCTGGTGGTGATCCGGTGTCTGGCCGAGCTGTCGGCCACGTTCTTTTTTCTGACCGCGTTGCTGCATATGCCGCTGGCCAACGTGACCGCAGTGCTGCAGGCCTTGCCGCTGACGGTCACGCTGGGCGCAGTGCTGTTTTTCCGCGAACAGATCGGGTGGCGACGAGTTCTGGCGATTGTGTTGGGCTTTGCCGGGATGCTGTTGATTGTGCGGCCCGGCCCCGATGGGTTCAGCATATACGCGATCTATGCCTTGATTGCGGTGGCCTCGGTCACGGCGCGGGATTTGATTACGCGGCGGATGTCGGTGCATGTGCCCTCGCTGGCGGTTACCTTGGCGACGTCCCTGACGATTACCGTGTCGGCGGGGATTGCCACGGTGGCAACAGGTTGGGAACCGGTACCGGTCGGTGCTGGTTTGATGGTGGCATCGGCAGCGGTGTTCGTACTTGGGGGCTATCTTTTCAGCGTCATGGTCATGCGCGTAGGCGAGGTCGGGTTCGTCGCGCCCTTCCGATACTCCAGCCTGATCTGGGCGCTGGGGCTGGGGTGGCTGATTTTCGGGGAATGGCCGGACACGATTACCATGTTCGGGGCAACGCTGGTCGTTGGCGCAGGGCTGTTCACATTATTCCGCGAACGTCAGACGCAGCCCGCCGAGTGAACTTGGCGCACAAGGTTCTGATCTATCGCAAAGCGGGCGATGAATTCACCTTCTTGTTCGGGTGTCAGAGGCAACAGCTCAGTCTTAGTGTCACGCGCATTGCGTGAATCGTTAAACTGGTTGAGCGTGCGCACCCACATCGGCGCGTCAGGATAACTGATGACCGGCATGAAATTCCCGATCCGGTGATGGGCGAAATTCATAATTGTCTGCTCGCAATTTCCACGCACATGCATCGCAAAGCCTATCCCCAACAGGGGGCGCATAACCTGGGCAGCCTGAATGCCATCTGTCCCGAATTCGGCCAGAAAGCCCTTGTTATAGTCGATGGCGACCGTTCGGTTGTTCTCCATCAGACCTTTACTCTCGTCGACGGCAAGGCGCAGACGTTCGACAAAATCCACTGACACGGCATCATCGTCGTCATGGCGGAATTGAACGCAAGGGTCGCTGGGGTCGTTGCGGGCGGCATTCAGAATCTCTTTCATCACCTTGCGATGTCGACCCGGAGCGCGGGCGATGATCTGAACCTGGGGCATGCCGGCGGTTAGATCGCGCAATCGATCCAGAGCGGGTTTGGGAAGGCAATCACCGATCACGATGAGAAACTGAAAATCCTCGTTGGTCTGCTCTCGAATGCAGGGCAGTGTAGTGGTTTCGAACAGGCGAAAGCGTTCTTCTAGGCGGGCCGGGTTGTAAAGGTGCCGCCGACGTTCTTCGATCGTTTCATGTTCGACCTGAAAGCCGCCATAGGCAGGATAGGAAAAGCGGCACAGGCCGATGATTTGCATATTTGATCCGTGGGGCAGCGTGTTGCACAGACTATGCCTTCCCGAAAAGGGTGTCGCAACGGCTGCGGTGCTGGAAATTCCGGAAGGGGCCTGATATTCCCGCATAAACAGGCCGGTGAGACACCCATACGGGTGCACTGTTGACACTTGCTCCGACTCCCCCTATTACGCGCGCTATCTCGGTACCGGGGGCCGCCCCATAACCGATTTCAGTAATGGACTGGTCAAGGCCTGAACAATTTTGCAGTTCGCGCCCTCTGATAACCAACCGCGACGTTCACCTCGGAATGGGAACGCTCGCGGGTTTTGCGCTTGTGGACGCATAAGTGCAGCAAGTTTAACCGCACGCAACGCGCGTGCATGTCATGTGTGTTGCAAAACGGGGAAGAAACCGGAATGCCAACTATTCAACAGCTGATCCGCAAACCGCGGCAGCCCAAAATAAAACGCTCGAAGTCCATGCACCTGGAGCAGTGCCCGCAGAAACGCGGCGTCTGCACCCGCGTGTACACCACCACACCTAAAAAGCCGAACTCGGCTATGCGTAAGGTTGCCAAGGTGCGCCTGACCAACGGGTTCGAGGTCATCTCGTACATCCCCGGTGAAAGCCACAACCTGCAGGAACACTCGGTTGTTCTGATCCGTGGCGGCCGTGTAAAAGACCTTCCCGGTGTGCGTTACCACATCCTGCGCGGTGTTCTGGATACTCAGGGCGTCAAAGACCGTAAGCAGCGTCGTTCGAAATACGGCGCGAAGCGTCCCAAGTAAGAAGGAGAGGCTGATATGTCACGTCGTCACGCCGCCGAAAAACGCGAAGTCCTGCCTGACGCCAAATTTGGCGACAAGGTACTGACCAAATTCATGAACAACCTGATGATCGACGGCAAGAAGTCGGTCGCAGAGCGCATCGTCTACAACGCGTTTGATCGCGTTGAAGGCAAGATCAAGCGCGCACCGGTCGAAGTGTTCCACGAAGCGCTCGACAACATCAAACCGTCGGTCGAGGTTCGCTCGCGCCGGGTTGGTGGTGCAACCTACCAGGTTCCGGTCGAAGTACGCCCCGAGCGCCGCGAAGCCCTGGCCATCCGTTGGCTGATCTCGGCTGCACGCGCCCGCAACGAAAACACCATGGAAGAACGCCTTGCCGGTGAACTGCTGGACGCTGTACAGTCCCGCGGTACTGCCGTGAAAAAGCGTGAAGACACCCACAAGATGGCCGAGGCGAACAAAGCCTTCAGCCATTATCGTTGGTAATCCAAGAGGCTTAGACCAATGGCACGCGAATATCCGCTCGAACTGTACCGTAACTTCGGTATCATGGCGCACATCGACGCAGGTAAGACCACCTGCTCGGAGCGTATCCTGTATTACACTGGTAAATCCCACAACATCGGTGAGGTGCACGATGGTGCAGCCACCATGGACTGGATGGAGCAGGAGCAGGAACGCGGCATCACCATCACTTCGGCTGCGACCACCACTTTCTGGGAACGCACCGAGGACGGTCAGACCGCAGAAACGCCTAAGCACCGCCTGAACATCATCGACACTCCCGGCCACGTTGACTTCACCATCGAAGTTGAACGTTCGCTGGCAGTTCTCGACGGTGCCGTTTGCGTTCTGGACGCAAACGCCGGTGTTGAACCCCAGACCGAAACCGTGTGGCGTCAGGCTGACCGCTACAAGGTTCCGCGTATGGTTTTCGTCAACAAGATGGACAAGATCGGTGCTGACTTCTTCAACTGCGTCAACATGATCGAAGACCGCACCGGCGCACGTGCTGTTCCGGTTGGTATTCCGATCGGCGCCGAGTCCGAGCTGGAAGGCCTGATCGACCTGGTCACTATGGAAGAGTGGCTGTGGCAGGGCGAAGATCTGGGCGCAAGCTGGATCAAAGCTCCGATCCGCGACAGCCTGAAAGACATGGCTGACGAATGGCGCGGCAAGATGATCGAAGCGGCCGTCGAAATGGACGACGACGCGATGATGGAATACCTGGAAGGCAATGAGCCCGACGTTCCGACCCTGCGCGCCCTGCTGCGCAAAGGTACTCTGGAAATCGCGTTCGTTCCGGTTCTGGGTGGTTCGGCGTTCAAGAACAAAGGCGTTCAGCCGCTGCTCAACGCTGTGATCGACTATCTGCCCAGCCCGCTGGACGTTGTCGATTACATGGGCTTCAAGCCCGGCGACGAGGAAGAAGTTCGTGACATCGCCCGTCGTGCAGACGACGACATGGCCTTCTCGGGCCTGGCGTTCAAAATCATGAACGACCCCTTCGTTGGCTCGCTGACCTTCACTCGGATCTATTCGGGCACCATGAACAAGGGTGACTCGATCCTGAACTCGACCAAAGGTAAGAAAGAGCGCATCGGTCGTATGATGATGATGCACTCGAACAACCGGGAAGAGATCGAAGAAGCGTTTGCAGGCGACATCATCGCGCTGGCGGGTCTGAAAGACACCACCACCGGTGACACCCTGTGTGACGCGAAGGATCCGGTGGTTCTGGAAACCATGACCTTCCCCGATCCGGTGATCGAGATCGCGGTTGAGCCCAAAACCAAGGGCGACCAAGAGAAGATGTCCCAGGGTCTGGCCCGTCTGGCCGCCGAAGACCCGTCCTTCCGTGTGGAAACCGACCTGGAATCGGGTCAGACCATCATGAAGGGCATGGGCGAACTTCACCTGGACATCCTGGTGGACCGTCTGAAGCGCGAATTCAAGGTCGAGGCGAACATCGGTGCACCGCAGGTGGCATACCGTGAGACCATCTCGATGCCGGTCGAACACACTTACACCCACAAGAAACAATCGGGTGGTTCGGGTCAGTTCGCCGAAGTCAAGCTGGAGATCCAGCCGACCGAGCCGGGCGAAGGCTATTCGTTCGAAAGCCGCATCGTTGGTGGTGCCGTTCCGAAGGAATACATCCCGGGTGTTGAAAAAGGCATCAATTCGGTCATGGATAGCGGCCCGCTGGCTGGCTTCCCCGTGATCGACTTCAAGGTTGCCCTGCTGGACGGTAAGTTCCACGACGTTGACTCGAGCGTTCTGGCGTTCGAAATCGCATCGCGGATGTGTATGCGTGAAGGCATGCGTAAAGCTGGCGCGAAGCTGCTGGAACCGATCATGAAAGTCGAAGTGATCACCCCGGAAGAGTACACCGGCGGTATCATCGGCGACCTGACTTCGCGTCGGGGCCAGGTGTCTGGACAAGAGCCGCGCGGCAACGCGATCGCCATCGATGCGTTTGTTCCGCTGGCGAATATGTTCGGCTACATCAACACTCTGCGCTCGATGTCGTCGGGTCGTGCCCAGTTCACCATGCAGTTCGACCACTACGATCCGGTTCCGCAGAACATCTCGGACGAGATTCAGGCGAAATACGCATAAGCGAAGATTTGAGGGAGCGCGGCTAACGCGCTCCCTTCATTACCGAAAAAGGAGGCCATCATGGCAAAGGAAAAGTTTGAGCGTAATAAGCCGCACGTCAACATCGGCACGATTGGGCACGTTGACCACGGTAAAACCACGCTGA
>NZ_WQBE01000009.1 GCF_013032005.1 Ruegeria atlantica
TGTCGAAAATCATCGAGTAAGGCGCTTATGCCAATACTCAAAGAAAGGGCGTCCCTTGGGGCGCCCTTTTTATGTTTGAACATCGGTTCCAAGGCACGCAGAATTGTGCTGCTTGTGTAAGATAGCTCCACAAGCAATATTTGAACCTATATGGAAAACTATCTTTTTCTATCTTTCATTCTTCTCGGGACGGGCATTGCTATTGTTCCGGTCGCCGTATGGCTTGGCCTTGGGTCGGTTCTGGGTTTCCTGATTGCCGGAATGCTGCTCGGCCCTGTCTTGTCGGCGCTGAGTGTTGATGTCGGCAGTCTTGAGCGGTTTGCCGAATTTGGCGTTGTCATGATGCTGTTTCTGATCGGTCTGGAACTGGCGCCAAAGAAACTTTGGGATTTGCGTAAAAGGCTTTTGGGGTTGGGCGGTTTGCAACTGGTTTGTACCTCTCTTGCCGTAATGGGGTTGGCGATGGCGCTTGGGCAGCCGTGGCAGTCGGCCTTGACCATCGGGTTGATATTTTCACTGTCGTCCACGGCTATCGTGTTGCAAACACTGCATGAAAAAGGGCTGCTGATGGGAGCCGGAGGGCAATCCAGCTTTTCGGTTCTGTTGATGCAGGACATAGTGGTGATCCCAATTCTGGCGCTTCTGCCGCTACTGGCTCTGCCGGAACTTGCCGCGATGGGGGGCGGGGCCGTCAGTCACGGGCCCACGACAAGCACCGGGCTTTCACTGAATCTTGTGCAAGGCATGCCGGGATGGCTGAGGGCGCTTGTCACACTTGGTTCGATCATTCTGGTGATTGTTGGCGGTGCTTATCTGACCGGGCCAGTGTTCCGATATGTTGAGTCTGCTAATCTGCCTGAACTGTTCACGGCCATGGCTCTGACCCTTGTGGTCGGTGTGGCCGTGTTGATGATGGCCGTTGGTCTGACACCGGCTCTGGGGGCGTTCATCGCCGGGGTGGTGTTGGCCAATAGCGAATATCGCAATGCGCTGGAAAAAGAGATCACTCCGTTCAAGGGGCTGTTTCTTGGGTTGTTTTTTGTCAGCGTAGGAGCCTCGGTGAACTTCAGGTTGATGGTCGATAATGTAGGCCTGGTCGTCTCGCTGACCTTCGGGGTGATGGCTATAAAGGCGGTGATCCTCTTTGCTCTGGGCCGATTGTTCGGCGTGTCCGGTGCAAATAATTGGCTGTTTGCGCTGGGGATGGCACAGGCCGGGGAGTTCGGGTTTGTGTTGCTGTCCTTCTCGGTCGCAACCCATGTGCTGAGTGCCGATCTGGCGAACACCTTGATCATTGTCGTTGCCTTGTCGATGGTGCTGACGCCGCTGTTCTTTCTTTTTTATGACAAGGTCATTGCGCCTCGATATGTGACGATCCGACCGCCTGAGGGTTAGCGGCTCCTCCTAGGGCGCAGCGTCAGAGAGGTGAAGCTGTCGTTGCGGCGTCCGCGCGGTGTTCTGTGTCCAAGTTTGCGCTTGCGTATTTTCGGGGAACCACTGATTCTAAAGCCCGGTCTGAATGGTTTGGCATCACGGTATTGTGCGGAAATATTGCACGCGTTCTGCCGAGGGTTTCATAGAATGACAGTACTCAGGAACCTTGTTTGCTTGGTATTCCTCGCAACATCAGTGAATGGCCAAGAATCCTCGGATTTAGTTGTTCCGACAAATCGATACATCCGTGAAAACGCGGACCTCATGACGTTGACTCATTGGCCCGATGGAATTGCATTTGAAGCAGTTGGGGACGTTCCTGCTGAGCTAGGATTCCATTCGGCATCAATGCTCAAATTTCTGGGGGAGCATGCAAAAACACAAATCTCGTTACCTGGATCTCCGGGCAACTGGTTTCTGCCTAAAGGCAGTATCGGACCGGAAACAAACTATGCGCTGTTGTTTGGTCGATTGAAAGACGATAAGGCAAGAAATGCGACCAAAGTCTATATTGGCCGTGACATTGATATTGATATCTCAAACGCAAAACCGGAGATTCGACGGTTACTGTCTTCAGGATTGTCTGTTCAAGGTGCTGGATGCTTTGCAGCTTGGGGCGCGAACGAGAAGAATGAGGTGCGAGGGTTCGTATTGGTTGTTGATACCGAAGTTTCGCAGCTTGATCAGAGAGCATGCATTGATCGTTTTGTTCCTTCATCGCTTGGTGTTCTGCCAGTGTTCTCGAACCTTAGTTGGTCCGAGTATGAGGGAAAACGGATTCCGCAAGATGAGCCGTTCGTAGACGAAAGCGAGTTGGTTTTCCTTCTGCGTGCGTCTGCCTATTGTAGAGATGTTTTGGAAGATTTTTCTCTACAATGTCCAGCAGCAATTCTTGGTGATGTGTATCGACATCACGAAAGCACCCTGAGCAATTCAGAGACCGTAAAGTAAGTGACCTAATCTTGGACTTAGAAACGCGAAGCTCTGAGCCTTAGCTCAATTACTTTTTCAATGAGCTTTTAAATCCCCCTTGCCAAACCCCCTACACCCCTGTATCCCGCGCGAGTTCTCAACAAGAACGTTAAGGCGGGGTGATTCCCGCCTTTTGGGTTCGAAGAGGGTTGGCGATGCGCGCTTGTCCTCCTCTCAACCTCAACGCCTGATAAAAGGCTGTTAATATGCAAAGCCAAAACATCCGTATTCGGCTGAAGGCATTTGACTATCGCGTTCTGGATGCCAGCACGCAAGAGATCGTCAACACTGCCAAGCGGACCGGCGCGAACGTGCGCGGCCCGATCCCGCTGCCGAACAAGATCGAGAAGTTCACGGTTCTCCGTGGCCCTCACGTTGACAAGAAATCCCGCGACCAGTTCGAGATCCGCACGCACAAGCGTCTGCTCGACATCGTTGATCCGACCCCCCAGACCGTTGACGCGCTGATGAAGCTCGACCTCGCTGCTGGTGTGGACGTCGAGATCAAGCTGCAGTCGTAAGATCGGAGGGTATAGATTATGCGCTCTGGTATTATCGCAAAAAAAGTTGGCATGACCCGCCTGTTCATGGAAGACGGTAAGCAGATTCCTGTGACCGTTCTTCACCTGGACAACCTGCAGGTCGTTGCACAGCGTACGGCTGACAAAGACGGCTACACCGCCGTTCAGCTGGGCGCCGGTGCTGCCAAAGCAAAACGCACCTCGAAAGCCATGCGCGGCCACTATGCCGCTGCAAAGGTTGAGCCCAAGCGTAAGCTGGCCGAGTTCCGCGTCTCCGAAGATGGCCTGATTGAAGTGGGTGCTGAGATTTCGGCAGAACACTTCCTGGAAGGTCAGAAAGTTGACGTTTCGGGTACCTCGATCGGTAAAGGCTTTGCCGGTGCGATGAAGCGCCACAACTTCGGTGGTCTGCGCGCCTCGCACGGTGTTTCGATCAGCCACCGTTCGCACGGTTCGACCGGTCAGTGTCAGGACCCGGGCAAGGTGTTCAAAGGCAAGAAGATGGCCGGTCACATGGGTGCTGCCCGTGTTACCACCCAGAACCTGGAAGTCGTCAAAACCGACGCCGACCGTGGTCTGGTCTTCATCAAAGGCGCCGTTCCCGGACCGAAATCGGGCTGGGTCACCGTCAAGGACGCCGTCAAGAAGAAAGCACCGGAAGGCCTGCCTTTCCCGGCTGCTGTGAAATCGGCTGCAACCGAAGCACCTGCGGAAGAAGCACCCGCGGAAGGTGGTGAAGCATGAAACTTGATGTAATCAATCTGGACGGCGGCAAAGCCGGCAACATCGAGCTGGATGCAGACCTGTTCGGCCTGGAGCCGCGCGCGGACATCCTGCACCGTGTGGTCCGTTGGCAGCGCAACAACGCGCAGGCCGGCACCCACAAGGTGAAGACCCGCTCGGAAACCAGCTACTCGACCAAGAAGATCTATCGCCAGAAGGGCACCGGTGGCGCTCGTCACGGTGACCGCAACGCGCCGATCTTCCGCAAGGGTGGTATCTACAAAGGCCCGACCCCTCGTTCGCACGGCCACGACCTGCCGAAGAAGTTCCGCAAGCTTGGCCTGCGCCACGCTCTGTCGGCCAAAGCCAAGGCAGGTGAACTGGTTGTGATCGAGAACGCCGAAGCCGAAGGCAAGACCGCCGCTCTGGCCAAACAGGTTGCAAACCTGGGCTGGAAACGCGCTCTGGTCATCGACGGCGCGACCGTGAACGAAGGTTTCCTGAAGGCGTCGCGCAACATCGAAGGTCTGGATATCCTGCCGTCGATGGGTGCAAACGTTTATGACATCCTCAAGCGTGACACCCTGGTGCTCACCAAAGCGGCTGTCGAAGCACTGGAGGCTCGTCTGAAATGAGCGCGAAGGCAGAACACTACGACGTGATCCGCAAGCCGATCATCACCGAAAAGTCGACCATGGCGTCCGAGAACGGCGCGATTGTCTTTGAAGTGGCGATCGACAGCAACAAACCGCAGATCAAAGAGGCCGTTGAGGCGCTGTTTGGTGTGAAGGTCAAAGCGGTGAACACCACCGTGACCAAAGGCAAGGTCAAGCGGTTCCGCGGCCAGTTGGGCCGTCGGAAAGACGTCAAAAAAGCATATGTAACCCTGGAAGAGGGTAACACCATCGACGTGTCGACCGGTCTCTGACCCGGTTACACCAAGCGGTGAGAACATGATCAGGCTTCGCCCCCGAATGGTGGGCGGAGCCTTTTTACGTTTGGGTCAGGAAGCTGCCATGTCCAAGGCAGGAACGGGTATCTGACGGCAGGCCGTTAGCGTTTTGTTACCGGCGTTCTTTCGCCGCTAACCCGTGACAGGGGAGCGGACTGCGTTATCTTCAGTAGTGAACGGGGCAAAAGGTTGAAGATCATTCTGTTGATCGGGCGGTGACTATGGGGTGGTACGCCCAAGCGTTTTGACTGATGCGCCGAATGCTTCGGAAATTATAGGTACGGTCAAATGAACAAACGTGGAGGAAGCAAATCAATCTCTGTGAACTCGGACCGTTATGCGCGCAAGCAGGGGTCCGTTAACCAGCGCTTGCTGGGGCTTTTTATGGGTTCAGTGGGCTCTGCCGATGACGCAGTTTCAGGGTCCCAAACCGAAGCCAATCGCAATCAGTTACTGGGGCAGATGCGGGCTTTCAGCGCCGAGCAATACTTTCAGATCGCTGATGAAAATCTCGGGCTTTTGTCCGTATTCGATGATCTGAAATATGACAGGGCGGATGTCGACATGGTTTCTCCGGCGATGCGGAGACATGTTTTCGGCAAGCTTGGGCCGCTGGGGTTTCGTCAGATCTCGGGCACGGTACTAGAACATCCGCAGGCTGATATGCGCGTGTACATCCCCAAGTTCCACGCCCTTGGGGCGTCGCCCTTCGATATCATCCGCTATACCGACAAACGGCCGCAGGATTTTTGCCTGCTAACGCCGACCCAGGTGGCCTGTCAGTTTATCGACCATTACGAGTTGGATGACGCAGTGCAGAGGGTCGAAGCGCTGATTGTGAAGCATCCGATCAACCTGCTCAAGCTGGCGGATTATCTTGAGGGGAAACCCAGGCACCGTGCTTTTCGCGAGGTGTTGGGCCATATCAAACTAAAGCAGCGCATTGCGGTTGAATCTGAACCACTTTGTCGCAGGCGGTCATTGGGGTGATCGTCGATCTGGGTCTTTGATGTTTCGTTCAATCCGCCTGACGTCCTGCGGACGCAAGGAACGCTTGCCAACCCTCGGCACCGCTAAGTGCGCGCATCTTTTCATGCAGCAGCGGTCCGTAGATTTTCCACATACGTTTACGCAGCTCTTTGCCCTTGTCTGTAATCTGCAGCATTTTACCGCGCCTGTCTCCGGCATAAGATACGAATTCGATTAGCCCCTCAGAAACCATCCGTCTGCTGAGATGAGACAGGTTCGACTGCTCAAAAATGGTGTCTTGAGCAAGTTCAAAAGGGCGCAGCCTTCCTCCGTGCCGCTCAAGCGACCAAAGCAGGTCATACCATTTCAGGGGCGGCAGGCCCGCATCTTTCAAGGCTGCACTGATTTCTGATTGGATAAGCCGGGTTGTCCGGTTCATGGCCACCCAGATGTCTGTTTCCAATGGGGTTGGCAGATCGTTCTTCACAACTTTGTGTTTGCTCCAAATCTTATTGCTGTTGGCTACAAATTCAACTAGATGAAAATTCATCTAAAAACCAGCCCCATTGCAGATGAAAGGAACATCACGATGACTTTCAAATCTATGATCGCAGCCGTTGCCGTAGCTGTCGCCGTCACCCCGGCCTTTGCGCAGACTTACAAAACCGACCAGGGGCATACTGAGGTGCGCTTTGGCTGGAGCCATGCAGGCGTGTCCAACCAGCATGCCGAGTTCACCAAGGCCGAAGGCGTGCTGGACCTGAACGCGGATGATGTCGAGGCATCGACCCTGAACGTGACAATTGACACAAACAGCCTGTCGTCGGGCTTTGGCCCGCTGGACGACCACCTGAAGTCGGCGGATTTCTTTGAGGTCGAAACCTACCCCGAGATCACCTTTGTCAGCACCGGGATCGCGCGGACCGGAGACACCACGGCGGATGTGACCGGTGACCTGACCATCCACGGCGTGACCAAACCCGTGACCTTGAAGGCGACTCTGACCCATCAGGGCGAGCACCCGCTGGGCAGCGCCATCGAATATTACGCGGGCGATTGGGTGGCATTCACGGCAGAGGGCGAGATTGACCACATGGAGTTCGGTGTGGGGCCCTTCTCGACCGGGCCGATCAGCATCATAATTGCAACCGAGATGAAGGCGGACGGCTAATATTACGGTCGACCGAGCCGTTGGGCTGGCGTCAAAAAACACATATGTACGTGGAACGGATGACGCCATCGGCGATTTCACTTGCCAAGATCTGACCCGGCATCGGACAATCGAACAAGGCCTCCGTGACTTCGGAGGCCTTTTTTGAGCGGCAGCACCATAAATTGAACGCCAAACGTCGCGATTGGTCCAGAATCAGGTTGCTATGTCGGTGTGGTCGTCTATCCGGTGTGCTGAAAGAAAAAGATATGGCAGGCACATGACGGAAACCAATCTATCGACCTCGGCAAAGCCGGATGTGACCGCCGCGCGTGACTGGGTGACGACGCTTGCCAAATATCGCGAACCGAACCAGTTGCGCAGTTGGTTCGAGCTTGGCGTCAGCATCATCCCATTCATCGCATTGTGGGCAGTGTCGTGGATGTTCCTGTCCGTCAGCTATTGGCTTGCTTTTGCAGTCTCAGTCCTCAACGCGGCATTCCTGTTGCGCCTGTTTGCCATTCAGCACGATTGCGGGCACGGGGCTTTCTTCACGAACCGAACGGTCAGTGACTGGGTCGGGCGGGTGATCGGAGTGCTGACTCTGACGCCCTATGATGTCTGGCGTCGTACGCATTCCACGCACCACAACTCTTCGGGCAATCTGGACAAGCGGGGGATGGGTGACATCCACACGCTGACGGTGGCCGAATACCGTGCGATGACGTCGATGAACCGATTTTGGTATCGGGTGTATCGGCACCCGATTACCCTGTTTGGCTTTGGTCCCGGGTATCTGTTCCTGTTTCAGAACCGGCTGCCGCTTGGCCTGACGGGTATTCCGAAATTCTGGGTCAGCGCGATGGTCACAAATCTGGCCATTCTGATCGTGTTAGGGGCCATCTACTATTTTGGCGGCATGATGCCGATGTTGCTGATTTTCCTGCCCTCGACCCTGATTGCCGCGGCGGCCGGCGTCTGGCTGTTCTACGTCCAGCACCAATTCGAAGAGACCCAATGGGATCCCGATAAGGATTGGCAACTGCACGAGGCCGCTCTGCACGGAAGCTCGCACTACATCCTGCCGTCGGTATTGCAGTGGTTCAGCGCCAATATCGGCATCCACCATGTGCACCACCTCTACAGCCGCATTCCGTTCTATCGCCTGACCGAAGTGCTGCGCGATCATGATGAGCTGGCAAACAGCAACCAGATGACCATCCGAGAGAGCCTCGCCAACGCGCGCCTGCATCTGTGGGATGAGAAGAGCCGTCGTTTGCTGTCCTTCGCCGAGGCCCGCGCGCTATACGGATGAAGGCACTGCCCATCACTGATCGGACCCACCCGTGCGGAGCGATGAGCAGCGCCAGCGACTGCCCGTGGGATGGCGCTGCTACGTCTGATCAATGTGCTTTATGGTGCCAGATACATCCGAATTCCTAGCGAGGCGTAAGCGTCCCCAAAGCGCCAGCCCGCCGGGACGGGCAGTCGCTGGCGCGGCGGCCTTCGGCCTTGATTCCGCGCTGGATTCATGCTGCGAATTCAAAAGCGTCCTAGATGTTGAGGCGGGATGGACAGTGCAATTGTGTTTGTACGACTATAGCTTATTTCGTTTAGACCGACGTGAAGCAATCAATAAGTAGCTCAGAATTCAGTGGGGCAAACGTGAACTACATTGAGCAGGTGAAAGCAGCAGTTGAGGCACCGGGGAAAGCCGTGTGGACTGTACTGGCTATTAGCGGCACGATTCTCCTAGTTGATTACAATTGGCCTGAGCGATTTGTAGGGCTCCCTAAGTCGGCGCTGCCGCTGGCGAGGGTGATATTCATTGTCTGCGGGTGTCTGGCTTTCAACTCTGTGGTTAAGGCTCTCTTTCTGTTGTGCGGTTGGACCCTCAAGTTTCTCCGAAACACCTTAACAGGTGTCGCAGCCCCATTTCGAAGGCGAAAGGTCAAGAAAAAGTTGTTGGACCTAGAGCTGGGCGAGGTTGTGACTCTCAGTGTGGCTCTCGCAAACGAAGACAGGGCAGTAAACATTAAACCTGACTCAGAAATAGCGATCAGCTTGCTAGACAAAGGTCTAATCAGTCGAACTTCGTTCATCGTTCCTAATCTTGATGGAACTGGAAGCTTCAACATACCGATGGAGGTGTGGAGAGTGATGATATCTTTGGTGGAGTTTCGCTTACATAACCCACGAGCGTTGTTAAGAGCCTTGGGGCAGTTTGGGAATGGACGCCATGTATTGCGTGCTCTTCCACAAGCTCACCCTGCAGTTACTCAGAAAACCGAGGCAAGTTCATAGAATAGTATGACTAGAAGTGCTAACCTTCTTGACGCCAAAAAGCTAATTATTGGTCAGCCATTTTGGATAAAACGATTTGGTTTACCCTATAGACACCCACCCCCAACACTGCTAAATGCACCCAATCTTGCGGCCTCGGATTCGTTCCGGGGCCTCTGATATTTGTAACCGGGGACCTTCGGGGCCCTATACCCTTGGCACCTACGGGGGCCTATCACATAGCGGGGAAACCCCCTGCACTTGCTAAACGGAAGACAGAAAGCATGGCACTTAAGTCGTACAAGCCGACGACGCCGGGCCAGCGCGGGCTGGTGCTGATCGACCGTTCGGAGCTTTGGAAAGGACGTCCGGTCAAGTCTCTCACTGAGGGTTTGACCAAATCGGGCGGCCGGAACAACACCGGACGGATCACTTCACGCCGCCGCGGCGGTGGCGCAAAGCGTCTCTACCGGATCGTTGACTTCAAACGGAATAAATTTGATGTCGCGGCAACCGTCGAACGGATCGAATATGACCCGAACCGGACCGCATTCATCGCACTGGTAAAATACGAAGACGGCGAGCAGGCATATATCCTGGCTCCGCAGCGTCTGGCTGTTGGTGATAAAGTCGTGGCATCCGCCAAGGCCGACATCAAGCCGGGCAACGCAATGCCGTTCTCGGGCATGCCCATCGGTACCATCGTCCACAACATCGAGATGAAGCCTGGCAAAGGCGGTCAGATCGCACGTGCGGCCGGTACTTACGCTCAGTTCGTTGGCCGCGATGGCGGCTACGCTCAGATCCGTCTGAGCTCGGGCGAGCTGCGCATGGTCCGTCAGGAATGCATGGCCACCGTCGGTGCCGTTTCCAACCCCGACAACAGCAACCAAAACCTCGGTAAAGCCGGTCGTATGCGCCACAAGGGCGTTCGTCCGTCGGTTCGTGGTGTTGCAATGAACCCGATCGATCACCCGCACGGTGGTGGTGAAGGTCGTACCTCGGGTGGCCGTACGCCGGTTACTCCGTGGGGTAAGGACACCAAGGGTAAGCGTACCCGCAACAAGAACAAAGCGTCCCAGAAGCTGATCATCCGCTCGCGGCACGCCAAGAAGAAGGGACGTTAATCTATGTCTCGCTCTGTTTGGAAGGGTCCTTTCGTCGATGCTTACGTGCTGAAAAAAGCCGAAGCAGCGCGCGAGTCGGGCCGCAACGAAGTCATCAAAATCTGGTCGCGTCGTTCCACCATTCTGCCCCAGTTCGTGGGTCTGACCTTTGGTGTGTACAACGGCCAGAAGCATATCCCGGTAAACGTCTCGGAAGACATGATCGGTCAGAAGTTCGGTGAATACTCGCCGACTCGCACCTATTACGGTCACGCCGCAGACAAAAAAGCGAAGCGGAAGTAAGTCATGGGCAAGGAAAAGAACCCCCGCCGCGTGGCTGAAAACGAAGCAATGGCGAAAACGCGCATGCTTCGCACCAGCCCGCAGAAACTGAACCTGGTTGCGCAAATGATCCGCGGCAAGAAAGTTGAGAAGGCTCTGACCGACCTGACTTTCTCGAACAAGCGTGTCGCGCAGGACGTCAAGAAGTGCCTGCAGTCCGCAATCGCGAATGCCGAAAACAACCACAACCTGGACGTTGACGAGCTGATCGTCGCCGAAGCATGGGTTGGCAAGAACCTGGTCATGAAGCGTGGTCGTCCGCGTGCCCGTGGCCGTTTCGGCAAGATCATGAAGCCGTTCTCGGAGATCACCATCAAGGTGCGTCAAGTTGAGGAGCAAGCCTAATGGGTCATAAAGTAAATCCGATCGGCATGCGCCTGCAGGTCAACCGCACCTGGGACAGCCGCTGGTACGCCGACACCAAGGACTACGGTGATCTTCTGCTGGAAGACCTCAAGATCCGTGAGTTCATCAACAAAGAGTGCAAGCAGGCCGGTGTTGCCCGTGTGATCATCGAACGTCCGCACAAGAAGTGCCGCGTTACGATCCACACTGCACGTCCCGGTGTCATCATCGGCAAGAAAGGTGCAGACATCGAAGTTCTGCGCAAAAAGCTTGCTCGTATGACCGACAGCGAACTGCACCTGAACATCGTCGAAGTGCGCAAGCCCGAGCTTGACGCGCAGCTGGTTGCCGAGTCCATCGCTCAGCAGCTGGAGCGCCGCGTCTCGTTCCGCCGCGCGATGAAGCGTTCGGTTCAGAACGCCATGCGCATGGGCGCCCTGGGTATCCGGGTGAACGTCGCTGGCCGTCTGGGCGGCGCCGAAATCGCACGGACCGAGTGGTACCGCGAAGGCCGCGTGCCTCTGCACACCCTGCGTGCCGACATCGATTACGCACATGCCGAAGCGATGACCCCCTACGGGATCATCGGGATCAAGGTCTGGATCTTCAAAGGTGAGATCATGGAGCACGATCCGCAGGCACGTGACCGTAAAGCACAGGAACTCCAGGACGGCCCTGCACCTCGTGGTGCTGGTGGCGGTCGTCGCTAAGGAGGGAAAGATATGCTTCAACCAAAGCGTACTAAATTCCGCAAGATGCACAAAGGCCGGATCAAGGGTCTCGCCAAGGGCGGCTCTGATCTGAACTTTGGCACCTACGGCCTGAAAGCTCTTGAGCCTGAGCGTGTAACTGCACGCCAGATCGAAGCTGCACGTCGTGCCATGACGCGTCACATGAAGCGTCAGGGTCGTGTCTGGATCCGCATCTTCCCCGACACTCCGGTCACTGCAAAGCCGATCGAAGTTCGTATGGGTAAAGGTAAAGGTTCGGTCGACCGCTGGGCATGCAAAGTCAAGCCTGGCCGCGTGATGTTCGAGATCGACGGCGTCAATGACGACATCGCCCGCGAGGCCCTGCGCCTGGCCGCGATGAAGCTGCCGATCAAGACTCGCGTTGTGGTTCGCGAAGACTGGTAAGCGATTGGGGGGCTACCCCGCTCGCTAAAAGATTGACCCCCGTCGGGATACCGGCGGGGGTTTTGCGTTCTCGGTTTCAGACGCAGTTTATGGGACTTAAACCATCAATGGCCACATGCCGGTTTACAGACTCGTGACTGGCAATCGGCAGACAGGCGTGGCTAAAGTCGGACGAACCCTCTCTGCCATCGAGTAGGATACTGATGCCAAGTTTTACCCTCCGCCATTTCGTTCTGTTGTTTCTGATGGCCGTTGGTACCGTGGTCGCCCCCGCAAAAACCTGGGCCGCGTCGCCCGAGGTGAACCTAGGGTATTTCAACAAGCTTGCGATGAACGGATATGACGTCATGACTTATTGGCAAGGCGGTGATCCGCAAAAGGGCGATCCTGAAATCACGGCTCAGCACAATGGCGCCATCTGGGTGTTTCAGAGTGAAGAAAACCGTCAGGCTTTTCTGTCTGACCCGGCAAAGTATGCTCCTCAATATGGCGGATATTGCGCTTATGCGGCCAGCCAGAATGCGGTGGCCGATGTCGACCCGTTCGCATGGCGCATCTGGGACGAAAAACTGTATCTGAATTACAGCCCGCAGGTGCGGCGCATCTGGGCCAGCGATATTGATGCCAATATTGAAAAAGCAAACGAGTTCTGGCCCGATTTGCTGAAGAAATAGGGCGTGTCTGGATTCGCATCTTCCAAGATACTCCGGTCACTGCAAAGCCGGTTAAAGTACGTCTGGGTAGAGTTTCAGTTGATCTCTGGGCATGCAAGCTCAAGTCGGATCACTATAAAGCTGCCGATCAAGACCTGTGTTTAGGTTCCCTAAGACTGGTAAGCGACTGGGGACCACTCGTTCGTGACAAGATTGACCCCTGTCAGGACGCCGGCAGGGGGTATTGTGTTAGTCTTTTGCGATCCATCCCACTGATGAGTGAAAAAAGTCGACCTTTGCCCATAGCCCCCATAATCTGCCCAGAGTGAATGGGAGGGTTGTATGTTTCAGCTACGCAAAAAGGTTTTTGTCAAAGAGGTCATAACCACCGACCAGTTTGGGCAACCATGCGCTCCGGTCTGCCGAGTTGCAGCTTTGGCTGTCATACAAAACCCGCTGGCCGGTAAATTCTCGGAAGACTTGTCCGAGCTTTTTGAAATTGGAGGAATGCTTGGGGCAGACCTAGCGTCCGAGGCTGTTTCTCAACTCGACCGAGCGCCGATTTCCTACGGTAAAGCAGCGATTGTGGGTGCGAATGGCGATCTCGAACAAGGTGGCGCATTGATCCATCCGAAACTCGGCGCTCCAATGCGCGCATCAGCAGGTGGAGGTGAAGCCGTCATCCCGTCGAATGCCAAACTTGGGGCACCGGGATGTGCGATTGATCTGCCCCTCGGACACAAGGACAATCCGTGGTCCTTTGACCATTTCGATACCATGACGCTGAGCATTCCCGACGCGCCGAAACCGGATGAGATTGTCATGTGTCTGGCCTACGCGGATGGCGGGCGCCCGATCCCGCGCTGCGGCTCGGGGCCAATCAAAAACTAAGGGTTGGCTGGGGCTGGCCTTGGATCAGAGCTTGGGCTATGCCCAGCCTATGGCCCAGATTGAATCACTCTTCGTTACCCGTCTTTATCGCGCAGCTTTGTCCGAGTTTGGTCCCAAGATCGACCCAGAAGAGCTGGAAAACTCTTGCCTTGTCATTGCCGAGGATGATGAGGCCGGGCAGGAATGGTGTGAGGAGAACGGCTATCCTGGTTACACCAGCTATGCCTCGCTGACCGATCTGCCGTGGCGGTTCCCGATCTTTGCCGAATTGGTCAAGGCTCTGGATAAACACGTGGCGGCCTTTGCCAAGGATTTGGAGTTTGATCTGGGCGAGGGCGAGCTGAAGCTGGAGGACCTGTGGATTAACATCCTGCCCGAGGGCGGGATGCACTCCAGCCACCTGCACCCGCACAGTGTGATTTCGGGCACCACTTATGTGGCGATGCCAGAAGGGGCCAGCGCGTTGAAGCTGGAAGATCCCCGCTCGGGCCGCATGATGGCGGCACCTACGCGTTTAAAAGATGGACGGCGGGACTTGCAGCCGTTCATCTATATGAAACCGCAGGTGGGCGATGTCCTGCTGTGGGAAAGCTGGCTGCGCCACGAGGTGCCGATGAACATGGCCGAGGAAGAGCGGATTAGTGTTAGCTTTAACTACAAGTGGGAATGAGCCCCGGTTCCCCGTACGGTAATTGGACCAGCAGAGCAATTGCGCGGCGAACAGGCGGTGTTCCTGCCAATCACATTTCACCTCGCGTTGTCGAAAAACCTTGCAATGTGAGCGGCCATGAACCATGTGGGGCACGCTTACGTTTTTCTTTTTCGACCACTGTCTCCTGAATTTTGGCGTTCAGTCTCTCGATCCAGACCGACCACGCCGCGCTGTCGCAATCCCGCGGACAGCAATTTAATAGGAGAATACGGATATGGCCAATGGCACCGTAAAATGGTTCAACGCAACTAAAGGTTTTGGCTTCATCGCACCGGAGACCGGTGGCAAAGACGTGTTTGTGCACATCTCGGCTGTTGAGCGCTCGGGTCTGACTGGCCTGGCCGACGACCAGAAAGTAACATTCGACATCGAGCCCGGCCGTGACGGTCGTGAGGCAGCTGTGAACATCGCTCTGGCGTAAGTCACTCAGACTTAGACAGTTGAAGACGCGGTCTCGTGCAAACGAGGCCGCGTTTTGCGTTTGTGGAACAATTTGAAAGACTAATGTAGTCGCTGGCTGCGCCACGAGGTGCTGATGAGCATGGCGGAGGAAAATCGGATCGGGATCAGCTATAATTTTAAGTGGGAGTAGCCGGACGGTTTTGAGCGGAATTCGAACCGAGTTCTAGAGTGTCCTTTTCTATTTGGAATTTGTTTTCAGCTCTCATTGTGATATTTTGAATTGCACTTTTTTAGTCCTGATTAGGAGAAGTGCAATGAGCTATTTTAAGCCTCTAGTTTCAATTAAAATAAACGCGGACCTGAAGACATACGACGTCGAAGCTATCGTTGTTGTCCCAACCGGTTGTTATGCAAGTTTGGGGGGAGAACTCGGAGTGCCGGATGGCTATGTTACGTCTCCAGAAGCTGAACCGATCACACTGAATATCAAGTCAACGGACGGGCCATGCGTTCAAGGGCCACAGGTGCTGAAATTCAAATTGCGCTGGCTGCCAATTACCATTGGCAAGACCTCAGTCGTGGCATTTGTCACCGTGGACGGCAAAGTCAGGGGGGTTGGATCAGCGACGATACCTAACATTTCTGTCGAAGCAACAACAGTACCAACGCCCAGTTCGGGCGTCGATGTCACGTCAGTTTCTGCTTGGATAAACGCGCAACCGCCTGGAAAGCCGACACTCGTTGCGAATGTTGGTGTTTGGGCACCTTGCGCTAACTACAGGTACGATTTCTTCGACAAGGGGCCTTTTGGCATTACAGGCCGAACACGTCTTGTGGAACTTAAGGCATCGCTTCGGGATGTATGCCTGCGTGCAGTGTTCGTAGGTCCGCTACGGTATGAACTAGAACTCGAGTCGGCGGATGATTTTGACTCGTTGGCAATAGAGTTTGAAGGGGAACTTTTTCTCGATAAGCTAGAGGTCGTAGTCTGATTTGCGCAGGAGCCACTGGTCCTAACTGCCAGTGGCTTCCGTTTTACCAAACTTTCCCTTGCCACCCACCCCTGAACCCCCTATAGAGCGGCATCTTGCGTTCCCCCGGCTGAGTCGGGGGATTCGTATGTCTATCATTCATCCACCAGGTCAAAGGTGACCCTGATAAGGGGCCTTCTGGTGTTTTGAGCAAAGGAAAAAGGCGATGAACGCCCAAGAACTGCGTGACAAGACCCCGGACCAGCTCCGCGAGGAACTGGCCAACCTGAAGAAAGAGAGCTTTAACCTGCGCTTTCAACAGGCAACCGGTCAGCTGGAAAACACTGCCGGCATCAAAGCGGCCCGCCGCAATGCTGCCCGCGTCAAAACCATTCTGAACGAAAAGGCCGCTGCCGCGGCATCGGAGGAGTAATCCTATGCCCAAGCGTATCCTGTCCGGCACCGTAACCAGCGACGCCAACGAACAGACCGTAACCGTTTCCGTCGAGCGCCGCTTTACGCATCCGGTTCTGAAGAAAACCATCCGTAAGTCCAAGAAATACCGGGCTCACGATGAAAAGAACGCCTTCAAGGTCGGCGACTCTGTACGCATCATCGAATGCGCGCCGAAATCGAAGACGAAACGTTGGGAAGTTCTGGAGGCGTAAGCTTCCGGGATTTTTCCATTTGTCGAAACCCTGGGGGATCTAACGAGACCAGCCCCCACAGGTCGGGAGAAACCACATGATCCAGATGCAGACCAATCTGGATGTCGCTGACAACTCCGGCGCACGCCGAGTTCAGTGCATCAAGGTCCTGGGTGGTTCCAAGCGTAAATACGCCTCCGTCGGCGACATCATTGTCGTCTCGGTGAAGGAAGCCATCCCACGCGGCCGCGTAAAGAAAGGTGACGTCCGTAAGGCCGTCGTCGTACGCACCGCTAAAGAAGTCCGTCGCGAAGACGGCACCGCGATCCGTTTCGATCGCAACGCCGCTGTCATCCTGAACAACAACAACGAGCCCGTAGGTACCCGTATCTTTGGCCCCGTTGTTCGCGAACTGCGTGGCAAAAACTTCATGAAAATCATCTCGCTGGCTCCGGAGGTGCTGTAATCATGGCTGCTAAACTCCGCAAAGGCGACAAGGTCGTCGTGCTGGCCGGCAAGGACAAGGGCAAAGAGGGAACGATTACCTCGGTTGACCCGAAAGCCGGTAAAGCTGTTGTCGACGGCATCAACATCGCCATCCGCCACACCCGCCAGACCCAGAACAGCCAAGGCGGCCGTTTGCCCCAGGCAAACCCGATCGAGCTGTCTAACCTGGCACTGCTGGACGCAAACGGCAAAGCCACCCGCGTTGGCTTCCGTATGGAAGGTGACAAGAAGGTTCGCTTCGCCAAGACCACAGGGGACGTGATCGATGCTTGATAACGCAACCTATACTCCGCGCCTGAAGGCTCAGTACGCTGAAACCATCCGCCCCGCTCTGAAAGAAGAGTTCGGTTACAAGAACGACATGCAGCTGCCCAAGCTGGAAAAAATCGTTCTGAACATCGGCTGTGGTGCAGAAGCTGTCAAAGATTCCAAGAAGGCCAAAGCGGCTGTCGAGGATCTGACTGCGATTGCCGGTCAGCAGGCCGTTGCAACCAAGGCGAAAAAGTCGATCGCGGGTTTCCGCGTCCGTGAAGACATGCCGCTGGGTGCGAAAGTGACCCTGCGCGGTGACCGGATGTACGAATTCCTGGATCGTCTGATCACCATCGCGATGCCGCGCGTTCGTGACTTCCGCGGTGTTAAGCCGTCTTTCGATGGTCAGGGCAACTTTGCCATGGGCATGAAAGAGCACATCGTGTTCCCCGAAATCGACTTCGACAAAGTCGACGAAGTCTGGGGCATGGACATCGTAATTGCCACCACAGCGAAAACCGACGCTGAAGCAAAGGCACTGTTGAAAGCATTCAACATGCCCTTCAACGCATAAGCGCCGGGAGGATTAAGACATGGCTAAAAAAGCAATGATCGAACGCGAGAAGAAGCGCGAACGCCTGGTGGCCAAATATGCCGCAAAGCGTGCCGAGCTGAAAGAAATCGCGAATGACGAGAGCAAGCCGATGGAAGAGCGTTTCAAAGCGCGTCTGAAACTGGCGAAACTGCCGCGCAACAGCTCGGCTACTCGTTTGCACAACCGCTGTCAGCTGACCGGTCGTCCTCATGCTTACTACCGTAAGCTGAAGGTCAGCCGTATTGCGCTGCGCGAGCTGGGTTCTGCTGGTCAGATCCCCGGCATGGTGAAATCGAGCTGGTAAGGGAGACATAGATATGAATGATCCTATCGGCGATATGCTCACCCGCATCCGCAACGCGCAAATGCGCGGCAAGTCCACCGTTTCCACCCCGGCTTCCAAGCTGCGCGGTTGGGTTCTGGACGTGCTGGCGGACGAAGGTTATATCCGTGGCTACGAAGCGACGACCGGTGAAAACGGTCATCCGGCCATCGAAATCAGCCTGAAATACTACGAAGGCACCCCTGTTATTCGCGAGCTGAAGCGGGTCTCGAAGCCCGGTCGCCGTGTATACATGGGCGTTAATGACATCCCACAGGTCCGTCAGGGTCTGGGCGTGTCGATTGTCAGCACTCCGAAAGGTGTGATGTCGGACGCAAACGCTCGCTCCAACAATGTTGGCGGCGAAGTGCTCTGCACCGTCTTCTAAGGAGGTCTGTCAATGTCTCGTATTGGTAAAAAACCGGTCGAGCTGCCCAGCGGCGTTACCGCCACTGTGTCCGGCCAGACCATCGAAGTGAAAGGTCCGAAAGGCACCCGCAGCTTCACCGCAACCGATGACGTAACGCTGTCGGTCGAAGACAATGTTGTGCAAATCAACCCCCGTGGCATGTCCAAGCGCGCCCGCCAGCAGTGGGGCATGAGCCGCACCATGGTTGCCAACCTGGTAACCGGTGTGACCCAGGGCTTCAAAAAAGAGCTGGAGATCCAGGGTGTTGGTTACCGGGCTCAGATGCAGGGCAACACCCTGAAGCTGAACCTGGGCTACAGCCACGACGTTGATTTCACCGCTCCGGAAGGTGTCACCATCACCGCGCCGAAGCAGACCGAGATCGTTGTGGAAGGTATCGACCAGCAGCAGGTGGGCGAAGTCGCGGCCAAAATCCGCGAATGGCGCCGTCCCGAGCCGTACAAAGGCAAGGGCATCCGCTATAAGGGCGAGTTCATCTTCCGCAAAGAAGGCAAGAAGAAGTAAGGACGCAAACCATGGCAAACAGCAAAAGAACCCTGTTTCTGAAGCGCCGCCTGCGCGTTCGGAACAAACTTCGCAAGGTCAACGCGGGTCGTCCGCGTCTGTCCGTACACCGTTCGAACAAGAACATCTCTGTTCAGCTGATCGACGACGTGCGTGGCGTGACCCTGGCCTCGGCCTCGACCCTGGAAAAAGATCTGGGTGTCGTTGGCAAGAACAACGTCGAAGCGGCCACCAAAGTGGGCGCGGCCATCGCCGAGCGTGCCAAGAAGGCAGGCGTCGAAGAGGCCTATTTCGATCGTGGCGGCTTCCTGTTCCACGGCAAAGTGAAGGCTCTGGCCGACGCTGCGCGTGAAGGCGGCCTGAAGATCTAAGACTTGCGGGCAGCTTTGCGGCTGCCCCGATGATCCGGGGGCCTCGGCAACAGTCGGGGCTCACTTGGATTGAACAAACGGCGCCGATTGCGCCATGTGAGAGAAGGGATGCCAAAATGGCAGAACGTGAAAACCGCCGGGGCCGTGGTCGTGACCGCGACGAAGCACCGGAATTCGCCGATCGTCTGGTTGCGATCAACCGTGTGTCGAAAACCGTAAAAGGTGGTAAGCGCTTTGGCTTCGCCGCTCTGGTGGTTGTCGGCGATCAGAAAGGCCGCGTCGGCTTTGGCAAAGGTAAAGCGAAAGAAGTACCTGAAGCCATCCGTAAGGCGACCGAGCAAGCCAAGCGTCAGATGATCCGCGTGCAACTGCGCGAAGGTCGGACCCTGCACCACGACATCGAAGGCCGTCACGGCGCCGGTAAAGTTGTAATGCGCACCGCACCTGAAGGTACTGGTATCATCGCCGGTGGTCCGATGCGTGCCGTGTTCGAAATGCTGGGCGTCAAGGACGTTGTGTCCAAGTCGCTGGGCTCGCAGAACCCGTACAACATGATCCGCGCCACCATCAACGGCCTGCAGAAAGAGCAGAGCCCGCGTTCGGTTGCACAGCGTCGTGGCAAAAAAGTTGCTGACATCCTGCCCAAGCGGGACGAAGCACCGGCAGCTGCTGAAGCAGAAGCATAAGGAGAGCGACCCATGGCAAAAACCATCGTCGTAAAGCAGATCGGTTCCCCGATCCGCCGCCCCGCTGAACAGCGCGCGACCTTGATCGGTCTGGGCCTGAACAAGATGCACAAAACCCGTGAGCTGGAGGATACTCCTTCGGTCCGCGGCATGGTCAACAAGATCCCGCATCTGGTTGAGATCATCGAAGAACGCGGCTAAGCGCGACATCTTCGAAAAGTTAGAAACGCCTCCGATATTTCGGGGGCGTTTTTTCATTTAAGGGTTATGACGGTCTCTTAGTTTAATCGATATGGTGTCAGTTCAATCTGAACGCATTTTTTCTATTATACGGCGCATATAGTCCATGAAGCGTGCCTGTTCTGCTTCACTCAACACCTGTAGGGCTTCGGCATTTACGCTTTGAGCAGACTCATAGGCGCTGTTTCGAATTGCTGTGGCCCTCTCAGTTAACCAAATCAGTTGGGCTCTGGCGTCAGCGGGGTTCTTTGTTCTTTTGATCAAGCCGTCGCGTTCCATTCGGTTGAGCGTGTTCGCCAGCGTGGCTTGTTCGACATCTATTTTGCCCAGCAATTCTTTTTGCGTCACGCCGTCTTTGAGCCAAAGCTGCAATAAAACCGGAAATTGCCCAACAACGATGCCCAAGGGCGCAATGTGCTGCTGCAATTCCTTCGCAAACAACCGCGCCATGTGGTTGACCAGGTATCCGGCCGAGTTTTCTTTTTCAAAGTTCATGTTCAAGATTTATACTTGCATAGCAAGCTATGCAATAATACATAGCTTGCTATGGAAAAGAATTGAGAGGAATCGAAATGGCTCGTATCGAAGAGTTGGACAATATCGTCACGCTGGCAGATCAGATGCAGACCGAAGAAGGTCCGGTAGTGCTGATCAACCTGTTCACAGTGGACGCCAAAGACAAAGAGGCGCTGCTGAAGGCCTGGGCGCATGATGCAGATTTCATGAAATCTCAGCCAGGATATATTTCTACCCAGCTCCATCAGGGCATCGCTGGCAGTTCGACCTTTGTGAACTACGCGATCTGGCAGGACGTCCAAAGTTTCCGCGACGCATTTACCAATCCCGAATTTCAGCGACGGATCGCGGACTATCCAGATAGTGCTGTGGCGCGGCCACATCTTGTACGAAAGCTCGCAGTTGAAAACCACTGCGTCGCCTGATGCGATAACCGGAGTAGCAACATGTTAAGAACCATCCACCCCATCGCCGGAGTATTAGGTTTTCTTACAATCCTCGTTTTCTGGACATCCACCTTGTACAGCGAGTTATTTGCAACCCATGCGACCGTCGCCGCGGTAAAATCCATGATCGTCAGCGGACTGTTTATTCTGGTGCCAGCAATGGTGATTGTCGGTGCATCCGGCATGTCTCTTGGGCGTCGCCGCAAAGATGTCCAGGCGCTCGCCAAGAAGAAACGGATGCCGATCATAGCGATGAACGGACTTCTCATCCTTGTTCCCGCCGCCATCTACCTTAGCGCAAAAGCAAACGCAGGATCATTCGACACCAGCTTCTATATTGTGCAAGTCGTTGAACTGATCGCTGGCGCCACCAATCTGACGTTGATGGGGCTTAGTATTCGGGATGGCCGGGCGATGACCGCCCGCAGAAGAAGTGCGCGAAAGCAGAGAAGCCAGTAAAGGTCCCAGTTAAGCACAGCGCCCCGCATAGCTATTCAATGCACGCATAGCGGCTAGACCGAAATCTTCGTTGTTAGCGATACCGAACACTCCTATCTGAACCCTGTCCAAACAAGGAACACACAAGGAAACATCGGGGAATACGCCCCGATCAGGAAAGGAATTCAGATATGGCTTATACAGCAACAACCACTCACGGCATCACCGTTTTTGCTCGCATCGCTGACTTTGCAGCAAAGGTAAAAGAGGCTTACGCTCTGCGCGCAGAATTCAATCGCACCTATTCGGAACTACAAAGCCTGACCGACCGCGAACTGAACGATATCGGTGTGCGCCGCTGCGATATCAAAGACATCGCGCATGATCACGTTTACTGCTCGTAACACAGCAAACTGATCCACGAATTCAGGGGCGCCGTTTGGCGCCTCTTTTTTGTTTGAGAGTCTATCGCGTCACAGCGCTGAAGTTTTTTGACCGGGCGCATTGCGAGGACGCCGCATATAAGGCACACGCCAGAAAAGCGACTTTTATGCTCGGTTCAATTTGGCGGAAAGACTTAGTATGGCGCGTGAATATCAGATTGGAATGCTGTGGGTCGAAGGCCCCCTGAGTTTCCTGGAACAGCTCTGCATCAAGTCTTACCTGGACGCAGGACAAAGTGTGCGCCTCTATACTTATGACAACGTCACAAACATCCCCGATGGGGTCGAGCACCGCGATGCGCGTGAGGTACTGCCCGATTCCGAGTTTGTGACTCATGGCCGAACCGGAAGCCCGGCACCTCACTCGGACAAGTTCCGGTATCGACTGCTGGCGCAAGAAGCTGATTTGATCTGGGCAGATACCGATGCTTACTGTCTGAAGCCTTTCTCGACACCCAACGGCCATTACTATGGGCGGCTCGAAGGTGAGGTGGCCACAGGCGTGCTCGCTCTGCCTCAGGATAGTGATACACTGGGCAAATTGATTGAGCTAACCAATGATCCTTATTTCATTCCGCCGTGGTTGCCTCCGAGGCACCGAAAGCCGCTGGAAGAATCGCTGCAGAACGGAGCGCCGGTAAACGTCCCTGAGGTGTTCTGGGGGGTGTGGGGGCCACGGGCGTTTACCTGGGCACTGAAGCAGACGGGTGAGATCAAATATGCGCTGCCCGAGCACGTTTTCTATCCGCTGAACTTCACGCGCCGCCGTGCCCTTGCCCGGCCGAATGCTAGAATCGACCACTACATGAAAGAGGATACGGTTTCGATCCATCTATACGGTCGACGGATGCGAGCGATCATGCGGACCAAATATGGCGGCAGACCCGATCCGAACAGTCTGGTGGGCAAACTGGTCGAGAGGCACGGTATCGACCCACTTGCAGCCCCCATCCGGCCGCATAAAGGGTCCGCTGAAAAGGCGGGTGGAGCCGAGGACTAGCGCGGTACGCTTCCGCGGGCTTGCCAAGAGAGGTCAACGGGCCTATACGCCTGCGGTGGCCTTGCGCCATTCGAATCAAAACCAAGAAATGCCGTGGTTGGCCCATCACGCTTCGGGGGTCACATCCGGCTAAGGAGAAGCGATATGAAACTGCACGAATTGCGCGACAATCCTGGCGCCACGCCGAAACGCACCCGCGTTGGCCGTGGTCCCGGTTCCGGCAAAGGTAAAATGGGTGGCCGTGGTATCAAAGGCCAGAAATCCCGTTCGGGTGTGGCCATCAATGGCTATGAAGGCGGCCAGATGCCGTTGTACCAGCGCCTGCCCAAGCGTGGCTTCAACAAGCCGAACCGCAAGGAATTCGCCGTTATCAACCTGGGTTTGATCCAGAAATTCGTCGACGCCGGCAAGCTGGACGCCAAAGCTGCGATTACCGAAGACGCTCTGGTTGCGTCGGGTCTGGTGCGTCGCAAGCTGGACGGGATCCGCGTTCTGGCCAAAGGCGAAATCAGCGCCAAGCTGAACCTGGAAGTCACCGGTGCTTCGAAAGCTGCCGTTGAGGCAGTCGAAAAAGCGGGCGGTTCACTGACGGTCACAAAAGCTGCTGCGGCAGAGTAAGCGCTTGTGAGCGGGCAAAGACCCGCTTACATAGTCTTCAGAGTTTTCCCAGACGCCGCCCGAGCCGGAAAACGGTTCCGGGCGGTGTTTTCATAAGAGAGACCGATTTATGGTATCAGCAGCAGAACAAATGGCAGCCAACACAAGTTGGTCTGCCCTGGGCAAAGCCACCGATCTGCGCAACCGCATCCTGTTTACGCTGGGTTTGTTGATCGTTTATCGCCTGGGCACCTTTATTCCGGTGCCGGGGATCGACGGGCAGGCCCTGCGCGAGTTCATGGAGCAGGCGGGGCAGGGCATCGGCGGCATGGTTTCGATGTTTACTGGCGGGGCGCTGGGGCGGATGGGTATCTTTGCCCTCGGCATCATGCCCTACATTTCAGCCTCGATCATTGTGCAGCTGCTGACATCTATGGTTCCCGCGCTCGAACAGCTCAAGAAAGAGGGCGAGCAGGGACGCAAGAAAATCAACCAGTATACCCGTTTCGGCACCGTGGCTCTGGCCACCGTTCAGGCCTATGGTCTGGCCGTATCGCTGGAATCGGGTGATCTGGCAACCGATCCGGGCATGTTCTTCCGTATGTCGACCATGATTACGCTGGTTGGCGGCACCATGTTCCTGATGTGGCTGGGTGAGCAGATTACCGCACGTGGCATCGGTAACGGTATCTCTCTGATCATCTTCGTCGGCATCATTGCCGAGGTTCCGGCCGCATTGGCGCAGTTCTTTGCCAGCGGACGCAGCGGTGCGATCAGCCCTGCAGTGATCGTGGGTGTGATTGTGATGGTTATCGCCGTGATCACCTTTGTGGTGTTCATGGAGCGGGCCTTGCGCAAGATCCACATCCAATATCCGCGCCGTCAGGCCGGTATGAAGATCTATGAAGGTGGTTCCAGCCACCTGCCGGTCAAAGTCAACCCGGCGGGCGTTATCCCGGCGATCTTTGCAAGCTCGCTGCTTCTGTTGCCGGTGACGATCTCGACCTTCTCGTCGGGTGCGACCAACGGGCCGGTGATGTCGTGGCTGCTGGCCAACTTTGGCCCCGGACAGCCGTTGTACCTGCTGTTTTTCGCCTCGATGATCGTGTTCTTTGCCTATTTCTATACGTTCAACGTGTCATTCAAACCGGACGATGTGGCGGACAACCTGAAAAAGCAGAACGGTTTTGTGCCGGGTATCCGTCCGGGCAAGAAAACCGCCGAGTATCTGGAATACGTGGTCAACCGCGTGCTGGTTCTGGGTTCGGCCTATCTGGCGGCGGTCTGTCTGCTACCTGAAATCCTTCGGGGCCAGTTTGCCATCCCATTCTATTTCGGAGGCACCTCGGTTCTGATTATCGTCTCTGTGACCATGGACACGATCCAACAGGTTCAGAGCCACCTGCTTGCGCACCAATACGAAGGGCTGATTGAAAAGTCCCAACTGCGCGGCAAAGGTAAGAAACGCGGCAGGAAGGGACCCTCTCGTCGATGAACATCATTCTTCTTGGGCCCCCGGGGGCCGGTAAAGGGACGCAGGCGCGCCACCTGGTTGAAACACGCGGCATGGTTCAGTTAAGCACTGGCGACATGCTGCGCGAGGCCAAGACCTCGGGCACCGAGATGGGGCAGAAGGTTGCGGCGATCATGGATGCGGGCAGGCTGGTCACTGATGAGATCGTGATCGGCCTGATCGAAGAGAAGCTGACCACCGAAACAGGCGCCGGTTTCATCTTTGACGGCTTCCCCCGTACACTGGCGCAGGCCGATGCACTGGCGGCGTTGCTGACCAAGCTGGGTCAGTCGTTGCACACAGTGATCGAGATGCGCGTCGATGATGATGCGTTGGTGGGCCGTATTACGGCGCGTTCGACCTGTGGCGGGTGTGGTGAGGTTTATAACGACATCACCAAACCAATCCCTGCGGATGGTAAATGCACCAATTGCGGTAAGGAAAATGACTTCCAACGTCGTGCAGATGACAACGAAGACAGCCTGCGTACGCGCCTGATGGAATATTACAAGAAGACCTCGCCGCTTATCGGCTATTACTACGCCAAGGGCGATCTGCGCCCCGTGAACGGACTGGCGGATATCAAGGAAGTCACCGCGTCGATTGAGGCGATCCTTGGCTGATATCAATATGGGCTTGACGGCGTTGCCAAAAGCCCATATCGACCCCCATCCCTAAAGGGAATCAAGACCGCATGCGGGATTCGTCCCAATTGCCCCGACCACCTCGAATAATGCTGAACCCTCTGGCCTCACTGCCACGGTAAAGCGTTGTGAAAAAAGGTTCTGGAGTTACGGAACCGCAACGAAAAGGAAAGTGACACGTGGCACGTATTGCCGGCGTAAACATCCCGACTGCAAAGCGGGTACCTATCGCCCTCACATATATCACCGGTATCGGAAACACCTCGGCCAAAGCGATCTGCGAAGCCGTAGGTATCGACGCAACCCGTCGCGTTAACGAACTGTCCGACGCCGAAGTTCTGGCCATCCGCGAGCACATCGACGCCAACTTCACCGTCGAAGGTGACCTGCGTCGTGAAGTTCAGATGAACGTCAAACGCTTGATGGACCTGGGCTGCTATCGCGGTCTGCGTCACCGCCGCAACCTGCCGGTTCGCGGTCAGCGTACCCACACCAATGCTCGTACCCGCAAAGGCCCCGCAAAGGCCATCGCCGGTAAGAAGAAATAAGGGAGGGTCTGACTGATGGCACGTGATAAGACTCGCGTTAAGCGCAAAGAGCGTAAGAACATCGCATCGGGCGTCGCCCATGTGAATTCGACCTTCAACAACACCAAGATCCTGATCTCGGACGTACAGGGCAACGCCATCTCGTGGTCGTCTGCCGGTACCATGGGCTTCAAGGGATCGCGGAAATCGACACCCTACGCCGCTCAGATGGCTGCAGAAGACGCAGGCAAGAAGGCGCAGGAACATGGCGTCAAGACGCTGGAAGTCGAAGTTCAGGGCCCCGGTTCGGGTCGTGAATCGGCTCTGCGCGCGCTGGCTGCTGTGGGCTTCAACATCACGTCGATCCGTGACGTGACTCCGATCGCTCACAACGGCTGCCGTCCGCCGAAGCGTCGTCGCGTCTAAGCGATTTTGAATTGAGCTGGGGCTGTGTTTTTTGCACGGCCCCAGCACGTCATTTTGAACCTCGGGCGTCTGCACCTTGTTGGTCATGGGGCGCGGACAGGAATGGAGGGATTACATGATCCATAAGAATTGGGCTGAATTGATCAAGCCGACCCAGCTGGAAGGCAAGCCGGGCAACGATCCTGCACGTCAGGCGACCTTGGTTGCCGAGCCTCTGGAGCGTGGCTTTGGTCTGACTTTGGGCAACGCGCTACGCCGCGTTCTGATGAGCTCGCTGCAAGGCGCGGCCATCACCAGCGTCCAGATCGACAACGTCCTGCACGAGTTCTCCTCGGTCGCAGGCGTTCGTGAAGACGTCACCGACATCATCCTGAACCTCAAGCAGGTTGCCCTGCGCATGGAAGTCGAAGGCCCCAAGCGTCTGTCGATCAATGCGAAAGGCCCCGCAGTTGTCACCGCCGGCGACATCAGCGAGAGCGCCGGCATTGAGGTTCTGAACCGCGATCACGTCATCTGCCACCTGGACGATGGTGCCGACCTGTTCATGGAACTGACCGTCAACACCGGCAAGGGCTATGTCTCGGCTGAGAAGAACAAGCCGGAAGACGCGCCTATCGGCCTGATCCCGATCGATGCGATTTATTCGCCGGTCAAAAAGGTTGCCTATGACGTTCAGCCGACCCGTGAAGGTCAGGTTCTGGACTATGACAAGCTGACCCTGAAGATCGAAACAGATGGCTCGATCACACCGGAAGACGCGCTGGCCTTTGCCGCTCGTATCCTGCAGGACCAGCTGTCGATCTTCGTCAACTTCGACGAGCCGGAATCGGCTGGCCGTCAGGACGAAGACGATGGTCTTGAGTTCAACCCGCTGCTGCTGAAGAAAGTAGACGAGCTGGAACTGTCGGTCCGTTCGGCAAACTGCCTGAAGAACGACAACATCGTTTACATCGGCGACCTGATCCAGAAAACCGAAGCCGAGATGCTGCGCACCCCGAACTTCGGCCGCAAGTCGCTGAACGAGATCAAAGAAGTGCTGTCCGGCATGGGTCTGCACCTCGGCATGGATGTCGAGGACTGGCCGCCCGACAACATCGAAGATCTGGCGAAGAAATTCGAAGACGCGTTCTAAGCGCGTCTTCCCAAATGCCCGGGACTGCCGGGGACGAAACGGGCACTTCCGCCCCAAGGAGAGCCGGTGACACGCATCGCCGGCCAGACAAAGCAAAACGCGAAAGAAGGAACTAGAAAATGCGTCACGCACGTGGTTACCGCCGCCTAAACCGTACACATGAGCACCGTAAGGCGCTGTTTGCGAACATGGCTGGCTCGCTCATCGAGCATGAGCAGATCAAAACGACTCTGCCGAAGGCAAAAGAACTGCGCCCGATCGTTGAAAAACTGATCACCCTGGGCAAGCGCGGAGACCTGCACGCCCGCCGCCAGGCCGCATCGCAGCTGAAAGAAGACCAATACGTCGCAAAGCTGTTCGAAGTTCTGGGCCCCCGCTATGCCGAGCGTCAGGGCGGTTACGTCCGCATTCTGAAAGCTGGCTTCCGCTATGGCGACATGGCCCCGATGGCGATCATCGAATTCGTAGATCGCGACGTCGACGCCAAAGGCGCGGCCGACAAAGCCCGCGTTGCCGCCGAAGAGGCAGCAGACGAAGAATAAGAAGGCCCTGCTTTCTGAATTCTAACCCCCGTGTCTCCGGACGCGGGGGTTTTTTGGTTCCGCGGACCAGGCGGCCAACTGGTCCTCCTGTTGCCAGAATCGCAATCTTGGGTGATCCTTTAAGAAATTAAAGGATCGCAATATGTTTAGGTATCTGATTTTTGTGCTCGGTATTGGCGCATCAACCGCGCTTTATGCTCAGGAAACATCCAATGATCCCGCGGCCGAAGAAACGTCAACTGATCAATCCGATCTGTTGACAGATGCCGAGCTGCAAACATTGGTTGCACCGGTCGCTCTTTATCCGGACACGTTGCTTATCCAGATATTTGTCGCCGCTACCCAGCCGTTGGAAATTGTGAAGGCCGAGCGTTTTTTGCTGGACAACGCCGACCGTGACCCCGCTGAGTTGGAGCCGGAAATCGATGCCATGGGCTGGGATCCTTCGGTCAGTGTTCTTGCAACGGCGTTTCCCGAAGTTGTCGGGCAGATGGCCACTCATATTGACTGGACCGAAACCATGGGCACCGCGATGCTGGCCCAGTCCGACGATGTGATGGACGCTGTTCAGGTGATGCGGGACCAGGCGATCGACAGTGGCGCACTAGTTTCAGGCCCTGAACAAACAGTTGAAGTGGCCGAAGACGAAACGGTAGTCATCACGCCCACAAACACCGAGACGGTATATGTGCCGCAATACAACCCCGAAACAGTTTATACCGGTCCATCGACAGGGGATGTGGTTGGTGCGGCGTTACTGACCTTTGGAACGGTCGCACTAATTGACGAAATTTTTGACGACGATGATGATTGGTACGACTATTGGGGCTGTCGGAATTGTGGCGGATGGAATGGTCAACCCATCATCAGGAACCCCGATATCGACATTGATGTCGACCGCAACGTCAATATCGACAGGGACATTGATCTTGGGGACCGGACGGATATCGGATGGCAACCCGATCCTGACCGCAAAAAACAGGCACAGGATAAAATCTCGAACCACAAAAGGCCCGAAAGTGGCCGTGGCGATCTGCCAGTGAACCGTCCCGAAGGACGCACAGATGAGTTGCGCGCGAAACTAAGCCGCGAATCTGGTGCTGCCGATATCAGTCGGGATGGCGCTTCGCGTGAGCGGGCAGCAGCGGTTGCCGCCGGAGCGGGCGCAGGAGCCGTCGCTGGCGGTGCGCTTGCCAACCGGGACGGTGGAAAAAAAGACCTGCCACAGGTGAACCGAGGCAATGTCGACCAAGATAAGGCCGCAGCCAAGCAGCAAGCCGTTGAGCGTACCAAGCAAAGACCGGAGACTGCGAAAAAGCCTGTCCAAAAAAGACCCCAAGCTGCCAAGAAGCCTCAGGCCAAGAAAGCGGCTCAGCGCAAGCCACAGGCCTCCAAGGGGCAGGCGATGAAGAAAAAGGCGTCAGGGAAAAGAACCCACAGCGCGTCCAATCGCGGCCATGCCGCCAAAGGCAAGCGGAGACGGTAAGATGCGTAATTCGGTGTTTTCCATTATTTTTCTTACCGCAACTGCGAGTGCGGCACTTTCAGATGGGGCTCAGTTCGACACGCCGCAAACTGCCCTTGATGCCTTTGTTGATGCCCTGAGGGCGGATGACCAAGGCAAGTTGCTGGAGATTTTTGGGCCCGAGGCGGAAGACCTGATCGGGACAGGCGATCCTGTCGAGGATCAGGAAAGGCGGCAGGAAGTACTTGCCATGTACGCCGAGGGTTACCGATTTCAACCCGACGAGGACGGCGTCGTTCTTTTGTTGGGTGAAGACAGCTGGCCATTCCCGATCCCCATTTCCCGAGGCGCAGACGGCTGGCAATTCGATCTCGAAGCCGGCGTCGAGGAACTCTCTGCCCGCGAGATTGGCTTGAACGAACTGGACGTGATCGAACTGCTTGAGGCTTACGTCGATCTTCAGGCTGCGTTCAGGCTGGTCGATCACAATGGTGATGGCGTTATGGAATTTGCTCAGACGATTATTGCGGATCCAGGCGTCAGAAACGGGTTGTTCTGGCCCGAAGAAGACAGCTTTGTCGGTGCAGCACTGGCCCGCGCTGCCGCTTCGGGTTGGAGTGATGGCGAGGTTGATTACGATGCCGAGCCCTTCCTGGGGTATTACTATACTATCCTGCAAGAGCAGGGTCCAAATGCACCGGGTGGCGCTTATTCCTATTATGTCGGTGATAGGTTTGTCGCCGGGCACGCCCTGTTGGCAGTTCCTGCCGAATATGGTGAAACCGGTATCCATTCATTCCTTGTGGGCGAAAACGGAATTGTTTTCGAGGCGGATTTTGGCCCCGAAACACTGGAAATAACTGCGGATTTTACGTCCTACGATCCCGGTCAGGATTGGTCGCCGGTTGAATGATGCGTGCGCCACCTGTTTGCAGGCGGACAATACAGGTCTATCGTCTAACTAACGTCATTTCCGGCGATTTACGGCAATGTAAAACCATCTTTCCCGCGTTATCCTGAAAGATATGTGTGGAGTACAGATGATGACGGAAATATCCGAGATCCCCAGTGAATTCACAGGACCTTCCGCTTGGACCGGACAACAGATGAGCGCTCGCGAGCATGAATGGATTGTCGACCTTTCGCCCGAGGACATCGCCGATCTTGAACAAGCTGCCCGTCACTATCTGAGCTTGGGGCGCGACATCGGGGAAATTTCAAAAGCGGATTTTCCGTTACAACGGTTTGACGGCCATCTGCAACATCTGCGCGACAAATTGATCAATGGGATCGGATTTGAGGTAATCCGGGGCCTTCCGGTGCAATCGTACACGCAAGAGATGGCAGCGGCTATTTTCTGCGGGGCGGGGGCACATCTGGGGTCTGCACGCTCACAGAACGCTCAGGGCCACATTCTAGGGCATGTCCGTGACATTGGCGCGGATGCCAATGACCCGAACACGCGGATTTACCAGACCCACGAGCGGCAGACCTTTCACACGGACAGCGCCGATATCGTCGGGCTGCTATGTTTGCGTGACGCCAAAGAGGGTGGGGATTCACTGTTGGTCAGTGCCGAAACCATCTATAATCGAATGCGTGCCGAGTGCCCCGACCTGCTGCAGCGTTTGTTCGACCCCATCGCGACCGATCGCCGGGGCGAAGTGCCGGAAGGCATGCAACCATTCATGACGATCCCTCCATTTTGCTGGCACGACGGCAAGCTCACCGTGTTCTACCAGCGCCAGTATATCGATAGCGCGCAAAGGTTTCCTGATGCCATGCGCCTGACACCCGACCATGTCGCGGCTTTGGACAGGTTTGATGCGTTAGCAAATGATCCAGAAATGTACCTGACCATGCGGCTGCAACCCGGAGACATGCAGTTCGTTTATAATCATTCTCAGCTGCATGACCGGACAGGGTTCACCGACTGGCCGAACCCGGACGAGCGGCGTCATCTGTTCCGACTTTGGTTATCCCCCGAGGGAGACCGCGAATTGCCTGAGGTGTTCAAGCAGCGCTACGGAACCATTGATGTTGGCAATCGCGGCGGGATCATTACCAAGGGTACGCGGTTGAACGCTCCTCTTAACTGACTGTCACCGGAAGCTTGCATTACGTTTCGCGCGGGCGCATATCCAACGCAACTCTGCAAGTTGAGGTCTATATGTTCCGCGCGACACTTATCGCTCTTTCCTTCGCATGCGCCTCGGTAGCCACTGCGGACACCCGCGTGCCGCAATCACAAGCCGAGATATCGTTGGGTTTCGCCCCGGTGGTCAAAGAGGCCTCACCGGCGGTCGTCAACATCTATGCTAAGATCGTGCGGCAGGGGCGGGCCAACCCGTTTTTCTCGGACCCGTTCTTTCGGGATTTCTTTGGCGGCGGTTCGGCCGAGCCGCGCCCGCGCGTTCAGAACTCGCTGGGGTCCGGCGTAATCCTTTCGCAGGATGGTTACGTCGTTTCGAACTACCATGTGGTTGGTACTGCTACGGAAATTCGCGTGGTGACGACGGATCGGCGGGAGTATTCGGCCCAGGTGGTACTGGGTGACAAGGAAAGCGATATCGCCATTTTGCGCCTGCAAGAGGCTGACGATCTGCCGTTCCTGGAACTGCGCGATTCCGATCAAGTCGCGGTGGGGGAACTGGCGCTGGCCATCGGCAACCCGTTCGGGGTGGGACAGACCGTGTCGTCGGGCATCATCTCAGGGCTGGCCCGGACCGGGGCTGCGACCGGCAACGCGCGCGGTTATTTCATCCAGACGGATGCGGCAATCAATCCGGGAAACTCGGGTGGGGCGCTGATTGACGTGAACGGGGATCTGATCGGGATAAATACGGCCATTCTGACCCGCTCGGGCGGATCGAACGGCATTGGATTTGCGATCCCGGCCAATTTGGTGGCCGAGTTCCTGCGGCAAGCGCAGGAGGGTAATGACCATTTCGTCAGCCCTTGGGCGGGAATGGCAGGTCAGCATATGAGCGCCGATATCGCCGAGTCGCTGGGTCTGGTGATCCCGTTGGGTGTGGTAATCTCTGACCTGCACCCCCTTAGCCCGCTTGCCGATGCAGGTCTGCGTGTAGGTGACGTGGTAACCCACGTAGACGGGGATGAAGTGAACTCTCCGGCCGAGATGAAGTTCCGCATGTCGGTGGCGGGTGTCGGCGGCACATCGGTTTTGACCCGGTTGCGCGGCGAGGAAAGCTCGGATCTGGAAGTAGCCCTTGTCCGGGCACCCGAGACCCCGCCAGCCGACGAGACCACACTGGATGACCAGACGGTCATGCCTGGGTTGACGGTCTCACGCGTTAATCCGGCGGTCATCACGCGGCTGGGGCTGGTGCTGTCGCAAACCGGCGTTGTTGTGGTGGACGCAGACCGATACGGAGGGCGGTCTGGGCTGCGTGTGGGTGATGTGGTTAATGGCATCAACGGCGCGCAGATCGACCACCCGCAAGACATAGTCGATGCGCTGACCGATCCGGGGCGCAGGTTGAATTTTGACATCCTGCGCGGTGGCCGTTCGGTTTCCCTGCGGTTCCGGTTGTAACGCGTGAGCGATCTGTTCGACACCGGGGCCGCCGCGCCCGCACCGCCTGCGCATCGGCCGCTGGCGGATCGGTTGCGCCCGCAAACACTTGCTGAGGTGATTGGGCAGGAACAGGTTCTGGGCCCAGATGCGCCGCTGGGGGTCATGCTAGCCTCGGGCAGCTTATCCAGTCTGGTGTTCTGGGGGCCGCCGGGGGTGGGAAAAACAACCATCGCGCGGCTGCTGGCGCAGGAAACCGATCTGCATTTCGTTCAGATCAGCGCAATTTTCACTGGCGTGCCGGACCTCAAGAAAGTGTTCGAAGCCGCCAAGATCCGCCGCCAGAACGGGCAGGGCACGCTGCTGTTCGTGGATGAGATCCACCGTTTCAACAAAGCCCAGCAGGACGGGTTCCTGCCCCATATGGAGGATGGGACGATCCTGCTGGTTGGGGCCACGACCGAAAACCCGTCCTTTGAGCTAAATGCTGCTGTGCTCAGCCGGGCGCAAGTGCTGGTGCTGGAACGGCTCAGCCTGACCGATCTGGAACGGTTGACCCAAAGGGCCGAGAAAGAGCTGGACCGCGCATTGCCGCTGACCGGGCCTGCACGTGAGGCGTTGCAGGAAATGGCCGATGGTGACGGGCGTGCGCTGTTGAACCTGATCGAGCAGATCGCGGTGTGGAAGGTCGATGCGCCGCTGGACCCGGATGCGCTGTCGACCCGGTTGATGCGGCGTGCAGCAAAATACGACAAATCGGGGGATGAGCATTACAACCTGATCTCAGCCTTGCACAAATCGGTCCGCGGGTCAGATCCGGACGCTGCCCTTTATTGGTTCGCGCGGATGCTGACGGGGGGCGAAGACCCGCGATACTTGGCGCGGCGGATCACCCGGATGGCGGTTGAGGATATCGGTCTGGCCGACCCGCAGGCACAGGCGATCTGCGTGCAGTCATGGCAGACCTATGAACGGCTGGGCAGCCCCGAGGGGGAACTGGCCTTGGCACAGGCGCTGGTCTACCTGGCCCTGGCCCCCAAATCGAACGGCGCTTACGTCGGTTACAAGGCGGCGATGCGGCTGGCCAAGCAATCGGGCAGCGAACCACCTCCCAAGCATATCCTGAATGCGCCGACCTCGTTGATGAAGGATCAGGGCTATGGCGCGGGCTATGCCTATGACCACGATGCCGAGGATGGGTTTTCAGGTCAGAACTATTTCCCTGACGGTATGGACCGGCCTGAACTGTATCAGCCGGTCGAACGTGGGTTCGAACGCGAGTTGAAAAAGCGGCTGGATTATTTTGCCAAGCTGCGGGCCCAGCGCAACGGGTAAGGTCGGCTTGACTCTTGCGGTGCAGCAGGCCACAGACGCGCATGTTTTCTAGGACACGTACAGACAGGCTTAGCGCGCGAACACGTCGCGCGACGCAGGGGATATCAGCATGAGCGGCGTACAGATGATCACCGTGGCAGAAGGTGATGGCGACCAGCGGTTGGACCGGTGGCTGCGCCGCCTGTTTCCCCATGTCAGCCAGGGGCGCATCGAAAAGATGTGCCGCAAGGGCGAGCTGCGGGTTGAAGGCGGGCGGGTGAAAGCCTCGACCCGGCTTGAGGCCGGTCAGGTCGTCCGTGTACCGCCTTTGCCCGATGCCGATCACAAACCTGCCGAGGTCAAACATCGTATTTCGGATGCCGACGCCAAGATGATCCAGTCCTGCGTCATTTATCGCGATGATCATGTTCTGGCGCTGAACAAACCCCAAGGCTTGCCGGTTCAGGGCGGCAGTGGTCAGACGCGCCACGTGGATAGCCTGTCCGAGGCGCTGCGGTTTGGATATGATGAAAACCCCCGCCTTGTGCATCGGTTGGATAAGGACACCTCGGGCGTGTTGCTGATGGCGCGCACGCGCGAGGCGGCTAAAGGGCTGACCGCCGCCTTTCGTCACCGCGACACGCGCAAGATTTATTGGGCGCTGGTCGCCGGGGTGCCGACGCCCTATCTGGGTGAGATCAAGACCGGGCTGGTCAAAGCCGCGGGCCACGGCAAGCACGGTGAGGGTGAAAAGATGATCCCCGTGCATCTGAACGAAATCAACGACACGCCGGGCGCGAAACGGGCGCACACGCTCTATGCCACGCTTTACCGGGTGGCGGGACGCGCAGCATGGGTGGCGATGGAGCCGATCACGGGCCGCACGCATCAGCTGCGCGCGCATATGGCCGCAATTGGGCATCCCATCATCGGCGATGGCAAATACGGCGGCTCGGGTCAGGAAAACCTTGGTGACGGGTGGGGCGCGCAACTGGGCGGTATCATCAGCAAGAAATTGCATCTGCACGCACGGCAGGCCTCGTTCCAGCATCCCACCACGCGCAAGACCATCACCATTACGGCGCCATTGCCGGATCACATGAAACACAGCTGGGACACCTTTGGCTGGACCGAGGATCTGGCCGCCGATGATCCCTTCGAGGAACTGCAATGAGCGCACCGCTGCGTTTGGTGCTGTTCGATGTGGATGGCACCCTTGTCGATAGCCAGGGCAGCATCGTCGCGGCGATGACCGCCAGTTTTCGGGCGCTGTCCCTGCCGGTGCCTGACCGCAACGCAATTCTGTCCATTGTTGGTCTGTCCCTGCCCAACGCGATGGCACAACTGGCGCCAGAACATTCGGACAGCGATCAGCAGTGCCTGGTCGAGGGGTATAAACAAGCCTATCACGCGCACCGTCTTGAAAAGGGCGCTGCAAGCTCTCCTCTCTATCCTGGCGCGCGGGATGCCATTGGGGCGCTGCACGCAATGCCGGAAGTATTGTTGGGCGTGGCCACCGGTAAGTCCCAGCGCGGGCTGGACGCACTGATCGAGGCGCATGGGCTGGAGCGGTATTTCGTGACCCGGCAGGTTGCGGATCACCACCCGTCGAAACCGCACCCTTCGATGATCGACACCGCGCGCAGTGAAACCGGGGTGGACGCGGCCAACACGGTCATGATCGGCGACACAAGATTCGACATGGACATGGCCCGCGCCGCCGGGGTGGCGGGCATCGGTGTCAGTTGGGGCTATCACGACCGGTCCGCTCTGGACGGTGCGACCTGTGTAATTGAAACCTTTGACCAGCTGCCGCAAGCGCTGGACGATATCTGGACCTGACAACATGAGCGATTGGAAACCCAAGCGATTTTGGACCGAAAGTGCCGTGGTCGATGCCGAGGGGGGATTCACCGTCGAATTGGACGGCCGCCGCGTGAAAACTCCAGCCAAGGCGGCCTTGGTCCTGCCCACACAGGCCATGGCCGAACAGGTGGCTGCGGAATGGGATGCGCAGGAAAAAGAGATCGACCCGCGAGTCATGCCATTCACACGGTCGGCCAACGCTGCCATCGACAAGGTCCACCACCAACACGCCGAGGTTGCGGACATGTTGGCCGACTATGGGGATTCGGATTTGCTGTGCTACCGCGCGGCACACCCGCAAGAGTTGCAAAAACGTCAGGCCGAGCAATGGGATCCGGCCCTGGACTGGGCGGCCGAGGTGCTATCTGCGCGGCTGTTGCCCGTGGCTGGTGTGCTGCATCAGCCGCAATCGGAAACGGCTTTGAACATCCTAAAGCTGCGTGTTCATCAGCTTAACGATTTTCAACTGGCCGCATTCCATGATCTTGTCAGCTTGTCAGGCTCGCTTGTCCTTGGTTTTGCGACTGCTCTGAACTGGCGCAATGTTGAAGAAATCTGGCAAATGTCCAGGCTGGATGAAATTTGGCAGATTGAGCAATGGGGCCACGACGATGAGGCATTTGACGTAGCGGAAACCAAAAAGGCGGCCTTTTTGCACGCAAAAAGATTTTTTGACCTCTCGATTTGATCCCTTACAGCCTGATTTTCCAACGTGGAACAAGTCATCTTTGAATTGACTCATCGTTTTCCCTGATCCGGGCCTTGACGTTTGTTTATGAATACGCCCAAACTCGTGCCCACTAAAGGGGAGACACCTTTGGGGAAACCTTTCTGGTGCCAAAGGTGCCGGACAGAGCCGTCTCTGGATAGGGACGGGAAATCAGGAAGAGGTAAAAATGAAAAAATCCGTAATCTTGGGCGTGGCAACCATCGCCGGCCTGGCTGCTGGTGCGGCTGCGGCGGGGACTGCTGATGATGTCAAGGCGCGCGGCAAACTGAACTGTGGCGTGGCGACCGGTGTTCCCGGCTTTGCCAGCCCGGACGCCAATGGCGAATGGCAGGGCTTTGACGTGGCCGTGTGCCGCGCCGTTGCAGCCGCCGTTCTGGACGATCCGACCGCTGTAGAATTCATTCCGACCACCGGTAAGACACGCTTTACCGCGCTGGCTTCGGGCGAGATCGACATGCTGGCCCGCAACACCACTTGGACCTTCAGCCGCGACGTCGACCTGAAGTTCGAATTCGTCGGCATCAACTATTATGATGGTCAGGGTTTCATGGTTCCCAAGGCTCTGGGCGTCAGCTCGGCCAAGGAACTGGACGGCGCGACGGTCTGCATCCAGACCGGCACCACTACCGAGCTCAACCTGGCGGATTTCTTCCGCATCAACAACATGAGCTACGAGCCGGTTCCGATCGAAACCAACGCCGAAGCGCAGCAGCAGTATCTGGCTGGTGCCTGTGACGTCTATACCACCGACGCATCCGGCCTGGCGGCAACTCGTGCCACCTTTGAAAACGCTGGTGATCACGTGATCCTGCCCGAAATCATCTCGAAAGAGCCGCTGGGCCCGCTGGTCCGTCATGGCGATCACGAATGGGGCGATGTGGTCCGCTGGACCCTCAACGCACTGATCGCGGCGGAAGAGCTGGGTGTAACCTCGGCGAACATCGACGAGATGTCCAGCGGTGCCACCGACAACCCAGAGGTAAACCGCCTGTTGGGTACCGAAGGTACGCTGGGTGAGATGCTGGGTCTGGACGCGAACTGGGCACAGCGCGCGATCAAAGTCGGCGGCAACTATGGCGAAGTGTTTGCCAAGAACATCGGTGAAGAAACTCCGATCGGTCTGGCACGCGGCCTGAACGCTCAGTGGACTGATGGCGGTCTGCTTTACGCACCGCCCTTCCGCTAAAAACCACGGAAAAGGGCGCGGGGCAACCTGCGCCCTTTTTCCTTCCATAAGAAACACGCCCGGAACGATCTGAGCAGAAGCAAACTCTGCCATAAACCGGGATGCACGGGGAAAAACATAGGTCATGACGACACTCACTGACCCGCCGAAGGAGCACTTCCGGCTGTCCATGCTCCTTTACGATACGCGGTACCGATCTGCGACCATTCAGGTCATAGCGATGATCGGTTTCATGCTTCTGGCAGCCTGGATTATCAACAACACCATTCAGAACCTCGAAACACTGGGCAGAACAGTCGGGTTCGATTTTTTTGCCGAACCGGCCAGCTATGACATCAACCAGCGTCTGCTGGAATACGACTCGCGCGATACCCATCTGCGTGCGGCGTTCATAGGCCTGCTAAACACGCTGGTTGTTGCAGTTCTGGGCTGTATCACGGCAACGATCATTGGCGTTATGGTCGGTGTTTTGCGCCTGTCGAATAACTGGCTGATCGCGCGGATCATGACGGTTTATGTCGAAATGTTCCGCAACGTGCCAGTGCTGCTTTGGATCGTGTTCGCCATGGCCATTCTGATCGAAAGCCTGCCGGCACCGCGCGCCTTCCGGGGTGAAAACCCAGAAGCCACTATGGATCTGTTCGGCACAGTCGCTGTGACCAATCGCGGGGTCTATATCCCCGAATTCCTGTTTTCGCGCGGGTTGGGAGATATTCACCTGTTCGGCACGTCGAGCCTGCGGTTCGATGTTTCGCTGGACCTCATCGCCTTCCTGATCGTTCTTGGCGGCAGCATCTTCGCAATGCGCAAAGTGTCGGCCTGGGCCAATGCGACGCAGGAAAAGACGGGTGACCGTCCGACCATCTGGCACATCCAGCTGGGCTTGCTGTTCGTTCCGTCGATTATTCTGCTGACGGTGCTGGGCTTTCATTTAGGCTACCCTGAGTTGAAAGGCTTTAACTTCACCGGTGGCACCCATTTGCGGAACTCGTTGATCGCGTTGTGGCTGGCCCTGTCGCTTTACACTGCGGCTTTCATCGCCGAGATCGTTCGCGCCGGTATTCTGGCAATTTCGAAGGGTCAGACCGAGGCCGCATCCGCACTGGGTCTGCGCCCTGGCCGGACCATGCGTCTGGTGATCCTGCCGCAGGCGTTGCGGGTGATTATCCCGCCGATGATCTCGAACTATCTGAACCTGACCAAGAACTCGTCGCTGGCGATCGCGGTCGGATATATGGACATCACGGGTACTTTGGGTGGCATCACCATGAACCAGACCGGCCGCGAGCTGGAATGCGTTCTGCTGCTGATGCTGGTCTATCTGTCCATCTCGCTGAGCATTTCGGCGGTGATGAACTGGTACAACAACCGTGTCAAACTGGTGGAGCGGTAATATGAGTGATGTTTCATTTGTCCGCACGGAAATGTTGCCGGAGCAGGCACCACCCGCATCCGAGGTCGGTGTGCTGGGATGGATCAGGCATAACCTGTTCTCAAGCTGGCTCAACGCCATCCTGACCATCATCTCACTGTTCTTCATCTACTATGTGCTGTCCAACATCCTGTCATGGACGTTCGAATCCGTATGGAATGCCAATTCTCTGTCGGAATGTCGCGAGATCATGATGGCGACATGGGGTGATACTCATGGCCATGCCTGCTGGGGTGTTATCAAGGACCGGTGGCTGCAATTGCTGTACGGGTTCTATCCGCCTTATCCGGCGCATCCGGACGCGACGTGGTCTAACCCACCTGAATCGGGCGGCTGGCCGGCCTATTTCCGGCCGAATCTGACCTTCATTCTGTTGCTTGTGTCAATTGCACCGGTCCTGTTCACCAAAGCACCGCGGAAGCTGCTGTTCGTTACGGCGGCCTATCCGTTTCTGCTGCCTTGGCTGATGTGGGGTGGAAGCATTTGGGGGCCGCTGATGGTCGCTGCTGGGTTCGCCATTGGGTACTTTGTATACAAGCTGGCGCTACCCGCCGCAGGTTCCTTGACGGCGCTGATTCTGGCGATTGTATTGCCGATACTCTGGTGGTTGTTTGCCTCTGGTCCGGTTGCTGTTGCGATTGATTCAGTGATCCCCATTGGTATCGAACCGGTCGAAAGCCGCGACTTTGGTGGCTTTATGCTGGCAATCTTGTTGGGTGTTGTGGCCATTGGTGTCTCGCTGCCAATCGGCATCGTTCTGGCGCTGGGTCGGCAGTCCGATCTGATGATCGTCAAATACCTGTGCGTAGGCTTTATCGAGTTCATTCGCGGCGTGCCGCTGATCACCTTGCTGTTCGTGGCCTCGCTGCTGTTGAACCTGTTCCTGCCGCCGGGAACCAATTTTGACATCATCCTGCGAGTGATGATCATGATGACCCTATTCTCGGCCGCCTATATGGCCGAGGTGATCCGGGGTGGTCTGGCAGCCTTGCCGCGTGGTCAGTACGAAGGGGCCGACAGTCTGGGCCTTAACTACTGGCAGGCCCAACGGCTGATCATCATGCCGCAAGCGCTGAAAATCTCGATCCCGGGCATCGTGAGCACCTTTATCGGCATTTTTAAGGATACCACGCTGGTCTCGATCATCGGTCTTTTCGACGTGATTGGCCTGACCAACGGCATCCGCGCCGATACCGCCTGGAACGGCGTCTACTGGGAGCTGTTCGCCTTTATCGGCGTGCTGTTCTTCGTCGTCTGCTTCTCCATGTCCCGTTATTCCATGTATCTGGAGCGCAAGCTTCAGACTGGCCACCGCTAAGGAGTTCAACACATGTCTGAACTTGCAATTGAACGCGAAATCGACCGCTCGAAGATGCAGGTGAGCGACGAGGTCGCCATCGAAATCACCAACATGAACAAGTGGTACGGGGCCTTCCACGTGCTGCGCGACATCAATCTGACCGTCAATCAAGGCGAGCGGATCGTGATCGCGGGGCCATCGGGGTCGGGCAAGTCCACCCTGATCCGCTGCCTGAACGCGCTGGAAGAACACCAGCAGGGCAGGATCGTCGTGGACGGAACCGAGCTGTCGAATGACCTTAAAAACATCGACAAGATCCGGTCCGAGGTTGGTATGGTGTTCCAGCACTTTAACCTGTTCCCGCATCTGACCATTCTGGAAAACTGCACGCTGGCCCCGATCTGGGTGCGCAAAACGCCGAAGAAAGAGGCCGAAGAGCGTGCGATGCATTTCCTGGAAAAGGTGAAGATCCCTGAACAGGCCGACAAATACCCCGGTCAGCTTTCGGGCGGTCAGCAGCAGCGTGTGGCGATTGCCCGCTCGCTCTGCATGATGCCGCGGATCATGTTGTTCGATGAACCGACATCGGCGCTGGACCCTGAGATGATCAAAGAGGTGCTCGACACCATGATCGAGCTGGCCGAGGAAGGCATGACCATGCTGTGCGTGACGCACGAGATGGGCTTTGCCCGTCAGGTCGCCAACCGTGTGATCTTTATGGATGCCGGTCAGATTGTGGAACAGAACGAACCGGAAGAGTTCTTCAACAACCCACAAAGCGAACGGACCAAGCTGTTCCTCAGCCAGATTCTGGGCCACTGATCTCAGCGAAACGGACGAAAAGGCGGGGTTTTGCCCCGCCTTTTTTCATTCCAGCAGCTCCCGTGGAATGACAAACCCCTGCACGGTGCCGCTGTGCCATCGGACATGCGCCCAGTCGTCGATATCAAACCGGATCACGGTGGTGGCGCAGGTCGGGTAGTCGTGGAACCGGGCGTGGTCCGGTGCCTCCCGGACAATGCGGCTGGCAAAGATGTCGATCCCGGGGTTGTGCCCCAGCATCAGCACTGTGGGTTCTGTCGCCCCTGACAATTCGGTCAGAATGTCTTCGGACTCCGCGTGATAAAGCGAACGGTGAAACGTGACCTTGTCCGCCTGCAGCCCCATACGGTCCCAGGTTTCACGGGTGCGGGTCGATGTTGAACTTAGCACCTCATCTGGCAGCCAGCCGTTTGCGCGCAGCCAACCGGCTATCGCCGGGGCGGATTTGCGTCCGCGTTTGTTCAAAGGGCGATCATGATCCGAAAGATTCAAGTCATTCCAACTGGATTTCGCGTGGCGAGTCAGGATCAGGGTGCGGCTCATGACGGGTGAAAAGCCTTCATGTGATGGGCGGATTGCTCAGCATCGCGCCCAGCACCCTCGCTAAGGGGGCAGGACAGCCGCGCCAGACACCCACCTGTCATGCAGGTCTGCCCTGCCGCGGTGGACAGATGAGCGTGACAGGCCCCGACATCATAGAAATTCTGACTGTTCAGCGCGCCGACGGGGCAGGTTTGGGTACAGGGGGCCGGGCAGTTGATGCAAGGAGAGGAGCCGGGAACCTCGGGGATAATAAACTCTTCGGTAAAATGCAGCGCCCCACGGTATGAGATCATCATACCGACCGTATCATGCACCAGCGCGCCCACCGGGCTGCTGAAGGTACGCCCGGATTTCAGGGCCCAGTCGATGAAGGGTGCGTAGGGCGGGCCGCCGAAGGGAAAATGTGCCTCGGCCCCCAGATCGCGGGCCAACTGCCCAACCACGCGCGTTGACCACCGATCAACCGGGTGGTCGCCTGGCCATTCGGGTGCGGATTTCAGCGTGGGCCAGAATGATTTTCCCGCGCCCAACAGGATCAGCGTGCCGCCATCCAATTGTTTGGCGTCGACCCGGTGTGGGTGCAGGGCGCCCATCACGATCAGACCCGCTTGCAGCACCGCATGTTCCACGCGGTCATAGAAGGTTGTCGAGGAGGTCGGGGGACGTCCGGTCATGTCTCCTCCGTTGGGTAATTAGTCGGGCCGGATTAGCGAGCCTGCGCCGTGTTCGGTGAACAGCTCCAACAGCACCGCATTGGGCGCACGCCCATCCAGAATGACCACGGCCCGTACGCCGCTGTGCAAGGCATCCAGAGCCGTTTCGGTCTTGGGGATCATCCCGCCCGCAATGGTGCCGTCCATGGTCATTTCGCGGATCTGACCGGCTTTCAGCTCGGTCACAACCTCGCCGCCCGCGTTCTTAACGCCCGAAACATCCGTCAGCAGCAGCAGCCGGTCCGCCTTGAGCGCCGAAGCAATGGCCCCGGCAGCAGTGTCGCCATTGATGTTGAAGGTCTCGCCGTTCTTACCTGCGCCCAGAGGCGCGATCACGGGGATCACATCATGCGCGAACAGGTTATGCAAAATCGCCGGATCCATCTGCGACGGAGAGCCGACAAACCCAAGTGACGGATCGGCCTGATCGCAGATCATCAGGTTGGCATCCTTGCCCGACAGGCCCACCGCCTTGCCGCCCTGACCATTGATTGCCTGCACGATGCGTTTGTTTACCAGGCCGGACAGCACCATCTCGACCACTTCGACGGTGGCTTTGTCGGTCACACGTTTGCCGTTCACGAACTCCGACTGGATGTTCAGCTGATCCAGCATCGCGTTGATCATCGGCCCGCCGCCATGCACGACCACCGGGTTGACCCCGACCTGACGCATCAGAACGACGTCGCGGGCAAAGCTTTCCATGGCTTCGTCGCTGCCCATGGCGTGGCCGCCCAGCTTGATGACGACGATTGCACCGTCATAGCGTTGCAGATACGGCAATGCGCTGTTCAAAGTGGCGGCGGTGGCGATCCAGTCCCGGTTCATGTCTCGTGTCTTCATATCTTGGTCCTCTTCCTCACGTGTTAGGCGTTTTGGCGGCATAAGCCAAGATCGCTGTTGTGAGTGCAGTCGCCACTGTTAGTGTGCCTGCATGCCCTGAAACAGGAGACACATCCAATGGAGCAAAAAACTCTTATTCTGACGGGTGCTAGCCGGGGCATTGGGTTCGCAACGGTTCGTCGGTTCCATGCCGAAGGTTGGCGGGTTATCACGTGCTCGCGCTCTCCTGTGCCGGATGATTGTCCGTGGGAAGGAAAAGAAAATCATTTGCAGCTGGATCTGAGCGATCCTGCCGAAACGATCAATTCAGTTGGTGTCCTGCAAGAAATGGTCGGAGGCAAACTACACGCCCTCGTCAACAACGCGGGGGTGTCGCCGAAGGGCCCAGAAGGAGAGCGATTGAATACGCTGGACACCGACCTCATGACTTGGGGGCAGGTGTTCCACGTCAATTTCTTTGCTTCCGTTGTTCTGGCGCGCGGCTTGAAAGAGGAATTGGCCGCAGCCCGTGGATCAGTCGTTAACGTCACATCCATTGCAGGGTCGCGCGTACATCCGTTTGCAGGCGCGGCCTACGCTACATCCAAGGCGGCGCTGGCAGCGCTGACGCGGGAAATGGCACATGACTTCGGCCCAATGGGCGTGCGGGTGAACGCAATCGCACCTGGTGAGGTTGAAACCGGAATCCTCAGCCCCGGCACCAATAAAATAGTGGAAAAGTTGCCACTTGGACGGTTAGGGCAGCCCGAAGAAGTCGCAGCAGCTATCTATTTCCTGTGTTCTCAGGAAAGCTCATACATCTCGGGGGCGGAAATCGAGGTGAATGGGGCACAGCACGTATAGGACATTCGCGGACGCTGCCAAACCCAGACAGCGGAAACATCGGGATCGATCGGGCCGCACCGATGCGATGCGGCCCGGATTTGTCAGCTCAGGGCTTTTTTCATCACCGGGATATTGCTGATCAGCAGCAAGTCAAAGACTAGCACCGCCAGCAATGTCAGACCCACCAGCGGGAAGGCCATCGCGGTGAGCAGACCGATCACAACAGCCCCTTTCCACAGCGGCATTTCCGCAGGCATTGGCGGCGCGGCCAGTCGCCCCGCACTCTGTGGCCGCCGTTTCAGCCACATCACCACGCCCGAGACGCAAGCAAAGATGACCGACAGGCAGAACACGACGTTCAGGATAAAGTTCCACGTCCCCATCAGCCCCATGTGAAACGGAATGCCAACAGCCATGGACTTCCCCATCAGCGAATAATCCTGATACCGCACATCGGCCAAGATCTTGCCGGTATACTGATCCACATGAACGGTGCGGTCGTTTGCCGGATCGGTCGAGTCGCTGCTCATGCTGTCGCGGTTCAGGGTCCAGACGCCCTCCTCGCCGTTGGGATACGCGACGCGGAAGCGTCCTGACATGTCCAGCGCCACTCCCAACGCCACCAAGGCATCGATATCCACCGGCGCGCCTTGCGGTACGCCATCAATCCCGGCCTCAGAACCCGAGGCGGGCATCGGCGTTTGCTCTAGTGCCCAGGGAACGTCGTTTTGGTGCCCGTGGTTCATGCTGGCGTGGATATCGTCCGAGAGGGGCACGTTGTCCCATTTCTCGGCGGGGAAGCTGCTCCAGGGTTGTACGATCATTCCACCCCAGACACCGGCCCAGGAGAGGCCCGAGATCAGAAAGACAACCAGCAGCCCGGACATCCAGAAACTGATCACGGCATGTAGGGATTTCCACAAAGCACGGCCTCGCGTGCGCAGGTTGGGGACAAATGCAGCCATGGCGTTGCCGCGTGGCCACCACATGTAAAGACCGGTGAAGACCATCAGCAGGCTCAGACCGGCGGCGATTTCAATGATGCGATCCCCGGTTGTCCCGATCAGCAGGGTCGAGTGAATATTGTCCGCCAGATCGTACCAGCCCGCGCGACGATCCCAGATTTGCAGGACCTCTCCGGCATAGGGGTCGACGGCTACAAGGCGTTGGCCTGCCTCGGTTTTGATACGAAACACGGTGGCCAAATCGGCGGCTTTCGGGCCAATCCATTCGACGACTGTGCCGGGGAGTTCGGTTAGCGCGACCTCGGCCTGTTGCGATATTGGCAGGGCGGTTCCCTGAACTTCGACCGCAATTTTTTCGCCATCGCGACCGTCATATTGGGTGATGAGCATCATCATCAACCCGGTGACGGCCAGAATGATCAGGAAGGGGATAACGAAAATCCCCGCATAGAAATGCCACCGCCAGGCGGCGAAGTAGAACTTTTGCGCAGCAGTGTTTTGCGCCGGGGTGTCCCCCAGGGTTTGGCTATCAAATGCCATAGTGTTCTCCGGATTCGAAAATTGCCCCGCGCAGCGTATGCGCAGGCTCTCAGATGTTGAGGTGAATCAGGAGAAGACGGGAGGCGCCCGCGCGTCATAACGGGCATAGTACCCGGCGCTGCGATGGGTAAAGTCGTGGTGGACCCAGCGCGGCTGGATCGTTGCCTCGAAAGGCATGGTGTCCCCGACGGTGGTCAGGGTGACATCTGCGGTCAGCCCCGCGAAGGGGCACATTGCGCGCTCGTCAGTGTCGTCGTGTATGGGATCGTCCGGGTTCAGATCGACCCATTGCTCGACCGTGCCTTCGCCGGTGCAGAGAACCAGCAACACCTTGCCGTCATTGCCCATTGTGGGCATCCAGCCCTGCGGAATCACACCGGTCAGCAACAGCGCCAGTGTGGCCAACAGGGCAAAGAGACGAAGCGGCAGAGTCATTCCAGATGCGCGATGATCGAGCGCAAGGTCGGAATGCCATCGCCTTTTTCGGACGAGGTCAGCACGATTTCAGGAAAGGCCGCAGGATGTTTCGACAATGCGCCGCGTACTTGTTCCAGCACCTTTTCGCGTTCTTTGGCTTTGACTTTGTCTGCCTTGGTCAGAACGCATTGAAAAGTCACAGCGCTGGTGTCCAGCAGCTTCATGATCTCGGCATCCACCTGCTTTACCCCATGGCGCGCGTCGATCAGGACAAAGGCCCGGCGCAAGGTCTGACGTCCGCTCAGGTACTGTTTCAGCAACCGCTGCCACTTTTCCACCACCTTCACCGGCGCATTGGCGTAGCCATAACCGGGCAGGTCGACCAGATATAGTTTGGGGCCTTGAGTGAAGAAGTTGATCTCTTGCGTGCGGCCCGGAGTGTTCGAAGCGCGCGCCAGTCCCTTGGTACCCGTTAGCGCGTTGATCAGGCTGGATTTGCCCACATTGGAACGGCCGGCAAAGCAAACCTCAAGCCGATCCGGCGCAGGTAGGCCATCCATGGCGACCACGCCCTTGACGAATTCAGACTCGCCCGCAAACAATTTGCGTCCGCGCTCCAACGCGAATTCATCGGGGTTTTCGGCTAAAGGAAAGGGGAGGGGGCTCATAACAATTCTACCTTATCGCCAACCGAGATTGCGCCGCCTTCAAGAACTTCGGCATAGACGCCGAAATCCTGGTGACCCCAGGTTTCAAGTGCGCCCAATGTATCGGTATCGCGTACACCTGTGTCAGGGTTGGCTGTGGTTGCCAAACATCGGGTGATACGCTCGCGTACACGAAGCACGGCCTCGCCGATCTGAACCTCACGACCCAGCCAGTCGAATTCTTCCCACAAGGGCAGGCCGTCGAACCAGATGTTGCCTCGCCAGCGGCGCACCGACAAATCTTGGCCCAGCTTTTGTCCGACCGCACGATGCGATGCCAGGTTGCACAGGCTAATCGAAGGGAAATCACTGTCGGTCATCCCGCGCCCTGGAACCCGAATGATCCGTGCCGAGGCCGCGCGGTTTGCGGGCATTAGGGGCCGGACCCAATCCAGAAACGCCTGTTGTTCACTGTCTGGGGCAAAGGTCAGGTCCGGGCGATCCGGGTGGGACAACGTCAGTGTGTCGCCGTTTGATTGCGTTGAAATCGCCATCAACTGTGGTGCTTTTGCGCCGCGACTGAAGTTGGCGCAAGGGACCCATTTTGAACTATCCGCTTTGGATGCCTCATGCGCAACCGCCCAAACGCGATCCCCGGGCATGGTCTGCCCGGGGGTCACATTTACGGTTTCGACGGCTTCGCGACCATGGCTTTTGATCGGATGCCGCCAAAGCTGGGTCACTTTAGCTGTCATTTATCATCCGTTTTCGGCGTACGCTTGAAGCTGGACTTAATGTTGCCGAACACGTCCGGCTTAAAGCCTTGGCTGCGCATGATCAGGTACTGCTGGGTGAACGTGATCGTGTTGTTCGCGATCCAGTAGACAACCAGACCACTCGCAAAACTGCCCAGCATGAACATGAAGACCCACGGCATCCAGGCAAAGATCATCGCCTGCGTCGGATCGGTTGGCGCCGGGTTCAGCTTTTGCTGCAGCCACATCGAGATACCCAGCAACAGCGGCAGGATACCAATAAAGATCAGCGCCATGATCGTGTCGGGCTGCGGACCGGCAAACGGCAGCAGTCCAAACAGGTTCATGATCGAGGTCGGGTCCGGCGCGCTGAGATCCCGGAACGGGCCAAACCACGGCGCTTGACGCAGTTCAATGGTGACGAAGATCACTTTGTACAGCGAGAAGAAGATCGGGATTTGCATCAGGATCGGCAGACAGCCTGCGGCGGGGTTCACCTTTTCCTTCTTGTACAGCTCCATCATGCCTTGCTGCATCTTCTGACGATCATCGCCTGCTGCCTCTTTCAGGGCTTCCATCTGCGGCTGAAGCTCTTTCATCTTTGCCATCGAGACGTAGGACTTATACGCCAACGGGAACAGGATCGCCTTGATGATCAGGGTCAGGCCGATGATCGACCACCCCATATTGCCGATCAACGCGTTGATATTGTGCAGCAGCCAGAAGATCGGTTTGGTCAGGAAAAAGAACCAACCCCAGTCGATGCTGTCGATGAATTTCTGTACGCCTTCCGACTGATATTCGCGGATGGTTTCCCATTCCTTAGCACCTGCGAACAGCTGTGTGGTGACCTCTTCGGTAGCGCCGGGGGCGACCGTCAGGGTCGGCAGCACTGTTTCGGTTTGGTATATCTTGCGGCGTTCGTCGTATTTTGCTGCGGCCTTGAACGGTGTTCCCGGTTCCGGGATCAGTGTGGTCATCCAATAGTGATCGGTAAATCCGATCCAACCGTCTTCTTTGACCTGATAGACCTCGGCTTGCGCGCGTTCGTTCGGGTCGATATCAAAATCGCGGACATCGCCATAGTCAATCTCGGCCAACGTGCCGTCGGCCATGCCGATCACGCCTTCATGCAGGATGAAAAAGTTCTTCAGACCGGGCAGATCGCCATCCTCGCCAATGCCGTGGCGGGCCAGGATGCCATAGGGGGCCATGCCAACCTCGGCCTGGGTATTGTTTTCGACCGACTGGGTGACCGTAAACATATAGTTTTCGTCCACCGAGATCATGCGGCGGAAGGTCAGACCTTTGTCGTTTTCCCATTTCAGTGTGACCGGAGCGTCGACGTCCAGCGTTTCGCCGCTTTCGACCGTCCACAACGTGTTCGGGCCGGGCACATCCGCGCCCGCCACACCGGTTCCCGGCGCCCAGCCATAGAGGGCATAATAGGCCGAGTCCGAGCCAACCGGAGACAGCAATTCGACAATTGGCGCCCCTTCTTCGATCGAGACCTTGTAGTCCTTCAGGAACAGTTCATCGATCCGTCCGCCCGACAGCGACAGACTGCCTTTCAGCCGGGGGGTGTCGATTTCAACCCGTGGGGCTTGCTCTTCAGGCAGGGTTTCTTCTGCGGCCGCCGTCGCCTCACCCACAGTACCTGCGGCGCTGGGCGTCTGAACCTCATTACCCTCGGCGGTGGCAATCTCAACCTCGTCTGGTGTGAGTGTCTGCTCCGGCGGGGGAAACAGCACGAACCAAACAAGGATCACGATAAAGCTGAGCACGGTTGCAAGGATGAGATTCTTGTTCTGATCGTCCATCGGGGACAGCCACCTTAAGCAGTGAAACACACCCGGTGGGTTCAACAGAGTGCAAGCCCAAAGGTCAAGCGGATTCGCCCGTCATTTCCTTTTGGATCGCGTTTCTGTGGCGTAAATCAGCGATTACGGTCCTGTCTTGCGCCCGATCTTCGGCATTCCGTTGACCTTGTTCTGATGTGCCGTGATCCAATCCAGCGTCTTTTCAAAGGGCATTGGCTTGCCAATTCCGAACCCTTGAACATGATCGCACCCCAATTGCGCCATCAAGGCATGTTCGCCTTGGGTCTCAACCCCTTCGGCCAGCGTTTCGACATTCAGCCGCTCGGCCATCGTCAGTATTGCGCTGACCAGTTGTTGCTGGCTGGCGTCGCGATCTGCCTTGGCGACGAAAGAGCGGTCAATTTTGATCCGCGAAACATCAAAGCGCTTGATCGAAGCAATGGATGCGTGGCCGGTGCCGAAGTCGTCCAGATCGATGCAGCACCCCAACTTGGCCATGCTGGTCACGTTGCGGGTAATCACATCGTCGGGGCGGCGCGAGAACACGGTTTCCAGAACTTCCACCGCCAACCTGTCCGGTGTCAAATCATTCTGGTCCAACTCCCATTTCAGGCGGTTGATCAACGCTGGATCGCGCAGTTCATCAGAAGAGAAATTCACGCCGATCCGAGGAACCACGACCGAGGCGCGATCCCAATCGCGTATCGCGGCGAAAGCATGGTGCCGCATCGCCTGACCGAATTTCTCCATCAACTCGGCCTGCTCAGCGAACGGCAAGAATACCTGTGGACTAAGTACACCCTTTTGCGGGTGTTCCCAGCGGGCCAGAGCCTCGAAACCCGTAACGCGACCTGTGTCGGTTGAGATTTGTGGCTGGAACCAAGGGCGTATCTCACCATTGTCGAGCGCGTCTTCAAACTCTTTGCGAAGATTGGCGCGAATGCGTGAGCGACGCTGTGTTTCGCTGGAAAACGCGCGAATGGTCGACGGTCCGTTCCGCTGCGCCTCGTCCAAGGCGGCTTTTGCGGCGTCGACCCAATCCTCGTACTGATCCTTAGGGACGCTGCTCAGCAGGCTGAATCCGATTGAACAGGAAACGTAGACACCAGCACCATTGAGTGTAAAGGGTTCTTCAACGACGGCCTGAATGCGCCCCGCCATCTGAATGCAGGCCTCCAGATCCAATTGGTGGGATGGATGCAGGCCGATTGCGATTTTGTTAGGTTCCAGGCGGGTCGCGATATCCTGTGTTCGGATAACAGAAAGAATACGGCTGCCGAATTGGTCGGTCAGGTGATTTGCCGCCGAATTGCCGTGAAGATCGAGAAAGTCGGAATAATCATCCAGGGCGATTAGAAGGCAAGCCGAATCCGCACCATCGGTTACTGCCTTTTTGAACATGCCTTCCAGCTCGTTGTAAAAGCTGTCTATTGCCATCATGCCACCAGGCGGGTTGCGCCGCTGAAGCTGCCTGTTGGCGCGGGCGTCAAAGGTGGCCGCGCCTGCGAATATCAAGGGTAAAACGAAGGCGGCAACCACCAACGCCCGTTCCCCGCCGATCCAGAACGCCGCCAAACTGATGGCGGGCACAAAGGCCAGCGCGGCAGGACCGCTCAGAACAGAAGCGAGAGCATCAAGAACGCGTTCGAATTTGATATGTTTCCACATCGGTTTTCTGGGCCTCTACGTTTGGCAAAGCACGTATTGGGCAACCGTAGAAAACCAATCTGAGTCAGACGTTAACGCAGCTGAGGAATTTCGTCCGAATTTTCGTCTTTTTTGCCGGGGTTTAGCACAAGGTTGGCGAAATCGAACAGTTTTGGGTCCAACAGATGCGACGGTCGCGCATTGGTCAGTGCCCGGAACATCACCTGTCGACGACCGGGGCTGTTTCTTTCCCACTGATCCAGAATCTGTTTCACCTGCTGACGCTGCAAGCCGTCCTGGCTGCCGCATAAATCGCAGGGGATGATCGGATAGTTCATCGAGGTGGCGAATTTCTCGCAATCGGTCTCGGCCACGTGGGCCAGCGGGCGGAAAACGAACAGATCGCCTTCTTCGTTCACCAACTTCGGAGGCATCGTGGCCAGGCGCCCGCCATGGAAGAGGTTCATGAAGAACGTTTCCAGAATGTCGTCCCGGTGATGGCCCAGGACCACGGCAGAGCAACCTTCTTCGCGGGCGATCCGGTACAGGTTGCCTCGGCGCAGGCGTGAGCACAGGGCGCAAAACGTACGGCCCTGAGGAACCTTGTCCACAACGATGGAATAGGTGTCTTGGTATTCAATGCGGTGAGGCACGCCCATGCGTTCCAGAAACTCGGGCAGGACCGTGGCGGGAAAACCAGGCTGACCCTGATCCAGATTACAGGCCAACAGATCGACCGGCAACAACCCGCGCCACTTTAGTTCATAGAGAACCGCAAGCAGGGTATAGCTGTCCTTGCCGCCCGACAGGCAGACCAGCCAACGGGGCGGTTTGCCGTCCTTGTCATGGGCGGACGGGTCCACCATTCCGTAGTGCTCAATGGCTTCACGGGTCTGGCGTACGATGCGTTTGCGCAGCTTCTTGAACTCGGTGGTCGAGGGTGCGCCAGCAAAGAGCGGGTGGATATCGTCAGTTTCGTCAAACATGCGCCGTGGTTACAGTCGATATGGCAAGCGGGCAAGCGCGATAAGCCGGATTGTAGATTTTGGGGCATTGTTGACCTGTGATAAAAAGGCGTCATTTATCGAGGAGATTATTATGGACTATGCCTTTGTTGCCCGCGGCAAAAGCGGAAACGGCTTTTCTAACGAGCCTGCAGCCAGCCATTTTCTGGAAATTCCGGAAAGCGCGGATGATATGATGCTGTCGCACAAGATCACAAAGCGAGAATGGCGCGACAAGGTCATATTGGCCGCTCAGGGCGGTACGACGAACCCTTATACCGAGGGTGACATCGTGTTCTACGTGCATGGGTTCAATAACTCTCAGGCGGAAGTTCTTGTGCGGCACCGCAAAATCAAAGCAGGGCTAAAAGAACACGGCTTCAAAGGCGTTGTTGTCAGCTTTGACTGGCCCAGTGCGGATTCGGCCTTGAATTACCTGGAGGACCGGATGGATGCCAAGCAATCGGCTTTCCGGCTGGTGAGGGACGGCGTCGCGATGTTTTCGGAGATGCAGCGACCAGAGTGTCGGATCGACTTGCACGTACTGGCACATTCGATGGGCAGCTATGTGGTGCGCGAGGCATTTGATGATGCCGATGACCGAGCCCGAATTGCCAGCAAAAGCTGGTCAGTCAGCCAGGTCATGCTGGTGGCTGGAGATCTGTCTGTCAAATCGCTTGATCCGGAGAGCTCCAAGTCTTCATCGCTTTATCGTCACTGCGTACGACTGACGAATTACTACAATACAATGGATGACGTACTGTCGATATCTGCGGTCAAACGGATCGGGGTTGCACCAAGGGTTGGGCGGAATGGTATGAACAGGCCGCTGCATAGCAAGGCCGCCAATGTGTATTGCGCGGCGCGCTTTAAACAAGGCGGTTTTGACGGCGGTATCAATTCCGGACACACGTTTTATTTTGATGACCCGGTATTTCTTGAAGACGTGTTCCACACCATTTCTGGCAAGTTGGACCGCGAGGAAATCCCGACCCGTACACACACGACGCAGGGCAACCTTGCTTTAAGGCCGAGTTGAGACCGCTATTCTTTGAAACACGTCTGCTCTAGTCTTTTGGTTTCTGCTCTGGAACCGGGTCATACCCGTCACCACCCCAAGGATGGCAGCGCCCGATCCGCCGGGCGGTCAACCACGCGCCTTTGATGGCGCCGTGCTTTTCCAATGCTTCTAGCGCATAGGCCGAACAAGTGGGTTGATAGCGGCAATTGAAACCAACCCAGGGGCTGAACACCAGCCGATAAGCCCGAATGGGCAGGGCAAGGATATGAGACAGCAGAGTCATTTCCGCGCGCTGTGAATTTTGCGCAGGGCATAGCGCAGATCATCCAGCAAAGCTTCATACGGGCGCGCGGCAGTGACCTCGGCGCGGCCGATCAGCACGTAGTCCCAACCATTCTGACCCTGTGCGGGCAGCACCGCGCGGGCAGCTTCGCGCAGGCGCCGCTTGGCGCTGTTGCGCGCCACCGCATTCCCAACCTTCTTGGAACAGGTGAAGCCGACGCGAATCCCCGTAGCTTCATCCGCAGCACGTTTGCGCGCCTGCACCATCATGGACGAGGTGCCCTGCCTGCGCGCGCGGGCGGCTTTCAGGAAATCGGATCGTTTCTTGAGAACAGTCAATGTCTCAGGCACGCAAACGGACGCCGCCGGGGGCTTGACCCTCGGCTGGTTCTTACCATCCTCAGGGGCCTCCGGCGGCGTCATGTTCATAACCTGATCGGTGAGCGGTTTATGCGCTCAGCGATTTGCGGCCGCGTGCGCGACGTGCGTTCAGGATCTTGCGGCCGGCCTTGGTGGCCATGCGCGCGCGGAAACCGTGGCGGCGTTTGCGAACCAGGTTCGAAGGCTGATAGGTGCGTTTCATCGCTCCGTCTCCAATCTATGCGGTGGGGTGCGGCGCGGATTCGCCTGGCCCTAGTGTTCGAAGCCCGTCCTCTACTGGGTAGCGGTGGGTAAGTCAAACCCCTAGGTGGGGGTTTTGACGCCTTTTGCAACAATTCTGGTACGGCGTCACGCAAAAGGTTTCAAAATAGCGGTTTTATGGCCTCAAACCCTCACATTACCCGTCATTTGCATCAACGCCGCGTGAGGTCCCTGTTGCATGGGTCCCGCGCGGCGCATGTTGGGGGCAGAATGAAACGCACCAAACCGGACGGCTTGATGAGCGAAACCACCCAGACCCCGCGCAGAGGGCTTGCGCGACACGTACCTTTGCTGGTGATTCTCGCCGTGGCTGCGGTGGGGTTCTTTACGTTGGGCGATTATCTGACGTTCGAGACGTTGCGTGACAACCGCGAAGCCCTTTTGGCGTGGCGGGATGCGAATTATTGGTCCATGGCGGGTGCTTTTGTGGCGATCTACATCGTCATCGTCGCCTTTTCGCTGCCCGGCGCGGCTGTGGCGTCCATGACCGGAGGGTTTCTGTTCGGCCTTTTTGCCGGAACCGTTTTTAACGTCTTTGCAGCTACCATCGGTGCATCGGCGATCTTTCTGGCCGCGCGTTGGGGGCTGGGTGAATCCCTGACCGCACGGCTGGAGGCTTCGGAAGGCACCGTGAAAAAGCTCAAGGACGGCCTGCGCGAGAACGAAATCTCGGTGCTGTTCCTGCTGCGTCTTGTGCCGGTTGTGCCGTTTTTTGTCGCCAATCTGGTGCCGGCACTGGTGGGGGTGAAATTCCGCAACTTCTTGATCACCACAGCGCTGGGCATCATTCCGGGCGGCATCGTGTACACTTGGATCGGTGTTGGTTTGGGTGGTGTTTTCGACCGCGGTGAGACGCCGGATGTCTCGTTGCTGTGGGAACCCTTCGTTATCGGCCCCATCCTGGGCTTGTGCGTGCTGGCCGCGTTGCCGATAGTTATCAAAGCCCTGCGCGGCAAAAAGGACACCTGAACTCATGCAAGAACTGAAGACGGATATCCTGGTGATCGGGGCCGGGTCGGGTGGCTTGTCCGTTGCTGCCGGGGCTAGTCAGATGGGAGCCGACGTCATCTTGCTGGAAGGTCACAAGATGGGTGGTGACTGCCTGAATTTTGGCTGTGTACCTTCCAAGGCGCTGATCGCCAGCGGCAAGACAGCTTATGGGCAGGCCCATGCCGCAGCCATGGGTGTGGCAGACGTGATGCCGCAAGTGGATTATGCGGCTGCCAAGGATCACGTCCGTGACGTGATATCCCAGATCGAACCGATGGACAGCCAGGAACGCTTTGAAGGCTTCGGAGTCAAAGTGATACGCGAATTCGGCAGCTTTGTTTCCCCCACGCAGGTGCAGGCGGGCGATCACTTGATCACTGCGCGACGGGTGGTGATTGCCACCGGCTCGTCCCCTTTGGTGCCGCCGATCCCGGGTTTGGATCAGGTGCCATATTACACCAACGAAACCATATTCGAGCTGCGCGAAAAACCCGAGCATCTGCTGATCATTGGTGGTGGCCCTATCGGGCTTGAGATGGCACAGGCCCATATCCGTCTTGGTTGCGAGGTGACCGTGATCGAAGGCATGCAGGCGCTGGGCAAGGATGACCCTGACGCGGCGGCTGTTGTGTTGGACACTTTGCGCGCCGAAGGTGTAGCCCTGCATGAACAGGCGATGGTTGCCCAAATCAGGGACAATAACGGGCTGGTCGATGTCGTGACCGAGAATGGCGATATCTACACCGGCTCGCATCTGCTGATCGCCGCCGGGCGCAAGGCCAATACCGACCGCCTTAATCTGGAAGCCGCCGGGATCGAACCAACCCGTACCGGGATTAAGGTGGACGCCTCGCTGCGCACCACGAACCGCAAGGTCTATGCCATCGGCGACGTGGCGGGCGGGCTGCAATTCACCCATGTGGCCGGGTATCATGCCGGGATCATCATCCGCTCGGCCTTGTTTGGCCTGTCATCCAAGGCAAAATCGACACATATCCCCTGGGCCACCTATACGGACCCGGAGCTGGCGCAGGTCGGCCTGACCGAGGCGCAAGCCCGCGACCAGCATGGCGACAGGGTCGAGATCGCGCGCTTTGACTATCACCATAACGACCGCGCCATAACCGAACGCAAGACGAAAGGCTTCATTAAGGTCATGGTCGTAAAAGGCCGTCCCTTGGGCGCCACAATCGTGGGTCATCAGGCGGGCGAATTGATCAACTTGTGGTCGCTGGCGCTCGCCAATAATCTGAAGATGGGGCAGATCGCTGCGATGATTTCGCCCTATCCGACGATCGGAGAGCTTAACAAACGCGTGGCAGGTGCCTATTTCACGCCAAGGCTGTTTGAGAATCAAATGGTTAAACGAGTGGTCGGGTTCGTCCAACGCTGGATGCCCTAACCGGAAAAGGAGCGTATAGTGAACTCGCTGTCGGGCCGATTTCTGATCCTGACGACGGTCTTCGTAATGTTGGCCGAGATTTTGATTTTTGTCCCCTCGATTGCCCGGTTTCGCGAAGATTTCCTGCTGAACCGTCTAGAGCGTGCGCAAATTGCCTCGCTGGCCTTGCTGGCCGATGATATGCTGGCCGAAGACCTTGAGGCCGAATTGCTGGTCAACGCGGGCGTGTATAATGTGGTGCTGCGGCGCGATGAAATTCGACAGCTGATGTTGTCCTCGCCCATTCCCGAACAGATCGCCAATACCTATGATCTGCGCGATGCCGGTCCGTGGATTTTAATCCGGGACGCCATGTCGCGCCTGTTCACACCTGAAAACGAAGTCATTCGCGTGATTGGTGAGCCGGTTAAAGATGCAGGTCTTCTGATCGAGGTCACGACAGACAGCAAGCCGCTGCGGATGGCGATGACCGATTATGGCCTGCGTATTCTGGGCCTGTCCTTTGTCATTTCAATTATCACCGCGTTTTTCCTGTTCCTTGCCGTGCGCGTTGTTCTGGTGAAGCCGATCAAGGGCGTCGTGGGGTACATGCAGCGCTATGCAAGCGCCCCCGAAGATGCCCGCGGGATCATCTCGCCCAATTCCAAAGTGACCGAGTTGCGCGAAGCTGAAGAGGCGCTGCAGCAGTTACAGACCGAACTGACGCAAGCTTTGAAACAGCGCGAACGATTGGCGCAGCTGGGTGGTGCTGTGGCCAAGGTCAGTCATGACCTGCGCAACATCCTGACGTCGGCGCAGCTGTTCACTGATCGGATCGAGGCCAGCGATGATCCGCTGGTGCGGCGCATGGCGCCGAAGCTGGTCAACTCGATCACGCGGGCTGTGTCCCTGTGTGAAAACACGCTGGCGTTTGGTCGGGCGGAAGAGCCGGCACCGACCTTGACAATGGTGCCTTTGCGCGACGTGGCCGAGGATGTTGTGGCAAGTGAAAAGCTCGCCATTGCTGATGCCTGTGTCGAGATTGTGAACGAGGTTCCGAAAGACCTCGTGGCGCGCGCAGATCCCGAACAGATTTTCCGCGTGATGATGAACCTGGTGCGCAACGCGCGTCAGGCGCTGGTGGCGTCCGGAAAGCCGGGCCGAATCACGATTGCCGGCTGCGTACACGACAATGACTGGTGTGTTGAGATCAGGGATAACGGCCCTGGTTTGCCCCCGCGAGCGCGCGAAAACCTGTTCACTCCGTTTCAAGGCGGGGTGCGCAAAGGAGGCTCGGGCCTTGGGCTTGCCATCTCGCAAGAATTGGTGCGTGGACATGGTGGCGACTTGGTTCTGACCCAGACCGGACCGGAGGGAACCACCTTTGAAATCAGGCTGCCGCAGGGCGACGTGACTTTTTAAAAGTTTTTTGAAGAATCGGCTTGCACGTCCTCTGACGTGGGTCTACATACCGCCTCACCAACGCGGACCGATAGCTCAGCTGGATAGAGTACTTGACTACGAATCAAGGGGTCGGGGGTTCGAATCCTCCTCGGTCCGCCACTGGTTTCCTGTTGAACGTCACACGAACCTGACCCAACCGTCACAGTTGGACCAGAAAAGCAGTGAACGTTCGACATCAGAAGGCGCCCCCAACGTTGGACATCAGTTGAATTTGATCTTTGGGTCATCAGCTAACACGCCGCTGCTATTTCAGACTCCCGCAGACAGTTTCATTTGATTTGACTTCCCTTTTAGAAAATCAGGGCTGATTTGCAGATCAGACAGCGAAGCTGCCTGTTCCTGCTGATCTGCCACGTGGCGAACGCGGGAGGGGGCGAGGCAATGCTATTCGACAGGGGTGGTGCGGACCGGAGGCGCAGCCGAGGACACGGCCCTGTCTAATAGGGTTGCCCGAGGGGGAGGGCCGCGCCCTCACCCTGACGGCCAGTGACGTTTGGCTTGTCCAAATCCCGCTGGCCACGAAAGGAAAGTGGTGGGAAGGATGATATCTGAGGGGTTGAAATGATGGTTCGTTCGGTCCGCAGATAAGGCTCGCACTCAACCACAGATCGCTTCAGATAACACCCGTTCAGCGACGTTTGCAGTTTGTTATCGAAGTATCAAACATCAATGGTTGCCAAATCTGGCGCTCGTTATGTCGCTCTCCGTCTACCGCGAAGCGGACAAAGATGACCTTTTCAGCGCTTACTTCGGTGCGAGGTTTCGGAAACTGAATGCGAGACGCAACAATGTCCGGGCCTTATACTCTACCAATCTGGAAAACGTGTCGTGAAATAACTAGGGAGCCGGACTGTAAACAGCCGCTGCAGCATGGATCTCAAGGAAATGCCCAATGTTATTTTCGCGGGGCTTCCATCCTTTGGAGAATAGCCAATCGCTTGTCGTGTTTCGGTGATATCCCAGCGCATCCCCGGGTTATCTGACATTAGGTTTAGGGCTGCGAAGGAAATATCCTTGGCATCTATTGCGGCGCGCATTCCGCTTAGAAAATCCCGATCACTCAACCACATTTCCTGACCCCACCGGCCCATCGCCATGTGTGTGCCGGGTTGGTTGCCGTGAGTCCATTGCGTCCAGCCGATGCGCAAGCAGATGACCGACAGTCCGTGATGCTCGGCGAAATAGGCCCCTGTTCGTTCACAGAACAGCTTTGACATTCCGTAGGCGTTTACTGGCCCTGGTGGTGTCGTGCTGTTGAGCACCTCTTGCGTGAACCTTTTGTCGCCGTGAACCCAGTTGGAGCTGGCAAGAACCACGCGGCTGACGCCCATGGCTGCCGCATGGTGATAGAGAGAAAGCGTTGCATCCATATTGTGTTTAATCGCGGAGGCCCAAGTGGCGGAGGGCTCTCGGTCTCCGGCAAGATGCACGATAACGTCCACTCCCTTTAGCAAACTGACCCAACTGCTGTCGTCGGACAGGTCTGCTGTGTGAATGTCGGGATGATCAACGGGACGGATGTCGATGCCAGAGACGGTGTAATCGGAGTCGCTTTCTAGCGCGTTGAAGAGTTTGCGGCCGAGATGCCCGCCTGCGCCTGTAATCAAGACATGCATGACAGGAACTCCTTGTTGTTTGTGAGCCCCAATGGCAATTGGGTTGCATCTTCATCTGCAGAGACGCGGAACGTCTGCCGAAAACTCAGCGTTTCATTCGGTGCGAGGTTGCGTGCCGGAGAGTGCCACTCCGCTTCGCAATAGGCGTAATCGGCTGAATTAAAGACCTCAAACGGATAGTCGTGTGCAAATTGATCGCCCTTTTGAGGTTCTGGTACCGAGCACATTAGCAACGGGGTATCAGCGCCGCACCGTATCAATGTACGACCGTTGGGGTTCGGTAGCCCGACCTTGAATTCCTGCTGTCTGTTGCAATCCACGACAATGCCGTTGCCGTGCGTCGCTATCATCCCTTCGGCAGAGCCAAAAACAGGGTAGAACGCAGGGTCTTCCAATTCGACACCGATCTTGGTGGGGGTGTTAAGCATCATGACTGACCAAATGCCGGTCAGGCGCGAGGAGGTCCCTTGGTTGACCACGATGTGTTCTATTTCCCAGCTTTCCGCCGAGGTCAGCGTGATGCGGCGCGACACTGACAAGTGCGAGGTCGGGCATACTGCGCTGGTCATGTCGATACGAGTGCTGCTTCTTGAAGTGATCTGGTAAGAGCCGCTGTCCAACACGGGAAACGGAGCGCCGTTTACCCAGGATGCATCTGGGGCGATCCACGTCTTCTCTCCGCCCCAGAGCGGAAAACCAAATTGTGGAGAGCGTGTGGGCAGATCAGTAAGCCGTGTGTCATCGACATCCAAACCGTCGAGATCTGCGTTCTGAAATAGGAGGGAGCGACCTTGGAAGTTTATATCCCATAGGCGGCCCCCGATGCCGGGCAGGAGTGTCAGCTGCAGATCGTTTTGCTGCAGGTGTAGAACGCTCCATCTGTCCGACATGTACCCCCTCCTATCGGTTTCCCGGCGCGATCGAATGCGCCGGGACAATCCCTTAGGTGTGCTTGAATTGGACGACGTTCTCGGCAGTAATCGGCATAACCCCGGTTTCAACGCGCTCGGGTAGAGGATTGATGCCAGCCGCCTTCCAATCGGGCAAGACCTTCAGCGCGTCAGTGTTCTGCCAATGCATCATGTGGAAGGCGAGAAAGATCTCAAGATAGGATTTCTGAGCCACAGCGCCGTGAATTGTGCCGTCTTCGATATAGGGAAGCATATCATCATTTCGGTCCATCGCGACGATCTTGATGTCCTTGCGTCCCGCCTCATTGACTGCAATTGCAGCGCCTTTGCCGCTGTCGCCGTCCGTGCCGCCAATGCCAACAATATCCGGGTTCGCCTGAATGGCCTGAAGGTAGGCTGTCGGCGCATAGGACGGGTCGGCCTTGTCATTGACTACGTCGACCACTTCGATATCCGGGTATTTCTCGGCAAAGATCTGTTTGTACCCTTCGACACGCTCTAATGTGGAAGGGGCAGGGAAAGTGCCGAGGATAACTTTGCCCTTACCGCCAATCGCTTGCGCCAGCATTTCGCCGCCGACACGTCCTGCTTGAACGCCGTTGATACCAAGGAATGTGGACCGGGGACTGTCGGGAATGTCGCCAATACAACATGTGACTGGAATGCCAGCCTCCACCGCACGTTCGACGCCGGGGGCCAGAGTGGCTGGATCACCGGGGAAGATAAGGATGCCTGCGGGACGTCTTGCGATCAGTTCATCCAATTGGCGTGCTTGTGCGGCCGTGTCGAAATCCAACGGGCCGGTGAATGTGGCCTTGATGCCCATCAATTCTTCAAGGTCTTCCATCGCATTGCGATAATCCACCCAGAACGGTACCTGCGTGACAATGGACAGGAAAACATACTCCTTGCCGGCCGCTTGCGCCATGGCTTCTTTGGACAGCATGGGCAGTCCGAACGCTGCGGCCAGTCCAGCGGTGGTGCCCGCTGTCAGCAGCCTGCGCCGATTCACATTCAATTCAGTCATCGTAGTCTCCCTGTTTTGGATCTTTGGTTGTTGTTGAGTTTTGGAAAGCGTCGGGATTAGCCCCGTTTGCTTCGGATCAGCATGTCCAAGGCGACCGCTGTAACGAGTACACCGCCGATGACGATCATCTGCCAGTAGATCGATACAGCCAGCATCGTCATAGTGTTGTTGATCAACGCAACGAAAACGACGCCGAGGAAAGCACCAAGAATAGTACCTTCGCCGCCGCGTAGAGATGCGCCACCGATGACAGCCGCTGCCAGAACCTGAAGTTCGATACCGTTTCCTGCCGTGGGCGTGCCGCTCATCAGGCGGGAGGCGAGCAATACACCCGCCAAAGCAGCCAGAATACCGGTCAGTGCGTACAGAATGATACGCACGCGTGTGACATGGATGCCTGACAACATCGCGGCCTTTTCATTGGCGCCGATGAAATAGACCTGACGGAAAAAGCGTGTATGGCGGACGGCCAGGTCAAACAGGACGACGAGCAGAATGGTGAACAAGACGATTACAGGAAAGCCGCCTATGTCGGCTTTGCCGATCCAGGCAAATGATGCTGGCAGGCTTGAGACAGAAAAACCTTCGGTCAGGACAAGAGCGATGCCTCGCGCGATTGACATCGTCCCGAGGGTCGCGATAAGCGGATTGATCCCGAGGCCGGTCACAAGCAAACCGTTCACTACCCCGACAATTCCACCCAACACTAATCCGCATACCACCGCGAGCGGAATTGGCATGCCAGTCAAAAGCAGCATGGCGACGACAGTCGAAGACAAGGCCATTACCGACCCAACGGAAAGATCGAACCCGCCGGATGCAAGTAGGATCGCCATACCGATCACGATGATCGCGGTGGGGGCCATGCCCACGGCCACGGCTCGAAAGTTTGAGAAGCTGAGGAAATAGGGATTAAAGTTGGACATCACGATGATGATGGCGGCGATCAGAACGATCAGCGTCAGTTCACGAATATCGACAAAAGCTTGTAAAACACGGCGCAGCAGCGGACGCTTCATGGGCAAGTTGGCTTGAGCGGTCATGGTCACGTCGCGACTCCTGATTGATTGGTTTGGGGTGCGTCCACAATTGGAACGGAATTTCCAGCGGCCATTTGAAGAAGCTTGGTTTCGGTTGCCTCAGCGGCTGCGATGTCTCCCATGAGGCGACCGTCGTGGACGACAAGGATGCGGGTCGAGAGAGAGACAAGTTCGGGAAAATCGGATGACACGACGAGGATGGCCATTCCCTCGGCTGCTCGACGCAAAAGTTCCGAGTGGATTTGGAATTTGGCTCCAACATCGACCCCTTTTGTGGGCTCCTCAATGATCAGAAGAGCTGGCGCGCGTTTGAGCCACTTGGCCAACATAATCTTTTGCTGATTGCCCCCTGAGAGATCACCAACAAGTTCGTTAATCCCGCTGGTTTTGACACTGAAGGCGTCAATGGCTGCTTGGCTGGCTGCTTTGATCGAGCCCGAACGCATGAGCCCAGCAGACGCATGATCGGAAAGACTGGCCGCGATCAGGTTGTCGCTGAGTGATTGCTCCAGAAAGAGGCCTTCAGTCTTGCGTTCCTCGGGAACAAACCCGACTCCAGCACGCATCGCCTGCCGCAAGGATGCAAAGTTAACAGGCTTGCCGTGAAGTCTGATCTCCCCGGTCGCGCCATGCATCAGCCCGACAATCGATCGAACAATCTCGCTGCGGCGAGCGCCCATCAACCCTGCCATCCCTACAATCTCTCCGGCTTTAATGGAGAAAGAAATGTCTTCGAATTCACCTGGATGGGTTAGGTCTTGGACCTGCAAAACCTCTTCGCCGTTAACCTTACCTGACCGCGTGACATCACCGGGGTGAGCGCCGCCGATCATCTCGGCGACGACTTGTTCCTGAGAAGTTTCCGAAACCGGTAAAGTGCTGATGTGGCGCCCATCTCGCAAAACGGTAATGCGATCCGAGATCTGGAAAATCTCGGCCATATGGTGGCTGACATAGACGATGCCAATCCCTTTCTTTGTCAGGGACTTTAGGACTTCAAATAGTGCGTCTACTTCGTCGGGTGCCAATGCCGATGTCGGTTCATCCAGCAAAAGGACGCGGGAATTCAACGACAGAGCCTTTGCGATTTCAACAATCTGGCGGGAGCTGATCGGCAAGTTTTCCACGGGTGTTGAGACGTCGATATCCAGACCGAATTCCGCCAGCAACGCCTCCGCACGGCGGCGCAGTTCAGGCCAGTCAACTACGCCAAACCGGGTGGGTACTCGGCCCGCGTAGATGTTTTCCGCAACAGAGAGCGCGCCAGCGAGGCTGAGCTCTTGGAAAACACAGCCGACGCCCAGGGATTGCGCATGCGACGGGCTTTCGACCCGCTGTTCCTTGCCGTCGCACAGGATACGCCCAGCAGAAGGTTGGTGAAGTCCGTAAAACAGGCCGAGACAGGTGGATTTTCCGGCGCCGTTTTCCCCGCATAGCGCGTGAACTTCGCCGGGTCTCAGTTCAAAGTCGACGCCATCCAAAACAATGTTCGTGCCGAAGCTTTTGCCAACCCGATCCAGTTGGATCAGTGGCTGTAGCCCCGGTGAGTCAGGTTTCATTGCTGGCGTCATATAAGCTTCCTCCCGCTTTCTGATTGGCATCTGATATCTCAGATGTCAACGGAAAAAGAAAAGACAGTGAGGTGCCCAAAAGAAAGGGGCGGCGCCGTTCTGGCCCGCCCCCGTCACAACGAAGCTACGTTTTTGCTAGGATGCGGTCGCTCCTTCGAGGACGATGGCGGCGCTTTTGTAGGCTTGTCTGGTGCGGTCAATATGCGCTGTGAGAAGAGATTTGATTTTGGCCATGTCACCTTCGCGAACGGCAATAGCGATTTTAGAATGCTCGTCGAAGGAGAGCTCAGTATGCTGTGGCAGCTTCGCCAAATGGGTTCGCAATGCGGCAATCTTACCGATGTAGCGTGTATAGCTGGCCGTCAGATAATCGTTACCGGCATGTTCAAAAATCAACTGATGAAATGTGGTATCCAGTGAAAGGTAGCCCTTTTCATTACCTCGCCTGCGTTCCTTCTCCATGTCCTTCACGACACGCTGCATGTCGTCGGCAAGACCTTCCGGGTTCCGCAACAACGCAAGTTCAAAGGCGGCAGTTTCGATAGCCTGTCTGAAATCGCAGATCTGAGTCACTTCCGGCTCAGACAGCGAAAAAACGCGTGCGCCTTTTTGAGGCTCGATACTGACCAACCCTTCGTCACGTAGTTGAGCGAGTGCTTCGCGGACTGGCGATTTCGATACGCCCAGCTCTTCGGAGATTTTTCGCTCCGACAAAACCTGACCCATTTTCAGGGAGCCATCGATAATACTATTCCGCAAATGTTCCAGTGCGAGTTCACGCAAAGACTTGGGTCTCTCAAGCGCCATCTGAGGATATCTCCAAAAAAAGGTGTTGCCAGATGCAAGATATCTGATACACCAGATTAGGCAAGCTGGTATATCAGATATCAGAATGTACTTAGGAGAAAAAAAGTGCGCGCAGAGTTGGTCGTCGATTGTAAGAACCAGCACGGGGAAGGGATTTTCTGGAATCCCGCCGATGGCCTTATCTGGTGGACCGACATTGAGGGCTGCGCGCTTTGGTCATTTGATCCTGCAACGTCAGAATCCGCTTCTCATGAGATGCCGGAGCGCGTGTGTTGCTTCGCGCCGCGCGCGTCTGGCGGTCTGATAGTTGCTTATGCTGATCGAGTTGTCTTGTTCGATTCGCCCAATAGCGAGGAAACCCTCGTGACGCGATTCGAGCCGAACAATCCGGAGACACGGCTTAACGATGGGCGAACCGATCGCCAGGGGCGATTGATTGTTGGAGGCATGAACGAAGTTTCTGGTAAGGCCGATTCGTCGGTCGTCCGCGTTGATAAGGATTTTAGTGTACGGACGATTATCGAAGGAGTGTCTTGCGCCAATTCGACTTGCTTTACGTCCGATGGTGAGACGATGTTCTTCGCGGATACCCCGGATCGGGAAATCGTCGCATTTGATTACGACACCCGCAGTGGAACCGTTTCGAACCGTCGGCAGCACGCTTCTTTCAATGATGAGCCTGGCTTGCCTGATGGGTCCTGTGTCGATGCCGAAGGGGGCGTCTGGAACGCCGAATGGGAAGGTCATCGCGTTGTTCGCGTCGCACCTGACGGCACGATAGATCGCGTGATTGAGGTGCCGGTCTGGAAGCCCACCTGTTGCGCTTTCGGTGGCCCTGATCTCGACACGCTGTTCATCACGACCTCAAGGCTGATGAGTGATGAAGCAGCTCTAACAAAAGAACCGGAATCCGGCGGCCTCTTTGCTGCGAAACCCGGCGTTCGTGGCGTGATCGACGCGCCATTCAAAGGATAACCGACGAATTTCTGGAGGAGAAAACTATGTTGAAAACGCTTATGACCACTACGCTTGTCGCGGGGTTCGCCACGCTGGCAACGGTCGCTCTGGCGGAAAATTATCCAACACCGGTTCCACTTGAGGACGGGGCACAAGCGCCAATCGATGCGATAGAACCTAAGAACGATACGTTCCGGATCGCGTATATGCCGCCGGCGACCGAGTTCAACTATTACATCGCCATCGGTGAAGGCATCAAAGCGGTTGCTGCTGAGGCCGGGGTCGAAGTCTTCATGCTTGCGCCCCAGTCCGGTGCGGACATCAACGGCCAAATGGGAATGATCCAGGATGTGCTGACGCAGGATGTGGATGCAATCATCTTTGGTACCCACGATGAATTTGCTGCCGCACCACTGCTGAAGCAGGCCGTCGACAAGGGCATGGCAGTTTTGATGATCAACTCAGACATCCCGAACTTCCCGACACCAATTCATGGCGTTGTCGGGTACTCTCAGCGTAACGGCACGCATGCTATCGCTGATTGGGCCATTGAAACTTATGGTGATCAACCGCTGAAGGTCGGCATTATCGAAGGGCAGCCTGGCTATCACTCGACCGAACGTGTGGGCGGCTTCCTCGACGGTATCGAGGGCAATGATAACTTCGACGTTGTGGTATCCATTGATGGTAAATGGAACGTTGAAGGCGGCAACACTGCTGGTATGGATATCCTGCAGTCGAACCCCGATCTCGACATGATCTTTGCGGCGAACGACTACATGATCATTGGGGCATCATTTGCTGCAAAAGCACTTGGCCGCAATGATATCGTCCTTTTGGGCAATGATGGTGACACTTCTGGCCTTGAAGAAATCGCGGCTGGCAACATCACGGCAACCGTCAACACCTCGCCATTCTTAATGGGTAAAGCGGCCATGCACGCAACCATTGATGCGCTCAACGGGTCCTATCCCGGCGGCTGGATCGAAACGCCCACATCAATTGAAGACAAAGATGGTGCGATCAGCGTGCTGCAAGAGCCAGAAAAGCTCTTCCCGCAGCCGTCCAAAGAGTACTGAGCTTTCTCCCCGCTTCCCGGTGGCGCGTGCGCGTGCTGCCGGGTCGCAACTCAACCGAGTTTCACTTTTGTCGAGGCAATCGCAATGACACCCGCAACGCCACTTTGGGAGTTTGTCGATATCACCAAGGCCTATCCTGGGGTTTTGGCGAATGACAAGGTTTGCATCCGGCTTATGCCCGGTTCCATTCATGGGCTGCTGGGTGAAAATGGCTGTGGCAAGTCGACTATGATCAAGACTCTGTCCGGCGTGCAGCAACCCGATAGCGGTCAAATCCTGCACAATGGCAAGCCGGTCACGATCAGCGACCCGCAGGCGGCACGTGAATTGGGCGTCGCAACAGTTTTTCAGGAATTCTCGATCGTGCCCACCTTGTCGGTTGGCGAAAACATCTTCCTTGGCAATATGCCTCGGTCCCGCTTTGGCGTGATCGATTGGGCCAAGGTCCACAACGAAGCTGCTCGCGTTTTGGCGGAAATGGATGTCGATGTTTCACCCGAGACCATAACCGGCTCGCTATCGGTAGGCGAGCAACAACTGGTCGAGATCGCGAAAGCTGTCGCGATGGACGCCCGCATGATCATCCTGGATGAGCCGACGGCGGCATTGGGTGAAGATGAAATCGAGCGCCTGCACGAGCTACTGCGCAATATGCGCGAGCGCGGCACCGCTATTCTCTATGTGTCGCACAGGCTGGATGAGGTTGAACGGATCGTTGATGAAGTGACGATCTTGCGTAACGGCTGTGTTGTGCGTGCAAGTGGCGAGACCAAGATCAACGTCTCTGAGATTGTCAGCGCAATGGTCGGTGAGGACATTGGTGAGCATTATCCAAAGGAGCAGAACGCGACCAAGGATATTGTGCTAGAGGCGGCGGGTCTGGCCACCAATTCGGGCGTGAGAGATGTATCGTTTTCGTTGCATCGGGGCGAAGTTCTGGGCTTGGGTGGTGTATTGGGCAGTGGCCGCACAGAGATTGCCCGCGCCCTATTCGGGACAGATGAGCTAACCGCCGGGCAGATATCACTGAACGGCAAACCGGTTCGCTTTCGTCGGGAAATTGATGCGATCCGTGCTGGATTGGCCCTTGTTCCGGAGAACCGTAAGTTTGACGGGTTGTTCTTCAATTTCCGCGCAAGCGGGAACGTCACCGCAGCGTCCCTTGGCGGGCTAAGCCGGTTCGGCGTGTTGAATCTTAAGGCGGAAGAGCAAGCCACCCATGACCTGATCCGCGATCTGGAAATCTCGACCCAGGCCGAGGAAAAGACGGTCAACTTCTTGTCTGGTGGTAATCAGCAGAAGATCGTGATTGCACGTTGGCTGTTCTCAGCCTCTGACATCCTGATCCTTGATGAACCGACGCAAGGGATCGATATCGGCGCCAAGATCGCTGTTTATAAGTTGATTAACAGGCTCACGCGGGCGGGAAAATCGATCATTCTAATCAGTTCAGACCATGATGAGTTGCTTGCGATGAGCGACCGGATTGCCGTCGTGCAGCACGGAACGATAGTGCGCACGGTCGATGCATCCGACCTTACGCATGACGATCTTGTTCGCGCGTCCGCCGACACCCCCCAATCCAAGCCTAAGGAGGCTTTCGCATGAAGCGGATCTTTGACACCCAGTTGATCGGGCCATTCGCAGCAATGGTGATTGTCGCACTGATCGTGGCCCTTACGACCGAACGCTTCCTGAACCCGGGCAACCTTTCTAACCTTTCGCTACAGGTAAGCATCGTGGCCTTGATCGCAATCGGGTCTACTATCGTGATCTTCGCTGCGGGCATCGATCTGAGTTCCGGGTCTATGGTGGCTTTGCTGACCATGATCCTTGCGCAAATGTTGAAATTTGTCGGCATTCCACTGGTTCTGGCGCTGCCCCTCATACTCTTCATGGGCGGATTGCTTGGTCTGTTCATTGGGCTGATAACAGCCTACGGGCGTATTCCGTCGTTTATCACTACATTGGCGGCGTTGATTGCCTTCAGGGGCCTTGCCCTGACCTTCAACAATGGGTCTCCGATCTTCTCGCTGGATCCGGCGTTAGAGCCAATCTTCTACGGCAAGCTGTTCGGCGTTCCGATGCCTTTCTTCTACCTCGTATTCTTCTACGTCCTTGCTGCGTTCACCATGAACTTCACGAAACTTGGGCGTGAGATCTATGCCGTGGGTGGTAACCCAGCCGCTGCCGTTCTGACGGGTATCAACGTACGTAAAGTTCAGACGACAACATTTGTCATCGCTGGTTTCATGACTGCGGTTGGTGCGATCCTGATGTCAGCGCGCCTCAACTCTGGTTCGCCCAACTATGGCCAGACGCTGGAACTTCAGGCCATTGCCGCCGCTGTTGTCGGCGGAGCCAGCCTTGCAGGTGGCCGCGGCAACATCCTCGCCACGCTGATGGGGGCGATGACAATCGTTATCGTCCAGAATGGTTTGAACCTAAACGCTGCGCCATCTTCGGTTCAGAATATCGTGCTGGGCCTGATCATTCTGTTGGCCGTCGGCATAGACATGTGGCGCTCGGAGATTTCGGCCTTGATGGGTCGAATGTTCGGCCGCCCTTCATCGCAGCAGTCATCTAACGTTAAGAAGGAGGCCTGAGATGGATCTGGGGCTCAAAAATAAACTGGTCCTGGTGACTGGTTCAGGTTCCGGCATCGGCAAAGCCACTGCCCGGATCTACCTGGAAGAGGGCGCGCGGGTCATCGTGCATGGTCTGACCGCAGCGGAAGTGTCCGACTGCGTCGACGACCTGTCATCTCTGGGCGACGTCGAAGGCATTGCGGCCGACCTAACCAAGACGTCTGATGCGGAAACTCTGGCGGAGTTTGCCCGCGCACGCGGTGCGGTGGATGTTCTTGTGAATAATGTCGGCATCTTTTCGGTTAAGCCGTTCGAGGATCTCACGGATGACGACTGGATGCACTATTTCAACATCAATGTCCTGTCTGCCGTTCGGATGAGCCGAATTTTCCTGCCAGACATGCTTGGCCGGGATAAGGGATCTATCATCAACATGGCCAGCGAAGCGGCAGTGAAACCACTACCTCAGATGGTGCATTATTCTGTCACTAAAACTGCCATGTTAGGTCTGACACGTGGCATGGCAGAATTGACAAAGGGTACAAAAGTCCGGGTTAACTCGATCCTGCCTGGTCCGACCTGGACAGAAGGTGTCGAAGCCTATTTTGACGGCCTCGCCGATCAAAAGGGTGAGCCGCTCGACACCATCGTCGACAATTATTTTAAATCAGATGAGCCCACATCGCTCATACAGCGCTTTGTCCAACCAGACGAAGTCGCCCGCATGATCGTCACGATCTCAGCAAGCACAGCCTCCAATGGTTCTGCGCACCGGATCGAAGGCGGCATCGTTCGCAACATTCTTTAACTTCTAACTGGAGGAGCCCTACATGGCCGCTCTCACTTTCTCTCACATCGGCATCACAGTTCCCGACCTGGAAAAAGCCGTGGAGTTCTATTCCAAGGCATTCGGCCTTTACGTGCTGATGGAACCAACTGAAATCCTGCATGACGAAAGCGCCATCGGTCAGATGTGCGACGATGTGTTTGGGGAAGGTTGGGGAAGCTTCCGTATCGCGCACTTGTCAATGGGCGACGGTGTTGGCATCGAATTGTTTGAGTTCCCAAAGACCGTCGAAGAAGAACGCCCGTTTGAATATTGGCGGCGTGGCTTGTTTCATTTCTGCGTACAGGACGAGGATCTGGAAGGCCGCATCAAGATTATCGAAGACCTGGGCGGGCGCCAGCGCATGAGCCAAGTGCGCAAGTATTACCCAGGTGAAAAGCCCTATCGCATGGTCTATATGGAAGACCCGTTTGGCAACATCTTCGAGCTCTACAGCCACTCGTACGAATTGACCTATTCGGCGGGTGCTTATGACTGATCGCGCCGACTTTCCCCCCAGAACGGACAAACCCAAGGTCGTGATAACCGATTACGACTTTGGTAATGTTGCCGTTGAGACGGAAATCCTGGAAGCCGCAGGAGCCGAGGTGATTGCGCTTCAGGCCAAGCGCCAGGAAGACCTGTTTGATGTCGCGCCGCATTGCGCAGCGATGATGAACCAATATGCCCGGATCGGGAAAGAAACGATTACGCGGATGCGGAACTGCGAAGTCATCGCGCGCTATGGCGTAGGCGTAGATATCGTGGATGTCGGCACGGCAACGGAAAAAGGCATCCTCGTTACCAACGTGCAAAACTATTGCACCGAGGAAGTCGCCGATCACGCGATTGCCCTTTGGCTGACCCTGGCGCGCAAGTTGCCTGACTATGATCGGGCCACTCACGCAGGGGTCTGGCAATGGCAAAGCGGGCAGCCGGTCTACCGGTTGCGCGGGCGGACGATGGGTGTCGTTTCGCTGGGTAAAATCGGGCAAGCCATCGTTGCGCGGGCGCAATCTTTCGGAGTTACGGTCATCGCTTACGACCCGTATTTGCCAAGAGAAGTCGCCGCGAAGATTGGGGTCGAGCTGGTGAGCAAGCCCGAATTGCTAGCAAGGTCCGACTATATCCTGATGCAGGCGCCGATGACGCCGAACACGCATCACTTTTTGTCGGATGCCGAATTCTCGGTCATGAAACCCGGTGCGATACTCGTGAACACTGGACGCGGACCAACGGTCGACAACAAAGCCCTGTTCCGGGCGCTGACCGAAGGCCATTTGGCCGCTGCAGGGCTCGACGACCCCGAAGAAGAGCCGGCAAAGCGCGCCAACTGGACGCCTGATGACAACCCGTTGTTCACACTGCCCAACGTCCTCGTAACACCACATGCCGCCTACTATTCCGAGGAATCGATACACGCAGCGCGGGTTACCGCGGCTACGCAAGTGGCCAAGGTCCTGACAGGACAAAACCCCGACTACACAGTCAATGCCGACGCATTGGCCGTATCTACCGCATAACAGGAGACAAGAATGCCAGACGTCAGCACGGACCTTAGGGTTTTCAATGATTTTGAAAGAAACCCGGAACTTCTCAAAAAATTTGACAAGGTGTTGGAGGCGTACTCTGCTGCTGCCATTTTTGCGGATGTGCAGTACCGAACAGGCGTGATGGACAGCGCCATCAAGCCCGCTTTCCGCGCCAAGGTGACAGGCCAGGCCGTGACGGTCCAGCTTTCAAAAGGTGATCTGGTCGACCCATTGCGAGCGCTTGAAATGGGACAACCCGGGGACGTGATCGTTGTGGACGCGGGTGGTGATCGTCAAACGTCAGTCTGCGGCGGTTTAATGGGTGGCCTGGCCAAGAACCGTGGCATTCGGGGGATGATCGTAGATGGCACTGGGCGTGACACAGATGAGTTGGAAGACATTAACTGGCCAATCTGGACGCGCGCGATCACGCCGCGCGGAACGCACACGATGTTCTCGGAACGTAAAGAAGAACTTTCGATCAATGTGCCAATCGCCTGTGGGGGCGTCGTGGTAAACCCCGGAGATTTCATTGTAGCTGATCTTATGGGCGTCGTCGTGGTTCCACAGGAAATTGCCGAAGAAACCGTGCGCCTTGCTCAAGAGCAAGCTGACCGTGAGGAGGAAACCCGTAAATGGGTGTCCCAAGGCAAAACCGTTGAGGATCTGCTAAATGAATTCGGTCGCATCTGAACCAGCGCTGATCGGCGTAGATTGGGGCACTTCATCGTTTCGTGCATTTCTAATTGGTGCGGAGGGCGACGTGATCGATGGGGTCTCGTCGCCTGAAGGTATCATGCAGGTTGCGGGACAAACCTTTGAGGCGGTCCTTGATCGTCTAATCGGCCCTTGGGTCGCCAAGGCTAACCTGCCGATCCTGGCATCTGGCATGATCACCAGCCGCAATGGTTGGGTAGAAACGCAATATGCTGAAATGCCGCTGGGTGCTGGCGGTCTTGCGCGAGCGTTGGTCCCCCACGAAGCGGCCAACGGAGCGCGTATTCATTTTGTGACAGGTGCTTCGACGGAACATGCCGGAGGACCGGACGTAATGCGCGGCGAGGAGACCCAGATCATCGGGGCATCTTCGTTAGGTTTGAGCGAAGGTATGTTCGTGATGCCGGGAACGCACAGCAAATGGGTTCAGGTTGCCGACGGGAAGATCGTGGATTTCTCGACCTACATGACAGGTGAGATCTTTTCGGCGCTGAAAGAACACACGATCCTTGGCACCTTGATGAAGGAGGACGCCTTCAGCGAAGACGCATTCGTGATGGGCGTCAAGGCGGGCCTCAGTGGTGAGTCGAACCTGCTGCACAGCCTGTTTCATGTTCGGACGCTTCCTCTCATGGGCAAAATCCCGAAGGTTGCTACGGCCGACTACTTGTCGGGCTTGTTGATCGGGACCGAGGTTGCCGCCGCGACCGGCGAAGTAAAAGACGTCGGCAGGATCACTGTTGTTGGACGTAGCGATTTGTCTGACCGATACGAAATAGCGCTTCGAACTGCTGGTTTAGACAGCCGTCGCGCGCCAGATGATATCGTTGCGAAAGGGCATTTTCTGATTGCTCGCGCTGCGGGGTTGGTCGGATGATTGACCTCACCGCAGCTCTTGCTGAGAACCCGCTGATCGCGATTTTGCGGGGGCTGGCACCAGAAAATGCGCGCCCGGTGTCTGATGTACTCTTCGATACCGGGTTTCGGATCATCGAAGTGCCGCTCAACTCACCGGACCCGCTGGAATCGATTACGCAGATCGTTGCGAAACATGGTGCTCAAGCCATCGTCGGCGCTGGCACTGTGTTGACTACGGACCAGGTCGCGGCGGTTGCAGATGCAGGCGGGCGGATCATCGTGTCGCCCAATATGAACCCGGACGTCGGGCGCGCGGCTGTCGCTCGGGATCTTTATTGGTGTCCAGGAGTCATGACCCCCTCCGAGGCCTTTACGGCGTTGGATATCGGAGCATCGGTCCTCAAATTCTTTCCGGCGGAAATGATGCCGCCAGCTGCCATTGCTGCCATGCGCGCCGTATTGCCAGCAGACGCAGTCGTCGCTGCGGTAGGGGGCATCACGCCGGATACGATGGCGTCGTATCGTGCCGCGGGTGTAGATGGATATGGGCTGGGGTCCGCGCTGTTCAAACCGAGCTATACATTGGATGATATCGGAAGGCGCGCGCGCGCCTTCACCAGTGTATTGGAGGAACTTGGATGAAACAGGCCCTTGTAACGGGCGGTACACGAGGGATTGGTGCGGGTGTTGCACGGTCGTTGACAGACGCAGGTTGGTCCGTCATTGCCGCATCCGCCTCCCAATCCGAATTGGATGCATTCGAGCCTCAGGACGGGTTAAAGGTGCAGCTCTTGGATGTCACCGACCAAACGTCCATCAATGATGTATTCGGCGAACTCACGGGTCTCGATGCCTTGGTGAACTGCGCAGGTATTCTTTTGCGTGGCGAAGAATACGACATCGACGTCTTCGCCAAGGTGCTCGATGTGAATCTGACAGGCACCATGCGCTGCTGTCTTGCCGCGCATCCATTGTTGGCTGAAGCGAGTGGGGCCATCGTCAACACCGCCTCTATGCTCAGTACCTTTGGTGGGCCTTTGGTTCCGGCGTATTCCGCTTCTAAGGGCGGCGTGGCACAGTTGACCAAGGCGCTCGCAGGTCGCTGGGCCGAAGACGGTATCCGGGTCAATGCCATCGCGCCGGGTTGGATTGAGACAGAGATGACCCAGGGCCTTCGGGAAGACCCTGAACGAACAGCGGGGATCATGGCGCGTACGCCTATGAAGCGCTGGGGGAAACCCGAAGAAGTCGGTGCGCTTGTGCAATGGCTTTTGAGTGAAAACGCCAGTTTTGTGACCGGATCGATCTATCCAGTCGATGGCGGCTATCTCGCTATGTGAGGAAAATCAATGAATGACCATGACACCGCCCGAATGCCCTATCAGTTGCCATTCCCCAAGGATGCGCAAGACGAGATCGTGATCCCGAATGCCATGAGCGAGGACGATAGACTGTGGGTTCCGCAGGCAGAGAACGTCTGGTTCCGACCGCTCTGCCTGAACCGCTCGCAAGGTTATTGGATGAACCTTCTCAAAGTGCGCAAAGCTGGTGTTCTTTCGCGGCACCGCCATCCCCAGCCCGTCCACGGCTTCGTCCTGAAAGGGCGCTGGCATTATCTGGAACATGACTGGGTTGCAGAAGAAGGGGGATATGTCTTTGAGCCGCCGGGTGAGACTCATACCTTGGTCGTTCCCGACGATGTCGAAGAGATGGTTACCTATTTCCAGGTCAATGGCGTGATGTGCTATGTTGATCCGTGGGGCAAGGTCACTGGCTACGAAGATGTCTTTACCAAGATTGATCTGTGCCGGAAACATTTCGCGGAAGTCGGTCTTGGAGAAGATTACGTTGAACAATTCATCCGGTGATGCGCCGCGTTTCGCGCTTGTAGCGCATGATGCGCGAAAGGACGAAATCGTCGAATGGGTGGGTCTGCAATTGGCCCGCCTGTCCAGAGTACAAATCTTTTCGACAGGGACCACCGGCAGTCGCATTAAGCAAGCCTATCCACAACTGGATGTGACCTGCCTGAAAAGCGGACCACTCGGAGGCGACCAACAGATTGGCGCCATGATCTGCGAAGAGAAACTGGATGCATTGATTTTCTTTGTCGACCCTCTCTCACCCATGCCACATGACGTCGACGTTAAGGCTCTGACCCGTCTCGCAACGGTATATGACCTGCCAATGGCATGTTCGCGCTCAACCGCGGATCTGATCGTCAAGGGGCTGATTGACGAGGATGACAACGCGCCTGCGTGATACGCCGCGCGCCGCAAGCGCCGATCAGCCAGTTCTCAGAAGGTGCTCTGCCAGACTGCCGAGTTTTTCGCTGCCAAGTTGGCTCATGTTGGCCTCAATGTCAGCTTTCAGGATGTGAACGAGATGGTCGATCCCTCGTGCTCCGAACGCTGCAACGGCATATTGAAAGGCGCGTCCGACCATGACGAAATCTGCACCTTTCGCCAGGGCACGCATGATGTCCAATCCCCAGGCAACGCCAGAGTCATAGATCAGTGGCACATCTGTTCCGACCGCCTCGCGGATGTTCGGGAGTTGGTCAATCACGGCGGGCCCGGCTTCGAATTGACGCCCGGAGTGGTTTGAGACCCAGATGCAATCCACACCCTCGGCCACCATTTTTTGTGCATCCTCCGGCCGCAGGACACCCTTGACGATCAGGTGACCCTCCCATTCCTGCCGTAGTTCGCGCAGGTAGTCCCAATCCGGAATCCCACGTATCAGAGCGCCTGCATGGGTAAAGCTTTCTCGCCCGCGTGTGGGAACGTAATCGTCAAAGAACCGCATACGTGGCATGATGCCCTCGCGCAGATGCGCAAGGCACCAGGCGGGTCGTGACGCCATTTCTTTCAGCGTGCGCAGGTCAGCTTTTGGAGGCACGGTCAGGTTGGCGCGGCGTTGTCGTTCGCGCCGGCTCTCTTCTGGTACGTCCACCGTGATGATTAGTGTATGAAATCCCGCTGCCTTTATCCTCGGCAGCATCGCGCGGCGCAAATCGCTGGAGTTCACCGGGTAATGCTGAAACCATCCGTTTTTGCCAATGTAAGGTGCCACATCTTCCGGTGAAGCAACCGCCACGCTGGACAACGAGAACGGAATGTTGTGAGCAACCGCTGCCTTGGCAAGCATCCGCTCAGCTCCCGCCCACATCAGGCCGGACATGCCTACCGGTGCTATCCCGAAAGGCAGGTCGTATTTTTGGCCCATCAATGTAGTCTGCAGGTCGGCCTTTGTTCGGCCGCATAGCACACGCGGCATGAATCCGATGGCATCAAGTGCGTCCCGGTTGACCTTCAACCCCAGCTCCCGGCCGGTGGCGCTGTCGAGGTATTCGAAAGCAAACTTCGGGATGCGCTTCTGTGCGGTTCGCCGAAGGTCTTCTATCGACGGGTGGGATAGGTCCAGATCCATCCGGGTCCTCTGTTCGTTGTCTAACGGTTGAAGCTCCTCAGCCAGTCACCAAAGGGATGGCAAGGCCAAGGAAACTGCGGGCACATAGGTGATGAACATCAACAAGATCAGCATGCCGACAAAGAATGGCAGGATCGCCCGGCTGAGGCTTTCGATGGAAACCTTCGAAATGCTGCTGGCCACGAACAGGTTTACACCCAATGGCGGTGTGCAGAACCCAATGGCCAGATTGACCGTCAAGATGACACCAAAAACGATCGGATCGACCCCCAGTGCGGTTGCAACCGGCAGCAGGATCGGCGTCATGATGATGATCGAAGAAATCGTCTCCATGAACATGCCGATCACCAGCAATAGCAGATTGATCAGCAACAGAATGATGATCGGATTGTCGGATAGGCTGGTGATTGTTGTTGCGAGTTCTGTCGGGATTCTTGCAAGCGTGATCAACCTGCCAAAGGCGGTCGCCATGATCACTAATATCAGAATGGTCCCGCTGGTCTTTGCACTGCCCGCAAAAACCTCTGGCAGGTCCTTGAGGGTGATGTCGCCATACACGAAGATGCCGATGAAAGCGGCATAGACTACGGCCACGGCACCGGCTTCGGTTGGGGTAAAGATGCCGCTATAGATACCCCCAAGAATAATCACGGGCACGAGAAGCGCCCAGATGGAAGACCGGAAACTCTGCCAGACGCCAGGGCCTGAGAACGTGGTTGTCGATTGCTGAACAACCTCGTCCTTTCTCAGCAGAACGCGAGCCACCAACATGAACATGAGGGCAAAGAGGATGCCAGGAACAACACCTGCAAGAAACAGTTTGCCGATCGAAACCTCGGCAGTTACCCCATATATGATGAATGGAATACTTGGCGGTATCATAACGCCGATCATTCCTGAGGATGCCGTCAATGCGCCGCTGAATTTGCGCGTATAGCCGACCTTCTCCATCTCAGGGATCATGTTCGACCCGATGGCGGCTACGGTCGCAGGAGACGAACCGGATATGGCGGCAAAGAACACGCAGGCGAGTACGTTCACATAAGCAAGCCCACCCCGGATATGCCCGATCAGTGCGTTAGCGAACCCAACCAGTCGACGAGACATTCCGCCGTGCTGCATCAGGTCGCCTGCCAATATGAACAGAGGGACGGCAATTAGAGGAAACGAGTCCGCGCCTGTTACCACCGACCGTGCCAGAAGAACTATGGGTGGCGTGCCATCCACAAAGACCATCACGATCATAGTGGCCAAGCCCAGACAGATGCCAATAGGCACGCTGAAGAGCAACAGGGCAAAGAGCGTCAAGAAAAGCGTTGTTGCAAGCATGCCAGGTTCCTCACGCTTTGGTTCCTGCGATCAGACGCAGGGTTCGGATCAGATGTTGAGTGACGCGGATCGCAGACAGGCCCGCGCCAATCGGCGCCGAAGCATAAAGGATCGGAATCGGTAGTCCCAAAACGACCGAAGTCTGGCTGGCGACAAAAGGCTGTCGGATAAGCTTGATGCATTCAATTGTCAGAACGATCAGAAATCCAAGGACAAGAAGCGCGATCACAACATCCGCGTAAAGCCTTGCGCGCTCGCTCAGGACATCACGCAGGACCGTGATACGCACATGATCGCCTGTGTGGAACGCATAGCTGACACCAAGCCAGACGAACCATACAAACAACCAAAGCGTTAGCTCTTCGCCCCATGAAAGAGAGGCATTCAGAATGTAGCGCATGAACACATTGCCAAAGATCAACAAGACAATCGCGGCCAAAAGTGCACTGGCTAAGACCTTTTCGGCATTCAGATCGATCCATTTGATAACCGACACCGTTCACCTCCCCTGAACGAAAGGGGCACCCGAACCTTCATGGCACGGGTGCCCGTATTGGCTGAGTAGTCCGAGGGTCAGCTTCCGCTCGCTGCGGAAACCGCTGCTACCCAGTCGTCATAGGCTTCAGCGCCAACCTCGTCGCGATACTGCAGACGGACGCTTTCGGTTTTGTCGGCAAAGGCCTGCCGCTGCTCTGCAGTCAGTTCCAGAACCTCGACACCAGCAGCACGAATTTGTTCCAGCTGTTCCGCATCTTCGCTTGCGACCAGTTCCGCCTGATAGTCACGTGCGGCGGCCATCGAGTCCCGCACCAGTTGCTGATGCTCTGCGGACAGTGAGTCAAAGAACGGTTTGGAGATGACGGGCATATAGACCGCAAAGACATGGCCCGTAGTCGAAAGGTATTTCTGCACCTCGTAGAAACGCTGTGAGGTAATGATCGCCAGTGGGTTTTCCTGGCCGTCGATCACGCCTTGCTGGAGAGCAGAATAGACCTCACCAAAGTTCATTGGCGTCGGGTTGGCCCCGAGCGTTTCGAATGTCGCCACATGCGCCGGAACCTTCATGGTACGTAGCTTGACACCCTCGAGATCTGCGGGGGTTGCAACCGGACGGACATTGTTGGTCACATTGCGTACACCCAATTCAAGCCAGCCGAGACCGACCAATCCCTGGTTTTCGACCCGTGCAAGCATCCCATCACCAGCATCACCATCAAGAACATCAAAGGCGATGTCCTTGGAGGAATACATGTAGGGCAGTTCAATTACTGCAAAAGCCGGATCCCAGCCCGCGAAGAAAGAGGAAGGAGGAATGGCCATTTCCAGAACGCCGGTTTGAACACCTTCGATCATCTCGCGATCAGGGCCCATCTGCGACGAAGGGAATATCTGTACGTCGATCTCACCATTCGAGCCAGTTTCGACCAGTTCTTCAAATTTCAGTAGCGCGCGATGCATATGAAACGCTTCTGCTGCGCCATGCCCAACCTTAATGACTGTTTCAGCGGATGCTGCAAAAGCAAGTCCGGCTGACATGACGACGCCAAACGCCAATGTTGATTTCTTGAACAAGGTATCCTCCCACGGATTTAGTTATTTTCGATCTATTATCTGAGATATCAGATATAATATAGAAATCAAGCTTACATGTGCTATTGTGTTGGAGAGACGAAATAGGACGAAGTGAAAATGACTGAGATTTTGCAGATTAAGCGCCCGGATTCGTTGAGTAAAACTGCTGAAGAGCATATACGAAAAAGCATTATCAATGGCACGTTTCAATTGGGTGAATCGTTGCCGGAAGTGAAGCTGTCAAATGCCATGGGCATCAGTAAAACTCCGATTCGCGAAGCGCTATCGGCATTGAATCTTCAGGGGCTCGTTCAGATCTTTCCTCATCGAGGAGCGTTTGTATTCTCTCTTTCTCAAGAGGACGTGGTGCAGCTTTGCCAGTATCGGCTCATCCTAGAATCTGCAGCTTTGGAGCAGGCGCTTGAAAAGAACCCGTCGGTTCTGATCAATGAGCTGGCTACAATTGTTTCTAAGATGTCAGAAGCGCAGGAAGCGGATGAATTCGAGCAGTACTTGGAACTTGACGCCGAGTTTCACGACGCGTTTTTCAGGTCCTGCGGAAACAGTTACCTGCGGGATGGATATCAAAAAGTCAGTGATATCGTCCAAACTATGCGGACACATTTGTCCAAGCGTTCCAATCGAACGAAGAAATCTTACAAGGAACATCAAGCGATCACATCGCTATTGGACGAGGGTAAAGTAAAAGCAGCAACGAACACCCTCAAACGTCAAATCACTCGCGGTGAGCGTTCTTATTCCGATTTGGTTGGTGTCAATCAAACATAGGAGGCTCAGTTACAGAAGTAGCACTGAAGACTAGTGGCAGCATTATGACCATTCTGATTTGATGGAAAGCCTTTGAGTCGCAAATGGCAAAGTTTGGGCGCTTCAGAAAACCAAGTTTTCATAAAATCAATTACTTAGATGTCGCCGAATGGCAAAACTATGTGTCGCCCGACATTCCTTGTAAGGCGACACATAGTTCTGCCACCAGCGACAGAACCTTGCCATTTTCGCCTCACTTCCTTCATCCAGCACCTAGACCGATTTCAATGATCCTGATTTCCCTTTTTGGGAAAATCAGGGCTGATTTGCAGATCAGACGCCGAAGGCGCCTGTTCCTGCTGATCTGCCACGTGGCGAATGCGGATGGGGGCGAGGCAATGCTATTCGACAATAGTGGTGCGGCCCGCAACCTAGTTTCGTGTCACTGCGTATCTTGGTTGGTCATTTTTTCTTTGTCTTCGACAGAAACAACCGTTTTCATGTTACTTCTGAGGGTGGATATTGGCGCAGTTGCAGCGAATTTACACTTTGTCCGCGAAGCAGCCTTTGGTACTCGTTCCATTGAATGGCCACTACTCAATCAGAGATCGCTTCACATAAAACCGCTTCAAGGATGTTCGCGGTTTGTTATGGTGGTGCAAAGCAACCCTTGGTTGCGGAAGCTTAGCGTTCTCATCCTTGTTTAAACGGCTGCCTGATGAAGCGGGTTCGGATGTTGAATCATAAACTTACGGAATTCGTCTGGTAAGCACAGTAATTAAACTTGCCTTTCAGGTCCCGTGCCGCTGATTCAGGTGATGGAGATAGGCGGCAACAACAGCGAGCTACATAGCCTCCAGCGTATGTGAAAGACCGTTTCGGATGTGATCTACCAACAGCTTCTTAGCGGTGCCCGCGTCTCTGGCCAATGCGGCATCGAACATGCCCTTATGCTCCTTGACGGCCTCTTCGCCGCGATAGGTCAGCACGAGCATCTGATACCGCAAATACTTGTCGTAGATGATCGAGTGCAGAGACAGAAGGTTCTTGGAGTTGCAGGCCGCGATCATCGCTTGGTGAAACTCCCAATCATATCGTTTCCAGGTTTCTTTCTCGGACTCGTCGCCCTTGAGAAGCTGCTGTTCCATCAGGTGCAGTTTGTGGTGCGCGGCAACGAGGTTGCCTTCCCAGTCCGTGTCGCCATTCGCAATGGACAACTCCAACGCGTGGCATTCCAGCAGGACACGCAACTCTGATATCTCGGTCAGGTCTTCGCGAGAGACCGGCGTAACCAGGAACCCCCGTTGTTCCGGGGCTTCGACAAACCCGTCGCTGGCAAGTCTGTTCAGGGTTTCACGAAGTGTCGAAAGGCTTGCCGAATACCGGTCTTTTAAGGCGTCCAGTTTCAGTTTGGAGCCAGGCTGCAACTCTCCAAAGATAATATCCCGCTTTATGCGCTGATAGGTGCTTGCACCTATCGTAGACGGCTGTTTCGCCATGCGTTTCACCCGATATTTTTAGATTCCTCCTTCAAATACCACTTTACAGAGTTATCAGCAATCCAATGTGATGTATGGTAGAAATAAAAATATCATACATTATTGTGGAATCGCAAAAACCCCAATACGGTCGAGTTCAAGTTGGGCAAAGCAGCTCAGTCATAAACATTGGTTTCGGAGTTTCCGAACCCTCTGGAAGGAAGCAAAGTGTCAATGAACTTTCGCATTGCCATTGTCGGCATTGGCCTTGTTGGACGCCGCCACGCAGACGCGATCCGCGCGTTGCGTCATGTCGATCTTGTTGCGGTTGTTGATCCCAGTGACGAAGGGCGCACCTACGCTGCGGAGCATGGCGTTGCGTGTTACGAGACCCTCGAGGATATGTTTGCAAATCAGACGCCGGACGGAGCTGTGCTCGCGACGCCCACGACGCTTCATGTCGAACAAGGGCTCACATGTGTTCGGCATGGTTGTCCCGTACTCGTCGAAAAACCGATCGCCGTGGAAGCCTCCGCTGCACTGGAGCTTGTCCAAGAAGCGGAGAAGACTAATGTGCCACTGATGGTCGGACATCATCGTCGGCACAATCCTCTGATCAAGTCAGCGAAGGAAGCCATTGTCGACGGGAAGATTGGAAATGTGCGCGCTGTCCATGCGAATTGCTGGTTTTACAAGCCCGATGAATATTTTGACGCCGCACCCTGGCGTAAGGAACCCGGTGCGGGGCCCATCTCGGTCAATCTTGTCCATGATGTCGATCTTCTGCGGTACCTGGCCGGAGAGGTCGTGACCGTACAGGCGCAGTCGGCTACCTCGCAACGCGGCTATGACAACGAAGATGTCGCCGGAGCGCTATTGACGTTTGAAAGCGGAGCGATTGGGACCATTAGCGTATCCGACAGCATTGTTGCTCCGTGGAGCTGGGAGATGACGTCTCAGGAATATCCAATCTATCCGTCGACCACTGAGAGTAGCTACATGATCGGTGGCTCTCATGGGTCGTTGTCTGTCCCCGATCTAAGACTGTGGACCTACCAGGGTGAGGAAAGGGATTGGTGGACGCCAATCTCATCCACCGCGCTGAAGAAGGGTGCGTCTGACCCTCTGGTCAATCAGCTTAGGCACTTTGTTGGAGTAGCTCGGCACGAAGCAGAGCCGATTGTGTCTGGTTGGGAAGGTTTCAGGACGCTTCAAGTTATTGAAGCTATTCAGAATTCTTGCAGGACTGGCGAGACTGTCAGGATAAGAAACCTTCAGGAAATGCAACAACAGAAATTGCAGGTAATGAAAAATATCTGATATTTTGCAAAAAATCTTGCAAAAAGTCCAAAATAGGTCAAAACTCAGAATCGGAAAAATGCATCATGATGTCTCAGGGAGGAGCAAAGTGATTACCAAACTTACCCGCCGGGCTGCTGTGTCAGCCCTGGTTGCAACCGGTGTTCTGTTTAGCGCAACAAGTGGTGCGCTGGCGGAAGACAAAGTGCAACTTCGCCTCGCAACATCAGGATCGGAGACCGACCAACGCTCGGTCGCTATGGCAGAAGTTTTCGCGCCAATGGTCGCCGATTTCGCAAGTTATGAGCCCAGCTATAATGGTACCATCTTCGCTCAGGGCACTGAGTTGGATGCTATCAGTCGCGGTAACCTGGAAATGTCGATCACTTCGGCGCAGGAACTGGCCCAGTTCTTCCCCGAGTTTTCGATCTTTACCGCAGGCTATGTCCACCAGGACGCCGCGCATCAGGTGGCTGTCTTCAACGATCCCTTGATGGATGCCTTCAAGCAGAAGGCCGAAGAAGAACTGGGCGTTAAACTGCTGTCGGTCATGTATCTGGGCCGTCGTCAGGTGAACCTGCGTCAACCCAAGGATGAGTTGACGGTCACAACTCCGGCCGATCTGGACGGCGTGAACCTGCGGATGCCGGGCACCGATGCGTGGCAGTTCCTTGGCAAAGCGCTGGGTGCCGCACCGACACCAATGGCCTTCTCCGAGGTTTATACCGCGCTGTCGACCGGTGCCGTTGATGGTCAGGACAACCCATTGCCGACTGTGGTTGATGCCAAGTTCTACGAAGTGACCAATCAGATCGTCCTGACATCGCATCTGGTCGACCTGAATTATATCGCCATCGGCAAAGAGGTTTGGGACGGGCTGACACCGGAACAGCAAGCAAAGGTTCAGGAGGCTGCAGACGCAGCGGCTGAAGCTGGTCGCCAGAAGCAGCTTCAGAAAGAAGAGGACCTTGTCAGCTTCCTGAAAGAGCAGGGCATGGAGGTCTATGAACCCGACCTCGCGGCGTTCCGCGATCAGGTACAGACCATGTATCTGGAAAGCGAGTTCGCCGGATCATGGCCGGACGGTGTTCTGGAGCAGATCAACGCTCTGGGCAACTAAGTTCATCTACACAAGGGAGGGAGAACCACAATGAAAGGCTTCATAAAGGGGTTCTCCCGATTGACCGAAGCGATTGCCGGCGGGATGCTGGCGGCAATCTTCCTGATCTTCCTTCTGCAAATTCTATTGCGCTATTTCTTCACCCCTGCCGGATGGACGCTAGAACTGATCGGCATCCTCTGGGTCTGGGTGATCTTTTTCAGCTGCGCTTTCATCGTGCGCGAGCGGGATCACGTAAAGTTCGACATCATCTACCTTTCGGTACCGATGCGGGTGCGCCAGGTATTTGCGATGCTGGCGGCCGCGGCAATCGTGGTCGGGATGCTCTATAGTTTCCTACCGACTTGGGACTACATCGACTGGATGAAAATCCGCAAAACCGCGACGGTACGTAATCCCTTTTCGGGTGAGAAGATACCGCTGCGCACCGTGTTCTCGATCTATGCCGTGTTCATGCTGGTCGTAGCCGCGCGGTATGCATGGCTGTTTTTTGACATCATGCGCAACGGCCCACCAAAAACCGAACTTGAAATGGTCGTGGGATACAACGTGGTCGACGAACATCCCCGTGTTGATGTGGAAGACGACGAGGACGCAAGCAAATGAGTTTCGAACTTCTTTCCTGCCTGCTCACACTCTTTGTTCTGGCAGGCATCGGGACCCCTATTGGCTACTCCATCCTTTTGGCGTCACTGATGTATCTGGGTGTTGCTGGTCTGGACGTCGCACTGGCGGGTGAGAAAATTCTGCAAGGCTTCTATAAAAGTACGATCCTGCTTGCCGTGCCTTTGTTCATCGTCGCCGCGAATATCATGAATGCTGGGTCGATCACCGATCGCCTGCTTAACTTTTGCGTCGCGGCGGTCGGGCGTTTCAAGGGCGGCCTCGGGCATGTCAACGTTGTGGCGTCTCTGATCTTTTCCGGCATGTCCGGCTCAGCCGTCGCGGATGCTGCAGGGATCGGCAAGATAATCATTGAAATGATGACCAAGGATGGCCGCTACAGCCGAGGCTATGCTGCTGCAATTACTGCGGCATCGGCAACAATCGGCCCGATCATTCCGCCTTCGATCCCAATGGTTCTGTATGCGCTGGTCTCAAAGGCGTCTATCGGGTCGCTGTTCCTTGCGGGCATTCTGCCGGGCCTGATTATGGGCATAGTCCTGATGGCGATGAACTACTATCTGGCCGGAAAGCGGAATTTTGCGTTGGAAGAACCTGTTCCGCTGCGCGAGTTGCCGGCTAAAACCGCCAACGCGTTCCCGGCACTGCTGATGCCTGCAATTCTGCTGTACGGCATATATGGCGGCGTCACTACTCCGACAGAGGCCGCCGCAGTTGCTGCATTCTACGCCCTGCTTCTGGCAGCGTTGTTCTACCGCGCACTGACCTTCCGTGGCCTTTATCAAGTGTTCGTCGACAGCGCACGCTCTTCCGCCGCCGTCGGGGTGGTCATTGGTGGCGCGTTCATTCTGAACTTCATCGTCATTCAGGAACAGATTCCACAGTCGATCTCGGCACTGCTGGAGGGTTCAGATGTTAGTCCGATTGTTTTCCTGATCCTAGTTAACCTGCTTATCCTCGCGCTGGGTTGCGTGTTGGACGCGACAACGATCATTCTTGTGATCGTGCCCCTGTTCATTCCAACCTGCGAAGCGCTTGGGATTGATCTGGTGCATTTCGGAGTGCTGGTCGTCGTGAACTCGATGATCGGTCTGATCACGCCGCCCTATGGCATTCTACTGTTTGTGATCAACGCCGTGACAGACATTCCTCTGCGCGAAATCATCTCGGAAATCTGGGCCTTCCTCGCGGTTCTCATCTTCGCCTTGGTGATCATGATGCTGATGCCTGATCTGGTCCTGTGGTTGCCGCGTATGTTTGGATATCAGGGATAATGTGCCTTTCGGTTTCGACAACGTCGATCCCCGGTGATCTGGCTGAAAAGCTGAGTGCTATCGCTGACGCGGGATTCGGGGGTGTCGAACTACACGAACCGGATTTGACCGCTTTTGATGGGCCGCCATCTCAAATCCGGAATATTGCATCAGACCTCGGCCTGAAGATTTGCCTGCTACAACCCTTCCATAACCTCGAAGGTCAATCCGGCAGCGGTCGGCAGCGCGCTTTTGATCGGCTAAAGCGCAAACTCGACCTGATGAGCGAGTTGGGAACAGAATTACTGCTAATCGGGTCTGCTTACGAGGTCGATGCCGCTGCAACCGAAGAACAGGTAATCGCGGACCTTGGCGAGGCGGCCAAGATCGCGAAAGAGATGGGGTTGTGTCTGGCCTATATGGGCTTGCCATGGTCGAATCTTGTTCACTCGGATGAGCAGGCGTTAGGCGTCGTTGAAGCCATCGACAGCCCTCATTTGGGGTTGGCCTTGAACTCATTCTTCTCGCTTGCCGACGGGTCCAAACCCGCCCGCCTTCGGGACATTCCCGGAGAGCGGCTGTTCCATGTGCAACTGTCAGATGCACCCCGGCTTGAGATGGATATACGTCGGCTCAAACGGCACTTTGGGCTTCTGCCGGGGCTCGGATCGCTGAACCTTGCAGGTTTCGTGCGGGTGTTGTCCCGCGCCGGGTACAAGGGGCCTTGGTCCATTGCGCGCGTCAACGAAGCAGCTCCTCAACCCGGTGGCCGAACACTGGCCCGAGACAGCTATAGGTCGCTGGTGAACCTCTTGGACGAGGTGTCGCGGACCGAGCCCGGAACGAACTTTGGTATCCCGAAGTTGCCTGAACGCGTTTACGCCTCAGGCTTCGAATTCGTTGAGTTTACAGCCGACGAAACGAGTGGGACCCAATTGGCAGACATGCTGTCAGCAATGTGTTTTCGAATGGAGCGAAAGCACGTCAGCAAGTCCGTCGAGCTGTGGCGGCAGGGGGCTATCAACATCGTAGTAAATACCGAAAAGGACGGTTTTGCCCAGTCGGCGTTCCTGGGCCACGGCCCCTCGGTTTGTGACATGGGGTTGCGTGTCAAAGATGCGGATCAGACGGTCCAGCGTGCGACCGCGTTGGGCGCTCCGAATTTCTCGCAGCCGGTGGGAACAGGAGAGCTGGATATTCCGGCCATCCGTGGTGTCGGCGGCAATGTCGTCCATTTCATTGATGAGAAATCCGATCTGCATCGGGTTTGGGATATCGAATTTGAGCCGGTAGCGAAAACCAAAGCGACCCAGCCCGCCGGTTTGCGCCGTATCGACCATCTGGCACAGACGATGAGCCACGATGAAATGCAAAGCTGGCTACTGTATTACATCTCGACTTTTGAGATGGAGAAGTCGCCTATCGTGAATGTGGCCGACCCGTCCGGCGTCGTGCGAAGCCAGGCCATCGAAAGCCCCGAAGGCGAAGTGCGCCTGAACCTGAACGGGGCAGTTGGTCGCCGAACTCTGGCGGCTTCGTTCCTTGAAGATGGCTTTGGGGCCGGTGTTCAGCACATCGCCTTCCAGTCTGACGATATATTTGAAACTTCAGACCAATTGCTCAACTCCGGCTTTCCCAGCCTGTCCATCCCAGAAAACTACTACGCTGATCTGCAAGCGACTTTCGGATTGGATGACGATTTGATCGCCCAACTGCGCCGAGGCAACATTCTCTACGATCGGGCAGCAGGTGCCGAGTATTTTCAGATATACAGCCGCCCCATCTTTAACGGCTTCTTCTTCGAAATTGTTGAACGCCGCATGGGCTATGCCGGTTATGGCGCACGTAACGCACCCATTCGCCTCGCCGCGCAAAGCAAAATCCAGACCGCGAAAGAGGTGCAAACTCAATGACCGTGCTGGATGAAAACATGACAATGGATGAGCGCGCCGTTCGCCAATGGTGGCGCACATCCATCGTCGACATGAAACCCGGAAAGATCGCTTTTCGTGGCAATGCCATAGAGGACCTGATCGGGAACGTATCTTTCCCGCAAATGATCTGGCTGATGGTACGGGGCGGTTTGCCCGGCGACGCGCAAGCGCGCCTGTTCGAGGCCGCTTTGGTCGCAGGCGTGGATCACGGTCCACAGGCTCCCTCGATCGCGGCTGCGCGTATGGCCGCCACCTGCGGGGTGGGTCTCAATAATGCGATGGCGACTGCGGTGAACATGCTGGGCGACGTGCATGGTGGGGCAGGAGAGCAGTGCGCAGAGCTGTACTATGATATCGCGGCCCGCATGGATGCGGGAGCTTCACTGAATGACGCTGTTCGGGATGGCTTGGACAGTTGGCGCGAGACCTACGGCAAGATCGTTTCGGGCTTTGGTCACAGGTTCCACAAGCCCACCGACCCACGTGCACCCCGGCTTATGCAACTAGTTCGAAATGCGGCAAAGGAAGGCACAGTTTCAGGCCGGTTTGCCGACATTGGCGAAGAGGTTCAGGCCGAACTTGCCCGTCAACGCGGAGGTCGACCGATTGCCATGAATATTGATGGCGCGACAGCTGTGATCTTCTGTGAGCTTGGCTTTCCTGCGCCCTTGTCGCGAGGGCTGTTCTGCCTGTCCCGCTCGGTCGGAATACTCGCCCACGCTTGGGAGCAGATGGGGCAGGGCGGTCGGAACAAAGGACCGATGCCCCCGAATTACTTACCCCTCTACGAAGACAGGAATGATGACACGTGAGACATCGAAATCCTTCCGGGTCGGCCTTATCGGCTGTGGTCGTATCAGCGATATCTATCTAAAAACACTATCCAAATATTCGAGCGTCGAGGTCGTAGCTTGTGCAAGCCTTGATCCTTTGGAAAGTAGCGCCAAAGCGGATCAATACGGTGTCGCCAAGGCCTGCACGCCAGATAAAGTGTTTGACGATCCGACGATCGACTGCGTTCTGAATCTGACAATTCCGGCGGCGCATGCGGATATCAGTTTACGCGCGTTGGAGGCGGGCAAACACGTCTATTCCGAGAAGCCACTGGTTATGAATCGAACGGATGGTAAGGCGATCCTGCACATGGCCTCTGAAAAGGGGTTACTGGTCGGCTGCGCACCCGACACGTTTCTGGGCGGTCGCTGGCAGACCGTTCGGCGCTTGATCGGCGAGGGTGCTATTGGCAAACCGACAGGGGTTTTTGCCCATGTCGGGACCCACGGGACGGAGCGCCACCATCCCAACCCGGATTTCTACTACCAGGCCGGTGGCGGGCCCTTGCTGGACCTTGGCCCATACTACCTGACCGCGATGATCTGCTGTCTTGGACCAATTGACCGGGTCGCTGGAATGGCACGGCGGACCTTTGAGCAGCGTATGATCGAAAACGGCCCGCGCAACGGCGAATGGATGGATGTCGAGGTCGACACGCACTCCCTGAGCCTGATGCAGTTCTCATCCGGAGCTATAGGGTCGATGACCATGAGCTTCGACATTTGGGACAGCGAAACCCCACGGTTCGAAATCTATGGTGAAAACGGAACCATCAGCATCCCTGACCCTGACCCGGTTCACGGAGCCAACATTTTTCAGGGGGATGTCTGGCTGAAAACGCGGGACACCTCGCGCTGGTCTCATCAGCCTCGTCCAACTGGTCGCGAAGACTGGCAGGTGGTCGAAAACAAACATGCGTTCAATGAAGACAGCCGCGGGCTCGGCCTTTTGGATCTGGCCCTGGCGGCACGAGAAGGACGCCAACCCCGTGCAAGTGGAGCGCTTGCCTACCATGTTTTCGAGGTCATGAACGCGATTGAACGAGCACCAAAATTTGGCGCCTACCAGACGATAGAAAGCCGTTGCGCGGCACCTGCGCCTCTGCCGGTCGATTTCCTGAACGATGAGAGGAAGGAGTTGGCCCATGCCGATTGAAACACTCGACTTTGCCCAGCCATTCTTTTGCGTCCAGCACATCACCGATGAAGACAGAATATCTATCGAGGGCCGCGCCATTGTTCTGAACCTTGGGGGGAGGGACTTCTCGGTCGAGGATCAGATCGTTGCGCCACTTTCGTCTGTGATCGTACAGAACAGCACCATCCAAAACGTGGAACGCGCGGTAATCGTCCACGGTTTCGACGCCCATGCCGATGACAACGAGTTGTTTGCATGGGTGAAAGATACATGGCCATCTGCTTTTGTTGTTCGCCAAGAGGAGCGTCTGCGTGGTGTCAGCCACTACATGTCGCCAAAGGTCTTCGTGGGTAACGTTGGACTGACCATGTACCACTCAGGCTCGGTGCCGCTGAATGTTGGATTGCACAAGGATCATCCGTTCTGCCCGGTACCGGGGTTTCGCGAAGTGCATACGCAAATCGTAGGCCTTGGCAAAATGCAGCAATGCCGCGAACAGGACGTTGAAACCCTTTACCTCGAAGAATTCATGGCCCCCGGCACGACGCACAAGCCGATGTATGACGCTGAAGGCAACTATCCCTGGCATCAATACGAGACCATTACGCCCAGCATCTTCATGGCGGTGGAAATGCTGCCAGAAGGCGTACGGGCCCCGGAAATGGAGGTTCAGAATGGCTGAGAGACTATTACCCGAAGACCTGAACTTTGATGGCCCTTTCCCCCGCTTTTCTCGCCGTTTGAGGCTGGGCGTCGTCGGCGGTGGACGTATCTCTGTCACGCAGGCAACGGCCGCGCGGATGACTGACCGGTGGGAGGTCGTCGCAGGCGCGCTCAGTTCAGATGCCGCTCGCAGCAAGGCGCGCGGGGTCGAGTGGTTCTTGCCGACCGATCGGTGCTACGCTTCGTTCGAGGAGATGGCACAGGCCGAGGCGGCGCGCCCGGATGGCGTAGATGCCGTCATGATCACTACCCCGAACCACGTTCATTTCGAAGCGGCCAAAGCGTTTCTGGAGGCGGGCATTGACGTGCTGTGCGACAAGCCTTTGACCAATGAAGTCGCCGAGGCCGAGGGGCTTGAGAAGATGACCGCACGAACGGGGCAGGTCTTTGCCGTCGGTTATGCGATGTCGTGTTTTCCAGTGATCCGGCAGGCCAAACAAATCGTGGCCGAAGGCGGCATCGGCAAAATCAACCAAATCCATGTTGAGTTCATGCAAGACTGGATGACGCCCGAAGATGTGGCTGATGCGCCTCATGTAAAGTGGCGGCTGGACCCAAAGATTTCTGGCCCGACCAGTTGTGTTGGCGATATCGGTACTCATGCCGCGCATCTTGCCAGTTTTGTCTCGGGCGTGCCGATGACCGACGTGAGGGCCGAGTTTCATGTCTGCGGTGCGCCAAAGCCTTTGGAAGACACAGTTTTCATGTTCACGCGTTACCAAAATGAAGTCCCCGGAACCTTGATGGCAACACGCCTTGCCCCCGGAAATCGGGGTGGGTTGCGGTTGCGGATATTCGGGAGCGAAGGCGGTCTTGAGTGGGGCTTGGAGAATTCGGAACAGCTGAAGTTCAATCGGTTCGGTGAGCCGGATCGTATCATCAGCCGAGGTCACGGGCACGGCATTGGCCCCGGCGCGGAACGTCTGGTCCGTACCGCGCGCGGCTTCCCTGAAGGGATTATCGAAGCTTGGGCCAACCTCTACACGGAATTTGCCATGGCCGTAGCTGCGCGTCGGGATGGCGTTACAGTTCCGGCCGATTGGCTTGCTTATCCCAGTGTCGTACAAGGCGCAGGCGGTGTCCGATTCATTGATGCCTCTGTACGCTCTCACCAGTCCGGAGGCGACTGGGTCACTATCTAAAGCTTTGCCAAAACGAAGGTTAAACACGCCCGGGCCATTGCCCGGGCGTTTTCATTTCCTGCTCAGTATTAAAAGTTGATATTTTAAAAAATATCAGATATTTTTTATTACGTGTGATGAAAATGAGATTCGCAGACGCTTGGAGCTGTCGTTCATGGTGAAACCCGAAGAGGCTGGCGCAAGCCCCTCTCTCTATTCCTTGGCGCATCTGACGCTGATCGGCTGCACGCCGCCCGAGTTGGTCTATATCGCCGCGCGGGCCGGTTACGATGCTGTCAGTCCTCGGTTCATTCCGATGCATGTGCCCGGTGAATTCACTCAATCTCCAATCGACAAGACACAGGTCCAGGCCACCAAAACTGCTCTCTCTACCACCGGCTTGAAGGTCCTTGATGTCGAGCTTGCGCGCATCACTGAAGATGTCGACCCGCGCAGCTTTGAGCCTTCTCTGGAGATCGGCGGAGAACTAGGTGCCAAGCGCATGATCATGAGCGCGTGGACCAATACCCGTGATGATCGTGATTTTCTGATCGACGTCTATTCAGAGACCTGCGAACTGGCCGTGCCCTATGGGCTGACGGTGGATCTGGAGTTCCCAAGCTTCTCTCGCTTGCGCACTCTGGATGAGACTCTGGATATCGTCCGTGCCGCAGATCAGCCGAATGGTGGTATTCTGGTCGATACACTCTATCTGCACCTCAGCCGCGTGGATTTGGGGGAGCTCTTGCACGTCCCCTCGGACCTGTTTCACTTCCTGCATATCTCAGATTGCCTGCCAGGCATCGCTGATACGCGTGAGGGCATGATCCAACTGGCCCGTGACGCAAGGTTGTACCCCGGCGAAGGCTGGATCGATTTCACCGGCATCATCGAACGGATGCCACCCGTCGACTATTCCATCGAACTGCCCAACCAAAGCCGCGTCGCCGAGTTGGGATATGAAGAACACGCGCGTCGCTGTCTCAGCCACGCCAAGCGAACATTCGGCGAGGCGCGATCACAGCGTCGCATGACCGATGCAGCAATTCTAAAACACCAAGAGGATCATCATGGGCAAAGAGCTCACTGAGAACGACCGCAACATGGCGGCCGATATGCTGGCGCGCGCCCGCGCTGCCATGGCCGAAATCGAGGATTGGGATCAGGACAGGCTGAACCGCCTGTCTCAGGCCATCGCGTGGTATGCGGGGAACGAGAAAACTTTCACGCGTCTGGCCCAGCAAGGTGTGGACGAAAGCGGTATCGGAGATCGCGAAGGGCGTCCTGCGAAGCGATTCAAGATTCACATGGTACTACGTGATGTCTTGCGTACGCCTTCGACGGGGATCGTCGAAGTCGACGAAGAAAAGGGGCTGGTGAAATATGCCAAACCTGCCGGTGTGATCGCGTCACTGATCCCCATGACTAACCCAGCGATGACACCACCGGTGACCGGCGTTTCCGCCGCCAACGCCCGGAATGCGGTCGTCTTCAGTCCACATCCGCGAACCGCCCATACCACCTTTGAAATGGTCGAGGTCATGCGCGCAGCTTGTCGTGCTGCCGGTGCCCCCGAGGACTTGTTTCAATCCATTCGCAAACCGTCGATCCCATTAACGCAACATTTGATGGAGATTTGTGACCTGACGCTGGCGACGGGTGGCAAGCCCATGGTCAAAGCAGCCTACAGCTCGGGACGTCCGGCTTATGGCGTCGGCGCGGGCAATTCTTCCATCGTCATCGATGAGACAGCCGATCTGGATGTCGCCGCTCAAAACACTCGTATTTCCAAGACCTCCGACTTTGGGTCAGGCTGTTCGGCGGACGGCAACATCATCATCCAACGCTCGGTTTACGACGATATGGTCAAGGCACTTCAAGCCGAAGGCGGTTACCTGTGTTCGGACGAAGAGAAGGCAATGCTCGAAGCGGCCATGTGGGATGAGAAGGGCAACCGTACCTTCCCGACTATCGCCTGTCCGCCTCAGCAAACGGCCAAGGTCGCCGGTTTCTCGATCGCCGAAGATCGCAAATTCCTGATGGTCGAAAATCAGGGGCAAATCGGGCCGCAGCACAAATTCTCCAGGGAAAAACTGACCACGCTGATGGCGCTATATCACTTCGACACATTTGATGACGCGCTGGAAACGGTCAGCCAGATTTACAACACCGGGGGCAAGGGCCATTCCTGCGGCATTTACAGCCACAATGACGATCACATTGACCGGTTGGCGCGTCTGGCTCCGGTCAGCCGCATGATGGTGCGACAGCCACAATCCAAGGCCAACGCAGGTGCCTGGACCAACGGGATGCCCATGACCAGCAGCCTGGGTTGCGGCATCTGGGGCGGCAACATCACCAATGAAAACGTCACCATGAAACACATGATGAACTACACCTGGGTCAGCCGTCCTATCCCCGAGGATCGCCCCTCGGAGCCGGACCTGTTCGGTGAGTTCTTCGGGCAGGAGGTCGCGTGATGGACGGAGCGAAACTGGACGGAAAAACCGTAGCTGAACACATTGTCGACTTCCTCGAACGCCGTGAGGTGAAGCATGTGTTCGGCCTATGCGGCCATACCAATATCGCGGTTTTAGCTGCATTGGCGGAAAGCCCAATTGATTTTGTAACGGTGCGTCATGAACAAATCGCCAGCCACGCGGCGGACGCATATGCCCGCGTGACGGGGAAGGCCTCGGTGGTGTTGTCCCATCTCTCCCCGGGGCTGACCAATTGCGCCACCGGGGTCGCCAACGCCGCACTGGACTGTATCCCGATGGTTGTGATCGCAGGCGACATTCCCACGCATTACTACGGCAAGCATCCGCATCAGGAAGTGAACCTGCATGCAGATGCCGCTCAGTGGGAGATCTATCGACCCTTCGTAAAACGCGCCTGGCGGGTCGACCGCGCAGATTTAATGGCCGAGATTCTTGAAAAGGCGTTCCATCTGGCTGAAAGCGGTCAGCCTGGCCCCGTGTTGGTCAACGTACCCATGGATATCTTCTCCAAGGTGATCCCGTCGGACAGTTTCGACCGTATCCGCGACAACACGCGGGCGCTCAGGAAACCGTCGATAGACGATGAAACGGCGCGTGAAATCATTGAGACACTGGTACAGGCCGAAAACCCGGTCGCCTATGTCGGCGGTGGTATCCTGCTGGCGCAAGCCAGCGAAGAGTTGCGCGAATTCGTTGAACATATGGGCCTGCCAGTCGCGCATTCCCTGATGGGTAAAGGTGCGTTGCGGGACGACCATCCGCTTGTGCTGGGCATGACTGGTTTTTGGGGCACCGAGCTGGTTAATCAGACCTGCCTGAATGCCGACTACATTTTTGCCGTTGGGACCCGTTTCAAGGAAGCTGATTGCTCCAGTTGGTATCCCGGCTACACGTTCAACATTCCCGGCTCCAAGGTTATTCATATCGACATCGAACCGCAGGAGATCGGGCGGAACTATCCGACCGAGATCGGCGTAATCGCGGACGCCAAGGCCGCGCTTCGTGTGCTTATTCGGGTGGCCCGCGAGATGTATCCAGAGGGTTTCAGACGCCCCGCGTTGGAAAAAAAGATCGCTGACTTCCGAACAAACTTCAAAACGCGCAATGTGGAAATGGCAACTTCAACTGCGTTTCCGATGATGCCCGAGCGCATTCTTGCGGATACCCGAAAAGCGCTGCCTGAAGATGCCATCATCACGACGGACGTTGGGTGGAACAAAAACGGTGTCGGACAACAGTTTGATATCCTGACTCCGGGCTCAATCCTGACCCCGGGTGGTTTTGCCACGATGGGTTTTGGCCCTCCGGGTGCGATCGGCGCGAAACTGGCGGCACCTGATCGTGTGGTGATCAGCCTGGTTGGCGATGGTGGTTTCGGTCAGAACCCGTCAATGCTGGCAACGGCCGTTGAACTTGATCTGGGCATCATCTGGCTGGTGATGAACAACAACGCTTTCGGAACTATCGCTGGCCTTCAAAAAGCGCATTACGGTCTGACCTATGGAACCACATTCCCCGGATCAGCCGCCGCACCCGCAAACGGACCGGGCTATGCCGACATAGCGCGAGCCTACGGTGCAGAAGGGCACAGACTCAGCGCTGCCGACGAACTGTTGCCCGCACTGGAAGCGGCAATCGCCAGTGGCAAGCCAACCGTGCTCGATGTGCCAATGATCAACAACCCGACACCAACGACCGGACATTGGAACATCCTCGACATCTATTCGCCAGACAGGGATGTTTCGCACGTTGCAACCTAAAGCAATTTAGAGTGTGCGATCCGCCTATGCATACGGCTTTTGCCTGTATCGGTTAAACAGAAGGGCAATTGCCGCTGTGCGATGGCTTCAGATTGATGGAAAACCTTTGAGTCGCAAATGGCAAGACTCGTGCGTCGTGCTTTTTAAGGGAAATTAAAAATCAAAGATTTAGATGTCGCCGAATGGCAAAACTATGTGTCGCCTGACATTTCCTGTTGAACGTCACACGAACCTGACCCAACCGTCACAGTTGGACCAGAAACGGGGTGAACGTTCGACTTCGGAAGGCACCCCCGATGTTGGACATCAATTGATTTTGGCCTCTGCGTCTTAAACTGACCCCAAATTCCCATTTTAATTCTCCCGCAGAGGGTTTCGTTTGATCTGGCTTCCCTTTTGGAAAATCTGGGCTGATTTGCAGATCAGACAGCGAAGCTGCCTGTTTCGGCCGATCTGCCACGTGGCGAACGCGGGAGGGGGCGAGGCAATGTTATTCGATAGGGGTGGTGCGGCCCGCAGGCATAGCCGAGGACACGGTCCTGTCTAATAGCGTTGCCCGAGGGGGAGGGCCGCGCCCTCACCCTGACGGCCAAGGGCGTTTGGCTTGTCCAAATCCCGCTGGCCCACGAAAGGGAGGTGATGGGAAAGAGGGCTTACCGCTATTTGCGATCGAAACCTTCTGTCAAACTTCATAAAGTAATTGTGGCCACTTTGCTGCCATTCGCCGCGTTTGCAGCCTAGACATCAATCTGCGTCCGCTTTGTGCGCATCAGCGGGCTTTGTGGCACAGGGAACTTCCTTGACTCTATGCTGGGTAAGAACCACAAGAGTGCATTGGTGAAATTCACTCGTCGTCGCAATGCTGCCGACTTCGACGATCCAATGGCCTTCATAGTAGCTGTAGCATGTACCCCAGCTTAGGAACGGGTTCCGCTGGGGTGTTCGAAACGAACTCGTTACTCGCAAACGTTCGCAGTTGTTTCCTGATATTTTTCAGACGACGAACGACACATGAAAGAAGGCAAAACATGAACAATACTTGGCTCATAAACTGCGTGTCTGATGCCCGATAGGCCCGACCCCAGGCACCGCTTTAACCTGACTTCAATCAAACGTACGCGCGATGTTTCGTGTTTGATTTTGACATTTTTCGTGTTGATTTCGGGAACGCAGCTTTCAGCTCAGGTCGCGCCTGCAACCTCTCAATTGGCAGGAAATTCTGGCGGATCGGTTTGTGACGAAGGTTACGAAAACAGGGGCGGATCGTGCCTAAAAGACAACGTACCTGAAAACGCATATTCGACAGGCAACTCCTATGGCCAAGGCTGGGAGTGCAACCATGGTTTCCGGGGTGTCGGGGGCATTTGTGAGGAAACAGAAGTTCCTGAAAATGCCTACCTCGTTTCTACGGGAGACCGCTGGAAATGCAATCGGCTGTTCCGGCGTTTCGGAGAGGAATGTGAAGAAGTGATTGCGCCGGAAAACGGATTCGTTGAAACCCGATTTGGCGTGCAGGAAACACATTGCAACTGGGGATTTCGCAAAGATGGCCTGGATTGTGTTACAATAGATGTCCCCCGAAACGGCCACCTAACCGACAAAAAACAGCAAGGATGGCTGGGTGTGCCTCAGAGGATTTAGATCAGTAGAGAGTCGTTGCGAGCCTGTAGCCATTCCGGATCACGCATATCTTGCGTCTGACACCTATTCTGGGTGGAAATGCGAGCGTGGTTTCCGCGCAAGTCGAAACACGTGTATTGCAATCATCGTCCCATCAAATGCTCATTTGAATCGAAGAAGTGATGGGTGGGAATGCAATCAACCCTTTAAACGTCAGAACGATACATGTGCTGAAAACTTGCCGTGACAATGGGCTGTTGAAATTCACCGTCGCCCTGACAGAGTAGGAAGGATCAAACTGTGACTCTAGACTCGATTGACGAAAATCTGGGCAAAAGGCTCAAAGCTGAAAGGGTTCGCCTCTTAACTTACGGCATCAAATTTTTTATCGCGTCAGTTTTTTTGTAGCGGCGGTTGTCTTTGTAGTGTTTTTCTGATGCGCAATCGAACCCCTCAAGTCAGTCTTCAGAGCGCAAGGACGTCAGTTCTTGGTATGGAGCAGCGAGAATTTCAGGACCGCAGTGTTCGAGAGTCGCGAAATGCAGACGTATCCGGAGTTATTGAAGAAGAGTTCGGAAAATACCTGATAAAAGCCGGCCTTCTAAGCGGCAACAGCGTTGCACGGGCGTTCCCCAAGCCACCGGCTAAAACACAAACCATGATTGCTGACGCAGTTGGCGAAACACCGGCAATGGCTATCGAGGCGTTAAAGGAAATTCTTGAAGAACGTGACCGGAAACGCAGCGGTCAACGCCGTCTGAAAGGAAACTCCGGGACTCATGTTCCCAGCGAAAGAGAATACACAGAAGCATTGCGCCAAGTCCGGTTTACACCGGCGCAGGTTGCGATGCTCAGGGCGCTGTCAATCGCAGGAAAGGAAGGTCTGACTGTTGGCCAGCTCTCTCAGGCAGCAGGCCACAAATCGCGCGGGGCATCCCTCAAGTCCTTCAAAAAAGTGGGGCTGTTAATCGCTGAATACCTTGATCTCGATCTTCCCGAAACCGGATCGGAAGAGAATGATGGCGCTGCTCAGATACTGGCGTTTTCTCATATTGAAAATGGCGATGAACCAGCAACTTGGATCATGCATGAGGAACTGCGCGGCGCTGTTCGTTCGGAACTTTGATGTACGTGCCAGCGCCCGCTGTCGAACGGGATTCCGAATCTGACCAAAAGCTCGAAAGGTTGCACAAGTAGTTTATGCTAGAGAAAAGACCATACCCGCTGGAATTGATCTACGTACCTGTAAAACGTGCAAAAACACTTGATCAGAATAAAGTTCTGACGCTTGCCGAAGATATATTGAAGAACGGTCAGAAGACCCCGATCCAATTGCGCGCCGACAGCAAGAGGTTCGTGTTGATCGAAGGTCTGCACCGATTAGAGGCCATTCGCGCCCTCGGTGGTGACACAATTGAAGCCTACCTGGTGCGTGCCAGATTGCACTGACAATTCCTTGGAACCGGCAACTTCCCGACCAAACCGGCCGAGTGCGGCTACGGCTATTAAATGATCGGGAACGGCGGCTAAGGGCTCAATCTGCTTGTCCAAACTCGCCATAGAGAAAGTCGGCAACGAGACCAAAGTTACCTCTCAGGCTCCTTGCTGATCACGGTCGTCACAGTTCGAGTTGAGCGACTTTGAGTGAGAGCTATCGCACCCAAAACCAGCGCGCAGGCCAGCGCCTGTGTACCCGTGATTACTTCACCGAATGCAAGAACGCCAACAGCAAACATCGTGGGTAGTTCAATACTTCCGACTACAGCAGTGCGCGCTGCCCCAATAATAGGCGAACAGATCGTGTAAATCAGTTGCGGAATTAGCGCCGTCACAAGGCCCAACCCGACAACTAGAACCCAGTCGTCCCCACTTTCTGGTAGAATTTCGCCGACGTCGGATGAAAGAATGAGAGGGGCAAGGCCAATGACCGACCCAAGCGAGACTGACGCCATTCTGGCTAAAGGCGCAATACGTGACAGGCGGTGCACGAGAACACATATGCCGAAGCCAAAACCGAAAGGTGCCGCTAATGAGACGAGAAGGATTGGAATTTGGTCCGGTGGCACAGATGCCGGAGAACCTGCGAATATCGCAGCAGCGACGATCAATCCAGCCGCAACAAAGCTGCGCCGCGTTGGTTGATCACCAAAAAGCGCCCATGCGATGGCAATCGTAAACACCGGATAGGTCATGTAGAGTACGCCAACCGTCGATGCAGGAACAGTCTCAAGAGCAGTAACATAGCCGACCCAGCCAAGACCCATCACTGCGCCCGCAACCATACCCCAGACGATTTCTCGCCACTTTGAGTGATGCATTACAAGTGCGGGCAAAAGGACAACAGCTGCCAAGATGTACCGATAAAAGGCAACCGCATAGGGAGCGAGACCCTGATCGGTGAGCCCACGGCTAAAATAGGGTACAAGGCCAAAACAGATGGATGCAAAAAGCACACCAACGACCGCAAGGGCATAGGGTATGGCGTTCCGCTTGGCTGAGGTTAGTTGGTTCATTGCTGACAACTAACACGCTATGCTGCGGTTGACATCGTCAAGACAAATGAACGGCAACTTTGTACGCGTTCGCGACCGGCTGCATGAGCGAAAGACCGAGGTGTGATCAAGGTCTGGTAAGGGCTCATCGCAGGTCCGCAATCGTTCTGTGAGCTTAAAGATCTAGCGATCAGTCTAGTGGCGAACATGGCAAAGAGCGAATGCTGGCTTGGAAGTCCTGGATAAATACCTGGAGAATATTAGAGAAAATCTGTGATGTCTTTCGCACTTCGATAACGGATTACTTGCTGGCGATCTTCTTGCAAATTCGGATGATGTCGTCTGCCTCATGTTGAGTAAGGCCAATTTGGGAAAAGACTTCAGATGATATCCCGCAGCTTTTTATCCAGATGCTGCGTCCTGTTTCAGTTAGAGTGACAATCTTCTGGCGCTCGTTCCCGTCCCGCGTCTCACGCCGTAACAGATCTTTTTCCTCAAGGCGCCGCAACAACGGCGTCATTGTCGCTCCGGATACGTCAAGCCGTTTTGCCAAAGTGGAAATGGAGACACCATCCTCTTCGGACAATGCCATCAAGACCAAATACTGGGTGTAAGTTAGTCCCTGGGCCTTCAGAAGTATCTGGTAAAGCTGCTCTATCTTGTGCGAGGCCGCGTAGACCGCAAAACACAACTGATTGTCTAGCCGAACATCTTCGTCGGTCTCAGGCTTTTTCGTCTTGGGCACGATGGCGACTTTCATTTTTGATCTCGGGCACTTTTTAGCATCTGAAGTTTTTACTTGCAAATAATTAGGAAGCTAAATATTAGCTAGCAAATAAATGCAAATGGAGGATGTAATGATCAGACGCAGCATTATAGCTATTGGCATTTCTGTGGGGGCGACACCTGCCGTCGCAGAAGGTGACTTTGACTTTGAGAAGGGTTTCGCTGCCTTCGAAGACTTGTTTGGTGTGACTGAAGGTAAACGCCGCAATCACACCAAAGGATTTTGCGTTGAGGGCACGCTTACACCCTTAGACGAGACGATTGAAACGTACTCCAACAGCACTTTGTTCACTAGTGAATCTTCGGTTATTGCTCGGGTGTCCCACAAGGGTGGTAAGGCAAATCCAGCAGACGACAAATACGGGCTACTTGGGCTATCGATGGAGATCACGACGCCGGAGGAAGACCTGCACGTGATTGCCATGAACACCGAACACTTCTTTCCGGTGCCGACGAGCAAAGCGTTCATCGAACTATTGCGTGCCAAGGCCGCTGGAGCGGAAGCAACCAAGGCGTTTGCAGCCGCCAATCCTTCATTGAAGACCTACAGCGAGTATCATGGCGCGTTGGATAAATCGCTTCGACCCCATGAGGGTACAACCTACTACAGCGTGAATTCTTTCCTCCTTGTAAATGACGCGGGTCAAGAAACTGCGATGCGATTCTATTTCCGCCCATCGGGGCAGGAGGATATCGTTGTTGACACTCACCCCGACTTCTTCATTGAAAACATGCAGGCCAATATCGCCAACGGGGGCGTGTCCTGGGACATGGTTATCGTTCTGGCTAACGCTGATGACAATGTCGAAGATCCCTCTGTTCAGTGGACCGGCGATCACACAGAAATCGTTGCTGCGCGCTTCACAGCGAATGCTGCGATGACTGAGACTGATGGGCAGTGTGACGAGATCAACTTTGACCCGCTGATCTTGAGCGACGGCTTTGCACCATCCAATGATCCCATGTTGAAAGCACGATCGTTGATCTACGCACATGGTGTGGGAAAACGGCTGTCTGAAAAAGAATAACTTCGAATCCACTGAATCAGCGGATCAATCGATTTCCTGTGATGCTCTGCGCTGCCGGAAATACGAATTCTCAATGAGCAAAATGCATGGGCAATAAAGCCATCTCAAAAAGGGTTTCCCGGCCTGCTCGATAACTGATCAAGGAGGACGTCATGTCACAGGCAGTAAAACTGATCGACGCATTGAATGGAACGTTTGGCCGTCACAATGGCTATCGCGCGTCACACGCAAAGGGGTTTACAGCACAGGGGCGTTTCTGTCCTGCTGCGGAGGAGCCGAGAGTTCAAATCCCGATGTTGAACAATGAATGCAAGGTTACGGCGCGCTTCTCCGTTGGGGGTGGAAAACCGGGCATCAGTGACAAAAGCCCTTCGGTGCGCGGGATTGGGCTGGAGATCGGAAAAGGATCAGAATCTTGGGTTCTGACGTTAATTTCGAACCCGATTTTCTTTGCCAACTCTGCTGCACAATTCCGGGCTTTTCTTGCCGCTCGTATTCCTGATCCGGACACCGGTGCCCCGGATCCGAAGTTGGTAGAAGCCTTTAATGAGGCAAACCCCAACACGGTGCCACACCAACAATATCTGAAGTCTGTTGTGCCGTGCCGTTGTTATTCGTCTGAACAATACCACTCTGGTCATGCTTATCGGTTTGATTGGAGTGGAAGGGAAATCTCTGCCCGAATTCTGCTGGAGCCGGAGGGTGGGCGTTTGGCATTGAGCAAGGAAGAGATGGAAACCCTCTCGGATGACTTCCTTCATGACAGGTTCCTGGAAAAGCTCTGCGATGGTCCCGCCCGTTGGTCGTTGAAGTTGGTGATCGCGAACGCCGCTGACAATGTGTCTGATCCGACTGTGCCTTGGAGTGGGACACATACCATGGTTGATCTTGGGACAATTCAGGTTGAGCTACCTGATGATCGTTCTGAAAGCACCAAAAAGGTGTTCGACCCAACCCGGATGCCTGAAGGAGTTAGGGCACCCCTGGATGATGTTTTTTCCCTGCGAAGTGGAGCTTACGCGGAATCTGCGGCAAGACGATCCGTCTGAGAGGCGGGTTGAGTATCTGTGGGGTACCAGTGCCCCCTTTAATAGGTATTGACAATACCTATTAAAGGGGGCAGAAACCGGGTGCCCGAAATGGAGTAGATTCTGATGACAGCTGGGATGCTTGCCAAACCACAGATGTTTGAAATTTCCGCTGAGGAAATTGAGTTATTGGTTTGCCGGTTTTACGCGCAGATAAGGGTGCATCCTGTATTGGGTCCCGTGTTCAATGAGGCCATTCAGGATTGGAAAGCCCACGAAGAAAAGATCGCATCGTTTTGGCGCGGCGCGATCCTGAGGGAGCCCGGGTATTCCGGAAATCCAATGCAGGCTCATCTTGCAAATTCAGACATCCTTCCCGAGCATTTTCCCTTGTGGCTCGATCTGTTTGGCGAAACGGCACATCAGGTTCTGCAGCCAGATACCGCTCAAGCTTTTACTCATTTGACCAACCGGATCGGTAAAGGTTTGACCTTTGGGATCGAGAACTTTCGTCGCGAGGTGGGTGCCCCGCCGGTGTTGTCATGACCATATCGGTATATTCAAAAGCGCAGGTCATTACCGAGCCGCCAATCCAAGTCGTGAAACGTTGGTTGCGAGCGGGATGGCGCGATTTTAGAGCGAACCTTGAGTATTCGCTATGTTACGGCATTGCGCTTGTTCTGTTGGGATGGGCGTGTGTCGCGGGTCTTTTGCTCAGCGGTCAAGGTTGGGTTCTGCTGCCACTTTTGGCTGGTGGAGTGCTTGTTGGTCCCATTGCAACCGTTGGTTTGTATTCGGTTGCGAGCGGTGGCTATGGACCAGCTGTCGCGAAAGGGCAGATTGCTCTGGTCGGCGCGATCCTCATGGTGTTTGCCCTGACTTGGATACGTGCCGCTACAGTCATGTTCGCCATTGTATATGGTCTGCGCCCGTTCTCTGGCTTCGCTGACACTCTGCTGCGGATGATCAGCACACCGTCGGGCTGGGCTTTATTAATCTCTGGATCTTTGATCGGCGGACTGTTTGCATCGTTGGGGTTCGCTGTCTCAGCCTTCTCGCTTCCGATGCTTGTAGACCGCAAGATCGATGGCTTCTCAGCCATGGCGCTGAGTTTTAATGCCACCACTCATAATTTTCGACTTTGCCTGTGTTGGGGAAGTGCGATTACCGCGCTGACTTTGTTGGGGATTTTAACGGGCCTGCTAGGGCTGGCCGTAGTTTTCCCTTTGCTGGGATATTCAACCTGGCATGCCTATGCAGAGCTTTTCCATGGAGACGCACAATGACAGAAGCCCTTCCAGAAGGCGTGGTGCACTATGCGACTTCGCAATTCACGCACGACACTCTGCCAGAAAAATTGCGCAAGGATCACAGCACGAAAGCCGGTGTCTGGGGCCAATTGGCGGTGCAATCTGGCCAGCTTTTGCTGCGTCGGGACAACAAAGATGACTTGGTGTTGGCTGCGGGTGATACGGCGGTCTTTGCGCCCCAGGAAACTCACTCTGTGAACCCCATGGGAGAGGTCGCATTGGAAGTGCGTTTCCACCGGCAGGAGCGGCCAGATGCTGAATAACAATACTGTCGAAAACGTTTTGGTCCTGTGTGCTCTTGTCATTGTTCTGATCGGCGGAGTGGCCATTCTTGGTTGGGGTGTACCTCTCGCCTATGTGCTGCATGGCTGGATGATCGCCATCTTCGCCGGTTGGGGGTTGATCTGGATGATCACCCGAATGAGTGAAGAAATCCGGGACATCCCGCTTGAGTATAATGACAAGGTCACGCGTTTCGGTGTCATAGCTGCGCTATTTTGGGCCTTGGTTGGTTTTACCGTCGGAGACATTCTAGCTTGGCAACTGGCCTTTCCGGCATTGAACGGGGATATTTTCTGGTCGAACTTTGGCCGGTTGCGTCCGGTACATACGTCTGCGGTAATCTTCGGATTTGGCGGCAATGCCCTTATCGCAACTTCGTTCTACGTGGTGCAGCGCACCTCGCGGGCAAGACTGGCCAGTGAATCGCTGCCTTGGATGGTCTTTTGGGGCTATAACCTTTTCATGGTCCTTGCGGCGACCGGCTACCCCTTGGGGATTACCCAATCCAAGGAATATGCGGAACCGGAATGGTATGCGGATCTTTTGTTGCTGGTTGTATGGGTAGGGTACCTCGCGCTTTACCTAAAGACCCTTTCGCGTCGGGCAGAGCCGCATATCTATGTGGCCAACTGGTACTATCTGGCATTCATCGTCGTCATCGCGATGCTGCACACGGTGAACAACCTCTCGGTCCCCGTCTCCATCGCTTACCCCAAAAGCTACTCGCTTTTTTCGGGAACGCAGGATGCCATGACGCAGTGGTGGTACGGGCATAACGCGGTTGGTTTCCTGCTTACGGCAGGGTTCCTGGGGATGCTCTATTACTTCCTGCCTAAAGCTGTGAACCGGCCGATCTATTCATACCGCATGTCGATTGTAGGGTTCTGGGGGATCACTTTTCTCTACCTTTGGGCCGGATCGCATCACCTGCATTATACAGCCCTGCCTGATTGGGTTCAGTACCTTGGTATGACCATGTCGATCATTTTGCTGGTTCCCAGCTGGGCCTCTGTGTTCAACGGCATCCTTACGATCAACGGGGCTTGGGATAAAGTCCGGACGGACCCGGCGGTGCGGTTCATGATGGTCGCAATTCTGTTCTATGGGCTGTCGACATTTGAAGGTTCGTTCATGGCGATCCGCCCGGTAAACTCGCTAAGCCACTATACCGACTGGACGGTTGGGCACGTTCATGCCGGCGCCTTGGGTTGGGTCGCCTTCATCACCTTTGGTGCCTTGTACAAACTGGTGCCCTGGATATGGAAGCGGGACGGCGTATATTCCTTGCGACTGGAGGCCTGGCACTTCTGGCTCGCCCTGAGCGGAACGCTGATTTACGTTGGCGCGATGTGGAACAGCGGCATCACGCAATCGCTGATGTGGCAGACCTATGATGCGGACGGCGCTTTCCTCTATTCCTTCCTCGACAGTGTGATCGCGATGCATCCCTACTATGTCGCCCGCGCGATTGGGGGGCTGTTGTATCTGATCGGAGCCTGCATCGGTGCATACAATATTTACATGACTGTAAGTGGGCCGAAAAAAGCCCAAACCCGGGAAGCCGGACCATTGGTCCAGCTGCCAGCGGAGTAAGTCCCAATGAGTACTCAGCACCAAAAACTCGAACGCCATTCACTTGGGTTTGCAATGGCAATCCTGATGGTTGCATCGATCGGTGGAATTGTCGAAATCGCGCCGTTGTTCACGATCGAAAACACAGTGGAAAAGGTCGAAGGTATGCGGCCCTACACGCCGCTGGAACTTGCCGGGCGTGACATCTATGTCCGCGAGGGGTGCTATGCCTGCCACAGCCAGATGATCCGCACCCTGCGGTCGGACATCGAACGCTATGGACATTACAGTCTGGCTGCCGAAAGCATGTATGACCATCCGTTTCAATGGGGCTCGAAACGTACAGGGCCGGACTTGGCGCGCATTGGTGGCAAATACTCTGACGCATGGCATGTGGCGCATTTGGAAGCGCCGCGAGACCTCGTCGAGGGGTCAATCATGCCGGGTTATGCGTTTTTGTCCGAGACGCGTCTTGCGACTGGACATTTACCTGCCTCGCTGAAAGCCCTCAGCCGGGCTGGTGTGCCCTATACGGACACCCAGATCGAAAACGCCGAAAAGGACGCCGCATGGCAGGCGGATGCTGAGCAGTACTTTGAAGGAGAGTTGCAGGCAAGTTACGGTGAAAACGTTCAGGTTCGGGATTATGACGGGCAACCGGGCAGGCTGACGGAAATGGATGCCCTTGTAGCCTATCTTCAGGTTCTTGGCACATTGGCCGATCTGGATTCGTTAAACCTTGAGGAGGTTCAGCGATGACACATGATACGGTTCTCGTTTTCTCCAAGACTTGGGGCGCAATCTACCTGATGGCCGTCTTTTTAGCTGCAGCTGTTTGGACCTATTGGCCCTCGCGCCGGAAGGTTTACGACGATGCCGCCCAATCCCCACTCGATCGTCAGGAGGATCAGCCATGTCGATGAAGGAAAAGGATCCCGTTTCCGGCACCGATCTGACTGGCCACGAATGGGACGGTATCAAAGAATTGGATACACCTGTTCCCTGGGCTGCCAGATGGGCGCTTTGGATCAGTATCATCATAGCAGCGCTGTATTGGGTGTTTTACCCATCTTTCCCGAGTGTGCGTGACTACGCGAAGGGGATGCTCGGCTATTCCTCGCGTGCAGAAGTTGCGACGGCACTTCAACAGGCGGATGCGAGCCGAGAAATGACATTCGCGCCTTTCGCGTCCGGGGATATAGACAAGCTGGCCGCCGATCCGACGCTTGAGGCGCGGTATAGCGCGTCGATTTCCAAGCTTTACGCCGACAACTGTGCGGCTTGTCACCGGAATGATCTGAAAGGGCAGGTTGGCTTTCCCAACCTGGTGGACCGTCATTGGCTATGGTCAGGCACGCCGGAAGAGATAGAGGCGACCATTCGATATGGAATCAATGCGCAGCATGACGATACACGGATCGCACAGATGCTTGCCTTTGGTGCGGATGGCATGATCGAAAATCAACAGGTTGAGGAAGTCACGGAATTTGTCTTGTTCCTCTCTGGACAGCAGCATGATGCGACGGCGGCCGAAGCCGGTAAATTGGTTTTTGAAGAAAACTGCGCGGCCTGCCACGGAGATGACGGCCGCGGGGGCTACGAGATCGGCGCGCCAGATTTGGGCGATGAAAGTTGGATCTATGGGGGCGACCGGGACGCCATCTATCACAGCATCCATTTTGGCCGACGGGGGGTGATGCCGGCGTGGGACGGACGTTTGAGTGACGCTCAGATCCGAATGCTGACACTGTACTTACTCTGGAATGCAGAAGATGTACCAAGCTGAAGAGAATCCACGATTCCGAAGGGCAATGTACCTGATGATAATGGTCCTGTTGGCCGGCTACATCGGGTTCAAGGCATGGCACCTGTCGATGGCATTCGAGGCCTGGGAAGGGCAGGCGATTGAGGGTGCCGTGCCTGGTGCAGCTAAATGAAAATCGTGGTTTTATACGATTTCAATTTGCGTATTAATGATCTGAAGCCAGCGCATGACTAACTTCTAGCGCTCGGATCAGGTTTTTCATTCCGCGATTTCCTTCCAAAACATCCTGCAATGTCTTGCTGTCCAAGGCAGTAAAAAACGCCTCCTGAGCTTCAGTCAGGATTGGTAGCAACCCACAGGCAGGCGTCATCACACAACAGCCGCCGTCTTCTTTCATACACTCAACCAAAGGGGTGCCGCGTTCGGATTTTCGCAGCAGGCCGCCAATCGAGATCGCATTGGGAGGCAAGGCCATTCGCATTCCTCCGTTGCGTCCACGAACGGATTCTACGTAGCCCTCGTGTGTGAGCCACTGGGAGATCTTGGCCAGGTGATTGAAGGGCAAGTTTTGCATCGCCGCAATCTCGCGGGTCGACATCAACCCCTCTTCGTGGGTGGCAAGATGGATCAGGATGCGCAAGGCATAGTCGGAAAACTTGGTAATTTGCATAGTTATATCTCTCATAAAAAATAGGCTTTGAAAATGCCTATTTTGTTGACATCTTTTTCTGATCTTTATAATAGGTATTTAAAATGCTTAATAAAGGAGGTGGCTCATGCAGCCTGTTGTACTTTTGATCTCGCTGATCCTGATGGCAGCGCTGTCACTTGTCTTCTGGAAGGCCGCGCGCGCCTCGAACGGGGCGGAAGCAGGACCCAATGCCAACTCGAAGCGTGCGGGCTTGATCTGGGCAATGACGATTGTTGGAGTAATCGTGGCAGTCGGTTCATTGCGACCATGGCCGCACGCTTTGGCCAGTACAGATGATGCCATCACCGTTTCCATCACCAGCGGGCAGTGGTGGTGGGATATCGACACAGTTGAGATCCCTGTGGGAACGCCCATCAATTTTAGCGCCACGACCGAAGATGTTACCCACGGATTGGGCATTTACACTTCAGACCTCCGCCTTCTGACGCAGGTCCAAGTGATCCCCGGTTACACAACCGAAGTTTCTTACACGTTCGATGAACCCGGCACTTACCAAGTCCTGTGCATGGAGTTCTGCGGGGTGGCGCATCAGGACATGGTCAACGAATTCGAAGTCGTCGCGGTGGAGGAATAAATGAGCGCTGTATCTGAACTTGTCGCGGAAAAATCAGTCGTCACTGAACCCCAGGCTGAGGCAGTCAAGCTTACCATGATCCTCTCAGGCGCGGTCTTTGCCTTGATGATGGTCTTTGGTCTGATCATGCGTGCTGCGCAGGGCCAATGGATCGAAGTGGATCCGGCTTTGTTTTATCAGTTGCTGACGGCCCATGGCGCCGGAATGGTTGGTACAGCTGCACTGTCTGGCGCCGCAATCATGTGGTATTTTTGCGGGCGTCATATCGTTCTGACAGCTGGAATCTTTTGGGCTTTCCTTGCTTTGTTTCTGCTGGGCGTCGTCCTGATCTTCGGCTCGATCTTCATCGGCGGATATGGCGGCGCATGGACATTCCTGTTTCCCTTGCCCGCGATGTCAGGCGGAGCGTGGGAAGCGGGCGCGGCTGCTGCGTTCATGCTTGGATATGTTTCGATCGGCGTTGGCTTTCTGCTGTATTATCTGGAGCTCGGTCGTCAGATTCATGCCCGTTATGGCAGCCTTTTGCGCGCCCTGGGCTGGAACCTGATCCTAGGGCGAGAGGACAAAAATCCTCCGCCGCCAACAATCATCGCGGCGGCGGCCGTGACTATTTTCAATTCGATCGGGATAATCCTAGGTGCCGCGGTGTTGGTGGCGAGCCTTGTCCACCTGCTGGTGCCGGGTTTTGAAGTAAACGCGCTGTTGGCCAAGAACCTGATCTATTTCTTTGGCCACGTTTTCATCAATGCCTCAATCTACATGGCCGTCACTGCGGTGTATGAAATCCTGCCGGAATACACCGGCAAACCGTGGAAATCGAACCGTCTGTTTGCGATTGCCTGGAATGCAGTTCTGATCTTCGTGATGGCTGTTTACTGGCACCATCTGCTTCAGGATGTGGTGATGCCACCCTGGATGCTGGTGGTCGGGCAACTGGTCTCATACTTAAGCGGCATTCCCCTCATCGCGGTCACAGCATTCTCTACGTTCCTCTATGTGCGAGGTTCGAAAATGACCTGGGATCTGACGTCCTCACTGCTGGTTCTGTCCGTGGCAGGCTGGTCGGTCGGCTCAATCCCCGCGTCAATCGACGGGATGATCAGTGTGAACAAAGTGATGCACAATACAATGTGGGTCCCGGGGCATTTCCACACCTACCTGCTGCTGGGCGAAGTGGCGATGGCCTTTGGGTTCATGGCCTGGCTGGTCCGAGGCAAAAACATCGCCCAGATGAGCGGGTTGGACCGGGTCGCTTTTGTGACCTACCTCGCAGGCGCCGCTGGGTTTGTGACGGTGTTTCTCTTCTCTGGTGCGGCTTCGATCCCGCGTCGCTGGGCGGTGCACTACGAAGAATGGCTGACCCACGACCGCATTGGCACCTTGTTCGGCGTGCTGGTCGTGTTGGGAACATTGCTCTTTGTTCTGCGCTTTGTGCTGCGTCTTGGGCGGAGTGACAGCTGATGATTGCGCGCGCTCTTCCCTCGGTTCTGGTCGCGAGCATCGGCTTGGGAACTCTCTGGCATGCCACAGATGGAGGGCAGGCTTTCACCAGCGAAGCCGCTCGGAGATTGGACGTGGTGCGCGCACCGCGTCCAGTTCCAGCCCTGCAACTGGAAGACATGTCAGGTCAGTTGATGCCCCTGTTGCCGCAAGGGGAGGAGGTGGTTTTGGTCGAGTTCATCTACACCGTGTGCGGCGACATCTGCCAGATTGCAGGCGCAGACTTTGCCAAGATCCGAGATCAATTGGAACAGCGTGGAGAGCCCGTCCGGATGATCTCGGTCAGTTTTGATCCTAAGCGAGACACGCCCGATCAGATGACGATTTACGGGGAAGCCCATGAGGCGGACGGCAAAATGTGGACCGTTGCGCGGCCGAGGCCAGAAGAGTTGCCGGCATTGTTGAAGCTTTTTGACGTGACTGTCATTCCCGATGAATGGGGCGGGTTTCAGCACAATGCCGCAATCCATGTGATTGACAGCGAGGGCCGCTTTTCGGCGGTGTATGACACCGATGCGATCGACGCTATTCTGACCCATTTAGAGGAGCGCAGCTCATGAAGTTGCTTGGCTTGGCCTTCCTGGCTTCTGCCGAGGCCGTTGCACTTCGCTATGCGGTTGTTGAAAGTCCGATCCAGCATGTCCTGGTGCAGATGCCATTGTTGGTTCTGGCCGGGGTGTTGTTGGCTTGGAACAGGCAGGTCCGGCGTGAATGGGCTGTTCCGTTGCTACTTGTGGCCTTGACCGTATTTCTGTTCTGGATGCTGCCAAGAAACGTTGATTGGGCGCTGACGCCGACAGGGGAACTTACTAAATATCTGAGCTTGCCTTTGCTGTTGGGGGCACTGCTGAGGTTGTCCTGGCCCTGGCTGGGCCCGGTGCTTCGCGGATTCCTGAAGGCGAATGCGCTGTCGATGCTGGGTGTGCTGGGTTTTCTGTATACGCATGCGCCGGTCAGGATTTGCAACTCCTACCTGGTCTCGGCTCAGAAGGATCTGGGCATGGCCTTTCTCTACCTCGCTGCATGCTTGGCCTGTCTCTGGGCTATCCCGATCCTGTTTGGAAATCCAAGTGGCCAAAGGTCGAACGCGACCGGCTGCGCAAGCTGTGGAGTGTAATACGAAATGACCTATGCTGACACAGTCATTGGGTTCGCAGAACTGGCGCAAGAGAAAGGCGTCAACCTGCGTGCAGATCCAATTGCCTTTCTGATCCTCGCCTTAAAAGCCGGGGCGTTTGTTGGTGCCGGTATCTTGCTGATCCTTTCTGTTGGGCAGGGCGCGGATCCATCCATCCGTCCCATCGTCATGGGGGCCAGCTTCGGTATCGCCTTGACCCTTGTGGTTTTTGCAGGGGCCGAGCTGTTCACTGGTCACACCATGTACATGACGCACGGATTGCTGGCCAAAAGTATTGCTTGGTGGGATGTGCTGCGCTGCTGGTTGGTCAGTTGGGCAGGAAATCTGATCGGGGCCATATTGCTGGCGTTGCTGTTCGTCGCAGGCGGTGGTGGACTTATCTTAGGGGCAGGCGAAGAGGCTTTTCTTTATAAGGTGGCCATCAAGAAGATGCACGGCACCGAGTTGGAGCTGTTCGCCAAAGCGATCCTGTGCAATTGGCTGGTTTGTCTTGCCTTGTGGTGTTCGGCGCGCGCAAAAGACGACGTTACCAAATGCATCGTCATCTTCTGGTGTCTTTATGCATTTATTGCTGCGGGGTTTGAACACAGCGTTGCGAACATGACCGTGTTTTCACTGGCGCTGATCTCAGATCACCCCGACAGCATCACCCTGGCCGGAGCCGCCCACAATTTGACGTATGTCACCTTGGGCAACGCATTCGCCGGTGCCGGGATCATGGGCTACGGCTACTGGCGAGCGGCTTCTAAACCCACGGTTAGGGGCGCCGCAACACACGCGTCAACCAAACACCCTGTCTAGTGAGGGCGCGATCATGAGCGTGACACAACCTGTCAAAATCTCTGTCTCAAAAAACCGACTGTCCCATGCCGAGCCTCTTTTTGAGGCCGCCCGCATTGCACTGATTGCGACTATCTCTGTTTGGATGGGCGCCGCAGTTAGCGGTAACTTGATAGCGGCTCCGGCCAAGTTCCAAGCCCCGTCATTGACATTGCCGGTCGCCTTGGACGTTGGGCGGATGCAATTCCTGTGGATTGGCGTATTCGAGGCGTTTTGCACGCTACTGATTGCACTTCTTCTTCTGTCGTTCCGGCAGAAACCGTCGTTGTCATTAATTGTCGCGCTCTGCGTGTTCGGATTTCAAAGGCTTTGGCTCCTTCCTTTGCTGAACGCGCGGACGCATTTGATCATCGCGGTTCAACCAGTCGAGGACAGTTCATTGCATCTGCTCTACGTCGCGTCTGAATTTCTGAAGATCGGGTTTCTTTTTTGGGCTGGCATTCGGGAAATGAGAAGCCTGTTCCGAAAAGCAAGACCGACTGCAGTTTCGGTCCAAACCTGAATTCTCAACTATCTGCAATCAAAAGGAAGGGATGATCACATGCGAGGTATTCTTGTGGCTGTAACAATAGCGCTGGCGGGTGCTCAAAGCGTTGCCGCAGAAGGCGACGCGGCGGCAGGCGAAAAAGTTTTCAAAAAATGTGCCGCATGTCATGCAGTTGACGAAGGTAAGAAAAAAGTGGGCCCAACGATGCTTGGTGTTTGGGGCCGAGAAGCTGGCGCTGTTGATGGTTACAAATACTCAACAGCGATGGGGGAAGCCGGATTTATTTGGGATGAAGAACACTTATCCGGGTTCCTAGCGTCTCCCAAAAAGTACCTGCCGGGCACGAAGATGTCCTTTCCCGGAATAAAGAAACCGGAGCAAATCTCGGACCTGCTGGCCTATCTGGAAGCCCTGCAGTGACAGACCAACGGCGTTTCTTTGATGATGACTTGCACGCTTGCCCTCAAAGAAACGCTAAATTGCCTTTTCCGTGGTTGGTCAGGCTCTAAGCTTTTCCGTTCAAATACCGCGCCATTTCCGGGGCAGCCATAAGGGTCTGAATGAAAGTCCCGAAATGTTCAAGCGATCCCGTGCGTGGGTCACTGTCGCGCCATGCCAGCCTGATAGAACGGCCAAACACCCCATCCGCAATGGGATGTGTTGTTGCTAGGCCGCCGAAACGGTCGGGGCCACTCACAGACAATGCCGGAAAAAGCGCGCAACCCTCTCCCAGCGCGACCATTTGCCGGAGCATCTCAAGACTGCTGGCCACTCTTTGTCCTGGTCGGTCAATCCGGTCGCAAAACGCAACGGTCTGATCCCGTAGACAGTGTTCTTGAGAAAGTAGAACGAGCTGTGAGGACAAAACCTTGGACCAACGAACCTTTTCATTGGGTTTGAGATCCAGATCCTTGGGACAGGCAAAAACAAATGGTTCATGAAACAGCTCAAGCGCACTTAGTGCAGGCTGTTTCGGGTTAGTTGCGATCAGCGCAGCGTCCAGCGCCCGGTTGGTGAGCATCTCTTCAAGAACATGCGTGGGTTCTTCGAATAGTGACAGCCTTAACTTGGGATAAGCGGCTTTGAGTGACTTGAGGATGAGCGGCAATAAGTAAGGACCAAGGGTTGGAAGTACACCAAACTTCAAATCACCTTCCAGATTGTCACTCAGGCTCAGCGACAATTCCAACAGCTCACGGGCCTCGGTCAGAAGGATTTCTGCTTTTTGCAGGACTATCCGGCCATTTTGCGTCAAAGAGACACGCCTGCCCTGACGTTCGAAAATCGAAAATCCAATTCGGGCCTCTAGCTTCAATACCTGTTGGCTGATTGCCGGTTGTGAAACCCCACAGATATCAGCTGCTCGGCCAAAATGACCTTCTTCGGCAATGCTTTGAATGTACTCAAGATCTCTGAGTGAAAGACCGGCAACCGAGGTTCTTCTTGCCATGCATCACCTCTGATTATCGATCGGATAATTTATATAAGTTGGAGTATTTTGGCGGTTTTCGGTTTTGTCCTGCCAATACCAACTCAGGAGATTGACATGACCAGCAAACCGAAACTGACCACCGCATTTGGCGCACCAGTGCCCGACAACCAAAACACTCTGACGGCGGGGCCGCGTGGTCCTGCGCTGCTTCAGGATGTCTGGTTTCTCGAGAAGATGGCTCATTTTGATCGCGAAGTGATCCCCGAACGCCGGATGCATGCCAAAGGGTCCGGCGCTTACGGTACGTTCACAGTGACCCACGACATCACACGCTATACACGCGCCAAATTGTTCTCTGATGTTGGCAAGATGACGGATCTCTTCCTGCGCTTTTCGACCGTTGCAGGAGAACGCGGTGCGGCGGACGCGGAACGGGACATTCGCGGCTTTGCAGTCAAGTTTTACACCGAGGAAGGCAACTGGGATCTGGTGGGCAATAACACTCCAGTGTTTTTCCTTCGCGACCCATTGAAGTTTCCCGATCTTAACCACGCGGTCAAACGCGATCCGCGGACCAACATGCGCAGTGCGGATAACAACTGGGACTTCTGGACCAGCCTTCCCGAAGCTTTGCTCCAGGTGACGATTGTTATGTCTGATCGCGGCATTCCCGCAACCTACCGGCACATGCACGGCTTTGGCAGCCACACATTCAGCTTTATCAATTCGGACAGCGAACGGTTCTGGGTCAAATTCTATTTCAAAACCCAGCAGGGGATCAAAAACCTTACCGACGAAGAAGCCGCGCAAATCATCTCTGGTGACCGTGAAAGCCATCAGCGTGATCTTTATGATGCTATCGAAGACGGTGATTTTCCCAAATGGACGCTCTACGTCCAAGTCATGCCAGAGAAGGATGCGGGTACATACCACCTCAACCCATTTGATCTGACCAAGGTTTGGCCGCATGGGGACTATCCGCTGATTGAGGTTGGCGAGCTGGAATTGAACCGCAACCCCGAGAACTACTTTGCCGAAGTGGAACAGGCGGCCTTTGCGCCTTCTACAATTGTACCTGGTATCAGCTTTTCGCCGGACAAAATGCTGCAGGGACGTCTGTTTTCCTATGGCGACACTCAGCGGTATCGGTTGGGTGTCAACCATTCCCAGATCCCGGTGAATGCGCCGCGTTGCCCGTATCATTCCTACCATCGTGATGGAGCGATGAGGATCGACGGCAATGCCGGATCTCGGATTGGCTATGAACCCAATATGCATGCCGAATGGTCGGAGCAACCGGATTTCTCTGAACCACCTTTGTCCATCGAAGGTGCTGCAGATCATTGGAACCACCGCGAGGATGATGACTATTTCTCGCAACCCGGTGATTTGTTCCGCCTGATGACGCCGGAGCAGCAAAAAGTGTTGTTCGCAAACACTGCCCGCGCGATTGGCGCTGCAAGGAAGGAAATTCAGATCCGTCACATATCGAACTGTCTCAAGGCCGATCCTGGTTATGGTGCCGGTGTGGCAAGCGCGCTTGGTTTGAGCATCGAGTGTGTAGACCTGGCATAAAAACAATTGGCAAGTCCCCGATCTGTTGGGACTTGCCTGACGCTGTGGGTTGTTGGGTAGCGAGCACCGTTTGGTGTATTTGGGCTTTTCGTCGCCGTGCAAGACAAAACTACGGTTTGGCGATGGCGCCTGGAAAAAACTATTTCCATATGTGGGCACCTTGGCCCGATCACACATTGCAGCTACCTGGTTTGCATTCGCTTTGATCAACAGTGACGGTGCCGCCTTTTGTCGACACGACCTCCTGTGTCAGAAGACTGCCAATCTCGGACCCCAATTGAAGTTCCGAAACCTGACCAAGGTGATGCGCAACGATCTGCCCCGCCTGATCTAAAAGGACAAGGCTTGGTGTGCCGCGCATGTCAAAGCGAGACATCGTGTTTGGCAACGGTCCTGCGCCCTGTTTGTCCACGCCGACAGGGAACGTGATGCGGTATTCATGCAGGAAAGCTTGCAAAGACACCGGTGTCATAGCGTTGTGATGCTCGAACACGGTGTGCAGGCCAATTACGGCTACCTTCTCTTCAGGAAACGTCCTCTGAATCGACTGCGCCAAGGGAATACCGTGCAGGACACATCCTGGGCATAGCATTTGAAAGGCCTCAATGACGACAACCCGTCCTTTTAGGTTATCTAGGGTTAGGGACGTGTCTGTGTTGAACCATTCCGAGACGTCTAACTCTGGTGCTTGCATTTTCTTTGTCCTCAGCAGTAGGCAGCCGCCGTAGGTTTGGCGGCTGCTCAGTGGAATGTTAGTGAATCTTGCCCGGCAGGCTCAGATCGCCAGATGCGACGTCGAAAACATCTGTGACGCAAAGCAAGGGCGCATGGATATTCGCGTTAACCCTCAAGGCGGATGTAACGCCGTCATAAGCGACACCATCCAGTTCAACGTCGCTGGCGAAGCCTGCGTTCACCGAGATTTCGGGCCCGTCGAACAGCGGTGTAAACCCAGGGCTGTCCAGAAAGATCGGAAACCCAGGCCATGTCGCAGGTAGCTTGGGTGTGGAGCCTTCGGGGATGTCACGTACGGCAAGCGCGTCGGGTCCGCACGCTTCGGTCGGGGTCAACACAACCCAGTGGCTGTGCCATTCGATGCCGTCGTTGGCCGGATCTCCGTCACCGTTCTCGTCAAAAAGCGGTGTGTCATCAAAATCTGGATGACTGGTTGCGGCCATTGCAAGGATGCCTGTGCCGCCTTCGAACCCAACGGCCGAAGGGTCCAAAGACGTAGGCCAGACATATGACCAGACGTCTGAACCACCGACCTCTCCAGTTGCCGCCGGAACCGAGGCACCAGCCGATCCATTCGTGGTCATGTGAAAAGTGACCGTGTTTCCATTGCGGTGCGCGTGCGCGGCCAGAATGTCAAAATCCGCGACTTTACTGGCGTCAGCAGAAGATATGATCGCGCCATCCTGATGAATGGCATGGTTCCCATCAGCAAGAGCTGTGCTGCCGATGAGCAGAGCCAAAGTAGAAGTGAGCGTTGAAAGTTTCATGGGTGCCTCCAATTAAAAGATAGCGAGTCGCTACTATAATGAGAAATACATTGCAACTATAATTTCGAGTCGCTACTAAAAGTGTTATGAACACAGATCATCGCATACGCACACTGATCAACCGTCTGGCCCGAATTGATGCTTCCGAAGGATGGGCGGGAGATTTGAACCCGACTCAGAGGATGGCGCTCGAGTACCTCGCTGAGGCGAACATGTTCTCGCGCTCGCCGTCGCATGTCGCAGAGTACATCGGTACAACCCGTGGAACGATGTCACAGACGCTCAAGGCTTTGGCACGCAAAGGCTATGTAGAAGAGCACCGCAAAGAACACGATCAGCGGTCGATATCCTACGAACTCACAAAAGAAGGGGCCGAGATCGTAGGTCAGCCAAATCCTGTTGCTCAGGCAATTGGAGATATGCCCTTAGAAAACCAAGCCATGCTTGAGCAGGGTCTGATGCAAGGCCTCAGTCTGGCTTTGGCCGTAAATGGAGGCCGATCCTTCGGACAATGCAAATCCTGCGCCCATCATGATGTCACGACGGAAAACGGTTTTTGCAAATTGTTGGGTGTTTCATTGGAGCCCGGCGAAAAAGACAAGATCTGCATTGAGCACGAGGAAGCCAGATGAACCATCCTGAACTGTCGGCAAACATCGACGGCATTTTCCTTGGAGCCATCAGAGATCGCTGGGAAGGCAAACCGTCTTCGGCCATTCAGAAAGATCGGGTGGACGGCCGGCAGGTTGTTACCTCGCTCGGTTTTGCAGGCGATGCGCAGGCGGATTTGACCGTACACGGTGGTAAAGACAAAGCCATCCATCATTATGCACTTGATCACTATTCAGCCTGGCAAGCAGAGGGCCTAATGGCACCCGGCACAATACCAGCGGCGTTTGGTGAGAACATTTCAACAACGGGGCTGACCGAGGAAAACCTCTGCATCGGGGACATCCTGTCACTCGGGACGGCGGTAGTTCAAATTAGCCAAGGGCGGCAGCCGTGCTGGAAACTTGGACTACATACCGGGCGAAAGGAAATGCCGAACCAGTTTCAGAAGACGGGCCGAACCGGATGGTACTATCGTGTACTCGAACCTGGCGAAGTTGGCGCCGGTGATCGGATCACCTTGTCTGAAAGGCCAAATCCCAATTGGTCTGTATTGGCTGTTACACGCGCACGGTTGACTCGTCGCATTCTGCCGGATGATGCCGAGGTTTTGTCTCAGATGGAAGAACTTGCTGAGGGTTGGCGACAAGCCTTTAGTCGAATGGCTGAAGGCAATGCCAAGGAGGATACATCGGCAAGGCTTGGAGGCTCAGGGTAAGACACCCAACGCGCGTTCTGTCGCGACGTAATTTCCTTGATCTTATTAACCTTCTCAATTCCATGACAGTCAAATCCCCGTTTGTCAGTCGCTGGGTGGGGCAGGTAAAAAATGAGACATCAACTCCAGCACCGATGAAATGCCATTAACCGCTTTAAGCCAGAAATGCTTGACGTTTGAGGCAAAATTGAGTGACGTGATTTGAGCATTTCTTGAGGTTTTGACTGTCGATTGAGTCAAATATCACTGACGTTCCACATCTCTTGTTGAACGTCACACGAACCTGACCCAACCGTCACAGTTGGACCAGAAACTAGGTGAACGTTCGACATCAGAAGGCGCCCCCAACATTGGACATCAGTTGAATTTGACCTTTGCGTTATCAACTAACACGCCGCCTCCATTTCATACTCCCGCAGACAGTTTGGTTTGATCTGATTTCCCTTTCGGAACATCAGAGCCGCTACTTTTTCCGGAAAGCAGTCGGTGTCATTCCGGTCTGGCTTCGAAAAAAGCGAGTGAAGTGCGACTTGTCGGAATAACCGAGCATCAAACCAATCTCCGCAATTGTCATCTGGCCTTCTTTGAGGTGCTCCTTGGCGACATCGACACGCAGCCGTTTGACTTCGCGTGGGAGCGTTGTGCCTTGCCGCTGAAGCGCTTTCAAAAACCGTTCCGGCTGTATTCCCAGTAACCCCGCCATCGCCTCCGGCCCCAAATCGGTTTCATCCAGTTTGTCGCGTAATACAGATCGCAAAGCAGCTACCACTGTTACTTCTTCATCTTGTCGATGCGAAGCAACGGGTTTTGCAGAGCCCTCAGAGACATGGTGCAAATACAACCATTCCACAGGAAAACTAATTTGCATTCCGGGATCGGCTCCAAGGCCAACCTCGATCCCCTTGTAGTTGATAGGCAGACCATTGATGTATCGACTTTCCCATCGCACACGGGAAGAATCCCAAGAATCTCCGACGACGGTCTGCAATAGACGTACATAGATTGCGGCACCAAAACCGGTCACCTGAATGGGTGGGACAGTTGATTCCTGTTGCCTATCGATACGATAAGTCGCTTTGTCTGCTTCAATGACAAGGTTGTGCCGCACAGAGTTGGACTCCTGCGGGACAAGCCCAATAAAGCGAGTAAAAAACTCGAACAGCGTTTTTGTAGATTGCAGGGCTTGAGCGAACGGAGGCCACTCTTGCAGGTCAAACGTCTCCCCTACGTTCAGTCCAAGGTATCGATCCCCGGACACGTCTGAGAAGGCATTCACCAAACCGTAGACCAACTCTGAGTGAACGAACACGGATGGGTCAGACAACAGTTCGGCTTTCAAGCCGACCTGATCCAGTGCTGGTTGCGGATTGATCTTACGTTCGGTGAGATATTGCAGGAACGGAGCAGCTAAGGAGAGGCGAATAAAGCCCTCGCTATGCTCTTGTGAGGTGGAGTTGAAAGGCAAGCTCGTCACCCTCGTTTGGATTAGTCTTACAATGTGGCCATTTTTGCAGTCACATTCGAACATCCTAATGCGAAACTGGCAACCGAGGCAAAGGTTTCCGGGTTACAGTTGGCAAAACATGAATATGAAGGGAGTGCTTATGTCCGGTCTACGAATGTCGCTTTGCTCGACGGCAATTGTCGCTGCAGGACTTTGTTTTTCAGCGTCCGCGCAGGCTCAGGATCAAGAAGAACTCCAGACGCTGTTTACTAACGTGCATATCTTCGATGGCGTGAATGAACAGCGTATCGAGAATGCCAGCGTATTGGTCGAGGGCAACCTGATTACGACTGTATCAACTGAAGCGATTGACGCCCCTAATGCTACGGTTATTGACGGAGAAGGGAGGACACTGACCCCCGGCTTTATTGAAAATCATGCACACCTGATGCTGCCCGGACCCACGTTGCCCGCAATGGAAGCCAACAGCACTTGGGAAGACCTCGCGATTCACGGCACTCAAATGGCTGAGATGTACTTAATGCAAGGCTTTACCACTGTAAGAGATGCAGGTGGCGCTAATGGAGGTCTTCGTCGCGCAATCGACAGCGGGACCATTGCCGGGCCGCGTTTCTACCCTGCGGCTGCTTTTCTAAGTACACGTGGTGGCCATGCTGATTTCGCCAATTTTACGGCGCCTGTTGGCCAGTCTTCAAACTTCAGCCGTCTGAATATGGCCCAAGAAGTCGACAGTGTCTCCGAAATGTACAAGTTTGCTCGCAACAACTTCCGGATGGGAGCAACACAACTGAAGTACATGCAATCAGGCGGTGTAGTTTCAGCGTTTGACCCGTGGCAGTTGTTGGCTGGATCGACGGCAGAATTAGAAGCGGCCGTGCAGGTTGCAAACGAATACGAAAGCTACGTCATGGCCCATTCCTACCGCAAGGAAACGATCATGGCGGCACTGAATGCTGGTGTGCGATCAATTGAACACGGGTTCATGTTTGATTGTGAAATATCAGCGCTGATGGAAGAGAAAGGAGCCTACATCACAACCAATCTCACAGCATTTGATCCAAATCTCTTTGATATTCCTGCCATTCGAGATGTCCCAGCCAGCTTACGAAAGGCACAGTCCGCTACGCAGGCTTTTGGCGACTACATAAAAAACATGAATGAGTGCCCAGCCAAAAGAGGGTTTCACACGGATTGCGTAGGTTCTGTAGCGGCCTGCAATATTCAAATTGCGTATGAAAAACATCTCAATAATGAGTTCTTTGGCTCCCACGCTTCATTGGTCGCAATGACGTCCACCGGCGGTGAAATCGCCGCTTTGTCGGGGCCGTTTATGAACCCCTATCCCGAAGGCAAATTGGGTGTGATTGAGGAGGGGGCCTATGCAGACATTCTGCTCATTGACGGCAACCCGCTTGAAGACTTCTCGGTTGTTGGCACGGGTAATCAGTGGTTCGGTGCCGATCCGAGGCCTGAAAGCCCAGATACGATCCGCCTGATCATGAAGGACGGCGTCATCTACAAAAACACACTGGATTGACCTGTCTAAACAGCCGGAGAGTATTTATGCACCATTGGTTTCGCTCCTTAGTATTTGCAGGGTTGGTTTGGTGTGGTCATCCTGTCATGGCGACGCCAGGAACCGCGTTGGACTGGTCTGACTTACCTGACCCGTCCGCGCAGGTCTTTGAAGACCCCTATCGAGATCTCAGCCCCGAACAATTCGACGATGTCCTCTACGTCGTACGACTGCGCGGCAGGCTGCAGCAGGATAGTGGCAGTGAAGAAGAGAGGCAGAAATGGCAAGGGTTTCTGACCGAGACTGAGGATGCCTTGGCGGCTGATGGAATTGATGTCGACTGGCTACTCGATCAGCGAGAGGTTGTAACGGAACGTCGAAGAAAGGCTGGGACGAACGGAAATCTGCAATTCGACGGTCAAATAGTAACACTCGCGGGCTTTGCCATTCCTGCTCCGAATGATCCAGACGGTCGGCCTGTCGCATACTTGGTGCCAGAACGAGGGATGTGCAGTCACATGCCTCCACCTCCGCCCAACCAGATGATCCGTGTGCGGTTGAACGGGGGCTGGGCACCCAGCTATTTTCATGAACCCGTTCGGCTGACAGGCACGCTAACGATCGATCCGTCTGTTCAGAATATGATGGTTGTGGATGGCCAGATGCCCATGAGCGCGACTTTCCAGTTGGAAGCAGAAAGTGTCGAAACTCTGGAAACCAAGGCAGATAGGCTGGAATGGAAGCAGCGTGCCGCTGATCGCATCCGCGCGGCAGGCAATCGCAAGACCGGCGGGGCAAAGGCGTCTGAATGATAAGACTTCTGGTTGCCGCATTGAGCATTGCCTTCGCTGGCACAGCGTCGGCTCAGGGACTATCCGGGCCATCTTCGGTCGAAGCTGATCTAGAGCCCGGAGATGGGCTAACCGACCCACAATATCGTTCCGATTTTCCGCGAAATATCGCACCGGGTTGGTTTCAATGGAAAGACCGATTGGCTGTGGGTGGGTTTCGCTTCAACATTGATTACTTGGCATTGGGCCAATCCACAAATGCTGATCTGGGAACCGGCGAAGCGGCCAGCGGAATTGCGCGTTTCTACGGTAGTTGGCAGGCAACTGAACGCGGCTCTCTGACATTCAAGATCGAAGATCGGCACAGCTACACCGATGTTGCCCCACAGTTTTTGGGGCTGGATGGCGGAGCCCTTTCAATCACGGGAACAGCCTTCAACGATAATGGTCTGCTGCTGACCAATCTGTTCTGGACTCAAAGGGCCGAGAACGGTTCGTGGACGCTGCAAGTTGGCCAGATTGATGTAACGGACTTTGTGGATATCTATGGGTTGGTCAGCCCCTACAGTGGTTTCCAAAACCTGTCTTTCAATACCAATCCGACTATTAACACACCCAATCAAGGCCTTGGCATTGCCGGTGGGGTAAAGCTGAGCGAAAACTTTTACGCTGTTGCCAGCGTCTCAGACGCAAACGCCGACCCGTCTGATCCAAACTTTGATGTGTTTAGCGATGGCAATCTCTTCAAATCACTCGAATTTGGTTACACCTCCGGCTTTGATCGCATCTACTTCGACAACATCCATTTGACCCTCTGGCATGCGGATGCGGCTGACGATGGCAGTCGAGCGGAAGATTACGGCGCTGCGTTCTCTGCCGCATGGTTTGTTGACAATAAGTGGATGCCGTTCTTTCGGGCTGGGGCCTCAAAGGGTACCGCAGCGCTTTATGACCGGTCCGTCTCTGCAGGTCTGGGCTACTATGGTCGCAATACCGATTTGGCCGGGCTGGGCCTGAACTGGGCCGAGGCAAGAGGCATAGACGGTGACCAGTTCACGCTCGAAGCATTCTACCGGTTTTCAATCTCGCCCGGACTGCAGATCACGCCATCGCTGCAGTTCATTTCTGACCCGCTGCTGAACCCCAATCAGGATAGCATTACGCTGTTCGGTCTAAGAACCCGGATCGTTTTCTGAGGGGTTCGAATGCGGCGGTAAAAACAAAGCAGTTAATGAGGTAATGTCATGAAGACCATGTTGGCCGTAAGCGCTATCGCGATCACTCTAGGTTGCGCACTACACGCGAGCGAGGAAAGCAAGACTTGGGGTGCATCAGAAGAGGCGAAGCAATTCGTACAAGACACCATCGTCCTCGGCATGTTGGCCAGCCCCTACGGCACTGGTTGGACCGACTACGATCAGCTTCATACTTACTTCGCGCGCGCTCGGGACAACGGCATTACGGGACACGAGATGACGCTGGCTGCTGCGGATATGTCGTTTGAAACCCTGCTAGAGCAGCACTATCACTTTCGCTCAGCCATGGCGCAGCAACCGGAAAACTACCTGATCGTCAATGAAACCCGAGATATCGAAGCCGCCCATATACAAGGCAAGACGGCCGTCATCTGGAACAGCCAAACCGCCACAATCCTGAACGGCGATCTTAAGAAAATGGCATTGCTAAAGGATATGGGGATCAAAAGTATGATCCTGGCTTACAATGACATTTTCCGAACCGGATCGGGGCAGTTGGCGGCCTATAACGGACGCGACATTGGTCTGACACCTTGGGGGAAGTCGGTCATCGATGAAATGGTGCGGTTCGGTATCTTGCTCGACCTAAGCCACACGGGTTCAAAAACGGCCAACGACGCCATGGACTACATGGATGAAAACTATCCCGGCGTGCCATATGTCTATACGCATTCTGTCCCAGCAGGGCTTTATGCGAACGAACCCAATGCCACGACACGCGGTTGTTATCGGGCCATTCCCGACGACGAGGCGCTGCGTGCGGCCAAATCGGGCGGCTATATTTCTCCGACCTTCACCGAATGGATGATGGACGGTGTTTGGCCTGAGGACATCTCACCCGAGCAAGCTGCTGATATGATCGACTACTATGTCCAACTTGTGGGGGTCGACCATGTTGGGATTGCAACGGACGACATGTTCTCGACTGAACTAGTCGTACAGTTCGCAACTGCAAACGCGAGCATGTACGACGACGGTGGCTACATGATCGATGCGTTCAACAAAGGGGCCACAGGCAACGGTGAACTTGCCAAAATCCTTGCGGCGATTACCGATGACCTTTGGGCGAAGGGTTATTCCAATGAGGACCTTGCGAAGATTTATGGCGGTAACAAGATGCGAGTTTATGCGCAAGTTTGGGAGGGCAAACCACCCGAACTATTCCTGAAAGAGTACCCGGAGCGTCTGCGCCTAAGGCAAGAACTTCGTGATGGCTTCTATTCGCGTTAGAGACGTAAGACCTAGCAGCAAGATACTTGGCGCATAGGCGAACAGCTCGATTGCTAGCTTGCAAAATAGAACCTCCACGGCTGTTCATGCTTCCAAATCACTCGAATGAAGGGATCCGCTTATCTGTACCTGTCGGACCATCGCTCGCAGAGTAGCATCGATGAATCTGGGACTCTGGTTGAATGTTCTTATCGGACAGCTTTCAGTAAATCAGCATTGTTCCTTCCGTAAATCCTCAACTCTGGTACAAATGCAATTATTCGAAGATGAGGGTGCAATGAATTCACTGACCAGAATAACACGAGGAATTGGCGTCGCTTTCAAGGACGGTAGAGTGAAAGGCATTCTTGCCTTCACAGTTGGAATGATTTTATGGGCTTCGGTCTTTTATCACTTTGTCGAAGGTTGGAGTTGGCTCGACTCAATCTACTTTTCTGTCGTGACAATTTCGACCGTGGGGTTTGGTGACTTCTCACCTGAAACCGCGGCAGGGAAGATCTTCACAATGGTATACATCATCGTGGGTCTCGGTGTCTTCGTAACCGCAGCGACGACAGTGGCAGATACAATCTTGTCCCAAGACGACACAAAAGCGGACAAGTAGATTATCCCAATTTGGCCAAATCGAGTTCACGCCCAGGCATTGGTTTGACTGGGCACCTCAAGCCGTAGCCCGGATTCATTCGAGTCTTCAAGCTGATAGATGATCACTAAAATTCAAAAAAATATACATATTATGTTTTTTGAGTGTAACATTCGAAAAACACATGGAGGGATGGAATGGAAAAGACACAGGACGCAAAGATTGTCGATCTGGCAATACGATTGCTCTTTCTCGGACTATTCCTCTACAGCGCCCTAGTCATGGTGGCCCCGCTTGCGAGCGTGGTTATCTGGGCAACGATCCTCTGTGTGGCGCTATACCCGGCATTTGATTGGCTGCAGTCCAAGCTGGGAGGGCGGAAAAAACTTGCCACGACGATCTTGGTTTTGTTGGGCCTTGTTCTGACCCTCGGGCCAGTCGCTACCGCGGTGTCTGGTGCCGCAGAACTTGGGTCTGAGTTCGCGGAACAGGCAGACAAGGGTGAGTTGAAAGTCCCACCGGCGCCTGAGGGTCTCAAGGAATTGCCCTTGGTTGGAGACAAAATTGCCGACGTCTGGGGGATGTTTGAGCGCAATCTTGACGGCGCGCTTGCAAAATACGGCGCGCAAATCCTCGAGATCACCAAATCGCTCTTCGGAAAGGTGCTGGGCATCGGAATCGGCCTGCTTGGCTTAGCTCTGTCCGTGTTGATTATGGGGGCATTGTTCAGCCCCGGGCCAAATTTGGTCCAGGGTCTTCAGCGCTTTGCCAACCGTGTCTTTGCACCGCGCGGTGGTGAATTCGTGACACTCGCGGGCGCAACGATCCGGAACGTTACAAAAGGCGTGATTGGCGTAGCAGCCATTCAGGCGGTTTTCGTTTGGATACTGTTGGCATTGTTTGGGATTTCTTCGGCCGCCACGCTGGCATTTATCTGCCTGATACTCTCGATTATCCAAATCGGGCCCGGATTGGTTCTTATACCGGTTATTATCTATGCATGGAGTTCCATGTCCGGCGGAACAGCTTTGATCTTCACCATATTGGCCGTTCCAGTCATGATAATGGACAGTTTCCTAAGACCCGTGTTCATCTCAAAAGGCCTTGAGACTCCCATGTTGGTCATCCTCATCGGTGTTCTCGGAGGTATGATGGCGTACGGTTTGATCGGCGTCTTTATGGGGCCGGTACTCTTTGCTGTGTTCTATGAGCTGTTCAAGGTTTGGATTGATACTTCGCCCGAAGCCGAGGCCGCTGCAGAAGGTGCCGCGAAATGAGGAAGACGATATGGACAACCCTGGCTGTCATTCTGATTTTTCTTGTCTGGTATTTGGTCGCTGATCGAAAAACGCCATTTACCGGGAACGCCAGAGTAAAAGCTGTGGCCACACAAATCGTGCCTCAGGTGACCGGAACGGTAACGGAAGTTTTGGTGGAAAACGGACAGGTTGTTTCGGCAGGTGATGTTCTGGTTCGAATAGATTCCAGGCCCTACGAAATCGAGCGTTCAAAGGCGGAAGCTGATCTTGAAGCGGCGACCCAAGAGGTAGGCGCGTCTTCGGCAGAGGTAAGTGCAGCACAGGCCAAACTCGCAAGGGCGCAGAGTGATCTGGATACGATGCGCATTCAGACCGAACGTGTGTTTGCGCTCGAAAAGAAAGGGTTGATTGCCGTCTCAAAGGCCGATGATGCACGAGGGCAATTGGCAGAGTCTGAGGCAAACTTTGAGAACGCAAAAGCGGATCTGGAAAAAGCAAAACAAAGGCTTGGTGACGACGGGATTGAAAACCCGAAAATCCAGCGCGCGTTGGCGGCCTTGGCGGATGCAGAACTGAACCTTGAATGGACGGAACTGCGTGCTCCGGCGACAGGTGTCATCACTAATTTGCTGATAGCCCCCGGAACGTATGCGCGATCCGGCCAGGACCTGTTGACGTTTCTTGATGCAACGGACGTCTGGATCGAGGCGTATTTTACCGAGAACAACCTAGGAAGAGCTTCGATAGGGTCTCCGGTTGATGTAGTGTTGGACATGCATCCCGGTAAGATTGTTCCGGGCGTCATCGAGAGCTTTAGCGCGGCCGTTTCCCTAAGTGGCGGTGATGAGCCCGGGCAATTGGCGAGCCCGCCAAGTACCAAAGGTTTTTTGCGGGAGCCTGAAAGGTTCCCAGTCAGGATCGTTTTGCCGGGCTATGAAGCCGGAAGCACCGAAGATGATCTTCGCTTTCAGCTGAACGGACAGGCCGATGTGATTATGTACCTAAGCGACAACTCGTTACTGAACTTCGTAGGCCGCACCTACATCCGCTTGGTCTCAATTCTGTCTTATGCGTACTGAGGACCAACGCTCTGTCGCCCGGCTTGCGGTTGGTGTTACCGGCGTCTTTTCCTTGGGCTTATTTCTTGGCTGGCCACTCGCCGTCGTTGGGGCGGTGTTCACCGCACTGTTTTTGCAGGCGCCCGCTGCATTGCCTCTGGCAGCATTTGCTAAGCTGTTTGTCTTTTCGATTGGATTGATGTTCATTTCATTCTTGGTGTCGTCAATCTTCTCACCATATCCTCTTGTTTTTCTCATTCTGGTGGCCATAGGAATAATCCTGTCTTTCATGTGGTCGGTTTCCGGAGCCGGAGTTTTACCGGGCGTCATTGCCCTGATGGGTGCACTGATGATCCCGAACTTGGTTTTGCAATCACAGGATCTGGCTTTGGTGCTCGTGTATTGGATACCGTTGAACCTGCTGTTTGCGGGCTTTGTATCGACGCTGATGTTCGTGTTGATACCCGCTGAACCTCAAACGCCCGCTCAAAAGAAGGCCGCATCGTCGCCGAACTTCGACCCACATCGCCGAATCGTCAGGATGTCGCTTGTAACAGTGCCGTTTGCCTTGGCGTTTTTTGTTTCCGGCGCATCTGCACTACTGGTTCTGTTTTTTGTCGCCCTGCTGAGCCAGCAGCTTGCGGCAATGCCCGCTGCAGGCAAAACAGTTGCAAAAGCTATGCTGACGGCAAACCTTCTTGGGGCGGCAGTATCCATCATATGCTACGAAATAAACGTAATAGCTCCGGTTATTATAACCCCCATTCTGCTGTGTTTCTTCTTTTGCCTAACACTCGGAGCACTTGGAAAGTCAAAAGTACCGCTCGCCGCCGCCGCCGGTTCCGCTATTACAACAGCTCTGATTGTATATGGCGGTTCGGTTGCACCGTTTTCAGACGAGGCTGACGTCAAGAGCATCACTCGCGTATTGCAAGTTGCCAGCGCCGCTTTTTTTGTAATCATCGCATATGTCGTGGTTGATGAATTCTGGCCGGAAAAAGAGCGCCGGGCAATTCAATGAGGTTAGCTGCGATGAGGCTTGGAACCGAAACCAGCAGAGATCCTCCAGCTGTATGCGCGCCGCACAAAACCACAATGACCGCCTTGGGCTCGAAACAGACGTTCTCCGCGCGCAGAATCAATGACTGCTATCCGGCGATTTAGTAATGGTTCGTTTGATCCGCAGGGGAGCTGACCACTAAACCAGAGATCGCTTCACATAACACCCCTTCGGCGACGTTCATGGTTCGTTACGGCACTACAAATCATCCAGTGGCTGTGAAAGCCTGCCGTTCGAGCCCCTGTCGCCGATGACCGCAACACGGGACGGAGCCGCCGTTCCTTGCAAACATCTCAAGTTCGGCCTTGTGCAATTGAAGTCAGCACGGGGGCACCTTTTCGGTCAGGCCAGATGTTGTTTGATCTGTTGTCGAAGGTGGTTCAGAAATAGACTAACTCGACGAGGTTGGAAGGCTTTTTCGGAGTAGACTGCAAACACCCCAACATCCGGGAACTGCCCTGTTAAATTGATTGACTCAAGTCGGTCCGCTTCCACCAAATCTGTCGCCATGATTTCGGGAAGCAATCCGATCCCCAACCCACGCACCAGTGCTTCGCGATAAGTATTGGTTTGGTTCATGACAAGTTTCCAGGGCAGGCGCAGCTTTTGCATCCCTTTATTTGTCACGAGCGGCCAACTGTCACCGAACCGTGAAGCACCAAAGACGAGGCAGTAATGTTGGTCTAGATCGGCAACCGTTGTGGGTGTTCCATATGCGCGTAGATAAGAGGGGGACGCGAACAAACCGAGGGATGTCTGAGCCAGCTTGCTAACGATCAGACTGCTATCGTCCAGCTTGATCGCTAACCGAATGGCCAAATCCACCCTGGAGCTGATGAAGTCAGTCTGCTCATTTTCAAACACCAGATCAAACAACACCTCGGGATGAAGCGTCTGAAAGCTCTGCACCGCATCCAGCAAAAGTGGCGTACCGATCCCTTCCGGAGCAGCTACGCGAATTACTCCAGATAACAGCCCCCCTTCTCGTGCAACCACGTCCTGCTCAAGTGCATCCACTTGTTCCAGGGTGGCCTTGCACCCGTGATAGTAGCGAGTTCCGGCTTCGGTCACTTCCATCGAACGAGTTGTGCGGCTGATGAGGCGCAGATCAAGCATCGCTTCCAGATCGGCCACATGTCGCCCAATAATGGCCGGACTAACATTCAAATCTTCCGCGGCTGCGGCAAAGCTTCCCAGCTCGACCACGCGAGCAAACACGGTCATTTTCTTCAGCTTGTCCATTCAATACTTTTTGTATCTTTTAAATTGTCAATGACATCAATTATCTCATGTTAGGTCAAGAGTATGTTGTTTCCAACGCAAAAGGAGACACATGCCATGAAGCGCATTCTGACGGTCATCGCCGCCGCTACCACCTTTACAAGCGCGGCCATTGCAGCAGGTGATGAAACAACACCGGCCATGACCAAGCTGAAGGACGGCGTCTATCAGTTCTACATGGCGCATTATTCCAGCCTGGTGGTGATCACGGATGAAGGCGTTCTGGTTGTAGACCCCAATCACGAATTCCGGTCCGAGGCGATGCGCGCTGAAATTGCCAAGCTGACCGATCAACCCGTGGTCAAGGTTGTTTACTCGCACGATCACTTTGACCATTCGCGGGGCGGCCAGATTTTCAAGGACGAAGGTGCGGAGTTCATCGCCCATGAAGGGTGCGTTGAGTTGATGAGTCGCGATCTGGAAAACCGGGTGGTGCTGCCTGACGTGACCTATGCAGATGAGCATCGCATCGACCTGGGCGATAAGATCATCGACTTAAAGTACTTCGGGTCCAGCGACGGCCAGTGCCAGAGCGTGATCCACATGCCCGACGACAAGGTTTTAATGGGCGTGGATTGGCATCTTCCGCGTTTTCTGGTCTCGAACGCCCGTTTGAACACGCATGATTATGTGGGCGCTCTGAACACCCTGCGCCGTGTCAGCGCAGAGCTTGACTACGATACCGTGGTTTCAGGCCACCTGGAGCATTCGTCGCCTGAGCTTCTCGCTGAAGAATTGGCCTTTGTCGAAGCCCTGTACGTTGCCGTTTGGGAGGGTCTACAAAACGGCAAATCGGTCGACGAACTTAAGGATACGGTCAAACTGCCTGGTTTCGAAGATTGGCTGTTCTACAAGGAAAACTTTCCAGCCCATGTTGAACGGATGGCTTACGCCATTTGGCACGGCCACTGAACCTCTGACTGGGTTGCGGGGCAGCCCGGTCGTTCCCCACAAATGAAATCAGAATTGGACCTCAACATGTCTAAGAAAACAGAAGCGACCGCTAAAAAGACCGTTGTCAGCGGTTGGCATGAAGGCCGCAAATATTTCATGGCGGATCAGGAGTACACCTCGGTTGTCGCAGGCAAAGACGATACGCAATCCGAGTATGTCTTTGGCTCAGGTGAAATAGCACCGGGCGGGTTCATTCCTGATCATTATCACAAATGGGAAGACCAGACCTTCCACATCCTTGAGGGCGACCTGGAAGTTAAAATCGGCGATGAAGTTTTTAAGGCCGGGCCTGGGGCCAGCATCCAATGCCCACGCGGCGTGTCCCACTACATGAAGAACGTCGGTGATACGACCGCCAAGATGATCAGCTACATCTTCCCCGGTGATTGGGCTGAGGAGTTTATGGCCGAAACCTCGCGCCAGAACGAGATCGGCGAAATAGATTTCGCCTTGATCGAAGAGCGCTTTGGCGTCGTCTACATCTGAACCGAAAGGAAAAACGCAATGAGACTCTTAACGCTTCTTGCCACGTTCCTCGCTTTGACCAATCTGAGTGCGGCTTTCGCTGCGGGCCCTCAAGTGACCACAAAACAACTGGCGGACAACGTCTCCCTACTGCTTAACCTACTAGCACTGAAGGTCTGGTATGTATGGGTTCGCGACTTGCTGAGCGAACAAGTAACCGAATCACGATCAACGCCCGGTCAGGGCTCATCTGCTTGTCCGAACTCGCCGCAGAGAAAGTCGTTAGTGAGCCCAAAGATACAGCGGCTATAGGCCGTTAGTTTGAGCTTTGGTTAGATCTCGCGCGTGCTTTCAATCATCCACTCAAGATATTCACCGTTGGCTTGGTCAACATTAATCGACAGAATACTGGGCGTCTCATAAGGGTGCATCCTGCGGATCGCTTCAACGACTGCGCCAAAAAGTTCCTTTCGGGTCTTCAGCAGAAGTGGGACCTCCCGTGCGGTTACGATTTTTCCCTTCCAGAGATATTTACTGCTAGTCGCAGTGTAGCGGTTCGATGAGGAAACCAAACGCTCTTCAAGAAGCTTGTCCGCGATCTGGTCAGCGACTTTCTCGGATGGGCAGTTGACCCAAATTTTGACTATCATCTGCAATCTCACAAACGCCAAACCTAAGTTCTTAGTCTAACATGGGACCATTTCGACGCCATTGTTACTCCTACAACGTATCACCGCCATCTGCGTACCACTCAGAGAATGACCGGTTTCCTTTGGCACGCGTTGTCACCGATTGGGCGGCAGGTCGATTGACCGGCGTGTCGCGTGATCCAGAAGTCGAAGGTTTGGCTGGTTTTCTGATCGATCAAGCTGAAGGCTTAGAAAGACAGGAGCGTGCATTTTCTGGCGACCTGCCGCTCTTGGATGCGGCTGCACGCTTGAAAATAAATGTGATATCGATCCGGCGGTTGCGGAATGGCGGCTTTCTAAATCAGGTCACGGTGCGAAACCCGGACACGCAGCACTACCGTTGCTATATAGCTGCCCAAAGCCTGCAAGCGTTTGTGGCTCGTTATGTAACACTGGGTCAAATGGCAGAGCAGTTTGAATTTGCCGCGATTCATCTGGCTCGGGCGAGGGACCGAAGAAAAATCGAGACGATCCCCTGTGAGGCTGGGTTCGTTCGCGCTTAGTGGACGCCGCCTGGAGTACGACCGATACCTGGTGCTTTACTCCAGCAAAATGCAGCGTTAGCAAGGTATTAGGATTAGAATATGGCTAAAAGCAGATAACTAAAGCGTGTCATCCATTGCAGCTCAAAGAAGATTCTTTGTTCCTTCAATTCTCAGACAACACCCAACCATCACCCAAACATATTGATCCATCGGATCACCATCGGCGACAGGCAGATCAGCAGTAGAACGGGCATCATGCACATGGCCATTACGGCTGACATTTGAACTGGTAGCCGGTTGGCCTTTTCCTGAGCGCGCAGTTCGCGATCGATACGCATATCAGTGGCAAATCTGCGCAGTGAAGCTGAAATGCTGGTGCCGTATTGATTGGATTGAAGGAAGGCGTTCGCGAAAGAGCTGACCTCGTCAATGCCGACGCGTTCGGCCATGTCCATAAAGGCGGCCTGACGCTCTTTGCCAGCTTGCAGTTCCAGTTGGAGTATCGTGAACTCTTGCGAAATCTCCGGTGCCGCATGCGCCATCTCATTCGCCACTCGCACCATTGCGGCGTCAAATCCGAGCCCGGCCTCAATCGCCACCTGTAACAGGTCCAGCGCATTTGGAAGGCTGTGTTCGATGGCCTGGCGGCGCTTTCTTATACGGTGCCGCAGCCAGAGTGCTGGACCGTAGAAACCTGTTACCATCAAAGCGGTGACAATCTGTAATGCGTTCACCCAGGTGATGCTTTGCAATAGGCCAGCAATCCCAAGCTGAACTTGAGTTTCAAGCGGCAACGACAAAGCCACTACGAAAACGGCTGGAAGCACAAAACCCATCACCAAACGGAACAGATAAAATGATCGGACGGCATGTTTGCGCTGAATACCAGCCTGCTTAAGCATTCTGCCAATTCGGGAACGTTCGCGTTTCGACGAAGGCACAAATGCCTTAAGCAGTCCGTGCGGGTCGCTGTCATCCCCCTGTATGAGGTCAAAATCTGTTCCGTGCCCCCGAGAAATTGATCCGACCCGCATCCGGCGCGCGGCCGTGTCATCGGTTGCGGTCATGCCAGAGATTCCGAGGATTACAAAGAAAACACTTACGGCAATCCCACCTAGCACAAGATACTGAAGGGGAAGGTCTTGGCCGTTTAGAACATTTTGAATAAATTCCATTTTTTCGCTCCCATTCAGAATTTGAATTTGACGAGCCGCTTCAGGATAAGTCCTTGGGCAATCGTCAGGCCGACTATCGCACTCGCAAAATATGGGAACAGCGGATCGTTTCGAACATCGCCGTAGAACGAAGGTGTGGACATCTCGATTGAGAAGTAGATGAACACTGGCAGGACCGTGAGAATTAGGCTGCTAAGACGCCCTTCGGCAGAGATGGCCTTGATCTTTTTTTGCATGGTTTGCCGGTCACGGATGACCTGGGATAGAATGCTTAGGACACGGGCAAGGTTGCCGCCGGTGCCGTGCTGAATACCGATGCTGACGGCAAGATAGTTCGCATCCTCTGTTCCGACACGTTTTGCAAAATCCTGAAACGCCGTTGCAACGTCGTCGCCATAGTTAATCTGGTCCTGAATTATGCCAAACTCACTACCTATCGGGTCCGGAAGATCTGTCGCCACGTTCCCGACAGTTACAGCCACGGGGTGCCCGACTTTCAGGCCACGGGCCATAAGGTCCAATGCATCCGGTAACTGTTTCGTCAGTTTTTTGGCCCGGGTATCCTTCATGGCGATCAGTGCCAGCAGCGGCAGAACGCCAGCCAGAAGGACGCTCAGAGCTGCGGCAATTTCCGGGGCAAGGAATCGGGATATTGCGACGAAGGCCGCCATGGCCAGACAGGTGGCTGCAAGGACCACCCAGATCGGGCTGATCGTCAGCCCGGCCTGGACAAGCAGACGACGAAAACGGGCGATCAAACTGGGCTTTTCGCCAGGAGCCGTCATCGCAGGGTCACGTAGCAATTGCAGAACCTGATCGGTTGAGGCGCCCCCCTGGATCAGCTTCATGCGCCGATTTCTGGCCTCGCTGAGAGATTCCTTGCGCAGGAAAAGCTGCTGTAATCCTTCGTAAGCAAGAAGAATTCCAAGGAAAATCGAAATGTAGAACAGAATGTTCAGGGTGTTCGGTTGCAGGTCAATCATGACGACATAGCCCCACGAATAAACATGTTGGTGTCTACGTCGATCCCTGCGGCAACCAACTGATCGAAGCATTTTGGACGAATGCCGGTAGGCAAGAACTCTCCCAGTACCTGTCCGTCCTCCGACTTGCCGCGACGTTTGAAAACAAAGATATCCTGCATCGTGATCGTGTCATCTTCCATGCCGGTAATCTCGGAAATGCTGACGACTCTGCGGGTGCCGTCGCTAAGGCGGCTGAGTTGGAGTACGATCTGAATGGCCGAAGCTATCTGCGACCGGATGGTTCTGATCGGCAAGTCAGCGCCAAGCATTGTCACCATCTGCTCGACCCGGCTTAGTGAATCACGCGCCGAGTTTGCGTGAACGGTGGTCATAGACCCGTCATGGCCCGTATTCATGGCTTGAAGCATGTCAAAACATTCTGATCCACGAACTTCTCCAACGATGATGCGGTCAGGCCGCATCCTCAGGGCATTGCGAACCAGATCACGTTGGGTGATTACACCTTGCCCTTCAGCATTTGGAGGGCGGGTTTCAAGACGTACAACATGGCTTTGCTGAAGCTGAAGTTCGGCAGCGTCTTCGATGGTAACGATACGCTGTTTGCCATCGATAAACGACGACACAGCGTTCAGCATGGTTGTTTTACCCGTGCCGGTGCCGCCTGAGATGAGGATATTCAACCTTGCTTCGACAAGTGCCTCAAGGAGTTTGGCTGCCTGATCATTCATGCTGTTCTGATCAACAAGCTTTTTTATTGTCAAAGGGTTGCGGGAGAACTTGCGAATTGACAAAGCTGGTCCATCGACGGAACACGGCCGAATAATTGCGTTAACGCGGCTGCCGTCTTCCAAACGCGCATCAACCCAGGGCTGAGACTCATCGATACGCCGACCAACTTTGCTGACGATCTTGTCGATAATCCGTAGCAAGTGACGTTCATCGCGGAAGCGAACAGTAGAAAGCTCCAGAAGACCAAAGCGTTCGACGTACACCTGATCAAAAGAGTTTACGAGAATATCGTTGATAGTCGGGTCTTCCAGCAACGGTTCCAATGGCCCCAGGCCCATGACTTCGTGGATAAGCTCATCAACCAGCGCAGTGAAAGCCTCAGACCGCATGTGCAGGTTTTCAGCCTCGATCAGGCCGGTTACCAAAGATGCGATCTGGCGTTTCAATTCCGATCGTTCAACCTTGTCGATGACCGAAAGATTGAGCCGGTCCAGAAGCTCACCATGCAAGCGGCTTTTGAGTTCCAGATGCGCCTGCAGGTCGACGTCCACTGTGTCAGGAGTCGCCTTGGATTTGGTGGGCATGTCAATGGGGCGATCCAGTGTCAGCACATTCGACTTGGAAGCAACCTTGCGTGATCTAAATTCGTTGAACACGTTGATCTCCTTTTACGCTTTCTTCGTTGCCACGGGCTGAGTTTCAGCCGAGACCGCAGCGGCCAGTTTTGCCAAGGCTTTTCCAAGGTCCGATTGCGGCTTCATGTCCACAATCGGCCGTCCAAGATCTACGGAATTTCTGGCAACTTTCGAATTGTCGGGTAGCCAGTGTTTCAGGCTTGTTTTCAATACCTTCTCGGCTTCGCGGACATGCGAAGGCTTGATCAAAGTGTTCCGCTCTCTGTTGACCACGAACTCCACCGGAAGGCCGACGTTTGCCTCGCGGTAGAAATCAATCAACCGCCGCGCCTGGCGTACGCAAGGGACAGTAGTATCGGTAACCAAAGCCAATTTGGTGGCCCGTTTGAAAATAGGTTCAACCCATTCAACAACGGCGCAGGGAAGGTCGATGATTATATAATCATAGCGCTGTTGCAGAAGGTCCAGCATCCCTTCGATCAGATCAGGCCGCATCGATTGCAGCGGCACCATCGGGGTAGGCGCGCACAGAACGTCAACGCCAAGCCCATGCTCTTGCAGGATCGAAGACAAAAGGTGATCATCAGGGATTTCAGAATTTTCAATTAGCTGAAGGAATCCGCCGTTGTCCTCGATGTCCAGAAAGACATTCGAGTTTCCGAACTGAAGGTCAAAATCCAAAAGGGCTACTCGGTTTTTTGCGGACTTCCTGAAGAAAGATCCCCGCCCGCCGACAAGCGAGCACGCGAGGTTGACAGCAACTGTTGAAGCCCCGATTCCACCGCGCGCCTTTGCGACTGGTATCACCTTGCCCAACGCCGAAGAACCGTCTGAAATAGTGGTTTGCGAAACCGCACGCGCATTTAGTTTTTCACTGACTGCGGCTTTCAAACCTTCGCCATCAATTGACAGCGGCAAAACCTCATCAATACCGATCTTGTACAATTCACGCGCCTTGGAGATCGACAGGTCATTCTGAGTGAGCGCAACAAACAAGGTGTTATCGTCGCGGTGCGTCAGGACAGCCTCGATAGCGCGGAGCTCTCCTGTGTCATCAGGGTCGATTTCAAAGATCACCAGATCGTGCTTGAACGCAAGATCGAGGGCAGTTCCATTCAACATCTGAAACGATGCCCCGTTCCTGGTGACTTTATTTTCCTCATTTACGGGAAAGACATCCGCAACCAGCTGCGCGATCTCTTCGTTTTCCGAAACAAGCATAATTGCCTGTGATTTCGGTGTGAAAACATTCTGATCTCTCATCCTGACTCTCCTAATGCAAGGTCTTCAGCAGGCAGCGAGACGCTGAAGTTTGAGTAACCGACTGTCGAAGATATTGTGCTGTTAGTTGCGCCCGCGGCATTTGCCAGCGCGGCCAACGGTGACACGAATTGAAAATCGTTAAGGTTCAATTCGACTGAGACCATGGGTGTATACGGGCCACCCAGGAAACCCAGATTGGGATTGAAGTCATAATGAAACTGTAAGTTGTCTATTGTGGCATCCGGGGGCAAAAGCGGGCTAATCCGGGTCCAGATTTCCGAGGCCGTAGCATTGGTTGCGACACCCGAACACGAAGGGGTTTGAGGATCCGCACAAACCCCGGCCGAGGCACTGCAGGACGTACCAAATCTCGGTGACGAAGTAGATGTGCCTCGCTGATGCGTCGTGGGCACTCCGGGGCATGCAGGCGGTCGTACGATTGCAATGCGCGTTGCCAGTTGCGAGGCTTTTTGAGCATTCGCAACGCTAAAGGACATGCGGCCGAAATCCAATAACGCCATGAAGAGGAACAGAAACAGGGAAACGACTATGGCGAACTCGACAAGTACGCCGCCGCTTTGATCCTGAAGAACTTTCTGCCCTCGGCGAAGCAAGCGCGTGTGGATATGAAGCAGACCTTTCATTGACCAAAAATCCGTGAAGTGTCAGAGACATCCGTCGTCACGGACGATAGTCCGCTGCCAAAGAGGGACAGGATGTTGCCCATCGGAAACTGGATAGTGATGTTTGCGCTGACCGTGCCTACTGGGGCTGGGTTGACCCTATAGGTTCCAGACACACAGGACAGGCTGGGTGTCACCGAATTGACCGTTATGCTGGGCGGGAACAGGCTGTTGGCATTTTTGTCGTCTTCGACGATGCCCTTCAAAGTAGTAGTGAGTCCCGCAACAGAGCCACCAGAGGTGCAGATATCTGCCGGAGTGACTCTGGACAGATAGCGACTGGCGTCGCGAACACCTGCTATGACCGATTGGTATGACCACATCATACGTGCAGATTCCAACGTGACCGCCAGCAGCAACAGCATGAGTGGCATGACCAGGCCAAATTCCACAAGGATCGCGCCATCATCTTTTCTTACAAAGCGTTTGAGGGAACCTGCGAGGCGAGTTTTCATGATCCTGCGCCCCCTCAACGGTACAACTGTACGAGGTCGCGAAAGATACCGCCGAACCCATTGCCGCCGCTGCCGACACCTGAAACGTCAGGAAAGCCGACAATTTCGCCATGGATGTCAAAACTCGGCGGTGAACTACCGTCATCCCCCACCGGTTCGGTCAGGAAGACGGCAACAAATTTTGTGACCGGAACGCCTGTAGTCGAGCCGGAAACCGGGTTTTGAGCGCAATCAATGCCTGCTGCGGTCACGACGCGACGCGCTGGGTTAGTCGACATTTGGTTCGAACACATCGGGCGACCGGTTTCAGCAAGCGATGGGTCCAGGATCGAATTTGCGTTCGGTGGTGAATGTGGGCTGCTATTGCCGTACGCGATTTCCCGCAGGTACATTCCGTATCTTGTGCCAGCAAACACGCTATCCGTTACGCTAAGAGCCGGGAGGTGAGCATCGCTGCCAATTCCGTCTGCGATACCATCTGCAAGGTCATGGTTCCGGTTAAGATACCCCTCGCGATCCCAGACACCGTCCCCAAACCGGTTGTTCCCGCCGCAGGTTCCCGCAGCCATGCAAGTGTCGCGACCAAGTGCGATCGTATCAGGCGTGACTTCTTCGTTTCCCTGAATGCAGGAACCACCACCCTTTTTCTGTATCCCTTTGATGACGTTCGGAGCCGGTGCAAAGTCCGGATTGTTTTTCTCACCGTTTAGTACCGAGCGGAAAATATCAAAGCGGACATTGAATGCCGCATTGGTGATTCCGACCTTCTGACCCGGTTCAGTATCCAAACCATTGGTGAGGACGCATTGCGTGATCTGGCTTTGCGCCGCGATGAGGCAGGCGAGTTTGTTCCCGCCTTCATCCGCACATACGCCGGAGGCATCTTCAAATGTTGCTAGGTCGATAAACCCGAAATTGCCCGGTCCCCAGGCGGTTCCGTTGCCACCGCTGCGCAGTAAGATTTGATCACCGACGGTCAGGGTATTTTCCCAATCCGGCGGTAAGCAGAACATTAAAGGTGAGATATCGCAGGCCGCTTTGGAGTAACCGGCGACGGCCTCGGCCGAAACGCTGGCCGATATGCCGCTTCCGCCAAGCATCCGGTCCAAAGCTGAAGCAAGGTTCATGCTGAGAGATTTGGGCGTTAGCACGACCTGAGCAAACTTGGCTTCTCTTGGGTTGGTCGTGACGTCTGCGCCCAACGGCGTGAGGTCCGAAACCGGCAGGGCGGAATGAAACGAAAGCGTATAATCCGATGAACCCGAAAGCGTGGCGGACCCATTGGCAAATGTCTGGCTGTCACTGATCAAGTTGGCCGCTGCATTGGTTGCGCGGGTGATGGCGTCGGGTTGTCCGTCCAACTCACCAGCGGCTGCCAAGGCTACGTGGTCCGCGAAGGACTGAAGCTCTGCATGGGTCGAGTTCATTCGGCCTACATCCATCGTGATTGCAAAGAACCCGAGAAATGCGACAAATGCTGTACCCCAGAGAATAGCGACCGTGCCGCGCTCGTCCTGTGCAAAGGATGATATGTTCGTTGTCCGACGCATGACGCAGCCTTACTGTGCAGTGTTCTGGCTGACTTTGAGCGAGCGGGCTTTCGGCTTGGTGCCAGAGTTGATGGCTGCCGGTGTCGACTGGGCGTCCGTTTGATCGCGGGACTCTGCATTTGGAACGGCTTCCACTTCTGTCGCGTCGTCGGCTCCACGAGACCTTCTCTGTATAACTTCAACTTCGGTTTCGGTGCCGCGGTTTACAATGATTGTCGGTTGCGCTTCGACTTTTTCAACCGGACCTTCCTCTTGCAGAAGATCGCGCAGGCGGACCATTTCCATCGGTTCATCCTCGACGCCGTCCAACGTTCTGAGTGTGAGGCTCAGGGTGCCGGCCTTTTGGGCCAAAGCCAGGCGCTGACCTTGCTGAGGGGTCACTTCTACTGTGATCGTACGGGCAATTTCGGGCTGATCACTCAGTTCTTCGGATTGCTGATCCACACCAATAACGCGGATATTCTGTAAAATGGTCACAGCGCGCAAATCCATTTTCGCACCTTGTGTCAAAACGATGTCTACCCAATCACCCGGAGTGACAAATCCGCCGACCGCGGTCACGGCGTCCACTTCGATCGCCATGGCGCGCGTGTTTTCACCCAGCTTTTGAACCAGCGTGACCTTTTCGCCAAAATTCGAAACTTTCGAAATAAGCATGACTTCACCGGGATAGAACCGCCCCTTAGCGCGACGCAGCTGTTGGCGATTATCCGGAACAAGTACGCCTAACTCGGTGAAAACCCCGGCAGGTAGCGCTTCGCGTGGCCAGAGATGAGTTGTGACGTGATGATTTTCTATTGTTTGACCAAATGCGATTTCTGAGCGCGCAACGTAGATCTCAACGAGATCGGCGTTCGTCGTGGCACTGGGTGCAGTCGTGTTAAATTGGATGTAATCCTTCGCCAGGAACACAGAGCCTGAAGCAATCGCAATTCCAAATAATGTGGTAATAACTGGTCTGATACGCATCTCTGTCTCCAAAAGTTACGCTCAAAAATTTCGAAATGTCAGTGGTTAGGTTTCGAAAATCCCGGCGGTGTATTCTGCGCCGCTACACGGATGGGACGGCGCAGAATGTTGTTGTGGTTTGCAAATCGCGAGGAACCAATGGTTCAGCAGGTCGCGCTACCCAGAGCTGCGCAAGCACCCGTTACGTTCGTGTTAGTGGTGGTTCCAAGATACGAGAACGCACCAACCGCAATTGACGCGACAACCAAAAGGGCAAGGCCATATTCAACAATTGCCGCGCCGCTTTCTTCTTTGACAAACTTCTTCATAAATTTGGTCATGTTTCCCCCGAAAGGTTAAATTGAAATCCACGCTGCATTTGTCACAGCGCAAGCCAGGCATTTCGCATTGGCTCTGAAATAACGGTAGCGGTGATGAAAACTTCCGCCTTCCGCGAAAAGTAGGAAAAATACATGTAATAGATGATTTATTTATCACTTAAACTTCTTAAAAGAGATTAAAATAAACATTGCATTAACAAGGCTTTAATCTTCAATCGAATCAGTCAATCTGGAAACAATGCGGCGATTCGATGTGCAACTGTGGCTGGAAGACTCAATAATACTCGTCGCTATATCTTTCCTTTAAGTCATCCAAGTGTCGGGAATTTGTTTTTCGGTATCTAGGTTTTACGTCATAATTACAGATAGTTATGCAAGTATTGAAAGCTGCTCGCTCTTTTTTGCCCTATAGGTATGGCCTTAAAATCAGTTGCTGGACCCATGAACCCCGAACAAGTTTGTAATTGCGGTGGGGCCGCGGCAGAAAGTTCTGCCTCGCAACGTTTGTTGTTTTGGTTAGTAGGGTAATGAGTATCATTTTCTCCAAGAGCGCCCAGGCGCAAAATAGTTTCAATTTTGTTATGGAATGGACGCATGCTTTAACGAGCAAAAACTCCATTCCGCAGGTTTTATATAAGCTAATAAAGTTGGTTAATGCGGATGCCGCATTAATTGCACGTACACTTAAGGTGGAACGAAAAGTAAAATATATTGCCCGGTGTTGCAGCGAGGAAGGAAAGGTTTGGCCCTCTCAACCTCAAACTCTGGTGGAACGGGTTCTGGGTGAAAGTTTTCTGACGGCTCGGGTGGGCTCAATTTGGACGTTGTCAGACGCGTTGGTTGCGGGCAACACAGCAACACTTCGTCAATTTGAGGGCAATTTAAAGGCGCTGGGCGAGGTGATCGTGGTTCCGCTTGATACAACCGGCGGGCATGTGGATCACATCGAGCTGCATTTCAGGCATGAACCTGCCCAATATGAGCTGGACCTACTAGCCATGTTGGCGCCGACACTGGCGTCAGGTTGGTGCAAGCGAACGCCTGGTTCAATCTCCTCGTATTTGGAGAAGGGTCGCAATCATAATTTGAAAGAAGTTTCGGATACCGAGCATGTTCCAATCCTGGGCCCTCAAAATCCAGCAGGGCTTAGCCGGTGCGAGTTTCGGGTTTGCGCTATGCTGAAGGAAGGAATGACAGTTAAAAAGGTTTCAGAAGCCCTGACTGTCTGCCCAACGACTGTGCGTTCGCACCTAAGCTCGGTATTTTCGAAGACGGGTGCTTCTAATCAAGTCGAACTGTTGCACTTGTTAAATCGAAAATTTCAAGCAGGCCGCAGGTCCAGAGACGCTGAAACAGCTAACTTCGGTTGACAGCAATGGAATGCCAGTTCTGCAACGCGCCTCGTTAGCCATAAAACCGAGCAAGACACCCTTTTGGTCTGATCGACGGCTAAGCTATGATACAAAGCCAAGCATGGCTGATGTTGTTCGAATAAAATTTAGAGCAACCCAAATTTATAGCTGGGTTACAAGCGGCGAAGAGCAATTCAATACATTGTTTACGCTCCGGCGACAACTTTAACCAAAGGTGAACAATGTGTTCTCGTGGTGTTCAACAGGCATCGCGCATACTCCTTCCACCGAGCCGAGACAGTTATGGGTACTTGGCTCCCTGGAAGGGGAACTGCATGATTAAGTCTGCCACTGAAAGCGCTATGGATCAGGTTCCTGTACACTTGAAACCGCCACGTTCCACCGCGCGCAAACACTTGTCTAACAGCACGAAATCCAGAAGCGGGCGTTTCCCGCCTGTCGAAATTGCTCTGAAAGCTATCGCAAGGAATGAGCAGCTTGAAAGAGCAAGAAGGACGTCTGACCCTACATCTTGACGTCCTCAGTTTTCGCGGGAAACGTCCTGCCCGGGAAAACACAAATGCAAAAGCCCGCTCCAATCCGAGCGGGCTTTTTTGCTGTGTTAAGCTAAGGTTCAGAATTAAGGTACTTTTTCTGGTTCATGTTAGACGAATGCAAGGCGAAAGCGTCGCCCGGAGTCTCGTTGGCAGATTACTTAGCCGTTGCTGACGAGTTCTTCCTCTTGTTCTCCCTCAGGCGCCTGACCGTCATCGACCGGATCTGTATTGGCTTCATCCTCATCGTGATCGTCGTCATCATACTTGTCTTCGTCATACGAACTGCCAAGCGCGGTTTTGACGGCTTCCTCGTCAGGATTAGAGGCTCGTACAGCGTCGAGAACATTGTCCTGCTGTTGCGTTGCGATGGCGTCATCTTCTGAAAACCCGCCCTTGTGGTGATCCAAAAGGTTGTCTTCTGCCTGATGCACGGCTTCTGCGGCCGCCAACTGATCTTCCGTAGGTCGATCAATCGGATTACCATCTTCATCCGTGGTTAAGTCGTGTGCATCTTTAACGGCTTGCGCGTCTTCCAAAGCTTCAGGGTCAGTTGTCCCAGGGTTGGCTTCCTCATTGGCAAGGATATCCTCAGCTTCCTCCAATGACAGGGGGGCTTCGTCCAAGTAATCCAGCGCTTCGTTGATTTCTTTCACGTCTTTGGGGCTTAACGTGTTGTCTTCACCCATGATGTGATTGAATTCGGTGTCCGCAACGGCAAGGCCTGCTGCAAGGCTGACCGGCCCGGTACCTTTCTTATACTGACCGTTTGCAACATGCGCGAGCTTTGCTTTGGGGCTGGAGTTAATGGCGCCGTTTAGCTTGCCGAGATTGTGCGGTTCAAGCGCAAGCGTACTATCTTCCAGAATCGTTGCTTTTCTGCTTGGCGGGCGCAAGGACCGCTTGACCGAAGTAGTCTTTGTTTGTTTTGCGGTGGTTACTGGCTTGCTACCTTTGAACAGGCCACCAATTCCCTTCCTTTGCGTTTTTTTGGCAGTTTGCTTTTTATTACCGCCAAGCAAGCCTTTCAGAGAGAATTGACCCTTCTTAGAAGACCTCGAATTGACCCCTGCGGAGCCTTTTGACTTGTGACCAGATTTTCCGGCCGCTTTGCTTGCTCCGTTCGTGGATGCGGCTGACCCGTTACCATTGTTTTTATCTTTGCCGCTACTCGCACTGTTGCCATTGCCTTTACCACCGCTGTTGCCCTTGTCGCCCCCATTTCCATTGCCGCCATTGCCACCACCATTACCGTTGCCACCGCCGTTTCCTTTGCCTTGCTTGGCATAGGCGGCATCAGGGAACGTGAATGCGCCAACAATTGCCGTCGATCCCAGCAAGGCGATTGCGATTGCAGAGGCTTTCATTAGGCTGGTCGTATTGATCTTCATGACGGTCCTCGTTTGTTGAATGCGAAGTTCCACACACGATGAAATGCGTGGAAACATGACAGCACGAGTGCGCGTGTCGGAATCGGGAACTAACTGACAAATTTAAGCCTATTATCGTTGAACCTGCGACGAACCGACCGTTCATCGCCAGTTCATCTTAATATCTGTAGAATTGAGGCGCGGTTACGCGATATTGAGTACTGAGTATGAGAAAGCTTTTTATCATCGCTTGTCTGTTCGCCTTTCTCCAGGTTGGGGAAGGGCATGCTGCTGTGCGCGAACTAAAGCAATCCGAATTGCGCAAAGTGACAACGACGGGCAGCACCATCAGGTTAAAGAGGGTTCTAAAAGGCGTTGAAAAAGTCTTTGGTGGAACGCCGGTTGATGCGCGCGCGTTCCAGACTGACAAGGTCTACTATCGGATCCTCGTAAAGAAACCCAATGGGAAGATCATAAGTGTTATTGTGAATGCTCAAACCGGTGTCGTTGTGCCCAATCGTTCAAATATCGGACGCCAGATTTCAAATGCAGCCAAGTCCACATCAGGCAATTCTGCCAAATCCAACTCGCAAGGACAGACCAGCAGTAAGGGCAATCAGAGCAACAATAGCGGCGGCAACGGTAACGGCAACTCCGGTGGCAACGGTAATGGCAACTCAGGTGGCAACGGCAACGGCAACTCAGGCGGCAACGGCAACTCAGGCGGCAACGGCAACTCCGGTGGCAACGGTAACTCCGGTGGCAACGGTAATGGCAACTCAGGCGGCAACGGTAACTCCGGTGGTAACGGTAATGGCAACTCTGGCGGCAACGGCAACTCTGGCGGCAACGGTAATGGCAACTCCGGCGGTAATGGCGGTGGCAGAAAATAGTGGTTAAACAATTATTAGCAGGCCTATAGAAACAAAGTATGAGAGTATTACTCGCAGAAGACGAACCGCACCTTTGCGAACAGATAAAAAAGCTGCTGAATGCTGAAGGCCGCGTGGTCGATATTGTCCACAACGGAGTTGATGCTCAGCATCTGGGAACTACCGAACCATATGACATGATCATCCTCGATCTCGGGCTTCCGGAACGAGATGGCATCTCGGTTTTGCGCGACTGGCGCAGCGCGGGTATAAAAACTCCGGTTCTGATCCTGACGGCACGCGATGGTTGGAGCGAACGGGTCGATGGGTTGGATGCCGGTGCAGATGATTACATGACCAAACCATTCCATTTGCCCGAGCTGGCCGCGCGTGTCCGCGCCATCTTGCGCCGTCAGAGTGGGCAGCTGAATCCTGTTATCGAGATGGGCAATGTCGTTCTTGATACACGCAATGGGCGGGTGACTGTTGATGGCGTTCCGATCGACTTAACAGCCCAGGAGATAGCCGTTCTTACTTACCTGGCCCACAACGCCGGTCGCCTGATCCCCAGATCCGAACTTTCGGAACATATCTACGAATATAACGGTGACCGAGATTCGAATACCATTGCGGTTTTCATAAACCGGCTGCGCAACAAATTGGGACCTGACCTGATAACAACGGTCCGGGGTCGCGGATATATGATCGATTCAGTTTGATGTTGTCGCTGCGTCAACGGGCACTGCTTGGAGGGATTGCATCTGGGGCATTGTCCGTTGGCGTGGGCACTCTGGCTGTTTTTTCGTTTATCGATGCCCGAATTTCAAACAGGTTCGACGCTACGCTTCGAGATCGCCACACCCAGCTTGTCGTTGGGTTGAGCGTTACGACACAAGACCCGGATGCCCTGCGTGATCTCATGTTTGATCCGGCATACAGCGCGCCATATTCCGGCAGATACTGGCAAGTTACCACCGGCAACGGCGAGGTTTACACGTCGGCGTCTTTGTTTGACGAAACAATCGCTGAACCACCTGACATCTCTGAAGATGCAACCCTTTGGAACACTTCCGGCCCCGAGGGGGAAGCGTTGCGCAGCGCATACCAAAAAATTTCTTTCGAAGATGGAACTGTCTGGGGAATTAGTGTCGCGGAAAGCCAGGCGCAGTTGGTCAATGAAAGACGGGCGGCACAGCGCAGTCTTCTACCGGTGTTTGGGTTGGTTGGCTTGATTGGAGTTGCAAGTTCATTGATGCTGATGTCCGCAATCCTGGGCCCTCTTCGTAAATTGCGTGCGGATGTCGCCCATCGTTGGGACACGGATGACAATCTGACACCCACGGACTACCCTGACGAAGTGGCCCCTTTGGTCGATGATCTGAATCAGCTTTTGCATCGCAATCGGGACATTGTATCCGGCTCACGCAGGCAAGCCGCTGATCTGGCACATGCTCTGAAAACGCCAGCCACTATTCTGAGAAATGAACTACAGGCTATGTCACAGGCCGGTGTTGACACAGGTATCGCGGACGAAGCTTTAGATCGGATCGACTCTCAACTCGGTCGGTCACTCGCGCGAATCCGGGCTCTAAACACGGCTGAGTTGACCCATTCGCGTACGGACGTTTCACACTCAGTCGAACGTCTCGCACGGTTGTTTACTACGATCGCTGAGAGAGAGGGTAAAATACTGGAAGTCAAAAGCGATCCTGAGCTTTGGGTGCGCATGGATACGCAGGATATAGAAGAGGTTCTTGGGAACTTACTGGATAACGCAGTCAAATGGTGTCGTGGCAAAGTAAAACTGACCGCAAAACGTCACGAAGACTGTGTCGAGATCTGTATCGAAGATGACGGCCCAGGTATCCCAGAGGACGCAATACGCGAAGCGCTACGCTCTGGTGGACGGCTTGACACTTCGGTAAGAGGCAGCGGGCTGGGGCTGGCAATCGCGGTTGATCTTCTCAATGCATACGGTGCGCACTTCGACCTGGGAAAATCTGCCGCGTTAGGAGGGTTAGGTGGTCGGGTGGTTATCCCAACCAAGTCTTAAGCGGCGACGGCTGAGAGAATGAGTGGCTCAATGCGTGGATTTCTGAGCAGCCTCATCTGACTGGTCCAGTTTGATTGTTAGTGCATTGTTGGCCTCTGACCCATTGGGATGATGGTTTCCGGGGCTGGTGGGCGATGTACACCGACTGCATCAATTGTGATGTTCGAGACTCAAAAACACCAATGTACGATTGATTTGGCCCTTATCTTTTTGGGCAACGCGAAAAAAGCCTTCTGAAGTGAAAAGCTCCCTCAGCACGTAACTATCAGGGTGGTTGACTGATCCGTCGTCTTGCGTCCAAGTTCCCTCTTTGCAAAGTGTTACTTCAGTCCAGAGGTCGTTAAACGCGCGAATGGCATCAGAGTCCCGGAATGGAAACTCCCATCGGCATGAAACGCCTTGGACATTGTCCAGGCCGACAAACGTTTTGCACATCGCTCCATTCGGTGAGACGCCCGTGGTATTATAGTTTTCAAGCGCGGAAACCCGGTCACATTTGTCCGCGAAACCAGTTGTTGGTGAAGTTGCGATGACAAGCTCCAGAAAACAAACGGCCACAACATTGGCCGTTTGTTTGGCGGTCAAGTTTTCATTCGGCCGCATCCGGGACATTTTTACTGGGGTAAACACCTTTCACGCGTTCTTTAGTTGGATCAAAATGCGGGAACGGAACAATTTTTGCCTTAAGGCGCTTTTGCTGCCCATCCAGTTGACCGATCTCAATGTCGTGCCCCTCCAGCGCATGGGTTGATGCAACACGCCCAAGGGCGATGACCTTGCCTAAGATGGGTGACTTCATCGCGCTGGTGATTTCGCCGACCTGCGCTTTTCCGATACGTACACAATCGCCCGGAGAAGGCACTGTTCCACCTTCTATATCAAACCCGACCAGCTTGCGGTGAGGGTGAGCCTTGCGTTCCTCAATTGCGCTGCGCCCGATGAAATCATCGGTCTTAGACTTCAATGGGACGGTAAAACCGACCCCGGCCTCGAACGGATCGGTCTGGTCGTCAAATTCGGACCCGGCAAAGATCAAGCCGCCTTCGATCCTCAACATGTCGAGGGCGGCAAGACCAAGCGGGGCAATTCCATAATCCTGACCAACTTCCCATACACGGTCGAAAATCTCGACAGCATCATTGGGGTGGCAGAAGATTTCATATCCCAACTCGCCGGAATATCCGGTTCGGGAAATCACGACCGAGGTTCCGCGCACATCCCCGACCCGGGCTACGGTAAGCCGGAACCAAGGCAATTCTTCAATTGTTGGCTGCTGGGGTGGCGTCCAGAATATCTGCGAGAGGATGTCGCGGCTGTGCCGCCCCTGTACCGCGATATTGTGCAACTGATCTGTAGAGTTTCGCACCCAGACATTCATATTGCGCTTGCGCGCTTGTTCCTGCAGCCACAAACCACTGGTGTCGTTGCCGCCGATCCATCGGAAGTTGGTCTCTCCCAGCCGATAGACAGTGCCATCGTCGATCATGCCGCCATGTTCATAGCACATTGCCGTATAGACAACTTGACCGACGCTCAGCTTCTTCATGTTGCGGGTCACGCAAAGCTGCATCAGCTCTTCGGCATCCGGGCCAACAACCTCGTATTTGCGAAGTGGGCTCAGATCCATTACGGCGACTTTGTCCCGACAGGCCCAATATTCTGCGATCGCGCCATGATTGGTCATCGTATTGGGCAGCCAATACCCGTTGTATTCGACAAAATCACGGGTATGACGTGCAAAGCAGTCGTGAAATGCTGTTTTCTTGGTTTCTTCCACATCCGCCTCCGCAGATTTTCTGTAGCCGTAGGACCGTTTGAAATCTTCGGTCGCTCTGTAAGTTCGCACCTGAATGTCGGTTGGATTCCAACCATTGGCCGGGTCAATGTCGCAGGGGCAGCCGGTACTGACGCAGACAAGATCTGTCAGCGCGCGCAGCAGCACGAAATCTCCGGGTCGCGACCACGGATCATCCATGCCGATGGCATTGTCATCATCCAGCATCGTGTTGAAAAAGAAGTTGATCGCAGGCCAACCTGCGCGGGGCCGGATGCCATACTGGTCCAGATCTTTGTTGATATTTTCCGAGCAATTGACATGGCCAGGATAGCCCAAGTCTTCATAATACCGAGCTGTGCAGGCCAGCCCGAACGTGTCGTGGCGGCCGCACGTATCCTGCACGATCTCGACCAGGGGTTCTTGATCCACCGACCAGTACTTTGAGAATATGCCTGGTTGCGGATACAAACTGCCCATCAGGCTACGTGTCGTGGTGGGATCAATCTCGCGTTCGATCCCCTGATCCAGTGCACGTCGGCTGAACGCCTGAAAGTCTGAACATTCGCGGCCCCTGACATCCACGATCTGGATGAACTCCCCGGCTTTGACCTCATAAGATTTGGCATTGCCAGGCTGAATGTTGATATCCTTGAGTGGGTCGGCCAGAGGATCGGGCGGGCCCACGTTGGGTTTTTCCAAGCCAGGAGCGGCACGTTGAATGTACAGGATAATGTCGGTCGGCGGGTTGTTGTCTTCGGGTCGCATCGCTTCGCCGGGAGCAGAGACGATCAGAAGACCGTCGCATTCCGCCACAAAATGCGCCATGTCGCCGGGCCGTGATCCATCCGAGAAAGCCCGGATCGCATCCCCGCGTCCGATATCGAAACCTGCAACCTCTAACGCGCGTAGCACTTTCTTGCCCGAAACCGAGCCATTCGCCAGAGTCGCAATCAGCCCCTCTGGTCGACCGTGCCCCTGCGCGCCAAGCATGGCAGCGTCCGAGCTTCGATCGGGGGCAAAGAACACCATCTCGGCGGGTTGCATCCCATCGCGATCCAGCAATGTGATCGTGTCGCCTTTGGACACCGAAACCGCCCGCGACCCTGCGCCAGGGACGGGATGACGTTCCGTTCCATGCGGTAGAATCGGAAGACCGGGGGCCAGAACCCCGCTACGTTCGTAAGGCACTTCGAAAACCGGTTTCACATTCATAATGCACCTTCCTGAATGGACTCGGTTGCACCGCGGTGCGTGACCACCAAAAGGCATCCCGCCTCGGTGCGCGAAAAATGGCTGGAACCGGCGGCCAAACTGACGAAGTCACCGCTGCGATAGCTGAAACCGTCGTGATCAGTCAGATCGCCTTCGAGGACAAAGAACTCTTCCGCACCATGATGAATATGCGGATTCGAGCGCGTTCCCGGGGCCATCTTCATCAGATAACTCCCTTGCCCGGTGACTTCGTCAAAGCTGACATTCTTCCACCAGACCTGTTCGTCGAGCAGACCGTCCATGTGCATTCTAACAAAGCCGGTATCGTCGAACCGGGCGACAGTACGCATGTTTTGCTGTTGTGCCATCTTAATCGAGCCCCAGTCGCTTTTTACGCTGTTCCGCCCAGCTGCTGATCGCCATGTCAAAGGTCAGCGCCATCAGCGACACGTTCAGGCCGAGGACAAAGTTTTTGCCCAACTCGGTTCCGGCCAGCGTTCGCTGAAGTTCTTGCCCAAGGTCCTGCGTGCCGATAAAGGCTGCGATGATGACCATGAAAAAGGCGAACATGATGGCCTGATTGAACCCGACCGCCATAGTTGGCAGAGCCAGTGGGAACTGTACCGACATCAGCTTTTGGCGACGGGTTGAGCCGGACATGTCGGCGGCTTCGGTCATTTCCGGCGGGACGCTGCTGAGGCCAATAATAGTGTACCGGATCAGCGGTACGGCGGCGAAGATCAGGATCGAGAACACAACCGCCACGTCATTGACACCGAACAACATGATCGCTGGGATAAGATAAATAAAGCTGGGGAAGGTCTGCGCGGTGTCGCAGGCCAGAAGGATGCTTTTCGACCAGCGTTCGGACCGGGCAGCGATTACGCCCAGCGGTATTCCGATCAGTGTGGCCAGCGCAACAGCCGAGATAACTGTATACAGAGTGATCACCGACCGGTCCCACCAACCCGAGAATGCGACGATGGTAAAAAACACTGCCGCATAGATACCTGGGCGGCGTCCGCCGACCCAATAGGCAAAGGCAACGACTATTAGGATGAAGGCGGGGGTCGGGATCGCCAGCAGCGTGTCCCGGAACGGGATCAGAACCTTGACGTTCAGGAACCAGCGCAACCATTCAGTTGTTCCCTTGATGGCGTCGATCGCCAGGAACGACTTGATCACCACGTCAATTTCCTTGCCTTGGCTCAGGTGCTGTTTGCGGCCAACTTCAGCCAGGATCGGGAATACCTGCGATAGCAGGATAAACCCGATGAACAGACCCAGTGCGACCAGCGAGATTTGATGCCGCTTCCACCAGGGCGTGTTGCGTTCAAAGTGAACTGGTTGCTTGACCACCCAGGCCTTGGACATCCGGTCCAAAGTCACGGCCAAAAGGACGATAGTGATGCCAATCTCGAAGGATCGTCCGAGCTTGAAACTTCCCATCATCGCCAACAGTTTAGCGCCAAGACCCGGCATTCCGATAAAGGCGGTCAGAACGACCATTGCCAGACACAGCATGATCACCTGATTGACGCCAACCAGAATTTCGGTGCGCGCTGCCGGAATGTATACATGGCGCAGCATCTGCCAGCGAGTACAGCCGGACATCTGACCCGCTTCGATCACTTCGGGGCTAACCTTCTTGAGCCCCAGCGTTGTCATCAGGATCATCGGCGGGATTGCGAACGTAATCGTTGCAACGGCCCCGGCGGTTGGACCCACCTTGAAGAAAATCACCGCAGGCAGCAGGTAGGTAAAGAAGGGCAGGGTTTGCAATATGGACAGGATGGGCTTCAGGACCCGCTCGAACCAACCGTATTTCCATGCGGCAATACCCAAAGCCAGCCCCAGCAGGAACGCCAGGGGTGCTGCAACCACGATCACCGACATTGTTTGCATGGCGATCTTCCACTGGCCGATTGCTGCGGTCCAGATAAAGGTGCCCGCGCCCAAAGCGGCCAACTTCCATCCACCGACAGCATAACCCACAACCGCGGCAACGGCGGCAATCGCAGACCATGGGATCGGTCCCAGATAGGGCCAGCGACGCTTGCCTTCCAAAAGGTTGGCCGATGTATCCAGCAGGAATTCAAGCGGACCTTCCGCGATGAAGCGGGTGACGTATATCAGGCCCAGGTCATTCTGGATGAAGTTGAAGATCGCATCCAGAACTTGTGCGGTGGGTGGGATCGCCGCTTCGGGGATGCGGTTCAGCCATTCAGGCAGAATACCAGCGGCTTTGGCAAGGATCAGTGCAAACGCCACTGCAAGCAGCGCGGTAAGTACCCGTGTACGTCCCCACGGCTTGTCCGATGTCTCCGTCAGATCAGTGGACAGCGTCGCCATTATTCGGCTCCGAGCAGAACATTCAGAGCGGTGTCGCGTTCCAGGACACCGGTGATAACGCCTTTGTCATCTGCAACCGGCAAAAGGATGCGGTTGTCATTGACCAGAACTCGCGCAAGTTCGTGGATCGTTGCGCCACCATTGATCGGAGCTCCTTCCAAGGCGTGCCCGTTGACCGGTTTCGCCAGCCCTTTCGCATGCACCACGCGGGCTTTGTCGATGTCCTCGGTAAATTTCGCCACATATTCAGTGGCAGGATTCATGACGATTTGATCGGGTGTGTCACACTGTTCAACCGCGCCATTGCGCATGATCGCGATCCGATCTGCCAAACGCAGCGCTTCGTCAAAATCATGAGTAATAAAGACGATGGTTTTACCCAGCATCTCTTGAAGCCGTAGGAATTCATCCTGCATTTCACGTCGGATCAAAGGGTCAAGGGCGGAGAACGGTTCATCCAGGAACCAAATATCCGGCTCAATCGCCAGGGACCGGGCGATGCCGACCCGTTGCTGTTGCCCGCCGCTGAGTTCGCGCGGGAAATATTCTTCACGACCCTCAAGGCCCACCAGCTTGATTACTTCCAATGCGCGTTCGCGTCGGTCATGGCGATCCTGACCGCGCATTTCCAGCGGGAAGGCCACGTTATCCAGAACCGTACGATGCGGCAGCAGACCGAAGGACTGGAACACCATGCCCATCTTGTTGCGTCGCAACTCGATCAGGTCGCGCTCGCTCAGGCTCATGATGTTCTGACCGTCAACCTCAATCGTGCCACCGGTAATGTCATGAAGACGTGAAAAGCACCGTACCAGAGTAGACTTGCCTGATCCGGACAGCCCCATGATGACCAGCATTTCACCCCGGCCAACTTCAATCGAGACGTCTTTGACCCCGGCGATGTAACCGTCCGCACGTATCTCGTCGAAACTGCGACCCGCGGGCATAGATTTCAGATAGGTCTCAGGAGAGGCTCCAAACAGTTTCCAGACGTTTTTGGCTGAGATGACGGGCGCTGTGGCGGACATGGCTGCCTACTTTCTTGTTAGGCGCGGCCTTGCTTCACCGAGATCGGCAAGGCCGCGCCAGTTTCGTCGCGAATGACCGGTTTATCAACTGCAGGCGCTGATCCAGGGGTCAACAACAGCGCGGTTAGCGTCCAGCCATTCGGCTGCTGCGTCTTCCGGTTCCAGCTCGTCTGTATCGACCAGCTTGGCCATTTCCGCGATTTGCGGGTTGGTGAACGAAATTTCAGTCAATACGCAGTAGGCAGCCGGCCACTTGTCTTTCATGCCATCCCACGCGGCTTTTTTCAGGTAACCGCTGGCTGGGTTTCCGCAATCATACAACGCATCGGGATTCGGACCTTTGGATGGATCTTTGTCGCAACCATCTTCCCAGGCCGGAAATTCAACAAACTCACCGGGCCAGACAGCTTCGGCAAAGTTGGGTGTCCAGTTGAAGACCAGAACAGGTTTCTTATCCGCCTCTGCGGCTCCGATCTCGGCCCAAAGGGCTGCAGCCGAACCCGCATTGATAACCGTGAAATTCAAATCAAGCGCTTCGGCACGTTCCTTACCGTGCTTCAACCAGTCGACGGGTCCATCCAGATACCGGCCTTTGTCCCCGGTTTCCGCTGTTGCGAAAAGATGCGCGCAGTCGTTTAAAGCTTGCCAATCAGGCAGGCCAGGGCAGGATTCCTTAGTCCACATCGGATACCACCAATCCTCGCGCGTGACTGCATCATGATCGCCTGCATCATGCAGACCACCCTTTTCCAGCGCGGCGCGGAAGGATGCGCCAAATGCACCTTCCCAGACTTCCATCTCAAGTGTGACATCGCCCAAGCGTACCGACTCGTAGACCGCCTGACTGTCTGTTGTGACGTATTCGACGTTGTCACCGATCTCTTCTAGTAGTTGACCTGTAACGTAAGACATCACGATCTGACTGGACCAGTTGTGAATTGGAATGACGATCGGATCGCTGCTGTCTTCGGCGAACGCTCCGGTGCCCGCTACCGCTGCCAAGGTTGCAGCAGAAAATAGGTTTGTGAGTTTCATGTTTGCTCCCTGAGTGACGTACATTTCTTATCTGCGGACTCTTCCGGCCCCGAATTTTCTCATTCTGCCTAAGTTTTCACGAGACGCAGAACAGAAATTTGAGAGGCATTGCCTATAAATTCTTGAGGCAAATCTGACTTTTCACTATTTTAACAGTCAGTTGCCTGATCGGTTTCCAGTCGAAACGGGCAAATGTTTTTGATTGCGATCATCTTCAGATTGGGAAACCGCCTTCAGATGCCAAAGAAAGCGCCAATTACCGGGAAGGTCCTTCCACCGCTCGATTACCTTTTGGCATTTGAAGCGGCTGCGAAGGCGCAGAGTTTTGCGCAGGCCAGCAAGGTGCTCAACATTTCGGAAACGGCAATCAGCCGCAAGGTGCGACTGTTGGAACAACATTATGATGTTCCGCTGTTTGTCAGAGGTCATCGCTCGGTCTCGCTGACGCAGCAAGGTGCGATTTTGTTGGCAACTGTGGAAAAGTCGCTGGACCTGATGCGGGATGTTAGCCGTGACATGCTGGCTAAACATCAGGCCAACACAGTCTCGATCTCTGCGACCAACTCGGTTGCGTCACTCTGGTTGATGCCACAGCTAAGAAAATTCAACAAATCTAATGATCGCATTCGTATTTCGTTGGTGTCTTCCGACAGTGATGCAGAGTGCCTGTCAGATTCGATGGATTTGACGATATTACGCGGGGATGGGGAATGGCCTGGATATGATGCTCAACTGTTATTTGGGGAAACTGTTTTCCCGGTCTGCAGCCCGGAGTATCTCAATAGTAATCCGACGGTGACAGATTTAACTGCTTTGCCAGAGTTGGATCTGATTGAGGTGACAAGTAGTCACGCGGAATGGATGACATGGCACACGTGGTTCAACGGCAATGATATTTCGACCTCATTGATGGAACGCGCTGTGGCCTTCAACACCTATCCTCTCTCTATACAAGCTGCAGTCGATGGATTGGGGGTCGCATTGGGTTGGGCCCATCTTGTCGACCCACTGCTTGAAAGCGGCGCGTTGGTCAGACCAATTCAGGACGTCTCGGTGCGAACACAGTCTGGATATTATCTTCTTAAAAGCCCAACGCAAAAAGCATTCCCGGAATTACGCATCGTTGAGGATTGGTTGTTGGGGCTTAGCGCGGTGCGCAAACGTTACGCGTGATCCGTGACCCCAGTGGGTAACAAATGCCCTTTCGGTCATGTCCTCGTATTTCCAAGGTTGACCCAAGGGAAAAATTATTTACCGTAAAGAAAGTATTCGATTCCTCCCCGGTCGCAGTTGCGGACGGGTTTGAGTTCGTTAAACCTACTTTGCACGGAGCCCAGCACCCAATGAGCTACAAATCCGACATCGAAATCGCCCGTGAGGCGAACAAGAAGCCG